>NZ_CP162514.1:0-3532113 GCF_040937955.1 Pseudoalteromonas sp. SD03
GTGTATCTGTCGGTTTGGCAAAGTTGTTTATATGTATTGCAAGATGAATTGCCTTCGCAGCAATTTAGTATGTGGGTCAGACCACTTCAAGCAGAAAGTACCGAAGATACCTTGACGATTTATGCGCCTAATCGTTTTGTACTTGATTGGGTAAGAGAAAAATACCTAAATAGAATAAATGAGTTACTGGTTGAAATTTGTGGTGTAGAAGCCCCTGAATTACGCTTTGATGTAGGCAGCAAGCCGCTATTAAATGCACAAGCTGCGCCGGTAGTTGAAACACAATCAGCACCAAGTACGCAAGCAACGGCAAAACAACAACCTCGAGAACAAAAACCAGTTGTTGAGCCCGCTCCTAAATCGGGTTATAAATCAAACATTAAAGAAAACTATACCTTTGACAGTTTTGTTGAGGGTAAATCTAATCAATTAGCAAAAGCGGCTGCCACTCAGGTAGCAGATAATCCTGGCTCTGCATTTAATCCTGTTTTTATTTACGGTGGTACGGGCTTAGGTAAAACGCATTTATTACATGCGGTAGGCAACGGTATTATGGCCAATAAGCCAGATGCTAAAATTGTCTACATGCATTCAGAACGCTTTGTGCAAGACATGGTTAAAGCACTGCAAAATAATGCTATCGAAGAGTTTAAGCGTTATTACCGCAGTGTTGATGCACTCATGATTGATGACATTCAATTTTTTGCTAATAAAGAACGTTCACAAGAAGAGTTCTTTCATACCTTTAATGCATTATTAGAAGGTAACCAGCAAATTATTTTAACCTCTGACCGTTATCCTAAAGAGATAGAAGGGGTTGAAGATCGCCTTAAATCTCGTTTTGGTTGGGGATTAACTATCGCGATTGAGCCGCCAGAGCTTGAAACACGCGTTGCCATTTTGATGAAAAAAGCCCAGCAAAGTAAAATTAATTTACCGCATGAAGTGGCATTTTTTATCGCTAAAAAATTACGTTCAAACGTACGTGAACTTGAAGGGGCTTTAAACCGTGTAATTGCTAATGCAAACTTTACCGGCCGCCCAATTTCTATCGACTTTGTAAAAGAAGCACTGCGTGATTTACTCGCACTGCAAGATAAACTAGTCACCATAGACAATATTCAACGTACGGTAGCAGAATACTATAGAATACGTGTGTCTGATTTACTGTCTAAGCGCCGCAGTCGCTCTATAGCAAGGCCGCGCCAAGTTGCCATGGCATTATCTAAAGAACTCACTAATCACAGCTTACCTGAGATTGGGGATGCCTTTGGTGGGCGTGACCATACAACAGTACTGCACGCGTGTCGCAAAGTTAAATCATTACGTGACGAAAGCCACGAGATTAAAGAAGATTACCAAAATTTAATAAGAACATTGTCATCTTAGGGCTGACTTTATTATGCAAATAACAATATCAAGAGAACAATTTTTAAAACCATTGGTGCAAGTATCGGGTGCCATAGAGCGTAAGCATACGTTACCTATTTTATCTAACGTATTACTCGTGGTAGAAAATGGCCAGCTTTCAATGACAGGGACCGACCTTGAAATTGAATTAGTGGCGAGCGTGTTTGTAGGTGATGATGTTGCCGATACCAAGCTCACATTACCGGCTAAAAAATTACTCGATATTTGTAAAAGTTTACCGGATGGTTCTGATCTTACTTTAAGCTTGCAAGACCATCAGCTACTTTTAACCAGTGGTAAAAGTCGTTTTTCATTGACCACTTTAGCTGCTGAAGATTTTCCTAATTTAGAGCAGTGGGATGGTGAGGTTGAGTTTCAACTAACGCGTTTAGAGTTGCGTAAATTACTTGAAAGCACGCACTTTTCAATGGCAAACCAAGATGTGCGTTATTACTTAAACGGCATGTCGTTTGAAGTTGATAACAGCGATATAAAAACAGTCGCTACTGATGGGCACCGTTTAGCGATTGCACAAAAGCAACTAGGTCAGTCATTAAATACACAGCGCCAATTAATTATACCGCGCAAAGGCGTGCAAGAAATTATGCGCCTAATGGTGGCCGACCAAGAGTTAGTGACTATTCAGTTTGGTGCTAACCACATTCGTATAATTGATATTGAATTTACGTTTACGAGTAAATTAGTTGATGGCCGTTTCCCTGATTACCGTCGTGTTTTACCACGCGGTGGCGATAAAGTTATTACAGCAAACAGAGAATGGTTACGTAATGCATTTCAACGCGTATCGATTTTATCGAACGAAAAGTTTCGTGGTGTACGTTTAAATTTATCAAACGGTTTATTAAAAATTACGGCTAACAACCCAGAGCAAGAACAAGCGGAAGAAGTGGTTGAAGTAATGTACGAGGGCGATGACCTAGAAATAGGGTTTAATGTGTCTTACGTGCTTGATGTATTAAATACATTAAAAACTGAAGATGTGTTATTTACACTTGCCGATTCAAATAGCAGTGCACTAATCGAAGGTGCTGGCGATGAAGAAGCGATGTACGTCGTTATGCCTATGCGTTTATAAGATTATAAATACATAATGAGCTTAAGTCATTTGAGCCTCAAATATTTTCGTAATATTGAGGCGCTGACGCTAGAACCAGTTAATGGCGTTAATATAATTTATGGTGAAAACGGCAGCGGAAAAACCAGCCTTTTAGAGGCTATATATTACCTTTCTCACGGCAAATCTTTTCGAACTTCTAAACATAAAAGTATTATTGCACACCAGCAAGATCAGTTTGTTATTCATGGCCGCAAAGCGTTATACGATTTATCTATCCCTATTGGTATTAGTAAAACCCAAGCGGGTGAAACCAATTTAAAAATCCAGGGTAAGGCGAGTCGAAAAGTATCTGAACTTGCCCAGTTAATGCCGGTACAAATAATAACACCAGAAAGCTACTCACTATTTTTTGGCGGTCCTAAGGAGCGCAGAAAGTTTTTAGACTTAGGTTTGTTCCACGTGGAACATGAGTTTTTTTTCTTATGGCAATCGTTTAATAAAGTGCTTAAACAACGCAACGCCTTATTAAAATCTAAGCCTAAGAATTATTTTGACCAAATCAAGTTTTGGGACAAAGAATTTGTTAGACTGGCAGAACAAATAAATAAATTAAGAATCGCGTATATAACTAGGTTTAAGCAGCAATTTTTTGATAAAATGTGTGCAGAATTAACGCTAATACGCGATTTAGAAATTAGCTTCAATGCGGGCTGGAAAGAGAGTGAATCTCTTTGTGATGCGTTAGAGCAAAGTTTTGAGCGAGATTCTCGCCAAGGCTTTACAAGTAAAGGCCCTCATAAGGCTGATTTTAGTTTTAGTGTCGCTGGCAGCAGTGTTGAGAATGTATTCTCACGCGGGCAATTAAAGTTATTGTTGTATGCGTTAAAAGTAACGCAAAATAGCTTAATTGAGTCAGAGACAGATAAGCAATCTATATTGCTAATAGATGATCTACCTTCAGAACTAAGCGAAGATACAAAAGAGAAAGTGGGCCAGTTATTGACTCACTGTAGTTCTCAAATATTTATTTCTTCAATTTTATCTGAAAGTATTTCTGCTGTGGTGGAACCCATGCAACGAGAACTAAAAATGTTCCACGTGAAACATGGCAACCTAATAACAAGATAAGTGGGATTAACCATGTCTGAGAATTATGATTCGTCGAGTATTAAAGTACTTAAAGGATTAGATGCAGTAAGAAAGCGTCCTGGTATGTATATAGGGGACACCGATGATGGTACGGGCTTACACCACATGGTGTTTGAGGTCGTTGATAACTCTATCGATGAGGCCTTAGCGGGTCACTGTGATGATATTTATGTCACTATTCACTTAGACGGTTCGGTATCTGTAAGAGATAACGGCCGTGGTATTCCTACTTCTATACATGAAGAAGAAGGTGTATCTGCAGCTGAAGTAATTATGACGGTACTACACGCCGGTGGTAAGTTTGATGATAACTCTTATAAAGTATCAGGTGGCTTACACGGTGTTGGTGTATCGGTAGTAAATGCATTATCAGAAAAATTAAAACTAACCATTCGTCGTGAAGGTAAACTTCATGAGCAGTTTTACACTATGGGTGTACCTGATGCACCACTAGCTGTAATTGGTGATTCTGAAACAAATGGTACTGAAATTCGTTTTTGGCCAAGTGGCGAAACGTTCACTAACCTTGATTTTCATTACGATATTTTGGCAAAGCGTTTACGCGAGCTGTCGTTTTTGAATTCAGGTGTAAGTATCATATTAAGCGATGAGCGCGAAGAAAATAAAAGCGACCACTTTAAGTACGAAGGCGGTATCAGAGCATTCGTTGAATACCTAAACCGCAATAAAACACCAGTGCATAAAGGGGTATTCCATTTTACTCACGAACGTGAAGAAGATGGTATTAGTGTAGAAGTATCAATGCAGTGGAATGATGCATTCCAAGAAAACATTTACTGTTTCACAAATAATATTCCTCAACGTGATGGTGGTACTCACTTAGCTGGTTTTAGATCGGCGCTAACGCGTACGCTTAATAACTACATGGAAAAAGAAGGCTTTAACAAAAAAGCTAAAACAACCAGTAATGCAACGGGCGATGATGCACGTGAAGGCTTAACTGCAGTTGTGAGTGTTAAAGTACCTGATCCAAAGTTCTCATCACAAACAAAAGACAAGCTAGTTTCTAGCGAAGTTAAGTCGGCAGTTGAGCAAGCAATGGCTGAAAAATTCACTGAGTTTTTATTGGAAAACCCATTGGATGCAAAAATTGTTGTTGGCAAAATTATTGATGCAGCACGCGCCCGTGAAGCAGCGCGTAAAGCGCGTGAAATGACACGTCGTAAAGGCGCTATGGACTTAGCTGGTTTACCAGGTAAATTAGCTGATTGCCAAGAAAAAGATCCAGCCCAATCTGAACTATACATAGTGGAGGGTGACTCAGCTGGCGGTTCAGCCAAGCAGGGTCGTAACCGTAAGAATCAAGCGATTCTTCCGCTTAAAGGTAAAATCTTAAACGTAGAAAAAGCACGCTTTGATAAAATGCTTTCTTCACAAGAAGTGGCAACGCTAATTACTGCATTAGGTTGTGGTATTGGCCGTGACGAATATAACCCAGAAAAACTACGTTACCACCGTATCATCATCATGACCGATGCCGACGTGGATGGCTCTCACATTCGTACCTTGCTACTAACGTTCTTCTACCGTCAAATGCCGGAAATTGTTGAACGTGGTTACATTTATATTGCTCAGCCACCTCTTTATAAAGTGAAAAAAGGTAAGCAAGAGCGTTATATTAAAGATGACCCTGCATTAGTTGATTACCTTACATCTTTAGCGCTAAGTAATGCTGCTCTTTACACGAGTGATAGTGCAGAAGCGGTTGATGGTGAAGCGTTAGAAGCAATCGTTCATGATTACCAAAACACGGTTAAAGTTATCGAGCGCTTAAAGCGTAAGTATCCAAACACAGTGATGAACCGTTTGATTTACCAAAGCGAGCTGAAAAAAGAAGACCTTTCAGACGAGGCTAAGGTAATTGCTTGGACTAAAGAGCTTGTTGATGACTTAGTTGCGCGTGATGAAGATGCAACTATTTTCCACGCAGGTACAGAGCACGATACAGAGCGTAATTTATATTACCCTGTTGTGAATATTCGTCAGCATGGTGTGGATAAAGCGCATGTACTTCATTATGACTTTATCACTTCAAGAGATTACCAACGTATTGCTGTAACAGGTAAAAACATTGCTAATATCATCACTGAGGGTGCTTATATCCAACGCGGTGAAAAAACAAAACCTGTTGATAACTTTGTGGATGCATTGGAATGGTTGATCGCAGAATCTAAGCGTGGGATCTATATTCAACGCTATAAAGGACTAGGTGAAATGAACCCAAATCAACTTTGGGAAACTACCATGGATCCAAGCGCACGCCGTATGTTGCAAGTAACGATTGAAGATGCTGTTGCAGCGGATCAATTATTTGCCACGTTAATGGGCGATCAAGTTGAGCCTCGTCGTGAGTTCATAGAAACGAATGCACTGCGTGTGGTTAACTTAGACGTATAATTAAATTATGCTAATCACAAAAAAGGAGCCTTAGGCTCCTTTTTTATTTTCTCAATTGCACAAACTGCTTAAAACCTGAGTGTGCACAAGGTATACTGAGGGTAATTTTCACGCTACTTCTCAGATAGTAAAAAGCCAAAATATGCAAAAATATGACGTTAAAACCTTTCAAGGTTTGATCCTGGCTTTACAGGATTATTGGGCACAGCAAGGCTGTGTCATTATTCAACCACTTGACATGGAAGTGGGCGCAGGGACATTTCACCCGCAAACATTTTTAAAATCAATTGGCCCAGAGCCTATGTCGAGCGCTTACGTTCAACCGTGTCGTCGACCTACCGATGGTCGTTACGGTGAAAACCCAAACCGCTTACAACATTACTACCAATTCCAAGTGGTGTTAAAGCCATCTCCAGATAATATCCAAGAGCTTTATTTAGGCTCTTTAGCGGCGATGGGTATTGATACCCTCACTCACGAAGTGCGCTTTGTAGAAGATAACTGGGAATCACCAACGCTGGGTGCATGGGGACTGGGCTGGGAAATTTGGTTAAATGGCATGGAGGTAACCCAGTTTACCTACTTCCAGCAGGTGGGCGGCTTAGAATGCTCACCGGTCACAGGTGAAATTACCTACGGCCTAGAGCGTTTAGCAATGTATATTCAAGGCGTAGATAGCATTTACGACTTAGTATGGGCAGACGGTCCATTAGGGCGCGTAACCTACGGTGATGTATTCCATCAAAACGAAGTAGAGCAGTCTACTTATAATTTTGAACATGCAAACGTAGAAGACTTATTTGCACAGTTTGATAAGTGCGAAGCAGAAAGCCAAAAGTTAATTGAAGCAAACTTACCATTACCTGCCTACGAGCAAGTAATGAAAGCATCGCACGCATTTAACTTATTAGACGCACGTCATGCTATTTCGGTGACCGAGCGTCAACGTTACATTTTACGCGTTCGTGCATTATCAAAAGCGTGTGCACAAAGTTATTACGATGCACGTGAAGCGCTTGGTTTCCCGCTGTGTAAGGATAAGTAAGCATGTCAGCAGAAAATTTATTAGTTGAAATTGGCACCGAAGAATTGCCACCAAAATCACTTCGAAAATTAGCCGAAGCCTTTGCTGCAAACTTAACAGCAGAACTTGAAAGCTTAGAACTTGCTCACCAAGGTGTGAGCTGGTATGCATCGCCTCGTCGTTTAGGTTTACAAGTAAAAGCACTTGACGCTAAACAACAAGACAAAGAAGTTGAAAAACGCGGCCCAGCAACTAAAGCGGCATTTGACGCTGAGGGCAACCCAACCAAAGCAGCCATGGGTTGGGCTCGTGGTTGTGGAATTGAAGTAAAAGATGCGCAAACACTCGAAACCGATAAAGGCGCATGGTTATTACATATTGCTAAAGTAGCAGGGCAAGAAACCAAATTACTAATGGCTGATGCAATTAGTAAAGCGCTTGCTAAATTACCTATTCCTAAACCAATGCGTTGGGGCGCGAATAAAACACAATTTATTCGCCCTGTGCATACAGTCACTATTTTACTGGGTAATGAGCTAATAGAAGGTGAGATACTGGGTAAGCAAGTGAGCAATCAACTGCAAGGCCATCGTTTTCATCATCCAGAAAAAATTAGCATTAACCATGCTGATGATGTGTTTGACGTACTTAAATCAGCTTACGTGATAGCTGACTACGAACAGCGTAAAGCACAAATTCGTGCTCAAATAGAAGACGCAGCAAAAGCAGTTAATGCCGTAGTTGCTATGGATGAAGATTTACTTGAAGAAGTTACTTCATTGGTTGAATGGCCAGTAACGCTAACAGCTACATTTGAAGAAGCATTTTTAGATGTGCCAGCCGAAGCGCTTATTTACACCATGAAAGACGATCAAAAATACTTTCCGTTATTAGATCAAAACGGCAAACTTTTAAATAAGTTTTTGTTTGTTTCTAACATCGAAAGTAAAGATCCAAGTGTGGTTATTTCTGGTAACGAAAAAGTAGTGCGCCCGCGTTTAGCTGATGCGCAGTTCTTCTTTGAAACAGATAAAAAGAAAACACTTGAAAGCCGACTTGAGTCGCTAGACAGCGTTTTATTCCAAAAGCAGTTGGGCACACTTAAAGATAAGTCACAGCGTATCAGTGAACTTGCCGGTTACATTGCAGAGCAACTAGGTGCAGATAAAGCACTAGCAGCGCGTGCTGGCTTATTAAGTAAAACCGATTTAATGACCGAAATGGTGATGGAATTTACCGACGTACAAGGTGTAATGGGAATGCATTACGCACGTCATGACGGTGAAGCTGAAGATGTCGCTGTTGCGCAAAACGAGCAGTACATGCCACGCTTTGCCGGCGATAACTTACCAACGAGTTTGATCAGCTGTGCAGTGGCTATTGCAGATAAGTTTGACACGCTGGTGGGTATTTTTGGTATAGGCCAAGCACCAAAAGGTGATAAAGACCCATTTGCACTTCGTCGTGCGGCTATTGGTGCATTACGTATCATGGTAGAAAAGCAGCTACCACTTGATATTTTAGACCTGGTTGCTAAGTCGCAAACCTTGTTTGGTGAAAAGCTGACTAACCTAAATGTATCAACCGATGTATTCGAATTTATGCTAGGGCGTTTCCGTGCTTGGTATCAAGATGAAGGCATTGAGGTAGATGTAATTCAAGCGGTACTTGCGCGCCGTCCAACGAAGCCTGTTGATTTTGATCGACGAGTTAAAGCCGTAAGCCATTTCCGCACTCTAGACGCCGCAGAATCGCTTGCAGCCGCTAATAAGCGTGTAAGTAATATTCTGGCTAAAAACAACATTACAACGCAAGGTGATGTTGATCAGAGCTTACTAAGTGACGACGCAGAAAAAGTATTGGCTACGCAAGTTGCAAAATTTGCCACTGATTTAGCACCACTGTACAGCGATGGAAACTACCAAGAGGCATTAAGCCAATTAGCAGGCATTCGTGACAGTGTTGATAACTTTTTTGACAATGTCATGGTAATGGCCGACGATGAAGCGGTTAAGCAAAACCGCCTTGCGCTTTTAAGTCAGTTAAGTGGGTTATTTTTAGAAATTGCAGATATTTCTGTATTACAAAAATAACAGCTAACAGCTATTAAAAAAGCCAGCATAATGCTGGCTTTTTAGTGTTTTATTTATATTAGTTAATAGAGGATTCACCATGAAGCTCCCAATGAAACGCATTTTCACGTTAGCCTTAGTGGGCTTATTGAGTGCTTGTACCAGCCAAATTTCAATTAACGACGTGTTGCCGCAGCAAGAATTGGATCGCAGTATTTATTTAAGAGGGGACTTCACATTATGGGATGCCGAACCTCAATATCAATTTAAACAAGTTGGCCCTGCGCTTTACCAAGCCCAAGTTAGGTTTTCGACCCCAGGCAAAGTGTACGAATTTAAAATAGCCGATGCGGATTTTAGTGAAGGTTTTAACTGTGGCTACAGCGATTCACAGCCATCAGGGCAAAGCCTAACACTCGGCCAATCAACACGCGCCGACTGTAATACCATTTATAATTACTTTAGCTACACACCAGCGATTAAAGGCTCCTACATAGTCAGCATTGATTTTAGTGACTACGATGAGCCGCAAGTGACGATAACGAAGAAGTAAAAGCTGTAAGTCGTTAGTTTAAAGATAAAATAAAAAACCGTGCTTGATTTAACAAACACGGTTTTTTTAATTTTGAGCTGATAGCTGATAGCTGATAGCTGATAGCTGATAGCTGATAGCTGATAGCTGATAGCTGATAGCTGATAGCTGATAGCTGATAGCTGATAGCTGATAGCTGATAGCTGATAGCTTTACAACCCTTTCTTCACCACATATCTATATGGTGACTCTTCAACTTCTTTAGCCACTAGCGTGTGATCCATGAACGTACAAAAGCTGGGTATATCACGGGTAGTTGAGGGGTCGTCGGCAATAATAAGCAGTGTTTCACCCTCGCTCATTTTGCGAATTGCAGCGCGTACCATCATCACAGGTTCTGGGCAGCGAAGGCCGATAGCATCTAATTGGTGATCGGGGTTATCAAAGCTCATAAAAATTACCTGTAAAAATAGTCGTGGCTTGGTTAGGTCGGTAGTTTAGCGCAAATAAAGCTGTTGGTTAACTATTTTACGTATAACAAAACAGCTCAACTTATTAATAGATAATCTGAGATAAATTTAATGCACCCGATCACATTATTCATTTTAAACCTGCAAAAGCGGGTGGCATAAAAAAGGCGAACTAACTTGCGCTAGTTCGCCTTTTAATCACCAAGATGGTTTTACATGTTAAAAACTAATTAGTCTTGAACACGTTCAAATACAGTAGCAATACCTTGGCCTAAACCAATACACATAGTCGCTAAACCGTATTTTGCGTTATTGTCTTCCATTAAGTGAATAAGTGAGGTGCTAATACGCGAACCCGAACAACCCAGCGGGTGACCCAGTGCGATAGCGCCGCCATTTAAATTCACTTTTTCGTCAACCACATCCGCTAAACCTAAGTCTTTAAGTACGGGTAATGATTGTGCTGCGAATGCTTCGTTAAGTTCAGCAACATCGATGTCATCAATAGTAATACCAGCTTGTGCCAATGCTTTTTTACTTGCTGGTACTGGGCCGTAACCCATGATTGATGGATCGCAACCGGCAACGGCCATCGCGCGAATATATGCACGAATTGGTAAGCCAAGTTCTTTTGCTTTTTCTTCGCTCATCACTAACATAGCTGATGCGCCATCAGAAAGTGCTGAAGATGTGCCCGCTGTAACAGAACCCGTAGCAGGGTTAAATACTGGACGCAGCTGCGATAAACCTTCAACCGTTGTTTCAGGGCGAATTACTTCATCATCTTCAACAAGGATAAGTGAACCGTCAGCATCGTGACCTTCCATTGCTAAAATTTCGCGGCGGAAACGCCCTTCAACTGTTGCAGCATGTGCACGTTGATGCGAGCGGTAAGCAAACTCATCTTGTTGCTCACGGCTAATACCGTGAATAGTAGCAAGGTACTCAGCAGTTAAACCCATAGAGCCAGATGCTTGTGCAATTGATGTAGCTAAGCCTGGGTGAAAGTCGTTACCGTGAGTCATAGGTACGTGGCCCATGTGTTCAACACCACCAATTAGGTAAGTATCACCAGCGCCAGTCATAATAGCGCGAGCAGCGTCATGCAATGCTTGCATTGATGAGCCACATAAACGGTTCACTGTGGTTGCTGGCACTGAATGTGGAATGCCTGCAAGTAGAGATGCGTTACGTGCAACGTTAAAGCCTTGCTCTAAAGTTTGCTGTACACAACCCCAATAAATATCGTCAATTGACGCAGGGTCAACTGCTGGATTACGTTCTAATAAGCCTTTCATTAAATGAGCGCTTAAGTCTTCCGCACGTTTGTTTTTAAATACGCCGCCTTTTGAGCGACCCATTGGTGTGCGGATACAATCTACAATTACTGGATTATTCATGATATTAACCTTCCACCTTATAGAAAACACGGCCTTCTTCAGCCCACTTGCGAGTTTGCTCTGATACTTGGTAAATCGCACCTAGGTGAGCGTATTTGTCTGCTGCTGCAACAAAGTTAGCTAAACCTGTTTGATCTAAGTAACGGAACGCGCCGCCTCTAAATGGAGGGAAACCAACACCGTATACAAGTGCCATATCAGCTTCTTGAGGAGAAGCAACAATGCCTTCTTGTAAGCAAAGTAGCACTTCGTTGATCATTGGGATCATACAACGGTCAATGATTTCTTGTTTATCAAATTCTTTTGGTGCGTCTGTAATTGGTGCAAGTAGTTCAATCGCTGTTTGGTCATGCGATTTTTTAAGACGACCGCGACGGTCTGTTTCATACTTGTAAAAACCTGCTTTGTTCTTTTGACCAAAACGTTTTTCGTTAGCAAAAACAGTCACTGGATCTTTCTCTGCACGTGCCATACGTTCAGGGAAGCCGTCTGCCATTACGCCAGTACAATGGAAAGCAGTATCAATACCGACTACATCAAGTAGGTAAGCCGGACCCATAGGCCAGCCAAATACGTTTTCCATGACTTTATCTACTTTTGCAAAGTTAGCGCCTTCAACCACTAATTTGCTAAAGCCTGCAAAGTAAGGGAATAAAACACGGTTTACAAAAAAGCCTGGGCAATCGTTAACAACAATCGGCGATTTACCTAGTTTAAGTGCGTAATCAACCACGGCATTAATGGTTTTATCTGAGGTTTTTGCACCACGGATAATTTCTACTAATGGCATTTTTGGTACTGGGTTGAAAAAGTGCATACCACAGAAGTTTTCTGGTTTTTCAAGTGCTTCTGCAAGTAGGTCAATACAAATAGTCGATGTATTTGACGTGAGCACAGTGCCTTCTGGCATATTCTTTTCAAGATCAGCAAGTACGGCTTGCTTCACTTTAGGGTTCTCTACTACCGCTTCAACAATAATATTGGCGTTTTGTAGGTCTGCATCGTTAAGCGTTGGTTTGATTTTGCTAAGCGTTGCTAGCATTTTTTCCATCGGCATGTGGCCGCGCTTAACTTTTGCACCTAATAGCTTAGACGCTTCACCCATACCTAAATCAAGTGCATCCTGTTGGATGTCTTTCATTATGATTGGTGTACCTTTATAAGCAGATTGGTATGCAATACCGCCGCCCATAATACCTGCGCCTAATACAGCAGCTTGTTTAATTTCTACATCGCTGTGCTTAGCAAATTTACGTGCTTTACCTTTAATGTATTGATCCGCTAAAAAGATACCTGTTTGCGCGGCTGCTTCGTTGGTACGAGCAAGCTTTGCAAAGTTGGCATTTTCAATTGCCATTGCTTCGGCGCGTGAGCAGTTTGCTGCCGCTTTAATAGTGCGAACGGCCATAACTGGAGCAGGATAGTGGCCTTTGGTTTTACCCATTACCATACCTTCTGCCATTGCAAAGCTCATGCCTTGCTCAACACGGTTTAATTTAAGCGGTTGTAATTTTACAGCGCGTTTTGCTTGCCAATCTAGCTTGCCAGCAATCGCTAATTCTAATGTTGCTATACTTGACTCTTGTAGTTTGTTGGCACTAACTACTGCGTCAAACGCACCTACTTTAAGGGCATCAGCTGCGCGATTTTCGTTACCTGTGGTGATCCACATCATCGCGTTATCGGCGCCAATAATGCGCGGAAGGCGCACTGTGCCGCCAAATCCAGGCATTATGCCTAATTTAACTTCTGGTAAACCCATTTTTGCTGAGTCACTTGCAACACGATAATCGGTAGCAAGTGCCCACTCACAGCCGCCGCCAAGCGCCAAGCCGTTTATAACACTTAGTGTTGGAAATGGTAAATCTTCAATTGCATCAAAAACGTCAGTTGCATTTTTGATCCACGTTACTAATTCTGCTTCAGGTTTAGTAAAAGTAGGTAAAAATTCGAAGATATCTGCACCAATAATAAAGTGGTCTTTATCACTGGTAAAAATCATGCCTTTAATATCAGCGTTAGCGGCTAATTCTTTTAATGCTGCCGCGCAATCTGAAAGAGTTTGTTGAGATAATGTGTTTACAGAACCTGTAGCACAAAACTTAAACTCGGCGATGTTTTCCTTCACGAAGCTAACTTCAAAGGAATCGCTTTTATATAACATTATTATTCTCCCTAGTTGATGAACTAAGACTGGTACGATGAGTTCATATTCAGACCAGTGTGCTTGCTTTAAATTAAAAATGCAACGAAAAATTTATCTTGGTTACAAACGTCTGGTTAAAATATAGCTGGTTTGGTGCTAAGGTGGGTTTGAAAGTTTTCTTTATTCATTTTATTGCGCTGTCTTAGTGTTCATAGCTTGGGTTTTATTAGAATAAATAGTACAGCTGTGTATGTGCTGTTGTTTACTTACTCTTCGCCACACTTCGTCAGCCTTGAAGGTTACTATGCCCTAAAGGACATTATGAAAAAATACTTATTAAGCGTAGCGGCAGCGACTCTATTTTTCTCTTTCCCCTCTGCCAACGCGAAAACTGATATTGATGCATTTTTAGACGCTGAAAAACAGGCGCGCTATGGCAATTATCAAAATTTTAAAGAAGCGGTGGATTCATTGTCTCATCCGCTTAAACCGTATGTTGAAAAAGCCTATTGGGAACGTTACCCCAGCTTAGCCCATCAAACAGAGATAGAAAATTTTCTCACTGTTTATGAACATACGCCATTAGAGTGGCCAGTGCGTAAAGCATGGTTAAACTATTTAAAACGCAGAAATCAAAAAGCAGCGTTTATTAAAAACTACCGTGAAACCTCTGACAGTGAGCTTACTTGTACCCACCTTACTTTTCAGCTTGATCTTGGTGCGCCTAAAAAAGCAATACTCAATCAGGTAACCGACTTATGGACAGTGGGTGAGTCGCAGCCAAGTGAATGTGATGGCCTTTTTAAACGCTGGCGTCAAAATGGTTATTTAACGCCCGATGTTGTTTGGCAACGAGTCACTTTAGCGGCACAAGGTGGGTCTTATCGTTTACTGCCTTATTTAAAAACATTGTTGCCAGCCAATGAGCGCTACTTAGCCGATTTATACTCAAAAGTAAGACGTGACCCAAGTGCAGCGGCGGGGTTATACCGTTATAAGCGCAAAACAGTGAAAGAGGGTGAAATAGCGCTTTATGGTATTAAGCGTTTAATTTGGCGTGATAAAGAGTTGGCATTAAAGGCATGGCAAAAAATTGAGGGGTTATTTGATTACACTGATGATGAAAAAGCGGATGTATATTATACCTTTGCGCTTTCATTGGCGTCGAGCGGCCATAGCCAAGCTAGCTTCTATTTAAATAAAGTACCCAAAGAGCGCCAAGATCGTAAATTAATGCAATGGCAGTTAGCTAATCTACTCAAAACCCAAGATTGGGAGGGAATTGCGGCATTTTTTACAGGTAAAGAAAATCTTAGCTTAGGGCAACAGTATTGGCTTGCTTATAGTTATGACAAACGCGCAGATCATGAAAAAGCCAAGGCAATTTGGACTAAAGTGGCCGCTAATCGTGATTATTACGGCTTTTTAGCCGCTGCGCGTTTGGGCATACCGGTTGATTTAAATGAGTTGCCCGTTAATGTAAATCAAGCTTTAGTAACAAGAGTGAGTAACGCACCGGGCTTTAAGCGTGCCAAAGCCTTGTATGAGTTAGAGCGCTTTACTGCTGCTCGACGCGAGTGGAATTATTTAACTGATACCTCAGCTGATGATGAAAAATTAGCTGCGTCGGTACTTGCAGCCGAGCTGGATTGGTTTGATAGTACTATATTCACCTTAGCAAAAATAAAAGCATGGGATTATGTGGATTTGCGTTTCCCTTTTGCATTTCAAGAAATGTTTGAGCGTTACAGCAAGCGAAGCAAAATTGACCTAACTTGGAGTATTGCTATTGCACGTCGCGAAAGCTCATTTGCACCTGATGCGCGCTCCCATGCAAATGCACGCGGGTTAATGCAGCTATTACCGAGTACGGCAAAGTATATTAATAAAGGCACGGTTTCTAATCGTCGTTTGTATCAACCAAAAACCAACATTCGTCTCGGGACTCGTTATTTACAGTATTTAAAAAAGAAAAACCACGGCAATGAGGTGTTAGCTACAGCATCTTATAACGCTGGGTATCATCGTATTAAGCGTTGGTTACCAGAAGAAGCAATGCCGGCTGAGCTATGGGTTGAACTTATTCCTTACAGAGAAACCCGAGATTATGTAAAAAATGTATTTGCTTATCGGCAGGTTTATCATACTCGCCTTGGTCGGGAGGGAAACCTTCTAGCCCCCATATTAGAAATGACGATGGGCGGATAGTAAAAATAAATCTACAACCACAGAGGGATATTTACACAGTAAGTATCCCTCTTTTTTGAGCGCTTTGTGTATAAGTGGTAGACTCAAAGCAAGTTAAATTTAACAGATGGGTTTATTATGGAAAAATTAGCCGTTTTATACGCCGAACATATTGCAACATTGCAGCAGCGTACACGTACTATTTGTGAGCAAGAAGGGTTAGAAGGATTAGTCATTCATTCAGGCCAAGCTAAGCGCCAATTTTTAGATGATATGTATTACCCGTTTAAAGTTAACCCCCATTTTAAAGCGTGGCTACCGGTTATTGATAATCCACATTGCTGGATAGTGGTAAATGGTAGCGATAAGCCAAAACTTATTTTTTATCGTCCAATTGATTTTTGGCATAAAGTACCTGATGAGCCAAGAGATTTTTGGGCAGAATACTTCGATATTGAATTGTTATTACAACCTGATCAGGTTGAAAAGCTACTACCTTACGATAAAGCTAAATTTGCCTACATTGGTGAGTATCTCGAAGTAGCACAAGCACTTGGTTTTAGTATTATGAACCCTGAGCCAGTACTTAACTATATTCATTACCACCGTGCTTATAAAACGCAATATGAACTTGAGTGTTTACGTAATGCGAACCGTATTGCGGTTGATGGCCATAAAGCAGCGCGTGATGCGTTTTTTAATGGTGGTAGCGAGTTTGATATTCAGCAAGCTTACTTAATGGCAACGCGTCAAAGTGAAAACGAAATGCCATATGGCAACATTGTGGCCCTTAACGAAAACTGCGCTATTTTGCACTACACCCATTTTGAGCCAAAAGCACCACAAACGCATAATTCATTTTTAATTGATGCGGGCGCTAATTTTAATGGTTACGCTGCGGATATTACCCGTACCTACGACTTTAAAAAGCAGGGTGAGTTTGCTGACTTAGTTAACGCTATGACAGCGCATCAAATTGAGTTAGGAAAAAGCTTAAAGCCAGGTTTACTGTATGGCGATCTGCATATTGATTGTCATAACCGTATTGCTCAGCTATTAAGTGATTTTGATATTGTTAAACTACCTGCAGCTGAAATTGTTGAGCGTCAAATTACCTCAACTTTCTTCCCGCATGGACTCGGGCATCATTTAGGTGCACAGGTTCACGATGTGGGTGGTTTTATGCGTGATGAAACAGGGGCACATCAAGCGCCACCAGAAGGCCATCCATTTTTACGCTGCACTCGCTTAATTGAGAAAAACCAAGTGTTTACTATTGAGCCAGGTTTGTATTTTATTGACTCTTTACTGGGTGATTTAGCACAAACAGACAATAAGCAGTTTATTAACTGGGAAAAAGTCGAAGCGTTTAAACCTTTTGGCGGTATTCGTATCGAGGACAATATTATTGTTCACGAAGATAGCCTAGAAAATATGACGCGTAATTTATTACTCGACTAAATCCTTATTAAAGACGAGTTAGCCAATACGCGCTAAAATAAACGGATACAAAGGGGCCTTTTGGCCCCATTTTTTTAATTAAAGCCTAAGTAAGTGCTATGTCTGAATATAAATACCCAGCCGAAGCTGTATTTCATCAAGAAGAAATTAAAAAAAGTACCTTTATCGTTCATATAGGTCACACGCCCGATCTAAATGCTGCGAAAGCCTTTATTAAAAATATTGAAGAAAAATATAGTGATGCACGCCACAATTGCTGGGCACATGTTGCAGGTAACCCAGGGGGCAGCCATGTTTATGGCTTTTCTGATGACGGAGAGCCCAATGGCACCGCCGGTAAACCCATGCTCAATGTGCTAGTGGGCTCAGGCTTAGGTGAAGTGACCGCTGTGGTAACACGTTACTTTGGAGGTATAAAGCTCGGTACGGGTGGGCTGGTGCGTGCTTATGGTGGTTCACTCAATAATGCCTTAGCAAAACTACAAACCGTGGTGAAAGTGCCGAGCGCTGAGCTGGTGGGCTTTAGTGAATACAGTATGCAAGGGGCGATAGAGCAACATTTAAAAACGAACTTTCAGGTACTTAATATTGAAAAGCAGTTTACTGCAAATATTGAGTGGACTATTACCATTGATAGTCGCCAAGCGCAGCAAGCCATCAAAGATATTTTTGATTTAAGCCACGGCGCAGTTGAGTTAACAATCAAAGAGTAATAGTCTTACATTCATCCCATTTAATGATTAAACATTAAATTTCGAGTCATACAGTAGTTATTTTAATTTACTAATAAAAAAGCGATACGCTCAATGCAATTTCGTACCATCATAAAAATTCTTGGCCAATTGGTTGCGCTATTCAGTATTACTATGGTGCCACCAGCGCTAGTGTCTTTAATTTATAAAGATGGTGGAGGGGTGCCGTTTGTTTTAGCCTTTATATTCAGTGTTGTTATTGGCTTAATGGCTTATTACCCAAATAGGCATGAGCATGGCGATTTAAAAGCCCGCGAAGGCTTTTTAATCGTGGTTTTGTTTTGGCTAGTACTAGGCGCGTTTGCCTCCTTACCGCTGGTATTTTTACAAGAACCCAATCTCTCTTTGGCCGATGCCGTGTTTGAAGCCTTTTCTGGCTTAACCACTACAGGAGCTACCGTACTGACCGGTATAGAGTATCTGCCTAAATCGGTCTTGTTTTATCGCCAACAATTACAGTGGTTTGGTGGTATGGGGATCATTGTATTAGCGGTAGCAATCCTGCCAATGCTTGGCGTAGGTGGTATGCAGTTGTATCGGGCTGAGATTCCAGGCCCCGTAAAAGATTCCAAAATGACCCCGCGTATAGCCGACACCGCTAAACACCTTTGGTATATTTATGTGTCTATTACCCTTGCATGTACTTTGGCGTATTGGAGCGCTGGCATGAATTGGTTTGATGCAATTTGCCATGCTTTTTCTACGGTGGCTATTGGTGGTTTTTCTACTTATGACGCTTCAATGGGGCATTTTGATAGCCCAGTAATTAACTTTATTTGTGTGTTCTTTTTAATTATCGCAGCCATTAACTTTTCTCTGCATTATGCTGCTGTAGCGAGTCGTAATATTAGTGTCTACATTCGTGACCCTGAATTCAAAGTGTTTCTATGTATTCAGCTCGCGCTGGTGGTGATTTGTTTCACGGTACTTTCATCTCACGATGTTTATGCCAATGGCGATGAAACCCTCGATCAGGCATTGTTTCAAGCTGTATCTATAAGCAGCACCGCAGGATTTGCCACAGATAACTTTTCTGCTTGGCCTTTGTTTTTACCTATTTTATTAATATTCTCTAGTTTTATTGGTGGCTGTGCTGGTTCAACTGGCGGCGGTATGAAAGTAGTGCGCGTGTTTTTACTTTATCTACAAGGGGTGCGAGAGCTAAACCGCTTAGTGCATCCTCGAGCTATATACTCTATAAAGTTAGGACGAAAGGCGCTACCAGATAAAGTAGTTGAAGCGGTATGGGGTTTTTTCTCGGCTTATGCACTAGTCTTTATTATTATTATGTTAGCGTTAATGGGCACCGGGTTAGACAATATAACGGCATTCTCAGCAACGGCAGCGTGTTTAAATAACCTTGGGCCTGGTTTAGGTGATGTTGCTTCTCATTATGGCGCTATTACCGATACTGCAAAATGGATATTAACCGTGGCAATGGTATTTGGTCGTTTAGAGATATTTACCTTACTTGTGCTATTTACCCCAACATTTTGGCGTGGATAACGTTATAAATATCAGGAAGGAAATATGCGAAAAACCAATTTGGAAAAGTTAAACCAAATCGTCACGGGTGGCATAGTTGATTTAGAAATCCTCACCCCCACGAGTAGCCGACGCGTAAAAACAGAGTTTATAGGCTTATTAGAAAATAAGTTTATTATTTTAAATTACCCCAATGCAAAACGGCTCCCCATGGCAAGTGATTATTTACGCGATGGTGTGATGGTGGTGGTAAGAGCGCTTATAGAGGGCAGTGGTGGGCATGTTTTAGCGTTTCGTCAGCAGCTTATGTCTGTAGCATCTCACCCAGCTAAGTTATTGTTTATCGACTATCCTTCACAAGTACAGCTATTTGAACTGCGCTCGCAAGCGCGTATACCGACGCTGTTTCCTGCCAAGTTAAAATTATCGGATGATCGCCCTTCCTTTGAAGGCGTTATAAAAGATATTTCGTTAACGGGTGTTATGTTTGATATTAAAACAACTCAAGAAATCGACGACATTAAAGATATGCGTTGCATCGTAGTGTTTGATGAAGATACAAAGCACGAAGGGCAAATATGCAGTGTGAAAAAACATGCTAAGGGCATATATTGCGGAATTCGATTATTTGCCAGTGAAGAGCAAATGAAAACCCTGATGGGGGATCACTTCATTGACCTTAGTGCACTTGAAGTTGAAATTGTATAAGGCCTGTTATCTTTCGACGCTGAACATTTTACAATTCTAAAATATCAACAAGCTCTAACATTTTCGCTCTTTTGCAACAAATAGCCATGTGTTGTTGTTATTTTTAAAAGCCATTTCAAATTTATTTTATAAATTCATTAAAAACAATTAGTTAAATATGTTTTTTATTCTAATTTTTTGTTTATAACAAAATTAAACTCAACTCACCTTCCTTTTTGTTTATTTAATCCTCTTTTTTAGTGGTTGCTCACCGACTGTGTGGGGTTTTCCCTAAACTCAACTCTTTGATTTTTATTGTTTTAATTTTATTGCCTTATCTACTGTTGCTAAAAAGCAACAAAATAACGAGTTAAATAGCGCCATTTTCAGCTAGTTGCTGGTTAATTTATTGAAAATTATGGTTTTTATATTTTTGGCATCGAAGTTGTAATAGTCAGGCTGTATAGAACGAAACGTGATTTAAAGTAAAACACTTAATCGCATAAAACATAAACTTTGAAGGAAGATTGATTATGAAAAGCATTAATAAAACTTTAGCACTTATCGCATTAGCTTCATCATCAGTCGCTTTTGCAGCAAGCGACTTTGACACGCTAGACGTTGACGGCAACGGCGCAATCAGTCAAAGCGAAGCATCGGTTGATGCAAAATTAATGAGCATGTTTTCAGAGCTTGATACTGACCAAAACGGTGAGTTATCAAAACAAGAGTTCTCTAAAGCATAACCCTAAGCTATTAAAGTTTTGGGAGTTAAAAGCTCCCTCATTATTTAAACGATTTTAAGGAATACTCATTATGAAAACATTACACAAAACATTTGCACTTATCGCTCTTGCTTCTTCATCAGCTGCCTTTGCAGCGAGCGACTTCGACACACTAGATACCGACGGCAACGGTGCTATTAGCCAAAGCGAAGCATCGGTTGATGCAAAATTAATGAGCATGTTCTCAGAGCTTGATACTGACCAAAACGGTGAGCTATCAAAAGAAGAATTTTCGAAAGCATAAGGCAAGGCTAAGTATATTCTGAGTTGCCAAAGACAACCTAAATAGGCAGGGAAGCCTATGAAAGAGAATAACAAGGACCGTGATAGCCAGACACAATTTTTTGATAAACCATTGCATTACATTTTGAAGGATTAAATTATGAAAACATTACATAAAACATTTGCACTTATCGCGCTAGCTTCTTCATCAGCTGCTTTTGCAGCAAGCGACTTTGACGCGCTTGATACTGATGGTAACGGTGCTATTAGTCAAAGCGAAGCCGCTGTAAACGCTGATTTAACAGCCGCATTTACTGAGCTTGATACTGACGGTAATGGTGAGCTTTCTAAAGCTGAGTTTGCAAACTTTTAATTTTTGACTTTTTTCATTGCACAGGGATCTCAGAAAAGGATTTCCCTCTTATAGGAGACTTATTATGAAAGCATTAAACACAACACTTGCGATTTTAGTATTAGCGTCATCATCAGCAGCTTATGCAGCGGTAGATTTTGCCTCTTTTGATAGTAATGGCGATGGTGTAATTAGCCAGCAGGAAGCCGCCGCTAATAAACAACTAATGAACATTTTTGATGATTTAGATACCGACGGAAATGGTGAACTTTCTAAAGAAGAGTTTGC
Organism: Pseudoalteromonas sp. SD03; assembly: GCF_040937955.1. Classification (NCBI taxonomy): domain Bacteria; kingdom Pseudomonadati; phylum Pseudomonadota; class Gammaproteobacteria; order Alteromonadales; family Pseudoalteromonadaceae; genus Pseudoalteromonas; species Pseudoalteromonas sp. SD03. The sequence continues at coordinate 21,919 of NZ_CP162514.1, forward strand.
AAGAGTACAATAAGTATTAACTCATCATACTCCACTAAAGCCGCTTAATAGTCAGCGGCTTTTTTGTGCTTGTTAGAGGCTATATTTAAGTTGGAGAGAGAAGCTTCTTGGCTTACCATAACGATATTGGTTATAGAACCCAATTTGACCGTAATAATGCTTATCAAATAAGTTATCGATATTTAGACTAACAGATAACTGCTCATTCATTTGATAATCTGCCATTAGGCTTGCAATACCATAGCTAGGCTGGTTTACCTCAACAGCGCCATAAACAGGGTTTTTAACTTCGTCATAGCTGTTGCTTTGCCAGCGATAGCCTCCACCCAATTTTAGATTGTCTAATGCACCTGAGAGTTGATAGCTAGTAAAAAGTTTAAATTGATCGTTTGGGTTGGTGGTATTTAATACCGTATTATCCGGTTTTTCGCCTTTACTATGGGTATAGCCAAAATAAGCGTTCCAGTTATCGGTTAATTTTCCGTTGATTTCTAGCTCGTAGCCTTGAGTTAATGTGCCGTTAATGGGCTTGTAGATGGCCTGAAGTGTTTCTACAATGGTATCGCCCGTGTACTCGCCCACATTATCTTGATAAATTTTAAATCCAGAAAGGGATATGTCTAAACGTTCATCAAGTACAGAAGCTTTTATGCCAAGTTCATAATTCTTACCTTCAATAGGGCTTAAATAATTGCCATTTTTATCAACTCGACTTTGTGGTGTAAAAATATCAGTGTAATTAGCATACAAAGCCCAACTCTGTGTTAGTTCATAAGTTGCTCCAAAATAATTAGTTAGTTCATCACTTATTTTGTAATCATGCTTGCGACCAAAATTATCTTGATTGGTTTGCCATTGATTTAACCGGCTTCCAACAATTAAAGACAAGGCATTGGTTATATTTAGTTGTGCAGCAACATAAAGCGCATCTTGTTTAGTTGTGCCATAAGCGCCGTAAGCCGCTTCTGACTGCCAAGTTGGTTTTGCAATGCTATAACTAGAGTCAGTGAAATCGCCGATAACATAGTCACTTTGTTGGCTAGCATAATAAGGGGTCGAAAACTGTTGCTCTTGGGTATTATAACCAAATAGCAGTTGGTGACTTTGGCCCAGCCAATTAAACCGACCATTGAGTTCGACCTCATAGGTATCCTGCGTTCTGTTCGCATCAATATAGTTTATAGAACCTGGCATCATTCCAGTGTTGTTTATAGGATCGGGCTCTCCTTTTATCCAAAACACATCATAGTCTAGGTCGTTATCACCATAGACATAATTAGCGGTTAGCTGCCAGTTAGCATTAAAGTAATGCTCAAGGCGAATAAACGCATTAAGTGCATCGGTTTGAGAAGATGCCCAATCTTGAGCCGTTGAAGCATCTCTGTCATAAGCTGTACGGGAGCCATCACTATAAAAAATAGGCAAACCACCTGACATTGTTCCTTTAGGAGTTGTCGATTGATTATCAACAGCAAGAGTCAATAAAGTACTGTTAGAAAGATCTGCCTCAATAATGCCATATAATGTTTGACTGGTTTGCGAAAAGCGATCTTGATATGAGAGTCTATCTTGATAAGCAACAACAGCTCGTCCTCTTATACTTTCACTATTATTTATGCTTCCCGACACATCCACCATCGCGCGGTAGTTGTCCCATGAGCCTAATGAAGCAGTAAGATTTATTTGAGTGTTTGCAGTTGGGCGTTTACGTATCAAATTAATTGCTGCCGAAGGGTTACCCGCGCCCAGCATTAACCCCGTTGCTCCTCTAACTATTTCGATACGATCATAAATTGCGGTATCGGTTAGGTTATCTCCATAATTAAAGCGGGTGTCATAGGTGGTCGCTATGCCATCATAAAGTATGCTGGTGACACTAATACCTCGGGCTGAAATAGAAAACTTACCATTATCTGCTTCTCGCGCATTTATGCCTGTCACACTGGTTATAGCTTCAATTGCGGTATTTAGTTGTTGGTCTGCCATGAAGTCGCTTGTTATCGCTATCGTTGATTGCGGCGTTTGCAAATGTGATAGCTCAAGGCCAGTTGCAGAGCTCATAGAATTAACTCTATAGCCCTTCGCTTGCTCTCCGATTACGGTTAACCTTTCGATACCTTCGCTAGTGTGGGCGAGCGTTTGAGTTGAAACTGTTGAAAGTAAAAGGCCAACCAGAGTGTAATGAGTTATGGGAGAATTTTTCTTTGAGAGTAGGTGTATCATTTGAAATCCATTTTTATTTAAAAACGTGAAATTAACTTTTCACATCTGTAGATGTCGCTGCTTGATAATCGAGCAAGAAGAGACTAATGGATTTTTCTTAGTTAGTAAATGCTTTTGATAATGATTTTCATTTAGGTTTGGGTGTTCTCCTTTTTACTTACAAGCGGGTTGTGAATAAAAAGGAGGAATTACTTATAAAAAGATTGCGCTAACTTGGAATAACTTTTCAACCACGTTAATGTGCTTTTTATCAATTAAGAACATGATTACATGATCGCCTGACAAAATAATTGTATCGTCATGGGCAATCAGTACATCGTCATTTCGCACAATTGCACCTATTGTGGTACCTGCAGGCAATTTAATATCGGCAATTGCGCGACCTACCACTTTAGAGGTATTTTCATCACCATGGGCAACCGCTTCTATGGCTTCTGCAGCCCCTTTACGCAACGAGTACACGTTTACAATATCACCACGGCGCACGTGAGTCAGCAATGCAGAAATAGTCGCTTGTTGTGGTGAAATCGCAATATCAATTTCGCCGCCCTGTACTAAATCAACGTAAGCGCCTCGTTGAATAAGTACCATGGTTTTTTGTGCCCCCATGCGTTTTGCGAGCATAGCCGACATTATATTTACTTCATCGTCGTTGGTAACGGCAATGAAAACATCAACCTGTTCAATGTGTTCTTCAGAGAGCAGCTCCTGATCGGATGCATCACCACAAAATACCACTGTGTTGTCGAGCATTTCAGAAAGCTGTTCGGCACGCTCTTTACTTCGCTCTAGTAACTTAACGCTGTGGTTTCTTTCCAGTGAACGGGCTAGACCTGCACCAATATTACCGCCACCGGCAATCATGATTTTTTTATACGAGCGTTCCAGCTTTTGTAGCTCGTTCATTACCGCACGAATGTGTTTGGTTGCGGCAATAAAAAATACTTCATCGTCGGCTTCTATTACGGTGGTGCCTAAGGGTTTTATCGCTTTACCTTGGCGGTAAATAGCGGCTACCCGAGTTTCAACATTAGGAATATGCTGCTTAAGTGTAGATAGGGCATAGCCTACCAATAAGCCGCCATAGTAGGCTTTTACAGCCACTAAAGAGAGCATGCCATCGGCAAATTGCAGTACTTGTAATGCGCCAGGGTAGTCTATTAGGCGGCGAATATACTTAGTAACGAGTGCTTCTGGGGCTATGTAATGATCGACAGGTAAGTCATCATTATGAAAGAGTTTTTCGCGGTATTTTAAATACTGCTCAGAGCGAATACGGGCTATTTTGGTCGGTGTATTAAAAATACTGTAGGCAACTTGGCATGCCACCATGTTAACTTCATCTGAGCTGGTCACCGCAATAATCATATCGGCATCTTCAGCCCCTGCGCGACTTAACACGTCGGGGTGGGCGCCGTGGCCTGCAACACCTTGTAAATCGTACTTATCTTGCAGTTCGCGCAAGCGGTTACCGTCGATATCAACTACGGTTATTTCGTTTTGTTCACCCACTAGGTTTTCTGCGAGTGTGCCGCCAACTTGCCCAGCACCGAGTATGATTATTTTCATTATGTACCCGTATTATTAATACTAATTACATCAAAGTATTAGCTACCTCTAAACTGAAGTAGCTAAATGTGTTGCCTAGGCTTTTTTAACTAATTTAGCGTAGTAAAAACCGTCACTTTCGCCTGGTAATAACTGCAAGCCTGGTGTGGTTTTAGTGTCTTCGCTGTGCAAAGGAATATGCTCTGCGTCTTCATTATTAGCTAAAAACTTAGCAACTTGTTGTTGGTTTTCTTGTGGAAGCACCGAACAGGTTGCATACACCAATGTACCGCCTGGCTTTAACAATGGCCAAATGCTGTCGAGTATATCGCCTTGCAGGGTCGATAAATCGTTAATGTCGGATGCGCGACGTAACCATTTAATATCTGGGTGACGACGAATTACGCCAGTTGCAGAGCAGGGTACATCTAACAAAATACGATCAAACTGTTCTTCATCCCACCAAGTGTGAGGTTGCGATGCATCACCACATTGTAAGTCGGCGCCCAAACCTATGCGTTCTAGGTTTTGTTTAACACGTTCTAGGCGTGTGGCATCGCTATCAAGCGCAAGCACATCTGCGTCGGCAAGCTCTAAAATATGGCAGGTTTTACCACCAGGCGCTGCGCAGGCATCGAGTATTGAATCACCATTTTGTGGGTCTAGATAGCGTGCAGCAAGCTGCGCTGCCGCATCTTGTACTGAACAGGCACCGGTATCAAACTCAGGAAGTGAAAACACATCGCGTGGTTTGCTTAGTTTAATGCCATCAATAAAATCAGGATTTAGAGTATGTTCAATATCGTTAGCGGTTAGCATTTCGCTATATTCTTGGGTGCTAAACTGCGATTGATTCACTCGAAGCCACATTGGCGCTTGTTGCTGATTAGCTTCTAGAATGTCTTCCCAGCTATCTGGGTAGGCTTCTTTTACTTGCTTTATAAACCAGTTTGGATGGTTGTATAAACACACTGGAATCTGTTTGGCTTTTTCTTCAAGCTCAACTTGTTGGCGCTGAAAGCTTCGTAAAATGGCGTTAATAAGCCCTTTTAAGCCAAGAGCGCGTAATTGTTGTAACGCATTAACTGTTTCGCTAATTGCTGCATGCGGCGGTACACGCATGTGTTGTAGTTGGTAAATACCCACATACAACAAAAACTGGAAAATACGGCGTTTGCCTTTAAGCGGTTGTTCTACTAAATGCTGGCAATAATTTTCTAGGCTAGGTAGGTAACGTAATACTCCATAGCAAATTTGCTGCAGTAAGGCTTTATCTTTAGGAGATAGGCCTTGGCTAGCGAAAGGGAGTTCTTGATTAAGCGATGCGCCTTTATCAACCACGTTATATAAAGTTTCAGCGGCTAGCGCTCTGACATTGCTTACATTACTCATTATTTTCGCCTAATACGGTGCCGGGTGTGACCCAGTCGCTACGACCGTTTAAAAAATCATTAATTGCCATTGGCTTTTTGCCTTGTGGTTGTAATTCGCCAATAGATAAAGCGTGTTTACCACAAGCCACAACGATACCGTTTTTATCACTTGTTAATACAGTGCCAGCTGCGCCTGATTGTTCAACCACGTGTGCTTGGTATATTTTTACCGTATTACCACGCATTTGGGTAAAGCATACTGGCCATGGGTTAAATGCACGAATGTTACGCTCGATTTGCTCGGCATCCATAGACCAATCAATGTTGGCTTCGTCTTTTGAGAGCTTTTTAGCGTAATTGGCATCAGCATCGTTTTGTGGCTCAGGCGTTATGTCCCCGTTGGCTAAACGATTTATGGTGTCGATTAATGCATCAGGTCCCAGTTCAGCAAGCTTAGTGTATAAGCTTGCACTGGTTTCAGTACTATCAATAGGGCAGCGGCTAATATGCAGCATATCGCCGGTATCTAGCCCTTCATCCATTTTCATTATGGTTACACCGGTTTGCTGATCGCCTGCCCAAATAGCGCGTTGAATAGGTGCGGCGCCACGCCAGCGCGGTAAAATAGAACCATGTACATTTAAACACCCTAAACGTGGGGCATCTAAAATGGCTTTAGGTAAAATTAAACCGTAGGCAACGACAATCATGATATCGGCATTGAGGCTGCTTAGCTCTTCAAGTGCGTCGTCTGTTTTGAGTGATTGCGGTTGAAAAACGGGTAGGTCATGTTCTAATGCAAGCGCTTTTACTTCACTGGCTTTTAGTTTTTTTCCGCGACCCGCTGGACGATCTGGTTGACTGTAAACGCCCACGATTTGGTGTTTACTATTTATGAGTGCTTGCAGATGGCGTGCAGCAAAGTCCGGCGTACCGGCAAATATAATGCGTAATGGTTGTGTCACTGAGTTTCCTAATTATTTACTAAGGTGCTTATTACTGCGCTGCAAACTTCGCTTCTTTTTCAAGCTTTTTACGAATGCGTTGGCGCTTTAATGGAGATAAATAATCAATAAATAATTTACCTTGAAGGTGGTCAAGTTCATGCTGAATACAAATCGCTAATAATTCGTCAGCATCAAGAATAAATTCTTTACCTTCTTCGTTCAGTGCAGCTACGGTAACGGTTTCTGCACGGTCAACTTTTGCATACGAATGAGGAACTGATAAACAGCCTTCTTCGCTCACGGTTGAGCCATCTTTTTTGATAATTTGCGGATTGATAAGCACGAGTGGTTCATTGCGCTCTTCTGATACGTCGATCACCACAATACGCTGGTGAATATCAACCTGTGTAGCAGCAAGCCCAATACCATTTTCATCGTACATAGTTTCTAGCATATCTTTGACAATTTCACGCACTTGATCGTCAACAACAGTTACTTCTTTTGCGATTGTACGTAAACGTTCATCTGGAAATCTTAAAACTTCTAACCTAGCCATAGTTACCTTTTACACTTATGCTTAAATTTAGGGTATTGTATGTTCTTATTTTAGCCATTCACGTTCCCCTTTAACAGGTTTTGGTTAATAATAATGAAAAAACACTATGAGGAAGCTCAATGAAATCTCCATTAATTGCAATTATACTTGCATTAGGTGCAACTTTTCCTGTGCTGGCAGATGTACTAACTATAAAAAAAGATGCACCTAAACAGTATGTTGTGAAAAAAGGTGACACGCTTTGGGATATCTCAGCTATATATCTAAACGAACCTTGGTTATGGCCTGAACTATGGCAAATGAATCCACAAATAGACAACCCTCACCTTATTTATCCGGGAGATGCGTTAGCATTAATTTACGATACAGACGGTAATCCGCGTTTAGTGATTAATAAAGCGTATCGAAAGCTATCACCTATGGGACGTATTACGCCAAAAGGGAAAGATGCGATAACAACTTTACCTCTTGCGTTGATTAAACCGTATTTGTCGTTTGAGCAAGCTATTAACAGCGATTCGATAAAAGAAAAGCCCTATATTTTGGGCGCCAACGAAAATACCAAAACCCAAACTATTGACCATATTTTATATGTAAAAGGTAACTTAAAACGTCATCAGGCATATGCTATTTATCATAAAGGTGCGCCTTATACTGACCCTAATACCGGTGAAGAGTTAGCGAGTAGAGCATCTTATGTGGGTATGGCTCGTGCATTTAGAACAGGTGATGCGGCCAATGGCGAACCTGCCTCAGTAAGAGTTGAATCAGTAAAACGTGAGATCAAACAGGGTGACTTTTTATTACCTGCAATGGAAGGGCAGATGCTGCCAGTATATTTTGAGATGCATCGTCCTGAACAGCCAATGCAGGGTCAAGTGATTGCTTCTCCGCGCGAGGTGAGAGAATTTAGCACGATGGATGTAGTGGTGCTAAACTTAGGTTCAGAGCAACAAGTTAAAGTAGGTCATGTACTGGATATTGAACGTCAGTCACCTAAGGTGATTGATAGTGCCAGAGGCCCGCGTTATACCGAAGATTCAAGTCGTTTAGAAAAATTGGTATCGGCTACTAGCGAATTATTTGGCTCAGAAACCGATGAAGATAGCGTTACTTGGAAAATGCCAGCAGAGAAAGTTGGTGAAATGATTATTTTTAAAGTGTATGACAAAGTTAGTTATGCGCTGATCACTAAAAATCAGCACCCAATTCGCATTGGAGATTTGGCAGTAATTCATTAAGTAGCGAGTCGGTGTTCTAGGAGGGAACATGGAGCAATCGTTTGGCAAGCTAAGCCATTGGCTTGCCTTTTACTTATGCAAAGGGCTTGGAATAAAAACGCTATTAGCCCTCTCTAAGCAGCACAGTTTAGAGTCGCTGTTTTCCTTATCGCATTCCCAGCTGGTTATGTTGGGCTTAACAGCGAGTCAAGCAAGCAATTTACTTAATACAAATTGGCAGCAAGTTGCGCATTATGAACAGCTTATTAGCCAGCAACATATTATTGTTATTAGTATTTTTGATACCACCTACCCAGAACACCTAAAACAAATAGCCAGTGCGCCATTATTACTTTTTTGTAAAGGCGATATTAGCTTACTGTCTTCTCCACAAATTGCGATTGTTGGCAGTCGAAATGCAACCACCACAGGACTTGAAATTGCTGCAGAATTTGCACATCAGCTAACGCTTGCTGGCATAACAGTAACCTCTGGTATGGCGCGTGGCATTGATGGTGCTGCCCATAAAGGAGCGCTGGCAGGAAATGGTAAAACCATTGCCGTACTAGGGACTGGGGTTGATGTTTATTACCCTAAACGCCATAAGTTACTTACAGAGCAAGTATTAACACAGGGTTTATTGGTAAGTGAGTTTTTACCGGGCACCGCGGCCAACGCGCATAACTTTCCACGACGTAATCGTATTATTTCAGGACTCTCTTTAGGCGTTTTAATTGTTGAAGCCGAAATTAAAAGTGGCTCACTGATCACCGTACGTTATGCGCTTGAACAAAATAAAGAGGTTTTTGCGGTGCCAGGCTCAATTAAAAACCCGCTGGCACAAGCAAGTCATTTTTTAATTAAGCAAGGTGCTAAGCTGGTAGAAAACGTCGCCGATATTCTTGATGAGATGAACTTTTCATACCCTTCTGGTCTAAACTATAAAGAGTTAACTGATGCTGTAACCTCAGATTGCGAGGTGCTTAACAGTATTGGTTTTGAGGTGACCAGTGTGGACGATATTATGCGTCGAGTACAGTGGCCAATTGATAAAGTACAAGCGCGATTGCTTGATTTAGAGTTAGACGATCAAATTGAACGTGTATTAGACGGCTATATTAAATTAAGCGCTGGAGGATAATATGTTTGATATTCTCATGTATTTATTTGAAAACTATGTTCACAGCGAAAGTGATGTATTTGTTGAGCAAAGCACACTTACCGATGAGTTACTCCGCGCAGGGTTTAACAAACCCGAAATTAACAAAGCCATTGACTGGTTAGATCAACTTGCCGCATTACAATACAGCAATGAATCGCCTTATTTATTAGCCACTCCACAACATGCAGTGCGTATTTTTACCGACAGTGAGTGCCAAGTTCTCGACACCGAGTGTCGCGGCTTTTTAATGTTTGTTGAACAAACGGGCGTTATTAATAGCACCACTCGTGAAATGGTGATGGACCGTTTAGCGGCGCTTGATAATTCAGCTATTACTTTGGAAGATTTAAAATGGTTAATTCTTATGGTGTTATTTAACGCCCCTGATTCTCAGCAGGCGTATGAGCAAATGGAAGATCTTATTTTTGATGAGCCCAGTGAAGTGTTACATTAACAGGTTCACGACTAATGATGTGAGTAATCATTATTGCGTGTTTTATTATTTTCAGCGTTAACAAACCGACTGCCATAGCTTGTATCTTTAAGGGTTTTGGGTATATTAGGCGAAAATTCACCAACCACTAGGATTTACATGAGTAAAATCGATCATTCACTTTTCTCGGCTAATAAACACGCCTTAGAAAAAGAATATGAGATATGCCCGCAATGTGGTTCAGAACTCGTCATTCGTAATAGTAAATCTGGGCCTTTTTTAGGCTGCGCGAGTTACCCTAAGTGCGATTTTATTCGCCCGCTTGCACATCATGATAGCAATGAAATCAAAATACTTGAGGACAGCGAGTGTCCAGAGTGTAGCAAGCCGCTGGTGGTGAAAAATGGCCGCTACGGTATGTTTATTGGCTGTACCGGTTACCCTGAATGTCATTATATTGCCAGTGAGCATGACAATACGCCAAGTGAAGAGCCTGTGATTAGTTGCCCTAAATGTAAAAAAGGCCACTTGGTTTCACGCAGCAATAAATTTGGGAAAGTGTTTTATTCTTGCGACTGTTACCCAAGCTGTAAATATACGCTTAATCATAAACCTGTAGCTCAAGCGTGTCCTGTATGTGACTGGCCAGTTGTTACTGAGAAAAAAACCGCGAGTGGTGTTGTGTTACAATGCCCACAAAAAAGCTGTATGCATAAGTTTGCTGCCACTGAATAACGTAAATATCTCTGGAGACAATTTTGTCTGACCTTTCTTCTTTATCTGCTGCAATAACTAGCTTAGAACAAGGCGATGTTATTTTATACCCAACCGAAGCTGTTTATGGCCTTGGTTGCGACCCTGACAATCAACAGGCGGTGGAACGTTTATTGAGTATTAAACAACGCCCCGTTGAAAAAGGGCTTATTTTAATTGCTGACAATTACGGGCAATTATTAAAATACGTCGATGACGCTAAGCTGCCTATGGATAAACGTGCCGATATTTTTTCAAGTTGGCCAGGCGCACTCACTTGGGTGATGCCTGCAGCTAAGTCTACCCCAAAGTGGTTAACAGGGCAGTTTGATACTATTGCAGTAAGAGTAACTAACCACCCTACAGTTAAACGTTTATGCCAACAGTTTGGTAAACCACTGGTATCAACAAGTGCTAATTTAACCGGCCAAGCAACGGTAACAAGTATTGTTGAAGCTCAGCAGCAGTTTGGCGAGCAGGTTAGTTTTTATGTTGATGAACCATTAGGTGGTAATACGCAACCAAGTACCATTAAAGATGCCATGACTGGCAATGTATTTAGAGGTTAACGATGCAAAGCGAATTATTAAAACAAGTAAAAGCGTACTTTATGGCTTTGCAAGATACCATTTGCCAAGGCTTAGAAGCAGCAGACGGGAAAGCACAGTTTGTTGAAGACAGCTGGCAGCGAGAAGAGGGCGGCGGTGGTCGTACTCGCGTTATCACCAATGGTAATGTGATTGAGCAAGGGGGGGTTAATTACTCTCATGTATTTGGTGCCTCTATGCCGGGCTCTGCCACTGCACATAGACCTGAGCTTGCTGGGCGCAGCTTTCATGCGTGTGGTGTATCGTTAGTGATTCATCCTAAAAACCCGCATATACCAACAAGCCATGCCAATGTACGCTTTTTTATTGCCGAAAAAGAAGGTGAAGAACCGATTTGGTGGTTTGGTGGTGGTTTTGATTTAACCCCGTTTTATCCTGTACTTGAAGATGTAGTGCATTGGCACCAAGTTGCGCACGATGTGTGTCAGCCATTTGGTGATGATGTTTATCCAAAATATAAAAAATGGTGTGACGAATACTTTTATTTAAAACATCGTGATGAAACTCGCGGCGTAGGCGGCTTATTTTTTGACGATTTGAATGAGTTAGGTTTTGAGCAAAGTTTTGCATTTATGCAATCGGTGGGTAATGGCTTTTTAGATGCTTACGTTCCTATTATTGAGCGTCGCAAAAACGATAAGTACACCGAACAACAACGCGACTTTCAATTATATCGCCGTGGTCGTTATGTTGAGTTTAATTTAGTCTGGGACCGCGGCACATTATTTGGCTTACAAAGCGGTGGCCGAACTGAATCTATTTTAATGTCGATGCCACCTTTAGCCCGTTGGGAATATAACTATACCCCAGCCGAAGACAGTGCAGAGGCATTACTATATAAAGATTTCTTAAAGCCACGTGATTGGTTAGCTCTAGGCTAGAAATTGTCCGCCAGTCAATAAACTACTTATTGACTGGCTTTTAAAGTTATTGTTTTAGTTTAAAGCTTCGTACCTGCTCATCTAACGAGCGAGCTAAATTGAGTAACTCTTCACTGACTTTTTGATTTTCATCCGCATCTACTAACGATTGCTCTGCATTATCACTGATACCAACAACGCTTCTGTTTATTTCTTCCGCGGCTAGATTTTGCTGCTCTGTTGCATCGGCTATTTGTATATTTAGCTCATTTATTTCATTCATTTGGCTAGAAATATCTTTTAAAGCCTGTGCAACTTGTTGTACTTGTTGCGCTCTTTCGTCTGCCTCCGCACAGGACTCACCCATGGTTTTAACTGTTTGCGCTGCTTCTGATTGCAACTTATCTATAGTACGGCGTATTTCATCGGTAGAGGCATGAGTTCGGGTTGCTAAAGTTCGTACTTCATCAGCAACAACGGCAAACCCTCGGCCTGCTTCACCTGCACGGGCAGCTTCAATGGCTGCATTAAGTGCTAATAAATTTGTTTGCTCGGCGATACTGCTGATCACCTCAAGCACTTTACCCACTTCAAGCGTTTGCTCTTGCAGTTGTCTCACTTGATCTGCCGCTTGGCGTACATCTTCAGCTAGTTGATTTATACTGAGTTCGGTTTGCTCTGCAACCTGCATGCTTTGCTGTGCTAGCTCATTACTGTTCTCAGATTTTTCTTGAGCAAAATGTGTGGTGTTTCTGACTTCATTAGATGAGCTTTCTAGCTCATTAATTGCTGCGGCTACCGAGTCGGTACTTTTCTTTTGTTCTAAAATAGCGCGCTCAGTAGTATCGGCAGAAGTATAAATTTTCTCTGCTGAATGAATAAGCACTTTTGAAGAGTGAGATACCTGAGCAATGTTATCTTTAAACGTAGCAATCATTTGGTTAAAACTAGTGGCAAGCCAGCCGAGTTCATCTTCGGCGTTATCTTCAATGCGTAAGGTTAAATCTTTATTAGTAGTGGCTAGGTGCATTGCATGGCCGAGCTTTTTAAGGCGCACTATAAATATTTTTCTAAACACTATACCTAGCAGCACAAAGGCAATAATAAAAATAGTAGACAGTAGGCTGGTGGTTATTAAGGTGTTGTAAGTTACCTCGCTATCAATATCGGCTAAGGAATAGCTAATTTTTACCACACCCAGTACATCGCCTTCTTGTGCTTGATGGCAGCCTAAACAGTTTGTACCTTTATAATCAGAGCTCGCATACATCGGGCGTAGGTAGGTCATACTGCGGCTATCAGTGTTTTGCTCTATAAATAAGCTTTCTTTACCCTGCAGTGCTTCGCGTTCGTTGTTATTAGTTGCTGTTTGGTTTTTATTTCCGGCCCCATACAGTTTATTAACTATATCGGAGCGAATAATATGAGCATCTTCTATATTAGGGTGTTTGCGTAGCTTTTGGCTCAATAATTCTCGATTAGCCATAGTACCCGTTAGCATCATGGTGTTTATTGAATCAAAATAGTTATCGGCAAGTAGCTTAATATTTTCTGCCACCGTATCTTGTGCGAGCGTGCGCTGTTGACTCGCACTACTAAAAATACTGGCTATGAGTACTATAATGCCGGTTAATGCTAACAAAGCATAAATTTTATGTTGGATTGATTTCACACGCGCCACGCTTTTCTAACTATTTAATAGGGTATTATCTTTATTTTAGAAAAGCGGGTTTTGACTTAGCGCAAATAATCCCCAATTAAAGAACGGGATAGATTAATGCTGATTAATCATATGACTGGCAAGCTGTGCCAGTGATTGGCGTAAACCTTCGCGTAAAACGGGGTTATCAATTTCTATGTCTAAGGTTTTATTCATGCAATACATCCACTGATCACGTAAATCTTGATCAATAGGAAATGGCATATGACGTTTGCGCAGCATTGGATGGCCATGTTTTTCTACAAATAAGTCTGGGCCACCAAGCCAACCCGATAAAAACTCAAAAAATACTTGGCGAATTCTATCTAATGGTTGAGGATGCATATCATATAACGGTTTAGCGTATTCATCGCTGGCCATTATGTCGTAGAATCTATTGGCAATTGCACGCGTGGGCGCTTCTCCGCCGATGATTTCATACGGGGTTTTCTCTGGCGTAGGCGCTTGAGTGGTTGTAGACGGCTTTGATCTTGAAAAGAGTCTTTTAATCATAGTTTTATCATCGTTAATAGGCAGTACTAAAACTGCAAAGAGGTTGTTTAAAATGGACAAATATGCGGTTTTTGGAAATCCAATCAAACATTCAAAATCTCCCAGCATACATCAGCAGTTTGCTAAGTCATTGGGAGAGCAAATCGACTATAGCGCAATCTTAGCACCTATCGATGAGTTTGAAAAAACAGTCGCGACTTTTTTTGCGCAAGGGGGCAAAGGCGCAAATGTCACTGTTCCTTTTAAAGAGCAGGCCTTTGCTTTAGCCGATGAACTAACCCCAGTGGCTAAACTTGCAGGCGCAGTAAACACCCTTAAAAAGCGCGATGATGGTACCTTACTCGGTGATAACACCGACGGCATAGGCTTTGTGAACGATTTACTAGCGAATAAAATAATAATAACAGGTAAACGCCTGCTGATCATTGGTGCAGGTGGCGCTGCCCGTGGTGTTATTTTACCTTTACTTGAGCAGCAGCCTAAAGAAATCATTATCGTTAATCGCACTGCACATAAAGCCCAAACTTTGGCAAAGCTCTTTACTGGGCACGGCAATGTTTCGGGGTATGGTTTTGACGAACTTCCTGAAGTTGATTATCACTTGGTTATAAATTCAACCTCGAGCAGTATGAATAACGAGTTACCTGCACTAAATTCTAAGTATTTAAGCGCATGTGAAATGGCTTATGATATGTTTTATGCGACGCAAAATACGCTATTCATGAATTGGGTCAGCGAACACAACAAAGCGGCTAAGCTATTAGATGGTAGTGGCATGCTAGTAGGCCAAGCCGCACAAGCTTATTATGTATGGCGAAATAAAATGCCGGACATTGTTCCCGTTATTATTGCACTAAAGCAGGGAGTACTTAAATGAATCAAGCAATACAGTTTATAGACCGACTCGAATTTAGAGAACCCACTCATCAATTAGTTTTTTTTGCACAAGTAAGCGGAATGCTAGTTGAGTGTGTGATTGCTGTAAGTAGTTTAAATTTAGCCGATGAGAGTCATGCAACGCGTTATTTTGAACAATATCGATTTGATTACGAAGAGCGTGCCGAGCAGCTAATCGAAGACGAAAGCTATAACTCGGCAGGGCAAATAGAAGTGAGTTTACTTAATTAAGCAAAAAGTTGTGGTTATTTCGCGTCTTCAGCTAAGTATTCATCTTTAAGCTGCACGTAATTATCGGCAGACACTTTTAAAAAGCTCAGCTCTTGATCTGTTAAAGGGCGGGCTTGTTTCGCTGGGCTACCTACATACAAATAGCCAGACTCTAAACGCTTATTAGGAGGTACTAAAGCACCACCACCAATAATCACCTCGTCTTCTACAATCACGTTATCCATAATAATAGCGCCCATGCCCACGAGTATGCGGTTACCTAGAACGCAGCCATGCAGCATTACCTTATGACCCACGGTAACATCATCACCAATAATAAGTGGGTAACCCTCAGAATTGCTTTTAGTCGCTCTTGATAAATGTAAAACACTGCCATCTTGTATATTAGTACGCTTACCGATACGAATATGATTAACATCACCACGGGCAGCAACTAGTGGCCATACACTACTATCATCACCTAGGGTGATATCACCGACTAATACAGACGACTCGTCTATATAAACAGAATCATTAAACGCAGGAGTTATTCCTTTATAAGAACGTATTGCCATATATGCACCTTTAAATTAAACAATATGAATAGTATCAGTGTAACAGTAGCGCTTATTTAAGTACCAGCAAAGCCTGATTTGATTATAAAACTAGCTGTTTCATCTGTTTTAGCTCAGATACTGACCGAACAGTGTGTTTTTTTAGTTTTTCTTTAAAAAAGTACTTGCGTAAAAATCTGTTCTCCCTATAATGCGACCCCACTGAGACGGGGAACGCCAACGCATAGCGAGGAATGAGCTACTCAGAGAGTTAAGTAAAACTTAAGTTTAAATCATCGAAAGAAAGTTTAAAATTAAGTGTTGACTCGAAAAATAAAGGATGTATTATACGCATCCCTAGCGACAACGTCGCAACGTTCTTTAACAATATAAAGCAATCATCTGTGTGGGCACTCGTACAGATTGAGTTCTAACAGCCAAGCTACTTAGGTAGTGAGGCAAACAAATTTAGAGTCTCAATCGAAACTGAGTGACCAACAGAATAATTACTTAGGTAGTTATTCAGCACAGTCAATTCAATATCGAAAGATATTAAATAAATTCAGAATTCATTGAGCTGTCGAAAGACATAAAACTTTTTAATTGAAGAGTTTGATCATGGCTCAGATTGAACGCTGGCGGCAGGCCTAACACATGCAAGTCGAGCGGTAACATTTCTAGCTTGCTAGAAGATGACGAGCGGCGGACGGGTGAGTAATGCTTGGGAACATGCCTTGAGGTGGGGGACAACAGTTGGAAACGACTGCTAATACCGCATAATGTCTACGGACCAAAGGGGGCTTCGGCTCTCGCCTTTAGATTGGCCCAAGTGGGATTAGCTAGTTGGTGAGGTAATGGCTCACCAAGGCGACGATCCCTAGCTGGTTTGAGAGGATGATCAGCCACACTGGGACTGAGACACGGCCCAGACTCCTACGGGAGGCAGCAGTGGGGAATATTGCACAATGGGCGCAAGCCTGATGCAGCCATGCCGCGTGTGTGAAGAAGGCCTTCGGGTTGTAAAGCACTTTCAGTCAGGAGGAAAGGTTAGTAGTTAATACCTGCTAGCTGTGACGTTACTGACAGAAGAAGCACCGGCTAACTCCGTGCCAGCAGCCGCGGTAATACGGAGGGTGCGAGCGTTAATCGGAATTACTGGGCGTAAAGCGTACGCAGGCGGTTTGTTAAGCGAGATGTGAAAGCCCCGGGCTCAACCTGGGAACTGCATTTCGAACTGGCAAACTAGAGTGTGATAGAGGGTGGTAGAATTTCAGGTGTAGCGGTGAAATGCGTAGAGATCTGAAGGAATACCGATGGCGAAGGCAGCCACCTGGGTCAACACTGACGCTCATGTACGAAAGCGTGGGGAGCAAACAGGATTAGATACCCTGGTAGTCCACGCCGTAAACGATGTCTACTAGAAGCTCGGAACCTCGGTTCTGTTTTTCAAAGCTAACGCATTAAGTAGACCGCCTGGGGAGTACGGCCGCAAGGTTAAAACTCAAATGAATTGACGGGGGCCCGCACAAGCGGTGGAGCATGTGGTTTAATTCGATGCAACGCGAAGAACCTTACCTACACTTGACATACAGAGAACTTACTAGAGATAGTTTGGTGCCTTCGGGAACTCTGATACAGGTGCTGCATGGCTGTCGTCAGCTCGTGTTGTGAGATGTTGGGTTAAGTCCCGCAACGAGCGCAACCCCTATCCTTAGTTGCTAGCAGGTAATGCTGAGAACTCTAAGGAGACTGCCGGTGATAAACCGGAGGAAGGTGGGGACGACGTCAAGTCATCATGGCCCTTACGTGTAGGGCTACACACGTGCTACAATGGCGCATACAGAGTGCTGCGAACTCGCGAGAGTAAGCGAATCACTTAAAGTGCGTCGTAGTCCGGATTGGAGTCTGCAACTCGACTCCATGAAGTCGGAATCGCTAGTAATCGCGTATCAGAATGACGCGGTGAATACGTTCCCGGGCCTTGTACACACCGCCCGTCACACCATGGGAGTGGGTTGCTCCAGAAGTAGATAGTCTAACCCTCGGGAGGACGTTTACCACGGAGTGATTCATGACTGGGGTGAAGTCGTAACAAGGTAGCCCTAGGGGAACCTGGGGCTGGATCACCTCCTTATACGATTTAGAACTTATTTGTTCGTAGTGTCCACACAGATGATTGTTAATTGTAAAGAGAACAACACTTATTGTTTGGGTCTGTAGCTCAGCTGGTTAGAGCGCACCCCTGATAAGGGTGAGGTCGGTAGTTCAAATCTACTCAGACCCACCACTTCTTCTTAATACTTCGTTGTAAGCTTCGTTGTTTAGTAAACTAAACGGCCTCAACTTACGCCTTGTCTTAAAAAGAAGTCGGTATACAAACAGTAAGACCAGCATATGTGGGGCTATAGCTCAGCTGGGAGAGCGCCTGCCTTGCACGCAGGAGGTCAGCAGTTCGATCCTGCTTAGCTCCACCACTTTACTTCTTAAAAATAAATATTCTTTTATCGGGTAGCACAATCACCTGAGAATAGAGTGTGTTTAATTTTGAGAAGTTTTTGATTCTCTGCTCTTTAAAAATTTGGAAAAGCTGATAATAAAATTCGTATGAATACATTGTATTTGTACAGAGTTTTCAAAAGTAAAAAAGAATGATAGCAGTATCATTCAGTGCCATTTAATAAACGTTTACGTTTGTTGATTGGTATCTACTTTAGTATTCAATATTAACTTCTGGCGAAGTTAAACTGTCACAAAACAAAGACCCGTTTGGGTTGTATGGTTAAGTGACTAAGCGTACACGGTGGATGCCTTGGCAGTTGGAGGCGATGAAGGACGTATTAACTTGCGATAAGCCTAGTCAAGCTAGTAAAAAGCACTTGAGACTAGGATTTCCGAATGGGGAAACCCACCTGCTTGCAGGTATCGTTAACTGAATACATAGGTTAACGAGGCGAACGCGGAGAACTGAAACATCTAAGTACCCGTAGGAAAAGAAATCAACCGAGATTCCGATAGTAGCGGCGAGCGAAATCGGAACAGCCCTTAAGCTTATTATGTGTTAATGGAAGGCTCTGGAAAGTGCCACGATACAGGGTGATAGTCCCGTACATGAAAACGCATTTTAAGTGAAATCGAGTAGGTCGGAGCACGTGAAACTTTGACTGAATATAGGTGGACCATCATCTAAGGCTAAATACTCCCAACTGACCGATAGTGAACCAGTACCGTGAGGGAAAGGCGAAAAGAACCCCTGTGAGGGGAGTGAAATAGAACCTGAAACCGTGTACGTACAAGCAGTAGGAGCCCACTTGTTGGGTGACTGCGTACCTTTTGTATAATGGGTCAGCGACTTATATTTTGTAGCGAGGTTAACCGATTAGGGTAGCCGTAGGGAAACCGAGTCTTAACTGGGCGAATAGTTGCAAGGTATAGACCCGAAACCCGGTGATCTAGCCATGGGCAGGTTGAAGGTTGAGTAACATCAACTGGAGGACCGAACCCACTAACGTTGAAAAGTTAGGGGATGACCTGTGGTTAGGAGTGAAAGGCTAATCAAACCGGGAGATAGCTGGTTCTCCCCGAAATCTATTTAGGTAGAGCCTCGGACGAATACTTACGGGGGTAGAGCACTGTTAAGGCTAGGGGGTCATCCCGACTTACCAACCCTTTGCAAACTCCGAATACCGTAAAGTAATATCCGGGAGACACACGGCGGGTGCTAACGTCCGTCGTGAAGAGGGAAACAACCCAGACCGCCAGCTAAGGTCCCAAAGTCATAGTTAAGTGGGAAACGATGTGGAAAGGCCCAGACAGCCAGGAGGTTGGCTTAGAAGCAGCCATCCTTTAAAGAAAGCGTAATAGCTCACTGGTCGAGTCGGTCTGCGCGGAAGATGTAACGGGGCTAAACTATGCACCGAAGCTGCGGATTCAAAATTTATTTTGAGTGGTAGGGGAGCGTTCTGTAAGCGGTTGAAGGTGTACCGGGAGGTATGCTGGACGTATCAGAAGTGCGAATGCTGACATGAGTAACGATAATGCGGGTGAAAAACCCGCACGCCGGAAGACCAAGGGTTCCTATCCCATGTTAATCAGGGTAGGGTAAGTCGACCCCTAAGGCGAGGCCGAAAGGCGTAGTCGATGGGAAACGGATTAATATTTCCGTACTTGGTATAATTGCGATGGGGGGACGGAGCAGGCTAAGCAAGCATGGCGATGGTAGTCCATGTGAAAGTGTGTAGGCTAGTGACTTAGGTAAATCCGGGTTACTGTTAGGCTGAGACACGAGACGAGTCACCAAGGTGATGAAGTTGCTGATGCCATACTTCCAGGAAAAGCCTCTAAGCTTCAGATTATACCGAATCGTACCCCAAACCGACACAGGTGGTCAGGTAGAGAATACTAAGGCGCTTGAGAGAACTCGGGTGAAGGAACTAGGCAAAATCGTACCGTAACTTCGGGAGAAGGTACGCTCCGATTGGTGATGAGACTTGCTCTTTAAGCTGATTGGAGCCGCAGTGACCAGGTGGCTGGGACTGTTTATTAAAAACACAGCACTGTGCAAAATCGCAAGATGACGTATACGGTGTGACACCTGCCCGGTGCCGGAAGGTTAATTGATGGGGTTATCTTCGGAGAAGCTCTTGATCGAAGCCCCGGTAAACGGCGGCCGTAACTATAACGGTCCTAAGGTAGCGAAATTCCTTGTCGGGTAAGTTCCGACCTGCACGAATGGTGTAACCATGGCCACGCTGTCTCCACCCGAGACTCAGTGAAATTGAAATCGCAGTGAAGATGCTGTGTACCCGCGGCTAGACGGAAAGACCCCGTGAACCTTTACTACAGCTTGGCACTGAACATTGAACCTACATGTGTAGGATAGGTGGGAGACTTAGAAGCAGAGACGCTAGTTTTTGTGGAGTCGTCCTTGAAATACCACCCTTGTAGTTTTGATGTTCTAACGTTGGCCCCTGAATCGGGGTTACGGACAGTGCCTGGTGGGTAGTTTGACTGGGGCGGTCTCCTCCCAAAGAGTAACGGAGGAGCACGAAGGTTGGCTAAGTACGGTCGGACATCGTACGGTTAGTGTAATGGTAGAAGCCAGCTTAACTGCGAGACAGACACGTCGAGCAGGTACGAAAGTAGGTCATAGTGATCCGGTGGTTCTGAATGGAAGGGCCATCGCTCAACGGATAAAAGGTACTCCGGGGATAACAGGCTGATACCGCCCAAGAGTTCATATCGACGGCGGTGTTTGGCACCTCGATGTCGGCTCATCACATCCTGGGGCTGAAGTCGGTCCCAAGGGTATGGCTGTTCGCCATTTAAAGTGGTACGCGAGCTGGGTTTAGAACGTCGTGAGACAGTTCGGTCCCTATCTGCCGTGGGCGTTTGAGAATTGAGAGGGGTTGCTCCTAGTACGAGAGGACCGGAGTGAACGAACCGCTGGTGTTCGGGTTGTCATGCCAATGGCATTGCCCGGTAGCTACGTTCGGAACTGATAAGCGCTGAAAGCATCTAAGCGCGAAGCAGGCCTCGAGATGAGTTCTCACTAGACTTTTAAAGTCTCTGAAGGGCCGTTGAAGACTACAACGTTGATAGGCAAGATGTGGAAGTGGTGTGAGCCATTAAGCTAACTTGTACTAATTACCCGTGAGGCTTAACCATACAACGCCAAACGCGTTTTATGTGATAGTTTAAGCGAAGAAGTTAATATAACTAAAGTAGATTACTTGAAGACTTTATTATCAGAGATTCCAAATTTTAGTAAGGTCGATTAAATCGACCTTACACCAAATTTGCTTGGTGACAATAGCGTTTTGGACCCACCTGACCCCATGCCGAACTCAGTAGTGAAACGAAACAGCGCCGATGATAGTGTAGCATTTGCTATGTGAAAGTAGGACATTACCAGGCTCCAAATTAAAGAAAGCCCGACTAGCAATAGTCGGGCTTTTTTACGTCTGCAGGAAAGTGAAAATGCAGGTTCGAGGTGAAATACTTCAAAACTTATAACTGAGGGCTTAACACTGACTTGTCTTTAGAGTAACTGTCCTACTTCTTAGCGACAGCGCAGTAGCATGTAGTGGCAGAACAGCGTGGAGAGTCATAATGAAGGCATGAAGGATTATACCAATCCGCAATAATACTCAATCATTTTGCGGGGCTAAACGTGTCGCTATCTGCGTTAAAAAATTCTCATTTAGAACAACTAAATAGCGAATTTTTTGCCTAGCTATCAATCCGTTTTTCCTGCCTGAAAATAGACCGCTTAATTAAGCGAATTGGTATTGTTTCTTCCTTTTAACTGGTGCCTTTCCATCAGCATTCTCCCTTTACTGATCTCAGTTATTCTCCTTGCACCTTTAAACTAGTCCCTAAATTATCATCTTGTTGCAATTTCATTGTTGGTTTAATAACTGTCCTGTGTAAAACTATCTAGGATAATTTAGTAAATCAGGTGACATGAATGTCGAATATAAAAGCTTGGAAACTTCTCAGCCTGTTTTGTTTGTTTACAGCACTGATTGGTTGTCAATCTAAAGAAGAACAGCTACAACAAACAATTCAAGAGTCCATTAAAAAGGCCGATGTCGAGCTTACTCAGCTTGGTAAAGCACTTGATAATGGTAGTATACGTAATGCGATTATTCTTAAAGAATACAGTCGTATCCTTAAACAACAGCAACCTGAACTCAGTAAGGTTGTTGATGTAGTTAGCCTTGATGCCACACGCCAGGGAGCCCTTTATAGTGGCTTAACCCAACGCCTTGATGATATTAAGGGTAATTACTTAATTCCTCCTTACGAAGACACTTTATACAATATTGATTTATTGCGTGAGGCAGCAAAGCCAACGTTATTTTCTGATGCCTTAACCGATCCTATTAATATGCTTGCGGATATGTCGAATGGTTCTTTGGCACGAGTTGGTGCTATAAGCCAAAAAGCTGAAGGCGAAGGGGTCGGTAACCAAATGGTAGGTAATCCTAACTATGGTAATTGGCAAACGAATAGTAGCGGTATTAGCTTTTGGCAATGGTACGGCATGTACCGTATTTTGGGTGATGTATTTGACCGAGTTGAATACGGAAGTTGGAGTAAACGCCGTAAGTATAGTTACTACAATGACTATGGTCGTACTCGTTACTCAAGCCCTAAACAAATAAAAACCCAAAGTGCATTAGAAACACGTACACGACAATCTTACCAACGCCAAGGCAAGCAGTTCACTAGTCCTTATGCGAGTAAAAAAACAGGTGCATCAGGTTTGAGTCGCAGCAGTTATACGCCGCCTAAAAGTCGCAGCAGTTACTCAAGAGCGAGTAGTTATAGCAATAATTCAGGATCGGTTCGTAATAGCAGTAGCAGAACCTCGCGCGGCGTAAGTCGTGGTAAGTAAAGAATAACGTTGGAGTTAGAATAATATGTATGAATTTAATGGAATAACTATGTGGTCTTTGCAAGCACTGTCTGTGGACTTTGCAATTATCATCTTACTGTTTGTGAGCTTAAAGTATATTAAAGGTTGGGTATCTAATTTACACGCCAATGATGAAATTACCGAGCGCGATAACTTTGCATTTGGAATAAGCTTTGCCGCTGGTTTGGTAGCACTTGCGATTGTGTTAACGGGCGTGAGTAGTGGTGCCTTTGCTGCTACGTTACAAAAAGAAGCTCTGTTAATGCTTGGCTATGGCGCATTAGCAATTTTGCTTATAAAGCTGGGTCACTTTTTTCAAGATAAAGTGGCGCTGCGTAAAGTGAGCTTACATAACGAAATAGTCAAAGGTAACGTTACTGCGTCAATTATTGATTTTGGCCATGTAGTAAGTGTTGCAGTGGTTATCCGCTCTGCACTATTGTGGGTTGCTACTGAAGGTTGGCATGGCATTCCTATTGTTATTGCTGCGTTTGTCATTGGTAGTGTGGTATTGCTGTTAGTAAGCCAATATCGCGTGCAGTTATTTAAGCGCACCAATAAAAGTGGCGACTGCCTACAACAGGCTATTATTGATGGTAATTTAGCAGTAGGTGTTCGTTATGCAGGCTTTTTAATTGGTAGTGCATTAGCCATTACTGCTGCAACAGGCATTGCTCCTTATGCTGCTGACAATATTAATGCGAGTTTACTTTACTGGGCGCTAAGCGCCGTTGTTTGTTTGGTTGCTTTCATTTTACTGCACTTACTGACGATTAAAATCATTCTTGCTGGCTGTAATATTTCAGATGAAGTGAATCGTCAAAAGAATGTGGGTGTTGCCGCTATTTCTGCAGCTGTGTCATTTGCTGTCGGGATCACTATGGCCACACTACTGGGTGCATAATCACGTGTCATCAACTCAAGCTTCCCCAAGTAAATTTAATTTACTTGGGCATGATATTTTACTGATCACTGTTATGGCCGTACTCGCTGGGTGCGGCCTTATTTATGAATACTTACTTTCTCATTATGCTGGCCGAGTACTCGGCTCAGTTGAGAGTGCAATTTACGCCATGATAGGCACTATGATTGTAGCTATGGGGATGGGTGCATTTTTAGCGCGTTGGTTTAAAGATGCCTTTACCGCATTTGCTTGGCTAGAGAGTATTATTGCGCTCATAGGTATGGGCTGTATATTAGCCATTGCCAGCATTATTGCCGTGAGTTATTCACTCCCTCATTTATTCTCAAGTATTTTTAATATTCCACCTGACGTTATTCTTAATGGTTACGTGTTTCAAAAGCTGCAAGAGTGGTCTCGCTTTTTACCTTATGTATTTGGCTTAATATTAGGGCTATTTATTGGTATGGAAATACCGCTTATTGCGCGCATTCGCCAGCATGTTTATGGACGTTTTTTAGAAAATAACGCCGGCACTATATATGGGGCTGACTATATTGGCGCTGGTATTGGCGCGGCAATTTGGGTGAGTATTATGCTCGCAATGCCAATAATGCAAGCCGCCGCTTGGACAGCGCTATTTAACATTATTGCCGGACTTGCCTTTTTATGGCGTTATCATAGCTATGTACGCTTTGCTAAGTTGCTATTGGTTTGCCATATATTACTGCTGGTGTTATTCGCTTTTATTTTGCAGTTTGGTAGTAGCTGGATGGATAACCTAAGTAACGTACTATACAAAGATAAAGTTATTTACTCTCAGGCGACTAAGTATCAACATGTGGTGCTAACAGAGCGTTTAAGTAAAAATCAGCCTCAGCCAATTACTGATCTATATTTAAATGGTCGTTTGCAGTTCTCTAGTGTAGATGAGCAAATATATCACTCAATGCTTGTTTATCCTGCAATGCTCGCATCTAATCGTCATGACCGTGTTTTGATTATTGGTGGCGGTGACGGATTAGCCATGCGTGATGTATTAAAGTGGCCAGTCAAAGAAGTCACACTAATTGATTTAGATGGCCAGCTACTGAATTTATTTGGCCATGAAGACGATAAATTCACACCGCCAGAAGAGATTAAACAGCGGTTGGTAGCACTCAATAATGAATCGATGCATGACCCGCGAGCAAATATTATTGTGGGCGATGCATTTTTAGAAGTTGAAAAGCTACTGGATCAGTCAAAGCAATTCGATACTATTTTAATTGATTTGCCAGACCCTAATCACCCTGATCTTAATAAGATGTACAGCGATTACTTTTATAATCATGTACGCCAATTATTAGCGCCTGATGGTGCTATGGCGGTACAGTCAACATCGCCTTATCATGCGAAAAAGGCATTTTTAAGTATTGCCAAAACGGTGAAAGCCGCAGGTTTTGATTATGTAGAGCAATATCAGCAAAACATTCCTTCGTTTGGTCAATGGGGATGGACTATTGCGACTAAAATGGGGCAATCACCTAGTGCCCGTATTAGCAATATAACTGATATGCCAGTGCCATCTCGGTGGATTAGTAAAAAATATTTATTAGCGAGTTTTGCATTTCCTAATAACTATTTTGAACAAGTGAACGATATTGAAGTCAATAGGTTAGGTTCTGGTCGCTTATATGATTACTACCGAGCAGCTTGGCAAATAGAAAGTGAATTGTATAAAAATTAATAAAACATGGTTGACATAATATGTCGGTCGTGCGAATCTTAACTCAGACATAATATGTCAAACGACAAAAAGGCAGAGACATGGAATTAAATGAACTTTCAATAAAATTAGCGTCTTTTGAAACCGAGGGTGCTAACTTTGAGTCTTTCTTGATTGCCAATCCAGGTGAGCAAGATGTTTTACAAGTCATTGTTGATGGAAATGACGAGCTTCCAATTTTTGTTACTCAAACACAAGAGCAATTACTATGTATTAGCTACTTGTTTGACGAAGATGAAGTAAAAAGTGAATTACGCAACGAGTTAAACGAAACATTACTGCGTTTAAACGTGCCAATTCCACTGAGTGCATTTGCTAAGATCGATAATAAATACGCGATTTTTGGTGCACTGTCGGTAAATTCATCTCTAGATGATGTTACCCACGAACTAGTGACATTAGCTGATAACGCTATAGATGCACTAGAAGCCGTGACCTTATATTTAAACGATTAGTAGCTAGTTAGTGGAGTTAAGATTATGAGTATTTTAAAAAAATTATTTACAGCAGTACGTGGCGGCGCACGTGAAGCAGGCGAAGCAATTGTTGATGCCAATGGTATTCGTATTTTTGAGCAAGAAATTGCTGATGCACAAAATGCGTTACACCGTGCTAAAAAAAGCCTAACAGAAGTAATGGCTAAAGAAATGCAAACTAAGCGTAAAATTAGCGCAGTAGATGCATCAATTGCTGAGCATGAAGCTTATGCAGGTCAAGCCCTTGAAAAAGGTAATGAAGCATTAGCATTAGAAATTGCAGAAAAAATTGGTGACTTTGAAGCTGAGAAAGCTGAGCACGAGCAAGTGTTAGCGGGCTTTAGTAATCACATAGTGACTTTGAAGCAGCAAGTAAAAGATGCTGAAAAATCAATTAAGGAAAATCAGCGTCAGCTTACTATGGTTAAAACCACAGAAAGCGTTCAGCAAGCGACAATGGCTGTAAACAGCACGCTTAATACTAATAATTCATCAATGACATCGGCGCGTCAGTCGCTTGAGCGTATTAAGCAACGCCAACAAGACCGTACTGATCAATTAGGTGCTGCAAAGTCTCTAGAAGCAGATGTTAATGGCGACGATTTAAAAGCTAAAATGGCTGAAGCAGGTATTGGTGATACGAATCCAAAAAGTGCTGATATTTTAGCGCGCATTAAAGCGAAGCAAAATAGCTAACATTTAGAACCATATCAAAAAGGTAACCGAGTTTCGCTCCGTTACCTTTTTTGCTTACAGAGGCACCTTATATGTTTAATTTTTTCAAATCTAAAAAAAAGCCAGAACGTCAGCTTAATCATGCGAGTGACCTTAAAAAAGGCGACATGTTTACTGTCATTGATTCGTTTGCTTATCCTTCATGGCTTAAAGGTCAAACGTTGCGCGTTATTGATGTGCAAACGTATCAGTACCAACACAGCAGTGATACTGAATTTGTACTTGAAACTAACACTGGCCAAGTGGTGTTTTTACAAATAGAGCAAAATGATGGTGAACAGTGGGCAAACTTCTCTATAAAAATTCAGCGTGATGAAGTTGAAGAGATTTTTGGTCTTGATGAATTTGCGCGTATTTTTGATGAAGAGTCATTAACACATATCACGGTACAAAATACCCCTGAGCGTTTTATGCAATTTTTAGCGAAAAGCTATCAACAAAGTGAATCGCCTTATGTATGTTATTTTCATAATAAAGACTTTCGTGGCCAAACGCTGCCTCGCTATGAGCAAGAAGGTGGTGAACCATGCGAAATGATTTGCTTAGCCTCTCCTGATGAAGGACATAGCGTTAATATAGAGATTTGGGAGGGAGGTGAAACAGAAGTCTCACTGACGTTAACTCGCCCAATTAGCGATATTGTTGATTTGTTTCCTGGAGATGCCCAGTGAGTGATGCTAAAGACAAGTGGTTGCGCCAAGAGCAAGCTGTGCGCGCCACGCAAATGGCATTTGATTTGAGTAGTGAGGTACAAAAGTCGATAAAAAAACAAGCTATCGATCAAGAGCTCACTCCCTCAGATATGATCCGTAAAATTTTAGGTCTTGATGTAAAGTCTAAAAAAACACGGCAACGACTATCGTTTAATTTAAATGATGACGAAATAGCGCAATTGGCTAGCCGGTTTGAAGTGGCAGTAGATGATAAAAGAGCGGTAAAGCAACAGGTAGCAGAGTTACTCATTGAGCATACAAAAAAGACTAAGTAACCCTTTTGCCTTCTTTATGTAAAATACTTACACTGGGGCTATTATTTTCTAAAAAAGTGCCGCTGTGAATATCTTATTGATTGCCTACTTACTCATGTTTGCTTTATTTGGCACGGCGGCAAGCTACTTCGTGCGTTTTATATATGCTTACTGGGTACAGAAAAAAATGCCACTGGAATACATTTTTAAGGCAGGTGTGTGTATTTTCATGGTGGTGGTTATTTCGGTGTTAATACCACTATTAGATTAACACCGAAACGAACTGCTACTGGTAGTTAACTGTTTTACATTGATTATCAATACATAAAGAGTGGACTTCTAGCACTGGTGAACAGTCTTTGAACTCAAGCATTGCATTATCTAGTTGTTCTTGCTCAGTGATTTTTTGCGCTAATTGCTCTGCTTGTTCTTGAGAGTGATTTAATGTTGAGTACACAACATACTTACTCGGCCCCCCACAGACACGCGAGCCAACACCTAACACCTTACATTGATAGCTGGCTGTGCAGCTTTTATTACTTGTAAGCTCATTAAGTTGAGTATTTAAAACAGATTCACTCGCGTTTTGAGCTTTGCTTGATGTTAGTGCACTACTGCAACCGCTAAGCAGCATAGTCATAACAACACAGGTAGCTGATAGCTTAATTACGGATGACAAACAACTCATAATCTAATCCTTAAAATACACTTACCGCAGAGCCTTCAAGTTTAACACATTTATTTTCAACACACTGAGTGCTTGGCACAGTTAAATGTTGGCAAATACTCATCATGCCTTTTTGCGCATTATAGGTACTTTCCAATTGAGTGATAGTATCGCTTAGGGCTGAAACCTGCTCTTGGGGTGCGCTTTGTGTAGAGTACACAATGTAATCACTTGGTCCACCACAGGCACGGCTACCAACAGCACTGACTTTACACTGTGAACTAGTTGAACATTGTTTATCTGCTATGAGGTTATTTAATTTATTTTTTGCTGTTTTAATATCATCAAGCGACACTTCTTTTGCAGCATCAACCGGTAGTTGCTGTGCTATTTTATTTTGCTTATTCGCTTGTGGTAGTTTTTGTTGTGGTATCGGCGTAGACGTGTTTTCTACCGCATTGGTTTTAGTTTGCTCAGTTTCATTTGAGGTGGTTTCTAAGCAAGCTGTTAAGCAAAGCGTTAGCAGTAGAGCGAGTAATGGAGTACGCATAATCGTTCCTGATAGTGATGAATTATTCATCACTATCATACACGGTGCATCCATTACGGCAATAAAAACTCTACTATCAATATATTAAAGCGCCATTAATGGCGCTTTTACATTAACCCACCTTGGGTTAATTTAGCTGGATTGAGTAATCCCTCTAATTCTGAGCGAGATAGGTCAGTCTCTTGCTCGGCGATATCAATAATTGGCTTTGCTTGCTGGTAAGCTTGTTTGGCAATTTTTGCTGCTTTTTCATAGCCAATAACTGGGTTGAGTGCAGTAACTAAAATAGGATTTTTAGTCAGCGCTTTATCAATCTGTGCTTGATTAACTTTAAAGCTAGCAATGGCTTTATCCGCTAGTGCTTGCGCACTGTTAGCAAGTATCTCTGTACTTTGCAGGATATTATAAGCAATCACGGGTAGCATTACGTTAAGCTCAAAGTTGCCAGCTTGGCCTGCTACGGTAATTGTGGCGTCGTTACCGATTACTTGCGCACTAGCCATTGCAGCGGCTTCTGGGATCACCGGGTTCACTTTGCCAGGCATAATGGATGAACCAGGCTGCAATGCTTCAAGCTCTATTTCACCAAGTCCCGCAAGCGGCCCTGAATTCATCCAACGTAGATCGTTGGCTATTTTCATTTGCGCAACGGCATAGACTTTCAGCTGCCCTGATAAAGCCACAATGGCATCTTGCGAGCCAATATTATAAAAAAAGTTATCACTGGGGATAAAGTTAATCCCTACTTTTTCACTTAGCTGTTTGGCAAATAGCGTAGCAAATTGTGGATCGGCATTAATACCGGTGCCGACCGCTGTTCCCCCCTGAGCCAGCTCACAAACACGTATTAGTGCATGCTCAATACCGCTGGCTGCGTGCTTTACCTGCGATTGCCATGCGCTGAGTGTTTGCTCAAAGGTCACTGGCATTGCATCCATTAAATGAGTGCGCCCAGTTTTAACTATATGACCGATGTCTGCTTTTTTCTGCTCTAAGGCGTCGGCTAAGTTTGCTAGTGCTGGCAGTAATTTTTTATCAACACTGATAGCACTGCTTAAGGCGATTGCAGTGGGAATAACATCATTCGAGCTTTGTCCCATATTCACATCGTCGTTAGGGTGAATAGGTTGATTAGCATGTTTTGAAGCCAAACTTGCAATAACTTCGTTGGCATTCATATTTGAGCTGGTACCTGATCCCGTTTGAAAAATATCAACAGGGAAATGCTCATAATGTTTACCATCAATAATTTCTTGGCAGGCATGCTCGATTGCATTTGCTTTTGTTTTATCTAAATGGCCCAGCTTTAAATTGGTTAATGCTGCGGCTTGTTTTATATACGCTAAAGCAATAATAAATTGCTGTGGCATGGTGAGGTTGCTAATTGTAAAGTTATTAATGGCGCGTTGGGTTTGTGCTTTATAAAGTGCGTTAGCGGGTACGTCGAGTGTGCCCATGCTATCTGATTCTATTCTAAAGTTACTCATTAGTACTCCTAAAAAAGAGAATATATGACATTAAACTACGCTATATAAAAAGATATGGTGCTGTTATTGCTATTTACAACGGTATAGTTAAAAAGTAGGGGGCGTCAAGGCAAGTTAACAAGTGGGGTTAAAACTAAAAAGTCGACTTAAACGGATTTTAAGTCGACTTAAATAATGTATTTATATAAACAGCCAGTTATAAGGCTAAACAGAATTTTAATTGTAGCCAAGAATAAATATTTGGTCTGTTTCATGTTTGTTTTGTGCCTTTTGAGGGTGTTTTACATGAGAAAGTAAGTCGATAACCGTTGCTCTACAATCTGTTTCATGACTCGTTTTATCTAGGCTTTTATCGGTAATTGCCATTACAGCGTCTACGGCGGTATAGGGTGAAATATACATAATGTTATCCTTTTGTAGTTTAGTACTCATTAAGTGAGTAATTTAATAAAAGCATATAGCGTACCAGCTCGGTAAATATAATTTAACGTATTGAAATTAAAGTTATTTTATTATTTTGGTTAATTTACTCACGACAAAATAGCTGAAATTTGATTTACTATTGTGCATTCATTTGCAATTTAGGTGCATCAGTATGACCAAACCGTTTTCACAAGCCTGCGAAAATAATAAAAATCATATACTTAAGGCTTTGCAGCCTGCATTGCAAAATGCAGGGTCGGTACTTGAAATAGGCTCGGGGACGGGTCAGCATAGCGTTTTCTTTGCCAAAAAATTGCCACATTTACAATGGTATACCAGTGATCGAGAGGTTAATCATCAAGGAATAAAGTTATGGCATGATGAGGTGCATCTGGCAAACTTGCATCCGCCTTTATTACTTGACCTAAACGATCCTTGGCCAGTAAATAAAGTGGATGCGATATATACTGCTAACACTTTTCATATAGTGAGCTGGGAGTTAATTACGCGTTTTTTTGCTGGAGTAAATCAGCACTTAAACCAGCAAGGGGTGGTGTGTGTATATGGCCCTTTCAAATATAAAGGGGAGTTTACCAGCCCCAGTAATAATGAATTTAACAGTTTATTGCAAAGTCGCGATCCACTTAGTGGTATCCGTGATTTCGAAGCGATTGAGCAACTTGCAGTGCAATCAGGGCTTAAGTTACTCAGCGATACGGCGATGCCTGCAAATAATCAGTTACTCATTTTTAAACGGCAATAAAGAGCTGCATTGTTGTTTATAAATGTCGATATGTTGGCATTCGCGTTCTAAGTAATCTGCAATAGCATGATTAAAATCGGGGTGAACAATGTGATGGGCAGAGTAAGTGGTTATCGGTTGGAAACCGCGTGCTATTTTATGCTCACCCTGAGCACCGGCATTAAAACAGTGAATATTATGCTTAATCGCATATTCAATGCCTTGGTAGTAACACAGCTCAAAGTGAAGAGAATCAATCTCTTCGCTTGCTCCCCAATAACGCCCATAAAGGGTATTGTCACCAATTAAACTTAATGTGGCGGCAATCACTTTATGGTCTTTTTTGGCTAGCATAATGAGCAACTTTTCAGCCATTAAAGCGTGTAGCAAGCTAAAAAACTCACTGTTTAAGTAGCCTAAATGGCCTGAGCGTTTTAAATAAGTACGTTGATAAAATTCACAAAAAAGCTGCATCACTGTTGTGGTGATTTGCTCACCTTCCAACCATTCAATGGTGATATTTTGCTGTGTTATTTTAGCGCGTTCTTTTTTTACTGCTTTGCGCTTACGGGCATTAAAGGTTTTTAAAAAATCATCAAAGTCTTTAAATTCATTATTAAACCACTGAAACTGTACCCCGGTTCTCAGCATGGCACCTGCATCATTTAGCTGTGAGGCTTGTGCTTTATCGCAAAAGTTTATATGCCAGCCTGACCAGGCTTGTTTTGAGCAGTGGGTATTAAGTTGCTCTGTTATATACTCATACACTAACTGTGGATTGCTATGCATAATACCTATTCTTTGCCCCTCAATCGGACTAAAGGGAATACAGCACAGCCATTTAGGGTAATAATCTAAGCCATTTTTTTCATAAGCTTCAGCCCATGCCCAGTCAAATACATATTCACCGTAGGAGTGCGCTTTTAAGTAGCCAGGGGCAAGGGCAACTAGTTTATCGCCTTCATAAACGGCTAAGTGGTGAGGCTGCCAACCTGTTTTTGCGCTTACACATTGGCTTTGCTCAAGTGCATATAAAAAAGCGTGTTGAGTAAAAGGGTCACTACCAAAAAAATAATGCCATTGTGTTGCGTCAATTTGGTTGATGCTATTAAACCATTGATGTGAAAAGTGGCTCATAATGCTTTGCCTACTATTTTTTAAGTGGGTTGCTGATTAATTTTGGTAATAGTGCGACAGCCATATTTGGTTTTCTGTTTTCGATAAATCTTTATGGTTTATCTGGCGCAATATATTGAGATAGGCACTGTATAAGCTTATCGAGTTCGAGAGGTTTTGCAAGATGTTCGTTAAAACCAATTGCTAAGGCATTGGCTTTATCTTCAGGCATTACATCAGCAGTTAAGGCAATAATTGGTAATTGCTCAGTACTTTTAATTTGACGTATCAAGGCGGTGGCTTGGTAACCGTCCATAATCGGCATTTGGCAATCCATTAATACTAAATCGAAGTCATTTATTTTAACTTGTTCTACTGCTAATTCGCCATTTTCAACCAGTGTTGGTGTAATCCCTAAAGAGCTAAGCATTGCTTTTATGACTAATTGATTGACGCTGTTATCTTCTGCAACCAGTATTTTTAGTTTACTTAAATCAACATGCTGGTGTATGTGCTTTGCCGTTACTTGTTGCGCTGCACATGTATTTAACTCGACAGACAGAGTAAAAGTAGAGCCCTTACCTGGCTCGCTTTGTACGCTGATATCTCCAGACATAAATAAGCTAAGCTCTTTTGCGATTGCTAAACCAAGCCCTGTGCCACCAAATTTACGTGATGTTGAGCTATCGGCTTGGGTGAACGCATCAAATAACTTACTTTGCTCTGATGGCGCAATACCGATACCCGAATCCTTAATAGTCAAGGTAATTTGACGACGTCTATCGGTGATCTCTTTGCTGTATGCGCTAACACTTACTTCACCTTCATAGGTAAACTTAATGGCGTTACTACATAGGTTTAATAAAATTTGCTCAATTCGCATAACATCACCTTCAAACCAAATATCGGTTGGTAATTGGTTATCAACTTTCCAGTGAATGCCTTTTTGTTCTGCGCTTTGCTCGAACATACTACTGATCCGAGCAAGAAGCGCATTCAAATCAAAAGGAGCGACTTCTAAGGTGAGCTTTTGTGATTCAATTTTAGAGATATCGAGTACATCATTGATTAAACTTAACAATGATTTAGACGCTAAATTAATTTTATTTAAATAATCAGAAAGAATTTCAGGGCTATCTTCATTTTTAGCTAGGGTTGAAAAGCCAATCACAGCGTTAAGTGGGGTGCGAATTTCATGGCTCATATTTGCTAAAAATCGGCTTTTAGCCTGATTTGCTAAATCAGATTGCTGTTTAGCTTTAACGAGCGAGCGAGTACGCTCTGCTACCAAGCGTGAGAGTGCAAGGTGCTGGTTATTAAATAACAGTAATATCAGTAAAATGAGTGAGCTTACAATGACCTGTAAAATAAGTAAAAAGAGGGTCATATGATTGTTTTGATGCGGTAGGAATTCATCATTAATTGTTAAATCAACCAGCCATGTTTGCCCTGCAAAATTAATCGTGATGGTTGTCAGTTTATTGCTTTTGGTCGGTATATTTTCGGCGTTTGAATAAAATGGATTGCTAGTATTAGCTTCATAAATAGCGATATTAAACATCTTATTTTGTGCTTGGGTAATCGACTGAGCAAGTATGTTTTTTACTAAAAATACACCTGTTGCGTAGCCTTTAATTGAGGCAACTTCGTTATTTTGTTGATACACAGGAGCAAATAATAAATACGCAGGTTCAGGTTGTTTTGCTTGAACTAACTGAATTATTTTAGTGCCCACAGGGCGATTTTTAATGCGTGGGTCGAGTAAAGTCTCACGGCGATCTTTACGAGAATTGAGATTAAAACCTATGGCAGATTGGTTTTCTGCAAAAGGGGCAATATAGGTAATAACCACCAATGGATCGTTGCTTGATAATGGCGCCCCTTTAATGCTCGGATCAAAGTTGTATGCAGTATAAACTTCATTGAGCTGTTTGTTAAAGTCACTGACCTGAGCGGGGAGGATTTTACGATTCCATGAAAATGCTTTAATAAATGAATGCTCAGCCAGTAATTCGGCACTGTAGCTATCAAACTCTTGCTTGCTTAAAGTCGGTGTTGATTGTATTTGGCTTGCAAGGCTTTGTACGGTTATTTGGCTGAGGTTTAAATTGCTCAGCAAACTGTTTTCAATAATAGATGTTTCGCGCTTAGCTATTTGTATCGCATTTGAATACGTCTCTTGGTTGTATAGCTTAGTGGTTAAAGCTACAGAGATAAATAATACCGAGCACACTGCAATAGTAGGTAATGGGGTAACATCATGGCGTTTAAATTTTGGTTGTAATAACGCCAATAAAAAGGGAGTTGCGATCAGTACGCCGAGAGAGTCACCAAGCCACCAAAAAGTAACGTTGTTCCAATGATTATCAATGCTGTAAGCAGGGTTAAACTGACTTAAAGCATAGACGCCAATATTGGCCGATATTAGGCTGACGACAATACCGACGACAAAAATAAAATAAATAATAGATTGGCGTTGTTTTAAATACAACGGATGGCCTAGCCAGTACTTTAAAAGAGCAGCGCCAATCATGCCTTGTAGCACGGCGCCTAAACCGATTAGCAGTACTTGTTGTAGTGTATTACCAATTAAAACCTGATCAGTGATTGGGTTATCACCGGTACTTAAATTAAAGGCGACAGAGGCAATAAATAATGCTGGGATAAAACGCCACCACCAGATAAAACAGCCAACTAGGGCAATACCTGCAGGGAGCCAGATAGGGATGACTTGTGATTGAAAGGCAAAATTAGTCAATAACTTACCAGTTGCAAAATACGCAACCGCAAATGATATGTAAAAAACAAAAGAACTGGATGTTGAACGAAAAATCTTCACATGCATCCTTGTTAAATATTATTTTTATAATGATATTTTAGTATAGCGAATCGGCACTAAATAGTATTATTTTTTAAAGTGGTAGCTGCTTTTTACTAAATGATTGTTTGAGTACTACCGTTGACTCTATATTGGCGATGCAGCTTAAGCTCCCCAGCTGGTGCTTTACAAACTGCTCATAGCTTTCTAAATCCTGAGAAATAATTTTCAGTAAATAATCGTGGCTACCTGAGATCACAGAGCACTCAAGTACATGGGCTAGCTTTTCTACATGCTGCTCAAATTGCTGTGCCGCACTCACCGAGTTTTGACTTAGTCGCACAAAGGCATAAACCAGCACATTAAGGTTGAGCGACTTAGGGTTAATGGCAGCGTGATAGCCCGTAATTACATGTTCCTGCTCAAGTTTTTTGATACGTCTAAGAGTTGGGGTGTCTGATAGGTTAATGGTATTGGCTAATTCAGAAACCGACATGCGGGCATGCGATTGTAAGGCAACCAGTAACTGCTGATCTTTTTTATCTAACATGACTATGGGATCTTATTAATTATTTTAATTTTGTTAGTGATTATTGCTAACTAAAGGTGTTTTTACTATTTTTTTTGGCGTTTTACCCTCAGGGGTTTTTGTTAGCATTAAAACATAATAATAACAGGGTGTAGTTATGAGTTCTTTTACTGCTAAGTTTGACCGTTGGATAAGATCAGAGTTTGTAAGCTTAAACTCGCAATTAGAACAGCTTTATTGGCAGCAAACCGATAAGGCTAATGTTGAGGGGATTGGTGATAGCTTAAAGCTGGCACTAAAGGAGCAAGGCAATGCGCTGATCAGCGATTTATTGGCCGAAGGCAATACCGACGAAGGATTTGATAGCGCATTCGATTTGCTTGGTAATGTTGGTTTGTTTATGGCTGCTTGTCGCAGGCATGAGATCACAGAGCCGAGCAGAGAAACAACCTCACCATTAGTTGAAGCATCGGCGCTTGCTATGCATATTGGTGCCTCTATAGGTGTAACGCCTCGTTTTGCTACCGCGCATCTAACCACGCATAATAAAGCCATTAATGGCACCTATAAGCGTTTTACAAATCTTGATGATGAAGCCCTTTTTTTAGATTACAACACCCAAGGTATTTTAGCGTATAAGCGCGCAAGCGATGCTTTATTAAAAATATTACCTTTGGGTATTTCTCACCCCGTTACAGCCGAACTACTTGAGGTGGTTAAAACGGCATTAATGGATGTAATAGCGTCGAATAACGCCTTATACACTCAGCTAGACACCGAACGTTTTTTTAATTGTGTACGCCCATATTACAAGCCTTACAGGGTAGGTAAAGAGGTTTACCGTGGTGCAAATGCGGGAGACTTTGCCGGTATTAATGTTATTGATATGCTGCTAGGGCTTTGCAGTGCCAATGAGCCGAGTTACTCGCAAATGCTGGTGGATAAATTTTTATATATGATGCCAGATGATCAACAAATACTTCGTGAAGCCATGCGTATGCAAAGCCTAATGGATGATTTTTTAGAGGCCGAACAATATAAAAATACAGACTGGTTTCAAAAGCACGGCAAACTATTTATTCAAGTGTGTAAATTACATGGCGACACCGCTATCGGTCATCATAATCAGCTGGTGGAAAAGTTTATTGCTCAGCCATCACAGCACATGCAACAACAGCATATGAGTAAAGTAACCGCCAGTGGACCTCCTCTACCGGTACTGCTCGATTCATTAGCTAAGTTAAGAGATAGGCGTGCCGCGGCAAAGCGTGACGATATTAATACGCGTTTTGATGATTTAAACACGCTAAAACAGTGGATTAATTAATATGGCTAAAAATGATTTTTGTATGCCACAGGGTTGTTATTTATTAAGCCACTCTGTCGGCCGTCCTCTAAAAACGAGCTTAGAAAATGCCACTGAACATTTTTTTACTCCTTGGCAAGAAAGTGTAAAAGAGCCATGGAAACAGTGGTTACCCGCCATTGAAAGATTTACTGAGGCATTAGGGCAGCTGTTTAATGCGCCTAGTGAGCAATTTTGTCCTCAGGTTAATTTATCCAGTGGTTTAACTAAATTGGTGATGTCACACCCCGTATTTAATAAACCACAGTGTACGGTATTAATGGCGCAGGCTGATTTTCCCAGTATGGGGTTTGCAATGCAAAAAGCACTGCCTGACTGTGCAAAAATACGCTACATCCCTGAGCATGAAGACTTGAGTGATAGACAGGTATGGCAGCGATATTTAACTTCAGAGATTGATGGGGTCTTTGTTAGCCATGTTTATTCTAATACGGGTGTACAAGCTCCCATAAACGATATTGTGGCGCTGAGTAAAGTCACGAATACACTCTCAATAATTGATGTGGCGCAATCGGCAGGGGTTATCCCTGTCGATCTAACGGCGTTAAATGCTGACTTTATGATTGGTTCAAGTGTGAAGTGGCTATGCGGAGGGCCAGGAGCTGCTTATTTATGGGTAAATCCAAAGCAAATAACACAATGTGAACCAAAAGATGTTGGCTGGTTTTCACATCAAAACCCATTCGAGTTTGATATTGCGCATTTTCAATATAACGCTAAAACACTAAGGTTTTGGGGCGGTACGCCCTCGGTACTTCCTTATATTATTGCCGCTCATAGTATTGAATATATTGTTGAATTTGGCGTTGAACAAGTGAGATCGCACAACTTGATGTTACTTGAGTTAATTCAGCAGCAATTGGGCGCTTTTTTAATGTCACCTAGCGCTAAAGAGCAATGTAGTGGCACTGCTATTTTGCAGTTTTCTGAGCATCAGCAAAGTGTATTAACGGCATTAGAGGCTGCAAAAATAAGTGTTGATGTGCGTAAACTCGGCATCCGTGTTTCACCTCACATATATAATACAAAGTCAGAGATACAAACATTTATTGATGTTGTGAAGCACATACTTAAGGTTGCTGGCTAAGCTGCTGTTTTTTTTGAGTGAGTGCTTCTATTTGTTGTTGTGCTTGCTTGATTTGTGGGTCAAATCGCTGCTTAAGTGCCGCCGTTTCAGTGGTAATGGCATTCGCAATTGAGCTAGCCCCTAAGCGATTTGCTTTATCTTGGGTCATGTAATCGATTTGCTGTTTTTTTTGTGCGTATTCTTGTTGGTATTGTTTAATCTTAAGCTCAAGCTGCACAATATCACGCTCTATTTGTTGCACCGCTAGATAATCGTCAACAGAAGTATCGGCAACTGGTGTGTTCTCAGATTGTGGCGTATTTTTTTGCATGATGTTGACGTTTCTAAGCGTGATCACTTGAGCGTCTTCAGCGCAAGGAGTTTGACTAAAAGTAGGCACTCCTTTAATGGTACATTTATAAACCGTCACTTCATTTGCCATGCTAGCAGCACAGGCACCCAAACAACATAGTAGTAATATTAGCTTTGCCATGGTTAAACCTAAGCTGGTTTAAAGTACCATTTATAATGCACTAAGTTGTGACACCATACAATTTGTTTAATTTATTAGCATGCGCTCGCGACGGCCTTATACAAAGTGCAAATTAATAGAGGCTATTAAATTTTAGGCATAAAAAAACCACAATTAAGTGGCTTGTAATCAGTAATGGTGGAGAGGGAGGGATTCGAACCCTCGATAGAGCTACAAACTCTATACTCCCTTAGCAGGGGAGCTCCTTCGGCCACTCGGACACCTCTCCGACGCATTATTCAGCGTGTTATCAATCGGAAAAAACCAATTAATACAAATAAGTGGTGGAGAGATAGGGATTTGAACCCTAGAGGGGCTATAAACCCCTGCCGGTTTTCAAGACCGGTGCATTCGACCACTCTGCCATCTCTCCACGTCGTGATGCAGGATAATACTTAGGTGAGTTGCCTGTGTAAATAGCAAAAAGATCGTTTGCTTAAAAAGTGAGCGTAAATGCGGTTTTTTTTGTAAATTATGAAAATTAAAGATGATTTTTAGCTATGAGGAGGGAGCTGGCAGCAAACAGATGGAGCTAAAGAAGAAACTTCATTTAGTGGTTGGGTGTTTGCTGCAACAATACAAAAATCATGGTTGGGTGATTATTTGTATTGAATTGCACCGCCAAGTGCTAATTTTTTTCCGTAACGGTTAAGTTTAGCTAACATTCTCGCTTTGCGATTAGTTGGTTTAACTGCAACGTGAGTTGTGGCTGTTTGGTTTAATGTATTAATTGGGTTCATTGTATTCGCTCCAAGGTTGTGTCTGTTGAAAACGTGTGCATTTTGCCCGTAGGTTGGTTAAAAATAAAGCGATAAAAATTGCTGGTGAAGTATTAGTTTTTTTAATCTGAAAGTGTTTTTTTGATTTGCTATTTAATGGCGTTTTTTTGATTTTGTATATTTATTCATTACATTCGTGTGCTATATCACTTTTATGTGGGGTTTTTTCAGTTTTTTAATTTTAATATGTTTATAAATAGATTATTTTGAATAGTTATTCAGATTAAATTATTTTGTATTAATGGGGTGGGTTTTACTTCATTCAAAGATTTAACATGCTATTTATAGGTGGTTAATTATTTATTAGAGAAGAGCATTAAATAAACGATAAAAAAGAGTGTTGCTAGGCTTTTAAATTATAAAAAAAGTGCCTAGGTTACTAGGCACTTTGGAGTTAGTTGCGTTTTAAAACGCGTCTAACTGGGGATCGCACCGCCTCAAGAATTTAAAACTTAAAAAGAGGTGGTTTTAATATGTTGCAATTTGGGCTTACAATCATCAGCTCGGACGGCATTCTAAGTGATCTAGAGCGAAGTGAAGATTATACTTTGGTTTGTATTTTACTATGAAGCCACAAAATGCCTCTGCACGGCAAGAGCAGATCCGCTCAACAGTCTATTATTTGAGTTAAATGGGACTGGTGGGGGTAAAAACGCAAAATGCGGCATAGCTTAAAAGCAAATGCCGCAAAGGGAGATTAATTAAAATGCTGAGTAGTTAGTGCTGTTTTATAGTAAATAACTCATAGCCTTTTAATGCAGGCACTTGCGCAGCAAGTTGAGTTTCTTGTTGTGCGATTTCAACAAAGTCACCACACAGTGTATTTGCACGCTGTTCAAGTTTTTTTGCATGGAGCTCTACTTTTTCTTCTATTTGTGCGCCCATATTTTCCATGCGCTCTTCAAAGGCTTGCATGTCGCCACCTGAACCCATTAGCTCAGAGCCTAATGCTACTAAAATACTGCCCATTGATTGCATTACGGCCGACTCAACGGCAGTTTCTATTTGTTGTTCAAACTGCTGTTCAAAGTTTTCACCAAACTGAGTGAAGCTTTGCTGGCCCATGACAAATGTACCTTGTTGGTAAAAGGTACCCTCTACTTCTTGTTGAATATCGTCCATTAAGGTAGCAATGTTATCGAGGCCATCAATATTAAATGCATTGGCGACTTCTTCTAATGCAACGCCCGCAATTTTAACGCCATCAAGTGCAATGTTGGCTACTTCAGGTAATTGCGCACGTAAATTATCTGTGTAGTTGGTCAGTGCTTGGCGCTGAGCGCTATTTAATGCTACTTGCTCGCCATTGATCGACAACTCACCTTGAGTGGTAAAAGTCATACGTTGATTGTTGGCTTTAAAAATTTCTAATTCACTTGGCTTTATACGTACATCGTTTTTAAACTCAACTTTACATTCGTCGTTACTAAATGAAATTGAAGAGCTGTTATCGTTATGAGCCATGGCGACGGGGGCGCACATAATTGCGCTAACTAATAATAATTCTTTCATGTTTATTCTCTGTTTTTTGCTGATGATAATTAACTTATAACAAGTTTGGTGCCAATAGTTTTTAGTGTTTAAAAACAGTGGTTTGTGATTTTTAAGGTGCTTTGAAGTTGAAAGTAAAGTCATTGAAAAAGCTAAAATTTGGTCAAAATAACCAATAATCAAATGCTAATAAATAAAATTTATCGATACGATAAAAAACTCTCACTTTCCACAATTCAAATTTAGCGCTATTTATTCACAATACTGACACAGAGACTATTTAGGATAGCGATGTGGCTTTATTTTGACGTAAATTTGTACAATGAATTTGCGTTGAACATTTTAATTTCACCAATTATCGCGATACAAGAATCCGTAATTGGTCTCAAACACTTTATGGAGTGGGTTGTGGGTAAGACATTTAGTTACGATGCGCTAGATGATGATTTTGTTGAAGACGAATACGAAATGGTAGGGCGTAATCAACACGACAAGAAAAAGCAAAAGGTGAAAAGAAAGTTAGAGGATTACCTTGAGCAAAAACGCTTGCGTAAAAACCTAGGTGAAGATGACTTAAACGATTATATTGATTAGGTTGTCGCTAGTATAAATCAGTGCCGACATATTAGCTTTTAACTGCTACTTAGGTAGTATTTAAAGCTCTGTGGGTTGGTAATAAAGAGGCTTTATGCCTCTTTATAATTTTTAAGCCTCAAACTTTAGCTGCGAGCAATGCTTTTTCAATTACTTTTTCTAGTTTTTCAGGTTTAGTAAAGGGCGCGTAGCGCTTAATGGGTGAGCCATCTGCATTAATCAAAAACTTTGTGAAGTTCCACTTAATTTTTCGTGTCAAAAACCCCGGCAATACAGATTTTAGATAGCGAAAAACCGAATGTGTATGCTGACCATTAACGTTCACTTTTTCTGCGATTAAAAAACTAACTCCGTAATTGATTAAACAACCTTGCGCTATTTGATTCGCGTCTCCGGGTTCTTGCTGGCCAAATTGGTTACACGGGAAACCTATAATGACTAAACCTTGGCTGGCATACTTTTCGTGTAATGCTTGCAATGACTCGTATTGATAGGTGAATCCACACTCACTTGCGGTATTTACTATTAACACAACTTTACCTACAAACTCTTTAAAATCGATAGGTTGGCCTTGCAGGCTAGTAGCACTTAGTTGATGAAATGGGTGCATATTATTAAGCTATTATTTGTTTATTTGGCATAGTCTAACCTTTGCTTGGTGATTAACAAAGTCGAAATAGTGAACACTGCTATGGCGTTACTGTTAATTTAAAATCAAAAATAACCCCATACCAGCAAGTGTGGTTAGGTAAATATTATGTGTTTTGTAAGCAACTATAATGGCTACAATCGCTGCGCTTAAATAAGGGTTTTGCCAATTTAGATTAATGCCACCATCATTTATAAATACAATCGGCACCCAAATCGCTGTTAGAACCGCAGGTGCACTGAAGCTCAAAAACTGCTGCATTTTAGGCCCTACTTTAAATGGTAGCGCGCGGTGTAAGAATAAATAACGGGTAAAAAAGGTAATACATGCCATAAGTAAAATAGTCGTCATCATGATTTAGCGTCCTTATTTTTTACTATTCTAGTTACAGTGTAACCTGCACTCATTGCTAATAGTGCTGAGCATACCAACCACAGCTCAAAGCCTGTGCTTTTTAATAAAGTGGCACAGATCCCTGCAACAATGACCGTGACAAGAGTGGCTAAATTTTTAACTCCTGGGATAACCAAAGCAATAAAGGTTGCAGCAATCGCAAAGTCGAGTCCTAAGTTGGTGAGATCAGGGAGCATAGTACCGGCTACAATACCGATCAGAGTCCAAATATTCCAAGCAATGTAAAAGCTAAAGCCTGCGCTGAGCGCGTAAATTAGGCGCGTTTTAGTCTGGTAGGCGCGAGGGTGATGCGAAAAAGCAAATAGTTCATCGGTTAATACAAAGCTGACTGGAAGGCGCCAACGCATGGGTTGCTCAATCACTTTGTGACGAACCGCCAAGCCATATAAAAAATGGCGAGAGCTAATAATAAACGTGGTAAATAAAATGGTTAATAGAGGGGTATTACCAGCAATGAGCTCAATTGCAACCAGCTGCGCCGAGCCTGCAAATACTAGTAGCGACATGGCTTGAGTTTCAAAAGGGGTAAAGCCATTTTGTATTGCCAACGAGCCACATAAAATCCCCCAAGGAATAACGGCTAAACATAATGGCAGCATATCTAAAAAGCCTTTTAGTATCGGTTTTTTAATGGACTGCATGTGTTTTACTCTGCGCACTGGTAGAAAGACTCATTAGGATACCTTAATATTAAGATGCTAAAATAGTTAGCGTTTTAGATGATACTGTTTTTTAGGGAAGGTGCAATGTTCAAGGTAAAAGTGTGGGATGGCTTTTTAAGAAGCTTTCATTGGTTATTAGTATTGAGTATTGCTGCGCTTTATTTTAGTGCTGAAGAGGGCATGATAGAGCTACATTTTGTGATTGGCTTTTTTACTTTAGCGCTTATCTCAACGCGGATTATATGGGGTCTTATAGGCAGTAAAACGGCAAGAATATCGGCATTACTGCATTCTCCTAAGTCGGTGCTTGCTTCTTTTAGAGGCAAAAAAATAAATGATGTGGGCCATTCTGCACCAGGCAGTTATATGGTGTTATTATTTTTTATCCTGATTATTACGCAACTGGTTAGTGGTTTAATGAGCAGTGATGGCATTTTAACTGATGGCCCGTTAGCGCAGTATGTATCGAGTGATACGATTGATTTTGCCAACTGGCTGCACCATATCAATTTTGATATTTTATTTTATGCGATTATTTTGCATGTTGTGGCTATTATTGCTTACAAAATTAAAGGCAAGCCTTTAGTAAAAGCAATGATCACCGGCAATAAAGCACTGCCAACACAAAGCTTAGAGCCTGAGACAAAGTCACCATGGATTGCATGGGTTTTATTTTTACTATTACTGGTTTTATTAATGAGTACTTGGGGAAGTGAGCCTTTAAGTTATCTGCTTAGTTAAAAAAATGGCGCTAATACAGCGCCATTTTTATTGTTTAATACACAGAATTTATTAGTCTTTGAATTGCTTATGGCAATCTTTACAGCCTTTAGCCCATGCACCAAATGCTTTACCAATGACCGCTTTGTCACCTGTTTGAGCTGCTACAGCAAGTT
Source organism: Pseudoalteromonas sp. SD03 (assembly GCF_040937955.1). Taxonomy (NCBI): domain Bacteria; kingdom Pseudomonadati; phylum Pseudomonadota; class Gammaproteobacteria; order Alteromonadales; family Pseudoalteromonadaceae; genus Pseudoalteromonas; species Pseudoalteromonas sp. SD03. The sequence continues at coordinate 66,523 of NZ_CP162514.1, forward strand.
CATCAGCATATTGCTGAAACGCTGTCGCTTTTTTCATAAAAGTATCGTTTTCAGACCATACCGCAGGAAGTGCTGATGTATCGCCTTTTTCAGTGCCTGCGTAAAAGGCCTCCCAAGGCATTTTAGATAATGCCGCTGCGTTATTTGCACGCTGCTTAAATTGCTCTGCATCAAAAGGAATTTTACCCTTCAGCATGGCACCCATATCGCCTATTTGAACTGAAATCATAGAAAATGCAGCTTGGCGATACTCAATTGCATCACTCGGCTCTTTAAATGCAGAATTTGCAGATACACTAAGTGCGTATGTAGATAGTAATGCCCCGATAAATACTTGCTTCAATTTCACTTTACTCTACTCCTTTGAGGGTTCTTTAATTATCTTTGTATATTAGCTTAGGCTTTAGTTCAAGGGAAAGCATAGATTATTACTTTGATATTATTAACGGGATTTTAATCGGGCTGATATTATTTTACGGTTTATTGTGAATGTTTGTAAATGCAGTGTTGCTGCTTGTTGTTTGATTGTGTACATTCGGATGTCATAAAAATAACCAATGAAGAGCATTTATGAAAAATAATATTTTTAAGCTGTCAGCGTTGTCTGCAGCGATAGTAATTTCGCTATCAGGGTGTGGTGGAAGCGATAATGATAATAACAATACAGTTCCAGTTGTTACTGATGTAGCACCAAAAGCGAGTGATGTTGTCGTTACTGATTTAAAACAATGGGTTCCAGTTACTGCAGACTTTAAAGCAAGTGATAATGATGGTGACGCACTTACTTTTAGTTTTACTGAAAATGGCGAGGCAATTACCGCGCAAGATGGTGTCTTTAAGTTTAGCCATGGTATGTTAACAGTAGAGGGTACTTCGTTTACATATGTGCCTGTTTCTGGTGAAGATGCGGTTATTGATTACACAGTAACTGCAAACGGTAAAACGGCCTCTGCGAAAATTAATATCTCAGGAATTATTGGAGATCCTCTTGCAAATCAGCAGTGGCACCTAAACAATACAGGTCAGAAAGCTTACTCGCTTAGTGATGAGATGAAACAAGGCTTAATTGATTTGTACGTTAGTTTATTTGGCGATACAGAAGAAGAAGCACAAGCCGATGTCAACGCTAGCTTTGCTCAATCAGAGGCGACAGAGCTTGTAGCTGGTGAAGATATGAATGTTGTTGATGCTTATGCTCAAGGTGTTACTGGGGCAGGTGCAACGGCAGTTGTGATCGATTCGGGTATGGAAATCCGCCATGAAGATTTAATCGATAATGTATTACCAAACCGCTCTTTAAACCTAAATGCTGATGCGACTGACCGTACAGATCCTACTAGTATGTCAAACAGTGGTGATCATGGTACAAGTGTTGCTGGTTTGATTGCTGCAAAAGGTTGGAATGGTAAAGGTGGCCGTGGCGTTGCTCCTGATGCTGGTTTAATTGGTATGAATTATCTTGGTGGTGCTAAAATCCCACAAACTGAGTTAATGGTGCATGGTTTCCCTGGAAGCGGCATTAGCACAACAGAAAATATTTCTGCGTTTAACCGTAGTTATGGCATAACTTTCCCAACATTTATTGCATATTCAGAATTAGATGAAGCTATTGAGTCATACCCAAACCTAAATCTGCGAGATGGTAAGGGTGCACTTAATATGAAATCGAGTGGTAACTCTTTTGTTGATGGCGGTGATGAAGGCTCACTATGTGAAGATAATGGAGCTAATGACTTAGGTTTAACGTGTTATAACGGTGCGTTTGAGCCAAGCCAAGGCCATCCTTACTATCTAAGTGTTGCTGCTGTAAATGCAAATGGTAAGCACACTAGCTACTCAACAGCAGGTGCTAACTTAATGGTTTCAGCGCCAGCTGGTGAATATGGTCGTTGGGCACCTGCAATGGTAACAACGGATCAGATGACATGTATCAACGGTTACTCAGGCTTTAATAGTGGTGCTGTTGCAAGCTTTACTCAGAGATATGGAGAAGAGTTTGCCATAAGCCAGTTCCCATTTAACTATCCTGGCAATGAAGATAACGCAAGTTGTAACTATACATCTACATTTAACGGTACATCGTCTGCTGCGCCAAATGCATCAGGTGTAGTATCACTTATTCTTTCGGCTAATCCTGAACTAACTTGGCGTGATGTGCGTCATATATTAGCGTCAACAAGTACATTAATTGACGCTGAAAATGCCCCTGTAAAATTAACTACCGCAGATGGTGAGTTTGTTGCACATGATGGTTGGGTTGAAAATGCCGCTGGTTATAGCTTTAATAACTTATATGGCTTTGGGCGTGTAGATGCAGGTGCAGCGGTTGCAATGGCTAAGTCTTATGACGCTTCATTAGGTGAGCAAGTAATCACGGATTGGAATGGTGTTGGTTCAGCCGTTTCTGAAAGTGCACTAGCATTAGAAATTCCTGATAACAGTGCTACAGGTTTAACGCAAGAAATTGTAGTTACAGAAGAATTAAACATTGAGGCAATGCAATTTAAATTTGATGTAAGCAACCCTGAAATGGGCTTCGGCCTAGGTGATGGTACTCAAACATCTGCTGGTAATGATTTAGCTATTGAGGTTACTTCGCCAGCGGGTACTCGAAGTGTATTACTTTCATCAAAACAAGCTTTGTTTTACCCTGCATATAGCTTCACGAATAGCTGGAGTGTAGGTTATGTACTTAAAGACGCTGTGATGCTTTCAAATGCTTTCTACGGAGAGTCTACGAAAGGTACTTGGACTGTTCGTTTGTTAGATACAAGCGCAGACAGCTTTGCATTTAGTCGAGGCTCAAATAATTCTCTAGGTGTTACTGGTATTAGTAATAATAACTCAGCAAGTGTACTTGAAGGTGTATCTCTTCGTGCATTTGGTCACGCAGGTCAAGAGTAAGGATTATAAAGATGAAAATTAAACAATTAATCGTATTGGGTGCTGCTGCGTGTATTTCGTTTGGGGCAACAGCAAACACTAGCTCAGATAAAGAGCTTCAGCTTCCTAAGAAACAAGTAGCTAAATTAAAGTTTGATAAAGCGGATTTTGGTTCTTACAAAATTGAAAAGAACTTGCGTTTAGTGCCTTCGAGTGTTGCTTCAGAAGAGCATGTCGTTATGCAAAAAGGTGAGATGACAGTAGTAAGCGTAGATAAATCGTCTGATGTGGTTACAAAAGGAACATTAGTTCGTAATATTTTTACTAATAACCTAACGTCACTATCAGGTAATATTACTATTCTTTTAAAAGATGGTATGAGTGCAAGCGATGTTGCTTCGGCTGCAGGTTTGAAGGTCGTATCTTTATTCCCAGGCACTAAAATTGCTGTTTTAGCTGTAAATGATGGTCAAGATATTTTAGTTGCATCAAAGCAGCTAAAAGAATCTGGTTTGATTAAAGAAGCTAAAATAGAAGTGTTAGAAACTATTTACACTGCACAGTAATCTGTTTTAAATAAGTAAAACCCCGAGTAGCACGATTGACTCGGGGTTTTTTATTATTCGTTTATATCTATATCTGCGAAAATCATCCCTCGACGCATACTGCGCGTTGCCAAGAACACCTCACCGAGTAATGACATAAATGCACATATCAGTAATGCCATTGCACCAACAAAACAGCTGCCAATAGTGACACCTAAATTAATCGACTGTATGTGAGATAAAAATAACAGCATAACCACGGCGCAAACTAATAGTGCACTTAATACACTTAAACTAAATGCAATGTGTATGCAGCGAGAGCGCTTAAGGAGTGCTCTAAGCTCTGTAGTCAGAGACAAGTTAAATTCTTCATCGGTGCTAACTTTTAATTTTCGCTCTAACTGTCTGGCTCTGTCTGTAATTCGCGCCAAGCGATTAGATAAAACCCCGAGCGTTGCTGCAATACCAGTAATTAAAAAAACGGGTGCAACCGCTGTTTGAATGACCTTAGCCATTGTTAAAATGTTAATTACATCGTTATTCATTATTGTCCTTATTGATTAGCAGCAGGAAGAGACTATTTAATGCTACTTCGTTACTGTTAGGATAACTGAAGTCTTAACTATATAAAAAGAATTTCTCGGCTCCCTTTTTACATAGCTTCACAAACTAAATTTCTGTCGTGTTTAATATTAGGTATATTTAATATAATAAAAACAACAGGGATTTAAATTAATGAAACACACTTCGTTTACGCTTGCCGTAATATCGTTAGCTATTTTAGGTGGTTGTAATAAAGCACCTGAAGTTAAACAAAACACGCCTACTGAACAGTCTGTATCTCAAATCGCAGTAATGCCGCCGGTTGCTAAAAAAGTACCATATGAAATGTCTATTCATGGCGACACTCGTATTGATGATTATTACTGGATGCGTGATGATGAGCGAAAAGATCCTGAGGTACTTAGTTACCTTGAGGCTGAAAATGCTTATACAGATGCAATGCTTGCACATACAAAAACGTTACAAACTAGGTTATTTGAAGAGCTAAAAGGGCGAATTCAAAAAGACGATGATTCAGTGCCAGTTAAAAACGGTGACTATTATTATTCATCACAAACTCGCGGTGATAACGAATACGCAACTTATGTACGTAGTAGTGATTTTGCAGGCACTGACCAGCAGGTTATTTTAGATGTAAACGAGCTAGCTAAGGAACATGATTATTATGCCGTAAGTGGTTTAGATGTAAGTCCAAACGGCAATTTAATGGCATATGGTGAAGATACCGTAAGTCGTCGTATTTATAATATAAAAATAAAAGACTTAAGCACTGGTAAATTACTCGAAGATACGCTTAAAGGTACGAATGGCAGTGTTGTTTGGGCAAACGACAACAAAACGCTTTATTACATAAAAAAAGATTTACAAACTTTACTAGGTTACCAAGTTTATCGTCATACGCTCGGTACCCCACAGGCTGAAGATGAACTCGTTTATGAAGAAACAGATACCAGTTATTACATGGGTATTAGCAAAAGCAAAGACGATTCAGAAATTTATATCTGGCACAGCAGTACAACTGCGTCAGGTGTATCGGTTTTAAGTGCTGATGATGTTAAAGCTATGCCAAAACGCTTGATTGAACGTGAAGCGGATCTGGAGTATGGAATTTCTAAGCTGGGTAATACTTACTACATTGTCACTAATTTAAACGCAGTCAACTTTCAGTTAATGAAAGTAGATATTGATAAAGCTGGCGATAAAGCTAATTGGCAAACGGTGATCCCCGCTCGCGATAATATAAAATTAGAAGGCATCGACTTATTTAACGATTACTTAGTGTATCAGCAGCGTGAAATGGGTCAGTCGACTATTATTGCTCGTAACTTAACCACGGGTAAAGAGATACCGCTTAGCTTTAACGACAGTGCTTATACAATTAGCACCTACGGTAACAATGATTTAAATAGCGATACATTACGTGTGTATTATACCAGTATGACAACACCCGCTTCATCGTATGATGTTAATTTAGCTACTGGCAATAAAACATTACTTAAACAACAAAAAGTACTCGGTGATTTTAGTGCAGATAACTACGCATCAGAGCGAATTTTTGTCACTGCACGAGATGGTATTAAAGTACCGGTAAGCCTAGTCTATCGCAAAGACATGTTTAAAAAAGAGGGAACTAATCCGCTGCTACAATATGGTTATGGCTCGTATGGCGCGACCATGGATCCTACCTTTTCTAGCGCTCGCTTAAGTTTGCTCGATCGGGGTTTTGTATTTGCCATTGCGCATATTCGCGGTTCACAAATGCTAGGTCGCCCTTGGTATGAGGACGGTAAACTACTGACTAAAAAGAACACCTTTAACGACTTTGTAGATGTTACCAAGGCATTGGTTGAGCAAAAGTATGGTGCAAAAGATAAAATATTTGCTCAAGGTGGCAGTGCGGGTGGCTTATTAATGGGTGCAGTGGCAAACCAAGCTCCTGAGTTGTATAAAGGAATGGTGGCTGCGGTTCCATTTGTTGATGTAGTGACCACGATGCTTGATGCAAGTATTCCACTTACAACCAACGAATACGGTGAGTGGGGTAACCCTAACGAGAAAGAATACTATGAGTATATGTTATCGTATTCACCTTATGATCAGGTCAGTAAGCAAGATTACCCAAATATGTTAGTTACTACTGGCTTACATGATTCACAGGTACAATATTTTGAGCCTGCAAAGTGGGTGGCTAAGCTGCGAGATTACAAAACAGATGATAACAAGCTACTGTTTAAAATCGATATGGAAGCAGGGCACGGAGGTGCATCAGGTCGCTTCAAACGCTTAGAAGATACTGCATTAAATTATGCTTTTATGCTTGATTTAGCTGGTGTGAATAAGTAACTGGTCTGGCAATATCAATAAGCGCAGCTATTTGCTGCGCTTTTTTATTTTTAAATATACACAAATGCTTTGCATTGGATAAATAAGCATTTACATTAAGGTGGCTAATGAGTGTGAATATTATTTTAGCGTAAAATAAAAACGAGAAGGGAGAGTGTAATGGAACAAAATCAAGAGATTAAAGTCGTCAATAAAGATGACCGCACCTGGGCAATGCTATGTCATTTAAGTGCACTAGCGGGGTTTATTGTGCCATTTGGGTCGGTACTCGGCCCTCTTATTATCTGGCTAATTAAAAAAGATGAAATGCCAATTGTTGATATACATGGTAAAAAAGCCCTTAATTTTCAGATTACTATGGCTATAGCTTACTTTGTTTGTTTTTTACTAATTTTTGCAGCGGTTGGTTTACTACTGTTACCTATGGTGGCTATTTTTTCATTTGTGATGGTGGTTATCGCAAGCGTGAAAGCCAACGATGGCAAAGAGTTTAATTATCCCCTTAGCTTAAATTTGATAAAATAACTGTTTTTATTATTCGGTGAATTGGTTTTAAGTTAAAAAGTCGTTCAAACCCAGCTTAATTGCTGGGTTTAGTTTTTAGCCATAAGGGAAAGATGCTCTATATAACATTATTTTTTACAGCATTTATATCTGCCACGTTATTACCTAGCTCCTCTGAAGTATTGATGGGTGGCATGATCATGCAAGGCAATACTAACTTATGGCTAATTTGGTTTGCAGCAACCTTGGGTAATGTACTAGGCAGTTGTGTTAACTATTGGTTAGGGACGCAGGCATTGCGTTTTAAAGATAAAAAATGGTTTCCAGTATCTGAAAAAGGGCTTAAAAAAGCACAACAGCAGTTTAATAAATATGGTGTTTATAGCCTATTGTTTGCTTGGCTGCCCATCGTTGGCGACCCACTAACCGTTATTGGCGGCGTATTTAAAGTTCGCTTTACTACATTTTTAGTGCTGGTAACGCTCGGCAAGGGGTTACGTTATTTAGCGGTAATAGCCCTTGCCGTCGGATTATTTGTGCCAGTCGAGGGTTAAAGAAACCGAATCGGCAAAGCGCAACGCATGAGGTTTATCTACTCGAGCCTTAGCATAATTAACACTTGGGTGTGAGTGGCAAACAGCAAGAATTTCAGCAACTAGTTTTTCTAACAATAAAAAGTGTCCTTGCTCCACTAAGCTAATTACCTCTTTAGTAATCACTTTGTAGTTAAGTGCTTGGTCTACTTCATCTGTTTCACAAGCTTGATCAGCAGGGTAGTGAATTTCAAGGTTAATGACCACATCTTGTTTTTTTTCACGCTCATCAGGATTAAAACCAATAAATGTGCGTAGTCGTAAATTAGTTACATTAATAATTGCGTTTGCCATACATTATCCTTTGATCAGCTGTAAAAACTCATTACGTGTTTTCGGATCGGCTCTAAAGTTTCCTAGCATTACCGAGGTACGCATGCTTGAGTTTTGTTTTTCTACACCACGCATCATCATACACATGTGTTTTGCTTCAACAATTACACCCACACCTTTTGCACCGGTTACTTCCTCAACCGCTTTTGCAATTTGATGGGTAAGCTGTTCTTGAATTTGAAAACGACGCGAAAACATATCAACAATACGCGCAAACTTAGATAAGCCTAATACTTTGCCATCAGGGATATAAGCAATATGACAGCGGCCAATAAAAGGGAGTAAATGATGTTCACACATAGAGTAAAGCTCGATGTCTTGTATCAATACCATGTCGTCAGCGTCAGAGGTGAATACCGCATTGTTAGTGATTTCGTTAAGCGTTTGACGATATCCTTGAGTAAGGTACTCCATCGCTTTTGCAGCGCGTTTTGGGGTATCAAGTAACCCTTCACGTTCAGCGTCTTCACCTACAGCAGTTATAATTTTTTGATAGCTTTCTTTTAATTCGTTATGCATAAGTTTCTCAGTTTTATTAGGACTTACTTAAGATGGCGACCACCATCAACAGGTAAAGCACGCCCTGTGATGTAATGGCTGTTCAGTAGTAGGTCTATACTATTGATAATTTCTTGGCATCCAGGTTCGATACCCATTAATGATTTTTTTAAAGTTTTAGCGCGATACTGCTCATCATCATGTTGGTTAAAAATAATTAATGATGGTGCGACTGAATTCACTTTTATGTTAGGTGCATATTTAGCACTAAATGATTTAGTTAAGTTATCCAGTGCGGCTTTACTGGCCGCATAAGCAAGATGTTTTGGGCTGCCTGTTTCCACTACATAATCAGTCAAATGAATAATGTCAGCGGGTTTAGCATGCGACGCCTGATAATTTAATAGTAAATCTGCGCAATGTAAGTTTACCAAGTACGGTGTTTTTGCATGAATGCGCATCATATTGTCAAACAGCTGCTCAAAGTGAGGGTTGTTAGCTTCACAGTCCCAGCTTGATGCATTATGAATAACCGCCCTGAGTGAGTCAGTGTGTGATTTAAGCAAAGTAATAAAAGTATTAATGCCCTCATCAGTACTAAAGTCAGCATAAAGACAGGTAACCCCTTGTTGTTCCAACGAATCAACAGCCTCATGACGGGTCCGATAAGTAATAATGACCGCTTGCCCTTGGGCTATAAAGTGCTTTGCCAGCGCAAGCCCTATACGTTGTGCTGCACCAGTAATCAAAATAGGGGGTGTCATAAAATATAAAACTCTCTGTTGGCAAGCGTTAAGGTTAACTTTTAAAAATTTAAGCCACTTATTTTCACGTCATGTTTACGTAAAATACAAGCGGCTCGATCAGTTAAATCACGCTTATAATATTGATTTAAAAAGCATCGTATATTGTTGGAATAGGCTGGCGCTTATGTTGCGTGCGCTGGTAAATTGCAATTAGCGTTTCTTCTACATGACTTGAAACTGCTTTACCTTCTAAAAAGTCATCAATTTCTTCATAACTTAAGCCAAGTGCTTCTTCGTCTGTTAGTCCTGGTCTATCACTTTCTAAATCCGCTGTTGGTGCTTTCTCAACTAAAAGCGCAGGCGCACCCAATGTGGTTGCTAATGCGCGAACTTGGCGTTTTGATAGGCCAAATAAAGGAGCCAAATCGCATGCACCATCACCAAATTTAGTGTAAAAACCAGTAATATTTTCAGCACTATGATCGGTACCGACCACTAAGCCTTGGCAAAAGCCGGCTATTTCATATTGCGCAATCATGCGTTGACGTGCTTTGACATTACCTTTAATAAAATCGATTTTATCTTGCGAAGGGAGTGTTTGTTCGGTACCCGCGAGAGTTGCCATTGTCTGCTCATGCAGTGCATCGGTTGCGGGTTTAATGTTTACTGTCATGCGGGTGCTCGGCTTAATGAAATCAACCGCCATTTGCGCTTCACTTTCATCAGCTTGAACGCCATAAGGTAGGCGTACAGCAATAAATTGATAATGAGTGTCAGGGTGTTCTTGGTTTAGCTCATCAATAGCAAGTTGACACAAACGGCCACAGGTCGATGAATCTACACCACCACTGATCCCTAGTACAAGTGAGGTTGAATATGCCGCTTTTAAACGTGCTTTAATAAAATCCACTCGGCGTTTAATTTCAGCGTTTACATCAATCGAAGGCTGAACTTTCATTTCAGCCATAATCTCGGCGCGCATGGCCCGCTCCTTTAGTTAAATAATTTTTACGCTCTACATAGAGCAACTATTATGTGATTTCATATTTATGAATTAAAGCCCTAAGTGAGCTTTTATTTGTTTAAGCTGGACTTTTAGCTCATCAATTTCTGCAAGTAAGTCATTTAGCTCAGTGTTTTTTATATCATCAGTGTGTGTTTGTGCCTCAAGTGAAGCCTCGTTCACAGATGATTGATCTGCAAATAAATGAATATATCGACAATCCCGTTTACCTGATTCGCGCGGCATCTTTTTAACATGATTGCTTTGAATTAGTTGTTCAAGTGACTTTTCAACATCATCAATACGAGCAAAGTCGGCAAGGCGGCTACTGCGTGTTTTTAATTCGCCAGGTGTTTGTGCGCCTCGCAATAATAATAAACAAATAATCGCCCTTTGCCGTTGATCAAATTGCAGGTGACTAAACTCAGTATTACAAAAACGATGATCGTATTTATTAACTCGCCCAGACAGCCCTTCATTTACAGTGATTAATCGCAGACTGATTAATTCATCAACGGTTGTTTGAACTTGCTCTTCTGTATAATTAACAACTGGCGCGCGATTCGATTTTTGATTACAGGCATTTGTTAATGCATTTAACGATAAAGGGTAGTGCTCAGGTGTTGTGCTTTGTTTTTCTAATAAACAACCAATAACGCGTTGTTGCTCCATTGATAATTGCAATTGCATACCTTATCTCACCTAATAAATTCTATTTTTAGCTTACACTGTTATTTGCTTGTAAGCCATTGCTGGAGCTTAGAATGAAGAGTTGTGGCATTGAGGGGTTTAGTTAAATAGTCATCCATACCAGTGGCCAAACATTTGTCTTTATCACCCTGCATTGCGTTTGCGGTAAGCGCTATTATTGTTATGTTTTTATTTACCTTGCCTGCTTTGCCTTCTCTGATGGCAATAGTTGCTTGGTAGCCATCCATCGTAGGCATTTGGCAATCCATTAATATTAATTGATAAGTGTTAGCTGGGTTTTGATTCAACGTTTCAACTGCCTCAGCACCATTTTCAGCAATCTCAAATGTCACGTTCAACTGTTTTAAAAAAGCAGCGGTAACAACTTGGTTAATTTTATTATCTTCTACTAATAAAACATGCGCCGCGAGTGTATCTGTCATAACCTCAGTGGCAGCAAGCAACTTTAGTTGTGTATCAACGTGTGTTTGCTCGATAGTGCTTTTTGCAGTCAGCGCATTTTGTAAATCAAAAGGGGTGAGTGGTTTAAATACGAGGGTTTCTTCGGTTAATGGTAAGGTCGCGTTTTTATTTGTATAACTCATGGGAGCCATAATAATTAAATGGCCGCTACTTCTTGTTAAAAACTGCTTAAGTGCGAGTGCTTGAGCTTCGTATAATGGTTCAAATAAAGCACTGTCAACGAGCACAATGTTTGGTGGGGTATCTTCATGGCTATTAATGTAGGCACTTATAGACAGGTAATCGCAGATCGTGCTGACCTTAGCCCCCCAGCGAGTTAATTGTTTTTTGGCAATAGTGGTATTAAGTAAGCAATCATCAATAACCCAAATACGCTTATTTTTAATTGCTTGATATGCTTCGTGCTGTTGAACTAATTGAGGGATTATCTTTATAAAAAAGGAAAATGTACTGCCTTTATTTGGTGTACTGCTCACACTCACTTTGCCACCCATGAGCTCACACAGCTGCTTTACAATAGCAAGACCCAGGCCTGTGCCACCATATTGGCGTGTGGTTGATGTGTCTGCTTGAGTAAATGAATCAAATAAATGGGGCTGTTTCTCTGCGCTGATTCCTATACCTGAGTCAGCGATTGCACATTCTAAAACTGTGGCGCCAAGTGTGTGGGCAATTTTAGCGGTTATCAATATTTCACCGTTTTGGGTGAATTTAACGGCATTACCAATTAAGTTACTTAAAATTTGACGTAATCTATTCGGATCGCTAATAAATTCACTGCTGGTGATATGTGTTGCATCCAAAATTAACGTGGTGTTATTTTGCTCGGCTTTTAATGCAAATGACTCAACCACTTCACCCAGTAAGCGAGGTAAATTAAATTGAATATTTTCAATGTCTAACTTGCCAGCCTCTATTTTAGAAAAGTCTAAAATATCATTAATAATTCCTAACAATGACTCTGCAGATGATTGTGCAAGTTTAATATGATGCTTTTGTTGTTGATCTAATTGGGTTGCTTTAACAATATTAAGCATTCCCAACACCCCATTCATGGGTGTGCGAATTTCATGGCTCATACTGGCTAAAAACTCACTTTTTGCAATCACAGCTTGTTCTGCGGCTTCTTTTGCCTTGACTAGTTGTGCCTCTGTTTCTATACGTTGTTGGCTAGAGTAAAGGCTGCCAATTAAAGCCCCTACAGCAATTAAAAAGCTTTCTTCATTATGGCTCCATGTTCTAACTATATCTTGCTCAGCACAAACTATTCCAATAGAGCCACTGCTTGCAGGAATAAGAACACACAGCATCGCCTTGACTGAAAACGGTTGAAGGTAGCTTTCTTTGATGGGGGCTAAGTAGGGATGTTGTTGAGCATCATCAACACAAAATATCGCTTTTCGTTCTATTGCGGTAAAAAAGTCAGGAATAGTTTCTTGCAGCCACGGAATATTATTTTCGCTACCTGAACGATTAAAACTCGCAAATTGCATTAGCTGGGTTCTTTGTTGGTTAAACAATTTTATACTGGCGCAGTTTACCTCAAGGGCTTGGCAAATAGACTGCGTGATTAATTCTTTAGATTGGCTTAGTTTGCCATTTAATATTTCATCACTCACCGTTAAGGAGGCCAAGGTTTCGTTAAAACGAGCAATTTTGCGATTTTCTAATTCTACTTTTTTACGGGCATCAATATTTTGTAATGAACCAAATATTCTTACACAACGGCCATTTTTATGTTCAGCTTCACCGTGAACAAGTGCCCATACAGGCTGACCATTTGCATTGATCACTTCAAGCTCAGTTTCGTAACTTTCACCATGCTTAATTGCTCTTTCAACCAGTTTAGCGATTTTTTCTCTACTTTCACCTTCTTTAAAATAGTTTAAATTTTCTGACCATTTTGGTTGCTCATCTAATGGGTATTCAAATATTTTTTTAGTCATATCTGACCAAAACACGTGTTTTTTTTCTAAGTTAAACGACCATGCACCGACTTGTGCTAAATTACTCATCACCTCAAGCATTCTTTCGCTTTCTTGTTCACGGTTGAGTATTTTTAGATAAAACAAAAAGGCAGAAATGAGCAAGCCTAACACGGTTAAAATAATGAACCGTAAAGGCCAGATCGAAGAACTCACTGGTTGCCAGCCTTGCTTGGGTATAACATAAAGCTGCCAAACACCTCCTTGAAAGTTTAAAGTAAATTCTAGAGGGTCTTGATCAGTAATAGAGGGGTCACCGAAAAAAAACTCACCTTGCTTACCTAATCCATTACGTCCTTGTATTGCTATATTATAATTTTGCTGTAGCTCAATAACCCCCGAGTTTTCATAAACTTTTTCTATATCGAGTACCACTGAGAGCAATCCCCAAAAGGCGTTATTTTCTGGCAAGTATACTGGTACGCGCGCAATCAAGGCTTCGCTGCCTTGGACAAGCTGAAGTGGACCTGCCATCACGATCGTATTCGTGTCTCTTGCTTTAATGGCATCTTCGCGCTGTGCTTTATTTTCCAAAAAATTAAGACCTATCGCTTTTTCGTTACCTTTAAGCGGATGGGTCATTTTTATTACCATGTCTGGCGCCGCGCCAATGTTACGTAGCTCATTTGAGGTTTCAAAAAGTGGGGCTGCAATTTGTTCAAAGCGAGTTTGATCTAAGTTTGGCTCAGCGGCAACAGCAATAGCTAAGCCACGAATGAGTTGAATATTAGACACTAGTACAGCTTCAAGTTGTGCTCTATAGGTACTTACCTGCGACAGAGTGCGTAATCGATAAGCATCTTTCTCACGGTGATAATTGACGTGATCAAGCACCAAGCTGATAGTGATTATCAACACCAGCGATAATAAAAAAGTCAGCTTAGCGTTATTAATTCGGGTGCGTTTGTTTTTGCGCTGCGGGGACATAGAATGTAATTAAGTTGTTAATCAAGGCAGGCTAACTATAGTCAATTTATCGAAGAAATAAAAATGGCGCAGTTAAAAATGCGCCATTTTATTTTTATAATTAGTAGTTTAGGTGTGGTTATGAGTCGCTAACTTCGCGCGCCCAATGCTGTTGCTTTGCAACGTGTAATTTGCGGTAACCATCAAGAAGTGCTGCATGCTTTTTAAAGCCCTCAAGCGATAAGCCTGGGAAAGTTAAGCCGTTAAATAATTTACGACCTTCAGCAATTTCAATAGCAAGCGTGACATTGTCGCTACCAAACATTAAACCTAATGCATCTTGATAACTTGCATATTCGCGCTCGTCATCATATTTAATTTCAAGGATTGCTTTTAAGCAACGAAAGTGACGCATCGCTTCGTCGTTTACTTGACCGGTATGCAAAATCCAATCAACCCAGTCAATAGCTTCTTCATTACCCGCCGCTAAGCATAAGTGTGCTTTAAGCTCACCAATGCGTAGTGTGTGCCAAGGTGTATCGGCGTCGGTTGCTAAGCCAATGAATTCAGCTGCGCGAATAATATCGCTATGGCCTGCTTCTTCGAGGTTGTCGTAAATTTCCATCCATTGTTCGCTGTCGTACTGATCAAGCGATAAGAAGTCTTCGCGGAATTTAGCGCCTTCATTATTGTTGCGCCAAATTAACTCATCTACTGGATAAATGTCTGACATACCAGGAACTAAAATACGACATGCATACACGTTTAAGTGGGTGTAATCCATAATATATATATCGTGACCCATGCTATGAATTAAATCAGTACAGAAGTTGTATTCTTGCTCAGTTGAACCACTAAAGTCCCAATGTACAAATTCAAAATCTGCTTCAGAGCGGAAAAAGTCATGTGAAATTAAACCGCTTGAGTCAATAAAGTGCAGTTCAATGTTCTCAGGAGTAGCGACTTCGTCGTTATCAAATGTAGCAGGTTGGAATACGTCTAGTTGATCTAGGCGACGACCTTGCAGTAATTCAGTAACGGTACGCTCTAGCGCTACTTCAAATGAAGGGTGGGCACCAAAAGAAGCAAATACTGACCCATCAACAGGGTTTATAAGCGTGACACTCATTACTGGGTATTTACCGCCTAGTGATGCATCCGCAATGCGTAAATGGAAGCCATGGCTTCGTAGCTCTTCACAAGCTTCATGAATTTTAGGGTATTGTTTTACCACCTCTTCAGGCACGATTGGCAAGCTGATACCTTCGGCAATAATGCGGTTTTTAATAGCGCGCTCAAATACTTCAGATAATCCCTGAACACGGGCTTCAAATTTAGTATTACCAGCACTCATGCCATTAGAAACAAAAATATTACCAATCACATTCACCGGAATATAAATGTCTTGATTGTCGCGCTGACGAGTGTACGGCACAGAACAAATACCACGTTCGAAATTGCCAGAGTTAAAGTCATAAAGATGTGATGCAGTTAATTCACGCTCTGGGTCAAAATAATCCCATAAGCTTTCATCCATAATACCCTGTGGTATTTCATCGTTTTCAACTTTAAACCATTTCTCGTTTGGATAATGAGTAAAGTCATCATTGGCGAACTCTTCGCCTAAGTAAAAATCAGCAAAAAAGTAGTTACAGCTTAAACGCTCAAAATATTCACCTAGCGCAGAGGCGATAGAGGCTTTATCAGTGGCACCTTTACCATTAGTAAACATCACACCGCAGTCGCTATCTTTTATATGAACTGAATAACAGTTTGCTACAGGGTTAAGCCACAGCGCTTCTTCAATATTAATATTTAGCGCTTTTAGCTTGTTTTGCATGGTAGAGATAGACGATTCTAAATCGCGGTCTTTACCTTTAATAAATGTTTTTTCAGTCATTTTGATCTCAACTAGGTCTGCACAATACATGAACTGTGTATTATCGTGGATTTTGATGTTTATTTCACCCTTTACCCGCTTTTCGTAGCGTTTTTAATAGAACGATTATGAATATATGCTAATAATAGTTTATTGAAATAGTTAAAGGGTATATTTATGTTTAAAGTAATCAAACGGTTGCTATTGGTTGTTGTGGTTTTAGCGCTCGCCAGTACTGCAATTGTTTACGGCGTTTTGACCTTAAGTTTGCCAGCCCTTGATGGTAAAGGCCGAAGCGATGCGGTAACACAGCCCGTTAAAGTCGCTCGTGATACGCTTGGCCAAGCCGTTATTACTGCAACTACTCGTCATGACGCTGCCTATGGCTTAGGGTATGCTCATGGGCAAGACCGCTTTTTTCAAATGGATTTATTACGTCGTAATGCGGCCGGTGAGCTAAGCGAACTATTTGGTGAAGCCGCGCTTGGGCTTGATAAAAAAATGCGTTTTCACCAATTACGTAAACGCAGCCAAGCTATTTTAAAAACCCTCCCGAAGGCCGACAAACAGCTGCTACGCAGTTATGCCCAAGGTGTAAATGAAGGCCTTGCACAAGTAGGGTACCCCAGTTTTGAATATTTACTCACGGGGGCTGAGCAAAAACCTTGGCAAAGTGAAGACAGTTTATTAGTTATTTTTAGCATGTACCTTGATTTACAGTCATCTACATTTGAGCGCGACCAAGCTTTAATTCAAATAGAGCAGCAATACGGTGCTGAAATGGTAAGTTTTTTAACTCAGCCTAGCCAATATCAAGCCGCATTGGATGGCAGTCAACTCGCTCTTTTGAATAACCCAATCCCCGAACTTTTATCGCAACCAATCACCGCGATTAAACCCATTACCGCTAACTTAGAAGTGGGTAGTAATAATTGGGCGGTCACCTCAAATTTAACCAACACTCAGGCTGCGATGCTCTCTGATGATATGCATTTATCAATGGCTGTGCCGGTTATTTGGTATCGAGCCCAATTAAACTATTCATTAAATAATAAACCCATGCAGGTAACGGGTGTCTCGCTTCCGGGAGCGCCGGCGATTGTAGTAGGCACAAATAACAACGTTGCATGGGGGTTTACCAACGGGTATTTAGATACCGCCGATTGGATTGCGCTTAATAGCGATAGCAAAATGTGGCAAGTAGATGAGCCTATTGCATTACCCAGTGGCAAAGTAGAAAGTCACTCTCTTACGCTCAGTGAATACGGTCCGGTAAAATACATTAATGAAAAGCCTTACGCACTGAGCTGGGCTGCACATCAACCATACGCCGTTAATATGCAGCTATTACAGCTTGAGCAAGCACAGACTGTTGATGATGCGCTTGATATTGCAAGTGACGTAGGTATTCCTGTGCAAAACCTGCTGGTGGTCGATGACCAAGGAAATGCAGCATGGAAAAATATGGGCGGTATACCTGCGCGAACAACACCCAGTGAATTAGCCGTAAAAGAAGAAGATTACTCCGCGCTTTGGCAGCAAAACGAAATCGATCGACCTTTTATTAAAAATCCTGAAAACGGGCGGTTGTGGACAGGTAATTCTCGAGTGGTATCTGCTGATGATAACGTCCGTTTTGGTAATGGCGGTTATGCGCTTGGGGCACGTGCAACGCAAATTCGCGATAGGTTATTTGAAAAACAACGTTTTAATGAAAGTGATTTTTATCAGTTGCAGTTAGACAACCAAGCACGATTTTTAATGCCTTGGCATGCCTTATTGCTTGAGCAGTTAAAAAAACAGCCCGCGCGCTATAAAGATCATATAAATGCCCTCGAAAACTGGCAGCAATGCGCTTGCCCGCAATCAATAGGGTATACCTTAGTAAAGACGTATCGTGATGAATTGATAAATATTTTATTTAGCAGTATTGAGACAACACTCAACCAGCAAGATGGCACATTAAAATATGTGAAACGTGATTTAGAGCCTGCTGTTTGGCAGTTAATAAAGGCTCAGCCAACAAGTTGGGTTAATCCGCAGTTTACTAATTGGGAGCAGCAATTACAGGGTGCCTTTGAGCAAACACTCACGCAGTTAACATCAAGGTTTGGTAATAACATACAAAACTGGCAGTGGGGAAAAGTAAACGAATTAGCGATTGAGCACCCGTTTGCTAAACAAATGCCCATACTAAATAAGTTACTTAACATGCCAACAGCCCCCGGATTTGGTGACAGTTATATGCCAGCGGTGCAAAAACGTAGTTTTGGCGCATCACAGCGTTTTATTGTTCAGCCTGGGCACTTAAAGAATGCTATTTTAACGATTCCGGGTGGGCAATCAGGGCACCCACTTTCTGAGTTTTACCGAGCTGGTTTTGATGAATATGTAAAAGGCAAGCACACGCCATTATTACCGCAAGCATTAATGCATCAAATTGAAATTGCACCAATGAACGACTAGCCTTGGATGCAAAGTGAGCTAAATAAGTAGTAATAACGTTTTATAACCCAGATAAAGCAATTATAGGAAAACAAAAATGAAAAAATTACTACCGGCATTAATCACCAGTTTACTGTTAAGCAATTATGCATTTGCGGATGAAAACCCTGTTACGGCTACACAATTAAGTGAACATGTTTATGTGTTATTTGGTCAAGGCGGTAACATTGCCGCAAGCGTGGGGGATGATGGCATTTATATTATTGACGATCAGTTTGCCAAGCTTTCCGACGATATAAAAAAAACCATTAGCGACTTAAAGCCAGGCAGTGCCGAGTTTGTAATTAATACCCATCATCATGGTGACCATACTGGTGGTAACGAGAACTTTGCCAAAGCGGGCGCACATGTGATTGCTCACGACAATGTGCACAAACGCTTAAAAGAAAAACATGGTGAGGGTTCTGATTACTTACCGCGTATTAGTTTTAGCCATGATTTAAAACTGCACTTTAACAATGAGCATGCGCATGTTGTGCACTACTCAAATGCACACACAGATGGCGACTCGGTTATCTTTTTTAGTAACGACAACATAGTGCACATGGGCGATATATATTTTAACTTTGGAAGCTTACCTTTTGTTGATGTAGATAGTGGCGGTAGTGTTGATGGTGTTTTAGCTGCGGTTGATGATGTGATCAAACAAATTGATGAAAAAACAGCCGTTATTCCAGGGCATGGCCCGATAAGCGACCGTTCAGGGCTAATGACGTATCGTAAGCTGGTACAAAAAGCGAAAGATGTTATGCTTAATGCTATGCAAAACGATGCCAGTTTAGAGCAAGTCCTCAAAGCCGATCCATTATCAGAACTTGGCCTTGAATATGCAAACTGGTTACCAAAAGAGCGTGTAACCACCCTTTTTTATCGCAGTTTAAAGTAGCGCCTAGCGCGAACCATAACGCATAGACCTAATTAAGCTGAGCATTTGTTCAGCTTTTTTGATTTTTACGTGCCTAAAGGAGTTGTATATGTCGGCAGAAAAAACCCATCTTGAAATTTGTAACTTAAGCAGAGAACAATACCCACAAATTAAAACCTTGATGGACGAAGCGTACCCTGATTTAGGCGGCGCATGGCCAAGCCATACAATTTTTAGACTTATAGATCAGTTCCCTGAAGGGCAAATTGGTATTGTTGATGATGGCGTGCTTGTGGGTTTAGCGCTGAGTGTCCAAGTAGATTATGCACGTTTTTCAAACCCGCACACCTATGAAGATATTGCTGATGGCCATGACCGTGTATTTAGTGATACCACAGGTGACGCGCTATATGGTTTAGATGTTGCTATTAGTGAGCAGTACCGAGGCATGCGATTAGGGCGTCGTCTTTATGATGCCCGTAAAGAATTATGTCGCCAATATAACTTACGCGCTATTTTAGCGGGTGGCCGCATTCCGCGTTATTACAATCACAGCGACGATATGACGCCAATGGAATACATTGCCAAGGTGGATCAAAAAGAGATATACGATCCTATATTGAGCTTTCAATTAGCTAACGATTTTCAGGTAAAGCGTTTACTTAAAAAGTACCTTCCAGAGGATCAAGAATCAGTAGGTTATGCCACGTTACTTGAGTGGAATAACATTATGTTTGAGCCAACCGATACCGTTATTGAGTCGACTAAATCAATCGTACGTGTTGGGGCTGTGCAGTGGCAAATGCGCTGTGTTGAGTCGGTTGAAGAAATGCTTAAGCAAGTTGAATACTTTGTTGATACGGTGTCTGATTATAAAAGCGACTTTATTTTATTTCCGGAGTTCTTTAACGCGCCATTGATGGGGTTAACTGAGCAAAGTAATCAAACCGAAGCCATTCGTTATTTAGCTGAATACACTGAAACTTTTAAAAACGCGATGTCGCGCATGGCAATTGAGTACAACGCGAATATTATCACCGGCTCTATGCCGCTTGCCGAGGGTGATAAAATCTATAACGTGAGTTACCTGTGCCACCGCAGTGGCAAAATAGATGAGCAACGTAAAATTCATATCACCCCGCATGAACATAATGATTGGGTGATTCAAGGCGGTGATAAAATAGCGGTATTTGAAACCGATGCCGGTCGCGTAGGGATTCAAATTTGTTACGATGTTGAGTTTCCAGAGTTGTCGCGTATTTTAGCAACCCAAGGGCTTGATATTTTATTTGTGCCATTTTGGACCGACACCAAAAATAGTTATTTACGTGTTCGCCACTGTGCACAAGCGCGCGCTATTGAAAACGAATGTTATGTGGTTATCGCAGGTTCGGTGGGTAATTTACCTGAAGTAGAAAGTTTAGATGTGCAGTATTCGCAATCTGCTGTTCTTACACCGTCTGACTTTTCATTTCCACACGATGCCACACTAAATGAGGCCACCACCAATACCGAAATGCTATTATTTAGCGACTTAGATATGGACAAGTTAAAAATACTTCACAGTGAAGGTACCGTGCGTAACTTAAAAGACCGCCGCAGTGATTTATATGAAGTGATATTGAAAAAGAGAGATGTTTAATGGCGTGGATGTACTTAATAATTGCAGGGTTACTTGAAATTGGTTGGCCAATAGGCCTAAAAATTTCACAAAACCCAGATACCCGTTGGCAAGGCATTGCAATTGCAATCGCGTTTATGGTCGCAAGTGGCTTTATGCTTTGGTTAGCGCAAAAGCAAATCTCTATGGGGACTTCTTATGCGGTATGGACGGGGATTGGCGCAGCAGGTACGTTTTTAGTTGGTATATTATTTTATGGTGATGCAGCCACTTTTGGCCGTATTGCTGGTGTATTAATGATTATTTGTGGTGTCATCACCTTAAAAATTAGTCATTAATTGTTAGATTAAAAAACAAGCGCAGATTTATACCTGCGCTTTTTTTAACTACTTGGCAGCATAACCAATATGGCAGCCACTGCAATCAGCACTAGCCCCGCACTGTCTTGGCGCTTTAGCGGCTGCTTTAGCCATAAAATAGAGATTAACATGGTAAAAAATACTTCTATTTGACCGAGCGTTTTTACATAGGCGACATGCTGTAAGCTCATGGCACTAAACCAGCCGACGGAACCTAAGCAGCTAAATACACTCACTGCACTTGTCATTTTCTTATATTGATACATCATTTTAAAGGTATGGCGCTCTTTTAAAGCAATGTATATACATAACATCAATGTTTGTAAGCTAATAATCAGTAACAAAACCCACGCGGGTGCATAAGGAAAAGCAATACCCGAGCTTAAACTCGCTTCGCGGATCCATGACGATGACAACGCAAACGAAGTACCGCAAGCAAGCCCTGTTAAGGCGGTTTTTAAGCTAAAATGTTTCACATTCGCAATGCCGCTTAATAGCAATACAGCGAGTGCGCCAATAAATACACCAATCCAACCTAAAAATGAAAGCGCCGAACCAAAAAATAGTAATCCTAATATCGCCGCCATTAGCGCTTCGCTTTTAGCAAGGCCCGCGCCTACTGCAAAATTGTTCATTTTAAACAACTTCACCATGAGCCCTGTGGCAATAATTTGCACTATGCTGGCTCCAATAATATAGCTAATAAATAAAGGATTAAATGAAGGGAGAGGCGCATCTTGGTAATAATAAAGCGCATATAAATACAGCCCTGCAATAGGGCTTGCGACAATAAAGCGGGCTAGAGTAACGCCAGCAACGCTGACATGAGCGCTTAATTTGCTTTGCAGCGCATTACGCCATGACTGCATAAATGCGGCAAAAATAGTGAGTAAAATCCAAATCATCTTAAACAACATACAAAAAAGTGGAGAGCTAATTTAGCAGTACTCTGGCATTAAAGCGACCATCAAAAAGGGATAATGAATATTCATCACCTGCGACAATTTGCCACAGTGACGCACTGCTTAAATCGGCTATAGTGTGAGGGATGTTACTGCTAGCCGCCAGAGCTCAGGTTATTTATATTTGGCGGCTTTTTTCTATTTGCTGTGTTATTTTGGGTCATAAATAATAACTCGAGAATTATAATGACGATTTTATTGGTTTGCGCCTTAATTGCAGTGATCATGCCTTATGTTGCGAGAATCCCAGCTATTATAGAAATGAATAAGCTCGGTGGTTACGATAATAAACATCCGCGGCAACAACAAACACAACTTACAGGACTCGGAGCACGGGCGCTGGCTGCTCATCAAAACTGTTTTGAATCGTTAGCGGTTTTTGCCGTTGCTTTGGCTGCTGTATTAGGCACAAACAATGTTAATGCCGTAACCGAAACTTTAGCGATGACGCATATTGTAGCGCGTATTTTATTTTGTACTTTTTATTATTTAAACCTCGATATTATTCGCTCGATCACTTGGCTGGTAGGAATAGGCACCGCTATTGGCATGATCGCCGTCTGTTTATAACGAGAATAAGCAAAAACCACAAAGCAAGCAGCCTAAAAGGGTGCTTGCTTTATAGTCTTAAACACCTATTCCCATTAATGCGATATGTTAACTCGCTCTATTAAATCACTTTTTGTAACTGTACTGTTGAGTGCAAAATCAAGTTGTATTAGTGCGTTTTGTTGTCCCATTGATGAAGGTGTATATTGCCATTGCATCAGTGCTCTTTTTGCTTCTTTGTTAAAGACTGCTTCTGGTTCAGCTTTTACAACAGTAATGTTAGTTGTTTTGCCTGCTGGGGTTATGTCGTATTTTAATACCACTGAACCGCTAATGCCTTGTTCCGCCGCTTGTTTTGGGTAAAGCGGTTCGATTCGCATTACGGGAGCGATAGATGTTTCTTTTTTAGCTGATGCTTCAGGTTGCTTTGCTACAGCTAAGCCACTGAGCAAGCTCGCAGCGATAAGTAACACGCTTCCTTTTGCTAGGCGCGAATGTGCGCCGTTATGTTTGATATTAGTAAGTCGTTGTAACATGGTTTTTTTATCTCCGTAGTGTGAATAAGCCATCAGACCCGCTGGCGCATTGGCAGCGCAGTTTATTAAGGCTTTGCTGTATAAAATTTGTTGCTGTGTGGTTTTATTGCTTAGTACCCGTTCATCACAAGTTAGCTCCTGCAAACGTCTACAGCTTGCGTAAGCCATCCAAGCCAGAGGGTTAAACCACAATAAAATTGTAGCCAGTAATAACAGCACATTTATAAGGTTGTCTTTGCGCTTTATATGCACGTTTTCGTGCTCTAGAATAAGCGCCAGAGTAGTATTATCAAACTGAGTATTATAATTGTGCGGCAATACCAGTTTGCTATTAAAAACACCAATGACCATGGGCGTAGCCACCTGAGCGCTGGTATAAGTTTGTACTCCTATTGTTAATTGCTTAAAATGCGCTAACTCAGTGAGCTGTAGGCCTTTAACAAATCGGGTATGGGTAACAACAGCGGCAATTAATAATACCGTGGTAATAATGACATACAGTAGCGCTAAACTAACACTCAAGCTGTTTGTAAGTACCTGATTAGGTGTAATTAAATAGTAACTAATGCCGCTATTTTGCAGTGGCTTAATTGCACTAGGTAAATTAGCCAACAGAACTGATACAGGTATTAACCAAGCTAATTTATACACAAAGCGTGAACCAAGGGTTTTTAAGCCAAAGCGCTCAAGTAAAACAAACCCTGCAAACAACAGACTTAATAATAGCTGCTGTTCAATGAGCCAATTAAATCCTATTTGAATCGCCATGCTAACTCCTTACTTTTGATTCTTTTCCCAGTCATCAATGACTTTTTTAAGCTCGTTTATATCTTGCTGAGAGAGTTGCTCCGATTTAGCGAAGCCACTTACCAAAGGAGCAATACGACCACTAAAAAAGCGCTCTATGAAGTTCTTACTCTCTTTTAAAGTATAATCAGCACGCTTTATACAGGGGGTGTAAATATATTGGCGGCCGTCTTTTTCAAAGCTAAGCGCGCCTTTTTTTACTAAACGACCCAATAAGGTTTTAATGGTTTTTTCGTGCCATTGTTTATCGTCACTTAAACGCTCAATAATTTGGCTGGCTGTGGCGGGGTAGTTAATCCAGAGTGCATCCAGCACTTCAAATTCTGCTTTTGATAATTCGATCATTTCATTGCCTACAAGTGTAATCTTTTATTTAAGACTACACCTGTAATCTATTTTTGCAAGTTTATTTTTTGTTTTTTAATCACGCTAAAGGGAGGGGATTAGTGTGAGCTTATTGGCTTAAAATATCGTTTTTGTTAATTTTTATAAAGTGGTTTTCTGGGAGGTTTAAATTATCTAATAGTAATTCACTGATCTGTACGCGGTATAAATCAATGACTGTGTAGCCACAGTAATGCGCCATTTTACGTATTTGTCTGTTGAGCCCTTGTTTTAAAACAATACTAAATTGATTACTCGCTATTTTAACTACTTCACAAGGTCGTGTTATTTGCTTATCAACGGGGACGCCTGCCGCCATTTTTTCACAAAAATGCGCGTCTAATGGTTTATTCACAGTGACTAAGTAGCGTTTAGGTTGATGAAAGTCTGGATGAATCAGTTGATTACAAAAGTCTCCGTCGTTGGTCAAGATAATTAAACCACGAGAATCTTTATCAAGGCGGCCAATAGGGTAAACACGGGTAAGTTGAGGCAGGTGATGAATAAGGCTGCTGGGGTCGTGATGATTGAGTTTACAGTCAATCCCTACCGGTTTGTGATAGGCAAAGTACACTAAATCGGCTGGGCCTTTAATGGCGTGACCATTAACGATAACACGGTCGTTTTCGTCCACATGATCAATATGATTAGCGGGGCGATTATTAACGATGACAACGCCTTCATCAATCAAGCGCGACGCTTGTTTTCGTGAGCAAATACCGGCATGAGCAATGTATTTAGCAAGTCGAATTTTTGTATCCATAATGCCGTGTAATTAAAAAATATTGATCGCGATTATAGCAAAGCTGCGTATTGATTACTTGGACAGTTAATTTAACAGTAGGTAGGTTACTATGGGTATTCAATTTTCAGAACTAAAAAAGCATCAGCCATTACAAAAAGTGGTTGTTCATTCACTGGAAATGGCCTTGTACCAAGTGTCTGTTGTCATTAATAATGTTGAATACTATGTACAAGAAAGTAATGGTGAATTTGTGAAGGCACTAAGCCCATTACATATTCAAAAACGCTTTGAAGATATCGCCTATGCACAAATGATGCTAAGGCACACCAGTGCTTATGATGAAATGTGTGGTCAACCAGAAAAAATTTCCAGTAATATGCTCGAAGTGCCCTTTGGGCAAAACAACCTGTTTTAATATCAGGTATTTGCTAATATAGGTCTATTTGGAATCATCCAATGTACCTATTACATCCCGATAATTCTGAGCAATTAAATCAAGCACTGCGCGCGCACATGCTTGAGTTTAATGCTCAGCACTTCGACGCACAGCGTCAACCTCTTGGCTTTAAATATCTCGATAAACAAGGTGAGTTAGTTGCAGGCATAAGCGGTCATGTGTTTGGTAACTGGTTGCTAATAAGCTGGTTATGGTGCGATGAATCGGTACGAGGCAATGGCTTGGCTGATTCGTTATTAATGTCATTAGAACACGCGGCAATTGAACAAGGCGCTGCTCAGGCTCAGCTTGACACCTTAGACTTTCAAGCCAAACCTTTTTATGAAAAACGGGGTTACCAAGTTAAATATCAACTTGATAATTACCCACTTAATGGCACTCGTTACTTTATGGAAAAACCGCTAATAGTGGCTGAATAACGCTGATTGGAGCGTTATTTTTTTGCTGTTAATGGCGTACCATCAAAGGTAACACCTAAAAATGGGGTCGCTTCAGGCGCTAACATAAAGGTGCGAATATTCATATGGTCGTCTGCATCTGGGTTGTTTAGCACATCTTCGCGATAAAATGCCCCAAAACAATCTAATGTATTTTGCTTACTAAGACCATTGAGCTTTGCAAATGCAAAAATCTTGCATGAACCGTTATTCTCACTCGCAGAGCTCAACAACCCATGGTTACTAAAGCTGCATGCAGTAAAAGTATAATGCTCATCAATAACGGCCATAGTATCAGCAAAAGCAATGCTTTTAGGCTCATTCGCGAGCGTTGTTAAGTAGTTTGTAAGCGTCATACGCTGTCCTTGTTATTATAAGATATTGTTAGTAATTACCCCTAACCTATCTTATGATTGACTTATATTCAATTGAGCCAACAAAACAAGCATAGTTTATTTACCAATTAAGTGGGTTAACGCATGAATGTTGGTTATTTCAATATCAGCAAGTCCTTTGTAGGCATAGGCTTGTGCTTGATTATTTAACCACACAGACTGGCAGCCAGCGTTATTAGCACCTTGCACATCGCTATCAAGGCTGTCACCTATGTGTAAAATTTCACTGTTGTTAATACGCAAATGTGTTGCAGCTTGATCAAATAAGGTCGTATGTGGTTTAGCTTTACCGTGCAAGCCAGCTTGCAACACCAGTTCAAACTTATCTTTTAAATTAAAACGCTCAACCTCTACATTACCGTTAGTAATGGCAATTAATTTGTAGTGCTGGCTTAGTTTATCGAGCAATGTTAGTACGTCTTCGCTCACTTCAATATTACTGCGCGCATCAGCAAATGCTTGATAAGCACTGTGTGCATGATGCTCTACTTCATCGTCTTTAAAACCAAGCTCAGACAAAACTAAGCGTAGGGTATGTTTACGCCACTGAGTGACGTTATCAATGAGTTCAGGTTGGTGTTGAACAACTCGCTCACGGCATTGTTGCCAAAACTGTGGCCCCTGTTTTTTATAGCCTGGCAGCGCATTTAAATAATCAATTTGCGCCTGAACGGCTGCGGTTATGATTGGGCGGTTGTCGTATAAGGTGTCGTCTAAGTCAAAGCTTAGTACAGAAAAAGGAGAAATTGCGCGATTAAATCGGATCATGGTTATTACCCTAATCGGTTCGTTTTTTAGCACGTGGATGGGTGTTGTCGTACACCTTAGCCAAGTGCTGAAAATCTAAATGAGTATAAACTTGGGTTGCAGATAAACTACTGTGGCCTAATAGCTCCTGTACTGCTCGTAAATCGCCAGACGATTCTAAAATATGCGACGCAAATGAGTGGCGTAATTTATGCGGATGCACTTGTGAGCTTATACCTTGTTTAATGCCCCATTCTTGCATTCGCAAGCGGACTTGGCGCACAGAGATACGGTTTTTTTTACTACTTAAAAATACCGCGTGTTCGTCTGCGCCCATAAATAGCGGCCGAACCGCGAGCCATTTCTTTAATGCCTCAAGGGCCTTAGAGCCAACCGGTATTAGCCGTTCTTTTGCACCTTTACCACGTACCAGTATTTCACCATTACGGGCGTTTATATCCTGCATGTTAGCACCAACTAACTCGCTAATGCGCAGACCTGATGAATACATGAGTTCCATCATGGCTTTATCTCGAATGGCAAGTGGATCGTCATCGGGGATTTCGAGTAAACGTGCCATTTGGTCAACATCAAGATTTTTAGGTAAAGGCTTGGCAAATTTAGGGCCTTTTATCCCTTGCGCGGGGTTATGGTAATGCGGTTGCTCAGTAATATTTTTTGCTTTTAAAAACTTATATAAACTTCGAATGCAGCTTAGCTTTAAGCTGATTGTTCTGCCGCTCAGTTGCTTAGCGCGCAGCGCCATGCTGTAACGGCGAATGTGCTCACTTTGTACGGCAAACCAATTGTCGCATAGCTTATTAAAATACAAGGCGGCAAAACCTAATTGGCTAACATATTGATTGACGGTGTGCGCTGAATACTGGCGTTCAAATTTTAAGTAATCACTAAATAATGTAATGGGTGTACGCCAGCTATCGCTTAAATCGCTAATATTTGGCGTGTCGTCGCTCATGCCAGTTCCAGTAACCGTATTTGTAATGAGCGTACAAAATCTAACACAAATAAGTTATCTTGTGAGGGCTCAAAGTGGTTCTCATCGTGGCTGCCAAAAGCCAAAATTGCGTAGGGGTTAGTGGGTTCGCCAATTAAATACAGGGCAGTCGATTGGGTATCCTCGTTAAAGAGTAAGTCGCGCTCTTGCTGATTTACCCGCCCTAAATAATGATTACTATCTGACAATCTATGCTTTACTAAGCCCTCAAACGCGCTGTCGTATCTTACGAGTTTGCACTCATTAATAGTCGGGCTCATGCAAATAATGTTGCGTAAGTTACTTGCCAAAGTATTAAAGTCGTAATTGCTCCAAAGCTGACGATGGCATTGACTGAACAAGCGGTACACGAGTTCATTTTGCGTGGCATACTTGGTCATCGTCTCGATTTGATGTTTTAACTGAGTATTATGTTCACGTAGTTGACGTTGCTGAATAT
Source organism: Pseudoalteromonas sp. SD03 (assembly GCF_040937955.1). Taxonomy (NCBI): domain Bacteria; kingdom Pseudomonadati; phylum Pseudomonadota; class Gammaproteobacteria; order Alteromonadales; family Pseudoalteromonadaceae; genus Pseudoalteromonas; species Pseudoalteromonas sp. SD03. Next base: position 95,301 of record NZ_CP162514.1, read on the forward strand.
GTACTAACGAAGTCGCCCCCTGAACTTGCTGTTGTAACTCAAGTTGCGCTAATAGCGCAGGTTGATTTAGTAAAAAATCAGGGTGCTGTTGTAAGTAATCTATTACTTGCTGTTTAGTTAATTCACTCATAGTGCAACTTGCCCATCAAATACATGTTCAGCGGGGCCTGTCATACGCACTGGGTGGCCTTCGCCACTCCAGCGAACTTGTAAGCTACCGCCCGGTAAATCAACTTGCACTGTGCTGGTGAGCTTGTTTTGAATAAAGCCAATCACCATAGCGGCACACGCACCGGTACCACAAGCAAGTGTTTCGCTTACACCACGTTCCCACACTCTGAGTTTAATGTGTTCTTGAGAAATAACCTGCATAAAGCCAATATTTGCGCGCTGTGGAAAACGTTCATGATTTTCAAGCAACGGGCCAAGGGTACTCACTTGTGCCGTTTCAATGTCGTCTACTTCCATGACGCAATGCGGGTTACCCATAGAAACAGCACCACTAAAAACGGTATGTTCTTCTGCACGAATAATATAAGTCAGCTCACGTTTGGTTGCTTTAAGCGGGATTTTACTCGGCTCAAAATTAGGGTGTCCCATGTTAACCGTTACTTGGCCGTCTTTTTCAATATACAGGGTGAGGTTACCAGATTTAGTTGAAACGCTAATTTTATGTTTATTGGTTAAGCCTTTCATGCGCACAAAGCGGGCAAAGCAACGGGCGCCGTTACCACATTGTTCTACTTCGTGGCCGTCGGCATTAAAAATCCGATAGTGAAAATCGAGATCGGGTGAGTAAGGGGCTTCAACCATCAGTAATTGGTCAAACCCAATGCCGAAATGGCGATCGGCCAGCTTTTTGATTTGATCACGGGATAAAAAAACGTTTTGTGTAATGTTATCAATCACAACAAAGTCGTTACCTAAGCCGTGCATTTTGGAAAAATTAACTAACATAGCGCTCTAATTCGGTTTTGCTCTGCGCTAATCATGCCACAGAGCAGCTAGTTGGCAAAAACGTTTATGGTAAAATTTTCTCACCTTGGTATAGGCTTTCGATGGTTTCGCGTTCGCGAATAAGATGATGTTGCTCACCATCTACCATTATTTCGGCAACCCGTGGGCGTGAGTTATAATTTGAACTCATTGTAAAGCCGTACGCTCCAGCGCTACGCTGCACTAACAAGTCACCTTGCTTGAGTGCTAGAGGGCGGTCTTTACCTAAAAAGTCACCGGTTTCACACACCGGCCCAACCACATCATAGTTGTGGGTAGGTGTTTCGTCATCACGCACCGAGACAGGAATAATTTTTTGCCACGCTTGATAAAGTGATGGGCGCAACATGTCATTCATACCCGCATCAACAATCGCAAAGTACTTGTCTTGATTTTGCTTAATAAACTCAACCTGAGTCACTAAAATCCCAGCGTTAGCGGCAATAGCTCGCCCTGGTTCAAAAATCAGTTCAAGGTGGCGATAATTAGTAAGGCGCTGTGTTACTTGTGCTGCATACTCACTCGGGTGGGGAGGCTGTTCGTCGTCGTAGGTTACGCCAAGGCCTCCACCAATATCTAAATGGCTTAACTCAATACCTGCATTTTTTAACTCATCAATTAATGCCAGTAGTTTATCAAGCGCCTCTAAAAACGGTTTGGTTTGTGTCAGCTGTGAGCCAATGTGACAATCAACCCCAACTATATTTAAGCCAGGTAACGACGCAGCATGTTGGTACACATTTAACGCGGTTTCGATACCAATGCCAAATTTGTTTTCTTTTAGGCCAGTAGAAATATACGGGTGTGTTTTAGCATCAATATCAGGATTAACACGAATAGAAATTGGCGCGTCTAGATTAAGCTCACACGCTACTTCTGAAATGCGCTCAAGCTCTGAGATTGATTCAACGTTAAAACATTTAATACCTAATTCTAACGCATAAGCAATTTCGTCAGCGGTTTTAGCAACCCCAGAAAACACCACTTTATTGGCTGCGCCTCCCGCTTTGATGACCCGCGCGAGCTCGCCTTTTGAAACAATGTCAAAACCCGCACCAAGTCGCGCCAGTATATTTAATACTGCAATATTTGAATTTGCTTTAACGGCGTAGCACACTAAGCTTTTATGATCTTGAGCTGCATTGGCAAACGCTAAATAATGGCGTTCAAACGTCGCTCTTGAATACACATAACACGGTGTACCATAGTGCTGTGCAATCGTTGCTACGCTGACATCTTCAGCAAATAGTTGGTTGTTTTTATAATTAAAAAAATCCATTTACTGCTCCTGTTTTTGCTCAATAGGTGTTTGCTTTTTGGGGGTGTCTGTTGGCTGATTTTGTTCAGTAGGCTGCTCTGGTAAGTACAGCGGGCCGCTTTGACCACAGCCAGCTAACGCACACAACAAAACGGTGCTGATTAATAGTTGTTTTAATTGTAAGGTATATGTCGCTTTCATTAGATTAATACGGTTGCTGGCTTTATAATCGCAGAGTAACAGAATATCTAAAAAATGCAGCTATTCGCGGATGATTTTATTCCTGTTACACTAGCTGTACAAACATGCACCCATTATTTAGGCGTCTTGCCTGCAAAGGAAATTAACGATGACTGATCACGAATATCACCAGTTAGCAGAAGCTCTTATGTTCACAATTGAAGAACAAGTTGATGATTGTGAAGCAGATTTAGATTATGAATCGGCTCAAGGTATTTTAGAAATTATTTTTCCAGATCGCAGTAAAATTGTGATTAATAAGCAAGCACCGTTGCATCAAGTGTGGGTGGCAACAAAATTTAACGGTCACCATTTTGAAATGCGTGATGGTCAATGGATTGATAACCGCTCAGGCGCAGAGTTTTGGAGTTTCATCAATGAAGCGTCAACACGTCAAGCGGGTCAAGAAATTAAGTGGCAATCATCGCTATGAGTTTAGAGTTTGTTCAATACCCAGCTCAGGGAACGCATAAAGCCACGGTTATTTGGCTACATGGTTTGGGTGATTCTGGTGACGGTTTTGCCCCAGTAGCGCCACAGCTCGATTTACCCAGTGAACTAGGTGTGCGTTTTATCTTTCCGCATGCGCCTATGCAGGCCGTTACTATTAACGGCGGTATGCAGATGCGCTCATGGTATGACATTAAATCGATGGATTTAGACAAACGTGCAGATGAACAAGGGGTTAGGGAGTCTGCAGCAAAAGTTGAGCAATTAATAACGCAAGAAATGGCTAACGGCATACCGGCGAACAAAATTATTTTAGCGGGATTTTCACAAGGTGGCGTCATATCGCTACATTTAGCCCCGCGTTTAGAGCAAAAGCTTGCTGGCGTTATGGCACTATCAACCTATATGTGTGTGCCACATAAATTGGCTGATGAAGCAAAGCAAACACAGCTAAATATATTTATGGCTCATGGGAGCCAAGATGACGTTGTACCGCATAGCGCGGGTAGAAGTGCGTTTGAAGTATTATCAACGCATAACATGGATGTGAGTTGGCAAGAATACCCTATGGGGCATCAGGTTTGTACACAAGAGTTACAAGCTGTGCGCCAATGGTTAATTTCTCGCTTAAGTTAGTTTAGGAGCCGCTGAGGGTCAAAATGAGTCAAAAAATAGTAATAACAGCAAATGTAAAACGTGAACCACAGGTTAGCGAACCCAGCGTAAGCTATGAGTGGCATTGGCGTCGGATTGTGAGTATTTCTATGTTGGTGATTATGACCTCTGCAGCGGTTATTTACGGCCTGTCTAGCGCTGTGAATGCTGATCAAGGGGCGCCGCATCCTAATGAGCAGCTCGATTTTACTGAGCAACAAACAGCAATTGTGTCATTAAGCGATGATACTGCAGCATCAGCAGAGAGTGAAAACGCAACAGATGCTGATGAGGAGCCGCTGAGCAGTGTCGCAATTGCAGCACCTAAAATCCTTTCCCCAGGTGAGCAAAAACCAGCTCCTATTACCGAACAAGTAACATCAGAGCCTGAAGTTCAACAAAGTATTATTGAGCAAGAAGTAGAGCCAACGATCACTGCTGAGCCTGAAGAAGCAGCCATGGCTGCAACAGATAACCAAACGCCTGAAACCGAAACGGCCAGTGAAAAACCGGCTGAGCAAAAAGTATTTGCTGAATCAGCACAAGTTGCGAGTGTGGCCATTGGCGCCAAAATAGATACCGCTACTATTAGCCGCGCCGTATTGACGCGCAGTGTGAGTAATCGTGAACCAACCAATGTATTTGCCGCCGATGTGCGTTTAAGCCAATTTGAAGAATCATTGTCATTTTTTAGTGAGCTTAAAAACTTACAAGGTCAGCAGGTAAAGCATATTTGGTTATTTGAAGGCGAAGTGATGGCGGAAGTGTCGCTCAAAGTTACTTCTCCGCGCTACCGAACTTACTCAACTAAAAATATTATGGATTCCCAGTTAGGGAATTGGCGCGTTGATGTGGTTGATGAGCGAGGTTTACTCATTGCGCAAAAAGAATTTAGAATTTTAGCTGATTAAATCGCCCTCAGATAGAACAGGTTTTAATCCTGGAAGGTCAACAGACCCCAGTAATTATTAATGGATATTTTATGACTGAAAAAACAAAGTTAGTTCGCATTGCTACTCGTAAAAGTGCATTGGCACTGTGGCAGGCTGAATTTGTAAAAGCGCAGCTAGAGCATTTTCACGATGACGTGCGTGTAGAGCTGGTGCCTATGTCGACTCAAGGTGACATTATTTTAGATACACCACTGGCTAAAATTGGTGGTAAAGGCTTATTTGTAAAAGAACTAGAACAAGCCATGCTTGATGGGCGAGCAGACATTGCAGTGCATTCAATGAAAGACGTGCCAGTCGAATTTCCAGATGATTTAGAGTTACACGTTATTTGTGAGCGTGAAGACCCGCGTGACGCGTTTGTCTCAAATAATTTTGCCAATATTGATGCGTTACCGCAAGGCGCCATTGTTGGCACCTCAAGTTTACGTCGCCAATGCCAAATCAGAGCGTTGCGTCCAGATTTAGAAATTCGTGACTTACGTGGCAATGTAAATACACGTTTAGCAAAGCTTGATAGTGGTCAATACGATGCGATTATACTCGCAGCGGCTGGGCTAATTCGTTTAGAAATGGGTGAACGTATTCGTGACTTTATTGAGCCAGAAGTGTCGTTACCTGCTAATGGTCAAGGTGCTGTCGGTATTGAATGCCGTATAAATGATGAAGTTACTAAAGCCTTATTAGCTCCGCTGGAGCACAGTGAAACTCGTATTCGTGTTAATGCCGAGCGCGCAATGAACCGCCACTTAGAAGGGGGCTGCCAAGTTCCGATTGGTGCTTATGCATTGGTTGATGGTGAGCAAGTACATTTACGTGGTTTAGTTGGGGCGATTGATGGCAGCGAAATTTTACGCGATGAAATTAGTGGGCATGTTGATGATGCGGAAAAATTAGGAGTTGAGCTGGCTAAAAAACTCTTAGCACAAGGCGCAGATAAAATCCTTGCTGACGTATATCGAGACGCATAATGAAACACATCTTGATAACTCGGCCCGAAGGAAAAGGCGCAGCCCTTGCACAGCAACTTGAGCAAGCGGGTTATCAAGCGTCTTTGTGTCCTGTTCTAAAAATAACGTATTTAACCCCAACCAGCGTTGAGCTAAGCCCGTTGGTTAATGCCGACAAAATTATTTTTGTTTCGCAAGATGCAGTACATGCACTGAGTGCGCTTAAGCCTGCAATTAACACCAAAGCGCAGTTTTATGGTGTTGGCCAACAAACAGCCGACACCATTTATGAAGTATTTGGTGTACGTGCTGCTTTGCCAAAACAACATGATTCTGAGGGGTTGCTGGCGCTTAAGTCATTGGCTGAGGTTGATGGCAGTAATATCGTGTTGGTTAAAGGTATTGGTGGGCGGCCTGAGATAGCAAAAACCTTAAAACAACGCGGTGCTTTTTTAAATAATTGTGTGGTGTATCAACGTGAGCCGGTAGCGCAACAACCCGCTGACTGGATAGACCACTGGCAAAGCCAGAATGTACACGGTATAGTCATTACTAGTAATGCCGCCGTTGATGCCATTTTTAATACCCTTACCGCGGCGCAACTAACATGGTTACAACAGTGCGAATTTTATGTTGCCAGTGAGCGTATTGGCGATTATTTACAACAGCAAAAAATAAATTCGACACATATACATACTGCGGCAGGGGCTAGCGACCACGCTATGTTTGCCTGCATTAATCAGCAAGGTAGCAAAATGAGTGAACAGTCAGCGACGTCAAAAGTAGAAAAAGCAGCAGCGCAACCAATAGCCAATAACACGTCTAATACCGCTAAAAACGACACTGCAAAAGCCAATAATCAAACGCAAAATAATACCCATAAAGTGAGTAAGGTGGGCAGTTTAGCGTTGGTGATTTCGTTACTTGTTGCTAGTGGCGTGGGTTATGAGTTTTATCAAAAGCTCAATGCCGGTAAAGTGCAAAATTTAGCGGTTAATGCATTAACAGAGCAAAATAAGATATTGCAGCAAGAGCTGCAAGCGCTTAAGTCTGAGCAACTCAGTCTACAGCAAGCGTTACAAAAGAGCGAAGAGCAAATTGCTATGGCGCTCAATGAAAACTCTGTAAAAAATCAGCAAGCATTAAAAGCAGCACTGCAAAAAGTGCAGCAAAGTGGTAATACATTAAACCCACAAGAAGTGACCAGCTTACAACGCATGGCCGAATTTAAATTGTGGGCTGAACAAGATTACCAAGGCACAAGTGCAGTGCTTAAACGTTTAGATTCACTTTTAAGCGATCACCCAGGCACGCTTGAGTTACGCCAAGCAATTATACAAGACATACAAACGCTCGATAGCATTAAACCCGTTGCGACAGAGGCGATTTACTTACAGTTAAATAGTGTAAGAGATCGCATCGATAACTTGGTATTTAATGCGGTTAATTTGCCAGAAGAAGCGTCAGTAACTGACGAAAACGCGCTCTCTGAAAATATGAGTGATTGGCAACAAAACATCCGAAATAGCTGGAATAAAATAGTTGATAGCTTTATTACAATTCGCCATCACGAAGGGGTATTAATAGAGCCGCTATTAACTGATAGAGAGCGCCACCTGATTAATCAGCGCATAAAGCTCAATATTACTCAGGCGCAAGATGCACTAATGAGCAAGCAAGCCAGCATCTATTTTAGCGCCTTAAACGACACAAAACGTTTAGTTACTGAATACTTTAAGCAAGATGATAATGCCACAAAAGTGGTACTACAAACTTTAGTAAACCTTGAAAAAGAGCCGCTTAACTTTAACCCTGAGGTGACATTGCAAAGTACTCAGCAAGTTAAGGAGTGGGCACAATGATAGGGTTGATCATTTTTATTGTCGCTATTGTATTGGTATTAGCTATCACTCCTTTCGTGTTAGATGAAAAAGGCTATGTACTGATTTCATTTAATAACACCACCATAGAAGGTACGATTGTTTCGTTTTGTATTATGGCGGCACTGAGCGCAGCAGCTTTGTATTTAACTTACAAACTCGTACGCTACTGTTTATCTATTTACAGAAATACCAAACATGGATTTTTTGCTCGCAGCCAAGAGCGCAAGCATGCAGCTATAGAGCAAGCACTGTGGAGCTTGATTAATGACGATTACGCGCAAGTGGAAAGCGCGTTATCAAGTAACAGTGTGCCAGCTAAATTTTTAGACATACGTTTGGCGTTACTAGCAAAAGCTGCACTGGCAAATAATCAACCCGATAAAGCGCTGGAATACTTGTTTGAAATAAGCCCTGAGCAGCAACTAAAAGTGGCTAAACTATGGTTAGCCAGTGGCGACAGCAGTGTTATTGAACCGCAAATACGGATGGCGGCTGAATCTAAAAAAGCCACGGTACTTGAGCTTAAACTGTACACTGAAGTGTTGGTGCAACAGCAGCACTTTAAAATATTAGAAGACTTTTTACCGCGCTTATTACGTAAAGATGCATTGAGCGATAAGCAGTGGCAGCAGGTGTTTTTAGCTTATTTTGCTGCTCAAGCGAGTGATGAGCTAACCAGTAAGTACCAGCAATTAGGTAAGAAATTGCAAGCACATGCGCACACTGCGTACTTAACTCAAATGGCAAAAACAGGGCAGTTGGCGAGTATTGAAAACGAGTTAATTAAAATGCTCAAACACGCTAAGCACCACTCTGAACTTACCGACATTTTACGTGAAGCTGCGCCAAGTAATGCTTACAAGCTGCAATCAAGCATTCAAGAGCGGTTGAAAAAAGACGAGCACAATAACGCGTTATTATTAGCGCTGGCGTGTTTAGCGAATGCCCAAGGTGATTATGATTTAGCTGCACGAGTATTCGACAAAGCGCTTAATAGCGATAACAAATCACAGTATCGACAACAAGCTATACTAAGCTATAAACACAGCGCACAATTAGATAAGGCGCTTGTGCTCTATCAATAATGGATTATATTTTATAAATCAATAATTAAAAGCGCAGGAGCGAAGGCTATGAAAAATGTGTTTACACTCTCTTTTAGTCTTGCATGCGCTTATTTTTTTACTGGTTATCTTAGTAATTTATTACTCGCAGTTGACGGTTATGCCGTGGCTTCTTGGCCACCTGCAGGCATTGCACTAGCCAGTTTTTTATTATGGCGCCATCGCGCTTACTTAGGCATTATTGCTGGTTCTTTACTGATTAATTTAATTCATTTAGACCATGTTACAGATATTTTAAACTGGCAAATTTTGTTACATGCAGTGGGCCTCAGCGGCGCTGCTTTTTTGCAAGCATGGCTTGGCGCGCAAATAATTACAAAAGTAATAAAAGCCCCTCTAGACCTTTCATCGTTAAAATTAAGTATTCAAAGCTTAGTAATCGCAGGTCCTGTCTGCTGTGTCATAGGCGCTATTGCTGGTACGAGTTTATTAGTATTTAATCAGATCATCCCTGCTGCGAATGCGCTGGATAATTTTATTACTTGGTGGATAGGTGACAGTATTGGCGTATTAATTTTTACCCCATTACTATTAGCTGTATTTCACTATTCTGAGATGCGCCATCGGCTACAAGTTATTGTTCCTGCATTACTTATTTATGCGATTATTAGTATTAGCTTTTATGGTGCAGCGAGCGTAAAAAAACAAAAAGACACTCAAAAGCAAGAAACGAAAGTGCTTGCAACTCAAAGCGCGATAAATCAAAAGTTAGATGAGATCATTGCACATCTATCTTTATTAAGTGGTTTTTTAGCAAATAGTGAAGACGTTAGTTTTAGTGAGTTTACGCAGTTTACGGCTAAACAATTAAGCTACAGTGAAGAAATACTTGCTTTTAAATGGGTTCCTGCGATTACTGATGATTCTCGTGCCGAGTATCAATCATGGATTGAGCAAGTTGATAGCGAAAACCCGTTTATCAAACAAAAATCAGCGAATGGGCAATGGCAAAAAGCCCCCTATCGAGAGTTGTATTATCCCGTAAAATATATAAATCCACTTAGGGGAATGAAAGATATTATTGGGTTTGATTTAGGTTCAAACGAGCAAGTGCGTACAGCACTTACTAAATCTAAAGTACTTAATGAATTGGTGATCAGTGAACCGACAGCACTGATACCGAATAACGATGAATTAAGTGTACTCTTTATGTATCCCGTTTTTGGAAATGCGGTAACAGAAGGCGATTTTAAAGGATTTGTTGTTGCCGTAGTTAGCTTAGCTAAACTTTCTAAGTCGCTGTCGTTTGACTCTAATGAGCGTATTGCGATTAGTTTTTTTGATATTAATAATGCTGAAAAACAGCAGGCACTTTATATTGCAGAGCATCATTCTATGGTGTTACTAAAAAAATATCAGTTGTTAATTGGTCAGCGAATGTGGCGCGTTGAGCTGCATCAACCCGTTTTAAAATCATCGTGGTTCATATACTGGCTAGCGCAAATAGTGGGTATGTTATTTGTGTGGTTGTTGATTATATTTTTGATCTCTGTGACGGCTACCAATATTCGGATTCGCGAACAAGTGGCAAAGCAAACACTCACGCTACGCCAAGAAAAACAAAAGGCCGATGAAGCCAGTGCTATAAAAAGTCAGTTTTTAGCCAACATGAGTCATGAAATACGCACGCCAATAAATGGCATAAAGGGTATGCACTATCTAGCGCTACAACAACAGGATTGGCAGCAAGCAAAAGGCTATATAGAGCAAGCTGATGGTGCTCTAAGTGTATTATTAAGAGTGTTAAACGATGTACTCGACTTTTCTAAAATGGAAGCCGGTAAACTTGAGTTAATGCAAGAGCCTGTGAACCTCAAACAATTAGCCGAAGACATCGTCGGTTTAATGCAATTTGAGGTGGAGAGTAAATCCCTTTCTTTAAAATTAGAGTATGACAGCGATGCGCATTTAATTCTCAATACCGATCCTATTCGTTTAAAGCAAATTCTGCTTAATTTATTAAATAATGCAGTAAAATTTACCGCAAAGGGCTGTATTACGTTAAAGATTTGGCAATCATCAAAAATGACATATTTTAGTGTTAACGATACCGGGATTGGCATTAGCTCTGCAGCTCAAAAACAGCTTTTTAAACCCTTTTCTCAAGCAGATAGCTCAACGTCACGTCAGTACGGTGGTACTGGTTTAGGTTTGAGTATTTGTAAAAAATTGGTCGAATTGATGGGAGGGGCTATTGATTTAAAAAGCAGTGAGGGGCATGGATCTACGTTTACTTTTAGCTTACCAGTTCATTCATCGCTGCCAAAAGCCAAATACAGTGCTGATGCTTTATCAAAAATTGATGTCAGTAATATTTCTTTAGAAAAATATCAATTACTTATAGTGGAAGACAACCCATTAAACCAACATGTTGTAAGTGCTATTTTAGAAACTAAACACGGTATTGCTGATATCGCAAATGATGGCTTAGAAGCGATTGCGATGCTTAGCGAAAAAAACTACGACCTAGTATTAATGGATATTCAAATGCCTAATATGGATGGTTTACAAGCAACAAAAGTGATTCGTAATGAGTTAGGTTTTTTTGATTTACCTATTATTGGTTTATCCGCCAACGCTCACGAACAAGACGCTCAAAAAGCGATTGCCTCTGGAGTGGATAGCTACATGACCAAGCCTATTGAAGCTGATGAGCTATTTAAAACGCTTTGGTATTATTTATCTCGCTTAGATAAGTAACACGTATTTTTGTACAAAAGGCAGACATAAGACCTCCAAGCGCCATTTTAAATATTCTACACTTGAAATATTACTGTACCTGCGTATCATTCGCGCAATTTTAACTCAACCGAGTAGCTACTATGATTAATAGAAAAATACCTTTGCTAGATATTCACCGTCACTTAGATGGGAATGTACGCGCGCAAACCATACTAGAACTTGGTCGTCAGTTTAATATAGCTTTACCAGCAGATAATGTTGAGGCACTTATTCCTCATGTTCAAGTTATTGATCCTGAGCCAAACCTAATGGCTTTTTTACAAAAGCTTGATTGGGGGGTCACGGTACTGGGTGATTACGATGCCTGTAGACGAATTGCAATAGAAAACATTGAAGATGCACAAGCGCAAGGCCTTGATTACGTAGAGCTACGTTTTAGCCCTTACTACATGGCACAAAGCCAAGGTTTACATCCTCAGGGCGTTGTTGAAGCCGTGGTTGATGGTATTAAAAGTGCAACAAAAGATGCTGATATTAAAGCAAACTTAATTGGTATTTTATCTCGTACTTACGGTGTTAAAACCTGTCAACACGAGCTGGATGCTTTACTTGCTTTTAAAAATGATTTGGTCGCGGTTGATTTAGCCGGTGACGAAATTGGTTACCCTGGTGAACTGTTTGTTGATCACTTTAAACAAGTACGCGATGCATATTTAGCGGTTACCGTGCATGCTGGCGAAGCATTGGGTGCTGCCAGTATTTGGCAGGCATTAAACGGGCTTGGCGCAAGCAGAATAGGGCATGGCGTTAAAGCGATTGAAGACTCAACGCTAATGGATTATTTACGTGATAACCGTATTGGTATTGAATCGTGCTTAACCAGTAATATTCAAACCAGCACAGTGAATGACTTAACGAAGCATCCGCTTAAACAGTTTTTAGATCATGGCATTTTGGCCAGCATTAATACCGATGATCCGGCTGTTGAAGGGATTGAAATTGAGTACGAATACGCAACTGCAGCGCCACAAGCTGGTTTATCGCAAGCTGATATGGAAAAAGCGCAAGCCAATGCACTTGAGATTGCGTATTTAAGTGATGCAGATAAACAGGCACTCAAAACCAAAGTCGCACAGCGTTAATCACCTGTACTATAAAAAAATGCCACTGTTTACAGTGGCATTTTTGTTTATATGTGAGTTTGACAGCTAACGTAATTATCATAAAGTGCTTTTAAAATATCGGCACGGCTGATCATGCCAACTACAACGTCACCATCAACCACGGGATAATTCTTTGGCTTACCGGGTTGCATTTGTTCTGCTAATTCCATGATATTGGTATCACCGCTGACCGTCACAACTTCTGTTTGCATCAACTGCGATACTTTTACCATACCGTCACAAAAATAACTGCTTTGCATTAGGGGTTTAAGTAGCTCTTGCTCAGAGATAAAACCTACTAGCAACTTGTTATCGTCAAATACTGGGGCACCAAGCAATTTAAATTTTTGTAGTTCTGCAATGGCGGTCGTCATTTCTGTATTAGGGGTGATATGAGGCAACTTGTGTTGCATAAAATCTTTTACTTTTGTATTTAGCATTTAGGTTTCTCCCGCTGAATGTTCTATACAAAGTATGGTTTATAGATTGGATTTTAGGAAATTGTTTATGTTGATGAGTTTAATAGGTAATAACAATCATCGCAGCGGTAATGGCGGGCAATAAAAACAATTAAGGCACCCTAAGGTGCCTTAAAAATGATGCATTTGCTGTTATTTTATAAAAGCAAATGCATCCGCGTACATGTTTTCGCGAATGGCACCGTGGCTAATAAAGTCATCGCGCACTATGCCTATCATGTCAAAACGACCTGCCATGTAAATATCGTAAGGTTCAAGCGAGATGATATCGTCCATTACCGCTTTATGCACATAACCAGTATGGCCAGTCCAGCTGTCAGTAGGATTTTCTACCACAGGAATAAATTCGAAGTGCTTATGACTATCTGCCCAAGCTTTCATTTCGCTGTGTGCATACAGCGCAGACTCTTCTTTAACACCCCAATAAAATAGCACTGGGCGCTGACAATTTATTTCAGCAAGGTGATCGGCCATTGATTTTGCGTAAGAGAAGCCTGTGCCGCCAGCAAGTAAAATAATGGGGCGCTCGCACTGCAAACGTAGTTGAGAAACACCTAAGCCCGCTTCAATAGTCACTGTTTGATTATTATTGTGGGCACTACGAAGGTGCTCTAGCGATTGCATAGCATATGAGTCAGCAACTGAAGCACCAATATGTAATTCTAAAGCATCCGTTTGTGAAGGACGGCTTGCAATTGAAAACGCACGTTTATCTTTTTCACCTAAAACCAATTGTAAATATTGGCCAGCTTCAAATGTGACGGGTTGCTGCGGCTTTAAAATAACTTTATGAACAAATTCTGTTAGTGGACTGATAGAAACAACGTCAGCGTGTAATGTTTGCATGTTTTACCTTAAATTAGCGGATACGCACTTTATTTGAGCAATAGTAGCATATCCGCAGGGTGAGTTTATAGCCTAGACCAAAGTCGTTAAAGAATACCTAGGCTATCCCAAAGTTCATCAACGCGATCTTTAGTGGCTTGATCCATAACAATAGGTTCGCCCCACTCACGGGTTGTTTCGCCAGGCCATTTGTTGGTTGCATCCATGCCCATTTTTGAACCAAGGCCAGAGACAGGCGATGCAAAGTCTAAATAGTCTATTGGCGTGTTTTCAATTAACGTGGTGTCGCGTGCAGGATCCATACGGGTGGTAATAGCCCATATTACATCGTTCCAATCTCGGGCGTTAATGTCATCATCGCAGACAATAACAAATTTAGTGTACATAAACTGTCGTAGGAATGACCAAACCCCCATCATTACGCGCTTGGCGTGCCCAGGGTATTGTTTTTTCATGGTAACCACGGCCATACGGTACGAGCAGCCTTCTGGCGGTAAATAAAAATCAACGATTTCTGGAAACTGTTTTTGTAAAATTGGCACGAATACTTCGTTTAGAGCCACCCCTAAAATAGCTGGCTCATCAGGCGGACGACCCGTAAAGGTACTGTGATAAATAGGGTCTTTACGATGAGTAATATGAGTGACTGTCATAACGGGAAAGTCATCGACTTCATTATAGTAACCCGTATGGTCGCCATAAGGGCCTTCAGGTGCCATTTCACCTGGCATAATATGCCCTTCAAGCACGATTTCTGCGCTGGCCGGTACTTGTAAATCATTCGAAATAGACTTAACCACTTCCGTTTTACTGCCACGCAATAAACCGGCAAAAGCATATTCGCTTAATGTATCGGGGACCGGAGTAACCGCCCCTAAAATTGTGGCAGGATCAGCCCCTAATGCCACTGATACCGGATACGGCTCACCAGGGTGTTCTTTGCACCACTCTTGAAAATCAAGCGCGCCACCACGATGAGATAACCAACGCATAATAATTTTATTTTTGCCAAGTAACTGCTGGCGGTAAATCCCTAAATTTTGACGCTTTTTATAAGGCCCTTTGGTAACGGTTAAACCCCAAGTAATTAAAGGCGCAGCATCACCAGGCCAGCAATGCTGAATAGGAAGCTTGGTTAAATCAACATCGTTACCTTGTAAAATAACTTGTTGGCAGGGCGCTTTTTTTACTTCTTTGGCTGGCATATTAAGGACTTGCTTAAATACCGGAATTTGTCCAAGGGCTTCTTTAATGCCTTTCGGTGGTTCTGGCTCTTTTAAAAATGCCAATAACTTACCAACTTCTCGTAATTCACTGACATCTTCTTGGCCCATACCCATTGCTACACGCTTAGGTGTACCAAATAAGTTAGCTAGAACAGGCATGTCATACCCTTTCGGGTTTTCAAATAATAAAGCGGGGCCTTTAGCACGCAGTGTGCGATCGGCAATTTCGGTCATCTCAAGATACGGGTCGATTTCTTGGCTGATGCGTTTTAATTCGCCTCGTTTTTCAAGTAAATCGATAAAATCGCGTAGATCTTTGTATTTCATTGTGGGCCGTTACTTAGCAAAAAGTTAAAAGTATTATACCCAGTTCATGCAAGCCAAGTCATTACTTGCACTTAAAACTTAAAGCGCTCTACCGCACCTTTTAAAGAGTGTGCAAGTTGATTAACATCTTCACTTTCGCTTGCTAGGGTCGTCGCATTGTCGGCATTTAAGGTGGCATGATCGGTTACCTTAGCCATTATTTGTTGGATATCAGTGCTGTTTGCAAGTTGTTCATGCGATGCATGGGCAATGTCTTTGCTCATTGCATTGACCGATACTAACGTGCTTTTGATACGCTCAACGGCTGCATTTAGTTCAGTACTGTTTTCAACACAATGTTTGGCTTGTTGTTGACCATCATTTATTTCAGCTTGGGTAGACTGAGTATGTTGTTGTAGTGTGTTGATCATGGTGGTTATTTCGCTAGTGGAGCTTTGTGTTCGTGCTGCAAGCGAACGCACTTCATCAGCCACTACGGCAAATCCTCGACCATGTTCACCGGCTCTTGCTGCTTCAATGGCCGCATTAAGCGCTAGCAAATTGGTTTGCTCTGCAATACTGCTAATCGTATCAACAATAGCGCCAATCAGTTTGGTGTATTGTGCAAGCTCTTCGGTGCTGCTAACTGCTTTATCTAGGCGGCTTAAAAGAGATTCAATACTTTGGCTATTGTTGTTTGCAATGTCATTGACATCATTTGCAAACTGCGAGGCATTCGTTATTTCATTTGAGGTACTCTGCGCTTGTTCGTAAACGGCTTGTGAGCTTTGTAGCATACTTTGCGCTAATGAGGTTGCTTGTGCGCTGCGTTCCAGCTGTTGCTTAGCAACGATGGTCATTTGTTGCCCTTTTTCACTGGTTTGAATGGCTGAATTATCGAGTTCGTAGGCGTCGTTACTGATCCCTTTTATTAGGTGAGTTAAATCATCACAAAGCTTATTGGTATTATGCAGTAGGGTACCAAATTCGTCTTTACTTAGAGGATTACTACGCTGTGAAAAGTCACCTGAGGCTATGCGTGCGAGTTCTTTATTCACCTTTTTAAGTGGTTTTAGCATGGCGTTAGTAGTAAACACTGAAATAATAACCAGCAAAACAATTAAAACAAAAGCAATAATAATAACTAAGCTAGAGCCGGTATTGATTGCTGACTTAGCGCTCTCTTGCAGGGAGTCAAAGCGCGTGTCTGCAAGTTTATTAAGCTCAATTAGCTGATTTTCTATAATGATAAAGGCATGTTGAAAACTTTCAAACCGCTGATCAACCTTGTCTTTGCTATTGAGTACAGTGTTCTGCAATGCATACAGCCCATCAGGATTATTTAATAGGCTGCTTAAATCGTTAAACGCCGCTATTAACTCATTGGCGTTGAGCTTATTTGCAATAGGAGAGGCTTGTTGCTCTAAATAACTAAGATTAGATTGAATATTATCGAGTAAAAAAGAAGTGTCCTGTTGGTGGGCATTGATATCTTCAGAGGTGGTTACTTGCCCAATGCCTTTGACATTATTGTTTAGAGTAAATAATAAATCATCAATTCGAGTCGCTGTGCCAAAGACTGCATTTAAAAGCGATTGCTGGTTGCCCGCTACGTTTATAAGCTCTATATCAAGTAATTGGTTACTCAGATCGCGAAGCTGTTCATTAAAGGTAACTGTCAGTGCTGCGGCGGTACTTTGCGCCTTAAAGCGTTGCTCTTTTGCTGCAAGCATGTCGTTGCTTATAGTATTTAGTTTAGTGAAGTCATTATGAATAGTAACAAGTAATGTGTGCATACTTTGTTGCTTGGCAACTTGTGCTTTTAGCGTCTCTAATTTATTAAAAAACTGTGTTTGCTCTGCGTGTGCTTGCTTTTTATTTTGCAGTAGTAAATCAAGTTTAGTTTGGCTGTAAGCAATGGCGTTAAATTTAGTAATTGAAAGTAGCGATAAACGCAGGTCTTTACTCGCTTGCTGTACCGGAACCGCTAACGTTTCTATGCGCGAGTTAGTGGTACTGATTTGATGGAGTGACCAGTAAAAAAATATGCAGCTGGTGAGCATTAACAGGCCAATAGCTGAAAAGGCTAAAATTATTTTATGTTTTATAGCGATAGAATGC
Organism: Pseudoalteromonas sp. SD03; assembly: GCF_040937955.1. NCBI lineage: Bacteria > Pseudomonadati > Pseudomonadota > Gammaproteobacteria > Alteromonadales > Pseudoalteromonadaceae > Pseudoalteromonas > Pseudoalteromonas sp. SD03. The sequence continues at coordinate 112,629 of NZ_CP162514.1, forward strand.
ATAACTTTATCAACAGTATTAAGACTTTTGTTAGTGTAGCAAGTTTTTTAATATGTTGTTAGTTAGTGGTTAATTGCTTGTGCATTGATATTTTTTACCGTTAATTATTAGCATAGCTTGCTCGCCCTTACTCCAAAACAGTACCTTGGTATTAATATATTTGCTACCAGAGGCACTCACCTCATGAGTTAATAAATAATCATGCTTATTAAAGCGGAGCGTCGCCTGTTTGTTGCTAATAATATCTAGCTGTGCAGCGGTGTTATCGCACATGTAGTTTGTTGTAATGGGTTGCTCATTGCATGCAACCAGCGCTATTAAAGCAATAGTAGTGGCGTAGTGTTTCATTAGGTTGTGTTTTACTTATTTAGTCGCTTGGTTAATTAAGAGCTTAGCAAAGCTAAATTAACCGTTGGTGAAAATAAGGCTTTACGTTATGTTTAAGCTCTTATTTTTAGCTAGGGAATATCATGGCTGGTACTAACCTCTTAACATTACTTGATGATATAACGACCTTACTTGATGATATTGCGACTATGAGTAAAGTTGCGACTAAAAAAACGGCAGGCGTACTAGGAGATGACTTGGCGCTCAATGCGCAGCAAGTTACAGGGGTCACTGCCGATAGAGAGCTGCCGGTAGTATGGGCGGTGGCAAAAGGGTCGTTTTTAAATAAAGCGATATTAGTCCCTGCTGCGTTATTAATTAGTGTGTGGTTGCCTTGGCTAATTACGCCACTTTTGATGATGGGTGGTTTATTTTTATGTTTTGAAGGCGCTGAAAAAGTATTTGCTCGCTTTTTACCTCACCATGAGGAAACGATAGATGATGATGAAAAGTTAGATTTAGTTGAATATGAAAGGCAAAAAGTAAAAGGTGCTATTCGTACTGACTTTATTCTGTCTGCTGAAATTATTGTAATTACCTTAGGGACTGTGGCTGGGGCTACGTTAATGAATCAAGCACTGGTGCTAAGTGTTATTGCCATCATCATGACAATTGGTGTTTATGGACTGGTAGCTGGAATTGTAAAACTTGATGATGCAGGATTGTATTTACTTAACCAATCAAAACTCTCTGCGAATAAATTTAAAGAATTACTGGGTAAAGGCCTACTTGCAGCAGCTCCCCGACTTATGCAGTTTTTAGCCTTTGCAGGTACAATCGCCATGTTTTTAGTGGGGGGTGGAATTTTAGTGCATGGTGTTGAGTTACTGCATCATACGCAGATTGATATCACACATTACGCCCAGTCAACTTTAGGTGGGGTAGGTGAGATGCTAGCCCCTTTAGTATTTGATGGCTTACTTGGTGTGGTTGCGGGTTTGGTTATTGTTATTATGCATGTAACCTATACTAAGCTCTTTAAAACCCATAGTAGCGCGGCGTAATCGCGCTACTTTACATTATTCACATTGTGCACTTTTACATAATTGCTCAAGCTCGTGTTTAGCTTTGCTATTACCTTGAGCAATGGCTTTTTTATACCAATAAATAGCTTGTGGGGCGTTTTTCTCTGTGCCTTGCCCGTCGCGATACATTTGCGCCAGATTTAGTTGCCCCCATTGAGAACCTGTTTGCGCTGCAAGAGTAAAGCTTTCTAGCGCTTCATCGTATTGCCCATCTTTGTGGTACATAATTCCTTGTTGATTATTTTTATCGAGCTTTACTCCTTTATATAAAGGTTTTGGCTGTGGCGGAAACATCACAAATCCCCCATATAAACTATTTGCATAGGGGCGCAGCACGTCGAATATAATGTCATCCTTGTATAAGCGTTTTATTTCATTACGAGGTAGGGTGATGGTTTTAGACGAAAAGTAATCTCTTTGCACTAATAAACTGGCACGCATTGCTGTGGTTATAGCGCTGCTGCGCTTATAGCTGTAATTACTCACCTGAAACGTTATAAATTGCTGATCAAAGCTCAGCACTTGCGCGACTTTTAAATTAGTCAGTGTCCACGGTTCATGAGTGAATTTATCGGCCTTTACTAAATAGGTGTCGTAGGCTTTGGGGTTGGTTAAATAACTTTGTTTTAGCGCCTCAGCATTAAGGTGTTTTTGGTAAAAAAATAACAATACCCACAGCAATAAAACTAACCCAATACAGTATTTGGGTAGGCTTAGCTTTTCGAACAGGGGTAACTTTTTAATGCTTGTAGGCTCACAATGTCCACATTGATAGCACTCGCGTTTATAGCTCAACTTTATCGGAACTATAGGAAGAATAGTAAAGCGCAAAAAGCGGCTTTGGTTAACTAAGTGATAGCTGTTACTTTTGCAATTAGGGCAGCACTGTACTTGTGTAAAATGAGGAAAAGACTCACTGGTATTGAAAAGCAGCATGAAAATACGCTCCCTGTTTTAATTCTCTTTAAGTTAAAACAATGAGCGTATTAGTTAAAGCAGCAAACTGTAAGTAATTATGTCAGTTACTCTTTAGTGCGTGCTTTTGGTTCAATGGTCGTTTTAGCGTCGGCGGCCATTAACGCAAATACAGCATAAGCAGCGGTGTTTTGACGAAGTTTAGCGGGTGTTACTTTATCAAGGGTGTCATCCGCTGTATGGTGGTAATCAAAGTAGTCAGTACCATCTTGTGCCAGTTCAAAAATAGGTGCAGAAACTGCATTTTTAAATGGGATGAGATCGGGTCCGCCTTTAGCTTCATTTTGGCCAATGTATTCAATATTTAATGGCGCAAGCTCTTTGGCAATCGCGCGCACTACTGGCAGTGAAGCTGCGTTTACATTTGATTCAAAGCCATAAACTACATCAGCACCAAAGTCAGACTCTGCAGCAGCCACAATGTTATTAAGCTCATTTTTATGCTTTGCAAAATACGCTTTTGCGCCCCAAAGGCCGAGTTCTTCAGCTGCAAAAAGCACAACGCGAATACTGCGCTTAGGACGTTTTACATCACTAATATGCTTTGCTGCTGCCATGGTTAAGGCAACGCCAGCGCCATCATCTAGAGCGCCAGTACCTAAATCCCACGAATCTAAGTGCCCACCAATAAGTACATATTGCTCAGGGTTTTCAGTACCATTAAATTGGCCAATGACGTTATAACCAGTGCCCTCGCCTAGGTTTTCGGTTTGTACATTAATATTAACCGACACGTCTTTGTTTAATGCGACTAATCGTGCTATTTGGTCAGCATCAGGATTGGCAATAGTCACGTTAGGTATTTTAGTTACCCCTTCTTTATAATAGCTACCGCCGGTATGTGCAAAGCGATGGTGGCCAGTGCTAACTGAGCGCATCATATAGGCAACGGCGCCTTTTTTAGCTGCTTCAATTGCTCCAGTAGCACGGGCTTTTACCGCGGGGCCATAACCATTGCCGTCAATATCACGGTTCATACGGTAATTAATATAAGCAATTTTACCTTTTAAGCTATTCGCCGGTGCAGCTTTTAATTCGTCAAGGGTTTCGAATAAGACGACAGGTGCACTGATCCCCTCTTTGGGTGTACTAATGCTGTTACCCAGTGCTGTTAAATGCAGAGGTTGCTCGCTTGGAGTGAGTATTTTTCCGCTTTCGCTATAGCGACGCCATTCAGGGAAGGTTGCTTCTTCTAACCAGACTTTATCAAAGCCTAATTCATCAAACTTTGCTTTTGCCCAAGCAACGGCTTTCTTATCGTTTTCGGTGCCTGGTAGGCGCGGGCCTATTTCAGTGGTGAGTGATTCTAGTAATTGATAGCTTAAATCACTTTTAAGGGCGGTGGTGCGCACCTCATCTACTTGTTGTAGCTGTTTTGTAGTGAATTCACTGTTGTTGGCGCTTACCGTCATGCTGGTGGTAAATAGGAGTGCTGTGAGCAATTGTTTCATATTCAGAGAGCCTTTGTAATGATTAACACCATTAAAGCATGTAACAAACAGGATAAAAAATAGATGAGATGAGTAGGCTATTCAGTGGGTTCAAAAGTCAGTTCAAAAAAAAGCCCACCTCAAATTGAGGTGGGCTATGGTTTTTTAAAGTTTGTATTTAAAAGCTAAATTGCGCTGCTAAACGCACGTTTGTGCCTTCACCTACCGTCACGTTATTTAATCCACCACCGGCTAGGTAGTTTTTATCGAATAAGTTTTCAATGTTTAAACGCAGGTTAATATCTGTATTACTTACCTTAAGTGCGTAGGTTGCGCCAACATCAACACGCGTATATCCCTGTTTTGTTACTGTATTGGCATTATCGGCAAAACGTTCACCTTCATAAAAAGCGCCGGCATTAAAAGCAATGGCGTCGTTGAGTTCATAACGGGTCCAAAGTGAGGCGGACCACTTTGGCGCATCGGTTGGGCGCTTACCTTCTAATTCTTCATCTCGTTCATAGTTAGCATCTAAATACATGGTTGATGCCATAACAAATAAACGATCGGTAGCAGCACCTTGTGCAGAAAGTTCAAAGCCTTTATGGCGTTGTTCACCTGCTTGCGTGGTTATGCTGGTTATATCACCAATAGGATTAATCAGATTTTCGCTCACTAAGGTGCCTGTTTTACTAATATCAAATAGGGCGCCGCTGAGCATTAATCGATCATCAAACAGTTGCCATTTAACCCCAACTTCTCGTTGCTCAGAAGTAATGGCATCGAGTTTCATGCCATTATTAACATCATTTTCATTTTCTAATGTTTCGTTTTGCGGCTCAAATCCTTCCGAGTAACTTGCGTATACGGTTGCTGATGCATTTGGATGGTAAAGTACGCCGACCTTAGGTACGAACGATTCGTTATTGCTGTTTTCTTTACTTTGTTTATCGTAACGACCACCCAGTGATAGTTGCCATTTAGGCGAGAACGAAATCAAATCTTGGATATAAATCCCGTAGTAGTCGTAGGCAGATGAGCTAACAGTATCATCTGATTTGTAACTTATATTTGGGCGATTAGGCTCATTTTGACCGGCAGAAAAATTAATCGTATCAGCAGATGTGCGTAATTGGCCATAGTAATAATCCAGTGAGTTAACGCCTACAAGTAATTGATGATGCACACCCACGGTTTCAAATTCGCCAATAAAGTCGATAAAAGCAGTTTTAAACTGCCAATCATCAAAGCGATCGTAAGGGCGTGACTGATAACTATCGCCTTCGATAAAGTCACTTGGCTTACGTGGTGCTGACTCAAAACGCTGGCGTTCAAATGTTTGCTCGTTGTAGCCTAAATTTACGTGCCAGTTGTCGGTTAAAAACATCTTAAAATCAATGCCCATGTTTTCAACGGTGATGTCGGTAAAGGCCCAAGACATGTCACGAATTGTTTTATCGTTACCAATGATATTGGCATCATTATCGATCCAAGCACCCGTATCTAGACCTGCTTCGTCATCGGTACGGTCATAGTGAACACGTACTAAGGCATTATCGCTAATATCGTAATCAACCACTAATGCACCTAAAAAACGATCGCGTTCGCGGTTATCACCGTTTTGATACTCACGCCAATATTCAACATCTTGTTTTACTAATACGCCACGGGCACGTAAATCTTCAGCTTCAGTCAATGCGCCGCCAGCATCAAGCATAAAGCGAGTTGAGCCATGTTGATCGACATCGGCACTGGCATTAAATAACGTTTGTGCGGTTGGCTTTTTGGTCACCATATTTACTAAGCCGCCAGGGCCCGATTGGCCGTACAAAATACTCGATGGTCCTTTAATTACTTCAACTTGCTCTAAAATTTCAATGGGTTGTTGATAGTGCGACCAATGCTGGTGGCCATCACGCAGGTAGCCGGTTGATGAACTTAACTCAAAACCCCGTAAGTTAAATACTTCACGATTACGTTGCTTAGATCCTGGCGTTAAACTCGCATCGTTACTTAGTACTTCACCTAAGGTGGTTGCTAGTTGCTCATTTACAATTGTATCTGTAATAACAGTGACTGATTGTGCGGTATCGAGTAATGAGGTTGAGGTTCTCATTGCCCCACTGGCATTATCTACTTTGTAGTCGTTGAAGTAACTGCCTTTTACTTCAATGCGCTCTATATTTGCGGTGTTAGCAAATACATTTGCAGAGGTACTGGCTAAAAGTGCGATAAAAAGTGGGTTAAGTTTCATTAGTAGCTTCCGGCTTAGAGTTATTAGAATAGTAAAACGTCGCAGATCTTAATGAAAATAACTATCATTTGCAATATCTTTATTTGCACTTTTTATCGTGCGTTGTTAATGGTTGCTAATTGTTAAATCTGCTATTATTAGCCGCATATTTATTGAGACTTTTCTCAAGTTATTTTTTTGCTATGGAATTTACTGTGACTGCAACTGCTTTTTCATCGTTGGCCTTACCTTCTGGGTTAGTTGATAATTTATCAACACTCGGCTACACCCAAATGACTCCTGTACAGGCACAAAGCCTGCCTCCTGTTTTAAGTGGTAAAGATATTATTGCCCAAGCGAAAACAGGCTCAGGTAAAACAGCGGCATTTAGTCTGGGCGTTTTAGCCAAGCTGAATGTTAAACGCTTTCGTATCCAGTCGTTAGTGCTGTGCCCAACCCGTGAGCTTGCAGAGCAGGTGGCTGTTGAAATGCGCAAATTAGCACGCGGTATTCATAATATTAAAATTTTAACTTTGTGTGGCGGGGTATCAATTGGTCCTCAAATTGGCTCACTTGAACATGGTGCGCATATTATTGTAGGTACACCAGGGCGAGTTGACGACCATATTCGTAAAGGTACATTGCGCTTAGATGATGTTGAAACGCTGGTACTTGATGAAGCCGACCAAATGCTTGATATGGGTTTTCAAGACACCCTCGATGCCATAATTGAGTGTATTCCAACAAATCGTCAAACATTGTTATTTAGCGCGACTTTTCCAAAATCAATCGAAGCCATTGCAAAGCGTGTTCTGAGCAACCCTGAAATGATTAAAGTAGAAGAGCAGCAAGAAAAAAGCACTATCAAGCAATACTTCTATAAAATGGATAATAATAAGCAACGTTATCCAACCCTTAAATTACTATTACTTAAATTTACCCCACAAAGTTGTGTGGTGTTTTGTAATACCAAGGTAGAAACACAGCAAGTATGTGATGATTTAGCCGATGAAGGCTTCAGCGCCGTTGCATTGCATGGCGATTTAGAGCAGCGTGACCGTGAGCGTACACTGATTCATTTTGCCAATAAGAGTGCGTCTATTTTAGTGGCAACCGATGTAGCAGCACGCGGCTTAGATATTGATGATATGGACATGGTAATTAACTATCACTTAGCGCATGATCCACAAACGCATGTTCACCGTGTAGGGCGTACCGGGCGAGCGGGCAAAAAAGGCATTGCGTGTTCTATTTACGGTGATGCTGAGCAATTTAAAGTAGCGCAAATTGGTGACCACTATGAGCGTGATTTTACCCCTGAGCCAATGCCATCTTATAACCTATTAGATAAGCCTCCTTACAAGCCAGAAATGGTGACATTGATGATAGATGCGGGTAAAAAGCAAAAAGTGCGCGCGGGTGATATCTTAGGGGCATTAACAGGTAAAGATGGTATAGCAGGGCGCCAAGTGGGTAAAATTAATGTACTTGATAACGTGGCTTTTGTCGCGGTAGAGCGTAACTCATCTAAACCCGCGTTACGTAAATTAACCGAAGGCAATATTAAAGGGCGTAAAATCCGTGCTCGTCGCCTGACGCGCTAGTTTTACGTTTTAAGATGAGCAGCTCGCCTTGAGTTGCTCATATTCCATTTTTAATTGTTTAAACACTTCATTATCACCCCCTTGTTTGTCTGGATGATGCTGAACGGCTAGTTGTCGCCAACGCTTTTGTAATGTTTTTAAGGTAATTGGTTGTACTAATTGCCAGCGAGCGATTAATTGCTGATGTTGCTGAGCACTTAAAGGCGCTTCATGTTGTTTAGGCTTACTGAAACGTTGCCAAAAGCTATCTAATAATGCGTTAATTTCTGCTGTTGATGTTTCAAAGTTTTGCCAGTTTAAGTAGTAGTCACGCAGCGGATCGTTTGGGTGAAGTTGGTTTTGGCGAGGGTCGCTTACCAGCTCAATATGTAAACTTTTAATCAGTAGCTGCTGTTTTGGCATAACTTGCTGCTGTAACTGATAAAGTGCATTCATAATTAAAAAATTACGTTTAAATAAATCACGCCCAGGATCAGCTGCTAAGGTATCAAGTAACCCACGTTCTTTTAGTTCCGATGCTAAAGTATGAACCATCCACACTTTATTATTGATTAATAGTTCAAAAATCTCATCTATCAGTGGGTTAAGCATTGTTTACAATCTATTAATTGGTGTATCTTGAACAAATTATCATACACCTAAGTAATATTAAACCCCAAGGAGTGGGCGTGAATGCCTGTTTTATATTGGTCTAAATTAGATGTTTACATATTGTTTGGGTGTCATTTTATTATGGCTAGCAAGGATTAAAGGATATTTTTATGCTGACTCGGTTAAAGCGCATCTGCTTTATTGGTCTTTTGGTTGTACTGAGTGGTGCATCAAACGACGCTTTATCCAATGAGCAGACAAGTTTGTTTGAGCAGTTCGATCTTGAGCAAACATGGACTAAAAAGCACCGCCTTGCAACAGACATATTAGCTAACCCTGACCTTCCAAATTTACAACGCGTGACCATTTACAGTGACTTAGCGGAGCTGGCGTTTACACAGAGTGATTTAGCTAATGCACTAAAGTATTTTAAATCACTAGAGGCGAATAGCACCCTCAAAGAACAGCCAAAACTTTATTTTCGTGCAATTAAAATGCAAGGCGTGGTGCTTTATTATCAAGGGTTAGTGCAACAAGCGGTCGTTGATTATAATCGCGCGTTAAACATTGCCGTTACCCTTAAAAGCCCGATTAAACAGGCTAACTTACTCAGTAATATTGGGCTCGCTTACTTTGATATGTATAACATGGAGCTAGCCCTCGATTATTATCAGCAAGCCAAAGTCATTTATGAAAAAGAGGGGAGCGCACAAGATAAAGCCGATATATTACATAATATTGCCGGTATTTATATTCGTCTCTCTCGGTATGAGTCCGCGCTTGAGATGTATCGTGAGGTTTTAAAAGTTTTTCAAGAGCTTGGTGATGACGATGGGGTTGCACAGGTATACGGTAACATGGGTGTGGCGTACACTGAATCGAGGCAGTACCAGTTAGCGTTGCATTACAACCAATTAGCTTTGCGCTACTATCAAAGTGTTAATAACGCCTTTCAGCTTTCGACTAAGCACACCAACTTAGCCACAATTAATCTTAAATTAAATAAATTTGATGTCGCGTTATATCATGCTAATGCAGGGCAACAGTTTGCACTTGAGGCTGATAATAAGTCGTTACTAGCGGCTGCCTTACACGTGTTATCGACTGTTCAATTTGTGCAAGGCAATACAGAAAATGCCAAAGAAACCTCAGAGCGTTCAATTACGCTTGCCAAAGAGTATAATAATGGCATGCGCATAAAAGACGGTTTGGGGGTTGAAGCGCTGATCCATGCTAGCTTAGGGGATTATGAAAAAGCGTTAAGTTTGCATCAACAGTATGTTGATTATCAGCGCAGTGTTAATACCGAAGAAGCCTCAAAAGCGGTCAGTCAATTTCAAATTCAGTTTGAATCAAATCAGCTAAACCAAGAAATTAAACAATTAAAACAGCAACAATACTTACAAGAATTACAAATAGCTAAACGTTCACAGCTGACGTTCTTATTGGTGATTGTTGCCATATTGATTTTAATTACAGTAATTGCTGTTTATAAACGCCGAACAGAAAAACAAGCGAAGTTAAAGCTGAGTGAGCAAGTTGAACAGCGCACCAAAGAGCTGCAAAGTGTGGCGCAAGAACTGCGTGAAGCTAACGAGGTTAAAAGCCAGTTTTTAGCGAATATAAGCCATGAAATTAGAACGCCATTAACCGCTATTTTGGCGCAAACTGACGATCTTATTAGTGGTCAGTACAAGGCTGAGCAATTACAAGATGAGCTTAGGGTAATACAACGACAAAGTGAGCATTTAAGAAGCCTGATTAATGATGTGCTTGATTTAAGTAAAATCGAAGCAAACAGGCTAGAACTTAACATTAGCTGTTTTGATATGGTGCGATTGATCAACGATGTTCATGCTATGTTTTCTCCACAAACTAAAGCGAAAGGCTTGTCACTGATATTAGAGAGTCAGTTAGGTGATACCTATTTTACGCGGCTAGATTTAACTCGAGTAAAACAAATACTTATTAATTTATGCGCCAATGCCATTAAGTTTACTCATAAGGGGCACGTAACAATTGCTGTTAGCAAAACGGATCAAGGGCTGATCTTTTGTATTCAAGATACCGGAATTGGCATGAGCTCCTCACAGCTTAAGCTTATTTTTGAATGCTTTAGCCAAGCAGATAACAGCATTAGCCGACGTTTTGGCGGTACTGGTTTGGGCTTGAGTTTGTCGCAGCAGTTAGCAGCTATGATGGGTGGCTATATTAGCGTGCAGAGTGAGTTTAAAAAGGGCAGTGAGTTTTCGTTCTATTTGCCTTGTATACAAGTTGAAGAGCAAGTTTGCCACGATGATATGCAGGCTAAATCGGCTGCAGGGCATAGGTTGTTATCCGGTAAGGTGGTGCTTGCTGAGGATCACAGTGATAACCGCAAACTGATCAGTCGTTATTTACACTCCCTAGGACTTGAAGTGATTGCCGTTGAAAATGGTGAGCAAGCCGTAGAGCAAAGTTTAAAACTGTATCCGGATTTGGTGCTTTTAGATATTCAAATGCCCGTTATGGATGGTATTTCTGCGTTTGAACTACTCAAACAATGTGGCTATGAGCAGCCTATTTTAGCGTTAACGGCCAATGCCATGAGCCACGAGATTGACCACTACTTATCACTTGGTTTTAGCGATTATTTAGCAAAACCAATAGACAAAGAATTTTTTTACACTGTTTTAGCTAAATACTTAAGCTCAGCAAATGAGGATTCATCGACAGAAAGTATCCATGTAGATATGAGTGATTTAGTAGCGAGTTTTAAACAAAGCCTGATTACAGAAAGTGAGCTAATTGAACAGCATTTTAAAGTTGGAGATTATAAATCGCTGCAAAAAGATAGCCACCGAGTTTTAGGTGCGGCACAAATGTTTGAGTTTAAAGAAATAGCATTAGTGGCAAAAGCACTAGATGATGAATTACTTCAGTCACAAATTAACACTCAAAAGTTAACAACATTAGTAAATGACTTGCTGGTACTGCTTAAGCAATACGGATAAGCTGATTTACTCTAAAAATAAAAAAGACACCATCTGGTGTCTTTTTATTTAAAAATGTTTACTTAACCAGCGTTCAGATTACTGACGTTTCATCGAATCAAAAAACTCATCGTTGGTTTTACTCATCGATAGTTTATCGATTAAAAATTCCATGGCATCAATTTCTGACATGTCATGGACTATCTTACGTAAAATCCACAGCTTTTGGAGCTCATCAGGCTTAGTAAGTAATTCTTCACGACGCGTACCAGAACGGTTAAAGTCGATAGCTGGGAATACACGTTTTTCCGCAATTTTACGGTTAAGGTGTAGTTCCATGTTGCCCGTACCCTTAAACTCTTCGTAGATAACTTCATCCATTTTAGAGCCGGTATCAATAAGCGCAGTCGCAATAATTGTTAAGCTACCGCCTTCTTCAACGTTACGTGCAGCACCAAAGAAACGTTTAGGCTTATGTAATGCATTAGCATCTACACCACCGGTCAATACTTTACCTGATGATGGAATAACGGTGTTGTAAGCACGTGCTAAACGTGTGATTGAATCAAGTAAAATCACCACGTCTTTTTTGTGCTCAACTAAGCGCTTTGCTTTTTCGATAACCATTTCAGCAACCTGTACATGGCGAGATGCTGGTTCATCGAATGTTGATGCAATAACTTCACCTTTTACTAGGCGTTGCATCTCAGTCACTTCTTCCGGACGTTCATCAATAAGTAAAACCATTAATGTAACATCAGGGTGGTTATGTGTGATTGATTGCGCAATATTTTGTAGCAACATGGTTTTACCCGCTTTTGGCGGTGCTACTAATAAACCACGTTGGCCGCGGCCAATGGGTGACGCTAAATCAAGAACTCGTGCGGTAATATCTTCTTTACTGCCGTTACCACGTTCCATACGAAAACGTTCGTTTGCATGTAGTGGTGTCAGGTTTTCAAAAAGGATTTTAGTGCGAGAGTTTTCAGGTTTATCAAAATTAACTTCGTTTACTTTAAGTAAAGCAAAGTAACGCTCACCATCTTTTGGCGGACGAATAAGACCTGAAATAGAGTCGCCAGTACGCATACTAAAACGGCGAATTTGGCTTGGAGATACATAAATATCATCTGGGCCAGCTAAGTAAGAAGCTTCTGATGATCTTAAAAAGCCAAAACCATCTTGCAAAATTTCTAATACACCACCGCCGAAGATATTCTCTCCGCCTTTGGCATGGGATTTAAGAATAGCAAAAATAATGTCTTGCTTTCTTAAGCGGGCTACGTTTTCGAGCCCCATGGACTCAGCTAAGTTTACAAGCTCTTTTATAGACTTGTCTTTTAATTCGCGTAAATGCATATTGGTGGGTTCTTTATTACAGTTGTCATACTCAAAATCGCTTTATTAGATCGTTGAGTGAGGTTTGTTGAATATAACTAAGGATTAGTTGGCTTTATAAACTAGCAGGTCATTACTGCAGCGTCCAGTACTTCTGTAAAATAAATAATAAAAAAAGGGCTGAGCGCCCTTTTTTTATAAATTTACACTTAGATGTTGTTTTCTAAAAACTCAACTAATTGTGTTTTTGATAGTGCGCCTACTTTAGTTGCAGCCACTTGACCATCTTTGAAAAGTAGTAGTGTAGGAATACCACGAATACCAAATTTAGGTGGAGTACCTGCGTTTTGGTCAATGTTTAATTTAGTAATCGTTACACGGCCATCAAATTCCTCAGCAACTTCGCTTAGAATTGGGGCGATCATTTTACACGGTCCGCACCATTCAGCCCAAAAGTCTACTAGTACAGGTTTGTCTGATTGTAATACGTCAGCTTCAAAGCTATCGTCGGTAATTTGGATTATTTTCTCGCTCATTGCGCTCTCCGGTTTAGTTAGGCGAAATATTTAGTGCGTATTTAAACACTCTTGTTTCTTATTGCAAGTTTAAACGTTATGCTTAAACGCTATGACTAAGACACATTTGACCGATAAAAAGTTTTCAGACTTTGCTATTGCACCGGAAGTGGTTGCCGGGTTAACCGAAAGTGGGTTTGAATATTGCACACCTATTCAAGCTAAATGCCTACCGTTTATTTGTGAAGGGCGCGATATTGCGGGCCAAGCACAAACAGGTACAGGCAAAACGTTGGCGTTTTTAACCGCCACATGCCACCGGTTATTACAATCTAGCAAAGCACCTAGTAAACATCCAAGAGCCCTGATCATGGCCCCAACTCGGGAGCTTGCGATTCAGATACACAAAGATGCAAAAATTTTAGCGCCGCACTGTAATCTTAACTTAGGTTTAGTATATGGTGGCGAAGATTACGAAAAACAACGTGCACAACTAGAAAAAGGCGTTGATATTTTAATTGGTACTACAGGTCGCCTAATAGATCTGTACAAGCAAGGCTGTTACACCCTTAATGAAATTGAGGTAGTCGTGCTAGATGAAGCCGATCGTATGTTCGATTTAGGCTTTATTAAAGATATCCGTTATATGTTCCGTCGTATGCCGGATACATCAGAACGTTTAAACTTATTATTCTCTGCCACACTGTCGTATCGTGTACAAGAGCTTGCATTTGAACACATGACAAACCCAGAGCATGTGCAAATAGAACCCGATGTAAAAACGGGTAAGCGTATTCAAGAAGAGCTATTTCATCCTTCACAAGAAGATAAAATTAAGCTGTTGTTAACCTTGATTGAAGAAGAATGGCCTGAGAAAGCAATTGTTTTTGCAAATACCAAACACAGCTGTGAAACTGTGTATGCATGGTTAAAAGCAGATGGACATCGAGTGGGTATGCTCACCGGTGATGTAAACCAAAAGAAACGTCAATCAATACTCGCGCAATTTAGTAAAGGCGAGCTAGACTTTTTAGTGGCTACCGATGTTGCTGCGCGTGGTTTACATATTCCAGAAGTAAGTCATGTATTTAACTTTGACTTACCTGATGATTGCGAAGATTACGTTCACCGTATTGGTCGTACAGCTCGTGCAGGCGCTTCGGGTCATGCAATTAGCTTTGCGTGTGAGCAGTATGCTTATAACCTTCATGAAATTGAAGAGTACATCGAGCACAGCATCCCTTTATCGCATTACGATAAAAGTGCATTGCTAGATGATTTGACTAAGCCGACTATTCACAGAAAACGTAATTTTTCTACCGGTCCACGTAATCGTAGTAATAACAACGGACGTCGCCCAAATAATGGTTACCAAAAAGGACGGTCTTAACCGACCGTTAGTTTGATAGTATTCGTAACTAGAGGTTTTTGAACGGTGGGGCAACTTAAACCGCAAAAAAATGTATATGCAGTCATTGATTTGGGCTCAAATAGCTTTCATATGCTTATTGCCAAATCAGTGGCGGGTGGCTTGCAAACAATAGGTCGCGTCAAACGCAAAGTAAGACTCGCCGCTGGGCTTGATGATAATAATCTATTGAGCTTAGAGGCTATGCAACGAGGCTGGGAGTGTTTGGCCTTGTTTGCGGAACGTTTGCAAGATATTCCCAAGAAAAACATCACCATTGTTGCCACTGCAACACTTCGTTTAGCAACCAACGCCGACGACTTTAAATTACGTGCTGAAAAAATATTAGGCCATAAAGTTAATGTTATTAGTGGTGAGCTAGAAGCGCGAACTATTTACAAAGGAGTTGCGCACACTTCTTCATGTGCGGGCAAACAGCTAGTTATTGATATTGGTGGTGCGAGTACTGAAGTGGTGATCGGCCAAGGCTTTGAAGCACGTCACTATAAAAGTCTTAATATAGGGTGTGTTACTTACCTTGAACGCTACTTTAAAGATTGCCAGTTAAATGAAGCAAACTTTAATACTGCTATTAAAGCCGCGCGTAATGTTATTGATGAAATAGCGCCTGAGTATAAAACGGCTGGTTGGCAACTTGCCTCTGGTGCGTCAGGGACCGTACAAGCTATTCAAGAAATCATGGTGGCACAAAATTTAAATGAAATGCTCACCCTTGAAAAGCTATACACCATTAAGCAACAATCTATTGCTTATGAGACTATAGCTGAACTCGACTTGCCAGGGTTAAGTGAAGAGCGACGTTTAGTGTTTGTATCTGGGCTGGCTATCTTAATTGCACTGTTTGAGTCACTAGAAATAGAACAAATGGGATTGGCTGGTGGCGCGCTTCGTGAAGGTGTTTTATATAGCATGCTACCGGAACTGCATAATAACGACATTCGTAAACGTACTATTGATGGTTTTATGAATCGTTATCATGTGGATCAAAAGCAAGCATCGCGAGTATCCGGCTTAGCTTTACAATTAGCTAGCGAGGTTAATCACTATTGGCCGATAGAAGCATTAAGTGGATTACCGCTTTTAAATGCGGTGGCGCAACTTCATGAGATTGGTTTATTAATAGAGTACAAGCAATACCACAAACATACCGCTTACATTTTAGAAAATACCGATATGCCAGGTTTTTCGCAATCAGAACACAAAGTGATCGTTGCGATTGCCAATAGCCATCGTTCAGACCTTCAAAAAGGATGTTTAGATCATTTAGGTGCGCACAGTAACGTTGCAACGTATATCGTTCGACTATTACGTGTTGCCGTTATTTTATCTATGCGCCGCCAAGATGATGTCTTGCCTAACTTTAAGATAACAGCTGAAAATGAAGAGTTAGCTATTCAATTTGAAAACGATTGGTTAAAAAACCACCCATTAATGGCAAGTGAGCTAAATCAAGAGATTAAGTATCAGAAAAAATGTGGTTGGAAACTTAAAGTAAACTAGTTAAACCGCTCTTTACCACAGTTTTTAGTGGTTAAAATGAGCGTTTAGTTGTAATTTTGTTCGAACAGTCATTTATTTCAAGTTTTCTTCAAAAAAGGGTTGATCTGTTTTCGGATCTCCCTATAATGCGACCCCACTGAGACGGCAGACAGCAACGCATAGCGAGGCACGAGCTACTCAGTGAGTCGAGTAAAACTTAGTTTCGAAAACTTTCAAGTTTAACAAAATTAAGTATTGACAAAAAAATAGGAAAGCGTAATATGCGCAGCCCTAGCGAGATAAAGTTAAACGCTTTAATCGCAACGTTCTTTAACAATATAAAGCAATCATCTGTGTGGGCACTCGTACAGATTGAGTTCTAACAGCCAAGCTACTTAGGTAGTGAGGCAAACAAATTTAGAGTCTCAATCGAAACTGAGTGACCAACAGAATAATTACTTAGGTAGTTATTCAGCACAGTCAATTCAATATCGAAAGATATTAAATAAATTCAGAATTCATTGAGCTGTCGAAAGACATAAAACTTTTTAATTGAAGAGTTTGATCATGGCTCAGATTGAACGCTGGCGGCAGGCCTAACACATGCAAGTCGAGCGGTAACATTTCTAGCTTGCTAGAAGATGACGAGCGGCGGACGGGTGAGTAATGCTTGGGAACATGCCTTGAGGTGGGGGACAACAGTTGGAAACGACTGCTAATACCGCATAATGTCTACGGACCAAAGGGGGCTTCGGCTCTCGCCTTTAGATTGGCCCAAGTGGGATTAGCTAGTTGGTGAGGTAATGGCTCACCAAGGCGACGATCCCTAGCTGGTTTGAGAGGATGATCAGCCACACTGGGACTGAGACACGGCCCAGACTCCTACGGGAGGCAGCAGTGGGGAATATTGCACAATGGGCGCAAGCCTGATGCAGCCATGCCGCGTGTGTGAAGAAGGCCTTCGGGTTGTAAAGCACTTTCAGTCAGGAGGAAAGGTTAGTAGTTAATACCTGCTAGCTGTGACGTTACTGACAGAAGAAGCACCGGCTAACTCCGTGCCAGCAGCCGCGGTAATACGGAGGGTGCGAGCGTTAATCGGAATTACTGGGCGTAAAGCGTACGCAGGCGGTTTGTTAAGCGAGATGTGAAAGCCCCGGGCTCAACCTGGGAACTGCATTTCGAACTGGCAAACTAGAGTGTGATAGAGGGTGGTAGAATTTCAGGTGTAGCGGTGAAATGCGTAGAGATCTGAAGGAATACCGATGGCGAAGGCAGCCACCTGGGTCAACACTGACGCTCATGTACGAAAGCGTGGGGAGCAAACAGGATTAGATACCCTGGTAGTCCACGCCGTAAACGATGTCTACTAGAAGCTCGGAACCTCGGTTCTGTTTTTCAAAGCTAACGCATTAAGTAGACCGCCTGGGGAGTACGGCCGCAAGGTTAAAACTCAAATGAATTGACGGGGGCCCGCACAAGCGGTGGAGCATGTGGTTTAATTCGATGCAACGCGAAGAACCTTACCTACACTTGACATACAGAGAACTTACTAGAGATAGTTTGGTGCCTTCGGGAACTCTGATACAGGTGCTGCATGGCTGTCGTCAGCTCGTGTTGTGAGATGTTGGGTTAAGTCCCGCAACGAGCGCAACCCCTATCCTTAGTTGCTAGCAGGTAATGCTGAGAACTCTAAGGAGACTGCCGGTGATAAACCGGAGGAAGGTGGGGACGACGTCAAGTCATCATGGCCCTTACGTGTAGGGCTACACACGTGCTACAATGGCGCATACAGAGTGCTGCGAACTCGCGAGAGTAAGCGAATCACTTAAAGTGCGTCGTAGTCCGGATTGGAGTCTGCAACTCGACTCCATGAAGTCGGAATCGCTAGTAATCGCGTATCAGAATGACGCGGTGAATACGTTCCCGGGCCTTGTACACACCGCCCGTCACACCATGGGAGTGGGTTGCTCCAGAAGTAGATAGTCTAACCCTCGGGAGGACGTTTACCACGGAGTGATTCATGACTGGGGTGAAGTCGTAACAAGGTAGCCCTAGGGGAACCTGGGGCTGGATCACCTCCTTATACGATTTAGAACTTATTTGTTCGTAGTGTCCACACAGATGATTGTTAGTTAGTTTGCTCTTTGAGTTGACTAATTAATATGCTCTTTAAAAATTTGGAAAAGCTGATAATAAAATTCGTATGAATACAGTGTATTTGTACAGAGTTTTCAAAAGTAAAAAAGAATGATAGCAGTATCATTCAGTGCCATTTAATGAACGTTTCGTTTGTTGATTGGTATCTACTTTAGTATTCAATATTAACTTCTGGCGAAGTTAAACTGTCACAAAACAAAGACCCGTTTGGGTTGTATGGTTAAGTGACTAAGCGTACACGGTGGATGCCTTGGCAGTTGGAGGCGATGAAGGACGTATTAACTTGCGATAAGCCTAGTCAAGCTAGTAAAAAGCACTTGAGACTAGGATTTCCGAATGGGGAAACCCACCTGCTTGCAGGTATCGTTAACTGAATACATAGGTTAACGAGGCGAACGCGGAGAACTGAAACATCTAAGTACCCGTAGGAAAAGAAATCAACCGAGATTCCGATAGTAGCGGCGAGCGAAATCGGAACAGCCCTTAAGCTTATTATGTGTTAATGGAAGGCTCTGGAAAGTGCCACGATACAGGGTGATAGTCCCGTACATGAAAACGCATTTTAAGTGAAATCGAGTAGGTCGGAGCACGTGAAACTTTGACTGAATATAGGTGGACCATCATCTAAGGCTAAATACTCCCAACTGACCGATAGTGAACCAGTACCGTGAGGGAAAGGCGAAAAGAACCCCTGTGAGGGGAGTGAAATAGAACCTGAAACCGTGTACGTACAAGCAGTAGGAGCCCACTTGTTGGGTGACTGCGTACCTTTTGTATAATGGGTCAGCGACTTATATTTTGTAGCGAGGTTAACCGATTAGGGTAGCCGTAGGGAAACCGAGTCTTAACTGGGCGAATAGTTGCAAGGTATAGACCCGAAACCCGGTGATCTAGCCATGGGCAGGTTGAAGGTTGAGTAACATCAACTGGAGGACCGAACCCACTAACGTTGAAAAGTTAGGGGATGACCTGTGGTTAGGAGTGAAAGGCTAATCAAACCGGGAGATAGCTGGTTCTCCCCGAAATCTATTTAGGTAGAGCCTCGGACGAATACTTACGGGGGTAGAGCACTGTTAAGGCTAGGGGGTCATCCCGACTTACCAACCCTTTGCAAACTCCGAATACCGTAAAGTAATATCCGGGAGACACACGGCGGGTGCTAACGTCCGTCGTGAAGAGGGAAACAACCCAGACCGCCAGCTAAGGTCCCAAAGTCATAGTTAAGTGGGAAACGATGTGGAAAGGCCCAGACAGCCAGGAGGTTGGCTTAGAAGCAGCCATCCTTTAAAGAAAGCGTAATAGCTCACTGGTCGAGTCGGTCTGCGCGGAAGATGTAACGGGGCTAAACTATGCACCGAAGCTGCGGATTCAAAATTTATTTTGAGTGGTAGGGGAGCGTTCTGTAAGCGGTTGAAGGTGTACCGGGAGGTATGCTGGACGTATCAGAAGTGCGAATGCTGACATGAGTAACGATAATGCGGGTGAAAAACCCGCACGCCGGAAGACCAAGGGTTCCTATCCCATGTTAATCAGGGTAGGGTAAGTCGACCCCTAAGGCGAGGCCGAAAGGCGTAGTCGATGGGAAACGGATTAATATTTCCGTACTTGGTATAATTGCGATGGGGGGACGGAGCAGGCTAAGCAAGCATGGCGATGGTAGTCCATGTGAAAGTGTGTAGGCTAGCGACTTAGGTAAATCCGGGTTGCTGTTAGGCTGAGACACGAGACGAGTCACCAAGGTGATGAAGTTGCTGATGCCATACTTCCAGGAAAAGCCTCTAAGCTTCAGATTATACCGAATCGTACCCCAAACCGACACAGGTGGTCAGGTAGAGAATACTAAGGCGCTTGAGAGAACTCGGGTGAAGGAACTAGGCAAAATCGTACCGTAACTTCGGGAGAAGGTACGCTCCGATTGGTGATGAGACTTGCTCTTTAAGCTGATTGGAGCCGCAGTGACCAGGTGGCTGGGACTGTTTATTAAAAACACAGCACTGTGCAAAATCGCAAGATGACGTATACGGTGTGACACCTGCCCGGTGCCGGAAGGTTAATTGATGGGGTTATCTTCGGAGAAGCTCTTGATCGAAGCCCCGGTAAACGGCGGCCGTAACTATAACGGTCCTAAGGTAGCGAAATTCCTTGTCGGGTAAGTTCCGACCTGCACGAATGGTGTAACCATGGCCACGCTGTCTCCACCCGAGACTCAGTGAAATTGAAATCGCAGTGAAGATGCTGTGTACCCGCGGCTAGACGGAAAGACCCCGTGAACCTTTACTACAGCTTGGCACTGAACATTGAACCTACATGTGTAGGATAGGTGGGAGACTTAGAAGCAGAGACGCTAGTTTTTGTGGAGTCGTCCTTGAAATACCACCCTTGTAGTTTTGATGTTCTAACGTTGGCCCCTGAATCGGGGTTACGGACAGTGCCTGGTGGGTAGTTTGACTGGGGCGGTCTCCTCCCAAAGAGTAACGGAGGAGCACGAAGGTTGGCTAAGTACGGTCGGACATCGTACGGTTAGTGTAATGGTAGAAGCCAGCTTAACTGCGAGACAGACACGTCGAGCAGGTACGAAAGTAGGTCATAGTGATCCGGTGGTTCTGAATGGAAGGGCCATCGCTCAACGGATAAAAGGTACTCCGGGGATAACAGGCTGATACCGCCCAAGAGTTCATATCGACGGCGGTGTTTGGCACCTCGATGTCGGCTCATCACATCCTGGGGCTGAAGTCGGTCCCAAGGGTATGGCTGTTCGCCATTTAAAGTGGTACGCGAGCTGGGTTTAGAACGTCGTGAGACAGTTCGGTCCCTATCTGCCGTGGGCGTTTGAGAATTGAGAGGGGTTGCTCCTAGTACGAGAGGACCGGAGTGAACGAACCGCTGGTGTTCGGGTTGTCATGCCAATGGCATTGCCCGGTAGCTACGTTCGGAACTGATAAGCGCTGAAAGCATCTAAGCGCGAAGCAGGCCTCGAGATGAGTTCTCACTAGACTTTTAAAGTCTCTGAAGGGCCGTTGAAGACTACAACGTTGATAGGCAAGATGTGGAAGTGGTGTGAGCCATTAAGCTAACTTGTACTAATTACCCGTGAGGCTTAACCATACAACGCCAAACGCGTTTTATGCGACAGTTTAAGCAAGAAGTTAATAGACTAAAGTAGATACTTGAAGACTTTTATTATCAGAATTCCAAATTTTAGTAAGCTTGATTAAATCGAACTTACACCAAATTTGCTTGGTGACAATAGCGTTTTGGACCCACCTGACCCCATGCCGAACTCAGTAGTGAAACGAAACAGCGCCGATGATAGTGTAGCATTTGCTATGTGAAAGTAGGACATTACCAGGCTCCAAATTGAGAAAGCCCGACTAGCAATAGTCGGGCTTTTTTACGTCTGTAGGAAAGTGAAAATGCAGGTTCGAGGTGAAAGGTAAAAGGCATCAGGTAAAAGTAAAAGAATAAGCGCCTAAAGCCTACTAACCGAACTTTTGTTATTAAGTGTTGTTTATAACAAATAATTAGCTTAGAACAGTCCATAGGCTTCGGTTTCTTGCTCTTGTGTGTTGTTAGAAGCTTGAAGTTCTCTGGGTTTAAATAAAGCGCTTGGATCAATAAGTACGCTGTGTTTATTGGCTAGCTTAATTAATCCATGCATCATATTTCTTGTTTGTGGATCAATATCAAAGCCTATTTCAGTCAACTTATCGAGAGGTTTTATATCTTCTTGTCTATATTCAATATTATCTTCTACTTTATCAACTAATAAGCCAACATGCGGGGTCATTCCATCTTTTGTTGTAAAAACAATAATCGGTTTATAGTCTAAGGTTATTTGCTCTTTGGCTGATTCAAATAAGCGCTCTAATTGGATCAGCTCATGGCGCTTTACAATTTCAAGCTGTATGAGGACTTGTTTACTATTTTTTTGTTTATGTACTTTAATAGTGTCTTCTACTTTTTGTAAAAGTGATTTAAACGGCTCATTAAAGCGTGACATCGTACTTTTTAATTCGTCGTTATCGGTTTTAAATTCCATATAAAATTGTTCAAAGTCAGCAAGCTCACATTGACTCGTATTTAACGAATTTTGCGAACTTAGTAACGCTTGTTCTAATTGATTAAACCACGTATTGAGTTGTTTTTGCCAAGATTTAAGTTGCTTTAACGCATCTCGGTTACTGTGCTCTGTAGACACGCCATTTAAAATTATTCCTAAGTCAAATACTGGGGTTGGGATCCCCATATAATCTTTAACGCCTAGGAAGCTCTTGTTATCGTTAGGCAGCACCGTGAGGTTATTATGAAATTGTTCCGTTAATAAGATATCAAGAATCTTAAGTGAAATGGTTTTATAACCCACTTTAAAATTAATTAAGTCCATGGCTTCCTCACATACTAAGTTTGTATACTAAGGATAGAACAATATTTGCAAGGTATTTATTTATTCACATAATAAGAGCGATAAACATTACGTTTATTGTTGTTTTCAGTATTTATGAATAACTTTTGGATAAGTGTATCGGTTACTAATAAAGAATTAAGCTCATTCATCAGGCAGGATTGCTGAAGGGGGAATTGACAGTTTTTCGCTGCTTTGCTAAATGCCATAGCGTTAATATAACCCTCAAAATGAAGACGACTCGGTTTTTTAATGTTGCTCGCTTGCATATCGGCTAAAAACTCAGTACAAAAATTATCGTTACAATTTAGTGGGTTTGGAACAATCTCCGTTACCATAATATGTGAGGGTGAGTTTACTTCATCAAATAAGTCAAAGCTGGGTACAAACGAAACGCTAGTATATTCAGGATTAAACCCTTGCTTTTGGGCGCTATTAATAAACTCAGAGAGTGGTTCATAAGTGCCGACTAAACAGATTGCCGTAACTCCGCTTAATTTTAAGGTATTAAGTGCTGACTCCACATCTTGGCTATTGCGTTTGTAGCGAGCAACTATTACCGGTGTAAGGTTATATTTAGCGAGTGCTTCTCTTAGTCCTGATTCTACATATAAGCCAAATTCGTCAGCCTGTATAAACAGCCCTATTTTAGTATGTTTATGCTCTTCAACGAGGTATTTGATTTGTTCTTGTGCTTCGTCGTTATAGCTTGCTCTTAAGTTAAATGCTTTAACTGACGGTTTTTCACGTAGAAAGCTCGCCCCGCTAAAAGGCATTAAGAACGGAATTTTTGATTGTTCTAGTAAAGGTATAATTGCATGGCTGGTTGGGGTACCCATGGCACCAAACAGGGCATCAACTTTATTTGTGTAAATAAACTCACGAGTATTATTAACGGTTTGTTTGGGTTCATAGTGATCGTCAGCAACTAAAAGTAGCACCTTAGCGCCATTAATGCCGCCAGCGTTATTAACTTTGTCAAAATAAACGCTGCTACCTTTATGTAACTGTTGGCCAATATTTTTAGCAGGGCCAGTCAGTGCAGTAGACATGCCCAGTTTAATTACTTTGTTGTTGGTTTGCTCGGCATGCGCGAAAGTTTGCCCAAGCACTAATGCTATAAGGACAATGTTAAGGTTTGCTATTATGCGAAATGCGCTCATACCAATTATTTACAGCCTTTTTAAATAATGTATTAAATGACTTTGTGCCATTCAAACCTAACTGACTTTGGATATTTTTAGGTTTCCAATTTTGTAATACTAGCCTAATAAAAACATATTGGAAATTATCGTCATCGGTTGGCAAGCTATACGGCAATGCCCAAAAACGTCGCCAGAGCAATGGTTTTATATTAAAAAGCTGGTAGTCACTTGTTAACATAGACTTTAATCTTAATTGCTCAGTGATACTGCCGGTATGAGTATTAAAATGAGAGATAATTTTCGCGACCAGTTGATAATCAAGCTGACTATAGTGATCGAGTAGTTGCAAAGGGAAATCGGCTTCAAACTGTGCTACTAATTGCTCTACTAGTTGGTCACTTTTAGTTAAGCTTTTAACAACTAATGCACTGTGCTCGCCCGTTGCCTTATCTTTTTGAAAACCGAGTTTAACTAAATCAAAGCCATTACTTTGCCAAAAACTGAGTAATTGCGCATTGCCACCAAAGCTGGCACCAAACCAATGACACTCGCTCTGCAATTGCTGTTCACAGTATTTAAGTAACTGTGTGCCTATTTTTTTGTTGTGATGCTGTGGATCAATGGCAATACGCACCACGCGGGCGCAGTGTTGTTTTAAAACATCAGCATTAAAACTCAATTGTGCTAACGTTTGTGCCATTAAGTGACCTTGAGGCCTGCGCTTTCCTTGTGCTATTTCATTGCTCATGGCGGCATTAAACCCACCTTCAATCGCAATTAAACAGACACCGAGAATATTATCACCTTGTTGGCAAACAAATACATGTTGTTTAGTGGCGTCTAGTAAGTGGCGTAAATCATTCACACTGGTTTGA
This sequence comes from Pseudoalteromonas sp. SD03, assembly GCF_040937955.1. Taxonomy (NCBI): domain Bacteria; kingdom Pseudomonadati; phylum Pseudomonadota; class Gammaproteobacteria; order Alteromonadales; family Pseudoalteromonadaceae; genus Pseudoalteromonas; species Pseudoalteromonas sp. SD03. Next base: position 137,186 of record NZ_CP162514.1, read on the forward strand.
TAATGTGCCAGCGTTAGCAACCCAATCACTTGATAAAGTAGTGACTCGTTACTAGCAAGTTGATGTGCCTGTAACTGCTTAAATTGCAGAGGGGTAGAGTGTAAGGTGAGGCTGTGATGTTCAGCATCTAAGGCTAATAACGTGCGAATGTGCTGCTCTAATGGGTCCTGCTTTGCAAAGCGAATAGGCTGCTCAAGAGTCATACTGCGCATATTTTTAAAATGCGTTTTAATGTAGCGAGTAAACTTTAGAATATAGCCGCGACCATTGCCTTCATAGCCAACCATGGTGCTTGAAAATACCACGCGAGGATAAAGGTGGAGTAGTTTTATGAGCATTGGAACAGGGATTGCTGCCGCTTCATCAATTAATAGCAAGTCACACTCAGGCTGTTCGTTAAGTAGCTGATCAGGTGCAATATATTGCATGTTTGCAATACATTTATTGCCTGCTTGATACTCCAAATTAAGTGCGTTTGCTAAATGTTTAAAGCTGCTGTGCAATGCGCGAAATTGCATAGAGCTGATGAGAATTTTTTTATCGCTGAGCTCGCTTGCGGCAATCCCTAATGCCGCTGATTTCCCCCGTCCTCGATCAGCATTAATCAATAATGGTCTATTTGCCCGTCCGTGCGCGGTTTTTTTTATTAATTCAACACATTGTTGTTGCTCGGTAAAATCTATTGTACCTGCTGATGAATCAATGTCGGCAAGAGTAACCCAGCCATCTTGTTGATTAAAATGTAACAAAGAGGCGCTGCTCAGTAAGTGCTTTAAACGTTGATTAAAAAAGCTGTATTGATGCGCTTGTCCAAATGATTGAAATAATGGCAGCGCAGGATCGCACCAATGTTCAAGTGATTCGAGTGGTGGAAGTAATACAATTAAAAAGCCACCCGCTTGAACTACGCCCGCTAAGGCTGCTAGTTTATCTGGCACCAGTCCACTGTAGCCATCATAAACAGAATGGGCGCACTCTTGCCCTAAAATTTGATGGGTATGCTCTGGCCAATGTGCATTAACTAAATTTGTGTTTTTAGAAAGAACAAAAGAGGGTTGCTGTAATTGAGCAAGTAGCTGAGTGCATTGCTCATAACACCAATTTTTATCGCCTGTAAGCAACAGTAACTGACGATGTTTAGCATTCGTTAGCTGCTGTTGCAGATGCTCTATAACGCGGTTAAACGGCTTGTAGTCTTGCATAAGCTGTTACTAACCACTTACTACCTAAGTCGTCAAAGTTAACTTGTACTCGCGATTGTGCGCCACTGCCTTCGTAATTAAGCACCGTACCAATGCCAAATTTTGCATGTAGCACCCGTTGACCTAAATTAAACCCGCTTTCTTCAAAGGCGGCATGGCTAACCGATGCACTAAAGCGACCAGCTGCTGGCGGGCGAGAAACCTGGGTTTTAATGCGAATTTCTTCTACGCAGTCTTCGGGTATTTCACGTAAAAAACGCGATGGGCTGTGGTATTTTTCTTGACCATATAAACGGCGGCTTTCTGCGTGGCTTATATACAGTTTATCCATAGCACGGGTCATACCTACATAACAAAGGCGGCGTTCTTCTTCTAAACGGCCCGTTTCTTCATTACTTTGTTGTGATGGGAACATGCCCTCTTCAACACCGACCATAAATACCAGCGGAAACTCTAAGCCTTTAGCTGAGTGAAGCGTCATCATTTGTACCGCATCTTCATGTTCATCAGCTTGCCCTTCACCTGATTCAAGCGAGGTGTAGGCTAAAAAGCCTTGTAGTGGTGAACTGAATTCTTCCTCTTCAGGGAGTTCATATTGATCGCAGGCGCTAATTAATTCTTCTAAGTTTTCAACCCGAGCACGGCCTTTTTCACCTTTTTCAGCCTGATACATTGCCATTAACCCTGAGGTTTGAATGGCATATTTAGCCTGCTCGTGCAGCGTTAAGTCACTAATCTTATCTTCAATATGTTCAATTAACTCAACAAACTTGGCAACAGCTCCAGAAGCGCGACCCGATAAATGCTGTTGCTCTACAATGGCTTTAGCAGCATACCAAAGCGGCAAAGATTCAGCGCGAGCGCAGTCACGTATATGGCTTAATGTTTTATCGCCAATGCCGCGGGCGGGCGTATTAATAACACGCTCAAATGCCGCATCATCTTGGCGGTTACCCACTAAGCGTAAGTATGAAAGAGCATCTTTAATTTCTTGCCGTTCGAAGAATCGCATACCGCCATAAATTCGGTATTTTAAACCTTCTTGTAGCATTGCTTCTTCAAGTACCCGCGATTGCGCATTACTACGATATAAAATAGCCGCATCTTGAAGTGCATTACCCGCATTAAGCCAGCTACGTAATTTGCTACTCACAAAGCGCGCTTCATCTAGCTCATTAAAAGCAGCATAAATAGAAATAGGTTCACCGTCGTTACCGTCGGTCCATAAACTTTTACCCATTCGCTCGGAGTTATTTTGAATTAACGCGTTTGAGGCTTTAAGAATAGTGGCAGTCGAGCGGTAATTTTGCTCAAGGCGAATCGTCTCTGCGTCGAAATCGGTTAAAAAGCGTTTAATGTTTTCTATTTTTGCGCCGCGCCAACCATAAATACTTTGGTCATCATCGCCTACAATCATGATGCTGCTGGTATCGCCCGCAAGTAGTTTTAACCACGCATACTGAATAGTATTGGTATCTTGAAACTCGTCTACAAGCATGTGCGCAAAGCGCTGCTGATAATGACGCAGCAAGGTTGGGTTATTTTTAAGAACCTCATAGCTACGTAGTAATATTTCTGCAAAATCAACTAGGCCCGCTCTATCACAAGCTTCTTGATAGGCCGCGTAAACACGCAGCATCATTTGCTCGTTAATATCGTATGCCTGAATATCTTTAGGGCGCAGAGCTTCATCTTTTTTAGCGCTTATGTACCAACCAAACTGCTTTGCCGGCCATTTTTTATCATCAATATTCATCGATTTTAATAAGCGCTTGATCATACGAAGCTGATCGTCAGAGTCTAAAATTTGAAAGGCTTCTGGTAAGTTTGCTTCACGATGATGTGCACGCAAAATTCGGTGCGATAAACCATGGAAAGTACCAATCCACATGCCGCCTACAGGTGCTTTTAATGTCTCTTCAACTCGTGAGCGCATTTCTTTAGCGGCTTTATTAGTAAAGGTTACCGCAAAAATACTATAGGCAGAGGCTTGTTCTACTTGCATTAACCAGGCAATACGATGAACCAATACTCGAGTTTTACCTGAACCTGCTCCTGCTAATACCAGCATGTTTTGTAATGGCGCTGCAACGGCATCGCGTTGTTTATCATTTAAGCCATCGAGTAATTCTGAAACGTCCATCGTTACGCCTTTTTAATCAATAATGAGAGCAGTATAACAGGTGTTTTTGTTAGGCTAAATAAAATACTGTTTTTATAAACAGCTATTTATAAAATACGTATTTAAGTTGTTGAATAGTTAACAGTATAAACTGAGCAAGTAACTAAAATAGCTATTTAAAATTGCTAATTTGACTTATTTTTGGCAAAAAATACTAAACTGATAAATTCGTAATAATTTAACTGTATGATTTGTAAGCCTTAATAAATTGGCATAAAGTGTGTAAGTATAAATAATAAGTACAAATACAAAATTAATTAAACTACAGAGGTTAGTATGTCTCAACAAGGTTCTGGCGGAAATGTAATCGCCGCTCTATGTAATATTTTTTTCCCAGGTTTAGGGCAGTTGGTTCAGGGTCGTATTTTAGCGGCGCTGGTGTTTGCCATTTTGGTTTTTGGCGGCTACGCGTTATGGTTTTTAGTTGTTCCAGCCATTGTTGGAGCCGTATTCCATTTATGGGCAATTATTGATGCTGCCCGCTATCGCTCAGGCGGTTAGCTATAGTTAGCTATAGTGAGCATACTTTAATAGCGCCTTATGGCGCTATTTTTGTATCTGGCTTTCATTATTCATAGCTGATTAGGTTATAATCTGTTGTATTAGCAGTACTGGAATAAAGTTATGGAATACCAATTCATTCGCGATCCTATTAGTGGGTTAAGAATTAAAATTAGCAGCGAGCACGCGATTATAGGCCGCTGGTTAAATGAAGAAATAGGCAAAGATAAAGTGGCGATGGTGCAGGCACTTATTAGCTCGGTGAGTTCAAGCTTTGAGCCGGTAACACTTAAAGGCCAAGAAATTGATCTGATCCTTTCTAAAGATGAAGCATTATTCGAAGCACATGCGCTGCATCAAGATAACGAAGATATATTAGCCTACCAAGATGACGAACTCATGCTGGAAGAGAATGATTTAAGCAGTGGTTGTGGTTTTGAAGACTTTGTTGATCTGATCAACTCGTGGCATGAGTTTTCGGCTGGTCGTTAAGTTATATTATCTGTATTATTACCCTAATTATAAATCCAACAGTGGAACCAATATGTCTGCGAATTTAAACAAACTAGTTGTTATGCTAGAAATGCAAAATGCCATGAATACCAAAGTACATGAGCAATGGTTTAGTCAAGGCTTTGAATGGTATAGAGCTATTTGGGTTGAATGTGCAGAAATGCTGGATCATTACGGTTGGAAATGGTGGAAAAAACAAACGCCAGATACTGAACAAGTAATTTTAGAGCTGGTTGATATTTTTCATTTTGGTTTATCGCTACGTATCGACGGTGAGACCAGCTACGAGCAAATAGCAACACAGCTACAAACTCAAATGAGCGCCCCACAGCAAGGTGATGATTTTAAACAAACGCTTGAATTATTAGCAGCCAGTGCGGTTGCCAATAAAACCTTTAACGCGGCTGCTTTTGCCGGTTGTATGGCACAAATCGGTATGGATATTGATGATTTATATCGTGGCTATGTGGGTAAAAATACGCTGAACTTCTTCCGTCAGGATCATGGTTACAAAGAGGGTAGCTACATTAAAGTGTGGCATGGCAAAGAAGATAACGAACACTTAGTTGAAGTAGTTAAAAGCCTTGATACTGAGCATGTAGATTTTGCAAAACAGGTATATCAAGGCTTAGTAGCGCGTTACCCTCAGGGCGAATAAGCCAGGGTCTGTTGACCTTTGCGGATTACAATTTGTTCAAATTAGGGGCGGTTTAATCGCGACGCGAGGTTTGTAACCTAGTGGGCTAAGTAAAAACCGAGCAACAAAGAGTAAATCGCCCCTAGGCAGAACCCTTCGGGCAGCGCCTGTTTGGCATTGATGCTGCGTTATCGCCTATTTATGGGGAATAACCACACCACATAGGCTCTGCCTTGCCTAAATACCAAACAGACTGCTGCAAATTTAACCTTGAAAGATCAACAGACCCTAAATAAGCTTACGGTAATCGGTGACACTTAAGTAATCGGTTATATCGTTATGTGGTTGCTGGCTATTCGGGTTAGCAACCGCAAGTAAATGCTCAATGCCGTATTCTCGTGCGGCATTTAATACCGGTAAGCTGTCATCTACAAATAATGTGCGGCGTTTATCAAACCCTAAATCCCCTTGAACCTTGTGCCATAAACTTTGTTGCTCTTTACTTACCCCATATTCATGCGTTGATACCACCCCGTCTAAGTAGTTATCAATGGCGGTATGTTCAAATTTAAGCATTACGCATTCTGGATGAGCATTGGTAAGTAAAATGAGTTCTTTACCTGCACGTCGAAGTTCAGTTAAAAAATGCGGAACGTCTTCACGAATTTTGATTAAGTGAGCAGACTGGCGCTTTAGTTCGAGAATAGGTAAGTTTAGCTGTGCTTCCCAATAGTCAGAGCAGTACCACTGAATTTTGCCACTCACAGCCTGATAGCGTTTTAAGATATCTGCGCGGGCTGCCTCAAAACTGATATTTTGAGCCAGAGCATGTTGTTGTGGAACAACATTGAGCCAAAAGTCAGTGTCGTAATGTAAATCAAGTAAAGTCCCGTCCATGTCGAGTAATACAGTATCGATTTTTGACCAATTGAGCATGATATATCCTTGTGGAAATTGAGGCGTTAAATGACTACGTTGCGATGAAATGCTTGCAAGCGAAATATAATGGGCTCTGTTAATTGAACTTTAAAAACATATACCCAATGATGAAATATTAAGGGCGAATTCAATAACGCCAGATAAATATTTAACCTTAACTACGGGTAAGATATTTTATGATTAATTCTGCATTTAAATTGCTTTTAATTCAAACTGAAACTCGCATCTTATACTCATTTGGGTATATGATTAGTATAACTGCAATGATAGCAAATTGATGCCCATGACACAGAAAAAGCACCCAACACCACCACAAATTCTCAGTAATAATGTTGTCGCTAAAAGTCGCTTATTTACTGTGGAGTCTTTAGAACTAAAATTTTCAAATGACGAAGAGCGTCAGTATGAACGAATTCGCGGCGGTGGCCGTGGAGCCGTTATGATTGTACCCATCACAGCTGAAAACGAACTACTACTCGTTCGAGAGTATTGCGCCGGCACCAATGATTATCAGTTAGGTTTCCCTAAAGGATTAATTGACCCCGGTGAAACACCTGAGCAAGCGGCAAACCGAGAGCTCAAAGAAGAAATTGGCTTTGGTGCTGAATACTTTGAAGCACTTAAAACGGTCACTATGGCGCCTAGTTATTTCAATGCCACTATGCATATTCTCTTTGCTAAAGATTTATACCCTGAAACCCTATTAGGTGATGAGCCAGAGCCATTAGTGCTTGTTAAATGGCCACTTGCGCAGTGGCAGTCGCTATTAGAACAACCTGACTTTACTGAAGCACGTAGTGTTGCCGCTCTGCTATTATTAGATAAGTACTTAGCCTCAGGAGCGACTAATGGATAAATTACTTGAACCATGCATAACACTTGCCCAAAGTGCAGGTGATGCAATTATGGCTATTTATAAAAAAGATGATATTGGTCAACAAGAAAAATCAGACAATACGCCAGTTACTAAAGCAGATTTAGCCGCAAACGATGTACTTGTTGCTGGCTTAAAAGCGCTAGCTCCCGATATTCCTATTATGTCCGAAGAGACGCCGATCCCAGCATTGGAAGACAGGCAGCACTGGCAACGCTATTGGCTGCTTGATCCGATGGATGGCACCGGTGAATTTATATTAGAAAGCGGCGACTTTGCCGTTAATATTGCGCTGATAGAAAATAATCATCCTGTATTGGGAGTGATTCATTGGCCAGCAAAAGGCGTGACCTATTTTGCTACCGCTAATAATGGGGCGTTTAAGCGTAAAGGCGAGCATGATAAACAAATATTTGTAGCGCCTCCCGAAAGTTTAACTTTGGCTGTAAGTCGCCGCCAAAAAATAGAAGCCGTGAGTCAGTATTTAAATGCGCAATTTGCAACGGTGGCTTTAGGCTCATGTTCGCTTAAAGCTTGTATTGTTGCTGAAGGTAAAGCTGACTGCTTTTTAAGAATTGGTCCCACTGGTGAATGGGACACTGGCGCATCACAAGTAATAGTTGAAGAGGCGGGGGGGTGTATTACCGATGCTGAGTTTAACCCTCTGACCTATAACCAAAGGGAAAGCACAGAAAACCCAGACTTTATTGTTATGGGTCATCCCGATTGGGAGTGGCAAAAAATGATAAACCCACATCAGCGATTAGTGTAATAATAGCCGTTTGATGGGTTTTTGTTCACTTAAACGTTTTTAATTAGTAAAACCTTGCATTATAGGTTTATTCCTATATTATAGCGCTCTCTTCGAAACAGGCTTGTGAATAACACGATACTGTTACAAAGAAATTACAGGCGCGGGATGGAGCAGCCTGGTAGCTCGTCGGGCTCATAACCCGAAGGTCGTCGGTTCAAATCCGGCTCCCGCAACCAATTTCCTTTAGAGGTTTTAGGTTACTGTAAACTCTAACTTAAGAGATTAAATTAAGTAGTCGATAGACTTAAAATATACAGGCGCGGGATGGAGCAGCCTGGTAGCTCGTCGGGCTCATAACCCGAAGGTCGTCGGTTCAAATCCGGCTCCCGCAACCAATTTTTCATTGCAAGCCAAGTTGTAATGTAAGCAACTATAAATAAATCTGCAATTTCAGGCGCGGGATGGAGCAGTCTGGTAGCTCGTCGGGCTCATAACCCGAAGGTCGTCGGTTCAAATCCGGCTCCCGCAACCACTGAAATAAACAGTTATAGTAAAGCAACACGCCTAAAGCGTGTTTTTTTATGCCTAAAATTCAGTGAAATGGGTAGCTCGTCGGTCTCAGCTCTCCATTAGCCAGCAAAGGTTGTCGGTTCAAATCCGGCTCCCGCAACCACTGAAATAACATGTTTTATTAAATCGACACGCTAAAGCGTGTTTTTTTATGCCTGAAATTCAGTGCGCCTAAAAGCGCGTCGGACCCAGCTCTCCATTAGCCAGCAAAGGTCGTTGGTTCAAATCCGGCTCCCGCAACCACTGAAATAACATGTTTTATTAAATCGACACGCTAAAGCGTGTTTTTTTATGCCTAAAATTCATATTCCCTCATGCTATTTTTAACACGTATTTCTGCTGTTCTTTTCTAATTCTACTTTTTGAAAGTGTTATTGCTGAATATTTAGTATGCTATGCGTTAAACTCTTTAAAACTTTTTGTAATCAAAATTATGACTGAACTCTATCACTGGTTTGATTTAATTGGCGTAGCGGTATTTGCTATATCGGGCACCTTGGTTGCCTATGAAAAGAAAATGGATGGCTTTGGTGTGGTTGTGCTTGCAACCGTTACGGCTATTGGTGGCGGTACTGTTCGCGATGTGATACTCGATCAACCCGTATTTTGGTTACACGACCAAAGCTACTTCTATGCTATTTTAGCCGCAGTGCTTGTTACAACACGACTGATCAATAAACAAAAATCGATTCCTTATTATGTTTTACAAACAGCCGATGCATTTGGTTTAGCCTTTTTTGCGGTAATGGGAGCACAAAAAGCGCAATTGGCCGGTATGCCTGATATGACGGTTATTATTATGGCGGTGATCACCCCCTGTTTTGGTGGATTGATTCGCGATGTGCTTGCCCGCGATATTCCTATGCTCCTCAAAGGTGAGCTCTATGCTATTACCTGTATTGCTGGTGGTATTGTATATACCTTAGCTATAAACCTATCTTTAACGGTGGAAGTGGCGATGATCTTGAGTATGTTAATGACCTTATTGCTGCGCTTTTCGGCCATTAAATGGAAGATTATATTACATGTTTTTAAATATCCTGACTAAACTGGTTTAATACAGCAGTTAACTAGGATAAGGAATGTCGTTAGCCCGTATATTTTCTCGCGCACAAGTAGGAATTAATGCCCCCGAGGTTATGGTTGAAGTGCATTTAGGGAATGGTTTACCTGCATTTCATATTGTCGGCTTACCCGAAGCATCGGTTAAAGAGGCCAAGGATAGAGTACGCAGCGCTCTTGAAAACTCTCAATTTGGATTTCCCGATCAACGTATTACCGTTAATTTAGCACCTGCCGATTTACCAAAAGACGGCGGGCGGTTTGACCTTGCGATTGCGGTAGGCATTTTGGTCGCATCGGGGCAAATAGTCTGCCCTGATATTCATAAGTATGAGTTTTATGGTGAGCTTGCACTTAATGGTGAAATACGTGCAGTGAATGCTATTTTACCCTCAGTGCTCGGTGCTAAAGAGCAAAACCGTTGTTGCTTTCTTCCTCTTGAAAACGATAGTTTGGCCAGCCTTGTCAGCGGTGTAAAACGAAAAGCGGTAAGCTCTATACAAGAGGTGTGGGGAGACTTACTCAACCAACAACCTTTACCATTGAATATTGCCTACCCTGACTGTACCCAAGCGCCAGACTTTTTACTCGATTTAAGTGATGTAAAAGGCCAACCCGGTGCTAAACGAGTACTAGAAATTGCTGCCGCAGGTGGACATAACCTACTATTTTTAGGGCCACCAGGAACCGGCAAATCAATGCTTGCGCAACGAATGTCTACAATAATGCCAACCATGTCAGATGATGAAGCCATTGATACCGCTGCTTTGTATTCCATTATTGGCCACTCAATCGATTTAACCAACTGGCGTCAGCGACCATTTCGAAATCCTCATCACACTTGCTCTGCAGTTGCGCTGGTAGGCGGTTCGTCTAACCCTAAACCCGGTGAAATATCGTTAGCGCACAATGGCGTATTATTTTTAGATGAGCTGCCTGAATTTGAGCGCAAAGTACTGGACTCGTTACGAGAACCAATGGAAACCGGAACCGTGACGATTTCGCGCGCGGCAAGACAAATGGAATTTCCGGCACAGTTTCAGCTTATTGCAGCACTTAATCCCAGCCCGACAGGGTGCCATCATGATAAACGGGCGACCCCTGATCAAGTGATGCGTTATTTATCGCGGGTATCAGGACCGTTTATCGATAGAATTGATTTGCAAATTGAGCTCCCTAGACTAAGCAGCGTGGAGCTACAAAGTACGACTGCAGAAGAAACCAGTGCTGAAGTGAGAGCGCGAGTAGAAGCGGCTTATGCAATACAATTAAAACGCCAAGATAAAGTGAATGCGCGGCTAAATAACAAAGAAATGAGCTTATACTGTGAGTTACCCGCTGCGGAGCTACAGTTTTTAGCTAGAGCCAGTGAAAAGCTGGCGTTATCGCCGCGCTCTTATCATAGAGTGATAAAAGTAGCGCGTACCATTAGTGATTTAAAAGGCGCGCCACAAATTAGTTTAAATGAACTTAAAGAAGCGCTTAATTATCGGGCATTTGAGCGTTTATTATCGCAGTTAACCCAATACTAAATAGATAGCATATAGCCTTTACCACGCACGGTGACGATGCGTTTTTGATCTTTCTCATCGTTCAGCTTTTTACGTAAACGACCCACTAACACGTCTACGGTACGATCGTTGGGGCTCCAATCAGGCTGGCCAATTTCTTCTGATATTTTTTCACGTGAAGTGGCTTTACCGGCATTGCCGATTAAACAAATAAGCACTTTATGCTCTGCTTCGGTGAGCCGTGATTCAATCCCACTGGCTGTAATGAGTGTGCGGTTATCTGGATGGAGTTTAAAATCAGCGTATTCGATAAACTCTTCACTGTCATCGTCGTGTTGATTGTTTGCAATACGTTTGTATAAAGCGCGCATTCTCAACTCAAGCTCGAGTAAATCGACAGGCTTGCAAATATAGTCATCGGCACCTTGAGCAAGACCAGCAATACGATCAGCTTGTGAGTCACGGCTCGATAACAAAATAACACCAATATCGGTGAGCGTATTTAACTCTTTGGCAAGTTGTAAACCATTGCGCTTTGGCAGCACAATATCAATAATTGCCAAGGAAATAGCACTGCGCTGATTTACACGGCTTTTGACCATGCTTAAAGCATCGGCACCCGTTGCGTCAACGTCAATAGAGAACTCGGTATTTATAAAATGATTTTGGATGCGCTTTACTAGCAGCTCGTCATCTTCAACCAATAAAACATTAATTGCCATAGTCTGTTATTTTTTTAATAGTAGCCTTGCATGTTAGCATTATTCGTTACATGCATAACACAGAGTTTAATTTTTTTCGGTAACTTTATATTACAAAAAAGAATAATGAAATTACCTTTGTATTGCGCACTTTTTATAAATTATTTTAAGTGCGCATTTAAATGACTACTGGCCGTACATTGAATCCCACCATTGTGGTTCATTTTTTAACTTTTTATCAAAGTAAGCCAACATAGTGTTCCACCAATTAAAGCGCTTATCGCGAGCAAATATTTGATGATCGGCTCCTTTGTACTCAATCATTTCAACATCTTTATTTAGCAGTTTTAGCGCGGTGTACATAGTTAAGCTTTCACCTACTGGCACATTCGTATCGCTGTCACCATGAATAAGCAGTAATGGCGTGGTCACTTTATCGGCATGAAACACTGGGCTATGTTGGCTATAAAGTTCAGAGTTATTCCACGGGAAACTATTTTTAGAGGCTTCGCCTGAGTATAAATATCCCCACCATCCTTCACCCCAGTAAGAAGTTAAGTTTGAAATTCCCGCATGAGCAATAGACGCGCTGAACATATCGGTTTTAGTAGCAAGCAGCATCGTCATAAACCCACCGTAAGATGCCCCTAAATTACCGACTTTACTTCTGTCTACAAAATCATATTTAGCTAAAAATGCCTCTGTGCCTTGCATAATGTCATCGGCGGTATAATCGCCCCACGCATTGACATGTTGCGCTGAAAAAGTTTGTCCAAAGCCCGTTGCACCAGTTGGCTGTACCACATAAACCACATAGCCGTTTGCTGCCCATAAATTAAAAGGGTAACGCCCTGTAAATCCACGAGTCACAGGTGAGGTGCCACCATAGTAATAGACCAGAGCAGGGTGCTTTTTAGTTTTATCAATATTACTTGGCAAGTAAACACGACCAGATATTTCTACGCCACGCTTATTGGTAAAGCTAAATTCTTCAAGCTTAGGAATCGTGGTATTGGCATATGCAATCGGGTTTGAATCCCAGATTAACTCCACCTTATTTTTGCTTACGTCAAAGCGCTTGAGTTGTTGGGCGCTTGAAGCATTACTGCCAGAGAGCAGTAGCTGGGTATTGCGAGTATTTGAAAAACTAAACTGTTCTACAATATCAAACCCTGTATCTAACTTTTTAAAGCGTTGTTTACTCAGATCATATAAATACAGTGGTTGGGTGTCTTTTTCTGTCACTTTGATTAACGCATCGCCATTGCTTAGTACTTCCAATGTGCCAATCGCAGGGTCAAACTGTTTACTTAACGCCGTTACTTTTTTAGCGTTATCGGTTAGTAAATACAGCTGGCCATCATAATTATTCGCCAGCATGGTTTGCGGTAGTACTCTGCCTGCGCCATTTTTAAAATCAGGGCCTGCAACAACATAAATATTGTTTGCGGTATATTTCGCTTGATTAAAGGTTTTAAACTTACCTAACGATTTTATGCTGTTGGATTTTAATGTAAGTTCAACCAGCTCAGTCTCTGGATGGGTTGAGGCTTGCATGGCCATTACTGGACGACTTATTAATAGTTTTCCACGGTTGCTATTAGCATCTTCAAGTTGATGGCTTAATACGCCTTCGGTCAGGGCTTTGGTTAAACCACTGTGGGTATCGAGTAAATATAATTGGCTAACCGTACGGGCGTAAGACCAACGGTCTTGCAAGCCTTTATGATGTTTAGTGAGGCTATTGGTTTCTTCAGGTGATTTGGACCAGCTAAAAAGAATACTATTATCGTTGTAATAGCTAAAGTTGCTTGCCCCCTCAAGGCCTGAGGCTAAGGTTTTTATAGCGAAAGTTTTACGGTTTAACTGCTTTAATTCGCCGTTGAGTAAATAGACTAAAAATTGATTATCAGGACTCCAAGTGAATTGGCTAGGCTGCGCTTCTTCAAATCGGTATACCGTTTGGTTATTAGTATTTTTAAGCTCGGTTGTGGTAATGGCGTCGTTGCCTGTTTTATCGCTGTAACGCTTTGTTGTACTTAAGTAATGCTTAGCATCAGGTGACAAAGACAAGCCGCTAATAGTTGGGGCGTCAAACAATTGCTTAGCCGATAAGCGCTTGGTCTTATTTGTCGTTAGGGTCACGGCGTCAGTTTCTGCTTTTGGCACAAACTCTAAGGTGACATCATTCCAATTAGCAACCTGTTGAGCAATGACAATAACGGTGTGTGAGCCGTTATTTAAAGCAAGCTGATAGCGTTGGTTTTCACCACTTTGTTTCTCACCGTTAATAAAAACCTGGCCTTGCTCTATTCCTTTAATGTTTAAGGAGCCTTGAGTAAATCGGTTAGTTTCAATATTAAATTTAAGTGCTTGTAAACCGCCTAAAGTAAGCGCGTTAATTTTATCAAGTGGTTGCCACTTATGCTTTTTACCAAACACAACAAAGCTTTCTTTATTTGATTCAAGTTGTGCAAGCAGATTATTGATAATCACGTCGCCATGCGGTGTTTGAAATGGCTTTGCTTGCATGTCTTCTGCAAGAGGCCCGATAAACTGAATTTTTGATTGATCGAGTGGGGCAGCTAATGCCGTTAAACTCAAACTACTTAATGTGAGTAGGGCTGCCAAGTGAGTAAAACGTTTTGCGTAACGATGCCAAGGTGCGCTTAAATTCATTACTATGCCTATTATTATTGGAGATTTGGCCAAATATAGCATGTATTGTTATGATGCTCATATATCCAATTTAGAGGAAAAAAAGTGACACTATTAATCGTTTACATGGTTACAGCGATTGTGATTTCGTTTCTATGTTCTGTCATGGAAGCGGTGCTATTGAGCATTTCACCTAGTTATGTTGCGCTGCTTCGTAAAGAGCGGCCAGTACTGGCTAAGCAACTAGAGAAGCTAAAAAGTAATATCGATCAGCCATTAGCGGCTATTTTAACACTTAATACTGTTGCACATACTGCTGGTGCTGCGGGCGTGGGCGCACAGGCTGCCGTGGTGTTTTCAGATGCGGCTGTGGGGATTGCGTCTGCGATTATGACTTTATTGGTACTGGTGTTATCTGAAATTATTCCTAAAACGCTGGGGGCTAATTATTGGCGTGCTTTAACGCCTAGTGTGACTTATGGTTTACGTATTTTGGTACTAGTCCTTAAGCCTTTTGTTTGGGCAGCACAAAAGCTAACTAATTTGATGGGTCAAAAGCATAATGAGGCCTATTATATTCGCCAAGAAATAGAAGCAATGGCCGACATTGGTAGTGAGTCTGGGGCGCTTCATGCTGATGAATCAGAAATCATTCGTAACTTGCTGCACTTTAGGCATGCAAAACTAACCGATTTAATGACACCGCGTACGGTCATTTTTAAAATCCATAAAGATCTTACCGTTAATCAATACTTGAGTGAACACGGTTCGTCGTCATTCTCTCGAGTGCTAATTTATGACAAAGACGCTGACGATATCATAGGCTTTGTACATAAAAACGATATTATGTTGGCATATCATCGGTTAGGCACAGATTACAAAATTAGTAAGTTAGTTAAACCTATCTATACGGTACCGAGCACCCAAAATGTATCGTCGCTATTACAAACATTGCTCACCCAACGTACCCACATTTGCTTAGTGATTGACGAATACGGTGATGTGCAAGGAATTGTAACGCTCGAGGATATGATAGAAGCGTTAATGGGCTTAGAAATTGTGGATGAGCGAGATCAATCAACCAATATGCGCGCCGTAGCAAAGCAGCGTTGGCACCAGCGTTTAGCTGATAGTGAGCATATCGTCAGCGCCGACGATAATGAATCTCGTTAGCTGTTTTTTGTTTTAGCAGCTGTTTTTATCCAGTGTTGGGCCCACGAGATAAATTCAGCTTTTGCTTTTGGGCAACTAAATAAAAAGCCCTGTATAGCTAAATTTGTTTGATAATGCTTGAGGTAGGCCAGCTCTTCGGGGCGCTCAACCCCTTCGGCCACTAATTCAAGCTGCTCTTGGGTTGTCATATTAATTAGTGAACTGACTACCACTTGAGAAAACTTATCGGTTTCTATGTGGCTAATAAAAGAGCGATCTATTTTTACTTCTGTAAATGGCAGCTGTTTCAGTTGGTTAATATTAGTAAAACCAGTGCCAAAGTCATCGAGTGAAATACCAAAGCCGAATATTCTTAATCTATTTAAGGTTTCGAGTTGAGTGTAGCTTGAAAGGGCATGCTGCTCGGTTATTTCAAGCACCACATCACTAGGTAAAACATCATGTTTTTGTAGAAGCTGTAATAACTTATTGGGGCTGTTTAAATCATCTAACTGACACGGCGATAAGTTAAATGACAATTTCAAATTTGTACCCAGCTGCTCTTTTAGTTGCTTGATGTCACCACAGGCTTTTTCAAATAGCGTAAACGTAATGTCATTGATTAAATCGCATTGCTCAGCCAGGCTGATAAAACGGCTTGGTAAAATAACTCGCTCGTCTTTACTTGATACAATGCGAGCCAGCACTTCAACACTTTGTATTTGATTGGTGTTTATATTTATTTTAGGTTGATAGTAAGGTGTTATTTCATTATTTTTTAATGCGTTAATTAGTTTTTCTTTAGTGATTGGGCGCTCTTTTACAAGTGTGTGGCTGTTTAACTGCGCTATTTTGGTAAGTAACGTATTTACCTGATTGAGTTGCACAGGCTTAGATAGGTTGCCAATTAAATGCACATTGTGCTGTTTAGCGAGGTCAGCGGCTAGGCTGATTATTTTAGGGTCCATTTCAGAAATAATAACAATTGCACCGCAATAGCCTATTTCACCTAAATTACGGATCAGCTCCATGCCATCCATTTCTGGCATATTAAGATCGGTAAATATGGCATCAAAATAGTTTATATCAGCTTTTACTTTTTCAAGTGCTTTAACAGGGTTTAAACAGGTGGTTGTGGATTGCGACATTTCGAGTTCATTAAAAATAGCTTTCATGACAATCAAAATGGCTTTTGAGTCATCGACAACGAGTATGTTTGGTAATTTTGTGTGCATTGTTGTCCTTAACTTAACGGTCGTAATTTATATCCCTCTGTTTTAAAAATAGTCGCTTGAATTGTTTTTGTCAGTATTTATTGCTGTTTTAAATTTTAAATATCAGCAAAATCCAATCGACAAATTATTCTATCTTGCTCGTGTTTTTTAGGTGGGTAGGTATACTAGCGCCATAATTTATAATGGTTATAATACCAATCCGCAATAATACTTAATCATTTTGAGGGGGCAAGTCAGACGCGAGCTGCGTTAAAAAATTCTCCTTTAGAGCAACTAAATAACGAAGTTTTTGCCTTGCTATCGACAGGATTTTTCTGCCTCAAAATAGCGCCCCTAATTAAGCGAACTGATATAACAATGATAAAAATCGATCTGAATCTAGCCGAACAACCGTTTACGCTTATGCTAGATAAGCAACAAATTGTAAAAATACTTCATGATCAGCAAGCGATTGCATTTGAAAATCCACGTGAAAACTATGTTGAGTTTATGCTTGATGAGCAGCTAATTGGTATTGATAGCAGTGACGTTAACCAACAGAGTATTGCGCTATTTGTAGATAATCAGTTTGCCACTCAGTTAGCTTTGCCTGTGGCGGCGCAAGGCGAATCTAAAAAAGGGTTTTTGGGACTTGCGGCGCTAGGTTTTAAGTTATTTAAAAGCGCTAAGGTGGTTAAAGTGGCGCTAGCGAGCGCATCGGTGGCCGGTTATGCTTGGCTGTTTACCATTGAATTTGCGTTAATGCTGATTGCTTGCCTGGTGGTACATGAATATGGCCACGTACGAGCTATGAAGTATTTTGGGATAAAAACCAAAGGCATTTATTTAATTCCTTTTGTAGGCGGGTTAGCCGTTAGCGACGATAAAATAACTACGCGCTGGCAAGATGTGGTGATCTCACTAATGGGCCCTGCCTTTGGTTTGTTTACCTCAGTGTTAGGCGTGGTGCTTTATTACGCCACAGAAATGGAAATATTTGCAGGCGTTGCGGTACTTAGTGCACTGCTTAACTTATTTAACTTACTGCCTATTTTACCGCTTGATGGCGGACATGTTTTAAAAAGTATTAGCTTTTCAATGCGTTCATGGGTGGGGCTGAGTGTATGTTTATTGGGTGTGTTATTTGGCTTATGGCTTAGCTATACGTTTGGCTTAATGTTGCTGGTGTTCTTTTTGTTTGTTGGCGCACTGGAAATTGTATTTGAATGGCGCGGCCGTCATTACTCGCATTTATTGCCGCTTGATAAATATGGCCAAGGCTTTTCAGCGGTCATGTATGCGCTGGTGGTTGCTGGCCATGTAGCAGTGATGATGCACTTTGCTGACTCTGAAAACGCGATATTAAGCTTGCCAATGAAGATTTTATCGAGCTAAATAAGTGCGGGCTGTAATATGAGTTACAGCCCGATTATATTAGTAAAAGCTTAATACCAACGAAATAAACACCCCAGTAATAATCAGCTGTACCACGCAAAAGCCCATAATGTCTTTAGCTTTTAATCCTGCAATGGCTAATACCGGTAATGCCCAAAAGGGTTGAATTAAATTAGTCCACGCATCTCCCCACGCCACAGCCATAGCAACCCGCGCCATATCTGCACCAAGCTCTTGTGCTGCCGGGATAACAATTGGCGCTTGTACCGCCCATTGTCCGCCACCTGAGGGTACAAACATATTAACGAGTCCTGCACTAATAAAGCTGTAAAATGGCAAGCTATCGGCATCCGCTATGGCAATAAAGCCCTGTGATATTTGTTGCGCCAGTCCAGTATCTACCATGACCGCCATAATGCCAGCATAAAAAGGGAACTGAATTACAATTCCTGCGCCACTTGGAATCGCTTGTTGTAGGCTATTTAGTAAATTGTGGGGGGTCTGATGTAGTGTGATAGCTAAAAATAAGAAAAGCGCTATCACACTGTTGAGATTTAAGCCGCCACCTGCGATAAAAAAGTAATAGCCTAAGTAGGCAAGTCCGAGTAAGCCAATGCCCATACTTAGCAGTTTGCTTTGTTCTAAATGTTGAGCAGGGCGTGTTATTGCGACTTTATCAGGTGGTGTGTTTTCAAGCAGTGATGGGTCAACATAAACACTGTCTTTTTCACTCGGTAGCATGTAGCGGTTAACCAGTGGCATAATGATAAATAAGCCAATCAGAATTGCAACATTAAAGCCTGCGAATAAGGTTTGCTGTGTGCCAATAATACCCATAGTCGCCTGTGAAAAATGCCCTTCGCTGGCAATGGTGAGTGGTACGGAGCCTGCCAATCCGCCGTGCCATACTACAAAACCTGAATAGGCACTTGCCACTAATAGCCGATAATCCACTCGAGTCTGTTTAGCAATGGCTTTAGCAAATAAAGCACCAATCACTAAGCCAAACCCCCAATTAAGCCAGCTTGCTAAAAGCGAAATAAATGTCACTAAAATAATGGCTTTTGGGGCCGTATTAGCAAGCGTTGCTAATTTTGTTAGTAACTTACTTATTAAAGAGGTACTGGCAAGCATATAGCCTGTTACTAATACCAACAGCATTTGCATGGCAAAGCTTAGTAAGTTCCAAAACCCGCTCCCCCATGATGTTATTACCTCAAGTGTGGTTGCAGGGGTCGCTAAATTCGCAATGACTAAAGTAATAATGGTGAGCAAAATAACAAATATAAATGGGTCGGGTAAGTAGCGCTCGACGAGCTTGGTAAATGGACTGGCAACTTTATTAAGCATAATTAATAACGAGTTAGTGAAAACTTATTTGTTAATTAATCATGAAATCTTAGGATTAGCAAACACCGCTTTGAATAAATGCTCAGCAAGGCAGACTTTTTAAAGGTTGTTGATGAGGGGGTGTCGCTAGCAAATACTTACCTTGGTCGGTATTTGCTAGTTATGCTCAATTAAGAATCACCAAGCACTTGCTTTAAGCGATTTTGTACTTCTTGAACGAGTAAGTCGGGCTGAAATTTTGATAAAAATGCATTACAGCCTACTTTTTCCACCATGGCTTGGTTGAAGCTACCACTCAGGGACGTGTTAAGCACCACATGTAAGTTTTTTAAACGGTTGTCGTTACGTATTTCATAGGTTAAGCGATAGCCATCCATCGAAGGCATTTCGGCATCGGTAATCACCATTAGCAGCTCTTTTTCAACATCGCGTCCTTCATCAGCCCAGCTTTTGAGCATTTGTAGGGCTTCTAGACCGTTACTGGCAGGAATAATTTCGATACCAAGCTGCGATAACGTATCGCTAACTTGTTTACGTGCTGTTGGCGAATCATCGGCGTGCAATATTTTGCGTCCTGCAAATTCGTTTACGATGGTTTCATCCAACACCCCATCAGTAATATTGACCTCGTACTCAACTATTTCAGCGAGTACTTTTTCTACATCAATAATTTCAACTAATTGCTCTTGGCCATCACGCTGTACTTTAGTTAGTGCCGTAATATAATGATTTTTACCCACAGAGCTGGGGGGCGGCATAATGTCAGACCAGGTCATATTCATGATTTGATCAACCTTGCCAATTAAAAAACCTTGTGTGGTACGGTTATATTCAGTTATGACCAGATTACAATCTTCACCATATTCTTTTTTAGCCATAGAAATGGCTTGGCGAAGGTCAATCACTGGGATAGATTCACCGCGTATATTGGCTACACCGGTTACCTTAGGGTGAGAGTGCGGTATTTTGCTTAAACGGGGAAGCTTTACCACTTCTTTTATTTTAAATACATTGAGTGCAAATAAATGGCGGCTATGCAAATAAAAAAGTAGCAACTCTAAACGATTTTCGCCTACAAGCTGAGTACGCTGATCAACTGACGCTAAAACACCTGACATAATAGACCCATATTTTTCCTCATAACTTAATAACTATAGTTTACTCTTATTTTTCTTCATAACGAACCGTGAATATTTCGATTACAGTAAAACGTTGCTTAAGTGTTATCATGTGCAGTATCGTGTTACTAAATGATTTAAATAATCAATCGATTAACAAAAAATTATGCATCATATTTTTAAACGTATTGTTGTGCTGTTGCGCAGCCATATTGATCAGGTAAGTTGGCAGTCTGTTGTAATAGCAACATCCTTACATATGCTGCTTACTTGGTGCTTATTGTTAGTGGCAAATGAGCAGGTACTGCTTTCACCGGGTACTTTTTTTTACTACTACACGGTAACCACTTCAACGGTAGGGTATGGGGATTTAAGTCCATCAACTGACTTAGGTCGATGGATTGTCGCATTAATACAAATACCTTTTGGTTTGGCTTTATTTGGTGTCTTGTTGGGTAAAACAGGACAAACAGTAACTTACTTAATTAGGCGCGCTATGACTGGTGATAAAAACTTTGCTCACAGTAGCAATCATATTATTATTTTTGGTTGGCATAATGCTCGTACCAAAAAAATGATCGACTACATTTTGGCTGATACTAAGCGGACAGATCGCCGTATCTTATTAGCGGTTACTGAACAAATAGAGCATCCGTTTTTAAGTAATGAGAATGTTGATTTTGCTCGCCTAACCAGTTTCACCGATTTGGATGAATTAGAACGCGTTGCCATTCGCCACGCCGATAAAGTGATTATTGATGGCCAAGATGACGACCAAACATTTACCACCGCACTGCGTATTAGCCGTTTAGTCAAAGAAGATTGTCACATAAGTGCGCACTTTTTTGATGAAACGAAAGTGGAAATGTTATTAGAGCATTGCCACAACGTAGAGTGTAGCAGTACTAAATCGGCAGAGATTTTAGTGCGCTCAATGCAAGACCCAGGCTCAAGTCGTGTACAAGAGGAACTATTATCAACCTTGCATGGTGATACGCAGTTTAGTTTACAAATCCCTAGTAATGTAAAAACCATGGAGTTTGGCAAATTATTTCATCACTTTAAGTACGATCATGATGCAATATTGTTAGGTGTGGCTCATAATTTAAGTGCAAAAAATATGGATTTAAATCCGCCTTTAGATTATGCAGTAAACGCCGGAGATATTTTGCATTACATTGCGCAAGAGCGAGTATTGAGTAATGAAGTTGACTGGCCTAGCTTGGAAAAATAATGACTGAAATTGCGTTTTTAATTATCGTTTTATGTGCTTACATTTTCCCTATTATGATAATTCTTAACAGTAAGCGTAGCCAAGGCCATGAAAAAAATGGCTGGCTAGTCGGCGCTATCTTCTTTTCGTGGATAGCGCTGATTCTTTACTTTTCGATTGTGCCCAAGCAAGGGCACGCCAAGAAAAAGTAATGAATGAGTACCTTTTGTTACTTATTCTAATTGTCTCAGCTTATGCTCAACCAGCGGGTCGTCTGGCGCTAGCTGTTGAGCCACTTCTAATAGTTTAATGGCATCATTTGGATTTTCATCTTGATGCTTAATGGCTACGTCTATTAAAGGTTGAATATCAATTTTTTCTTGGTGTTCTTGCACGTGCGCTGCTTTTTCGTCGATTAAAATAGTGTGAGCGGTACTTAATAACGCTTGACGATGCGGCGAATTAGCATTGACTTTATTAAGTTTTTTATAATAATCCTCTTTTAAACGCAGTGTTTTTGTTTGTAGCCTAAATTGTGCAATGTCGATTTGTTGATTAGCAATAAAATCAACAGCCACTTGTTTATAAAAGCCAAACTTATTTAAATAAGTGGCATGAGTGCCGTGCCCCATCCCAAATACGCGTAAGTGAGTGAGCTGCTGGTAGCGTTTAGCGTGTTGGCGGTCAATGCGGTTGGTTGGGTCGTAAATAATGTAGCCCTCTGCATCCCCTAAATCTAAATCATGGTAGTCACCTTGCCAGTCATATTGTTGGGCAATGTCGGTACTTGAGCGGTCATCCCAAGGGGCGATAAGTTTGTTTTTAGTGCTAACAGGATGGAAAAGCAGTACTTTGTCGAGTTTGAGTAATTTAGCAAATGCACCCACAGCAAAGCCGCCACGACTAAGTCCATAACCTAGCTTGGTTTCAAAAGGAGAGAGTAGGGTTGATAGTTGCTCAATAAAAAAGATTAAATTGCGGTTACGAAACCAATTACTTTTACCCAAATGCTGAAACGCAATAATATTAACGTTTTGCTTTTGTGCTAAATGATAGCCCCAAGGTGCAAAGTCTTCGTTCAAATCACGCTCTTGTACATCAGTACCGGCAGGTGAAAAAGTAAAAAGTAAGGGTTTGTTGAGATCAACAAAGTGATATTTTACATACACATCACCGAGTAAATCCCCACCAGAGGTAGGTAGTTTTGCTTGCTTCTTATTATCGCTGAGAGTTAACCATTCATCTAACCAGTATAGTAATTTCATTTTTCCTCCAGTGCGCACAAGCCGCAGATCATAGCAAATCTGAGGGCATAAGAGAAATTGAGCCAAGCTATACTGCGCTGGTGGACTGGCTTTTTAATGGCAAAATGTATGTTACCTTTGCGACTATTAAGCCATGTTCAAAATTTCATTCCAGTCATTTTCGGTCACTGGCATGACCGATAAACGTCCCCCTTTTTTAAGTGCAATGTCTGTCACTGACTCATTTGCCTTAATTGCTTGCAAGCTCACTATGCTACTGAGATGAGAATGGTAGGTTACTTCCACCACAAACCAACGGGGGGTCTCAACGGTTGCTTTGGCATCATAATAATCGCTACTTAAGTCAAACTGAGTCGGATCAGGGTAAGCGGCTTTAGTGACAATTCCTATTCCCGCAACGCCAACCTGTTTACAGCTAGAATGATAAATCATCACTAAATCACCTTGTTTAACATCATCGCGGATAAAGTTACGCGCTTGGTAGTTTCGCACGCCTTCCCATAACGTGGTTTGTTCAGGGGCATACTTTAAGTCATCAATTGAAAAGGCGTCGGGTTCGGTTTTAAATAGCCAAAAAGCCATATTAGTTTTCCTCACTCAGTGTGTTGGTATTTTTCCAGTATTGTATAGTATCATTTAGAAATTAGGGGATTGAGGAAGAAATAATGAGCCAAGTATTAGATGATTTATTGTCGTTGTTATCACTTGAAGAAATTGAACAAGGTTTATACCGAGGACAAAGCCAAGACTTAGGTTTTAGAGCGGTGTTTGGCGGTCAAGTTATGGGGCAAGCGCTTTCAGCAGCCAAAGAAACACTGCCAGCGGGGCGAATTGTTCACTCATTACATTCTTACTTTTTACGCCCAGGCGATGCTGCAAAGCCGATAGTGTATGACGTTGAAACGATTCGCGATGGTAAAAGTTTTAGTACGCGTCGTGTTAGCGCGATTCAGTACGGTAAGCCTATTTTTTACATGACGGCGTCGTTTCAAGGTGATGAACAAGGGTTATCGCATCAAGCGACCATGCCAGATGTTCCTGCCCCTGAAGAGCTACGTTCTTCATTAGAGTTTTATCAAGAAAATGCACAGCATATTCCAGAAGCTATCCGTAATAAATTTATTCGTGAAATGCCGATTGAAATGCGCCCAGTGAATTTTCATAACCCCTTTAAACCAGAAGCCATCGAACCAGTAAAACATATTTGGTTTAAAGCCAATGGCGATATGCCTGACGATCAACGTATTCATAACTATTTATTAGCGTATGCGTCCGACTTTGAATTTTTACCAACCGCATTACAACCACATGGCGTGTCGTTTATGCAGCCGAATATGCAAGTGGCGACGATTGACCATGCTATGTGGTTTCATCGTCCGTTTAGAATGGATGATTGGATTTTATATACTATTGATAGCCCAAGCGCGAGCTCAGGAAGAGGGCTGGTACGTGGGCAGTTTTTTGACCGCCAAGGAAACTTGGTAGCCTCTACTATTCAAGAAGGGGTAATGCGTCAGCGCTAATCCTAATACCCACTATATTGAATATCTTCAATATAGTGGGTATGGCTTTATTTTACTTGCATTGAGCGTGCACAATATCTGTTATTGACTGCCAAATACGTGCCGGTAATAGCGTTTGTAGTTGTTTGTAAGTCTCGCACAACGCTGGACTGCCTTGTAAGCCATTATCTGACTCACTAATTAGCTTTTGTTCGCGTAGGTTTGAAATAAAGCTACTGAGTACCTTTTTGTCAAAAAACTCCGGCGTTTTAATGCCATGTAACGTACCCAAGCGCTGCGCCAGCACATAGCTTTCACGTTCAAGCTCTGCTTTTTCAATCCCTTGGCTGGTTTGAATAAAGCCAATCACAATCGCATAACGTTGCAAAGTAAAGCTCAATGCACGACCGAGCATTTCGAGTTTGGCAAAGCTATCGTTATTTTGAGTCACTTTAATGTTATCACCATCAAGCGCAATTAAGCCTTGATCACTAAAGTTAGTTAAAATACGAGTAACGTAGCTCTCATCTAACTCTTGCAAGTACCACTCTTTAGCAAACAATGGATAAAAAGATTTCACCAGCTGATGGCACTGAGTTACGGTGCTTTGATGTTGCTTAAATAAATGCAGCGCCACTAAACTAGGCACCGCAAAAATATGTAAAATGTTATTACGGTAGTAGTTGAATAAGGTTTTTTCTTTATCGCTTATCGCAATTATTTCGCCAAACTCATCACTGATCACATCAAACTTATTAAGCTTTAAGGCATGTTCAAGTAGCTGCTCTGGTGTTTCATCGGGTGCGGTTATTTTACTGCTATAGCTGGCTTCACGTTGCAATCGTAAGTAAAACTCAAGCTGAGCTAACAGCTTTGGCTTACTCAATGCCTGCTTATCGTTTACCAGCAGTATCATCGCCAGTAAGTTAACTGAGTTAAGTGCGGCGGCATTGTTAATTTTAACCATAACCTGATCAGCAAGGTTAGCCACCTGCGGCCCTAACCATTGTGGTTTTTGCACATCGGTTGCATGAATTGATTCACGCCAGTCAGGCTGGTTATCATTTAAATACTGATTGATAGAAATAGGGTCGCCAAAGTTTAAATAACCACGACCATAGTTTTTTAAATTCTTAATCGCTTTAAAAATACCTAATATCGACTCGCCTTTTTTATCATTACCCGCAAGTTCTTTTAAGTAGGTATTGATTTCCATGACGTGCTCGTAACCAATATATACCGGCACAATAGATATAGGTCTGTCTATACCGCGCAACATGGCTTGCATTGTCATTGCGAGCATGCCGGTTTTAGGGGGTAGTAAACGTCCCGTTCTGCTGCGCCCACCCTCGGTATAAAACTTTACCGAGTAACCTTTGATAAATAACTGGCTTAAGTATTCTTTAAATACCGCTGAGTAAAGTTTGTTACCAGCAAACGAGCGGCGAATAAAAAACGCGCCACTGCGGCGGAATATGCCACCGGCTGGGAAAAAGTTTAAGTTAATACCCGCTGCAATATGCGGTGGAACAAGCCCTTGATGGTAAATAGAGTAGGTCAGTAGCAAGTAATCCATATGGCTACGATGACACGGCATGTAGATTATTTCATGGCCCTTGTTGGTTAGGTCATGGATTTGCTCGGTGTACTTTATATCAATCCCATTATACAGCTTGTTCCAAAGCCAGGTTAATATGCGATCGGCAACGCGAATGGTGGCGTCGCTGTAATTAGCAGCAATTTCATCAAGAAGCTTTAATGCGTTTTGTCGCGCTTGGGCTTGGCTAATATTTTTTTCAGACGCTTCAGTTTGAATCGCTTTTTTTATCGTTGGGGATGCCAGTAGTGAGCTAAATAACTGATCACGAGATGGGATTTTAGGCCCTGTGGCAGCCAGCTTCTGGCGCTTAAAGTGTACTCTAGCTACGCGAAGTAGTTTATGAGGAAGTTCATTTACATCGGCTTTTTCGTTCACCAGTAGTGATAAATCAAGTGGTTGGCTAAAACGAATAAAGTTGTCTCTACCTGAAAAAAGTACAACAAATATTTTTCTAAACCAGCTGGGCGTAAGTGAGTGCGAAAGTAAAGTACTCAGTCCTGGCTTCTCTTTACCCGGCGCTCTGCCCCATAAAATAGTCACAGGCACAACCTGCACATTTTTTTGGCCACTATTTAATAAGTGTTCAATGATTTGCTTGCCCTGATCTAATGCGTTGGTAGGCTTTTCTTTATTACCAAATAACGGTGGTGGGTTTTTAATGCCAATAAAACGATCTAACGCTTGGTCACCTAACACTTGCTGCTCGGTAGGGTCGGGCAAGCCATTTCGTTTACATACGCGCGCGAGTGCCGCTAAATCAAAGCGTGAATTTAAACGCACTATATAAAAGGTCGGGTTTTTAGGGTTTAACTCAAATTGCTCTAACGGCTTCTCAGGCAGTACTTTGCTTTTAACAAACAAGCGGCTAATACCACCAGAGATAAGATTTAAACCATAATTTAAAATACGCATTGACTCACCATAAGAGAGTAGTTACCCAAATCAATATGGGTATATAACAGCAAAATTAGCGCATAGGATAACATATTATCTAAAAAATCCTCTGCAGATTAATCGACAAGCTATGACATTATAGTGACATCATCACTTCCATTACGTTCACTATTAATAAACTTAGCTATTTTTTAAACGACAATTGCAAAGCAATTATGTCTAAATAGTTGTTGCATTTATCACCAGTATCATTATAATACGCAGGCTTTCAAAATTCCCTCGGGAACAAGAAAGAATAAATTAAGCTTGGATTTCAAGCTAATAAACAGGAGTTCCGATTTGGAACTCAACGTAGATATAATCTAACAACCGGCATCTTAATTATTAAGATTGTTTCGGTCGTTTTTTTATGCTCTTTAAATGCTCTTTATATTGAGGTTTAAGAATGTCAAATCAACGCATTCGTATTCGCCTAAAAGCTTTTGACCACCGTTTGATTGACCAATCAACGGCGGAAATCGTGGAAACTGCGAAACGCACTGGCGCACAAGTACGTGGTCCAATTCCACTACCTACACGCTTTGAACGTTTTACTGTACTTACATCACCGCACGTTAATAAAGACGCGCGTGATCAGTACGAGATCCGCACCCATAAACGTCTGATCGACATCGTAGAACCAACTGACAAGACTGTAGACGCACTTATGCGTTTAGACCTTGCTGCTGGTGTTGATGTTCAAATCAGCCTGGGTTAATCGGAAGATTAGAGAGGTTTTAGGAAAATGGCATTAGGTCTAGTCGGTCGTAAAGTGGGTATGACACGTATCTTCACTGAAGATGGTGTATCTATCCCTGTGACAGTTATTGAAGCGACTCCTAACCGCATTGCTCAGATCAAATCTGACGCAACAGACGGTTATAACGCGCTTCAAGTAACCGCAGGCACTAAAAAAGCAAGCCGTGTAAACAAAGCAACAGCGGGTCACTTCGCTAAAGCTGGTGTTGAAGCGGGTCGCGGTCTGTGGGAATTCCGCCTAAATGGTGGTGAAGGCGATTTTGAAGTAGGCGCAGAGCTTACGGTTGAATTATTCAACGAAATCAACAAAGTTGACGTAACCGGTACTTCTAAAGGTAAAGGTTTCCAAGGTGGTGTTAAGCGCTGGAATTTCAGCATGCAAGACGCTACACATGGTAACTCTCTATCTCACCGTGCTCCTGGTTCAATCGGTCAAAACCAATCACCTGGTAAGGTGTTTAAAGGTAAGAAAATGGCCGGTCAAATGGGTAATGAGCAAGTAACAACTCAGAACCTTGAACTAGTTCGCGTTGACGCTGAGCGTAACCTGCTTTTAGTTAAAGGTGCAGTACCTGGCGCTATCGGCGGTGACGTTATCGTTAAACCAGCTGTTAAAGCATAAGTCCTGGAGATTTAGTGATGGAATTAGCAATTAAAGACGCTTCTGGCGCTCTTGAAGTTTCTGAAGCTACTTTTGGACGTGAGTTTAACGAAGCATTAGTACACCAAGTAGTTGTTGCATACGCAGCAGGTGCTCGTCAAGGTACTCGTGCTCAGAAGACACGTTCTGAAGTAAGCGGTGGTGGTAAAAAACCATGGGCTCAAAAAGGTACTGGCCGTGCACGTGCTGGTACAATCCGTAGTCCAATTTGGCGTTCAGGTGGCGTTAGCTTCGCAGCTAAACCACAAGACCACAGCCAAAAAGTAAACCGTAAAATGTACCGCGGTGCGATCAAAAGCATCTTATCTGAATTAGTTCGTCAAGAGCGTTTAATCGTTGTTGAGAGTTTTGGTCTTGAAGCACCAAAAACTAAAGAACTAGTTGCTAAGCTTAAAGAACTTGAGCTTAAAGATGTTCTTATCGTGACTGAAGAAGTAGATGAAAATCTTTTCTTATCGGCACGTAACCTGTACAAGGTTGACACACGTGATGTAGCTGGTATCGATCCTGTAAGCTTAATTGCTTTCGACAAGGTACTAATTACAGCTGCTGCTGTTAAGCAACTTGAGGAGGCGCTAGCATGATCCGTGAAGAACGTCTTTTAAAAGTGATCCTTGCTCCACACATCTCTGAAAAAAGCACAATCGCTGCTGAAGAAAACAACACGATTGTTTTCAAAGTAGCAAATGACGCAACTAAAGCTGAAGTTAAAGCGGCAGTTGAGAAGCTTTTTGAAGTAGAAGTAACTGGTGTTCGCACACTTAACGTTAAGGGTAAAACAAAACGTACTGGCATGCGTTTCGGTCGTCGTAGCGACTGGAAGAAAGCTTACGTTACTCTTAAAGAAGGTAGCGAGCTGGACTTTGTCGGCGGCGCCGAGTAATAAGGGGAGTTAGAATTATGGCACTTCAAAAGTGTAAGCCAACTTCTGCGGGTCGTCGTCACCTAGTTAAAGTGGTTAACCCAGATTTACATAAGGGTAAACCTTACGCACCACTATTAGAGAAAAACTCTAAATCAGGTGGTCGTAATAACAATGGTCGTATTACGGTTCGTCATATCGGTGGTGGTCATAAGCAGCATTACCGTTTAATCGATTTTAAACGTACTAAAGATGGCATTCCAGCCACTGTTGAGCGTTTAGAATATGATCCAAATCGTAGCGCAAACATCGCTCTTGTATTATATGCAGACGGTGAGCGTCGTTACATTATCGCACCAAAAGGCTTAAAAGCTGGCGATGCAATCCAGTCTGGTGTTGATGCACCAATCAAACCTGGTAATGCATTACCAATGCGTAATATGCCTGTAGGTTCGACTGTTCACAACGTAGAACTTAAACCAGGTAAAGGTGCTCAAATTGCACGTTCTGCTGGTGCATACGTTCAAATCCTTGCACGTGATGGTCAATATGTAACATTACGTCTTCGTTCAGGCGAAGTTCGTAAAGTTGAATCTGATTGTCGTGCGACACTAGGTGAAGTAGGCAATGCTGAGCATATGCTTCGTTCACTTGGTAAAGCAGGTGCAAATCGCTGGCGTGGTATTCGTCCGACAGTTCGTGGTGTTGCCATGAACCCGGTTGATCACCCACACGGTGGTGGTGAAGGTCGTACATCTGGTGGTCGTCATCCTGTGTCTCCATGGGGTAAGCCGACTAAAGGTGCTAAGACGCGTAAGAACAAGCGTACGGATAAATTTATAGTACGTCGTCGTACTAAGTAATATTGAGGAATAGCCATGCCACGCTCTCTCAAGAAGGGTCCTTTTATAGACCTACACTTGCTGAAGAAGGTAGAGAAAGCTTTGGAAAGCGGTGAAAAGAAGCCAATTAAAACTTGGAGCCGTCGTTCAATGATCATACCTAACATGATCGGATTGACCATTGCTGTCCATAATGGTCGCCAGCATGTACCAGTTTTCGTTTCTGACGAAATGATCGGTCACAAACTAGGTGAATTTGCACCAACTCGCACTTACCGTGGCCATGCTGCGGATAAGAAAGCGAAGAAACGTTAAGAGGGGAAGATAAATGCAAGCATTAGCTAAACATAAATTCGCCTCTGGTTCGGCGCAAAAAGCACGTCTAGTTGCAGATCAGATCCGCGGGTTACCTGTCGATCGCGCACTAGAAATCCTGGCGTACAGCCCGAAAAAAGCGGCTGTATTAGTTAAGAAAGTACTTGAGTCTGCTATTGCTAACGCAGAGCATAACGAAGGTGCTGACATTGATGAGCTACGTGTAACAACGATTTTTGTGGACGATGGTCCAACAATGAAACGTATTATGCCACGTGCTAAAGGACGCGCAGACCGCATCCTTAAGCGTACAAGCCACATCACTGTTGTGGTTTCAGATAGCTAGGAGATATAAGTAATGGGACAAAAAGTTCATCCTACTGGTATTCGCCTAGGTATATCTAAACCTTGGGTTTCTACCTGGTACGCGAATTCAAAAGATTTCTCTGCACAGCTTTTTGGCGATCACAAAGTACGTACATTCCTTACTAAGGAATTAAAAGCGGCTTCTGTGTCTAAAATCGTTATTGAGCGTCCAGCAAAATCTATCCGAGTAACTATTCACACGGCTCGTCCGGGTGTTGTTATCGGTAAAAAAGGCGAAGACGTAGAAAAATTACGTCAAGCGGTAACTAAAATCGCTGGTGTACCTGCTCAGATTAATATTTCTGAAGTACGTAAACCAGAACTAGATGCACAACTAGTAGCAGACGGCATTGCCTCTCAGCTAGAGCGTCGTGTTATGTTCCGTCGCGCTATGAAGCGTTCGGTACAAAATGCAATGCGCATCGGTTCTAAAGGGATTAAAGTTGAAGTTAGCGGTCGTCTTGGCGGCGCAGAAATCGCACGTTCAGAATGGTATCGTGAAGGTCGTGTACCTCTACATACTCTTCGTGCTGATATCGACTACGCAACTTCTGAAGCCTTAACCACTTACGGTATCATTGGTGTTAAAGTTTGGATCTTCAAAGGCGAAGTTATTGGTGGTTTACCACTAGTACAAGAGCAAGAGAAGCCAGCTAAACGCGCACCAAAGAAAGCCAAAAAAAGTGCTAAGTAGAGGTAGCGAGTAATGTTACAGCCAAAACGTACAAAATTCCGTAAAATGCATAAAGGCCGCAACCGTGGTCTAGCGCAAAACGGTAACAAAGTAAGCTTCGGTACTTTCGGTTTGAAAGCTACTGGTCGTGGCCGCATGACTGCTCGTCAAATCGAAGCAGCTCGTCGTGCTATGACGCGTCACGTGAAACGTCAAGGTAAAATCTGGATCCGTGTCTTCCCTGACAAGCCGATCACAGAAAAACCTCTTGAAGTTCGTATGGGTAAAGGTAAAGGTTCTGTTGAATATTGGGTTGCTGAAATTCAGCCTGGTAAAGTACTTTACGAAATGGAAGGTGTTTCAGAAGAGCTTGCTCGTGAAGCGTTTAACCTTGCTGCTCGTAAACTGCCATTCAAAACAACTTTCGTAACTCGGACGGTAATGTGATGAAAGCAAGCGAACTAAAAGATAAAAGCGTAGAAGAGCTAAATGCTGAACTTCTAGGTCTTCTTCGTGAGCAGTTTAACCTGCGCATGCAAGCAAGCACTGGTCAGTTAGCTCAGACACACACGCTAAGAACAGTACGTCGCGATATCGCGCGTGTAAAAACAATTATTAACCAGAAGGCAGGTCAATAATGAGCGATAAAATTCGTACTCTTCAAGGCCGTGTAATCAGCGACAAGATGGAAAAATCTTTCACTGTTGCTATCGCACGTTACGTGAAGCACCCAATCTATGGGAAATTCATCAAACGTACGACTAAGTTACACGTACATGACGAAAATAACACTGCAAAAGCGGGTGACGTAGTTACTATCCGTGAATGCGCTCCAATCTCTAAGAACAAATCTTGGACTTTGGTAGATGTTGTTGAACGTCCAAAACAAGCTTAATTTTTAATTAAGTCTGTTTTATGAAAAGCCCCGGCATTAGCTGGGGCTTTTTACGTTTAGAGCAGTTTTTAGCGGTAAGCTTTCAGCCTTTAGCTGGCAGAAGTAAATTATAGCGCCGTAGTTTGGGTTGAGTGTTACGAACCTAAGTGCAATAAAATATTATTATAAAATAGGCGTAAGAAAAGCCTTTGCAAGTGCAAAGGCATATGCTTTTCTGCGAAGCCCGAAGCCCGAAGCCCGAAGCCCGAAGCCCGAAGCCCGAAGCCCGAAGCCCGAAGCCCGAAGCCCGAAGCCCGAAGCCCGAAGCCCGAAGCCCGAAGCCCGGAGCCCTTTTACCAAATCATTTCTACAAATTCAGGGTGGTCGATATACGGGTTACGATTTCCCTGAAATTCAAACGCTGCTTGATTGCGGTCTAATTCCATTTGGCTAACGGGGTCGTTGTTATGCCATTTTAATAACATAGCCACGACCCAATTTTCAAATACTTGGTTACTAGAGCCGTTAAGTACGGCATTACTAGCCGTGGTGTTATTTTGCCAAGAGCCGATTACGTTTTGGTAGCGTGTAGCCATGTAAAAATAAGCACGAGCAAAGTCACCTTTAAATTCATCAATAGGCTCAAATACAGTACCAGTATAATTAATCGCACTACTTGCAGAACCTAATTGACTGCCATTGGTTGAAGTAAACGTAGCGCTGGCCACTTCACCGAACGGGAAGTTGCTACGCTTTGAATTTACATAGCCGTCAGTGGCGTAAATATGATGAACATCAGAGTTCATTGGTTCTATGGTGCCGCCAAACCAGCTTTTAGGAAATGAATGTTCACGGTTATAACAATCGGCTTCGCTATTGTAGGTACCGCACTGATCGCTTACAGCAGTATAAGTGTAGCTATCAACTCCATTTGGCTTTTCACTGTACATATCTAAAATACTATTATCATTTTCAAAGTATTTATCGCGTGCTGATGCGTCGTAAAAACTCCAAATAGCAGAATACCCTTGAGCGTTATGGTTATTAATAATGTTATAAAGCTCAGTTTTTAGCGTGTAGCCAGTTAAGCCTTGAGTTGTAACATAGTAGCCTGTTGGCGTCGGTGTTGGCTGGGTAGCACCTAATGAGAATGCGGTAGACTCACTTGCTTGAAAGCTTGATCCACTGGCAAGCAAATTGGCTTCATTATTCAAGGCGTAGCTGCCACTGCCAAATGAGCAACAAATACCATCGCCGTAGCTGTCGTTAATAGTAAATGTATAGTCGCCATTGGTTAAACATAATTGTTCGGTGTATTGAGTATTTGCGGCATAACCACTGCCGCTTGCAACCATACCAGCTTGGTTGTGTGTTATTTGCCAACTGGTTTCTTCGCCGTAGTTATCTGTAGTTAGGTTAAAAGTAAGGCTGTTATCTGCGCAGCTTGGAGAATCACTGCTGTCATTATTAGGTAAGAAGTTATCAACATAAACTAACTCACTACCATCAAAGCCGCTTGTATCGTAAAAGCGTAAACCGACATCAATCGTTTTACTACTATCAGCGGTATAGCTGTAAGTTATGGTTTGCCATTGATTGGTTTGTGCTGGATTTGAATAGCCTTTATAACCATCTATGAACAAACGGGCCTTAAGATGACCTTCGGTATGATACACATCCACTGAAAATTCATAAGTTTCACCCATTTCCACCGCGACTTGCTGTAAAAAGTCAGTGTTACTTTGTGTGCCAGTATTTACGCTAATCGCTGCTGCTTGTAAGCCTGTACTCACGACTGCGCTGTTGGCAGATACGTTAATACCGCTATCAATCACCGTCCATGCTTGTGGGGTGTTGCCTGTCCATTGTTCAAAGTTGCCATTAACCACATTAGCCATCGCAGGCAAAGAGCTCAATAACAACGCGCTCAAAAGTAATTTGTTTTTATATATGCCGTGTAACATAGGTGTTCCTATTTTATAGTTTTAAGCAATATACATTAGATCATAAAGGTTACAAAACTGTTAAATTAGAATTTCATAAAAGGCAATAAAAACCCTTTAGGTTAATTTCACTGGTTTTTAACTAGATTAATAACTAAATGGAATATCAAAGCAGATTCTATTCTTTTTTTATCTATGCTTAGACGGCTATCCTGCATACTCAATTAACCTCAACAGAACCTTCTGAATGAGGTGGCACTCATTTTAAACAATGTGAACAAGCATTGTGTTTAACGTTCAGGGTTATGAGGAAAAATTCATGTTGTTAGGTCAACTCAATGCGCTAGCAAGTCCGCTTTCGCAAGAGCAAGTACAAAAGCTACAAGGTTTAGTGGCTGAGCTTAATCCAATTCAGCAAGCGTGGGTTAGCGGCTATTTGGCTGCTAATGCTAATTCAGCAGCGCTAGGTGCGCCAATTGCAGGTACACCAGCAACCTCTGAGGCAGCAGTACTTACTATTTTGTATGGTTCACAAACAGGTAACGCTAAAGCGGTGGCGACTAAGCTTAAAGAGCAAGCTGAATCTCGTGGGTTAGCTGCAAAGCTGGTTAGCATGTCAGATTACAAGCCAACCGCATTGAAAAAAGAAAAGTTTTTAACCGTTGTTGTATCAACTTATGGTGAAGGTGAGCCACCTGAAGATGCCGAAACACTGTACGAATTTTTAATTACCAAAAAAGCGCCAAAGCTTGATGGCGTTAAAGTCGCGGTATTAGGTTTAGGTGATTCTAGCTATGAATTTTTCTGTCAAACCGCTAAAGACTTTGAAGAGCGTTTAACTAAACTCGGTGCAGAGGTTATTTATCAACGTGCCGACCTAGACGTTGATTACGATGATGAAGCCGCCACTTGGATTGAGGGCGCGTTAAATGCGTTTGAACCAGATTTAAAAGCTCAGCAAGATGCCACAGGCGGCCAAGTTGTATCAATGCCATTTGGCACGCCCACGACAGCGGCTAGCCAATACACTAAGCAAAACCCGTTTGCGGCAGAGCTAAGCTTAGTGCAAAAAATTACCGGTCGTGACTCAACCAAAGATGTACGCCATGTTGAAATTTCACTTGAAGGCTCTGACATTACCTATACGCCGGGTGACTCGTTAGGCATTTACTTTTTAAATGATGAAGCCCGTGTAGATGAGCTACTAGCGCAAACGCAAATTGATCCAACTAGCCGCGTTAAACTTGGCGATGAAGAACTTAGCGTGCGTGATGCCTTAATTGAAAAACTAGAGCTGACACAATCGTACCCTGGTTTTGTCGAAAAATATGCCACGGCTACAGGCACGCCTGAACTTCTTAAGCTTGTGGAAGATAAAGCCGCAATGCGTGAATATATTGAGCCTCGCCAAATTTTTGATGTGGTTGCACAAAACCCAGCTAAATTAGAAGCACAAACACTGGTTGATTGCCTACGTAAATTGCAAGCGCGTTTATATTCAATTGCTTCTAGCCAAAGCGAGGTTGAGGACGAAGTGCATTTAACTATTGCATTGGTTGAGTTTGAAGTGTTTGGCACAGAGCATTTAGGTGGCTGTTCAGGCTATTTAGCACGCCGTGCGCAAGAAGGCTGTAAAGTAAAAGTATTTACTGAACATAACGACAACTTCCGCTTACCAGTAAATGATGACACACCGATCATCATGGTAGGGCCAGGTACAGGTATTGCACCGTTCCGTGCCTTTTTACAAGAGCGTGATACGCGAGAGGCTACGGGTAAAAACTGGTTATTCTTTGGTAACCCACACTTTACCCAAGACTTTTTATACCAAGTAGAAATTCAAGGTTACTTAAAATCAGGCTTATTGAGTAAAGTAGATGTGGCGTTTAGCCGTGACCAAGCAGAAAAAGTTTACGTGCAAGACAAGTTACGTAAAAACTCAAAAGAAGTGTTTGACTGGCTAGAAGCGGGTGCTCATTTTTATGTGTGTGGCGATGCAAACCGTATGGCCAAAGATGTACACAATGCCTTAATTGATATCATCACAGAAAATACCGGCAAAAGTAATGAAGAGGCCGATCAATACTTAAAAGATTTGCGTAGCGCAAATCGCTATCAGAAAGACGTGTATTAAGTGCACGTTGTTTATTTTATTAAAAGCTAACAGCCGTCACTGTAACAAATTTAGGATTTAAAATGAGCGAACAAGATAAAACCGTAAAGCTTTCTGATAACGAACGTTTAAAAAGAGAAAGTAACTTTTTACGCGGCACTATAGCGCAAGATTTAAAAGATGAAATTACCGGTGGTTTTACTGCCGATAATTTCCAGTTAATTCGTTTTCATGGCATGTACCAGCAAGATGACCGCGATATTCGTCCCGAGCGTGCTAAGCAAAAGCTAGAACCACTACATAATGTCATGCTGCGTGCACGTATGCCTGGCGGTATTATTAAGCCCGAGCAATGGTTAGCAATTGATAAGTTTGCTGGGGAGAAAACCAGCTATGGCAGTATTCGTTTAACTACGCGCCAAACATTTCAGTTCCATGGTGTATTAAAACCTGAAATTAAAGGTATGCACCAGCTACTTAATAGCGTGGGTATTGATTCTATTGCAACCGCCGGTGATGTTAACCGTAATGTGTTATGTACTACCAATCCGGTTGAGTCTGAGTTACATCAAGAGGCCTACGAGTGGGCAGCAAAAATTTCTGAACACTTATTACCTAAAACGAAGGCATACGCTGAAATTTGGCTCAATGGTGAAAAATCTGAAACTACAGAAGAGCCAATTTTAGGCTCAACTTATTTACCGCGTAAGTTTAAAACCACAGTGACGATACCACCTAATAATGAGGTGGACGTACATGCTAACGATTTAAACTTTGTGGCGATTGCTGATAACGGTAAATTAGTTGGTTTTAACGTGCTAGTAGGGGGTGGCCTTGCCATGACCCATGGCGATACAGCAACCTACCCGCGTAAAGCGGACGACTTTGGCTTTATTAGCCTAGAAGATACGTTAAAAATTGCTGAGCACGTGGTATCTGTTCAGCGTGATTGGGGTAACCGCTCAAATCGTAAAAATGCAAAAACTAAATACACACTTGACCGTGTTGGGTCTGATGTATTTAAAGCAGAAGTTGAAAAACGTGCAGGCGTGAGCTTTGCACCAAGCCGCCCTTATGAGTTTACTCATCGAGGGGATCGTATTGGTTGGGTTGAAGGCATTGACGGTAAACATCACTTAACGCTCTTTATCCAAAGTGGTCGTATTTTAGATTACCCCAATAAGCCACTGAAAACAGGGTGTCGTAAGATTGCAGAAATTCATCAAGGTGATTTTCGCATGACCGCCAATCAAAACTTAATTATTGCCGGTGTACCTGCAGGTCAAAAAGCAATCATTGAAAAAATAGCGCGTGAACACGGTTTGATTGATGACAAAGACACTGAGCAACGTAAAAACTCAATGGCGTGTGTATCACTGCCGACTTGTCCTTTAGCGATGGCCGAAGCCGAGCGTTACTTACCGAGTTTAATTGAAAAAATAGAAGGCTTATTGGCCAAGCATGGAGTACCTAATGACAGCATTATTATGCGTGTGGTTGGTTGCCCTAACGGCTGTGGTCGTGCCATGCTAGCTGAAGCTGGATTAGTAGGTAAAGGCCCAGGTAAGTACAACGTTTACCTTGGCGGGAATACGGAGGGTACGCGTATCCCTAAGCTTTATCTTGAAAATGTGGGCGAAGAAGTTTACCTAGAGGCATTTGATAAGCTGATTGGGCAATGGGTTAGTGAGCGCAATGAAGGCGAATGCTTTGGTGATTTTGTTATTCGCAAGGGTATTGTTGCAGAAGTAAAAGTATCTGTTACCGATTTTTACGCATAATTTAAAAGCAGCGCACCGCGCTGGTGAGGTTTAAAATTGACCATGAGTGAATTTAAAAACATATTACAGCTAGATAAGCAAAGCCAACAGGCTATGTTAGCTGATGCGAACGGTTTGCTGGCTAACATGAGTGCTGAGCAGCGCGTTGCATGGGCGCTAGAGCACTTGCCTGACACCGCGTTTTTATCATCGAGTTTTGGTATTCAAGCAGCGGTAATGTTGCATTTAATGACATCACAGCGCCCCGATATACCAGTTGTACTAACAGACACGGGTTATCTATTTCCAGAGACCTATCAGTTTATCGATCAGATGAGCGAGCGTTTATCACTTAATTTAAAAGTGTATAAAGCGCAGTTGAGCCCTGCTTGGCAAGAGGCTAAATTTGGAAAACTATGGGAGCTTGGTGAAGAAGGTATTAAGCAATACAACCAGCTCAATAAAGTAGAGCCAATGACGCGTGCTTTAAAAGAGCTTAACGCGAGCACTTGGTTTAGTGGCTTGCGTCGAGATCAATCGTCGAGCCGTGCTGAAAAACAAGTTTTAGAAATAAGCCGGGGTACAGTAAAAGTGTACCCTATTATTGAGTGGAATAATCGTGATGTGTACCAATACCTCACTAAACATGATCTGCCATACCACCCATTATGGGAGCAAGGTTATGTGTCTATGGGTGATGTACACACTACGCGTAAATTAGAGCCAGGAATGAGCGAAGAAGAAACCCGCTTTTTTGGGCTGAACCGTGAGTGTGGCTTGCATATTGATGGTGATGGAATTTAATTACCTTATTATTCAAAGCTATAAATTTAAAAACGCAGCTAAAGCTGCGTTTTTATTTTGTGGAAAATAATTGCCTGACTGCTGTTTTTTTATTATATTAATGATAATAAAGGATTAAATTTACAGCAGGAACGCTATGAAATACTTTACCTACTTAGCAATATCAGTAATGGTCATTGCTCTTATCTCTTTGTTTTATCTTAAAAAGCCAAATGGGCAACCTTGGCTAACCAGCTCATTGATTAAAAATGAATCTTTTTCTATTAAAGATAAAGTGGTAGCGCTTTCATCTAATACATTCGAACAGCTCACACTTGAGCTTAAAAAAGTAGGAGATAAAATCACATCGTCACCGTTAGCATCTGACTCTCAAAGTAAAATTTATAAGTGGCAAGATGAGCAAGGGCAGTGGCATTTCTCCGATGTGCCAAATAAAAATGGCAAGAGTATTGAAGTGCACCTTGACCCTGCAGATATTAATGTTGTGGTAGCCGAAGATACAGCTATATTAAGTGGCAGTGCTAAATCTGCTGCAAAACCTTTTCCTCAGCGAGCGCCTGAAATATACAACAGTGAGTCAATTAATAAGTTGTTTGAAGATGCTGAAAAAGCCAAAAAGAGAATTGAGTAACGCAGTAAAGAAGTCGAAAGTTTCAGCGGCTTTTAGCCCTAGGTGGTTACTGCGATTTCAAGTAGCGCTTTTCTGCTTCCATTAATAATATGGTTAAATAAATTTTAGTTGGCAGTGATAAAAACACACCAATTGCAATGCACGCTGCTGCAGTAATAATGCCTTTAATACCGTACTGGCTGGTAAAGTAGCTCGATACAATTAATACATGGCCTGTCACAATCAGGCATAACCCAAGCAAAATAGATGTTTTAAGTAGTCTTATCATTACTATTGAAGACATGGCGACCTCTGCGCAGCGTGTCTTCTTAGTGTATGGTATCTTGATAGAGCAACATTGATTTAGCGCAAGGGTGTATCAATATTTACTTCTATAGCGAATGTAAAAAAGCCCAGCTCATTGCTGAGCTAGGCTTTTAAGCTACCTTGTTTAATGCCTAGTTAGTCGAGCATATTGCGTAATACGTACTGCAAAATCCCGCCATGTTTGTAGTAATCCCACTCTTTAGGGGTATCAATACGCACATCGGCACTAAAACTAACTTGTTTACCTTCACTGTTGGTGGCAATGACACTGACTTCGTCGGTTTTGTCGTATAAACCTTGAATATCAAATTGTTCTTGCCCCGTTAAGCCCAATGACTCATGGCTTTCACCCTCTTTAAATTGTAAAGGTAATACGCCCATACCAATCAGGTTCGAGCGGTGAATACGCTCATAGCTTTGTGCTATCACAGCTTTAATACCGAGTAGTAATGAGCCTTTTGCAGCCCAATCTCGTGAGGAGCCGGTACCATATTCTTTACCTGCTAGAACCACTAATGGTGTTCCACTCTCTTGATATGCCATTGCCGCATCATAAATACTCTCTAGCTTATCGTCAGGTTGAGTGCGAGTGACACCGCCCTCAGTACCGGGGGCGAGTAAGTTTTTAAGGCGCACATTAGCAAATGTACCACGCATCATCACTTCGTGATTACCACGGCGAGAACCATAAGAATTAAACTGTGCTTTTTCTACCCCATTTTCTTGTAGATAAAGTCCTGCGGGTGCCTCCGCTTTAATCGCACCTGCTGGTGAAATATGATCGGTAGTCACTGAATCGCCTAGTTTAGCTAGACAGCGCGCACCTTCTATTTTTGGGATCCCCGGCGGTTCAACACTCATACCATCAAAGAATGGCGCTTTTTTGATATAAGTCGAGGCAGCATCCCAATCGTAAAGCTTACCATCAGGTATTTGAATTTTTTGCCAGCGACTGTCGCCATCGTAAACATTGGCGTAGCTTTTTTCGAACATTTCTTTAGTTACCGTATTTTTTACAAGCTCACTCACTTCTTTAACGCTTGGCCAAATATTTTTAAGGTATATATCGTTACCATGCTTATCTTGCGCAAGTGGTTCGTTGTATACATCAATATCGGTTCTACCTGCTATAGCATAAGCTACTACAAGTGGTGGCGACGCGAGGAAGTTCATTTTAACGTCTTGGTGAATACGCCCTTCAAAGTTACGGTTACCCGACAAAACAGAGCTTACAATTAGTTTATGTTTTTGAATAGCTTCTGAAATTTCATCCGCTAATGGGCCTGAGTTACCGATACAGGTGGTACAGCCATAACCAACTAAGTTAAAACCAAGCGCATCAAGATCATCCATTAACCCTGCTTTTTCAAGGTAATCGGTAACCACCTGCGAACCTGGTGCTAAAGACGTTTTAACCCAAGGTTTTACATTAATACCTAATTGACGTGCTTTTTGAGCCACCAATCCTGCCGCTAAAATTACGCTTGGATTAGAGGTATTAGTACAGCTTGTGATTGCAGCAATGACGCAGGCGCCATCGTTTAATTCAAACTCTTGGCCATTAAAGTTAACTTTTGCTGCGCCCATAAACTGCGCTTCATCAGTGGGTTCGTCAGGATTGGTAGTAGGGCCTTCACTTTCAATACGCGCTTGCTCTTCATCGCTTTTATCTCGACGTGCCATACGTTCGTCTTGGAAGTCTTTTAAGTGTTGACCAATAACATCACCGGCTTTATCCAGTGTGATTCTGTCTTGTGGACGTTTCGGGCCAGCAAGACTTGGTACTACATCATCTAAAGTTAGTTCTAGCTTATCGGTATAATGTGCTTCATCGCCATCATTACGCCATAAACCTTGATGTTTTGCGTAATCTTCAATCAGTTTAAGCTGCTTTTCATCGCGATTAGTTAAGCGTAAGTAATTAATCGTTTCATCATCAATAGGGAAAATACCACAGGTTGCGCCATACTCTGGTGCCATGTTGGCAATAGTCGCTCTGTCGGCCAGTGGTAAGTCGGCAAGCCCGTCACCATAAAACTCAACAAACTTACCTACCACACCATGATTTCGTAGCATTTCAGTAACAGTTAATACTAAATCTGTTGCTGTAGTGCCCTCAGGTAAGCGGCCATTTAATTTAACGCCAACGACCTGAGGAATAAGTAGGCTAATAGGTTGGCCAAGCATGGCGGCTTCGGCTTCAATACCGCCTACACCCCAACCGAGTACGCCTAGGCCGTTGATCATGGTTGTGTGAGAATCAGTACCAACCAGTGTATCTGGATAGGCTAACGATTTACCGTTTTTTGTATCATTGAACACTACACGTGCTAAGTATTCTAAATTTACTTGATGGACAATACCTGTGGCTGGTGGCACCACTTTTAAATTATCAAATGCGGTTTGACCCCAACGTAAAAACTCGTAGCGCTCTTTATTACGTTCATATTCTAGTTTTGAATTTAAGTCGAATGAGCCATCTTTACCGTAACCATCCACTTGTACTGAGTGATCTATCACCAGTTCAGCCGGAGAAAGCGGATTTATTTTTGCAGGATCGCCACCAAGCTTTTCCATCGCATCACGCATGGCGGCTAAGTCAACAATAGCAGGGACACCGGTAAAATCTTGCATTACTACGCGGGCAGGGGTGAAGGCTACTTCGGCCGAGGGCTTAGCCTTTGGATCCCAATCTAGTAGTGCCTGAATATCTTGCTCTTTAATATTCACACCATCTTCATTACGCAATAAATTTTCTAGTAATATTTTTAACGAAAAAGGCAGGCGTTTGGCTTTATCGCCAAGTCCCATGAGCGAGTTAATATGGTATTGCTCGCCATTGATAGTAAGCTGTTGTTGGGTGTCGAAACTATTTTTCATTATTTGTCCCTTCAATAAATTAGATTGATATTCTTGAAAAAGTGACCTCTGTAGTAGTTTGCAAACTGTGTACCATGATAAAAAAATACCATGCAGTGTAATTTTTTTGACTGTTATATAAATAGAGATGAAGGCCAAAAGTTAAAATTCAAGGGATGCTCTGAGTAATAATTGACCACAAAACTAAACTCAAAAAAGTGTTATTTAAAGTAGTCCTGTTG
This sequence comes from Pseudoalteromonas sp. SD03, assembly GCF_040937955.1. Classification (NCBI taxonomy): domain Bacteria; kingdom Pseudomonadati; phylum Pseudomonadota; class Gammaproteobacteria; order Alteromonadales; family Pseudoalteromonadaceae; genus Pseudoalteromonas; species Pseudoalteromonas sp. SD03. The sequence continues at coordinate 180,042 of NZ_CP162514.1, forward strand.
TTTTAAGTGGAAACTTAAATACACCAATGCAATCGCAATTAAGGTCACTGCAATAGGCATAAAAATAGCGCTAACGCCAAACAAGCTAATGCTATTAATAATTATAAAATTATAGTATTGCTGAGCTAAAACCGCTGCCAAAGAGATTATTAATGTTAATGCGGCTAGTGACTTTTTGAATAATAAAAGTACGCACCCTAATGCGCCGCCAAATACTGCAATAGCAAACGCTAAAGTAGCCCATAGAGGTTGGCTGTTATAAGCAAGTTGTTGTTCTTGTGGGAGTTTACTTACCATTTCGGGTGTTAATAATAGCTGCATGATAAATGCAAAAACACCTAATATATTCCATAACAGGGCGGTGATGAGTACGGGTTTTATCCAGCGGTTTGTAGTGTTTTCTGACATGTAAGCATCGATTTTTTATTATTGGTATTCTATTAAAGAATAAAAAAGCCAGTGATGCAAACTGGCTTTTAATAATACATATGACGTAAGCGAATGTTAGCCAAACGAAATAGGACGACGACCCGTTTTTTCATCCACTTTAGGTTTTTTAGTACGTTTGCGCTTATTTTTAGCCGGCTCTGTTGTTGCTACTGGCGCGGCTTTTTCTGCTGTAACTGTTTCATCAATAACAGGACGCTCTGCAGGAGTTGCATCTTCACTTAGCGTCAGTTGGAACAACTCGCCATCAAATGTAAGAACATCGCCACTGTATAATTTTTTCCGTTTAATTGTACAAATTTCATGGTTAACACCTACATAGCCACCGCTAATTAGATTTTTTGCTTGGCCACCACCTTCAACTAGATCTAATACTTTTAATAATTTACAAAGCTCTATAGGCTCTTCTTCTAATTCAATTTCTATATATTCTTCGTTCATCATGTTTCTCTGTGGGGGTGGCATTAGCTGTAGTATAAAGGCTAGCTGGTTATTTTGCACCAAAGTGCGTTTGTTAGATGCGATGATTGTGCATTTTTTATGAAACTTTTTACCTCTTTCATTTGTCTTTAAAAAAACTGAAGTAATTCAAGACTACACTTCGCGTGAAAAAAATTACACATTGGCGCGCTTATTGCCAATATCTGTCGTAAAAAGAGATTGAATATAAACAGTGGAGTAAAACATGGGCATAAGATTAGCGATGAAAAAAGAGCTAATGGGCTTAGACAATTCAGATATGTTAACTGCTGATGATGTTAGAAAGCATTTGGCTCAGCAGGTACAAGAAGACACTGAACGTGGTTTTTCAGTTATCTCCAAGTTTAATGACACCCATAGTCAGTTAGTCAGCGGGCTTAAAACCAAACAAAGCGAGCTGGTATTTGAACGACATCGTTTATTTAATGAAGTACTTTATAATCGCCAGAGTGTTGATGCATGGTTAAATAACCAAATAAATTAAATTGCCATTTTAAATCACCCCTTATAGACTACACTTGTAATCGATTGGGGGTGATAATGAAAAATGGAATTTTAATATGTGTATTGGTGTTTTTATTAGCTGCGTGCCAGCGACCTACTGTTTATGTTTTTATTGAAAACTTGCAAGGTGAACAGCGCAACCAGCTAGATGCTGCACTAAATGCACAAACTCTTCCCTATGAATATGTAGAACTAGCAATCCCATCAGATTTTGGTGAGGCCACATTACTACTCTCAAGCGATAAAATTTACCCCAAAGAGACGGAGCAACTTGCAGCTATAATGCAAGAGCTAGGGTACGCGCCACAAGTTAATTATACAAGTCGTTCAAATCATTTTTATGGTGATGGCAATATAGGCTTTTATTTAAAAAATGCTGATGCCAATAGAAATTTTGTTATGCCTAAACAGCTGAGAACAACTCATTGCAGCGAAGATAAATACAATGATTTAGCAGTCAAATTTGCAAATGAAGCTGTTGAGTTTACATTACCAAGTGGCGCAATCGTGAGGCTAAACTGGGAATATTTATATGGTTATGTTGTTGTTTATTTTAAAGACTATTCGCAAACATACAGTCATTCGCAGCCGCTTGTAAATACCCCCTTTGGCGCCAAGCCGTCAGATACCTACACATATACCGCAAGCGTTAACACCCCTGGTTGGCTTGATTGCTCACTACAAATTGTTTATATGGACTGATTTAACCGTGGGTTTCTATATGTTCGCTTAGTTTAGCTATGCGCAGGCTCATTCCTTCAATAATACGGTCTTTAATTTTTTCGCGTATAACATTAGGTAGGCGGGTAAGGGCATCGGCAGTAATAGCCAGTACGATGGCATTTTCTTTGGCGCGTGCATTAATGCTGCGCTCTCGGTTATTAATAAACGCGCCTTCACCAATAAATTCACCAGGCTCTATACTACCCAGTTCCAGTAGGTGACTATGCTTAAACACCATCAAAGAGCCACTGAGGACAATAAAAAGTCGCTTGTCATTATCAAACTCTTTAAATAAAAACTGATTTTTACTTACTAAGTATAATAATCCAAACGACTCTAAAAGAATTTGACGTTCATTAAGCGTGAACTCTTTAAAGAATTCTAAGCGATTTATAATTTCCATTTGCTTAAACAAAGGGATGTTTTCAATTAACTTCATCAATAACCTAGGGCGCTAGCCTTATAAAATATCAGCTAATATTGCGCTCTTTTAATTTACGGGTCAACGTATTGCGACCCCAACCAATTTTTACCGCGGCTTCTTGCTTATGGCCTGAACAATTAGCGAGTGCTGTTTTTATTAAGCGGGTTTCCAGCTGGGCTTGAATATCCGGCCAAATATTTTCTTTACCTTGTTTAAACTCTTGATTAAGCCATTGCTGAAATGAATCTAGCCAATCGCCTTCTTGAGTTGCGGCTGCATTATCAATAATTTCAGGGGGTAAATCTTGCTCACCAATCAGCTCCCCAGGTGCCATTACGGTTAACCATCGACAGGTGTTTTCAAGCTGGCGAACATTTCCTGGCCAATTAAATAAACACAGTTGTTTAATCGCTTTAGGGCTAAGTACTTTACTATCTACTTGCAGGTCTTTTGCACTTTTATGTAAAAAGTGTAGCGCTAAGCGTTCTATGTCTTCGGGGCGCTCGCGTAGAGCCGGCAAGCGTAAGCGAACCACGTTTAAACGATGAAATAAGTCATCTCTAAACTTACCTTGTTTTACCAGCTCTTCTAAATTTTGGTGAGTGGCAGCAATAATGCGCACATCCACCTTTATACTTTGATGGCCGCCAACGCGGTAAAACTCGCCATCGGCTAATACGCGTAACAAGCGGGTTTGTACATCAAGTGGCATATCACCTATTTCATCCAAAAATAAGGTACCGCCATTGGCTTGTTCAAAGCGCCCTTTACGCACGCTATCGGCCCCCGTAAAAGCGCCTTTTTCATGGCCAAATAATTCAGACTCAACTAACTCTTTAGGAATAGCGGCCATATTAAGAGCAATAAATTGGTTTTCTTTACGCGGGCTGTGATTGTGCAAGGCGCTGGCAACCAACTCTTTACCGGTACCTGATTCACCATTGATGAGTACGCTCATACTGGATGCTGAGAGTTTGCCTATAGCACGAAACACTTCCTGCATAGCAGGGGCTTCGCCAATAATATGAGCGCTTTTGGGTGGCGCGCTTTTTCGTTTGGTTTTTTTGGTCGAATTAGCACGATAGGCGCTTTCCACTAGCGCAACGGCTTCATTTAAATCAAACGGTTTAGCTAAGTACTCAAACGCACCTTTTTGAAAAGCATTAACCGCTGAGTCTAAATCAGAGTGTGCGGTCATAATAATAACGGGTAGGCCAGGGGTTTGCTCAGCTATCAGCTCAAGTAACGCCATCCCGTCCATCCCCGGCATTCTTACATCTGAAATTAACACACTGGGTTGACTAAATTTTAGTGCATTAAGAACGTTTTGCGCATCTGCAAAGCTTTCTACTTCAAACCCTGCGCGAGTCAGTGCTTTTTCTAGTACAAAGCGAATTGAGGCATCATCATCTACAAGCCAAGCTGTTTTCATGCAAACTCCAAAGTATTAATCTGTAAATGGCAGATAAATATTAAATTCAGTATGTCCTGGCCAACTATCGCATTCGATATAGCCATCATGTTGATCAATCAAGGTTTGCGCTATAGATAATCCAAGTCCCGAGCCACCTTCTTTATTAGTGGTCATAGGGTAAAATAAGGTGTCGCGTAAATTAGCATCAATACCTGGGCCGTTATCCATTACTTGAATAAGCAATGCCTTTTTAGGGGCTTTTCCCGGACGACGATGCTGATAATTAATCCGTGTTTTTATTTTTATTTCGCCACCATCCACCAATGCCTGTTGCGCATTACGCACAATATTAAGCACCACTTGTTGAACTTTGCTCTGATCAATATAAACATCAGGAATACTCGGGTCGTAGTCTTTAACTAACCGAATATCGCGGTTGTTATCTAACGTACTGAGTTTAACAACCGACTCTAATGTTTGATGTATATTGCCATACGATTTTTGCGGTAGTTGGTTAGGCCCAAGGAGTCTATCAACTAATTCACGCAACCGATCGGCTTGTTCAATTATCAGTTCTGCACATTGATCTCTTTCTTGTTGATCACCCTCATACTGCAATAATTGCGCCGCCCCGCGAATTCCACCCAGCGGGTTTTTAATTTCATGGGCTAAACCGCGAATTAAGTTACGTGCAGCTTGGTATTGATGCATTTGATTTGAGACCTGATCGTGCTTTATTTCGTCATCGGTTTGTCGACATTCAAATAAAATATAATAGGTGTCGTTATGTTTTATTCGCCGAGTACTTACCGCTAATTTTGCATGGCGAGAATCGATAAACACCACGTCAGCTCTGTGCTGGTGGCAGTCTACACCATCAACTAACGAGTACTGTGCAATGCGTTTTAAGTCGATAGAATGGTAGTTAAATAAATCGTCGAATGCTTGTCCTAGCAAACGTTTTTCGCCTAAGCCAAGTAATTCACTGGCACTGGTGTTAGCGTAAATAAGCTGAAAGCTTTCATCAAGTAACATCAGGGCGGTGGTTTGGTTTTGCCAAATTATATTCAGTAGCTCTGGGCTAAAATGTGTTTTATTAATCATCATTGCACCATTTTAGTGCGCCTGGGAAGGTAGGCAAGGTTTTTAGAAAATATACGCTAAACACGCGTACTTAATTGTAATTATCGACCTATGTTAAGGCCTTTACGGTGCATAAAAAATACACTTTCAGGACTGGTTGCAATTACCTGATTTTGTTTATTATAAAGTTTAACTTGCAGTGTGTGTTGGCCTCGCTCCACATCTCTTAACGCCAGTGTTGTCGTATCGCTCGGTGCACCAATGGCAAAGCCATCTAAAAATAAACCAATGGTAAATCCAGCTTCAAATCGAGGGGCAATACGGGTAGAGACATACACAGAGCCCGTGTTTTCCCTGATAGTTTGGTGTGGTTCAGGCGATGAAATACTAATACTAAACTTTACTGCTGTTTTAGTAGGAGCAGTATCAAGAATATCGGTGTTTGTAGCGGGCATGCTGAGATGTTGGCTCGTGAGTTTAACCTCTTTAGCGCCTGGCTGAGGAGTATCTGAAAAAACCAGCACCCCATTTTTGTCTTTCCATGCGTAAATTTTTTTATCGCTCGCATGGCTATTAAGGCTTAACATTAAAGCTATTAATAGCAACAAAATCTTACCTACCATCCAGCTATCCTGCATTGTTTAAACTAACTTCACTTTAGTGTAGAACCGTTAAATTTACCATAAAAAAAGCCCGCAAAGCGGGCTTAAAACACACATTATTTATCGGTTAATAAATTAACAGCTGTAGTACATTTCAAACTCAACTGGGTGAGTTGTCATGTTAAGTTTTTCAACTTCTTTTGACTTAAGTGCGATGTAAGCATCGATTAAGTCATTGGTGAATACACCACCTTGGTTTAAGAATTCACGGTCTGAATCAAGCGCAGCTAATGCTTCATCTAATGAAGAAGCAACTGTTGGAATTTCTGCCGCTTCTTCAGCTGGTAAGTCGTATAAGTCCTTGTCCATAGCATCGCCAGGGTGGATCTTGTTTTTAATTCCGTCAAGGCCAGCCATAAGCATTGCAGAGAAAGCAAGGTATGGGTTAGCTGTTGGATCTGGGAAGCGTACTTCGATACGACGACCTTTTGCAGATGGAACCACTGGAATACGGATTGACGCAGAACGGTTACGAGCCGAGTATGCAAGCATTACCGGTGCTTCAAAACCAGGTACTAAACGTTTGTACGAGTTAGTTGACGCGTTAGCAAAAGCGTTGATCGCTTTAGCATGTTTGATAATACCGCCAATGTAGTAAAGTGCATCTTCAGAAAGGCCGCCGTATTTATCACCTGCGAATAAGTTTACGCCATCTTTTGCTAAAGACTGGTGACAGTGCATACCAGAACCGTTATCACCAACAACCGGCTTAGGCATAAACGTTGCCGTTTTACCGTAAAGGTGAGCCATGTTGTGGATAACATATTTCATTTCTTGGATTTCATCGGCTTTTAACACCATAGTGTTAAAGCGCGTTGCAATTTCGTTTTGACCGGCAGTCGCCACTTCGTGGTGATGCGCTTCAACAACTTGACCCATTTCTTCTAAAACTAGGCACGTTGCAGAACGCCAATCTTGGAAATCATCAACAGGTGCAACTGGGAAGTAACCGCCTTTAACACCTGGGCGATGGCCTGTATTGCCATCTGCATATTCTTTATCTGAGTTCCAAGCTGCTTGCTTAGAATCAATTTTGTACATTGAACCTGACATGTCAGATTTGTATTTAACGTCGTCAAATACGAAAAACTCTGGTTCTGGGCCAAATAAAACAGTGTCAGCAATACCCGTAGAGCGCATGTACTCTTCAGCGCGCTTAGCAACTGAGCGAGGGTCGCGTTCGTAACCTTGTAATGTAGAAGGTTCAACCACGTCACAACGAACGATTAGTGTTGTTTCTTCTGTGAAAGGGTCAAGTTTAATTGAATCTGCATCTGGTAGTAACACCATGTCTGATTCGTTGATGCCTTTCCAGCCAGCAATTGAAGAACCGTCAAACATCTTTCCATCTTCAAAAAAGTCTTCATCAACTTGATGATGAGGAATAGAAACATGTTGCTCTTTACCTTTTGTGTCAGTAAAGCGTAAATCAATGAACTTAACGTCATTTTCTTTAATAAAATCTAAAACCGATTGTGACATGTGTCCTCCAACTATTGGGTTTTATTATTGCTGCTTAGATACGTTGAATACTTACAAGCTGATTTTGTGCCACTATTATAATTATTTGTTTTTTATGTAAAAAAATATAAATAAAATAAAGGTGATATAGATTAAGCACCATCTTAGTGCGTAATTTTTCCAAAGTGGTGCAATATTTACAAAGCAATAATTGCTTGTAAATTAATCACCTTAGACTAGCACAAAGAAAATGCAAAATACGCAGTAAAGTCGCTTTAAATTAACCCAAAACCATCTTTTTATATAAATATCTAAAAATTAATTATCATAATTAATTATTTTAAAACAATGGGTTAATTATTTTATTGAGAAAGTTTGAAATTTTATTTTGGATAAACTTTCATCCATTCCATTTATAGGGGATAATATGCGCCCTTTTAAATCCTATGCTGGGACATCTCGTGAAAGCGCAGGTGAGAACGTATAGCCCCTGCAGGATCAATGAGATTCAATTTCTCTGAGTGAATATATGAGCATCGAAAAGTTAAGAAATATAGCAATTATCGCCCACGTTGACCACGGTAAAACAACACTGGTTGATAAACTACTTGAGCAATCAGGTACATTAGAAACACGCGGCGGTAATGAAGAGCGCGTGATGGATTCAAACGACATTGAAAAAGAACGTGGTATTACCATTTTAGCGAAAAACACCGCTATCTCTTGGAATGATTACCATATCAATATCGTAGATACTCCTGGACACGCCGACTTCGGTGGTGAAGTTGAACGCGTACTTTCGATGGCTGACTCAGTATTACTACTTGTTGATGCTCAGGAAGGTCCAATGCCACAAACGCGTTTCGTAACGCAAAAGGCATTCGCGCAAGGCTTAAAGCCAATCGTTGTTATCAATAAAATTGATAAGCCAGGTGCTCGCCCTGATTGGGTTATGGATCAAATCTTTGATTTATTCGATAACCTAGGCGCAACTGATGAACAGTTAGACTTTAAAGTAATCTACGCATCAGCAATCAATGGTTGGGCTACATTAGATTTAGACGAAGCATCTGATAACATGGAACCTATGTTCAAGATGATCGTTGACGAAGTATCACCACCGGATGCAGATCCTGAAGGTGACTTCCAAATGCAGATTTCACAGCTTGATTACAACTCTTATAAAGGTGTAATTGGCATTGGTCGTATCAAACGCGGTTCAGTTGTACCTAACCAACAAGTTACGGTTATTAGCGCTGACGGGTCTAAACGTAACGGTAAAATTGGTTCAGTACAAAGCTACTTAGGTCTTGAGCGTATTGACACTGACAAAGCTTACGCTGGTAACATCGTAACGGTAACGGGTCTTGGCGAGCTTAAGATTTCAGATACGCTTTGTTGTCCTAACAACGTTGAAGCATTACCTCCACTAAGTGTTGATGAGCCAACAGTAACGATGACGTTCTCTGTAAATAACTCACCTTTCTGTGGTAAAGAAGGTAAGTTTGTAACATCACGTAATATCCGTGAGCGTTTAGACAAAGAATTAGTACACAACGTTGCACTTCGCGTTGCAGACACTGATAACCCAGATAGCTTCCGTGTATCGGGTCGTGGTGAATTACACTTAGGTATCTTAATCGAGAACATGCGTCGTGAAGGTTACGAGTTAGCTGTATCTCGTCCAGAAGTTATCTTACGTACTGTTGATGGTGTGTTAGAAGAACCGTATGAAACACTAACAATTGACTGTCAAGAAGAGCACCAGGGTTCTATCATGGAACAAATTGGTCTTCGTAAGGGTGAGCTTACTGATATGGCCCCAGATGGTAAAGGCCGTATGCGTTTGGACTTTATGATCCCAAGCCGTGGTTTAATCGGTTTCCAAACTGAGTTCATGACGTTAACATCGGGTTCTGGTTTACTTTACCATACGTTCGATCACTACGGTCCGCACAAAGGTGGCGAGCTAGGTGTTCGTAAGAACGGTGTAATGATTGCAAATGCAACAGGTAAAGCACTAACTAACGCATTATTTAACTTACAAGAGCGCGGCCGTTTATTCATCGGTCACGGTGTTGAAGTATACGAAGGTATGGTTATCGGTATTCATAGCCGTGATAACGACCTTACAGTTAATGCGCTTAAAGGTAAGCAACTTACTAACGTTCGTGCATCTGGTACCGATGAAGCACAAACACTAACACCAGCTCTTAACTATTCACTTGAGCAAGCGCTTGAGTTTATTGCTGATGATGAGTTAGTAGAAGTTACACCTGAGAACATTCGTATTCGTAAACGTCATTTAACTGAAAATGAGCGTAAACGTGCGGGTCGTGCGCCAAAGTCATAATCTATTAATTTAGAATCATGATTTTAAAAGCCGCTGTATTGCAAAATACAGCGGCTTTTTTGTGGATAATAGTTAGCCAGAGAAGAGCGTAAGTCCACAGGTTAAAGCATCGCAGTTGGTTCGATACTGTTAAACAGTTTTTAATATTGAACCTAAAAGAGGTATTAAGTTATTATCAAAGCTATATTTACTATGTGCGTGTGAGCTAGTGTGAATACCGAAAATGAAATTATGGCAAAACTAGAGATAGAACATATTGCTGAACTGCAAAAATATAAAGATGAATTTGAAACGTTAGGAAAAAATGATTGGGGCTTGAAAGATCTCATATCAATTTTTTTACCCTTTATTTTGTTATCAATTGCTAATAGCTTCTATGATATTGAAACTGAAATATTTCAAATAATATGTTTTATTTTCCTTGCTTCAGCTGTGGTGCAGGGAATGATTAGGGAGCAGACCAAAAAAACAAATCGCAGAATTGATTTGCTTCTTAAAATTATTAATCATGAGCAAAAGGGTGGCTGAAATTAGCTTTATTAGGGCGCAGCGCTCTTTATATAAGGAAAAACGTGCTTGAGAATTAAATAATCTATATTGCAAAGTCTCTGTTTTTGTTAATAGGGTATTTTTGTTGGGTTTCGCTTAGCTCAACCCAACCTTCGTTATCAATTATTTAGTTAGTGATTACTTACTTTTCGGTAGCAAAGTGATTTTCCCAAATACATCTGCATCTATAAATCCACGGTTTCTGTCACCGTTCACTGGCTGTACTTCGTGTGAGCCCATAAAGTGCTCACGAACTTTACTGCCGTCGTTATCGCAATATGCGAGCATAAAGCCAATAACGTGTTTTTCAGTTAATTTAAGCGGCGTATTTTTTGCGCCTTGTTGATAATCATTCGGGTAGAGTTTTATCGCCACTTCCCACGTGATGTTATAGGGCGCAGTGGTATTACGCTTCCAGTTACTAACTAAGTGGTCGGTATATAAATGCGCTTTTTTATCAGGGCCATAATCGGCTGCTTGGTTATCAAGACCAATGTGATAAGCAAACGCGGTATGATTAAACTGATGATTCCCACCCGATGCGTCACTATCTATAAACACTTCTAAGGCATCATCATCCCAGTATTTATCAGTTGGATTTGGGTGAGTATCAATCAGCACATCGTCACTAATATCTGCTTGTAAATACAAGTAGTTTTCATCCCATAGAAGACGGTATCGGCCTTTAAAATCGGCCTCTGATGAGGGAAGTGCGCCATCCATTAGGTGCGGCATAGGATGCCATGTGGCGCTATCCCATGTACTTTCAGAGACACCATCAATAATAATAGCTGTTGATGTATGACTAACTTCAATAGCCATAAGTGGTTGGGTGAAAAGTAAACTAAAAGCGAGTAGTGTTTTTTTCATTAATAAGCTCATCAATTAAAGATGATTTAGCTTGGCTTAAATAGCAATTAAAAACAATCTCATAGTTGTATTTATTATATTAACTTATTGCCCCAGTTATGCTTGTTTTTAATGCCAGCATTAATAAATGCGCGCTTTCACCCGACATTTTAAAAGGGTTAAAGTCAATGTTACCCGAGTATTTTAGATTAAGTAACTCGGTTAGCTGTGATTGCGGCACATAGCCCATTGACCATGTTTCAAACTCTCTTTCGGGAATTTGGATATAGTTGAGCATAATTACATTGTGGTGGCGTTTGTCATTTAATATTTGTTGATAGGTATTATTAACAGCGGTTCTGGAGCCTTCAAGGCATTGTAAAAAGTATTCATTACTAAAACATAACATGCCGGTGACATTTGTTTTTACATTGTAGGTTCGCGCACTTTGTAAAATATTTTCTATATCTTCAGGCCCAAAACCACTACTTATTTTACTGGCGTAAATGAGTCGCACAAGAAACATAAAACCCCCTGACTGTTTAGTTAATTAAAGATAGTTCAGTGAGGGGGTTATTACTAATTATGTAAACGCATTTTGTGTAAATGACTAATTAAAGCTGGATGCTTTCACCTTCATTTAAAATATACAGGGGTATCTTCGAGTTCATTTTTTTATGCATATGCAATAAGCGCAGTAGTGCTGAATGGCTGCTGTGATCGCCCATCTTCCAACTTGAGTTACCATAGCCCCACGGTATCATTACTTTACAGTTAAGCGCTTGTGCTGCGGTTAATGCATCCTCAGGAGTGGTATGTACATAACGGTACCAGTTGCCGTTCTCTTTATGGTAATAAGAGGCAATAGGCATTAAGCACACATCGATATCGCCATATTTTTGCTGTATATCGTTAAAGTGTTTTGAATAACCAGTGTCGCCTGCAAAAAATAAAGTGCTGCCACTTTGCTCAAGTAACCAGCCATTCCATAGGTCTTTATTGTTATCTTCATAAATAAAAGGCACTAACACACGGCTACTAAAATGATGCGCAGGTAGCGCATGAATGGTTAAATCATCAATTTTAGTTTTTGCATACCATGCCATTTCACTAATGTTAAAGCCACCTGTTGGAAAGTTATCAGCCATGCCAAGGGGGGTTAGGTAGCGAGGCTGATTACCAATTTCTTCAATATCGGCTTTATTGAAATGATCGTAGTGAATGTGAGAATACATAACGGCGACTAAGTTTTTCAATTCATTGTCTGTGAGCCAGTCGCCAGGCTTGCGATAAAATCCTGAAGTAAGGCGAAAAGCTAAATCAATAGGCGAGTCAAATTGCTCTTTTACGGGATCAAACACAACTTGTTGGCCATTCGGGGTTTTGATCACAAAGCCTGCGTGTCCGAGCCAACGAATAGTAAAGCCCGCATTAACCTGCGGATTTTTTTGCTGACCTTGATATTGGCAGTTTTCAGCCTCTGTTTCACAAACTAAGTTATTGTTTTTTGGGTAGCAATCAGTTTCACAGCTAACAGGATAACTTTTTTTGCCTGGGTAGAGGTTGTGGTAGCGCCCAGCTTGCTCACCTTGTTGATGAAGTGGAATAACGGTATTAGGGCCAGCAATAACCTCAATATTATTCGCAGTGCTGCATGCAACGAGCACACTGGAGGCGATGATTAAGCTAAGTGTATGTATTTTCATAATTCATTTTTAGTTGTTATTTTTATCTTACTGAAAGTGTAACAAAAGCAGTTTGCTAAAAAAGGACAAAAAAGTAACAAAAAGTGTGTATAAAAAAGCCCGCTATTTTTAGCGGGCTCAGTTTAATAGGTTAAATATTTAGGATTTATTCATTTGCTCAATAAATTTATTTGAGTCTTCAATCGATTTGTTCATATCATTCATTAATAACTGAATATCGCGCTTTAAGTTAGTAAATTCACCTTTGATAGCCGCTACCGCTTGCGCATTTAAGTTATGCTTTAAGTACAATACGTTGTCTTTTAAAGATGATAATACCGGCTCCATTTTACTCTCGGCGCTGCGCATTGAGCGAAGTAACTGGTCGAATTGACGTTGTGTTGCTGCTAACTTTTTGCTGCTTTCACGCTTAAGTGAGGCACTTTTGTATTGCTCTAACTCATCATTCCACTCATCAAATAAAGCTTCTGCTACGTCTTCAACTTTATTAATATTACTTGATACTTCGTTTGCCGCTTGAAGGCTTGACTCGTAATCGTCATTAAGTTGATTGTAAGCATCTTGCAACTCACCGCCATCAAAATTAATGAGTGTAGTTAAACGCTCAAGTGCTGATTGAAATTCTTGTTGAGACTCTTGTTGTGAGTCTTTTGTTTCTTCAACGCGGTCAATCAAAATATCACGCTTATGAACACCTACTTTTTCCATTGCCGAATAATAAGCAGACTGACAACCAGAGAGCATCAGCATTAACGCAAGTATGGTTGTCCCTAAAAATGTTTGTTTTTTCATCTGAATTCCTATTTACGAGTGTTAATGCTGTAAATTATGGCCTTGATTGTTATTATAATCAAAAGCTCACCAACAAAGTTAATTGTATGAATGATAAGCTCTCCCATTATAAACAGCAAGTTAAGGCGTTTTTAAAACTGCAACCAGGCTGGTGGATGCAATATTTTAATCGCTGTATTGACGATCAAATAACCATTAATGCAGGGTATTTAGCGTACGTTACTTTACTTTCGTTAGTCCCACTTATTGCTGTAGGTGTGGCAATATTTTCTGCTTTTCCAGGATTTGAGTCGACCCGTTTAGCCATTGAGAGCTTTTTGTTTACTAACTTTGTGCCGACCTCTTCTGGTGTTATTAAAGAGCATATTAGCTCGTTTGCTAGTAATGCCAATCAAATGACGGCAGTAGGTATTGGCTTTTTAGCAGCCATTGCCTTGCTACTTATTCGTAATGTAGATGCCACGCTAAACCGTATTTGGCGAGTAAAGAAAAAACGCCCGATGATGATATCGTTTGCCGTATATTGGATGGTACTCAGCTTAGGGCCCGTATTACTGGGCGCCAGTATCGGTGTCACCTCATATATTGTGTCGTTGGTATCGTTTGCCGATCAGGGGATCCCAGGGTTTAGTGGCTTCTTGTTAAAGCTACTCCCTTATGCGATTTCTATGGCTGGTTTTATTATGCTTTACACCTTAGTGCCCAATACTCGCGTTTCGTTTAAGGCGGCCGTTCCCGGTGCGCTATTTGCTGCCATGTTATTTGAGCTAACCAAAAAAGGCTTTGCTTTGTACATTAGCCATTTTCCATCATACGAAGTGATTTATGGTGCGGTAGCAACCATTCCCATTTTGTTTGTATGGGTTTACTTGTCGTGGGTCGTGGTGCTACTAGGCGCTGAATTCACTGTGTGTATTAACATGCAGCATTACAATAAAAAAGATCAACAAGCAGAGGATACAGAGTAAATGCAGGGATTAATTCAACGAGTAACACATGCTAATGTGGTGATAGACCAACAGCTTGTCGGTGAAATTAAACAAGGCATTTTATTATTGCTGGGGGTGGAAAAAGAAGATGATGAAAGCAGCGCTGATAAACTATTACACAAAGTCACCAATTACCGTATTTTTAATGACGAAAACGATAAAATGAATCTCAGCCTTAAAGACATACAAGGCGAACTGTTAGTCGTATCGCAATTTACGCTCGCAGCCAATACAAAAAAAGGCATGCGGCCTAGCTTTTCATCGGCAGCTACACCAGACCAAGCGCAAGCGCTATATAATTACTTTGTAGAGCAGGCTAAATTACTCGGTATTAAGGTCGCGACCGGTGAATTTGCAGCCGATATGCAGGTGAGTTTATGTAACGATGGGCCGGTTACCTTTAATTTAACCGCTTAACGTGCTTTTTCTACAATCACAATATGATTAACAAAGCCGGTAATTTTTTGAATACTAATAGCCTTCCCAAATACAGTCAGTAGTACATGTTGTAACTGAGTGAGTTGTGATGAGTGCTGCGATAAAAAGTTAATAAATAAGATGCCCTGTTGATCAAGTGCATCATAAATTGTTTGATAAAAGCATGAATCAAATAAAAATCGCGGGGCGTCTAATTCACTAAATAAATCTAAAATGACCCAGTCCATATGCTCTGCTGATTTTAAAATTGTTTGCGCATCCTCGCAATGAATCTGTTGTTGTTCACTGGGGGCAAAAAATTGTTGATAACAGTCAATAATATGGGGGCTTTTCTCTACTGAAGTAACCTGCACTTGAGGATACTGTTCTAATAAGTAATTACGAATGGCACCGCCACCTAACCCCAGTTCGAGTACTTTTTTAGGCGCAGGTAGCTGTTGCCAAGCCGTTGCTAAATAAGCAAGGTGTGGAAACAGTAATGCATGTGGATGCGCTGTTAAAATAACAGACTGCAACGTGTTATTAATGAGTAGCCAGCGAAGTTGTTGATACTCTCTTACTTGTATGTGCTCACCATGCTGATTATGCCAATAAAGTAACTGGCCTAGCGATGAACTATGCTCAATAAAATGTTGGCTGATCAGGCCACTACTGCAATGGATATATTTATTCATGCTATTGAGCATAAACCAGCAGAGGTAAATCGCAACGGCTTTTGTCATTAATTTTTTACAGCTGTTTTCTCAGCACCAAAGTCTTATTTGCAGTTTTATCCAGATCGAGTATGGTGTTTTTCACAAAATGCACAGCGTAATATTTTACATTTTTAATTTATGGAGTATGTATGTTTCAAGTGAGCACCCCACAAAGTAGTGAAGACTGGCAAGCCTATTACCAATTACGCTGGCAGGTTTTACGTGCCCCATGGGGCGAACCTCGGGGCTCTGAGCAAGACGATTTAGAGCAAGAGGCTGAGCATCGCTTCATTAAAAATAAAGCGGGTGAAGTATTGGGTGTGGCTCGTTTGCACTTTAATAATCAGCAACAAGCTCAAGTACGTTATATGGCGGTTGCAGAGGGTAATCGTAATCAACATATTGGTAGCCGCTTGTTACATGAACTCGAAAAAATAGCGTGGAATCAAGATGCTGATGAGTTAGTGTTGTTTGCTCGCGAACGTGCACTGGAATTTTATCAGCGCCATGGCTATGAAAATAAAGAAAAAGCACATTTGGCTTATGGTGATGTACAGCATTATAAAATGGTTAAGCTCAAACCGAGTGAACCAGGTTGGTTTCGCCACCCAAATTGGACTCAAGTACTGCAAAACACATGGCGTGAATCAATCCCCATTAGTGATGCAATGGGAATAAAAGTTGAAAGTTACACAGATTGGCAATTTACTACTCGTGCAGATTTAAATGCTAACTTAAATTTACACAACACTATGTTTGCAGGCTCTATTTATAGCCTAGCTACATTAACGGGTTGGGGTGCAACGTATTTAGCATTAAAAGAAGCCGGGCTTGAAGGGAATATCGTGTTAGCAGATGCCAACATTAAGTATTTAAAGCCACTGAATACTGACCCTAAGGGCTGTGTGAATATTCAAACCTGTAAAGGGAACTTAAATGAGTTACAAGATGCGGGTAAAGCAAGTTACCTAGTGCCGGTAACCATTTTTGATGGTGACGAGGTGGTTGCTCAATTTGAAGGGCAGTTTGTGGTTAAAAAATAATAAGAATAAACGAAAAAGCCAAGCGAGTTGCTTGGCTTTTTTTTATAAGCATTTTTACAGTAAATCTGTCAGTAATATACCCACACCAAAGCGTTCAATATCGGTGTTATAGTCTATCAAGCTCTCGCCATAGCCATTAAAATATTGTGCGTAGCCGCGAACTCTTCCCCATAATGGGAATGACCAATCAAGCTGAATTGCCCCGCGGTTATCTGAATTTAAATTATTGCGAGTCATAAAACTAAATTCATGATCGTGAAAGCGATACGCGCCACCAAATTCAAAGTAACCCATGTATTTATAGATATCAGGGTTATCGTCACCTCGTGCATCTAACGGCGCAGGCTTTTTGTTTTCAGGAATGCGATACCAAGGTTTAAAGCTAAATACAAAGCCGTCTTTTTCCCAAATGAAATCGGCATAAATGCGATTCCAAGAACGCGAGTTTGGCTGACTACGACCATTAGATTGGTGCGAAATACCAATGGCTATTGCCATTTCATCGCCCCATAAAACGTTTTCAGGATCTAAGTAATTAATCCAAAATACTTCTGGCTCGTAGTTGGTTTCACGAAAAGGGGAAGAAATATCGTCGTTATATACTTGCCAGTATGACTGCAAAGTAAAGCCAAAAAATATCGCCTGGTCTGAGTCAGCAAACTCATCATACAAAGGCACTTTAATTGATAGCTGATATTTAGCTTCTAGGTTATCAAGTGGGTCGCCATCTTTTTTATCGGTTAACTCTGCAAATCCATCAAACGGGCGAGTGTTTGGGTTCGACATATAAGAAACAGGTAAAATATAATTACGTTTATGCGGGGTAATTACATTACGATTTTTTTTACCAACCGCCTCACGGGCTTGGCGTTTGTCGATAGCCGTTAGCTGCTTGCTTTCTTCAACGGCAGAACACTTTTTACGTAATTGATCGAGGGTTTGCTTACCGTCTCCACCGATCACTTCATTTAAAATACATTGCTTTACCAGCTCAAGTTCATTGTTTTGCTCGTTATTCGCTGTTTCTTCAGCGACAACGGTTGTGCTGAGTAATGTAGAAAGTAGTATCCAATGGCGCCAACTCATTATAATTCCTTTGTAAGTGAGGGAAGTCAGTATTTTGCTAATTATAGCGCCTTTTTAACACATAAACGGTGAATTTTTCCTGAATTTTAATACTTTAAAAAGAAAAGCGACCTAAGTCGCTTTTACTGTGTAACTAGTTGTTTACTAGCTAACTCTCACGCAATGAGAAGGGGTGAGCTAAAGCTCAAAGACGTTAGTAAAAAATTTATACAGCTCGGTACCTTGATTCACACTCGCTGAGGCAAAATGCAATATCGCAATTGCATCGAGATCAAAGCTTAGAGTTTGCAGCGGTTGTTCGCTTAAATAGCGCTCCATGCGCAGTATTTTAGCAATGGGTTCTCCAGCTTTAACATGCCCGCCAAGAGGTGCTAGGTATTCGACCATGCCACCCATGGGGGCGTAATAAGCAATATAATCATTTAGTTGGCAGCCATATCTTGTCATCAATTTTGGCTTGTAGGGGGCATCAACAAATACTTGCTTATGATTTAAATAACTTAAAATACTATTGGCATCGTCTAGTGCCGCGCTTAAATCGATTTTTTCTTGGCTGCCAAGCTCTACCGTAAAGGCTTCAACTTGCACGTTAAATTCACGCCCTTGCTGAGCAAGTTGCTCACTAAGCTGCCACCATGGACAAAAGCTTGCTTCATCCATTGCGCCATCAAAGGCATTAGGAATAACCAGCACATGGGGAATATTAAAGTAACGCGCGCTATCGGTCGCATACTCAGGGCAATATAAGTGCTGACTAGAAATAGGGCCGGTGTGTAAATCTAAAACTATATCTGCTTGATGCGCCAATTTTTGTAAGTTTAGCGCAATCCGTTTCCCCGTTGTTAAACGATAATCAGGGCCGTTGAGTTGTTGCTCAACGTCATTAATTAACGCGGCTTTAAAGGCTGTTTTCAGAATCTTATCATCGGCATCGCTGAACTGCTGTGCAAACTGGGTCGCCAGTTTATTATTGCAGTGATACATGCGATTCCAATTAGTCCCCGTAATGGGATCGAATCGGCCAAGGGTAAATTCCCCCGACTTTTGATTACAGCCAATGGGGTTAGCGTAAGGAACTAAGGTAATATCACCTTTTAAATTAAGTGTTTTTAGTTGCTCAAGTAATTGGTAAATTACCGCGTTGCCTTGCACTTCTGCGCCATGCATATTTGCTTGTACATACACACTTGGGCCGGTGCCATCGCCTTTTAAACGATACACAGGAATAGTCAGTGGTAGTCCGTTTGCGACTTCGCCAACTACAATGTTTTCTTGGCTTATAGCTATGGTGTTATTCATCTTTTTTATCTCAAGTAGTGGCTTGCATCTTCTGCTTGTCGCACGCAACTCAATACGCCATTGTGGATAACATATTCACCGGCCAGCTCATGGCATAAAAAGTACGGCATACTTTCGGTAAAACCGTAGGCACCGCATTGACTAAATACTAGCCAGTCTTGCTCATTTAAATCACTGGGTAATTGGTGCTCTCCTAAGCAATCAAGTGCAGTACATAAGGGGCCGTATAGGCTCATTGCTTGATTTGCTGCGTTTGAATCTCGTAATAAACGCGCAGGGAAATCTTGACTGGTGACCGCAGGGCGCAATAAATGATTAATGCCGCCGCTCATAATCACCTGTTGTTGGCCGTAATTTAGTTTACGCTCAACAACAGGTGTGGCGTAGTGGCCGCATTCGCCTACAGCGTAGCGACCTAGTTCCATCCATAGCTCAGTAACCCCCGCATCGCATTTAATTTTTGCAAGCGCCTCTATGAGTGCATCCCAACTTAGAGTGGGCGTATCAAGCGTATAGGGAATACCTAAACCACCACCTAAATCCAGCACCTTGAGGTTAATATTTAAATCCTCAGCAAGTTGCCTTAACGGCGTAATCATTTGTGTCCACAGCTCAGCGAGTTTGTCGCTGCTAAGCATGTTGCCCCACTGAAAAATATGCAGACCGTCAAAATTAAGTGCACAGTAGTCACTGGTATTTAGCGCCTGCCACTCGTCGCACCCTAAGCCAAATGGAGTAAGACTATCGCCCCCTAGCGGGTTTTTATCACCCTCGGGCCAGCGTAATTGTACCCTTAATAAAACCTGCAACTGGCACTGCTGAGCAATCGCTTGTTCGTTGAGCCAACGTACCTGATTGAGACTTTCGGCCACAAAGGTACGCACGCCACGCGCAATAAAGTGCTTAATTTGTTTAGGGCTTTTTGCAGGCCCCGTGTTGAGCACGCGTTCACTGTTAATTCCTTGAGCAAGGACTTGCTCAAGCTCGCCTTTACTGGCGACATCAAAGTTAAAACCAGCGTTATTTAAGCGTTGGATCACGCTAGATAACGGGTTCGCTTTAACTGCATACCAGAGTTTTACCTCGGTTTGTGCCACTAAACGCGTTAAATGTGTGTTTAGTGAATCAAGATCATAAACAAAAAAGGGCGTATCAAGCTCAGTTGCTAGCTTATCAATAGCGGTTTTAACGGGCGTGCTCAAAAAGGTCATTAACGTAAAACCTCTTCAAGCAATAATGACGCATCACTTTGCTCGTCACGGTATTTAACAATTAACGCACACGACATGCTTAAGCCTTGCTCGCGCGCCCAATCGTTTGACGCAGGGCGAGATCCAGGGATCACAATCGCGTATTCAGGGATTGCTTCGCCTTTATCAAGCTGGCGCTCATTTACGCAGTCATAAACAGGGATGGTTGCAGATAAGCGAACACCTGGGGCAAGTACCGCGCCTTTTTTAACTACCACGCCTTCAACAATCACACAGCCTGCACCAATGAATGCATCGTCTTCTATGACCACAGGGCTGGCACCAATGGGCTCAAGTACTCCGCCTAATTGTACCGCTGCGCTTAAATGCACATTTTTACCTACTTGAGCACACGACCCTACGAGCGCGTGGCTATCTACCATAGTGCCCTCGTCAATAAATGCACCAATATTTACGTACGCAGGTGGCATAATAATAGTGCCTTTGGCAACATGTGCACCACGGCGCACACTTGAACCACCGGGTACCATGCGAACGCCTGCTGTGGCTTCAAAGCTTTGCGGCGCTAAGTTATGTTTATCAACAAAACCGCCAGCAAACTCGGTGTTTTGACCGTTTTTAAAGGCTTCTAAAATGCCTTGCTTTACTTCTACGTTAGCGTGCCATTGGCCGTTTTCGTCTTGTGTTGCTGCGCGAACCGCGCCCGTTTCTAAATTATTTAATAGTTCTAACCAGTTCATTATAAAAACCTGTATTTAATGCCAAGATAAAATGGTGTTGTTTGCCGATGAAATGTCATCTGTGTGTGTCAGCTCAAGGTGTGTTAAAGGTGGGCGTAAATACGGACTGCCAATACGCCCTTGTAAATGCATTAACACTTTGACTGGGATAGGGTTGGCTACTGAAAATAAGCTATTGATAGCACTAGACCACTGGACAAAAAGATTAGGGTGTTGGCCGCTTAAACTGCGCTTTACAAACTCATGGGTTTGCACTGGCCATGCATTGGCTGCAACCGACACTAAACCTTTTGCACCTGCTTGGGCAAAATAAGGCATGAGGGCATCGTCACCACTAAAAATGGCTAGTTCAGGCGCTGCTTGTCGATAGGCTTCAAATTGAGAGATAGAGCCACTGGCTTCTTTCAGTGCCCATAAATTTTTATGTTGTTTGAGGTTTTCAATGGTTGCAATGGGAATGCTAACCGCACTACGTCCTGGTACGTTATAAAGCATACAAGGATGAGAACTGGCATTGAGTAAGCTTTCAAACCAATGCGTTTGCCCCACTGCACCGGGTTTGGCATACAAAGGCGAGCCGAGTAAAAAACCATGGATAGGCAGCTGGTTGCAGTAATTAACCCATTCAAGCTGTTGCTTTAAGTTACTACCGCCTACCGCAACCATAAGGGGGACGCTCGGCTGTAATTGGCAGACATGCTCTACGATGGCTTGCTGTTCTTTGAGGGTAAGGGCTAACCCTTCGCCGGTGCTACCTAGCAGTAAAATGCCATTGTTAGCGGCTTCTTGTTCGGCCACCAAGGTGTCTAAGGTTGCGTAATCAACTAGGCCATTTTGATCAAATGGGGTGATCAGCGCAGTCCATAAATGGAAATTGTTAATATTGAAGTTGTTGATCATCTCTCACGAACTTATAGGGCATTCGTCGAGTTTTTGGCGGGTATTTAGGATGCCTGACTCTTTGAATGTGTTTATAATTCGAAGAGCGAATGGGCTTAAATAATAGGGCGCACGGCCTTATTATACTAAGACCAGAAGCTCTCCACCAAATATGTTATTGGTGACAGTCGCTAGGATTCAGCCTAGTCGCCCGAAGCAACCTTTCACAAAAAAGTGTTACCTCTCGGCGTTAATTCCCCTCACGTATGCTCAATGGAGTTTGCGCTCCTAACATACGCTACCTGAATAACGCACCTCTTCCAGCCCTTTGCACTTGCTATTGAAAAATCAATCAGCAAATACAATGTAATAGGGTAAGTGTGGCGATTAAACCACTTTAGCCGTCTAGGTGTCAAGTGACTAAATATAGATAGATTCATCCTGATTGACAGTTATTACGTATTAGCTGCTTTTCTCGTACACTAGTACTATTGTCGAAGTAAGGTATTAAGCAGATGGAAAAATTTAGTGATATTTATAAGCGAGCGGTAGAGCGAAAGGGCTCTGAAAAAATGCTTAAGTTGTTACTCGCAAAACCTTTATCAACAAAGCAACTCGTCACATTAAGTGATGATGATTGGCTAGAAGAATTTACTCGGAAAGTTTTTCAAAGTGGTTTTTATTGGTCGGTGATCAACAGTAAGTGGGCCGGATTTAGAGAGGTTTTCTGGGATTTCAATGTTGAAAAACTATTGATGATGCCACCGGATATGCTTGAGCAAAAAGCCAGTGATGAGCGGATTGTACGCAACTATAAAAAAGTAAAAACTATTACTGAAAATGCGTATATGATCCACGAAGTTGCAGAGCAATACGGCAGCTTTAGTGAGTTTATTGCTAACTGGCCAAGTGAAGATATTATTGGCTTGTGGGCGTATTTAAAAAAGCATGGTGCAAGGCTTGGTGGTAATACCGGCCCTTATGCGCTGCGCGCCTTAGGAAAAGATACTTTTTTACTTTCAAGAGACGTAGAAAGCTATTTGCGTGCCCATAAAATTATAGATGGCGGATTACAAACTAAAAAGTCACTAAGTGCGGCGCAGGCATTCTTTAATGAACTGCAGCAGCAAAGCGGCTTAAGCATGCAAGAGCTAAGCTTAATTGTCGCTTATGGTGTAGGTGACAATCGCGTAGGTATCAGCCAAAAACAATAGGATTAAACATGAAATTAGTGCCAAGGTATACCGACATTGGTGAGGGGTTTGCAATTAGCGATCATCCAGCCAAGGTGACAGCGCCACAGTTATTGTTATGGAATGAGCCCCTAGCTAAGCAATTTAATATACAGGTGAGTGCCGATTCTCGAGCAAATATATTTAGCGGTAATGAACCCCAAGCGATTTCTGCGGTGGCACTGGGATATTCTGGTCATCAGTTTGGTCACTTTTCACCGCGACTAGGGGATGGTAGGGCACATTTGCTCGGTGCGATTAGCGATGATAAAAATCAGCTTTGGGATCTGCAATTAAAAGGCGCTGGTGCTACGCCATTTTCGCGCGGAGGCGATGGCCGCTGTGCATTAGGTCCAGCTATTCGTGAGTACGTAATGAGCGAAGCTATGCACGCGCTTGGCATTCCAACAACGCGTTGTTTAGCCGTGGTTGGCAGTGGCGAAACCGTTTATCGCAACCCACCTCAACCAGGTGCTATTGTAACCCGACTCGCCAGCAGTCATATTCGGGTGGGCTCGTTTCAATATTTAGCCACTCAAGGTGACGTTACTAGCCTAAAAAACTTAGCCGACTTAGCCATTCAAAGACACTATCCCGAGATTAACAGCACTGGCGCTCAGCGTTATTTAGATTTTTTAGCCGCAGTGATAACCAATCAAGTTAACTTAGTCGTAAGTTGGATGAGGGTGGGGTTTATTCATGGGGTAATGAATACCGACAACACCTTAATTAGTGGTGAAACCATAGATTACGGTCCATGTGCCATGATGAACCAGTTTGATTTTGATACCGTGTTTAGCTCTATTGATAAACAAGGGCGTTATGCGTTTGGTAATCAGCCAAACATGGCAAGTTGGAACTGTGCCCGCTTAGCAGAGAGTCTAATAGCGCTGATCAGTGACGATGACGAGCAAGCGGTGGCAATGATGACGCCTTTAATTGAGGGCTTTTCAACGCAATTTAATCAGCAATTTAGCGCTATGTGGGCACAAAAGTTAGGGCTAACAATAGCTGATGATAAAGATAATGAGCTGGTGGGGGAGTTACTAGGGTTATTAAAACAACACCAGCTTGATTATACCAATACTTTTAATGCACTCACTGAGTCGTTAAATGGGCAAGCTGAAATACCATTAGCACTTACCTCTTGGGCACAGCAATGGCAAACACGAACTAATGAGCATAGTTATAATATAATGCGACAGGCAAACCCAAGTGTGATTCCGCGTAATCATATTATTGAAGATATTATTACGCAGTACACTACGCATGGGGATAGTGAGCTACTCAGTCGTTTTAGCCAAGTGATGGCGAGCCCTTACACAAACCATGTGCAGGCCACAGAGTTTCAAACGCCGCCCGAAGATGATAAGAATTATCGTACTTTTTGTGGTACTTAAGTATGATTTTTGTATTTTAAAATGATTATAAAAGGTCATTTTTTACCCCGGCGACGTTCATTCATAGAGCAAACTATGAACGGGTGATACCATCACTCCATAAAAGCCAGTGATCGTGTGGGGTTTAAAGCGATTGTTTGCTTTTTGAGCTAGCCTGTGTTCATCGACATTTTTTATGAGCTAGTTTTATTATCCTAGATATTGAAAAAATATATTTGCGTTAAGTATTGATTAACAAAGACTCAGTTACTGTATAGGTAAGTTAGAAGAGCTAGCAATGCTTAGCTACATTTTTAGTTGTTAAAATGGGAAGAAAACAATGAAATTAAAATCACTTACAATGGCTATTGCGTTAGCTGCAACTAGCGCATCTACTTTCGCAGCCGAGCAAGAAGGCTTTTACATCGGTGCATTCGGCGATTATTACGATGCTTCGTGGAAAAACATGCGTGAGCAAGCTGGCCTTGACGTTAATGAGTCAACAGGCTGGGGTGCTGAATTAGGCTACCGCTTTAATGATTACTGGAGTGCGCGTTTAGAGTACGCAGACCTAGACTTTAATGCTCACGACAAAGTATTGAACAACCGCAACGATATTGACGGCGAACGTTACGGTATCGATGCACTTTACCACTTTGGTGGCGGTCCTTTCTACGGTTTATTTGGTCTGAAAGATATTGATGTTGTTGATGACAACACGTTTGTAAACGCAGGTGTAGGTTACCGACACTTTGTTACAGACAACTTTTTTGTTAATGCTGAAACCAGTGTTTACCAAGGTTTAGACAAAGGCTACACAGATGTTGGCGCTAAATTAGGTATAAACTACTTCTTTGGTCAAAAATCGGCGCCAGTAGCACCGGTTGAGCCTGCACCACAGCCAGAGCCAGAAATTGTTCCTGTGCCGGTAGCACTTGCTGATACAGATAAAGACAGCATTCCTGATGTAGATGATAAATGTGCCAATACGCCTATGACAGATGCTGTTGGTAGCGATGGTTGTACACTTTATGAAGATACTGAAGTAACAGTAAGCTTGTTAGTAACATTTCCTAACAATGATTCTTCAGTTTCGCAGCAGTACTTAAATGATATTGATGAAGTAGCGACTTTCTTAAAAGAGTACCCAGATACAACAGTGCTTCTTGAAGGTCATACGTCTGCAGTAGGTAAAGCGTCTTACAATAAATGGTTATCTAAAAAACGTGCTGATGCAGTAGCTAAAAAGCTAATTGCTGATGGTATTGCAGAAGATCGCATTACAACGGCAGGTTTAGGTGAAGAACGCCTTAAAAATGAAGCGAATACGGCAAAAGCGCATGCTGAAAACCGCCGCGTTGAAGCACACGTAAAATCTATTAAACGTGTAAAAGTATTACGTTAATAGTCTCATTATTGAGTAAAAACCCAGCTTAGGCTGGGTTTTTTTATGGCTGCTTAATAGGTATTCATGGGAGTTGGTTTTACTTTGTTAACTATTCATATTATTAATAATCGGTATAACTAGTTGCCTAACTGGATGGATTTTAATCTATGCACAAAAGCTTTATAATCGGCAGATAGAATACTATAAGTATTGGGTTATGGTGTGTTTAGTAAACACCACCGAATACTTTAACGTCACCAAGAGGGCAATACTGTGCTACAAGAATATCGTAAACACGTAGAAGAACGTGCCGCGTTAGGTATCGTACCAGCGCCATTAGATGCTCAGCAGACGGCTGATCTTATTGAGCTAATTAAAACGCCACCGGCAGGTGAAGAAGAGTTCATCCTAGAACTACTGATCAACCGCGTACCACCAGGTGTTGATGATGCAGCCTACATTAAAGCAGGATTTTTAGCGGCTGTTGCTAAAGGTGAAGCTGTTTCTCCGTTGATTTCTAAAGAAAAAGCAGCTGAGTTACTAGGTACTATGCTCGGTGGCTACAATATTGCGCCAATGGTTGAACTACTTGATGACGAAGCGTTAGCGCCAATTGTAGTAAAAGGCCTTTCGAACACATTATTAATGTTTGATGCGTTCTACGATGTAGAAGAAAAAGCAAAAGCAGGTAATGCATACGCCAAGCAAATTATAGAGTCTTGGGCTGCGGCAGAATGGTTTATCAATAAGCCAGCCGTTGCTGAAAAAATCTCTGTTACGGTATTTAAAGTCACTGGCGAGACAAACACCGATGATTTATCACCAGCACCAGATGCATGGTCACGTCCTGATATTCCGCTTCATGCATTAGCCATGCTTAAAAATGAGCGTGATGGTATTAACCCTGACAAAGACGGTGAAGTAGGTCCAATCACTCAGCTTGAAGAATTAAAAACTAAAGGCTTACCACTTGCTTACGTAGGTGACGTTGTTGGTACAGGCTCTTCGCGTAAGTCTGCAACAAACTCTGTGCTTTGGTTTATGGGGGATGATATCCCATTCGTACCAAACAAGCGCGTGGGTGGTGTATGTTTAGGTAACAAGATTGCGCCTATCTTCTTCAACACAATGGAAGACTCGGGTGCGTTACCAATCGAATTAAATGTTGATGAATTCAACATGGGTGACCAAATCGACATCTATCCTTATGAAGGTGTTGTGAAACGTCATGGTACTGATGATGTGATCTCTACATTTGAACTTAAATCAGAGGTAATTTTAGACGAAGTTCGTGCTGGTGGTCGTATTCCATTGATCATTGGTCGTGGTCTTACAGACAAAGCACGTACATCATTAGGTTTAGGCGCAACTGACGTATTTAAAGTACCAGCAGTGACTGAAGTATCAGACAAAGGCTTTACGCTTGCGCAAAAAATGGTTGGTAAAGCATGTAACGTTGCCGGTATTCGCCCTGGCCAATACTGTGAACCTAAAATGACCACGGTTGGCTCGCAAGATACAACAGGTCCTATGACGCGTGATGAGCTTAAAGACTTAGCCTGTTTAGGTTTCTCTGCAGATTTAACAATGCAGTCTTTTTGTCATACATCCGCTTACCCTAAGCCAATCGATGTAAACACGCACCATACGCTTCCTGATTTTATTATGAATCGTGGCGGTGTATCGCTTCGCCCTGGTGATGGTGTAATTCACTCATGGTTAAACCGTATGTTATTACCAGATACCGTAGGTACGGGTGGTGATTCACATACACGTTTCCCATTAGGTATTTCATTCCCAGCAGGTTCGGGGGCGGTAGCGTTCGCAGCTGCAACGGGTGTAATGCCACTAGATATGCCTGAATCAATTTTGGTTCGTTTTAAAGGTGAAATGCAACCGGGTATCACTTTACGTGATCTTGTACATGCTATCCCTTATTTCGGTATCAAAGAAGGCCTATTAACGGTTGAGAAGAAAGGTAAAATCAACGAATTCTCTGGTCGCATACTAGAAATTGAAGGGGTTGAGCACTTAACGGTTGAGCAAGCGTTTGAGCTATCCGATGCATCTGCAGAGCGTTCAGCTGCTGGCTGTACTGTTAAGCTTTCTAAAGAGTCTATCAGCGAATACCTTGAGTCTAATATTGTTATGCTTAAGTGGATGATTTCTGAAGGTTACGGCGATGTACGTACGATTGAACGTCGTGTTACTGCAATGCAAGACTGGTTAGCAAACCCAGAACTAATGGAAGCTGATAAAGACGCAGAGTACAAACACGTACTTGAAATCGACCTTGCTGAGATTAAAGAGCCAGTACTGTGTGCGCCAAATGATCCTGATGATGCACGCCTACTTTCTGATGTGACAGGCGAGAAAATCGATGAAGTATTTATCGGTTCTTGTATGACTAATATTGGTCACTTCCGTGCTGCAGGTAAATTACTCGATGGCTTTAAAGGGCGTATTCCAACACAGCTTTGGGTTGCTCCACCAACGAAAATGGATAAAGACCAACTTACAGACGAAGGTTACTACGGTATTTTTGGTCGTGTTGGTGCACGTATTGAAACGCCAGGGTGTTCACTGTGTATGGGTAACCAAGCACGTGTTGCGGACAAAGCAACGGTTGTGTCTACTTCTACACGTAACTTCCCTAACCGTTTAGGTACAGGGGCAAACGTATTCTTAGCATCAGCAGAGCTGGCAGCAGTAGCAGCAATTTTAGGTAAATTACCTACACCCGCTGAGTACCAAGAATACGCAGCGAAGATCAATGCAACGGCAGCAGATACCTACCGTTACTTGAACTTCCACCGTATGCCTCAGTACACTAAAAAGGCAGACAACGTAATTATTCAGCAAGCTGTATAATTTATAGAGTGTGTTTAAAAAACTCGCTTCGGCGGGTTTTTTATTGTCCAAATAAAATATTAGATAGATAATGCTTAATTCGTTACATGATTGTATTAACTTTCGTTAAATGTCGTCATTGATATGGTTAATAAAGCAAAAAATCCTCTCTATATGCATTAAAATCCTCGACAATATTATCATTATTATAAGCAGGATTTTATGACCGCATTAAACAACCAGAATTTACTGCAACTTCGTTTTATTAACCAAGCCAATATTGATTTGGTTAAGCCTTCTTTTGATAACTTACCTGCAAATCCTTATGCAGATGGTGCGTTTCGTAAACGCCGTTATTCAGTGGTTAAATTACAAAATGGTGAGCTTAATCTTCAAGCGACCAAAGCGTTTGTGCAAGACGATTCAATTAATACCTTTCAAGGTAATGTTGAGCGTACTTACGAAAACTTAGAGCAAAGCTTGCTTGAGTCTGAGGGTATGAAAAGCATTGTTAGCGAATTTGCAGCGATCACCGGCATTGACGCAGAGCGTGATATTGAAATTCACCAATTTAGAATGCTTGCCATTGATAGCGATACGCCAGCAGCTCCAGAAGGTGTGCATCAAGATGGGTTTGACCATGTGTGTGTATGTGGTGTTTCTCATGAAAATTTAGAAGGTGGTGAGCTATTGGTTTATGAAAACCAACAAGCTGAACCGTGTTTTAAAATGGAAATAAAAGACGGCATGTTTGCACTAATTAATGACCGTCAGGTATGGCATAACGCCACGCCAATGAACAAAATTGATGCTAACAAACCAGGTTACCTGGATTGCTTTGTACTAACTGCTTAAGAGAAATAAAATGAATTTAATGCAATTGCGCGCGCAATTTCCTGCTTTAATGCAAACTGTTGATGGCAAGTCACCGGTGTTTTTAGATGGGCCAGGTGGCTCACAAGTACCCCAGTCGGTACTCAGTGCCATGACCGCTTATTTAGGGCATTACAATTCAAACTTGGGCGGTGCGTTTTTCTCAAGTGACAAAACGGTTGAGCTGATGGCGAATGCGCGTCAAGCGGCGGCTGATTTGTTAAATGCGCCCAGTGCACAAAATATTGTGTTTGGCCCTAATATGACTAGCCTAACATTTAGCTTTAGCCGAGCAATTTCACGCAATTGGCAAGCAGATGATGAAATTATAGTGACCAATGCTGATCATTTTTCAAATGTATCGTCTTGGCAGCAAGCCGCTGAAGATAAGGGCGTTGTGGTTAATACTGCACTGGTTAATGAAGCCGACTGCAGTTTAGATATGGCGCATTTTGAAAGCCTATTAAACAGTAATACTAAATTAGTTGCCGTTACGTATGCCTCAAACACCACGGGATCAATTAACGACATTAAACGTATTATAGAGCTTGCTCATAATGTGGGTGCGTTGGTGTATGTTGATGCGGTGCATTATGCGCCACATGAACTGATTGATGTACAAGCGTTAGATTGCGACTTTTTAGCTTGTTCTGCATATAAGTTTTTTGGCCCGCACTTAGGCATGGTTTATGGTAAAACTGAGCACTTAGAAGGGTTTACACCTTATAAAGTAGAGCCTGCAAAAGATGTTGCACCAGGTCGCTGGGAAACCGGCACACAAAGTTTTGAGGCACTTGCAGGCTTTATTGCGGCGGTTGATTACATAGCGGCGATTAGCGAACTTGATGACAGTCACTCACGCCGAGAAAAATTACGTGTTGCGTTTGCTAAAACAAAACAACATGAAATGGCATTGAGTGAATACTTTTTAACGCGTCTAGTTAACTACCCAAAAATTAAGTTGTTTGGTATAGACGATTTAGAGCGTTTGAGTGAGCGTACCCCTACGTTCGCACTGACCTTTGAAGGGTTAGAGCCTCGCCAAGTGTCTGAATTTTTGGGTAAACACCACGTGTGTGTCTGGGATGGTAATTTTTACGCCCAAGGTTTATGCAAACAACTGGGTGTGCTTGATAAGGGCGGCGTAGTTCGCATTGGTTGTATGCACTACAACACCCTAGAAGAAATGGACACTTTGTTTGACTTGTTTGATGAGCTGATTTGAAGCTGTCAGCTATAAGCCGTCAGCTTTCAGTTTAATGCAAATACTTGACAGTAGTCAGCAGTTAGTTAATTTCTGACCGCTGACCGCTGACCGCTGACCGCTGACCGCTGACCGCTGACCGCTGACCGCTGACCGCTGACCGCTGACCGCTTTAGCTTTGTGGCGTTCCATAAATTTGCTCTGCTCGATTAAACAATACCCATGAGGTTAAAATATACTTATCGTTTGATACTGGCTTATTGCCTCTATGTGTATGCGTGAAATACCCTGGGGCAACCACCATGGAGCCTTTTTTAGGGGCTATTTTTTTATTTTGATAATAAAACTCGGTTTCTCCGCCTTCTTCAACATCATTTAAATAAAACATAAATAACAACACCCGATGCAGTGCTTCATTATGCTGTAGCTGCGGATACACCTCACTGTGCCAATACGGATAACCGCCTTTATTTACTTCGTATTTTTGCGCTTGAATATTACCGAGTCTAAAAATTTGCTGTACCAATAAGGGGAGTTGTGGTTTACCTACCTCGTCATAGTTGGCGTGAGTTAAATCAACCGGTTGTCCTGTTTTTGGGTGATATACCTTTAAACCAAATGCCCCAATCATCATAAAAATATGTTCTTCAATGTAGTTGAAAACATACTGTGCAGTGGTTTGTTGAATATGTTTTAATTGTTCTGCGTATTCAGGATGATTGTTTAAGTATAAGTCGTGGCTATCTTTTTTATTAAGATCAACACCGCCCGATGTCATCCCTTGTTTAATATGCGGGCTTTGAGAAAAGGTAGTGATAAAGTTATCGCAAAATTCATTACTGAGCGCGTTGTCATACACGCGGATAAAGTCCGTCATGAGTTACCTGTTTAATTATTATTGGATTATTATGTTTACTGAAAAAGTGATGCCGCGTTTTAGCGAAACGGATGCACTCGGACACATCAACAATACCGTACTCCCCGTATGGTTTGAAGCGGCCCGAGTACCTATTTTTAAATTTTTTACGCCAGATCTAAATCCACACAACTGGAAGTTAATCATTGCTAAAGTTGAAGTGTCGTTTGTTGGCGAACTATTTTATGCCCATGAGGTGACAATTAACACCAGCATAGAGCAAATTGGCAATAGTTCATTTGTGATCCGCCAAGAAGCATGGCAGCAAGATAAGTGCTGCGCCATTGGTAAAACGGTGATGGTACGTTATGACTTTGTTAGTAAAACAAAGCAACCACTTTCGACTGATGAAAAAGCCGCATTAACACAGCACCTTGTAGCAGTTAGTTAATCGCAGCTTAACTATGACAAGCTGGATGTTTAGTTAAATATTGCCCCAAGGCAATGACTTGTTTTTCTGAAAAGCGCAGCCCAAGCTTTGTTCGTCGCCAAAGTATATCTGCGCTGGTTCTTGCCCATTCATGGTTTACTAAGTAATCAACTTCTTGCGCATACAGACCATGACCAAAGTGATAACCTAAATCGCCGATTGCTTGGCTGTTCCCCAGTAATTGATAACTAAGCGTGCCATAGCTGCGAACCATACGTTTTAAGGTGTCGATTGCCAGCCAAGGGTAGCTACTTTCTAACTGAGCGATAAGGTATGTTTGGTTACTAAAGTCGCCGCCTGGTAAAGGGGCATCTTTCGTCCACGAGCCACTCATCTTTGGGTAAAAAGGCACTAATTTATTGACGGCATTTTCTGCAAGCTTTCGATAGGTAGTAATTTTACCGCCAAACACACTTAATAAAGCGGCATGATCGGTGTCGTTGCTTAATATCAGCTTGTAATCACGGGTCACCGCTTGAGCATCTGTTGATTTGTCATCTAATAGTGGCCGCACCCCACTAAAGCTGTGCACAATATCGGCCGCGCTTATTGTGTTTTTAAAGTAATGGTTAGTGATACTGATAAGATACTGTATTTCTTGCTCACTAATTTTTACATCAGCAATATCGCCGGTGTACTCTTCATCAGTGGTGCCAATCAGTGAGTAATCTTGCTCATAAGGAATGACAAATACAATGCGGTTATCTTCATTTTGTAAAATATAGGCAACTGGCTCATCGTGGAGTCGGGGCACTACAATATGACTGCCTTTCACAAGGCGAATAGTGTGCGGTGTGGGCTGGGTAAATACATCTTCAAATAATGACGCGACCCATGGGCCTGCGGCATTTACAACACTTTTTGCCTTTATATTTAGGTGCTGCTTGCTGGCTTGTTGCTCTAAAATCACATCCCAATAATCTGCGTTACGCGTTGCTTTAATGCAGCGCGTGCGTGTTGCAATGGTAGCGCCTAAATTATGAGCCGCTTGGGCGTTTAAAATCACTAAACGTGCGTCATCAACCCAGCCGTCTGCGTATTCAAAGCCTTGGGTAATGCTGCTGTTAAGAACGCTATCGCTGTTAAACTCAATCGCCTTTGAAGCGGGTAAAGTATTACGCTTGGCTAGGTGGTCGTAAATAAATAACCCCACACGAATCATCCATGGCGAACGTAAATGTGCTTGGTGCGGCAGTCGAAAAGACAGTGGCCACATAATATGCGGCGCTTTTTTTAATAGCACTTCACGTTCACGTAATGCCTCTCTTACCAATCTAAATTGATAATTCTCTAAATAGCGTAGCCCGCCATGAATAAGCTTGCTGCTATTAGAGGAGGTGGCTGAGGCTAAATCGTTTTGCTCACACAATAATACTTTTAAACCGCGACCACTGGCATCGGCAGCAATGCCAGCGCCGTTAATACCGCCGCCAATAATGAGTAAGTCATATTCGTTGTCGTGTGCGCTCATAGATTTTACTCACTCTCGCCGTCATTGCTATTAGAAAGTCTAACTTGTGCAATGCAATGTAGCCACTTTGCGTATAAATCGTTGCGCTCTTCACTGCTCATGGTTGGTTCAAAGCGACGATCGCTTTTCCACATGCTGGCAAGCTGCGCAGTTGATTCATACACCCCAGTTTGCAAACCGGCTAAGTAAGCAACCCCTAACGAAGTGGTTTCGGTTAGAGTGGGGCGCTCAACGCTTGCGCCTAAAATATTGGCTAAAAACGCCATTGCCCAATTATTGTTTGCCATGCCGCCATCAACTCTTAGAATACTAGGTCGGAGTCCGTCACCTTCCATAGCTTTTTGTAAATCTTTGGTTTGATAACCCACCGACTGCAAGGCAGCTGCAACAATAGTGCTAATGCCTGAGTCTCGGGTTAGGCCCAAAATTGCGCCTCGGGCATTTGCATCCCAATAGGGCGCACCTAAGCCTGTAAACGAGGGAACCAAGAATACCCCATGATCCAAGGGAACATCTTTGACGAGGGCTTCACTTTCACCTGCGTTTTCTAATAACTTTAAGCCCTCTACTATCCACTGCATGGTGGCACCAGCCATAAAAATACTGCCTTCAATCGCATAGGTGGGTTTGCCGTTGAGCCGATACGCAAGAGTGGTTAATAAACGATTATTTGATTTTAGTGCTTTATCACCAGTGTTAAGCATTAAAAAGCAGCCCGTTCCGTAAGTACTTTTTGCCATTCCTTCTTCAAAACAAGCTTGACCAATTAAGGCGGCTTGTTGATCGCCTGCTATACCGCAAATTGGAATTTCACCACCAAATAGCTCGCTTGCAGTCACCCCAAAGTCAGCCGCTGAGTCCATTACCTCAGGTAGCATCGACGCTGGAATATTAAATAAAGCCAGTAACTCTTCATCCCAGCATTGCTGATGAATGTTAAACAGTAATGTACGAGAGGCATTGGTAGCATCGGTTTTGTGAGCTTTACCGTTAGTGAGTTGCCATAGCAAGTAGGTATCTATCGTACCAAATGCTAGTTCACCTGCGTGTGCTTGCTCTTTAGCGCCTTTGACGTTATCTAAAATCCAACGAATTTTGGTTGCAGAAAAGTAAGGATCGAGTACTAAACCGGTTTTATCATTCACCATTTGTGTATGCCCAGCATGACGTAAATTATCGCAATAGTCACTGGTACGTCGGTCTTGCCACACAATCGCATTGTAGATAGGTTGCCCGGTTTTTTTATTCCACACTAAGGTGGTTTCTCGTTGGTTAGCAATGCCAATGGCAATAATGTCGGCGGCAGTGACTTGTTGCTGCGATAATACGTTTTTAACGCTGCTTAATACGGTTTGCCAAATATCTACAGGGTCATGTTCAACCCAACCATTTTTCACAAAGTGTTGAGGGAAGGTTTGTTGAGCCGTGTCAAAAACCTCGGCATCTTTAGTGTATAAAATAGCTCGAGAGCTTGTCGTTCCTTGGTCAATCGAGAGTATGTATTTAGACATAAAAAATAGTGTTGTTTAATTTAGATAAAGACAGCTTGTCTTTAAGCTAAACGAATAGCAATGCTTTTGCACCATAATGGTTAAAATTATAGATGAGCGAAAGGTAGGAGAGGGAGGTGAACACTCAATTCTGGCGCCTACAATTTAATAGGCGCCAAATAACAACAATTAATTAGCATCCGTTAATTGTTGATGTAGCCAATCTTTTAATACCATTCGGTCGTGTTTTAACTGCTGCATGGCTTCATCATCGATAGGTGAGTCTTGTAACTCAAGCACTCGAATTTCTTTATCGATTTCATTATATTGTTTTGCTTTGGTTGCAAAGTTTTCATCGTTTGCATTAAGTTTTGCAATAGTTTGCGTGTAATCAGGAAAGTCTTTAGTTAATGAATGGTCTTCGCCTAACATAGGTTACTCCTTAAATGGCTGTTGCATAATGCACGTCACGTTATATAAAAATGATCAGTGACTTGGGGTGTCCCCATACAACAGAGCTTGGGCTGATCTAAAATAAATCAACCGTTGTTGGTTGTTAGTGTGTCTATTTATGTTTGCTAGGCTGCAAAACACTGACACCTGCAAAGGCTTCAGTTAGAATATGCCTGCGACAGGCCCTAATTACTTTGAGTACTTTATTACATGCTTTTAATGATCGATAACTACGACTCGTTCACCTATAACTTGGTACAGTATTTTCAGCGCTTAGATCAAGACGTGTTGGTAAAACGTAACGACCAAATAACGCTGAGTGAGATCAAACAGTTAAACCCAGATCATATTGTGATTTCTCCAGGGCCTAAAAACCCGACTGAAGCGGGAGTGTCGTTATCTGTGGTAGAGCAGTTTAAAGGAGTTTATCCTATATTAGGTATTTGTTTGGGGCACCAAACCATTGCTCAAGTGCTAGGTGGTAAAGTAGTGCGAGCTAAACAGGTTATGCATGGAAAAACATCGCCTATTTATCATCAGCACCAAGGCATGTTTAAGGGCCTACCTAATCCACTTACGGTGTGCCGCTACCATTCATTAATTGTTGAAGCGCATTCATTGCCAAAGGAGTTAGAAGTAACAGCATGGACTCAAAGCATCGCTGGGCAGCGTGATGAAATTATGGGATTATTACATAACGAGCTCGCACTTGAAGGTGTGCAATTTCACCCTGAAGCGATTTTGACCGAGCAGGGCTTAGCTTTACTTGATAACTTTTTAACGCGCTTCTAGGCTTATACCTGCAAGCTATTTACTTTTTGCCCTAAGATAGAGCTTATGACCGACATATTGCAGCAACAGCGTATTGTTAATGTGCTAAACCAACGAGCGCATGATTTGCTACTGGGTCATAGTTTTGCCAATCAGCAAATTGGCTTTATTCATACCTTAGATCTTAATGACGGCAAACCCGTTAAAAAACGCACATTATTAGAAGTAGAAGTAGCTGCGCAGCAAAAGCGCCAACAAAAAAGCTCTTCATATCAAAAGTTACAGGCTAAAACCAGTCAAAAACTCCATACCGTTATTGAAAGCGTGATTGCTAAACGTCTTGAAGACATCGATTTTGTGATTAAAGACACCATTGGCATAGAAGATAACGTGTGCGCCATACTCGATATACTGGCTACTCGCGCCGCCTCGGTTGGCCGTTTAGAGCCACTAATTAACGATTTAAGTTGGTTGGGGCGAGAACTAGTTACCTTAGTTAATTTACCCTTTTATCGTAAGCAGCGCAGTAAAACCACCTCAGTAAAAGTAGACTCGCCTGCATTAGCATTGCGTTATGTAGGCTTAGATAATTTACAGCTGGTAGTACCTACTTTTGCAGTGCGTCATTGGATGCCACATAGCACAGAACCATTCACGTTATTAAAGCGCAGGTTAAAAGACAACACCATGTCGTGTGCCATTGCAGCGCAAACGCTTGCCCAGCTTAACGGGGTAAACCCAATGCATGCGTTTACATTGGGCATGTTACTTAATGTAGGGCAAATTGCTTTAGTGCGCTTATACCTAAAAGTGTTTGATCAGGTATGGCAGCGCAAAGTACTGCGTGCTCGTGAAGAAGGTGATAAAAACCTACACACCGCGCTATTAGAGCTAAAACCAGATCCGTTATTTTTAACAACACTGCTACACGAAAAATCACTGCTTGTCAGCGCCAAGGTCATAGAAACCATGTCGTTCAAATATTTGCCCTTTAACAGTGTTATGCAGCAGTTAGTGAATGGGGTTGAAAAGGGCGATAGTTTATTGCCATTATCGCAAGTGATTTTAAAGGCTCGCTGTTATTCTCAATATTTAAATTTAAAAGAGCACCAGCTGATTGAAGACGATGAATTACAAAGCTGGTTTAGCTATTATCAGTTCACTAAAAAAGAGTTAGATACCCTAAAAACAGGTAATTTTACTAATTTGGCACTTCAAATTGATTAAACCTGTTAATTTTTTTGCGACTATTCATTCACTTTAATTCTACTTATTCATGTGCAGTTGATTTATAAGCGCCATGCTTTTTTCGTTGTAGAGGCGCTCACTAAGGTAAATGCACATCATAATTAGCTCTCAAATAGTTATTCACTATCTATGAAATAATATCTTAAGCCCTTTATTTTAAAGGGGTACATGAAAGTTTTTGAAGAGACATCCCCCTAAATTTCTGAAATAATGAGCGCCTGAAAATTGAACCACAACGTAGTTTCAGGCAAATATACAGTTATTAATTTTTGCCGGCACATTTGGTTATTAACAATAATCACACCCCTATTCTACTGCTTTGTGATGCACACAATTAAGAGGAAATAAAATGACAGTCAATCGCGAATTATTTGATCACGTAATGGTTCCTAACTACGCACCTTCAAGCGTAATTCCTGTTCGAGGCGAAGGCTCTCGTGTATGGGATCAACAAGGACGAGAGTTTATCGACTTTGCTGGTGGTATTGCCGTTAACTGTCTTGGCCATTGCCATCCTGCATTAGTGGGCGCATTAAAAGAGCAAGGCGAAAAAATTTGGCATTTATCAAATGTAATGACCAACGAGCCGGCACTTCGCTTAGCTAAAAAAATGGTTGATGCGACATTTGCTGAAAAAGTTTACTTTGCAAACTCAGGCGCAGAAGCAAACGAAGCGGCACTTAAGTTAGCGCGCCGTTTTGCGCTTGATAAATTTGGCGCAGAAAAATCGCAAATCATCGCCTTTAATAAAGGTTTCCATGGCCGTACATTCTTCACCGTTACTGTAGGCGGTCAAGCAGCCTATTCAGATGGTTTTGGTCCTAAGCCAGGCGACATTGTTCATTGTGATTACAATGACCTTGCCGCATTTGAAGCACTGATCAGCGATAACACCTGTGCGGTAATGATGGAGCCAATTCAAGGTGAAGGCGGTATCATTTCGCCAACTGACGAATTTGCACAGGGCGTTCGCGATTTATGTACTAAACACAACGCACTGCTTATTTTTGATGAAGTACAATCAGGTGTTGGCCGTACAGGTGAGCTATACGCATACCAAGGTTTAAACGTAGTGCCTGATATTTTAACCTCAGCAAAAGCTCTCGGTGGCGGTTTCCCAATTGGCGCTATGCTAACAACCACTGATATTGCACAGCATCTTAAAGTGGGTACACATGGTTCTACTTACGGTGGTAACCCATTAGCGTGTGCAGTTGCAGAAGCTGCATTTGATACTGTAAATAACCCAGAAGTTTTAGCGGGCGTTAAAGCAAAGTCGGCGTTATTTACTGAGCTATTAAATGCCATTAACGACAAGTACAACGTATTTAGTGAAATTCGTGGCCAAGGTTTATTAATTGGTGCTGTGGTAAACGAGCAATACAAAGGCCGTGCAAAAGAGTTTTTAGTTGCCGGTACTGAGCATGGCTTAATGTCATTGGTTGCTGGTGCTGATGTGGTTCGTTTCACACCTTCTTTAGTAATACCAGAAGCGGATATTCGCGAAGGTATGGCACGCTTTGAAAAAGCAGTAGCCCACGTTGTAAATGCGTAATTGCTAATTCAACTTCTTTAGGGGCAAACGTAGTTTGCCTTGCAGTTCCTATTTACCGTTATATATAAGGGAGTAAGCGGATTCATGATGATCCTTCGCCCAATCCAAAAAAGTGATTATGCAGCTTTAGTAACCATCGCCGACGAGTCGGGACATGGCTTTACTTCTTTGCCTAATAATGAAGAGTTATTACAAAAGAAGATAGCGCATTCAGTTAACTCATTTACAAAAACGACATCACAACCAGGTGATGAGGGTTACTTATTTGTTCTTGAAGATACTGAAACTGGTGAAGTAGTCGGTACTTCAGGTATTGAAGCCGCAGTTGGCTTAGATGACGCATTTTATCATTATCATTTGAGTAAAGTGATTCACTCTTCGCGCACGCTAGATGTGTATAAAGCGGTAGATATTCTCACCCTTTGTAATGACTACACTGGGGCGACAGAGCTGTGCACACTGTTTTTAAAAAACGGCTATCGTAAAAATTGTAACGGTAAGCTGCTTTCAAAAGCACGTTTTATGTTTATAAAACAGCATCAACAACGCTTTGCACAAACCGTTATTGCAGAAATGCGCGGTGTATCTGACGAAAACGGTAGTAGCCCATTTTGGCAGTGGCTTGAAGAGCACTTTTTCTCTATGGACTTCCCAACGGCAGATTATCTGACGGGAATAGGGCAAAAAGTATTTATTGCTGAGCTTATGCCTAAATACCCAATTTACGTCAACTTATTGAGTAAAGACGCGCAAGCGGTTATAGGTCAAGTGCATGACAATACGCGCCCTGCAATTCAACTATTAAAAAGTGAAGGCTTTACTTTTAATGGTTACGTTGACATTTTTGATGCGGGCCCAACCGTTGAAGCAAAAGTAGATAACATTGCGACAATTCGTAATGCACAAAACTTTAGTGTTGAAATTGGCGAAATGACAGGCGATACCATGGTGTTGTTAGCCAATGACAAGCTTGAAGACTTTAGAGCAACCGTTGTTCCTATGACATTTGATTCGCGATCAAACAGCCTAGTGCTTACGCAAGAACTTGCTGATGCATTACATTTGAAATCGGGCGATTTTGTTACGGCTACCCCAGTTTAATTTAGGAGAAAGTATATGACTCATCCTGCACAATTTATTAATGGTCAATGGTCACCAGGCCAAGGCACCGAATTTAACTCAGTTAACCCTGCAAATAACGATGTTATATGGCAGGCATCAGCTGCAAGCGCTGAGCAAGTAGATAGCGCCGTAGCCTCTGCGCGTGAAGCATTTTATAGCTGGGCTGATAAAAGCTTTGCGCAGCGCTTAGAAATTGTAAAAACCTTTGCTGCAACGTTAAAAGAGCATAGCGAAGAGTTGGCTGTGGCAATAGCTCAAGAAACAGGTAAGCCACTTTGGGAAACGCGTACTGAAGCGGGTGCCATGGTCGGAAAAATTGCCATTGCTGAAAAAGCATTTTTAGAGCGTACCGGCGACGTTGAAAACGCGATGCCGCAAGGCCGTGCGATGATCCGCCATAAGCCACACGGTGTTGTTGCTGTATTTGGTCCTTATAACTTCCCTGGGCATTTACCAAATGGCCACATTGTACCTGCACTTTTAGCTGGTAATACCGTGGTATTTAAACCCTCTGAACTAACACCTATGGTGGCTGAGCTAACCCTTAAACTATGGGAAAAAGCCGGTTTACCAGCAGGGGTTATTAACCTTGTACAAGGTGAAGTTGAAACAGGTAAAGCACTGGCGTCACACAAAGGCATTGATGGTTTATTCTTTACTGGGTCTTCTCGTACGGGTCATATTTTACATGAGCAGTTCGCAGGTCAACCAGATAAGATTTTAGCGCTTGAAATGGGTGGTAATAATCCGCTAATCGTTAAAGATGCAGAAGATACGCTTGCTGTTGTGCACGATATTGTGCAATCTGCGTTTATCTCAAGCGGCCAACGCTGTACGTGTGCGCGTAAATTGTTTTTACCAACAGGTGCTAAAGGCGATGAAATTTTAGCACGCCTAATTACAGCCACTAAAGCAATCAAAGTTGGTAATTATGGCGATGCTGACCAACCATTTATGGGCTCTATGATTTCAACGGCCGCTGCCGCTGGAATGGTTAAAGCACAAGATGAGTTAAAGGCCATGGGTGGCGAAGTGCTGGTTGAACTTGAGCACACAGCAAACACTGGTTTTGTTACACCGGGTATTATTGAGTGTACAAATATCAATGACTTCCCAGATGAAGAGCATTTTGGTCCGCTTCTAAAAGTATTCCGTTTTGATGACTTTGACCAAGCAATTGATAAAGCAAACGACACGAGCTTTGGTTTATCAGCAGGCTTACTCAGTGATAACCAAGCTGACTACGATCATTTCTTACGTCGTATCCGTGCGGGTATTGTTAACTGGAACCGTCCTATTACCGGTGCATCAAGTGCAGCGCCGTTTGGCGGTATTGGTGCCTCAGGTAACCACAGAGCAAGCGCTTATTATGCCGCTGACTACTGTGCATACCCTGTTGCGTCTGTGGAACTTGAAAAAGTAACCATGCCAGCAACACTAAGCCCAGGTTTAAAAATCGATTAACTGATTTTTAAACTAGTAATAAATCACTAAAAAAGCAGCTTCGGCTGCTTTTTTTGTACTGCAATCTCACAAAGCTAGCAATTATCAGTGCTTTCTGCTTAAATTAAGCAACCAGTATTTTTGAGGTAAGTAGACAATGGTTTTAAACAGGCAAGGGTACGATGACTTAATAATGTACCTAACTCAGAACTTAGCGTTGTTTGAAAAACCAGGTGAAATAAAGCCAGGTGCACCAACGGTTATTGAGTTAATTGAAGATGTAATTGCCGAAAATGTCATACGCATTTGTCAACAACACCCCGATCTATCTACAGAGCAGCGTAGTCAAATTGTACGCGAAGTTGATGGCATTGTTTACGACTTACAAGAAGTACTCAGCAGTGTGACTTCTCACACCGTCACAGTCGAACAGCATGCTTTTATTGATGAGTTTGCTGGGCTAGTCAAAAACTTATTTGATAACGCTATTAGTTAATATTTCCCCCTTTAAACCACGCTTTATTCGCTATTTAATTTTAAATGCGCGCGAGTGTCTGCGTGTAATGAATATAAATTATTGAGATAAAACAATGCAAGCAAATGTAAAATGGGTTGAAGGTAATACTTACATCGGTCGCTCTAACAGCAATCATAATGTCGTGTTTGATGCGGGCAGTGACGGAGCCGCACCTAGCCCAATGGAAATGGTATTGATGTCGGTTGGTGGTTGTTCATCGGTTGATGTGGTGAGTATTTTAAAAAAAACTAAGCAAGAGTTCTCATCAGTAGATGTGCAGTTAACCGCTGAACGAGCAGAAACAGCCCCGCGCGTGTTCACCAAAATTAATTTACACTTTGTTGTAACCGGTAATAATGTGTCTGAAAAGCACCTAGAAAGAGCGGTTTCGCTTTCGGCAGAAAAGTATTGTTCAGTTGCATTAATGCTTGATAAAACAGTAGAAATTACCCACAGCCATGAAGTTGTTCAAGATCAGGGAAAATAACGCTTTTTCCGTGAGTAAAATTCGTATAAAATCCGCGAACTTTTCATTCTGCAGGTGCAGATTTCACTAATTTATAGGTTGGTTTATATGAACAAACCCTTCGATAAACTTAAACTTCATGGCTTTAATAATTTAACTAAAAGCCTAAGCTTTAGTATTTACGATATTTGCTATGCAAAAACAGAGCAACAACGTAAAGAATATATAGAATATATCGATGAGCAGTATAGTGCAGATAGACTAACCGACATTTTAGGTGATGTGGTTGATATTATTGGTGCCAATATTTTAAATATTGCACGTCAAGATTACGAGCCACAAGGTGCCAGCGTAACTATTTTGGTTTCAGAAGAGCCGGTAGAAGAGCAGCAAAATTATGATGCTGACGAAGCACCAGGGCCGTTACCTGACTCAGTGGTTGCA
The DNA here is from genome assembly GCF_040937955.1 of Pseudoalteromonas sp. SD03. Lineage (NCBI taxonomy): Bacteria > Pseudomonadati > Pseudomonadota > Gammaproteobacteria > Alteromonadales > Pseudoalteromonadaceae > Pseudoalteromonas > Pseudoalteromonas sp. SD03. The sequence continues at coordinate 223,120 of NZ_CP162514.1, forward strand.
CACCTTGATAAAAGCCACATTTGTGTTCACACGTACCCTGAAGCACACCCTGATGATGGTATTTGTACTTTCCGTGCTGATATTGAAGTATCAACCTGTGGCATTATTTCGCCACTTAAAGCGTTAAACTTCTTAATCCATAGCCTTGAGTCTGATGTGGTTACAATTGACTACCGTGTACGTGGCTTTACCCGTGATATTAACGGCGTTAAACATTACATTGACCATGCAATTAACTCGATTCAAAACTTCATGACAGAAGATACTAAAGAAGCGTACCAAATGATGGACGTGAACGTGTATCAAGAAAACCTGTTTCATACCAAAATGATGTTAAAAGAAACCGATTTAAATACGTATTTATTTGGTTTATCTACTGATGATTTGTCAGATGACGAAGAAGAAGAGATTCGCTCAAAACTAACACGTGAAATGCAAGAAATATTCTATGGTCGTAATCTGCCAGATACAGAATAATAGCAACGCATTAAATAAAAAATGGCGCTCACTGAGCGCCATTTTTGTATGTGTTGTTTAATGCTACTTAACCAGTAATAACTCGGTTTGTCGGCCATTTAGATACCACACACCGGTTTTATCAAACAGGGCGTCTTCTTCTAGCATTATTCTTATTTCTTTATTCCACGGCTTTATAAACACCGCATTGTTAAGCTCAATAGAATAAGCGGTATTTAAATGCAGTGGGTAATCGCCATCACCCGGCACACCTTGCTGTGAATCCCACATGCCTAATGTCGTGCCAGCTGCATGGCCATGATAGCCAAGCGGGTGCGTATAAATAGTGGGTTTTAAACCTTGTGCAATGGCTTTTTCGCGGGCGGCTTTTAATACCTGATTACCCGTTTTACCAGCTGTAAATTCAGCCGTAAAAATGTCCTGTAGCTTATTCCCCTTTTTTAACGCATCAACAAGGTAATCTGGGGCTTTTGTCTCGCCTGGTTTTAAAACATACGCATGTTGTTGAGTGTCGGTATTTAGGCGTAAATACGTAATACCAAAATCAACATGCAGTAAATCGCCAGCTTGAATAACATTGTCGGCATAGCCATTGGTAAAACTGTCTTCGTGGTCGAACGATTTACTGTCGGCGCGTTGTATTGCAATACTTGGGTGAAACCACGTTTGCAGTTTAAGCTCCCTTACGCGCTCTCTAAACCACCATACTAAGTCGTCGCTGGTTGTTTTGCCCACCGTAATTACTTTATTTGAAAAGCCCTCAGCAATAATAGAATGAGCAATAGCAACAATGTGTTTGTACATGTCCACTTCTTCTGGAATGCGTTGCTCTAACCATGCAACAGCCAGCGGCTCGGCTGAGGTTATTTTATTTTTATATGTCGCAGGTAAGTTGGCCATTAAAGTGGTGTAATCGCCATGCACTAAGCCATCAGCGTGTGCCCAGTCTGTAGATGTATTGAGAGCAATATTTCGCGGTTGGTATTGCTCAATAAGCTCATTAAGAGCAAGCCACTGATTGGGCTGGGCTTGCTTGTCCCATGCCTTTTTAAACACATTCCCTATTTTATAAGGCGCAATAGCAAAAGCATCCACAGCCCCTGAGGCATTGCGTGCTAGCACTAAAATGGTGGTGCGTCTTGCCGACAACCACGTTGCTGGCAGCATGGTTTTTAATATCGGATCTTCATTATATTCGCGGCTTACCATTAGCCACATATCTATATTGTGTTGCTGCATTAATGTGGGTAATAACGTATTGATGCGTTTTTCGGTAATGCTATCGATAAACGCGGCCCTGTCTTTCATTGATAAAATAGTCGGGGACTCAGCGGCTTTAATTACAGGGCTAAGAAGTATGAGTATAAAGGCTAATAAAAAAACGCATTTATTGTTTTGCATAGTTGGCTTATTTTTAGGCGAATATATAAGCTAACATCTCACAAGCAATACGATAAAAAAATCATTTGCGATAAACCGCAGGCACAAAAAAGCCCAGCAAAATACTGGGCTTTTTAGAGTCAAAACGTTTAGCTAAGCATGCTGTACAGTAACGCACACACGGCTAACGAACCGACCGCCAGTACAAATAAGGTACTTAAACGGTTACGGTATTTTTGTAAGCTAGGTACTTTGTAAACCGCAATCATTGGCATAATGAATAAAATCATCGCAATGATTGGGCCCGATAACTGATCCATCATATCTAGTATGCTTGGGTTTTTAACCGCGCAGAACCAAATAGCGAAAAACATCAGTACCGCACCCACTTTGTCAGCCACTTTAGGGCTCATGCTTGAGTGTTTAGTCACTAACCCAGTAAAGCTTTCGCGCGCCCCTAAAAAGTGACCTAAAAACGACGACATAATAGCAATAAAGGCAACCAAAGGTCCCAGCGTTGCAATGAATGAGTTTTCTGTAATATTAGCTAAGTAAGACAAAACAGAAACGTTTGCCGCTTTAGCTTCTGCCATTTGTTCACCAGTAAGTGATAGCACACATGAGAACACAAATAACAAAACAAAGGTGATCAATAATAAGCTAGTACGTTTTAGAATCGCTTCTGACTTAGACGTTGCTAGTTCACCGTAGTGGCTGCGTTGTTTATTAACAAAGCTTGAAATAGCCGCTGCATGGCTAAACGAAAATACAATAATAGGAATTGATAACCAAAGTGTTTTACTAAAGCTGCCTAGCTCAGGCAAACTTGTATCCGGCATTTGCCAGCTTGGGATTAAATACAGCGATAAAAAGAATAATATACCCACTAACGGATACACTAAAATAGCAAAGGCGCGCAGCATTAAGCGCTCACCGCCCATCATTAAGCCAATCATCAGCGCAACTAAGATACCCGATAAGGCAACGCGTGACGGCGACTCCATCCCTAGCTGATTGACCATAAAGCTGTCTACCGTATTGGTTAAACCCACACCGTAAATAAGCAAAATAGGAAAAATTGATAAAAAGTATAACAAGGAGATCAGTCGACCCGCATTTACGCCAAAGTGCTCTTCTACCACATCGGTAAAATCAGCCTCTTTATTTTTTGACGATAATACAAAACGCGCCAAGCCACGGTGGGCTAAAAAGGTCATCGGAAAGGCTAAACACGCCATAATAATCAGCGGCCAAAAACCACCAATACCAATGTTAATCGGTAAAAATAAAATACCTGCACCTACTGCGGTGCCAAAAAGACTAAGTGTCCACTGCGTATCATGCAGATTCCATTTTGATTTAGACGTGTGTGCGTCTTGTGCTGGTGCATTTGAAAGCGTTGCACCTTGAGATGTTGTCATGTGTGTGTATCCATTATTTATCATAATAATTGCGCCGAAGAATATAGTTTTTAGGCACTCATTTCATGTGTTTTTATGTCTTGGATATAAATTTGTTGTAGCGTATTAGTTACTGACTGTCACGAATATGAAACAGTGTTTAAAAGCTGCGCAATTAGTGCAGGAATATGCCGCGAAATGAGTGAATAATCAGCATGATTGGTGTGAAAGGCGGGACATACAATCTGAAAAGTTATTTTCAAGTCAATGTTTACTTGGTATAGATTAACTCAGTGAATGATTGATAAGTGTACTTATGAGAATTGAGAATACTTGGCCACTTTCTTGCTCAGTTAATTTATAGCTAAAAACTCAAAACGGGTTTTATCCTGTAATATTGAAGCCATTAATCGGAACTTCATAAGAGATTTTTTCTAAACTCGGTTATACTTTCAACAATTCAATAAGCCAAATGAAGTAAATAGGCCGCTAATTGCAATGAGCAAAGACATTCTTTTCCATACTATTTTTGTGCACGAAACCAGTAAAACATGGGTAGTATTTGTCCATGGCGCAGGGGGTAGTTCGGCAATCTGGTTTCGTCAGCTTAAAGCTTATAAAAAAGAATATAATGTGTTGTTGCTTGATCTTCGTGGTCACGGTAAATCTAATAACCTACTACAAAACTTTGTTAATAATAACTATTCATTTAATAATGTCTCTAAAGACATTATCGATGTGTTAGATCATAACAATATCACCAGCGCACACTTTGTTGGTATTTCATTGGGCACAATTCTTATTCGAAATATTGCAGAAATTGCCCCGCAATATGTTTCTAGCATGGTGCTAGGTGGAGCGGTTACTCGTTTTAATACTCGTAGTAATACATTGGTTTATTTAGGCAATACCTTTAAACACTTGTTGCCTTACATGTGGCTGTATCGTTTATTTGCTTTTATTATGATGCCGAAAAAGCGTCATAAAGAGTCTCGACTTTTGTTTGTTCGTGAAGCAAAGCGCTTGTGCCAAAAAGAGTTTATAAAATGGTTTAAATTGGCTATGGACGTAAATCCTTTAATGCAATATTTCAAAGAAAAAGACATTGATATACCCATTCTTTACATTATGGGTAAGGAAGATCATATGTTCCTTGGCCCTGTTAAAGAAACGATTAAACGCCATAAAAATAGCGTACTGCAAACCATTCACCATTGCGGCCATGTCTGTAATGTAGAACGTCCTGACTTATTTAATAAGCACTCGCTGGCTTTTATCGCCCAGCAAAATCGTTAAGGTTTGTAGAAAGAATAAACCCAACGGGATATAGAGCTGCTCGCGACTCTAAGCCCGTAGCCCGCAGCTCGTAGGTATATATTGAAACAGTTCTTATTCTTCGAGTGCTGAAACCACAAAATACGGATTCAAATACTCATCTTTGGTGTTGTACAAAAGCGGGCTGCCATCAAGTTGAGTGACTTTTGCACCGGCTATTTCGGCGATGGCATGGCCAGCTCCGGTATCCCATTCACAAGTTGGGCCTAAGCGCGGATATATGTCGGCGCTGCCTTCGGCGACTAAACACAGTTTCAGTGAGCTGCCTTTTGACACCATTTCAACCTCATCAAAGCGTTTTACAAATTCAGCTAAATCAGGGGAAGGGTGCGAGCGGCTACCTACAACACGAATAAGGCCTTTGTTAGGCTTGGTGGTGACTTTAAGCTCGATGCGCTCATCGCCTTTATCTTTAAAAGCACCAATGGCTTCGGCGGCTAAATAAGATACACCCAGTGCAGGGGCATCAACCACGGCTAAAACCGGTTTGCCGTTTTCGATTAGGGCAATATTAACGCTAAACTCGCCGTTCTTTTTTATAAATTCTTTGGTGCCATCGATTGGGTCAACCAGCCAGTAGCTTTTCCATGTTTGGCGTACATCCCAACCAATATCGGCACTTTCTTCACTAAGCACAGGAATATCGGGGGTGAGCTCTTTTAGTCCTGCACTAATGATTTTATGAGCTGCTAAGTCGGCGTCGGTTACAGGGCTTTCATCGGCTTTGTACTCAACGTTAAAGTCTTTATTGTAAATACCCATAATCGCGCTTCCCGCTTTGCGGGCGAGAATAAGGGTTTCTTCTAGCAGTTCAGTTTGGTTCATTACATGGGCCTATAGTATATGCTGATGTTTTAGATACGTTATCAGCTGAGCTACCGATTGGTCTAGGGTGTTTTTACTGGTATCTAAAATTATTTCAGGATTAACCGGCGGCTGGTAAGTTGAATCAATCCCAGTAAAGTGTTTAATTTCACCGGCGCGCGCCTTTTTATATAAGCCTTTTGGATCGCGGCTTTCGCACACCTCAAGAGGGGTGTCGATAAAAACTTCGATAAATTCACCCTCATCTACTAATTCACGAACCATGTCGCGCTCAGCTTTAAAAGGAGATATAAACGCAGTAAGGACTAACAAACCAGCGTCAACCATTAGCTTGGCGGTTTCGCCTACGCGGCGGATATTTTCAACGCGATCGGCATCGCTAAAGCCTAAATCTTTACATAAACCATGGCGTACATTGTCGCCATCAAGTAGGTACGTGTGCGCGCCTTGCTGATTGAGTGCCGCTTCTAAAGCATTCGCAACGGTGCTTTTACCTGAGCCAGAAAAACCAGTAAACCATATAATAGCGCTCTTATGCTTTTTTTGTTCGCTGCGCTGTACTTTAGTGGTGGCGTAATTATGCCAAACAATATTGTTATCCATTTGCTGTGTCTCTTTATGCTATAAGCGCGGGCATTAAAACGGAAATACCAGCGGGATCAAAGTTAGTACGGTAATTGAATAAATAATAGAAAGGGGTAGCCCCATCATTACATAGTCTTTTAGTCGGTAGTTACCCGCGCTATAAACCATTAAGTTAGTTTGATAACCAAAAGGTGAAATAAAGCTGGCTGAGGCGCCAAATGCAACCGCCATAATAAACGGTAAAGGTTCTACGTTAAAGCCAATAGCCAATGAGTAGGCAACCGGAAACGACAGTGCCGCTGCGGCGTTATTAGTGATCAATTCGGTAAATAACACCGTCATTAAAAAGATTGCGATAAACGCGCCATAAGGGCCAAAGTCGCCTAGCACTACAAACATGGCGTCTGATATTTGCCCAGCAAGGCCGGTGCCTATCATCAGCTTAGCTAAACCTATGGCACTGCCTACTACGGCAAGTAACTCAATAGGAAAGCGGCGTTTTATTTCGCTCAGCTTAATCGTGCCACACAACATCAGCCCAATAAGTAACACTAATAAGCCTTTAACCAGCGGTACGGTGCCTAAAATACTTAATCCCAGCACACCTGCAAAACTTAACAATACAATGTTTGATTGTTTTGCACCGAGGTGGGTTTGTAAATCAAGACCTGAAATATACACAAATTCGCGCTTTAAGTTAGTTAAGTCATAAAAGCTTTTACCAGGGGCGAGGATTAATGAATCACCCGCTTGTAAGCGCACTTGTCCAAGCCCGCCTTGTAAGCGGTCATGTCCACGGCGAATAGCAATAACGGCCGCATGAAATTGTTCTCTAAAGCGGGCTTCTTTTACTGTTTTGCCAATTAACTTAGACGACTGACTAACGACAACTTCAACGAGGTGTTCTATGTCTTTTTCGTGTTTGTCATGCACCACTTTTAAGCCGTCAAAGCGAGTGAGCAAAGGTACCGACTTTATATCGCCTACAAACAGCAGTATGTCGTCTTGTTGAATAATATGTTGGGGGGTCACGGCGCAAATGCGATTGCCATCGCGAATAATTTCAGCCAAAAACAAGTCTTTTAAATCGCGTAAACCGTTTTCTTCTACGGTGCGGTTTATTAGTTTAGAGCCGGTTTGTACTTTCCCTTCTAAATAAAAAGGCACCACCTCTTGGCTATTTTTGCCGTTGTCGGGCAGGCATTTTAGCATCACTAAAATAGTGATTAAGCCCACACTGAGTGCGCCTAAACCCACTAAGGTAAAATCAAAAAAGCCTAATGGCGCCATCCCCGCATCTACTGCAAAGCCATTTACGATTAAGTTAGTAGAGGTACCGATGAGTGTAATAGTACCGCCTAAAATTGCGGTGTACGACAAGGGTAGCAACAGCTTTGAAGGGGAGTGGTTTGGGTTATCTTTTATGGCGGTAATTAAGGAGGCAACCACCGCGGTATTGTTAGTAAAGGAAGACAAAAACGCTGTAGAAAGCCCAAGCTTGGTCACTGATTTAACTAAACTGCCACTGGATAACGATTTAGCTAAGCGTTGAATAAGCGTGGTTTTTTCTATCGCTATCGACACTAAAATTAATAACACTAAGGTAATTAATGATGGGTTAGTATAATTAACCAGCATGTTTTCTAAGTCAATGAGCCCAGTTAGGTAGCTGGTGCCTATGGCACTGACAAATAACCACGCAGGGTTAATACGGGTGCCAAATAGGCACCCGACTAAAAGCAACATAATGCCTGTTAAAATGAGCTGTTCTACCATGCTTTAAATATTCCTAACAGGCGGTTATTAAACGTTATAGCTTTGAAATATCAAGCGCTTGCCAATGTGGAAAGTGCTTGCGTACGAGGGCATTAAACTCAACTTCAAAGTCGCTAAATTTACCCGCATTTTCTTCACTTTGTAGTACCTGTTCTATCATTCCTGCTGCAACCGTTAAGTTTGATAAACGGTCAATAAGAATAAACGAACCAGTTTCATGATTGTGATGGTACTGATCCGCTAAAATAGTCTCGGTCAGCTCGAGTGTCACAATCGCAATTTCGTTTAATTGTAATGAATCTGCGCTGCCATGCTCTAGGGTGTTTACATCAATAGTGTGGTCTATTTTTGTGACCATAGCCGAGGTGTTTTTGCTGCCTAGTTTTAGGTTATAGCTTTTACCTAGTACTAATGGCGATTCGTGCATCCACACAATTTTAGCCTGTAATTGGTTGGTTACTTGCGCTTGCGAATTCGCAGGCACAATAACGTCCCCTCGGCTAATATCTATTTCAGTATTAAGAGTAACCGTGATTGCTTGGCCTGCTTCGGCGGTGTCGAGGTTGCCATCAAAAGTCACAATCTCTTTAATATTGGATGTTTTACCTGAAGGCAGTACTTTTATCTCATCGCCAACGCGTAATTTACCTGAGGTCAGCGTGCCTTGAAAACCACGGAAGTTTAAATTAGGGCGTACCACATACTGCACCGGAAGGCGCGCTTCAAAACCAGTGTCGATTTCAGCTGCCGGAGAGTCTTCTAACAGCTCAAGCAATGGTTTGTCGGTGTAATAAGGAGTGTTTGCAGAGCGAGTTACTACATTATCGCCTTTAAGCGCCGACATAGGCACAAACTTGATGTTTGATACGTTAAGTTGCTCGGCAAATTTTAAATAATCGGCTTTAATTTTTTCATAAACGGTTTCGTCAAAATCAACAATATCCATTTTGTTAACCGCAACCACAAACTGTTTAATGCCTAATGAGTCACAAATAAAGCTATGGCGCTTAGTTTGTACCTGCACGCCATAACGTGCATCCACTAAAATAATGGCAATATCACTGGTTGATGCACCCGTTACCATGTTACGGGTGTACTGCTCATGCCCAGGGGTGTCGGCAATAATAAACTTACGCTTAGCGGTTGAGAAATAACGGTACGCTACGTCAATTGTTATGCCTTGCTCACGCTCAGCTTGTAGGCCATCAACTAACAATGCTAAATCAAGTTCTTCACCGGCATTACCTACTTTTTCGTTATCTTTATGAAGTGCAGCTAGCTGATCTTCATAAATTTGGTGACTATCGTGCAGTAGGCGTCCAATTAGGGTTGATTTACCGTCATCCACACTGCCACACGTTAGCATACGTAATAAGCTTTTATCTTGTTGACGTGCTAGGTAAGCGTCTATACCAATTTCTTTTACTTCGTTAAATGTATCGTTATTTAGGTTAGACATTAGAAATACCCCTCACGTTTTTTCTTCTCCATAGAGCCTGCTGAATCATGATCAATCACCCGACCTTCACGTTCAGATGACGACGATAGCAACATTTCTTCAATAATTTCTGTTAGGCTGCTTGCCGTTGATTCAACCGCGCCAGTGAGTGGATAACAGCCTAAGGTTCGAAAGCGAACCGACTTCATTTGCGGTACTTCACCTTCATTAAGCGGCATGCGATCGTCATCTACCATGATTAAGGTACCGTCGCGTTCTACTACTGGGCGCTCTTTAGCAAGGTACAGTGGCACCATTTCGATATTTTCTTGATAAATGTATTGCCAAATATCTAGTTCAGTCCAGTTAGATAATGGGAATACACGAATACTTTCACCTGGATTCACTTGGCTGTTATAGGTATTCCAAAGCTCAGGACGTTGGTTTTTAGGATCCCAGCGATGGTGTTTATCACGAAATGAATACACGCGCTCTTTAGCCCGTGATTTTTCTTCATCACGGCGTGCGCCACCAAATGCTGCATCAAAACCGTACTTATTCAGCGCTTGCTTTAAGCCTTGAGTTTTCATGATATCGGTATGTTTACCCGAACCATGGGTGAATGGGCCTACACCCATTTCGATGCCTTCAGGGTTTTTGTGTACGATTAAATCAAAGCCATACTCTTTGGCTAAACGGTCGCGAAACTCAATCATTTCACGAAACTTCCAGTTGGTGTCTACGTGTAATAACGGAAACGGAATTTTTGCAGGGTAAAATGCTTTACGAGCTAAATGCAAAAGTACCGATGAGTCTTTACCAATTGAGTAAAGCATAACTGGGTTCTCAAACTCAGCGGCGACTTCGCGCATGATTTTGATACTTTCAGCTTCAAGTTGCTGAAGGTGAGTTAAAGCCATTGTTGGTCGTCCTACTAAAATGATTAAATTAAAATCTGTTAAACTACGCTACGTCTGTCAGCGGTTGAGCAAAGCTACTGATCTGTGCTTTTTCGCCAAACCAGTGTAATTCTTGATGCAGCGAAGCTACTTCACCAATAATCAGTAAAGCGGGTGAAATAATTTGATGCTGCTCAATGAGCTGCGCTAATTGGTCTAACTGTCCTGTGACAACACGTTGATTTTTGCGTGTGCCGTTTTCAATTATGGCCACTGGTGTTGTTGCTGCTCGCCCATGTTTTAATAGCTCGGCTTGAATATGCGGCGATTTAATCACCCCCATATAAATAGCCAGTGTTTGGTTTTTTTGTGCAAGCGACTGCCAATTAAGCTCTTGGCCTTCCTTTTTGCAGTGGCCGGTAACAAATTGAATAGCTTGAGCATGGTCGCGATGCGTTAAAGGAATACCTGCGTAGGCACTACATCCCGCGGCTGCCGTTATACCTGGCACTATTTGGTAATTTACGTTATTGGCTGCCAGTACTTGGACTTCTTCGCCACCACGGCCATAAATAAATGGGTCGCCCCCTTTAATTCGGCACACTTTTTTACCTTGTTGTGCTAAATCAACCAACATCTTATTTGTATCTTCTTGAGCTACGCTGTGATCGCCTAAGCGTTTACCCACACAGATTAAATCGGCATCGCGACGCACTAATTCCATAATCTCATCGGATACCAAGTAATCATATACCACCACATCGGCTTGTTGCATTAGTTGCAGCGCTTTTAGTGTGAGTAGCTCTGGGTCGCCAGGGCCTGCACCGACTACGTATACTTCGCCTTCTGGTTCAACTTTGGCATCCAGCATTTGCTCTAGTTGTTGCTCAGCGCCATGGGTATCACCGGTTTGGACTTTGCTTACTACTGATGAATCAAACACGCCTTCCCAAAATTGGCGACGATCAGCAAAATGTTTAAAGCGTTGCTTTACTTTATGGCGAAAGCCACCGACCAAGTTAGCGAGTGGGCCGATATGCTGCGGAATAAGTGTTTCGAGCTTTTCACGTAAGCGCCTTGCTAAAACCGGCGCGGTACCTGCACTTGAAATCGCAATGGTAATTGGGTTGCGATCAACAATAGAGGGGAAAATAAAAGTACATTTAGGTTGATCATCCACCACGTTCACAAACACATTACGCGCATTGGCGAGTTCAAATACGGTGTTGTTTACTTCATCGTTGTCGGTGGCGGCAATAATCAAAATTTTGCCATCAAGATGCGACTCTTCAAAATAGGCATCTATTAATGTTACTTCATTATTATGCGCATGTTCTTTTAATTCTTCGCAAAACCAAGGGGCAACTAGCGTTACATCGGCACGTGCTTTTAAAAACGCACGGCATTTTCGCAAGGCAACCTCTCCACCGCCAACAACCAATACGGGTTTGTTGTCGAGTTTGGTAAAGATAGGTAAATATTGCACTGAATAACGCCCCTAAAAAATAATAAAGTGTTTAATACACAGGCAGAATATAGTGGCTATTGATAAGTAAAAAATAATTAAATCTTAGTTGATATTCTTAAAAGTTATATGAATCATGTTTTTTAGGTCTAAATCGTATTTAGTAAGGGGTAGAGTGACATTTAGTATAAAAAACGCGCTTATAGTGTTTGGTTATGAGCTATAGCAAGTTTAAGCTATGATGCTCTTATATAGTTTAAGGTCACACAATTTCATAGGCATAAAATGACAAACAATACTCAAAACGCCACGCTAGCCGTTAGCTTAATGGACTTAACCAGTTTAAACACTGATGATAGTCAAGCCAGTATTAACGCATTAGTAAACAGTATAAACCCTAAGCTAGGCACGCCTGCTGCGCTTTGTGTGTTTAGTGAATTTGTTGATGACGCTAAAATAGCACTTGCTAATCGCTTATTGAGCCATGTAAAGGTGGCCACCGTAACTAACTTTCCCTCTGGTGATGCGCCACTCAATGAAGTACTCAATGAAACCCTGATAGCCATAGAGCGGGGGGCCGATGAAATTGACCTAGTTATTCCTTATAAAGCGCTTTTAAAAGGTGAAGCCGATACCGTGCTGGAATACGTTAGTGAAAGTAAAAAGGTATGTGGCAGCCGTGCTAAGCTCAAAGTGATCATTGAAACTGGCGAGCTAAAAACAGCAGCATTTATTACTCAAGCAACCGAACTTGCCATCCAAGGCGGAGCTGATTTTGTAAAAACCAGTACAGGAAAAGTAGCAGTAAATGCCACGCTTGAAGCAACTGAAATAATGCTTAAAGCCATCAAAAAATCATCAAAGCGAGTTGGTTTTAAGGCTGCTGGTGGAGTCAAGACCGCAGTAGATGCAAATGCTTATTTGCAGCTAGCAACCGAGATTATGGGGCATGATTATTTAGCACCAGAAACATTTAGGTTTGGCGCTTCATCGCTGTTAAATGACGTTTATAAGGTGTTGAATGAAGCGCAGCAGTGATGCCGAAAAACAACAATTAGAGCACGATGCGGCCAAGTTGTTTTTGCGATGTTATGAACAGCAAATGGGAATTCATATGCGCCATATTTGGCACAATGAACCAAATAGACCCGATGTAAGCTGTTATCAAGAAAATCAGAAACTCGATATAGAGGTGGCGCATTTATACGCCAGTGAAACGGAAGCCATGGCCGTGTTAGGCCGGCCACTGTCGATACAAATGCAGCGTGATTTAGCCGACATGGCGCAACAACCAAGCGAACACCGGTTGCAATCAGCGTTGGAGCGCTTATTAAAACAAAAAGCGACTAAGCGTTATTATTCAAAGCGTACGTGGTTGTTAATTCGTAACGCTAGTACTATTTGGCATAAGAGCGACTTTGAAGCGGCAGTCAAAAAAGTATGTTTTCCAAATACCCATCAATTTGAACAAATATGGTTACTGTGTGATTTTTATCGCGGTGAGTTATTACGAGTAGATTAAAAGCGGCTATAGAGTAGCCGCTTTTTTATTGCTTAATTAAAAATCAAAGATGCTGATTAGTTAAACTTAAACATGTTGCCTAAGCTTTCTAGCCCTGACTGTTGAGTTTTTGCTAAACATTTTGAGTCATCTAAAGATTTCTTTGTTGTTTCATCGGCAAGGCCCGTTACTTTCAAGCTCTTCTCTTGTTGATACTCGCGCAGTGCTAATACAGTTTGACGGTCGTACTTAACGTCTTCAGTTTCAAACTCTTCATAATTAGGTTGGTTTTTTAAATACCCTAAGCAAACCAAGTTCATACGAGACATAGCCAAGTCCATTTTTTCGTAATGTGGCATTCTATGATTCGGCACATCGACAGCGACGGCAGCAGGTACTGCTTTTTTACTAGTTACTTTTGGCGGCGGTGGCGCTGTATAGCCTGCTGCAAGCGTGTTGTTTTGGTTATAACGATAGTAGGTATCTGGAATTTTAGTTTCTAAAAATTCAACGGCTTTAATTATTACTTCTCGTAGTGCCTTTTCTTTTGGAGTGTCTGACCAACCACTAAGGCTTCCTCCAACGAGTGCGCCACCAAAGTTAGTCGCTGCGCTGGTAAAATCAAAATCTTTGCTACCACCCTCAACGCTAGTAGCGGCCAGAATACGTGAAGTGCGCGTATCAATTAAGCGTAAATCAATAGCCATGTGCGATCCAGAAAAGCCAGCTGAAACAGAACTAAACACATCACCAATAAAGCCGCCTGAACCAACACTTGCACCTGAACTGTCATCATCAAATTCAGTAACCGCTGCAACGACGACAATCTCAGCGCCTTCAATTTCGCCATACGCTGCACCCGATTGTGCACTCACTCTGCCTGATACAGCTAAATCTTGCTCTGAAAGCACAGCATCTAGTGCTTGGCGCTCTAATACAATAAAGCGATTAGTACCAACAAGTGCGGTGGTAAGTTGATCTGCCATACCTTCACCAATTTCTTTTCGCCACCATCTAGAGTTATTCGACTTATCAGTGAAACGCGCCACGGCGATACGTGCTTTAGGGCCATTGTATTGCTGTTTGCTTACTTCATTAATGTCAGGCGAGTTTTGATTTGAAGTAACGTTTGTTGAGGTGCTTTGGCATGCGCTTAAGCTGGTTATTAATGCTGTGGCAAGTAGCGTTTTTTGTATGGATGAGAGCATAGGATTTTCCTTAATTTATGTGCTTAATTACATTTGTAGTTATTTTTTTAGCAATGGCTAATTAAGGTTAATTTAAATAAATCAGTAGCTTAAAAATAGTACTTAGGCGAAAGCTTTGAGTACACACGCGAAGCTAATTACTTTTACATGTTTTCGCTTCTCTATATTGTTTTGGTGTAAGTGAATATTTGGCTTTGAAACAACGGGCAAAGTAACTTTGAGAACTAAAGCCGGTGTTATCTGCAACTAAACCTATGGTTAAGTCGCTATCAGTTAATAATTTTGCTGCATATTCTAAGCGGGTATTGCGAATGTAATCGCTGGGTGTAATGTCAAAAAGTGCTTTCATTTTTAATTGCAGTGCACGAGGGCTCAAACACATTGCACTGGCAAACTCTTCCACGCTAAACAGTTCATTTTGGTAATTTTCACGCAAGATTGTTTTTAAGCGTTCTATAAACGTGTAATCTTTATTCTGCTCTATTTGTGCATCTAAGGTCACAGCATGTGCTTGAGCTGATAACTGTTTTATTAGGTGCTTATTTAACGCATCACGAATGCCTAATAAGCCATGAACCCGACTTTTTAATAATGATGCTTTAAAGGGTTTACACAGGTAGTCATCGGCCAGCAAATCAAGCCCCTTTATTCGACTGCGATTGTCTGCTTTGGCAGAGAGTAATAAAACAGGGATATGATTAATAGAGATATCTGAGCGAATGGCACTGAGAAGTTGATATCCATCCATCGTAGGCATCATTACGTCACTGAGCACTATATCGGGCATTTGAGTTTGGCACAGCACTAGCCCTTCTTCTCCATTATTAGCGGTGAGGCAGGTGTAGTTATCACTAAATAATGAAACCAGTAACTCACGCATTTCCTCGTTATCTTCAACAATGAGTAGTTTTTTGTTGTTTTCTACCAGCATAGTTTGAGAGGACGCTAGTTGTTTATCCGTTAATAAGTTATCTGATTCACACAATGGCAACGTGACTGTAAAACAACTTCCTTTGTTTATTTTACTGGCTAATGAAATTTGCCCGTCGTATTGCTCTACAAGCTGCTTAACCAGAGCGAGACCTATACCACTGCCTGTTTGATTGTGTGTTGCAATACGAGTAAAGCGTTCAAAAATAAGCGCTTGCTGGTGCTCTTCAATACCAATACCAGTATCTGATACCGTTATAACAGCATTATTGTTTGTGTTAGAAAGCGTTAGATTAACGGTTCCATCTGATGGGGTGTATTTAAGTGCATTGGTCAATAAATTATCAATAATAGATAAAGTATGTTTAGTTTCTAAATTTATGTAACTAGGCTGTTGCGTCGTGTCTTTAAAGGAAAAATTAATATTTTTTTGGGCAAACAAAATAGCAAAGTCGTCTACTATTTGCGCTACAAAAGGGCTTAAAGAATAAGCGGATACATACTCTGTAGCCGAACTTGGACGCTGACTTAACTGTAATAACTCATTGATTAAATTAAGAAGGCGGTGCCCGTTGCGCTTAATTATAGAAACTTGTTGTTGTGCTTGAGCACCAAGTTGTTGCTGTTGTAAGTTTTCTACTGGCGCTAAAATTAAGCTCAGTGGCGTTTTAAGTTCATGACTAATGTTATCTAAAAATTGGGTCTTTAGTTGATTGAGCTTTCTTTCTTGTTGAATGAGTTGCTCTGCGGTTTTAGCTCGATAGCGTGACGCTAAAATTAACCATGTAATAATCAAAACTATTATAAAATAAGCCGCATAGGCTAATTGCGTTTGCCACCAAGGAGGCGTTACTGTCAGCTTTAGCATAGTGTGAACTTTGCTCCATTGCCCGTATTGATCTTTTACTTTTAATTGTAATTGATAGTTACCTGCACTTAGCTGTGAATAGTTAACTTGTCGTTGGCTTGCATCGGTATAGATAAATTGCTTATCTAAACCATTTAGCTTGTAAGCATACTGGTATTGATTAGCAGATGAGGCGTTATTAACGGCGGCATATTTAAAGCCAATGACCCCTTGGCTGGTTGGAAAAGAGAGTTTTTTAGTATGGTTTATTAGTTTTGCGGGCTGTTTTTGATCTGTTAGATAGTTTTTTGTTTTACTTGCTTGGTTGTAAATTAATAGCTCAGTTAATACTGGGGTTGGGGCTGAAGTACTCAGTTGCAGTTTACTAGGGTAAAACTGATTAAAGCCATTGATTCCGCCAAAAAATAGCTCGCCATCAGGTGCTTGAAAAGCGGCACCTAAAATAAACGAATTATGCTGCACGCCGTCACGAGGTAAAAAATGCTGCATAGCTTGATTCGTGGGATTATAGCGAGTCAGTCCTTGGTTACTGCTTAGCCATAAGTAGCCTTTACTATCATCTTTAATGGCAAAAATATTATCGTTTAGTAATCCATCATGTTCGGTAATGTAAGAGATTTTTTGTGTTTTTTTATCAAGGCGGTTTAAACCACCAAAGGTACCCACCCATAAAGTATCGTTATTTTGCAGGTGCAAAGAGGTGACCATATTATGGCTTAAACCCGTTTGCGATGCCTGATTGGCGGGGTAATGAGTAAATGATTCATCTTCCATGCTTAGATAATCTAAACCTGCACGCGTCCCGACCCATAATCCGTTTGTATTTTGATCAAAAAGCAGAGTAAACACGGTATTGTTAGCAAGACTATTAGTCGAGTCGTCGTGCTTGTAATGTTGAACCTCTAAGGTGTCGGGATTAAAGCGTGTTAAACCTTGATTGCTACCTAGCCATAAATTTCCTTTAGGATCACTCGTTATCGCATAAACACGATCGCTGCTAAGCTGATGGCTTTGCATTGTATAGGTAATAAAATTATCTTCAGTTGGTTTATATTGCAGTAATCCGCCGCCATAAGTGCCAATCCAAAGTCGCTGCTTGTTATCTTCATGCAGGCTAAAGACATTATTATTGGTTAGGCCGCTTTGTAATTTTGAGTTAACTTTATAGTGCTTAAAACCTGTGTCGGTTTGTTTGTTTAAACCGTCACGAGTACCAACCCATAATTGGCCTTGTGTATCTTTGAGTAGAGCGCGAACAAAATTATGACTAATGGTATTGTCATCATCGCTCAAGTGCTGTTGATGCGAAAATTGATTTTGCTTTTTATCATAACGTTGTAACCCATAGCCATCTGTACCAATCCAAATGATACCGAACCGATCTTGATAAAGTGACAATAGGTAATCATTAGCAAGCCCATTTAGTTGCTGCTTATTGTGCGGTATGTGCTGAAAATTATTTTTAGATGTACTTTGCTCTGTTTTGTAAAATAAACCTTTACCATAACTTGTTAGCCACAAGGTATCGGTGTCGTCAACTAAGATATCGGTGATCCATACACCTGCAAACTGAGCAAACTCCCCAAAAGCCTCTGTTTTAGGGTTAAATAGGCTAAGCCCTTGTTTGCTTGCTACTAATAGCTGCCCTTGTGCATTTAATTGCAGCCGCCATAAATTTTTATGGCTCTTTGCTATGTGTTTAAACGTTTTTAGCTCGGGGTTAAATTTAATTAATCCCTCGTTGGTCGCTAACCAGATATTCTGTTGTGTATCTATAACAATATCTTGTATGACTGTATTAGCTTGCTCGGGGCTAGTATAGCTAAATGACTCTACTTCATTCTTGACTATATTTAATCGTGTTAACTTTCCATGTTCATGGCCTAACCAAATATTATTTAGACTATCTGAAGCCAATGACCAAATGCGATTATCAGTAATAGCCAACTCAGTTTGCGTATTAAAAACCTTAAATTGACCGGTTTGAGTATCAAGTAAGTTTAAACCATTACTGGCGGTAGAAAACCAGATAGCATGTTGATCGGCAGCAAGACAATCGGTGACCCAGTTTCCTGAAATACTAGCCTCAGTAGGGTGAGACTTGAAGCGTTTAAACTCATAACCATCAAAGCGATTAAGACCGCCTTGTGTCGAAAACCAGTGAAACCCTTGCTTGTCAGTGATACTGCAAGTAATCGAATTTTGCGATAACCCCTGTTCACTAGAATATGTATCTAAGTGAATAGGGCGCGCGACGAGTGCACTGTGAAATAAGCATAAAACGCTTAGAATCACGATTTTGTAAAGTGTATGAAGTAAATGCACCCGCTTCCTTGTGCTATTAATATTCCTAAAAGTGAAACAATCATAAACTGCTTTTTTATTAATGTTAAGTTTGATTTTGAGTGTGGCCAATGAGATTTTAAGTTATGGGTATCTTTTTACTCTTGTGTTAATGAATTGCGTAAGTATAATAGGCATCCACTTTGCAGGGGCGTAGTTCCAATTGGTAGAACAGCGGTCTCCAAAACCGACGGTTGGGAGTTCGAATCTCTCCGCCCCTGCCAATTTTTACAAAGTGAATAAAGTCTAGAACTAAAAATCGGTTTGAGTAAGCTTGTTTTTAAGTTTAGATTTTAATGGATTAACCCTGTCGACGTGCAGGGTTGTTGTGTCTGTAGTTAAGGTAATAATATTATGAGCACGAATATAGAAACACCATCAAGTGGGATGGAGTCAGTAAAGTGGTTAGTAGCAATTGCGCTACTTGCAGGCGCAGTCGTTGGTAATCATATGTTTGCAGATCAGTCTGTATTACTACGTGCTATTGGCGTTGTGGTTGCAATAGCGGCGGGTTTAGCTATTGCTTCGCAAACTTTTAAGGGACGTACATTCCTTGCTTTTGCTAAAGAAGCGCGTATTGAAGTACGCAAAGTAATTTGGCCAACGCGTCAAGAAACAACGCACACGACATTAATCGTAATGGTTGCAACAGTGATTATGGCACTTATCCTTTGGGGATTAGATGGCATTTTATTCCGCGCTGTAGGCTTTTTAACTGGATTGGAGATCTGATCCCATGTCGGATGAGAATAACGAAAAGAAACTACGTTGGTACGTAGTACAAGCTTTCTCAGGTTATGAGAAGCGTGTTGCTCAAACATTATTAGAGCACATTAAAATCAAAGGCCTAGAAGATAGCTTTGGTGAAGTATTAGTTCCTACTGAAGAAGTAGTTGAGATGCGTGCTGGTCAAAAGCGTAAGTCTGAGCGTAAATTCTTCCCAGGTTACGTACTAGTACAAATGGATATGAACGATGCAAGCTGGCACTTAGTAAATAGCACTGAACGTGTTATGGGCTTTATTGGTGGCACATCAGACCGTCCTGCACCAATTAGTTCTAAAGAAGCTGATCGCATTCTTAATCGCCTACAAGAAAACGCTGAAGCGCCTAAACCAGCAACATTATTTGAACCAGGTGAAGTGGTTCGTGTTACTGATGGTCCATTTGCTGACTTTAGTGGTGTGGTTGAAGAAGTTGACTACGAAAAGAGCCGCGTAAAAGTATCGGTACTTATTTTTGGTCGTTCTACGCCAGTTGAACTTGAGTTTGGTCAAGTTGAACAAGATAAGTAATTGATTTAAAGCGTTGTGTTAAAAGTTTCTTAATTTTTGGCACGAAGCTTGAAAAAGGCCGCTGATTAACTTATAATCAGCGGCCTTTTTGTATTCAGGGAAAACGTTTGTTTAACTGTTTACTAAAAAGTGAGAAACCAATTTTTAAACTGGGAAGCCGCTAGAGTACGCGTCCTCGCGCGCACAAGGCTAAGACCCACCTAATGAGGTATTTATAATGGCTAAGAAAGTTGAAGCTCTAATCAAGCTACAAGTTGCTGCTGGTATGGCTAACCCTAGTCCTCCAGTAGGTCCAGCACTAGGTCAACACGGTGTAAACATCATGGAATTCTGTAAAGCGTTCAACGCACGTACAGAATCTATCGAAAAAGGCGCTCCAGTTCCTGTAGTGATCTCTGTTTACGGCGACCGTTCATTTACGTTCGACATGAAAACGCCACCGGCTGCTTACTTACTTAAGAAAGCTGCAGGTATCAAATCTGGTTCAGGCCGTCCTAACACTGAAAAAGTAGGCACAGTAACTCGTGCTCAACTTGAAGAAATCGTTGAGACAAAGAAACCAGACCTTACAGCTTCTGATTTAGAAGCTGCGGTTCGCACTATCGCAGGTTCTGCGCGTGCGATGGGCTTGAACGTAGAGGACTAAGATAATGGCTAAATTAACTAAACGTATGCGTACTATCCGCGAAAAAGTGGAAGTAACTAAAGATTACGAAATT
Source organism: Pseudoalteromonas sp. SD03 (assembly GCF_040937955.1). Lineage (NCBI taxonomy): Bacteria > Pseudomonadati > Pseudomonadota > Gammaproteobacteria > Alteromonadales > Pseudoalteromonadaceae > Pseudoalteromonas > Pseudoalteromonas sp. SD03. The sequence continues at coordinate 243,563 of NZ_CP162514.1, forward strand.
AACGAAGCAGTTGCTCTTTTAAAAGAATTAGCGACAGCTAAATTCGTAGAAAGTGTTGACGTTGCTGTTAACCTTGGTATCGATGCTCGTAAATCTGATCAAAACGTTCGTGGTGCGACTGTATTACCTAACGGTACTGGTCGTGATGTTCGTGTTGCTGTATTCACTCAAGGCGCTAATGCAGAAGCTGCAAAAGAAGCCGGTGCTGAATTAGTAGGCATGGAAGATCTTGCTGAACTAGTTAAGAAAGGCGAGATGAATTTTGACGTTGTTGTTGCATCACCAGACGCTATGCGTGTTGTTGGTCAACTAGGTCAAATCTTAGGCCCACGTGGTCTAATGCCAAACCCTAAAACTGGTACTGTAACACCTAACGTTGCAGAAGCAGTTAAAAATGCGAAAGCAGGTCAAGTGCGTTACCGCAATGACAAAAATGGTATCATCCATACTACGATTGGTAAGGTTGATTTCACTGCTGAGCAGTTACAACAAAACCTTGAAGCTTTAATTGTTGCGCTTAAGAAGGCTAAACCTTCTCAAGCTAAAGGTGTTTACTTGAAGAAAGTAACTATCTCTACAACAATGGGCGCAGGTGTTTCTGTTGACCAAAGCACTTTAAGCACAGTTGTTGCTTAATTGAGTGTTTACATGGCGTGAAATTTGTACTATAATTTTGCGCCATTTTGTTGATTAATTTAGTTAATCGCAAAGTAAAGAATTCGGGTTGAAGTCCATAATTTCGAAGCGCCTTTGGGCAACGCGATAAATTGGGCTTCCGTCCAAGACCGTAGGCGGCTTCGGCCTTAATATTACCTACGTAGACGGTGTGAATCCCCAGATAGATTTTTCCTAATCTTCTGGCTCTCGCCGTAAAAAGCATCTCCATCTTTATTGATGGGGAAGAGTAAAACAGGGAAGCCGATAAACGGTAACCCATTAAACCAGGAGTAACACCCATGGCTTTAAATCTTCAAGGCAAAAAAGCAATTGTTGCTGAAGTCAACGAAGCAGCCAATGGTGCTCTTTCTGCAGTTGTTGCAGATTCTCGTGGTGTAACAGTTGGTGCAATCACTGCCCTTCGTAAAGAAGCTCGTGCAAATGGTGTTTGGATGAAAGTTGTCCGTAACACTTTAGCAAAACGTGCTTTTGAAGGTACAGAGTTTGAGTGCCTTTCTGACTCATTAGTTGGTCCAAGCTTAATCGCTTTCTCATCAGAGCACCCAGGTGCTGCTGCGCGTATCTTCTCAGATTTCGCGAAAAAGAATGAGCATTTCGAACTTAAGATGGCCGCTTTTGAAGGTAATGTAGTAGACGCAGCTATGCTTGCAACTCTACCTACATACGACGAAGCTGTTGCACGCTTAATGAGCGCTATGAAAGAAGCGTCTGCTGGCAAATTGTGTAAAACAATTGAAGCAGTACGTGTACAGAAAGAAGAGCAAGCTGCTTAATTTTAAGTTGTTTAATCCCTTTCGGTGTAAATTTATTTGGACCTTAGAGTCCGTTAATTATTAGGAAATTTGTAATGTCTGTAACTAAAGACCAAATCCTTGACGCAATTGCTGAAATGTCAGTAATGGACGTTGTTGCTCTAGTTGAAGCAATGGAAGAAAAATTCGGCGTAACTGCTGCAGCTGCTATGGTAGCAGGTCCTGCTGCTGAAGCTGCTGAAGAGAAAACAGAATTTGACGTAATCCTTACTGGCGCTGGCGCTAATAAAGTTGCGGCAATCAAAGCTGTTCGTGGCGCAACTGGTCTTGGCTTAAAAGAAGCTAAAGCACTTGTTGAAGCTGCTCCAACTCCAGTTAAAGAAGGTATTTCTAAGGAAGAAGCTGAAGCTCTTGCTAAAGAACTTACTGAAGCTGGTGCTGAAGTTGAGGTTAAGTAATCTAGCTTTTGCTAGGTTCGCTGCCTGAGAAATCAGGCAAGGGCTGGTGATTATTTAATCACCGGCCTTTTTGCGCTATAGAGCGACTATTCTTATAGCGCAAATAAAATCTGATTTATTCTTTAATTTCAACGCTTTATAGTTTGCTAGTGTTGAGGTGGGATTAAGTTGGAACAACAGTTAAATGTTGTACATCTTGGCATAGATGCCAGTTAAGTCTGTTCTTACTAGAACAGGTCGGGTCAAAGATCAGCAAGCTGAGGAACCCCATGGCTTACTCTTATTCTGAAAAGAAACGTATCCGTAAGGATTTTGGTAAACGTCCACAAGTTTTGGATATACCTTTCTTACTGTCGACGCAGTTAGAATCGTTTAAAAAATTCTTAGTCCCGGACGCTGATGGCGATCATGGTTTGGAAGCTGCCTTCCGTTCTGTGTTCCCAATTAAAAGCTACTCGGGAAATTCTGAGCTTCAATACGTAAGTTATCGTATTGGTGAGCCAGTATTCGATGTAAAAGAATGTCAAATTCGCGGTGTGACTTATTCTGCTCCACTTCGCGTGAAACTGCGTCTTGTAGTAATGGACAAAGAAGCTCCAGGCACAGTTAAAGACATTAAAGAGCAAGAAGTTTACATGGGCGAAATTCCGCTCATGACCGATACCGGTACTTTTGTAATCAATGGTACAGAGCGTGTTATCGTTTCTCAGCTACACCGTAGCCCTGGTGTATTCTTTGATAACGACCGCGGTAAAACTCACTCGTCAGGTAAAGTGCTTTATAACGCACGCGTAATTCCTTACCGTGGTTCATGGTTAGACTTCGAATTTGATGCAAAAGATAACTTATATGTACGTATTGACCGTCGTCGTAAATTACCGGCGTCTATCATCTTACGTGCACTTGAGTACACGAGTGAAGAAATCCTAGATATCTTCTTCGATACTACTGCGTTTGAAATTGCTGACGGTAAAGTTCTTATGGAACTTGTGCCTTCACGTTTACGTGGTGAAACTGCCGCTTTTGATATCAAGAGCGAAGACGGTGAAGTCCTTGTTGAAAGCGGTCGTCGTGTTACGGCTCGCCACATCAAGAGCATCGAGAAAAAAGGCATTAATCAATTAGAAGTACCACATGAGTACATCATTGGCCGTGTATTAGCGAAGAACTATGTTGATGAGTCAACAGGTGAAATCATCGCGACTGCAAATGACGAGCTAACGCTTGAAATGATGGCTGAATTGGTTAAAGCAGGTCACACTACTATTGATACATTATATATCAATGAAGTGGACAGCGGCGCTTATATGTCAAATACATTAAACATTGACTCGTCAAGCAACCGTTTAGAAGCACTAGTAGAAATTTATCGCATGATGCGCCCAGGCGAGCCACCGACGAAAGACGCGGCTGAAGCCTTATTTGAGAACTTATTTTTCTCAGAAGAACGCTATGACTTATCAACAGTAGGTCGTATGAAGTTCAATAGCCGTGTTGGTTACGATTCAGACACAGGCCCTGGCACATTAAGCAAAGAAGACATCGTAGCGGTTATGAAAGTATTGATTGCTATTCGTAACGGTGTTGGCGATGTTGATGATATAGACCACTTAGGCAACCGTCGTATACGTAGTGTTGGCGAAATGGCTGAGAACCAATTCCGTGTAGGTTTAGTACGTGTAGAACGTGCTGTACGTGAGCGTTTAAGCTTAGGTGACCTAGACGCAATCATGCCACAAGATCTTATTAATGCTAAGCCTATTTCGGCAGCAGTTAAAGAGTTCTTCGGCTCGTCTCAGTTATCACAGTTTATGGACCAAAATAACCCGCTATCAGAAGTAACGCACAAGCGTCGTATTTCTGCATTAGGTCCGGGCGGTCTAACTCGTGAGCGTGCTGGCTTTGAAGTACGTGACGTTCACGTAACTCACTACGGTCGTGTATGTCCAATCGAGACTCCTGAGGGTCCAAACATCGGTCTAATTAACTCATTGTCTACGTATGCACGTACCAATGACTACGGTTTCTTAGAAACACCTTACCGCAAAGTGGTAGACGGTGTAGTAACTGATGAAGTTGATTACCTATCAGCCATTGAAGAAGGTCAGTTTGTTATCGCACAGGCGAACTCAAACTTAACTGAAACCAATGAGTTTGTAGATGAACTTATTCCATGTCGTCACAAAGGTGAATCAACCTTTATGGGTCGCATGGACCAACAATATATGGATGTATCACCACAACAGGTGATCTCTGTAGCGGCCGCACTTATCCCGTTCCTAGAACACGATGATGCTAACCGTGCATTGATGGGTTCAAACATGCAACGTCAAGCAGTACCAACATTGAAAGCGGACAAACCGTTAGTAGGTACTGGTATTGAGTTAACACTAGCGAAAGACTCTGGTGTAACGATTGTTGCAAAACGTGGTGGTGAAGTAATGTATGCCGACGCAAGTCGCATCGTTGTTAATGTACATGAAGAAGAACGCATTCCTGGTGAAGCGGGCATCGACATCTACAACTTAACCAAGTACACACGTTCTAACCAAAATACATGTATTAACCAAAAACCAACATGCATGGTTGGTGAACCGGTTACTCGTGGCGATGTGTTAGCAGATGGTCCTTCGACTGACTTAGGTGACTTAGCCCTTGGTCAAAACCTTCGCGTGGCATTCATGCCATGGAACGGTTACAACTTCGAGGATTCAATCTTACTATCAGAGCGCGTAGTTGAAGAAGATCGTCTAACGACTATTCATATTCAAGAACTACAGTGTATTGCCCGTGATACTAAATTAGGCTCAGAAGAGATCACAGCAGATATCCCGAACGTGGGTGAATCTGCACTAGGCAAGCTTGATGAATCAGGTGTTGTATATATTGGTGCTGAAGTTAAAGGCGGCGATATCCTAGTAGGTAAAGTGACTCCGAAAGGCGAAACGCAATTAACACCAGAAGAAAAGCTACTACGTGCTATCTTCGGTGAAAAAGCGTCTGACGTTAAAGACAGCTCTTTACGTGTACCAAACTCTGTAACTGGTACTGTAATCGACGTACAAGTTTTCACCCGTGATGGTGTTGAAAAAGATAAACGTGCGTTAGAAGTTGAAGACATGCAGCTTCGCGAAGCGAAGAAAGACTTCAACGAAGAGTTCCGTATTCTAGAAGCCGGTGTTTTAGACCGTGCACGCAAGTTACTTGTGGCAGCTGGTTTCGATGAAGACAACTTAGCGTCACTGAATGCTGAAAAGTTACTAACTCAAAGCCTTGCTGAAGAAGACAAGCAAGCTGAACTTGAGCAACTAGCTGCACAGTACGATGAGCTTAAAGCTGAATACGATAAGAAGTTTGAAAACAAACGTCGTAAAATTACCCAAGGTGATGACTTAGCACCAGGCGTACTTAAGATTGTTAAAGTATACCTAGCTGTTAAACGTCGTATCCAACCGGGTGATAAAATGGCGGGTCGTCACGGTAACAAAGGTGTTATCTCGACTATCGTACCAGTAGAAGATATGCCATACGATGACAAAGGTCGTACGGTAGATATCGTACTAAATCCACTAGGTGTACCATCACGTATGAACATCGGTCAGATCCTTGAAACACATATGGGTCTAGCTGCACGTGGTATTGGTGAGCGCTTAGAAGAAATGATGAAAGAGCAACGCGAGCTTCATGAGCTACGCGAATTCATCAAACAAGCTTATGAGATCGGTGAATCTCGTCAGGTTGTGGATATTGCTAGTTTCTCTGATGACGAAATTCGTCGTTTAGCTGAAAACTTGAAAGGTGGTTTACCGATTGCTACTCCTGCATTTGATGGCGCGAAAGAAAGCGAAATCAAAGACATGCTAGAGCTAGGCGGCTACCCTAGAAGTGGTCAGGTTACACTTTATGATGGCCGTACTGGCGATCAGTTTGAACGTCAAGTAACTGTAGGTTACATGTACATGCTTAAACTTAACCACTTGGTTGACGATAAGATGCACGCTCGTTCTACTGGTTCTTACAGCCTTGTTACTCAGCAACCGCTGGGTGGTAAAGCACAGTTCGGTGGCCAGCGTTTTGGTGAGATGGAAGTATGGGCACTTGAAGCTTACGGTGCTGCTTACACGCTACAAGAAATGCTAACAGTGAAATCGGATGACGTGAACGGTCGTACTAAGATGTATAAAAACATCGTTGATGGTAACCATAAAATGGAACCAGGTATGCCAGAATCGTTCAACGTATTGTTGAAAGAAATCCGCTCACTGGGTATCAACATCGAGTTGGAAGAAAATTAAGCCAATTAGATGCTGCAGTTAGCGCTGCAGCATCTGTTATGGCTGAATAGAATGTAGGGACGAGAACATCCGTCCTCAAGATTAACTCCGACAGGAGAGCTAAGGTGAAAGACTTACTTAAGTTTCTGAAGCAACAAAATAAGACCGAAGAATTCGATGCAATTCGCATTGGTCTTGCTTCACCAGACATGGTTCGCTCATGGTCATACGGTGAAGTAAAGAAACCTGAGACTATTAACTACCGTACTTTCAAGCCTGAGCGCGATGGCTTATTCTGTGCCCGTATTTTCGGCCCAGTGAAAGATTATGAGTGTTTATGTGGTAAATATAAACGCCTTAAACACCGTGGTGTGATCTGTGAAAAGTGTGGCGTTGAAGTAACACTCACTAAAGTGCGTCGTGACCGTATGGGTCATATAGAACTGGCAAGTCCAGTTGCGCATATATGGTTTTTAAAATCATTACCGTCACGTATCGGCTTAATGCTTGATATGACGCTTCGTGATATTGAACGTGTTCTTTACTTCGAATCATTCGTAGTAACTGAGCCTGGCATGACAACGCTTGAGCGTGGTCAGCTATTAGGTGAAGAAGAATACCTAGATGCACTTGAAGAGCACGGTGATGAATTTGAAGCGAAGATGGGTGCTGAAGCAGTATTAGACTTACTGCGTGAGCTCGATCTTGCTCAATTAATTGCAGAAATGCGTGAAGAGTTACCTACAATTAACTCTGAAACTAAGCGTAAAAAGATCACTAAACGTCTTAAGTTAATGGAATCGTTCCACCAATCAGGTAATAACCCTGAGTGGATGATCATGACAGTACTTCCAGTATTGCCACCTGACTTACGTCCATTAGTACCACTAGACGGTGGTCGTTTTGCGACATCTGATCTAAATGACCTTTACCGTCGTGTTATTAACCGTAATAACCGTCTTAAGCGTCTACTAGATTTAGCTGCACCAGATATTATCGTACGCAACGAAAAACGTATGTTACAAGAAGCGGTCGATGCGCTACTTGATAACGGTCGTCGTGGTCGTGCAATTACAGGTTCTAACAAACGTCCTCTTAAATCGCTTGCTGATATGATCAAAGGTAAGCAAGGTCGTTTCCGTCAGAACTTACTTGGTAAGCGTGTAGATTACTCTGGCCGTTCTGTAATCACGGTTGGTCCTACACTTAAGCTTCATCAGTGTGGTCTTCCTAAGAAGATGGCATTAGAGCTTTTCAAACCATTCATCTATGGCAAATTAGAGCGTCGCGGCATGGCTACGACAATCAAAGCTGCTAAAAAGATGGTTGAGCGTGAAGTAGCGGAAGTATGGGATGTACTAGACGAAGTAATTCGTGAACATCCAGTATTACTTAACCGTGCACCAACACTTCACCGTTTGGGTATCCAAGCGTTTGAACCTGTGCTTATCGAAGGTAAAGCGATTCATTTGCACCCATTAGTATGTGCGGCGTACAACGCCGATTTCGATGGTGACCAAATGGCGGTACACGTACCGCTAACAATTGAAGCGCAACTTGAAGCTCGCGCGTTAATGATGTCTACAAACAACATCTTATCGCCTGCTAATGGTGAGCCAATCATCGTTCCTTCACAGGACGTTGTATTAGGTCTTTATTACATGACGCGTGATCGTATTAACGCGAAAGGCGAAGGCGCCGTATTTAAAGATCCTAAAGAAGCAGAAAAAGCATACCGTAGTGGTAATGCCGACCTTCACGCTATCGTGAAAGTACGTATTAGCCAATCAGTTAAAAACGAAGAAGGTGTTGTTGAAGACACTGTAACCGTAATTGATACTACTGTTGGTCGTGCGATTCTGTCTTTAATTTTACCAAAAGGCATGCCGTATGAGTCAATCAACCAAGCCCTAGGTAAAAAGCAGATTTCTGGCTTAATTAATGAGTGTTACCGTCGTCTTGGTCTAAAAGACACAGTTATGTTTGCTGACCAAATCATGTACACCGGTTTCCACTATGCAATGAAGTCAGGTGTTTCAATTGGTATCGATGACTTAGTTATCCCACCAGTTAAAGCAGCAATCATTGAATCAGCTGAAGCTGAAGTAACTGAAATCAACCAACAATTCCAATCAGGTCTTGTAACGGCTGGTGAAAAGTACAACAAAGTTATCGATATCTGGTCACGTGTAAATGAAAACTTATCACGTGAAATGATGGCCAACTTGTCAAAAGACACGGTTATCAATGCAAAAGGTGAAGAAGTAGAGCAACCGTCATTTAACTCAGTGTTTATGATGGCCGACTCAGGTGCTCGTGGTAGTGCCGCTCAGATCCGTCAGCTAGCAGGTATGCGTGGCCTAATGGCACGTCCAGATGGTTCAATCATCGAGACGCCAATCACGGCTAACTTCCGTGAAGGTCTAAACGTACTTCAGTACTTCATCTCAACGCACGGTGCGCGTAAAGGTCTTGCCGATACAGCACTGAAAACAGCGAACTCGGGTTACCTAACGCGTCGTCTAGTAGACGTTGCACAAGATTTGGTAATCAACGAGGACGATTGTGGCACAGAAGATGGCTTAACAATGAAACCGCTAATTGAAGGTGGTGACGTTGTAGAAGCACTTCGCGAACGTGTACTAGGTCGTGTTGTCGCTGAAGACGTTGTGATCCCAGGTACTAATACAGTACTTGTTGAACGTAACATCATGCTTGACGAAAAACTGTGTGACCTTTTAGAAGAGCACTCAGTTGATGAAGTTCGCGTACGTTCAGTTATCACTTGTGATAACGACTTTGGTGTATGTGCTAAGTGTTATGGTCGTGACCTTGCACGTGGTCATATCATCAACGCGGGTGAATCAGTAGGTGTTATCGCGGCACAGTCAATCGGTGAGCCGGGTACACAGCTTACGATGCGTACTTTCCACATCGGTGGTGCGGCATCAAGAGCGTCTGCTGAAAATAATGTACAAGTTAAAACAAACGGTACATTAAAACTTCACAACGCTAAATATGTATTAAATACAGACGGTAAGATTGTTATTACCTCTCGTTCTACCGAGATCACTATCATTGATAGCTATGGTCGTGAGAAAGAGCGTTATAAAGTACCTTACGGTGCGGTATTAACAGTGCAAGACAATGCAGAAGTTCAAGGTAACGACATCGTTGCTACTTGGGACCCGCATAGTCACCCAATCGTTCTTGAGCATAAATCAAAAGTATCGTTCAGCGATATCGATGATTCAAACACTGAAGCACAGACTGACGAACTAACGGGTTTAACTCGTGTAGTTGTTAAAGATCTTGCTAAAGCGAATGCGAAAGAGCCAAAGCTTATCATTGAAAGTGATGAGCGTGGCTTGCAAGAAACGCGTCTTCCTTCATTCACTACGATTGAAGTAACAGACGGCGCGACTGCAAACCCAGGTGACGTGTTAGCACGTATTCCGCAAGAAGGTTCGAAAACTCGTGATATCACGGGTGGTCTACCACGCGTAGCCGACTTATTTGAAGCACGTAAGCCGAAAGATCCAGCTATCTTAGCTGAAATCACCGGTACGATTAGCTTCGGTAAAGAGACTAAAGGTAAGAAACGTTTAGTTATTACACCAGCTGAAGGCGATCATTACGAAGAAATGATTCCTAAGTGGCGTCAACTTAACGTGTTTGAAGGTGAACAAGTGTCTAAAGGTGAAGTTATCGCCGATGGTCCAGAATCACCGCATGACATCTTACGCCTACGTGGTGTGACTCATGTTGCTAATTACATTGTTAACGAAGTGCAAGAGGTTTACCGTTTGCAGGGCGTTAAGATCAATGATAAGCACATTGAAACTATTATTCGTCAAATGCTACGTAAATGTATCATTCTAGACGGTGGTGATACTGAGTTCTTAGCCGGTGAGCAAATTGAAGTGGCACGCGTTAATATCGCAAACCGCGACCTTGAAGCTCAAGGTAAGATCCCAGCTAAGTTTGAAATCCAGTTAATGGGTATCACAAAAGCATCACTAGCGACAGAATCTTTCATCTCAGCAGCCTCGTTCCAGGAGACAACTCGTGTCCTAACAGAAGCCGCTGTAAATGGTAAGAGCGATGAACTACGCGGTCTGAAAGAAAACGTAATTGTGGGTCGATTGATCCCAGCCGGTACCGGTTTTGCGTATCATCAAGAGCGTATGGCTCGTCGTAAGCAAAAAGACGTTGTTGAAGAGCAAACGGTAAGTGCGGAAGAGGCAACTCAAGCACTCACTGATGCTTTAAACGCGGATTTATCTGGAAATCAATAAACCGAATCTAATCAATAGATTAGAGTTTCACAAGGCAGTTATCTACTGCCTTGTGAGCGGTTTAGGTTGACAGGTCAATCTTTGCTCATTAAAATTCCGCCACCCATTTACTTGCACGTTTAAAACATGCTGGTAAAACAAGGGCGGATTTTTTATTTTTTTCAGTAGTAATTTTAATTTCAGGAGCTATTTAAATGGCAACTATTAACCAGCTAGTGCGTAAGCCACGTCGTAGCAAGGTTACTAAAAGTAACTCAGCTGCGCTTAAAGCGTGTCCGCAAAAGCGTGGTGTATGTACTCGCGTATATACAACTACACCTAAGAAACCAAACTCGGCGTTACGTAAAGTAGCTCGTGTACGTTTAACTAACGGTTTCGAAGTAACTTCATACATCGGTGGTGAAGGTCATAACCTTCAAGAGCACAGTGTAATCCTAATCCGTGGTGGTCGTGTTAAAGATTTACCAGGTGTGCGTTTTCACACTGTACGTGGTGCACTTGACTGTGCAGGCGTTAGCGACCGTCGTCAAGCTCGTTCTAAATACGGTGCAAAACGCCCTAAAGGCTAATTGTTTTCCGTTAGTAAGGCCAAGCACTAAATATTATTAATTATTGTTTTGGGTGATTGACTCGAAAGAGCAAACCTGAATAAACCGGAGATACAAAATGCCTAGAAGACGCGTAATAGGTCAACGTAAAATTCTTCCAGATCCTAAGTTCGGATCGGAACTTCTTGCTAAGTTCGTTAACATCGTAATGTTAGACGGCAAGAAATCTACTGCTGAAAAAATCGTTTATGGTGCGCTAGACGTGGCTGCTGAGAAATCAGGCAAGTCGCACCTAGAAATCTTTGAAACTGCACTTGATAACATCCGTCCACAGGTAGAGGTTAAATCTCGCCGTGTTGGTGGTTCAACTTATCAAGTACCAGTTGAAGTACGTCCAGTACGTCGCAACGCATTAGGTATGCGTTGGTTAGTAGACGCTGCACGTAAGCGTGGCGAAAAATCTATGGGCTTACGTTTAGCTCAAGAAATCGTTGACGCTGCTGACAACAAAGGCACTGCGGTTAAGAAACGTGAAGACGTTCACCGTATGGCTGAAGCGAATAAAGCATTCGCTCATTACCGTTGGTAATCTGTCCTTAACCTTTAAGAGGATTTTATGGCACGTACAACTCCACTTGAGCGTTACCGCAATATCGGTATTTGTGCTCACGTAGATGCAGGCAAAACCACCACAACAGAACGTGTTCTGTTCTACACAGGTCTTTCTCATAAGATCGGTGAAGTACATGATGGCGCCGCAACTATGGATTGGATGGAGCAGGAACAAGAGCGTGGTATCACAATCACTTCTGCTGCAACAACGTGTTTCTGGAAAGGGATGGACGCGCAATTTGACGACCATCGCATCAATATCATTGATACCCCAGGACACGTAGATTTCACTATCGAAGTAGAGCGTTCTTTACGTGTACTAGATGGTGCGGTAGTTGTTCTTTGTGCTTCATCTGGTGTACAGCCGCAAACTGAGACAGTTTGGCGTCAAGCGAACAAATACGAAGTTCCGAGAATGATCTTCGTAAATAAAATGGATCGCACAGGCGCTGACTTCTTAACGGTTGTCGGCCAGGTGAAATCTCGTCTTGGAGCAACGCCTGTTCCAGTCCAGTTACCAATTGGCGCTGAAGACGACTTTAAAGGTGTTATTGACCTTATCAAAATGAAAGCTATTAACTGGAATGATGAAGACCAGGGTATGACTTTCTCTTATGAGGCAATACCGGCAGAACTTCAGGATTTAGCTGAAGAATGGCGCTCTCATTTAGTTGAAAGCGCTGCTGAAGCCTCTGAAGAACTAATGGATAAATACTTAGAAGGTGAAGAGTTAAGCGAAGCAGAAATTAAAAATGCTTTGCGTCAACGCACATTAGCGAACGAAATTGTTCCCATGACCTGTGGTAGTGCATTTAAAAACAAAGGCGTTCAAGCTGTGCTTGATTGCGTTGTTGAATATATGCCATCACCCACACAAGTGAAACAAATCCAAGGTATCCTCGAAGATGGTACCGAGGAAGAGCGTCCTGCTGATGATAAAGCGCCGTTTGCTGCACTTGCTTTTAAGATTGCAACAGACCCGTTTGTTGGCACCTTGACCTTTTTCCGTGTTTACTCTGGTACTGTTAAACAGGGTGATGCGGTATATAACCCAGTAAAAAGTAAGCGTGAGCGTCTTGGTCGTATCGTTCAGATGCATTCAAACTCACGTGAAGAGATCAAAGAAGTCTACGCAGGCGACATCGCGGCGGCTATTGGTCTCAAAGACGTAACAACAGGCGAGACACTGTGTGATCCGAATTCTATTATTACGCTAGAGCGTATGGAATTCCCAGAACCAGTTATCTCTGTTGCGGTTGAGCCTCGCACAATCGCTGACCAGGATAAAATGGGTATCGCGCTAGGAAAACTAGCTGCAGAAGATCCATCTTTCCGCGTACAAACTGACGAAGAATCAGGCCAGACGATTATCTCTGGCATGGGTGAACTTCACCTTGATATCATTGTCGACCGTATGAAACGTGAATTCAGTGTTGAATGTAACGTTGGTAAGCCGCAGGTTGCATACCGAGAAGCTATTCGTTCAACTGTTGAAGTTGAAGGGAAGTTCATACGTCAATCAGGTGGTCGTGGTCAATATGGTCACGTCTGGCTTAAACTTGAACCGATGGATATTTCGGATGATGAAGCCCCAATTTACGAGTTCGTTAACGAAACCGTAGGTGGGTCAGTTCCGAAAGAATACATCCCTGCGGTAGACAAAGGTATCCAAGAGCAAATGGCTCAAGGTGTACTGGCAGGCTACCCATTACTTGGCGTGAAAGCGACTTTATATGATGGTTCATTCCATGATGTAGATTCGAATGAAATGGCATTTAAAATAGCAGGTTCACTCGCTATGAAGCAAGGTGCGCTAGATGCAAACCCTGCTTTATTAGAGCCAGTAATGAAGGTTGAAGTACTCACTCCTGAAGCAAACATGGGTGATGTAGTTGGCGACCTAAACCGTCGTCGCGGCATGATCGAAGGCATGGAAGATGCACTTGGTGGACTTAAGCAAATTAATGCTCAGGTTCCGTTATCTGAAATGTTTGGTTATGCGACTGCTTTACGATCTGCAACACAGGGCCGTGCCTCATACTCTATGGAGTTTTTGAAGTACGCTGAAGCCTCTAAACAGGTTGCAGATACAATAATTTCAGCTCGCGCTGTTATATGATTTTAGCTTGTCTGGCTCAATACTGAGTCAGGCTTTAATTTCTTTATTAGGAATTTTTTAAGATGGCAAAAGAAAAGTTTGAACGCGTAAAACCGCACGTAAACGTTGGTACAATCGGCCACGTTGACCACGGTAAAACTACACTAACTGCAGCAATCACTAACGTACTTGCAAAAGTATACGGCGGTGTTGCTAAAGATTTCGCATCAATCGATAACGCTCCAGAAGAGCGCGAGCGTGGTATCACAATCTCAACTTCACACGTTGAGTACGATACTCCTACTCGTCACTACGCACACGTAGATTGTCCTGGTCACGCCGATTATGTTAAAAACATGATCACTGGTGCTGCTCAAATGGATGGCGCTATCTTAGTAGTAGCTGCGACTGATGGCCCTATGCCACAAACTCGTGAGCACATCCTACTTTCTCGCCAAGTTGGTGTTCCTTACATCGTTGTGTTCATGAACAAATGTGACATGGTTGATGATGAAGAGCTACTTGAGCTAGTAGAAATGGAAGTTCGTGAACTTCTTTCTGAATACGACTTCCCAGGTGATGACTTACCACTAATTCAAGGTTCTGCACTTAAAGCACTTGAAGGCGAAGAGCAATGGGAAGCTAAAATCGTAGAGCTTGCAGAAGCACTAGATACTTACATTCCAGAGCCAGAGCGTGACATCGATAAGCCATTCATCATGCCTATCGAAGACGTTTTCTCAATCCAAGGTCGTGGTACTGTTGTAACTGGCCGTGTTGAAGCTGGTATCATCAACGTGAACGACGAAGTTGAAATCGTTGGTATCAAAGAGACGACTAAGTCTACTTGTACTGGTGTTGAGATGTTCCGTAAGCTTCTTGACGAAGGTCGTGCTGGTGAGAACATTGGTGCACTTTTACGTGGTACTAAGCGTGAAGACGTTGAACGTGGTCAAGTACTAGCTAAGCCTGGTTCAATCAAGCCACACACTACATTCACTTCAGAAGTATACGTACTTTCGAAAGATGAAGGTGGTCGTCATACTCCATTCTTCAAAGGTTACCGTCCACAGTTCTACTTCCGTACAACTGACGTAACAGGTGACGTACAGTTACCAGAAGGCGTAGAAATGGTAATGCCTGGTGATAACGTTAAGATGACTGTAACGCTAATCGCGCCAATCGCGATGGACGAAGGTCTTCGTTTCGCTATCCGTGAAGGTGGCCGTACTGTAGGTGCTGGTGTTGTAGCAACTATCGTAGAGTAATAATTAACGTTTAAGTTAATTGTTAGAAAAAGGTCACTTAGGTGGCCTTTTTTAATGGCTGCGATTTACATCATGTGAAGGTGGCGCAGTTACCTTAGGCGTAGGTGCTTTGTAGCAACTATCGTAGAGTAATAATTAGCCTAGCTAATTAATACGAAAAAACCCGAGCTTAGCCTCGGGTTTTTTAATGCCTGCAATAAAATAAAGGTTTCAGGTGCAAGGTTTAAGATTTTAGGTAATACCAATTCGCTTAATTAAGCGGTCTATTTTGAGGCAGGAAAAACGGGGTGATAGCTAGGCAAAAAATTCGCTATTTAGTTGTTCTAAATGAGAATTTTTTAACACAGGTAGCGGCACGTTTAGCCCCGCAAAATGATTGAGTATTATTGCGGATTGGTATAAAGCAGCTCGGTGTAAATTTAACACTGTCACTTGGGTTGAGTTTTATCGCACTTAGAGGGTAAAGCATGAAGGTTCTACACTTACCTTATGCATTGGTGCTTAGTAGCAACGATCGTTGAGTTCTCAATTACTGTAATGCTGCAGGTTTCAGGTTTTAATGAGTGAAGTTTGGCGTTCTTGTTGTTGTCGTAACGAAGTTTAAAGCAGCATTGATACCGCTGCTTAAAAATTAACGAGGCTATTTTAAGGCTTGTTTATCGTTATTTAAGTTGGAACGTTGTTATAATAGGTAATAATTAAATAGTCAGTAGCGCAGAGAGTCCAATGGAACTTGAACAAGATAGCAATTTAACACTTCCTTTATTTATTCTAGATGAAACACTAAGTACCCGTGACTTAGCGCAGCCTGACTTGGAAATTTCAGTTATCTTAAGTGATGAGCTGCTTACTCAACTATGCCAGAACCCCAGTGCTGACAGTAGTATAGGCATTAGCATTGCAGACTATGAGTTGAATATCATCAATTCAAGCTTTGCTACCATAGCGCATAGCGAGCATGACGCTCAATTAACCATAACACAGGGCCCTCTATTAAGCGCTGTGGTGACTACTGTTGAAAACCTAACATTCGTATCACCGCAAATCGATATGATGCCTACGTTCGATTTAGGTGATGAGACTGAATAATGAAAAAAAATATTATAGGTACTTTTGTACTGATTATCTTAAGTGGTTGTGCTTACTTAGGTAATGCACATTACAATGAATTATTCGGTCCTGAGCAAACACAAGATCGTATGGTTGCTCATAATAGCGGTGCTGGGGCTGAGTTTTTACAGCAAGTAAAGCCTGTACTCGATAACCGCTGCGTGGTTTGTCATGGCTGTTATGATGCGCCTTGCCAATTAAAACTCTCTTCTCCTGAAGGTATCGACAGAGGCCTCAGTAAAGAGTTGGTTTACGATGGTACTCGGTTGTTAGCCTCAACGCCGAGCCGATTATTATTTGATGCAACCACGACTGAGCAATGGCGTGATAAAGAATTTAGCCCGGTATTAAACGAGCGAGCACAAACTGAAGAAGCCAATTTAGCGGGTAGTGTGTTATTTAATACGCTGGTATTAAAGCAAAGTTCACCCTTGCCAGAAGATGGAGTATTAGATGAACGTTTTGATTTTTCGCTTAGCCGCAACCAAAGTTGTGCGACGATGGGTGAGTTTGACCAATTAGCGGATGAGCAACCGCATGCGGGTATGCCTTATGGCTTGCCTGGAGTGACTGCTGCTGAATTTCAGCACTTACAAAACTGGATTAAAAAAGGCGGGAAAATGGCGCACATCAAGCCGCCATCAGCCGGTGAGCTTGCGCAAGTAAAAAACTGGGAAGCATTTTTAAATCAAGATGGTTTGAAGTACCAATTATCAGCGCGCTATATTTATGAGCATTGGTTTTTAGCTCACATCTATTTTAGTGATGCACAATCACCTAACTTTTTTAAGTTGGTACGCTCTAGTACTCCCCCTGGTGAAGACATTAAATTAATAAGTTCTCGTCGCCCTTACGATAATCCAAACGTTGAGCGTGTTTATTATCGACTGCTTCACGACCGTTCTACTATTTTATCAAAAACGCATTTACCGCTTAAACTTAATGATGAAAAGTTGGCACGTATTTATCAGCAATTTATTGCGCCAAATTACACTGTATCTAGTTTACCAAGCTACGAGCCTACCCTTGCATCAAACCCGTTTAAAACGTTTGAAGCACTGCCTATAGATGCAAAATATCAATTTATGCTAGATGAAGCTGAGCTAATTATTATGGGCTTTATTAAAGGCCCTGTTTGTCGTGGTCAAATAGCACTCAATGTGATTAATGATCATTTTTGGGTGGCGTTTGCTGATCCTAAAAAGGTAGCGACTCCGGCGGTAGGTAAAATGCTGGTACAACATGAGGATGCATTAGAGTTGCCCGCAGCCGAGGAGAGTAATGCGTTACCGATTTCTAATTGGGTCAAATACTCGGTTCGCGAAAAACGTTACTTAAAAGCCAAGGTAGAGCTTGCTAATAATCTGTTCAAAAACGGTGAGCATTTAACCACCGACTTATTGTGGAAAGGGGATGGGCACAATCAAAATGCGGCACTGACTATTTTTCGACACTTTGATAGTGCAACTGTAGTTAAAGGCTTTATTGGCCAACAACCTAAAACTATGTGGGTGCTTGATTACGCGCTGTTTGAGCGTATTCATTACTTGTTAGTTGCGGGCTTTGATGTGTATGGCAATATTGGCCATCAATTAATAACGCGCTTATACATGGACTTTTTACGTTTAGAGGGTGAGCACAACTTTTTAGCTTTGTTACCTGAAACTCAGCGAGAGACAATTAAACAGAGTTGGTATCGAAAATCACCACCTAGTTTGTCGACCTTTTTTGAAAACAATCGTGAGTTTAGTCAACCCAGCGGTATTAACTATCAAACAGATGAACCGCAATCAGAGCTATATGGCTTAATTAAACAAACGCTTGAGCCGGTATTAAGTCCTCGTTATGACTATAAAAAAGTACCCGCACCATTAAGTGCGATCAATACCATGCCTGCTAAAGCAGTTAACTTACTGCCACAGCTATCGTATGTGCTAGTGAAAGAGCAGGATGGACACACAGGCTATACAATTATTCACCATAACGCGCACTATAATATTTCGAGTCTACTAAACGAAGACGGACAGCGCGCTTATGAAGAAGATACGGTGACAATTGTTCCGGGCTTTATTGGTGATTACCCTTCTGCAATTTGGTATTTAAATAACGCCCAACAGGTTTCGGCCTTTGCCGAACAGTTACCGCTAATGCAAGTGGAAGCTGATTATCGCGCTTTAAAGTCTAAGTTTGCGATTCGTCGAACTCACCCGCAATTTTGGCAATACAGCGATATTTTACATCAGGTTGCCCGCCAGTACCGAGGTGTTGAATTTGGTATGTTTGATTATAATCGACTAGAAAATCGTTAGGTACACGCTAAACGGTTACAAGAGCCCAGCTTAACTAGCTGGGTTTTTTATATTTAATAATTTAGTGATTAGTTTGCTAAGCTTTGGCTACAGTTAAAACAAAAAAAGTAACCTAGTGTATGTTCAACATTGTTAAGAGTATTCGCAAACGTTACCGTTGGGCTTTAGTTGCTATTGCCTTGTTGGTCAGCGTATCTGCATTACTGATGCAATACTTCTTTTCAGTGCAAAAATACGATGCAAAAATTATCAATATAGCTGGCAAGCAACGTATGCTTTCGCAAAAAATAGCTTGGCATAGCAATGCATTAATTAATCAAACGGATAACCACGCACAACATCTTCAATCGTTAAAACACTCCCTTGAGTTATTTGAACAAGCCCATGAATATTTACTCACTAAGGATGAACAAGGTGACGCAGTTTATCTAAATACACCTTTATTTGATTTATATTATGCCCCCCCAAGCAACTTAGATGCAGAAGTGTTGGCCTTTATAACGCAAGCTAAAAATTTGGTTTCTCAAAAGGAGCCTATTAATTTGGCTTCGTTTTCTGTGAGCGAAGTTGAAGCATTACTCAAAAAATTAGACACTGCGGTGAGCTTATTTGAGCAACAAGCGGTAAAAAAGGTTGATTGGATCTCTAGTATTGAACTGCTTTGTTGGTTTTTTACTCTGGCATTATTGTTTTTAGAACTTAGATTTGTGTTTATGCCGATGGAAAAACGAGTTCTAGAGACCTTACAAAAGTATCAACAACAAAAAGAATTTGCAGAGCAGGTAAGTAATAACAAAGAGCACTTTATTGCACGAGCCAGTCATGAATTTAGAACCCCATTACAGGGGTTAATTACCTCGATCGATGAGCTAAAAATTCCCACTTCACAGCAGGATATACAACGCCAAGCTCGGTATTGCTCGGCGAGGTTGTTGGCGATGTTAGATGAATTACAAGATTTACAAGCGCTGAGTTTAAATCGTTGGTCGTTAAACCCGACCTCTGACAACTTAATAACCACCATAAATAAAGTGTTAGTTGTGTATGAATATGGTTGTACTGAAAAAGGGTTAAAGTTAATCAGAGAGCTAGCAGCGAGCTTAGACTGCGCGGTGATTGTAGATCATGCACGCCTACAACAAATAGTTAATGAGCTACTTAGTAATGCATTAAAGTTTACAGAGCAAGGAGAGGTCACCGTCATTGCTACGCTCAATAACCATCAGTTAGAGTTAAGCATAAAAGACAGTGGCTGTGGCTTTAGCCACCCGGTTGGTCAGCTCGAATTAGATAACAATCAACAAAGTAACCATTTTCAAGGCCTCAGAACAGGGCTTACCCGCGTGCAATATATTGTTAATGCGCTTAATGGCGACATTCGTTTTGAGAATAATCATCCACAAGGCGCCATTGTATTTTTAAGCCTACCATTAGAGATGGACACAAGCGAAACTAAGCCAACGCGCTTGCCTGATGATCTTAAGTGTTTAGTGGTTGAAGATAACCCGCTCAACATGTTGGTACTAACAAAGTTATTAAGTTCTTTGAACATACAGGTTGAATCGGCTGAAAATGGCAAAGTCGCTTGTGAAATGGCGGCTGAAAATAGCTATGATGTTATATTTATGGATTTAAATATGCCGGTTATGGATGGCTTTGAAGCCACAAAGCTGCTGCATGAAAAAGACAAAACACGACCCATTATTGTGGTTACCGCAAACACTTCTGATAGTGATATAGCTCGCGCTAAAGCTTGTGGAGCAATAAGTCATATTCATAAACCCATAGATCAGCAAAGTATAATAGCGGCACTAAACGATGCTCTTCTAACAGAGGTTGATTAAATCTCACTTGCCTAATTGTTATTTTGTACGTTAATTTGAATTTTTAAGCCTTATTTTGGGATCTAGTGTGCGCTCAATTTTACTTCAGCAATTTAGTGGTTATTTATCTACCGATGACAGTGCTCGGTATTGTATCGACGATTTAACTTGGCAAGTAAAGCAGGGTGAACATTGGGTCTTACTCGGGGGGAATGGTGCTGGAAAATCAGCACTCGCAGCAGCGTTAATTGGTGAAGCAAAACAACAAAGCGGGCAACGTCATAGTACCTTTAACAAGCTACAATTAGTGTCAAGTGATCTACAAAAGCAGTTACTTAACACGCATCGTAAAAGTGAAAAGCCACAAAAAGTAACAGACATGCTCTTTGCTGAGCCTGAAATAAATAGCGATTTATGCCAACTGTTAATCACCGCTTTTAATTTTGATGCCTTACTTAATCGTGATTTTACTGATTTATCTACTGGCGAAACGCGTAAATTATTATTAATTAAAGCGCTATCTGCTAACAGTGATTTAGTTGTGCTTGATGAACCATTTGATGGCTTAGACTCTGAATCGGTTGGGCAGCTAAACCGCCTATTACAGCAGTTGAGCGCACAAACCTGCTTTGTGTTTGTGCTAAACCGTGTTGACGAAATTCCAGCGTTTGTTGATCACTTTGCTTATGTGAATAATGGTCGTTTACAACATAGCTTGGCAAAACCGTGTGCAGCAAAACAAGCGGATTTATTCAAATTACTTCATTTAGAGCATACATCATTAAGTATTCCCGATGCGCCTGAGCGCTGTTTTAAATCAGCGACAAACACGCCACTTGTTAAGCTCACTAATGCTCATGTGCGTTACAGCGAACAAACAATTTTTGAAAATTTAAACTGGACGATTAACCAATATCAGCACTGGCAACTCACCGGGAAAAATGGCTCAGGTAAAACTTGTTTATTAAATTTAATTACCGGTGATAACCCTCAGTGCTATAACAATGAGATTGAAGTGTTTGGTTTTAAGCGTGGCACAGGGGAGAGTATTTGGGATATAAAACAGCACATTGGTTATATTTCAAATACGCTACATTTGCAGTATCGAGTGAGTATTTCGGCGCTTAATACTATTATTTCAGGGTTTTTCGATAGTATAGGTTTATATCAACAAGCCAGTGAGTTACAAACGCGTTTAGCTAAAGAGTGGTTGGCACTAATAGGTTTAAGTGACAAAACAAATAGCGCTTTTACACAGCTATCGTATGGCGATCAGCGACTAT
Source organism: Pseudoalteromonas sp. SD03 (assembly GCF_040937955.1). NCBI lineage: Bacteria > Pseudomonadati > Pseudomonadota > Gammaproteobacteria > Alteromonadales > Pseudoalteromonadaceae > Pseudoalteromonas > Pseudoalteromonas sp. SD03. Next base: position 265,074 of record NZ_CP162514.1, read on the forward strand.
TACTGATTGTGCGCGCAATGGTTAAACATCCTGCTTTGCTTATCTTAGATGAGCCATGTTTAGGCCTTGATGAGGCAAATCGTCAACGCGTTTTACTGCTGATTGAAAAGGTGTGTGCTGCAAAAACGAGTACCGTTATTTATGTAAACCATCATGCAGCAGATACCATTAAAGGGATTGAACACACCTTAAAAATGGAAGATTTTAAACCGGCTCACTATGGGCAACAAGCTGCTCATAGTGAGACGCTTATATAAGCTTGTTTATAACTGAGTAACCTTAAACCCTTGGTCGCGAAGTTGTTTAATTAAACCATGCTGCTCAACTAAGTGCAGAGCACCTACCGCAATAAACACCTTACCTTGTTCAAGTTTAGGCGTGAGCTGAGTGACCCAATTATTATTGCGCTCAATCAGCATCACTTGCTCGCTTTGTTGACCGTATTGGCTGTCATCAAAACTGGTGTGGTAATAGCTGGTTAGGGTTTGCATATCGCCCTTTTTCCATGCATCCACTAGGGTGATAAAGTAGGTATTAATATCGCTTAGTTGCTCAAAGGTTTCTGCCATCATGGCATTGCTTAATGACTCTAAGCCATTAAACATCTGTAGTTGTTGCTCTATGGTTTCAAGCTCCGCAATGTTAATACTGTGCTTTTGCGCGTACTCGAGTATTTGCTTATCGATGCCGTTTTTATCTGAATAGCCCGCGTTTTGAAACTCAATTTGCATCATGGTCAACATGACAGCCCAGGGTTTAAAACTGTTGAACATGGCAATATCAATCGATTTTTTAGCAAAGTAGTCTTTGAGGAGTTGATAATTTTTTTCTGAAAGCTCGCTCTGTAGCGTACGCCCGTTAGTAAGCAGCATAAACGGCATAGAACGTTGTTGCATTTGTAATGGTGATAGTTTACTTATATCCACTTCAACAACAACTTGATTACTGTTATCCAGTGCGTGAGTCACTTTTTGTGGTAGCCCTTTCATGCTGGCATCACCCACATGCACGGTGCCAAATAAATACGAGCTAGCGCCTTGTTTTTCTATTTTGAATAGAGCCGGTGCTGCATAGCCATTGACGCTAAAGGCTAAAAGTAATAACACCATAAATAAATGACTAATACGTAATGACACGTTCATAAAATCCTATCCAAGTTTAAGTCGTTTTATAAATACTAACTTAGTTTACTTTATAGGTAACGTAAAAATGCCTGATTAATCAATCAGGCATTTTTCGGTGTTATTGATACCAATTATTGCTGTAGGCCATGTTGCCATAATTAGCCAGCGCACGAGCTTGCTTGATGAGTGCGCTATCGTTATGTTTGGGGTGTAATTGCTTATTTTTATAAATATAGGTGGTTGCCGGTTTATCTGGCTGCAAAATAACAACGTTATCATTTTGCATGTAAGCAAAGTTTTTATCGTACTGCATCATTGCACGCTGCTTATTTTTGGCCACAGGGCGAGTGAGATCGTGACCAATCATTGGGTGTTCACCGCTGGCGCCAATAAGCGACAGTAAGGTGGTAGGAATATCCAGCTGACTGGCTAATTGATGATCGCGTTTGGGCTTAATACCGTTTCCAAAAATAACCGCAGGAATTCTAAAGTGATCAATAGGTACAAGGCTGGAACCAGACACGCGTGAGTCGTGATCAGCAATCACTATAAACACAGTATCGTCCCAGTAAGATGATTTTTTCGCCTTTTCAATGAATGTGCCTAGGGCATAATCTGCATATTTAGCTGCGTTATTACGGCTTTGCTTTGGTTGCTCAAACAGGGCTATTTTACCGTCCGGAAATTCATAAGGGCTATGATTAGAACTACTAAAAATCAGACTAAAAAATGGCTTTTGCTGTTGTTGTAATTTATTCAGCTCTTTATCTGCTTGAGTAAATAAATCTTCGTCAGATGCGCCCCATGAACCATTAAAGTTAATGTTATCGAAGCTTTCACTATCAACAATATCACTAAAGCCGTTACCCAAAAAGAAGCTACGCATGTTGTCAAAGTGACTTTCTCCACCATAAATAAACTGAGTATGGTAGTCCTGCTTTGCTAAAAAACTAGCCAAGGTAAAAAAGTCACGTTGTGATTTATCGAGTTTTACAACCGCGCGTGAGGGAGTCGGTGTAAAACCGGTTATAACTGCTTCAATACCGCGTACAGAGCGAGTGCCGGTCGCGTATAAGTTATCAAATCCCCAGCCCTGTTGATAAAGTGCATCTATATTAGGCGTTAAGGGTAAGCCACCTAAGGTACCTACATAACGAGCGCCCAAGCTTTCTTGCAGAATAATAACCAGGTTTTTCTTTTTACCTTGGTAGCTTGCCTGATGAAAAGTGCGGGTAGGGGCATTTGGATTATTAAATATTGCTTGAGGATTTTGCATGGTACTGCGTACTGTGGCGAGTAACTCCTCTTGAGGGACCTTGCCATAATATGCCTGACTTGATTGCTCATTGGAGAGCTGTTTTAACGCAAATGCTACGCTATATGATGAATTAAGCGTGAGGTCATTCAGCAAGTGGTCGGTCGAAAATGCCACCATAGCGGGGTTTAATGGACGATGGCCTAATGAATTTCGAGCGCCTAACAGTGTTAGGCTACATATAATAACAGCTAATAGTGATAGTTTTATTGCCCCTAGGGACGAGCGGTTTTGCCATTGCTGAGTAAGAATTTTGTTAGCAAATTTAATGGTGAAAACGAGCGCTAAAACAGCGAAGAGGACTTCGAGTTTGTAACCTGAAAAAATCATTTTAGAGACTTCTTTAGGATAAATAAGGTATTCAATAAATAGGCGATTAGGGCGTAAGTCGTATTCGTTAATAAACGTGGGTGTAATAACCTCAAAAAACACTAACATTGCAGCCATTATTACTAAATACCACTTTACGACTCCTCGAATATAAGCAGTTAATTTGAGAGCATGTGCTGCAAGTGTTAGTAACAAAGCGGGGGTTATGATGTAGCATAATGTTGCTATATCAACACGTAAACCGCCTACAAAAACAAAGTGCCAGGCGCCTTCGGTAAATACACGGCCACTTTGCCACAAACTTAAACCTAATCGCGCAAAAGTTAGCAAGCATAGGAGTGCGAAAAAAAATACCGCTAAAACCCACAATGGCCCCAGTACTTTTTTAGTGCTACTGATTAAGTCCATAGCACAGACCACCAAACTAAAATAGCAATAAGCATGGCGATAAAGACACTGGCGGATGCAATATCTTTAGCTAGGCCTGATAGTTCATGATATTCGCTACCGATGCGATCAACCACCACTTCGACTGCGGTATTGACCAACTCAGCAAATAACACAAACAATAAGCTGGCAATCAAGATTAATTTGCTACTTAAAGTAATTTCTTGCAAGCAGGCAAATACGCCTAGCAAACTAAATAAAACCAACTCTTGCTGAAAAGCAGCCTCAAATCGGCTCATCCATTTTAGGCCGTTAAATGTATGGCTTAAGGTAAAAATTAGGCGCATTAGGCCTTGGCGTTTTATAACGGTTTTATTATTCATATTTTAGTTTCGCTATGGTTAATCGTTTGACATGACGCGAGTAAATCTTCAGAGGTTTGGTAGGTTTTACTCGCAACACCGGTTAAGCTTAAAAGGGTATGAAAAATAGCATCGTGTGATTGCGCTAAAGTGCTATTTAAGTTGTTTAGACACTTGGCTGTAATGCGCTGATTATGCTCATCAGCCCAGATGTAAAGAGGCACATGGGTTTGAGCTGTTGGTGCAAATGCATAGGGAAAGCCATGTAAGTATGCGCCATTTTCACCGAGCGACTCGCCATGGTCTGACACATACAGTAATTGCTTATCAATATTAGCTGGCAGTGCCTTTAACTGTTCAATAACTTGAGCGTTGATAAAATCACTATAAGCAATTGTATTATCGTAGGTGTTAACCAGTTCTTCAGCGCTACAGTTTTGAATATCGCTGCGGTCGCAGGTTGGACTAAACTGTTTAAATTTTTCAGGGTAGCGCTTAAAGTAAGTAGGGCCATGTGAACCCATCATATGCAGCACTATAACCGTATTAGCCTGACTCAAATTGGCAAGCTTGTGCTTTAAAGGGGCTAGTAACGCTTCATCAAAACAGTATTTACCATCACATAGTTCAGATGCTTTGGTATCAATATTAATGGTAGGTACGCGCGTGCAGACGTTTTTACAGCCACTGTTATTATCAACCCACAAGACATCTGTGCCTGCTTGTTGTATCAAATCAATTACGTTTTGCTGGTTATCACTGTCTAAACGAGAAAAATTGGCATGAGTTTGCAGTGAAAACATACATGGTACTGACACTGCTGTGGCCGTGCCACACGACGATACGTTATCGAAATAAGTGACATTATGTTTTTGCGTGTATTGGTTGGTATTACGCTCATAGCCTTGGTAGGAAAAATTTTCAGCTCGAGCGGTTTCACCTACCACGATGACAGTAACTCGTGTTGTGCTTGGCGATGCTAAAGTTGGCGTGGTATCAATATTTTTAAATTCAATATCGCTATAAAGTAACTGGTCACGGGCGTATTTGTAGCCACTAGAGAGATATTGAAATGGAATAATTTCTTTTTTAAGAATACGGTTATTACGACCCGTTGCCGCGTAATCGGCGTAAAAGTTAACGACCACTAATGCAATCAGTGCAAAGCTTGCTAAAAGCAGTTTAAGACGGCTAATAACTTCTTTGTATGGACGAGCGCAGTTTATTTTTATTCTACTCAAAATAAAGACAGGTAATGCGGCAAAAAGCAGTAAAAAGCCAACAAGTTGCAAGTTTAAATAGCTTAACGCTTCACTAGAGTCAGTTTCGACGGTGTTTTGTATCATGGAATAATCAAACACCACACCATAGTTCAATGAGCCATATAACGCCGCACTCGAGAGCACTAGCAGCAAGTAGTTAATGGGTTTTAGTATTCCCCGAATAGAAACCACTGAAAAGAATATGATTAGCAAACAAATCAGTAGTAACGGCACAGAAAACAAAAATAGCCATGAAAATGTGTGCAACGAGGTAATAGCGCTAAACGCACCATGCATAAATGGAATATTAATAACTAAGCCGTAATAACAAGCCATAAAAATAATGAATGCATTAGCACTGCAATTAAAATAAAAGCGTTTTTTAGTATTTTCTTGCGGTTGCTTACTGAGTTTGAAAGTTGGGTTCATAACACGCCTCTTTTTCGTGAACGTTGTTATGCTAGGCTGCCAGACTTAAGAAACTCTTAAGAAATCGATTTATTTTAATTTTGTTAGATAAAAATGAGGTGGCTTACTAAAAATTAATCAAACCAGAATTCAGTGTTATAAGAATAGTGAATTTCCTGAGTTGAAATGACGGGATAAAAAATCTATTTAACCTGGTTTAATTGAATTTTAAAACCTGAGTAAGCGTGTTTTTATAATTATTTTGAATTGAATTTGGTGTTGACTTACCGCCCTGAGCGCGGTACTAATATAAAAAGACAGCGAAACAAGATGTTCGCAATGACTAAATCTTAAATGGTACTGAATTTTATGCTTAAAAATGCACTTAACCTAGTCCTGATTATTATCGTGGTGATTATTCCCGCGAGGGCTTCGTAGTGCTTTAAAAAACTAAGCATTGAAAAGCCCTCCGCACTTAACCGTCCGGGGGGCTTTTTAGTTTTAGAGTTAAATTTTTAATGGGTTGTCACACAGGAATGAGGATTTACTAATGACAGGCGCAGAACTAACAATAGATTTACTCGCCAAACACGGCGTAGATGAAGTATTTGGCTACCCAGGTGGTGCTATTATGCCCATTTACGATGCCTTGTATGGTGCGCCTGTAAAACATTATCTTACTCGCCATGAGCAAGGTGCAGGGTTTGCCGCCGTGGGCTATGCACGCAGTACTGGACGTTTAGGTGTGTGCTTGGCAACATCAGGCCCTGGAGCTACTAATTTAATTACCGCATTGGCAGATGCCATGATGGACTCAGTGCCTTTACTTGCTATTACAGGGCAAGTACCAACCGCCGCTATTGGCTCTGATGCTTTTCAGGAAATTGACGTGCTTGGCATGTCGCTTTCGTGTACTAAACACAGTTACATGGTTGAGCGAGCAGAAGATTTAGCCGAAATATTACAAGAAGCGATGCATTTAGCACAAAGCGGCCGTCCAGGCCCCGTTTTAGTTGATATCCCCAAAGACATTCAAATGGCGCAGGTGCCTTTTAAACCTTGGTTAGCGGCAGATGAATACTTACCTCAACTTGATTTAAACCAAGTTGCTATCGCCAATCAATTACTTAGTGAAGCCAAACGGCCTGTTGCCTATGTTGGTGGGGGCGTTCATGCCGCTGATGCGCAAAATGAATTAATGCAATTTTTAAATAAAACGCAAATGCCTGCGGTTTCAACCCTTAAAGCATTGGGCAGTGTATTACCTGATTACGAATATGATTTAGGCATGCTAGGTATGCATGGCGGTCAAGCGGCTAATTTAGCCGTGCAAGAATGTGATGTATTAGTGTGTATTGGCGCTCGCTTTGATGATCGTGTAACAGGCAACTTAGCTAAGTTTGCTGCAAAAGCAAACGTGATTCATTTAGACATAGATGCAGCCGAGGTCGGTAAACGTAAACCCGCAAAGGCTTCTTTAATTGCTGATTTAAAAACCTCACTTCCCGCCCTTGAGTGCGTCGTTACGCCAAAAGCGTGGTGTGATCATAATAAACAAATGATGGTTAAGCACGCATGGCGCTACGACTACCCTGGTGAAAAAGTATTTGCCCCTTATTTACTTAATCAACTAAGCCAGCGTATGCCAAGCACCAGTGTTGTTTGCTGCGATGTGGGTCAGCACCAAATGTGGGTTGCGCAGCATATGAAATTTAACCATCCATGCAACCACTTAAGCAGTGGCGGTGCAGGCACCATGGGATTTGGTTTACCTGCGGCAATCGGTGCACAAATAGCGAGAAAAGATGACTTTGTGATCACCGTATCAGGTGATGGTTCAATCATGATGAATATTCAAGAGCTTGCCACTATACGTCGTAATAATTTACCAGTAAAAATACTGATACTTGATAACCAGCGCTTGGGCATGGTGCGCCAATGGCAAGAACTATTTTTTGAAGGGCGTTACAGCGAAACTAACCTGTCAGACAACCCTGACTTTGTACAACTTGCTGCTGTGTTTGGCATTCCTGGGCAAACAATTACCCATGCCAACCAAGTGGATGATGCAATCACTGCTTTATTAAATAGCGATGGACCTTATATTGTTCATGCTTGTATCGATGATAAAGAAAACGTATGGCCACTTGTTCCACCTGGGGCTGCTAACGATGAAATGATGACGGAGAAAGCACAATGAAACACAGTTTAACTATTGCCTTAAAAAGCCAAAGTGTCGCAATCGAGCGCTTTTTACGTGTGGTGCGTCATCGTGGTTTTGATTTAACTCACTTACAGCTCAATATGGACGATGGTCAATATAATATGGCGATGACGGTTGATAGCGATAAGCCAATTTACTTGCTTACCAGCCAGTTAAATAAATTGGTTGATGTGAAACATGTAACGCTACAAAGCTTACAGCAACAGGCTGTATAAAATAAATTTAACGAATTTTACGAATAACCGATTATTTGGTTATTCATCAATTTTTAGAATGAGGAATGCCCGCATTAATTGCGGCAAACACTGAGGTAACTATGGCTAAATTAAGAAGTGCAACGACTACTGAAGGGCGTAAACGCGCAGGCGCAAGAGCATTATGGCGTGCAACAGGCATGACTGATACCGACTTTGGTAAGCCAATTATTGCTGTGGTTAACTCATTTACGCAATTTGTACCGGGGCATGTGCATCTTAATCAGCTTAGTGAACTGATGGCTGAAACCATTACTCAGGCCGGTGGTGTACCAAAAGAATTTAATACCATCGCCATAGATGACGGTATTGCCATGGGGCACGGCGGTATGCTTTATTCACTGCCATCGCGCGATTTAATAGCCGACTCAGTAGAGTACATGGTGAACGGCCATTGTGCCGATGCGATGATTTGTATTTCTAACTGCGACAAAATCACCCCTGGGATGATGTTAGCGGCGCTGCGTTTAAATATACCGGTTATTTTTGTATCGGGTGGCCCTATGGAAGCGGGTAAAACTAAATTAGCCAATATCGATATTAAACTCGATTTAGTAGATGCCATGGTTAAAGGTGCCGATGAATCGGTAAGTGATGCCGACTCAGAGCAAGTTGAACGCTCTGCATGCCCTACCTGTGGGTCGTGTTCAGGGATGTTTACTGCCAACTCAATGAACTGTTTATTAGAAGCAATAGGCCTTGCGCTGCCGGGTAACGGTACCACGCTTGCGACCCACAAAGACCGTAAACAATTGTATGTTGAAGCAGGTGCTCGCATCGTTGATTTATGCCGCGAGTATTACCAAAAAGATAACCAAGACGTACTGCCTCGTGCCATCGCTAATAAAACCGCATTTATGAACTCTATGGTGGTTGATATTGCCATGGGCGGCTCATCAAATACGGTATTACATTTACTCGCAGCGGCACAAGAAGCTGGCGTTGATTTTGATATGTCACACATTGATGAACTTTCACGTAAAACCCCGTTTTTATGTAAAGTTGCCCCAGCTACCGCGCAATACCATATTGAAGACGTACACCGCGCTGGTGGCATGATGGCCATAGTACGCGAGCTTGGTAAAGCCGGCTTGGTTGATTTATCGGTTAATCATGTTGCCGGCATGACCATGGGTGAGCTGGTAAAAAAATGGGATGCAACGGATCCTAATAACGAAGTGGCGCGAAAGTTTTACCGCGCGGGTCCCGCTGGTATTCGTACTACTAAAGCCATGAGCCAAGATTGCCGTTGGGACGAAGGGGATAATGACCGTGAACATGGTTGTATTCGCAGTGTTGAACATGCATTTCGTCAAGATGGCGGCCTCGCGGTACTTTCAGGTAATTTAGCGGTTGATGGCTGTATTGTTAAAAGTGCCGGCGTTGTCGATGAAATGCTGCACTTTGAAGGCACTGCTGTTGTTTATGAGTCTCAAGATGACTCTGTAGAAGGGATTTTAAATGGTGAAGTAAAAGCCGGCGATGTAGTTGTAATTCGTTACGAAGGCCCTAAAGGCGGCCCAGGCATGCAAGAAATGCTATACCCAACCAGCTACTTAAAATCAAAAGGTTTGGCAGAGAAGTGCGCATTAATTACTGATGGGCGTTTTTCAGGGGGCACATCGGGTTTATCAATTGGTCATGTGTCTCCCGAGGCTGCCAGCGGTGGAGCGATAGCTTATGTTGAAAATGGCGATAAAATTATCATCGATATCGCTACTCGAGAAATCACTTTAGCATTAAGCGATGAGGAACTCGAAGCTCGCAGGCAAAAACAATTGGCTCGTGGTAAACAAGCTTATAAGCCGCTTAACCGCGATCGTTATGTGTCATCTGCGCTTAAAGCGTATGCGCTACTTGCAACCAGTGCCGATAAAGGTGCGGTGCGTGATTTAGCCAAACTGGAGGAGCTTAGTTAGGTATGGTTTCTCAAGAACTCGATTATTTTCGCGCTATTATCCAAGCCAATATGGAGCCTTTAGCTAAGGTGACTGAGGTGAGTGAAATGGCCGAATTGAGTGCACGATTAGGTAATCGTGTTTGGTTAAAGCGTGAAGATCAGCAACCGGTGTACTCGTTTAAATTACGCGGTGCTTTTAATAAATTAAATAAGCTGCCAAAGGGCTCGGTCGTGATAACCGCATCGGCAGGCAATCATGCTCAAGGGGTGGCGCTGAGTGCTTCACACCTAGGGCATAAAGCCACCATTGTTATGCCCGTAACGACGCCTGAAATTAAGGTTAATGCGGTAAGGGCATTGGGCGGGGAAGTCGTGTTACATGGTCATCAATTTGATGCCGCAAAGGCGTATGCGCTTGAATTAACTGAGCAGCGAAACGGCGTATTTGTCCCTCCATTTGATGACCCCGATGTCATTGTTGGTCAAGGCACAGTTGCCCGTGAACTAATGCAACAGCTGAACGACTTAGACGTGGTATTTATTCCTGTTGGCGGCGGCGGATTGCTGGCGGGTATGGCGGTATACATTAAATCGCTGCGCCCAGATATCAAAGTGATTGGGGTCGAGGCTAATGAAAGCGCTTGTTTAAAAGCTGCCATGGAAGCGGGAGAGCCTGTAGAGCTAGAAAGAGTAGGAAGCTTTGCCGATGGTGTTGCCGTAAAAATAATTGGTAGCGAAACATTTAGACTGGCGCAAAAGTTTTGCGATGAAGTGGTGACCGTGTCAGATGATGAAATATGTGCTGCCATGCAAGATATTTTTGTATCAACCCGTGCTATTGCCGAACCTTCAGGCGCACTTGCAACTGCAGGGCTTAAAAAATGGTCTCAGCAGTCGGGTTTAAAGGGGTTAAACTTAGCGGCTATTTTGTCTGGTGCTAATTTAAATTTTGATCGCTTACGCTATGTAGCTGAACGTACTGCATTGGGTGAGAAGAACGAAGCATTATTAGCGGTAACAATTGATGAAAAACGCGGTAGCTTTAAACAGTTTTGTGCATCTTTAGGTGGGCGCGCTATTACCGAATTTAACTACCGATATGCGGGGCCTGGCGAGGCGCAAATTTTTGTTGGTATTGCACTGCGCCAAGGATTAGCAGAACTTGAGGAGCTTAAACAAAGCCTAACCGATAATGGCTATTCGTTTTGCGACTTGTCAGATAACGAATTAGCAAAACTTCATGTACGGTATATGGTTGGTGGTAAAGCGCCAGAGCAGCTACATGAACGCTTACTGCGGTTTGAGTTTCCAGAGTACCCAGGTGCATTAGCGCGCTTTTTAGATACACTGGGTAGTAATTGGAATATCACTTTATTTCACTACCGTAATCATGGCGGTTCAACGGGTAATGTATTGGCAGGTTTTGCTATTGAGCCAAGTCAATATGAGATGTTTAATGAGCACTTAAAACGCCTAGGTTACAGTGTTCAAGACGAAACCCATAACCCGTGTTTCACCCAGTTTTTAACCACACAACCTCAAGCAGAAAAGCTTGAAAAGCTCGCCTTAGCTTAATCCTATTTTAAGCAGGCATCTTCTGTGGATGCTTGCTTTATCAGCTGCTTTACATATAGTTACGTTAATCACTACGTTTTTTGGAAACTCTCTTTGTTACTTAAAGGAATGATAATTAGCGCCTGCCTTTTTTGTAGCCAGTTAATGGCGCAGGAATCAGTCACACTACAATTAAAGTGGACACATCAATTTCAATTTGCGGGTTATTATATGGCTCAGCAAAAAGGGTATTATGATGAGGCCGGTTTAGACGTCACTATTGTGCCTGCAGATCAAAAACGACCCAATAGTTTTGGCGCGGTAGAGCGTGGTGAAGCCCAGTTTGGGGTTGCGCATTCTGGTATTTTACAGCAGCGTATTGCAGGTAAACCCTTTGTCGCCATGGCTGCCATATTACAGTTTTCTCCTTATTGCTGGATGGTCAAAGAAAGCTCTGATATTTTTCATGCCCGTGATTTTGTCAATAAACGTGTAAGTGAAGTGAGTAAAGAGAGCAATTCTGAGTTGTTAACTATGCTCAAGCGCAGCGGTATAAATATCGAAAAGTTGGCTATATACAAAGGCGATAAATTACAAAAAGCATGGATGGAAAATAAAATAGATGCCATCGAAGTCTATGTTACCGACTTACCTTATTATATGGATCAGCAAGGTATTGCTCATCGACTTATATGTCCACAACGTTATGGTATGGACGTATACGCAGATATTTTATTTACCAGTGATAACATGATTAAGTACCACCCCGATACGGTAGAAAAGTTTTACCAAGCGAGTTTAAAAGGGTGGCGTTATGCGGTAATGAATATGGATGAAGCCATCGCCATTACTCAGCAGTTTTATGCCCCTGAGCGTAGTTTTCATCAATTAGCTTATGAGGCCGAAGTGCTAAAAGACTATATTGCGCCGCCAAGCACCAATGTGGGTAATATGTCGATGGCCAAATGGCGTTTAATTGCTGATTTATATGAGATTGACCAAACAAAGTTTGACGAAGTAAAAGCCGATTTTATTTATAAATATAAAAAACAAGAAACGTTGCAGCTTTCTTGGATGCTGATTGCGGCCATTATTATTAGTATTATTTCTATTCCCCTTTATTTACGGTTAATGTTCAAAGCACGCTAATGGCTAATTTAACCAATAGAAAAGGTGGGAAAGTTAAGTAATCCCCTTGCTCTGCGAGGTTAAAAAAATAACCGCTTAATTAGGCGCGAGTGTACTGGTATAATTTATTGCCTTTTTAATATTTTAAGCTGTTATGACCTTAACTGAGCAATTTACTGCCCTCGATTCGTTACTGATGAATACGCGCTCGTATTGGCAATGTACTGCGTTTGATTTTGACTGTTTACCGTGGCCTGAATTACACGACCCCCTAACTGCTTTAACTGATCAGGACGTTGCTGAGTTAGATACTGATCAAGCGCAACTTTATCAGTTTTTTTCACCTTACATACCCGGTATTGAGCAATTAAGCCAATTAGCTTCACTCCCTGTCATAACAAGCAGTCGAACGGATTATCCGTTTTGGATTAGTAACGGTATTAAAGGACGAAAGTTTACACAGCTACAAGACTTTGTTGGTGCGCTACCTGCCAATGATCAGCCTATTTTAGAGTGGTGTGCAGGCAAAGGCCATTTAGGACGAATGTTAGCTTTTAATGGTGCGCCGAGCGTGCACAGTATTGAGCTACAATCTCACTTATGTGAGCAAGGACAAAAAAGTGCGCAGCAACAGGGGCTTGCTATGCAATTTAGCCAAGCTGATGTACTCACAGATAACACTCAGGATTTTTTTAACCCACAAACCCATGCCGTTGCTTTACATGCCTGCGGTGCGTTACATCAAACTTTTATGCATCAAGCCAGTGCGGCCAAAGTAACACAAATTAGTTTTTCACCTTGTTGCTATCACTTGTTTACCGAGAATAATTATCAAGCAATGAGCGAACAGGCGAAGCGAAGTGCGCTTAATTTAACTCATCGAGATTTAAAACTCGCCTTGCAAGAAACCGTCACGGCTCCATCGCGAGTGGGCAAAGTACGAAAAACAGAAGTTGAGTGGCGACTCGGGTTTGATGCTTTAAGAAAATCACTCACCGGTGAGTCGGCGTATGTTAGTGTGCCCTCAGTGAATAAAGCAATATTTTCAGATTCGTTTGAATCATTTTGTAAGTGGGCGGCAGATAAAAAAGCCTTCAAACTGCCAAAAGATATTGATTACAATAAATTTTTATTGATTGGGCAGGCGCGAAAAAAGATAACCGAGCGAGTTGAACTGGTTCGACATGTGTTTAGAAGAGCAATAGAAGTTTGGCTTGTGCTCGATCGTGCTTTATATTTGCAACAGCAAGGCTATAACGTCAGTGTTAGTACATTTTGTGAGAAGCAATTAACACCCCGTAATATTTTAATTTTAGCCAGTTTAACGCCCTCGACCTAAAAGAGATGTAATGAGAAATTTAAATAACCTACTAGAAAATAATAAACGCTGGGCATCTAGAACGAGCGAAGCTAATCCCGAATTTTTTAAAATTTTATCGATGCAACAAAATCCAGAATATTTATGGATTGGTTGTTCTGACTCACGAGTTCCTGCTAATCAAATTGTTGATTTATTACCAGGTGAATTGTTTGTGCATCGTAATGTTGCCAACGTGGTAGTGCACACAGATCATAATTGCTTATCGGTTATGCAGTATGCGGTTGAAGTATTAAAAGTTAAACATATTATGGTTGTTGGCCACTACGGTTGTGGTGGTGTACAAGCGGTATTAAACGAAGATCGCTTTGGCTTTATTGATAACTGGCTACGCCACGTTGGTGATGTAAAAGAAAAGCATTTAGAGCAACTTAATGCTCTACCAGAAAAACAGCGTCTTGATCGTTTAATTGAGCTTAATGTGATTGAGCAAGTGCGTAACGTATCGCGCACTAGCATTGTTCAAGATGCTTGGTTACGAGGTCAAGAGCTCACAGTGCATGGCTGGGTATATGGATTAGAAAACGGTCACCTGCATGATTTAGAGTCGGTAGTTAGCTGCGCTGAAGAAGAATGCACTAGCTATAAAAAGGCAGTACACCATGTACTGAACAAGTCAGCGGGTAGTCACGCTTAATATGGCTAAAACGGCGTTAATAATCGGCAGTACCGGCTTAGTGGGCAGCCAGTTATTACAACAGCTGTTAGCATCTCCTTGCTATACGAAAGTAGTGAGCTTATCGCGCCGCCAATTAGACTTTTCTCATCCTAAATTAACTAGCCATGTTATTGATTTTGAGAACCTGACACATTACGTTGAGTTATTCAAAGGTGACGTGTTTTTTTCCTGCTTAGGCACCACGTTAAAGCAAGCTGGAAGCGAAGCAGGACAGCGTAAAGTTGATTTTGAATACCAATTTATTTGTGCGCAAATGGCGGCCAATAACGGTGTTCCTCATTATTGTTTGGTGTCATCAAGTGGCGCAAATGCGCATAGCATGAGCCGTTACCTAAAAATCAAAGGGGAACTTGAGCAGCAGGTAAAGCAGCTTGGTTTTTCGCGCTTGAGTATATTGCAACCGTCTTTGTTAGTCGGCGAGCGATCAGAGCTTAGAATTGCAGAAAAGTTAGGTGAGGTAGTACTGCCACTGTTAACGCGTTTTGGCATCTTCAAACGGTATAGACCAATAACCGGTGAGCAAGTAGCTAATAAATTGCTAAGGGTGAGCATAGAGCAGCAACAAGCAACGGGTTACTATGTGCTCGACGAGCTATTTGAATAACTGAGTGATTAGCGCCATAAAGCAGGTTCGTCTATGGCGTTATATTTATTATTCTGCGTCTGTTTTTGCCGATAATTGCTGTTCAAGTATCGCTACTTTTGCTTCTAATTCAGTTAGCTTTTCACGGGTGCGGATCAGCACTTGGCTTTGAATATCAAACTCTTCACGGCTTACAAAGTCCATTTCGGCAAGCTTATTTTGTAACACTTGCTTGGTTTTACCTTCAAGTGTATCAGCCAGGTTTTTTACACCTTGTGGCATGTTATTAGTGATCTGTTTCGCAATTTCTTCAAGTTTTGCTGGGTTAATCATAGTCGTCCCTTGCCTGTTGCCTAAAATGATAATAACTAATATTACCTTATTGGCTAGGCGTATTGTAGTGATTACGTTAAAATTGCCCGTCTTTTTGCAATCAGCTGGTCGTTATGAAACTCAATCCTAAACAAGATGAAGCGGTAAAGTACATTAGTGGTCCTTGCTTAGTATTAGCTGGCGCAGGCTCGGGTAAAACACGAGTTATCACCAACAAAATTGCTTACTTAGTACAGAAGTGTGAGTATCAAGCGCGTAATATTGCGGCGGTTACCTTTACCAATAAAGCGGCTAAAGAAATGCGCGAGCGGGTTTTGCAAACCTTAGGAAAGCAAGAGTCTAAAGGTTTATGGGTCTCTACATTTCATACACTCGGGCTTGAAATCATCAAAAAAGAGTTAAAAACACTGGGTTTTAAGCCTGGTTTTTCGCTGTTTGACGACCAAGATACGAATCAACTACTCGGTGATTTAACCGAAGATGAGCTTAAAAAAGACAAAGACTTACTTAATCTACTTAAAATGCAAATTGGTAGCTGGAAGAATGAACTCATTTTACCAGAGCAAGCTATTCGCGAAGCCAGAGAGCCACAAAAAGCCTTGTTCGCTCAATTGTACGCACGCTATCAAAACCAACTTCGCGCTTATAATGCACTCGACTTTGATGATTTAATTATGATCCCCACGCTGCTTTTAAGCAGTAACGCCACTTCACGTGAACGTTGGCAGCAGCGTTTTCGGTATTTACTGGTGGATGAATACCAAGATACTAATACCAGCCAATACCAATTAGTAAAATTGCTGGTTGGTGAACGTGCACGCTTTACTGTGGTAGGAGATGACGATCAGTCAATTTACTCTTGGCGTGGTGCTCGCCCACAAAACTTGGTGCTATTAAGTAAAGACTATCCAGGATTAAGATTAATAAAACTAGAGCAAAATTACCGTAGTGCAGGGCGCATTCTTAAAGCGGCTAATATATTAATTGCAAATAACCCCCATGAGTTTGAAAAAAAGCTCTTTAGTGAACTTGGCTATGGTGAGCAAATTAAAGTCATTGGTTGTCGCGATGAAGAGCATGAGTCTGAGCGTGTGGTTGCAGAGATTATTTCTCATAAGTTTATGAAGCGCACCAGCTATAAAGATTACGCGATTTTGTACCGGGGTAATCACCAAGCGCGTGGTTTTGAAAAGTCGTTAATGAGTAACCGTATACCTTATAAAATTAGCGGCGGGATGTCGTTTTTTTCACGTTCTGAAATTAAAGATATCATGGCTTACTTACGTCTTTTAGTGAACCAAGATGATGACAATGCCTTTTTAAGAATCGTGAATACGCCACGGCGTGAAATAGGCACGGTGACGCTTGAAAAACTAGGCACCTTAGCCAATGAAAAACATCAAAGCTTGTTTGCCACCTGTTTTGATAACGACTTAGGATACAGACTAAAAGGACGTGGTTTTAATGCGTTAGCTGGGTTTGCCCGTTGGGTGGTTGAGCTGTCGGATAACGCAGTACGCAGCGATACCTTAGAAGCGGTCAAAGATTTAGTGCGAAATATTAATTATGAAGCCTATTTATATGAATCATCACCGAGTGCCAAAGCCGCCGAAATGCGGATGAAAAATGTCTCGGAGCTGTACCGTTGGATCACCGATATGCTGACTGGCGATGCCGATAATCCGCCAATGACGTTAGCTGAAGTGGTTAGTAAATTGACCCTGCGCGATATGCTAGAGCGTAACGAGGAAGAAGATGAAGCAGATGCAGTACAATTACTTACGCTGCATGCTTCAAAGGGACTCGAGTACCCTTATGTATTTATGGTAGGCATGGAAGAGGGGCTATTACCACACCAAGTAAGCATTGATGAGGATAATGTAGATGAAGAGCGCCGCCTTGCCTATGTAGGTATTACCCGCGCGCAGCAAGAGCTAACCTTAACGTATGCTAAAATTCGTCGTCAATTTGGTGAAACATCGCAAACGGAGCTCAGCCGGTTTGTGCAAGAGCTACCACAAGATGACTTAGCCTTTGAAAACAAAAAAGCGCCTAATACTCAAGCTGAACGCATGGAAAAAGGCCAAGCTCGGGTTGCAAATTTAAGGGCAATGCTAAAAAAACCACAATAGCATGTGTTTAGCGTTATTTTGATTCTGAGCTTATAAGTGTTGAACGTATCGCGCTTTTAAGTGGGTGCTGTTTGGCAACAAACAAGTTCAAGCCATGCTTATCTAAAAGGGCTCTGAAGTTTAATATTGACGGGCCTTTAGCAATCACTTTAATGTGTTTAAGTTTAGTGATAGCCAGCAAACCTTGTAGCTGCAAGTCATAGCATTCCTGCTGCAATATTCGTTTACTGAAAGTGGAGCTTAATAGTAAGTAATCAAATTCTATCTCGGTCACTAAATTAAGCTCGCATTTATCCTTTGCGAAATTATTTAGACCAATAGAGTAGCCCAGCGCTTTAAGCTGTTTTAAGTTTTCTAGTTGCAGCGCACTGGCGTAACGTAATTCTTGATCATCAAACAACAAACAAAGTGGATCAATGTTTAATGGCTGCTTTAGTGCAGCAGTTAATAAAGAGAACTCATGCTTTTCTAAAAGCAGACTTGAGCAAGGCAGAAGAGCAACGCTTATTTCAGAGTCTTTCGCTTGTTGATACGCTTGTAAAATCAGTTGGAGTTCTACTTTTATATGCTGTTCTTTATCACTTGCAAATTTCTTTAAAATATCAAAACTAGTAAAGCCAAGTACAGGGTGTTCACCAAACGCTTCAAATAATGAGGCATATTGATAATGCTCATCCATAGAAATAATATCTGAGCTACGAAACGTCATAGGTAATACATCAAGATGGTGCAATGTTTGTGACTCATGTTGCAGCATTGGCTCTGTGAGTAACGGGTGAAATAATTCGAAGCGATTTTTACCAGAGTTTTTAGCGTAATACATTGCGGCATCAGCATCTCTAATAATTTCATCTGTATGTTTATAGCTTTGTTTTGAATAAGTGATACCAATACTCGCGCCGCTTTGCACACAAATACCTTTTGTACAAAAAGGTTTTCGCATGATGTTGATGATTCGATTTGCAACATCTTCAGCTTGGTTTGGCTCGGTTAAATGAGTGAGTAAAATTACAAATTCATCTCCCCCTAAGCGTGCTAATAAATCATGCTCACGGATACATTGAGAGAACAACTGACCCACGCTAATTAAAAATTCGTCTCCGGCATGGTGCCCAAGCTGGTCGTTTATATCTTTAAATTTATCAAGATCAATAAACAGTACCGCAAAGTGCTCATCAGGGTGACGTTGGTAAAACTGTAGCGTTTTTTCTAGCTGCGTTAAAAATAAATTACGATTAGGCAAGCTTGTTAATGAGTCATGGTGCGCATCGTGATACAGCTGCTGCTCTATTTTTTTACGCTCATCAATTTGCATCTGTAAATGCAAATTTGCTTGGCTTAGCTCTTTGGTTTTTTCGTTTACTCGAGAAGCGAGCTCTTGGTGGCTCTTTTTCAGCGCCTGTGAGGCTAATTTTGTTTGTAATACCGTGGCAATTTGATGCGATACAAAGGTTATGAGTTCTGCATCATCTTGTGTGAAAAGGTGTTCGTTATTATAAGCTTGGCAAACAATTAAGCCTATAACTCCTTGCGATGTTTTTAGCGGAGCGCCAAGCCAGCTGGTGGCTCTTCTAGATTCATCAATTGGTTTTTCACGCTCTACAATGCCACTATCTAATAACTCTTGTGCTCTTTGCGGGTGAATTATTTGTGTTTCTTCGGTGCTGATCACCAGCTCACTGTACCCTTTTGCAAAGCGCCTTGGTTGGGTGCTGCCTTGAAATTCGTCAACACTGTAAGGAAAACTAATCCAGCCCGTTTCTTTATCATACAAGGCAATATAAAGATTTTTTGCGTAAGTGATGGTTTTTATTATTTCGTGTATTTGAAAATAAGCATCATCTAGGTTTTTAGCTTGAGTTGTCAGCTCTGAAATTTTAAATAATATTTGCTGGCGTTGCAGGGCGCTTTTTCGCTGTTGTATTTCAACATTTAAAGCATCATTGCTTTGCGTTAATGCACGGGTTCTTAGTTTTACTTCTGATTCGAGCAACTCTCGTTTCTTAACGCGTTCAATAGCTGTCGCTAAATAAAGTGACATTGCTTCAAGTAGGTTTATTTGTTGCGAACTATAACCCTGCTCAGTGTCGTAACTTTGCGCTGCTAATACGCCAATAATATTTTTTTCTTGATAAACTGGAACGCCTACCCAGTGTTCTGCAGGTGTACCTAATGCTTTGAATAAGCCTTGCTGTGCAGCATCATGCATTTGTTGCTTAGTGAAATAAGTGGTCTTTCCTTGCTTAAACACATAACCCGTTGCGCCTTCTTCAAAATTATTCTCCCGATTAAGTGGTACAGAAATTCCATCTTTTTCATCAGAAAAATAAGACAGTTCCAACTGTTGTGATTGCGGCTCAACAAGTACCACATAAAAGCTTTTACTCGGGACATACTTTTGTAAAATGTCATGAATAGCTGGGTAAAGTAAGGTTAATTCGGCAACAGTACTTGCTTGCTCTGATAGCTGTATCAGGGCATTGTGGAGGTGGTAGGCATGTTTGTACTTTTTCAATAGTGCTTTTAGTCGTTTATTTTGGCGCACTACGCTACTCGGTACAATGAGTTTATCTTCCAATGATGTTTAACCAGTTATAATTTTTTGTATAGTTATTAATCATTATAGTTCCACTTTTAACATTTTGCGTCAAGTAGATATTTATCTTAATTATGCTGCGAAAAGTCGATAATTAGAAACAAAAAAGGCTTACTGTGAGTAAGCCTTTCATTTATAGTTTTAGCCTGACTGATTTTATTTAGCAGTCATAAAGTCGATTGCTGCGCTTATTTCATCATCAGAACAATCCATACATGTACCACGTGGCGGCATTGCATTGAAGCCGTTGATTGCATGATCTAATAAGGTATCTTTTCCTTTAGCAATACGAGGAGCCCAATCGTCAGCTGATTTAGGAGCGCCTAAAGCACCTGTACCATGACAAGCAAAACAGGCCGCTTGATATACTTGCTCGCCTGAACGAGGCCCTGTTGGTGCAGCAACCTCTACTTTTTCACCTTCAAGGTAAACAGCACCGATAGGCGCTAAACGTTTTTTAATTGCATCTTCAGTCATAGAGTTATCATATGGCTGTGCGTATGCGGTGGTTGCTAGCACAAGTAATGCTGCAGCTGATAGTTTTTTCATTTTGCCTTGCCCACTTCAATTTGAACGTGATCAATCACGATTTTAAATGACGGAATTTAAACCAATTATAACTCCACTAAGTCATTTATAAAATGCTCAGAGTCGATTTTATTTAGAAATACGACTAATGATTGTCTTAACTCAATAAAATTACATGGTTTAGCGCATAGTTAAATTATAAAACGGGATCATCACGCCTTTAATGCGATCAAAGCCCTTACGACTAACTCATAGCTAATACGTTACGCACTAACTTATCGATTCCTGCATCTGCATCCATAATAGACTGTGCCAACATATAGGCCGGTGTCGTAACGAGTTTATTGCTTTTATCAATAACAATATCATCCACTTTACACTCTACGTGTTCAGCGCCTAATGTGCTAAGAGCCTTGGCTGTGTCGCTATCATTACCAATAGTAAGCTGAGGTTTATGATAAATAAAAGGCAATAGAGCCGGTGCAATACACATGTAACCCGTGGCTTTTTTTGCATCCGCAAACGCTTTACAAGCGCTAAGTACTGCCTCGTTTACTTTAGCGTTAGTGCCATTAATAGCAAAGTCAGATAGATTTTTAGCTACCCCGAAGCCCCCAGGGATAATGAGTGCATCAAATTGTGTAACGTCTAATTCAGCGAGTGACTTTATATTGCCACGGGTGATGCGAGCTGATTCAACTAATACATTTCGCGGCTGTGCTATTTCTTCACCAGTGATGTGATTAATGGTGTGGTACTGCTCTATATCAGGTGCAAAGCACTGATACTGAGCATTATTTTTTTCAATGTGTAATAAAGTCAGTACCACCTCATTAATTTCACTACCATCAAACACACCACAACCTGCTAAAATTACAGCTATATTTTTCATATCATTTCGCTCCATTAAAGTCTCTTAAATAAAGTTTAACACGATGAATCAGCCGATTTAAAAATTTATTTGCTCGTTTTTTAGGCGCAAAGCACGTTGTTATGCGCTATATGCCATTTAGTGATTAGTAGCCATGAAAAAAATTATAAAGGATCGCTATGATCTTTGATCCATTATGCTAGAATGCTCATCCAGTTATTTAAATGGACGTAAATAATTAAGGTGGGTTATAAAACCAGTGACGGTATAAATGCTTTTTCCACATTAATAAAAAAATAATAAAAAAGAACCTCGAATTATCTTTTTTTAAACAAAACAATAAATTACAAATTAATCTAGGCATTTCAAGATGCTTCGGATGAATTGCCTGTGGGTGTTATCTACATAGTTATCCACAACTTACTAAAAATGTAGCGCGATTACTCACATTAATTCACAGTCGTTTTATTTACTGCCTTATGGCATGCTTACACTCATATTACTTTTTTGTATTTAGGATCCAATTTTACCATGGCTCAGATCCCCGAAAACCCGCTTATTTTAGTTGATGGCTCTTCATATTTGTTTCGTGCTTATCATTCACCACCACATCTAACGAACTCTAAGGGTGAGGCCACCGGTGCCATTTATGGCGTGGTAAACATGCTTAAAAGTTTGATCAAACAATATGATCCCTCACATATGGTGGTGGTATTTGACGCCAAAGGTAAAACCTTCAGAAATGATATGTACAGTGAGTATAAAGCGAACCGTCCGCCAATGCCTGATGATCTGCGTACTCAAATAGCGCCGCTGCACAGTATTATCAAAGCAATGGGTTTTCCGTTAATTAGTATTGAGGGCGTGGAAGCCGATGACGTAATCGGTACTTTTGCACGGATTGCCTCTGAGCAACAACGTCATGTGCTGGTATCGACTGGTGATAAAGATATGGCGCAGTTGGTCAATGAGCATGTAACCTTGATTAATACCATGACCGACAGTATTTCAGATCCCGAAACTGTGGTTGAAAAGTTTGGTGTTGGACCTGAACTTATTATCGATTATTTAGCTTTAATGGGCGACAAAGTAGATAATATTCCTGGCGTTGAGGGTTGTGGACCTAAAACAGCAGTTAAATGGTTACAAAAGTACGGATCGCTTCAGGGCGTGATTGATAATGCTTCTGATATAAAAGGTAAAATAGGCGAGAAACTGGCAAAAGCGATTGATCATTTACCGTTAAGCTATGAGCTTGCCACTATTAAATGTGATGTTGAGGTTGAATCTGATCTTGATACTTTTAAATTACAAACACCGAATAAAGACGAATTAATTGCCTTATACGGTGAATGTGAGTTTCGTCGTTGGCTAGCTGAATTGCTAGACAACCCAAAAGATGCCGACACACATTTAGCAGTACCAACGCAAGAGAATGAGCTGCCAAAAGTTGAAGATGCGCACTATGAAACTATTTTAACTGAGGCCCAATTTAAGACATTAATAGAACAGCTTAATGAAGCTGAGCTATTTGCTTTTGATACAGAAACAACCAGTTTAGAGTATATGAAAGCGCAATTGGTCGGTATGAGCTTTGCGGTTAAAGCAGGGGAAGCGGCTTATTTACCAATAGCACACGATTACCCCGGTGCGCCCGATCAGTTAAGCCTTGAATTTGTGATGCAAAAGTTGGGGCCAATATTAGCAGACGAAAATAAAGCTAAAGTAGGTCAAAATCTTAAATACGATAAAAGCGTGCTTGCCAATGCAGGCTACGAATTAAATGGTATTAAGTTCGACACTATGCTGGAGTCTTATGTATTTAATAGCGTAGGCACCCGTCATGATATGGACTCGTTGGCGCTTAAATACTTAGGCCACAAAAATATTAGCTTTGAAGATATTGCTGGTAAAGGTAAAAAGCAGCTTACATTTAATCAAATAGAACTTGAAAAAGCAGCGCCTTATGCCGCTGAAGATGCCGATATTACTTTGCGTTTGCACCAAGTGTTATGGCCGAAACTTGAAGCGGATGAAAAACTAAAATCGGTGTTTGAAGATATAGAAATGCCACTAGTAAGTGTTATTTCTGATATTGAGCGCACCGGTGTTGCTATCGACAG
Source organism: Pseudoalteromonas sp. SD03 (assembly GCF_040937955.1). Taxonomy (NCBI): domain Bacteria; kingdom Pseudomonadati; phylum Pseudomonadota; class Gammaproteobacteria; order Alteromonadales; family Pseudoalteromonadaceae; genus Pseudoalteromonas; species Pseudoalteromonas sp. SD03. Next base: position 288,545 of record NZ_CP162514.1, read on the forward strand.
CAACATGTTGGCCACGCATAGCCAACGTTTAGGTGAGCGATTACTTGAGCTTGAAAAAGAAGCGTTTGAAATCGCGGGCGAACCGTTTAACTTAAGCTCACCAAAGCAACTACAGGTGCTGTTATTTGAAAAGCTCGAATTGCCCGTTATCAAAAAAACACCCAAAGGCGCGCCTTCTACAGCAGAAGAAGTACTGCAAGAGTTAGCACACGATTACCCGCTGCCTAAAGTGATTATTGAGCATCGTGGTTTATCTAAGCTCAAATCAACCTACACCGATAAGTTACCCTTGATAGTCAATGAACGCACGCAGCGAGTGCATACTTCTTATCACCAAGCGGTAACAGCAACGGGTCGATTAAGCTCAAGCGATCCTAATTTACAAAATATTCCTATTCGTTCAGAGGAAGGGCGTCGTATTCGTGAAGCGTTTATTGCCGCAGATGGGTATAAAATTGTGGCTGCCGATTACAGCCAAATAGAACTGCGTATTATGGCGCATCTCTCGCAAGATAAGGGATTACTAAGCGCATTTGCTAATGGCTTAGATGTTCACAGTGCCACGGCTGCTGAAGTATTTGGGGTTGAGCTTGAAGAGGTAACATCAGATATGCGCCGTAAAGCTAAAGCGGTAAACTTTGGCTTAATTTATGGCATGTCAGCATTTGGCTTAGCACGTCAACTTGATGTACCACGCCATGAAGCGCAGCATTATATTGATAAATATTTTGAGCGTTTTCCAGGTGTTTTAGAATACATGGAAACAACGCGTGAGAAAGCGGCCGAAAATGGCTATGTAGAAACAATTTTTGGCCGTCGCTTACATTTACCAGAAATAAATGCGCGCAATGGCGCTCGTCGCAAAGGCGCTGAGCGCGCAGCAATTAATGCGCCGATGCAAGGCACTGCGGCTGATATTATTAAAAAAGCGATGTTAAGCGTGCATACTTGGGTTAATCAGCAAGCACCTAATACAGTTAAGCTGCTCATGCAGGTACACGATGAATTGGTATTTGAGATTAAAACAGAATGTACTGAGCAATATACCAAACAGATTTGTGAGCTGATGTCACAAGCGGCGCAGTTAGATGTACCACTTATTGTTGAAGCTGACGAAGGTGATAACTGGGAACAAGCACACTAATTTAGCGCTACTGTACTGGTTTTAATATAGGCCAAATACAGAGTCCAAAAAGAGAATCATAAAGCGCCGCTAGGCGCTTTTTCTTTATCTTGCAGGTTAAAAAAAAGTTAAATTAAACAGCAGTTTGTATTAAATCGTTAGAGGTTCGTCAATTCGCTACGATTATCAATAATATGCTTGTATTTTTACACTTGCTTTTGGTAAAGTGCCGCCCGTCCTCATCCTGTAGGACATCCTGTTGATGATGCATCGTAAGATGCAACGTATTAATAGCTTCTCCCCAGTTTGCTATATCGGCCTATCATATATTTGATGGGCCGTTTTTTTATTGTCTTGCATCCAAGCGTTAAATTTATTCTCTAATTGCACTTAGCGTTTCAAGTGATACCATCAGTCTACTTAGCATTTTCGATTTACCACACAGTAACTAATGATTTTCAGCTGGGCTGATCAAAGTATTATTTTTACCGGTATAAGTCTTTTTATTTTAGGAGTGCATTATGTTTAAAACGTTAGCTATCGCAGGTTTATCTTTATCATGTTTACTAGTTTCAGGTGCTGCATCGGCAAACTGGCAACTATTGAACGATAAAAGCCAATTAAGTTTTGTATCAATTAAAAAAAATAGCATTGCTGAAGCAAGTCACTTTACTCAGTTAGCAGGGCAGCTGAGCGATCAGGGTCAATTTAGCGTAAACGTTGATTTAACCTCAGCCGAAACCTTTATCCCTATCCGTAACGAACGTTTAAGTAAAATATTGTTTGAGTCTGACACGTTTGCAAACGCAGTATTAACCGCTGACTTATCTGATAAGTTGTCACTTATTAAGCAACCAGGGCAGTACGTATTAAAAGGTATTAGCGCTGAGCTAGACTTTCATGGTCATAAAAAGCCACTTGCTGTTGATGTACTCGTAAGCAGTGCGGCCAATGGAGATTTAAGTGTGGCATCATTCACTCCTATCATTATCAACAGTGATGACTTTAAGATCACCGAAGGGGTAATGCAGTTACAAAAATTAGCCGGATTACCTTCAATTGCTACTGCCGTGCCAGTTACTTTTGCACTGACATTTAAAAAACAGTGATTTCACTTAACGAGCTTAGCAAGCAACTCAGCGAGCCAAGCAAACCTTTTGAACAATGGCAGCCCGCTCACTGCGGGCAGTTACCATTATTGATTGATGAGCAAGGTAAATGGTTTTACGCAGGTAGTGAAATTACCCGTCAATCAATGGTGAAACTTTTTGCCAGTGTATTATGCAACGAAGATGGGCAGTTTTACTTAAAAACACCCGTAGAAAAAATCGCGATTGAGGTGAAGGATGCGCCTTTTATTATTGTAAATTGGCATAGTGAACCGACATCAGAGGGAAGCGTTATTTGTTGTATTGATAACTTAAACCGCACATGGCTATTAGGTCGTTCTGAGTCACTTTATATCAATGACTACAAAGGTGCGGCTGTGCCTTATATGCAGTTACCCTACGGCTGCTTTGCGCGAGTTGCGCGAAATGTGTTTTATCAGTGGGCTGAAATAGCCGAAACAGATGAGCTCGGCTATTTTATTACCTCCGCACAGCAGAAATTTTACTTACAGTAATTATTCGCTATCTGGCGCTACTAAATCAGCAGGTGGAACGGCCACTATTGGGCCTAAATACCACTCATCTAGCTTTTTAGCGACTTCTGGTAAGCCGGTGCCTTTAAGTGATGAAAATGCATGAACCGTAATATCGCCATCTAATTCACTTAACTCACGACGTACGCTAAGAACTTGTGATTTACGCGGACCTTGCTTTAGCTTATCGGCTTTAGTTAATAGTGCCAATACCGGAATTTCACTGCCTACAGCCCAATTAATTAAGTCGCGGTCTAAATCTTTTAATGGATGACGAATATCCATTAATACCACAATACCTTTTAAACTTTGACGTTTTTGCAGATATTCGCCTAGCGATTTTTGCCATTTCTTTTTCATTTCAATCGGCACTTTTGCAAACCCATAGCCAGGTAGGTCAATTAGGCGCATATTATCTACATCGGCAAGTTCAAAGGTGTTGATCAGCTGAGTACGGCCGGGTGTTTTACTGGTTCGTGCTAACTTTTGATCGGTTAGGGCATTTAGCGCACTTGATTTACCTGCATTAGAGCGACCGGCAAACGCGACTTCAATTCCCGTATCAGCAGGTAATTTAGTGATGTCTGGCGCGCTTGTAACAAAAGACGCAGTGTTATACTTGATACGAGATTTGAGCACAGGCTCTCCTAAAACTTAAAAAAATAACATTGGGTAAACCAAATTCACCCGTGGCGCGTATTTTATACTATAAAGTAGCTATTAAAAAGTGTATTTGAGCATGTAAGATCATTGCTGACAGTACATTTTAACTGGCTTAGCGTTTAATTTTACTCAAAACCCTATAATTTATAGGTTTAATGTGTGTAGAAAACGTGCCAGAGAATTTAATATCGTGTAGAATATAAAAATCACAACATCCATATTGTAGATGATACAGGGTCGGAAACAGAGAATTCACCATGAAAAAAATAGCACTATCTTTAACTATATTGCTTGGTGCGTTGTCAGCAAGCAACGCAACAGCATTTGATGGCGATGTAAACGCAGGTAAAGAAAAATCAGCAACGTGTGCGGCTTGTCACGGCCCAGACGGTAATGCGCCGGTTAACATCTACCCAAAAATTGCAGGCCAACACGCAGATTACATATACAAGCAACTTACTGAATTTAAATTAGGTATGACTTCGGGTGGTAAAGAAGGTCGTATGAATCCAGTAATGAGCGGTATGGCAATGCCATTAAGTGATCAAGATATGAAAGACTTGGCTGCTTACTTTGCTTCTTTGAACATGTCTGAAGGTGCTACACCGAAAGATGTTCAAGAAACAGGCGCCATGTTATATAAAGCAGGTGATGCTGAGCGCGGTATCCCATCATGTGCGGCTTGTCATGGTCCACGTGGTAATGGCTCTTCACTTGCTAAATTCCCAAAGATTTCTTTCCAACATCCAGAATACATCAAGTCACAACTTGAACAGTTTAGAGATGGTGTTCGTAATAACGACCTAAATGGTGTTATGCAGGACATTGCAAAGAAACTAACAGATAAAGACATTGAAACACTCTCTAAATACCTTGGTGGTCTACACTAAAGTCGTATTTATTTAGATGTTGTTAACATAATATAATGTTAATTAGTGAAAAAGGCAGCTTTAGCTGCTTTTTTTGTGCCTGCCGTGACCGATAAAGCTCCTTCTCTTGTAAGACATTGACCATACTTTGGTGTAAGAAAAATCTCATTTTATTTTTAATTTTTAATGTAACTTATTGTAATTTATATTTTTTAGTGTTTTTTGTCATATGTAGTACAAGAAAAAAGATATAAATTAGTTGTAACAAAATTATTAACGAGTAAATTAACCCCTGTCGCAAAAACAATAACAAATAGGAAAACGTTATAAGGATAGTAGCGCGGCACGACTGAATAGCACATAGAGTGTGCTACCAAAGGAAATATCAAAAAAGTGTTAGGAAGACCGAAAATAATAAAATACTCATGGAAGTTTAATAATAAAAACAAAATGGAATGCTACACGGAAGATAAATAATAAAAATACGGATAGAAAATAATAATAAAAACAATAAAGACTAAAAAGTCGAAGGGAGAAGTGTCCATATAATGGCGCTCAGATTAGTAGGCGGTAGAGATGTTTTCTCTACCGCCTTTTTATTTGTCCTGTTACAATACCCCCCGTTTAAAAAAAGCACCTTAACTGTGCTTTGGCGCACAAAACGCCCAAACTGAATTCTCCTGGCTAGGCCAGCACCGCGATGCCCATTGAGTTGCGCCTCGCTCAAAACCTCTTAAGTGAGACGATCAAGATATGAGTAGAAAGAAAAAGTCACGTAAAATTCCATCAAATGGTCCCGTTCGTTTAAGCCAAGATAAGCTTAAAGAAATGCGCGCATTGAAAGAGCAACGTGTTAAAAAAACTAAGGGCGCTAAGCCTGGTTCACGTAATGCACCGGATACATTGAGTAATGACACTCAAAAAGCAGGTTCGGCTGCTAAAGATAAACGCGTTGGTAGTAAAAAAGCAGTGCCATTGGTTGCACCTGCTGCTGAACCAAAAATCGAAATGAAACGTAACCTTAAACCTGTAGCAGAGCTTAAAAAGGCTGTTGAACCAGAATTAACGCCTGAACAAGAGTTAGAAGCCCTTGAAAATGATGAGCGCTTACTTAAATTAGTTGAGCGTCATGAGCAAGGTGAAATGCTAACGGGTAAAGATGCAAAATACTTTAATAGCCGCATAGCGCGTCACCAAGTGCTTTGTAAATTATTAGGCATTGAAGATGAAGAAGAATTTGAAGATGACTTCAGCGATGAAGACAGTAATTCAGACTTTGATCAATACCTATCAAACGATCTAGCGAATGAATGGCTAGATGACGACGAAGATAAGTAATAAGGACACGCAATGAGTACAGCAGTGATCTTAGCCTTAGTTGTAGGTGCTGCTATTATAGCGGGCTTGGCATTTTATGCGGGTCAGTTGCTCTATAAGCTAAATGTGCAAAAAAAGCTAATTAGCAAAAAACAGGCAGAGCAACAGCAAAAGCTAAAACAGTCGCGTTTAAAGCGTAATGCGAAGTTAGCCGATAGTATTCATTTAATTGCACGTGCTATGAATGAAAAGCAATGTGATTATTCTGAGGGGTGCTTACGTATTTGGGTGCTTATGTCGCAATATAGTTTTGATACTGAGCGCGACCTAACGAGTGCATACCCGGGTATTTATAAAATGTACGACGTGGTAAAAGAAATGCCAACCCATGATTCGCGCAAAAAGTACGCTAAAAAAGAAATTTTTAAGCAAGACACGGCGCGCTGGCGCGCAGAAGAATCACTGAGTGATGAAATAGAAGCTGACTGTAAAAAAATTATTGTTGAGTTTAAAGCAGCCCAAGGCAGCGAAAACGTGGTTTTTAACTAGCGCTTAGATTTTACGGCATATATAAAAAAAAGCAGACCTTGGTCTGCTTTTTTTATGCGTGCTAGTTTTAAATTATATAACGCGTGAGAAGCGAGTGGCATTTATCTGTTTTTGTAAATGCGCATCAAAGCACATACAAATAATACGAATAAATAAATTCCCTTTTGGTGTTACGCTAATTAGGTTGTTTTCTATTGTTACCATTTCATCGGCAATTAATGGTGCGAGTGCCTCTAAAGCATCTTGAAAGTAGTCATTAAAGCTGATTTTATGTCTGTTAGCGAATACGCTCATATCAAGCTCAAACTGGCAAATAAGCTGCTTAATCGCATCGGCGCGAATAATATCATCTTGGGTTAAATGCATGCCTTTATTAATGGCACTGCCTGCTTGCTCATCAACTGCTTGATAATAATGTTTTAACTCTTTTTTATTTTGTAATATCGCTGTGCCTATTTGCGAAATAGACGAGACACCTAAGCCCAATAAGTCGCACTCGCCATGAGTGGTGTAGCCTTGAAAATTACGATGCAGCTGATTCGTATTTTGTGCAATGGCTAGCTCATTATCAACTTTTGCAAAGTGATCCATACCTATAAATTGATAGCCCGCCTGCGTCATTTGCTCTAGGGTATTTTTAAACATGGTGAGCTTATTATGCGAACTGGGTAAATCGGCGTCTTTAATTTTACGTTGGGCGGCAAAACGTTCTGGTAAATGAGCGTAGTTAAATACTGAAACGCGGTCAGGGTTTAAGGCAATAAGTTGCTCAATCGTTTGTGTAAAGCTCTCAGGTGTTTGTAGTGGCAGGCCATAAATCATATCAGCATTAATTGATTTAAAGCCCCACTGTTTTGCTTGGGTAATTAATTGCTTTACCTCATCAACATGCTGAGGGCGATTAACAGCCAGCTGAACCTGATCATTAAAATCTTGAATACCAAATGACACACGATTAAACCCCAACTCGCTTAAATCAACCAGCATATTGTCAGCCAGTGAGCGAGGGTCGATTTCGATACCGCGCTCGCAGGTATCGCTAAAGTTAAAGTGTTGCTCTAGCAGCTTTACTAAGCGCGTCATTTGCGCTGCGGTTAAAAAAGTTGGTGTGCCGCCCCCCAAATGTAATTGCTCAACCCGATAATCTTGAAACAGCGGCGCTTGTGCTGCAATTTCTTTAGCTAAAAAGTCTAGGTAGGTATCGGCTTTAGATTGGTGGCGAGTAATGACTTTATTACAGCCACAGTAATAACAAAGCTGACTACAAAAAGGAATATGAATATATAAAGACAACGAACGGGTTTGCGATGATTCAATAGCGCTAATCAAATCTTGTTGCTGATAACCATCAGCTAACGAAAGTGCGGTCGGGTAAGACGTGTAACGCGGGCCCGATACATTGTATTTGTTTATTAAAGTTTGATCCCATTGAGGAAGTTTAATCATCACGCGCACCTTATCTTTTAAGTTGCTGCGTATTGTAAAAAAGCAAAGAGGAGGAGGTTTTGATCTACAACAAAAAAAGGTGCCGCAGCACCTTTTTAATATATAACGCGGCTGCGTTACATTATGGCGTCTTTTAAGTACTGAAATAACTCTTTGTAGCTTCTCGCTGGTTTTTCAGCTTTTACTTCTTTGGCAGCATTACGCACCATTTGGCGCATTTTTTGGCGCTCAAGAGCTGGATATTGTTCAATTGTTTCGTTGATTAAGTCATCGCCTTGTTCAATTAAATCACTGCGCAGTTGCTCAATTTTTTTGATCATAACCTCAGCTTGGTTATTTTTATTAAGCATGACATCAATGATCGCTTTAATTTCTTCAATATTTTCTACCGTACGAAGGGTTTTTGCGATGTAATTTAAATGTCGGCGGTAGGCATCACTTTTATTACTTATTTTATCAGCAACCACCATTGCTTCTTTTAAGTCATCATTGAGCGGCAGGCGTTCGCGCTGCTTTTTACCCATTTTGGCAATTTCAGATCCTAACTGATGAAACTCTTGCGCTTCGCGCTTAAGTTCACTTTTTGATACATATATAATTTCTTCTTCAATTTCAGCAGGCTTGCCTTTTTTCTTCGCCATGGGGTGCTCTTAAATAAAAATAACTTCATCTATTATACGCGATTCTTTTAGTGATTAATATTAGCTGATGTGGTGCAGTGAGTGTGTTAGCATTTAAATATAAAAAATGTGTGCAATATGGCCTTCAGGGCTCAGGACAGAATTTATGAAAAGCCAACACCAAGATCCAATTTATTCGCAAATCTCTCAAGTAAAAGACGCTGTATCAGAAGTACTTGAACATGCTAAAAAACTAGGTGCTACCGCTGCAGAAGCTGCTATGTCTAGCACTTCGGGGCTGTCGGTAAGTACGCGCATGGGGGAGGTAGAAACCATTGAGTTTAATCAAGACGGTGGTTTAGGTATTAGCGTGTATGTTGGCAATAACAAAGGCTCGGCATCAACGGCTGATTTAAATCCTAAAACATTACGTGCTGTGGTCGAAAAAGCCATCGATATTGCTAAATTCACTTCAGACGATCCATGTAATGGCATTGCTGATAAAGAACTGCTTGAGTTTGCCCCTAAAGATTTAGACTTGTTTCATCCTTGGGATGTAAGCCCAGAGCAAGGGATTGATTTGTGTCATGCAGCAGAGCAAGCCGCATTAAACGCCGATGAGCGAATAGTAAATTCAGATGGCGCTAGTTTTTCATCGCATCAAGGGTTGCGAGTATATGGTAACAGCCATGGCTTAATTGCAGGCTTTCCACGTACTCGCCACAGCATAAGCACTATGGTGATAGGTAAAGAGGGCGAGCATATGCAGCGCGACTCAGCCTACACGATTTCTCGCGATCAAGCGGGGTTAAAAGATGCTGCAAGTGTTGGACTTGAAGCTGCAGCAGAAACCCTAGCAAAACTAAACAGCCAAAAACTAGGCACCATGAAAGTGCCGGTTATTTTTAGAGCCGATATTGCTAATTCATTGTTTGGCCATTTGGTATCAGCAATTGGTGGTGGCGCACTGTATCGTAAATCCAGCTTTTTATTGGATAGCTTAGGCACGCAGGTATTTAGCAAAACCGTTAATATTTCAGAGCGTCCGCACTTACTTAAAGGCTTAGCATCATCGCCATTTGATAGCGAAGGGGTTAAAACTCTCGACAGAGAAATAATTCACGGTGGCGAGTTACAAACGTATTTATTAGCAAGCTATGCGGCACGTAAAATGAATATGACCCCAACAGGGCACGCTGGCGGTATTCATAATTGGTTAGTAGAACAGACGCATCAAGATTTAACTGCATTATTAAAAACCATGGGTACGGGCTTATTAGTTACAGAATTGATGGGGCAGGGCGTGAATACCGTAACCGGTGACTACTCTCGCGGTGCGGCTGGTTTTTGGGTTGAAAATGGGGAAATACAATACCCAGTAAGCGAAATTACGATTGCTGGTAATTTAAAAGATATGTTCAAAGGTATTTCCGCTATAGGTGGCGATATAGAACGTCGCGGCGGGATTCAGACTGGTTCAGTACTGATTGAACAAATGCAAGTAGCAGGTGCTTAATACCCATCCGCAATAATATTTATTTCAGTGAATTGGTATAAACCCACTTTGCTTGCTTAAATTAAGTTTAATTTAAGCAAGCCTTCTTTTGATGTTTTTAAGGTGTGATATGGCTAAAGATAGATATGCGCCAAAACCGTTAACCGATATTATGGCTGGGCTGAACAACCGCTTAGCAGCCTATGCGGGAAAAAGCCATGCACTGGATACACAGCAACAATTGTTGCGCGATTTCTTAGGCCCTAAGTTAGGTGAAAAGTGCCGAGTAAGTAATTACCGTGACGGCACCTTAATGATAGAAGCTGTTTCTGCACCTATTGCGCTTAGGCTTAATTATTTAAAAATGGACATGCAATCGCATTTTAGAGCCGCGGGTATGGCCGAGCTTGGGCAAATAAAAATTACTGCCAATCCACAGTCAACTCAACGGTTAAGCACTCGACCTAAAGTGGCTGATGGCAAACCAACGAACTCCCTTAAAATGAGTGAACAAACGGCTGATTATTTAAATGCTATCGCCGATTCTGCTCCACCGTCATTAAAAGAAAAGCTTCAACGCTTAGCTTTACACGGTAAAAATAAACCTTAATTAAATACCATTTAACACCTTGCTCGGTTTGTTTTGCTGGCTTTAAAATACTTTGTTACATATTCGATTTTATTGTTATTTAAATCAGGTTTATGATGCCTAGTTAGTACTTCCTAAATTAGGTTGTAGCTGATGCGTATTTCATTAAGCAGATAATAGACTGCATCCTATTGTTGTTTTTTTGAGTTATCAAATCTTAATGAAATGCGTATTTATTCTAATTAATATACGGAATTCTTATGAAAAAAATAACAATGACTGCCGCCAGTATTGCATTGGCGTTAGGTTTGGTTGGTTGCGGCGAAAAGCCACAAGAAATGCAAGCAGAAGCAACAACAGTAACCGCACCGGTAGCAACCCCTGGTGCCTTAGGTGTTGATTTACAAAATATCGATAAAAGTGTTCGTGCACAGGATGATTTTTACTACCACGTAAACGGTAAATGGTTAGAAAAAACTGAAATCCCTGGCGATAAGTCAAACTATGGGTCGTTCTCACAGTTATATGATGAATCGCAAAAAGCAATGAAAACAGTACTAGAAAATGCCAGTACCAATAGCAGCGCAAAGCCAGGTTCAGATGAATATAAGATCGGCGCATTTTATACTAGCTACATGGCTGAAAATGCTCGTGAAGAGTTAGGGATGTTACCACTTGAGCCAGCTATTAAAAGCATTGATACAGTAAAAGATAAAGCCGCGTTGGTCACATTGATGGCACAGCTACAAGTTAAAGGCGGAGATCTTCCTTTTGGCTGGTATGTTAATAATGATGCTAAAAACTCAAGTGAAAATGCGCTTTATGCCTATCAAGCGGGACTTGGTTTACCTGACCGTGATTATTATTTAAAAGATGATGAAAAATTCACAAAAATTCGCGCGGCATATCAAACCTATATTACCGATATTTTAGCTAAAGCTGGCGTTAATAATGCCGCTGATGCAGCCAAAGCGATACTTGCCCTTGAAACGACACTTGCTGAGGCACAGTGGAGTCGGGTACAAAGTCGTGATGCAACAAAATCATATAATAAAATGTCAGTAGCTGAAGCTAACACGTTAATGGGAGATTTTGATTTAAGTGCTTACTTTGAAGCCGTTGGTGTTGATGCCCAAGAGTTGATTGTGCGCCAACCAAGTTACTTTGAAAAATTTGCAGACATTTTCAAAAATACAGACTTATCGGTTTGGCAAAACTACTTAAAATTCCATTTCGTTAGTAATTACGCGCAGTTGCTAAATAAAGACTTAGTGGATTTGAAATTTAATTTTTACAGCACCACATTGCGCGGTGTTGAAGAGCAAGCGCCACTTTGGAAGCAAGCCGTTGATGCATCAAACAGTGTACTGGGTGAAATTTTAGGTAAAGTCTACGTTAAAGAAAACTTCCCGCCAGAAGCGAAAGCGCGCATGGAAGAATTAGTTGATAACGTGATTAAAGGCTATTCAGTGGCAATTGAAAACCTTGAGTGGATGAGCCCTGAAACAAAAGTTGCGGCGCAAGAAAAGCTGGATAAGTTTACGCCTAAAATTGGTTACCCAGATAAATGGAAAGATTATTCAGATTTAGTAATTAATCCTGATGAACTAGTAGGTAACTATATTCGCTACAGTGAGTGGGCTTATGCAGATATGGTTGCTAAATTAGGTAAGCCAGTTGATCGCTCTGAGTGGCATATGACGCCACAAACAGTGAATGCTTACTACAACCCAGTGAATAACGAAATAGTATTCCCTGCGGCGATTCTGCAGCCTCCTTTCTTTAATTTAGAAGCAGATGATGCGGTTAACTATGGTGCTATTGGTGCGGTTATTGGCCATGAGTTAGGCCATGGCTTTGATGACCAAGGTGCAAAATACGACGGTGATGGCAATTTACGTAATTGGTGGAGCGAGTCAGACCTTAAGCAGTTTGAACAGCGAAGTGCTGCCTTAGTTGCGCAGTATAATCAATATAAACCGTTTGAAGATGCCAGCGTTAATGGTGAGCTGACACTGGGTGAAAACATTGGTGATTTAGGCGGCTTAACCGTCGCTTATAAAGCGTATCAATTATCGCTGGGTGATTCTAAAGCGCCCATTATTGAAGGCTATACGGGCGACCAACGCTTCTTTATGGGCTGGTCGCAAATTTGGCGTCGTAAATACCGTGATGAAGCATTGCGCAATCGTTTAATGACCGATTCACATTCACCGAGTCATTATCGCGTGATTGGTATTTTGTCGAACATGCCGGAATTTTACCAAGCGTTTGATGTTAAAGAGGGCGATAAAATGTATATCAAGCCTGAAGAACGCGTAAAAATTTGGTAATTTGAGCTGAAATTAGCTTAAACTAATCGCTAAATAAAAAGCCAGTGAGCATGATGCTCACTGGCTTTTTAGTTACTTTTATACCTGATGATAAAACTAGCTATATTTCGTTTTTATGGCGCTGATAATCTCGACATTGGCCGCAGGAAAATCATAGTTATCAAGTTCGTCTATGCTGACCCATTCGCTTGGTTGCCCTTCTGCGCCATGAGCTTGACCATTAAAGTTACTGACCACGTGTACATTAAGTCGTACGCATTTATCGCCATAGTCGTGCTCTATAGTGACAAGTTCGCTTGAGCTATGAATAGTCAGTTCTACTTCTTCAAATAATTCGCGCTTCAGTGCTTGAAAAACACTTTCTCCGGCTTCAACTTTTCCGCCTGGAAATTCCCATAAGCCGCCTTGGTGCTGTTCATCTGCACGTTTACAAATAAACACATTGTTATTTTTTTTAATTACACCCACAGCAACATTGATGATTACTTTAGTCATTATCTCTCCCTTAAATAGCATAAAAAAAGCGACGCAAGCGTCGCTTTTTATCTAACTTAACAAAGTGGTGTTATTTTAATTTACCACAACATTGTTTGTATTTTTGACCTGAACCACATGGACATGGATCGTTACGACCCACTTTTGGCTCGCTACGCGCCATAACCTGAGCGCTTTGTGGTGCTTCACCACCTACGTGCTCTGCTTCTTCATGTTGATATTCGCGAGGGGCATTTTCACTTTTACGGTGTTGCTCTTCTACTTTTTCAACATCTTCTTCAGCGCGAACTTGCACTTTACTTAAAATACCGACGACATCGACTTTTAAGTTTTCTAGCATTTCAGAGAACAATTCAAACGACTCACGTTTGTACTCTTGCTTAGGATTCTTTTGTGCATAACCACGTAAGTGAATACCTTGGCGTAAGTGATCCATTGCAGCAAGATGGTCTTTCCAATGCTGGTCAAGACTTTGAAGCATAATGGCTTTTTCAAACTGACGTAGTACAGAATCGCCAACCATTTCTTCTTTTTGCTTGTAAGCTTGTTCAACCGCTTCTTCAATACGCTCACGCAGTTTTTCTTCGTACAGTTTATTGTCATCAGCTAACCACTGAGTAATTGGTAACTCAATTAAGAAGTCTTGTTTTAAGCGTTCTTCAAGTCCTGGTATATCCCACATTTCAGCCAAGCTTTGTGGAGCAATGTATTGATCAATCACACCAGCGAGCACATCACCACGGATAGCAGTAATCGTTTCTGAAATATCACCTTCTTCAAGCAATTCATTACGTTGAGAGTAAACAACACGACGTTGGTCGTTTGCTACATCATCGTACTCAAGTAGCTGTTTACGCACATCAAAGTTACGTGCTTCTACTTTACGCTGAGCGTTTTCGATTGCGCGGTTAACCCATGGATGTTCAATCGCTTCACCACGTTGCATACCTAGTTTACGCATCATATTAGTCATGCGCTCACCAGCAAAAATACGCATTAACGCATCGTCCATCGATAGGTAGAAACGGCTTGAACCGGCATCACCTTGACGGCCAGAACGACCACGTAATTGGTTATCAATACGACGTGATTCATGACGCTCAGTACCAATAATGTGTAAGCCGCCAGCATCAATTACCGCATCATGGCGAATTTTCCATGCTGCTTTTATTTCAGCAATTTGTTCGTCAGTTGGGTTCTCAAGTTTTTCAACTTCGCTGTTCCAGTTACCACCAAGTACGATATCGGTACCACGACCGGCCATATTAGTGGCAATGGTGACTGTGCCTGGTAAGCCCGCATCAGAAACAATGTCTGCTTCTTGTGCGTGGAATTTAGCATTAAGTACGTTGTGCTTAATTTTTTCTTTGCGTAAAAACTGCGATAAGTACTCAGAGCTTTCAATTGAGATAGTACCTACAAGTACCGGCTGACCACGTTCTTGACAGTCTTTAATGTCTGCTAAAATCGCTTCGTACTTTTCTTCTTGCGTTAAGTAAACTAAATCAGCGCGATCATCGCGGATCATTGGTTTATTGGTTGGCATAACCACAGTGTCTAAACCGTAGATAGACTGAAACTCAAACGCTTCTGTGTCGGCTGTGCCTGTCATACCTGCTAGCGTTTCGTACAAGCGGAAGTAATTTTGGAACGTAATAGAGGCTAATGTTTGGTTCTCGTTTTGAATTTTCACACCTTCTTTTGCTTCTACAGCTTGGTGTAAACCTTCTGACCAACGACGCCCTTCCATTGAACGACCTGTGTGCTCATCAATAATGATGACTTCGTTTTCTTTAATAACGTAGTCAACATCTTTTTGGTAAAGCTTATGCGCACGAAGAGCTGCATAAACGTGGCTAAGTAGCGTGATGCTCGCTGCTGAATACAGTGAGTCACCTTCTTCAATTAGGCCGCGCTCGGTAAGTAACTCTTCTACTTTTATTTGCCCACGCTCAGTAAGATGAACTTGCTTAGATTTTTCATCGATGGTGAAATCGCCATCGCCTTCAATTCCTTCCTCGTCTTCTTTTTCTTGTAATTCAAGTAGAGGAACAATGGTATTAATTTCAGTGTATAGCTCAGAGCTATCTTCAGCGGGACCAGAAATAATCAGTGGCGTACGTGCTTCATCAATAAGGATTGAATCCACTTCATCCACTACAGCATAAAATAATGGGCGTTGTACGCGCTCATCAATACTAAATGCCATGTTGTCACGCAGGTAATCAAAACCAAATTCGTTATTGGTACCGTAAGTGATGTCAGCTGCATAAGCTTGTTTTTTCTGTTGTGGCATCATGCCCGGAACATTACAGCCTACGGTTAACCCTAAAAATTCAAATAATGGGCGATTGGTTTCAGCATCACGTTTAGCCAAGTAGTCATTTACGGTAATGACATGAACACCTTTACCTGTTAAACCATTTAAATAAGCCGGCAGTGTCGCTGTGAGTGTTTTACCTTCACCGGTACGCATTTCTGCGATACGACCTTGGTGTAAAACCATACCACCTAATAACTGCACGTCGAAATGACGCATACCGTTTACACGTTTTGATGCTTCACGTACCACTGCAAATGCTTCTGGTAGAATATCGCCTAAGCTTTGTCCGTTATCGTAACGCTCTCTAAACTCGGCTGTTTTAGCTTTTAAATCTTCATCTGAAAGCGCTTCTAGCTGCGTTTCAAGTGCATTGATCAGTGCGACCGTCTTTCTTAGGTTTTTAATAGTGCGGTCATTGCGACTACCAAAAATCTTGGTAAATAAATTAGATATCATGATAAAACCGTTACAATGTGTTTTTTTGCTAGCCGTGCATCGGCTAACCCATTTTTTACAATTGATAATTAATGTATTCTTTAAATTAACCTTTAGGACACATTAATTAGCAATTTTGTATTAAGCTGCTTAAAAAGCACTGTTTATTACCTGCGCTACTATACCAGACTCTGCTAAACATCAAACTACCTCAATAAAAAGATCTTCATTTAAAACAGAAAAATGAGATCTCGCTCATAAAAATAGCGTTATGTAACGAAACTTGATTAAAACTGCAGATAAACAGACCCTAAAGATATGGTGCTGAATAAATTAAAAACAAGAGCAAAGCGCTTAAATTTCACCCTTAAACGCCTTGTTAGCAGCCATCGTTTTTTAAAGTTTAAATTGAGCAATCGTTTTATATATTACTCTCGATAAGTCACTTAAGTCATACGCTTTATCTGCAGGTATGTAATGAATGGTTGCGGTATCATTAAAGAGATTACTAATTGCAAAAAAAGCGTGTGTTAATATCTTCTGCAACCAGCGTTTGCTAATATTATTTTTAGTCGCATAAAGTTAATTATATTTTTTATCGCTATAAAACGCGTTGATTGAGTTTTAATAAGGGTAAATAAAGTGCAAACCAACAAAGATAATTTAGTCGTTCTTGGCGCTGGCTGGCTTGGCCAAGCCTTATGTATTGATGCACAAAAACAAGGTTGGCAAGTGCAGGGGACTCATCGAAGTGACACTCATCAATTTGATTTTGAACGTCAGTTTGTTTTACAAAACGGTGAGTTGCAGCACCAAGTGGATTTGCAAAATGCGTATTGGGTCTGTGCAATCCCGCCTCGCAGTCGAGATAGCGAAAGTGATTATTCGCAAGTGCTTGAGCAGGCGTTAAAGCTGGCAACTGAGCTTAATTGCAAAGGCTTTTTATTGTGCTCATCGACTGGGGTGTATGATCAAGAACCTGGCGTTTATAGTGAAAGCAGCGATATATCAGGCACTAACGAGCGACAAATAAAGCTGTATGACGCTGAAGAGCAAGTGCTTGAACAGCAAGGTAAAGTGCTTCGCTTAGCCGGATTGTTGGGGCCAAATAGAGAGCCTGGTCGTTTTGTGGCGGGTAAAGAACTCAATACCTCTAGTCAGCAAGTGGTGAATATGGTGCATCAACAAGATGTGATCAATGCTATTTATGCGGTCCTTAATAACTGGTCGCAAGGACAGAGCATTTATAACGTGGTGAACCCAGCGCACCCGACCAAAGCAGATTATTATGCACAAAAGTGTGAGCTGTATGGCACACAAATGCCGAGCTTTAGTAGTAATGAGGTCGCTGAGCGCAAAGTTATTGGCTCAGCGATAGAAGCACTGGGTTTTAGTTATCAGTATGGTATTTAATAAGAAGGTAAGGGGGAGTGGCTTATGAAGTCACACAACTTACCTTCACTTAGTAGCGTGTTGGCCGCTTCAATATCGGGAGCAAAATACCGGTCTTTGTCGTAATAGCTAACATGTTGGCGTAGCAGTGCTTTGGCACTTTCTACTTTATCACACGCGCGTAGTGGTGCTCTAAACTCAAGCCCTTGGGCAGCACTGAGCCATTCTATGGCCAGTACGCCTTGCGTATTATTAGCCATATCAACTAGTCGTCGTGCTGCAAACGTTGCCATAGAAACATGGTCTTCCTGATTTGCTGAAGTCGGTAAGCTATCTACCGAAGCAGGGTGTGCTAAGGATTTGTTTTCAGAGGCCAGTGCAGCCGCGGTGACTTGAGCAATCATAAATCCTGAATTTACCCCACCGTTTTTTACTAAAAATGGCGGTAATTTAGATAAATTAGAGTCAATCAATAGAGCAATACGTCGCTCAGCTAAGGCGCCAATTTCAGCAATAGCAATCGCCAGGTTATCAGCGGCCATAGCAACGGGCTCAGCATGAAAGTTTCCGCCTGAAATAATATCCCCTACATCGGCAAATACGAGAGGGTTATCGGTTACTCCGTTTGATTCACACAGTAGTACTTCGGCGGCTTGACGTATTTGGGTTAAACATGCACCAAGAACTTGCGGCTGGCAGCGCAGGCAATATGGGTCTTGTACTTTTTCACAATTAATATGTGAGTCACTAATTTGTGAGTGGCTATCGAGTAATTCTCTAAATACGTGAGCCGTATCTATTTGCCCTTGCTGACCACGAATGTCATGAATACGCGCATCAAATGGCGCGCGACTGCCCATGGCCGCTTCTATACTGATAGAGCCAATAACACAGCTTTGTGCGTACAAGTCTTCGGCTCTAAATAAGCCTTGTAGTGCAAATGCAGTGGATGCTTGGGTGCCATTCAATAAGGCTAACCCTTCTTTTGCAGCTAATGTTAGTGGCTCAAGACCTGCAATTTTTAGCCCTTGTGTAGCGCTTATCAGCTTACCTTGATAACGCATTTTACCCTCACCTAATAAAGGCAAACACATATGCGCAAGCGGTGCTAAATCGCCCGATGCACCCACTGAGCCCTTTTTAGGCACGCAAGGGTAAACTTCACTTTTAAGCAGCTGCATAAAAAACTCAAGCACAGCTAAGCGAATACCAGAATAACCGCGCGATAAAGAGTTTATTTTTAGTGTGATCATCAATCTAACGGTGCTGTCATCCATTAACTCACCAATACCTGCGGCGTGTGAAAGCACAATACTGCGTTGTAATAGTTCGAGTTCATCGTCAGCGATTTTAGTATTGGCCAATAACCCAAAGCCAGTATTAATACCATATACAGTGCGATGTTCGTTTATCACGTTTTGGACTGTTTGAGCACTGGCAGCTATTTGCGCCTGTGCATCATTGGCCAGAGTTAAGTGTATGGCTGATTTGTTAATTTTTCTTAGCGTGTTTAAGTCAAGCTGACCCGGTTTGAGTGTATATGAAATCATGACTTGTCCTCATTAAGCATTGGTAGGTCTAGCTGCTGCTGTTGCGCACAGTTTTTTGCAATTTCATAACCCGCATCAGCATGGCGCATTACACCGGTGGCGGGATCGTTCCATAATACTCGAGCAAGACGCTGCTCTGCTTCATCAGTACCATCGGCAACAATCACTACGCCTGAGTGCTGGCTAAACCCCATGCCTACACCACCGCCATGGTGAAGTGATACCCAAGTAGCACCGCCTGCGGTATTAAGCAGGGCATTTAATAGTGGCCAATCGGAGACCGCGTCGGAGCCATCTTTCATACTTTCAGTTTCACGGTTAGGGCTGGCAACTGAACCTGAGTCGAGATGATCTCGTCCAATAACTACCGGCGCTTTAAGCTCACCGCTTTTAACCATATCGTTAAAGGCAACAGCAAGGCGCGCTCTATCTTTTAAACCGACCCAACAAATACGTGCAGGCAAGCCTTGAAATTGAATTCGCTCACGCGCCATATCAAGCCAATTATGCAGGTGTTTATCATCTGGAATGAGCTCTTTTACTTTTGCATCGGTTTTATAAATATCTTCAGGATCGCCAGATAGCGCTACCCACCTAAATGGACCAATACCTTCACAAAATAATGGACGAATATACGCAGGCACAAACCCAGGGAAATCAAATGCATTACTCACGCCTTCTTCTAGGGCCATTTGACGAATATTATTGCCATAGTCGGTTGTTGCTGCGCCCGCTTTTTGTAGTGCCAGCATCGCCTTTACTTGGACTGCCATTGACTGTTTAGCCGCTTTTACAACTGCTTGTGGGTTATCGATTCGCATTTTAGCTGCGTATTCCATACTCCAATCTTGTGGCAGGTAACCGTTAAGTGGATCATGAGCTGAGGTTTGATCGGTAACTATATCGGGGGTCACCCCACTTTTTACTAAGGTACTAAACACATCGGCGGCGTTACCTAGTAAACCCACAGAAAGCGCTTCACCTTTTATGCAAGCATCTGTTATTAATTTTAGTGCATGCTCAAGATCTGTGGCTTTTACATCGACATATCCTGTTTTTATCCGAAAATCGATACGGCTTTCATCACATTCCACCACCAAGGCACTAAAGCCTGCCATGGTAGCCGCTAATGGTTGTGCGCCCCCCATACCTCCAAGGCCACCCGTTAATACCCACTTACCTTTAGCATTACCAGCAAAATGCTGTTTTGCCATAGCCACAAACGTTTCGTAAGTGCCTTGCACTATGCCTTGAGAGCCAATGTAAATCCAAGACCCAGCGGTCATTTGGCCATACATCATCAAGCCTTTTTTATCTAACTCGTTAAAGTGCTCCCAGTTTGCCCAGTGCGGTACTAGGTTTGAATTGGCAATTAACACACGTGGTGCATTGCTATGAGTTTTAAATACACCCACCGGTTTGCCTGATTGCACTAATAGAGTTTCGTCATCTTCTAGGCGTTCAAGCGTTTCAATTATTTTGTCATAGCTTGGCCAATCACGGGCAGCACGGCCAATCCCGCCATACACCACCAAAGCTTGAGGGTGCTCGGCAACATCAGGGTCTAAATTATTCATTAGCATGCGTTTAGCCGCTTCGGTTTGCCAGCTTTTGGTGGTTATTTGATTGCCATGTTGCGCGCGTATTGTGCGCTGTGTGTCCAGTCGATGATTCATTGTTCACTCCTGTTAAATAGTGTTATGCGTTATGCGCTTTATTATTATTTTTAAATGTTAATTGTCCGCCCAAGCGGTACTTACTGCCCGGCGATATAAGTCGTGCAAAGCTAACAATCCCGTTAACCGACCAAGTGCGGCGTATTACTTGTAAACAAGGCTCTTCGTTATATAGGTTAAGCCATTGACACATTTCACTGCTTGGTGTAATAGCCTCTACGGTATGCCTTGCTTGTGTTAATGGGGCAACTGTTGATAGGTATTCGTGTGGGGTGAGAGCGGTAAAATCTTGTTGTAAATAATCCTTGGCAAGTAACGGGTTTACAAAGCGTTCTTCAACTTGCAAGGGGCTGTCATTTTCGTTATGAATAATGACACTTCTATACACCACACTATCTACCTCAACACCTAAAGCAATAGCAATTGGCGCCACGGCATTGATTGATTCCAACACCTGTACTGTGCAGCTGTAGTTTCCGTTTCGCTCTTTGACTTCATGTGCAATGTTTTTTATTTCGAGTAATGATGACTGCGACTTAAAGCTTGCGACAAAAGTACCTAGCCCTTGGCTACGGGTTAAAATGCCTGTATCAGTTAGCTCACTTAACGCTCGACGTGCGGTCATTCTGCTTACCGCAAACTGCTTTGCCAGTTCATTTTCTGAGGGCACGCGTTGGTTATCAAGCCAAAGCCCACTGCGTATTTTGTCCACAATAAACTGTTTTATTTGTGTAAATTTAGGTGTTGGCATAAACGCTTTTGGTGTATTAAAAATAAACAATACTTAATAAGATGGCATAATTACCTTGTATATACAAGATGTGTTGTTAAACTCGTTTGAACATTATCGCGGAGAAACTTATGCAAGCCACAGAATCTACAGAACAGTTAAATGATATCGATTTATTGCTCACAGATGCCAACATTGCGACCATGGATAGCAATATTGATGCGCCTTATGGGGCGATAGAAAATGCGGCGCTAGCTATTAAAAATGGCAAAATAGTGTGGCTAGGTAAACAAGCTGATTTACCTAATTTTGATGTGTTAGCCACCCCGATATTAAGTGTAAAAGGACAATGGTTAACCCCAGGCTTAATTGATTGCCATACACATTTAGTGTTTGCCGGTTCTCGTGCGCAAGAGTTTGAGCAGCGTTTGCAGGGCGTGAGCTATCAGCAAATAGCAGCGCAGGGAGGGGGAATAGCAAGTACAGTTAAAGCAACCCGAGAGGCTGACCACGAACAGTTATTTGTAGCAGCAAAAGAGCGTTTAAATGCATTGTTAGCTGAAGGGGTGACGACGGTTGAAATTAAGTCAGGGTATGGGCTTGATATAGACAATGAGAAAAAAATATTGGAGGTGGCTAGGCTGTTAAATCAACATCACCCCATTGAAGTGGTTAACACCTTTTTAGGGGCACATGCGCTACCTTTGGAGTTTAAAAACCGCAGTGATGATTACATAGATTTGGTATGTAATGAAATGCTAAGCACGCTTGTTGAACATGACCTAGTGGATGCCGTTGACGTTTTTTGTGAAGACATTGGCTTTAGCTACGCACAAACTCAACGCGTATTTGATGCAGCTAAAAAACAGGGTTTGGCAATCAAGTGTCATGCCGAGCAATTATCAAATCAACACGGTGCAGCGCTGGTAGCACAATACAATGGCCTGTCGGCTGATCATTTAGAATACCTTGATGAAGCAGGCGTTAAAGCTATGGCAAACGCAGGCACTGTGGCGGTATTACTGCCTGGGGCTTTTTATTTTTTAAAAGAAACGAAATACCCACCAATTGAACTGTTAAATAAATACAAGGTTCCCATCGCAATTGCCAGTGATTTTAATCCCGGCACATCACCATTATGTTCGTTGCAATTAATGATGAATATGGCCTGCACCTTATTTAATTTCACTCCAGAGCAGGCATTAACTGGCGTAACAGCACATGCGGCTCGTGCTTTAGGTTTTACTGATAGAGGGGTGTTAAAAGTTGGCGCTCGCGCAGATATTGCTCATTGGCAAATTGACCACCCTGCACAATTAAGTTATCAGTTTGGGGTAAATAAACTGTTAAATTTATGGATATTGGGTAAACTTAGTTAGTTTGTATAAAATTAACTCTTAAACCTATGTTTTATTTAATGTCAGTGAGTACGTCAGCTATGGATGGAACGTTATTGAGCTACAGCAATTTAGCTATTTTTTTAAGTGGTGCACTTTTAATGGCAATGGTTGCCACGCTATTAACCGTTAAAAGTAACGTAATGAGACTCAGCTTTTTATGTACTGGGCTCATTGGCTTAGCTATGGTCAGTAGCGCAATACCTTGGCTCGCTATTTTACTAGCGCTAGGTTTTGGTTTTAATTTATATCAAGCGAAGTTACAAAAGCAAAAAAAACCATTTCTTATCAGTGCCTGTGCAAGCGCATTATTTGCTTTATTGTTAATAGGGTATCTCTTTTTTACGCTGCATTTAGCGTGGTTGCTCATGGCTATTTTACTGCTCTCAGTCAGTGGTTTTTTAGCTGATAATGAGCCTAAAGCTACTACGCCTTTAAAGCCACAAACTGAGCCTGAGGTGTATGTTGAAAACTCACCCTTAGTCAGCTTCCCCGATAAACAACAGTTACGTCAAAAGTATAATGAGCTTATTGATGAAGGTTCATTCAGAGCCGCACTTATTGTATTAAGGCTAGAGGGGTTTGCGCAGGTAAATCAGCATATTGGACGAGATTTTGGTGACTTATTGTTGTCGCAGTCGGCAAATCGAATAAAAGACTTACTAGACAGTGATGAAGTGTTGTTCCTTGCTCCGCATGCTAAATTAGCGCATTTAGGCGGGTTAAATTTTGCGTTTATTTGTGATCTACAAAGCCATAATCATTTACATCAACAGCTTATCAAGCAAATTATTGGCGCTACATTAAAGCCCTTTAACGTGGCTAATTGCACTATTGAAGTAAAGGTAAGAGCCAGTTATGTTCATTGCGATCAACAAAGTACGAGCTTTGATGATTTAATTAGTTATGCGTATTTGGCACTTGATAGTCAGCCAAGCAAACAAATAGTGGCTTATCATCAACAAATGACGGTTGAGCATTTAGAGCAACAAGCGCGATTAACAGAGCTTGCGAATATCAGCTTTGCTGATGAGTTTGAGCTGTTTTTTCAACCCGTTATTCGCAACGGCGATGGTCAAATTGAATTTTTAGAATTGTTATTACGTTGGCAACACCCCACGCAAGGCACCTTATCGGCAAGCCGATTTATAAATGATATTAGAATTGCAGGGCTTGGTTATTCACTGGCTACCTTTGTTATAGAGCGTGCTGGCGAATTAGCCATGGCACTTCGTATGGAAGGGATGTCGGTACCTTTGAGTGTTAATTTATTTGGCCCAGAAATGCTCAATGAAGAGTTTGTTGATTTTGTTTACGGAGTAATTGGTGAGCATCAACTCAGGCCAGGCGATTTAATTATTGAATGTCCGCTTCATGTTTTTACCAGCCTAGATGATAAAGGCAGAGCCATGATCGCAAGGCTTAACAGTTTAGGTTTAAAAGTGTGTGTTGATGGTTTAGGTGATAACCCTGTATTACTTTCTAAGTTACCTAGTTTAGCGGTGGAATATATTAAAGTATCGCCTGCATTAACTGCAGACTTTAGTAATCAAAATAATATACGCAGCTTAGTAAGCGGTATGGTAGAAATGCATAATCAGCAACAAACAAAAGTGATTTTTGAAGGTGTTGAAACACTGGACCAACTTAAATTTGTGAAAAGTTTGAAAGCTTATGCCTCACAAGGCTACTACTTCGGACACCCTTTAAGTAGCTTGGGGTTAATGAGTTGGTTTAAACAGTGGTTACAGGCACAAGAAGACTAGGGAAGATTAGATTTTTTGCTTTGTTTGTAGGTAGGTATTTACTAAGGCGCTGATAACTTGACCACATTGTAATTTACCCGCAGCAAGAGAGTGAGGATGTTGCGACGGTGCTGCTTCGCATAAATGTAAATAAGCACTGTGATGATTACTTGCAGCTAAATAAACATAATGCTCGCCATCGCTAACATCAAAACCGCAATAATTAAATGCACTTGCAGGCATGTTGGTTAGGCTATCTAAATCAACTTCTATTCCTAACGGTGCGTTATCAAATGCGTTTAGTGCATTGCTAGTTGCCTCCGTTAAACTTATTTCTCGCCTAACATTAATCGCTTGATAGCTGGTGAAACTAAATTTTGCACTTTGCATCGCATTAAAAATTTGTTGATTATTTTTAAGCTCATGTAAGCCAATTACATGGTAACTGTTAAGGTGCTGCTCTTGATAGGCGTAGTGAAAACCATTGCCACTGTGTCTGCCTTCACACTCTCTAAAGTCGGCATGGGGGTCTAAATTAATGGCGTTAATTGCGCTGTTTTTATATTTTGCAAGCGAGCGAATAATACCTAAGCAGTTATTATGTCCGCCACCAATAATGATGGGTTCAAGACCGGCTTTAAAAATCATGCTTAAAATTGCTTCAACCCGCACATCAATCTCAGCGCACAACTGACGTAATTGGTCTAAATCGAGAGGATTTTGGTTATCAAGCGGGTGTGCTTGTTCCATTAAGTCATCGAGGTTTACTTCGCCAAGCAGTAACACTTTTTGCATGGCAATAGCGTGATTGTGGGGTTGGTTTAAAAAGTGTTGTAAAAAAGCGGGCCAAGCATGCTGTGCTCCGCCTTTACCTAAATTGGCTCTAGGTCCAATGTCTTCGCAAACGCCCAGTAAAACAAAGCGCATACCAAACTGTGCAGCATCAGTAAGCGCTTGTTGTATATTAACGTTTGCGTCAAGTAATGCCATTGACTGCCACGCTTTTTGTTCACCAGCACGCTTAGAGCAAATGCGCTTGAGCGTGCTTTCGTTATATACTTTAAGGTGTGCTGTCACGCTACAGTTCTATTATTTCTAGCTCTAATTCTTCAGCAGAAAGTACAATACCTGTACTGTCGGCATAAACAAAATCATCATCGAAAAATGATACACCCGCAAAGTTAACGCCTATGCCGCTTTCACCCGCGCCTTCACTGTCAGCTGCAACCGGAATTGATCCAATGGCTTGAATTCCTAAATCCAGTTCTTCAAGTTCATCAACATGGCGCAGTGCACCATATACAATAATACCTTGCCAATTGTTTTCAAGTGCCAGCTCAGCCAGTTCAATATCAATTAAGGCTCTGCGAGTGGAGCCTCCACCATCAATAAGTAAAATCTGATCTGTACCATCTTGAGAAAGCAATTGACGGATCAGTTCATTATTTTCAAAACATTTTACCGTTTTAATGCGGCCACCAAAACTGTGTCGACCACCAAAGTTGATGAACATAGGTTCAAGCACGTCAACCACATCAGCGAAATGGTCACATAAATCAGAAGTGCTGTAATCCATTATTTTATCCTCAAAAGATACATAAGTTAGTAACTTAGTATACCCTCCTTATATTCAATAACAACGACTTAATTGCAGTAAATTTAGCCAGAAATAGAACTAAATCAATAACACGACTCATAATTTTTTAATAAAATTGTCATCTTTATAAATAAATATTTTTAAAGCTATGGACTGGGCGCTTATAAGTGCGAGAGATTTAAGTTCTGATTGGCGAGACTGTTAAAATTAAACAATACTGTGATCAGGCCGATGATTATATTGTCCATTTGTATAAAGGGAGTTTTTTAATGGTTAAATTTTACTGGTAGCCCTTTTTTATGGTTTTTAATGATAGGCATTATTGTTTATTTCATGTAACAAAATTATGTTAATACAAGAAAGCATCACGTTATACTGAACTGGCAAATTTAATATAGGTATTTACAATGAACTTTTTACAGAATCTAACGATTAAACGTCGTTTACAATTTAACGCATTAATCGTTGGCTTAGCCATGATTGTTATGCTGTGCATCATCATTTATGAAGCACGTATTATGCTTAAATTAAATGAAACTATTCAGTACGCTGAAGAGCTAGAAGTGCATGAGCTTTCGATGCGTAAATACGAAAAAGACTTTTTGTTTTACAAAGATGAGTCTAGTTTAGAGCTATTTGCACAAGAATATAAAAAACTACAATTTAAACTAGAAAAGCTATCTGTTTTATCTGCAGATTTAAATATTGCTACGGCTCAGGTCAATCAATTTTCTACGTTAGCCCAACAGTACTATGACGACTTTCAAAATGTTGTAAAACTACAGCGTAAAATCGGGTTGCACCCAAAAGACGCTTTATATGGCGAGCTGCGAGAAGCAGTTCATAAAATAGAAACATTGCTTAGTGAGCAAAATAATTACCAATTACTCACCACTATGCTACAGCTGCGCCGCGCTGAAAAAGATTTTATGTTACGTTTAGATACCAAGTATTTAGATCGATTCAATAAACTAGCAAGCGAGTTAAAACAACAAGTAAATGCTGCAGAGCTACCCAATAATACACGTAATCAATTAGCCTCGTTAATGGCTAACTACCAAAATAAATTTACTGCATTGGTAGAGGCGCAGGTGGAACTAGGCGTCGATTTAAATTCGGGTGCCCTAGGGAAAATGAGAATAAGTGTTAAGAAAAGTGATGAAGTGGTCACTTTGATCACTACTGCGACTAAAGAGCAAGTAACTGAAACGGCGCAGCAGGCGCAATTATTGGCAATAGTCATTTTTATAATTGCAAGTATTATCGTTATGCTGCTTGTGTACTTAACCAGTCGTTCAATTATCCAACCTATAGAAAAAGTTTATCAAGCAATAGATAAGATCAGACAAAGCAATGACTTAAGCTTGTTTATAGAGCATAAAGGGAAAGATGAAGTAACGAGGATGACCATAGACTTTAATAGTTTAATTAGTGACTTTAAAGATCTCATCTATGAAGTAAATACGGCTCTAACAACGCTTAATATAGCAACAGGGAATCTATCTGAAACAACCTCAGCGACTAGCTCTGGTATGCAAGAGCAATTACATGAAGCGGACATGGTAGCAACCGCTGCTACAGAAATGCAGGCAACGATTCAAGATATTTCACACAATACAGAAGCTGCGGCTAAAAAAGCTGAATCGACCAATGTAAGCGCCCAGCAAGGTCAGGTTGAAGTAGAGTCAACTATTAAGCATATTAATGCCTTATCTGATTCACTTGGTAAAGCTTCCAGCGTGGTGTCTCAGCTAGAAAAAGATGGTGAAACCATAGGTTCTGTACTTGATGTGATACGTGCGATTGCAGAGCAAACTAATTTACTTGCTTTAAATGCTGCCATTGAAGCGGCGAGAGCGGGTGAACAAGGTCGTGGCTTTGCGGTTGTTGCAGATGAAGTGCGCTCACTTGCACAGCGTACGCAGGAGTCAACCAGCGAAATAGAAGGCATTATTAACACCCTACAACAGCGTACTCAAGAAGTTGTGAGTATCATGCACCAATGTCGTACTCAAGGTGGCGAAAGTGCTACACAAGCAACAAAAGCGGGTGAGCTGCTAGGATCAATTACCATTGATGTGCAAACTATTATGGAAATGAGTACACATATTGCTACCGCTATTGATGAGCAAAGTCAGGTGGCTTCTGAGGTAAATAAAAACGTGGTCCGTATTCGAGATATTGCCGAGGGGGCTGCGGCTCACTCACAAACTAATGCACAAACCAGTGAAGAGGTCTCTGAGCAAGCAAGGGTACTTCATCAAGCGATTTCAAAATATAAGGTTTAACTACTAACAGAAAAAAGTGGCTTAATTGCCGCTTTTTTCTCACTCACAGAGTATAAGTTCAGACTAAATACTAGGGGACAAACTTTATGGGTACGCTGTCTTTGTTGTTTTCATGTTGTTTAACACGCTCTAAATACGTATCCCATAAGCTTGTTTGTTCAGCTTGTAACTTAGCAAAATATTGCCAGCTGAACAGCCCGCTGTTATGGCCATCGTCAAACTCTAAACGTAACGCGTAATGCCCTACCGGCGTAATTGTTTTAATACCCACTGCTTGTTTATTTAGTACTAACTTCATAGGCTCAGATCCATGGCCTTGAACTTCTGCTGAGGGAGAGTGTACCCGTAAAAACTCAGCGCTAAATATAACTTCAGAGTTATCATCAAAATAAACATCTAAATTTTTACTCACACTATGATAGTGCACTTTTGTAACTTGTTTCATCGTCATCTCGCTTACAAAAAAGCCTCCATATTGAGGCTTTTAGTATAACTGTTTGTGTTTTCAATTAAAGAATAAAACGACTTAAGTCTTCATCTTCAACTAGCGCACCTAAGTGTTTTTCAACGTAGGCGGCATCGATAACAAGGCTTGAACCCGCTTTTTCAGAAGCGTCATATGAAATCTCTTCCATTAGCCTTTCCATAACTGTATGAAGGCGACGCGCACCGATATTTTCGGTTTTTTCGTTTACTTGCCATGCTGCCTTAGCAATACGCTCAATTGCATCGTCGCTAAACTCAATAGCGACTTGCTCTGTTTTGAGTAGCTCGCGTTGTTGCTCAGTAAGTGACGCGTGTGGCTCAGTTAATATACGTTTAAAGTCATCGGCTGTGAGTGCTTCAAGTTCAACACGAATAGGTAAACGGCCTTGTAACTCAGGGATCATGTCTGATGGTTTAGACATTTGGAATGCGCCTGAGGCAATAAACAACATGTGGTCAGTTTTTACCATGCCGTGCTTAGTATTAACGGTAGAGCCTTCAATAAGCGGAAGTAAATCACGTTGTACACCTTCACGACTTACATCTGGGCCAGAGGCTTCACCACGTTTACAAATTTTGTCTATTTCATCAATAAACACAATGCCGTTTTGCTCTACTGCAAAAATGGCCTGTTCTTTTAATTCTTCAGGATTAACCAGTTTACCGGCTTCTTCTTCAGTAAGTAACTTAAACGCTTCTTTAATTTTAAGCTTACGCTTAGTGCGTTTATCACCACCCATGTTTTGAAACATTCCCTGTAACTGGTTGGTCATTTCTTCCATACCAGGAGGAGCCATAATTTCAATATTAGGTTGAGCTTGGGCTAAATCAATATCAATTTCTTTGTCATCTAATTGGCCTTCGCGTAACTTTTTACGAAACGATTGGCGTGTCGATGAATTTTCATCGCGCTGAACTTCACCGTATTGATCTTTCGCTGGAGGCAGTAATACATCTAAAATACGTTCTTCAGCCGCTTCTTCAGCGCGATGTTTGAACTTTTTAGTTTGTTGCTCTCGTGTCATTTTAATTGAAACATCAACTAAATCACGGATGATAGTTTCAACTTCTTTGCCGACATAACCTACTTCTGTAAACTTAGTGGCTTCAACTTTAATAAAAGGTGCGTTGGCAAGCTTTGCTAAACGACGAGCAATCTCAGTTTTACCTACACCCGTAGGGCCAATCATTAAGATGTTTTTTGGCGTTACTTCTGCGCGTAAGTCTTCGTTTAACTGCATACGGCGCCAGCGATTACGAAGGGCAATAGCAACCGCTTTTTTCGCTTTAGCTTGGCCAATAATATGTTGGTCTAGCTCATGAACAATTTCTCTTGGGGTCATATCAGACATAGCGAGTTCCTATTACAATTCTTCGATAGTTTGGAAGTTATTCGTAAATACACAGATGTTGCCAGCAATTGTTAGACTTTTCTCTACAATTTCACGAGCACTTAAGTCGGTATTTTCTAATAAGGCGGTTGCAGCTGATTGCGCAAAGTTACCGCCGCTGCCAATTGCGATTAGGTCGTTTTCTGGTTGCACCACGTCACCGTTGCCGGTGATAATTAGCGAAGCTGTTTCATCAGCAACAGCAAGTAAAGCTTCAAGTTTACGCAGGGCACGATCGCTACGCCAATCTTTAGCCATTTCTACAGCAGCTTTAGTGAGGTTACCTTGGTGCATTTCTAATTTGCTTTCAAAACGTTCGAAAAGAGTAAAGGCATCAGCAGTGCCGCCAGCAAACCCAGCGATAACTTTGCCATTATAAAGGCGTCGAACTTTTCGGGCATTGCCCTTCATTACTGTGTTACCAAGAGATACTTGGCCGTCACCACCAATAACAACTTTGTCATCACGGCGTACACTTACGATTGTAGTCATGTTATTCCTCATCATCGCGCTGCAAGGGGCAGCGCGTAAAAAGCGATTATGAAGAGGTTATATGGGTGAATGGTTTAAATTCAAGTCCAGCCCCAAATTCCGCAGCCGACAATATTAATTCGTTTAAGTTTGTTCTTGTCACTTTCTGCATGACGCTTGGTTTCATAAGGCCCTAAACGCACTTTGTACCAAATACCATTGCTGCCTGTGGTTTTTTTGATTTCTGAAATTAATCCTGCAAAGGCTATTTTAGCTTTTAAGGTTTCAGCTTGCTGATGGGTTCTAAATGAACCACATTGCATGACATAAGGGCCTTTTTGTTCAAGTTCTTTTACTTCAACCTGAATCTCATGCTCTTTAATTTCTTTAATAAATTTAGGTGGCCGCGGTTTAGCTATTTCTACTTGTTTTTCGGGTGTTGGATTTGCTTGCTTTTCAACAAGCTCTGGATCGGCATTGTTTTTAACAAACCAGAGTCCGTATGCAAAACCACCGACTAGTAACAAGGCAATAATGATTAACAAAAACGGGAAGGGTTTTTTAGCCGGCTCTTGTTTAGTGTTTTTTCTATTTTTTGGTTTTTTATTAATATAATCGTGCTGTGCCATGGTGTTATATGTGGCCTTACCTAAATCATGTCTGTAGGGTCTACGTCTAAACTCCAGCGAACTTTTTGTGCAAGTTTGCTAGTGCTGAGATAATCAACCATTTGCGCGAGATACTGATGTAGTATGCGTCGATCTTGCGCTTGAATATGTAATTGAAAACGATACATTCCCGCAATTTTTTCTAAAGGCGCAGGGATCGGTCCGAGCAATTGTATACCAGATACCCCATTGACAGGAACCAAATCCGTTAGAAAGTCGACGACTTGCTTTATGTTATGCCCTTGTGCGCGAACAATTGCCATACTCGTAATAGGTGGCAACTGTGCATCACTTCGCTCAGTGAGTGCAAAGCGGGCAAAATCTTGATAGCCATTATTAACTAAGTCTTGTAATAACGGGTGCTCAGGAAAGTGCGTTTGTAATAATACTTCACCGGGTTCGCCAGAACGTCCCGCGCGTCCTGCAACTTGTGTTACTAATTGTGCTAAATGCTCAGTAGCCCTAAAGTCACACGAATACAAACCACTATCGACATCTAAAATAAGTACTAAGCTAACATCAGCAAAATGGTGACCTTTTGCCAGCATTTGCGTACCAACTAAAATACGTGCGCCGCCTTGGTTTATTTCATCCAGTGCTTTTTCAAGGCTACCTTTACGCCGAGTTGAATCACGGTCGATACGGCTGATCGGGGTGTCTGCAAATTCACTACTCAAAAACTCTTCTATTTGCTCGGTGCCTTTGCCGTTAGGAAAAATTTGCGTACTACCACAGTTAGGGCATTGATGTGGTACATGATATTGATCGCCACAATGGTGGCAAATCATTTGGCCTATTGCCTTATGAAAAGTCGCACTGGTGCTGCAGCGGTTACATTCACTCAACCAACCACATTCATGACAAATCAAGGTAGGAGAAAACCCACGGCGATTTAAAAATACCATCACCTGCTTTCCCCTATTCAGGTGCTGGCGCATTATTGCAAGACTGGCATGTGCAATACCGGCTCGATCAGGCTGACCTTTCATGTCGAGCAGCTTAAACTGATTATCGGTGGCGGTTTGTGCGCGCTCACTTAATGTAAGCAACTGGTATTTGTTATTAATAGCTTTATGCAGTGTTTCTAGTGCTGGCGTAGCGCTACCCAAAATAAGTGGAATTTGATGCTGATAGGCACGATACGCAGCTAAATCACGGGCATGATAGCGTAAAGTGTCTTGTTGTTTAAATGAGGCATCATGCTCCTCATCAACCACAATCATCCCAAGCTTTAAAAATGGCAGAAAAATACTTGAACGGGTGCCTATAACAATGGCACAACTGCCTTTTTCGCAAAAACGCCATGTTTGTAGACGCTCGTTATCGGTTAATGCCGAGTGCCATAACATAATAGGGGTGTCAGGAAAGCGACGTCTAAAACGATTGACCGTTTGAGGCGTTAGCCCGATTTCAGGAACGAGCACTAACGCCTGTTCGCCACGTTTTAATACTTCTTCTAGGCATTGCAGGTAAACTTCGGTTTTTCCGCTGCCAGTGACACCTTCTAGCAAAAAGCTATTAAACCCCGTACTTTGATTAATTGCAGTGCAGGCAATGGCTTGCTCTTTATTTAAACGGGGTTTGCTGCCAACCGTTGGCGAGGTATGTTGCCATTGATTGTCGTGCTCAATGGTTTGAATTATTAGCTCTTTATCTAAAAGGGTATCAATGGTTTTTTTATTAAACCCGAGGGCTTTGAGTTCGGTTAATGATGATTTACCGGATGCTGATAATTGCTTAAGCAAATTAAGCTGTGTTTTAGCTTTTAAAGACGGTAAAAGTGCCCCCTTTTCGCTTAATGTCACCATGTTTATACTGGTTTTATCAGGGCACTCACCTTGGCGCAGTGCACTGGGCAATGCAATATGAATAGTTTCACCGAGTGGATAGCAATAATAACGCGCTGTAAATTTCAGTAGCTCTAAATGCTGCGCAGATAACACCGGTGAGTCGTCAATAACTTCAATAATAGATTTTATTTTGCCTTCGGGGACTGCTGTTTCCGCTTTTAAGCTAAGAATAACCGCTACTTTACGTTGATTACCAAAAGGGACTAACACGCGCATACCAGGCTGTAATTGAGTCAGCGGTACTAATTGCTCATCCACTTTATAATCAAAGGTGCGAGGCAAGGGGACTTTTATTGCAACTTCAGCAAAACGCATAACAACTCAACCAATTAACGTAATGGTTTAATGTACTAAAAATAGCATTAAAAGCCTACCGACAAATCAGTAATGGATAGGTGTTTGCCGACTTTTTAGCAAAAAGGGTAATTAAAGCTTGTGTGCGTGCGGGTTGTTGGATAAAATTCGCGACCAATAAATTTGTTTTAACGACGTATGGTGCCAGACTTCGGGTTTGGAGAGCGATGCGGCCTTAACTAGAGGTTCCTATGAAAGAAGGTATTCACCCTAAGTACGAAGTAATTTCTGCAACTTGTTCATGCGGAAACAAATTCGAAACTCGTTCTACTCTGTGTAAAGACATTCACTTAGACGTATGTTCTGCGTGTCACCCGTTTTACACTGGTAAGCAAAAGATTTTAGACACTGGCGGCCGTGTTGATCGCTTCAACAAGCGCTTCGGTGCACTTAGCAGCAAAAAATAATTTTTTGTTTCTATGTAAAAAAAAGCACCTTAGGGTGCTTTTTTTGTGGCCAAAATTTACTTTCCTACCTGCTTTCTTAGCAATTTTGTATTTATTTTTTTTGCATAACTATTTCCTGTTCTTATTCTGAGTATGCATAAACATTTGCAGACAAAACAGCCAATATTCTCTATATTTTTATTTGTTAAACTTTAAAGATGGTACTCAAATGCAGGTAACGTGAGGTTATTTGTGTTTAAAGTTAAATAAAATTCGGTATTTCACTATTTTAATTTAAGACTAAAAAATACGCTTTATAAAAATAGAACAAGGGCAAAAAGTACCTGTGTTTTTCATTTTTATGACGAATTTATATTTTAAAAATGTCAGGATAATCTAGGGAAGTTGCTGATAAATCACTTAAAATTAACAGTTCTAGCATATAACAGGATAGACCTGATATTGCTTGGAATTTAAAAATAATAAAGGTATCGTAGATTAAAACTACCTCTCACTTTAACTTAAATTGCAGGATATAATCGCGTTATGTCAGATTTTCGTGAACAAGCACTACATTACCATGCCCATCCCGTTCCAGGTAAAATCAGTATTGAGCTGACCAAGCCCGCTGAGACGGTTAAAGACCTCGCGCTCGCATACAGCCCCGGTGTCGCAGAACCTGTTCGTGAAATTGCCGCTGATCCAGCAAATGCCTACAAATATACTGGTAAAGGAAATATGGTTGCGGTTATTACTAACGGCACCGCAATTTTAGGCTTAGGTAATTTAGGTCCACTGGCTTCAAAACCCGTTATGGAAGGTAAAGCGCTACTATTTAAGCGTTTTGCAGGGTTAGACTCTATAGATATTGAAGTTAAGCACCGTACTACCGAAGACTTTATTAACACGGTGGCTAATATTGCCGACACTTTTGGTGGAATTAATTTAGAAGATATTAAAGCGCCCGAGTGTTTTGAAATAGAAAAAGCGCTTATAGAGCGTTGTAGCATTCCTGTTTTTCATGATGATCAGCATGGTACGGCTATTGTAACGGCTGCGGGTATGCTAAACGCGCTGGAAGTACAGGGCAAAGCAATTGAAGATGCAATTATTGTATGTTTAGGTGCCGGCGCTGCAGCTGTTGCCTGTATGGAGCTTTTAATTAAATGTGGCGCGTTGCGTGAACATATTTATATGTTAGATCGCAAAGGAGTTATTCATACGCGTCGTGATGACTTGAATGAATATAAGCAATTATTTGCAAACAATACCGATAAACGTACTTTACAAGATGTAATTGAAGATGCCGATGTGTTTGTGGGTGTATCGGGCCCTAATTTATTAGCCCCTGAAGATTTAAAATTAATGGCTGATAGACCCGTGGTATTTGCTTGTTCAAACCCCGATCCTGAAATCGATCCGCAATTAGCACACGCTGCACGTAACGATTTAATTATGGCTACAGGTCGCTCTGATTATCCGAATCAAGTTAATAACGTATTGTGTTTTCCGTTTATTTTCCGTGGTGCGTTAGATGTACGTGCCAGTGAAATAAACGACGAGATGAAAATTGCTGCTGTAGAAGCAATTCGCAGTATTGCTAAAGAGCCCGTGCCGACTGAAGTGCTTACTGCCGCAGGCATCGACAAATTAGAGTTTGGTGCTAAATATATTATACCAAAACCAATGGATCCTCGTTTGTTACCACGTATAGCTAAAGCGGTTGCGCAGGCGGCGGTAGACTCTGGCGTTGCACAAATTGATATGCCAGAAAACTACATGGCGTAATTGTTAAGTGTAAATTAGCGCAAAAAAAACCTCAGCATTTGCTGAGGTTTTTTTGTATAAAGACCCTTCTAGTCTTCATTTAAAATAGGCACTTCTAGTCCCATTTCTTGCATTATTTTCTTCACTTCTTCAGGTACTTTTTCTGCGTTATCTTTACGCAAATCATCATCATTAGGCAGCGGTTGCCCGGTAAACGCATGCAAAAACGCTTCGCATAAAAGCTCGCTATTTGTTGCATGACGTAAGTTGTTTATTTGACGACGAGTACGTTCATCAGTTAATACTTTTAATACATTTAGCGGGATCGAAACGGTGATCTTCTTTACTTGTTCGGATTTTTTCCCGTGTTCTGCGTATGGGTGAATATATTCACCATTCCATTTAGCCATAAGATGTATCGTTGCCTCAGATTATAAATTGCTCACACAGCATCAAAGCGTGTAAATATGCGTGAAATTCTATCGGTTTAAAAAAGATAGTCAAATACTAGTTATTTAGCTATCTAGACATTTAAATGTTTTGACATCTTAAATTGCATGCGCTACCTTTTAGACGTCTAAACATCCAAATTAGTAAAGGTAGCGAAAATGAGTGAAAAAAATAAGGCAACAATTGCTGTTCGTAGTGGAATAGAAGCCGACAAACAGCATGGTGCGGTTGTTCCACCGCTTTATTTATCAACAACTTACTCATTTGCTGACTTTGATACAAAGCGTCAATATGATTATGGCCGCAGTGGTAACCCTAATCGTGACATTTTGGCTGAGGCGCTCACGGAGCTTGAAGGTGGCGCTAAAGGCATTATTACCGCAACAGGCATGGCAGCCGTTCACCTAACAACACAATTACTTAATAGTGACGATACGTTAGTGATCCCTCATGACTGTTATGGGGGCAGCTATCGCTTATTTACTTCGCTAGAAAAGCGCGGCTTATTAAAACTAGAAGTGGTCGATTTTACCAAAAGCGACAGTTTGACACGCATCCTTGCTATTAAACCTAAGCTGATTTGGATTGAAACACCTAGCAATCCTATTTTACGCTTAACAGATATTAAAGCGGTAACTGATACAGCTAAACAGTGTGGTGCACTGGTTGCCGCCGACAACACATTTTTATCGCCAGCATTACAAAACCCGATTAAGTTTGGCGCTGATATTGTGGTGCACTCAACCACAAAATATATCAATGGCCATTCAGACGTTGTTGGTGGCGCGGTTATCGCAGCGACTGCTGAGTTAGGTGAAGAGTTAGCGTGGTGGGCAAATAACATTGGCATCACCGGCGCGCCATTTGATAGCTATTTAACGCTCAGAGGCTTACGTACTTTAAACGTGCGTTTAAGGCAACACCAAGAAAATGCACTCGCCATTGCACAGTATTTAGAACGCTCCCAGTTTGTTGCCCAAGTTTACTACCCAGGTCTTGAATCACACCCTCAACATGCGCTAGCTAAGGCGCAGCAGCTTGGCTTTGGTGCTATGGTTAGCTTTGATATAAAAGGCGATATAAACGATGCTGCAGCGTTTTTAACGCGCTTAAATGAATTTAGCTTAGCGGAATCATTAGGTGGAGTAGAAAGTTTGATTTGTCACCCTGCGACTATGACCCACGCCGGCATGGACGCAACCGCGCGTGCAGAAGCCGGAGTAGGCGACACGCTTATTCGTATCTCGGTGGGTATTGAAGATGTAAATGATTTACTCGCTGACTTAGACAGGGTATTTAATTTGGTGCGCCCAGGGCAAGCCAATCCCGGCCTATCGGCAAAAAGTGGTGCTAGTGAATCATTTGGTTCAGCAAAGTTAAACGCGGCGCATCCGGCGTTATGGTAGTGCATACCAATCTTCAAAATACAAAACATAAATGCGAGTCGGTATTAATATGGTAAATCAGGTTCATAAATTTGGTGGTTCGAGTTTAAGCTCAGCGGATCGCTTTAAAAGTGTCGCAAATATTATTTTAACTCACGCTCAAGCTGGGGATTGTGTGGTGGTATCGGCTGCCGGTAAAACCACCGATACCTTAGTTAAACTGTGGCAAAGCTACCAACAACAAGACACTCAAGCTATTGCTGATATTGTATTGCTATTGAGCAACCATCAAATAGCTCTAATTGAGCAATTATTAATAGCTAAAGCTAAGCACCATGCGCTTGATTTACTTGAAACTGATCTCAGTATTATTACCAAGCAGGCTAAGCAAGGGACATTAGCTGAAGCTGCGTTATTAGCACATGGTGAATTGTGGTCTGCAAGGTTACTAAGCGCTTACTTAGAACAGCTTAACGTTAGCGCTTGTGCCCATGACGCTAGGCAGTTATTTACGTTAGATGCCGGGCAGCTGCAGCATGCTAATAATCAGCAGCAGTGCTTAAAAGCCATACAGACGAGTAAAATTAATGTAGTTACTGGGTTTATTGCGGCTGATTTACATGGTGAAACAGTGACCTTAGGGCGAAATGGCAGTGATTACAGTGCCACTTTATTAGCGCGGTATTGCAATGCTAAAAAAGTCTCTATTTGGACTGACACTCAAGGTGTTTTTAGTACTGATCCGCGTAAGGTTGCTAATGCGGTTAAGTATGCGCGAGTGTGCCGTGATCAAGCGAATTTATTAGCGAGATTAGGTAATCCAGTATTACACGCTAAAACATTATCGCCATTAAAAGATACCGATATAGAATTAGTTGTTCGCAGTAGTTACGATCCTCAAGGCAGTCATACCGAAATAGTTAAACTAGGAATGAGTAAACAAAAACGCTTTTTAACCACAGTAAATAATGTGGATTTACTCATTGTTGATGATCTGAGTGAAGGCGAAGTAGCACATGTTAGCCAACTTATTCAGCATAGTTTGCATCACTTTGAACACGAAGGCGAAATCTACTTACTAGTCCCTGCGTCAGCGACACATCAGGTGGCTAATTATTTTGCTGGCCGCGCCAATATTAGTGAGTCAAACTTAAATGGGGTGGCGATTATTGCACCTGATCAAGAGGTAGCGCCGCTTGGTAAGCAAAGTGAAGCCTTATTACAAACACAATCTATCCAGCCTCGGTTTACCCATTACGGTGAGGGATATACGTTACTATTAACCGATCAAGTACTTGAAAGTGATGTGCTGAGCCTGTTACATGACAAGCTCATTAATAAAGCACAAGAAATAGCTTTAATTATTGCAGGACTTGGTAATGTAGGTGCTGAGTTTATGCGCCAATTACCTGCTCAACTAGCACGCTTATCAACTGATTTTAACGTCAAGTTAGTAGCGCTTTTACGCTCAGAGCAGATGCTGGTGAATGCTAATGGATTAGACTGTGAAAGCTGGCAACTTCAATGGGAAAACCATGCAAGCTCCTATAAACAAGCCGATTTATTGTCATACATAGATACCCTTGAGTATGAACATAAAATAGTGATCGACATTACCGCCAGTGAACATTTTAGTCAGCTTTATAGTAAGTTAGTTGAATTAAACTGCCATCTAATTAGTGCTAATAAATACGCGGGAACCGCATCGCTTTCGTGGTATCAAACACTACGTGAAAGCCTTGCTCAACGTGGCTTACATTGGCGTTATAATGCAAGTGTAGGGGCCGGACTACCGATTAATTTTGCCTTGGCTGATTTACAAAATAGTGGCGATAAAATAACGCGAATAGAAGGCGTGTTTTCAGGCACGCTATCATGGTTATGCAGTATGTATGATGGCAGTAAAGCGTTTTCAGATTTAGTTCTAGAAGCGCAAGCTTTGGGGTTCACAGAGCCTGATCCTCGAGAAGACTTATCTGGACGAGATATGCAACGTAAGTTGCTTATTTTAGCGCGTGAATTAGGTATTGAATTGGAACTTGATGACATTTCTTTATCCGCTTTGATGCCCGATGAGTTAAGTGCAGGCAGCTGGAATGACTTTATTGATAATAAGGCTCGTTTAGATGCATTTATTGAGCAGCATGCGCAAGCGGCTCAGCAACAAAATGCTGCACTGTGCTACACCGGGTTATTAGAGTTTGAAAACAACACGCTAAACGCTAAGGTAGGGATTACCTATGTACCAAAAAGCGAAGCGGTTGCGAATTTGACCCCTGGCGATAATATTTTTGTGATTAATACCCAGTGGTATAACCAAAACGCATTAGTGATACAAGGGCCCGGTGCGGGTAAAGAAGTGACTGCTGCTGGCGTTCACTCTGACTTATACTGGTTGGTACAAAATATTAGTTAGACCATCAAAAAGGCCGCTAATTTGCGGCCTTTTTACTGTTCGCTATATTTAAAATAGTTCTTCTTCAGTTTTAGTGTTTTCTTCAAATATATCATTTGGTTGTGATAACACATACTT
The DNA here is from genome assembly GCF_040937955.1 of Pseudoalteromonas sp. SD03. Classification (NCBI taxonomy): domain Bacteria; kingdom Pseudomonadati; phylum Pseudomonadota; class Gammaproteobacteria; order Alteromonadales; family Pseudoalteromonadaceae; genus Pseudoalteromonas; species Pseudoalteromonas sp. SD03. The sequence goes on from NZ_CP162514.1 coordinate 328,560, forward strand.
GGTAGGAGCGGTGCCTTTTTCAAAGTATTCAAAACGGCTGGTGTAATCGTTTTTATGACTTAATAATCCGGTTTCTAAATCAATACGAATAGAAACTAAGCCTTCAGGTGGTTCGATGGGCGCAGCAGGTTTGCCATCCAGTGCGGCGCGCATAAAATCAACCCATGCAGGCTGAGCTGTTTTTGCGCCTGACTCAGCACCTGATATTTGACCACTTCCTAAGTTGTTATTGTAGGTTGAGCGTCCCAGTGTATTACCTGGGTTATCAAAGCCAACCCAAACTGATGTCATCACATCGCGGTTAAAGCCACTAAACCAAGTATCTACAGAATCATTTGTCGTGCCTGTTTTACCAGAAAGATCGCGACGTTTTAGCGCTTGTGCACGCCAGCCTGTTCCACTCCAACCGGTTTTATGTGACCAGCTACCGCCACCCCAAATAGCACTATTCATTGCGCTGGCAATTAAAAATGCATTTTGTTTAGAGATGATCTGCGGCGCACAATTTGGTGCTACTTGCTCACCTAGCATTAGCGAGCTAGGTGTTGTCGTTTCATCATCACAAATAATGGTGGGATTGGTTTTAAATAACGTATTACCCATTGCATCTTGGATTTGTGAAATAAAGTATGGCTCAATTAGGTGACCGCCATTAGCAAAAGCACTCATACCACGTGCTAATTCAAGCGGCGTAATGGATGCACTGCCTAATGCCAGTGACTCACTACGATTTATATCTTTATCGTCAAAACCAAATTTTAATAAATGATCGGCTGTTCTTTGCAGTCCAACGCCCCTTAATAAGCGCACGGAAATTACATTCTTAGATTGGGCTAAAGCACGACGAATGCGAATTGGGCCATTATAAATAGCTGGGCTGTTTTTTGGTCGCCATGCAACGCCTTGGCTCTTATCCCATTGATTTATAGGAGCATCATTTAAAATTGACGCTAGTGTGTAGCCTTTTTCAAGCGCAGCTGAATATATAAACGGCTTAATATTTGAGCCTACTTGGCGTTTAGCTTGTACAGCTCGGTTATATTGGCTTTGTTCAAAACTATATCCACCAACAATGGCTTTTATGCGTCCGTCTTGTGGGTCTAAAGAAACAATGGCGCTCGCCGCTTCAGGTATTTGACTTAAAATATAGCTATTATCGTCATTTTTGCGCAGCCATATTTGCATGCCTGGCGTTAGTATATCGCTTGCTGTTTCAGGCGCAAAGCTTTGGCGATAGCGTGTAATAAACTTACGTGCCCATTTTAGGTTATCCCAAGTAAGGGTTGTGCGCTCGCCGCTTTTAAGTATAACTTCAGCGCTTTTATCGCTCACGCTTAACACCGCAGCCGTTTTTAAAGGGCCAAATTCATTAACGGCTTTTAAAGTGTTTAATAATTTCGACTGCGTTAATGGCGGCTCTGTTTGCGGATCCCACAATATGGCTTCAGGGCCTCTAAAACCATGGCGCATATCGTAGGCATGTAGGTTATTAACTAGAGCTGTTTGTGCTGCTTTTTGAACATCTGATTCAACAGAGGTGTACACTTTAAACCCTGAGTTATAGGCTTTATCTATACCGTAGCGTGACACCATTTCTGCTCGTACCATTTCTGAAATGTACGGCGCGTATAAGTCAATTTCAGCTCCATGAAAATACGCGGTAATTGGTTGGTTAGTGGCTTCATTATACTGCGCTCTTGAAATATACTTCTCTTCAAGCATTCTTCCTAACACCACATTTCTTCTTGCTTTAGCACGTTCTGGATTACGAATAGGATTAAGTGCCGAAGGGGCTTTTGGTAAACCAGCAATCATTGCCATTTGCGCAAGAGTTAACTCTTTTAGTTCTTTACCATAATAAACTTGAGCCGCAGCACCAATACCAAAGGCACGATTTCCTAATTCTATTTTATTTAGGTAAAGCTCAAATATTTCATCTTTTGAGAGGAGGTTTTCGATATGAATGGCAATAAATATTTCTTTTACTTTACGGATGTAGGCTTTTTCTCGTGTTAAAAAGAAGTTACGAGCTAATTGCATGGTAATAGTACTGGCACCTTGCTTTTTCTCACCAGTAGAAATAAGTACTAGCGCTGAGCGCACAATACCAATTGGATCAATACCGATATGATCGTAAAAGCGGTTATCTTCAGTTGCCAAAAAAGCCTGCAATAAAGGCTGGGGAATTTGGTCTATAGTTACAGGGATCCGTCTTTTTTCACCAAATTGGTTGATTAAAAGCCCATCTTTAGTAAATACTTGCATAGGCGTTTGTAATTGCACGTTTTTTAAAACTTGCACGCTGGGAATATCGGATTTAACGTAGTAATAAAGGCTGAGCAATGTAATTAGTGCAAGTAATGCACAAATGATCAAAAATTGTAAAGTTCTTTTTAATAAAATCACTGATATTTCCCTAAACGGACTCCCAATTACAGGTTGAGACTGCTAGTATATATTGATTAAAAATTGAATAATATTTTTTAAGATATAAATTATAACTTGTTTATTATTAAAACAAAGGCAAAGTTGCAAACATGCTAAGTCAACTAATAAAAAAACCATCACCAATGATGGTAGGTATTGATATTGGATCGCACTCTATCAAGGCCGTACTTTTAAGTGAAACAGAAACTGGGCTTCGACTAGAAGCACTTGCAATTGAACCTATGCCAAAAGGCGCTATGAGCGAGCGTAATATTCAAGATATTGAAGCAATTGGTAATGTGATAATCAAGTTAAAACGAAAGCTACCAAAGTCGCTAAAATTCGCGTCTGTTGCCGTCTCTGGGCAAACCGTGATTACCAAAGTTATTTTCATGGATGTTTCCTTAAGCGACGCTGAATTAGAGTCGCAGATTGAAATTGAAGCCGACAGCTTAATTCCTTACCCACTAGATGAAGTGAGTCTTGATTTTGAAAAGCTCTCTACAAATAGTGCTGACCCGAGCAAAATAAATGTACTGCTCTCTGCCGCTAGAACCGAAAGCGTTGAAGCCAGAGTCGGTGCGTTAAGTGCTGCGAATTTAACCGCAAAAGTAGTGGATGTTGAAAGCTATGCGCTAAGTCGCGCTATGGATGTTTACTACCAACAGTTACCATCAGATGCATATGACAAAACGGTTGCAGTGGTTGATATTGGTGCTGTACTCACCTTGGTGAGTGTAGTGCAATCTGGTGAGACAATTTATACCCGTGACCAAGTATTTGGTGGCGACCAATACACAAATAGTATCGTTGCTTACTACAACAAAGGCTTTGATGAAGCTGAAATTGGCAAAACAACCGGTGATTTACCTCCAAACTATACATTTGAAGTGTTAGCTCCTTTTCAAACATCGTTACTCCAGCAGGTTCGTCGTGCTGTTCAAATGTTTTTAACCACCACAGGTAAAGAACAATTGGACTATATTGTATTGACGGGTGGCTCAGCGATGATTAAAGGCATTGATAGATTGCTGATTGAAGAATTAGGAATACACACAGTTGTTGTTGAACCATTTGATAAGATGGAAATATCCCCTAGAGTTGATCGTAATATAATACAGCGCCACCGCACTCAATTTGCAATTGCGACTGGCCTGGCGTTGAGGAGCTTTTCATCATGCCACATATAAATTTATTACCTTGGCGTGAGCTACAGCGTGAGCAGTCTAAAAAGAAATTTATAACACTTCTTATGGCTGTGGTTATCGTCTGTTTTGCTGGTATGTATATGCTGAGTGTGTTTTATGGTGCTCTAAAAGAAGGGCAAACGTTAAAAAATAATTATCTTAGTTCAGAAATTACAACGCTCGACAATAAAATTCGCGACATACGCGATCTAGACAAGAAAAAAGAAAACTTACAACAACGTATGCGTTTAATTGAAGAGTTACAAAGTAGCCGTAATTTAGGCACCCAAATAATGGATGAAGTGGCAAAAATAGTGCCTGCAGGGGTTTATTTAACCAAGCTGGAGCGCAAAGGTAATCAAATTCATGTGTTAGGCAAAAGTGAGTCTAATAATCGTTTATCTACTATGCTCAGACAGGTACAAAGCTCTTACTTATTAGAGCGCCCGACTATGCAAGGTATTGTTGCCGGCGATCAATCTTCACGTTTACTCAGCGATTTTAATATGGAGTTTTACGTAAAACCATTTGGCAAAATAGGTGAGGTACGTAATGAACCTTGATTTTAAATCGTTTACAGAAATCGATTGGAATGAAATCGAGCTCGATAACATCGGTGAGTGGCCCGTTATTGTAAAAGCAATATGCGGAACTTTTGTAGCTTGTTTGGTGTTGTTTTTTAGCTACAGCTTATTAGTGTCGGATGAAATAGACAGCTACCACAATGCCGTTGCTAAGGAAATTGAGTTACGCACAACCTACCGAACTAAATATGCAGTTGCCAGTAAGCTTGATATTTATCGTGAGCAAATGGTTGAGATGGAAGATAAATTCTCTCAATTATTAAAACGCCTACCTACTTCAAATGAGACGCCAGGATTATTGGACGACCTTTCTTATGTGGGTACAACCAGCGGGTTAACATTTTTAAAAATTGGTTGGTTGCCAGAAGTTGAAAAAGAGTTTTATACCGAGTTGCCAATTAAAATTGAAGTGGTAGGTACTTATCATGAGTTTGGCGAATTTGTAGGGAAAGTGGCTCAACTACCAAGAATTGTCAGTTTACATGACTTTTCTATTTTATCATCTGGCGAAAAGCAGCTAACATTCAGTGTAGTAGCAAAAACTTACCGTTATGAAGAGGGGGTGAGATGATGAAGCAGCTTCTCTTTTTAACCACTGCGATGTTTTTGCTCAGTGGCTGTAACGAGGATACATCGGAGCAAAAAGAATTTATTGATCAGGTTAAGGCAAATACCACGGCACGTATTGAAAAAATACCTGAGCTAGTTAAGTTTGAGCACTTTGAGTATAACGCCAAAGACTTACGTAGCCCTTTTGTAGCGCCAGAACCAGAAATTATTCAAAACAAGCTAACACAAGTTAAAAACTGTCTTCACCCAGATCCAGAGCGTGTTCGTCAGCCACTGGAGAAGTACCCATTAGATAATTTAGCAATGAGGGGCACAATAGGATCGAACGGCAAAACATGGGCGCTCATTACAGCTGCTGATGACACCTTGCACCGAGTAACAATAGGAAGCTATTTAGGCACCTATGACGGAAAAGTAAGCAGTGTTAATAGTGACTATATTGAATTAGTAGAATTAATCCCTGATGGGTCAGGTTGTTGGAAAGAACGTTTGACCAAATTAGAAATGTTAGAGGCGGCAACCAATGGCGCAAATTAATAAGAAAAAAGGTATACCCTATATGCACAAAGGTGAGTGTTCGCATCATCGTATTTTATCTGCTTTATTGTTTGTTTTTTTACTACTAATGACAAAAGCCGTCAGTGCAGCCCCTTTACTCTATGACGTTCGATATAATCCATTGCTTAAAGGTGAAACCGAATTACAGCTAGTTTTTGATGAAGAGTTGCAGCAGCAACCAGCAGTACAAGTTTTTAATAGCCCTGCAAGAATAGAGCTACTATTCGATGGGGTAGAATTAGATGAAGGGTTGACGAATATCGCTATCAACCAAGCTGGTATCAGTAACATCACGAGTATGATGACCAGTGCGGGTTTAAAAGTGACCATTAACTTGGACCGATTAAAAATTTATGAGACTGAAGTAAACAATAATTTAGTTTCTATTAGAATTTCTGATAACCCACTCACAGAGCAAATTTTAACAACCAGCGAAGATAAGCCTGCTTACACGTCTAATTATATTAACGGTATTCAAGCAATTGACTTTCGACGTGGAGAAAAAGGTGAGGCGAAAGTACTTGTTTATCTACAAGATACTCAGGCAGCTGTAGAGGTTCATGAAAGCGGTGGAAAAATCATTGCCGAGTTTCATCATACCGATATTTTAGATGATTTATTGTATGAATTAGATGTACTCGATTTTGGCACTGTGGTGAGCAGTATTGAAACGTTTAAAGAAGATAACCTTACACGTTTAGTGATTGAACCAAACACTGCTTTTGCCTATACCTATCAGCAAATTGAGAATATTTTTACCTTAACGGTTGAGAAAGATGAAACGCAAAATGCCTACTTAGATGGTGGTAAAGAGTACTTGGGTCGTCCTATGACGCTTAATTTTCAAGATATCTCTGTTCGTGCTGTATTACAGATTATTGCCGGTTACAATGATTTTAACTTGGTAACAAGCGACTCAGTGACAGGCAATATTACTCTTCGCCTTGATGGGGTTCCGTGGGATCAGGCGTTAGATGTCGTGCTTAGAATAAAAGGCTTAGACAAACGCATGGACGGTTCTATTTTAATGGTTGCGCCATCTGAAGAGCTGGCTGCCCGTGAAGCAAAAGAGTTAAAAGCTAAACAGCAAGTTGAGGATTTAGAGCCACTTTACAGTGAATACATCCGCTTAAATTATGCAAAAGCAGAAGATTTTGCCGACTTATTAAAAACAGATACCAATAGTATTATTACAGCCAGAGGGAGCGTGTCTGTTGATCAACGTACCAATACGTTATTAATGAAAGACACTGCAAAAAGTATTGAAAGTGTTCGTCGTATGGTCGAAACTTTAGATATACCGGTTAAACAAGTGGTTATTGAAGCACGTATGGTAACCGTACGTGACAACGTAACTGAAGACTTGGGGGTTCGTTGGGGGTTTAGTGATCAGCAAGGCTCAGACGGTGTTTCTGGCACATTAGAAGGAGCTGAAACGATTTCTAATGGTAATATTCCTAGCCTTTCTGATCGACTTAACGTTAATTTACCAGTGGCGAATCCATCGGCGAGTATAGGTATGCACATTGCTAAATTGGCTAACGGAACATTAATTGATTTAGAATTAACCGCCCTTGAAGAAGAAAACAAAGGTGAAATCATTGCAAGCCCACGCATTACTGCTGCTAATCAGCAAAAAGCGCGTATTGAACAAGGTACTGAGATCCCGTATGTGGAGTCAGCTTCAAGTGGTGCAACAACCGTAAGTTTTAAAAAGGCGGTACTAAGCCTAGAGGTGACACCTCATATCACACCCGATAACAAAGTTATTTTAAATTTAATCATTACTCAAGATACCCGAGGGGATACGGTTCAAACAGGTACAGGCCCAGCGGTTGCCATCGATACGCAACAAATTGAGACTCAAGTACTCGTTGAGAATGGACAAACGGTAGTGTTGGGTGGTATTTTCCAACAGCAAATTATTAATTCGACCAAAAAAGTACCTTTATTGGGCGACCTTCCTTACGTAGGAAGACTATTTAAAAGCACAAGCGAGTTCAATGAAAAGCGCGAACTGCTGATTTTTGTCACACCTAAAATCCAAATAGACTAAATATTTAAGCTATCTAGGTTGAATACCAGCCTAGATAGTATGGGTATGTAATTTAGTTATCGTGGTGTGAACACTCCCTATAAATGTACAATAAGACAGTATATAATTTTGATCATGTACTGTACTGCGGATGTATTTAAGGCTGCGTTTATGTTGTTTGTAATTCAGGCTCTTGTAAAGTTACCATGCAAAAGCTTTCATGAAGCAGCAATGTAGTAACCTTAATTGCATAAATTTTAACCCTAGAAGATAAACTTGCCTATAATAAGGTGCTTTTTTGTTAACCAGTGGGTAATTATTTAGTTTAATTGCTCGTTATATGGCTTTTTATCCTAATTGACTTGAAATACCCGACCGATTACTGAGATAATCCCTTTCTTAATTTTGGGGCCAGGTCGTTAGGCGGGGTTTTATTTCAAATTTTAGAGTTCGTTTGTACTAAAAGATATGGCTGAGAAACGTAATATATTTCTAGTTGGCCCCATGGGGGCTGGCAAAAGCACGATTGGTCGTCACATCGCTGACCAATTACACCTTGAATTTGTTGATTCTGATCAAGAAATCGAACGTCGCACGGGCGCAGATATTGCCTGGGTATTCGATCTTGAAGGTGAAGAAGGCTTTAGACTTCGTGAAGAATCTGTTATTGGTGACTTAACCGAAATGCAAGGTATTGTACTTGCAACCGGTGGTGGCTCAGTAATGAGTAAAGAAGTTCGAAACAAGCTTTCGGCTCGCGGTATTGTTGTATACTTAGAGACACCGATTGAAAAGCAAGTTGCACGTACGCAACGCGACAAGCGTCGCCCATTACTGCAAACAGAAGAAGCACCTCGTGATGTACTTGAGCGCTTAGCAGAAGAGCGTGAACCATTATATAAAGAAGTAGCTGATTTTGTTGTACGCACTGATGAGCAGAGCGCGAAAGTTGTTGCTAACCAAATCATCGAGAAATTGGATTTTTAAAAGCCAGTATTAAAAAGGACTAACCCAGCATGCTTGAATTAACTGTTAATTTAGACGAGCGAAGTTATCCTATTTATATTGGTCAATCTGCACTTCAAGATACAGGCCGTCTAATCCATCACATTGGTGATTGTCGGCCTATCATCATTACTAATGAAACGATTGCACCGCTGTACCTTCAACAGTTGCTTGATTCATTAGCACAGCTAAACCCACTGCATTTTATTATTCCAGATGGTGAGCAATATAAATCACTCACTTGGTTTGAAAAAATTTCGGCATTCCTACTTGAGAATAATTGCGGCCGTGACACCTGCTTAATTGCATTAGGTGGTGGCGTTGTAGGTGATTTAACTGGATTTGTTGCTGCTTGTTATCAGCGTGGCGTCCCTTTTATCCAAATACCAACCACTTTATTATCTCAAGTTGATTCTTCAGTTGGCGGCAAAACAGCGGTTAATCACCCGCTAGGTAAAAATATGATTGGGGCTTTTTATCAACCCCAAGCTGTATTTATTGACACGCGTTCGTTGCATACCTTACCAACACGCGAGTTTGCTGCAGGCATGGCTGAAGTTATTAAGTATGGCTTGATTTACGATACTGAACTGTTTGCTTATCTAGAGCATAACATCGCTAAATTACAACAATTAGACGAGACGTGTTTACAGCACATCATCTTCAGATGCTGTGAAATTAAAGCGCTTATTGTTGCACAAGATGAAAAAGAGCAGGGCCTTCGTGCGTTGTTAAATTTAGGGCACACGTTTGCGCATGCTATTGAAGCACAAATGGGTTACGGTGTTTGGTTACATGGAGAAGCGGTCGCGACAGGTATGGTGCTTGCTGCAAAGCTTGCTTATACTCGCCAAGATTTAACACGAGAAGATGTAGAGCGTATTGCTACATTAATAGCGCAATATAGCTTACCAATCGAGATACCTAGCGATATGACCAGTGAGCACTTTTTACTGCATATGCGAAAAGATAAAAAGAATAAAAAAGGGACTATCCGATTCATTTTACCCACCGAATTTGGTCAATGTGCATTAGTTGATGATGTGTCTGATGATCAAGTCAGAGCATTGATCGAGCAATAAATGCAGTCACAAATTTTACCGAGCCGTGCGGCTTTGGTGGATAGAATCGCATTGCAATTTGAATATGGTCAAAACCTAATTGTTTTGTTGGGCACTTCTGGTTTAGGCAAAAGCTATTTGCTTGAAACCTTCATCACTGATAAATATAACGATTTTAATAAAGCGTTTGTGCAAGTTGGCGCTCAAATGACTGATGTGCAATTGATGACTCAATTATTAGAGCAAAGCTTTAATGCCCCTTTAATTGATCACAACCTGAGCTTATCACAAAACTATTATCAATTAGCGAAGCAACAACAATGCGGCGCGTGTTTATGGGTTATCGATGGCGGCAGGCACCTATCTGAAGAACTAATTGCAGAGCTCGAGCTGTTATCAAAAAGTGCGCCCAATGTGCTTTACATTATGATTGCATCGCAATCTAAATTGCCGTTTAAAGAGGCAGTTAATATTCATTTAGAGCCATTAAACTTGGTTGAAAGTAAGCAGCTAATGGGATGGTACTTCACGGCTTTACCTTATGATGAAGACCCTGTATTTAAAACCTTTTTAGTTGAAGCCCAAGGTAACCCAAGTCTTTTATTAGCCTGGCAGCCTAGCGAACAAGTTGCTGATATTATCGTAAAAGACAAAGTATCTTGGCGCTTACAGTTGCTCACACTATTACTCATAATTATGTTATTGATTATTGGCGTTGTATACAAAGCTGATATGACCCAATGGTGGAAAAATGCTAATAGTCAAAGCGATGAGCAAGTCCTCACAACCGCTATTACAACCGAGCAAGCTATTCAAAATAAACAACAACCGGTTAAATCACCAACCCTGTTTACTTCGCCACAGCCTATAACTAAAGAGCCAACTACAGATGAGAGTGCCCACAATGACGTGCCAGCAATTGTAGGAAGTTTAACTGAGCCATCGACTTTAACTGAACAAGAAAAGCCAGCACCGCCGCCGGTTGAAGAAGCCATTAGCGTACCTGAGGTGGTAAAGCAGCAAAGCCAAATAGTAAAAATACCCAGTAACTGGTACCTAGAACAACCTGAAGATAATTTTGTTATTCAGCTATTAGCCGTAACTCAGCAGCAGGTAGGCAATGAGTTTATTGCTGAACATAAGCTAGAAAGTATTACCAATACATACCAAACTAAACGAAATGGTAAAATGTGGTGGGTGGTAACAACAGGCAGTTTTGCTAACTTAAATGAGGCAAAACAAGCACTGCAAGCACTCCCCGCTGGAGTAAGAAAAAATAAACCTTTCTATAAAAAAATTAGCAAAATAAAACAAGAAATTGCACGAGTTGATCAGTAAACTCAGTGACTTTAGTGTAAAATCGCGCAACACCGAATTGAAGTAAAGAGCCAATGCAGCAAAAGAGTAGAGCCTTCCTTAAATGGGCTGGCGGAAAATATAGCCTCGTTGAAGATATTAACGCGCGACTAAATCAAGCAAGTAAACATGCAGATACCTTGGTTGAACCTTTTGTTGGTGCGGGCTCAGTGTTTTTAAATAGTAATTTTAAACACTACGTACTTAACGATATAAATGCTGATTTAATCAATTTATATAAAGAGCTTAAACGTTCGCCGGATGAGTTTATTAGCGATGCAAAAAAACTATTTGTTGATTTAAATAACCATCCAGATGCGTATTACGATTATCGTGTGCAGTTTAACCAAAGCAGCGATGTGTATGAGCGAGCTATTTTATTTTTATATATGAACCGCCATGGTTATAACGGATTATGTCGATATAACTTAAAGGGCATTTTTAATGTGCCTTTTGGTAAATATAAAAAGCCTTATTTTCCTGAAAAAGAAATGTACTTTTTTGCCAACAAAGCACAAAAAGCAACATTTACCTGCTTAGGCTACGATGATGTATTTAAACTGGTCCCTAAAAATGCGGTGATATACTGCGATCCGCCCTATGTACCATTAAGTAAAACCGCATCGTTTACCTCTTACGCTAAAGGCGGATTTAATTTAGATGATCAGGCTAATTTAGCTAACTTGGCTGAGCAAGCGGCATTTGAGAATAACACGCCAGTCCTTATTTCAAACCACGATACCGTGTGGACACGCAAAATTTACAGTCAAGCATCACTGGATAAAATTCAGGTTAAACGTACGATTAGTCCAAAGGGCGGTTCACGAAATAAAGTGGATGAGCTAATGGCTATGTATTTAGCACCGAAGTCACGGTTGCATAAATAGCCAATACAAACAATACAAACAGTACTACGGCAATAGCTATCAGCGTAATTGGAGAGTGGTACTTAAAGTCTGTTTTGCGCTTATCTTCAGATTGAACACCAAAAAATGCAGCCAGTACGCTTTGTAACGCGCTAAAAAAGTGCTGCATTTAATTAAAATAATGGCTTGATTGAAGAGGGCTTGTGTTTGTCATCAGTACCCGTTAACAATTCTAGCAAGTCTAAGTAATGAAACTGAGCGCTACGGCTATCACCTGTTAACCAAGAGGCCCAAGACGAATCTTCTTCAATTTGAATGCAACGGGTTGCGCTATTATTAATAGCGTTGGTTTGCTCTTTATGAAGACAAATGTTGGCAGAGCTTAAATCTTGCTCAGTATTTGAGCAAAGCGATGTTGCTCCAATAACAACACTTACCGACGTGATTAATAATCCAATTTTAAAAGCACGCATAATATAAACCTAATAATTTAGTTCTTCGCGCAGCATAACAAAAACTGCTTAAATAATACACTTTATTTTTGTTATTGTTTATTTGTATTGTGTTTTAAATACTGAGTGACACCCGCTTAAAAACTGATTCTTTTTTTAATTATAAAGCCTACATCCTCAGCAGGTTATTCTTTTTCATGAATAGCCACAATAAGGCTTTAACATTACTTATTTGGCGCTATTTTTAAAGGTGCTACTTGGGTAACTTCGCTAATTAAGTTACATTAACGGCATAAATTATTCATTAACGGATTAGCGATGCTCAACTGTGAACAAAAATACTTAATAGCGCCCTCAATATTATCTGCAGACTTTGCACGATTAGGCGAAGATGTCGACAAAGTGTTAGCCGCAGGTGCTGATGTCGTTCATTTTGATGTAATGGATAACCATTACGTACCTAACTTAACGATTGGCCCAATGGTATGTAAAGCACTTCGCGACTACGGGATTAAAGCCCCGATTGATGTGCATTTAATGGTAAAACCGGTAGATAGTTTAATCCCACAATTTGCCGAGGCGGGTGCATCAATTATTACCTTCCATCCAGAGGCGAGCGAGCATATTGACCGTACTTTGCAATTGATAAAAGATGAAGGTTGCCAAGCAGGCTTAGTGTTCAACCCTGCAACGAGTTTAAGTTACCTCGATCACGTAATGGATAAAGTAGATGTGATCTTATTAATGTCAGTAAATCCTGGGTTTGGTGGGCAAAGTTTTATTCCACAAACACTGGAGAAACTGCGAGAGGCAAAACAACGCATTGTTGAATCTGGACGTGATATTCGTTTAGAAGTAGATGGTGGTATTAAAGTAGATAACATAGCAGCGGCGGCTGAAGCTGGTGCAGATATGTTTGTTGCAGGCTCAGCTATTTTTAATCAGCCTGATTATAAAACGGTGATTGATGAGATGCGTCAGCAATTAGAAAGTGTTAAATAATGAAATATGATGCAGCGTTTTTTGACTTAGACGGCACCCTAGTTGATAGCGTGTACGACTTGTATATGGCTTTAAATTTAACACTTAGCGATTTAGCGTTTCCAATTGTCAGTCAGCGATTAGTTGAAAGTTGGGTAGGTAACGGCATTGAGGTGTTAGTTAAACGAGCCCTTTGCGGCGATATGCAAATTAGTGAGCATCTCGATGAGGCTTTAAGCGAACGAGCTATCAATCTGTTTTATCAACATTACAGTGAGCAGGTCGGTGAATACAGTGTGTTATATCAGCATGTTGAAACTGGTCTTGCTGCTCTCAGTGGTATGCCTAAAGCACTTATTACTAATAAAGCACGCCGCTTTACTGAAATGCTTTTAGATAAGCTCGCTATTCGCAGTCATTTTGAAGTGATTGTTTGCGGTGACGACATGGCAAAAAAACCGTCACCTGAGCCGCTATTATTTGCTTGCGATGCATTAAATATAACGCCTGATAAAGCGATTATGATTGGTGATTCAAAGAGTGACATACTCGCAGCGCAAGCCGCTAACATTGACGTGATAGCGCTTACTTATGGGTATCACCAGGGAGAGCAGTTAGCGGATTATAATCCGCAGTACCTATGCGATAACTTCTTAGCTATAATACCGACACTAACACAGCGTTAAGCATTTTTAATTAAGTAAAAATAAAGGAAAATCATGAGTAAACCAGTAGTATTAAGTGGCATGCAGCCAACCGGTGGTATGACAATAGGCAACTATGTTGGCGCTATTAACCAGTGGGTTAAGCTACAGGAAGAATATGATAGCTACTTTATGCTTGCAGACTTGCATGCAATTACCGTACGCCAAGACCCTGAATTATTGCGTGCTCGTGTACTCGATGGCGTTGCGTTATATACGGCATGCGGTATTAACCCAGAAAAAGCGGCGTTATTTGTACAATCTCAGGTACCTGAGCATGCGCAACTTGGCTGGGTATTAAACTGTTATGCGCAAATGGGCGAGCTTAATCGCATGACCCAGTTTAAAGATAAGTCGGCAACGCATGCTAATAATATTAATGTGGGGTTATTTGCTTATCCGGCTTTGCAAGCGGCTGATATTTTACTGTACCAAGCAGACAAAGTACCTGTAGGTGAAGATCAAAAACAGCACCTTGAACTAACGCGTGATATTGCAACTCGCTTTAATAATGTTTACGGCGATATTTTTACGCTGCCAGAACCGTATATTCCAGAATTTGGTGCGCGAGTCATGAGCCTGCAAGATCCACTGAAGAAAATGTCTAAGTCAGATGAAAATCCAAATGGCTTTATTATGATGTTAGACGAGCCGAAAAAGATTGAGAAAAAGCTTAAAAAAGCAGTTACCGATTCTGACGAGCAAGCGCGTATTTACTTTGATCGCAAAGAAAAGCCAGGTGTATCTAATTTACTTACGCTACTAAGTGTGGCAACTAAGCGCTCAATTGAAGAGTTAGTCCCTGAATACGAAGACAAAATGTATGGCCATTTGAAAAAAGACACCGCAGCAGCTGTTGTCAGCATGATTGAGCCAATTCAAACACGTTTTAAAGAAATTCGTGAAGATCAAACACTTCTTAATGACATCATGAGAACAGGGGCTGAAAAAGCCAGCGCGCGTGCAGAAACTACATTAAAAGCAGTTTATGATGCGGTTGGGTTTATTCCACGCCCATAAGCGCGTTTATTTGCAGATACAAAAATGCCGCTAATTTAGCGGCATTTTTTATATCACGCTGATTAACATTAAAAAGCCAAATATAAATAGAAGTGACATTGCTTGCTTGTCTGTTTTATCCATCAATCGGCCTCAGCAGTTGTTTTGGAAGTTGTATTGTTAATATCAACTAAAGATACTTGGTAGCCTTTATTCTCAAGTAATGTCAGTAAGCTATCTTCTCCGGCGAGGTGTCCTGCGCCCACAAGTACAAATTCACTTTTATCGTTTTTAAACATTTGTTCTACTTTAACTAGCCAGTTATTGTTTCTATCGGTCATTAATTGTTTATAAGTTGCAGGATCATTTTTTTGCATCGGTTCAAGTGCTACTGTATAGAGCGATTGTGTATCACCCTCACGCCAAGCTGAGAGTAATTTTTTAAACATCACACCGTAATTATCAAACCCAGCTAAATTATTTTTGATAAAGTCATTTTCGTTATGTTCACCCATAGTCTTAAATAACTCTAACTGAAATGCCATCGTCTCTAAGTGTTGTTGTTCTTTATTATCTAATGTCGCTTTTTTAGTAAAGTAAGCGTCAACGCCTTCACCCATTAAATTTTGTTTTTGCAACTCCATCGACATCAGCACAATACTAACCATTGCTGGGCGAAAGTTATCTAATTTAGTCAGATTTGCACCAAATTCAGCCAGCTTGTTTTCTAATGCGAGCTTTACCTCTGGAGTTAGCTTTTGGCTCAATGTTTCATTATTTTTATAGGATAGTGCGCTCAACATTTTCATTTGTGCTTGTGCATCGCTAGGATCAGGTATTGGTGCTTCTAATACAATAGTATCTGCTTGCTTATAGGCGTGGTTAAACTCCACTGGTAGAGGCATTTCTGATTTCGGTAAAATGTGTACTGTGCCGCCAATAAATAATGAGTCATTTCCTTTGCTTACCTGCCACACTGAGCTTTGTGCTTGCACAGTCGTTGCTAATAAGCAGCTGCTCAATAATACAGTTGCTGAAAATATTTTTTTAGTAAATGCGTTCATAACACTTCCTTAATGAAATTTGATTTATTATTGATTGGTTAAAATAGTGCTTATATAAGTTGTTAGTGATGACGTTATTTTCGAAAGGTTGCTATCAATTTTTGCGTTCATCTTGTTTATAGAAGATTCAAAGTCGGCCGTTATTTGATTCTCTATACTAGTAAATAATGTTTCAGTGTTTACTTCATGCTTAATGAGTGAATCGGTGTTTGTAGCATAAATTATTTGATTGCTATTGGTGACTATTTCACCGGTTGCACATTGCCCTGAATTAGCTAATAGCGTGTTGTTTTTGCTTTCTGTAGCGACTGCAGAGGCTGTACTAAATATTGTTGCTAATATAATTACGGGTAATACTTTTTTAGTTGCGTTATTCATAATGAAACCTTTTTTATGTTTAAGCGTCAGCTTAATTAACATTTAAAAGTCGTGTTCAGTAAGCTGCTTGTTGATGACGTTTTAAAGAATATCGCTGAATTTACCGAGAGTCGCTTATCTAGTTGTGAGTGATTTATTCATAAGAATTTTTATTTTTTTATTGTTTTAAATTAAAGTGTTAGCCTTAAACCTTATCTGCAGAAATAAGGTTTCTAATTCACCTAACTATATTAAAAAGTGTACCTGTGATAGGGTTAGTGAAAAATAAAAATACGTAAACACTATGAATTATCAAATCGGACCTTGGCAATTTATTAGTAATCGATGTGTGATTACTTCAAACAACATGGAAAGGGAATTAGACCCACTTTTAGTAAAGCTATTACTGTATTTTATAGATAAGCCTCAACAAATCGTTTCCCGTCAAGCGCTAATAGAGAGTGTGTGGCAGCAAAGCTTTGTAGACGACAATGCGATTAATCGTGCTATTTCAGAGTTAAGAAAGCAGCTTGCTCACCCCATTGAAAAAGCGCCGCTTTTGAAAACGCATTACCGTAAAGGGTACAGTCTAACCGTCATACCAGAGCGCTTAACGCAAGCAAGCGTTTTTGAAGAGCCTGCAAACTTTTTGCCTGACTCACCGGATGTTTTTGCCAAAAATGAAGAGGTAGTGACTGCAACTACTTCTCAACCGGTTCAAAGAACGAATAGTAAAAAGTTTTTGATCTATTCTTTAGTCGTCATTATTTTTATATGCTTTTTAGTATGGTTAGGGTTGTTTTTTATTAATGCACCTTCTAGCGAAAAGATTAAACAGATCACGGTTAATAAGGTAGCAAGCACGTGGAATATTGGCAGCGAGGTTCACCCCGAGGTATCTTCTGATAAACAGTTTTTAGCTTACACTAATATAGAACCTGAAAATGACGTAATGCATGCATTTGTTAAGCGTCTTTCAGATCAGCGAGAGATTGAAATTACCTATCCAGGCTTTCAGGTGTCTATTTTATCATGGCAGTTAAACCAGCACTCAGTGCTATTACAAGCTACCAATTTAAAGCAGCAAAAGTGCGAAATGGTACTTGTTGATTTAAGCCAGTTTCCTGTTATAGGGGAGGCTACCTCTATTAAAAAGTGTGACCTTAGATATACAGGTTATGCGCAAGTAGACGAAAGTGGTGAACATATTTATTACACCGAATATAAAAATGAGCATGAAGGTTCAGGTTTATATAAATTTGATTTAGAACTTAAAAAAGAATTCATAGTGATCCCACCACCAGGGGTAATGTATGGCGTAATCATGCCGCGTTTATCTCATTCTGGTAATAAAATAGCATATATACTTAGTCAAAAGGATAAGCCTTTTTCTGTATTTAGTTATAACTTTGAGACCCATGAAACCAAGCGGTTATTTAAAGCAGAAAAAAGCACGATTAGCTTTGCATTTGATTGGCTTGCTGACGATAAAGGCGTGATTGTATTTGAAGGTTCTGAGCTTTCAACCATTATGTTTGATGAAAAAAACATTGTTAAACATACGCTAACAGTAACCCCAAAGATAAATCCTTATTATATAGCGGTTCACTCTGCCAATAGTCTTTTTTATTCAGAGAATAAAACCCAATCATACTCGCTAATTAAAGCAACAGACCCTTTTGGCGATACACCTAAGTATGAAACACTCTATAAAAGTGATAAAGACGACTACAACATTATTGAAATAGTTAATAAAGAAGGGCCTGCGCATGTTTTCGTATCTGAGCGTTCTGGCAGCAGTCAATTATGGCTCTCTCAAAATGGTTTTACAAAGCAACTTAGCTTTTTTAATTATGATGATGCCCCTTCGATTTTTGCATTAGGAATGCTCAGAGCTTCTCCCAATAAGCAGCTCATAATGTTCATAAAAAATAAAAGCTATTCACTTTATGACGTAAACGCTCAAAAATTTTATCCGTTAGAAGAATTTAATAAGCATAAAATAATAAGCTATATTTGGTCAAAAAATAACGAAAGCATTATTTATATTAAGCGACTTGGTTCAAAAAATATATTGGCAGAATTTAATTTACTCACCCGCGATACACGCGTGATAGAAGGAATAAAAGCGAATAAACTCATTTCAGATAGTAAAGGTAACGGATACGTAACTAATGATAATCAATTAATTCGCCTTTCAGATAGGCAAAGCTGGGAATTACCTAAAAATGCCAAAAAGTCAGTTGCATATGGCATTAGCAAAAACTATTTCTATTATTCAGATTCTATTTCTAGAATCGCTAGGCTAAATTTACAAGATCAAACCATACAAGATACACACGTGGACTTTCGACCTATTGGTTTTGAGGTAAACGAAAGCAATGAAATATTGTTTACGGGATCTAAGTATAAAGATATGCAAATAGTACAAATTAGTTGGGGCGAATAGCGCTATTCATTATGCCGAAAAAGCCAGCGCGCGTGCAGAAACTACATTAAAAGCAGTTTATGATGCGGTTGGGTTTATTCCACGCCCATAAGCGCGTTTATTTGCAGATACAAAAATGCCGCTAATTTAGCGGCATTTTTTATATTTTAATGTTTTGTAGCAGAAATACCGGCAGACTCACAGGCTCTAACTATAAATTGATAACCGTAAGGCATGCTTTGATCAGGCGTTATTTCAATAATTTCGTAATCATTGAGCTCGATTGACTTACTCTCTGTTGATTTCTTACAACGTGAATAACTGTCTGCTTCATAACTATAGGCAAACATGGCAATTAAGCGCTTACTACGTTCAAAGTAGCCTTTAGTATCTAAAAACTGCCTAACCGTTTGAGTGTTCTCATCTTCGCCTTCTAAGTGAATACCAAATGTTTTTGTCTGAGCGCCGTCATTGTCTGAAGAGGGGAGTTTTTTCTCTATTTGCTCACTCAATTTTTCTATGGCTTGCTCTTGTTCAGCGGGGGATTTATTTGCGAGCGATTGGCTATTTTCAAAGCTATTTACTATATCGTTTAATACTTTTTCAGGCGGTTTTTCATCAATAAATGCAATCAGACTTACAAACACTACCGTCGCTAAAAAAAAGCGGGTTAATGCAGTTAGAAGTGGTGAGTAGCTTTGGCTAATAAACTTTATGCGATCAGATCCAAATGGCTTGATTAGTAATAACACTATGATGTAAAAAGGAAAAATAAGTTGTAAGCCGAGCAGTGTTGCCAGAGTTATTCCTAGTGTCCAAGGCGGTAAATATAATAAAGTGGCAAAGTTATGGGTGTAATTAAAGTGATTAGCTGATACCTGAGTGACTTCATTTACAATGCCACTAGCACTTGCTAAAACAAAGTTAGCAATACTGGCATAAAATACCAAAATAAGTGCTTTACCGGCGAGTGAATTCCATAGTTGATTAAACTTAGGCCAAAATTCTATGATCAGCGCAATAATAGTAATAGTGGCACATAGCCACGTTAACTTAAAAATGGCTAGAGTTATAAACGCAAGCAGATAAAGTTTTTGCGCGGTGTTAAGGTTAAACCATATGCTTTTTATATGGCTAAGCAGTTTAACTTGGTGTGGTTGCCAGCTTTTTTGCTGTTGCTTAAACTGCTTATTAGCACGCCATTTTGCAATTTTTAAATACCTTAACACCGACTTTCCTTATCTAAAGCGTATTACCGTTATTTATTTAATAACGGTTTTAAGTAGTGCCCAGTATGAGAGCGCTGGCATTCAGCCACTTCTTCTGGTGTACCTGCAATCAGTATTTCACCGCCGCCAGCACCACCTTCAGGGCCTAAATCAACGATCCAGTCGGCTGTTTTGATTACATCTAAATTGTGCTCAATCACTACAATGGTATTGCCATGATCGCGCAGACGATGCAGTACTACTAATAACTGCTCTATATCTGCAAAGTGCAGGCCTGTTGTTGGCTCATCTAATATGTATAGCGTTTTACCGGTATCACGCTTAGAAAGCTCACGTGCTAACTTAATTCGCTGTGCTTCACCACCAGAAAGTGTTGTAGCGGCTTGGCCTAAGCGGATATAAGAAAGTCCAACATCCATTAGGGTTTTAAGTTTGCGTGCTATGGCCGGTATTTTATCAAAGTAGTCATGGGCATCTTCAACGGTCATATCGAGCACTTGGTTGATGTTTTTGCCTTTATATTGTACTTCTAAGGTTTCGCGGTTATAACGTTTACCTTTACATACATCACACGGCACATATACGTCAGGTAAAAAGTGCATTTCTACTTTAATAACGCCATCACCTTGGCATGCCTCACAACGCCCACCTTTAACATTAAAGCTAAAGCGACCTACTTTGTAACCACGTGAACGGGCTTCTTGAGTACCCGCAAACAGTTCACGAATACCGGTGAAAATACCGGTATAAGTTGCAGGATTTGAACGCGGTGTGCGGCCAATAGGACTTTGGTCAATATCAATCACTTTATCAAAGTGCTCAAGGCCTGCAATTGAC
The DNA here is from genome assembly GCF_040937955.1 of Pseudoalteromonas sp. SD03. Taxonomy (NCBI): domain Bacteria; kingdom Pseudomonadati; phylum Pseudomonadota; class Gammaproteobacteria; order Alteromonadales; family Pseudoalteromonadaceae; genus Pseudoalteromonas; species Pseudoalteromonas sp. SD03. The sequence continues at coordinate 349,260 of NZ_CP162514.1, forward strand.
TTGTAAGGGGCCGCTTCTGCGGTTGTGGCACCATTAAGCTCAGTGTGAGCGAGTTTAAATAAGGTGTCGTTAATGAGTGTAGATTTACCTGAGCCCGATACACCGGTAATACAGGTCATTAAGCCAAAGGGTATTTTTAAATCAACATTTTTTAAGTTATTACCGGTAGCGCCAAACAGCTCTAACCATTTATCGTTAGTAGCATGGCGCTCTTTAGGTACTTCAATTTTACGCACCCCCGATAAAAACTGACCGGTAACCGAGTCTTTGCTCGCTAAAATATCATCGCGTGTACCTTGAGCAATAACATGGCCGCCATGGACACCAGCACCCGGACCAATATCAATAATATGATCTGCCGCGCGGATCGCGTCTTCATCATGCTCTACAACAATAACGGTGTTACCTAAATCACGTAAATGCACTAAGGTTTTTAATAAACGGTCGTTATCACGTTGGTGTAAACCAATTGAAGGTTCATCCAGTACATACATAACACCCACTAATCCAGCGCCAATTTGACTCGCTAAACGAATACGCTGTGCTTCACCGCCAGAGAGCGTGTCGGCGCTGCGCTCAAGTGATAAGTAATTTAGGCCAACATTTATTAAGAAAGATAAACGATCGCGAATTTCTTTTAGAATTTTTTCGGCGATTTGGCCTTTTTGCCCAGTCAAATGCAAACCTTCAAAAAAGCTCATTGCCTCACCAATACTCATATGTGTGATGGTTGGTAAGTTAGTTTGACCAATAAATACGTTACGTGCTTCTTGGCGAAGGCGCGAACCTTTACAACTAGGACACGCTTGACTAGTTTGATACTTAGCTAGCTCTTCACGCACAGAGTTTGATTCAGTTTCGCGGTAGCGGCGGTTCATATTATTTAACACGCCTTCAAATACATGATTACGTGTAATTAAATCACCGCGGTCATTACGGTAATTAAATGCAATTTTAGTATCACCCGAGCCATCTAAGATAATTTTCTTATGTTCTTTTGCAAGCTCTTGATAAGGAACATCTAAATCAAAGTCGTAATGTTGTGCAACTGCTTGCAACATTTGATAGTAGTAAAAGCTGCGTTTATCCCAACCTTTAATTGCACCGCCAGCTAAACTTATCTCAGGGTTATGAACCACGCGATTAGGGTCAAAGTATTGCCTTACACCTAAACCGTCACAGCTTTGACAAGCCCCGGCTGGGTTGTTGAACGAAAATAGACGCGGTTCAAGCTCTGTCATCGCATAGCCACAGGTTGGACAGGCAAAATTTGCTGAAAACAGCATTTCTTCAGCATTGCTATCGTCCATAAACGCAATGTTGGCAACGCCGCCTGACATTTCAAGTGCTGTTTCGAATGATTCCGCGAGACGTTGTTGCTGGCCGTCTTTGACTTTAAAGCGATCAACCACGACTTCAATTGTGTGCTTTTTATGTAGATCTAGTGGTGGTGGATCAGATAGGTCGCACACTTCGCCATCAATACGTGCGCGAATGTAGCCTTGGCTTGCAAGCTGCTCTAATAGCTTTACATGTTCGCCTTTACGGTCTTTAACAACAGGGGCCAAGAGCATTAGCTTTGTGCCCTCAGGCAGCGCCAGTGCGGTATCGACCATTTGGCTGATTGTTTGCGCCGCGAGCGGTAAATCATGAGTCGGACAGCGAGGTTCGCCAACGCGTGCAAACATCAAGCGTAAATAATCATAGATTTCAGTAATAGTTCCCACGGTTGAACGTGGGTTATGCGAGGTTGATTTTTGTTCTATGGAAATAGCAGGAGAAAGGCCTTCAATATGATCTACATCGGGCTTTTCCATTAATGACAAAAACTGCCTTGCATAAGCAGAGAGTGATTCAACATACCGGCGTTGCCCTTCTGCATACAGCGTATCAAATGCAAGTGATGACTTTCCTGAACCAGATAAGCCAGTAATAACAATTAGTTTATCACGTGGGATGGTTAGGCTGATGTCTTTTAAATTGTGCGTGCGGGCGCCTCGGACTTCAATGTTTTCCATGCTATCTCGTTTATTGCCAAAATTATTTGCTCAGTATCGCATAATACGCTGCAATATTAATCCTTGATCATCGAAAAAATCCTTAGTTATAGACGATTAATTATTGCCAAGCTTGTGATAGAATCCTTGCCTAATTTTTTAACACAGTAAGATCACGCAAATAATGACCGCATCTTCACTTAATTCACGAGAAAAACGCGCCGCCGTATCGTTAGCGAGTGTGTTTGCATTTAGAATGCTCGGCTTGTTTATGCTGATGCCTGTTTTAGCTATTTATGGTCAAGAGCTTGAAGGCTTTTCACCTATTTGGATTGGTTTTGCAATTGGTGCGTATGGTTTAACTCAGGCCGTATTACAAATCCCAATGGGGAGACTTTCCGATAAAATAGGTCGTAAAAAAGTCATAGTCGGTGGTTTGGCGGTATTTGCTTTAGGTTCGGTAATTGCCGCTTTGGCAGAGTCTATTCAAATGGTGACGGTAGGGCGCGCATTACAAGGCATGGGAGCTATAGCCAGCGCATTATTAGCGTTTGCATCAGATTTAAGCCGTGATGAACAGCGCCCCAAAGTTATGGCGGTGATTGGCATGAGCATCGGTATGAGCTTTGCGTTTGCGATGTTATTAGGGCCTATAGTGGCAGCTTCGTGGGGCATTGCAGGCGTATTTTGGCTAACGGCTATTTTGGCTGTGTGTGGTATTTTTATAGTCACTATGCTCGTTCCCAGTGCAATAAATAAAGCCCCTAAAGGCGATACGCTTGCCAGTTTTAGTGACATCAAAAAATTGATTAAACACCCACAGCTGGCACGTTTAAATGCAGGCGTATTATTGCTGCATCTAACATTAACGACTATTTTTGTAGTATTACCAAGCCAATTAATTAAAGATGGCTTAGTGGCCGAAAACCATTGGCAGCTTTATATTCCGGTTTTATTTTTGGCGTTTTTTTTAATGGTGCCAGTAATGATAGTGGCGATTAAAAAAGAGAAAGAAAAACAAGCCTTTATTGGTTCTGTTATGGTTTTAATAGTCAGCATGTTAAGTATGTCTATGTGGGCAAACAGCGTTGTTGGTATTGCGGTTTGTATGCTGTTATATTTTGTTGCGTTTAACTTTTTAGAAGCCACTATGCCGGCTCTTGTGTCGCGTATTGCTCCAGCAAGCCAAAAAGGCTCAGCCATGGGGGGGTATTCATCGAGCCAGTTTTTAGGCGCTTTTTTAGGCGGCATGCTTGGCGGGTATGTAGCACAAACAACTAGTACGCAAGCTGTGTTTGCGGCGGCGGCACTTGTTGGGGTAATATGGCTTATTATTGCGTGGAAAATGCAAGTCCCACCGAAAAGCAAAGTTATTAGTTTAATGACCCAATTAGATTCTGAAGAGCAGGCACAAACACTGGCTTCTCAGTTAGTTGCTTTACCCGGCGTAATAGAAGCAACCGTAGTTCGCGATGAAAGTCGTAGCTACTTAAAGATTAATGATAAAGAATTTGACCTAGACCAAGCCCGAAGAGTGGCTGGTTTAATCTAACGTTTATAGGAGATGGTTCCATGGCACGCGGTGTGAACAAAGTAATTTTGGTTGGTAATTTAGGGCAAGATCCTGAAGTTCGTTACATGCCTAATGGTAATGGTGTAGCAAATATTACCTTAGCAACTTCAGATAGCTATAAAGATAAAAACACTGGCCAAATGGTTGATAAAACTGAGTGGCACCGTGTGGTATTTTTTGGCAAGTTAGCTGAAATTGTGGGTGAATACTGCCGCAAGGGATCACAAATTTACGTAGAAGGTAAACTTCAAACCCGTAAATGGACTGATCAACAAGGCCAAGAAAAATACACCACAGAAATCGTTGTCGATGGCTTTACGGGTCAAATGCAAATGCTAGGTGCACGCGGTGGCGATCAACAAAGTGGTGGCTATCAAGGTAACCAAGGTGGTCAACAAAGTAGTGGCTATCAAGGCAACCAAGGCGGGCAACAAAGCGGTGGTTATGGTCAAAATAACCAAGGCCAAAATAGCCAGCAAGGCAGTTATGCTCCACAGCAGCAATCTGCACCTGCTCAGCAGCCAGCACCGCAGCAAAACAACCAATACCAGCCACAGCAGCAAGGTGGTTTTGCACCACAACAAAATAGTGCACCACAACAGCAAGGCGGGTTTGCACCTAAGCCACAAAATGCACCGCAAGGCGGCGCATCAAACCCTATGGAACCAACAATCGACTTTGATGACGATATCCCGTTTTGACCTAAGACAAAAAGCAAAATGTTTAAAAGTTTTCTAGAAAGCCGCTATTAAGCGGCTTTTTTATTAAAAAAATGACCGTATTCCATTTCTACAGTTTTTAAATCTGAATAAACACTTCCTAAAGTAAACATATGAATGTGTAAAAAGCACTGTGATACTGGTGTTTTTATTTTTTAAGCCAAGCCCTCCTTTGTTCAAACTAATATATAAATAATGACAGCTGTTTAGTTAACTAATTGAAGGCTAAATATAATGTTTATAAACATTAAGTACTAACTTTTAAACCTTCGCTAAACTTTTATTGTTGGCTTGTACAATTGCAAATAGTAGACAACACTTTAATAACTTATTTGATGTGCCGGTGGGTTATGAAAGTCAGTAAATTTCACTTTACCAATTATTCAAATGCTTTGTTTTATGCTCTGTGTATCGCCTTGCTAGTGATTATTAATAGCGGTTTAAGTTTGGTTTTACAGCATCAAAACGAGCAAGTTGGTTTAAAGCTAGCGAAGCAATTGCAACAGCCATTGGCCAATGAAAAACAACTTATTGCAAATACGCCTTTTACGCTCGCCCCTAATAAAAACTCTATTTATATAGAAAAACAAAAACATTATTTTAGCGCTAACTCAAAAGGAATTTTGCTCTACTCATGGCCAGTTTGGTATAGCTATAGCTATTTGTTTTTAATAATAAACGCGGTTCTTTTGCTCGCTATGCTTTGTATTCGACGTTTTAAAAAGCCTAAAACAATAAAAAACAGCACAATGACCTCTAAACGTCAGCAGCACTTTAATAATAAGAAAGTACGTTATGCACCCAAAGTGAGTTCTTTACAGCTCGCTCCCATAGCGACAACTAATGTGCAGGAAGCAATTAAATATAATGTATTTGCACTTATTCAGTGTGAATGCCATTTTGATGCAAACACTGACTTACAAGCGACTCTTAAAGTCTTATTGGCAAAAGACTTTATTAATACGACTGAAATATCCGTTAAGTTATTAACTGCAGGCAATTTCGCTTTTACTCTCAAAGGGATTGATGCAATTGATAAACTCAATTGCGCTAAATATTTACATCAATGCATTGTAAGTGCCGCTCATGTATTGGCGCCAAGAACTGCACAGAGGCATGTAAAAGTAGGTTTATGTACTTATTATTCCGAGGCTGATCAGGTTATGGTGTATCAGTTGGCAAAGTCGGCACTTACTCTCTCGCAGCAAAATCGAGTTAAGCATTATCACCAATTAGCGTTAAATTATGGTCATGTCCAAAAGCTCGATAGACACTCAATATCACAACGAATTAAAAAGCAAAAATTAGCTATTTTATTTCAACCAGTATACGAGCTCGATAGCGGCGCTATTATTAAGCATTACGTATCAATTAAAAGTAATGACAGGGGAAATAAACAATTACTTAATCAAGAAAGTATCAGTCAATTTTATAGCGAAGGTGAGGCGCTGTTGCACGATCAAGCGGTAGTTATGCAAGTTAAAAAACTATTGCTTATAGATAAATCATCGTCAGTTATTAGTATTAAGTTACATCCTAAAAACTGGTTTAATAACGAGTTTTGGAGCTGGTTAACTGCTTATATCAATGACTTAAAAAACCAACATACACTGCAATTTTCTATAAATGAATCAGAATTCTTAAATAATCAATTACGTTTGCAAGGCGCTTTTGCAGCAATAGCGGCACTAAACTGCAATATTGTAATTAATGATGTGAGAAACAGTAAAAATATTTTTAAGTTTACGCTTAATAAACAAATATCAGGACTTAACTTAGCTTCTGAACTTGTCCATGGGATAGAGCGCAGTAATTCACAACAAAAATACGTTAGGGGGATTGTGCATATAAGTAGATTATTGAGCTTGTCAGTCTTTGCACTTGATGTAGAGACGCCTCAGGAGCTACAACTTTTAAAAGTAATAGGCATTAGCGGCGCGCAAGGAGGATATTTTTCTAAATTACTCCCCAATTATACTCAAGTCGCATTTCACTAATGCTAAGCAATTAACAAGTTAAATATACTCTACACTAATTTGCGATATTTTAGCCCTTCTAAACCTTGCAACCCACCAGTATGTATTGCAATAATTTTGCTGTTAGGGGCAAAGTAATCATTATTGATGAGCTGCCAAAGTGCGTACATCATTTTACCACTGTAAATAGGCTCCAAGGGTAATTGATGTTGATGCTGCATGTGTTGGCAAAACTGCCATAACTCAGCTGTAAAACGACCATATCCACCACCGTGAAATTGCGTAAGTAGTTGCCAGTTATTTTGTGATTTTGCTTTAGGGCTAAGAGCGCGTATTTCGTCCCGCAGGTAGTCGGCTTGCTTTAAAACAGCAATCCCTAGTAGGTTGATTTTATTTGAGCTGCCCTCTATCAATCCAGTCAAGGTGCCGCCACTGCCAGTTGGACAGACTAAGTAGTCGTGCTCAGGTAAACTCTGAGCAAGCTCTTTACATCCCTCTATAGCAAACTCGTTAGTGCCTCCTTCAGGTAGAATGTATGCGTTTGGAAAGCGTGCCTGTAATGCGGCTAAATAGGCTTCATCATGTCGTTGTTTGTACTCTATACGATTGACTGCATGTAACTGCATACCACATTGCTGTGCAAATTTTAGAGTAGGATTATTTAGATCAAGCTGTGGGCCGCGCACAATTGCGTGGGTTGTTAAGTTAAACTCTTTACCAGCAGCGGCGCACGCATGAATGTGATTTGAAAAAGCACCACCAAATGTAAGTAATTCAGATTTACCCAGTTGTTGCATACGAACTAAATTGTATTTGAGCTTTCGCCATTTATTACCGCTGATAAGTGGATGCAATAAATCATCGCGCTTAATAGTTAAAGTTATTTTCTTGTTTGTTAGTAATTCACTGGTAATTGTTTGTAAATAGCTATGTTCATTAATACTGAATGGTATTGGCATTATCACTCTTTTTCATTAGTTACATGATGAATGTGCTGTGTAATAGCGTTATTTTGACTCAGTTTTTATTACTTAAGCAAACTAAAAATATGAATACGCGGCTAAATTGGCATCTTAATAGCGTAAAATGCAGATAAATCTCGGTGTTGTTAAATAAATTAGCTATTTAGTACAAATGAAACGGTTATTTACTGGCATGAAACGGGATAATAGTTGTAAACTGAGATAATAAATGAACAAAGCTTGTGTTTTGTGCTTCAAGTACATAGCATAAGGTTTTATTATAAAAAATAATAATAACCAAATAATTGCCGCTTTTTTGGGACTGGAATATATGCGAATTGCTCCTTTATCTCTGTTAATTTCTGCTAGCTTTTTTGCAAGCACAGTATTTGCACAAGATACAACTACTGTAAACAGAATTGAATCAGAGATTAATACGAAACAAACAGAATACACTCGTTCAACGACGATGCTCGACAAATATTTAAAAGAAGAGAATCAACTTCAAACACAACTTGAATTGCTGAGAACGCGTTCCACACAGCTTGATAAAGAAAAAAACCAAGCGTTGGATGCGATGAATGATATGTATCGACGTTTAATTGATAATCCGTCGCTAGACATTACCTCTGCACAATCGCGTTATCAAAAAGCCGTTGTTGATCAAGAACAAAATAAAAATGATATTTCTATGCAATTGGCGGCAATTGCATCCCATCTAAAAGATATTGAGCAAATTCGCGCTGATAAACATGCACTTCAAAACACGATTGAAAGCTTAAAAGTGCAATATACTACGGCGCGTGTAGAGCGATTACGCAATGAATTTACCCGAGAGGGTACGCTTGAAGTTGACCATACCATTAACTGTAAGCGCACTGAAACACTGGCGGCATGTGAGCAGAGCGGTCAGCAAATAGGGCTGAAAAAGGCAACTAAACGTTTTTTAGATCAAATATTTGAAAATCTTACAGAAAAACGTCTTGTTGAACCTAAGCGAGACATGGCAGGGGCACAAGTACAAATTTTAAGTAGTCACGTGATTAAGAGCGCATTTAGCGGGCAAGGTGATTACAACGTCAATTTAAGCGTTACTATGCGCGGAGATGTAAACAGCAGTCGTTTATGTCACTTACTTAGTGTGAATAATAGTTTTTGTTTAGAGTATGGTACCCCGCTGGCAAATACTTATCAGCCAGCTTATAGCACTACTTTCTCTGATAGTCAGTTAACATTCAGCGATAATGGGGATAATAAAGCCGCTGCCGTTGTCGCTAAAACAGTTAATAAAAAGCCTAAAGTGGTCGCTGAGAACAAGAAAGATCAATTAGTTCAGTTAACCTTACGCTCTAATGTACACGGCGATGAAGTATTTATTAATGATATTCGAGTAGGTTCTACTCGTTTGGTGACGAACTTACCACGTGGTTTGCATAAATTAGAAATACGCAAAGAAGGTTACATCCCTTATAAAGCGCGAATTGACTTAAAGAAAACGCGAACGCTTTTTGCTCAGTTGGAAAAAAAGTCAGAGTCGATTGCTGCACCGACTAAAAAGCGAGAGCAAATAATACAAGCAGATTGCCCAAAAGGAATGGAAATTGATACACGCCCACCTATGGTGGACCCATCAGCAGTGATGATCCCCGTTGGTAAATTTAAAATGGGTGATATAAACGGCAATGGGCTTGAAAATGAACGCCCCGTGGTTGAAAAAACGATTAGTGAATCTTTTGCTATGCAGAGCAAAGAAGTGACTGTTGGCGCATTTGAAGCGTTTGTAAACGAAACGCAATATAAAACCGAAGCTGAAAAAGGCAAAGGTTGCGCATATTACCTCAACGGCGAACCTGTTTGGGAAGCAAGCTTAAATTGGCGTGCTCCAGGATTTGAACAAACCAATGAGTTTCCAGCTGTGTGTTTGACAAAAAATGACGCTATTGCTTACGCCGAGTGGTTTTCTGATAAAACAGCGCAAACGTATCGTTTACCCACTGAGGTTGAGTGGGAATATGCGGCGCGTGCAGGCACTGAGACAGAGTACCCATGGGGTAACGAAATTGGTAAAAACCTAGCTAACTGTGGTTGGTGTGGTAGCGAGTGGTCTAATAAACGCACGGCTCCGGTAGGGTCTTTTTCTGCAAATGCATTTGGCTTATACGATACTGTAGGCAATGTATGGGAATGGACTAGTAGCACAGGGAATAAAAAAGATGCCGTTGTTCGCGGAGGTGCATGGAATTTTGCCCCTAGCCTTGCTCGTGCATCAACGCGTTTAATTTTAGCGCCAGATTTTAGAGCTAATTATATTGGCTTTCGCTTAATGAGCGAACGATAATATTTTATGGGGAAGCGGTGCTTCCTCTTTTTAATGATTACAAAGACGGCTGCGCTTTACATTGCTCATTGTGTTGAGAATGTTAAAGTAAGCGCAACTACAATAAGAACGAATTTCAAAGGTCATCCAGCCTCATGTTTAAAAAACTCCGTGGTATTTTTTCAAACGATCTATCGATCGATTTAGGTACAGCCAACACACTAATTTATGTAAAAGAAGAAGGTATTGTATTAAATGAACCTTCAGTTGTTGCTATTCGTCAAGAACGTGCTGGTGGACCTAAAAGTGTTGCATCTGTAGGTACAGAAGCTAAGCAAATGTTGGGCCGTACGCCAGGTAACATAAAAGCCATACGTCCAATGAAAGACGGTGTGATTGCTGATTTTTATGTTACTGAAAAAATGTTACAGCACTTCATCAAACAAGTGCACAATAATAATTTTATGCGCCCAAGCCCACGCGTGCTTATTTGTGTTCCTTGTGGAGCCACCCAAGTTGAAAAACGTGCTATTCGTGAATCAGCGATGGGTGCAGGTGCTCGCGAAGTCTACTTAATCGAAGAGCCAATGGCAGCTGCAATTGGTGCCGGTTTACCTGTGTCTGAAGCAACGGGTTCTATGGTGGTTGATATTGGTGGCGGTACAACAGAAGTCGCTATTATTTCACTTAATGGTGTTGTGTACTCATCATCAGTACGTATTGGTGGTGATAAGTTCGATGAAGCCATTATTAATTATGTACGTCGTAACTTTGGTAGCTTAATCGGTGAAGCCACCGCTGAGAATATTAAACACCAAATTGGATCGGCATTTAAAACAGACGAGCCAGTAGAGATAGAAGTGCGTGGTCGTAACCTTGCAGAAGGCGTACCTCGTTCATTTACGCTCAACTCGCATGAAATCTTAGAAGCATTACAAGAGCCACTAATGGGGATTGTAAGCGCTGTCATGGTGGCGCTTGAGCAGTCTCCACCTGAGCTGGCATCTGATATTTCAGCGCATGGTATGGTGTTAACTGGCGGCGGCGCATTACTTAAGGATTTAGATCGCCTGCTAATGGAAGAAACGGGCATTCCAGTGGTTGTTGCTGATGATCCACTTACGTGTGTTGCACGTGGCGGCGGCAAGGCCCTTGAAATGATTGATGTGCACGGTGGTGACGTTTTTAGTTACGATTAATGAAATCAATGTTTGAAAAAACGGTTTCTTTGCAACTGCGACTTTTTGTCGCAGTGCTTTTGAGTATCGTATTGATCCTTGGAGACAAGTACACGCAAGGTGGCGAGAACATTCGTACTAGTTTGAATACGTTGGTTAGTCCACTTATTTATGTTGCTAACCTACCTTACGAAGTATTTAGCTTTAGCGCCAAAAGTTTGCATACCCGTGAGCAGTTACTAACCGAAAACGAAGCACTCAAAAAGAAGCAAGTATTGCAAAGTGAGCAAATCCAGCAGTATGAGTTTTTAGCAAAAGAGAATCAAAAACTTCGTGCATTACTTGGCTCTTCCTCTAAACACACCAATCGTAAAATTATTGCTCAAGTACTTTCTGTTCATTCAAATCCTTATAGTCACCAAGTGGTGATAAATCGGGGAACCACCGATGGTTTAAGCGAAAGCCAAGCGGTGATTGATGATATGGGGTTAGTCGGGCAGTTGACTAAAGTTGGTTCAACAACCTCGCGGGTGCTGTTAATTACAGATACCACCCATGCAACACCGGTGCGTATATTACGAAACGATGTGCGCACAGTGGTTGAAGGTATCGGTAAAATTAACGTGCTAAAGCTATCACATGTGCCGCATAGCTTAGATGTGCGTATTGGTGATGTGCTGGTGACATCTGGCCTAGGAGGTACCTTTCCTGAAGGTTATCCGGTAGCGGTGATCACCGAAATAACTCGTGATGAAGGCCAACCTTTTGCGCAAGTATTTGCTGAGCCGATAGCTCAATTAGATCGAATTCGGTTATTAGTGGTGTTATGGCTAAATCAGCAGGAGTTGATGGGTGATGATTAACCGTCATATGCTTTTAATCGCATTAAGTATTTTCTTTGCATTAGTAATGGCGCTAATGCCGTTACCTTTTTCACTTGAACCATTTCGTCCTGATTGGGTGCTATTGGTGCTTATGTACTGGTCTTTAGCTTTACCGCATAGACTAAATATAGGGACTGCTTGGGTTGTTGGGTTATTAATTGACTTAGCAACAGGCTCCTCATTGGGTGTTAATTCCTTAACTTATTCAGTGTGTATTTTTGTTACTGCAAGTAACTTCCAAAAAATTCGCAATTTTTCATTGTGGCAACAAAGCCTACTTATAGGCTTGTTCTTAACGCTTTACCACTTAATGCAGTTTTGGTTAAATCACTTTTTACTTGGCGTTTATTTTAGCCCACATTACTTATGGCCTGTATTAACAGGCATGTTGAGCTGGATATGGGTATTTTTATTACTTCGAAAATACCGTAGACATTTTAGGATCAGATAATGACTTGCGCAGTATATTTAGCCTCCGCGTCTCCCCGTCGTAAAGAGCTTCTAACCCAATTGGGTATTGAATTTTCACAGTTTAGTGTTGATGCCGATGAAAGTCAGCTTGCTAATGAGTGCCCGCATGACTATGTAGAGCGTTTAGCGCGTTTAAAGGCGCAAATGGGCGTAGAGCAAGGTTATACTGACCGGCCAGTGCTAGGTAGTGATACTGTGGTGGTGATGGATAACCAATCATTATGTAAGCCTCGAGATAAAGACGATTTTACTCAAACCTTAAAGCGCTTATCAGGGAACACGCACCAAGTGTTAACTGCCATCGCTTTTGCTACATCAGGTAAAGTACTCAGTTGTGTGGTCAGTACAGATGTCACCTTTAAAACGCTCAGTGATGAAGAAATACATGCTTATTGGCAAACGGGCGAGCCTCAAGATAAAGCCGGTGGTTACGGTATCCAAGGGTTAGGTGGGCGCTTTGTAACGCATATTTCGGGTAGCTATTTTGCCGTTGTCGGCTTACCTTTATATGAGACAGAACAATTATTAAATACATTCTTAAGAGGGTAGCATGAGTACAGAACTACTGATCAATGTCACGCCAAGTGAAAGTCGCGTTGCCCTAATCGAAAACGGTGTATTACAAGAAATTCAGCTAGAACGTATTGGTAACTTAGGTATCGTGGGTAATATTTACTTAGGTAAAATAAGCCGCGTGTTACCAGGTATGCAAGCCGCTTTTGTTGATATAGGCCTAGAGAAAGCCGCCTTTTTACACGCTTCAGATATCGTTAATAGTGCCTCTATTGTTGAGGGCGTTGACGACGAGCCGATTAAAAAAGTCCAAGATATTCGTGAACTGGTTCGCCAAGGTCAGTACATTATGGTGCAAGTGGTTAAAGACCCTTTGGGTAGCAAAGGGGCACGTTTAACCACTGATATCACGATACCTTCACGGTATTTAGTGTTTATGCCTGATGCGACACATGTTGGGGTGAGTCAGCGTATCGAAACGGAAGAAGAGCGTGCAAGGCTGAAAAAAATTGTAGCCGAATACGGCGATGAAAACGGTAGTTTTATTGTCAGAACAGCTGCTGAAGGCGCAAGTGAAGCGGAGCTGAGACACGATGCAGCTTTTTTAAAAAAGCTCTGGGATAAAATTGTCTCTAGACGCCGAAAAACCAGCAAAGCCAGTATCTTGCATGAAGATCTTACACTTGCCTTTAGAACGTTACGTGATTACGTAGGTGAAGATATGGAGCGCATTCGTGTTGACTCTAAGCTTACCTACCAAGAGCTTAAGCTGTTTACTGAAGAGTTTGTGCCTTTGTTATCACAAGTGCTTGAGTATTACCCAGGTGAGCGCCCCATTTTTGATTTATTTGATGTAGAAAGTGAAATTCAAAAAGCACTGCATCGTAAAGTTACTTTAAAATCGGGTGGTTACTTGATCATAGATCAAACTGAAGCGATGACCACTGTTGATGTAAATACCGGTGCTTTTGTTGGTCACCGTAACCTTGAAGAAACTATTTTTAATACCAATGTTGAAGCAACCTCAGCTATTGCTCGTCAACTAAGGCTGCGCAATTTGGGCGGTATTATTATTATCGACTTTATTGATATGGTAAGCGATGAGCATAAACGCCGTGTAATGCACTCATTAGAATCTGCACTCGATAAAGATCGTGCCAAATCTAATATCAATGGTTTGTCGGCATTAGGCTTAGTTGAAATGACCCGCAAACGTACCCGCGAAAGCCTAGAGCATGTATTGTGTGATGTATGCCCAGCATGTTCAGGGCGTGGCTCACAAAAAACAGTCGAGACAGTCTGCTATGAAATTCTTCGTGAAATAGTACGTGTTAATCGCGCTTACGATGCGGATAAGTTTGTAGTGTATGCTTCGCCTGCAGTATGTGAAGCGCTATTAAATGATGAGTATCATAACCTCGCCGAATTAGAACTATTTATTGGAAAGCAGGTCAATATTCAAACCGAAAGTTTATACAGCCAAGAGCAGTTTGATGTGGTAATGATGTAATGAAATTTAAAGCGGCCTGTTTTTATTGTGTAAGAAAATTATGGCAAATAAGTGCTGTAATTTTAGTACTACTGGCCGTGATTGTTTCTATTTTAAAATACACCTTACCCTACGCGAACGATTATAAAGGAGATATAGAAAGCTACCTTGATGATAAGTTTGATATTAGTTTATCTATAGGTGCTATATCAGCAAGTTGGCAAGGCAGTGGTCCCGCTTTAGTACTCGAAGAATTATCATTTAAAGACAACCAAACAGCCCCTATCTCTTTAACCATAGCTAAAACCAGTTTAGAGCTAAACCTGTGGGAAAGTTTAAAGTCGCTGCAGCTTAAATCAAATTACTTTGTGATCAATGGCTTTCATACCAAGGTTAATGTCGCTAATTTATTTGCTGGTAATCAAGATGAAGTTTCATTTGAGCAAAAAGAACTAATAGAAGGACTGTTTTTAGGCGAAACCGGTCACTTTGCAATAGAAAACTCCAGCATCAGCTTTGTACTAGAAGATAACAAAGAACGTAAACTGTTATTAGAAAACATTGTATGGCAAAACCAAGATAAACAGCATCTTGGTAGCGGTAGCCTAGCGTTACCGGGTATTTCTGTGGGTAATTTTGATGCCCGTATTGCGCTCAAAGGTGAAACCTTAGAGCAAATGGTGGGCGATTTATATGTGCAGGCTAATCAAGTTGATGTGTCAAATTGGTTGGCCCAGTATATAAATACTCAAAAGCAGCAACTGCATAGTGATTTAAACTTACAAGCATGGCTTAGGCTAGAGCAAGGCTTAGTAAGTGACGTAAAAGTACAGTGGTTACCGAGTGCGGTAAATTGGCAACTCAATGATCAAACACAAAAGGTCAGCCTAAGTGAAGGGGGATTTCATTTATACCCTGAGCAAAATAGCTGGCGGTTAAAAAGTACCGGCTTAGCGTTTAGTACCAACGAAATAACGTGGCCTAGCCTCGAATTTGAAGCTTTATTAGGCAAGCAAAATAAAATATGGCTACAGCAACTCGATTTAGCCCTATTAAATGATTTAGCAGAATTAACTAATTTTACTGATTTAACTCCTTTTTTAGTTCGCCAACCCAGTGGTGAAATAAAAAACGCGTATCTAGAGTTTGCCGATGCAAAGCAATGGCAGTTGTGGTTTGAAGCCGATGAAATTAGCTGGCAAGAAAAAAACGCCGTACCCGCCGCTCAATCTTTAAGGATTGATGGATTAGTTAATCAGCAATATGGCCGGATCACTATTTTTGGTGAAAACAGCCACTTAATTACAGGTGCTAGTTTTAGTAATAATATTGACTATAACCAGCTAAACATCGAATTAGATTTAGCTAAGCGTTCAGGCGATTGGCATATTAGCAGTGATAACCTGTGGTTTGATAACAATGAAGTGACCTTAAGCGCGCAGATGCAATTAAGTTTAGGTAAGACGCCTCGCTTAGATTTATATGCCGAAGCATTTGCCCCCGATGCCAGTATTGCCGGTCATTATTTTCCTTTAACATTAATGAGCCCTGAGTTAGTTAGTTATTTAAATGGCGCAATAAAATCAGGTGAAGTAACAAATGCTCAGGTGTTATTTTCTGGTCCATTATCAGGCTTTCCATTTGACAATGGTTCTGGGCAGTTTGATGTTTTAGCGCAAATAGATAATGCTACCTATCAATTCGATCCGGCTTGGCCAGCAGTCACAAATGCCAGTGTAAAGCTGCATTTTGCAAATGAGCGAATGGATATTTATAGCCAGCAAGGCCAACTGGTAAACCTTGACGTTGGCAGTAGTGTACACGTGAGTATTGATGACTTAATGGGCGATGCGCCATTGGTGGTTAGTATTGATAAGCAAGCTGAGCTTGAAAAAATGCACGATTTTTTTGTCGCCACGCCTTTAGCAAATCCATTAGCTGATATTTTTAATGTTGTGCAAGGACAGGGGCTTGCCAGCGCAAATATTGAATTGCTAATCGGTTCACAATTTGAGGGCGGAGCGAGTGTAACTGGTAAGGTTAATTTACTCGACTCACCTCTTTATATTTCTGCTCCCGGTATTTCGCTTGAGCATTTAAAGGGTGAACTTAGCTTTAATAATCAACAAATAAACCTCACCGATGCTACGGCTACATGGCTAGGTATGCCATTAACGATTAACTACACTAGTGACGCAAACGCAGAGGATTATCGCGCTAATATAAATATAAATGCTCAGCTTGATGCGCAAACACTCATAAACCATGGTCAAGGTATTTTAGATGGTTACTTAAGCGGGCAAAGTGACGTTGATATTGCTTTAGAGCTTAATTTTACCGAGCAAGGGTTTAACTATCGTGCCGAAGTTGAATCGCCACTTATTGGCTTAAATAGTTCCTTGCCAGGAGTATATACAAAAAGCAGTGAGCAAATTTGGCCTCTGAGTGCGGTTATTCAAGGTGATGATATCTCTAATCTGATCACTGCAAATATTAATGAGTTATTTTATTTCAATGCCATTCTAGACAATACTCAATCGCAGTTTACCAACGCTCATTTTATCATCGGTGAAAAAGACTTAGGGCTTAACTCACAAAATTTAGCGGTGAGTATTAATTTAGTGCAGAGTGAGTTATTACCTTGGATTGATTTAATTGATCAAATTATTAATGTAGCTAAAGCGCAGCCTGACAGTGCCTCGCCGGGCGTGATGCCGCCTTTACATGAAGTGGTTGCGAATATTAACTCTTTTAACGTGAGTGGCATGCAGTTTAATGATTTTGATATGCGTTTATCGCCCCTAAATAATAATTTGCAATTAAAGCTCAATGCCAAAGAGTTAAGAGCCGAAGTATTTATACCTAGCGGGCAATCAAGTCAGCCGATTCGAATTAATAGCGATTATTTAAGGCTTAATTTTTTAGATACAGAATCAGAGCAACCGAGCGAAAAATCAACCCCTGAACAACTTGCATGGCTTACAAAATTACCGGCTATTGAATTTGAATGTGCCGATTGTAAAGTAAGTCATTATCAACTTGATAAGGTAAGCGCCTCATTGTTAGGCGATGGTAAAAAGTTGCTTATTTCTGAGCTAGTGGTTGATAAGGGCGACCATATATTACGGACTAAAGGGCAATGGCAGAATGGCCTAACGGCGATGAGCGGTGAACTTAAAAGTGATGATATTGGCGCCTTATTTAATGAGTTTGATATTACCACCACTATTAAAGATTCAAACGCCAATCTAAATTATCAGCTAAATTGGCAAGCGGCACCTTATGATTTAGACATTGCCAGTTTAGATGGCGAAATTAGCTGGGATTTAGGCGAAGGTCATTTAACTGAAATCAGTGATGGAGGTGCACGCGTATTCTCATTACTGAGCCTTGATTCATTAGTGCGTAAGCTAAAGCTTGATTTTAGAGATGTATTTTCTAAAGGTTTTTTTTATAACAGCATGCAAGGCACCATGCAGATAGATAAAGGCATTGCCTATACCCAAGATACTAAAATGGATGGGGTACCTGCCGATCTCTCTATAAAAGGGTATGCAAATTTAAATACTCTCGAAATTGACTACGACTTAGCCGTGGCACCACAAGTAACCTCGAGCATTCCGGTGATTGTGGCTTGGATGGTTAATCCAGTAACGGGGCTTGCAGCTTTAGCAATTGATAAAGTGATTCATTCTGCCCGAGTGATCTCAGAGATCAACTTTAAAGTAACAGGCAAAATGAACGATCCTCAGGTACAAGAGTTAGATCGTAAGAGTCGAGAGGTGACTTTACCGCAAGCAGCACAAAACCAGCCACAAGCATCCTCAGAGTTAAAACTTAAAGATGCCGAGGTTAGCGCCACACAATGAATAAACAACACATA
Organism: Pseudoalteromonas sp. SD03; assembly: GCF_040937955.1. Classification (NCBI taxonomy): domain Bacteria; kingdom Pseudomonadati; phylum Pseudomonadota; class Gammaproteobacteria; order Alteromonadales; family Pseudoalteromonadaceae; genus Pseudoalteromonas; species Pseudoalteromonas sp. SD03. The sequence goes on from NZ_CP162514.1 coordinate 367,222, forward strand.
AACTCATCTCTTGCGATTATCGCATTGCAAATGTGCTCTGGCTTAAACCCTGATGATAACATTGCACTTTTAAAACAAGCATTAGCTGCTCTGCCAAACACGCGACCTTTGTTAGTATGTTTACCTGAAGCGTTTTTAGTGTTTAGTAAACACGCTGGTGATACGTTGTTAGTGTCTCAACGTATTGAACAATATAAACAGCAAATCAGTGAATTGTGCCGTAAACACAACATTTGGTTAAACGCTGGCACGTTACCAGAGCCCTATAACCAGCATAAGTATTACGCCGCCTCTCATTTATTTAATAATCAAGGCAATATTGTTGCAAGCTATAACAAAATACACTTGTTTGATGTTGAGGTAGATGACCAGACCGGCAGCTACCGAGAATCCGATTTTACTCAAGCCGGCGATGAGGTTGTGGTCGTTGATTCGCCCTTTGGTAAAATTGGTTTAACAGTGTGTTATGATTTGCGTTTTGCTGGTTTATTTAATGCCTTAGTTCGCAAAGGCGCCGAAATTATATTAGTACCCAGTGCGTTTACTGTTCCAACAGGTAAAGCGCATTGGCAGCCGCTACTTGCAGCGCGAGCTATAGAAACGCAATGTTATGTTATTGCTGCAGCGCAATATGGAACGCATGAAAACGGTAGGCAAACTTATGGTCACAGCCTCATGTTATCGCCTTGGGGTGAAGCATTAAGTGAAAAATCAACAGGGCTTGGTTTTATTAGTTGCACCGTAGATTTAAACCAGTTACACAAAATTAGACGAGATATGCCGCTGCAATCTCACCAACGATTTAGAGAGCCATTATTATGAATTCGGTTGAACAGCATTTATTACACGACAGCCAGCTAAATCGAGAAGAACTCGAAAAAACATTAGCTTATATTCACCAGCACAAAGTTGATTATGCCGACCTTTATTTTCAATCGAGTCATCATGAGTCTTGGGTATTAGAAGACGGCTTAGTGAAAGAAGGCTCTTATAACGTTGAGCGTGGCGTGGGGGTGCGGGCTGTAAGCGGTGAAAAAACCGGTTTCTCGTATTCAGACGCAATCAATCTTGAAGCGTTAAACAAAGCAGCCACGGCAGCACGAAGTATTGCCGATGCCGGTGAAGATAAAGCGGTTAAAGTATTTAGTGACGTGGCTGCAAAGCAGCAGTTTGCACCGCATCAACCAATTTCTAGTATGAGCGATACCGATAAAGTTAATTTGTTACGTGAGCTTGAAAATTATATTCGCGAATTAGCCCCTGATGCTGAGCAAGTTATTAGCTCAATGTCTGCGGTATACGAAGAAGTATTAATTGCAGCCAGCGATGGCACCTTTGCTACCGATATTCGCCCACTGATCCGTTTAAACTGCTCTGTATTACTTGAAAAAAATGGTCGTCGTGAACGTGGCGGTGCTGGTGGCGGCGCCCGCCTAGATTATGGTTACTTTAAAGAGCTTGTTGATGGCAAGCCGCGTTGGATGGGTTTTGCAGAAGAAGCCGTTCGTCAAGCTAAAGTAAACTTAGAAGCTATTGATGCCCCAGCGGGTACTATGGAAGTGGTATTAGGTAATGGCTGGCCAGGCGTGTTGTTGCACGAGGCCGTAGGTCATGGCCTAGAGGGAGACTTTAACCGTAAAGGCGCGTCTGCGTTTAGCGGTAAAGTAGGTCAAAAAGTTGCTTCAGAGCTATGTACTGTGGTTGATGATGGTACTATGGCTGATCGTCGTGGTTCACTTAATGTAGATGATGAAGGTACGCCTGCAGCCTATAACGTACTTATCGAAAACGGTATTTTAAAAGGCTATATGCAAGATAAAATGAACGCGCGTTTAATGGGGGTAAACCCAACAGGTAATGCTCGTCGTGAATCATACGCGCATTTACCTATGCCACGTATGACCAACACTTACATGTTAGGCGGTGAGCATAGCCAAGCTGATATTATCAGCACGGTTAAAAAAGGCGTGTTTGCTCCCAATTTTGGTGGCGGCCAAGTGGATATCACCTCGGGTAAGTTTGTATTTAGTGCCTCAGAAGCTTACTTGATTGAAAATGGTAAAATTACTCAGCCAATTAAAGGGGCAACATTAATTGGTAATGGTCCTGAGGTTATGCAACAAATCTCTATGGTAGGTAATGATTTAGCGCTTGATAAAGGCGTCGGTGTTTGTGGTAAAGACGGTCAAAGTGTACCAGTAGGCGTTGGCCAACCAAGCCTGAAAATAGATAACCTAACAGTGGGTGGCACGGCTTAATTTTATTACTGCCAAATACAATAAATAAAACCTTAGAAGTGCATGCTTTCAAGGTTTTTTTATTCTAAATTTCAGCTATTACTAGAATAGCTTGTTACATTTTTATTATTCACTTTACCTTTATCTCGCCCTAGAATAGGTACTTAGTTGAGTTTGGCTATCTTAGGAAAAATAATGTCTAGTCGTTACTTGTTTTTACTGTTTTTCATATTGCTATCAGGATGCTCTTCTTTGTCTCAGGATGAATGTATACAGGCCAATTGGACAAATTTAGGCTTTAGTCATGGTGAGCAAGGGTATACATTTGAACATGGCAGAGAAATCATATCTGCTTGTAGTGAATTTGGCATCACTGCAAAATTAGATGATTATCAAGCTGGTTACAAACAGGGGCTCGCAGCCTTTTGTGAGCCTGAAAATGGCTTTACCCTAGGTTTACGAGGCGATGCGTATAACGGGATTTGTAATGACACACAGTTTAGAAAAGCATGGCAAGAAGGTAATGAGCGTTATCAATTTGAAGCAAGGAAAGCCGAGATAGATGATCGACTTAATAATATTAATTGGCGGCTGCAATCTATTAGTGATGAATTAACGAGTGATAAACCGTCAAGTAGCCAAAGTAAAGAGTTACGCCGAGAGCGAGAACAGTTGGAGAGAGAGCGTCGTGATTTAAGAAAAGAAAAAGCACTTCTGCCATTACTCAACAAGCTTCCATCATGGCATTTTGAGTACGAACTATAATTTATAACGTGTTCTTTTAAGGTGATTAATATGAAAGTAATGTCAATTTTAATAACATTTCTGATCCTCAGTGGGTGTGCGTCAAAAGAAATGCCAGAGGGTTATGGAGATGAAGTATTTGCAGAGCATGAGTGCTTAGGTGGTGAAGTTGAAACAGACTATAGCTACACAATTTTTAGTTCTGACGAAGATGAAAGCAATAAGAGCACGGTGAAGTCGACTTGTCATCCAGTGAAAACGCAGTCTGAACTTGAACGAGATATAAGAACGGGTGGTTGATAGAACAAAATAAAAACCCACTATAGAGTGGGCTCTGTATTTTAAGAATTAAAGCTCAAAAGGAGCAACACCGACAGCTTGCATTGTGTAACCTACTTGGGCGATTTCGCCAGACCAAGTTTGCGTTTTAATAATACCCGTTACAACAATCGCATCGTATAAGCTATCGATAGGGACACCGCCTTTAATGGTCACATGAACCAGCTGATTTGGCGGCGGCGGGGGCACATGAATACAGGCACCAAAGTAAGGGACTAATAAAAACTCGGTGATAAGTTCGCTATCGCCTTCAAGAGGTACAACAAAACCAGGTAAGCTAACAGACTGCCCATCAAGTGCTTTAACAACTGGCGCGTCTAAATCAGGTTGTACCCAGTTTTGTTCACTGCCTTCGTGATTAGCTTGTGCTTGAGTATCTATTTGTACATGGCCCTCGGGTATGAGGTCTTCCCAAAAAATTTCCTTGGGTGGATTTGCAACGCTAGCAAAGCTAATTAGCACTGCGCTTAATAGCATTAAAGAGTGTGTAGTTACTTTAAACAATGTCATGATCATCCTAAAGTTTATATTTTTATACTCATACCATCACTGAGAGAATAAAAGTAAGCGCGTGTTGCGGGGATCAAACCAATAATGAATCCCGCAGCCATAATAACGCCAATCAAAGTGAGTTCATAGTCAGAGAGCATACTGATATTAATGCTAACCCCTGCTTGGCTTTGCAAGTAACCCGCCGTAGTGCCCATAAGTGCATAAAATAAAATACACCCTATCAAACAGCCTAAAAAGGTGGTGAGCAGTGATTCCATACTGATCAGCGAAAATAACTGCCAAGGGCGAGCACCCACAGAGCGTAATATTGCCAATTCTCTGCGGCGTTGATTAAGGTTAGCAAGTAGTGTGGTTAACATACCGAGCAAGCTAATAATGACCACCACAAATGAAAATAACAGCAGTATTTTTTCTATTATTGCCAGCATTTCCCAAAGCTCTTTTAAAGTGACTGTGGGCATAATCGCTAATAGAGGCTCTTGTTTATATTGGTTAATGTTGCGCCTAATTTGTAGCGTATAAAGCGGTGAGTCGAAGCCCATTAAAAAGGCGGTAATTTGTTTTGGGTGCCCAATTAATGCATGGCTCGAGTGATCATGATGATCGTCATGATCATGATGGCCGCCACCATGGATCAGCTCAATTGCCGCCAGTGGCACATGCAAGGTTTTATCCACTGGGGTACCGGTAGGCTTTAAGATACCGACCACTTTAAAAGGGTTATCATCATGATGATGAAAGCTAGTATTGCCCATACCATGAGAAATAACGATTTCATCGCCAATTTGATAAGCTAATTTTTTTGCAACCTCACTACCTATAACAACTTCATTGATGCTAGAAAAAGCCTGTCCTTGTTCAAATACTAAGGGCTGTTTTTTGGCAAATCGGTAGTGCTTAAAATAATCGAGTGTGGTGCCTAAGACTGCTTGGCCTTTGTGGCTATCTCCAAGGCTGATAGGAATGCTCCACTTAACCCCGCGCTGTTTTGTTATGTATTGATAGCTTTGCCAACTCACCCCATTGTTGGTATGGCCAATCCTAAACACCGAGGAGAGTAGTAATTGAATATCGCCAGTACGTGCGCCAACAATTAAATCGGTACCCGAAATGGTATTACTAAAACTACTTTTGGCATCCACGCGAACGCGCTCAATACTGAGTAATAACATGACGCTAATCGCGATAGTGAGCAATGTGAGTAATACGCTGGCACGTCTATTGAGCAAACTTTTATAGGCGAGTTTAAATAAAATCATACATCACCTTGTAAATTTACTAAGTCGATTGTGCGGCTGAAGAGTGGCTTTAGTGTTTCATCGTGGCTGACAAAAACAAGGGTGCTGTTACTTTTTTTTGCTTGTTCAAATAGCAGCTTGATAAAGCTTTCACGATTTTGTGTATCAAGCGCCGAAGTGGGCTCATCGGCAATGATAAGTTCAGGGCTGCCTATAAATGCCCGCGCTGCAGCAACTCGCTGTTGTTGCCCAATACTCAAAGTGGCAACATTTTGATTATGAAAGTGCGCCTCTAACCCCAGTGCATTGAGTAATCTGGCTGCTTCACTCTCTAAATTATCGGCTTGGCTGAGCACGTGTTGCTGACGTTTTTTTGAAAATTGGCACCCTAAACACACGTTTTCTAATGGGGTTAAATAAGGTAGTAAATTAAAGTTTTGGAAAATATAGCCAACATGATCAGCTCTAAATGCATCGCGCTGTGCGTTGGTGAGCGCACTGAGGTTTTGGTTTAAAACACAAAGTTGGCCGCTAGTGGTAACATTAATGCCTGCCAGTAACGCCAGTAAGGTAGATTTACCACTGCCGCTTGGACCATGTAAAAAAACATGTTCCCCGGCATTAATCGTAAGCTGCTTAATAGCGAGAGTCGGGGGGACTGCGCTTTTTTGCCATTTGAAAGAGACATTCTCAAGGTTGATCATAACGGCTTACCAACTCCAATAGTTAAGTCTTTTGCGCATTTTAAATTGTCTAATAAAATTAAGCGGTTTAGCTTTGAGCTTTTCATCACTATGCAATAGTTCATTGGTTGCGCAAAGTACTCGTTGGCTTGACTTACCATCTGTGTATGGGTGTAACTCTTGGCAAAAAGCTTCAATATTATCTACAAGTTCTTTTGGGTAAGTTAGTGCGTAGTCTATTGCGGCTTCAACGTTATTTTTATCCGTAATATCAAGTAAGTGTTTTTCAGGTGCTTTATTGCAAAACGTTACAACCGGTTTTCGTTGTACCAAAAACATCAGTAATATGGATGAAGTGTCGCACAGCATTACATCAGCAGATTGTAATAAAGGAATAACATTGTCTGTTTCAACAAAGGTTAGATTGTCATTACTCAACGCTTTGTATTTATCAACCCACTTTTGTGCCATTTTAGGATGAAACTGAACTAAGAGTCGCCATTTACCGCTTTCACTAAAGTGTTTTATTTGTTCATAAAGTTTAGGTGCAAGAGATAAGCGTTTTGAGAATGTAGAGCAGATCAATACTGTTGGGCGAGAGTCTGTTTCATCAATGTGGCTAGGCTTTGAGTTACCGTTAAAAAATTGATCTAGGGGAGGCCAACCTGTTTCTACTACCTTAAAATAACCCAATTTTTTTTGTAACGCCGTAAATGGAGCCGTTGTATTTGGGCCTTGTGTACAATATAAATCAAAGCAGCCCCGCACTTTAAAGTGATCGTTTTGGCCTTTTTTATTTAGCTTTCCAGCATCAAAGCCGTGAAAAACAGCCACTTTCTTTCCGGGAAAAAATGTAGGGATAGAGTTCGCTGGTGCAAAGGTTGCGTCAGGCGCCCATTGATTTATTTCGTGGATGGAGCTTAGCGTTTTTTCATCACTTTTTAGAAAGTCAGGATTAACATTATCGCCTTCTAAAAACCATTTAACTTCCCCTCCTTGAGCTAATATTTCTGCTTGCAAAGGTCTTAAAATAGCGTAGGAATAATTTTGAGAAATATACATTAAATATTTCTTATTCTTAGTGGCAGTTAAATAGTTCAAGCTAGCTCCTTAGGGCAAGTAATCATGCAAGTTTACCCCAATGCGCCAGCTAGATAAATATACTGAGGTGATTTGTTTTTAGCCTAAGATTGAGCTTTGTGGTTGGCTAGATTATTATAGAGCGCCTAACCCCAATTCCATACTTTGCTCTTTGAGCATGCCAAACCCCGGAGATAGCATGACTAGCTATAAAGTTTTAGACGTAAACGATGACTTACCCATTCGTACCAAAGGTAAAGTACACAGTGGTAAAGTGCGTTCAGTTTATTGGTTAACCGATGCAGATAGCAAACGCTTAATAAATGAAAAAGGCTATAACGTTCCTGCCGATACTGAATTAGCCATTATGGTTATTTCAGACAGAATTTCTGCTTTTGATTGCATATGGCAAGGTGAAAATGGCCTAAATGGCGTTCCTGGTAAAGGGATTGCATTAAACTCAGTGGCTGCTCATTGGTTTAACATGTTTAATGAAGCCGGTTTGGCGGGTAATCATATTGTTGATATTCCTCATCCCTACGTATGGATTGTTCGTAAAGCCAGTACAGTTAAAGTTGAAGCGATTGCTCGTCAATATATTACCGGCAGTATGTGGCGCGACTACGCCAAAGGCGAAAGACACTTTTGTGGTTTGCAGCTTCCCGAAGGCTTAAAAGCGAATCAAAAGCTTGAGCAAGTACTTATAACTCCCTCTACTAAGGGTATTATAGAAGGGGTTGCTGATATTCCTGCCGTTGATGATGTAAACATCACTCGTGAAAATATTACAAACAACTTAGATGTTTTCAATTTTAAATCGGCTGACGATGTCACCAAATACGAAAAATTATTGGTTGAAGGGTTCGAGCTAATTAGTAATGAGTTAGCTAAGCTCGGGCAAATTTTCGTCGATACTAAATTTGAATTTGGTTACGTAGAAGATTTAAATGGTGCGCAGCAACTTATTTATATTGATGAAGTAGGGACACCAGATTCATCGCGTATTTGGGATGAAGTATCTTATAAGAATGGCAAAATTGTTGAAAACTCAAAGGAAGGCTTCCGTCAGCTGTTAATTAATAACGTACCAGAGAGTGATGTGTTATTAAATAAAGACCGTATGGCTGAGCGTGAGCAGCTAGCAAAAGATTATATTTTATCTGAGTCAGTAATGCTTGAAGTGTCTGACACTTATGTGGGTATCGCTAGCAAAATTATCGGTAAAGAGATCGTTATACCCAATGATCCGCGCCAAGAAGTGATTGCAATTTTAGATACTGACTACGGGTTAATCGTTAATTAGCGAAGTAAGTAGACAGGCATAGCAATGCTCATTTTTACTAGTAAAAAAGTATTTATTTTAACTAACTGAGCTATAATTCTTGCAATTAGTGCTCGTCTCTAATTAACTTAACCTATAGTGAATATTTAGGTGTGATTATGTTAGAGCGGGCAATGCAAGTTATTGCAAAACGTCGTTATTTATTAGTACTGGGTGCATTGTTTAGTGTGTCGGCCTTTGGCAATACTATTAATTTGGTTATTAAAGATCAGCATGACCAAGTATTGCCTAATGCTGTCGTAGAAATAAATCATTTACCTTCTTCAAAAACTACGGGCAATTTACCCACGGCGGTAATGGATCAAGTTGATAAACAGTTTTCTCCAGAGTTGCTTATTGTGCACCAAGGTCAGTACGTCGACTTTCCAAATAGCGATAATATTCGCCACCATGTTTATTCTTTTTCAAAAGCTAAACCTTTTCAATTAAAGCTCTATTCTGGCCAGCCAGAAGAACCTATTAAGTTTGATAATCAAGGTGTTGTTGTTCTAGGCTGCAATATTCATGACTCCATGGTGGGCTATATATATGTCGCTAACAGTAGTCATGTGTATACCAGTAACGAGCAAGGCCAGATAAAGCTGCAAGTAGACACTTTTCCTGTGCAAGCCAGTGTTTGGCATTCACTGCAAACAGCTCCCTTGGATAATAAAAAAATGTTTGATATAAAATCAACCAGCCCGGTATCAATCACTATAAATACGTCTACGCCTGCACCACGTAACACCTTTGGCAGTCAATTTAGGGAAGGTAATGGGCAATAATTTACGTAGCCGTATAACAACGCTATGCGTTGGCTTGGTGTTACTTACAACTTTACTCAGCTTAGTGAGTTTTTGGTGGTCTACGAGTAAGTTTCAGGCAGAAAAAGTACAGCAAAATATAACGGTTGCGCAAAGCGTTTATAAGCAATATTTAAAATCAAAAGAGAGCTTGCTATTAACTGCTGCAAAGGTGTTAACCGCTGATTTTGGTTTTAAGCAGGCAGTTGCTACTCGCGATGCAGCCACCATTAGTAGTGTATTATACAATCATAGCCAACGGATCAATGCCGATTTAATGCTGTTGCTCGATTTATCGGGGCGGTTAGTGTCTGCTAATGTGAATGCACAAAATTTTGCAGATAACCTACAGCCCTTGATGGATGAATTATTAAATAATTCTGAACAATCGAGCTTTGTAGTATTAAATAATCAGCTCTATCAAGTAATATTATTGCCAGTTAAAACCCCCAGGACTATCGCTTACAGTTTAGTCGGGTTCAAAATCACATCGGCTGTGACTACTGAGCTGAAAAGCTTAACCGGTATGGAGGTTAGCTTTGTTGCGCAATTAGATAGTTTTGCAGCAAGCTCGTTTGCACCTCAACCTGAAAAATTTCAACCTATAGAATACTTTGAAAATAAAACTACAGCTCGTTTTTTTGCTGAATATTTGGCCTATGAAAATCAACAAATAGCTTTACCATCTTTGCAATCACACCCGGTCACCTTACTACTAAGTGCTGATTTAACCTCAAGTTATCGAGATATTGAGCAACTATTGCTAACGCTAGTTACATTGGCCGTGTTAACCATGTTATTTGGTGTGATCACCAGTAGTTTGCTTGCCAATAACTTAACCAGCGGACTTACACAGTTAGCGGTTATCGCAAGGCAATTTGCCAAAGGTGACTACCGTTTTAAATTTGAAGGTAAAAAACAAAGCAGCGAAATAGCAACGCTAGTCAGCGCCTTTAATAACATGGGTAATGATATTAATAAGCGTGAGCAGCAAATCAGTTTTCAAGCACATCACGATAACTTAACAGGGTTTTATAACCGTTCAGCTATGTTAGATTTATTGGCAAAGCAGCTCACTAAAGATAGATGCTACACGCTTGTTGCTATTGATATAAAAGGCTTAAGACACATAAACGACAAGCTTGGTCCGCAAGTAGGAGATGAGTGTTTAATTGCGGTGGCAAACCGTATTCGTCAATTTTCTGATGAGCTTGGTGGATTTCATGCACGAATTGGCGGTGATGAGTTTTTAACGGTTTACCCCAGTGTGGAGGCTGACCAAGTAAAATGTGCTGTAGCCGATTTGATTGAGCAATTACAGGCACCTTATCAGATTAAAAGCTTAAAAATAAGTTTGCGTTTTAACGCTGGGATTGTGCAGTACCCTGGACAAGGCGTTAAAGCGGACGATTTAATGCGGCGTGTACTCATTGCTGTTGATGCGGCTACAACAAGCCAACAAAGCTTACATTACTACCAAGATGGTGAAGATGAGGCGCACTTAGACCGTTTAATCATGCTTGATGAGCTCAAACAAGCGATTGATGATGATAACGGGCAACTGTTTATGACTTATCAGCCTAAGTTGAATATTAAAAGTAAGAAAATTGATAAGGTTGAGTCACTTATTCGTTGGCAACGTGATGATGGGAGCTGGGTTTCGCCTGAAGTGTTCATTGATTTAGCTGAGCAGTCAGGATTAATAGTAGAGCTGACCGCTTGGGTTGTCGAGACTGTGATTGCACAAATAGCCGATTGGTCAAAAAAGGATATTCATTTACAAGCCGCTATTAATGTTTCTGCCCAAGATATTGCTCATTCAGGTTTTCACGCTTCGTTGGTAGCCACCTTAAATAAATACCAAGTAAACCCAAGCTCTGTCACTATTGAACTGACGGAGCGCGATATGATTGAAAATGAAGCCCAAGGTATTAAAGCGTTAGAAGATTTAAAAACTATTGGCGTTAAAATCTCATTAGACGATTACGGTGTCGGGCAAACATCACTAGGACGGTTAAAAATGTTACCTATTGATGAGCTTAAGTTAGATAAATGCTTTATTTTAACCCTGCACGAATCACAAAAAGATCAATACATAGTGCGCTCTTCAATCACACTGGGTCACCAATTGGGGTTTTCTGTTGTGGCTGAAGGGGTAGAAACCGCTGAGTCTTTATCAATGCTTCACGAAATGCAATGCGATCATGCGCAAGGTTATTATTTAAGTCGTCCTTTAAAAGCACAACAATTAGAACAATGGTTAGAGGAATATCAGGGTGTACATTAAATTTTTACTGAGCATGACACTCTTACTTTGCAGTACGCTAACTGTAGCTGCAACGGGAAAGCTATTAGCAACACCGGGCGTGTCTCAAGTTGAAGGTAGTGCAGGAGGAGGGTTAGTTCCTTGGGCGCAGCTAGCAGGTTATGCTAGTGAGGACGAATGGGCTGTTAATGGCTTTTGTAGTCGTGCTGATGTAACAGATTACCGCCTAGATGCCTGTGGTGTGCAGCTTAACCTATTTAATCGTGTTGAACTGAGTTATGCAGTGCAGCAGTTTGATGTGCCTGCGCTCAATACAGAAATAGAGCAGTCAATTTCTGGGGCAAAAATTCGTTTATATGGTGATATAGTATACAGTAAGTGGCCCCAGCTAAGCATGGGTGTACAGCATAAATCACTGGATGATGGCACAGTTGCAAAGTTGGTTGGCGCAAAAAATACCAGTGGTACAGATGTGTACCTAGCAGCCAGTAAATTACATTTGGGCGCACTTGCTGGATACAACTGGTTTTGGAATGTGACCACCCGTTACAGTAAAGCCAATCAGTTAGGGCTTTTAGGATATGGAGGGGCTAATGAAGGTAGCCATATTTTACTAGAAGCAAGTAGTGCGGTGTTTGTAAGTCGTGAACTTGCTATTGGCATTGAGTATCGACAAAAAGCCAATAACCTAGGTTTAGGCGAACAAGATTGGCGCGATTTATTTATAGCGTGGATGCCTAATAAACATGTCAGTGTAACGGCGGCCTATTTAGACTTAGGGCGGATTGCTGGTGTTGATAAACAAACCGGCTGGTATTTATCCGTAACGGGGTATTGGTAATGAAAATTAGAGTATTTATTTTTTGTTGTTTAAACTTACTTGCAGGGTGTACAACCCAACCCAACACCTCTTTGTATCACCAGCTTGGCGAACAAGCTGGGCTTGAGAAACTAACTGATAGTTTTATTACACAAATAGGTAATGACAAACAAGTGTTTCATTACTTTGAGCACAGTAATATCAGTCATTTTCGACAAGGGTTTATTAGCCATTTATGTTCGCTGGTGGAGGGCCCTTGTGAATATAAAGGTGACTCTATGGTTGCTATTCATACTGGCATGAATATTAACGAAAAAGACTTCAATCACGTTGTCGATTTATTAATAAATGCAATGAACGAGCAAAATATCCCACATACAGTGCAAAATAAAATTTTAGCTAAAATGGCGCCATTGCGTGGCGAAATTATTAAGATTTAATTTTATAATCAAATGCATACATTTAAAAATATGCTTGGTATTACTCACTTGTAATTTTGACAAGATCCGCAGTTTTATATCGTCTTTGCATATGAATACTCGATCTATGAATTAAATTTCTGATAAATGTACTGCGGTTTGAGTGCGAACCTGCATTAGCGCTTGTTATTTCACTAATAAAGCTTCGATCTTCGGCAACCGGGTAGGGTTTTATGCCAATCATACTTAGCCCTACTTCTGTGTGAAATTGCATATCGACATCTACGGGTCTAAAAAATGGTTTTCTTTGCAGTAGTTTTTTAGCCCCACTTAATGAAATGATGTAGCCTTGAGTGCCATTTGGTGCTTTTTTATAATTACCGACTGTTAGATTATTTTCTAATGGGGCACTGTCAATAAATGGAAAATTTCTGTTGTCAGATAATTTTATTAAATCCCAGTTTTTCAATTTAATTGCCGCATCAACAACATCTTTAAGCGAAGCCTCAATGAAAAGGTCATCCTCTAATACAACACAAAAAGGCATGTTTTCATTAACCATTTTTTGCCAAAGGCGCATATGACTTACATAGCAACCAATTTCACCTGCAGATAGATTGCGATTGTAACGTTTTTTATTTTTTTTCGGGCAATACCACTTGAGGGTTTCTTCTTCACTAAGGTTTTTGCCAATGGTCGCTTCAAAACGTTCAGCATTTAAGTGTAGACTGGTAAGTCGCTTTAGGGTTGTTTCCCAACGGTCTTCGCAGCCTTGCATATTGATAATGTAAAAAGGGATTGGCATAATTTTATTTTATTTAGAAACCTCAAAGCAGCTATTTTAGCATTATTATAATTTGTAACCAGTCTAAATTCTGTTTATAAACAGGCTGTAATAATATATAGCTATTTCATTTCCTCAAATTTGGAAAGACGATGAAAAACATGGTCAGTGCACAATGGTTACATGCTCGCTTAGAGCAAGCTAACCTGGTTATTTTTGATGCGGGTATGTTACGTCCCTCAGCTGCGGGGGAGTACTCACCCGTTGCCATGCTTCCTAAAGCACAACGGTTTGATATCAAAAAAGAACTCGCAGATACCTCAAACCCATTGCCTAATACCTTGTGTAGTGCAGAACAATTTACTCAAGTGATGCAAAAAGCGGGAGTGAATCACGATTCACTTGTGGTGATTTATGAAGATGCAGGGTTATTCAGTGCAGCTAGAGCTTGGTGGATGTTTAAAGCCATGGGGTTTGATAACGTAAAAGTCCTCAGTGGCGGTTTAGCCAAGTGGCTTGAACTCGGGCTTCCGATTGAATCAAACTATACACAAGCATCATTAAAAGGCGATTTTATTGCTCAATACCGGCCTGATTACTTTATTAATAAAAAACAGGTGCTAAGTGCTACTGAGGATGCCAATACAGTTATTTTAGATGCACGCGCTTATGAGCGCTTTACCGGCAAAAGTAGTGAGCCAAGAGCCGGAATGCGCAGCGGCCATATTATTAATAGCTATTCGCTACCTTTAACTAGTCTATTAGAAAATGGTGAAGCAAAATCACTCGACTTTATACAGGCAAAGTTTAGTGAATTAGTCGGTAATGCAACCCACTTACAATTTAGCTGTGGCTCTGGTGTTACTGCCTGTGCGCTTGCGCTGTTTGCCGATGAATGCGGCTATAGTAATTTAAGTGTGTACGATGGCTCGTGGAGTGAATGGGGCGCTGATAACTCACTGCCTATTGCTGTGTGTGGCTAATTTAGCTATAAGGGCAATTTTTACAACCATTTTTGCAGCAAGTACCACGCTTTAAAAAATACCACTTACTAAACACCATGTAACTATTTTGCATGGTGTAATCTAACCCTTCAATTAAATTATCATGGCTTCTAAATTGTTTAGCAAAAGCGATTTGAGCTTTTATTGGTTGGGTGTATATAGTCTCTAAATAGCTATTTATTTTAGCAAGAGAACATGATCGGCATAAGCAGCTGGTTGCTGTATCATCGAGTGGTAAAATAGCGGGTAACTGATAACACCAACATGCGGTTATATCATTAACATTACAGTTAAGCGTTGTATTACATTGGCTGCAGTTTATCTGGGTCATTTTAGGTCTTATTAACAGTAGAGCAGCAAGAATAACAAACATTATGAATATACAAAAAGCATTGGCTGAATTTATTACATTTGGGGAGCAAAGAGACGAAGCAATCTCAGTAATAGTGTCAAGCTCTGCGCACAATGCTAAGCCACTTTATAAGTTAACGACACCCGTATTGATTGATGTGCTTAAGCGCTGTGTAAGTAATGAAATAGATCTCGATGATCTCGCGCTTTGGGCCAACGTCATTGAATCAAGAGCAGATATAGATAGCGCTGAGCATGAAGGGGTTATTTATGCGCTGAGCAATAGCGAACAAATGGGCGAGTTTAGCCATACAAAGCTTGAACAATTATTAGCATTATTAAAGGACTAGATTTAGGCTAACTCAACTCTTTTAGATGCGAGCTTACTGCGGTTTTATGTAACGGATAAATAATACTAAGCCGCATTTAAGTTAAATCCGGCTTAGTATTTTCTGACAACTGACAACTGACAACTGACAACTGACAACTGACAACTGACAACTTGTTTACTTATGATAGCTCAAGCAAGTTTCTACTTCGTCTTTAGAGCCTAAAATAACCGCAACACGCTGATGGATGGCATCAGGCTGAATATCCATAATACGCTCAGTGCCTGTTGAAGCAATACCACCTGCTTGCTCTACTAGCATTGCCATTGGGTTTGCTTCATAAAGTAAACGCAGTTTATTAGGCTTATTAGGATCTTTAGTATCAGTTGGGTAAGTAAATAAGCCACCACGGCTAAGTACACGGTGTACATCGCCAACCATTGCAGCAATCCAACGCATATTGAAGTTTTGAGCACGAGGGCCTGTATCTCCCGCAAGTAAATCATTAATGTAGTTTTGCATCGCCGGTTCCCAGTGGCGCTGGTTTGAGGCATTAATTGCAAATTCATTGGTTTTAGCAGGAATAGCGGCAAAATCTTGGGTAAGTAAAAAGCTACCTTGGGTTTTATCTAAGGTAAACATGCGTGTACCTTTACCCGTTGTTAGCGCAAGCATGGTCGATGGCCCATACAGTACGTAACCTGCAGCTACTTGTTGATGCCCAGGTTGCATAAAAATCTTTTCATCAGCAGCATCAGAGCCCACCGGCGCTTTCATAATAGAAAATATAGTGCCTACTAGCGAGTTAATATCGGTGTTTGACGAGCCATCAAGTGGATCAAATGCAACAATGTACTCGGCATCTGGGTTACCGGCAACAGTATAATCTTCTTCTTCAGAGGCGATCGCTTTAACTGTGCCTGACTCCAGCAATATATCTTTTAATAACTGATTAGACAGTACATCGAGTTTCTTTTGTGTTTCGCCTTGAATGTTTTCATCGAGGGTTGAGCCTAATACGCCCGATAATTCACCTTGACCGACGCGAAATGAAATTTCTTTACATGCCGCTAAAATAGTACGAATTAACGACAAAAGTTCTCTTGAACAGCCATCTTCTAGTAATACTGGTGGGAGTCTACGCATTCTTTTTTCCTGATAACGTGTTAAAACTAATCATAATGTGAGAGAGATTAGTTTAGAGCGCTGAAATTCGTCTTAAATAACTGTATTGTATAAATAACCCCCTATAATGGGATACCTACATCGCATTTAAAACGCTAATAACAAAGATAAGATTATGCAAAAAATATCACGATTAAGTTACATACTCTTTACTGTGCTGCTCTGTATGATAACTCAAGCGCACGCAGCAATTAAGTCTATTGACGAATTTACTGAAAAAATGAACCATTTCCCGGGTTATTTTTCTTTCTTTTACGATACGCAAAACGGCAATGTGTATTTAAAGGTTGATAAACTTGAACAACAATTTTTATTACAACACAGCTTACCTTATGGAGTAGGGTCTAACGATATTGGTTTAGATAGAGGCCAATTAGGCGGTACTTATTTGGTACAGTTTGAGCGCTTTGGCAATAAGGTTATGTTGCGCGCTGTAAATACTTACTACCGTGCAAACACAAGTAATCTAGCAGAGCAGCAAAGCGTTAAAGAAGCGTTTGCATCCAGTATTTTGGCGGGTTTTAAAGTTGTCGCGCAAGATGACAATGCTGCATTAATTGATTACACCCCCTATTTACTAAGCGATGTACATGGCGTAAGCCGTACTTTAGCTGCGCGCAAGCAAGGGCAGTTTAGCCTTGATGAGTCACGCAGTGCGGTATTTATGAATCGCTCAAAAGCATTTGTAAAAAATACTGAACTTGAAGCCATTCTCACCTTTAAAGGGTCTAAACCAGGTGAATATGTGCGCCAAGTGAGTGCTGATCCATACGCGCTAACCGTGCATATGCACCATTCATTAATCAAATTGCCTGATGACAATTACACGCCACGTAAATTCAGCCCGCAATCGGGTTATTGGAGTGTGGAGCATAAAAATTATGCAGCAGGGCTCGATGAGTCTATGTATGTGCGTTACATTCCACGCCATAGGTTAATAAAAAAAGATCCGAGTCTGGCTGTAAGTGAACCGGTCGAACCCATTGTGTATTACTTAGACCCTGGCGTACCTGAACCAGTAAAAACGGCTTTATTAGAAGGCGGGCAATGGTGGAATAACGCCTTTAATGCAGCAGGATATAAAAATGCATTTGAAGTTAAAGTGCTACCAGATAATGCTGATCCTATGGATGTGCGCTACAACGTTATTCAATGGGTGCATCGCGCAACTCGTGGTTGGTCTTATGGCAGTTCAATTATAGACCCACGTACAGGCGAAATTATTAAAGGCCATGTCACACTAGGATCGCTACGAGTACGCCAAGATATTTTAATTGCTGAATCACTGGCAGCGCCTTATTTAAAAGGCAATGAAGTAGCAAGTACCTTACATGCAATGGCACTTGATCGTATTCGTCAACTCAGTGCTCACGAAATTGGTCATACACTGGGTATTGCGCACAACTTTGCTGCGTCAGTAAATAATCGTGCTTCGGTGATGGACTATCCGCATCCGTTGTTAAGTTTTGCTGATAATGGTCAGTTAGATGTATCTGATGGTTATGCTAAAGGCATGGGGGCATGGGATACCCAAGTGATCAAATATGGCTACAGCGACTTTACCGGACAAGATGAAAGCGCAGCACTCGCTGCTATTTTACAGCAAAATAAAGCGCAAGGTTTGGCGTTTATTTCTGACAGTGATGCCCGTGCCAAAGGTGGGGCGCACCCTACAGCGCACCTTTGGGATAACGGCAGTAATCCAAGTGAAGAATTACTTAGAGTGCTTGATGTGCGAAAGCAGGCGCTTGGGCAGTTTGGTATTAATAATATAAAAACTGGGGTTGCGCTATCGCAATTGGAAGAAAAGCTAGTACCGCTTTATTTGTTCCACCGTTATCAAGTTGAAGCGGTTGCTAAGCTTATCGCGGGCGTTGATTATGACTATGAGATACGCAGTGATGCACCCGTTAAAGGCGCCCAAGTTGTAACTAAAGAGGCTCAACAACAAGCGGTTAATGCCATTTTAGCGACCCTAAAAGCAAGCAACTTAACGCTTCCAGAGTCGATACTTTCCTTAATCGTGCCTAAAGCGTATGGCGAGTCTAAATCACGAGAAAGTATAGTGGGGCGTACCGGCTTAACCATGGATGCACTTGCATTACCTGAAGTCGCCGCGCAGCATAGCTTATCGCTATTACTTAATGCTCAACGATTAAATCGTCTAGCGCAGCAGCAAGTGCGAGATAACCGCTTTTATGGCTTAGATGAGCTGCTTAAACAATTATATAAGCAGGTGTTTAATGTATCAGCGCCTGCCACTATGACAGGAAAAGTAACGCAACGAGTACAGTACTTAACGGCAAAAACTATGGCTGATCTTGTCGCTAGCCAAACACTAAGTCCAGAGGTGCAAGCGCAACTGCATTTTTACCTAAATAAACTAGCGGATGAGTTTAATCAACACTCTTTACTGAGCCATCCTGAAGTAGGTGACAGCGCATTTAAAGACTATTTAGCGGCGCAAATTAATCAGTTTTTAACAACAGGCCAGTGGCCTGATAACTTTAAAGCGTTACCCATACCACCAGGCTCACCTATTTAATAGTACAAGCCAGAGGATAAAGGCGCTGTATAAACGTTACGTTTCATGGTGCCTTGTTTTTAGGGTGTTACTTTTGCTTGCATAAAGTTGGTTTTTTGTTAATCTAGCCACCCCCTATTTTAGTCTTTTTGAGGTGTTTATGGCGTTTTTATCTCGTTCGATATTGGCGTTATCAATGGCACTTTTAAGCTGCAATGCAATCGCACAAAAGCAATGTGATGTTGAACTTCGTCATGGTTTAATTATTACCGATGATGTGATCCGTATTGTTGATAAAGGCCAAACTAGGGTGCAAATTAACAATAATAATCAACTGTTTATTCGAGGCTACTGGGTCGATTTAAGTACCGACGAAAGTAAAGTGCTAGAACAATTTAGCAATGGTATTCGTCAAACGGTTCCTGAGCTAGTCGATTTAGCGACTGATGGTGTAAACCTGGGACTCAGTGCTATTGAGCATGTTGTTGAGGGCATGTCAGATAAAGAACCCGAAGTGCTAAAAACGCAATTACAATATGTAGAGCGTGCACTTATGGATAAGTTTAAGCGTGGCGACGACTTCTTTTTTATAGCCCCTCAATCGCTTTCCCAAATTGATGATTTTTTTACTAAAGAAATTAGCCAAAAAATACACTCTGCAGTACATGGCTCTTTGGGTGCTATTTTAATGTCGCTCGGGGATGCGTTTAAATCTCGAGAAGGCAATATAGAAGACCGCATGAACGACATGGGGCAACGCATGGATATCATTACCAAAGAAATCGATAAGTCGTTGCAGAAAAAAGCCCACCAATTAGAACTTAAAGCTTCTGAATACTGTGAATGCTTAAATTCTCTAGATATTACTGAGTCTCGTCTGCAAGCGATTGTACCCGGAATGACAGACTTTGATTTAGTACAAATTAAATCGTAAGAGCAGGTTTTAGACGCCAGGTTTCAGAAAGGGCTGCGGTCAGTTTGAAGCTGTTTTCCTAATACCTAAACAGCCTTACAGTTTTATCTCTGCGGCGGTTAGTGGGCGGTATTCACCTGCAGCCAGATCTTCACCTAACTTTATACCCGCAATTTGTTCACGATGTAATTCAACTACCTTGTTATCTACCGCTGCTAGCATACGTTTTACTTGGTGATACTTACCCTCAGAAATAGACAAGCGTAAACCATAATTCCCTAAGCGCTCAGCAATAGCCGGGCGAGTTAAATCTTTTTCATTGTGAAGCTGCACACCGTCGCGTAATTGCTGCAGTGCAGCATCGGTAATCGGCTCTTGAGTTTCAACCAAGTAGGTTTTAAATTTATTCTTTTTAGGCGAGGTAATTTTGTGTGACCAGTCGCCATCGTTAGTAATAAGCACTAGGCCTGTCGTGTCTATGTCTAAACGCCCAGCAACATGGAAATCGCTCAAATTTGGCTCATCGAGTAAGTCAAATACGGTTTTGTGTAACTCATCCGAATTAGCGCACACATAACCTACCGGCTTATTGAGCATAAAGTAGCGTTTACCTAAAAAAACTAATGGCTCGTCATAAAACAGCACGTCATCTTGTTGGCTAACTTGAAAGTCGAATGCAGTGATCACCTCACCATTTACGGTTGCCGCCTGACTTTTTATTGCCGCACGGGCTTTTGAGCGCGGTAATTCTGCTAAATGGCTAATAAATTTATCTAAACGGCAAGGAAATTTCATGTTGTTCACATTTTTAGTCGGCTACAATGGCCGCGAGTATAGCGGATAGTGAAATACCATGACAGAGCCCAGCACAGAAATTTTAAGCCTGTACCACCGCAAAGTTTCATCAGGAGAGCTTGTTTTTGATGCGGCGCAGCACCAAGCCGTGAGTGCGTTACAGTCTTTGAGTGAGCAATTAAATCAGCCAACAAGCTGGTGGCAAAAAGCACGGTTAATCAAAGGGGTATATTTATACGGTCCTGTTGGCCGAGGTAAATCTATGCTAATGGATTTATTTTATAAAAACTTACCCACAGAAAAAAAGCAGCGCCTGCATTTTCATCACTTTATTGAAAAAATTCATGCTCAATTGGCCAAGTTACAAGGGGATAAAAATCCGCTACAAATAATAGCTAAACAGTGGGCCAAAGAGATAAAGGTACTGTGCTTTGATGAGTTTTTTGTTAGTGATATTGGTGATGCCATGATCATGGCTCGGTTATTTAACGCTTTGTTTGAACAAGGCGTGGTACTAGTCGCAACCTCTAACGCAAAACCCGAGCAACTTTATTACAACGGTTTGCAACGCGCGCGATTTTTACCAACTATCGATTTAATAAATGCGCATTGTCATGTAATTAACGTAGCGGGGGAGGAAGACCACCGCTTCAGGTACGGTAGAAGCAGTCGTCATTATTTTATTAACTTGCCCCACGCGGAATTTGAGGCTGGGTTTTTATCCGCATACCCTCAAGCAACGCGTGATAATACAATGACTGTGCATGGTCGAGCACTTCCCTATTTATTAAAAACTAACGATGCACTACTGATTGATTTTATGGCACTGTGCGCAGGTCCTCGCAGCGCCAATGACTATATGTTTTTAGCAGAACAGTTTTCGGTAGTATATATCGCGAATGTGCCAATAATGGGCAAAGAAGCAACCGGTAAGGTTATTGTGCATGGTATAGAAGATAGCTATCAGCGAGAAAAGCAGCAATTGGATGAGCATACGCTCGATGATGAAGCACGGCGTTTTATTGCCTTAGTCGATGAGTTTTACGATTGCCACAAATTACTAGTAATTAATGCCCAGGCCGACATAAACGAGTTATACCAAGGTAAAAAGTTATGTTTTGAATATGCGCGAACCCAGTCACGGATTGTAGAAATGCAAAATTGGTAAGTACAACATTAAAACACCGTATTTAATTTAAATGCGGTGTTTTAATTTTAAGCTGATAACTTAAAGAAGCCTTTATGACTTATATCCATTTGGATTATTTGATTGCCAGCGCCAAGTATCTTGCATCATGACATCAATACCACGCTCTGCTTGCCAACCTAGTTCACTAAGGGCTTTTTCTGGCGCAGCATAACAGGCTGCAATATCACCTGGGCGACGAGGTGACACCGCATAAGGGATTGCTTGGTCGCTAGCCTTAATAAACGCATTGACCATTTGTAATACTGAATAGCCGTTACCTGTACCAAGGTTATAAACAAGCGCACCGGTTTCTGCGGCTATTTTATCAAGTGCTTTTAAATGCCCTAGGGCTAAATCTACAACGTGAATGTAATCACGAACGCCAGTACCATCAACCGTATCATAATCGTCGCCAAATACAGCAAGTTGTTTTAATTTGCCAACCGCAACTTGTGAAATGAAAGGCAATAAATTATTAGGAATACCATTAGGGTCTTCACCAATCAAACCTGACTCATGTGCACCAACAGGATTAAAGTAGCGCAAAATAGCAAACGCGAAGCGCTCATCTGATTTAGCGATATCTTGCAACATCATTTCAACCATTAGTTTAGACGTACCATATGGATTGGTTGTACCGCCAACGGGGAAGTCTTCGCGTATTGGTAAGCTTGCTGGGTCGCCGTATACAGTGGCGGATGAGCTAAATACCAGTTTGAATACACCTGCATCACGCATAGCATCAACCAGTGTTAGTGTACCTTGTACATTATTTTGATAATACTCAATGGGTTTTACGACCGATTCTCCCACGGCTTTTAGGCCAGCAAAATGAATAACACTTTCAATGGTATGCTTGGCAAATACCGAGTCTAAAAAGGGTTTATCTAAAATATCACCTTGATAAAAAGTAATTGCTTTGTCAGTTATTTTTTTCACTCTTTCAAGTGACTCTTCAGAGGAGTTACTTAAGTTATCAATCACGATAACGTCGCTGCCTTGCTGTAAAAGTTCTAAAACGGTGTGTGAGCCAATATAGCCTGCGCCACCGGTTACTAAAATTGCCATGAATGCTCCTTGGAAACCTCTGTTCAATTAAGTTAATTTCACCATAAATACTGAGCTTTTACATGTATTATTTTGTTTGTTTTGCAATCGTAACATCGCAAGCTGTACTTTTGATTACATTTTGTGCAATTTTAATAACACCGCAGTAGAAAGATTAAGTTATAGTTCATATGTAATTGCTAAAGTAAGGTATAGCAATTTGTAAAATATTTAGTTGATTATAATGATCAGCATACTCGTTGGAGAAACGTATGAACTCAGTTAAAAAAATAGCAATGTTGATATTTATTGCACTACCGAGTGTTGTTTGCGCGGGTGAGGCACAAGTGAAATGGCATGACTTTAATGATTATCGCGATGTACGCCCATCAAACCAAACTAAAGGCTCATACCACAAGCAAATTGCCAAAAATATTGATGAGCACTTTGCAAAGCTCAGTGAGCAGCTTCCTAAAAATTATAGTTTAAAAATTGAAGTAACCGATTTAGATTTAGCTGGTGACGTGCGCTATGGCGGTGTTAACGAAATTCGGGTGGTTAAACCCATTCACTTTCCACGGATTGAATTTAACTATGTGCTTAGTAATGAAAGTGGTGTTGTTGCACAAGAAGACAACGTGAGCTTAAAAGATATGGGCTTTATGGATAAAATTAAAATAGGTCGAGACGAAGCATTTTACTATGAAAAACGCTTATTAACAGAGTGGTTTGGTGAGCAAATTTTACCGCGTATCTAGCTAATAATGCAAAGCATCTACTTTGGTAGATGCTTTGCAAAGAAGTCGCTCATTTTTATTTAAAGGTCGCTAACAGCGTTAGTAAATTTTGTAGTTTAATAACCGCTTTTTTTAGTTTTTCTTCATCCAAACCGTCGCTCGATAAGCTTTCTACATCAGCGGCAACGTCTAACACGTAAGGCTTAAAACGTTTAGCTTCGAAACTAAATCCAGCGTCCTCGGCAAATAAGGCTTTAAATTTTCCGTGACCTTGCTGTTGTAACTCATCGAGTTTTTTGTCAGCGTCAAGTGCCTGACGGTAAACAATTTTTAAGTTGGCGTTGAGTTGTTCAATTATAGAATCCATGGTTTTCCTAAAGCTTAGTGCAATGTTGCCGATAAATACTTAAGTGGGTTGGTAAAGTAATTTACCAATTCAGCGACTATAATACGTGTATTACAGTTAAATGTCAGGTGTGAGTTATGAATATATCAGGTGGAAATCTACCTACAATCCCTGGTGCAGGCCAAGGCGCAGAGGTTTTAACTGCTGCTTTATCTAAAAAGCAACAGCAAGCTGATGGCGCCGCTGCACTTGCGCTTATTGAAGGTGCTACACAAACCTCAAGTGCACAAACACCGGCTAAGTCGGTTACTGCAACACTTGGGAATAATGTAAACGTTTATGTTTAAACCAATTTGAGGTCAATAGGGGTTTTACTTTTTTGGCCCCCTATTTCTCTTACTAGTTTAGGCACTAAAAATCCTGGCAGGGCTTCTAAAAGCTCTGCCATTATTTTTATGGCTTGTGCCTCATCTATATCAAAATGACTTGCGCCTTCTACCTTATCCAGTAAGTGTAAGTAATAAGGCATTACGTCTGTATCAAACAAGGCTTCACTTAAGTTTATTTGCGCATCAACTGTATCGTTAACATCTTTTAAAATAACCGCCTGATTTAATAACAGTACATTGGCTTGTTTTAGCATGTTCATGGCGTTTTTAAAGTCACTATCTATTTCGTTAGCATGGTTAATATGATTCACGAATATAACTTTTAGTGGTGACTTTGCTAATCTTTCACATAATTGTTCAGTAATGCGTGCAGGGATCACAACGGGTAAGCGGCTGTGTATGCGCATCCGTTTTATTTGTGGTATTTGCTCAAGCTCATCTAAAAACCAACTAATAGCATCGTCTTTGGCCATTAGTGGATCGCCACCACTTAAAATCACTTCGTTAATATTTTTATCAGCTTGTATATAGCTCAATGCATCAATAAGGCTGCGTTTATTTAACTGGTTTTCTTGATAAGGAAAATGGCGTCTAAAGCAGTAGCGGCAATTTACCGCACAACCAGTTTTAAACATGACTAAAACACGTGATTTATATTTATGTAACAGACCTGGTTGATTGTTATCTTGCTCAAGTAGCGGATCTTTATTAAACCCCGACTTAGTTAAAAATTCTTGATGGCGAGGCATAACTTGCAGCAATAAAGGATCATTTGCATCGCCATGACGAATTTTTTTTATAAAAGGCAATGGCACACGAACAGGAAACAAGCTACGAGCTTTTATGTCGTTTTCATGGACTTGGCTCGATAAACCAACCATTTCTAACAACACTTTTGGGCAGGTAACTACATTTGCTAATTCTTTTTGCCAGTTTTTATGCAAATTTGCTTCATTTCTTTGTATCATTGGCACGTAGATTACTCGAAAAATATAAATAGAGGAAACGATGGCGAATTATAGCACCAACGAGTTCAAGGGCGGCCTAAAAATTATGATGGACGGCGAACCTTGCAGTATCTTAGAAAATGAAATGGTAAAACCGGGTAAAGGCCAAGCGTTTAACCGTGTTCGTATCCGTAAGCTTATCTCTGGCAAGGTACTTGAAAAAACCTTTAAATCGGGTGAATCGGTTGAAGGTGCTGATGTAATGGATACCGATTTAGCGTACCTATATACAGACGGTGAATTTTGGCATTTCATGAACAATGAAACATTTGAACAAATCGCTGCTGACGAAAAAGCACTGGGCGATGCTGGAAAATGGTTAGTTGAAAACGATGTATGTACTATTACATTATGGAACGGCAGCCCAATTGCTGTAACTCCACCAAACTTTGTTGAGCTTGAGATTACTGAAACTGATCCGGGCCTTAAAGGTGATACAGCGGGCACAGGTGGTAAACCAGCAACGCTTAGCACAGGTGCTGTAGTACGTGTTCCATTATTCGTACAAATTGGCGAAGTAATTAAAGTAGACACTCGTAATGGTGAATACGTGAGCCGTGTTAAGTAAGCAGCAACGCGTCTTATTAATTAAATCCCGGCTTAAGCTGGGATTTTTTTTGGAGAAAATATGTCAGCAGATCTTTGGAAGCCGAGTGCCAGCATAGAAATACTTAAGCAACGCGCAGCAATTATGCGCAGCATTCGGGAATTCTTTTATGAGCGTAATGTAATGGAAGTCGAAACACCGAGTTTAAGTGCTGCCAGTGTAACCGATGTGCATTTAGCCAGCTTTAATACTACATTTGTGGGCCCAGGCCATGCTGGTGGGCTACCCCTGTTTTTGCAAACATCTCCAGAGTTTGCGATGAAACGCTTGTTAGCGGCCGGCTCAGGCGCTATTTTTCAGCTTTGTAAGGCATTTCGAAATGAAGAAGCGGGCAGTCATCATAATCCTGAATTTACTATGCTTGAATGGTATCGGCCTGGGTTTGACGAATTTGCTTTAATGGACGAAATAGATGAGCTAATGCAGCTCATTCTTGAGGTTGCGCCTGCAGAGCGCGTTACCTACCAACAGGCATTTGAACGCGCGTTAGGGGTCGATCCATTAACTGTATCTATCACGCAGTTACAACAACTCGCATGCGAACATGGCTTTGCTGATATTGCTAAAAACGAGACTCATAAAGATACCTTGCTGCAATTATTATTTTGTATGAAAGTAGAGCCAACAATAGGACAAGATAAGCCATGTTTTGTGTATCACTTTCCGGCATCACAAGCGGCACTGGCACAAATTTGTGAGCACGATGAGCGAGTAGCAGGGCGCTTTGAGTTGTATTATAAAAATATGGAACTGGCTAACGGCTTTAATGAGCTCACTAATGCTAAAGAACAAGCAAAAAGGTTTAACGAAGACAACACCTATCGTGCTGCTAACGGCTTAAAGCAAGTTCCTATGGATACGCGTTTAATTGCGGCATTGGAACATGGTTTAGAGCAATGTGCGGGGGTTGCATTAGGGATTGATAGACTCGTGATGCTAGCAACCAATAAACAAAAAATAAAAGAAGTGATTGCGTTTGATGTGACCAGAGCTTAAAGCAGCTAATTGCTTTTAGCGGTCAGCTATCAGATAAAAAACACCGCGTTTGCATTAAACGCGGTGTTTTCTATTCTCGAACTGACAACTGGTTCGCTGTATTACAGATTAAGCGTAAACGTAACGCCGGCCACACGTGGCTCACCTAGTTGAATGTAAGTTTGACTTGTATAACCATCTAACGGGTTGTTACCAAATTCAAAACCGCGAGTTGGAACGGTTTCATCAAACACATTACGTGCCCATGCACGAACAGCCCAGTTTTCTGCTTCGTAACCAAGGCTCGCATTTACTAAGTTTGTATTTGGAGCTTGTGCATTATGGCTGTCTGAGAAGTAATAATCGTCTTTTCCTTCAACGCCTAACATTGCATATAGCTCATCAGTAACATTGTAGCGTGCACTAAATGCGTATTGGTATTTAGGCGCTTGTGCTTGCTCGCGGCCATCTTGGTTTAAGCCCGACTTAGTGACAAAGTCGTTTATTTTCGTATCTAAATAGCCAGCGCTACCGCTAATGAGTAAATTATCAGTAAGTAAGTAGCTGCCTTCAATTTCAAGACCGTAGTTGCTGCCAGAGCTGGCATTGGCGACATAACCGGTAAATTGTTGATCTGATACTTGCCACGACTTTAATTGAATATTATCGCGGTGCATATAAAATGCCGCTAAGCGCAGGGTAAACTTGTCATCTAGCGATGAACCTTTAACGCCAAACTCACCACTCCACAAGTATTCTGGATCAAAGCTGGTATGCTGTTTGAAAAAATCAGCATCTAAGCTTAAACCTTCATCTTTTGCTTTTGCTAGCGCTTCTGAATTAATACCACCAGCTTTGTAACCGCGGGTGATACTGGTGTAAATCATGGTACGGTCAATAACTTGGTATTCAAGTGCAATTTTACCACCGAGCATAATATCGTCAGTTTCTTCAATAAAACCGTTACTATCGGTGTAATCTCCTTGATATTGCTCAACTCGTAAACCAGTAATAAGCGTAGTTTTTGGGCCAATTGCTGTGGCTAATTGGCCATAAGCTGCAATGTTATTAGTTTCATAGGTTGAAGCAAACGGGTTGACTAACCACGTATATTGACGCTCTAAATCCACATCACGGTTTTGATAATAAATACCCGCAACCCAGTTACCTGCTTTACCAGTAAATTGCAGATCGAGCGCTTGATCATCACGATCGCGGCTATAAATATCTGTTGAACTATAACCATCAGGATGCAAACCGGCGGCACATAATTGCGGCTTATTAGTATCGTTACACACCCAGTCTTCATCAAAGCTATAAAAAAGTTCTGTATCAATGGCTGAAAGGTTTAAGTTGACATCAAAGGCATCAAAACCAGTGTAAGTATTATTCAGGCCAATAGCATAACTTTGTTGATTATCTTCGCCTGGTTGATCAGCAAGGCTGTTGCGAGAATTATCAAGAGTAAATGCATCGTAGCCGTTATTAATATCAATATAATGCAGGTTAAGTTCTGAATTTAAATGAGCTGTGAGTTGGCTGTTTAATTTAAAGCGTGCAACTTGCTCATCTTGATCTTGAGTGGGTTTATCTAAATAAAGGTTGTCTACGTAGCCGTCAGACTTTCTGCGAAAGTAGCTAACGCGGGCACTGGTGTCATCTGTTAAGCCTGTACTAGCGGCAAGGCCTGCTTCGTGGCTGTTATAAGTGCCAGCACCTAAATGTAATTTTAAGCTAGGATCGCTGGTTGCATTAGCTGATTGCATTTGGATCATGCCCGCCATGCCATCTGCACCAAAACGCGTACCTTGAGGACCACGGTAAATTTCTACTTGGTCAATATCAAACAATAATGAACTACCACCTAAGCCTGAATAATTAATACCGTCAATTACTAAGCCCACAGATGGGTTTATCGGGTCAACAAACTGCGAGCGTAAACCGACACCGCGAATTTGAATATAACGACCGCGAGACGCACCAGCAGCAAAGTTTACATTGGCTGCACTGGCTAACATTTCGTCTAAATACGTTGCACCACGTTGATTCATTTCATTTTCAGAAAATAAGCTGGCACTGGCGCTTAATGTTTGAATGCTTTCTTGCTGAAAGTCACCGGTAACAATGATTTTCTCTAGTTCGGTGTCATCTGCGTTAGCATATATAGGTGCTGCGAGCAGGGGTAATAACGTGGCTGTAATTAAAGACAAACGTAAGTTCATTAGGTTACTTAACTCCATTTTAGGGACTTGTATGGTAGCAATTATTTCAACACTTGTGCTATAAACGCGGCAATTATACGTTAAATAATTTGGATTACTAATATGACCTTTAAAGTAGACTTTAAGGTACGCGACTACGAATGTGACCTACAAGGTATTGTGAATAACAGTGTTTATTTTAATTATCTTGAGCACGCTCGCCACGAGTTTTTATACGCACACGGCGTTGATTTTGCACAACTTGCGAAAGATAAAATTAACTTAGTGGTGATACGCAGTGAAATGGATTACAAACATTCCCTATTGCCTGGAGATGAGTTTTATGTGGCGGTAGAGCCTGTGCGTATTAGTCGTCTTAAGTTTGCATTTAAACAAACGGTAGTGCGCAAAGAAGATGAAAAAATGATGCTCAATGCCTTAGTTATTGGTACATCGGTTAATGAGAAAGGTCGGCCATTTTTACCACCACAGATAGATAACTTATTCCAAGCAATTGCATAATTCCAAATAGCACTGCTTTTAAACTAGCTTAGAACAAAAATTTACATTTAAAACATGCATTTTTAACGGATAAACCTGACAAATATTGATACTATTACACTAATTAGACAATAAGTTAGTAGTAACATGAAATTAGCAGCAATACCGATGCTTGTAATCGGTTTATGTGTTGGTTGCGCATCAACAGGGACAGTTACCACTGAGCAGCTAAAATATACACAATGGCAATTATCAAAGGTTGATGGTTTGGCCATTCCCGCATCTTTTAAAGCATCAATGAGCTTTATAGAAGCGCTACAAATAAATGGCTTTGCCGGATGCAATAAGTTTTTTGGTGAAGGTTCGCTTGAAGATAGCAGCTTGAGCGTAAGTAAATTAGGTATGACACGCAAATCATGCGGCCCTGAACTGGATGAGTTTGAACAGCAGTTTTTACAAGCGCTTAAGCAAGGTGCCGAGCTTAACCTGCAAGACCAAAAATTGGTGATGCAAGGCGAGCAAAAATTTGTGTTTATCCCTAAGTAAATTTTACACATTTTGAAAAACAGCCCCTTGCAGGGAATTTTCAACTGGCGTACACTCATAGCAGATTTGATTAAAACATTATCAAATCAACGAACAATTTAACTACTTGTCGGAGTGCCTAAGTTTTATTTAGGCTGAGATCGCGAAAGCGGGATCCGTGAACCTGATCAGGTTAATACCTGCGTAGGGAACAAGCTGCCTAAACGGGACGCTTGTGCGTCTTTTTTTATGCGTACAACAACATCAAACCCGTCAATTTAGGCTGCAAAGTGGCATAAAGCTACTTTACGATCTTTCTCTATTCCATTGGAATATCTGGCAAGACAACCCTTAAGCAATAAGGTAAGTCATGTCAAACACTACAAACAAATCGTCGCGCCGAGAAACTCGTGCTGCTGCATCTGACTATATTTATAACCTAACGGGTCAACCATTTCCAAGCTCTCATAAAGTGTATGTTGAAGGAAGCCAGCAAGGCGTGCGTGTGGGTATGCGCGAAATAACATTAAGCGATACATTCATAGGTGGCACAGATGAAAACCCCGTGTATGAGTCGAATGAGCCGCTGCGTGTTTACGATACATCTGGCCCGTATACCGATCCTAATTTTGAATTAGATGTACGTAAAGGGCTTGATAAATACCGTGAGCAGTGGATTGAAAGCCGCGGTGATACTGAAGTACTTGAGTCAGTTACCTCACAGTTTGCGCAGCAGCGTATGGCTGACGATGGGCTTGATCATATTCGCTTTGAGCATTTACCAAAAATTCGCCGTGCAAAAGCGGGTCAAAATGTCACCCAAATGCATTATGCCCGCCAAGGGATAGTTACCCCAGAAATGGAATATGTAGCGATACGTGAAAACATGGGGCGTGCGCAAATACGTGAAGAGCTTCTCGCGGCACAACATAAAGGGGAATCGTTTGGGGCGAGTATTCCTGAGTTTATTACTCCTGAATTTGTGCGTGCTGAAATAGCGCGTGGTCGCGCTATTTTACCTAACAATATTAATCACCCAGAAACCGAACCTATGATTGTTGGTCGCAACTTTTTAGTTAAAGTAAATGCCAATATTGGTAATTCATCAGTTGGTTCATCCATAGAAGAAGAAGTTGAAAAAATGGTGTGGTCAACCCGTTGGGGTGCCGACACCGTAATGGATTTATCAACTGGGCGTTACATTCACGAAACCCGTGAATGGCTAGTGCGTAATTCGCCAGTCCCTATTGGTACCGTACCTATTTATCAAGCACTTGAAAAAGTAAACGGTGTAGCGGAAGACTTAACGTGGGAAATATTCCGCGATACTTTAATTGAACAAGCAGAGCAGGGAGTTGACTACTTTACTATTCATGCCGGCGTGCTTTTGCGCTATGTCCCTATGACAGCAAAACGCGTAACCGGTATTGTGTCGCGTGGCGGCTCTATTATGGCCAAATGGTGTTTAGCGCACCATAAAGAGAACTTTTTATACACCCACTTTGAAGATATTTGTGAAATTTTAAAACAATACGATGTGTGTTTTTCACTAGGGGACGGTCTGCGTCCGGGCTCTATTGCCGATGCTAACGATGAAGCGCAATTTAGTGAGCTTCGTACCTTAGGCGAACTGACTAAAATAGCTTGGAAGCATGATGTACAAGTGTTCATAGAAGGCCCTGGGCATGTGCCTATGCATATGATCAAAGCCAATATGGAAGAGCAACTTAAACATTGTGACGAAGCGCCGTTTTATACCTTAGGCCCACTCACCACAGATATTGCACCAGGGTATGACCATATAACCTCAGGGATTGGGGCTGCGCAAATAGCTTGGTATGGCTGTGCCATGCTGTGTTATGTAACACCGAAAGAACATTTAGGTTTGCCAAATAAAGAAGACGTTAAAGAAGGCCTTATCACCTATAAAATTGCCGCTCATGCCGCCGATTTAGCCAAAGGTCACCCCGGTGCACAAGAGCGAGACAATGCTTTATCAAAAGCACGCTTTGAATTTAGATGGCACGACCAATTCAACATTGGTTTAGACCCTGTTCGCGCTCGTGAATACCATGATGAAACACTGCCACAAGAATCAGGTAAAGTAGCCCACTTTTGCTCCATGTGTGGCCCTAAATTTTGTTCGATGAAAATAACCCAAGAAGTACGTGACTACGCCAAAGATCTAGAAGCGCGCGGTATTGATCCTAATAACGTGGGTGATGCCATTGAAATCAAAATGGTAGATGTAGAGGCCGAGATGAAAGCTAAATCTGAAGAGTTTAAACAAACAGGCTCAGAGATTTACCATAAAGCAATATAAAATAGGTTGCGAGTTGCTAGCATCGAGTAGCGAAATGTTTATCTTAACATCTTGTTGCTCGAAGCCAGAGACCCGCAGCTCGCAGCTAAATGTAGGAGTGTTTATGTTTTATGACATTGCTGTGGTGGGCTTTGGTTTAGCGGGGCGGTTGGCGGCGCTTGAGTTAAGTAAGCAGCACCGTATTACTGTATTTGAAGCTGATGATGAGCATACCCAAAATAGTGCGGGTAAAGTGGCGGCGGCTATGCTGGCACCGCTAGCTGAATCGGTTATGTGTGAACATGATTTAGCGCTATTGGGAGTAGATTCTATTGCTCGCTGGCCTGCTATTTTAGAGCAATTAAACAGTGAGGTGTTCTTTCAACAGCAGGGCACCCTAGTGGTTGCTCACCCGCAGGATAAAGGTGACTTACAAAGTTTTGCGCAGCGAATAAAGCCGTTACTAAATTTTAGTGCCAAAGCGGTTAATACGCAGCAAATAGCGGATTTAGAACCTGAGCTTACAGGGCGTTTTAATCAAGGGCTATTTTTACCCGGTGAAGCGCAAATAGATAACCAAGCCTTTTATAAAGCCAGCTTTAGGTTGCTAAATAAGCGCAAAGTAAAGTTTGTGTTTAATCAACGCGTCAGTATTTTTGATGACAAAGTCAATAATCGTCCGTTTGATTATATTATTGATTGCAGAGGGCTTGGCGCAAAAAAAGATCAGCCACTTCGAGGTGTGCGCGGGGAAGTGGCAAGGTTATACGCCCCTGAGGTTAACTTAACGCGGCCTGTGCGATTAATGCATCCGCGTTACCCTATTTATATTGCACCTAAACCTAATCATGAATATGTCATAGGGGCAACGGAGATCGAATCGCAAGATACAGGTCCTGCAACTGTACGCTCAACCCTTGAACTATTATCGGCGGCCTACACTATTCACAGTGGCTTTGCCGAAGCGCGATTATTAAATATTCAAACAGGCTTACGCCCAGCGTTTAGCGATAATCGCCCACAGATAAAAAAAACGAGCAAGGTTATCAGTATCAATGGCTTGTATCGCCACGGTTATATGTTGGCACCCGCGCTTGTGGCACAAGCATTATCGCAAATAGAGTGAGTATTAAATGAACATTACAATTAATGGTGAGCTTTTAAATGTGACTAGCCATGCGCTGCTGGAAATAGTAAAAAACGTTGGTGCAATGGCGCCTTATGCCGTGGCTGTAAATGGAGAGTTTATTCCTCAGAGTCGCCATAGCCATGTTGTTATAAATGAAGGTGACAGTATTGAGTTATTGTCACCTATCCAAGGTGGATAGTGCTATGCAAAGCAAAGACTGTTTAACAATTTATGGTGAGCCAATCAATAGTCGCTTGTTAATTGGATCTGCGTTATATCCGTCACCAGATATCATGACGCAATCGATTAAAGCCTCAGGTGCTGAGATAGTCACCGTGTCACTTAGACGACAACAAAACGCGGCGGCAGGGAATGATTTTTGGCAATTAATTAAAAACACCGGTTTAAAAATACTGCCTAATACTGCCGGATGCCACAGCGTCAAAGAGGCTATTAACCTAGCTAAAATGTGCCGAGAAGTATTTGCTACCGATTGGATAAAACTTGAATTAATAGGCGATGACTATAATTTACAGCCCGATCCCTTTGCATTACTTGAAGCCACAAAAATATTGATTGATGATGGGTTTAAAGTACTGCCTTATTGCACTGATGATTTAGTGCTGTGTCAGCGCTTGAATGGATTAGGCTGTGAGGTGCTAATGCCGTGGGGCGCGCCTATTGGCACCGGTAAAGGATTGTTAAATAGTTATAATTTAAAAACCATTAGAGAACGCCTGCCTAATACAACATTAATTGTTGATGCCGGGTTAGGTTTACCATCGCATGCCTGCCAAGCACTTGAATTAGGGTATGATGCTGTATTATTAAATTCAGCCATTGCAGGGGCGGGTTGCCCAGTGACTATGAGCCGTGCATTTAAAGCTGCGGTAGAGGCAGGGCGCTTTGCATACAATGCCAAAGCAATGCCCGAAAAAGACGTTGCAACCCCCTCAACCCCAACAATGGGTATGCCATTTTGGCATCAGCAGTAAGGAAATAAAAATATGACAAACGTAGTGTGGACAATTGCTGGCTCTGATTCTGGCGGCGGCGCGGGTATTCAAGCCGATATTAAGGCAATGCAAAGTTTTGGTGTACATGCTTGTACAGCAATCACCGCGCTTACCGCTCAAAATAGCTTAGGTGTAGAGGCTATTAATGCAGTGTCTACCGATATTATTGAATCTCAGTTGCTTGCACTTGAAAAAGACATGAAAGCCAAAGTGATAAAAATTGGCATGCTTGCCAATGTGCAGCAAATTCAGTTAATTAGTGAGCACATAAGCCACTACAAAACCAAATGGCCAACGCCGCCGGTTATTGTGTATGACCCTGTTGCTATTGCCTCAAGCGGTGACTTACTAACAGAAGAAGACACCGTAAGCGCGATAAAAGAATGTTTACTACCGCTGGTAGATGTAATTACCCCAAATACCCACGAAACACAGTTATTAACGGGTGTGTATTTAATTGGCCCTGCAGCGATTAAAGAAGCGGCGAGTAAGCTGATGGCGTGGGGCGCAAAAGCGGTGGTGATTAAAGGCGGACATTGGGATTACCCAAGCGGGTATTGCATTGATTACTGCACACAAAACGCTGAAGACTATTGGCTAGGTAATGAAAAAATTCAAGTTCCTCATAGCCATGGTACAGGGTGCAGTATGGCGTCAGTAATTGCTGCGTGTCTTGCAAAAGACTATCCGTTAAAAGATGCGTTTATTTTAGCTAAAGCCTATATAAACCAAGGTTTAAAGCAATCAGTTCGCTATGGCGAGGGCATAGGGCCAGTCGCACAAACGCAGTTTCCTACCGATTTAGCACATTACCCTCAGGTGATTGAACCGGGTAGCTGGTTAGGTGATGAGTTGGATTTTGATGTGCCGCTTGATTTTAATATGGCTGCTGATTTTGCAGCCTGTGAAAGTAAAAAGCTTGGCCTCTATGGTGTGGTTGATAGCATTGAATGGCTAGAAAAGTGCTTACAGCAAGGAATTAAAACAGCTCAGCTTCGTGTTAAAAATAAAACGCAGAATGAGCTAGATGAACTGATTGCCAAAGCGGTCACTTTGGGTGAGCAGTATAATGCGCAGGTATTTATAAATGATTACTGGCAACTTGCCATCAAACATGGCGCCTATGGGGTGCATTTAGGACAAGAAGACTTAGAGAGTGCAAACTTAGTTGCTATAAAAGAAGCAGGCCTGCGACTTGGTCTCTCTACCCATGGGTTTTATGAAATGCTACGCGCGCATAATTATCGCCCAAGCTACATGGCGTTTGGTGCTATTTACCCAACGACGACCAAAGACATGACAGGGCAAATACAAGGGCTTGAAAAGCTCAATAAATTTGTACCGCTTATGCAGAGTTACCCTACAGTCGCTATTGGCGGTATTGATTTAAGCCGCGCAACTGAAGTAGCAAATACGGGGGTTGGTAGCGTAGCTGTGGTACGTGCCATTAGTGAAGCGCCTGATCATGTTTCAGCAATTAGATCACTGCAAACCGCGATTAATACGAAACATGACTGATACGTTGCAAACGTTAAATGACAAAGAAACCTTGCGTTATAGCCGCCACATATTACTTGATGAAGTGGGGCTTGACGGGCAGTTAATGCTGAAACGCTCAACGGTTGCCGTAGTTGGTGCAGGTGGCTTAGGTAGTCCTGCGCTGCTGTATTTAGCGGCAGCTGGCATTGGGTCGCTTATTTTAATTGATGACGATGTAGTTGAACTGTCTAACTTGCAGCGCCAAGTGCTCTATAAAGTAAATCATTTGGGGCAAAACAAAGTTCGCGCGGCTGGAAAAGTGCTTGCGAGCCTTAACAATCAAATAAATATAATAACTCACACTCAAAAGCTGGATGATACCAACAGTGCGTTGCTCTTAAAAAACGCCGACATAGTGCTTGATTGCTCTGATAACTTTAGTACCCGTTATGCGGTTAATCGCTATTGCATTGCTAATAACACTCGCTTAATTACAGGGGCTGCGCTGGCAACTCAAGGGCAATTAATGGGGTTTGATTTTAGGCAAAGTGACAGCCCATGTTACGGCTGTGTTTTCCCTCAAAGTAGCGATGCACCGGTTATAAATTGTAGTAATGCCGGGGTAATTAGCCCTTTACTTGGGATTGTTGGGTCAATGCAGGCACAATTAACCCTCAATATGTTGTTAGGTCATTTTAAGGGGAATGTGTTTATAACGTTTGACGCATTAAGCTTAAAGCAACAGCATTTTAAGATGACTAAGGATTTAGCGTGTAAAGAGTGTGGCGGGTATGAGTAATGAAAAGCTTGGCTTTTAACGTGAGTAAGCTCTCCGTCTACAAGAAAAAAACACCGCGGTTATTGAAAATAAACGCGGTGTTTTTTTTAGCTCGAACTGACACTACCTATTAATCATCAATTTTTGCAAAGGCAGTGCCTAAACGAGTAACTACCTCTGGGAGTTGATCGTCTAATATTTCTGCTTTGTTCGCACCCCATGCGAGCACAACCGTTGAGCCTAATTTAAAGCGACCCATTTCTTCCCCTTTCTTAAGGGTGATCGCGTTTTCGCCTTTAGTTGGGTAGTTCCAGCTAAACACATCACTGCCAGCTGGTGGAGTCACTGTGCCAGCCCAAATAGTTTCTATGCTGGCAACAATGGTTGCGCCTACTAAAACCATAGCTAGCGGGCCAATTTCAGTTTCAAAAATAGCCACTACACGCTCGTTACGGGCAAATAAATTTGGTACGTTTTGAGCGGTAAGTGGGTTTACTGAAAATAAATCGCCCGGTACATAAATCATTTTGCTTAGCGTGCCATCAATTGGCATATGAATACGGTGGTAATCTTTTGGGGCTAAGTAAATAGTTGCAAATTTACCGCCTAAAAACGGGGTTGTGTCGTCTTGTGATCCACCTAACAATGCTTGTAAGCTGTAATCGTGGCCTTTAGCTTGAATAAGTTGACCATCAACAATGTCGCCTAGTTGGCTAATTGCGCCGTCTACTGGATGAATAATAATATCGTCATCTTCAACCATAGGACGCACACCGTCTTTTAACGGACGGGTAAAAAATTCATTAAAGCTTTTGTAATGAGCCGGATCTGAATATTTAGCTTCGCTCATATCTATTTTATATTGTTTAATAAATAATTTAATTAATGTGGTTGTTAACGCACCGGCTTTTGCTGCAGCAAGTTTACCTACCACACGAGAAATAAAGTGTTTTGGCATGGCATACTGCATGGCGATTTTAAATTTATCTAAACTCACAGGTTATTCCCTTATTATACGCGGGGCGCACGAGCGCCTGCACGGCCATCGGCCATGGTTTCTAAAATACGGTGGTAGCTTTCAAAGCGTAATTTTGAAATATCGCCATCGGCTACCGCTTGTTTAATTATACAGCCCGGATCGTTTAAATGTTTACAATCTCTAAACCGGCATCCGCCTATAAATTCTCTAAATTCTTTAAAGCACCAAGTGACGCGTTCAACATCTAAATGCCATAGGCCAAATTCACGAATTCCCGGTGAGTCAATTAAATTACCCCCGCTCGGTAAATGATGAAGACGCGATACCGTGGTGGTGTGCTGGCCAAGCCCGCTGTTTTCAGACACTTCTTTAGTCAAAATTTCAGCATCTGGCAGTACAGTGTTAACTAAGGTAGATTTACCCACGCCACTTTGACCAACAAAAATATTATTTTTGCCCGCAAGTACTTCTTTTAACTCATTAATGCCTTCGCCAGTTATATTACTAACTAGCAGCACCTGATAATTAAGCTTACGGTAAATGTCGAGGATTTGTTGTATTTCGTTTAAACCAGCTTCATCAATTAAATCAATTTTATTAAGTACTAAAATGGGTTCGATACCCATGTCTTCACAGGCAATTAAATAGCGGTCAATAATGCTCGGGGTAAACTCTGGCAGTACCGCTGAAACCATTAAAATTTGATCAATGTTAGCGGCAATCACTTTAACCCCATCATAAAAATCGGGGCGCGTGAGTTGTGAACGGCGCTCTTGAGTTGCTTCAATAACACCCGCTAAATCACCTTCACTTACTTTTGCACGGCGAAACAATACTTCATCGCCGCAAACCAAGTTCGATACGGTACGACGAATATTACAACGTAATACATCACCGTTTTGTGTTTCTACATCGGCATGTTGTCCAAAGCGGCTAATAACAATCGCATTTTCCACTTGACCTAAATTATCTGTTTGCCATTCTTGCGCGCCGACTTTTGCCGGTTTTGTATCGGCATTCGATAAGCGCTTTTGATGATTGGCCTTGATCCTACGGGATTGGCCTTTACTTAATTTTTTCTGTTTTGCCACTTGAGGCCTATAACCTGAGTTAAATGCCGAGTTTGCCAAAAAAAGCTTTAGCTCGACGGTTGATGCTAATATGATATATCGAAATGCGTTGGATCTAAAGAAAAGCACCGTTTAAGGTAATTATGACTATTAATAAATCAAATTTAATTTGGCTCGATCTGGAAATGACCGGACTTGAACCAGAGACTGACAAAATACTTGAAATTGCAACTGTTGTCACTGACGCTGATCTGAATATATTAGCCGAAGGCCCAACCATTGCCATTCATCAAAGTGATGAACTACTTGATGGTATGGATGAGTGGTGTACAACTCAGCATGGCAAATCAGGGCTTACAGCGCGTTGTAAGGCAAGTACTTTCGATGAAGCTTATGCCGTTGATCAAACCCTCGCGTTTTTAAAGCAATGGGTGCCAGCGGGTGCTTCACCTATGTGTGGTAACTCGATTGGCCAAGACCGTCGTTTTATGAATAAGTATATGCGTGAGCTTGAAGACTTTTTTCATTACCGTAATTTAGATGTAAGTACCATTAAAGAACTTGCTCGTCGTTGGAAACCAGATGTATTGGCTCAAGTGAATAAAAAAGGGTCACATTTAGCGTTAGACGACATTAAAGATTCGATTATGGAATTAAAGGTTTACCGAGAAAAGTTTTTTAATTTATAAAAAATACTTGCAAAGCACCCTAATTATTGTAGAATCCTGCCCCGCTCAAGACGATAACCCCCGCGGGGTTAGTGTGTTTGAGCTTTGACTTTTGAATGCGGCACTAGCTCAGTTGGTAGAGCGCGACCTTGCCAAGGTCGAGGTCACGAGTTCGAGCCTCGTGTGCCGCTCCAATTTCTCACCAAAGAAATTGTAGTTCAAGATGAAAAGTTAAAATTGATATAATGCGGCACTAGCTCAGTTGCCAGAATGTAGGACGCGACCTGTCGCGCACCAACGGACAAATTACTGACTATTTTGAATGCGGCACTAGCTCAGTTGCCAGAATGTAGGACGCGACCCGTCGCGCACTAACGGACGAATTACTGACTATTTTGAATGCGGCACTAGCTCAGTTGGTAGAGCGCGACCTTGCCAAGGTCGAGGTCACGAGTTCGAGCCTCGTGTGCCGCTCCAATTTCTCACCAAAAGAAATTGTAGTAGAAATAAAGATTCAAGATGAAAGGCGAAAGGAACAAGGTTTAATTTTGACAGAACCTAGGACCTAGAATCTTCATATAATGCGGTACTAGCTCAGTTGGTAGAGCGCGACCTTGCCAAGGTCGAGGTCACGAGTTCGAGCCTCGTGTACCGCTCCAATCTTATTTACTTTCCAGATATTCATTTTCAAATAGCAAACAATAATCCACATGTGAATCATTATAAATTTAATTTATATAATTTTTATTAGATTTGAAGTGCTCAATGGATGCGAACGATCTGTGTTGTAAAACCTAAAACCTAGCTCTAAAACGTTTCGCCTTGCAAAGTGGCAATAATACGCCTAGCCCCGCCATGGTCGCGATGTTCGCCTAAGTATATTCCTTGCCAAGTCCCCAGCGCTAATTGACCATCATTAATAGGTATCGTTAACTCGCAACCTAAAGTGCTGGTTTTGATATGAGCAGGCATATCATCATCGCCCTCATAGTCATGACGATAATAAGGCTGGCGCTCAGGTACAAACTGATTGAAGTGGCTTTCCATATCCATACGCACGGTCGGATCAGCATTTTCATTAATGGTTAAGCTGGCAGAGGTGTGTTGAATAAATAAGTGTAATAAACCTATTTTTAGTTGGCTCAGCTGTGGGAGTTTAGTCAGTATGTCGTTATCAATTAAGTGAAAGCCCCGCGAGCGAGGCTTTAATGTAATCGTGGTTTGCGACCAGCTCATAGCTTATCGAAGCTCACTTCAATGTTTGCATTACCTGCATCACTGGTAAATGGCATAATAATTTTTTTGCCGTCACTTTTATGCGTAATAGTATGGTTTTTACCAGACACAACAATGGGGGTTGCCATGGCAAAGTCATAGCCTTTTTCACCTAATAGGTTTTTAGCACCACCGGTGACCATATTGGTTATTTCGCCGACCATGTCAGTGACTTCTTCATTTACGCTGTCAGGTCGCTCACCTAACATACGTTCCATTATAGTCAGCGCTAAACTTTCGTCGAAGGTTATTGAAAATGAACCGCGAGTTTGGGGGCCAACCATACCAATTAATCCCGATACATCACCACAGGCTACTTCATCGGTTTTAATGCGAGGTTTACCTGGTTTTAACTGAGTTTGAGCCATGGTGCTCAATACATTCATCAAAGAAGATAAAAAGGGATTAATGAACTCTACATTCATATTATATATCCTTAAATTGGTACTGATAGAGGGTATACGTAAAGTATAGCTATAGTCGCTCAGCTATGCTCGACAAGCGTCACATTTACCGTGTGCTTCTATGGTTTGCCCAGAAACTACAAAGCCACTTTCGGCTGCTAAGTTATTGAGCTCATGTGAAATTACTGTTGAATGCAGCTCTTTAACAAACCCACATGTATCGCAAATTAGTAATTGAACAGGATGAATATGATCAAAGTGATGACACAACATGAATGCGTTAGTGCTTTCAATTTTATGAATAAAACCGAGTTCTGCTAAAAAGTCTAAAGCACGATAAATTGTCGCAGGTTTTGCGCCTGTTTCAGTGACTTTTAATTGCTCTAGCAAATCGTATGCACCCACACCACCTTGAGCGCTTGCTAATAAACGAAATACCTTTTCGCGAATAGGTGTGAATCGCGCACCACGGTTGTCGCATACTTGTTTTGCTTTACTTACGAGTGATTCTATATTCATCTTCTCTCATCCTTACTTTGCCGTGATATACTAACATACTGTATTGTAGTTGCAGCGTTTTATTAACCGCTTTTGTGAAAAGGTATTCATTAATGCATGAACTATTAGCCATATTTATTTTCTTTTTTGCAGTTATCGATCCAATCGGCACAATTCCGGTTTTTATCGCCGTAACTCGAGGTGATGACGACAAGTTTAAGCGTAAAGTAATTTTTAAAGCAGTGGGTGTATCTGCTTTAGTACTGTTATTTTTTGTGGTTGCCGGTGAGCAATTACTCAATGTGATTGAGATTCCACTATCGGCATTTCAAATAGCCGGTGGGTTGATCTTATTAATTTTTGCACTCTCCATGACGTTTGGTGAAAGTAAACCCGAAGCTGAAATTAAAAGTGTTCGCGATAGCACTGAAACCGCTATTTTTCCGCTGGCTATACCCTCAATTGCAAGCCCAGGCGCTATGTTAGGTGCGGTATTAATGACGCGTAATGAAGAATATACTTGGGTTGAACAAATGATTACCTCATCAATGATGCTGGCCGTTTTAGTGGTGGTACTTATTTTGTTATTACTTGCTACGCATGTACATAAAATAATAGGTGATAGTGGGGCAAGTATTATTAGTCGAATTATGGGGTTAATTTTAAGCTCAGTCGCAGTAACGAATATTTTAAACGGTATCGCACAATACTTTGGCTTGCAGGTGTTTGCTTAATATTGCTGCGCATGGGGCTTTTGTGTAAAATGCAGCGCCTTTTAAGCTGTGCTTAAATTATAAATTTTTGAGGACTACATTTTGGATAAACGTACTTTAAATCGACGCTTTTCTGTTGCCCCCATGCTCGATTGGACTGATAAGTAAGTATTTAAAGGGGGTTGTCGGTGCAAGGGTGACTATAGGAGCACCATTAATAAGTCGGGGTTCCCAGCAACCCTAAACATACAGGCCTGCTTAAGCGGGCTTTTTAATGCCTGTATAAATCCCCAGCTTGTTCAAAACTGAACAAAAACTTAATCTATAACATTAACCTAAAAGGAACTGTTATGGATTACAGCTATTATCAAAACGAAAACGGTAAATTCACTGCTAAAAAATTACCTTCTACCAAAGCAAGCAGCGTAAAAATAAAAGATGATACTGACATTACAGGCCTTAAATACGCACTCCAAGACGAAAACCCAAAGAACGTAAGCCAATTTAAAGCGCTACATGAAGAAGAGTTCAGCAGTCATTACGACTATGAGCCAGAAGTAGACAGCTTTAAAGATATGGTGATGGCAAACAAAAATAAAGTACTGGGCGAAGACCTCTGGATTAAACTCTATTGGCATGAGCTCAGTATATTCATTAATGATATTGAAGACCTAGAGCTAGACGAAGAACCGCATAGTGTAAGTGACGATTTTGCAAAGCACTTATTAGACGTAAAAGTAGTCGAAGAAATGCAAGAGTTAGATTATAAGGACTGGGAAAGCTATTTATCTTCAATGAAGTTGCCAGATATTAAAGTGATAGCAAAACAAGCAGGCTTAAAAGTATCTAAAAATAAAGCGGAGTTAATCCACGAATTAATACTGCTTGAAGAACAAAGCAACGGCACATTACAAAAGCCAAAACTAATTAAAGCATTACCACTAATGCTTGAGAAAATAGAAAACATACAACAAGTTTATATAAATGAAATTGAAAAAGGCTTAAAAGAATTTGAATATCCAGAAAAGTATAAAGCCGCTGTTTGGGTTTATGCTGCAGACTTCAACGAAGGTGATATAAGCGCCTTAGCAAAAGAAAAGCTGAGCGAATATAACCATATTTTAGAAGGAGACGAACAGGTTCTAGCATCCAATAAAGCTGCTTCAAACATAATTCATAATAGTGATCTAGGCCAACCAATAAATAACGAAGAGTCATGGATAGACGCTAAAACAAAGCACACACTTAAGCCGTCCATAAAAATCGCTTTTCAATACACAAATCACAACAAAGAACCATCAAACAGAGAGTTAAGACTAGATGCGATCATGTTCGATAATGGACTAACTTACTTTTATGGCTTTTGCTACAAAGCAAATGCCTCACGCACATTCAGAACAGACAGAATTGAAAAAGACATTGCCATTATTGAAACGGGTGAATTAATTAGCGTACAGCAGCTAGTAAATAAACAAATTGAAGGGCTGAACCAACATAACAACCCAGCAACCCCTTCATTAACTCAATCAACCATTAAAAAAGCAGCGCCAAAAACAGTTAAAAAAGAGAGCTTACTTAACAGCACAAAGCAAAAACCAACAAACAACCAAATAACAAAAAAACCAAGCACAATCAGTATCGTTATTGGTTGGTTCTTAGGTCTATCAGCAATAGGCGGAGTGATTTCAAATTTTGAAAATAAAGAGTTCTTAGCCGGAGTTGTAAGTTTTTTTGCTATTGGCTTTTTAATTCCGCCTTTACTAAACAAAATTAATTCAACCAATAAAAAAACAGCTGAGGAAAAAGGCAAAAGCCATTCAGACCTAACTCAAAAGTCAGCAAATATATTTGGATTTATTTTAATAATAATTTCAGCCGTTATTGGCAGTTAACAAGTAGCCCGCCAAGTGCGGGCTTTTTTGTGCCTGGTGTTTAGTTAACTAAAAAGACTTACCCGCAAACACCACTTTACCCACCAATGTGCAGTTGCCATTAATTGGTATTAATTGCTCAGGCCAGTTGGGGTTGGCGGCTTTTAGAAACTTTTGGCCGCTTTCAATAATTAGCTGTTTAAAGGTAGCTTCGTTATTATCGTCTAGGCGCGCTACTACGTAAGAACCATGGATGCAGTCAGCTTCAGGATCTACAAATATTAAATCACCGTCATAAAACTTCGGTT
This sequence comes from Pseudoalteromonas sp. SD03, assembly GCF_040937955.1. Lineage (NCBI taxonomy): Bacteria > Pseudomonadati > Pseudomonadota > Gammaproteobacteria > Alteromonadales > Pseudoalteromonadaceae > Pseudoalteromonas > Pseudoalteromonas sp. SD03. Next base: position 411,584 of record NZ_CP162514.1, read on the forward strand.
CCATGCTTACGCCTTGGACTTTTAGTGCAAAGGTTTTATCACTGCACTTAACTGGGCATAGATAGCGGTCGGCATCAAATTCACGTATTTCATTAATCTCAGACCATGCGCCAGCTTGCACCCAGCTAATTAACGGCACAGCTGCTTTAAGTGTTGGGCCCGGTGCAACGTTGCTGTTTTCACTTTCACCAATTCCAAAACGTAAAAACTCAGGAGTGCATTGGAGTGCAGTGGCTAATGCTTCAATGTCACGTGGGTTTTTTGTATCGCCTTTTTCTAGTCTTTGTATTGCTGTTTGTGCGATACCTACCAAATCCGCAAGCTGATATTGGGTAAGTCCCAGTTCTTTTCGGCGAATCTTAACTCTTTCTGCAATGCTCATGTTAATTCCTTTTATTTATTTTATAACTTTAAGTGATAATTATAAGGCGATTATCAGTGTTTCTGATACCTCCGTCAAATAAGCAAAACTTATATTTTTAATAACATAATGTTTTATTTTGCGTTGACAATAACTTTTTTAGATCATAGGATAAGTAAAACTTATATTTTAAGAGGTGTTTATGTCTGCCATTGAAAAAGCAGTTTGCCTAATTGGTGGGCAAACAAAACTAGCAAAGATTTTGGGGACAACCCAAACAGCGGTTTTTTATTGGATTAATCGCCACGGCCAAGCTCCTGCGAAATACATCCCGCGTATTTCAGAACTAACCAACGGTGAAGTATCGGTAGACGATTTACTCGCCGATCACCAAAAAACAAACAAGGACGATGCAGCATGAACATGACCTTTGCGCTATTGGCGCGTTACGAAACGCCCATTGTAAAGCTTAAAGATGTTTGCGTTGAGCATTTGGGCATACAGCCTAAAACCGCTGAGCAAAAAGCCAAAGCTGCACAGTTGCCGTTTCCAACCTTTAAAGCAACTGATTCAGAGCGTTCACCAACTTTGGTAAACGTGAGCGACTTGGGCGCGTATTTACAAACCCGCTACGAGCAAGGCCGCGCAGAGTGGCAAAGCGTAAACAACTAGGAGCAAGGCAATGACTACATATCAAGCATTTAGCAGAGAAACGTTAAGCAGTTTTAAAACCTTAGCAGAGCAATGCCGCTATTTATTGAGCTGCAAAATTAGTGCAACCGCAAGCGGTAAAGCACTACAAGCGCGTGTGGGTGACTTTTTATTGCCTGTTTTTTGCAATGGCGACGAGTACCAAACCATTCAAAAAGCAGTGCTGTGGCTAAAAACTCAAGCCGTAAACTATTTAAACGCAGCTAAACAGCAGGAGATATAACCATGGCAAATGCATTAGTTAAACAAACCGAAAACGCACAACCTGCGCCACTAAAAGCAGTAGAAGGGCGCCACATCCCAAAAGGCTTAGCGGAGATAAAAACATTAATGGGCAGTGAGCGCCACACACCAGAGTACGTTTACACCAAAGTGTTAAGCGAGCAAGAGCGCACTATTGTATGTTTTGCAGCAGGCTTAAAGCGCCATGACCTTGAAAAAGGCTTTGCCAATTTTAACGCTGATACCCGCCTAAAAATTCACAAAGCTATTTTGCAGTTACAAGCATTGGTTAAAGCATTTGTTGATGCCAACGCCATGGCACCGGCTAAGTTTGTTAAAAACGCCCCGCGCGAACATGCCAACACCGACTATTCACACTTAACCGTTAGTTCGCACTAAGGATTGATCATGAGCTCAACTAATCGCAGAACCCAGCGCAATGCAGATGATTACTACGTAACACCGCATTGGCTAATTGAAGATTTTTTAGCAGCATTTGCTGAAAATAATATGTTGGTTTGTTCACCAGATGAAGACCCAAGAGTGTTAGACCCAAGCGCTGGCGGTTGTGAGCAATACCCAATGAGCTACCCAACCGTATTAGAAGAAGAGGGCTTTATTGTTGAAAGCTGGGATATTCGCGAAGACTCACGCGCTAACTTAACAGGCGTTAATTTTTTAAACGTCCCTAGTTATGAATCGCGTAAATACGACATGATCATCACAAACCCGCCATTTAACCTAGCACAAGAATTCACTGAGCACGCACTTGAAATGGTTAAAGAGGGTGGTTTAGTGATCATGCTGCAACGCCTTAATTGGTTAGGTAGCCAAAAGCGAAAGCCTATGTGGCAAAAACTGCCATTAGCCGCGGTTTATGTGCATAGCAAACGCCCAGGCTTTGACCCGCTAAAACCAAGTAAAACCGATTCTACCGAATACGCCCACTTTGTATTTAGCAAAGGCTACGAACTAGCCCCTGAGCTTTTTGTAATTTAACGTTGGGAAATGCTGAAAATGAAACTACACCCAAAAGCAAAGACTGCTCTTAGGCATTTAATTGATTGTGAAAAATCACACGACGTTTACAAGATATTTTCTGTTGCTAACGAGATAGCAGCTGAGCAGCTTGAGAAATACGCGCCAGAAATATCAGCGCGGTTTGATTGCATTAACTCGCAAACAATAGAAGAGGCTGAGCATGCAGATGCTTGGTTTAACTATTCATATAAAGAATACATGATTCAAGATCATCACGATGTAAAACATGTAGAAGTTTTTCATCAAATACACCTACCCAACGAATTAAACGACATCCCGTTTTAACCCCAAAGGAATACTAAAAATGAACACTATCAAAGACCAAGATCACTCTAAAAAACAGTTAATACTCAATATTGTTTTACACGCAATTGAGCAAGCCAACTTTACAATCCGCCTTTTAAACAAACGTAGCACCGTACACATGCTAATGCAGTGCGAAGACACGTTGACTGATTTACTACCAATAGTAAAACTGATTGCTGACGACGACGTTAATTTTGAGCAAGTTTACAGCCAAATGAGCATTGCATTAAATGCCGTACAAATTGGTGGCGAGCCAATGGAAATAGAGCTGTAACCATGAGTTTATGGCCCATAACAAACTTTGACGTATGCACAGCGGCTTTAACCATGGTTAAAGCCGTTGACGATGTTGAGCATAGAGCATTTTTAATAAACGGCCTTAGCCGTTTTACTGCGTACGGCCAATATAAAATGGTTAAGCAGTATATGGCCAAAATTACCCTGCCTAGTGATGCCTGGTATAAAGACGAGCCCATAAACCCAAGCGAAAAAGCAAACGCTTGGCTTTATGATGAGCTTAAAGGTATTGAACACCGCATTGATGTAACCAACCTAAAAATTAGCGCACCGGCTAAAGCGGCACTTAAAAAAGTGCATAACAATAATATTCATAATTTTATTGTTAAAGATATTGTAGAAAGCAAACGTGCACCCAGCATACAAGCCAGCTTTGTGCGCCAAACAGCCAGCAATATGGAGTTTGCACAAAAGCAACGTAACGTAAAAAAGCAACAACCTGTAACCAGCCAGAATTTACAGCAGCAGGTTGGCGATCAGGTGTCTAAATCGGCAATGTCGGTTATTAACGCAATTGACGATGTTGAAGAAGTAAACTTTATTTACCAATGCCTAAGCAAAGTACCCAAGCCACTGCAAATGCGAGTGGCTAAGCGTTTTATTAATAAATACGACACCAACTTAAAAAGTGCGGGTAAAGGTAAAAAAGAAACCGACGAACAATATAAAAACCGCTTACTTAAAACCAGCCGTGGCCTTTATGACTTTAGCGGTAACAACACGGGCCACAAAAAGCAGCAGCTAACCACTAAAGCAATCCGCGCCCATTACGAAGCTAACGACTGGTTACGCCGCACGCTTAAAACATTAAAGCCACGCCTAAAAATACTCGAGCAAATAACAAGCGCTATGCCATTGCCTTGGCATATATTGGCTAATGCCGATAAAACTAAAAAGCATGCAAATGTATTGGCTATGCAATCGGCTGAAATAATTGCCGATATAGCTAAAGAGCAACCCACATGGGATGCCGCTGACATTTATCAAAAGGTGAGCGAGTACGCCGAGCAATTTACTGTGCAGTTACAGTTTGCTGAAAAGGGCGATTACCTAACCGTGCCGGATGCTGAAGTAGCACTGCTAAAAGTGCAAGATCATAAGTGGTGGGCACGTAAACTTAAAACTATTCGTAGCCGTTACCTAGAGCACCTAGAAATTGCCACCGGCGAAGTTGGCCGCGATTTATTTACCAGTACCGACCGAAAAGGTAATAAAAGCACCAAGCGCCAAGGCATAAATGCCTATTGCTCAAAGCAAGCAGTTGCTGAATACACCACCAATAGAGAACGCGGCCAGCGCTACTTAGAAAGCCTAGAATTAGTAAACGAGCAAAGCGATGTTATATCGCTAATGAAAGCGGTTGAAGCAGGCGTTGCCAATCCTGAAAACATGCGTAACGAATTAATGCTACGCATACGCGAAACCGAAGAACTAGCCGATGAAATGGGCTACACAGGTGGGTTTTATAACATTACAGCCCCGAGTCGTTTTCATGCAAACTCAAATAATTGGGATGGCTCAACCCCTAAAGACGCCAGCCTTTACTTAAATAAACTGTATTCACAAGCACGCGCTAAATTAGACCGCGAAGAAATACCGTACTTTGGTATTCGTGTAGCCGAGCCGCATGCCGACGGTTGCACTCACTGGCACATGCTTTTATGGATGCCAGCACGTTACTACGACAAAGTTAACCACATACTACGCCGCTACTTTACCCGCGACGACCGTGAGGTATTTTTTCAGCGTTTTAAAAACCGCAAAGCATTACGTGCACGCTATACAAAAGCGCGCCGTATTTGGGGTTTAAATAAATCAAAAGGTATTTATACCCGCGAACCTAAAAAAGACTACACACCAAGCGGCCCACGTTATACCGCCATTAAAATGCTACCGGCTACCGTAGATAAAGACGGTAAAAAGTCAGGCGGGGCAGCGGCTTATGTTGCTAAGTATGTAAGCAAAAATATAGATGGTTTTGCACTGGCTAACGAATACGATGCCGAAACAGGCGAAAAGCTAACCCAAGCGGTTAACCCAGTTAAAGCATGGGCCAGCACGTGGGGTATTAGGCAATTTCAGTTTCAAAAATCGCCCTCTATTACCATTTGGCGCGAGTTGCGCCGAGTGCGTGAAGAAGTGCAAGGCAACGAGCAATTAGAACAAATACGCCAAGCTGCCGATAAGGGCGACTTTAAAGCCTTTGTTACCTTAATGGGTGGTTTTGGTATTGGCCGCGATGCCCGTTTTAAACCTGCCTATCAACATACCGAATACGGCAACCAATACGCCGAATTTACTAAAACCCTAAAAGGTGTTGAAGACACCTTTGGACTTTGCACGTTAGTGACTCGCGTTCATACCTGGTCTAAGCAAACCATAGGCACCGCAGCCAATAACAACACCACCGTAATTGGTGGGCAGGATGCTAACAACGTCGGCGCAGCCGACCTATCTTGGACTAGTGGGAATAATCGTACGCCTTTAGCTGTAGGGCATACAGACGCATTATTGCTAGATATGATCGGTTTTACTTCAAAAGAGATCATTAACGTTAAAAAGGATCTGTTAGCAGGTAAGCGGGTTAAAAATAACGGCCTTATTTACCTAATAAAAGACGGCCATTTAGTCACATTAGACGAAAAAGCGCAGCGCCAAGAGCAGCGCCAGCACGCTATTGACTACATAGCCAATAGCGAAGCGCAAAAACACGCCCCAAATAACGAACAAACCACGGTTAAATGTAAAAACAAGCTTAGCGACTTTAGCCCTGCTCAAATTCAAGCGCTAAACCAAGGCGGCAACGTGATCAGCGGCAACCGCGTGTACTACATGCAAGAGCGAGAGCTACACAGCTTTGAGCAATTGAACATGCAAGCGCCAAAATCGGCTATTAAGCCAACCCCAACCGAAAAACATTACGCATATGCTCGCGAGCTTTACGACTTAGCATTTATGTATGCAGAGCTAGACGGACGCAGCGAACCGTCGAACACCCAATTTAAAAAATACCATGCAGACATTATCGGCGATTTAGATTTAGCCCGTTTAGTGCTTGCTGGTGAAGCATCAGCAATCAGCGACAACGATTGGTGGTCACTCGATTTAATGGCGTAGGAGAGAAAATGACTATTCAAATTTCAAAAGTACTCATGCCAAAGGCATGCATTAGTTGCCAGGCGTTTTGCCCAAAGGGGTATGCAGAGGATCAGCACAGCCCGTTTATTACTAAATTCGATAAGCCCGCGCCTAAAACCCAATACGGCCAATGCGGTAAAACCGATAACAGCGTATTTGCTACCGAAATTTGCACCGGCTACCAGCAAGAACCTAGCGCCGATGTATTTGCAGTAACTAACAGACCACAACCAAAACAACAGGAGAACAGTCATGCATAAAGAAAGTAAACACGATATACACAAAAATAAAATTTACTGTGGAACTGTCATTTTTAATGCGCTTAAAAAGGAAATGGGAGTTTTATATGGTAATGAGTTCAGATTCAAATCTGTAACGATTACCCACGACGGAATGTTACACCCAAGGCAAATGCTTACGCTTGATAAAGAGCTAAAACAATTATTAAAAGAGCTAGAAGTTAAATTTCAGGAGAATAGCCATGGCCACAGGTAAAGTAAAAGCGGGTGACGTTTTCAACAACTGGACAGTATTAAACGAAGACCGCCGCAACCGAGGAGTGCAGCATTTTATGTGTAAATGCGTATGCGGCACCACTCGCGTAGTACGAAAAGATAACTTAGGGCTTGTTCAAGGCTGTGGCTGTGATCGCAAAGCTTACAAAGCCCGCACGGGTGAAACCAAACCACGCACTAAAAAAACGCGCATTGTGTCACCAAAACCAGCAAGCACACCGGTAAAAATATCACATCATGAAAACCAAGAGCCACGGCCGCAATATATTGAGCGCAGCAAATCAACCCGCGAGCTATTAGAAGAGCGCCTAGCACAAAAGCAGTTAGAAAAAGAATTAAGCGAATTATGGTGAACCATGAAACCAACCGTTAAGCGCCGCAACTGGGTATTTCACTCAGTTGTTAAAACCAAAACATTAAATACAACATTAACCAAAAAGGAAACGCACCATGCACCAACAAAATAAACCACTCGACAAAGGCCGTGTAGCCTGTATTGCTGAAAAATACCAGCAAGGCAACACTACCAAAAACCGCTACGCCACATTAGGCCGCGCCACTAAATGGCCGAGCAACAACCAAGGCGGCAGCGAAAGCGTAGAGATAGAACTCGACACCATGCCAATAAATCACCAAGGCCCGTTAAAGCTGTATATTTTTTGGGATAGCGAAAACCAACAAAACCAAGAACAAAGCCAAGGCTACGCACCGCAGCAATACCAAGGGCAGTACGAACAGCAGCCACCGCCGCAACAATACTCACCACAGCAACCAGCGCCACAACAACAATATGGCAGGCAGCGCCAGTAAAAAATAAAAACAGCACCCACAAAAAAGCCCGTTTAATACGGGCTTTTTAATGCGTGAAATAAAGTAAAAGCTAAAGCCCAACTAATTCCAATTGTTGTTCGCGAGGTAGGCTTTTAATAAGTGCGGCGGCTAATTGTTGCGTGCTTTTTACAGGAGGATTTAAGAAGTGATCAAACGATTGGGTAATACGGAACGTGGCCCCGCATTGTTTTGTATTAGTACACGAGCAATATAAATTAACAACATGGGCGCTTTGCTTTTCGCGTGATGTAATTGTTGCTTTAGCTTCGCAATTTGGACAAGTAACCCGCGCCATAATAACCACCCATCGTTAATAAAATACACTGTTATTATATACAGTGATTTTGTGTATAACAAATAAGCATTTACAAATAAGGCTAATATACCTAAAATAAATTAATTATCACTTAAGTGATAATTAATTTAGAGGGTTTAGTATGCAATATTTGTTTAAAGGGTCGCAAACACAAGAGCGATTAAACTATTTATTCGCCATGTGTAAAATTAAAAGCGACGACATAAAAGCCGCTGCAAGTGATCATCTAGTCAAAGGGCTAAGTAAAAATAACGCGGCACTATTAAATAACGTGCCCGCGCCAAATTTAACGCGGGCATTAAAAACCTTAAATACCTATGCTGAACTAGTCGAAAAAATTAAAGAGCACGATGCCGCGCACAGCCAATATTAAGTACTCGGCTCTAAATCAAAATTTAGCTGTAGTTTACTGCCAATTTCAGGATCACGCGCTACTTCATCACTCATTAATTTAATAAGCGGTTTAGTCTCGTTTTTAAAATACATAGCATCGTATTTAGTCGGGTCGCCAAGGCCTGCATTGTTTGCCGGAATAATCCCCGCTAAGCCCGGTGGAAAACGATGGGCGTTGAGTATATCTTGCGCCGATACGTTTTTAACGTTCATAAACTCGTCTTTACTTTCAAAATTACCTACGGGGATTATTTGCAAACCCTTTTCTTTACCGTTGGGTATGTTTACAAACAACGAGCGGAAGTTACCCACGCCTTTACTGTCTTGAATTTTTTCTTTTATGTCGTCTTCAATGTCGGGGTCTAAGTTAGGATCAGTCGCGTACATAATAAAACCCATGTGTGCGCCGTTTAAAAAGTACTTACGGCGGAACAAGGTCGCATCTTCATTTAATAACGTGGCTTGTAACCCGCCTAAGTAATCGGCCAAGCCATACACTTGTTGCACGGGGTCGTATTGGCGAACCCAAATAATGTCGCGCTTTTTATATTTTTTAACTTGGCTATTACGCTCAAGAACTACCGCGCCACCATCACCGCCAACACGGGTACGGTAACTAGGCAGCGGAAACAACCTTACAATTTGCCCAAAGCCATTACGTATTTTAAGTAATGCTACATCGCCAAATTGCACCAAGTTTAAAAACCCCGCTTGTACTTGCTGCGCACTCATACCACCATTAATAAAACGGCTCGCGGCCATGTTTGCACGGCTTTGCACTATGCCGCCGTGCTGGGCGTTACGCCGTGTTAAGTTGGCTAATAAATGGCGGTCTACTGGCGGCTCCCAGTAATTATCCATATCGTTATAAAACAGCGAGTCGTAATCGGTTAGCCACATGTCGGGCATTACTTGCTCAGGCAAGCCAAACACAACGGGCGCATTTTGTTTATTTTGTTGATCGTGCGGCTGGTCAGTTAACTGCTCAGCGTTTTGGTCTAATTCTGCATGGTCCATCGTGATTTTCTCTTATGTGCATGGTTAAGGGGTTCGTTAATAACAGCGTGGCTAATAGCAAAAAATACATCTGCATGGCCTATGGTGTTATCGCGGCTGGCTTTAAATGTTATGGCGCCGCCCGAGTCGGTACTGGTGCGGCGTATTGATAGGCAGCTCATAGCAATGTCTTTGTGGGATGCATCCCATTCAAGTCGGCCACCTTCAATCAGGTCTATCATTTTAAGTACTAATCGGGTTTTACTGCCTACGCTGTAATGTATGGCGGTGGCTTCACGCGGGTAAAGTGTGCTTAATGAATCAAATACCCCCGCACCAATGCCGGTGGTATCTACACCAATATAAGTAACGCGATACTTAGCGTATATTTTTTGAATTTCGCTCACGTGGTGCGAAAAGTTCATCCCGCGCCAATAGTGCTTTTCAAGTATTCTAAATTTTTCGCCCGCTATTTCAGGTGGGGCAACCACCACCAGTGCAGCGTTATCGCGGGTGCGTGATGGGTCGTAACCTAACCACACCTCACGGTTACCGAATGGCTGCACAGCATTGGGTTTGTGATCTTGCCAGCGGGTGGCATCAACCATGGCTTTTTCAAGGTCGCTGAATTTAAATATACTGTCGGCATCGTCCACAAAAATGCACATAAACAGGTTATTAAAATCATCGGCGTTGTATTCATCGCGCAGTTCTTCAATGTCGAACAACTCACAACCACCGCGTAGCGCATCTTCAATAGTAACTACATAGCGCCATTGTTTATCGGGGCACAGCCTGCCGTTATCGCGTAATTCATCAAAGCTGGGGAACTCAATTTCTTCACGTTCGGCACGACCTTGTCGCCAGTGATCACCCGTCCAAAATGTATAAGCAGGGTGCGCTTTAGTTGAAGGGGTCGAAAAATACGTTTTACGCCACTTTTTATGCGTGGCCATGGCACTGGCTAATTTGTTTAGCTCGTTAAACTTACCAATCCAAAAGTATTCATCTACATAAACATGGCCGTGGTAACTTTGCGCGGTTTTGCTGTTGGTACTTAAAAACCGTAATTCGGCATCACCGTGGGCAGTGTGCAAAGTAATGGGGTTACCGGTGAGCTCTATTTCAAAAAACTCTTGCGCAATGGCAATTATATAACTGCGGAACACCTCAGCTTGCGCACGACTAGCAGAGAGGAATATTTGCGGGTCGCCACTTAATACCGCATCTTTAAACGCTTCACCTGCAAAATAGTAAGTAGCCCCAATTTGGCGGCTTTTTAGAATATTACGAATACGCTGGTGCAAGTTTTCGTGCATGGTTTTTTGGTAACCAAATAACGAGTCGTACCAGGTGCCAAAGTCTTCAGCGGTTAAATGACTAACATCATTTTTTCGCTTACGGCCTTTGCTTTTTTTACTGTCTGTGCCGCCGCTATTATTGTTTTTATTACTGGGTTGGTTAGTGCTGTGGGGTTGTTCGGCCTGTGCTGCTTTTTCTTGCTGGGCGCGCTGTTTTTTAAGCTTAACGTGCTTTTCTATCAGCATGTCGAGCTCTTTTATTTGGTTGCCTGTTTTGTCGCTTACATCGGTAAGTATTAAAATGCGCCTTGCAATGGCTTCGTCTACGTCTTCTTCGCGCAGCATATCGCGCCAATTGTATTTATCGGCCCAATAGTAAATAACACGGTTATTTGGTAACGCCAGTTCCGCGCGTATTTCGTCGGGGGTGTGGTGGCGCAAATAAAGCCGTTTTGCTGCTTCGCGTATTTCGGGTGAATAAGCCATTACGTGGTATAAGTCGCTCATAAAATTAATAACTAGCCACAGTGTATTGGTTTACAATAAGCTTATAACCGCATAAAAACCCTCACGTTTCCTAAAACCCCAATCTAGGAATTACCAAAAAGCTAACCAATGTATTCAGCCTTTTTTTATGGCTATGCTGCGTTTAAATATTAAGTAACGCTGGGCTAAGTAATGGCAAAACAATCAGGTTGGGTAATAGCAGCAACAGAAGGTGCAACGGTAGACGGGCGCACCATTTCAAAAGAGTGGATCACTCAAATGGCTGCATCGTATTCGGTTGATGAATACACCGCGCTTATTTGGCCTGAGCATTTTCGTTCAAGTTGGGGCCCAAGCGAGGGCAAAAACTGGGGCACTGTTGACGAAGTAAAAGCCGCTAAACAAGGGGGCAAATTACGCCTGTTTGTAAAAATTACCGCTAACGACTACCTACTAGCTGCCAATAAAGACGGCCAAAAGCTGTTTATGTCTATCGAGCCAAACCCCGATTACAAAAGCGAAGGGCGCTGCTACTTACAAGGCCTTGCTGTTACCGACTCGCCAGCCAGTTCTGGCACCAGCCGCTTAAAATTCTCTATTGGTGATAACGAAGTAAATCACGAATATAGCCAACTCGAAACGCTACAACACAGTGACTTTATTACCACCAATAGCGAACCAACTACCCCAAATAGCAAACAAGCCAAAGCGCAAAGCTTAATGGCGCAACTATTTAGCTTATTTTCTAGTGATCAGCAGCCAGCCGATCAGCAAGATGAAATCACCGAGGAAGACACCATGAAACAAGAACAGTTTGACGCCCTCATGGGCAAGTTTGACGGATTAGAAACCAAGGTGACCGACCTTGAAACTAAATTCAGCAAGCCACCAAAAGCCGAAGAAACCCCGCCAGTTGAAGAGCCAAAAGACGACGAGCCTGAAAACGATAAAACCGCAGCAGGCGTAACCGCTGAGCAGTTTAGCCAGCTAATGGAAAAAATGGACGGCTTTAGCAAAAAAGTAGACGGCATAGAAACCAAATTTAAAGCCCTTAGCGAAGAGCAACAAGGCCAAGAGCCCGACCCAGTAGGCGGCGAAACTATAGACCTGGTTTAACCAAGCGCTTAACCACGTTTACCTTTATTAATGCATAACAGAGCGAGATAACGCATGCAATTAAATCAAATAGCCGCTGGGTTTTTAAAACAATACTCAACGCAACTAGCTAAAACATTCGGTGTTGAAGACGTAACTAAACAGTTTGCAGTAACAGCACCAATGGAAACCAAACTACGTTCCGCGCTTTTAGAGTCGGTCGAGTTCCTGCGCATGATCACCACCATGCCAGTCGATCAACTAAGTGGCCAAGTAGTAAAAGTAGGTAACTACGGCATTGCAACAGGTCGTAAAGCCGGTGGCCGTTTTACATCAGGTCAAGGCGTTGATGGCTTTAAATATCAGTTAACAGAAACCGATTCATGTTCAGCGCTTACATGGGCGCTGTTATCTGCATGGGGTAATGCCGGTAACCAAAATGAGTTCATGAAAAAAATGAACGACAACGCAACGCACCGTTTTGCACTCGATATGCTGCGCGTTGGTTTTAATGGTACATCAATCGCCCCTACATCAGACCCAGTAGCAAACCCATTGGGCGAAGATGTAAACAAAGGCTGGCATCAAATCGTTAAAGAAAATGCGGCAGACCAAATTGTAACTGACCCTATTTACTTTAACCCAGACGCAACCGAAGCGCTTAAAGATGGCGAATACAAAACATTAGACGCCATTGTTACCGAGCTTAAAAATACGCTTATTCATCCGTCATTACGTAACGACCCACGTTTAGTGGTGCTAGTTGGTAGCGACTTAACGGCCACTGCACAAACCAAGCTAATGAACCAAGCTGACAAGCCAAGTGAGCGCGTGGCCGCTCAGCAAATGGATAAAAACATTGGCGGTATGCGCGCCTACACACCGCCGTTCTTCCCAGGTAAACGCATTGTAGTAACGATGCTAAGCAACTTGCATATTTATACGCAGCGCGGCACATCACATCGTAAGTCTGAAAATGTTGAAGACCGTAAGCAGTACGAAGACAAGTACTGGCGTAACGAAGGCTACGCAATTGAAGAGTTTGAAGCGTACGCCGCAATCGACGAAGCCAACATGAACATTGGCGCAGCACCAGCCGCGTAAGCGCGATTGGTAAATGCATTGCTAGGTTAACCGCCTAGCAATTAACCCATTTATAAAAGGTAAGTGCCATGAGTGCCATTGCTAATTTTAAAAAACGCCGCCTAGCTGAAAAAGCCAAGCAAAATGCGGTGGCTGAAACAGGCAAAAAGCTTGTTGATACGATGAAAGGTTTGGCTGATGAAGCCAAAGAAACCACCGCGCTTAAACTTCTCGCGCAGTTAATAGGTTGTGACGAATCAAAAGCCATTGAAACCGCGCAACAATACGTTGACCAAAACATTAAACACTTTGATTTAGGTTTTGATCCCGCCGTTGAGGGCGAAGACAAAACCGCTGTTGCTGAAGTAACCCTTGATGAAAAAGGCAACATTGAAAACATTGATGTTTCACCCGTTGAAGATGCAACCGACGAGCTAAACGAAAGCATTAACACAGCAAGCAATGCCGCAGGCGACATTGAAAGCGCCGCAGATAAAGCAAGCGATGCTGCCAGCGATTTAGCCTACCAAGCCGACGATATTAACGCCGCAAATAGCGACTTAAAAGACACGGTTGAAGAACTAAAAAAGCCGTCGGCGGCGCAAGAATCCTCCAATTCAAAGAGCAAAGCCAAGCAAAAAAACAGCTTGAAAAAGTAAGCCTAACAGGCAAAGGACAATACGCCCCAAGCCTGCACTTACAGCTCATTGAATTAGAAGACGACTTAAAACGCTTAAAAAGCTATGTAACCCGCGCCGACAAAGTCGCTCACAAACGTGATGTGTTATTGCCAAAGTGGTTACCCATTGTTGAAGACTACTTAGCAAAAAAAGGAAAGCAAAATGAAGACAACCCGATTTATGCTTATTGCACTGTGTGGCTGTTTGACGTTGGCAATTTCGCTCGCGGTATTGAATTTGGGTTACGGGCCATTGAGCTTAACCAGCCCATGGCTAGCAGCATTCGCCGCCAGTGGCCTGGTTTTATCGCCGACACTGTTTTTGACTGGGCAAGCACCCAAGCAGAAAAAGGCAACAGCATTGAGCCTTATTTCGGCCAAGTGTTTAAGTGCGTTGCGAACACATGGAAATTACCTGAGCAAGTTACAGCTAAGTACTACAAGTTTGCGGGCCTTGCGTTACTGCGCAGAAAAAACGGCGACGTTTCGCCATCGCATGTGGGCGACGTGCAGCGCTTACAACAAGCAGATGGCTACTTAGCCAAAGCCGCCGAACTGCATAAACACGCACAAGTTAAAACAGTAAGAAACAAAATAGCCATGAGATTAAGAGCCATTGCCGAGCTAAACGCTCAGTAATAGCCAAAGCTCCAAACCCTCCAGTGCACTAGCCGAGCGTTTAACGGGCGACCGTTAATAACCGCGTCGACGCTAACTGCACTGAACCCAAATTGAATAGGTATGTGGTATGTCATTTGGATACGAAGCAACAGCACAAAACAGCATTGAAATAGATGCTCAAAGCGGCTGGCCAGAACTAAGCACTGGCGAGTTTCGTGATCATCGCCGCATACCTGAGTTTTACGAAGAAACCGTAATAGCCGACTCGTTAAACCGCAGCGCATTAGAAGTACAACAACAGCTAAGTAACTTTTTCATGAAACAAGCAGACACGGACGTCACTTTTACGCTTGTTAATGGTGTGCCTAATTTTAACGATAAACAACAAAGTGTTTACCGTGGCGCCGTGTATGCCCGTTCGCATGCCGATTTAATGGGGTACTTTTCAGCGGTTGACCAAAAAGACGCAGGCAACAACAAAGCCGATAGCGTTGATCAGCAAGATGCCATATTAGCGCAGTCTAACCGCAGTATTCGTTTATTGCTTGGCCTTGGCCGCGCCGGAGTGCACACGCTATGAGCCAAACTATTACCCAATTACAGCAACTAACCGACTTTTTAAACACCAGTTTAAAAGGGGCTATTCACACCAACAACATAGATGCCTGGCAAGAACGTGGCACCTTAATAATAAGCGGTGAAGACAAAGGGCAAGACGGTTACCTAGTTGCTAAGTGGAAACACACCGGCGTAATAGCCATTGAAAAATTTCCACATCGCAAAATAAACCCGTACAACTTGCTTGCCCTTATTGCCGCATTTTTAACAGATAGCAACTGGCCACGCGACGAATACGCCCTAGACGACCCTGAAATAGACATAGACGTAGTAAGCAAAGACAACGCCACCGTACTGATAGACGTGCAACTACTAGACGACATTGAGCTAATACCCGCCGACAACGGCCCTATTTTATTTAATGGCGCGCGTTATTACGTATCGCTAGCGCCAATTAGCATTGCCGAAGACGTAGACGTAAATATTAAGGGGCAATCATGAGCGGCTTATATTCACCCATTTTAGAACAAGCAGGGTTTTTAAAGCGCAAAGCCGCTGATGCGCAACAAACTGAGAATTACACTTGGTTTAATGCCGATTTCACATGGAGCAAAACAGCTGATGCGCCACAAACTGAAAATTACACTTGGTTTGATGCCAATTTCACATGGAGATAAATAATGAGCAACGTAGTTAAATTTACAACGAACAACGTACCTGCTGGGCTTAATTCAATGTATGTAAGGGTTGAAGAAGACGTATTGACGCAGGGTGTACGTAGCGTCTTGTATTCAGGTGTTGCGACTGTGAATGGTAACGCTATCGAAGTAAATATTGGTGAGAATGGCGTGGTTGGTAACGGTGCTATTGTATCCGCTGATAACTACACATCGGGTGGTGCGGCGTTTAAAGCTGTATATGGGCATACAGTTATTGAAGCTGGCGGGGGCGTAGTACCAGTTCTTAAAACTTACGATACCGTTGTTGGTGTTGGTGATTCAATTACTGCTGGGGAGTACGATCTTTCTGGCGGTCAATACGATAACCCATATAGAGGTATAAATTTCAGAACTGGCGCACAATACGGAACCACTCTTTTTCAAATGATAGAAAATGTAACAGACTTCACCAGCCAAGCAGAAGGGAGAACGTTATTTATTGTTAGAGCAGGTATAAACGACTGTAACACTTACCTAAGTGCTGGAGGTGTTGGTGATGGTGATGCTGGTAGCGTGCTGGCTTGGAGCGACTTATCTCCATCAGATCAAGAATTAACACTTAATAGGTATCGACAACTAATATCCTTACTTCAAGAAGTTGGTGATGTTGCACTGAGTACTATTACATATTGTGACGCCAAAGGACAATTACTGCCGCTACCAGACAAAGGAAGATATTTACACAGTGGTAGCTGGAATGATAACACTACAGTACCACTCTGTCAGGAATTAACCCCAGATTGGTTTAATCTAGAAACAGGTAGACCTATTTTAGATTATTATCAAGTTACATATGATAATCCAAACTCACTAGATAGTGATAATTTGCATTTCTATGATGACCGTACTTTTATTGTTCCAGAAGGCTTAGGGTATTCTGATGGTCCAGGATCTTACACAATAAGAGAGGAGACATTAAAACAGCTTGGTGAAAACACAACAATGTCACCAACCCCATTTGATAACAGCAGGTACGCCGACAGGATTCTTGTCAACATAGGAAGGGGTAATGGACTTGATGGAAGACCATCATTTCAAAGATGGGCAAATAATTTAACCGTTAGCTCTGCAAATGAACTGTATGAGAACTTGCAGTCTTATAATGGTGCAACATCAATAAGTATGCAAGTTAATTTTAGCAGTAACGGATCATTGAGAACTAATCTATTCACAGAAGAGCAGGTTTGGGATGAAGGAGCTGGAGATACGAATTGTTGTAGCTCTGGCATAGGATCAAATAGTTCTGGTAATCATATAATTGAATTTAACGGATTGACAAAGGGTACTGTCAGTGTGGTTGGGATAGATAGCTCTGAAGGTAATGGAAGTTTTTATGACCCTACAGCAAGGACTGTTTTTGAAATAGTTGATGACAATGGACTCAGAACTATCGAGGTAGGTAGTTCGATAAATGGACAGTCAGTTACTATACAAGATTGCATTGCTAACGTTGATTTTGACTCTTCAATAAATGGATTTTTATCTATAAGACCAACGCCTTCTACTGGTTCAACATATGGATCGCTGAATGCTATCTGCATAGATTTAGAGTAAACAAAACCCACCGCATTAATTTGCGGTGGCATTTAACACATTGAGGAATTAACCAATGTCTAAAAATAGACCAAACATTACGGTTAAACCAAATATAGCTAACGACGTAATAGCCCTACTTAATGCACAACAAGGGTGGGATGCCGTGCCGGTAGGTACAGCGTTGTTTATTCAAAACAAAGGCAGTGTGCCTATTTTTGTTCACGAAACAGCAGGCGAGCCCACATCGTTTGATGGCGGCATAGGTATTTATTACACCGGCTGGGGAATCGAAACAGATGCCGACGCGCCAGGTGTAAAAATTACCTTTAAAGGCACAAGCGATATAACCGTAGGTGTAAAGGTAATTTAATGAGCCTAATTATAACGCCCAATAGCAAACAAGCATTAAGCGCTAAACAACAGTTGCAGCTACTGGCGTTACCACCGGCTAAACGCATTAGGCTATTAAAAAAATTAGGCCGCTATGAGCGTAAGCTTGCGCGCCAACGCATACGCATACAAACCACGGTAAACGGTAAAAAGTTTGCAGGGCGCAGCGACGGCAAAAAAACCAAAGTGCTTAAACGCATGGGTAAAACACTAGAACCCTATGTAAAGGGCAGTAACCGCCTAGAGCTTAAACATAAATCACCTTTGGTGGGCAAAGTTGCAGCGCTACACCAAGAGGGTGGCACAGAGCGAATGACTGCCAGCCGCATGGCCCGTATTCATGGCAAACCAGATTACAAAGCGCCGTGTACCCGAAGCCAAGCAAAAGCGTTAGCAGCTGAGGGTTACAAAGTACGTAGGGCAAAAGGCAAAGGCTACCGCCGCGCCACTATTAAAGAAATTACAGGCAGCTTAACTCATGGCAAAGCCACATTAGTGTTAAGTGAGTTACGCGGCCAAAAAAGCCGTAAAAGCTGGCAAATACCGGTAAAAGCGCGACCGTTTTTAGGCGATACAACCACCAACGTACAGCGCGAACTGGCAACAATATTAAACCAACTCAATAAACGAGGATAAACACATGTCACTAGGTAAAGTGCAAGTTAACAATTTGAATTTAGGGCAAGGTGACATCCAAGGTGTTGAGCGACACTTCTTGTTTGTTGGCCGTGCAGGTTCGGTTGATGAAGAAAGCCAATTATTTAGCATTGGCGCTAAAACCGACTTAGAAAAAACCTTTGCAGATAGCCCACTGCGCGATCAGCTTATTGCTGCGCAATTAAATGCAGGCCAAAACTGGACAGCAGCGGTTTACCCAATGGCCGAACAGGAAACCATTGTAGATGCTATTGACCGCGCCAACGAAGTACAAAGCTTTGAAATGGTGGTGGTATGTGCTGAGCAAACAGCAGGCGCAGAAATCACCGCTATTCATGATCACTTAGAATCATTAAAAGCCAAACTTGGCCGCTTTGTATCGGCATTGGTTGCCGTGCCTGGTATTGATGCAGCTACGCAAACATGGCCAACCTATGAAGCCGCAACCATTGCATTGCAAGCCGATATTGCGGCGCACTTAGTGGTGCCCGTACCGCAATTACACGGTAATAACGTTGGCGTATTAGCAGGGCGATTATGTGATCGCAGCGTAAGCATTGCCGACAGCCCCATGCGCGTAGCAACGGGCAGTGTGTTAGGCCTAGGCGCGGCACCGGTTGACAGCGAAAACGAGCCGCTATCTCTTGCCACACTAGAAACCCTAGCAAATAAACGCATGAGCGTACCGCAGTGGTACAGCGATTTTGAGGGTGTTTATTGGAGCGATGCCCAAACGCTCGACGCCGCAGGCGGTGACTACCAATACCTTGAGCATTTACGCCCCGTGCATAAAGCCAGCCGCGAAGTGCGCGTGTTAGCTATTCGCCGTGTTGCAAACCGCGCGCTTAATTCAACGCCTAACAGCATTGAGCTAAATAAGTCATATTTTATGAAACCGCTGCGCGCTATGAGCAAAAGCACCACCATTTTAGGCACACAGTTTCCGGGTGATATTAAGCCGCCAGTAGAGGGCGATGTAAATATTGTATGGACCACAAACAAAGCGGTGGTTATTTACTTGGTTGTTCGCCCTTACAACTCACCGAAAGAAATTACCGTCAACATCATGCTTGATTTAAGCAGCAACTAGGAGCACTAACCATGCGTTTATCTGGAATTAATTTTAACGTGAACTTGGGTGACATTATGGTCCAAGTTGACACGGCATCACTGGCTATTACCGACAATAGCGCCGTGAGCCAAACAAGTGGCGTGCCTGATGGTTTTGTTGATGGCGATGTAGCGGCCAGCGGTGAGCTGTCGGTTAACGCAAGTAACTTTGCGCTTATATCGGATGCGGCAAAAAGTGCAGGTTCGTGGCGTGGCATGGAACCGTTCGACATTATGTTTTATGCAAAAACCAGTAAAGACGAGCTAAAAGTAGAAGCGTTTGGTTGCCGCATTAAGCTAAGCGACATTTTAGACATAGACAAAAAAGGTGGCCAAGCCAGCTTGTTTAAAATTCCGTTTGATGTAACCGACCCCGACTTTGTAAAAATCAACGGTGTGCCGTACTTACGCGCCGAAGAAATTGAAAACATAGTGCAATAGGGTAGTTAGTAAATGGATGATCTAGACCACCTAGTAATTGCACAGGAACGCGCTGAAAAACGTTTTGTTGATCAGCGCTTAAACGGACTTAACAACAGCGGCGTGCTCAGTGCAACGGATTGCATTGATTGCGGCGACCCAATACCAAAAGAGCGGCAAAAAGCGATAAAAGGTGTGCAGCGCTGTGTACCGTGCCAATCGTTAAGCGAGTAGCAAAATGAACAATATCAAAGTGAATTTTAAGTTTATCGCCGCACTGGAAGGTGGCCCACAGCTATCTGGCTATGTGCCCGATCCTAAACATTCTAATTCGGGGGTTACTATTGCCACCGGCTTTGATATTGGCCAATGCGATGAAGCGGCACTTAAGTACTTATTGCCCGAATTTATTGCTAATAAATTAAAGCGTTTTTGCTTATTAAAAGGCGAGCAAGCATTAAAAGCATGTAAGCAAAACCCGCTTAACATTAACGAAAATGAAGCAACCATTATTGATTTATGCGTTAAGCAGCAATCAACCGATTACCTAGTTGCTACTTACAACAAGCATTCAGCCATTAAGTTTGAGCAACTGCCAGAACCTATGCAAACCGTTATTGCGTCGGTGGCATTTCAATATGGCAATTTAGCAAAGCGTTGCCCTAACTTTTGGCGCACGGCCATAACCCAAAATACGCAAGCCATGATTGACGAACTGGTTAACTTTGGCGACCGATACACAACGCGCCGCTGGCGTGAAGCTACTTATTTACAACAAGCGGAGTGCTGATCATGGGCTGGTTTTCAAAAGTATTTAATGGCAACCCAATAGAAGCCATTGGCAAAGCGGGTGATGCGTTATTCACATCAGACGAAGAACGCCAGCAGCTAAGCAACGATTTAGCAGAGATTCAGCAAAAACCCCTGCTAATGCAAGCGCTAGCAAATACCCATGCAGCACAACACCGCTCAACCTTTGTAGCAGGTGCTCGGCCATTTTTACTCTGGGTGTGCGGTTTTGGCTTTTTGTTTACCTTTTTAATAAACCCTATTTTACAATGGATTATGCCAGAAGCCGGAACGCCAGAACTGCCAACCGATGTAATGATGGAGTTAACGCTGGCTTTACTTGGCTTAGCAAGCTTAAGGACAGTCGAAAAAATTAAAGGAGTAGCTAAGTAATGGCAGAAAATAAAGCTGATGGCTGGCATGTAAAAAAAGAAGTGAATATAGCGCATGTGCTAACAACCTTAATTGTGATTGTTAGCGGGTTTTGGTTTTTTGCTGATTTAGATAAACGCATCGACACCAATGCACAAGAGCTAAAGCACGTAAAACTAATGCGAGCCGAGTCTCAAAAAATGTTTGAGAAACGGCTAGATAGCATGGATGCAAAGTTAGACAAGCTGTTAGAAAAAATGTAACGAATTAAACACTTAAAATATTAACTAAATCTAAGGAATAACCCATGAAACAAGCAATTATATTAACCATCGCCGCGACTGATTTTACTTTCAACATGACAGTGCAAGATCACAGCGACTTTGTAGACTCGGTAGCACGTGGCGGCTCTATGACTGCAGCATCACACAACATGGTAATGCGCACCATTGCCGACGAGCAAAAGCCAGCGCTTAAAAAAGTGCTTGAAGCGTCGCCAGGTTCTGAGCTGCAAATTGCATCAACGCTAAAAGCTGAGTTTTCGCCAGTGTTGGAAATTGCCGTAAAAAAATAGAAGGGCTGATTGATTCAATCGACTCGAATCAGCTTGAACAACTGTTTATTTTACGCCGTCATTTATTACCGCATGAAAATGACGACGAGCAAAGTTTAGCCCGCGCTGGTTGGTTGTATAAAAACCAGCGCGAAAACTTAGAAAACGTAATAACCAATGCTGTGTGCAAAGCCTTTGGGGGCAAGTAAATGAGTTTACCGCAACCGCTAATGTTTACCGTTGGCATGATTGACCAAATAACAAAGCCTATTGCCAAAGTAAGCAATAGCTTAAATGGGTTAACCAACGACTATCAACGCGGCACCATGAAAATGGCGTCGGGCGTTGCGGGTATTGCGGCCAGTGGTTATGCACTACAAAACGCACTCATGCCAGCCATAGAAATGGATCGCGCATTGGGCGAGGTTAAATCGCTTGGCGTGCGCGAATCGGCACTAAAGCAACTAACCGATACCTCTTACGAATTTGCGCTTAAGTACGGCAAGTCGTCGACTGAATTTGTTAAATCTAGCTACGACATACAAAGCGCCATTGCAGGCCTTAACGATGCTGACTTATCAGCGTTTACGTTATCAGGGAACGTGCTTGCTGCAGCCACCAAAGCGGACGCTGCCACCATCACAGATTATATGGGTACCATGTATGGCACATTTAAAAATGAAGCCGAATCAATGGGCAAAGGCGAATGGGTACAACAATTAACAGGCATGACAGCTACCGCAGTTCAAGTATTTAAGACTGACGGTAAAAAAATGGCTGATGCATTCAAAGGAATGAGTGGCGCATCCAAAGAAGCGTTAAGCGATCAGATGGCAATACTCGGTACGCTACAGTCAACACTTGGCGGAGGTGAGTCAGCAACACAATACAAAGCATTCTTGGGCGGAGCTGCAAAAGCTCAAGAAAAGTTAGGGATGAACTTTACTGATCAGTATGGAAAGTTATTACCAACAATAGAAATATTAGAAAAATTAAAAGGTAAGTATGGTGATTTAACAATAGCTTCAGACAGGCTAGAAATAAAAGAGGCATTTGGAACTGATCAAGCATTAGGGTTTATTGATTTGCTTTCGAAAGATACAGATGCATTAAGAGTAAATATGGACGCTTTGGGTAAAGTTAAAGGTATGGAGCAAGCTGAAAAAATGGCTTCAGCAATGACCGACCAAAGCGAGCGTTTAAGCCAAAGTTGGTATGTAATACGTGCAGCGTTAGGCTCTGCGATTTTGCCAGCCTTTAACGACTTTGTGGGCTTAATTGCCGACATGGGATCAGGCGTCTTAAGTTTTACAGAAGAGTTCCCAACATTAACAAAATGGCTTGGTTATGCCGCTGTTGGTGTGCTGGCATTCGTAGCCGCAGGCGGATTAATTTCTGTTGTAATGGGAGCTTCAATAATGGCCATGACTGCGTGGAGCGCCATCATAAAAACAGGGAAATGGCTAAATGCTGCGTGGACTGCATCAGTAACGGTCATGCGAGCCGCAATGTTTGCTTTAAACCTAGTAATGGCCGCAAACCCTATTTTATTAATTGTTGCGGGAATTACTTTAGCAATAGCCGCCGTGGGCGCACTGATTTATTACTGGGATGACCTAAAAGCCAGCTTTGCTGATATTAGCTGGGTAAACGTGTTACTCACTGGCCTTGAATACGCATGGAAAGCCGTAGAGTTTTTATTCGCACCATTGCTATGGGCAATTGAAGAACTAGCAAGCCTAGCGGGCATTGAAATAGACACCAGTTTTGAAGGTGTAAAAGGTTTAATTGGCCTAGAGAAAGTGCCAGCCACACAACCACAAGCTAGCAGCATCCCAAGCATTGCGGCCATTTCCCCAGTGCAAAGCAGAGTTGAACGCGGCGGTATTACCCAGCAAATTAGCAACGCTAACCAACAAAAATCAACTCACATTGCCAGCGTAACGATTAACCCAGCCAAAGGCGATACCAATTACATGAACTTTGTTGAGATGCACTCATGAGTATTTACCGCGATTTACAAATTAAACATGGCGACGTGGTGTTAGATGCAGGGCACAACCCCATGTATTTAACCGATCGTGATGTGATTGCCCAAGACATTGTGCACGCAATTTTAGACACAGGCCTTGCAAACTTATTAGTAAGCGAGCGAGGAACAGGCGT
Source organism: Pseudoalteromonas sp. SD03 (assembly GCF_040937955.1). Taxonomy (NCBI): domain Bacteria; kingdom Pseudomonadati; phylum Pseudomonadota; class Gammaproteobacteria; order Alteromonadales; family Pseudoalteromonadaceae; genus Pseudoalteromonas; species Pseudoalteromonas sp. SD03. The sequence goes on from NZ_CP162514.1 coordinate 435,246, forward strand.
TACACAAGATACCCAAACACAAATAAAGCTACTGGTTGAAGATGATGTGCGCATTATGCCAGGCACGGTAAAAGTTGAGCAAAACGAGAATCAAAAAGGCCAATGGTGGGTACATGCTAAAACCATCGAATTTGGCGCTATTTCATCATTGATCATAGAGGCGCAATAATGGCTGATTTAACCCCAATAATTGACTTTAAACGCATTGTAGAAAAAGCGGGTATACCCACCACCGAAGAGGGCTGGAAAACGCTATTTAAACAAGACGTAGATGAAAGCGGCAGTATTATTGCTAACGACTCGCCTTATTCACCATTTTGGCGACTTATTAGCGCGATTGTGGCAAAGCCTGCCACATGGGTAGTGAACAAAATATTAATTGAAAAAATACTCCCTAATCTGTTTTTGCAAACGGCCACTGATAGCGAGTTTATTGAAGCCAAAGCATGGGAGCACGACCTAACGCGTAAAAGTGAAGAGCGAGCACATGGCAAAGTGCGATTTAATCGCGCAGCAATTACAGGCCCAGGTTTATTAATTAGTGCTGGCACGGTAATACAAACCGACGCGATAAATGGCACAGTTTACCGTGTGCTAACGGTTGATGATGTAATTTTACCTGAAAACCAAGCAAGCGTATTAGTGCCTGTTGTTGCCGAAAATGCAGGGTCAGCATACAACCTAGGCGCAGGTTATTACCATATTTTACCTGAGTCAGTAACGGGTATTGCCAGTGCAGTTAATGATGAAAACTGGCTTGATGCGCTTGGCGCTGATGCCGAGACAAACCAAGATTTAAAACTACGCACCCGTAACGCATTTACCGCTGCAGCGCCTTGGCACATTGACGCCGTTTATCGCGCTATTTTAACCCAGCGCAGTGGCCTTGATACCGACAATATATTTTTTGAACACGATGCACCGCGTGGCCCTGGTACTGCCAATGCCTATATTTTGTTAGACACAGGTACACCCAGCCAAAGCTTAATTGATGATTTAAACGAATACGTAATGGAAAAAGGCTTCCATGGTCATGGCGACGATTTACAAGTAATTGCCATGCCAGGTGTAAATGTGAGTGTAGGTGTAACTGTTTACCCGCATGGCTATTTATTAGCGACCCAAGTAACCGCATTACTAACAAACGTTGAAAACTTTATACGCAGTGCGTTTAGAGAAAACACAGATTACACAGTGACTAAAACACAGCCAGCCAGCCGCTTTAGCTTTAGCCGATTAAGCCAAGAGTTACATAGAGAGTTTGACGGTATTGACTCACTAAATTGGCATCAAACCGATATAACCAGCCAAAACAATGTACCGCGCTTAAACACGTTAACCATTGAAAACGGTAATGCACTATGAACATAAACTGGCAAGCGCTAACTAAAATGCCGTACTGGCTAGCTCGTCCAGCAAGTGAGCTGGATAAACTACGCCAAGCCGCTGTTATTTATTGGCAGCGTGTAGCCGACATGCTGGCATGGCCTGCAAAGCAACTTGACCCAATGACCGCCGAACTTGAGTTGGTTAATTTGCTCGCATGGGAGCGAGACATTACCCAAATACCTAACGAAACAGAGCTGATGTACAGAACGCGCGTTAAGTATGCTTTGCCATTTGCTAAAGGGGCAGGGAGCAAAAGCGGCTGGCTTGATATGTTTGAAAAGCTCGGTATGCCATGGATAACCATTGATGAGCGAATAAGCGTTGCAGATTGGGACGTTGTAAGCCTGCAATTGCTAGATACAGACTTAGGCGAACGCCAAAATTTAATAAATGCATTATGCCGCCAATATGGGCGAACGACTCGTCGTTATGAATACGTGACTATTGCAAAGCAAACGCTAGTTGCACCAATTAGATATTTTGAAGGCGATAGTGACTTTTCTGTTGCCACGTTATGCACAAACTTATTACCAGCAAACCGATTTATGACGATGGACAGCCAAGCTGAATTTACCGTCGCGCATGTTAAACAGGAGTACTAAACCATGGCACAAGTTATAACGATTGCCGGCGAAAAGCTATTTGCAGCAAAGGCGCAAGCGAATCAGCAATTAGATATTGATACGTTTATTTTTGCGAACGTGGCTGGGCAAGACTCAACCGCTGCAATTGATCGCAATGAGGAAATTCCAACTGGTTCCGTTGTTTTTCAGCAGGACGTTCAACAAACAGGCCGCATTAACGATAATGTAGTTGTTTACTCTACTGTGTTGGATAGCTTAACGGGTCCGTTTGAATTTAACTGGGTAGGCTTATATTCATCAGTTAACCAAACATTAGTTGCTATTAGCCATGTACCTACCGTTGCAAAAACGATTACTGCGCCAGGTAGTGCTGGTAATACGCTAAATCGTAACTTTGGCATTGAGTACTCAGGCATAGCTGATTTGGCAGGTATTAGCGTATCGCCAGAAACATGGCAGCTTGATTTTAGTGCCCGTTTAAGCGGCATGGACGAGCTAACTCGCCAGCTAGCTAGTGATATGAACGGCAAAGATTGGTTTATTGATGATGGTTTTAAAGTAGTTTCGCGCTCAACCGCCAATACATTTAGCGTAACACCGGGCATAGGCTATGTAAGTGGCCTGCGTGTGGAATTAAAGAATGAGCAAATATTAACTTTGCAAAGTTATCCGCAATTTGTATATGTAGATGCCTACTTTGATGGAAATGCGTCTAGTACATGGAAACCAAAAGTTGCGTTTACGGTTTCTGATGCGGAAATAGATGATTACATTGATGTGAATGGCACACAGCATTATGTACTTAAGATAGCGAAGATAACTGCTTTAGATGCGATTGACGACCTGCGAAATATAAATGGGTTAAAACAGCAAATTGAAAACCATATTAATGAAACTGAAAGCGCCCACAAAGCAAGCGCTATCTCTTTGGCTGTTAAAGCAAATGTGACTGTGAAACCCACGACGCTACAAGACACACTTGATTGGTATGGTGTGTATGTGGCGCAGTTTATTCGTTTGGGTGATGAAACGATAAGTGATGCGTTTAACAGAGCGTTAGATTATTGCCGAAGTGTGCCGTATAAAGGCACCCGCATTATATTCCCAAGAGGGCAGCTTTATAAATACGATGATGATCACAGAATCGGAAACTTGTCTCACTGCGTTATTGATTTAAACGGCAGTAAAGTACAAAGGCGTAGTGCTTCTACATTCTCGTCGACAACAACACAAATAATACCATCTGGTACGAGTTTAAATGCGCGAGAAATTTATGTAGCCGATGCGAGTAAGTTTAAAGTTGGTGATTTTGTTTATTCCATTAAGGGAGTTGGTTTAGACAATATAAGCTCGGATGCACGTGAAATATTGAGCATTGATGGTAATAAATTAACTATATCTGGTGCCTTTTATTACAAAGGAACTGAATATGGCAGTAATACGCCGACTGGTGCGATTATTTGTAAGCGAGTTAACTTTATTGGCAGTGGAGGTAGTTCGTTTGAAAGTACTATAAATGATAAGTTTGTAGTGTGTAACGGCGAAATAGACGGAAACGCAGCAGGCCAACCCTCTCAAGCATGGGTATTTAATTCTGAGATAGTGCTTATGTCTAATAAGGGCGCTATCCATAACATGACGATTCGTAATACAGCTGCTGAATGTATTGTTGGCCACGGTTTAGATGTAAGCAACAATCAGTTTTTCGATTTGGGCGGTTCTTGTTTTCATACTTCTGTACATGACAATGGATTACCAATTACAGGTGGTTCATGGTTTAGAGAAAACCAGTGTGAAAGAACGAACCTTGCAACTCAGGCTGTGAGTGGCCATGCGGAAGGACTTGTAACATTTAGTTGGGGAGCCGGCCGCTTAGTTGTAGCTAATAATATTTGTAAAGACGGAACGGAGCCGTTTTTAGGTACATTTGGCTCGCCAGCAGAAGACAACCCCGATAAGTATTTGGTTGTTCATAATAATATAGTTGAGCGATTCCCAACGTTTATGAACTATTTGGCGGCAGATGCTTTAGGCGTTTCACTTACAGACAATATACTGATAGAAACAGGTGTTAAGCCTCAAGTTCAAGAAGCTATATACGCTAACCCTTCTATTAAATGTAGCGGTAATATTTCTGTGGGTAGTAATGGGCGCCCTACACTTGAAAACGTATCTCGCGATGAGCGGTTGGCAATTGGTAATGATGTACAATTGCAAGCTAGACAAAGAGCGGTAATTAGTGACCCAGGCGCACATGAAGGGCTAAACTTGGCTTACACGCCAAACCCTATTAACGCACAGTTTGTATTACAGGGTTTTAATACAATTACGGAAGATGCAGTGCGTGTTAACAGAAATTACAAAAGAAGTTTATACACGGCGGGAGGGAATGCATCAGGCACGTTTACTGAATATTGGACGGATGAAGATCTTAACCTTGGATACCTTATAAACCCGAGTTCGGGTGCGGGCGGTAATTTTTCATGGGCTACTTATAATGGTGGTGTGCGTAAACACTTATCGATTGATGATGAAGGTGTATCTTTTAATGGAATGCAGTATGGGCGAGCTACTTATTATGGAGAAAAGGATGTTGATGGTAGTTGGCGTGTGATGATATTGGGAGGAGATTTAGTTCATCAAAAAAGAGTAGCAGGGAACTGGGTAACCAAACAAACTGTTGCTGGACAATAGTTGATATGCTTACCCTTAACTCGCTATCAATAACACTTAAGTCACTTCGCATTACGGCAAGTCAAGAGCTTGCCAGCGAAGACGCCAGTGGCCAATCATCAAGTACTGATCAGGCTGAAACCGGTATTAAGGCTAAAACGTTGGCTGTGAGTGGTTTTTTACCTTTCACTATGGCTGATAACTTGGCCGATTTGTTTAATTTAGCCGAAGCGACTGAGGGCGGAGCGCGTGTTATTTATCGTATAAGTAATCGCACAGCAAATACGCTGGGGGTTAAGCAAGTGCGTTTTAGCAGCAAAATTGAAGCGGTAGAGCAAGAAACTACCCGACAATGGGCAGTGAACTTTACGCTTAGTGAGTGCAGGTCGGTGCCTGAAAAAGTAGAGGAACGTGCTCCCCAAGCACAAGCTAATCAGCAAGGCGGTGAAAGCGAAGTGCAATACGCTAATTTACAACAGCACCTTCAAGATAACTTTGCAAAACTGAGAACTGCATAATGGCTACCGCTAATGCTCGCTTTATTGCTCGCGCTCATATCAATAGTAAAAAAGTTGATATGAAAGATCACTGGGTTGTGCTGCAGGCATCAACACCAGGTAACTGCCAAATAACCGTTAATCAAAAGGTTGATAAGTTAGCACCGGTGACGGTTGATTTAGGTTGGGGCGATATGATTGACCGCGTATTTAACGGCTATGTTGAACGTGTACTACCTGCAGTTAATGGCTGGTTTACGCTTTTTTGCCGTGAGTGGTCGGCATCACTCGCTTATAATTTAAGTGTAATGCTAAGGCATCCAACTATGCGCCAAGTGCTTAATGAAATAACAGCACAAACGGGTGTTGAGTTTGTAATACCCGATAAAACCTATGCTGATACGGCCATACCGTGTTTTTACTCTGATAGTTCAGGCTATGCCATGTTAAACAACATAGGCCGCGCGTTCCGCATTGCTGATTTTGTGTGGTATCAACAAGGTAACGGCAAAGTGTTTGTTGGTAGCTATGCTGATTCGTTTTGGTTTGATAAACCTGTGACAATAGCAAAAGAACTCATGACCGATCATCAAGCTGGCAAAACCGCAAAAATGCCAGCCGCTCCAATGATACGCCCAAACGTTACAGCCAATAACGAACGTATAACCGCCGTTGAGTTTCAAGGCACAAACATGCAAATAAGTTGGTAACAATGGAAAAAGCGATATTAAGAATTGTGCGTCGGTTGTTTCCAGAACTAACCGGCCAATTACATTTACCGCGATGGGGTAGAGTAGTTGCTTTGCCAGAACTACCGGCCATCGATGGCGAACGCGGTAGCGATGCATTCTACCCACGTTATGCGGTAAACGTGCAGCTCATTGACGAAAACGGCACAGACACCAAATCAAAACCACTTCAAGCCGTGCCACTTCCATTACCAGGTGCAGGCGATAAAGCAGGGCGACTAGAACCGCCGGCTATTAATTCAATTGTAGAAATTGGCTTTGCCTATGGCCGAGCCGATAAACCATTCATTAGAGCTGTATTGCCCTTTGGTTGGGACTTACCTGCAATCAAAGAGGGTGAAACCCGTACTCAAGTACGTGAAGGTGTTTATCAGCATATTGATGATCAAGGGAACTTTGAAAACAAAACAGATGAATCATTAAAAGAAATCATTGGCAAATTAGCAGAGCTACAGTGTGAAACACGCAAAGTAATAGCAACCAAAGAGCAAGAGCATAAGAGCCCTAAAACGTGGGTAGGTAGCGACAGCGAGAACGTACTTAAATTACTATCAGAACTAATGGCAACAGTAAAAGATATAGCAACAGAATGCGCAACCCATAAGCACACAACCACAATGCCCCCGCCGATAACTGCAGCAGTATTCACAAGTAAAGCAGGTGAGGCAAGCGGTCAAAAATCTAGGCTAGACCCAATAACAAAGTAACATACAAGCAACCCAAACAAGCCCAGCAACACGCTGGGCTTTTTAGTGTCCGCCACTCGCTGCAGTAAAATTATCCCTGTCTATGTTGGCCAGCGATGTTCTAGCCACGGAAACTAGCCCCACACAGAATGTATGCCACGAAATCCGCACTCTTCCTCACCCTCCTGCGCGCTCTTTACCGTTATTTTTTTACAGTTTTAAAGTGCTTCATTTAAACCGCCAGCCAGCGCCCTATATAAGGTTCTTAGCAGATCAAGGATCTGAAAAGATCGTGATTAATTTCACTGTTTTACAGTTTAACCGACTGTAATTTATAAAGAATTAAAAATAATGAAACTAATAAACAATAACTTAGCTCGTTTACGTGAGGTTTTAAAGATCAGAGTGGTTTTTGTAAGTGTTAGTAAAATCATTACAAAACAATAAGTTAAACAAAAACAAAAATGAAATTTAAAAAGGCGAATTTGCGTAAGAAATTTACACGTTATTCATCAGATGAAAACTTATCATGCAATTTATGCGGGAATAATTGCGTATAAACTTGCCATAAAATATTTAAATTACGGTGGCCTGTTACTTGGGCCACTTCCTCTATTGAATAACCTTTTTCGAATAAACGGCTAGCACCTTCGCGACGTAAATCATGATAGCGTAAATCCTCAATACCTAACGAATTACGCACACGTTGGAAACCAGCAGTAACCGATCGTGAGTTATACGGAAATATCAAATCATCATTTTTAGGCTGTTGCATAACAATATCAAATGAGCCAGCAAGCAAAGGCACAATCATGTGATTGCCTTCTTTTTTACGTGGGTCTTTTCTATCGCGGACTAAAATAGTTTTGTGATCTTCGTTTAAATCTTCCCAGCGTAGCTTGCAAACTTCACCAATACGCATGCAGGTTAAAATACTAAAATCTAAAATATCTAAAAAAGGAATCCGTACTTTACCGTTTGGCCTGTAGTCCATGCGTTCCTTTAAGCCTTCACGCAATTTATCTAATTCATTATCAGTAGGGCGGCGTGTTCGCTTTTGGCTTTTGCCAACTAACCCCATTTCGATTAGCACCGGCACTGCGTCTTCAAATATTTTATGGTTAGCATCAATATTCCATACTGGCCCCGCCTTTTTCATAACGCTGCGCAAATATGCAATATCATGATAAATAGTCGCTGGCCCTGCACCAGCGCTACGCCTATTTTTACAATGCTCAATTAAATCACTAGTGCGTAACTCATTTGATAAAACCGATGCTATGTCGCAATCAATCAGCATCTTAATAACAAACTGTTTAGTACGCCCCGTAGCATTCCATAAATCATGGTTTTCATAATACATATTCATGAGGGTGCCTAGGGTGACCGCTTGTTTTGTTTCAGTCACCCTCGATTGCTCAATATCGTTAACTTGTTTCTTGCCCCAACTCTCAGCCAACACTCTTTTACTGAATGTTTTACTTTCATTGTGTATAATCTTACCCTTAGATTTCTCGCGTACTACGCACTTATAGCGGTAGTCGCCTGAAGCAAGACGGCGTTTTTCGATATTATATGAAGCCATGATTTAACCCTAAGTTATTGATCAGTCCAACCCCGCAAGGGTGACTATAGGGTGACTGTATATCGAAACTCGCGGCGGTTCAAGGCAATTCAAGGCAATTCAGACTATATGAGTAACACACTAAATAAGGGCTCTAGCCCAGTAATAGCAAGTAATACAGGGTTTAGACGCTTTAGCGTGGCACCGATGCTCGATTGGACTGATCGCCATTGTCGTACGTTTCATCGTAAAATGACAAAGCACACCGTGCTCTACACTGAAATGATCACCACAGGTGCTATTTTGTTTGGCCGTGGCGACTATTTGCACTTTAATCAACATGAAGGCCCAGTAGCGCTGCAGCTGGGGGGCTCAGATCCGCAAGCGCTAGCACAGTGTGCCAAGCTTGCAGGTGAGCGCGGTTATGATGAAATAAACCTTAACGTAGGTTGTCCGTCTGATCGTGTGCAAAATGGGCGTTTTGGTGCCTGTTTAATGGCAGAGCCCGAGCTTGTGGCAGAGTGTGTTGCTGCAATGAAAAGTGAAGTCAGTATTCCTGTTACGGTAAAAACGCGCATTGGTATTGATGAGCAAGATTCCTATGAATTTTTATGTGCGCTTATTGAAGCATCGCATAAAGTAGGCTGTGATGATTTTATTATTCATGCCCGTAAGGCATGGCTAAAGGGGTTGAGTCCAAAAGAAAATCGCGAAGTTCCTGAGCTTAACTACCCCCGCGTTTATCAGCTTAAAAAAGATTATCCACAACTTGATTTAAGTATTAATGGCGGTGTTAAAACCATTGAGCAAAGCCTTGAGCATTTACAGTACATAGATGGAGTGATGGTTGGCCGAGAGGCTTACAGCAATCCATTTATGCTAAATGAAGTTGATGAAAAAATATATGGTGATGCTGCTAATACTCAGTCACGTCATGATGTTGTGCGCTCTATGTATGATTACATTGAAGAAGAGATGCGTTTAGGCGCTAACTTTTGGCATGTTGCTCGCCATATGTTGGGTATTTTTCAGGGACAACCCGGTGCGCGTGGTTTTAGACGCCATTTATCTGAAAATGGCCATGGCAAGCAAGCTGATTTGAGTGTTATGGATAAAGCACTAAGTTACGTACCCGAATAACAGATCCTCTGTATAGAAAAAAGCCACCTCAGGTGGCTTTTTTTGATCCCAAATTTTGGTCAAAAGTTTAATTTATTAGCCAATTCGACTTAATTTCATTCAGTGGTGAGTCATTAATTTACCTACTTAAAATAACTTAACCACATGATATTTAATGAAAATAAAACCATTTTAAGTTGTTGGCATAACTCTTGGAATCCTGTTGATGTATAAATAAAAATCATCAGGAGAATAACATGGGCATATTTAACCGCGTAAACGACGTCATTCAAGCAAATATCGTAGCTATGCTTGATAAAGCAGAAGACTCAGAAAAGTTACTCAATTTAATGCTTACTGAAATGCAAGAAGCGCTTAATGAGTGTCGTAGTACGGCAGCTGCACTTTTATGTGAAGAAAAGAGCATTAAACGTCAAATAAGTAACAAACAGCAAGCGCTCGCAAATTGGCAATTAAAAGCTGAGCATGCTGTGGCAAAAAATCGTGACGATTTAGCTAAATCAGCATTAGCCGAAAAACACACAGTTGAACAAAGCATAGGGTGCTTGCAAACGCAGCTTGAAACATTGCAGCAATCAATTGTAAAAATCACAGAAGACTGCGAGCGCTTACAACAAAAAATGATGCAGGCAAAAGCAAAACAAGCACAACTTACAAAGCGTGAAAACGTAGTTGAAGCAAGGGCAAAAATAAATACGCAACTACAAAGCGATAAAGTGGCTTTTGCCTTATCACGATTTGAGCAAATAGAGCGCCGCGTTGAAAGTGTAGAGTCGCAAGTTGAAGCGTATGAGCTCACAGATACTGCGAGCAATACAGCTATGCAAATTGAGTCACTGGTTAAAAACGAAAAAATTGATGCAGAACTGGCTAGTTTAAAAGCAAGTTTAAATACTGCTAATAAACAAACAGCTTAAGGAGATTGTTATGAATAGTTTTAATACACACCGTCGTTGGTACAAAAATACGCTTAACAAAAAAATATCAGGCGTCTGTAGTGGGTTAGCTTACCGACTAGACTTTCCGGTATGGTCTACTCGCTTAGTGACTGTTTTATTATTTTTAAGTTTTCCGTTTGCAGTGGCGCTAGGTTATTTAATTGCTCACTGTTGCCTTGAAGAAAAAGCAGTGTAAGGAGAGTAGCATGAAAACATTCGCCGTGTGCCTAGTTATTGTTGCGTTGTTTTTAATTAATAGCGGTTCAATTATTCACTTTGATGTGTGGCAGTTTCCGCTATGGATCTCAGATATTAGCTGGACAGGTATAGAGCTCATTGGTGCATTAGTTGCTATTATCGTTGTTATTGCGATTGTTGCTTTAGTGACGATGGGGTTAGTTGGCGCGGCGATGGTGGCACTGGCTGGTACTATTTTAGCTTTTTTATTCGGATCATTGATGATTGCTTGGCCGTTATTGTTTGTAGCAGGGCTGTGTTGGTTAATCGCAGATAACAAAAAAGTCGTCTCTTGAGCTTAAATTAGCTGCCTAACATAAGGGAATTATGATAAATTTGAACTATATTTTTTTGTTTTAACAAGGATTTTACTGATGATTAAACAATGTATTTCGATAGCAAGTGCATTAATGGTGGGTGTTTTTTCGTCTTCGTTAATGGCGCACGAAGGACATGAACACGATAGTGTTGTTGCGCAGCTACAAGTAACACATGCGCAAGTAAGAGAGTTTTTGCCGGCAACCAAAGCCAGTGTGGCTTACTTTAGTATTAAAAACCACAGCAATGTACCAGCAACGTTGACTAAAGCGACAATTGATGGCCTAGGGCGTGTTGAAATTCATGAGCACGTTCACGCTGACGGTATGATGAAAATGCAAAAAGTCGAATCATTGCTTATTAAAGCTCACCAACAACTCGATTTTAAGCCAGGCAGCTATCATTTAATGGTGTTTGAACCACAAGAACCGTTAAAAGTAGGTCAAGAACGTAAACTCACGCTATATTTTGAAGACGGGAACCGAGTATTTACCAATGCAAAAGTCGTTTCGTTAGCCTCACAAGCAGAGCCGGTAAAAGCATCGAAAGATCATAGTCATCATTAGGAGGATAAATGTCACAGCATAAAGGAAAAATAATAACGGCACTGGTACTGTTATTTGTCGTGTTTTACGCCATTGCAGTGTACTGGAGTATAGAGCCTTCACGTTTTGATGTTGTGCAAAATGCTAAGCAACAAGCGCAGCAACGCAGTGAAAAACTAGTCACAGGTTATGTAACAACTTCAACACTCATCACTGTAGCTGATACGCTTTTAACTAAATCAGGCGGTTACTTATCAAATGATGTGCTACCACCGAGCGTAATAATGGACAATATGCCGGCCTGGGAGTATGGTGCGCTGGAAATGGTGCGTGATTTAGCGTTGTCTATGCGAAAAGATTTTAGCCGCTCACAATCGCAATCAACTGAACACGAAGCGCTCAAAAAAGCTCAGCCACAATTTAATATCAGCTCTGAAGCATGGGCATGGCCAAGTGCTGAGGGTGAATACCAAAAAGGGATTGATTATTTAATGGTATATCGTTCTCAAATAGCCAATCAGCATGAGCGCGATAGCCAATTTTACTCTCGTGCAGATAACCTACGCAGTTGGTTAAAAGAAGCTGAAAAGCGTTTAGGCAGCTTAAGTCAGCGTTTAAGTGCAAGCGTGGGTCAAGATAAGGTTAACACTGACCTCGCCGGTAACTCTTCAAATACACAGGCCACCTATACGCCTTTACAACAACAAATAAAAACATCATGGTGGGAAATTGATGATGTATTTTATGAGTCACGTGGGGCCACTTGGGCTTTACTGCACTTTTTACAGGCGGTTGAATATGATTTTGCCGATGTGCTTGATAAAAAGAACGCCCGTGTCAGCTTGCAACAAATTATACGCGAGCTTGAAGCAACCCAAGAAACGGTATGGAGCCCAATGATTTTAAACGGTAATGGATTTGGTTATGTCGCCAACCATTCACTTGTTATGGCAAATTATATTTCTAGAGCCAATGCGGCACTTATTGAACTCAGCGAATTATTAGCGCAAGGATAAAAAATGAAAAAGTATTGTATAGCAGCAGCCTTATCAATGGCATGTTTAGCCCCTGTAGCACAAGCCGACACTGTATTGGGCTTATATGTAGGGGTTGATGGTTGGAAAGCAGATAATGACGGTAGCTTTTCTGATAACAATAACGCCCTGCAAAACTTCAACTTTGAAGATGAAACTTTTGTAAGTTATTACGCTGCGCTTGAGCACCCAGTGCCATTAGTGCCAAATTTAAAGTTAAAATACACTGAGCTTGAATTAAACGGATCAACAGTGCTTGAAGACACATTTAGCTTTAACGGTACTGATTATGTTGTAGGCACTGATGTTAATTCAGTGACTGACTTATCGCATATTGATTATATTTTTTACTACGAGATTTTTGATAACGATTTAATCTCAATTGATTTAGGTCTTAATGCTAAGCAGTTTGATGGTGAGCTTGTTGTAACAGGTACATCACAACAAGGTGGCGCTAACTTTACTGAAATCGAAGAGTTCTCTGGTGTTGTGCCGTTAGTATATGGACGTTTTGAAGCGGGTTTACCATTTAGTGGTTTAAGTGTTTTTGCTGAAGGCAGCTTTTTAGCCATAGATGACAGCAAAGTACAAGATTACCAAATGGGTATTGCTTGGGAGTTTATTGATAACCTAGCGGTTGATGTTGCGGTTAAAGCGGGCTACCGCTCTATGGTTTTAGAACTTGATGATGTAGATGATATTAATACTGATATTGATGCATCAGGGCCATTTGCGGGCATACAAGTTCACTTTTAAGCACCGATTAGTTTAATGAAAAGCCACCTTGTGTGGCTTTTTTTAGTTATTTTGAAGTGTGCCACACTAATTCAAACTCCCCTTCAAATGCTGAACCAATTAACTGTTTGTACACCTTGTTAATCGGGTAGTTCATTAATCTAAATAGTTCATCACCTGTTTGAGTAAACTTATAATAGCTAAGCACCAAATCGTTACTTTTTGCTTTTAAGGTTAGTTTTTGTGATAAAAAGGATAGGGTGAACTCTTGTCCTACTTTTAATGCCGCTGACTCTATTTCTTTACGATACAGCAAGTTTAAATCCATTAAAGTTAGTACGTCTGGAAAGCTCACGCCGCTTTTACCTATGCTTAATGACACTTTATTACCTTTACCTAGTAAATCAAATAACGAGGGTTTTTTGTAATACCCCAAGAATATTAGGTGGCTGCTATCCTTTTCGTTATACCCAGAAATAGACACGCACTTTCTTAATGAATCGGCTTCGCGCTGGGTCATGTGCTTGAGTGTTTGTAAACTTTTAATAGAAAAAGTACCTGGGCTAATGGTTTCGCCAGTAAAAATTTTTGCCCATAACACTTGCATAGATTGATTTGAGGTATCTTCACATAAGGCTATAAAGTGCTCTACCCAATCAGCATCGGGCTGTTTGGCGCAAGCAACATCAGGACAAAACTCCATTGCTAAGGCTAAAATAGTCTCAATATTTTGTTGCTGTTTAATCAGTAGTAAGTCTTGTCTTTTTTGAGCACGCGCTAAAATTGAATGCTCGCTATTAATACTATAAAGCGATTTGGCTTTACCTTGAGGATTATAGGTTTTTTCATCAATGGCAGGCATATTACTCACTTTTGTGACCGAGTAACCTAGCAGTGACTCAATAATATTGGCAAGTTTAATCCTGGCTTGTGCGGTTTTGACTGTCATGGCTTTCCATTATTGCTTGTGCATCACTGAGTTGAGCGACCGTTTTTAAGTTATTTAGCCCTAGGGTCACTATATTACCTAATATATTTTCAGCAAATATAGCAACGTACCCAGAAATAAGCGGCATCGTTGCTTGTCCTTCTATATGCCACGTGACGGTTTTTGTGTGCGGGCTAAATAGCAATTTGCTAGTGATAATATGCTCTTGATTAAATAACACACTAAATACAACTTCATTATCGCTTAATGACGATATTGTCATTTCGCCTTTGCCCCATTTACCTTCCCAAGATTGGTAGGCTCCTGCGCCAGAGCTCGGTTCTCCAATATTAAACTTAATATTAGGGTCTATTTGTTGCCACGGCGACCATTTATACCACTGGGTAAAGTCCTCAACTAATGACTTTATTACGGGAGCGCGTGCGTTAATCTTTATACTTTTTTGCACATGATAATTTTGTGGTAACAATAATCCAACGACAACAAAAACCAGGAGTAAAATGATTGAAAACTGCATTATTTTTTTAAGTAGTTTAATAGGTATTCCTCATCTATTTTAATTTACAGCGTCTATCAATTATTAATTATTTAATAGTTTAACGAAGTCGCGGTTGCTTTTGATCTATTTTATCTACCTTGTATTATTCCAAAAGCAGACATTAGCCGTAATAAGTTTAGATGATTTATTAGTTTTAGTAATGCCATAAAGGTAAACAATTTTTAATCAGCGCTTTCATTTTGTGCTATATCAACGGGGATGTCGATAGGGTATAATTCGCGCCTTTTGTTATTGAACGGCCAATTTTATGAGCACATTAAAAGCTGAACGCGCCTTATTCTCATACCCCAAGTATTGGGCTGAGTGTTATGGCACAGCTCCATTTTTACCAACAACACGCGAAGAAATGGACGCGCTTGGCTGGGATAGCTGCGATATTATTATTATTAGCGGTGATGCTTATGTAGACCATCCTAGTTTTGGGATGGCCGTAATTGGCCGAGTGCTAGAAGCGCAAGGTTTTAGAGTGGGTATTATTGCTCAACCAGATTGGAACTCTAAAGATGCGTTTATGGCATTGGGTAAGCCTAACTTATTTTTTGGTATTACAGCCGGTAATATGGACTCGATGATCAATCGTTACACCGCTGAAAAACGAATGCGCCATGATGACGCATACACACCAGGAAATGTCGGCGGTAAACGCCCAGATCGCGCAGTGATCATTTATTCACAACGCTGTCGTGAAGCCTACAAAGATGTGCCATTAGTGTTAGGGGGCATTGAAGCCAGTCTGCGCCGTATTGCTCATTATGATTACTGGCAAGAAAAAGTACGTCGTAGCGTATTATTTGACGCTAAAGGCGATATTTTAATTTATGGTAATGCCGAACGCCCGTTAGTTGAAGTAGCGCATCGTATCGCTGCCGGTGAAACCATCGATACCATACAGGATGTTAGAGGCACGGCAGTTATTCGTAAAGAGCCTTTACCTGGTTGGCGTGGCAGTGACTCAACAGCCATTGATAAAATTGGTAAAATAGACCCTATTCCTAATCCTTATGGCGCGGATGATGTGGGCTGTGCTAAATCAGAATTTAAGCAAGCCGGCATCGATTTACAAGCAGAAGCTGCAAAACCAATTACCATCCAGCCTGCTCGTCCTAAGCCGTGGGAAAAAACTTACGTTAAACTGCCGGCATTTGAGCAGGTTAGCGTTAATAAGCCTTTGTATGCCCATGCATCACGTATTTTACATCAAGAAACCAACCCAGGTTGTGCAAGGGCGTTATTTCAGCGTCATGGCGATCGTTCTATTTGGGTGAATCCGCCGGCTTATCCGCTTGAAACTCAGGAAATGGATGACGTGTTTGGTTTACCTTACCAGCGTATACCACATCCAAGTTATGGCGATGATAAAATCCCTGCTTACGATATGATTAAAACGTCGGTAAATATTATGCGCGGCTGTTTTGGCGGCTGTTCGTTTTGTTCTATTACCGAGCATGAGGGGCGCATAATACAAAGCCGTTCTCAAGAATCGATTATCGAAGAAATTGAACAAATTAGAGATAAAGTGCCGGGCTTTACGGGGGTTATTTCTGATTTAGGTGGGCCAACTGCAAATATGTACAAACTGCGTTGTACCAGCAAAAAAGCAGAGAGTACGTGCCGTCGCTTGTCGTGTGTGTATCCTGATATTTGTAAGCATATGGATACCGATCACACACCCACTATCGACTTATATAAAAAGGCGCGTGAGGTTAAAGGGATCAAAAAGATCTTAATTGCTTCGGGCGTGCGTTATGACCTTGCAGTACGTGATCCTCGTTACGTTAAAGAGCTAGTAACCCATCATGTTGGTGGATATTTAAAAATAGCACCTGAGCACACAGAAGATGGCCCATTATCAAAAATGATGAAACCAGGTATGGGCGCCTATGATGAATTTAAAGCGTTATTTGATAAGTACTCAAAAGAAGCGGGTAAAAAGCAGTATTTAATTCCATACTTTATTTCTGCTCACCCGGGGACTAAAGATGAAGACATGGTAAACATGGCTTTATGGTTGAAATCGAATGATTTTAAGCTTGATCAGGTACAAAATTTTTATCCATCACCGATGGCCAACGCAACCACCATTTACCACACAGAAATGAACTCGCTACGTAATATTAAAAATAATACGGAGCAAGTACCTGTGCCTAAGGGAGCGCGCCAACGTCGTTTGCATAAAGCGATTTTACGCTATCACGATCCTGCCGGTTGGCCAATGATCCGCGAAGCCCTGCGTAACATGGGCAAAGCCAAGCTTATTGGTAAAGGACCTAACTGTTTAGTCCCTGAAGAAGGACGAGATGAAAGACAAACCAAAGGCGGAAAAGGTAACAAGGGCGGTCGTCCTGCGCTGACTCGTCATACTGGCTTTAGCCAGTTTAAAAAAGCCAACACTAAACCTAAGGTAGGTGGTAATCGCCAACGCGCTAAGTAGCCTTAACTTATGTAAAGTAACTATCGGCTTAAACAAAAACACCGCGTATTGATGCGGTGTTTTTGTTTATAAAAAGATTAAATCAATAACCAAGTCGCAGTACCTAAGAAGGCAAATATACCAACAATATCAGTTACCGTGGTTAGTACCACACTGCCTGCAAGTGCTGGATCTATTTTCATTTTTTTAAGCAATAGTGGGATACTAGCACCCGCAATACCTGCTGCAACTAAATTCATAAACATAGCAAACGCTAAAACACCACCGAGTTTGAAATCCCATTGCCAAAGCGCAACGACACCGGCAATTAGGATAGACCAAACCATACCGTTAATCGCGCCGATAGCGAGTTCTTTTAATAATAAAAAACGTTGGTTAGTTTGGTTGATATGGCCCACCGCGATACCGCGAATAACCAAAGTTAAGGTTTGGCTGCCTGCAACCCCACCCATTGACGGGACAATACCATTGAGCACAGCAAGAATTGGTAATATAGCTAAGGTGTTTTCAAAAAAGCTCGCCACAATTGCAGCCAGCAATGCAGTTAGTAAGTTTACACCCAGCCAAATTGAGCGCTTTTTAGAGCTTTTCAACACAGGTGCAAAGGTATCTTCTTCATCATCTAAACCCGCTAAACCCAGTAAACTGTGCTCAGCGTCTTCACGAATAACATCAACGATATCATCAATGGTGATCCGCCCAAGCAAGTGTGCGTTGTCATCAACAACCGGTGCCGATATCCAGTTATGACGCTCAAACAATTGTGCAACTTCGCTCTCATCCATTGAAATAGGAATAGACTCACAGTCTTCATCCATTAACTCATGAACAATTTTTTCAGGGGGATTAGTTAATAAAGTACTCAGCGATAGGGCGCCTAAAAAGCAGTTATTTTCATCAACCACATATAAGTCATCTGTACCCTCAGGTAATTCGCCGCGTAAGCGAATATAACGCAGTACCACATCTAGAGTCACATCGGGGCGAATAGTAACGGTATCTATATTCATCAATGCGCCAGCAGAGCGCTCTTGATACGATAAAGCCTGCGTTGCACGTTCTCTATCTTGAATATCCATAGCGCTAACAACATCTTTATAAACGGTGTCAGGTAGGCTACGTAGTACTTCCCCTAAGTCATCATGGCCCATGTCTTCGGTTGCGGCAGCAATGTGCTCGGGTGCCATTTGCGCAATAATACCCAAACGTACATCTTCAGACAGCTCTTCAAGCACATCACCTTGTACATCAGGATCAACAAGCTGCCAGAGCATACGGCGAATTTTATGCGGGGATGATTCTAAAAGAAGTGCGGTATCACAAGGCGCCGTTTTTGCCAGCATGCGTCTAACTTGAACAAATTGACCACTATTTAGTGACTTAGTCACCTGTTTTAGTTGTTGTAGTGGAATATCTTGTTCTAAAGCTTCAGGCATTGGCGTCCTTAATTAAATTGTATTACATGCTGGAAGGGTATAAATGCTATTCAATTTTAGTTTATCTTACTTTATGTGAGCAAACTACCTCAACCACTATTAACCTAAGCTTAGGATGATGAGTTAATAATGAACTTTTTTATTCTTGCTCATTAAATCGTTGGTCAATTAGTTCACCTATTGCGCTAAGTGCAGGCTCAGCGTCGGGGCCTTCGCATACCACCTTAACTTCTTTGCCTTGGCTACTTTCGAGCAACATAAGTGCCAGCACGCTATCGCCAGCGGCCTGTTTGTCATCTTGAAATAAAGTGATTGTGGCATCAAATTGCACAGAAAGCTGAGCTAATACTGTCGCCGCTCTAGCGTGTAATCCTAATTTGTTTTTTATTAAAAATGTATTTTCTAAGCGCATGACATCTTCTCGCAAGCTTTATTCTTGTTCTCGGTGGCGAATTTTTACATTAGGATGGCTCATTGCAAAGCTTTCACCAATGGTTTGCGCTAAATAAACAGAGCGGTGTTGCCCACCAGTACAGCCAATTGCAATGGTTAAGTAGCTGCGGTTATTTCGTTCTAAATGCGGCAACCATGTTTGCACAAATGTTTGAATTTGCCATGTAAATTTTTGCACTATACTGTGACTTGCTAGGTAGTCTTTTACTGGTTGGTCCAGCCCTGTAAGTGGCTTAAGTTCAGGCTCCCAATGCGGGTTTGGTAAAAAGCGGGCATCGAATACGTAATCTGCTTCTTTAGGGATGCCGTGTTTAAAACCAAATGACTCAAAGGTAATGATCAGTTGTTTATCTTTTTTTCCGAGTATTTTTTCACGAATAGACTCAGCAAGCTGATGCACACTTAAATCTGTGGTATCAATCATATAATCAGCACGATTAATCAATACATCAAGCAGTTGTTTTTCTTTTTTTATGGCTAAATCAAGCGGCAAAGAATCAATAGATAAAGGGTGGAGACGTCGCGTTTCTGAAAAACGTTTTATTAATGTTTGATCGTCACTGTCTAAATAAAATACCGTTGGTTTAGTAAAACCAGGTAAATATTCAATGATTTCATTAAACTGCTGTTGCTCTTTAGGTAGGTTACGTACATCAACACTCACGGCAATTTTATTATAACTGTCGGAAACACTGCGCACTAATGATGGTAATAAATTAAGAGGAATATTGTCTACACAATAATAACCTAAGTCTTCCACAACGCGTAACGCCACAGATTTACCTGACCCTGAACGACCGCTTATAATTATTAATTCCATTTATCACCTTTCTTTGTTACTACGATTGACTGACGATAACCTGATATAGTTCGCTATCCGATTTGGCGGCGCGTAACTGTTTACAAAATTCTTTATCATTGAGCTTATCAGCAATCGTGGCTAGCGTCTTCAAATGCTGCTGATTATCGCCATCGGGAACAATTAACGCGACAAAAATGTCAACCGGTCGGTTATCAATCGCATCAAAATTAATAGCTGTTTCGCTCACTAAAATCAAAGCAAGGGGCTCTTGAGCACCACTCATGCGACCATGTGGAATAGCAATGCCTCGGCCAATGCCTGTACTTCCAAGCTTTTCTCTTGCAGTTAATGCATTAAGAATATCTTGTTGTGTTAAATAGGGCAGCTTATTGTGAGCCAATTCACTGATAAATTCTAAAATTCTTTTTTTACTATTAAAAAGGACCGCAGCTTTACTGCAGTCCTGACAGATAAGTGAGCTTAGTTTCATAGTGTTAGTGTCGAGCAAGTTTCTCTTTGTGTTTAATTACTTGACGATCTAGCTTGTCAATGAGCGAGTCTATAGCGGCATACATATCTTGATGCTCAGTAGAGGCAAAAATCTCAGCGCCACTAACATGAACGGTTGCTTCAGCTTTTTGGTTTAGTTTTTCTACATCGAGAATAACGTGCACATTCGTTATGTGATCAGTGTGCCTCTGTAACTTCGAAAATTTACTATTTACGTAGTCTCTAAGCGAGTCGGTAATATCTACATGGCGACCAGTTAAATTCAGTTGCATAAACATTTTCCTCTTTGTTGTACGCCTTAAATCAAACTTTTACGTTGATTAGACGGGGGAATAGCTAGAGATTCGCGATATTTTGCAATGGTTCTCCTCGCTACTTTAATTCCTTGCTCTGCCAATATATCTGCAATTTTACTATCACTCAATGGTTTAGCTGAGTTTTCTGCAGCGATTAATTTTTTAATTAATGCACGTATTGCTGTTGATGAACATTCGCCACCATTTTCAGTACTTACATGGCTTGAAAAGAAATATTTAAGCTCAAAAATGCCACGTGGTGTATGCATGTATTTTTGCGTAGTAACACGCGATATAGTCGACTCATGCATTTCCACCATTTCAGCCACATCGTTAAGCACCATAGGCTTCATAGCCTCAGGACCGTGTTCAAAAAAGGCCTGTTGCTGCTGCACAATACAGTTGGTTACTTTAAGTAGCGTGTCATTTCTACTTTCTAAGCTTTTTATAAACCATTTAGCCTCTTGTAAGTGCGAGCGAATAAATTGGCTATCACCACTTGATTTAACCGTACGCGACATAGCTGCATATTGGCTATTTACTCTGATCTTAGGCATGCTATCTGGGTTTAATTCAACTACCCAACGACCTTTAACTTTTTTAACCGACACATCAGGAATAACGTATTCAGACTCTTCTCTGACAATAGTGTCTGCCGGTTTTGGGCTGAGCGTATGAATCAACGTCATGATTTCTTTTAGCTCATCTTCTTTAAGCTTTGTTTTTTTCATTAACGTGCGATAGTCACGTGCAGCAAGTAAATCAATATGATCGGTTAAGATCATTTTTGTTTCGTTTAAAAAAGGTGTGTCTTTATCAAATTGATTTAGCTGAATACACAAGCACTCTTGTAAACTACGCGCGGCTATTCCCACTGGATCAAATAGTTGAATACGCTTTAGTACCGCTTCTATTTCGTCAAGTTCAACTTCATCTTCGCCGTCGTTTTCTTGGTTAAAGCTTTCTAATATTTCTTCACAGCTAAGGGTTAGAATCCCTGAATCGTCCACAGCTTCTACAATTGCAATAGCTATCGCTTCATCGGTAGGACTAAACGGCGTCAGTTGAAGTTGCCACATTAAATACTCATGCAGCGTTTCAGTCGAAGAGCCTTGATAAATAGATTCATCTTCTGGCATTGGGCCCGATGAAGAGGCAGGCGCAGCGCTCATATATTCATCCCAAGTAACATCCATAGCCATATCATCGCTAATGGTGTCTTTGGTCATTGCTTCGCCGCTATCTTGCTCATACTCGCTAGGTTTATCGTCAGCTGAGGCACTTAGCGTTAAGTCATCGTTATCGGCTTTTTGTTCGTTTTTACCTGCAGTGTCTTCGCTGTAATCGTGTTCTTCAACTTCAAGCAAGGGGTTGCTATCGAGCGCTTCTTGAATTTCTTGCTGGAGATCCAATGTACTGAGTTGCAATAAGCGAATTGCTTGTTGCAACTGTGGAGTCATTGTAAGTTGCTGGCCCATGCGCAGCTGTAATGATTGCCTCATGTATCTCTAACAATCCTTTTAAATTACGGTCTGTTGACCTTTACGGATTAAAATTTGTTCAAACTAGGGGCGGTTTAATTGCGGCGCGAGGTTTGTAACCTAGTGGGCTAAGTCAAAACCGAGCAACAAAGAGTAAATCGTCCCTAGGCAGAACCCGAAGGGCAGCGCCTGTTTGGCATTGATGCTGCGTTATCGCCTATTTATGGGGAATACCACACCACATAGGCTCTGCCTTGCCTAAATACCAAACAGACTGCTGCAAATTCAACCTTGAAAGGTCAACAGACCTAAGTATAATTAATCTTAGCAGATGCTTAGTGTAATAACACACATATTAGAGCTTGAACTGCTCGCCTAAATAAACATCGCGTACTGTTTTATCGTTTAATACATATTCTGGAGTGCCTGATGCAATTAACTCCCCATGAGAAACTATGTAGGCTTTTTCACAAACATCAAGAGTTTCGCGTACGTTGTGATCTGTGATAAGTACGCCAATTCCTCGGTTTTTAAGATGCTCTATAATCTTTTTAATATCTAATACTGAGATAGGATCAACCCCCGCAAAGGGTTCGTCTAAAAGGATAAATTTAGGGTTTGCTGCTAACGCGCGAGCAATTTCAACGCGGCGACGTTCACCACCTGATAAAGCCATACCTTGACTATCGCGGATATGCTGAATGCTAAATTCATCAAGTAAATTATTTAAGGTATCTTCGCGTTGTTGTTTATTTAATTCTTTACGTGTTTCTAAGATAGCCATTAAGTTTTGATAAACAGTCAGCTTTCTAAAAATAGACGACTCTTGCGGTAAATAACCAATCCCTAAACGCGCTCGGCTGTGCATCGGTAATAAAGTAATATCTTTATCATCAATTGATATTTTGCCTTTATCGCTAGGCACAAGGCCTACAATCATATAAAAAGTGGTGGTTTTACCTGCACCATTAGGGCCAAGTAACCCCACAATACTGCCAGCTTCAACCTCTAGGCCAACGTTTTTTACAACTTCACGACCTTTGTAGCTTTTAGCTAATAGCTCTGCTTTTAATGTGCTCATGGTTGGCCTTTATCATCTTCTTTTTTATTTTCAACAGGGACTAAAATAGTGTGTACACGGTCTGTTGAGTTTTCGTCTTTTTCTGCGCTAATTAACTGCTGCTCGATATCGTAAGTGATACTTTTAGCTGTTATTTTTTGACCTGCTTGAGCAATGCTTGCATCGCCGATTAAGGTTAAAAAACGCAGCGACACATCGTAACGCACTTCATTAGCACTGGCGCTCATTATGGTGCCATCAGCTTGTGTTTCTTCAAAATATGCAGGGCTGCCTGTGGCAATTAATAACTGTTTGTTATCGCCTAGGTCATCGCGTTTATGCACTTCTAAACGGTCAGCTGTGATACGGCGATTACCATGAATAATTTCAACATTTTTCTCAAAAATGCCTACGTTTTCTTTTAATTGACCTTCTTGCTTATCTGCACTAATTGAAATTTGATTTGCAGCGGGGGCTTCAGCAGGTTCAGCGCCATTACTGTTAAAAGCAATTAATAGTGAGGGAACAATTAAAATTTTAAATAGGTTATTGGTCATAATATAGGGTTCGCGTATGGTTAATAAGTTTAATCACCTCGGTTTTTAAATCGGCCTCAAGGCCTTTACCTGTGATTTTTAAATTAGGTCCTGTAATAACGACAGGCTGCTGTGATTGCATGGTTAATAGTTTTATATCAACATTGATGGTCTGGGCGGTGATCGTATCGATCATGGCGTTATCTACTAAATTTTGAGCGGTTACATTACCCTCTAACACCAGTTGACGGTCGTCGTAGAGTGTGGCTTCATCGGCGTTAATACGCCATGTTTGCTGCTCGTTGTATAAAGTGAATATAGGCTTTTCAAAAAAGGTAAAACCGAGTTGTTGATACAACTCCATTTTTACCGCAGTTACCTTATGGCTCACTTTACCTTGTTCATTATAAGCCGTTTGTTTTAGCTCAATAGCGGTATAATCAGGCTTAGCAATAACTTGTGTTTCTTCGCTTGCAGTTATATCAACCTTAGTAAAATAAGGATACCAGAGCCAAACCATACAGCTTATGAATAAAACGCTCAGTATAATGCGCGCTACATTCATGAACTCGTTCCTTGGCTAGTTAGTGGCTTGTTATTTTCGAGCATAAGTAAGTCTGTCAGCTCTCTTACCGCACCAAAACCGCCGGGCAGTTGGGTTACATAATGTGATAAACGTTTAATAAGTGGATGAGCATCGTTTACGGCTACCGCAAAACCGACTTGCTCCATTACTGGCATGTCTGGGCCATCATCACCTATATAAGCAATTTGCTCATCGCTAAGCGCTAATTTTTGTTTTAATTCTTGATAGGCTATGAGTTTGTCTTCTTGGCCTTGATATATATGTTGTACGGTTAAACTGCTCATACGTTGCTGCACTATATGAGAATGGCGCCCGGTGATCACGGCGACTTCAAAACCGCTGTTAATCAGGGCTTTGATACCAAATCCGTCTTTGGTGTTAAATGCTTTGAGTTCTTCACCTTGGTTTCCAAGGTAAATACGGCCATCAGAAAATACACCATCAATATCACAAATTAATAGCTTTACTTTTTTTGCGCGCGCCTTTGCATCATCACTTAGCGGTTGATAGAGATCTTCAAATTGCATTTATAGCACTCCCGCTTTAAGTAAGTCTTGCATATTTAGTGCGCCAATCGGTTGATTATGCTCATTAATTACAATTAAGCCATTAATACGTTTTTGTTCCATAATATTTAACGCTTCAGCCGCGAGCATCTCTTGGGTGGCTGTAGTACACGACTTGGTCATCACAACATTAATTTCAGTGCTATGAATGTCAATACGTTGCTCTAAAATACGGCGTAAATCGCCATCGGTAAACAGGCCTGATAATTGCTGGTCACTATCAACAATAGCGGTCATGCCGAGTCCTTTGGCCGACATTTCAATCAAGGCATCTTTAATCGTTTGCGTCTCGTTTATGATAGGCGTATCAGCACCACTGTGCATAACATCTTTAAGAGTTAAGAGTAATCGCTTGCCTAAGCTACCACCAGGGTGCGATAGTGCAAAATCATCAGCAGTAAAGCCGCGTGCTTCTAATAATGCCACCGCCATGGCATCACCCATAGCGAGTGTGGCAGTGGTACTTGCAGTAGGTGCTAAGCCCAATGAGCAGGCTTCTTGTTCAACTTTAATACACACATGCACATTTGCCAATGTTGCCATGGTTGAGCCTTGGTTGCCTGTCATGGCAATCATTTTGGCACCAATGCGCTTTAATACTGGAATAATATTAAGTACTTCGCTGGTTTCACCAGAGTTTGAAATGAGGATAACCACGTCATTTGCTGTGATCATTCCTAAATCACCATGGCTTGCTTCACCCGGGTGAACAAAAAATGCGGGGCTGCCGGTACTGGCAAGAGTGGCGGCTATTTTGTTACCAATATGGCCTGATTTACCCATGCCAATAACAATAATACGACCTGAGCAGTCATACATTAATTGACAGGCTTGGTTAAAGCTTTCATTAACGTATTGTGTAATATCGCTGAGTGCTTGGCGTTCAATCTCTAGAACACGTAACCCTTGTTGAATAAAGTTTAGCGTTGCCATGGGCTATCCTACTTGACTAAAAATATAACCTTGGTAAATCATAAATGCGACGATGAGCAAGCCACCTTCTATTCTATTGATACGTCTTTGACCTCTAAAGTTCAATGACATAGCAATTAGCGCCAAGGTTGCGCCAATCATAATAATAACATCACGGTTAGCAACCGAAGTATCGATAACCGATGGATTAATTAATCCTGCCAGCGGTAATACCGCTAAAATATTAAAAATATTCGAACCAACTATGTTACCCAGCGCTAAGTCATCTTCATTTTTAAGTACACCTGCAATTGAAGCTGCAAGTTCAGGTAAGCTGGTGCCTATAGCAATAATGGTCAAACCAATCACTAAGTCACTTAAGCCAAAATATTTTGCGATATCAACGGCTGAGCCAACTAAAAAGTGTGAACTAACCGGCAGTAAAATCATACCCACTACCAGCCAAAAAACAGCTTTTTTGGTTGGTACGTTGTCAGGTACTTCGTCACAGGCTTCGCTCACAAACGGATCGTCTTGGTTTTTAGCTCGCAGTGAGACAAAAATAAGTCCGCCAATAAAAACAACAAAGCCAGATAATAAGGCTGCACCTTCAAAAAATGAAAAATAGTTATCTGAAAAAATATACCAAGTTGCAATGGAGACCAGCAGTACCAGTGGAATTTCACGTTTTAACGTACTTGAAGATACTGATAAGGGTCTTAAAAGGGCGGTAATACCTAAAACTAATAAGATGTTAGTGATGTTTGAACCAACTGCATTAC
Source organism: Pseudoalteromonas sp. SD03 (assembly GCF_040937955.1). Lineage (NCBI taxonomy): Bacteria > Pseudomonadati > Pseudomonadota > Gammaproteobacteria > Alteromonadales > Pseudoalteromonadaceae > Pseudoalteromonas > Pseudoalteromonas sp. SD03. The sequence continues at coordinate 461,694 of NZ_CP162514.1, forward strand.
CCACGGCAGTATCGGTTTTATTTGCCAAAGCTGCTGAAGCCGATACCATCATTTCAGGCGCTGAAGAGCCCATAGCTACCACGGTTAAACCTACAATTAGCGTTGGCACGCCAAAGTTTTTAGCCAGTGCTGCTGCACCATAAACAAACCTGTCTGCACTCCATACGAGAGCCGCAAAACCAAGAATTAAAATGACAAACGAGGTAACCATTGTGATAAGCCAATTAATGTAAATTCAGATAGCGCGAATAGTAACAAAAGCCACCATAAAAGTATAAATAAAAGAATAAGGTGTAATACATTAGGCGGTTATTTTAAGTATTCTTTGGCGCTTTTTATATGAAATTTTAAGCCAAAGTTAAGGCTGCTTGAATCAATCTTATAACTGTTTTTGCGACACTATTACAAAATCTTACGAATTGTTTTTTCCATATTGGTTAAAAAACCCTTAAAATAGAAATATGAGAGAGTATTGTTATGGAGAGCGACTTGTCGCAATCAATAGTAGAAGTCAAGGATGTTACCTTTTCTAGAGGCGATAGGGTCATATATAAAAATATGAGCTTTGACGTACCTGAGGGTAAAATTACTGCCATTATGGGGCCAAGCGGAATTGGCAAAACCACGATGCTACGCCTAATAGGTGGCCAGCTTAAACCAGACTCCGGTGATATTTTATTTAAAAACGACAGCATTGTCGCTATGTCGCGCAAAGAACTCTACGCGGCACGTAAACGCATGAGTATGTTATTTCAAAGCGGTGCCTTATTTACTGATATGTCGGTGTTCGATAACATTGCATTCCCCATTCGAGAGCACACGCAACTCAGTGAAGATTTAATCCGTTTAGTGGTATTAATGAAATTACAAGCTGTTGGCTTACGTGGTGCTAAAGATTTAATGCCTTCAGAGTTATCTGGCGGTATGGCACGTCGTGCAGCTTTGGCTCGCTCTATAGCGCTTGATCCTGAACTTATTATGTATGATGAGCCTTTTGCAGGACAAGACCCTATTTCAATGGGGGTTTTAGTTAAGCTGATCAAATCTTTAAACGAAGTACTTGGCTTATCTTCTTTAATTGTCACGCACGATGTGACTGAAGTAATGAGTATTGCCGACCACGTTATTATTATTGCTGATCAAGGCGTTATTGGCAGTGGTACACCAGAGCAGATGCGAGAGCACGAATCACCACTTGTTCAACAGTTTTTAAAAGGGTTATCAGATGGTCCAGTGCCATTTCATTATCCAGCACAAACCTATGCAGATGAACTGTTAGGAGAGCAGCAGTAATGTTGGATTTACTACAAAAAATAGGCCACAAAACGCTGGGCCGATTTGCTGCACTGGGGCGTTCAACCCAAATGCTGGCAAGTGCGTTATGGCATGTACCCAATTTTAAAAAAGGCACACCTTTACTCGTGCGCCAACTTTACATGGTTGGTTCACAATCGCTGTTGATTATTGTTGTGTCGGGATTATTTATCGGCATGGTTCTAGCGCTGCAAGGTTATACCGTTTTAGTTGATTATGGCGCTGAAGACAGCCTAGGCCCTTTAGTGGCACTTAGCTTGTTACGTGAGCTTGGACCGGTAGTTACTGCGTTATTATTTGCAGGCAGGGCTGGTAGTGCGTTGACTGCTGAAATCGGCTTAATGAAAGCCACCGAGCAATTATCGTCGCTTGAGATGATGGCCATTGACCCGCTTAGACGAATTATAGCGCCGCGGTTTTGGGCTGGTTTGATTAGTATGCCAATGTTGGCACTTATTTTTTCTGCTGTAGCTATTATTGGTGCTCATTTAGTGGGGGTTGATTGGCTAGGCGTTGATACGGGAAGTTTCTGGTCAATTATGCAATCTCAGGTGTCGTTTGAAAAAGACATACTAAACGGTTTAATTAAAAGTATCGTATTTGCGATTGTTGTTACCTGGATTGCGCTTTACAAAGGGTATGACTGTGTTCCCACATCAGAGGGGATCAGCAAGGCAACAACAGAGACAGTGGTGCACTCATCACTAGCGGTATTAGGTTTTGACTTTATTTTGACAGCGGTAATGTTTACCAGCTAATAGGGTATTAAATAATGAATTCACGGAAATTAGAAATTTTAGTTGGTTTTTTTGTAGCATTGGGCATTTTGGCATTTTCAATGCTGGCGCTCAAAGTGGCTAATTCGGGTATTAGCGGCTCAGGTGAAACCTACACATTGAACGCCAAGTTTGAAAATATAGGATCATTAAAAACACGTGCACCCATTAAGGTGGGCGGCGTTGTTATTGGTCGTGTAGAGTCAATTTATGTGCATCCACAAGAGTTTTTACCAGTAGTAAATATGAGCATTGATGCGCAGTATTTGTGTCGTTTTTCAGACACTAGTTCTATCTCAATTTTAACCTCGGGTATTTTAGGTGAACAATATTTAGGAATTAACCCCGTTATCGCATCAGATTCAGCTAAACAGCGATGTTTAGGCGAAGATGTAGCGAACAGCGAACAAGATCAAGCCATTGACGATTTATTTGGTGTTCAAAGTAAAGCATTAGCCAACGGCGATTCTATTACAGATACCAAGTCAGCATTGGTACTAGAAGAATTAATAGGCCAGTTTTTATTCAACCAAGGTAGTGAGTAATTATTATGTTGAAAACATTTTTAGCAAGTATCGCATTAGTAACTGTCACGCTAGTACAAAGTGTACATGCCGGTGAAGTGAAATTGACTGATCCTAATAAAATGGTACGTCAGGTTGCTGATAATACCTTTGAGCGTATTACCAAAGACCAGCCGTTAATAACCACTAACAAAGAGCATTTACGGGTCATCGTTGAAGAAGAACTGATGCCCTACATTGACTACAAATATGCTGCACTGAGAGTGTTAGGTAGCGAAGTATCTAAGGTACGCGCCATTACCAACAAAGCAGAAAAAGCAAAAGCAATTGAAGATATTCAGCGTTTTATTGGCGCGTTTAGAGAGTACCTTGTTGCCACTTATGCTGGCGTTTTTACCCAGTATACTAATCAACAAGTTGAATTTGCTGCCGAGCAGCCTTTTAAAGGCAAAGATGTGGTGGTGGTAAAAACCAAAATTGTAGAAGCCGGTAAGCCTGATATTAAAATTGATTTTAAAGTACGTGAAGATAGAAGTGGCGAATGGCGCGCTTACGATATGATTGCTGAAGGCATTAGCTTACTTGATGCAAAACAAAGTGAGCTTCAGGGCATTTTACGCCAACAAGGTATTGACCACGTTAGCGACCTGTTAGAGCAAAAAAGTAAGTTACCGGTTCAGTTTAGAGGCAGTGACACAAATGACTAAATTGGCAATCAGCCAAGTCGATGAACAGCATCTACGAGTCAGTGGTGAATTGACTCATAATTCAATTGGCAATGAACGGCTTCTGAACACTAAGCGACAAACTGGGCATAAAACCCTTTATTTTGACCTAAGTGAGGTGACAAGGGTTGACACAGCCGGCTTAGCTTGGTTAATTCACTCTTTTACAGAATTTAAGCAACAAGGCATTCGCCTTGAATTGCAAAACCCACCTGAACAACTGCAAAACCTTATGCAGTTAGGCCAGGTTACAACCCTATTTGAGTGAGAGTTATGGAAACGAGTCAAGTCGAAACATTATTACGCGACGAACTTCAGTTAGCTGAAGTACATGTAAAAGCCAATGGCAGTCATTATGAAGTAATCGCTGTCGGTGAATGCTTTGACGGATTAAGTCGTGTTAAAAAGCAACAGCTAGTATATGGGCCATTAATGAACACTATTTCAGACGGTACCATTCATGCTGTTTCTATCCGCGCTTTTACTCCGACAGAGTGGAAACGTGAGCAAAAATTCATTTTACCGCAATAAATAAGGCCCCTTAGATGGATCAATTTGTAATTCAAGGTGGCACTTCACTGGCTGGTGAAGTAACTATTTCTGGCGCTAAAAACGCAGCTCTTCCGATTCTATTTGCAGCTTTATTAGCTGATGGCAAAAGTACTTTTACTAACGTACCACATCTTCGCGATATCATTACAACCGAAGCCTTATTAAAAACGTTAGGCGCTGATGTTCAGTGGCAGGGCGATTCACTCATTATTGATGGTGCAACGGTAAATAGCACGTTAGCGCCTTATGACTTAGTAAAGCAAATGCGTGCGTCAGTGCTTGCACTTGGCCCTTTAGTCGCTCGATTTGGTGAGGCACAAGTATCCTTACCTGGTGGCTGTGCTATTGGTGCGCGCCCGGTTGATATTCATATTCAAGGCTTAGAGCGTATGGGCGCTCAAATAACCGTTGAAAACGGTTATATTAATGCCAAAGTAGATGGTCGCTTAAAAGGCGCTGAAGTTTTCATGGAAATGATCAGCGTAGGTGCCACTGAAAACTTACTCATGGCGGCAACGCTCGCCGAGGGTAAAACAGTATTAGAAAATGCTGCGCGCGAGCCAGAAATTATCGATTTAGCCAATTGCTTAATTGCTATGGGTGCTAAAATCACTGGTGCGGGCTCAAGCCGTATTGAGATTGAAGGGGTTGAGCGTTTATCAGGTTGTGAACACCGCATATTACCGGATCGCATTGAAACGGGTACCTTTTTAGTGGCTGCAGCGATGGCTGGCGGTGAAGTTCTGTGTAAAATGACCGACTTCCATTCGTTAGAGCCAGTAATAGAAAAACTACGTGCAACCAATGCATTATTAGAAGTGCACGATGACAGTATTTACCTAGACATGCGAGGCCGAGAGCTTAAAGCGGTGAATATTAAAACTATGCCTCATCCTGGTTTTCCGACCGATATGCAAGCGCAGTTTACCGCATTAAATGTGGTGGCTAATGGTAGTGCGACGATTACCGAAACTATTTTTGAAAATCGTTTTATGCATGTGCCTGAGCTTCAACGTATGGGCGCTAATATTCGCTTAGAAGGCAATACGGCCTTTTGTGGTGAAACAAAAAGCTTATCGGGTGCGCAGGTTATGGCAACCGATTTACGCGCATCGGCAAGTCTTATTCTAACGGGGATTGTGGCTCAAGGCGAAACGGTTGTTGATCGTATTTATCATGTAGATAGAGGCTATCAGCGTATTGAAGATAAACTCAGTGCGCTAGGTGCTAACATCAAACGCAAAAGCAATTAGTTATACTAATACGTAACCTGAACTCTGGATAATAAATCTATCTCAAGCAGCTATTTTCAGCGCTAACTGCGTTGAATTTACTTGCAATAGGCTAGCTATTGACGCGTAATTTCGCCTTGTTTTCACTGGAAATCTCTGGCTAGAGAAAAATAAACATAAATATCATTTTTTGATTCAATACGTTAGTAAATCTCTTAACCAGAGTTCAGGTTACATAAAAAACGCGATGATCTATCGCGTTTTTTATGTCTAATGCCAAAGTATAAATAAGCGCTTTATAGCTTGGTTTCGAGCTCTGCTACTTTCACCATTATTTTTTGTATTTCACCGTTACGGTAAAGCTCAAATTCAATTTCTTTCCCCGGTTCGGTACTGCCTATTTTTTTCAATACATTTTGTGGATTAGCCACTGAAAGCCCAGCAATTTTAATCACAATATCTTGCTCTTCTATACCCGCCTGCCATGCAGGACCTAAAGGGTCTAGGTTGGTAATACGCATGCCTGCAACAGGCGTTAAGCTATCATTGACCTCTTTGCCTGTACTGTCTACCGCTGTGCCTTCAAAGCCCAAATAGCCGCGTACAACACGACCATGGCGTATAAGCTTACCCATTACCTCTTTTGCCAAGGTGTAAGGCACCGCAAAAAAGATCCCTTGTATATTTAAGTTTTCACGGGTTTTAAACTGGGCAGAGGTGATCCCTACTAAATCGCCATTAGAATTTACCAGTGCACCACCAGAGTTACCTACGTTAATAGCAGCGTCCATTTGCAGTAAGTTATTGTAAGGACTGTCGGTAATTTTTTGCTTACCGGTGGCGCTAATGATCCCCTGAGTAATGGTTTGCCCTAAGTTAAGTGGGTTTCCGATGGCTAATACTAAATCGCCTACACTCGAACTGTAGTTATCGTTAACGGGTATAACAGGCAGGTGATTGGCATTTATTTTTAATAATGCTAAGTCGGTAATAGTATCAAAGCCAATGAGTTGCACATCAAAAAAACGTCTGCCGTCAGTAAGAATAACTAGTATTTGATCGGCATTATTGATCACATGGTAATTAGTCAAAATATAACCGTCAGGTGACATGATCACCCCAGAACCAAGCTCTTGCACCGTATTTTGGCGTTTATAGCGTGGCTCTTTAGAAATGCTTTCTGAAAAAATGGTGACAACCGATGGCGCTGCGCGCTTAACTGCGTCAGAAAAGCTCAAATGACTTGCAGTCATTGCACTGGGTAGCGGTACGTTAGGTAGCAATGCAGTGCGCATGTTAGGGCTAAAAAAAACCACTAAAAAAGCAATGCCTAAACCGGCAAATAGAGGAGGAAGTACAAATTTTAGAAGTTTTAGCACGGTATTCTTATTGTTAGTGAGCAATCCCTTTATGATGGCACAAAAAAAATAACAGCGGCAAGTGCCGCTGTTACTTTTATTGTATTATTACTGAATTAATACAAAAATAGATTCACGTCCGCGTTTCACACCTAACACAATATTACCTTGAATATCTTCGATAATTTTGTTCATGTCGCGAATGCTTTCTACTCGTTGACGGTTTACTTGCACAATAACATCGCCTTCTTCAAGGCCAACCCGTGCTGATGGCGAACGAGGGTCTACAGAGGTCACCTCAATCCCTTTCATTTTGTTCTTCTTCACGTTTTCAAGCGTTGCACCTTGGAATGCTGGGTGTAACTCTTCGCCCGCAGCGGTAATGCCTGATGCACCATCTAGGGTTACTTCCACATTTTTAACTTTACCGTCACGGTAAATCCCCAACTGTACTTCACGACCCTCACCTAAGGTGGCAATTTTACTGCGTAGTTCATGGAAGCCACTAATTTCACTACCATTAATACTAATAATCACATCGCCTGCTTTAATACCGGCTTTGCTGGCTGCGGTGTCATCCATTACCTGCATAACATAAGCCCCTTGTTTAACATCAAGCTGCTGTGCTTTAGCAAGGCCTGCATCAAGAGGGCGGCCTGAAATACCTAACGAACCACGGCGTACTTCACCATGCTCTACAATTTGATCAATTAGGTTTTTCATCATATTTGACGGAATAGCAAAGCCAATCCCCACATTTCCGCCTGATGCACCTAAAATAGCGGTATTAATACCAATCAGCTCACCGTTTAAATTAACTAAAGCCCCACCTGAGTTACCTTGGTTTATCGCGGCATCGGTTTGAATGAAATCTTCGTAACCCTCAATATTTAAGCCACTGCGGCCTAATGCGCTAACAATACCTGAGGTAACCGTGTGGCTTAAACCAAAAGGGTTACCAATTGCGACGGCAAAATCACCGACACGTAAGTCATCTGAGTTAGCTAGCTTTACTGCGGTTAATTCATCTGCGTCTATTTGTAGTAGCGCAATATCAGACTCTTTATCGCTACCAATTTTTGTTGCTTCATATTCGCGGCCATCTTCAAGGGTGACCACCATTTTTTCAGCGTCTTGCACTACATGGTTGTTAGTAACGACATAACCTTTGTCAGCATCAATAATAACTCCTGAGCCTAAACCACTAAACTGGCGCTTTTGGCTACGTGGCTGCGGGTTGCCAAAAAAGAAATCGAGCGGGTCACCGCGTCGGCGAACCTCTTTAGAGCCTGAAACCTGAATACTCACTACACCTGGGGTAATTTGCTCAAGCATAGGGGCAAGTGTTGGTAATTGTTGACCATTAACGGCAACCGGCAATTTAGCAAACGAAGCGGCTGGACTTAGTAATAAGCTAGTAGATAAAATAGCAGCACTGATAAGTGATAATTTCATTTTCATAGTCAGGGTTTACTCCACTTAAAAAGCAAAAGGCTGCAATAAGCAGCCTCAAAAAAGTATATCAATAAGATAAAACAACAAAGCTGTTATATCTAAAGACTATGGGGTCAAAAAAAAGTTCATCAAGATGCTTTAGAAGTATTCACATCACCAGCAAATAATCCTGATTTACCCGACACATAATCAGCTGGTTGAGCATCGGCGTTTGAGCGATCCGAACTACGCTCTTTTAATGACGCTTGTAATTGCTCTGTGGTTTCTTTAGAGAAAAACGGTTCAGCAGGGGCTTTATTTCTGTCTTCAAGTAATAGTTGATTGGTTTCTTCAACATGGCTTAATAACTGGTCGTAGTTTTCTTTCATTTTGTTTACTAACTTACCAGTGTTCGCTAAATGGTCGGCAACATCTTGACGATACTGCTCAAGCGAATGCTTAGCTTGCTCTGCTTGTTGCTCTAACTCATCTTGTTTAAATTGTTTTTTAGTGACAAAGGCACCAACGAAAAATGCAGCAATAGCAACCACTATCACTAAACCTACCCATGTAAATGTACCCATAAATTCACCTCTATGCGAAAATAACTAAAAAAATTTAGTTCAATAATAATTCATACTAAGTCTAATATACCCTGAGTATTGATGCGTGTTAATATGCTTTACAAATTAAACTGTGTTTTAACTGTAAATAGATATGACTCCTTGGCAAACATACCAGCAAGACCTTCAACGCGATGACTTTGTACATGACGCAGCACAAGAAAATGCAGTTCGTCATTTACAGCGTTTATACGACGATTTAACACAAGCAAAACCACAATCTAAAGGCTTTTTTGCAAAGCTTTTTAATAAAGCTGAACCCGCACCTATAAAAGGATTGTACTTTTGGGGTGGCGTAGGCCGAGGTAAAACTTACCTAGTTGATACTTTTTACGAAGCTTTGCCGGGCGATAGAAAAATGCGAGTGCATTTTCACCGTTTTATGCACCGAGTACACGACGAGCTTAAAAAGTTAAACAACACAGCAAACCCATTAGAAACAGTTGCCGATATTTTTAAAGCAGAAACAGACATAATTTGTTTTGATGAGTTTTTTGTACAAGACATTACCGATGCCATGCTGCTCGGTGGTTTAATGGAAGCGCTATTTGCACGTGGTATTGTGTTAGTTGCAACCTCTAATATTATACCTGATGATTTATACCGTAATGGCTTACAACGCGCTCGTTTTTTACCGGCTATTGCCTTAGTGAATAAGCATACTGAAATAGTTAATGTAGATTCCGGTGTTGATTACCGGTTACGTACACTGGAACAAGCAGAAATTTTTCACAGCCCGCTTGATGATCAAGCTGATAAAAACCTATTTGAATACTTTGATAAGCTCTCCCCTGAGGCCGGTAAAGTAGACACCCCAATTGAAATAGAAGGGCGGATGATCAAAACCCGCAAGGTGTCTGATTGCATCGTTATGTTTGAATTTAGCGAACTGTGTGAAACCGCGCGTAGCCAAGTGGATTACATGGAAATAAGCCGATTATATAACACGGTGATTTTATCAAACGTAAAACAGCTTGGACAAAATAATGATGATGCAGCAAGGCGTTTTATTGCGTTGGTAGATGAGTTTTATGAGCGTAACGTTACCTTAATTATCTCTGCAGAAAAACCCATTACTGAGCTGTACACACAAGGCAATTTAAACTTTGAATTTAAACGCTGTATTAGTCGCCTGCAAGAAATGCAATCGTTAGAATATTTAGCCCGAGAGCATTTAGCTTAAAATACGAAGGTTAGCGGGCGACGGGCTACGAGCAACGGGCTACGGGCTACGAGTTGAAATTACCTAGCAGCGGGTTTACCCCGCGTAAAGTTGGTCATTTAAAATAAAAAAACCTTGCGATGTTAACCGCAAGGTTTTTTTATTTTCTCGAACCTCGAGCTTATCTCATGGTAACAAACTCTTCCGAACCCGTCGGGTGAAGTGCTACAACCGCATCAAAATCGGCTTTAGTCGCGCCCATTTTCATGGCGACAGCAAAGCCCTGAATCATTTCATCAACGGTGAAACCGATACCGTGTAAGCCCACAACTTTTTCATCATCGCCTGCACACACAAGCATCATGTTACATGCTTGGCGATGCTGAGTAACTGCGGTGTACATAGCCGCAAAGCTTGATTTATATACTTTTACATTTTCTTCGCCGTACTGAGAAATCGCCTCTTGTTCAGTTAAGCCAATGGTGCCGATAGGTGGATGGCTAAATACCACGGTTGGTACTAGGCTGTAGTCCATTTTTAAATCGTTCGGCAATTCTTTATTAAATAAACGCTCCGATAGAGTACGACCCGCTTTTACAGCAACTGGTGTAAGCTCAATGCCGCCTTCGATAATATCACCCACAGCGTATACATTCTTAGCCGTGGTATTTTGGTATTCATCTACTTTTACATAGCCGCTTTCGTTTACTTCAACGCCTGCTGCAGCAAGGTTAATTTTATCGGTTGTAGGTGTACGACCAATCGCCCAAATAACCTGATCAACATTTTCGCTGTAACCGTTTTCAAAATGAATAGTTAAGCTGCCATCAGCCTCTTTTACCACCTCTTTTGGCGAACACTCAGTGTGCAGAGTAGGGCCTTCTTTTGCCATAATATCAACCAGTGTGTCGATAATGTATGGGTCAAAGGTGCGCAGCGGCTTGCTCTTACGAACAAATAAATGGGTTTGTGTCCCTAGGCTGTGCAGCACACCTGCAATTTCTACGGCAATGTAACCGGCACCAACAACGGCAACACGCTTAGGTTGTTCGTTCAGCTCAAAAAAGCCGTTTGAATCAATACCGTGTTCAGCACCTGGAATGTTAGGAATAGTAGGGCGTCCGCCTACGGCAACTAAAATGTGATCAGCAGTGTAATGCTCACCATTTACTTCAACGGTTTTACTATCCACAAATTTTGCAAAGCCTTTGATCACAGTTACGCCATTTTTAGCTAAACCATTATCATAGCCTTTGTGAATGCGGCCAATATAGGCTTCACGGCTTTCTACTAGCTTTGACCAGTCAAAGCCATTAACTTCAACATCAAAACCGTAATCAGGAGCATAAAGATTAATTGCTTCAGCAACTTGAGCGCCATGCCACATTACTTTTTTAGGAACACACCCTACATTTACGCAGGTGCCACCCATGTGTTTAGCTTCAATTAATGCTACTTTTGCGCCACGCATTGCTGCACGGTTAGCTGATGCAATACCACCACTACCGCCACCAATTGCAATGTAATCAAAATGCTGAGCCATGTTTAATCCTCTAAATATTAATTTAACTTTTCTGTGCCGATGATAGCATATGCGATGAGCAAGTCACTTGTTCGGGGCTGCTAAAATCTATCAAACATCTTTCATCAAACGAAAGATATGCTATTTCAGATCAAGCTGCTAGGTGATCATTTACAGATACACACTCGTTAACTAGTAAAGCAGGTTTGCCCTTGTATTTACGTATTTTGCCCCAACTTAAATTTTTATATTTTGCATAAACCGAGAATCACTATGACCAATGCACATACTAATCCCCTAATCGGGCTTGAAGGTTTACCGCCTTTTTCAAAAATAAAGCCAGAGCATGTTGTCCCGGCACTAAAAAAAGGTATTGAGCACTGTCGCAGTGCAATTAATGATGTATTAGCAAAGCAATCATACACATGGGAAGATTTAGTATTACCCCTTGAAGAAGCTGACGATAAACTATCGCGATTGTTTTCACCGGTATCGCATTTGAACTCAGTAATGAACAATGATGAACTTCGCGAAGCCTACGAGCAATGTTTACCGCTTATTTCTGAATACTCTACTTTTGTTGGTCAGCACCAAGGTTTGTATGAGGCTTACAACGCACTTTATAACAGTGACGAATTTAAAACACTCACTACTGCCCAGCAAAAAACCATTACTAACGCATTACGTGACTTTAAGCTTTCAGGTATTGCGTTAAATCCTGAGCAACAAAAACGCTACGGTGAAATTAGTGCGCGTTTATCAGAGCTTGCCTCAAAATTTGGTAATAATGTGATGGATGCCACGCTTGCATGGCATAAGCATATTACCGATGAAAGCCAATTGGCTGGTTTACCAGAATCAGCGCTTGCATTAGCGGCCGATACGGCAAAAAGTAAAGACTTAGACGGCTGGGTATTTACCCTAGATTTCCCTTCATATTTGCCGATTATGACCTATGCAGATAATCGTGAACTTCGCAAAGAAACATACACCGCGTTTTCTACCCGTGCATCCGATCAAGGCCCTAATGCGGGAGAGTTTGATAACTCTGCGATCATGAGTGAAGAGATGGCACTGCGTCATGAGTTAGCACAATTACTTGGCTTTAATAACTACGCTGAAAAATCGTTGGCTACAAAAATGGCAGAATCACCCGCGCAGGTATTCTCATTTTTAGAAGACTTAGCCGCTAAGTCTAAACCACAAGCAGAGCAAGAACTTAAAGAGCTGCAACAATATGCAGAGCAAAAGCATGGTATTAGTGAAATGCAGGCGTGGGATTTTGGTTATTACAGTGAAAAACTAAAGCAAGAAAAGTACGCGATTTCAGATGAAGTTCTTCGCCCGTACTTCCCAGCAAATAAAGTGCTCAGTGGCTTATTTGAAACGGTTAATCGCCTATTTGGTATTACTGTAAAAGAAGTCGCTGATTTTGATAGCTACCATAAAGATGTACGCTTTTTTGAAATTTACGATAGCAATAACACTTTACGTGGTCGTTTTTACTTAGATTTGTATGCGCGCGATCACAAGCGTGGTGGTGCGTGGATGGATGACTGTATGGGTCGTAAAGTGCGCGCAAATGGCGAGCTACAAACACCGGTTGCTTACCTAGTCTGTAACTTTAATAAAGCGATTGGCGATAAGCCGGCGTTATTTACCCATAATGAAGTAACCACACTGTTTCATGAGTTTGGTCACGGTATTCATCATATGCTTACCCAAGTAGATGCAGCCCCCGTTGCTGGTATTAATGGGGTAGCGTGGGATGCTGTTGAGTTGCCAAGCCAGTTTTTAGAAAACTGGTGTTACGAGGAAGAAGCGCTTAGCTTTATCTCAGGTCACTTCGAAACCGGTGAGCCACTACCAAAAGAGTTGCTTGATAAACTACTTGCGGCTAAAAATTATAACTCAGGTATGCAAATGTTAAGACAACTTGAGTTCTCGTTATTTGATTTTAAAATCCACCACGATTACGTGGCAGACAAACCATGTAACATTCAAGCTGTGCTTGATGATGTACGCAGTCGTACCTCAGTCATTAAGCCGCCAGCGTTTAATCGTTTTCAGCATGGCTTTAGTCATATTTTTGCGGGCGGTTATAGTGCAGGTTATTACTCGTACAAATGGGCTGAAGTACTTTCGGCAGATGCCTATTCTAAATTTGAAGAAGAGGGGATTTTTAATCCACAAACAGGCCAAGCGTTTATGCAGCACATTCTTGAAAAAGGCGGCAGCGAAGAGCCGATGACATTGTTTAAAAACTTCCGTGGTCGTGAGCCAAGTGTAGACGCACTACTACGCCACAGTGGCATTGCCGCTTAGGGTCTATTGACCTTTGCGGATTAAAATATAATTACAAAAGCGCCCCAATGGCGCTTTTTTATTGCCTAAAACACAGTGTTGTTAAAGAATATTTTGAATAAATTTTAGTAGTTTCAACATAGCGTACTATGCTTTGAACAAAGTACTAAAAGGGACTAACGCATGGCAAAGTTAATACTGGCAATTGATGACGATAAATTAATGCACCATATTATTGAAGAGTCTTTAGCTGGGTTTTGTAAAGTGCTCCATGCCAAAAATGGTGAAGATGGCATAAGACAAGCAAATAAATACAACCCTGATATTATTTTGCTTGATGTTGAAATGCCGGGTATGTCTGGTTATGAGGTCTGCCAAAGTATTAAACAAAATAAAGCCACAACAGACATTCCGGTAATGTTTTTATCATCCAAAGTGGGGCAGGCCGAACGTATTAAAGGGTTTAGTGTTGGCGGGGCTGACTACATTTTAAAGCCTTTTAACGCACAGGAGCTGATGGCACGCATTAAAATTCTTTACCAGTACCGCAAGCAATGCGCAGCACTGCAGTATGATATAGCAAAGGCCAATAAAACAGCTGAAATGGCGATGATTGAAACCGGTGACATGGGACGCATTATGCGCTTTGTTTGTCAAAGCTACCATGCTGATAATTTAGAACTATTAAGTGAATACTTTTTAGGCTTTTTTACGCCATTACATCTCAATGTCGTGGTTGTTTTTTGGCAAAATAACCAGGGAGTGTTTTATAGCCAAGAGACGGGCGTATGCCCATTAGAGCAAGAGCTACTCATGCAGCATAAAAATGCAGAGCGCTTTGTTGATATTGGTCATAGTACTATTATTAATTACCCTAATATTTCACTGTTAATTAAAAATATGCCAATAGATACGCCATCACTGTATGGTCGCTATAAAGATTTATTTCCGCATATTTTAGAAGTAACTAACGAAAAAGTAGTTACTATACAGCAGCACCAATATCGACTAATGCGCGACAATGAGCTCACCCTTGCTTTTAAAGATATTGTTGCCCAGCTTAAAAATCAAAACGCCATGCAAACGAATGCGATTAGCCAGCTTACAGAGCAGCTCGAGCAACTCCAATCGTTAATGCAAACACAAAATGACTTACCAGCTTCGCAGCTCAATGAGCAAATAACTCAGCTTAGCCATACATCACAGCAGCTGGTTGCAATCACGAATGATTTAGCGTTTATTAAGCACCAACTAAAAACAACTACTCAACAGCGTGATGACTTAATTACTCAAACACAACTAAGTAAACAACAAGCGCAGCCAGAATCTGAGAGTGAAAATAACGATATTGAGTTGTTTTAAACTATACACCTTGCGAACTTCGTATATTGCTGCTGTTTGGGTATAATAGCGGTGAAATTTATCATCGGAGTGTGAAGTGGTTATACAGTGTGCGTTTAAAGAGTGTCGACCTTATTTAAATGAGTTAGAAGCACGCTTTGGGCTTGCTCAATGGGCGGAGCAAAGCAGTGGCTTTAGTTTGCATTACGATGATAAAGGGCTAAGCCTATATAAAACTGATGAGCCTAAACTAGGTGCAATCAACGTAGACTTTGTAACTGGTGCCGTTGCACATAGGCGTAAATTTGGTGGTGGTAAAGGGCAATCAATTGCTAAAGCAGTTGGTCTTAATAAGGGCGCAACGCCAGTGGTACTCGATGCAACCGCAGGGCTTGGACGTGATGGTTTTGTTTTAGCTTCGCTAGGCTGTAAAGTGATTTTGCATGAGCGCCACCCCGTGGTTGCCGCACTGTTATATGACGGTTTACAACGTGCTTATAACGATAGT
Source organism: Pseudoalteromonas sp. SD03 (assembly GCF_040937955.1). Lineage (NCBI taxonomy): Bacteria > Pseudomonadati > Pseudomonadota > Gammaproteobacteria > Alteromonadales > Pseudoalteromonadaceae > Pseudoalteromonas > Pseudoalteromonas sp. SD03. Next base: position 477,069 of record NZ_CP162514.1, read on the forward strand.
GAAATTGGCCTATGGATGCAGCAAAATATGAGCTTAATATTTGGCTCAAGCCACACCTTACTTACTCAATGTGACAGCATGCCAGATGTGGTGTATTTAGATCCAATGTTTCCGCACCGTGAAAAATCAGCATTGGTTAAAAAAGAAATGCGCGTATTCCAAGAATTAGTAGGTGGCGATACCGACGCCGATGATTTACTCGAGTTTGCCTACCCCCTTGCCAGCAAACGTGTTGTAGTTAAACGCCCCGATTATGCGCCATTTTTAAATGATAAAACTCCAAGCATGCAAATCAAAACTAAAAAGAACCGCTTTGATGTATATGTAAAAGCCGCGATGGTTTAGGTCAAAGGTTAAAGTGTCGCTGCAACCATAGTTTGACATAATTAAAGCTCAAGTAGAGCTACTCATCATTAATGAGTTTCAGGAGTTAATAGAGTTTAAAAGCGTACAAGAACGACAACAAATTGCAAATGGGTTAAAGTTTATTAGTGAAGAAGCCAAAGTGCCAATAGTACTGGTTGGTATGCCTTGGGCTGCAAAAATAGCTGAAGAACCTCAATGGGCTTCTCGCTTAGTTAGAAAAAGAAAACTTGAATACTTTAGCCTAAAAAATGACAGCAAGTACTTTCGCCAATATTTGATGGGGTTAGCTAAGAAAATGCCATTTGATGTACCTCCTAAGCTTGAAAGTAAAAATACCACAATAGCGTTGTTTGCTGCATGTCGAGGTGAGAATCGAGCTCTTAAACATCTACTGTTGGAGGCTTTAAAATTAGCACTAAGTTGTAATGAGTATCTTGAAAATAAACATTTTATTACTGCTTATGACAAGTTTGATTTTTTTAATGATAAGGAAAAACTAAAATCAAAAAATCCTTTTAAACAAGACATTAAAGATATTGAAATTTATGGGGTAATCAAAAGCTCATCATACAACCCAAATGCATTAGATCCTGAACATATGCTCACAGGTCGAAAGTTCGAAATAGTAAAATAAACTGTATAACCTAAGTTCTGGTTAGGTGGAATAAAAGAGCAAGTCTTAATTTACACTATCTACGGTAAATAGGGATCCTACAAAATATATTAGTCCGTCGTCTGATCATCTCTACTTTCCTATGGACCCTATTTAATTAATGCAAGTAAGGACTCAACTAGCGCCAATTAAGTCTTAGACACCAAATTGGGGAGCTGTATGATCGCCTTACTTCTTAGTAATAAATTAGGTTTAAGTATGAAAAGTAAATTGTTAGAAAATCAAAAGTTAGGTTTTGGAACTGCTCCTTTAGGCAATATGTTTAGAAATATACCGGAGGAAGAGGCATTAGCCACTATAACAGAAGCTTGGAATCAGGGTATCCGTTATTTCGATACAGCACCATTTTATGGCGCTGGTTTAGCAGAAATAAGATTGGGACAAGTGCTTAAAAACTATAATCGTGATGAATATACATTAAGTTCAAAGGTTGGTCGTATTATCCTCGATGAGGAGGTTGAGTCTCAAGAGTTCGGTGAAAAAGGCGCTTTATTTGAGCATGGAAGGAAGAATAGAGTTGTTAATGATTATACTGCTAGTGCAACTTTAAGATCTATTGAAGATAGCTTAAAACGATTAGACACAGATAGCTTAGATATTGTCTATGTACATGATATTGCACAAGACTTTTATGGCGACAATTGGTTAGCTAAATTTGAAGAGGCCAGAAATGGGGCATTTAAAGTATTAGCTGATTTAAAAAAAGAAGGTGTTATTAAATCTTGGGGTTTAGGTGTAAATAAAGTTGAACCAATTGAACTTGCTTTAAATCTTGAAGAAGATAAACCTGATGCATTTTTACTAGCAGGAAGGTATACACTGTTAGATCATGAATTGGCACTACAACGTCTGATGCCTAAAGCCGCAGCACAAAAAGTTGATATTATTGTCGGAGGTCCATATAGCTCCGGCATTTTAGCAGGGGGGTCTAATTTCGAATATCAAAAAGCTCCTACTCATATTGTTAACAAAGTAGCTAAAATAAAAGCAGTTTGCGAGAAATTTTCGGTCAGTATTAAAGCTGTAGCACTCCAGTTTGTATTAGCCAATGATGCGGTTAGCTCAGTTATTCCTGGTGCAAGTAAACCTTCTAGAATTGCTGAAGATATCTCAGCCTTAGAAGAAAAAGTGCCTCATGAACTATGGCTTGAATTAAAGCGTGAGGGTGTTATTTCTGAACTCGCTCCAACACCAACTAAGTAGGGAAAACGACATGCTAAAAGCTCAAGCTCAAACTGTAATAATAGCTCCCTCTAACGATGTATGGGAGCTAATTGGTGGATTTAATAGCCTGCCAGATTGGTTACCGTTCATTCGGGAAAGTAAGCTTTCTGAAGGTGGTAGAGTTCGAACATTGCAAAGCCATAAAGGTGATAAAATCATTGAAAGGTTAGAAGGCTTTAGCGAAGATAAAACGTTTTACAGCTATTCAATTATTAACGCGCCATTTCCAGTGAGTAGCTACCTTTCAACTATAAGTGTAAAAGCTATAGATGATAAAAGCTGCCAAGTAACGTGGTTTGGTTCATTCATGGCTGACGACAGCGTAAAAGATTCTGATGTGATTGAACTGTTTACTACTATATATTCAGACGGTCTAAAGGAGTTAAGCAATAATTTCGTCTAAGAAATCACTAACCCCAGTACATTCATCTTGTATTGGGGTTTTTAATGTTTCAATAGTTGAAGGCTAAGGTTGTACGGTATAGCTAACTCATTAGTTGCTCTCTAAATTCTCTTACTATCGGTCTCAGTATTTCAGCATGCCAAGCGACCCATAGAGTAATAGAGAAATTTAGTGCATTGAGTTTAATAGTTACTACATTCTTTGGTAGTTGTTGTTTCAAGCTCTCCTGAATCATTGTAATCCCATTGCCAGCAGCAACCAAGCCAAGGGCACTGACAGGATCATCTACTTCGATCAAGATATTAGGAGAAAACCCTTTCTTAGCGCACTCATTGATAAAGCCTTTTTTGTACGGACCTTTTACTGTCAGCCAAAGCTCCTCGCTTAGATCTACCTCGGTAATAGTTTCTTTTTTGGTAAAATGATGGTCGTCAGCAACAACAAGTACCATTGGATCTTCATAAATTTTTGAAAATTTAATAGTGGTATGTTTTTCTAACAGCTCATCTACAATTGCAATATCAAGACTTCTTTGAATCAACCCTTCGAATTGCTTGTCACTTTTCAAGTGGTATAAAGCTGTATGAATTTTCGGTTTCGTTTTTCTTAACTCTCGAAGCTTAGACGGCAATATATTTGAGAACATTGCGCTATTAACGTACCCGATACATAGTCCACCCTCTTCACCTTTTCCCAACCGTTTTCCTAGTGACTCTAAACGAGTAGCATGTGTTAAAAGAGCTTTTGCCTCTTTAAGGAAAGTATGTCCGTCTGTTGTCAGAATTATTCGCTTTGCTTTTCTTTCGAATAATATTAAGCCAAGTCTATCTTCTAATTGAGATATTTGTCTGCTTAATGGGGACTGAGATATGAACAGCACTTCTGCGGCTTTGCCGACATGTTCTAATTCTGCCACAGTTATAAAATAATGAAGTTGCTTTAGATCTAGCATTGTAATGGCACCGTTTAATATAGAATTTAGCTTTTATAGCTACTGGTACGCTAGCACGTATACTTTTAACTACATATCTCAAATTTAAGATAGAGATTCCTTAAAGAAAATAATTGTCATTGTTTTTAATCTAGCCATAGTTAGCAATTGATGACATACATTTTAGGGTTAAAAGTTTAATGAATGGAAGCTATAGCTAGCCATCTAGGTTAAAGTAAATATAAAAAATATTAATAAACAGCCACATCAATAGATGTGGCTGTTTATTTAGCTTCGGTAAAATCATAGTATCTAAATAGAATATGTGTCCTTATCGAGCTTAGCTCGATAAGCCATTATCTTTCACTACGAGTGTACCTTTAAGCCTATAAAACTCATTATTAGCCGTTGAGAAAAAAGTCATTGATGTACCCTTTTTAAAGTCATCTAAATGAACCACTGTGGCTCCCGAATCTTCTTGCCACGAGATTAAATATACGCCTTCAGATACCTCGTTCCACTCACATGAAGATTTTCCCTTTGAGCCCTTACCTGGTCCTTCAATAATCTCATATTCAACTTGAGAGGCATCAGTATTATATTTATTTGTAGCAACTAAACCGTCATATGAGACAGTAACGAACTTTTCTGCAAAGAATTTTGACATATATTTCACCTTATAGCGATTGGGTTTATATTAACTTGGGTCGATCCTTTATATAGAGGATGACCAAGTACGAATAAAAATTCGAAAATACCGTCTTTTAGTAGCTCTCTTGTATCTATCAATTCAAGGTTATAAATCCCTTTCTTAGCTAACATGAACTGATTGACAGGAAATTCTAGCCCCTTAGGGTTAGGGTAAACCTCAGAAGCCCAAGTATCACCACCAAACGCTACAATCTTCTTATTAGCTAGCCAAGCAGCTGCTTCCATATCGATACCAGGCTCAGTCTCTAAAAATTTTTTATTATCTTTGCCAATAAGGTTTAACCATCCGGTATTAAATAAAACAACATCGCCTTCATTGATAGTTATCTTCTGCTTGGCTAGTACCGCTTTAATATCTTTAACTGTAATGACAGTACCTCCATCAACCACCGGGGTATTAAAGTGAGATGTCATATCTAAAACGACTCCTCGCGTTACTATAGGTGGTACTTTTTCTATACCTAATTTAGTTACACCTTCAACAGTGACAAAATCTTCAGCTTTATTACCATTATAGTAAACATTATCAATACCTATATGGCCAATACCGTTTAGCTGAGTCCCAATTCCAGTCCATCCATTTACAAGCTCATCATTAAATGTAAATTTATTTACACCCAATGTTTTACCTGCTTGACCTTCAGGTTGTACATTGTAAAGATTGAAAGATCTATGTCTAAAAGCGGGTAAATCTTTACTAACGGGAACAGCTAAAGAGTAAACTTTACCAGTGCTAACGAGATCTACCGCTTGCTTTACTAAACTTGAAGTTAATAAATTAGCAGCTCCAATTTCATCGTTCTGGCCAAATTCTGAGGAAGTCCAATCATTAGCCAAAGCATTAAAACTGACTAAAATTGATAATGAAAGAGTTTTAATTTTTTGCATCTTATATATCCCACTCTGGTGCTAGCCCTTCTGGGTTAACTAGTCGGCCATCTCTTTCCAAGTTATCAATGAGCTGAACCGTTTTCTCATCCAAAACAATTTTCAGCGCCTGCAAGTTACTCGCTAAATTCTCTCGTTTTGTGGAAGATGGAATAACGGCATAACCCTTATGTAATGCCCAAGCTAATGTAAGCTGAGCGGGGGTGATTTGTAACTCTGATGCTAAGTCATTAATAGTAGAGTCATTTAATACACTGCCATATGCCAGTGTCATGTATGAAGTAACCTTTATACCTAAAGTTTTCATATGATCTACGAGCTTATTATTCTGTAAGTAAGGGCTTAGTTCTATTTGGTTTGTAGCAATATTTTCTGCGCCCAAAATATCAACAGCTTTATCGATAAGTTCAATAGTAAAATTTGATACGCCAATTTCTTTTGTTAATCCTAAACGTTTAGCTTCAGCTAAGGCTAAGAGGTACTCTTCAATTGCAACGTTGCTTGTAGGTGCTGGCCAATGAATAAGAACAAGATCCAGATATTCAACCCCGAGTTTTGTAATGCTCTCTTTGACACTTTGAATCAGCTTATCTCTTTCGTAATTGTCTACCCACACTTTAGTAGTTATATATAAGTCACTCCTATTTATATCTGCACGTTTTAGTGCTTTACCAATATCACTTTCATTCTGATATATTTGGGCGGTGTCAATAGCCCTGTAGCCAAGCTCTATCGCATTGCTTACTGATTCAATAACAACATCACCTGTTAACCTAAATGTACCCACTCCGAAAGATGGTACTGCCATAATCATTACCTCGTATAGTTATTTAGTATAAATAAGACATACATATTAGCTGGTAATTTTATTTACATTAAGGCACAGTAAGTAAAATTATATTTGAATTATTATCAACAATGAAAGCTACTTTAGACGAATTAAATACCTTTGTTGCGGTAATTGATTGTGGAACCATTAGTCACGCCGCTGATAAGTTAGACTTAACAGTTTCTGCAGTAAGCCGGAGTTTATCTAGGCTTGAAGAAAAGTTAGGTACAACATTGATAAGTAGAACAACACGCAAAATGGAGCTAACGATTGAAGGACAAGCCTATCTAGAAAAAGTTAGAAAAATCCTCGATGATATCAATGAGGCTGAAGAAATGTTGGCTTTAAAAAAAGGGATGCCTTCAGGTAGGTTACGTGTAGATGCAGCAACACCATTTATGCTAAATGTTATCGCACCTCTAATTAAAGAGTTCGTTCACAAATATCCCCACATACAATTAGAGCTCAACAATAATGATCAAGTAATAGATCTTTTAGAAAAGCGCACTGATGTCGCAATTCGTATTGGTGAGTTACAAGATTCGACACTGCACGCTGCGCTTATAGCCAAAAGTCAAATACGCATTTTAGCAAGCCCAAATTACCTTAGCCGGCATGGTGTACCAACCTCAATCCAGGATTTAAAAAACCATTCTCTAATTGGTTTCAGCAATCTAGAAAAATTAAACTACTGGCCTATATTAGATTCCGAAAAAAAGCTATTTCATGTGAACACTAATATAAAAGCCTCAAGCGGAGAAACAGTAAAAAAACTTGCACTAGATGGAGTTGGTATTGCTTGTTTGTCAGATTTTATGACAGCAACAGAAAGACAAAACTCAGAATTAGTTCAACTTTTTGCTGATGTGACAATTGAGTCTATGCAATCAATTAACGCTGTATATTACAAGAATTCCGTAGTGTCTAGTCGTGTTAGCTCTTTCATTAACTTTCTTAAAGAGAGGCTTAATACTCAGTTGTTTTTGTAAAGCAGCTTTAAACTTAATAGAAAGCATGGTTGATATGATTTACAGCGTACGCGACGAAATGAACGCCGGCGATGAGCTAGGTATTGATATTGAAGAAAAAGGCTTTTACGACGCCCTAAAAATGTTAGCGGTTAAGTACGACTTTGACTACCCCGAAGATAAGCTCATTGAGCTTGCCCAAGCGGTAAAAGTAATTGTAGACGACAAGGTAAAATTTGTAGATTGGAACCACCGCGACGATATTAAATCAGCTTTAAAAGTAGAGCTGATTTTAATACTCGCTAAATTTAAATACCCACCAATGAGCCGCGATGAAGTGTACAAAGAAATATTTGAGCAAGCGCAAAATGTGAAAGCGAATAAAAAAGTTTAAATTACTAGGCTTAGTTTGGATGTGATTTATGGAGTTCGCGATTTAAAGCGAGCTCCATAAACAAGCGTTATAACGCACTTTGGCTAACTACGGTTTTAGCGTTTGATTGTTCACTAAAAATAAGTGCCTCATTAAGTTTTTCAAATGGAAATACTTTCGGTGTATCAGTGATTAGGCCTTGGTTATCTAACTGGTTTATTAATGCCTCACCCTCTTTTATGAGTTCAGCCCAGTCTTGCTCATCGCCATAGTTGTGCAACGCGCCAAGAGCAACTTCATGATAAGAGATTGAGTTGGTAAATGCAGGAAACAGCGGTTCCTCAATTCTATCCTGAATACAGACTAAGTGGCCGTTAGCTTTAAGGTAGCATGCAAGTTTAGTAGCACTTTGTTGGCCTTTAGCATCAAATACGGCGTGGTATTGTTGCTGGCATTGGCTTTGCTCCCTTAGTACTTTATTTACACCAAGTGATAAGGCCTCTGTTTTATTCGCACTTGGGCTGAGTAAATCGATTTTAACGCCATTTTTATGAAGCAGCTGTATAAGGATTTTGGTGACTGCACCAAAACCAGAGACCAACACCTTTTTATTTTGCATGCTTGGCAATTTATTAAATGCCTGTATTGCAGTGAGCATGGGGCACGGTAAGCTTGCAGCTTTAGATAAAGAAAAGCTTTGCGGGAGTCTCATTACTCGTTGAAATTTTAACACTGTGTATGTTGCAAAACTGCCAGGTAAAAGCAGCGATTGATGATAACAAACCGAGCTGCCTATAAACTCTTTAGGTACGCTTGCGCCTGTTTCAATAACAATTCCAGCGCCATCCACACCGGGTGTAAAACCGGGCGGCCAAGCTAGTGGATTGGCTTTTATAAATTTCCAATCAACAGGGTTTATACCCATTGCTTTATTTAAAACAACAATTTCATTTTCGTTTATGTTTAAAGGTGGCGCAATTGAAGATAGAAGCAGGGGTGAGCCTGCCTCTTCAAACTGCCACGCTAAATCGCAGCTGTTCATTTTAGTTATCCCACTGTGGAGAAAAGTCAGGTGATGCTTGGCGATCGTTTTTATTTAATTGATCAATTGCGGTTATTTCTTTAGCACTAAGTGTTAAATCAGGGCCAGCTAAATTTGTAATCAGATTACTTCTTTTAGTTGATGAAGGAATCGTTGTTAATCCATTCGCAAGTGCCCACGCAATAACAACCTCAGAAGGCGCCTTATTATGACTATTGGCAATCTCAATAATGGTTTTATCTTTGAGAACTTTACCAACAGCAAATGGCATATAACCTGTCACATGAATGTTATTTTCACTGCAAAATCCGCGTAATGACTCGTTTGTTAAGTAAGGGTGTACTTCTACTTGGTTAGTAAAAATTTCACCGTTAGGCAAAATAGTCATAGCCTGTTTAAGCAAATCAATAGTGAAATTTGATACGCCAATATTTTTAGCAAGGCCTAGCTCTTTAGCTTTAACTAGCTCACCTAAATATTCTTCCATCGGTTCATCGTTCTCTGGAGATGGCCAGTGTATCAATAACAAATCTACATAATCAGTTTGCAGTTTACTTAGGCTTTCTTTAACACTATCAATGAATGATGCTTTGTTTAAGTTAGCATTCCATACTTTTGTAGTAATAAAAATATCGGCTCTAGGTATGCCGCTGTCGCTAATAGCTTGGCCTACTTGCGCTTCGTTGCCATAAATTTGTGCAGTATCTATATGCTTATACCCAACTTCTAACGCCATTTTTACAGAGTTGTAAGCCACTTCGTCTTCTAAGCGAAAAGTACCCATACCTAATTTTGGCATAGTGTTTAAATTTATGTTCATTAGTTATCCTTTATTTATGAAAAACGGGTAAGACATTTTTTGCTATGTCTTCCATGCTTTGTTCGATATTTATTTCATTGCGTCTAAAATGAAGGCCAATATGATCTACGCCAGCAGCCTTCATGCTGTTTAGCTCTTTTATTAAGCCATTGACTCCGGTTCTAACCCCAAAGTGGTGTCTCTCAATGGGTGCGTCTGGGTTGTCTACAAAATCTAAATGAATAAAGCTTACATAAGGTTTGTCACCTGCAACGCTTCGCCATAGAGCTACACGTTTTACATGATCGTCAGGTGTACCTGGATACGCTAACCATCCATCGAGGTTTTCACCTATAAATTGCGGCGATTGTTGTGCAAGGCCTGCGGCGTAAATAGGGTATTGCGCTACTTGAGGGTATATTTTTTGCCCTGGTTGTAATTTAGAGTCAGACTCATCCCTTAACACCTCAATAGCTTCTCTAAAAAGCTGGCCACGAGCGGCGTAATCAACATTAAATAAAGGATATTCTGAGGGTCTATCACCACTTGCTACACCTAAAATTAAGCGGTTGTTGCTTAGCTCAGCCATTGTGTTCGCTGATTTTTTCACAAGCCAAGGCTGTCTTAATGGCAGAACAATAGCCGCAGTACCTAGTAAAATATTGTTTGTAATACCCGCTAGGTAGCCTAAGTATGTAAACGCTTCAAATACTTGTGCAGCATCGCCAAAGTTAGGGTCGTACAGTGGCACGTCTCTTACCCATGCAGTACTAAAGCCAAGCTCATCGGCTAATATAATGCGCTCTTTATGCTGTGACATATCAGGCACACCAAAAGGCTTGCCTTCTTTAATTCGTTTTTGTTGGCCATCTCTTGACCAGTCATTGTCTAGTGGCAGTTCAACACCAATTGAAAAGCCCAAGTTTTTTAATTTATCAATAGTCATAATCAGCCTCTTTCGAAGAAAAAATTCGGGATTAAATTTAAATAGCTTTCACTTGTTCGCGTGAATCTAGAAAACCCGATAGTCGTGTTAATACAATGGCAAATATAACAATTGATGCGCCCACCCAAGGGGTGTCCATTAACTCCATGTCTTCTACAACAACACCGCCAATGATTGAGCCAATTGCAATACCGACATTAAAGGCCGCTATATTTAAACCTGATGCAACATCTACAGCATTAGGCGTATGTTTTTGTGCTAGCTGCACAACATAGACTTGCAGACCTGGTACGTTACCAAAAGCGAAGGCGCCCCAGATAAGTAGTGTTAAAACAGCGCCAATTTGATTACCAGCTGTAAATGTAAATACAAAAAGAATGATAGCGAGTGCGCTAAAAATACCTGTTAACGCTTTTACTGGCCCCATGCTGTCAGCTAGTTTTCCACCCCAAATATTGCCTATTGCTACTGAAACTCCATAAACAAGCATAATTAAGCCAATTGAACTGGATTCGAAACCAGAAACCTGCTCTAAAATTGGGGCTAAATAGGTAAAGGCCACAAACGTGCCGCCATAGCCGACAGCTGTAATGGCGTACACTAAAAGTAATCTAGGCTGTGTTAGTACTTTTAGTTGCTCTGAAATTTTTGCGGGTACCGCTTTTTTTAAGTTTGATGGTACAAGTATTGCGCTACCAATGAGTGCGATTAAGCCCAATATAGAAACGATTAAAAATGTTGCTCTCCAGCCCAGCTCTTGCCCAATCCACGTACCTAAAGGTACACCTGTCACTAAGGCTACGGTTAAGCCCGTAAACATGATTGCGATTGCGCTGGCTTCTTTTTCTTTAGCAACTAAGCTCGTTGCAATGGTTGAACCAATAGAGAAAAACACGCCATGAGCCAACCCTGTTAGGATCCGGGCCACGATCAAGGTTTCATAACTTGGGGCTTGCCAAGCAAGTAGGTTTCCTGCGACAAATAAAGCCATTAAAACCAATAAAACAGATTTACGATTCCAACGACCGGTTAATGCTGTTAGCACTGGCGCACCAATAGCTACACCGAGTGCGTATAAGCTGACTAATAAGCCTGCTGATGGTAGTGAAACACCCAAGTCTGCTGCAATAGTTGGTACTAAGCCAACAATTACAAACTCAGTTGTTCCTATAGCGAATGCGCTGAGTGTAAGCGCCAATAATGCTAAAGGCATTTGTAGTTCCTCAATAATTAATGTGGGGTAATTTTCATCTAATTTAAGGAGAAGAAACACAGCGTATTTCTCAAAACAATTTTGTTAAAAATGCAAAAGTAAAAATGTTGGCTTGTTATTTTCAATAAAATAAGGGGCCCAGTAGTAGGTTTAATAAAGCTGTTAAAACGGCAGGTTTTATGCGGGTTCAGAGTATGGGGTATTGGCTAGTATAAATGGGGGAGGGAAGCCACAAAAAAACGGCAAACAGGGTGCGGTTGCATCTCGTTTGCCGTTAAAAAACTATGTCTAAATGGGTGTTACAAAATAGCGACAGGGTTAATTTGCACCTGAGTAGAGCCTTCGTATAGAGGGTGGCCAAGTACGAACATAAATTCCCAGGCTTGATCTTTTGCTAGGTCGTCACACAAAATGTTTTCAAGCACGTGTACGCCGTAATTAGTGGCCATCATTTGGTTTACAGGAAATGAAAGACTAGGATCTTCATGCGGAACGGCTTCAGATGACCAGTTATCGGCACCTACTGCAATAACGCCTTTTTCGGCAAGGTACTTACCACCTTCAACGCCAATACCTGGGCCGCCCGCAAGGTAACGTTCGTTATCTTTACCCATTAAGTCAGACCAACCGGTACAAAATAAAACAACATCGCCTTTTTGAATATCTACGCCTTGTTGTTTGGCTACTGCGTCAATTTCTTTTTTATTAAAGGTGGTGCCCTCGCTCACTATATCTTGGTTAAAATAAGGACGCATGTCTAATAATACACCACGAGAAACCATTGGTGGGACTTTCTCTAGACCGAGTTTTTTAACGCCTGTTACAGTCATAAAATCAGATACTTTATGGCCGTTATAATGAACGTTGTCGCGGCCATAGTGCGCTAGGCCATTAATTTGAGAGCCTACACCAGTCCAGCCAATAATTTGGTCATCGACATAAGTAAATTTATTTGTACCAAATGTTTTAGGTTCAGGCTGCGACGTATGAACTTCAAAGTAACGGTGACGAAACGCTGGGGTATCTTTATTTACCGCCATGCCTAAACCGTACACTTTACCTTGTTTTATTAATTTTGATGCTGTTAATACAGAGCTTGGAGTAATGTAATTCATTGCGCCAATTTCATCATCGGCCCCCCACTTTGAAGTAGGTACTTGATCGGCCGCGTTAACACCAGCAGAAAGTGTAAGTACTGCACTTAGAGCAGTGGCTATTTTTAATTTTTTATGTGCTTTCATATTGCTATTTCCTTGTATTTAATTTTAGAGGTGCAAAGCATATTTGCTATGACGTGGCCTACTATATTTAAAACAACGTGAATAATTGATAGTTGAAAACACAAAACTCTTTTTCACTTTTTGCAATTAACGAGCATATTAAATAATAGTGAATACACCTAATTAAAGCTTATGTAATCACTGTAAATAAGAATTAGTTTAATTTTATTATTTCATTTTTAACAAAATAGATTTAACAACAATAGCGTTTTTAACATTTGGAAACCCTTACATAATCTCCTTGCTTTAAAAAAGAGGGCTCACTATAGAGCTTTCTAAATAATTAATTTAGGAGATACACAATGAAAATGAAAAAACACGTACTTGCTATTGCTGCAATCGTTTCAGCCTCACTCAGCTCTGCATCTGTAATGGCAGCAGATTTTGTTCTGCACAACTAAATCAGGACACCTTTTTTAAGGAACTTTGCTCATACTCTACTGGCGATAGATCACCATGAGCAGTATGAAGTCGCTCTAAGTTGTAATAGCGCATATACGCTGCCACATCATTTCTCATATGCTCACGAGTTGGTTGCGGAACTTTCAACAGCCAATCATGTTTTAAGCTGCCGAAGAATCGTTCAACAACCGCATTATCCCAACACGCACCGACATCGCCCATACTGGCTCTGACGCCATAACTCCATAGTAATTGTCGATATTGTTTACTGGTGTACTGTGAACCTCTATCACTGTGAAACACCAAGCTTTTTGGTGGCTGCCGTAAGTTATAAGCTTTCATCATCGCCTTGCTAACAAAGTCAGTCGTCATGCGTTTATCAATATGCCAACCAACAATACGACGTGAATATAAGTCCATGACGATAGCCAGATACATCCAACCTTCGCCAGTTCTTAGATAAGTCACATCACCAGCCCACACCTGATTTGGCGCAACAGGATTAAAGTTCTGATTCAAAAGATTATCAGCAACGGCATCACTGTGTTTACGCTTGGTTGTTACCTTGTATGCCACTCGTTGAGTAACGACTAAACCAAGTGTTGCCATTAATTTCTGAACGCCATAATCACTGACGCTAAAGCCCTCACTGCGTAACTTCTTTCTAAGCTCTCGGTAGCCTAAGCTATTTCTGCTTTTCTTGAAGAAATACTTGGCCTTTCGATATAAATTAAGCTGCTCTACAGTAATTACTTTTGCTGGCCGCTTAAGCCAAGCATAATAAGCACTGCGGCTTACTTTCATCACTTTGCAGAGCTTAACCACGGGAAACACCGAGGATAACTGCTTAATCGTTTTAAACGTTACTTGGTTTCTTTTAGCAGGAGGGCGCTGGCCTTTTTTAAAATTTCTTTTTCCATCCTTAGCTCTTTATTTTCCTTGCGAAGCCTTAACAGCTCAGCCCGCTCATCAGCATTCAAACTGGCACCAGATTGTTCTGCTTCAACTTTAGCTTTCCAGTTATAAAGTAATTTATCTGTGATACCTAAAGACGCTGCTGCCTTGGGTACGCTGTAACCTTGCTCGGTTACCAATGCCACAGCTTCTTGTTTAAATTCTGCTGTGTAACTTCTGTTTGTTCGTTTTGTCATTTAACACCTCAATAATTGGATTATATTCCATTATTAAAGTGTCCTGTTTGATTAAAGCAGATCAGGGTTAGGTGATGAATAAATAAATGACGAATTGCTTTTTAATTAATCCCAAACACAATCCTGCCGAACCCCGAACCCCGAACCCCGAACCCCGAACCCCGAACCCCGAACCCCGAACCCCGAACCCCGAACCCCGAACCCCGAACCCCGAACCCCGAACCCCGAACCCCGAACCCCGAACCCCGAACCCCGAACTGATCTTTTAGATCTCGACTATTGAATATAGGATCTCAGCGCGTTTTCATGCTAGAATTTGCGCAATTTTTTTGTACTCGATAAGTAGCACTGTAATGATCTTAGATGATATTCGCATCGTTTTAGTAAACACATCACACTCTGGTAACATTGGTTCAGCGGCGCGCGCCATGAAAACCATGGGATTATCAAAGTTATACCTTGTTGATCCAGCCTGTGAAATAGACAGTCATGCAAGTGCGCTTGCTGCAGGTGCGACTGATGTACTAGGTAATGCTGTTATTGTTGATAGCGTTGCAGATGCGATTGCTGATTGTGCATTAACGATTGGTACTAGCGCCCGCTCGCGTACATTGTCGTGGCCTATGGTAGAGCCGAGAGAATGTGGTGAAAAGCTTGTTGGCGAAGCCGTAAACGGCCCTGTAGCGCTTGTGTTTGGCCGTGAAAACAGTGGCTTAACTAATGAAGAATTACAACTGTGTAATTACCATGTGTGTATTCCTGCTAACCCAGAATACAGCTCACTTAATTTAGCCATGGCTGTGCAAACCTTATGTTATGAAACGCGTATGGCGTTTTTAAATCAGCAACCTAAGGCTGTTCAAGAAGAAGACGACACCCTATATCCATCGTCTAAACAAACAGAATTGTTTTACGAACATCTTGAAGACACTTTGTTTAAAACAGGCTTCATTATTAAGCAGCACCCAGGCATGGTAATGACTAAGCTACGTCGTTTGTTTAATCGTGCTCGCCCTGAAGATGCAGAAATGAACATATTACGAGGTATTCTTACCTCAATTAATAAGTCTATAAAATAGCAATTAGTTATAAATAGCGCCCTTTATTGCTCTACTAATACTTGACTAAATTACTCAGGTAATTACAATAGACCCAATACTTGACCAAAACAGTCGGGTATTGCAAGTTTATCGGCTGGCATCCGAGGCTAGCCAATCAGGATAATACTTGACTAATCTACTCTGGTAATTAAAATTTGCACTCTTTTGTGCGGGGGGCGTTATGAAGTTAACATCAAAAGGCAGATACGCCGTTACAGCCATGCTGGATGTTGCACTACATGCAAATATAGGCCCTGTAGCGCTTGCAGATATTTCGCAGCGCCAAGAAATTTCTTTGTCTTATCTTGAGCAATTATTTGCCCGTTTACGTAAAAATGGGCTAGTGAGTTCTGTTCGAGGTCCTGGTGGGGGCTATTTACTAGGACGTGAGGCTGACGTAATTTCAGTTGGCGATGTTATCAATGCGGTAGATGAATCTGTTGACGCTACACGGTGTCAGCGAAGCAATACTGGTTGTCAAAGTGGTATGCGTTGTTTAACCCATACATTGTGGTCAGACTTAAGCGCACGAATTGAAGAATTTTTAAATAATATTACCTTAGCTGAACTGGTTGAAAAGTCGGACGTTAAAGCGGTCGCTCTTCGCCAAGAAAACAGCGTTAATGATGCAATTAAGCAGTTGGAAAATATTCAAGTAAGCTGTCAACTTTAAGGTTGACCTGCAGCGGAGAGAGAAATGAAGTTACCGATTTATTTAGATTACGCAGCAACTACGCCTGTTGACGAACGAGTTGCCAAAGAAATGATGCAGTGCCTGACTATGGACGGTAATTTTGGTAATCCAGCATCGCGTTCACACCGTTTTGGTTGGCAAGCTGAAGAAGTCGTTGACCAAGCACGTACTGACATTGCTGATTTAATTAATGCAGACCCACGTGAAATTGTATTCACATCGGGTGCAACAGAATCAAATAACCTTGCTATTAAAGGTGCAGCTCAGTTTTACAAGAAAAAAGGTAAGCATGTTATTACCGCTAAAACTGAACACAAAGCGGTTATCGACACATGTCGTGAACTTGAGCGTCAAGGGTTTGAAGTAACCTACATGGACGTTGAAGAAAACGGCCTACTTGATCTGCAAAAATTAGCAGACACCATGCGTGACGACACCGTGCTTGTAAGTATCATGCATGTAAATAACGAGCTAGGTGTAATCCAAGACATCAATACTATTGGTGAAATGTGTCGCGAACGTAAAATTATGTTCCACGTAGATGCGGCACAAAGCGCGGGTAAAGTTTTAATCGATGTGCAACAAACCAAAGTAGATTTTATGTCATTCTCGGCGCACAAAGTATACGGCCCTAAAGGCGTAGGTGCTTTGTATGTTCGTCGTAAACCACGTGCACGTTTAGAAGCACAAATGCACGGTGGCGGCCATGAGCGTGGCATGCGTTCTGGTACATTAGCAACTCATCAATTAGTGGGTATGGGTGCAGCATTTAGAATTGCAAAACAAGATTTTGAAAAAGATCACGCACACATCAGTGCGTTGCGTAAACGCCTAATCGACGGCATTTTAACGGATATGGACGAAGTGTACTTTAACGGCACGCAAGACCAATCAGTACCTGGTATTGTCAACATTAGCTTTAACTTTGTTGAAGGTGAGTCGTTATTAATGGCTGTTAAAGATATTGCGGTATCGTCAGGTTCAGCCTGTACATCTGCAAGTTTAGAGCCTTCTTACGTATTACGTGCATTAGGTCGCAACGACGAGCTAGCGCACAGCTCGATTCGTTTTAGTATTGGCCGTTTTACCACCGAAGAAGAGATTGATTACACCGTTGAGTTAATGAAAAACTCGATTGGCCGTTTACGTGAAATGTCTCCTCTTTGGGAAATGCACCAAGAAGGTGTTGATTTAGATTCAGTTGAATGGGCGCACCACTAATTAGTGGAGCCCATACCTAGCAGGTAGTGAGGATAGAATTATGGCTTACAGTGATAAAGTAATCGACCACGTAGAAAACCCACGTAACGTAGGTGCTCTAGACAAAAATGATCCGTCAGTGGCAACGGGTATGGTAGGCGCACCAGCATGTGGTGACGTAATGAAATTGCAAATTAAAGTATCGGCGGAAGGCGTTATTGAAGATGCAAAATTCAAAACGTACGGCTGTGGTAGCGCAATTGCTTCATCTTCGCTGGTAACAGAGTGGGTTAAAGGCAAAACATTAGACGAAGCTGCGACTATCAAAAATACCGATATCAGCGCAGAGCTAGAATTACCACCAGTGAAAATTCACTGCTCAATTTTAGCCGAAGATGCAATTCAAGCAGCAATTGCAGATTACAAAAGCAAACATACAAACTAAGAGATATTCATGGCAGTGACATTGACAGATGCGGCAGCAAACCGTGTACAATCATTTTTAGCAAACCGTGGTAAAGGCATTGGCCTGCGAGTTGGCATTAAAACGACGGGCTGTTCAGGTCTTGCTTATGTTCTAGAGTTTGTTGATGAGCTAAACGATGACGATGAAACATTTGCGGCCAAAGGCGTTACCTTAATTGTTGACGCTAAAAGCTTAGTTTATATCGACGGCACCGAGCTCGACTACACTAAAGAAGGTTTAAATGAAGGGTTTAAATTTAATAACCCTAACCAAGCTGATGAGTGTGGCTGTGGCGAAAGCTTTACAGTTTAAGCTCAAACTTGTTTTAAGATATAAATAAGCCCTGCCAGTTAATGTAGGGCTTTGTCATTTGTGAGAAGTTATGCGTTATTTTGAGTTATTTGCAATACCGGTTGACTACAATATTGACTTAGCAATGATCAACAAGCACTACTTAGAACTTCAACGTGCTGTACACCCTGATCGTCATGCTAATGCCAGCAGTCGTGATAAATTAATGGCCGTACAAAGTACCGCTGAAATTAACGACGCATTACAAACACTTAAGCATCCGGTTAAACGTGCTGAATATATGTTGAGTGAGCTGGGCGTTGATATTCGCGCTGAGCAGCAAACACTGCAAGATCCCATGTTCTTGATGCAACAAATGGAACTGCGCGAAGAGCTTGAAGAACTTCCCTCTGCAAGTGATCCAGATATCGCTATTGCTAATTTTGAGTCGCAAATAAAGCAATTAAAAGCCCAGTATAGCAACGAATTGGCTGAGCAACTTGCAAGCAACGATGAGCAACAATATCAACACGCTGCTGACAACATTCGCAAATTAAAATTTGTATATAAGTTACAAGACGAACTTGAACGCATTGAAGACAGTTTATTTGACGATTAATTACTTGCTGCAAAGCGAGCAACACGAGTTTAAAGAGCATTATGGCATTATTGCAAATTGCTGAGCCGGGGCAGAGCGCGGCACCACATGAACACAAATTAGCCATTGGAATTGATTTAGGCACTACAAATTCATTAGTGGCAACCGTACAAAGCGGCGAAGCACGCACTATTACTGATGAGTCAGGCGAAGCGATGTTACCCTCAGTGGTTCGTTATCAAGCTGGCGGCATTACCGTGGGTAATGATGCAATGCAAGCAGCTACACTCGATCCGGTTAATACGCTTATTTCAGTGAAGCGCTTTTTAGGTAAAACGCAAACCGAAATAGAACAAAGCTATGGCCAACTGCCTTATCAGTTTTGCGATGATGATGGTGCATTGGCTATCGAAACGGCTGCGGGAAAAATCAGCCCAGTTAAAGCCTCAAGTCATATTTTAAATGCTTTAAAAGTACGCGCTGAGCAAAGCTTTGGTAATCAAGATATTTTAGGGGCAGTGATTACGGTACCAGCTTATTTTGATGATGCACAGCGTCAAAGCACCAAAGATGCGGCTGAGCTTGCCGGTATTAATGTACTGCGCTTACTAAACGAGCCTACTGCCGCTGCCGTTGCTTACGGTTTAGATTCAGGGCAAGAAGGTATTATCGCCGTTTATGATTTAGGGGGCGGTACTTTTGATATCTCTATTCTGCGTCTTAATAAAGGCGTGTTTGAAGTGCTGGCCACCGGTGGCGATTCTAGCCTAGGCGGCGACGACTTTGACTCATTATTAGTTGATTACCTAAAACAAGAAACCGGCGTGACAGGCTTATCTCCTTCGGTATTACGCTTATTCATTAATAAAGCCAAAGCCTGTAAAGAAGCACTCAGCCAATACGAAAAAGTGAATGTCGGCCTTGAGTTTGACGATGAAAAATACATGGTTGAAGTAACGCGAGAAAAATTTAATGAGCTCGCTATGCCACTGGTCAAAAAAACGCTCCGCTCATGTCGTCGTGCAGTAAAAGATGCCGGTATTGAAAACCAAGAAGTATTACAAGTTGTAATGGTTGGTGGTTCAACCCGTATGCCATTAGTGCGTACTCAAGTCGGTGAATTTTTTGATAAACAGCCGCTGACTTCAATTGACCCTGATCGCGTTGTTGCACTGGGTGCAGCATTACAAGCTGACGTATTAATTGGTAACAAGCCAGATTCAGACATGTTATTACTTGATGTGTTACCGTTGTCGTTAGGCCTTGAAACAATGGGTGGCTTGGTTGAAAAAATCATTCCACGCAATACCACTATTCCGGTTGCGCGTGCGCAAGAATTTACTACGTTTAAAGATGGTCAAACGGCCATGTCGTTGCATGTATTACAAGGTGAACGTGAACTGGTTGACGATTGTCGATCGCTGGCAAAGTTCAGCTTAAAAGGTATTCCTCCTATGGCGGCGGGGGCGGCGCATATTCGCGTTACCTTTAAAGTAGACGCTGATGGTTTACTAAGCGTATCAGCCATGGAAAAATCAACGGGAGTTCAAGCAGAAATACAAGTAAAACCGTCGTTTGGTTTGTCTGACGACCAAGTTGCTAATATGCTTAAAGAGTCGATGAGTAACGCTAAAGGCGATATGCAAGCGCGTATGCTTAAAGAGCAACAAGTTGAAGCGCTTCGTGTAATAGAAGCGATGGAAGCCTCATTAGCTGCTGATGGCGATTTACTTGAGCCTGAGCAATTAGCGACGCTAAAAGTGGAAATAAGCGAACTTGCGAAAGTACGCGAGAGTGCGCAAGAGCCAAGCGAAATTAAAGCGGCCATTGAAAAAATGGATAATGCGAGCAGTGATTTTGCCGCGCGCAGAATGGACGCGTCAATTAAAAAAGCCTTAACGGGTCAGTCAGTAGACAATATATAAGAGAGATTAGAATGCCACAAATTGTTTTTCTTCCCCATCCGGAGTTGTGTCCTGACGGTGCAGCAATAGAAGCGCCCGCTGGCGAAACGGTACTTGATATCGCGCTTAAAAATGGCATTAGCATTCCTCATGCCTGTGAAAAATCATGTGCATGTACAACGTGTCATTTAGTGATCCGTGAAGGTTTTGACTCATTAGATGAAAGTGATGATCTAGAAGATGACATGCTAGATAAAGCATGGGGTTTAGAGCCTGAATCTCGCTTAGGTTGCCAAGCAATTATTAGAGATGAAGACTTAGTGGTTGAAATACCTAAGTACAATCTCAATATCGTTAATGAAGAACACTAGTTTTTAATTAATGACTATCATATTAAAAGCCGCTGTTTGATACAGCGGCTTTTTTGTTTGTATTTGGTAGCAGCGGGTTTACCCCGCGTCTTTTTAAAGGTTAAAGGTTAAAGGCGAAAGGCAAAAGGTTACGAGCGGCGGGCTGCGAGACGCGGGTAAATTAAAATAGCCTGTAGGCGGGGCTTTACGCCGCGCAAATGTGGTTAAAGGTAATAAAATTATGCACAAAGAGGTTAAGAGACGCTGCGCTTTTAGAGGAAGTGACAAAACAATTAATCACTCAGGCTAATGGTTAGTGCTTTCTCATTTTCTTCTCATTCACTTCTCTTTGTGCATATGCTTTTTAAAGCGGTTTTATTCCGCGTTTGTTAGTAATTTTATTTACCACAGAGATTACAGAGTGCGCAGAGGAAGTGAATAAATACAAAGCTTGAAGGTAAAGGGTTACGGGCGGCGGGTAAATTAAAATTAAAAAGTCTTGTAGCGTTAACCACAAGGCTTTTTTAATTTATCGAAGCCCGAAGCCCGAAGCCCGAAGCCCGAAGCCCAAAACCCGAAGCCCAAAACCCATTTTGGAGGTATATTTTGAGTGATCTTATTTTTTCAGACTCGTTTATTAACGGTGAATTTTATCAAACTAGCTCACGCTTTAGCGTTGATGATCCGGCCACCGAACAAAGTATTGTTGATGTAAGTGATATTGATGAGCAAGGCGTAAAAAATGCCATAACAGCAGCGCAAGGCGCTTTTGTAAAATTAAAAGCCACCAATGCGACCGAGCGAAGTGACACCTTGATGCGTTGGTATGATCTAGTGATCAAGCACAAACAAACCCTTGCTACACTTATGACTAAAGAGCAGGGAAAACCGCTTAAAGAATCTCTTGGTGAAATAGATTATGGCGCCGGTTTTATTAAATGGTTTGCAGAGGAAGCTAAACGCAGCTACGGCGATGTGATCCCCGCCACCGATAACAGTCATCGTTTAACTAGCTTCAAGCAACCTATTGGCGTGGTAGCAGGTATTACGCCTTGGAACTTTCCTGTTGCTATGGTGACTCGAAAAGTCGCGCCGGCTTATGCTGCGGGCTGTAGTTTTATACTCAAGCCTTCTGAGCACACACCATTATGTGCTATCGCTTTAGCTTATTTAGCTGATCAGGCTGGCTTTGTTAAAGGTGCATTTAATGTGCTTGTGTCACAAGATGCCAAAAAGGTTGGCAAAATGCTGACAGACTCAGAGGTGGTGCGTAAGTTTACTTTTACTGGTTCTACTGGTGTAGGTAAGCAGTTACTCTCTCAATGTGCGTCTACAATAAAGCGTACTTCAATGGAATTGGGGGGAAATGCCCCGTTTATAATATTTGATAATGCTGATATTGACGATGCGATTGATGGATTGATGGCGGCCAAATTTAGAAACTCAGGACAAGCTTGTGTTGCAGCAAATCGTATTTTTATTCAGCGTAATATATTAAATGACGTGCTTGAAAAAATTACACCCAAAGTCGCTGCGCTCAAAGTTGCGAACGGTTTTGATGAAAATGCCGACATAGGGCCGCTTATTTACCCCAAAGCAAAAGAGAAAGTGCAACAACTGATTAAAGACGCTCTTGATAAAGGCGCTACGCTAATTGGAGATAACAGCAATTTAGGTGGCAGTTTTCAAAACCCATTAATAGTCACCAATGTCACTACACAAATGGATATTTATCACGAAGAAGTGTTTGGTCCTGTATTAACGGTGATCCCATTTGATGAAGAAAGCGAAGTACTTGCGCTTGCTAATGACGTCCCTTATGGGTTAGCTGCGTACTTTTATAGCCAAAACATTAAACAAATCTATCGTATAAGCGAAGGGCTAGAGTTTGGCATGGTAGGTGTAAATGAGGGCGTTATATCAAACCCAGTTGCGCCGTTTGGTGGTGTAAAGCAATCAGGTCTTGGTCGTGAAGGCGGGCATCAGGGTTTAGATGAGTACTTAGAAGAAAAATACGTATGTATTAAGGTGTAATGATTAAGACTGTTCCGATGAGTTAATGGTTGTAAGATAAAACCCGGTTAAATGTTGCTAGATAATGGGCTAAATGTTACCTTTTTAATATATATTTTTCGTAACAAAATAGTAAAAAAATTTCTATAAGTAGAAATACCCCCGTGTGTAAATGCCACCATTTGGTGGCATTTTTTTTAGCCACTTTTGTGGCGAACCTTATCGCTTCGGTCTAAAATTACTCTATAAGCAGTGATTGGTGTTTAAACTTTGTATATAAGCTTAAAATAAAGTAATAACTATTCTCGTTTGTTTTTGTGAGTTTTTGTAACCTTATGTTTTTAAATGTATATTTTTACTAAGCTGAGGTGTAATATGAAGTTTCAGGCTCTTTTGAACTGTTAGAATATAGTAATAATGTATAATTGTGTTTTATACATTTATAAATTAACATCCCGCAAATTCACCCATTAAAAAATAATGAAGCACCCACTATGAGTAGAAGAAATCAAGCAACGGTAGACCAGGAAGTTTCGTTTGGCATTGACGAAGAATTAGTTTCTACAACAGATTTACGAGGGGTTATCACCTATGCAAATGATAGCTTTTGTAAAGTTTCAGGGTATACCATCAATGAGTTAAAAGGGAAAAATCATAATATGGTTCGTCACCCAGATATGCCACCTGCGGCATTTGGTGATATGTGGTCTAATTTAAAAAGCGATACCGCATGGCGAGGAGCTGTAAAAAATAGATGTAAAGATGGGCGTTATTACTGGGTTGATGCATTTGTTACCCCTATTTACGAAAACGGTAAAAAAGTAGGTTATCAATCAGTTCGTCAACAACTCCTTCCAGAATATAAACACCGCGCAGAAAAGCTTTACCAACGTTTAAACAACGGCCAATCAATTACGCCTTTAAGTGAAAAATTAGCTGCATTTAAATTGCCTCTATTTATTGGGTGTGCCGCTTTAATTGCTTGGTTAACAAGTTACATGTTCTGGTTATGTTTGCTGTTTGTTCCTCTGCCTTTTGTTATTTTTTATGAAGAGTTAATTCGCTCGCAAAGCAAAATCAAAAAAACCAAGGCAGGCCCAGATAGCGTATCTCGGCATATTTATTCTGGTAGCGATAGCCTCAGCTATAGTGATTTTCGGATTAAATTACTTGAGGGTAAAGTAACGACCATTGTTGGGCGTATTATTGATGGCACTTTAAGCCTTAGCAAAGGAGCTGATTCGCTTAAAGTTTGTGCTGAAGCTGCGCAGGCTGGCGTTGAAAAAGAAGCATCTGAATTACATCAGGTATCGTCTGCGGTCGAAGAAATGGTGCATTCAATTGACGAGGTAGCAAAAAACACCTTAGTCACTAATCAACGAGTGCAACAAGCTCACCAAGATTGTGAGTCAGCAACGCAAGCCATGTCTGGGACAATGCGAGAGGTGTCGTTACTTGCAACTGAAGTTGATAACTCAGCAAGCTCTGCGAGTGAGTTAGCAACAGAGGCTGAAAAAATTGGTGGTATAATGCAAGAGATACAAGGGATTGCCGATCAAACAAATTTACTTGCACTCAATGCCGCTATTGAGGCTGCGCGTGCTGGTGAACATGGCCGAGGCTTCTCGGTTGTTGCTGATGAGGTACGTGCACTCTCAAGCAGAACGCATACCGCCACAGAGCAAATTCAAGTCTCAATATCTGAAATGCAATCTACGCTACTCAACTGGTCCAAAACAATGGAAGCGGGTAAACACGCTGCTGAAACATGTGTTAAAGAAACCCGTAATAGCCAAGATATCGTCTCAAAAGTCTATGCGGCAATTACAGATATTTCCGATTTAGCAACGCAAATATCAACCGCTGCGGAAGAGCAAAGTATGGTATCGCAAGAAATTAGCCGCAATATTTCCAATATTAGTAGTGCGTCTTCAGAAAATTTAGCCCAAGCGCATTGTGTAGGGGCAGAGTCTGATGCGATTGAAAAGCACTCTAAAGCATTAGCGTCATTAGGTCTTTCTTTCAAAGTAGGTTAGTAAAGTGAGCAAGGATAGCAAGCAGTTAGATATAGGTGCAGCCTATGATGTATCGTATTCTCAATGTGCAAATTTAAGTGCACAATTGAGAGTACTGCAGCACGAAATTAAAGCCGATTACTTATTTATTGCCTCTGTAAATGAAGATAAATTAGCAACTACGCAGTTGGTTTTACATAACGCAGAGGTCGTTGATAACTTTTCTTATTCGCTAGAAGGCTCGCCTTGTGAACAGCTGCCTTCAAAAAGTGCGTGTTTTATAACGGATGAATTACAACAACACTATCCTGAAAATAAGCTACTAAAAACTATAAATGCGCAAGCTTACATTGGCGTCTCTATAAGCAATGATGAAGGCCAATTAAGCGGCGTACTGGTTGGTCTTTATTTAAATAGTGATCCAACAATTAAGCACCACCTACCAAGGCTAATTAGCTTTGCGAGTTATACAGCAGTGTTCTTGCAAAAGTGTTTTTTAGAAGATAAATCAAGCTCACAGCAATCACTATTTAGTGCTGTTGAAGCTATGTCGAAGGTAGGCACGTGGGAATACACAATTTCAACCGGCGAGCTAAATTATTCACCCGAGGTTTATAATATTTATGGCCTTGATAAGCACAAACCGCTCACGACCACACAAGCGATTGCGCATTATGCTGGTGAAAAAGAGCAAGCGCGTATTCGTGATTTTTTTAATCGTTTGCAAACACATGGTCTTCCTTATTGTGAAGACTTTGAGTTTGTAGATGCTCATGGCAATAAAAAGTGGGTACGGACGAGTGGTCACCCTGTTTTTAATGATGATCATCAGGTTATTAAAGTGCATGGTGCTTTTGAAGATGTCACTTTAGAGTATGAATTAAAGGCCAAGGTTGATGATAAAAATAATCGCCTTGAAGCTATTTTAAATAACTTAAATGATGCAGTGATCACTATTAATCAGCAAGGCGTTATTGTTCACTGTAACTCAACCGCATTAACTATGTTTGGCTATAAGCAAAATGAAATGCTTGGCTTGTCGATTAACAACTTAATGCCTGAGCCTTATGCATCTAAGCATCACTCGTATATGCGAAATTATGAGCAAACAGGTGAGGCTAAAATTATTGGTGTTGGTAGGCAACTACCTGCAAGAAAAAAAGACGGCACTATTTTTCAAATAGAATTGTCACTTACCAAAGCCGTTAATGAGCAAAGCGTTGAATATATTGGTGTAGTTAGAGATATTAGTGAAAAACTCAAAGCGCAAGATACCATTTATAATTTAGCTTATTCAGATCCCATAACAGGATTAAAAAATAAGCGGTGGTTTGAGCGCGAATGCAGAAGTTTACTTCAAAGTGCCAGCATTAATAATGGCTATATATATGCTGCATTATTAGATATGGATAAGTTAGCGCAATTTAACTTTAAGTATGGTATTGAGGCGGGCAACGAAGCACTCATTTTAACGGCTAAAAAACTATCAAATGCGGTACAGGGCGAGTACAAGCTATACAAAAGCGGAGTCGATTCTTTTTTAATTATAAGCGCCAATATAAGTAATGACTTATCCTACCTAGAGCAACAACAACCAAGTATAGACTCTAAAATATTAGCGCTAGATAACTTCTCACATAAGATCAGTGATCTTGATGTGGTACTAAGCGCCTCGTTGGGCAGTACAATTATTAATGCGAGTAGAGACTCCTATAGCTCTATGTTTGATAAGTTGGAATACGCACTAAAACAAGCCAAAAAGTTGTCTCCTTTTGGTTATTACTTTGCAGATTTAGATGCATTAAAACGTTACGAACGTACCAATAAAATTCGTTACTTACTAATAAATGTTGATAAAAGTGATGAATTAACACTGGTACTACAGCCACAATTTATTAATGAAAATACCTTTAATTCAGCCGAAGCATTATTACGTTGGGATTCTGAGGAATTAGGCGTAATAAGCCCTGGGGAATTTATACCCCTAGCAGAAGAGAGTGAAGCCATTATTAAAATTGGCGATTGGGTGGTTGATCAAGTATGTAAGTTGCTGCATGAAGTCAGCCGAGCAGGAAAAAACACCTGTATTGCCGTTAACATTAGCGCTAAACAAATTGTAGCCCCCGATTTTAAGGAAAAATTGCTCGCCAGTGTTCATAAGTGGCAAGTGTCACCACGTAACTTAGTGATAGAGCTGACCGAAACGACTTTAGTGTCAGACATCGAACTAGTAAAAGAGACTATGCTTGAACTTAATAAAAAGGGCTTTAGGTTTTCAATTGATGACTTTGGAACGGGTTATTCAAGCCTGAGTTATTTGAAAGAGTTGCCAATTTCTGAGCTTAAAATAGATAAATACTTTGTCGATGGCATTATGGATACTGACGATAATTCAAGTAAAACTATTGTGAATATGATCATCGACATGGCCAGTGCTTTAGGCGTAAACAGCGTTGCTGAAGGCGTTGAGGAACCTGCGCAATTTAATTATTTAAAGCAGCGCGGTTGCAACTTATTTCAAGGCTATTTATTTTCAAAGCCACTGCCTATTGCACAGTGGAAAGAACGCCTTAAATAATATGTAGCAGCGACTTTATTTTGCGTTTATTAAGTTTACATGTTCAAAGCTTCAAATGCGGGCATCGGTCTTCGAGACGCAGGGTAAATCCACTGCTACGTGTGTAGTTTTTAAATCTATGGTAGCAGCGACGTTATGTCGCGTCAGGTTTAAGATCTAATAAATGCGTAAGGTAAACTCATGCCTACAGACAAGTTGGCGCAGTTTCTTTGTTTCTGACTTGGCTTTGTATCGGGTAAATATAATTTAGAGATTAACTTTAGATATTACTGAGGAGACTTAGAAAATAGTGGGGCGATTGACGGGGCTCGAACCCGCGACAACCGGAATCACAATCCGGGGCTCTACCAACTGAGCTACAACCGCCACTACATACACCTTGTTTGGTGTGGCGCGCATAATACATAATATCCCCATGCTTGTGAAGCAAAAAATCAAAAAAAATTAAACTTATTACCAACGTATAAAAATTGCTCTATAATATGACGCTTATTTTTCGTGGTTGCCGTTAAACCTTGTAGCTTTAACCCTTAATAAGGTCGTTGCAAACACCTATTAAAGATTTACAATACAATACAATAAACAACACCGCTAAACTGCTTAATAACACTATCAGGAGTTAATATGGATTCAATACTCAATTGGCTGAATGAAAATTCAGGCTTAATCTTACACTACGGTATTCAAGCAGTCATAGCGCTTGTTATATTTTTACTGGGTGGACGAATTGCTAAATTTTGTGCAAAGTTAACCGAAAAAGCATTCGACAAGAAAAAAGTAGATAAAGCGGTTTCATCGTTTGTCTCTAGTATTGTATATGCCATTGTATTTGCAGCCACTATTTTAATGGCGCTGTCACAAATTGGTATCGAAACTACGTCATTTATTGCTATTTTAGGTGCGGCAGGTTTAGCCGTTGGCTTAGCACTGCAAGGGTCGTTATCTAACTTTGCGTCAGGCGTATTAATTATTCTACTTCGCCCATTTAAATCAGGTGACTATGTTGAAGCGGGCGGTAAAGCCGGTACGATTAAAAAAATCGAAATATTCTCAACTGAAATGCGCACACCCGATAACAAAGTTATTGTAATGCCTAATTCAAAAATCATGTCAGATGCAATTATTAACTACTCGCGCGAATCAACACGCCGCGTTGACCTTGTGATTGGTGTTGGCTACGACGCCGACTTACGAAAAGCAAAAGAAGTACTTAAATCAGTGCTTGATAACGAATCGCGTATTTTAAAAGATCCTGCATACAATGTATCAGTTTCTGAACTTGCCGATTCAAGCGTTAACTTTATAGTGCGCCCGTGGGTTAACTCAGAAGATTACTGGCCAACATACTGGTCGTTAATGGAAAACATTAAAATAGCGTTAGACGACGCAGACATTACCATTCCATTCCCGCAAATGGATGTACATTTACACAAGCAAGACTAATTTTTTAAAATACTTATTTATTAAGGCTGCGCTCAAATTCGATTTATTAATATGCGCGCTGCCTTTTTAATAGGTATTAATACATTTTTTACAGGGTTATTTTTTAATGAAACTTAAGCTTTTATCAATATTAGTAGCAGCCTCAGCTACAACCAATGCATTTGCATCAGAAGATGAGCAAAAAACCTGGGAAGTTACCAGCGAAGTAGGCGCTATTATTACCAGCGGTAATACCGAAACAACGACCTTAAAAGGCGGTATTAAAGTATTACATAACTTAGAAAGCTGGAATAACGAGTATAAGTTAGACGGCATCTACAAAGAAGATGAAGTAGAGAACGAAAATGGCATAAAAGAAAAACAGCGTACTAACGAAAAGTACTCTATTTCAGCACAAGGTAATTACAAGTTAAATGAAAAGCACGCCCACTTATTTATTTATGGGTCACACGTATCTGACTACTTTGGTGCATACCGAAGTGAGTCGGTTATTTCAGCAGGTTATGGTTTACGTTTACTAAACGAGTCAAACATGAAACTAAATGCTGAAATTGGTCCAGGTTATAAGTACTTTAAATACCCAGATGTAAGCGAAGAGGTTGATGAAAACGGCAACTCACTAGCGGGTGAATACGAAGGCGAAGTAATTGCTTTAGGTAAATTAGACTTTAGCTGGAAAATTTCAGACAACGCGCGTTTTACCCAGTTAGTATCGGTAGAATATGGTGATACCAATACCAAAACTCGCTCAGAAACTGCGCTACTTACTAAAATTAATGGCTCGCTACAAATGAAAGTAGCCTACAATATCACCAATAACTCAGATGTGGCTGATGACAAAGAAGCAACCGACACTGAGACCTCATTAACATTGGTTTACAGCTTTTAACATCAAGTAGTAAATTAATTGTAATAAAACTATGAAAGGGGCTAAAGTCCCTTTTTTATTTGCTCATAAATAATGTATGATACCCAACAATTTTGGTTGTAGACCTAGGGAAATACCTACTCGTGAACGTTATTAAACATTTATTAAGTGCTTTTGTACTTATATGTAGCTTTAGCACATTAGCATTTGCGCCAACAGCCGCTCAACTTGAGCAGTTTCAAAAGTTGCCTAAGTCTCAACAGCAGGCACTTGCAAAGCAATATGGCGTAGATATTTCAAGCCTTGGAGGTGCAGGCAATGCCAGTGGCAAAAATAACGAACAAGATAAACCCACAGTAGGTGAGCGTAATACCGCCGACGAACAAGCTTTTACAGATGAAGAACGCTTTAAGCCCGAAGATAACACGGTAAAACCATTTGGTTACGACTTATTTGCCGGCGAACCCACCACATTTATGCCCAACGAAAACGCCGCAGTACCCGATACGTATTTAGTGGGGCGTGGCGATCAGCTATTAATCAACTTTTACGGTAAAGAAAGCGCAAGCTACGAAGTCATCGTTGATAGGGAAGGACGTATTAACATTCCCGACTTAAGTCCTGTTCAGGTAGCTGGCTTAACCTTTGCTGAAGTTAAAGAGTTAATAAAAGTAAAAGTTGAACAAGAGATTATAGGTGTTAAAGCGTTTGTATCGCTTGGTAAACTTCGCAGTATTCGTATTTTGGTTTTAGGTGAGGCCTACAAGCCAGGTAGTTATAGTGTGTCGTCATTGACTACAGTGTCGCATGCATTATTTGTAAGTGGTGGCGTGTCGGATATAGCCTCACTGCGTAATATTCAAGTAAAGCGCGGTGGTAAGGTTGTTACTAACTTTGATTTATACGATTTACTTATTCGCGGTGATAGCAGTAACGATATTATTTTAAAGCCGGGTGACGTGGTATTTATACCTTCGGTTGGCGAGCAAGTAACCGTTGATGGTTTAGTAAAACGCCCTGCTATTTTTGAGCTTAAAAAAGGCGAAACGGCAGAACAATTATTAAAAATGGCGGGCGGCATCAAGCCAAATGCTTACGCTAAAAGTGTGATAGTTGAACGTTTTAATAACCAA
Source organism: Pseudoalteromonas sp. SD03 (assembly GCF_040937955.1). Classification (NCBI taxonomy): domain Bacteria; kingdom Pseudomonadati; phylum Pseudomonadota; class Gammaproteobacteria; order Alteromonadales; family Pseudoalteromonadaceae; genus Pseudoalteromonas; species Pseudoalteromonas sp. SD03. The sequence continues at coordinate 507,921 of NZ_CP162514.1, forward strand.
CATAAAGAAGTGCTTTCGGTAGATTTTAGCAAAGAGCAAGTTAACTACATTCCACAAGATGGCGATCGTATTCGTTTTAGCGCGATTGGTGAGCAATACCAAACTTCAATTAGTTTAATTGGTGCTGTAGTACGCCCAGGTAATTACCAGTGGTACAAGGGTAAGCGTATTTCAGACATATTAGGCTCAGTACGTGGTGACTTACTACCACAGGCCGATTTAGATTATGCATTAGTAGTGCGCGAAACCAACGTAAATGGTGATATTGAAATTCATCAGTTTGATTTAGCAAAAGCCATTACAAAAAATACTGAGAACAACTTACAACTTAACCCTAACGATAAAATTATTGTATTCAGTCGTTTTGAAGAAAAAACTTTAGAAGATATAGCGCTTGCAAATTTAGCGTTAACTAAAGAGCAGCAAGATCAACAGCGCAAAGCAGAGCTTTGGCATGAATACCAACAAAAAGAGTTTGAAAAATACGTTGGTGTGGCGGTTAAAAAGTCAGAGTTTGAAGAGGTAAATCCAAATTTAAGCATGGCGGAAATGCTTGAGAAAAAGCTTAAAGAGCAAGAAGAAAATGCGCAAAGTTATGCGTTGTTTAGCCGCCATAATTTACTTAAACCCGTAATTGCTAAGTTAGAGCAGCAGGCCGGTGTAATGCAGGCGATGCAAATAGTGGAAATTAGCGGCAGTGTAATGTACCCAGGCATTTACCCGTTAATGGAAGGCGGTGAAGTAAAAGACCTAATTACTGCGGCGGGCGGCCTGTTAGAATCGGCTTACACACAACAAGCTGAAGTAACAAGAATTGCCAATAACGATGTATCAAACATTGAGCATATTAAGTTTGATTTAAAAAGTGCTATGCAAGGTAAAGCGGCATCTAATATTTCATTACAAAGTAAAGACAGCGTAAATATATTTGCTATACCAAATTGGCAAGAAAACTTAAAAGTAGAGCTAAAGGGTGAACTTAAATTTCCGGGCACCTATACTATTCGCCGCGGTGAAACTTTAAGTAACTTACTAGAACGCGCAGGTGGTTTTTCACAGTTTGCAGCAACTAATGCCGCTGTATTTACTCGCAAGTCAATTAAAGAGCAAGAGCAACAACAGCTAGCGCGTTTATCTACCGAGCTTCGCCGTGATATAGCATCAAAAAGCTTTCAAAGTTCAGTAAGTAGCAACACACTTACTTACGATGAAATGAATAAGCTTTTGAAGGACCTGGCTAACGTTGATGCCGTAGGCCGTTTAGTTATAGATTTACCGCTTATTGTTAACAATGAGCAAAACCTAGTACTGCAAGATGGCGATGTACTTTATGTGCCTAGTGAACGTGACTCAATCAGTGTAATAGGTGAGGTTAATTACTCTACATCGCACCTATATAAAGCAGGTATCAGCGTAGACGAATATATAGACCTAAGCGGTGGCTTAAAAGAGCGCGCTGCTGATGACCGTATTTACATTATAAAAGCCAACGGCTCAGTAAAAATACCAAATACCGGCAACTGGTTTGCAGTTAATAACTCAAACCAACTTGAACCTGGCGATACCATTGTTGTCCCACTAGATGCAGGCCATATGGATAAGTTAACGCTTTGGAGCACCGCAACACAGATTCTATATCAACTAGGTGTAGCAGTAGCAGCCATAAGCGGTATTTAATATAATGTAGCGCGGGTTTATCCCGCGCTTATGTAGCAGCGACTTTATGTCGCGTCTGTTAGTGATTTTATTCACCACAGAGGGTAAAGAGAACACAGAGGAAGAGATCAAAGTTAAAGGCTTTTATCAATATAAGCTTTTCTTCTCTGTGTAGCGCGCAGCGCCTCGGTGTACTCTGTGGTTCAAAATGGTTTTGTAAACGGGGCTTTATGCCGCGCAAATGTAGTAGCAGGTTTGGTGTTACGAGGGACGAGCTAAAGTTCCTAAAACCTAAAACAATAACTTGACCTAATGTTCTAGTTATTCAATTTTTGATAGCTGATAGCTGATAGCTGATAGCTGATAGCTGATAGCTGATAGCTGATAGCTGATAGCTGATAGCTGATAGCTGATAGCTGATAGCTGATAGCTGATAGCTGATAGCTGATAGCTGATAGCTGATAGCTGAACTTATGAGATTTAAATGGAAAACAACTCAAACAACCTAAATCAAGCAAATACACCAGTGCAAAACAACATTGCCGATGACGAAATAGACCTACGCGAACTATTTACCGCTATTTGGCAAGGGAAATGGATAATAGTAATTATTACAGCCTTGTTTGCTTCTGCGTCAGTCTACTATGCAGTAAATCTGCCTAATATTTATAAATCTGAAGCGTTATTAGCGCCTGCAGAGCAAGATAAGACAAGTGGCTTGGTAGGTCAGTTTGGTGGCTTGGCCAGCTTAGCAGGAGTGAACTTAGGAGCAAATGGTAATGTTGATAAAACGCAGTTAGCAATTGAAATCCTAAGATCACGTAAATTTAGTCGTGAATTTATAAATAAATATGACATATTACCTGATTTAATGGCGGCTAAAACGTGGAATAGTGAAACAAATACAGTTCTTTATGACGAAAAGTTTTATGATGTAGAGCAAAATAAATGGGTGCGAGAAGTAAAAGCTCCTTATAAACCTGAACCTTCAATGCAAGAGGCTTATAAAAAGTTTATAAAAATTATAAGTGCAAATAAGAACGAAGAAACTGGAATGGTCACTATATCAGTTGAACATGTTTCGCCTGTAGTTGCTCAGCAATGGGTTAATTGGCTAATAGATGATATAAACCAAACAATGAAGGCAAGAGACGTTATTGAAGCTAACGAGAGTACCGATTTCCTGACTCAGCAGTTAGAGCAAACTAAGATTGCTGATATTAGAGCTGTTCTTTATAAGTTAGTTGAAGAGCAGGCAAAGACCATAATGTTTGCAAATGTACGCGATGAGTATGTATTTAAAATAATAGATCCGGCAATTATTCCTGAGCAGAAAGCAAAGCCCGCAAGAGCACTTATCTGCGTTTTAGGTACCTTTTTAGGTGGAATGATCAGTTTCATTATCATTCTTTTTAGATACTTTTTAAAAAAATAATTCGTTGCGATTTTTATTTCATAACCTGCAAATTTAGGAGTGCTTTATATGCTCAACAAGAAAGTACTAGTGGTATTTGGTACACGGCCAGAGGCTATAAAAATGGCTCCTGTTGTACGTGCTCTTTCTAATGATAACCGTTTTGAATCTAAAGTATGTGTTACTGCACAGCATAGAGAAATGTTAGATCAAGTCTTAGATTTATTTGAAATAACTCCTGACTATGATTTAAATTTAATGAAAGCAGGTCAAACATTGCCGGAAGTCACAAGTGGAATTTTATTAGAATTAACTCCTGTACTTAAAGACTTTAAACCTGATGTAGTGCTTGTTCATGGAGATACTGCGACTACATTTTCCGCAAGTTTGGCGGCTTATTATGAGCAAATAGCTGTTGGACATGTTGAAGCTGGCTTACGTACTGGAAATATATATTCACCGTGGCCTGAAGAAGGAAACCGCAAATTAACTGGGGCACTTACAAAGTATCACTTTGCGCCAACGGATACTTCTAAAGCGAACTTACTAAAAGAAGATTATGCAGAAAAAAGTATTTTCATAACTGGTAATACAGTGATAGACGCCTTGTTAATGGTTAAGCAGCAAATAGAAGACAACACCGAATTAAGTAGCACCTTGGCTGAGCAGTTCTCAATGCTTGATGAAAGTAAAAAGCTTATTTTAGTAACAGGGCATCGTCGTGAAAGTTTTGGTGGTGGTTTTGAGCGAATATGCGAAGCATTAGCGCAAACAGCTAAAAATCATCCAGATTGTCAAATACTCTATCCTGTTCACTTAAACCCTAATGTTCAAGAACCAGTCAATCGTATTTTAAAGAGTATAAATAATATACATCTAGTCGAGCCTCAACAGTATTTGCCTTTTGTTTACTTAATGAATCGTGCGAACATTATTTTAACTGATTCTGGTGGCATTCAAGAGGAGGCACCTAGCCTAGGTAAGCCTGTACTTGTTATGCGCGATACTACGGAGCGCCCAGAGGCTGTAGATGCAGGTACAGTAAAATTAGTTGGTACTGATGTGGTTAAAATAACTACAGCATTGAATGAACTATTAGAAAATGACATAGCATATAAGGAAATGAGCCGTGCCCATAATCCTTATGGAGATGGTAAAGCGTGCCAACGCATTTGCGATATTTTAGCAAAAGATTAATTGGTAGTATTGATTTTATATCGCGTCACAATATTAAAAAGAATATATTCACAAGCTATAAAACATATAAACAATGCTTGTATCAAAAAATTTAAAATTAGAATTTTGTAGAACCTAGAACCTAGAACCTAGAACCTAGAACCTAGAACCTAGAACCTAGAACCTAGAACCTACATACACAAGGATTATCATGTCATTTAATACTATTTCAGTTGTTGGTTTGGGCTATATTGGCTTGCCAACTGCAGCCATGTTTGCATCACGTAAAAAAATCGTAATTGGTGTTGATGTAAATCAACATGCGGTAGATACTATAAATCGTGGTGAGATCCATATAGTAGAACCCGATCTAGATATGATAGTTCATGCCGCTGTTACTGAAGGGTATTTAAAAGCGGTAACAAAACCTGAGCCAGCAGATGCATTTTTAATTGCAGTGCCAACCCCGTTCAAAAATAACGATTCAGCAATACCTGAGCCTGATTTAAGTTATATCAAAGAAGCTAGTGAGGCTATTGCACCGGTTCTTAAGAAAGGGGACTTAGTAATATTGGAGTCAACATCTCCTGTTGGGGCGACTGAACAAATGGCTGATTGGTTAGCTGCTGCCCGCCCAGATTTAACATTCCCTAGTGCTGAAAGTAGCTATACAGATGCAAATATAGATGTGAATTTAGCACACTGCCCTGAACGTGTACTACCTGGGCATGTAGTTCGCGAACTGGTGGAAAATGACCGCGTAATAGGTGGTATGACTTCAAAGTGTTCAGAGCTTGCCGTAGAGCTCTATAAAACCTTCGTAAAAGGCGAATGCGTAATTACTAATGCTCGTACTGCTGAAATGGCTAAATTGACAGAAAACTCATGTAGAGATGTACAAATTGCGTTTGCTAATGAGTTATCAATAATCTGTGACAAGCTAAACATAGACGTTTGGGAGTTAATATCACTTGCCAATCGTCATCCTCGAATCAACATTCTACAACCAGGTCCAGGTGTTGGCGGACATTGTATTGCTGTAGATCCATGGTTTATTGTTAGTAAAACACCAGAACAGGCGAAAATAATACATACAGCGCGTAAGGTTAATGATGCAAAGCCACAGTGGGTAATTAATAAAGTAAAACTAGCTATAGCTGATTTTTTACAAGAAAACCCTAATAAAACTGCCAAAGATGTGACTATTGCTTGTTATGGTCTAGCTTTTAAGCCTGATATTGACGATTTACGAGAAAGCCCTGCATTAAATATAACTAAACAAGTTGTAAATATACACTCAGGAAACGTTATTGCAGTTGAGCCTAATATTAAATCCTTACCAAATAATATGACGGCCATTGAGTTATGCACTTTAGAGTATGCAATTGAAAATGCAGATATTCATTTATTGTTAGTTGATCACATACAATTTAGAGAAAAGAAAGTATCAAGTAACTTTTTGATTGATACAAAAGGAATTTGGTAATGAATTTTGAAAACATAAATATTGGTATTATCGGTCTTGGATATGTGGGACTGCCTTTAGCGGTCGAGTTTGGTAAAAAATACTCTGTATTGGGGTTTGATATTAATCAAAGTCGAATAGAGCAATTACAAAAAGGGTATGACTCTACACTAGAAGTTTCTGATAATGAGCTTAAAGAGTCGATTTATTTGAAATACTCAAGTGCAGTGACTGAGCTAAAGAATTGTAATGTTTATATTGTTACAGTTCCAACACCCATTGATGAGCATAAACAACCTGACTTAACCCCTTTAGTGAAAGCTAGTGAAATGCTTGGTAAGGTTGTTAAAAAAAACGATATAATTATTTATGAGTCAACAGTATACCCAGGCGCAACAGAAGAAGCTTGCTTACCTGTAGTTGAGAGAATTTCTGGGCTTAAGTTCAATGAGGATTTCTACGCAGGTTACTCTCCTGAGAGAATAAATCCCGGTGACAAAGAGCACCGTGTTACAAATATTTTAAAGGTAACCTCAGGCTCAACACCTGAGATTGCTGAAATAGTTGATCAACTTTATAAATCAATAATTACAGCGGGAACGCATAAAGCAAGTTCTATTAAAGTTGCTGAAGCGGCAAAAGTGATTGAAAACACACAGCGTGACGTAAATATTGCTTTGATCAATGAGCTGTCTATTATTTTTAACAAACTTAATATTGATACTCTAGAAGTTTTGGAGGCTGCAGGCACAAAATGGAATTTTTTACCATTTCGACCAGGCTTAGTGGGAGGGCATTGTATAGGTGTTGATCCATATTATTTAACTCATAAAGCTCAAAGCGTAGGTTATCACCCAGAAATGATTCTAGCGGGACGAAGATTAAACGATGGTATGGGCAAGCATGTAGTTTCTGAACTTGTAAAAAAAATGCTTAAAAAGCGTATTCAGATAAATGGCGCAAATATACTGCTAATGGGATTAACATTTAAAGAAAACTGTCCTGATTTACGTAATACTAAAGTTGTCGATATCGTTAGTGAGCTCAAAGAATACAATATTAATGTGGATATAGTGGACCCTTGGTGTTCAAACGATGAAGCTCAACATGAATATGGTTTGAATCTAACTACAGAGTATAAAGAGAATAACTATGATGCAATTATACTTGCAGTCGGACATAACGAATTTAAAGAAATGGGTGCTGATAAAATTCGTGGGCTAGGCAAAGTTGATCATGTACTTTACGACTTAAAATACGTACTACCGAAACAAAGTGTAGATATGAGGCTGTAAACAATTTTGATTAAAGGGTAAAGGCAAAAGATTCAAGTTTTTATTTACCCTTTGTTTTGTTAAATCTAGATTTTATTATTAAAAGCTCGAAGCTCGAAGCTCGAAGCTCGAAGCTCGAATCAAGGAATACCATGACTCGTTACGAACAAATTAAAGCTGAATTATTGGCCTCCCCTAAAACTTGGTTAGTAACAGGTGTCGCTGGCTTTATAGGCTCAAATCTTTTAGAGCACTTGTTAAAATTAAATCAAGTTGTTGTCGGACTAGACAATTTTGCAACTGGTCATCAGTATAATTTAGATGAAGTGAAAGGCTTGGTTTCAAGTGAACAATGGAGTCGTTTTACATTTATCAAAGGTGATATTTGTAATTATCAAGATTGCGAAGTAGCCATAAATAACAAAATAGATTATGTATTACATCAAGCAGCATTAGGCTCTGTACCACGTTCAATTGCTGATCCGATTACAACTAATGCAGCTAACATTACTGGTTTTTTAAATATGTTACAAGCAGCAAAAGAGGCTAACGTTAAAAGCTTTACTTATGCTGCAAGTAGCTCTACTTATGGTGACCACCCTGCATTACCAAAGGTTGAAGAAAATATTGGTAACCCGCTTTCTCCTTACGCGGTAACTAAATATGTTAATGAATTATATGCAGGTGTTTATGCAAAAACATATGGCTTTAAAACAATCGGTTTACGTTACTTTAATGTTTTTGGACAGCGACAGGATCCAAATGGAGCATACGCTGCAGTAATTCCAAAATGGACCGCTGATATGATAAAAGGCGAAAAGGTTTTTATAAACGGTGATGGCGAAACCAGCAGAGACTTTTGCTTTATTGAAAATACAGTTCAGATGAATATTTTAGCAGCTACAGCTTCAGATGATGTCAAAGATAATGTTTATAATGTAGCAGTAGGCGATCGAACTACATTAAATGATTTATACAAAGCTATTCAAGCAGCCCTGAGTGAGAGCTCAATTTTTGTTAAAAAAGATCCTACTTACAGAGATTTTAGAGCTGGTGATGTACGCCATTCTCAAGCAGATGTGAGTAAGGCTAAGAACAATTTAGGCTACGAGCCAGAATTCAAAATATCGCAAGGTATAAGTAAAGCAATGCCTTGGTATAAAGAGTTTTTAGGTAAAAAATAATATGAAAATACTTGTAACTGGTGGTGCAGGATTTATTGGTTCTGCTGTTATCCGTCATATCATTGAGAATACAAGTGATCTGGTTATCAACCTAGATAAGCTTACTTATGCCGGTAATTTAGAATCACTCAGGCCTATAGATAACAATCCTCGTTATACATTTGAGCAGGCTGACATTTGTAACCGTGAAGAATTAGATCGTATTTTAAAAAAGTATCAGCCTGACGCCGTTATGCACTTAGCTGCTGAGAGTCATGTCGACCGCTCAATTACTGGACCTGCGGAATTTATTCAAACCAATATTGTAGGCACGTATAATTTATTAGAAGCCGCTCGCGAATATTGGAATACATTAACTGATACAGCTAAAAATGTATTTAGGTTCCACCATATATCTACCGATGAAGTATATGGTGATTTACCGCATCCTGATGAACAAGAAAATAATGCGCAGAGTAAAACGCTACCTTTGTTTACCGAAAAAACAGCTTACGCACCGAGTAGCCCATATTCCGCGAGCAAAGCGTCAAGCGATCATTTAGTGCGTGCTTGGCTGCGTACTTATGGTTTACCTACCATAATTACAAATTGCTCAAATAATTATGGCCCTTACCATTTCCCTGAAAAACTAATTCCTCTGGTTATTCTTAATGCACTTGAGGGGAAAGAGCTGCCAATTTATGGTAAAGGCGACCAAATTCGTGATTGGCTTTATGTAGAAGATCATGCACGTGCACTATATAAAGTAGTAACTGAAGGTAAAGTTGGCGAAACATATAATATTGGCGGACATAACGAAAAGCAAAATATTGAAGTAGTAAAAACCATTTGCAGTATTCTAGATGAGTTGGTGCCAAAAAAGTCGAGTTATGCCGAACAAATAACATTTGTTAATGATAGGCCAGGGCACGATCGCCGATACGCTATAGATGCATCAAAGATGAGTGAAGAGCTTAACTGGCAGCCTGTTGAAACTTTCGAAACAGGGCTTCGCAAAACGGTTCAGTGGTATTTAGATAACCAAACATGGTGTAAAAATGTGCAAGATGGTTCATACAAGCGCGAGCGCTTAGGTGAACTAAACACACGTGTAGAAGGAGAGTAGTATGAAAGGGATTATCCTCGCGGGCGGCTCGGGCACTCGTCTTTACCCTATTACAATGGGGGTATCAAAGCAGTTATTACCAATTTATGATAAGCCAATGATTTATTATCCACTGTCGGTATTAATGCTAGCTGGAATTAGAGAAGTGCTTATTATTACTACTCCAGAAGATAGCGACTCATTTAAGCGTTTACTGGGTGATGGTTCACAATTTGGTATTGAGCTTAGCTATACAATACAGCCAAGCCCCGATGGCTTAGCGCAGGCTTTTATTTTAGGCGAAGACTTTATTGGAAATGACGATGTATGTTTAGTATTGGGTGATAATATTTTTTATGGCCAAGGTTTTACACCTAAATTAAAACAGGCTGTAGAGAATGCTAAAAGTGGAAAAGATGCAACAGTATTTGGTTACCAAGTTAAAGATCCTGAGCGATTTGGTGTAGTCGAATTTAATGAGCAACAAAAAGCAATTTCAATTGAAGAGAAGCCAGTTAAGCCAAAGTCACACTTTGCAGTAACAGGCCTTTATTTTTATGATAATTCCGTAGTTGAACTAGCGAAACAAGTTGAGCCTTCAGCGCGTGGTGAGCTTGAAATTACCTGCCTTAACGAAATTTATTTAGAGCAAGGTAAACTAAATGTTGAGATACTTGGTCGTGGGTTTGCTTGGTTAGATACAGGCACGCACGAAAGCTTGCTTGAAGCCGCACAATTTGTAGAAACTATAGAAAAACGCCAAGGCTATAAAATCGCATGCTTGGAAGAAATTGCATTTAATTATGGCTGGTTAAGTAAGCAAGAGCTTGAAGTACTAGCAAAACCATTTTTAAAAAATAGTTATGGCCAATACCTAATGCAATTGATAAAAGATTAAATAATGATAGCACTTAATAAACCACTAACCCCAGACTTAACTAAGTTGACTGCTTATTTAGCGCAAGTCAATGAGAGTGGCTGGTACACTAATTTTGGTCCATTACATGAGCAACTCACGAAGCGTCTAGAGGCGTATCTAGGTGTTGAAAACTTATTGCTAGTCTCTAATGGTACTATCGCAATTCAAGTCGCTTGTAAAGCATTAAATATTAATTCAGCTATTACAACTCCTTTTACTTTTGTAGCAACGACTAGCTCATTATTGTGGCAAGGCATTGACACAGCATTCAGTGATATTGATATGCACAGCTATAACTTATGCCCAATAGCACTTGATAAAGCGCTCGCAAAAGATAATAACTACGATGGCGTAGTTGCAACTCATGTCTATGGTAACCCATGTAATGTTCACGATATAGCTGACGTCGCCAATAAGTATAATAAAAAAGTAATTTACGATGCGGCACATGCTTTTGATGTGAAAATAGCTGGGCAATCAGTGCTTAATTATGGTGATGCAAGCACGTTAAGTTTTCATGCTACTAAGGTTTTCCATACGGTTGAAGGTGGCGCTATTATTTTCAAATGTAAGGCTGATTTTGATAAAGCTAAGCAACTGATCAATTTTGGTATACAAGCTGATGGAACACTTGGCGCGGCAGGTATCAATGCCAAACTTAACGAATACCAATGTGCTGTAGGTTTAACATTACTTGATGATATTGAAAGTGTTATAAAGCATCGAACAGCACTATTTGATAACTACACAAATCAGTTGAAAAATGTGGTTGAATTACCACAATGGCATTCGCAAGCAAGCCTCAATGGTGCTTATATGCCTATATACATCGCGGATGCACAAAAGCAGAAAGATGTAATGCAAGCTCTGGCTAAAAATGATATTCAATGCCGTCGCTATTTTACACCCTCACTTGATCTAGCCTATAGCAAACAAAAAAGCTTTGGTTGCGGCAACAGTCAAAAGGTAGCAGGCGGGATCATTTGTTTACCATTGCATAACTCTATGAGCGCTGAAGATGTGTTAACCGTCACTAACGTTATTAAGGAAATACTATGAGCTTTGCTGTAATGCAGCCTTATTTATTCCCTTATTTAGGTTATTATCAATTGGTCAATGCTGTAGATAAATTTGTTTTTTATGACGATGTAACCTTTATAAAAGGAGGCTATATAAATCGGAATAACATTCTATCAAATGGTAAAGCTCAGCGTTTTACTATCCCGGTGCCTGGCATGTCATCAAATACATTAATTAATGAACTAAGCTTTGATAAAAATATAAAAAAAATACTTAAAACAATTGAACAAAGTTATAAAAAAGCCCCTTACTTTGAGCATGTTTTTCCACTTATTAAATCCGTATTGAATAATGAAAACAGACGTGTGGATCATCTTTGTGCGAAGAGTATTTCAGTCGTGTTTGATTATTTAGGTATTAGTAAAGACTTTTATTATTCAAGTGAACTCGAGTATAACCGTGATTTATCTGCTGCCGATAAGTTGATAGCTATGGCTGGTATTTTAAAATCAAATGATTACATAAATAGCCCTGGTGGAAAATCGCTTTATGATAAAGAGTATTTTCTTGAAAAAGAAATATGTTTATCGTTTATCGAAACTGAAAAATATGAATACTCACAGAATAATGACGAATTTATTCCTCATTTATCGATTATAGATGTATTGATGTGGAATAACAAAATACAAGTCGTTGAGCTATTAGATAAATTTAAGTTGGTCTAACTGATGGCTATTGGTGGGTATAATCAATTACCATTAATCAGTTTAGATACACAATTAGGGGCTGATGCCTATCAATTTCAATCAGCTCGAGCAGCTTTATACGCGTACTTAAATGCCGCGAAAATTAAAACGCTGTATGTACCAAATTATATTTGCGATAGCATTTTTCCAGCACTTAAGTCATTAACTATTGAGGTTAAGTTTTATTCGGTTAATGAGCAGTTACTTCCTGAAAGTTGTCCAAAGCAAATAAATAAAAGCAACAGTAGAATACTTTTAGTGAATTATTTTGGTTTGTTGAATGAGCAAATCAAAACGTTAACTGCAGTATCTCCTGAGTTATTTATTGTTGATAATTCACAAGCTTTGTTTAGTGAGCACATAGAAGGTACAACAAGTATTTACTCGCCTCGTAAATTTTTAGGCATCCCCGATGGTGGGCTGCTGAGAACAGAGATAAAAATTAATATGCCAGAAGCTCTATATGATGCTAGCGAAAATGTTGGGCATTTGTTACTCCGTGCTGCAGGTGATGTGCAAGCAGGGTACGTGCGGTTTTTAGCCGCGGAGCAGGCGCTTGAATGCTTTATACCAAAAAAGATATCAGTAATATCGGCTCACCTAATTAAATGCGCAGACATAAACGCAATTAAAGAGAAACGACGACGTAACTATAAAATTTTATATAATGAATTTAAATCAATAAATCAGTTAAATCTTCCTGTAGATGAGCATGTACCACTTTGTTACCCACTAAAAATTAGTTTCAATGTTGCTAGTATTTGTAAAGAACTTGTTAGTAGTGCTGTTTATTTACCTAGATACTGGTGTAGTTATCATAGCGGTAGTGTAGGGAAAGATATGTTTGAAAACACTTTATTTTTACCTGTTGACGAACGTATTAGCACAACTAAATTACTGCAGCTGGTTAAATTAATTAGAAACAAGCTATAAGTTTAAAATGCTTATTAAAAGAGATATATGATGAAAGAGATTTTTTTAAGAGAATTATCTATAGCAGATATAGAAATTTTAAATGAATGGCGAAATACAAAAAAAACTGTTGATTACTTAGGTGCAAATTTTCGCTATGTGGATATGGCTATAGATAAAAAGTGGTTTGAAAATTATCAGAATAATAGGGCAAATAACGTTCGGTTAGCTATCTGCTGCCAAGAAACTAATCAGTTATTAGGTGCTGTTTATTTGCTTAATATAGATTGGCTTAACCGTAATACGGAGTTTGCAATTTGGTTAGGTGATGAAAGTATTAGAGGACAAGGGGTTGGAGAGCGTGCTACGACACTTGCTTTAGAGCATGCATTTTTAGATTTAAATTTACATAGGGTATATCTAACTGTATTAGAAAAAAATCTAGCAGCAATAGGGTTATATAATAAGATAGGCTTCAAAAAAGAAGGCACTTTAGTGGACGCAGTTTACAAAAATGGGAAATATATCAACATGACGTCAATGGCTATAATTAAGAAAAGTAATTAAGCGATACTATGTCATTGAAGAAAAATATAATAGCAAATTATGTCAGTCAAATATATGTAACTGCTATAGGAATATTAATACTACCTTACTATATAGAGTACATGGGAGCGGAGGCCTATGGATTAGTTGGCTTTTTTGTACTGTTGCAAGCTTGGTTTAACTTGCTTGACTTAGGTTTAACACCCACAATTAGCAGAGAAACAGCTCGTTTTAAATCAGGAGCTACAACACCTTTAGGATTTCGTCAAATATATAGAGCGTTGAATGTTATATTTTTTATTATTGCGCTAGTTGGGGGGCTTTCTTTATATTTGTTATCAGAAGTAGTTGCCAGAAGGTGGTTGAATTTCGATAGCCTAGACATGAATAATGTAATTTTCTCCGTAAAGATAATGGCACTTACAGTAGCATTTAGGTGGCTTTGTGGTCTTTACAGAGGGGTGATAACTGGGAGTGAGAGCCTTGTATGGCTTAGCTACTTTAATATAGTTATGGCTACATTAAGATCTTTAGGTGTATTTGTTGTAATGTTTGAATTTGGATTTACAATTTTTACCTTTTTTGTCTATCAGTTAATAATAGCGTTTGTAGAAACCTCAGTGCTTTTTAACAAGTCGCGTACGTTATTACCCCCTATAAACTCTAACCTAGAAGCAATTGGCTGGTCTTTAAAGCCACTATTACCTGTATTAAAATTTTCAATGACTATCGCTTTTACTGCTTCTATCTGGGTATTGGTTACTCAAACAGATAAGTTGGTGCTTTCAAATGTATTGCCATTAGCTGAGTATGGTTATTTCACTTTAGCGGTTTTGGTTGCTGGCGGCATTATGATAATAAGCGGTCCAATTAGTAATGCTGTATTACCTAGAATGACATCATTATTTGCTCAGAACAAAAATATTGAAATGCTAAACGTGTATCACAGCGCAACTCAATTGGTTGCAATCATTGGTGGTGCCGCAGCAATCACTATCTTCTTTAGTGCTGAAAGCTTGCTATTTGCATGGACTGGAGATAAACATTTGTCTGAAGCAGTAGCTCCTATATTACGTCTGTATGTTATAGGGAACAGCTTTTTAATAATTACTTCGTTTCCTTATTATCTTCAATATGCAAAGGGTAATTTGAAATATCATTTATATGGTAACTTTATATTTGCGGGTATTTTACTTCCAGCTATAGTACTAGCCGCTAAGTATTATGGGGCAGTGGGGGCAGGCTATACTTGGGTTATTATAAACCTTTTATTTTTAACGTTTTGGGTGGGATTTATTCATTATAAAATTGAACCTGGTTTACATCTCAAGTGGCTATTTAATAATGTTATACTTGTGTGTATTCCAGCAGTATGTGTAGGTTATATTACTCATCATATAGTATTTGAACCTGTGACTAGATTAGATAACTTTTATGTAGTTATAAGTACTGGTATGCCTGTTTTTTTAACTTCTTTATTCTTTTCTCCTATAGCAAGAAAGATTTTAGGTGAAAAATATTTCAATAAGGTAATGTCTTGACCCAAAATCGTAAAATAAAAGTTTCTGTTTGTGTTGTCACTTATAACCAAGAAAAATATATCCGTGATTGCCTAGAAAGCATAGTGAATCAAAGTACTAATTTTAATTTTGAAGTAATTGTCAGTGATGACTGTTCTACTGATCGTACGGCTGAAATCATTCAAGAGTATGCTGATAAATATGCGTTTGTTAGACCTGTTTTACGAAGAGTAAATGTAGGGGCGGGCGCCAACTACTTTGATGCACATAATTTAGCTATTGGTGAATATGTTAGTCATTGTGATGGTGATGATCTGTTTTTGCCAGGCAAACTCCAAAAACAAGCTGATCTACTTGATGAAAAACCCTTTATTTCGATGACAACTCATGCTGTTAAAGTTATAGATAGTCAAGAAGTGATTGGGGCAGATCCCAAGTTACCTATAATAGCGAGCGTTGAGCAATTAGTATCTCTTGGGACATACTTTGTGCATAGTAGTGTTATGTATCGATACAAATGTAGAAAAAAATACCCTGAAGGATTTGAGGCTGTAGATTTCTATGTTTATATTGATACAGCAATTAATGGTCCTATTTATTTAGATAAATCAGTGCTTGGTTGTTATCGTAAACATGGTGGTGGTGTATCATCAAATCCTGTTTATAGATCAGCGATAGAAGACTTTTATCTTGATGCCTATAATTTAGCCCTTAGCTTGGGGGTAAATAAAGCAATAGTAAAAAAAGCGCAAGTACACAAAAAGCTAACTACATCTCTAAATTGTTGTTTTATTGGTGAATATTTCG
Organism: Pseudoalteromonas sp. SD03; assembly: GCF_040937955.1. NCBI lineage: Bacteria > Pseudomonadati > Pseudomonadota > Gammaproteobacteria > Alteromonadales > Pseudoalteromonadaceae > Pseudoalteromonas > Pseudoalteromonas sp. SD03. The sequence continues at coordinate 523,644 of NZ_CP162514.1, forward strand.
GTTTCAAAAAGTGGATTGAACTTTCGGCTGAAGAATATAAATATGCAACTTGGTCACACAAATTCTTGCATTTTACGAGGCATTTTCCTTTAATTTTTTGTGTTTTATATTTAATAAAAAAAATAAAAAAATAATTTAGTAGAGACTTTTACATGTGTGGTTTTGCCGGTTTTATAAGTATAAAGAAGACTATAGATTTTGGAGCGGAATCTGTAGTTAGGGATATGTTAAGTAAAATTAATCATCGTGGTCCAGATGACTCTGGTACTTGGATTGAGGATGGCGTTGTTTTTGGGCATCAACGTTTGTCTATTCATGATCTATCTCCGCTAGGTCATCAGCCTATGCACTCCTATTCGAATCGGTTTGTTGTTGTATTTAATGGCGAGATTTATAATTTCTTAGAGCTTAAAGAAGAGCTTGTAGCATTGGGAAGTGTGTTTAAAAGTGAATCTGATACGGAAGTATTACTAGCATGTATTGAAAAGTGGGGAGTAGAAGCCTCTCTTAAGAAGTTTACAGGCATGTTTGCTTTTGCTTTATGGGATAAAGAAAATAAACAATTATATTTAGCTCGCGATCGCATGGGTGAAAAGCCTCTTTATTATTCGATTCTACCGAGTGGTATTGTTTTTGGTTCGCAATTAGGCAGCTTAACCCAGCACCCTCTTTTTGATAAAGAACTAGATAGGAATGCCATTGGGTTATATTTAAGACATGGTTATATTCCTGCACCATTTAGTGTTTATAAAAATACTAAAAAATTAATGCCAGGTAACTTTTTAGTTATTGATATTAGAGGTAATGAAGTAATAACTAGTCCAACAGCCGCATATTGGTCATTTAAAAACGTGTGTGAAACATATAAAAATAAAGACAGAATAAATGATCCAAAATTAGCATTAAGTGAACTAGATGTATTAATCAATAAAAGTATAAAACAACAATCTCAAGCAGATGTGCCTTTAGGGGCGTTTTTATCTGGCGGAATCGACTCGTCTTTAATTACTTCTTATATGCAAGCTCAGTCCTCTAAACCAATTAATACTTTCACAATAGGTTTCAAAGATCCTAAGTATAATGAAGCTAAATTTGCTAAAGAAATAGCAAACCATTTAGGTACAAATCATACAGAGCATTATATAGACCAGTCTGATTTGTTATCAGTAGTTCCCAAACTCCCACTTGTTTATGATGAACCCTTCGCAGATTCATCGCAGTTACCTACATATATAGTAGGAGCTTTAGCAAAACAAAAAGTAACAGTGGCGTTATCTGGTGATGGTGGTGATGAATTATTTTGTGGTTATAGCCGCTATGAAAGAACTTACCAGCGCTGGAATAAGGTTAGCAAAATTCCAGAGCCAGTCCGTGGCTTAATAAATAGTACAAGTAAACATATTAATGTTTTAAATAATGTTCATAACTTTAAAGCTATGGGTAAAAGCACCCATGAATTAATAAGAAGTTTGGACTATTTAGGTTGTGCTGATTTTAATTCTTTCTATAAGCGCTCTGTATCCACTCTTATGAATGTAGAATCTCTTGTAAAAGGTGCTTCACCTATTTTATCTGCCTATGATGAGCAAGCTGGGTATGATTTATATAATCACATGATGAATGCTGATTCTATGCAATATTTACCAGATGATATTTTAGTAAAAGTTGATCGAGCTTTTATGGGCTCAAGCCTAGAAGGACGCATTCCTTTACTTGATCATAATATTGTTGAATTTTCAAAAAAAATCCCTGTAGATATTCATAGGTTTGATGGAAAGGGTAAATACTTATTGAGAGAACTTCTCTACAAAAAAGTACCTAAAAAATTGATTGAGCGTCCTAAAATGGGGTTTGCTATTCCGCTTGATGATTGGCTAAGAGGTAGTTTGAATGACTGGGCTAACAATTTACTTTGCCCATCAAGATTAAAGCGAGATGATATTTTTGATGTCAATTTTGTTACTAAAATGTGGGAACAGCATCAAAGTAAAGTCAATAACTGGGGAACGTTACTTTGGTCAATTTTAATGTTTAATGCTTGGTTAGATGAACAATGAAACTACCAAAGCTAACAATTAAAACATCTCAAGAAGGCTTTTTGTTTCGGTCTTTATTGCTAGTTTTAACATTTTCCTATTTATTTCAATTAAAGTTTTTAAAATTTGAGTGGATGCCAGCTACACGTTTCGTTTTTTTACTATGTACTTTAGCTATTGGCATAAAATTACTTTATTTTTTTAAAAAAGATATTGAAAAAAATATAATTTTTTATTTTTTTCAATTCTCAGTTTTCTTGTATGTTATTTTTCAAGCTATTCTTTTACCTACAGATTTTGGGATGTTGAGTAAAATAATAGTGTTTTTAGTTTTTACTCTTTATATGGCAGCCGCAGCATCATTTTTTTTTAATGATGTACGGCACTTCTTAAAAGTAATTATGATTTGCTGTTGTATACAATCGGTAATGATATTTATTTCTTTTATATTTCCTGCATACAGAGATTGGCTTTCAACTATTATGGTTGAGGGCGGCAACATCCCCTTCACTGATCCATTTAGGGTGCCAGGTTTTTCTACAGGATCTGGTGCAAGTTTAGCGTTAACCATATCAGCGGGCGTTTTTGCTTCTATGGCACTTTATTGGCGTTCAACAATGTTAAGGCGAAAAATATTATACTTGTTTGTATCTTTAATTATGAGTGCATCTTGCATTTTGGTAGGTAAATTAGGTTTATTTCTTAGTTTTTTTTATATTTTTATTTTCTTTATAATATCTTCGAGTAATTTCAAACACACACTCTTTATAGTCTTTATATTTTTAATTAGTTTATTTACTTTATATCTTGGCTCAGAGGTTGATTGGGAGGCGATAGCATATCCATTAGAGCGTTCTTTTTCGATCTTCTTAAAGGGTGAAGATGCAACCGCTGGGGCATTAGCTAAAATGCCTATTCCTGCTCTTGAAATAAAAACCATTATAGGCACAGGTTTGGCAGCTAAAGCTAATGGCCTAAATGCCTCTGGCAGTGATATAGGCTATGTTCAAACTTATTATGGTTTTGGGTTAGTCATTTCTATATTATTTTACGGTAGTTTCTTTTTTTACTTAGTACGTAATATTTTAAAGTTAGATAACTCTGGCAACAAACTGTTGTGTATCGTTTTTTTTATGCCCTTATTTATAATCGAGTTCAAAGAACCATTTATCACTAAAATTATTTATCCAATAATGTTACTAATTTTAATCTTCTTATCACAAAAAGAAATGGGAATGAAAAATGCTCAAAGATGACTTGCGACGTACTTATGAGTTAGTTCAAGGCGGTCGATTGAAGAAAATAATAGGCTGCTATAGGACTCCTGGTTGTCACGCAATCGTAACGTATCGATATGGACAATGGGTTGCTAAGCAAAATATATTAATTCGTATCTTTTTAGAGCCATGGTATTTTTTTCAGTATCATCGTATGCGCAGTAAGTGGGGAATTGAGATACCTCGGGTTGCAAATATAGATACAGGCCTTTATATCGGGCATCATGGAGGGATTGTCGTTTCTAGCCAAACAAAGATAGGTAAAAATGTTAATCTATCGCAAGGTGTTACAATCGGAATTTCTGGGAAAGGAGATAGACGAGGAGTTCCAGTCATTGGAAATAATGTTTATATTGCCCCAGGAGCAAAAGTGTTTGGGAAGATAACGATAGGAAATAATGTGTCTATTGGCGCTAACGCTGTCGTTAATCAAGATATTCCAGATAATTCTATTGTAGTTCTATCGCCAGGTTGTGTTGTTTTAGATAAAAAATAAGTTTAATAATGAAAAAAAGTATTCCTATTCTCTTGGTTATCGACCATTTTGGCTCCGGCGGTGCACAAAGGCAAATTGTTAATATTGCTAACGGATTGATTGCAGCAGGTGAAGATGTTCATATATTTATATACTATCCTGAGTTTACACATCACAGAGCTAACTTAGATAATCGAGTCATGGTTCATGAGGCAGTCAAATCCAATAAATTTGGTTTTTCTGTGGTATTTAAATTGATTGGTTTATTATATAAATACAATTATAAAAGTGCTCTTGTTTTTTTAAACACGCCTGCATTTTATTTGGAGCTAGCGAGTTTATTTTATGTGAAAAAAATTACACTTACTTATTCCGAAAGAACCTCTCTTGAGCTAATGCCAACAAGTTTTTTAAGTAAAATAAGATACAAATTTCATGGCGTATGTAAAAACATCACTTCAAATTCAATTGTTCAATCTGAGAAATTAAAGTTAGTTCATGTTAACAAAAATGTTGTTTATATCCCCAATGCTATACCAGAGCCTTTTTTTGACATTGAAATCAATCCTAAAGCCATTGAGGAGCGGATATTCACTGTTGTAGCGCATACTACGCCATTTAAAAATTTTAGATATGTTGCAGAAGCACTTGTTTTATACAAAACAAATTTTTCGTCTCCAGTGCCAAAAATATACTGGTATGGTCGAATTATAAAATCGAATGAATTTGACTTAGTTGAAAGGTTATTACATGAGCATGACTTAACTGATAATTTGGTTTTCTTCGGTTCTGCGGAGAATATTCCTCATGTATTAGAGAATTCATTCATGCTGATTCATCCTTCTAAATTTGAATCGTCGTCTAACTCAGTTGCAGAAGCTCTAGCAACAGGAACTCCAACGATACTTGGTAATATTTCTGATCATGAAATTATTTTAAAAGACTCCTCAGCCGGTTTTTTAGTTGATTTAGAAAAGCCTATTGAGTTATCACATTGCTTAGAAACCGTTTCGAAAATCACTTCTGTTGAATATCAAAAGTTATGTCTAAATGCCAAAAGCTATGCAGTTAAAAATTTCAAATCGGATTCAGTGCTTGAAAAATATTCGGAACTGCTCTCTAAATAATGTCATTAATTTTAATGTAAGTACCTTTAATAAACTGTTTTAAATGCGGGAGTTAATAAATAAAATGAGAGTTTCTACGGGTGGTTTTTTTTATAAACTATTAGGGGTGATTAGATTTCTTTTGATATATCTTTTTTATATCTCTAAAAAAATAGCTCCGATCGGAATTATTGGTCGAGGTAACTTGCTATATTTTAAAGGTGATATTCGCATTGGTAGAAGATTGATAACGGGAAAAAATGTAGACCTGATTAGCGAAGGTATATTAGATATTGGAGAAAATGTTTCGATTGGTGACTATTCAAGGGTTGTTTCTAAAGACCGTATAAAAATAGGGTCTAATGTCATGCTTGCGCGTTTTGTAAGTATTCTAGATCATGACCACGATTATACAGTAATAAATAAAGAAATTAAGTTTGATGGATATACTACAAATTCAATTGAGATTGGGGATAATGTTTGGATTGGTGACAAAGTAACAATATTAAAAGGAATTAAAATTGGCAGTAATGTAATTATTGCTGCTAACTCTGTTGTAACAAAATCAATACCGGATAACTGTATCGTCGCGGGCATTCCAGCCGTAATAAAGAGATCTATTTAACAATGAAAAAAGAAATTATTCTATTTGGTCCTCAACTATACTTTAAAAATGCCAGTTATGGTGGTGGTAGCGGTGGTTATACTCGAAATATGGAAACTTATCTTGAGGAGTTTACTTCAGATGAATTTACACTATCACCTTGCTTCCATACTGTACGTTCTACAATGAAATCAGTTTCTAATATTTTTTTCATTAGATTATTAATTGATATGAAAAGATTTTTGTTTTCTATTTTCAAAAATAAAAAAAAATTAGCTGCAGTACATATTTTAGCTCAGTATAGAAATGCCACTCCAAGGGAATTCATTATTAGTTTAATGTGCGTGGTTTTTAACATTCCTTACTTGTATGAAGTTAAAGCGGGACAGTTTGATACTTGGTACCATGATACAAATAAAATTAATAAATTGATGATTAAGTTTATCATTTCTAAATCTAGCTTAGTACTATGTGAAGGTAAAAGGTACATACCGTTTATAGAGCTATTCTTTAATAAACAATCTTTCTATTGGCCTAACTTTGTACCGAGTAAAGAAATCCCTATTGAATTCAATTCAACTTCTTATATCTTAAATGAACCACTCAAAATTTGTTTTATAGGCTATTGCTATGAAGGAAAAGGGGTTTTTGATTTAGTATCAAGCGCAGATAAGTTTCAAAGAGAGAATAATGTTGTAGTTGAGTTAAACATTGTTGGTCATGAAAGTGATGAGTTTAAAGCATTTATCGAAAGTTCAAATTTGATAATTAATTTGATTCGACATGGTAAGCAAGAGCACAGTCAAGTGTTAAATATCCTTAAGTCTTCTCATTTATTCTGTCTTCCAACAAGGCACTTGGGGGAAGGGCATAATAATTCTGTTAATGAAGCAATGATGTGCCACAAACCTATAGTTTGTACTAAAAATGGTTTTTTACCTGATATTTTAGCTCCTGGAAAAGCTATTTTTATAGAAGATCATGGTAATATTGAAAAAGCTTTAAAATACTTCATATCGGAGCCTGATAATATTAATAAGATGACTAATGATGCTCATAATTTCTTCTTGGAGCAACTGCATAGTGAAAAAGTGATACCTGTTTTATGCGATTACTATAAAGGAATGACTGAAAAATGAAGCAAATTTTGCAAGATATGGCAAAAGGCGGCTCAACTATAGTTGAAGCTCCTGCTCCTCAGGCAACAAAAAATAATGTAGTGATAAACACTACAACTACGCTCATATCTGCAGGTACTGAGAGAATGCTCGTTGATTTTGGTAAAGCTAACCTAATTGATAAAGCACGTGCCCAGCCTGATAAAGTTAAGATGGTGCTTGAAAAAGTACAAACGGATGGTTTGATGACTACAGTTGATGCTGTGAAGTCAAAGCTTGCTCAGCCATTACCGTTGGGTTACTGCAATGTAGGTGTAGTTGAAAGCGCAGGAAAAGGTGTTGAGAGTTTTAAAGTTGGTGACCGAGTGGTATCTAATGGCCCACATGCTGATGTGGTGCGTGTTGCTAAAAATCTAGTTGCGAAAATACCTTATAACGTTAGTGATGAAGAAGCTGCATTTACAGTTGTTGCCAGTATAGGCTTGCAAGGTATCCGGTTAGCTAACCCAACAATGGGTGAGTGTTTTGTTGTTACAGGTGTTGGCCTAATTGGTTTATTAACTGTACAAATGCTACGTGCCCAAGGTTGCCGCGTACTAGCAATCGACTTTGACCAATCAAAGCTTGATTTAGCTAAGCAGTTTGGCGCAGAAATTTGCAACCCCGGTAAAGGTGAAGACCCCGTCGCTGCAGGGATGGCATTTAGTCGCGGGGTTGGCGTAGATGGTGTAATTATTACAGCCTCAACTAAATCAAACGACCCCGTAACTCAAGCAGCTAGAATGAGTCGTAAACGTGGCCGTATTATTTTAGTGGGGGTAATTGGCCTTGAACTAAGTCGTGCTGACTTTTATGAAAAAGAGCTGACTTTTCAGGTTTCATGTTCTTATGGCCCTGGCCGCTATGACCCTAGTTACGAAGAGCAAGGTAATGATTACCCACTAGCATTTGTGCGCTGGACCGAGCAACGTAACTTTGAAGCAATACTTGATATGATGTCGGGTGGCCAAATTGATGTAAAACCACTAATTACGCATCGATTTAAATTTGAGAATTCAAGTGATGCTTATGACTTACTAACAACAGATAAAAGTGCTTTAGGTATTTTATTGCAGTTTCAATCTGATTCAGCAAGTCGTCATGAAAGAATCATAAATTTAAAAGCAGCACCTGAGTATCAACCCGATGATGCTATAGTCGGCTTTATTGGTGCTGGCAACTATGCATCACGTATGTTGATCCCAGCCTTTAAAAAAGCGGGTGCGCAATTTCATAGTATTTCTACTTCTGGTGGCATTAATGGTGTAATTCATGGTGAGAAAGCAGGCTTTACCGAGGCAACCACTGATACACAGACTATGATCGAAAACCCGAGTATTAATACTATTGCTATTGTTACTCAGCATAATAGCCATGCATATTTTGTTCAACAAGCGCTTAAGGCAGGCAAAAACGTATTTGTAGAAAAACCGTTAGCAATAAGTCATGAAGAGTTAGCCGAAGTTAAGATTGCTTATGATGAGGCTATCAAAGCCGAAAAAGCACCTAAGCTGATGGTTGGTTTTAATCGCCGCTTTGCTCCTCAAATACAAAAAATGAAGGAACTGTTAGCACCGATTAAAGAGCCTAAATCATTCATTATGACCATGAATGCTGGGAGTATTCCAGCCGATCATTGGACACAAAAAAATAATGTAGGTGGCGGACGTATCATTGGAGAAGCTTGTCATTTTATCGATTTAATGCGTTATTTAGCTGATAGTGAAATTGTAAGTGTTCAAGCTCGTAGAATGGGTGACACCAACGCAGTTGATATAACAGAAGATAAAGCGGCAATTATTCTTGGCTTTGCTGATGGATCATTTGGAACTATTCATTATTTAGCAAATGGTGCTGCTAGCTTTCCAAAAGAAAGAATCGAAGTGTTTGCAGCGGGTGGAACATTGCAGTTGGATAACTTTATAAAACTTAAAGGTTTTGGCTGGAAAGGGTTTAAGAAGCTTAATTTATGGAAACAAGATAAAGGCCAAACAGCTTGCTCGGCAGCCTTCATTGATTCTATAAAGAAAGGCATCACAGCACCAATAGCGGCAGATGAGTTATTTGAAGTTGCTAAGATAACCATTGATGTTGCAGAGCAGTTGCGCATACAAAAATGAATTTAATCAAAGTTAAAACAGCACTCGGATTAGGTTTACCAAACCTAGCTCGGGTGTTTGTGTATCAGTTAGGTATAAAAACTGGGGTTAATAAAGTAAAAAGTATCACCAGCAAAATTAAGCCTGGAGTTTTTTTTACCCCTTACACCGGTTCAATATCAAAAAAACAATTTAATACCCAGTGGAGCGATAAACATGCTTACTTTGGAGTTGAAAAAGCTGATTCAGCGATCCCTAATTGGCATAAAAGTTGTTTAACTAGTAAGTTATCGCCTTCTGATAAGCCTTGGTATTTAATAGGTGATTTTAGTCACCAATTAGGTGATATCAAAGGCGTTTGGGAAGCATCACGTTTTGATTGGGTTGTTTGCTTTGCTCAACAAGTAGCGACTGGAGATGAAAGTGCTTTTAGAAAAATAAATTCATGGTTAATTGACTGGATAAAAAGTAATCCTACCTATAACGGGGTTAATTGGAAATGTGGTCAAGAGGCATCAATAAGAGTGATGCATTTAGCGTTGGCTTCATTGTTATTAAAACAAACTAAAGATACGACCCCCGCATTATTAAGCTTGATAAAGGCGCATTTAAAAAGAATATCACCGACAATTATGTATGCGATTGCGCAAGATAATAATCATGGTACTTCTGAAGCTGCAGCGCTTTATATTGGTGGATCATGGCTTGTTCTAAATGGTGATGATGAAGGTATTAAATGGCAGAAACAAGGTCTAAAGTGGCTTGAAAATAGGGCAGATAAGTTAATAGAAGACGATGGCAGTTTTAGTCAGTACTCAGTGACTTACCATCGAGTCATGCTCGATACTTATTGTTTGGTTGAAGTATGGCGCCAAAAGCATAGCTTACCTCCCTTTAGTGCTGGTTTATATGCAAAGTTAAAAGCAGCTACTGATTGGCTTTTTTATTTTACAATTGTTGAAAGTGGTGATTCACCAAACTTAGGAGCTAATGATGGTGCGCGTTTAATTCCTTTGTCAAACAGTGACTATAGAGATTTTAGACCAAGCGTTCAGCTTGCTAGCGCCTTGTTTAAAAAGCAGAAAGCTTATAAAAATAATGGAAGCTATAACCTCCCTTTGTACTGGCTTGAGTTAGTCGTACCAACTTCACTTGTTTCTTCAAAAAAACATAAAGATTTTAGTAATGGCGGTTATGCTTATTTAGCATTTGAGCAAGCTGAACTGTTTTTTAACTACCCTAAATTTAAGTTTAGGCCAAGCCAATGTGACGCTTTACACGTCGACTTTTGGTTAAATGGGCAAAATATATTTCGAGACGGTGGAACATTTAGTTATAATGCTGGGCAGAAATATATTGATTATTATGGTGGAGTAAAGAGCCATAATACAATTGAGTTTGATAATCATGAACAAATGCCTCGGATAAGTCGTTTTTTATTGGGCGATTGGTTAAAAACATCAATAAAGAAAGACTTAGTAGCTTCAACTGATAAACAAGAAATTACTGCTGGTTACAAAGACCGCTTTGGTTGTACGCATTCACGAACTATTGAATTAAAGCCATCTACACTAACGATTCGGGATAGTGTTAGTGGTTTTAGGGAAAAAGCAGTGCTTAGATTTAGGCTTATACCTGCAGAATGGCAGCTTGTGGGTAATGTTCTAAAAAGTAAGCTTTGCACAATTAGTTTTTCAGCAGACATAGACTTTAAGCGTATTGATTTAACTGTTGGCTTTGAGTCCCGCTATTACTATCAAGAATCTGAAATTCCAGTGCTAGAAATTGAAATCAATGAACCTGGAATCATCATTACGGAAGTAAATTTTTAATTATGAATGTTTTATATTTTCATCAACACTTCTCCACACCGAATGGATCGACAGGTATTCGTTCTTATGAAATGGCACAGCGATTATTAAAACAAGGTAATCAGGTAACTATGGTGTGTGGTAGTTATGGTGGTGGTGAAACGGGTTTAATCTCAGATTTTATAAAAGGTCGTAGGGAAGGTATTGTTGATGGGATTCATATTGTTGAGTTTGATTTAGCTTATTCTAATACTGATGGGTTAGTAAAGCGCGCAGGTACATTTTTAAAGTTTGCAATTAAAAGTATTAGTATTGCGCTAACTTATAAGTACGATGTAGTTTTTGCAACAACTACTCCTTTAACTGCAGGAATACCTGGTATATTTGCACGTTGGCTTAGAGGCAAGCCCTTCGTCTTTGAGGTACGAGATTTATGGCCAGAATTACCAAAAGAGATGGGAGTAATTAAAAATCCATTAGTGTTAACTGCTATGTCTATACTTGAATGGTGTTCTTATCGCTCTGCTCATCGTTGTATAGGTTTATCGCCAGGTATAGTTGAGGGAATAAAAAAGCGTGGTGTAAAAGCCAGTAAAGTTGCAATAGTCCCAAATGGATGTGATTTCACAATTTTTGCAGACGATGTTGCTCCTTGGCGACCTGATGGTGTTGAAGATACTGATTTAATGGCTGTATTTACCGGTACTCACGGTTTAGCTAATGGTTTAGATGCTGCATTGAATGCAGCCAAAGAGCTAAAAATGCGCGGGCGTAATGACATTAAACTCGTTCTTGTAGGTCAAGGCAAGTTAAAAGAGGATTTGCAGGCAAGAGCTAAACGGGCAGACTTGGATAATGTCATATTTCACTCTCCAGTTAATAAAAGTAAACTTGCCGAACTTTTGAAAGGAGCTGATATTGGTTTGCAATTATTAGCTAATATCCCGGCATTTTATTATGGTACATCGCCAAATAAATTTTTTGATTACATTTCAGCTGGCTTACCTGTGCTTAATAATTATCCAGGTTGGTTAGCTGGTATGATTAAAGATAATAATTGTGGTTACGCAATTGAGCCTGATAATGCACTGGCTTTTGCTGATGCTTTAGAAAATGCGGCTGATAATAAGGAGTCTCTACCCGCAATGGGTGAAAGAGCACAAGCTTTAGCTAAGCGCGATTTTAATCGACATAACTTAGCTGATAAATGGGTAACTTGGGTAACTGGGGCTGTAAAATGAAGCGTCTCTTTGATTTTATAGTTGCTCTTTGCGCATTACTTACTTTATTACCAGTAATAATCGTTGTTGCTACACTTATCCGTTTTAAATTAGGTTCGCCTATATTATTCACTCAAAATCGCCCTGGTTTAAATGGCGATATTTTTAAAATGATGAAGTTTAGAACCATGTTAGATGCTAAAGATAAACAGGGAAATTTATTACCTGATGATCAGCGTATGACTAAGTTTGGCTCATTTTTACGCTCAACTAGCTTAGATGAATTACCAGGGCTATTTAATGTATTGAAGGGGGATATGAGTTTGGTAGGGCCAAGGCCTTTGCTTGTACAATACTTGCCTTTATACAACAAAGAACAAGCTCGTAGGCATAATGTGCGCCCAGGCATTACTGGTTGGGCCCAAGTTAATGGTCGAAATGCTATTAGCTGGGAACAAAAATTTGAGCTTGATGTTTGGTATGTGAATAATCAAAGCATGTGGTTAGATTTAAAAATTTTGTTGTTAACAGTAAAAAAGGTATTTATTCGCGATGGCATTAATGCTGATGGACATGTCACAATAGAGCCATTTAAGGGCTCTAATAATGATTAAAAAGCTCGCTATAGTAGGTGCAAGCGGTCATGGTAAGGTTGTTGCTGATATTGCTGAACAACTTGGTTTTACTGTTAGCTTTTACGATGATGCTTATCCTAAAAAAAAGCATATTGAGCATTGGCCAATTAAGGGAACTTGCGCTGACTTAATAGCCCTTAATAATTCAACTGTAACGCCTAGTAATGACGTTTTAGTTGCTATTGGTAATAACGATATTCGCCAACAAAAAATAAAGTTATTACAACAAAATGGCTTTAACTTGGCTACCTTAACTCACCCAACAGCGGTTATAAGTCAATATTCTAAGATAGCGCCGGGCACAGTGATTTTTGCAGGCGCTATTATTAACGCTTTTGCGAACATTGGTGTTGGGTGTATTATAAATACAGCTGCAGTTATTGAACATGATTGCAGTATTGGTGATTTTAGCCATATTTGCCCTAATGTAGTTTTAGCCGGTGGTGTATCTGTTGGTACAAAAAGCTGGGTTGGTATAGGTAGCCAAGTAAAACAATTAATAACGATTGGCGATAATTGTTTAATAGGCGCAGGTAGTACAGTTGTAAAAAATATGCCTAGCAACATAACAGCATTTGGCTCTCCCGCTGTCGTAATAAAAAGTCACTAAAAATACTTTGTATGATTTTTTCTATACAGAATAAATAGGAATACCATGTTAAATACCCCATTTTCTCCTTGGCCTAGCTTCACCCAACAAGAGGCCGATGCCGTAAGCCGTGTTGTTCTTTCAAATAAAGTTAATTACTGGACGGGTACTGAAGGCCGCGAGTTTGAAAAAGAATTTGCTACTTGGGCTGATAGTGAATATGCAGTTGCCCTAGGTAACGGTACATTAGCGCTCGACATAGCCCTAAAAGCGCTCGGTGTAGGCGCTGGCGATGAAGTAATAACCACACCTCGTACTTTTTTAGCGTCGGCATCAAGTATTGTAACTGCTGGAGCAGCGCCTGTATTTGCAGATGTTGACTTAAATAGTCAAGCTATCACGGCAGAGTCAATAAAAGCGGTATTAACACCTAAAACTAAAGCGGTTATTGTGGTGCATTTGGCGGGAATGCCTGCGGAAATGGACGACATAATGGCATTGAGTAAAGAGCATGGCTTTTATGTAATTGAAGACTGTGCACAAGCGCATGGTGCAAAGTATAAGGGTCGCTCGGTAGGTAGCATAGGCCATATTGGTGCGTGGAGCTTTTGCCAAGATAAAATTATGACTACAGGTGGTGAGGGTGGCATGGTTACGACTAACTCTAAAGAGTTGTGGTCATCTATGTGGAGTTATAAAGATCATGGCAAGAGTTTTGATGCTATTTACAATCGTGAGCATCCACCTGGCTTTAGATGGTTACATGAAAGTTTTGGCACAAACTGGCGCATGACTGAAATGCAAGCTGTTATAGGCAGAATACAGTTAACACGAATGGATGATTGGAGTGCAAAACGCCAAGCTTATGGAGCATTATTAGATCAGGCAGCAAAAGGTTTCAGCTGTATTCGCTTAGTTGAAGTACCTGACTATACTAAACATGCTGAATATAAACATTACATGTTTGTTAAACCTCAGCAATTAGCTGATGGTTGGAGCCGCGATCGCATAGTTAATGAAATTGTTGAACGTGGCGTTCCTTGTTTTCAGGGGAGTTGCTCTGAGGTTTATCTTGAAAAAGCGTTTGATAATACAGCATGGCGACCAAGTAAGCGTTTACCTAATGCGGTTGAGCTGGGTGAAACATCAATTATGTTTTTAGTTCACCCCACACTGACCGAAACCGAAATGGCTAAAACGGCACAAGTAATAAAAGAAGTATTTGAGCTTGCATCTAAATAGCAATAACAGTTTCAGGTGTAGTTTTTTGTACTTATGATATTAAATAAATTTTGTATAGCTCTAGAGCCTAGAGTCTTGTATTAAAGGAACTTGTTTTGGATAGTATTATCCGTTCTATTATTAACGCCTCACGTGCAAAGAAACGAATAATTACGTTATGTATTGATTCGCTTTTTATTATGTTAGCTTTTTGGTTGGCGCTTATTGTAAGGCTCGACAGCTTAGAGCCTCTTAAAAGTATAAATAATTGGTTGTTACTAGCATTACTTATCCCCACAAGTTTGAGTGCATTTATTAAGTTAGGTTTATACCGCGCTGTACTCAGGTATATGAATTCACAGGCTTTATGGGCAATTATACTTGGTACATTAATTACTACAGTAAGCTTAGTGTTATTAGCATTTTTTACTGGCATAAATATACCGCGTACTATGCCATTTATATTTGCTTGGTTATGTTTGCTTACAGTAGGTGGTTCACGCATTTTAGTGAGGGCCATTATTGGTAAAATAATGACGAATAATAAAGAGTCGGTCATTATCTATGGAGCAGGATCGGCAGGCCGGCAGCTTGCAACAGGCTTAAATGCAGGCCCTGAGTATTTTGTAAGTGCTTTTATAGATGATGATACTGCCAAGCATGGCTCTATTGTACAAGGTATACCTGTAATTGCTTTTAAAGATGTTCAGGAACTAATTGAAAAGCGCAATGCCACTAAAGTGCTTTTGGCTATGCCTAGTGTATCTAGAGCAAGGCGAAAAGAGGTTTTAGCTCAATTAGAGCCGCTTTCAATTAAGGTGTTGTCTGTACCTGGTATGGCCGATGTTATTGAGGGTAAAGCGCAGCTTTCTGAATTTAGAGAGGTTGAAATTGAGGATTTATTAGGCCGAGACCCTGTAACTCCTAAAACCGATTTAATGGCGGCTAATATTACTAATAAAGTGGTTATGGTTACAGGCGCAGGTGGTTCTATAGGCTCTGAGTTGTGCAGACAAATTATTAAACAAAATCCCGTAAAAATAATTTTATTTGAACGCAGTGAAATTGCTCTATATTCAATAGAAAAAGAACTGTGTGAATATGTTACTCATAATCAACTTTCAATAGAATTAATACCTATTATGGGTTCCGTGCAGCGTATTAACCGACTTGAAACTGTGATGCTGGCTTTTGGTGTTCACACGGTTTATCACGCCGCTGCTTACAAGCATGTACCACTTGTTGAGCACAACGTAGTTGAAGGGGTGCGTAATAATGTATTTGGTACTTATTATGCGGCAAAGGCAGCGGTAAATGCTAAAGTAGAAACCTTTGTACTTATATCGACCGACAAAGCAGTTCGCCCTACCAATGTTATGGGAGCAACCAAGCGAATGGCTGAGCTTGTTTTACAGGGGTTAGCTCAAGAGCAAGGCGCTAAGCATAATACACGCTTTTGCATGGTGCGCTTTGGTAACGTACTAGGCTCAAGTGGCTCTGTTGTACCTTTATTTAGACGTCAAATAAAAGAGGGTGGTCCAATAACATTAACTCACCCAGACATAACTCGCTTTTTTATGACCATACCTGAAGCCGCACAGCTTGTTATACAAGCAGGTGCTATGGGCAAAGGGGGCGATGTATTTGTTCTCGATATGGGCGATTCAGTTAAAATTAAAGATTTAGCCACTAAAATGGTCAGGCTATCTGGCTTTGAAATTAAAAGTGAATCTAACCCGCATGGCGATATCGAAATACTTTGTACAGGGTTACGCCCAGGTGAAAAACTCTTCGAAGAGCTATTAATAGGGGATAACGTAGGGCAAACAACTCATGAACGAATTATGACTGCTAATGAAGTGATGTTACCGCTTAGTGAGCTTAATGTGTTTATAGACGCGCTAGATACAGCCTGTCATAACTTTGATCATGAAAAGATTCGCCAATTACTTCTCGATGCGCCAACTAGCTTTAATCCGACTGATGGGATTTGTGATTTAGTATGGAATGCTAGACATGAAAATTTCAAAGAGCATAACAGTGGCTGCAATGTAGTTAACTTACCTAAAACTGGTAAAGGCGCTATGCTTTAATAATTTATCAGTTAGTTATATCAAAACACCGAGTTAGCAACTCGGTGTTTTACTTTGTGTAATATTATGCACCTATAATTTATTCTTACCTTTAGCTGATTCAGGCTGTATATATTTAGCTATGCTACTTTTGTAAGCAAATATACTCACTTATATTAAAGGACTATTTGTGAAAGCTGTAATTCCTGTTGCCGGTTTAGGCACCCGTATGTTGCCAATGACTAAGGCAATCCCTAAAGAAATGCTCCCCTTGGTTGATAAACCGCTTATTCAATACATAGTAAATGAATGTGTGGCGGCGGGTATTAAAGAAATTGTGCTCGTGACACATAGCTCTAAAAATGCCATTGAAAATCATTTTGATACCAGTTTTGAGTTAGAAGCCACGTTAGAAAAACGCGTAAAACGTACCCTACTTGAAGAAGTACGCTCTATTTGCCCACCTGATGTAACCATTATGCACGTTCGCCAAGGTGAAGCTAAAGGCTTAGGGCACGCTATTTTATGTGCCAAGCCAATAGTTGGTGATAGTGACTTTGTTGTGGTTTTACCCGATGTAATTTTAGATGCTTATACGGCAGATCAAAAAACTGAAAACTTAGCGGCGATGATCGCACGTTTTAAGCAAACCCATGCCAGCCAAATTATGTTAGAGCCCGTTGCTATTGAAGATGTAAGTAAGTACGGCATTGCTGATATTAATGGTGTAGAGCTTGCTGCTGGTGAAAGTGCAGCAATTAAAAAAATGGTTGAAAAACCAGCCGCAGAGGTTGCACCTTCAAACTTAGCCGTTGTTGGTCGTTATGTTTTAAGTAAAAATATTTGGCCATTACTCGCTAAAACTCATGTAGGCGCAGGCGGTGAAATACAGCTTACAGACGCGATTGATGCATTATTGGCTATTGATACGGTAGAAGCGTTTCATATGAGTGGTCGCTCACATGACTGTGGCGATAAACTCGGTTATTTAAAAGCGATTGTAGAATACAGTATGCGCCATGAAACGTTAGGTGGTGAGTTTACTGAATATATGAAAGAGTTGGTTAAAGGGTAACGGGCGACGGGCATCGGGTAACGAGCTACGAGCTACGAGCGACGGGGTATGGGCATCGAGCAACGGGTTACGAGCGACGAGCTTCGGGCCTCGAGCCTCGAACCTAAATCCTAATACCGACGCGGGGTGAACCCGCTGCTACAGGTATAAAAAAACACCGCGTTTGATGCAAATGCGGTGTTTTTATGTTTTTCTGATGCCTTGAACCTTGAACCTTGAACCTTGAACCTTGAACCTTGAACCTTGAACCTTGAACCTCGAACCTCGAACCTCGAACCTTGAAGCTAGCACCCTTTTAAGCCCGACCTCGCAGCGCAGAAATACAACTTGCCAGCATGACAAACCCTAATGACATTTTAAATGCCAATGAAATGGTGCTCATTAGTGCGTGGCTATTTTGCGCTGAGAAGGTGCTGTCACCAAGGTAATAATGCACAATTAAGTTGATTAAGCTCATGCCAAATAAATTACCAATAGTGCGTGATAAGTTCATTGAGGAAGACGCCACACCTAGCTCACTTTTATCCACCGCTCCCATAATGGCATTGTTGTTGGGGGTCGAAAATAAGCCAAACCCAATCCCTAATAATAACAGTGAGCCACTAATGTAAGCGGTGCTTGAACTAACCGATAACTGGGATAACAGGAAAAATCCAACCAGAACAATTACACAGCCTAGCGTGGCTAGTAAGCGTGGTTGTATTTTATCGGCAAGTTTACCTGCTAGGGGCGCCATGATAGCCATTGAAACCGCTTGTAGTAATACTATTTGTCCTGCATGTGCGGGGCTTGATCCTTTTATATATTGCAGGTACAAACTTAACAAAAAGGCCAGTGAAAAGTTACTGGCATACATGAGAAACGAAGTAGTCAACGATAGGCTGAACACACGACTTTCTAAAAACATTTGTACTCTAATTAAGGGGCGCCGACTGCGACTTTGGTGAACAATAAATAGCATTAAACAAATGATTGAAAGTGTGGTTAATAGCCAGCCAGCTACATTTGGTAAATCACTTAATCCTAATACTAAGCACAGTGCAAAGAGCGAGAAAATAACCATGCCCCACCAGTCAAACGGCGATTTTTTATCGTTTTTCCATTCGCCATTTAAAAACAGTTTAATGGCAATAAGCAGCATAAGTACCAGGGGAATTTGCGAGTAAAACACGGCGCGCCATCCCCATATTTCAGTGAGCCAGCCACCAACCGCAGGCGCTGCACTGAGCCCTATGTACACACACGCCGCAGAGATGCCCAGTGCCATTCCGCGTTTATTATCAGGTGTTACAGAGGTGATAATGGCAACGCCTATACCAAAAATCATGGCGCCTGCAGCCCCTTGTATAAAGCGCCAAAAAAGCACCCACTCAATAGAGTTTGCTAACGCACACATTAGCGAGGCCAGTGCATTTAAGCCTAAACCAAATGCATACACGCGTTTGCGACCATAGTTGTCTGCTATTTTACCGCACGGCAGCATAAAGATAACGCTACTGAGTAAATACAAGGTGGGCATCCACGCAATCATTTTTGCGCTTGCGTGTAAATCTTCAGCAAGGTCGGGAATAGCGATATTAACGCCTGCCATGCCAAGCGGTCCAATAATAGAGCCGCTACAAACGATAATAAGTGCAATTGTAGTGGGGGGGAGATTAAACAAGAGGTATCCTTTTATTTATTAGCCTTAAAATGATACGTGAATATACTTGCTTGTACAGGATTTAAAGGGCAGCGGGTTGCGGGCGACGAGCGGTGGGCAACGGGGAGCGAGCTACGAGCCTAGAGCTTAACACCGAACCTCGAACCTATCCCTTGCCAATTTCTACCGTCACCTCATCTCCCAATATTTCTCTGTATTTTGCTGCGAGTGCATTTTTAGCGTCATCATCGCCGTGAACTATTTTTATATGGCTGGGCTTTTTGCGCATACCGGTTACAAATTTGATGAGACCTGCTTGATCAGCATGAGCACTATAACCGCTTATAGTGTGTATTTTGGCGTTAATATTCACCCTAGTATTATTTATCAACACATAGCCATTTTGTGGGCCATAGGTTTGTATATCGCGACCCAGCGTGCCGCGCCCTTGGTAACCTACAAAGAGTACATCGGTGGTTTTGTCGGTTAAAAAGCGCTCTAAGTAATTAACTATACGCCCGCCGGTGCACATACCGCTTGCAGCTAGAATAATTGCAGGTGTTTGGCGGCTGGCTAAGTAATTTATTAACGCTAAGTGCTCGCTATGGGTGTTTATTGTAGTGAGGTTTTCAAAGTCGAGTGGATGACGACCTTTGGCTACTTTTTTTTTGGCTTCTTCATCCCATAAATATTTAAATTTTCGGTATTGCTGAGTAAAGTTAGCTGCCATGGGGGAGTCAAGTATTACTTGTATTGTGCGCCAAGGTGAGTTTTTAGCAGAAGCATGAACAAGTTGTTCAAGTTCGTATAACAGCTCTTGCGTGCGGCCAATACTAAAGGCAGGCACAAGAACGATGCCGTTGTCGGCAACAGCGCGTTCAATCACGTTTTTTAAGGTTTGCGTACGTTGTTTACGACCTTGGTGGTTTTTATCACCATAAGTTGACTCTATCACTAAGGTATCGGCTTTATAGGGCGCTTTAGGTGAGGGGAGTAAAGGCGTGTAGGGCGCCCCTAAATCACCAGAAAAAACCACTCTATGATTATTGCTCGCTTTATAAGGAGGCGTGCTTATGTCTATTTCTACATAAGCGGAGCCTAAAATATGCCCTGCTCGTTGTAGTCGGGCTTTCGCTGTGTGTTCACCTTTGCAAGGAAGCTCAAACCAAGCTTTAAAGTCTACAGCTACAACTTGTTGTTTAAGTAGCCTTAAGCAGGTATCTATTATTTTTTGATCTCGCGTAACGCCCACTTTTAATGCATCTTCAATGACTAAAGGCAATAAGCTTGCTGATGCAACAGAGGTAAATATAGGGCCTTTAAAGCCAGCCATCAGTAAATAGGGAATTCGGCCAACATGATCAATATGGCAATGGGTAACTATTAATGCGCGAACAGTGTCTATATTAAATTCAATATTAAGATCATCAACTGAGTCTTCGCCCTGAAATAGTCCGCAGTCAATTAGAAAAGAGCTTTGGTCGTTTATTATCAGCTGGTGGCATGAGCCTGTTACGCCATTAACTGCTCCGTGGTGAAGTATGTGCATTTTATGTCCTTATGTTTGGCTGCGGGCCACGGGTTACGGGTTACGGCTCGAAGCCCGAGCCTAGCACTTAGAGCCTAACGCCTTTATTTTATCGATAAATATAGCAGGTATTTTAATGTTGGTGGGACTTCATACCGTAACGGGCGGGCAGCGTGCCACGAGCGACGAGCCTAGCAACTAACATCTTGAGCCTAATACTGACGCGGGGTAAACTCCCGCCTACAGGTATAAAAAAACCTTGCGATATTAACCGCAAGGTTTTTAAATTTCTCGAACCTCGAACCTCGAACCTCGAACCTCGAACCTCGAACCTCGAACCTAGCTCTTAAAAGCGTCTTGTAGTGGTGGTACTACTTGCTTTTTACGGCTCAATACGCCGTCTAGCCATACTTTACCGTCTTCTGGTTTTTCACCATAAGCTTGCTCAACAAGGCTGGCATCGTCTGATGCAATCAGCATTTGTGAGCCTTCTTTCATAATGTCAGTTAGTAGTAAAAATACTGAATGACGACCGCCTTCTTCTTTAAGCTTGGCGATGTCGGCTTCAAGATCGGCTTTAATCTCGTCAAATACTGCAAGGTCAATAACTTCTAACTGACCAATACCAACAAGGTTACCGTTCATGTTAAAGTCTTTAAAGTCACGCATTACTAAATCACGTACAGGCGTATCTTCAACGGCTGATTTAACGCGGAACATGTCCATGCCTAGTTCTTTAAAGTCTTCAATGCCTGCAATTTCAGCAAGGGCTTCAACACATTTAATGTCGGCAGTGGTACAGGTTGGCGATTTAAAAATAACCGTGTCACTTAAAATAGCGCAAAGCATAATGCCAGCAATATCTTTAGGGATCTCAACGTTGTAGAAGTCATACATCATCTTAATGATGGTGTTTGAACAACCAACAGGGCGGATCCAGCATTCAAGCGGAGTTGATGAGGTTAGGTCACCTAATTTATGGTGATCTACCACGCCAACAACGCGAGCTTGGTCGATATCATCAGGTGCTTGGGTTTTTTCTGTGTGGTCTACAATATAAACGTCTTCGCCAGCGTAGCTAAGTTTTAGCTCAGGGGCTTCAAAACCGAATTTATCTAAAATAAATTGTGTTTCAGGTGACACTTCACCTAGGCGAGTTGGGATTGCTGGCTCATCAATTTGGTTTTTTAAATACGCCAGTGCAATTGCACCACATATTGAATCTGAATCTGGGATTTTATGGCCCACTACATACATTGACATGACTAAACTCCTTAAAATTTGCCGATATTCTAGCAAAGTATCCAGCTTTTAACATATAGACAGTGCAATTAAGTTTTAGCTAAACTTGAAAACCTTATATAAATTAGGAACTGCATATGCGATTAAGCCGCAAAGGTTGGAACAATGTTATCATTTTTTCTATGTTGATCATGATCTTCTTTTTAAATGGTCTTCATAAAAAGATTGGATCCGATGAAACGCAGGCGCAACTGCAGCCATTACTTCCTGTGCAAAGCTTTGTGTTAACACTTGAATTTAGCGACCAAAAAATTGAGCGTATTGGTACAAGCTGGCGTACTACTGCTTTAATCAAAGAGGTACCGCTTAGTTGGCAAGGTTCAGAGCAGCAACTTAGTGAGCTTGTTTATTTATGGCAAAATACAGCGTTAATGACGACAGCCACACCTGATGCGCTTGATATCAATAAGCCGTTATCGGCAGCAACGTTTGAACTCGCGGGTGAGCCCCTACCTTGGGTATACTTATTATATGAAGCAAATGGTCAGTATTATCTACTCGAGAAAACCAGTCAGCGACTATTGTTGCTTGATTTAATCACTGCAAAGCAATTATTTCCTAGTTTTACCTTTTCATAAGTGAGTTTTATAAATGCCTGAATTACCAGAAGTAGAAGTTAGCCGCATGGGCATTACCCCCCATGTGCTAAACCAAGTAGTTACTAAGGTAAATATTCATAATGCCAGTATGCGCTGGCCTGTGCCAGATGAGGTATACCAACTTGAGGGGCTGGTGGTTAGCAGTATTGAACGCCGCGCAAAATACTTACTGTTAGAATGTGAGCTTGGGGCGGCTATATTGCACTTAGGGATGTCGGGGAACTTGCGCGTTGTAAATAAAACCGAACCACTTAAAAAACACGACCATGTTGAGTTTATTTTAGCCAACGACAAAGCACTGCGCTTAAACGATCCACGCCGCTTTGGTTGTTGTTTATGGCAAGCCCCCAATGAAGAGCATAAGTTACTTGCTAAATTAGGCCCTGAACCACTCACTGATGACTTTTTTGCTAAACGTGTTTATGAGCAATCACGTAATAAAAAAGTGCCTGTTAAACAGTTTATTATGAATAACGCCGTGGTGGTGGGGGTTGGTAATATTTACGCTAACGAATCATTATTTAAAGCAGGTATCGATCCGCGAAAAGAAGCAGGTAAGGTAAGCCTTAAACGCTACCAAGCGTTAATCCCAATTATAAAAGACACCCTAGCCGCAGCAATTACTCAAGGCGGCACAACGCTGAAAGACTTTGCCCAAAGTGACGGTAAGCCAGGCTACTTTGCGCAGCAGCTATTAGTGTATGGCCGAAAAGGCCAACCTTGTGTAAATTGCGAGAGCGAACTAACTGAAATTCGTCTAGGGCAACGCAGTACCGTTTTTTGTGAGGTGTGTCAGAAGTAGAGAATAGCTGTCAGCTGTAAGTTTTCAGCTGTCAGTAAGAATGGTTACTCACTTGTTTTTATTTTTGCTATCAAACTTGTTAGCATTTTTGACAGCTGGACTATTTCATTTAGCCAAGACTTACCTATGTCGGTATCAATATAGTTAATATCGATGCCAATATATATTTGGGTTCTTGCCTCAGCAAGCGAAGAGCGAGCGATATCTAAAAAGCGTGTTTTTTCTTTATCACTCTCTCTTGTCATGCCCTCAGCTATATTACTAGGAACAGATAAACCAGAGCGTGTTAATTGATCTCTAAAGCTAAAGTCTTTAATTAGTTGTGTATTTCTGTAAATATCAGCGCTAAGGCGAGCTGAGCGCTTCCATACATCTAAGTTTTCAAAGTTCATAATACAAAATCCTTATGCTCAGTTTTTATCCTAGTTGATATTTTATTAACTACAAATATCTATTTTCAGCAAGGAAGTATTTTCTGTTGACTCTAAAGTTATAATTAGCTTTTCTGACCGCTGACCGCTGACCGCTGACCGCTGACCGCTGACCGCTGACCGCTGACCGCTGACCGCTGACCGCTGACCGCTGACCGCTGACCGCTGACCGCTGACCGCTGACCGCTGACCGCTGACCGCTGACCGCTGACCGCTGACCGCTGAGTAATAACTTTTCTTGAGGAAAAAACAACCGGCCGGTAGCAATGTGATTTAAGTGCTGGTATACTCCCGCGTCTGCCACGTTGCGTTCTATGTCCTCATATAGTTTAGCCACTTGTGAGCGGCGCAAAAGTCTAAAACTCGAAGGGGTTGTAGCAAACTTAGAGCGGTAGTTAAACATAACTACCTGTGGTTTTAATTGAAAAACATTGGATTTTTATAAATGAAAACGTTTGTTGCTAAACCAGAAACAGTAAAACGTGACTGGTACGTAGTTGACGCTGAAGGTAAAACTTTAGGTCGCATCGCTACTGAAATCGCTCATCGCCTACGCGGTAAGCATAAAGCTGAGTACACACCGCACGTAGATACTGGTGATTACATCATCGTTATTAACGCTGAGAAAGTTACTGTTACTGGTAATAAATTCAAAGACAAAGTGTACTATGCTCACTCTGGTTTCCCAGGTGGTCTTAAGTCTACTACTTTTGATAAACTTCAAGCTGCAAAGCCTGAAATGATCATCGAAAAAGCTGTTAAAGGCATGTTGCCACGTGGTCCTTTAGGCCGCGCTATGTACCGTAAACTTAAAGTTTACGCGGGTACTGAGCACAATCATGCTGCACAACAGCCTCAGGTTCTAGACATTTAAGGAGCACTATCATGGCAAATCAATACTACGGTACAGGTCGTCGTAAAAGTTCAAGTGCTCGCGTATTCTTACGCCCAGGCACTGGTAACATCGTAATCAACAAGCGCTCTTTAGAAGAGTACTTTGGTCGCGAAACAGCACGCATGGTTGTTCGTCAAGCTCTTGAGCTTGTTGACATGACTGAAAAGTTTGACTTACACATCACCGTTGCTGGTGGTGGTACTACTGGTCAAGCTGGTGCTATCCGTCACGGTATCACTCGTGCACTTATGGAGTTTGACGAGTCATTACGTCCACAACTTCGTAAAGCAGGTTTCGTTACTCGTGATGCACGTAAAGTTGAACGTAAGAAAGTGGGTCTTAAGAAAGCGCGTAAGCGTCCACAGTTCTCAAAACGTTAATTTTTACGTTATCAAGAATTCAAAAACCCAGCTTATGCTGGGTTTTTTGTTTTTAGATAATGAGTTTCGAGTAACGGGCTACGAGAACCGAGCTGCGAAAGAGATTAAGTTCCGTGCGTTAAATTATATGTTTACTATAATTTATGATGAATGCGGGATTAAGGCTAAGGAGTGGTTGTGAGGTATGAAAGTTTAGATGTATGGAAAAAGTCTTTCTCATTAAGTTTGTTTGTATACCAAACCTTTGCTGCTTTGAGGGATTTCGGCTTAAAAGATCAAATGTGTCGAAGCGCAGTTTCAGTGCCTAGCAATATTGCAGAGGGTTATGAGCGTTACTCTGATAAAGAAAGAGCTTATTTTCTTTCTGTGGCTAAAAGGTCTGTCGGTGAATTAAAAACTCAGCTAATGATTGCTTTTGAGTTAGGTCATATTAATTATGAACAAACAGAATACGCTTTAAATGAGTGTGAGAGTATTGGGAAAATGCTTGGTAAATTGATTTCTATGATTAAAAATGCATGATAACCCCGAACCCCGAACCCCGAACCCCGAACCCCGAACCCCGAACCCCGAACCCCGAACCCCGAACCCCGAACCCCGAACCCCGAACCCCGAACCCCGAACCCCGAACCCCGAACCCCGAACCCCGAACCTTTTCCCTTTAAGACTAATGTCGACATTAGCTTGATCAAAATAGGCCAAGTATGCGTATTTATTGAACGAAAGCTTAAAAATGACCGACTAACGCAAAAAAAGTTAAATAATTATCGCAATTAGTTTAAATCCATCAGTTAATTGGTGAATTTTTTTGCTACAATTGGCGGGCAAATAAAGTGAATGAGTTTAATGTCGCCAAATTCAGTGGTTACTGTACTTAGTTGGTGAGATTGTACTTGTTTACAAATTGTTTTTACGGAAGCGATACTATAGTCATTTGGTTTCATACTCGAGCTTACTTAATCAACTATTTGAGCAAGTCAGGATTATTCGAGCAGGAGGCTGTGAATAACCTTGTTTTAAACAAGGGTTTTAATTATGATCGTTTCTCTTTTAAAATTCGAAAAATTAACCTGCTGTAACTGATGTTCTCAATATAGCAAGTGTTGAGAATCATAGTGGAGATAAGTGGATGAGCAATGCGCCTGTAGACAATGGCCGACGTCGCTTTTTAACCATAGCTACCTCTGTTGTTGGTGGTGTTGGTGCGGCTGGGGCTGCTGTTCCTTTTATTGCGTCTTGGAATCCAAGTGAGCGAGCTAAATCTGCGGGTGCGCCTGTAGAAGTAGATATCAGCAAACTTGAGCCAGGACAATTAATACGTGTCGAGTGGCGTGGTAAACCTGTATGGGTTGTATCACGGACCCCAAAAATGCTTGAGCAGATGAAAGAACATGAAGGTCAACTTCGTGATCCGCAATCGCAAGAGCCACAACAATTAGAATCATCAACCAATGATTTCCGTTCATTACGCCCAGAGATTTTTGTCGCTGTAGGTATTTGTACGCATTTGGGTTGTTCACCTAGCTTTTTACAAGGTGGCTTTGGTGAGAAAGTGGAAGGGACTGATGACGGTTTTTACTGTCCATGTCACGGTTCTAAGTTTGATATGGCCGGCCGTGTATTTCAATCGGTACCTGCACCATTAAATTTAGAAGTTCCACCATATACTTTTCTTGATGAGACCACTATTTTAGTGGGCGAAGAACAAGGGGTGGCCTAATGTTTGGAAAAATTGTTGAGTGGATAGACGACCGTATCCCAATGACACGTGTTTGGAACATGCACATTGCACAGTATCCAGCACCAAAAAACTTTAACTTCTGGTACTTCTTTGGCTCACTCGCTATGTTAGTACTAGTTAACCAAATCCTTACCGGTATTTGGTTAACGATGAACTATGTACCATCTGCTGAAGGTGCGTTTGCATCAGTAGAATACATCATGCGTGATGTAGAGTACGGTTGGTTATTACGTTATTTGCATTCAACGGGTGCATCTGCGTTCTTCATCGTTGTTTACATGCATATGTTCCGTGGCATGATCTACGGTTCTTACCAAAAACCACGTGAATTACTGTGGTTATTCGGTATGTTTATTTTCCTAGCCCTAATGGCTGAAGCGTTCATGGGTTACTTATTACCATGGGGTCAAATGTCGTTTTGGGGTGCACAGGTAATCATTTCACTGTTCGGCGCTATTCCGGTAATTGGTGATGATTTAACACTGTGGATTCGTGGTGACTACGTTATTTCGGGTGCAACGCTTAACCGCTTCTTTGCATTACACGTAATAGCATTACCACTGGTTATTGTTATCTTAGTATTTTTACACATTGTTGCACTACACGAAGTGGGTTCTAACAACCCTGACGGTATTGATAACAAACGTAAAAAAGGAACCGTGGCTGAAGAAGACAAGCCTAAATTTAAGTTCCATGAATACTACACAGATAAAAAAGACATTATTGATGCGATACCGTTCCACCCTTATTACACAGTAAAAGATATTGTGGGTGTGGTTGGCTTCTTAATCTTGTTCTGTTGGGTGGTGTTCTTTATGCCTGCAATGGGTGGTTTCTTCCTAGAAGCGCCAAACTTTGAACCGGCAAACCCACTTAAAACACCAGCGCATATTTTCCCTGTTTGGTACTTTACGCCGTTTTATGCAATCTTACGTGCGATTCCAGACAAGCTAATGGGTGTTGCAGCAATGGGTGCATCTATTGTCGTGCTAGCATTATTGCCTTGGATTGACCGTGGTTCGGTTCGTTCAGTTCGTTACCGTTGTGGTTTCCACAAATGGAACATTGCAGGCTTTGTAGTTACTTTCGTTCTTTTAGGTTGGGTTGGTGCTACACCTCAAACTGACTTTAAAACGCTTGTTTCGCAAATCTGTACTGTGACTTACTTTATGTTCTTCGTACTGTTATTTGTTTACAGTAAGAATGAAAAAACTAAGCCATTGCCTGAGAGGTTAACGAAATGATGAAAAAGCTACTTATTGGTTTATTCGCTTTATCAGTAAACGTATTACCAGCAATGGCGGCAGGCCCGTCAGTTCCTCTAATGGAAGCGGGTAACGATATATCTGATCAACCTTCTTTGCAACGTGGCGCAAAGTTGTTCATGAACTACTGTCTTGGTTGTCACCAAATGCAGTATCAACGTTATGAACGTACTTTCCGCGATATTGGTATTCCAACAGAGATTGGTCAAGAGCAACTTATTTTTGATGGTTCAAAAGTAGGTAGTCATATCAATAATGCAATGAAGAAAGAAGATGCTGCAAAATGGTTTGGTGCGGCTCCGCCGGATCTAACAAATGTTGCGCGTGTGCGTGGCAGTGATTGGATTTATACCTATTTAAAATCGTTTTACAAAGATGAATCTCGTCCGTTTGGCGTAAATAATACGTTATTCCCATCGGTGGGTATGCCACATGTTCTTCAAGAGTTGCAAGGTGTTCCTACTGCAATTACTGAAGAAGTAACAGTAAATGGTAAAACAACCACTCATATTACTGGTACAGAAACAGATGGTACGGGCGAATTAAGTGTAGATGAATATGACCAAGCAGTTCGTGATTTAACGAATTTCCTAGAGTATGTAGGTGAACCTACACGTCTCGAATCGGAAGCGCTAGGTATTAAGGTACTTGGATTCTTAGTGATTCTATTTATCTTGGCATTTATGCTGAAGAAAGAATACTGGAGAGATGTTCATTAAGTTTGAACATATTTAAAGGTAATTTTGCAATAGGGGCTTAAGCCCCTATTGCTGTTTTAGTTATTTAATGGAGGTAGGCATGGCCGTAGCTGCCAATAAGCGCCCTGTAATGACCCTTTTTTCTGGTGCTAACTGTATGTATAGCCACCAAGTACGCATTGTACTTGCTGAAAAAGGTGTAAGTGTAGATATTCATATGGCTGAAAAGGATAATCTGCCAGAAGCACTTCACGAAATTAACCCTTACGGCACAGTGCCAACACTGATTGACCGTGAGCTTGGTTTATATCAGGCAAACATCATCATGGAATACCTTGATGAACGTTTTCCTCATCCTCCACTAATGCCTGTATACCCGGTCATGCGTGGTCGTAGTCGTTTAATGATGCACCGTATTGATACTGATTGGTACAGCCTAGCTGAAAAGATCATTAACAACACGTCTGAAGCAGCGCAAGCGCGTAAAGAGCTGACAGAAGCATTACTTGCAATAGCACCCATCTTTAGTGAAGCGCCTTACTTTATGAGTGAAGAGTTTAGCTTAGTTGATTGTTACTTAGCTCCACTATTATGGCGTTTACCTGAGTTTGGTATTGAGCTAAATGGTGCAGGCTCTAAAGAACTTAAAGAGTATATGATCCGTTTATTTGAACGTGAATCATTCCAAGCTTCTTTAACTGAAGCAGAGCGTGAGATCCGTTTATAATGACCTCTAATCGTCCTTATTTACTACGCGCTTTTTTTGATTGGATTGTTGATAACGAATGCACACCACACTTAGTGGTTAATGCTGATTTTCCTGCAGTGCAAGTGCCAACACAGTTTGTCCAAGACGGCCAAATTGTATTGAACATAAGCCCTTCAGCGGTTACGCAGTTTTCGTTAGATAATTCTCAGCTTAGCTTTAACGCACGCTTTGGCGGTCAGCCAATGCAAGTGTACGTGCCTTTAGGGGCTGTACTTGCAATATATGCACGCGAAAATGGCGAAGGCACAGTCTTTACTGCAGATGAGTTTTTAGAGGACGAAGACGATTTTGCTCCAGAGCTTGAAAGTGTCGATTCATCACCTGAACTAGTTGATGAAACACCTGATCCTAAGCCTGAAAAGAAAAAAGGCTCACATTTACGCGTTATAAAATAACCCTTAAATGTTAGAAAAAAAACCGCTTAATAAGCGGTTTTTTTATGCCTGTATGAAAATATTAGGTTAAAGGTTAGAAAGGCTCACGAGCGACGAGCAGCGAGAAGCGGGTTAAGCTTGGATGATGTAGCAGCGGATTGATTCTGCGTCTATTAGTGATAATGCGCGAGGTAAACTCCCGCCTACAGATATAAAAAAACCTTGCGATGTTAACCGCAAGGTTTTTAAATTTCTCGAACCTCGAACCTCGAACCTCGAACCTCGAACCTCGAACCTCGAACCTCGAACCTCGAACCTTATTCTTTACAAATACTCAAACACTTTAATAACGCGCTCTACGCCAGAGATATTACGGGCAATATTAACGGCTTGGTTTGCTTCAGCGTCAGATACTAGCCCCATTAAGTACACTTCGGCATTTTCAGTCACTACTTTTATATTATTACTGCTGATGTTTTCAGCCGCTAAAAGCTGCGCTTTTACTTTTGAGGTTAACCATGAGTCGTGAGTTTGCGTGGTAATACCAATATTTGAGCCAATGCGTAGTTGGTTGTGAATTTTACGAATGCCAGATAGGTTCTCAATGGTTTTAAACGCTTGGTTTTTCATTTCTTGGTTAGGAACTTGCCCTACCATTAAAACCACGCCATTAACGCTTATAACGCTGATATGAGCAAACTTATTAAGACGTTCATCTTCACTAATAGCAATGCTGGCTTTTATTTCAATGTTGTTGTCGTCTATTTGCGAGCCAATGGTTCGTCTATCGTTTGCTGCAGTAACAGCACTGGCTGTGCCGGCCACTACAGCAGCAGCACAACCTTGTAATAACACAACGGTGCCTAAAATAATCAGGGAGCGTTTAAACATAATTTTCATCCTGCGGGAAAAGAGTTAAATCTACCAATTCACTTAAACAGTGAAGGTTAACTAAATGCGATTCAATAATGCGACTAGGGCGTTTAGACGGTGTACGTATTTCTACATCGTTGTGCCCAAGTAAGCCAACGAGTTCGCCGCCATCATCACCTACCATTACTATGACCTTCATATCTTTGGTTAGTGCCGCTTCTACTGCAGAAATTATATGTTTTTCATTGCCATTAATTGCTAATGCAAGGAGCAAATCACCTTGCTGAGCAAAGGCACGTACTTGGCGTGCAAAGGTATCGTGGTCATCTATTTGATGGCCTTGACCTAGGTTAATATTTTCTTGCGAAAGGGCAATTGCAGGTAAGCAAGGGCGCTCTGTTTCGTAAAAGTTTACTAATACGCCAGCCATGTGTTGTGCCAACATGTGGCAGTTTGCTGTGCCGCAACATATCAGTTTATTACCATTGATCAGGCTTTGTGCAATGGTGAATGCCGCTGACTCCAATGCGCTAGGAAGTACTTCACCTGCTGCAATTTGAACTTGAATACTTTCTTTAAAAATTTCTTTTATTGTGTCTTGCATGGATTACCAACAATTAATATCTAATTCTGTGTGAGCTCACACCCGCTTTATTAAGGATGATGATTTTTAGAAGCAGCTTGTTAATTTTTAACTACGCATTAATGCATTTAGCTGTTGTAATAATTGCTCACTCATTTGTATGTGCTCGGTATTAAAATACGTTTTTTAGCCAGTTTATGTGTAGTGATGGCTCGCCTGTTATAGCAACATAATCAATACGTAATGGCTGATTCTTTAAGTTTTTAGCCGCGAGGTAATGATAAATAGTTCGTCTTAATTTTGCTTGCTTTTGCGGGCTTAAAGCATAATTAGCGCCGCCTTTTATATTATTTTTACGAAACTTAACCTCAACAAACACTAAGGTGTCACCGTCTTTCATAATGACATCAAGTTCGCCATAGGGGCAGTAGTAATTACGCTCAATCGCTTTTAAGCCTTGTGCTTCTAAATACTTTTGCGCTTGGCGCTCATAATACTGGCCTTTTTCACGACTATTTTGCCACAGCTGTTTAAACCACGACATGTCGACCCCTTAGTTAATTATGGTTATGCCATCGTTAGCTGATTGCATAAATAGCGGTACAGGGCGTTGTGTTTTTAACTCCACCGGTTTTATTCGGCGGTTGCTGTACTGAGCCCATTGCAGTGAACGTTCAATATCACCGGCACTATTAATCGACAATTTACCGCTCAACCCTGAAAAGTATTTATCGGGTGTAACACTCAATTGTCTAATATCGTTAAGCATGGTGACGGAATCATAAGCCATCGCAAATAAACGTTGGCTTATATCGGCTTGTTCAGGCCATAAATCATTGTATTGCTGACGCAGATTATGTTGCTTAATTTGTGAGTCTAACATCCAAGGCAGTTCAGTAAAGTAGAGTCCGTCTAAATCACCTTTGTCAGTGGTATCTATTTGCTTACTGTGGCTTTTAGAGCTGGCGTAAATAGGAATTCTATCGGCAAAGGTACTCACATTAACATCAAGGTAAGGCTTAATTAATCGGGTTTCAATGGCGTCGCCGAGTATGTAGATGGCATCAATATCTCCACGTGAGCGTGTTTCGCTTTCAACTTCTTTATTAAAAAGTGCTTTAACAGATTTAATACGTTCTTTTGACTTATCAACTTCTAACAAGCTAGTAATCGTATTGGGCATATCTTTGTTATCGTTATAAAAACCAACTTGCGTGGTTGTTTCACTATAGCGTTGCCACTGCAGATTAAAGTAGTCAACTAAGCGCTGGCCATTGGTATTATTTGGCGCTAGCAACATCGGCTTTTGATAACCCTGTGCTAAAAAGTGCTCTAGCGTTTGCTGTACTTCATGTTCAGGATTAAGCGCAAAAAAGTAATGTTGCAGCGAGGTTCTTTCGCCATCAAAGGTATTTAAATGTAAGGTGGGTATATCGAGTAATGTATTGGTATTAGCGAGCTTATCTATATTGGCTTTTAATAGTGGACCAATAACAAAGTCAGGCTGTAACTGAGAAATTTGTGCGCTCAACGCTTCTGTTTCAGTGTTTTCATCTATAAACAGTGTTTCGTTGATCTCTTTTTTATCAAGCGCTGCCAATATACCGGCTTTTAAGGCATCCCCAAGGCGCTTATTAGCACCTGACTGAGGCAGTAAAACAACCAAACGCTCAATATTAATTGGCGCTAATTCATTAGCATACGTTTCTTGTTTTGGCAGTACATTGTTACCAGGATGCCCAAGGTAACGGCGGCGCCAATTATTAATGGCTTGGTCTAAATCAACCGAGCTGTTAGCGTAAACTTGATGATACAAAGCTAAGTTAACCCAACCTTGTTGGATCACAGAACCACGGTTAAATCGTTCTAATGCGTAAGATGAGAGTTGCTTTAAATTTTTCCAAAGTGCATCACTAAGCTGAGGAATTGAAATAGTGTTTTTAGTTGCAGATTCTGACGCCGCAAAAAAATAGGGTGCAGCACGTTTTGGCAAGTTTTGAGAAGCAAAAATGCTGGCAGTTAAAAATTGGTGCCAGGCAAAATGTTCGGGTTGCTTGAGTTGTCCCTCAAGTGAGTTTAATACTTCAAGTGCTTGCTGGTTTTTATTCTGCTCTTTTTGTGCAAAGGCAATATATAAACGGTTTTGAATTTGATCAACACTGGCAGTAAGTGCAAGTTCGCTACATATTGTTTCGAGTAGCGGCCAGTTTTCTTCAGTAATGGCGCTATCACGGGCACTATAAAGCAGTTGAATTTTATCTGCACCAAAACGGTTTTGCGCTAATTGATAAATCGATTGCGCGTTCAGTGCTTCATTTTTCAGCGTATTGGCACTGCTATTTAAGTTATCGCTGGTTTTAGTTGGTTTTTCGGTTGTGCTACACGCCGATAACCCTGACAATATAATTAATAGACTAACTAGTTTAAGTCGCACAATGATTTCCCATACGTTAACGCGATTTGCTTATATTACTGACTGACGCAGGAGACCTCAATGTTAAATGAGGAGAATTCACAGAAAATTGGCACTCTTTACGTTGTTGCCACCCCAATCGGCAATTATGACGACTTAAGTCAGCGTGCAATCGCGACATTATCGCAGGTTGACTTAATCGCTGCTGAAGACACTCGCCATACTGGCAAGCTACTCAGCCACTTTGGTATTAAGGCTAAAACCTTTGCGTTACATGACCATAATGAAAAGCAAAAAGCGCAGCAAATTATCGACCAACTTAATCAAGGGTTAAATATTGCATTAGTATCCGATGCCGGCACGCCACTTATAAGCGACCCTGGTTATGCCGTTGTTAATTTATGCCGTGAGCAGGGCGCACTTGTCACACCTGTACCAGGTGCATGCGCTGCTATTACGGCGGTATGTTGTTCAGGGCTGCCAACCGACCGTTTTCAGTTTGTTGGCTTTACGCCCGCTAAAAGTAAAGCACGCCAAGATTTTTTTATTGATGCGGTTAACTCAAGTATTACCAGTATTATGTATGAAAGTACCCACCGTATTATGGCAAGCTTAGACGATTTAGAAGCAGCGCTAGGTGGTGAGCAGCAAGTGGTATTTGCCAAAGAGCTCACTAAAACATTTGAAACCTTTTTTAATGGCACAGTGACTGAGTTAAAGCAGTTTTTAACTGACGATCCTACTAAACAGCGCGGTGAAATAGTACTCATGCTGCCGGGTAAACCTAAGGTAGTTGACGATATTCCGCCAGAGGCACGCAAAATGTTAGCGCTACTTGAAAACGAAATGCCAATGAAAAAAGCCTGTGGCGTGGTGGCCGATTATTTTGGTATGAAGAAAAACGCGCTGTATAAAACAATTATTGAAGAAAAACAGTAAATGTTTACTGCGTAGTGTGGTGCTCTCATGTATACTGCGCGCCGAGTTAGCCAAGATAATCGCTGCCTGCAACGAAAATGCGCAGGGGGAGGAAAGTCCGGGCTCCACAGGGCAGAGTGCCAGTTAACGGCTGGGGGGCGTGAGCCCACGACAAGTGCAGCAGAGAGAAGACCGCCAATCTTCGGATTGGTAAGGGTGAAAGGGTGCGGTAAGAGCGCACCGGGCCGCTAGTAATAGTCGGTTGCAAGGTAAACTCCACTCGGAGCAAGACCAAATAGGGTTCCTTATGGCGTGGCCCACGTTGGAACCGGGTAGGTTGCTTGAGCCATAGAGCGATTTATGGCCTAGACGAATGATTATCACTTTCTTCGGAAAGGACAGAACCCGGCTTACCGGCTGACTCACTCATTCAATAAAAAAGCCCGCAGTTAACGCTGCGGGCTTTTTTGTGTTTGGAATAAGCTGTCAGGTTGCGGGCGGCGAGCTTCGGGTTGCGTGCTTAAAACCTAACAACTAACCCCGGCGCGAGGTAAACTTCCGCCAATAGGAACAAAAAAACCTTTCAATGTTAACCGCATATTTTTAGATTCCTGAACCTCGAACCTCCCTATATAATATTTTTACCTTGCTCTGGGTCGCGTGATTCATCGGCTTGCTCGCGAATATCATCCGTATCACTACTTACATCATCAATACTGTGTTCATGCTCTGTGGTTTTATGTTTTTGAATATGTGATTGCTCGTTAATTTCTTCTGTTGTCTCTGTTTTAGCTTCGCTTGCTATGGGATAAATATCTTCACCTTGGCTATTGAGCAATATACGCTCTCTGGCATTGTCAGGCATGCTTATATTATGTTGCGTAAAACTATTGATTAACTCTCGCATAAGCTGTGAGGCTACTTTTACCGTGCTGTATTGTTCGCCGTTGACCCAAAAGTAAACGGTAAAGTTAATAGTGGCGGAGCCTAAGTTATCAATCAATACTTGGGGAGGTGGATCGCTAAGCACAGAGGTTTGCTGCGATATTATACTAATTGCCAAACTTTGTGCGTCGCGAATGTCATTATCGTAGCCAATACCGATTGAAAAATGACCGCGCATTTTTGGATTAGCGGTTAAGTTTTTAATGGTATTTTTATACACAGTCGCATTGGGTATTTGAATATGATTGCCATCGTAGTCAACTAAAGTGGTTGCCCGTGCAGTTACTTTTTTAACAATACCAATTCTGCCATCAACTTCTATTACATCATCTATTTTAAATGGACGCTGTACACTTAAAAGTAAACTGGCAATAAAGTTCTCAGCAATATCCCGAAAGGCAAAGCCTAAAATAAGCCCAATTAATCCGGTGCCACTCATAATTGCGACCGCGAATTCGGTGAGTCCTGCCAAGCGTAAAAATAGATAAAACCCGAGTAAAATAATTAAGGTGCTAATACCTCGCCTAGCAACTAGATGTACTAATTTACTCTTGGTCATGTAAGTAACAGGCTTTATTAACAAGCGTGATAATGGTGTGGCAATTAAATAACTAATCACCAAAATAACAATCCCTAATAATAAAGTGGGCAGTAATTGCATGAATGTGTGTAGTAATTGCACGCTTTGATCTTTTAAAAAGCTCCAAGAAATTGAGTTTGGCTTAACGGTGTCGATTGCTGGAATTGATGTGTTATTAGCGAGTGTTGCAATTAAAGCACTGAGCATAGAGGTCATCCGTGTTAGGTCGAAGTAATTAGGGTCTGTGTTAAACAATAGCAGCAAGTTTAATACCAAGCAGTATTTGTTTGGCAAACATTTTGCTACTTAATTAGGAAAAGGGAGTTAACTATGAGTGACTTTAAGCGTGGCCAAAGAGCCAAGCAGCCTAACCATATCCCTCTGCGTGGCTGGTGGGATATTATAAGGCGAATAGTAAAACAAATGAGCCGTGATAATTTATCTTTAGTGGCGGCTGGCGTGGCATTTTATGCGTTACTGGCTATTTTTCCCGCCATTGCGGCATTGGTGTCTGTGTATGCTTATTTTGCATCACCGAATGATATTAGTGTGTATTTAAGTCAGTTTATGGCGTTATTACCACAAAGCACTCAAGAAATTATTTTATCTCAAGTTTCAAGTCTTGCGCAAAAGTCACAAACTAGTTTAAGCCTTAGTGCGCTGGGTACTTTACTGTTAACTATCTGGAGTAGCTCTAAGGGCAGCCAAGCGTTGATCACAGCATGTAATATTAGTTATCACGAATACGAAAAACGCTCATTTTTAAAGGCGCAACTTGTGCGTTTGTTATTTTCAGTGGGTGCAATTGTGGTGGCTGTAATAGCACTGGTAATTATAGGTATATTACCGCTAGCGCTTAATTTACTCGGAATTAAAGAGAGTATTGATTTTTTAATCATGATTATATCATGGCCGTTGCTGGCATTGACCTTTAACTTTGCATTATTAATTTTATACCGTTATGCGCCTCACAGAAAAGCAGCTAAATGGCGCTGGGTTACCGTGGGCTCATTCACCGCCACCGTATTATGGATTGTGGCATCTTTTGGCTTTTCATTTTATGTATCTCATTTTGCTAGTTACAACGAAACATATGGCTCTTTAGGTGGAGTGGTTATTATGCTTATGTGGCTATTTATTAGCGCTTATATCATTATTTTGGGAGCCACAATCAATGCTGCGTTAGAGCAGCAAACCGCTCAAGACAGCACCATTGGACCAGATAAAAAAAGAGGGCAGCGAGGTGCGTATGTAGCAGACCACCTCGACGCAAAATAACCAGTATTAGGGCTAAATGACTTTTATTTTAAACTAATTACTTGATTTGTTGTTATCAGCTGCATAAACGAGGCTTTGTGCAGCGGCTTTGAAAACAAATAGCCCTGGCCAGAATCACAACCGGCCTCAAGTAATAAATCCATTTGTAATTTTGTTTCTATGCCTTCGGCAATCACTTTTAAACCAAGCTGATGAGCCATCATGATAATTGCTTCACACAAAGCCAGCTCTTGACTGCCTTTTTGAATATTATCAACAAAGCGTTTATCTATTTTTAGGTAGTCGGTATCCATTTCTTGCAAGTAAGCAAGCGATGAATAACCGGTGCCAAAGTCATCAAGGGCCAATTGCATCCCTGACTTAACCAAGGCTTTCAAACGACTTTGGGTAAGTTCTTCAGGGTTAACCATTAAGCCTTCAGTAATTTCGGCCACAATCGCTGAGGCTGGTATATTTGCCGTTGCTAGCATATCGTACCATTCGTCTATGCCGCTATCGACGGTTGCCAATTGCACTGGTGAAACGTTAATGCTTATTTGAAATTCATCTTGAATGTGTTTTTTAATATCATTAAGTGTTTGTAGTGCCTCAGCAAATACAAATTGACCCAGCGCATTTATTTGTCTGGTTTCTTCAGCAAGAGGAATAAAGTCAGCAGGGCTGATCAGGCCTTTTTCTGGGTGTTGCCAACGAATAAGTCCCTCAGCTTTATGAACGTGTAAATCATCAAGCGATACGATAGGTTGGTAATACAATTCAAATTGTTCTAGCTCTATAGCTGAGCGAAGCTCTTTGAGTAGTTGCATTCTTGCGTTTGCATCTTCACGCATATCATGTGAGAAAAATTCAAAGCCATTGCGACCGCTATTTTTTGCTTTATACATAGCTTGGTCAGCGGCTTTAAGTAATTGCTCTGGATTTTGGCCATCATCTGGCGCGCAGGCAATACCAATACTGGCACTGATATACACTTTTTCATCTTCAATAAAAATAGTGGAGGCAAGGCTAAGTAAAAGTGATTTTGCCATTTGCTTTATATTATCGCTGCCATGTAAATCACTAAATACAACAACAAACTCGTCTCCGCCAATTCGTGCTACAAAGTCAGCCTCTTTGGCCGTTTGCACAATTCGCTCAGATACTAACTTAAGTAATCTATCGCCGTAATGGTGGCCCAATGTGTCGTTAATATCTTTAAAATGATCAATATCTAATAGCATAATGACCAGTTTTTGATCTGCATTGGTAAGGTTTGCGAATCGTTGGTTTAAGCGCTCTTTTAGTTCTAATCGATTAGGCAAGTCGGTTAAATGATCAAAGTGCGCTTGTCGCCAAATTAATTCATCTGCTTGTTTTTTCTCGGTTAGGTCGGTAAAAATAGCAATACGACTAGTCGGGGCTTTATTTTTATCGTAAATAGTATCGATGGTTAACCATTCAACATACAGCTCGCCATTTTTACGACGATTGGTTATTTCACCTTGCCAACGCCCTGTTTTATTGAGCGATTGCCACATGTAATTATAAAACTGCTTATCGTGTTTACCCGATGATAAAATACCCACCGTTTTATTGAGTACTTCTTTTCGAGAATACAAAGTTGTTTCACAAAACGCAGGGTTCACATCATAAATAACCCCATTTTCATCCGTGATTGCCATGCCTTCACTGCTGTTGTTGTAAACTAATGACGCTAAATGCAACGATTCTTGATTTTGCTTTCGTTGAGTGATGTTACTAATAACGATAATAAACTCATCGGCTTTTTTCATTGGGCTAATTTTAGCTTCATAAAACTGATTGTCTTGTTTTTGTTCAAGCTCAACAGTGACAGGGGCGTTCAGGGGTATTAAGTACCCTTGCACTTGTTTTAAATTAGCATCAGAGAATAAACACGATAATTTTTTAGGGGGTGTTGAATGGCTATAATTTAACGATTTAATACGTCCACCGGTATCAAGAATATTGCCATTGACATCTACGCGTAAAAAAGCATCGGGTAATGCATTAAGCAGGCTATTGAGCTCGTCATGCTTATGTTTAAGGCATGCTTCAGCCGTTAAGCGAGTTTCGGCCATGTATTTAAAACGATGGTAAAGTCTATTTAGCTCAGGACTATTGGGCTGCTCATCGTCATGAGGCATATTACCGGCCGCTAAGCGGTTAACCGCCTGCGTTAGACTTTTAATCGGATTTAAAATGCTTTTATTGACCAGTCGTCTAGCTAATACAGCTAAAAGAAGAATGGTCATTAAAAATCCTAAAACCATTTTTACAAAGTTAATATCTATCCGCTCAAGTGTTTTATCTATTGGTTGAGTAATATAAATAGAGAGCTTATTGTCATTGCCATCTCGATAGAGAGTCGTTTGATGAAAAACTCTACGGATACCATCTTTT
Organism: Pseudoalteromonas sp. SD03; assembly: GCF_040937955.1. Lineage (NCBI taxonomy): Bacteria > Pseudomonadati > Pseudomonadota > Gammaproteobacteria > Alteromonadales > Pseudoalteromonadaceae > Pseudoalteromonas > Pseudoalteromonas sp. SD03. Next base: position 563,437 of record NZ_CP162514.1, read on the forward strand.
CCTTTAAAAATGACACCTGCTTGTAAATTATGTTCTAAATCAAACTCTTCCAATTTATAACCTAATCTATCGGCTGAAAAAGGGGAGTTGGCTAAAATAAGATTATTAGAGTCAGTGATGGCGACTCGAACTTCTGTCGGTAAATTCAAGCTATTAAGTGCCGAGCTCCACCAGTCTAAAGCAATTACAGTTACTATCACGCCTTCAATATCATTGTTTTCATTAAGAATAGGGGAAGCAAAGTTAATGCTCTGGGCTTCAAGGCTGCGATCGTGCTGGAAATGGCCAATACTAAACTCTTTACTGGCGAGTGCGTTTTTAAAGTAGGGACGATCACTAACGTTGATATTAGGGGCACCATTATTTGAGGAACAAATTAAATCGCCGTCTTTGTTTACTAAACCAATATTCGCGATATTGCCATTGAGTGCCTTAACATCTAAAAAATACGAAGGGCAGCGAGAAGATAAAGACTTAATGTCTTTCTGCTTTTTTGCTAAAAACTCAGTAATATGCTCTACATCATTAATCATGCTTTGCTGCTTGATAATTAGGTGCTCAGTGATAGAGCGCACTTTTTTCTCGTGCTCTTTAATAGCCGCGTCACGACTAAACCACAAGGTTACTAAAATGACAGCAGCTACAGGCATGCAAATTAGCATAAGTAGTCGATAAAGCTGATGTTTTAATGATGCAGTAAAAATAATCGTATCCAAATAAATATAGGGTAAAACTCTGACCAATAATTCTACTATAAATAACCTTTAATGTACTAAGGTTATATCGCAAATATTAAATTTACTTTTATTGTATATAACTGAAATTTATTAATTAATTTTCGGGTAGAGTCATAATAATAAATTAATATTTTATACTTTTACTTAACCTATTTTAGGCAAAAAAAATGAAAATAACCAAAGTACTAACTGCTTATGCTACCCAAGATGGGGATGGTGTTAATATTCGTCGTATTCCAGGATTTGATGGTAAATATTTAGATCCATTTTTAATGATAGATGAGCTTAAATCTGACGATGAAAGTGATTATATTGGTGGCTTTCCTCCTCATCCTCATAGGGGGATCGAAACCTTTACCTATATTTTAAAAGGCGGGTTTGAACATCAAGACCAAATGGGTAACAAAAAGGCGATTCGTGCGGGTGACGTACAATGGATGAGTACCGGTAGCGGTGTTATGCACAGTGAAATGCCTCTTGCCGATGCTGAACAAGGCTTACATGGTTTTCAAATTTGGCTCAATATGCCAAGTGCTCAAAAAATGCGTGAGCCTCAATACCAAGATACCACAGAGCATCCAGCACCGAGTTTTACTAATCAACAAGGTGTTTCACTTAAAGCCTTAGCAGGGACATGGCAATTTGAATCACACCAATTGGCTGCAAGCTTACAAAATTTAGCTGCTAATGGCGCTATAGCCGATGTAGCTTTGCCTGCGGGTGAAGGGCTTAATTTACCGGCTTTAAAACAGCAAAAAGTGATGATTTATATTCATACAGGCTCATTAATATCTCAGACCGGTGACGTGTTTAATGCGGGTAAGTTACTTATATTAGAACCATTGAGTGACATTGCATTACAGGCAAAGAAAGCGGCGGGGGTTCTTATTTTCGCAGGCGATCCACTTAACCAGCCAATTGCGCACATGGGACCTTTTGTAATGACCACCGAGGCTGAAATTCGCCAGGCTGTTAGCGATTATCAAAATGGTTTTTTTGGCTCATTGTCGTGATGAATCGATGCGCGAATGACTTTTAAGCAAGTAGCTTTAATAACCAAGTGTATTTTTTTATCGTGTTAGCATCACCTTTAGCAGACTCAACTACAGCGCCAGCTGCAAACGCACTGGCGAGCCCCACTTTTGTTGCTGCAAAGCGTTTGGCTCTGTATTTTATAGCTGCAAGATGCTGACGTTTTAGCTCTGATCGCATAACAACTTCTTTATCTAGCTGTTGCACGCGAGCGTTCGGTGAGTTGATCAAATAATTGATTAACATAATAGTGTGTGCCTTATAATTTAAGCAGCTGCCTTAGGCTATTTAGCGTTTTAGTAAAGCCAATTTTTTTGCTTAGATAAACGGCGTTTCGCCACAGCCAAACTAAGCATAAAATTTGTAGGCTGATCACCACTGCAATGCTCAGCCAGATAGAGCTAAATAGATCAAAGGTGGCAAAGCCTACAATACCTAAAAACCCCACCCACAGTAACACCAAGCCACTGGCAAAACATCCTAGTAGAATGGTGATCAGTGCTAAGGATCTTAGCGACAGCTTCCACTCAGCTGTAGCCAGCTGATGCGTTAACTTTCCTTGTTGGTGATAATCATCCTTGAGCTGCGCTGCATAATCAGCAAGCTTAGCAACATGATCTTGCCAGTCATCGGCGTGTTTTGCCGATGACGGCGAATCTGTCCCTTGTGATTCACTTGGTGTTGAGTGTTGGTTTTGCATTAGTATTACTTACGACGAAACAGTGCTGTAACTAACATACCAGCAGCAAACGCCAGACCCGCCGTTGCTAATGGGTTTTCTGATGCGAGTTGACGCGTTTTAGACGAACACTCTGCTAGTTTCTCACGAGCGGCTAACTGCTTTTCATTAAGCGTTTCAGCTGAGCTGCTTGCGCCTTTACGAACACCATTTTCAGCTACCGCCGCTTTACTTGATAATGCATCAACTGCGTCATGCGCTGCTGATGTCGCTTTATCTGTTAGCGGTGCTTCAATCTCTTGTTTTGCATCAATAGGAGTTTTGCTCTTTGTTGCCGTAGCCATAATCAATCCTTAATAGTTTTTTAAAAGTAATTATTTAGATGCAATGATTAAACCAGTCTTTAACCTGTTGTTTTATATGAATTGTATTTTATTTACGAATTTTGAGTGGGTTTATAGCTGTAACTATTGCGACAACAGTTTGTAATTTTTACAAACTAGGACGTGTTGATCATTCGAGATTGATTTTTTTCTTTGTCCACTCAGTTACAAACCTCGCGACGCGATTAAACTGCATCTAGTTTGACCAAACTCTAATTCACAAAGGTCAGCAGGGCTCAAATAAATTGTAATTATTCACTGTTTATTCATTAAGCAAATAATGCCAACGAGCTAATAAAAAGCACGATAAAAAATTTTTTACTGGCTGATCAGATTTTTTATTAAACAATTCAATCGCTTTAATCGAAGCCTTATTTTTTCAGGCTTCACGGGGTGCTAAAGCTGGGTGACTTACTTGACAAAAAGGCTTGTCAAGCCCTAAACTGGAGCACTGTGGTAAAAAGTGGTGTTTAGTGGATCAAACTGGATCGGGTTAATCAAAAAGTTGATTAAAATAATTTTACAATAGGCTTTTTATGTTTCGTGGCGCAAGTTCACTGAGTTTGGATGATAAAGGACGTTTTGCGGTACCGACTAAGTACCGAGATACGCTATTGTCTGAAGATCAGGGAACGGTAATTTGCACAGTTGCACTCAATGAGCCTTGCCTTTGGTTATACCCTCTTGCTGAATGGCTAGAAATAGAAAGCCGTTTAGCAAAAATATCTAATATGAATCCTAGAGCACGACGGATGCAACGTATGTTGTTAGGTAATGCGACAGAATATCAGCTTGATAAAAACGGTCGAATTTTGTTGGCGCCTTCATTGCGCTCACATGCAGAACTTGGCAAAAAAATTATGCTGGTGGGTTTAATGAATAAATTTGAAATTTGGGATGAAGCACGTTGGCACGAGCAAATGCGCCAAGACACTGAGCTTGAAAGGCTCGGTGATTTTGAACCGAATGACGATTTAGATAACTTCACCCTCTAGCAGCAAAATAAAAGGCAAATAACAGCTAATGACAGCGCAATTTGAACACGTATCCGTATTAATGGACGAAACCATAGATGCACTTGCAATTAAGCCAGACGGCATATACATGGATGGTACCTTTGGACGTGGCGGGCATTCAGGGCAAATATTAGCGCGCTTAGGTGGAAGCGGTCGTTTGCAGGCCATTGACCAAGATCCACAAGCGATAAAGTCTGCTGAAAAATTTGCTGATGATCCACGTTTTTCAATTGCTCATTCTCGTTTTTCAAAGTTATACGAGGTAGCTGAGCAAAACGATCTTATTGGTCAGGTTGATGGCATTTTACTTGATATTGGTGTGTCGTCGCCGCAGCTAGATGACGCAGCGCGTGGCTTTAGCTTTATGAAAGATGGTCCGCTCGATATGAGAATGGATCCAAGTACAGGTCGCAGCGCAGCGCAGTGGTTAGCTGAGGCTGAATTAGATGACATTACTCATGTGATCAAAAAGCTAGGTGAAGAAAAATTTGGTAAGCGCATTGCGCACAAAATTTTAGAAGTGCGTGAACACACGCCAATCACTACCACTAAGCAGCTCGCTGATTTAGTCGATGAAGCCGTACCGGTGAAAGATAAGTTTAAACACCCTGCAACGCGGACTTTTCAGGCTATTCGTATTTATATCAATAGCGAATTAGAGGAAATTCAAACGGCATTACAAGCGGCGATTAAAGTTCTTAAGCCGGGTGGTCGCTTAGTGGTTATTTCGTTTCATTCTTTAGAAGATCGCATTGTTAAACAATTTATTAAAAAACAGAGTAAGGGAGAAGCGATACCCAGAGGTCTGCCTTTAACCGACGCACAAATAAATAAAAATCTGACGTTAAAAGCAGTGGGTAAAGCTATTAAACCAAGTGCTGATGAAGTGGCGCGTAATCCACGCTCTCGCAGCTCAGTGCTAAGGATCGCACAGAGGTTGGGATGAGTAAAAAAGCGAGCTATCGCCAACCCAATTTATTTCTTGAAATAATTAAAGGCCTAGGTGCGAACAAGATCACCTTGGCCTTGTTGGTTGTGATATTCGCATCAAGCTTGAGTGTGGTGCAAGTAACTCATCTCTCTCGAGCGCAATTAATTGAGCAAGATTCGTTGCTCCAAGAGCGTGACGAATTGGATTTAGAATGGCGTTATTTTTTAGTGGAAGAAGAGTTTTATTCACAACATGCGCGCATTGAAGAAGTGGCAACGTCACAACTCGAAATGAAGCGGCCAACCAGCCAAGATGAGCAGGTAATTATATTACAATGAGAATGCGAGGCAAAAAACCAGTCAATAACCTAATAGCATGGCGCTTTATTTTAGTGTGCGCGGTGATTTTTTTAGTGTTTGTGACCTTGGTATCGCGTGCTGCGTACTTGCAAGTAATTGAACCTGATAAAGCGCGCTCTGAAAGCGATAAACGTACGGTACGGATTGAAAAACTGCATGTGCAACGCGGGATGATTTTCGATCGTAACGGTAAAGAGCTTGCCGTTAGTGTGCCTGTGGTAAGCGTGTATGCGGATCCTAAAGCCCTGCATAAATCACTGGTTAGTAAAGTACTTAGGCAAGCACGCAAAAACGGTGAAGATCAGCAAACGCTTCGTGAAAATGTTGCTGAGTTAAATAAGCGTACCGCCCTGTATTATAAAAATGATTTACGCTGGCGTGAATTGGCTGATGTGTTGCGCATTGAGCCTAGTAAAATTAACACGCGATTACTTGATGATCCTACTCGTCGCTTTGTGTATTTAAAACGCCAAGTGACTCCCGCTGTGGCTAATTACATCGGTGATTTACGCCTACCTGGTATTCATTTATTGGATGAATCAAAACGTTATTACCCTGCTGGTGAAGTAAGCGCACATGTTATTGGGTTTACCAATATTGATGGTAAAGGCATTGAGGGCATAGAAAAGCTTTATGAAAATGCGTTAACCGGTGAAGAAGGTCGCCGTACCATTCGAAAAGATGCGCAAGGGCGTGAAGTTGAAGTACTTGATGAACGCGAGCGAGTAGAGCCTGAAAGCATTCAGCTAAGTATTGATCAGCGAATTCAAGCCATTGCCTATAAAGCAGTTAAATCAGCGGTATTAACTTATAAAGCGACTTCAGGTTCTGCCATGGTAGTAGATGTTAAAACCGGTGAAGTCTTGGCCATGGTCAATAGCCCATCATTTAATCCTAACAACTTAAGCGGGGCGGCTCCTCATAAACGTCGTAACCGCGCTATTACCGATTTGTTTGAACCCGGCTCAACTGTTAAGCCTCTAGCCATTTTAGCTGGATTAGACTACGGCACAATCCAACCGGATGACAAAGTTGATACCTACCCAGGCTGGATGCGCTTAGGGGGCAGCTTAGTACAAGATACCCGTAATCATGGCGAAATGACGCTGCGCGAAATTTTAAAATACTCCAGTAATATGGGAGTAACCAAAATAAGCCAAACAGTACCCAAAGAGTACTTTGTGGGCCTGTATCAAAAAGTGGGGTTTGGCAGTGATAGTGGTACTGGCATGGTAGGCGAAAGTAGTGGCTTATTTTACCCTAATCGCCGTTGGTCAGATCACGAAATTGCAGCGCTCTCGTTTGGTTACAATATTGCCGTGAGTACCGCGCAAATGGCACGTTTTTACGCCATGTTAGGGGCAGGCGGGGTTAATCGTCCGCTTACTGTACTAAAGCAAGATTCTATACCTGAAGGTGAGCGTGTCTTTCAACAAGAAGATGTTGAAGCCGTTGTCCATATGATGGAAAGCGTATTTGAAGAAGGCGGTACCGCACGCCGCGTTAAAGTGGATGGTTACCGCGCTGCTGGTAAAACAGGCACCTCTAAAAAAGCCGCCGCAGGGGGCTATGGTGACGAATATGTAGGTTATTTTGCGGGCATTGCCCCTGCGAGTAACCCGCGATTAGCCGTTGTGGTATTAATCAACGAGCCCGGTGGAGATGTTTATTATGGCGGCGCAACAGCAGGTCCAGCGTTTGCAGAAATAATCTCTAATTCATTAAGAATTTTAAACGTTGCCCCAGACAAAGACTCGGTGGCATACGTGAAGGGCAAAGATGATGGTGCGTGATTTACACTCAATTTTAAAACATTTAGAAATAGATGCAGCACGTTTAATGGTAAACGAGCTGCGTTTAGATAGCCGCGATGTAAAACCAGGTGATGTGTTTGTGGCGATAAAAGGGCACCAGTTAGATGGTGGGCACTTTATTAGTAAAGCAATTGAAAATGGTGCCAGTGCAATTATTGCCGACAGACTGTGTGAATTTGAAAGTGATTTTGAGCCGCTTTATTTAGTCTCAGAGTTGAATAAGAAACTGCCTGTATTGGCGAGTCAATTTTACCAACAACCGAGCAAGCACTTAGATTTAGTTGGCGTAACGGGCACCAATGGTAAATCGACTACCACAGCAATGATTGTTCATTTAGCGCAATTTTGTCATACCCAAGCCGCTATTATTGGCACCTTAGGTTACGGCCATCCAGATAACTTAACACCACTGCAAAATACTACGCCTTCAGCAGTCGATTTACAGCGTATTTTAAGCGACTTAAAAAATGAGCAACACCAATTGGTTGCTATGGAAGTGTCATCGCATGGTTTGGTACAGCACCGTGTTGATCAATGCTATTTTAAAGCTGCAGTGTTTACTAACTTGTCGCGCGATCACTTAGATTACCATGGCGATATGCAAAGCTATGGTGATGCTAAATTAATGCTGTTTCGTGATTTTGATGCTGACCATGTCATTCTTAATCAGGATGACGGACAAGCAGAGCAATGGATTGAAAAATACAGCTTTAATAGTCTTATTTGTTATGGCCGTAAAAACTTAGCCCCTAAAAATGCACAGTTTGTGTATTTTTCAGATGTTCAGTATTCAGCAACCGGTATTTCGGCGCAATTAACTACTAGCTGGGGTGATGTTGCCATAAAATCACCGCTGTTTGGTGAATTTAATCTTTATAATTTAACGGCTGCGTTAGCAACGCTATTAGCGCTAGGCTATCCATTAACACAGTTAGTAGCAGGATGTGAGTATTTACAGCCGGTAGCCGGCAGGATGCAAGCATTTACAGCGCCAAGTATGCCTACTTGCGTTGTTGATTATGCGCATACGCCAGATGCGTTGGCTTTAGCGTTACAAGCGCTGCAGCAACATGTACCAGGTGGCGTGAGTTGTGTGTTTGGTTGTGGCGGCGACAGAGATAAAGGAAAGCGTGTACTAATGGCACAAGCTGCAGAGCAGTTTGCAGACAAAGTGATCATTACCAGTGATAACCCACGCTCTGAAGACCCTAATGACATTATTAATGATGTAGCTGCGGGATTAGAGCATCCAGAAAACGCTCATTTAGAGGCCGATCGCGGTGCCGCGATACAATTTGCTATAGATAACGCAAAAGCCGGTGAGGTTATTTTAATTGCCGGTAAAGGGCATGAAGACTATCAAATTATAGGCGATAAACGCATCGATTTTTGCGACCGCCAATTTGTACAACAACAATTAAAAAAAGCAGTAAGAGGGTCTCAAGCATGATCCCAATGGATTTTGATTGGCTAGCTAATGTGCTAGCAACCGATTATCAAGGTGATAATCGCAAGGTGATAAATATAAACACCGATACCCGTACTTTGTGTGATGGTGAAGTGTTTTTGGCGCTTAAGGGCCCAAATTTTGATGGCCATAAATTTATTGAACAAGCAAAACAAAAAGGCGCTATAGGCGTGATTGTCGATCACGCTGTTGATACCGATATTGCTCAATTTGTAGTTGCCGATACCCGTATTGCATTAGGCACAATTGGTACAGCAGTGATGGCGCAAGTTGCACCTAAAACTATCGCTATTACTGGCAGTGTAGGTAAAACAACAGTTAAAGAAATGTGTGCCGCTATTTTATCAAGTAAAGGGGATGTATTAGCCACTAAAGGTAATTTTAACAACGACATTGGCGTACCGTTAACTTTACTCAGATTAGAGCCACAACATCGCTTTGCGGTTATTGAATTAGGCGCTAACCACATAGGTGAAATTGCGTACACCACCGCGATGACCAAACCGGATGTAGCTGTGGTATGTAATGTTGCTGCTGCCCACTTGGAAGGCTTTGGTAGCCTGCAAGGTGTGGCACAAGCAAAAGGTGAAATTTACGACGGATTAAAAGAGGATGGCATCGCCATCGTCAATTGTGATAGTGACTTTAGTCAATATTGGCTTGATAAGTTAGCAACGCGCAATATTAAATGTTTTTCGAGTAGTGAAAAGCTCGATATTTGGGCTGAAGACATCAGCCTAGATGCACAAGCTCGCGCAAGCTTTACTTTGTGCACCAAGCAACACAGTGTGCCGGTTAAGTTAGCACTGCCAGGTAAACACAATATTAGTAACGCGCTTATTGCTGCGGCGTTAACAAGTGAGTTTGACGTGTCACTTGAGGACATTGCCAGCGCGTTAGCGACAATGGGTGAAGTTAAAGGACGGGTTAACCTAATTGAAGCCAGTGATTCACTCACCATTATCGATGATACATACAATGCCAACGTAAAGTCGGTGAAAGCTGCGATTGATTTACTTAGTGATATTCAAGGTCATCGTATTTTGGCACTCGGTGATATGGGTGAACTTGGCGAAGATGCCCGTAAATATCATCAAGAAGTCGGTGAATACGCATTAGCGCAAGGCATTGATGAGTTATTTACACTCGGAGTATTAAGTAAATGTGCCAGTGATGTATTTGGGCTGCCAAATCGCCATTTCTCTAATCGTGAGCAAATGCTGCAGCAAATTCAAAACAGCATTAGCAAAGTAGATAAAAAAATTACCCTTGTCGTGAAAGGATCACGCAGTTCTCGCATGGAGCTTTTAGTAACCGATTTAGTTAATGGCCAGCAACAAGCCATCAATGGAGTATCATCATGTTAGTTTGGCTGGCTGAGTATTTAACTCAATATTATAGTGGCTTTAATGTTTTTTCGTATTTAACCCTGCGTGCCATTTTAGGTATTTTAACCGCATTGATGATGTCGTTGTATTTTGGTCCTAAGTTAATTCGTGCGTTGCAACGCATGCAAATAGGGCAAACAGTACGTGATGATGGTCCGCAATCGCACCTATCTAAATCGGGTACACCGACCATGGGTGGCTTACTTATTTTAGGAGCTATTTTTACCAGCACATTATTATGGGCAGACTTGTCTAATAAATACGTATGGGCCACTTTATTTGTAATTGGCTCATTAGGTATTGTGGGCTTTATTGATGATTACCGTAAGGTGATCCGCAAAGATCCAAAAGGACTTATTGCAAAGTGGAAATACTTTTGGCAATCGGTAATTGCACTGGTTGTAGCCACTGCGCTTTACATGAGCAGCACACAAGCGACAGAAACATCTCTTGTTGTGCCATTTTTTAAAGATGTACTGCCACAGCTGGGGCTGTTTTATATCGTGATCACCTACTTTGCGTTGGTGGGCACGTCCAACGCGGTTAATTTAACCGACGGTCTAGACGGTTTAGCCATTGTACCTACTATTTTAGTGGCTGCAGCACTGGCCATTATTGCTTACTTAACGGGTAATATTAATTTTTCGGCTTATTTGCATATTCCGCATTTACCACTGGCGAGTGAGTTGGTTGTGGTATGTACCGCTATTGTAGGGGCTGGGTTAGGTTTTTTATGGTTTAACACGTATCCGGCGCAAGTATTTATGGGCGATGTAGGCTCATTAGCACTGGGTGGTGCATTGGGGATTATTGCCGTACTTGTTCGCCAAGAGCTGTTACTGATTATTATGGGGGGCGTGTTTGTAATGGAAGCGCTATCGGTAATTTTACAAGTTGGCTCTTACAAATTACGTGGGCAACGCATTTTTAGAATGGCGCCTATTCATCACCATTACGAACTTAAAGGTTGGCCGGAGCCACGCGTTATTGTGCGCTTTTGGATAATTTCTATTGTGCTGGTACTCGCTGGCCTTGCGACATTAAAGATCCGATAAATGCAGTATTTAAACGAGATAAAAAATAAACACATAACAGTGCTCGGACTCGGTGTAACCGGTCTGGGCATTGTGCGTTTTTTATTATCTCAATCAATACAGCCTTATGTGGTCGATAGCAGAGAGAATCCGCCAGGTGTTGATTGGCTCAATCAGCACGCACCTCAATTAAAAACTCACTTTGGTGACCTAGAAAATGCGGCGCTCAGTGCTTGCGATATGATTATTATTAGTCCTGGGCTGAGCTTAAAAACACCAGCAATTGTTAAGGCAATTAACGCAGGCGTTGAAGTGATTGGTGATGTTGAGTTATTTGCGCGCATTAATAGCAAACCAGTCGTTGCTGTAACCGGCTCTAATGGTAAATCAACCGTAGTAACACTTGCCTACGAAGTATTAAAAACCGCAGGTTATAAGGTGGCACTCGGTGGCAACATTGGCACAGCGGTACTGGATTTGCTTGACGGTGACTTTGATGTATTTGTATTAGAGCTATCGAGTTTTCAGCTTGATACCACACGCAGCCTAAAAACCACCAGTGCAACCGTGCTTAATATTTCAGAAGATCATCTCGATCGTTATGATAGTTACCAATCCTATATAGATTCAAAACTAAGTATTTATAATGGTGCTGAACACATAGTGATTAATGCTGACGATAAGCAAACACACCCTGTGAGTCGCACGTTAGCACCACAACTGAGCTTTGGTGAAACACAAGGCAATTACCACTTAGCACAGCACAATAACGAAGCGTACTTTATGGTAAAGGACGAAGCTTATTTACCAGTAAATACTTTAGCCGTTGTGGGTAAGCATAACTATTTAAATACCTTGGCAGTGATGGCGTTACTCAGCCCATTTACAATTACTAAGGCGCATTACAAAACCGCATTATCTCAATTTAATGGCTTAGCGCACCGTTGTCAGTTTGTGGGTGAGTTTAATGGCGTTAAATACTTTAACGACTCTAAAGCCACTAATGTAGGCGCAACAGTGGCGGCAATAGATAGTTTAGCGGGTAAGCACAAAAACCTAGTCGTGATTGCTGGTGGTGATGCTAAAGGTGCGGATTTAGAGGTGTTAAAGCCTTATATTGAAAAGCATGTAAAAGCGCTGATTTGTTTTGGTAAAGATGCCAAAGATTTAGTGGCACTCAGTGCTAAAGGTCATTTAACCAATAATATGTCTGAGGCTGTGACGCTTGCAAAGCAATTAAGTAAATCGGGCGATACCGTTTTACTCGCACCTGCCTGTGCCAGCATTGATATGTATAACAATTATATGCAACGCGGCGATGATTTTGTGCAATGTGTATTGCAGGGGCAGTCATGATTGCTTTTGCGGATATTAAAGAGGCTCTCACCCCTAAACCTTCAGCGCAGCTTTATGATGTGCCACTGCTTTATTGCATGCTAATGCTGATTGGTGTGGGCTTTGTGATGGTAACCAGTGCCTCAATGCCGACAGCCGATAGACTGTTTGGTAATATTTATCATTTTACTATCCGCCATGGCATTTTTTTAGGGCTATCGTTTTGTTTATTTTGCATTAGTACTCAAGTACCTATGTCGTGGTGGAAAAAAGCTAACCCCTATTTATTACTAATCGGTTTAGTACTGTTATTAGTGGTACTTATTGTAGGACGTGAAGTCAATGGTTCGACCCGCTGGATACCCGTAGGACCGTTTAATATTCAAGCCTCGGAGCTCGCTAAGTTGTTCTTCTTTAGTTATATCGCAGGCTACTTAGTACGTAAGCGCAATGAAGTTCAAGAAAACATAAAAGGCTTTGCTAAACCCATAGCGGTATTTGCAGTTTATGCAGCACTTATTTTAATGCAGCCCGATTTAGGGACTGTGGTGGTGATGTTTGTTACTACGGTTGGTTTGTTGTTTTTAGCCGGTGCCAAGCTTTGGCAGTTTTTTGCACTTATTTTAACCGGTATTGCGCTAGTGGTTGGGCTTATTGTGTTAGAGCCATATCGTATGGCGCGTGTGGTTGGCTTTTTAGAACCTTGGGATGACCCTTTTGGCAAAGGCTACCAATTAGTGCAATCACTAATGGCTTATAGTCAAGGCGATTGGTTTGGCCAAGGCCTAGGAAACAGCGTACAAAAATTACAATATTTACCAGAAGCGCACACCGACTTTATTTTTGCTGTTATTGCTGAAGAGTTAGGTTTTATGGGGGTGCTGAGCATTTTAATGGTACTCGGTACTTTAGTATTTAGAGCTTTACTCATTGGCCAAAACGCGCTTAAAAACGGCAAAGAATATGAAGGCTACTTAGCCTTAGCAATTGGTATTTGGTTTGCGTTTCAAACCATGGTTAATGTGGGCGCCAGTGCCGGTATTTTGCCAACCAAAGGATTAACCTTGCCGTTTATTTCTTATGGTGGCTCAAGTTTATTAATGATGACCATAGCAACCGGTATTTTATTACGTGTAGATTTTGAGACCAAGATGGCAACGAAACAAGCCACGTCAGGTGGAGCTAAGCGATGAGTAAAAAAATAGTCGTTGTAGCAGGGGGCACAGGTGGACATATTTTTCCAGGGATTGCCGTTGCTGATTATCTCAAACAGCAAGGTTGGCAAGTTAGCTGGATAGGCACCCCAGATAGAATGGAAGCCAGTGTCGTGCCCAAGCACAACATAGAAATTGATTTTATTGATGTAAAAGGCGTGCGAGGGAATGGTTTAAAACGCCTTATTAAAGCGCCATTCATGGTTATTAATGCAATATTGCAAGCGCGTAAGGTATTAAAACAACAACGCCCTGACGTCGTTTTAGCAATGGGGGGGTATGTAACTGGCCCAACAGGTATTGCGGCAAAAAGCCTAGGTATTCCTTTGGTGATTCACGAACAAAATGCCGTAGCAGGCATGAGCAATAAATGGCTAGCGAAATTTGCGAATCGCGTGTTAGCGGCTTTCCCTAGTGCTTTTGCCAGTGGAAAGGCTGAGCTGGTGGGTAACCCTGTGCGTCAGAGTGTGGTTGATATACCTAAGCGGGAAGTATCAAGCCCAATCAATATGCTTGTTGTGGGTGGCTCGTTAGGTGCGCAAGTACTCAACCAAACACTGCCAGAAGCATTTAAGCGCTTGAATGATACTTGTGCCATTAATATTTGGCATCAAACCGGTAAAGGGCACCTTGCTAGTGTAAGTGAAAGTTACCAGCAGCAACAAATGGGCAATGAGCAAGTGACCGTTGCTGAATTTATTGATGATATGGATACCGCTTATAGCTGGGCAGATATTGTGATTTGTCGTGCGGGTGCGCTTACGGTAAGTGAAATTGCCGCAGCGGGTAAAATGGCGGTATTTGTGCCGTTTCCACACGCGGTTGATGATCATCAAACAGCCAATGCACAGTATTTAGTAATGGCAGAGGGGGCGTTATTAATGCCACAGGGGCAATTTAATAAGCGCAGTATTGTTGAACTTTTAAGCCCCTATTTAGCCGAACCTTTATTAATAACTAAAATGGCTGGCAAAGCAAAACAGCAGGCTATTTTAGATGCCACAGCAAGCGTAGCGATGCACTGTGAGCAAGTAACAAATAAGAGAACATAAGTGAAACAGACATTAGCAAAAGAAAAATATACACGCCCAGCGATGCGCCGCATTGAAACTATTCACTTTGTAGGAATAGGCGGTGCAGGCATGGGCGGCATTGCAGAAGTACTTGCTTTTGAAGGTTACCGTATTACCGGTTCAGATATAGCTCACAGCGCAATGACTGAGCGTTTAATTAAAGCCGGTGCTGAAGTATTTATTGGCCATCATGAAAATAACGTAAAAGACGCCAATGTGGTGGTGGTTTCAAGTGCAATAGATAAAACAAATCCTGAAATTCAAGCCGCGCAAGCTGCGCGTATTCCGGTGGTTCGTCGTGCAGAAATGTTAGCTGAACTGATGCGCTTTCGCCACGGTATTGCCATTGCGGGCACCCATGGTAAAACGACCACAACCAGCTTAATTGCGAGCATTTATGCACAAGCCGGGCTCGATCCAACCTTTATTATTGGTGGTTTGCTTAACAGTGCTGGCAGCAATGCTAAGGTAGGTAAAAGTGACTTTTTAATCGCCGAAGCAGATGAAAGCGATGCCTCATTTTTGCACTTACAGCCTATGGTGTCGGTGATCACTAATATTGAAGAAGATCACATGGAAACCTACGGCGGTAGTTTAGAAAAAATGAAAGATACTTATGTTGAATTCATTCATAACCTGCCGTTTTACGGGTTAGCGGTGGTGTGTATTGATTCAGACGTTGCTGCTGAATTGATCCCCCGTTTTGGTCGTCCGGTGATCACTTATGGTGAGTCACACGAGGCTGATTATCGAATGAGTGACTTTAGCCAAACAGCGAACACATGCCAATTTACGGTGACTAATAAACAAGGTGAGAGTTTAACCGCCAAGCTGAATATGCCGGGTAAACATAATGCCCTTAATGCAACCGCAGCGATTGCCGTGGCTAAAGATCAAAATATTGCGAATCATGCAATTTTAGCGGCTTTAGATACTTTTGAAGGTATTGGCCGTCGTTTTCAGCACTACGGTGAATTTGAAAATGAACGCGGCAGCGTGATGCTTGTTGATGACTATGGTCATCACCCGTCAGAAGTGGCTGCTACCATCACCGCAGCACGGGAAGGCTGGCCTGATAAGCGTTTAGTGATGGTGTATCAGCCGCACCGTTATACGCGTACTCGCGATTTATACGAAGATTTTGTTAAGGTATTGGCTGAGGTTGATCAGCTTTTATTACTCGATGTTTACAGTGCTGGCGAAGAGCCGATTGTTGGCGCTGATAGTAAGAGTTTATGCCGTAGTTTGCGCCAGCGTGGCAAAGAGCCATTACATGTAGCCTCAAGCTCAGAGCTTGCGGGTGTACTTGCCAACTGCCTACAAAATAACGACCTAGTGCTCACACAAGGTGCGGGTAACATAGGTCAGCTAGTTAAAAATTTAGCAGCCACGAATATGTCGATAGAAAAATTAAAGCAAGGTGAAGTATGACGCAGGTAAATTCCCAGTTTGGTAAAGTAGCGGTGCTGCTAGGTGGAAACTCAGCAGAGCGCGACGTGTCATTAAAATCTGGTCAAGCGGTATTAAATGCGCTCTTAGACGTTGGCATTGATGCGATAGCGTTTGATCCACAAAATCGTTCGTTATGGGAATTAAAGTCGTTAAACGTTGATCGCGTTTTTATTGCTTTACATGGGCGTGGTGGTGAAGACGGCACGGTACAAGGTGCTCTAGAATTTATGAACCTGCCGTATACCGGCAGTAATGTTCTGGGTTCGGCACTGGCAATGGATAAAATTCGTTGTAAGCATTTGTTTAAATCGGCAGGCTTAAGCACCGCACCTTATGCCGTGGTTGATGCTAAAAAAGGCTTTGATGCCAATGCCATTATGGCGCAATTTAAAAAGGTAATGGTTAAGCCATCGCACGAGGGCTCCAGTATCGGTATGGCGCAAGCAAGCTCTGCAGAAGAACTTGAAGATGCGCTCACTAATGCATTTAAGTTCGACAGCCAAGTATTGGTAGAGCAGTGGATCACGGGTCGTGAATTTACCATTACGGTCTTGGGTGATGAAGTACAACCTGTGATTGAAATGAGCACCCCAAACGGATTTTATGACTACCAAGCTAAATATCAGTCAAGTAGTACGCAATATCATTGCCCTGCTGATTTATCACCATCGGATACTCAAAAATTACAAGCGATGGCGCTTGATGCGTTTGATTTAGTAGGTGCAAGTGGCTGGGGACGAGTCGATGCGATGCAAGATGAACAAGGACATTTTTACTTACTAGAAGTGAATACCGTACCAGGCATGACAGAAAAATCATTGGTGCCAATGGCAGCAAAAGCCAACGGGGCAAGTTTTGAGCAATTAGTTGTTCGCATTTTGGAGCAAACCCTTTAATATGCATCCCTTTTTAGAGAAAGCGCAGCAACTAAAACAGCAACTTAACTGGTCGCTGATTTTTGGAGTGAGTTTTTTTCTAGCCGTGGTGATAGGGTTAATTGAAATAACCAGTGGGGTTTCGCACTGGTTAGTTGAAAATAAAGATGCACAAATTAAGCATTTAACGGTGCTGGGGAACCCTAAGTACACCGATGAAAAAGCAATAACAGCGGCAATAAAAAAAGCAGATTTAAGCAGTTTTTTTGAGCTAAACGTAAAGCAAGTTCAGCATTTAGTACAAGAGCTGCCTTGGGTTGCAACGGTATCGGTAAGAAAGCAATGGCCTGATACCATTCAAGTTTACGTGGTAGAACATCAAGCGGTTGCTCACTGGAATAGTGACTTGCTGATTAATCAAAGCGGTGACGCGTTTGAAGCAAAAAGTGATAAATTAAGTGCCACTTTACCCCAACTATATGGGCCAGAGGGCAGTGAAAAAGAAGCATGGGTAGCGTTTAAACAGTTTGATGAAATGCTCAAAGTCAATGCATTAACGCTCACTAGCCTTGCGCTATCTGAGCGGTTTTCGTGGCAACTTTGGTTAGATAACGGTGTGCGTTTAAATTTAGGACGCAAAGATAAAGCCAAACGTGTACAACGTTTTATAGACGTTTATTCACGTATAGAAAAACGTGCTGATGCACAGATAGATGCAATTGATTTACGCTACGATACCGGCCTTGCAGTGAGCTATAAGCCACTGCAAGAACAGCAATTATAATAAAGAGTAAGGCATGACTAAGTCAGCAGAAAGAAACCTAGTGATTGGATTAGACGTTGGCACTTCTAAAGTAGTGGCCACGGTAGGTGAAATCACCACAGATAACAAGCTCAGCATTGTTGGCGTGGGGAGCCAAGTATCTCATGGAATGGATAAAGGCGGTGTTAACGATTTAAATTTAGTGTCTGAGTCTATTCGCCGCGCTATAGATGAAGCCGAATTGATGGCTGATTGTCGTATTAGCTCGGTTTATTTGGGTATTTCTGGCAAGCATATTCAGTGTCAGAACGAAAGCGGTGTTGTGGCTATTAATAACACCGAAGTAACCGATGAAGACATTGAAAATGTAATACACATTGCTCGTTCAGTGCCAATTTCAGCTGAACGCAAAATGTTGCATGCTTTGCCGCAAGAGTACAGCATTGACATGCAAGAGGGGATTAAAAACCCACTCGGCATGAGCGGTGTGCGCATGGAAGCACGCGCGCACATTATTACCTGCTCCAACGACATGGCTAAAAATATAGAAAAATGTGTTGAACGTTGCGGGCTTGAAGTTGACCAACTTATATTCACAGCGCTTGCTTCGTGTTATTCCGTACTGACGGATGACGAAAAAGAGTTAGGTGTTGCGGTGCTTGATATTGGTGGTGGTACTATGGATATCACTATTTATATTAATGGTGCGCTGCGTCATTCGGCGGTTATTCCGGTGGCAGGTAACCAAGTAACCGGTGATATTGCAAAAATATTTCGTACACCTATATCACATGCTGAGTCACTCAAAGTACAATATGCCTGTGCAAGTAGCCAAATGGCGAGCAGCGAAGACACGATTGAAGTGCCAAGCGTAGGTGGGCGACCAGCAAGACTGATGTCTAGGCACACGTTATCAGAAGTGGTTGAGCCACGTTTTAGAGAATTATTTGAACTGGCGATGGAAGAAATTCGTCGTTCAGGATTAGAAGACCAAATTGCAGCAGGTCTCGTCATTACTGGCGGAACTGCTAAAATGACTGGCGCAATGGAAGTGGCTGAAGATATTTTTCAGATGCCAGTAAGAATAGGTAAACCAATTGGTGTAGTAGGTTTAACTGATTATGTTGATGATCCATCGTACGCAACCGCTGTAGGTTTGTTACAATACGGGCGTACTATGCAGTCGATGAATGCACAAAAGTCGAAAGCGGATGATAATAATAATTGGTGGAACCGCATCACAAAATGGTTTCAAGGCGAGTTTTAGTACTCAAGTCGGAGAGTAAATATGTTTGATATAATGGAACAACACAGCGAAGAAGCTGTAATAAAAGTAATCGGTGTTGGTGGCGGCGGCGGTAACGCAGTTGAGCACATGGTAAAACAACAAATAGAAGGTGTTCGTTTTATTGCAGCGAATACGGATGCACAAGCATTACGTAATTCAGCCGCTGATGTAACGGTACAATTAGGTACGCAAATAACCTCTGGGTTAGGTGCGGGTGCAAACCCTGAAGTAGGCCGTCAGTCGGCTGAAGAAGACGCAGAAACGATTCGTGCCAGCCTTGAAGGCGCCGATATGGTATTTATAGCGGCAGGTATGGGCGGCGGTACAGGGACCGGAGCAGCGCCAGTCGTGGCTAAAATTGCTAAAGAGCTGGGCATTCTAACCGTGGCAGTTGTAACGCGTCCATTTGATTTTGAAGGTAAAAAACGTGCTGCTGCTGCAGAGCAGGGGATTAGCGAATTGTCTGAAATCGTGGACTCGTTAATTACTATTCCAAATAACAAATTACTAAAAGTATTAGGTAAAGGGACAACTTTACTGGATGCGTTTGCTAAAGCAAATGACGTATTATTTGGTGCGGTACAGGGTATTGCTGAGCTAATCACACGCTCGGGTCTAATTAACGTGGATTTCGCCGACGTACGTACTGTTATGTCTGCAATGGGTACAGCCATGATGGGGACTGCATCTGCCTCGGGTCCTGATCGTGCACAAGAAGCAGCAGAAGCGGCTATTTCAAGCCCATTACTAGAAGACGTTGATTTAACCGGTGCTAAAGGTATCTTGGTTAATATTACTGCCGGCATGGATATCGCGATTGAAGAATTTGAAATCGTAGGTAATCACGTTAAGGCGCTAGCGTCTGAAAACGCAACGGTGGTTGTGGGTGCGGTAATCGACCCTGAAATGACAGACGAGCTACGTGTAACGGTTGTTGCAACTGGCTTAGGCGGCGATCGTCGTCCACAGTTTGGTATTGTAGATAATGGCTTTAAAAAAGCATCAGGTTCTGATGTAGCCAGTTCAAGCACGCAAACAAGCAGCAGCATGTATGTTCCTAGCTTTGCAAGCCAAGGCGCAAGTACAGAAGAGCCTGCAACGACTACGCAAACAGAATCAAAAGAGCAAAGCACATCGACGAGCTCTTCAAGTTCTTCAGCGAATACGTCGTCAAGCAGTGCTAAGAAAACAGATAAATCTGAAGGTGGCGATTATTTCGACATCCCTGCTTTTTTACGTAAACAAGCAGATTAATAAAAAACAGTACTTTTGTGCGAAATGTGAACGAATATTGTAGTTATACCGTATTTATGCTACACTCCGCCGTCTAACTGTAATATATACTAAAGTGAGCGAACCTATGATTAAACAGCGTACGATTGCACAAGTAGTCAAAGCCATAGGAATTGGACTTCATAAAGGTGAGAAGGTCACAATAACTCTCCGACCAGCGAGCGCAAATACTGGGATTGTATTTCGTCGTGTCGACCTTGATCCGGTTGTTGATTTTGAAACAACACCTGAAGCCGTTGGCGATACGCAATTGTGTACCTGTTTAATTAACAAAGATGGCGTTCGCTTATCGACTACTGAGCACTTAATTGCGGCGGTTGCGGCAATGGGTATCGACAATCTAATTGTTGAACTTGATAGCTCAGAAGTACCAATAATGGATGGTAGTGCATTGCCATTCATTTATTTATTACAAAAAGGCGGCATTGAAGAGCAAAATGTTGCAAAACGCTTTATTCGTATTAAAGAAAAAGTACGTATTGAAGAAGGTGATAAATGGGCCGAAGTAGAACCTTACGACGGATTCCACATCGATTTCGAAATTGCTTTTGATCACCCTGCAATCAATGAAAGCCGCCAACGTGTTGGTTTAGATATTACGGCACAAAGCTTTACTGAAGAGATAAGCCGTGCGCGTACTTTTGGCTTTATGAAAGACATTGAATACATGCATGCGAACAACCTAGCACTAGGTGGCAGCATGGATAGCGCAGTGGTACTTGATGAATTTAAAGTTTTAAATCCGAATGGTTTGCGTTACGCAGACGAGTTCGTCAAGCATAAGATACTAGACTGTGTAGGTGACATGTTTATGACAGGTCACAACCTTTTAGGCAAAGTAACCGCATTTAAATCAGGCCATGATTTAAATAATAAGTTACTACGCAAAATTATGGCAACAGAGTCAGCATGGGAGTGGGCAACCTTTGAAACGCCTGTGACGATGCCTGCACCCGGCCTTGAGCTAGCTAACGCCTAATTAGTTAATCACTTATATACAGTTATAAAAAATGACGCTTATTAGCGTCATTTTTTTGTTTGTTAATTAGCTAAACAGCTAAATTACACTCAGGCTTTTATTATCAAAGTCCTAATATAGTTTGCAACTGTTTAAGCTGGGTTACCTGATATGTTGGTTTAATTCCCTCTGGCAAGTTCACGCCAGGATGTTGCAGCCAACAAGTGTCAATTCCCACATTTTGACCGCCAAGAATATCACTGCTGGCGGTATCACCGACCATTAAAATTTGCTCTTTCGGTGGATTACCCATTAAGTTAAAGGTGTGCTCAAATATCTCTTTTGCAGGTTTAGCAATGCCGACTTGCTCAGAAATAACCAACCAGTCAAACATATCTTGCAGCCCTGTATGCGCTAGGCGACGTGCTTGTAACTGAGAAAAACCATTGGTAATAATGCCCAGCTTGGCATGGGGTTTAAGGGCATTTAATAATTCAACGGCGCCGGGTAAAGGCATACAAATTTCGGCCATTGCTGATAAAAAATCATCATTGAGCTGTTGAGCTGGCACATCTAGTTTATTTGCCAGTTCGCTAAAACGAGTTACTTGTAAGTGACTTGAGGTGATCTCGTTGTTTTGATAAGCAATCCATAATGACTTATTGGTGTTTTGATAATGGGCATAATCTGCCCCGGTAAAATCCATGTCATAGGTTGCTAGCATGTTTTTAAGGCCAGCAAAGGCATTAAAGCTAAATAAGGTTTCGTCGGCATCAAATAATACGTAGTTATACTTCATTAAAACATCCGTTATTGATTATATAGAGTGGGATTAAGAAAAGGCGCCATGGCGAGTGTCAGCGCTTGAGTATAGGTACTTTCTCGTGTTGCATGATGATCAGTTAACAAGCCAATAGCACCCCCTTGCTGTTTAATATTGGTGGTATTAAAGGCTTTATCCATCACGTCACCAAGCTCTTCACCTTGAAGCAATGCTTTATAAAACACAGTGGGCAGGGGTAAGTTACTGCTTCGGCCTGTAACTTGCTGTGCGCCATTATCAATAACTACATAGGCAAAGGTTGCCGCACCATAACTAAATTGCGCTGCACCACCTTCCATCGCCACATAGTAGTCTGCCTGATAGTGGTTTTTACAGTAATTAACGCGATTTTGTGCCCCTAAGCAGGTTTGCTCTTCACCTAAGGGTTGATCGGGTACCTCTGAGGGCGCGTGAACACCACTACATTCGATTACACGCTCAGGAAAATACATCGCAAAAATATGTTTAGCGGCATTGATTTTTACTGGGTTTTTAGACCCAACAATAATTTTAATTGATTGCGACATATTAAACTCGTCATACTTAAAATCAGCAGTGTACGTGAGTTAGGGTTCACAAAAAAGAGTCTAAATAGGAATTTCAGGCGGGGCTAACTTTGCTAAGGCGCGTTTTTTCAAAATAATATCTTTTATTAGAGGCGTGAGCACCAGTTCCATCGCGAGACCCATTTTACCACCAGGCACCACTAAGGTGTTTATACGCGACATAAAACTGCCTTCAATCATCCGCAAATAATACGGAAAATCAACATCATCAATCCCCCTAAAGCGAATCACAACAAAGCTTTCATCAAGGGAGGGGATATCTTTAGCGCTAAATGGGTTGGAAGTATCAACGGTGGGGACTCGCTGAAAGTTAATATGGGTACGAGAAAATTGCGGCGTTATATGATTAATGTAGTCATCCATACTGCGCACAATAGAGTCCATGACTTTTTCACGAGAGTGGCCGCGTTCTGAGGTGTCGCGAATGAGCTTTTGGATCCATTCAAGGTTAATAATAGGCACCATGCCAATGAGTAAATCAACATGTTTAGCAACATCATGATCTTCATCAACTACACCGCCATGTAGACCCTCGTAAAACATCAGATCTGTATTTTGCTCAAGTTCTTGCCATGGGGTAAATGTCCCAGGTAACTGGTTGTAAGGCACGGCTTCATCAAAGGTGTGTAAATAACGACGAAGTTTTCCTTCGCCGGTTTCACCGTATTTAGTAAATAAGTCTTCTAAGGCGCCAAAGTCGTTAGCTTCTCGGCCAAAATAGCTAATGTGTTTACTTTCTTGCTGTGCTTCACGAATTTTTTTGTCCATTTCAGGACGTGTATAACGATGAAAGCTATCACCTTCGATAAATGCCGCATTGATATCAAGGCTACGGAAAATATGCTTCACGGCGTTAGTGGTGGTTGTTGTGCCCGCTCCAGATGAACCGGTGATTGCAATAATAGGGTGTTTAGCTGACATGTTTGTTCTCTTTTTTATGACCCGTTAGTTATAAAGAGTTGACTGACTTAGGTCAAGTGACGTCATCAGTAAATAACGTTATCATGAGGTGCTTAAAATTAAAACGAGAGAAAGCATGAAACTGATTAAACCGTTGTTAGGGCTTATAGCTATAAATGCTTTAACGCTAGATATTGCTCAGGCAAGTATGCCTAAAAGCCAAATTTTGCTCGCCGATTTAAATACTCCACATGGTATACGTGTAAGCATTGTTAGTGATAAAACGAGCTATAACAATCAACCCCATTTAACCGACACCGGCCTATACTATACCCGAGAAATAATCAGTAATGACCAGAGTCAAACAGATATTGCGCTTTACAGCTTATCATCAAAACAAACGTCTATGGTCACTAATACGCCACAAAGTGAATACTCGCCCACTTTAACACCGGATGGGCAGCACTTATCGGCGATTGTCGTTGAAGATGATGGTAAACAAAAGCTATGGCAATATCCGTTGGCACCCGAGTTGGCTGCAAGTCGTATTTTTGATTGGATTGAACCTGTAGGCTATCACGCTTGGGGAAGTAACAACGATTTAGTGATGTTTATTTTAGGCGAACCACACACTTTGCAATATACCTCGGTTGCTGCGGCAAAAGGTGAGGTGGTAGCAAGCGATATTGGTCGCACGCTTATTTATAATAAAGTGCAGGCTGAGTTTTTATTTAGCCATAGTAAACACGGGCAGCATCACTTAGCGCGTTTTGATCCACAAACTAAGCAAGTTACCGATATACTTAGACTGCCAAACCAAGTACAAGACTTCATCTTAAAAGATGAAAATACCATTGCTTACGCAATTAAAAACCGTGTTTACCAGCGTAAATTAACACGCGGCTCTGCTATATCGCAGTGGCTTGATTTAAGCCAATATTGCGATACTGAAATAAGCCGGTTGAGTTATAAAAATCAGCAATTAGCTTTTGTGTGTAGTGAATAAATAAATTTCGGACTTTCACTCATGCATGAGTTAGTCTAGGGTCTGTTGACCTTTGCGGATTATAATTTGTTCAAACTAGGGGCGGTTTAATCGCGGCGCGAGGTTTGTAACCTAGTGGGCTAAGTCAAAACTGAGCAACAAAGAGTAAATCGCCCCTAGGCAGAACCCGAAGGGCAGTGCCTGTTTGGCATTGATGCTGCGTTATCGCCTATTTATGGGGAATAACCACATTACATATGCTTTACCTTGCCTAAATACCAAACAGACTGCTGCAAATTTAACTTTGAAAGGTCAACAGACCCTAACCCCCTATTAAATAAAAAGGAAAGTCACGTGGCATTTAGTGCAGACGAGTTAACCGAGCAGCTGATCAAACTAGAGTGTAGAAGTAACTTTAAAATAAAAAACATAGCTGAGTATATGCTAGTAAACTCTAAAGAAGCGTTTTATACCCATGCGGAAGCAGGTAAAGGTAAAATTGTGATCCGACCTGCATTTGAAGTGTTTAGCGATGACTTTACTGATATTGATGGGGTTGTGCGTACTCAAGGCTATTTTCATAGCAGTGAAATGACCCGTTTTCCTACCCGTATTTATAAAAGTACGCAGCCTATTCATTATGGTGTCGCTTTTAAAATTAACTCTGAACAAGCGGCAAAAGAGTTTATAGCAAAGCTAACGATGATTATTGGCGGTTAATAGAGTGGTGCAGGGCTAAAGGCAAAAGGTGCAAGATAAAATCTTTAACCTTTAACCTTTGTCTTTAATTACTACCTCTAAAAGCGCAGCGCCTCTTAACCTCTTTGTGAATAAATTTTTTAAGATCTTATTACACAAAGAGAAGACAATGAGAAGTAAATGAGAAAACATCAGCCATTAGCCCGAGTTTGAGGTTTTCGGCCCGTTACTCGTCGCCCGCAGCCCGCCATCCTTTAAACTTTAACTTATTTACTATTTAAAAAGCTATTGACTGATTTCAGTTCACGGTTTTTAAGTGCAATACAGTCATTGGTGCTCTCTGCAAGTTTACTTAACGTACGCGCATAACCGGGTACAGCTTCCAGTTTAGCGTCAAAGAAACTTTGCGTCGTAGCTAAACTGTCAGCGTCACAGCTGGCGGTAGTAAAGTAAGGTAAGTTTGGCACAAAAAATGGTGGCAAGCTTGCTGTTACTTTATCGTAGTTGTTATAAATCCAATCAATAAACAGTGCTTGGCGTTCATCGGTGTAACTTTGACCCGATAAAATAGTACGCATATCAGAAGCCGTTACTTCGTCTGTTAAGCTATACGCCAGTACCGCTTTTTGTAGTTCAGGTTTACCAAAGTAACCCATTGCTGCCAGCATATTGGTACGCACTTGTGGATCTTTGGTGGTTTTAAAGGTTGTCATAAACTGATCTAGCAACGCCTTATCCCCATGAAAAGCCGCAAGACGTAAATAAGTACCTGCTAAATAAGGGTCTACCTTTTGTGGATCGTTTAAGTAAGCTTGTGTTTGCTGTTTGGCTTTATTGATCACATTTTTATCTTCACCATCAAACCCTAAGCGTGATACCACCGCGGCACGAAGTTGAGCTACTGCGCCATCTTCGCCCATTTTTGCTTCTAGGCCATATTTTTTAGCGGCAGGCATCACCGCATTTTGAATAAACGTAGGCCATAAATCTTTATTGCTATCGTCTTTAAAAGTACGCTGCTGTGACGCTAAATAACCTAAAGCAGTATTAGCAACACGCGGATGACTATCGCTGGCAAATACTTCAAGCGTTTGCATTAATTTAGCCGCTGAAATGACACCGGCATCAAGTAGGGCATCTGTTGCCGATAATAGGGCTAAGCGTTCACGGTCGTTTAATACCCTAGCTGCATTATCTATTAACGCATTAAATTGCGCATCATCCATTACCCAACGGTAATAACCTAGCGCGCCTTGATCTGGATAAATCCACTCTGGTTCAAAGTCTAATGCTAGCGTTTGGCTTTGTTTATTTAATAATACATTGGCTGTTTGTACTTTATCGCCAGCACCATATTTAATCGCAACCGGTACATTCCACAGTTGAGCAGGGGCTTCAACACCGGCATTGGCAAAACGACTTTGCGAAATCGTAATGCTTTTACCTTGCTGCTTAACGTTAATTAGCGGGAATGACGACTGTTCAATAAACGATTTTAAAACGCTCGCTACATCTTTATTTGAAGCCTTACCAAGTGCTTCCCATAAATCGGCAGCTTCTGCATTTTTATAGGAGAATTCTTTTAAGTAGTTCTGAATACCAGCTTGAAATGCCTCTTCGCCAATCCAGTTTTCAACCATCGCCAGTACTGAGCTGCCTTTGCTGTAGGCAAGGCCTAAACCGTCCATAATATCGGCTTCGGTTTTAATTGGTTTACGAATTGGCTTAGTGCTTAAACGTGCATCTAACGCCATTACGTTGTTTTGTGGTAAATCTAGGTGTGATTCAAACTCAGGATTAAGCTGCTTAGTAATTTTTGCCGCCATCCAGCTTGCAAACGCCTCGTTTAACCATAAGTCGTTCCACCACTTCATAGTCACTAAGTTACCGTACCATTGGTGAGCTAATTCATGGGCAATAATAGAGACATTACGTTGTTTTTTACTACGCGTTGCAGCTTCTAAATCAACCAGAAGAATATCTTCGCGGTAAGTCACTAAGCCTGAGTTTTCCATAGCGCCAAACGGAAACTCTGGAACAGCCACTGAATCTAGCTTTTTATATACATAAGGAATACCAAAGTACTCTTCAAGTGCGCCCAGTACTTTAGGCATGTTCTCTTTTGCATATTGCGCTAAATGAATTTTACCTTGTGGGGTGATCACACGCCCAGGAATAGGCATGCCTTTAATTTCTAGCTCTTCAAATGGACCTACAGCCATAGCCACTAAGTAAGATGGAATTGGTGGCGTTTTATCAAAGTAATGGGTGGTCATATCGCCATTCACCGTCGTTTTTAGCTCAGGTGTATTTGAATACACTTTTTGTGAGGTGGGGGCGGTAATGGTTAACTGAAACGGAATTTTATAGCTTGGTTCGTCAAACACCGGAAATGCACGGCGCGCATCACTCATTTCAAATTGCGTGAACAAGTACGGAACGCCTTGATCTAGGGTTTTATATAACCCCACACTCTGGCGGTTATAAGGCGCTGAAAAATCTATTTTTAAGGTGTATTTACCTGGCTGAATTTGCTCTTCACAGCTAAATTTAACTTTACCTGTTTTAAGCATTTCGCTGTTTAAATCACAGTTTTGCTCACCTAGGAGTTGCACCATTTTAGTTGCATAATCAACACCATTGAGCTCAATGTAGTGTGTTGGTTTGAGCACTTCTAAGCTGATCTCGGTCATTCCTGTAAAGGTATCCTGACTTGGGTCGAGCGTTAAAGCGACTTTTTGTGAACTTGGCTTTGCGAGTTTTTCAATGACGAATTCGTTAGCGTGAGCAGCATTCATCGCAAGCGCAACGCTCACGGTTAAGAGGCTTTTTAAAAACATAGTTATCCCTAGATTTTTTGTTGTTAGAAACAGTCATATAGACGGCACTTCATCCTAACAGCTTTTTTTACTAGAGTAAGCGCAGATAGCTAAGGAAAAGAGTAACAAAGTTTGTCAGTGGCTATCTCGGGCTAAAAACCGCTGCCAATGAATATGGGAATTGATAACCCGGATCTGTTGTAGTACCTTATTTAACAAGGCTATATCGTTAAAGTTATCATGAGGGTAATCATTAAAGCCCATTAAATAATTAAAGCAGTCTTTGTTGCCTGCTTGCAGGGCATAAATACGAATTTGCTGTTCAAAGTTAAGCCGTAAGCTACTAATGGCGGTTTTCATACCGAGTTGATCCACCGAAGGAATTGCACATTTTTGCAAATACCCCGCGCGTTCACCTTCTCCCGAAAACCATATGCGCACTTTTTCGCTATAGCGCCCTGTTTTAGCAGGAAGATCGAACATTAAACGGGAGTGATTTTGTGCTTTTACATAAGCTAAATAGTCATTAAACCCAGCGCTAATAAGGGCGTGATGAACAGGCACTAAACGTGGCTTAATTTTACCGTGGGTATGAAAACTAAAACAGAGAATATTATTTTTAAGTATTAGGTCATCAAGGGTTAAGCAGCCAATTTCATCACTGTAAGCGCCACTGTAATAAGCAATTAAGGGCAGCCAAAAATGCCAGTGTTTAGCTTGTTCGCGGGCAAGCCGTGTATCACTATAAATATATCCGTTATAGAGCGTATGCAGCTCCATAGCTGAAAATGGACGACGACCAAGATGGGTTTTCAACGTATTACCTTGACAGTTTTTATTATTTTTATACCCCAACTAACCGTTGCTGTTAGTTGGGATAATGTCAGCGAACTAACGCCTAAAACTTATTCGCTTAGCGCGCGAGCTAAACCAACTGGTTCAATTTCTACACACACCTGATCGTCATTCCAATTTAAACCCACTAATGCATCATCAGATTTTAGGTCTTCAACCCAATCATCTAAAAACTCATCAAGGTTTATTTCTACAGGGCTGTAGTCTTGCCACTCTTCTTTACATTGTGCTTGTGCTGCGTCTTGTGATTCCCACAGTAAAAGTACATCGGTGTCGTCAAACTGATTTGACTCACATACAACAAAGCCACCATCATCGGCACCCAGTGCCCAGATCTGCTCACTAACACGTACTTTTTCTACAAAGCTAACTAGTTGTGATTCAATTTCGATATCGCTCATGTATCCACCTTTTAAAATTTAAGTCGAGGGTTGGTATTTTTAGCCGCTTGACGCTGACTAAACGCTTCATAAAACTTAACTAATTGCGGCTGCGCGCTAAAATCAGTGAGTTCACGAAAGCATATCCAATCAAGTAAGCAGTATAAACTGATGTTGAGGCATTCACAGCTTTTAAATTCATCATCGCATAAATGATCATTTAAATAGTGTAATGTTTGCGCAACTCGCTCATTTTGCAGATTAAAAAACAGCTTATCGGCTTGCGTATCAAATCCAGAACGTTGGCATAACAGTAATTCAACGAATGAATCATTGCAGGCATTGATGCTAGGGCCTGTTGACCTTTACGGATTAAAATTTCTTCAAACTAGGGGCGATTTAATCGCGGCGCGAGGTTTGTAACCTAGTGGGCTAAGTAAAAACCGAGCAAAGCTTCCGCGTCCTGCTCACGCCCCTTACCTACATCCATGTAGGCAACAAAGAGTTAATCGCCCCTAGGCAGAACCCTTCGGGCAGCGCCTGTTTGGCATTAATGCTACGTTATCGCCTATTTATGGGGAATAACCACACCACATAGGCTCTGCCTTGCCTAAATACCAAACAGACTGCTGTAAATTTAACCTTGAAAGATCAACAGGCCCTAATTAAAAAGTGCTCTTGAGGCCATGTAAGTGGGGGTTGCTGGGTTTTTTCAAGTAAATAACGCAGTATGGTATTTGAATCACTTAGGGTAAGCGTGTCATCGACCAATATAGGAATTTTGGCTGCTGGATTTTTTGTGACCACCAACGGCCGATCGTCTTTAGAAAAAATATCGAGATTAATAAATTCAAGCGCACAATTGTTTTGTTGTGCCCAGATTCTAATACGGCGAACATAAGGGGAAGGAATAGAGCCAAATAGTTGCATAATGGGGCTTTTGCCAACTCCACATAAATAAAAAGCCGCTGATGCGGCTTTATTAATAAATCGATTTACTTACTCTGAGCGGCTGGTTATTTCTAATAAATGGTAACCAAACTGTGTTTGTACAGGGCCTTGTACTTGATTTAGCGGCGCTGAAAATACCACCTTGTCAAATTCAGGCACCATCATACCTGGGCCAAACTCACCTAATGCACCACCATCTTGACCTGATGGACAATTAGAGTGCAGTTTAGCGAGTTCTGCAAAGTCTTCACCTTGCTCAATTTTATCTTTAAGGTCTAAACATTGTGCTTCACTGTCTACGAGTATGTGCCTTGCACTTGCAACTGCCATAAGTTCTCCTACCTGTAAGTTTAGTTTTTTAAATTTGATAGCAACATCTTAGTAAGGTTAAACTGAAAACACAAAGTTAAAATGCACTTTTGATTGTGCTTTCTAGTTTTGCTGAATCCGGTGCTACGCGGCTGTTAAAGCGCGTAATCGTTTTGCGATCGGCCGATACCACGTATTTATAAAAGTTCCAGTTTGGTGAACTGGTTTGGGCGTTTAAATGCTTGAAAATAGGGTTTGCGTCACTACCACGTACTGCGCTGGTGGCCAGCATAGGGAAAGTAACACCATAATTTACATAACACACTTTTGCGGTATCTTTTTCATCGTTCTCTTCTTGAAAAAAATCATCTGATGGAAAGCCTAATACCACCAAGCCTTCGTCTTTGTATTTATTATAAAGCGCTTCTAAACCTTCAAATTGCGGCGTAAAACCGCAGTTACTCGCAGTGTTAACAATTAAAAGAGGCTGGTTTTTAAAATCGCATAAGTTAATGGTTTCAGTTGAGCGCAACTTTCTAAGTGAAACATTCGTGAAATCATTGCAGGTGTTTGCATCTAATGAAGGGGCGGGCGAGTCTGCGGCATATGTATTTAGCGAAACACAACTTAACGCGAGGGTTAAACCAAGTATTATTTTTTTTATCATGCTATTACCTTAAGCGCGTTTTTAGAGTATTTATGTAACTTATCATACGCTACTATAGGCTAAATTGATCAATTTTACTTTATTTTCTATGACTATACGTTTAGCAAAACCTGATGATTTAACTGCCATTGTTGCTATTTACAATGAAACTATCCCTAGTCGAATGGTCACCGCCGATACCGAAGAGGTGACCGTCGCTGATAAACAACCTTGGTTTGATAGCCATACTGCTCAACGCCCTATTTTTGTTTACTGTGAGAACAACCAAGTATTAGCGTGGCTTAGTTATAAATCGTTTTATGGTCGCCCAGCTTACGATGGCACCGTTGAGTTAAGCATTTACATTACGGCAGCAGCCCAAGGAAAAGGGTTGGGTAAAAAGCTGATGCAATTTGCACAACAACAAGCCAAGCAGCTTAATATAGAAGTATTACTTGGGTTTATTTTTAGTCACAACGAACCGAGCATTAAATTATTTAAGCATTTTGATTTTGCAGTATGGGGAGAGCTGCCTAACGTAGCAAGAATGGACAATCAGCTGTACAGCCTGACTATTTTTGGTAAGCATTTAACCTAGTACCATAACAAAAGGCAGCAAAATTCACTTTTACGTAGGTGATTATGCTAAACCAAAAATTCTAGACTATGCTGAAAAGGTGTTTAATTAACTCTTTAAAGTGTGTCTAAATGGCGAGAAAAATACTTATTATTGATAGCAGTAGCATGATTGCTATGCGCTTAAAAGTGTTATTAGAACTAATTGGCTGCCAAGTTGAATTAGTCCACTTTGCTATGTTTGATGAAAATACAGACATAGACATTTATGACTTACTGGTATTTTCTCAAGGCGTGCCAACCGATGTTGTATCGATAGTTGTTGAAAAAGCGACTTATCAATCATTTTTGTTATTAGCGCCAAAAGCGGAATCAGGGGAGTTGCTTAGCGCATTTTCCAAATTAAATGACTTGATACCCAATGCCACCATTATCTACCCCTTCTTTTCTAATAAAGAAATAACGTCTTTAATTGAGGCCTTATTAGAGATAGGTCCAGATCACATTTTTAAACTACCGACAATTTTACTCGTTGACCATGTTAATGAGCGATTAGAGTCACTCAAAAGTAGCCTTTATGGCGCTCATATTGAGGTATACACCGCAACAAACCATGATGAAGCAATTAATATTGCCAAGCTCAGGAGTATTGATATTTTAATCAGTGACTTTAGCTTACAACCGGGTTCTGGTTTAGAGATATTTTCGAGTTTAAAAAAAATACAACCGCATAGTCGTTGCTTGTTAGTAACCTCACGCCCTGAACAATCTATGTTAGAAGCCATTCGCCAAGGTGTTGAAGATGTTTTAATCAAGCCTTTAAATGACAATGTGTTACTACAAGCTGTACATAAATTATGGCAAACCGAGCTGCTAAAACGTCACAATGCTGAGCTAGTAGAAAGATTACAAGAAACAGTTGATGTGCTGATTGAAAAAGACAGCCTACTGCAGGTCATTTTTAAAAATACCCCCGATCCTATTTTATTATTTGAACGCAAAGGCAAGATAGTCGAGGCCAATGATGCCTGCTTAAAATTATTTAATTTAAAGTTTAAAAAGCTCATTGCTCACTCGTTATTTCATTTTTTAGATGATGACTCGGTGCAGGCAATAAAAGATAAAATCTCTACATTAAACAGTAATCGTCAGTTTAGTTGTGACTTACACATTGTAAATAAAGACGGAAGTAAAATTCCGCTAGTTGGATCATTTAATGAAATAGACCACCATGGCGAAATAGCGTTAGCGGTTATTTTTAAAAATGTTAGCCATTTAAAACAAAAAGAAGATCTACTGTTGGAAGCCAAAGATCTTTTAGAAGAGCAAGTAAGGGCACGTACTTCACAGCTTGAGCATGCGAAAAATATTGCCGAAGCGGCTAATCTAAGTAAATCAGAGTTTTTGGCAAATATGTCGCATGAGCTAAGAACCCCTATGCACTCTATATTGAGCTTTTCACGTTTTGGTATTAGCAAGTTACAAGAGGGTGATTTTAGCAAAGATAAACTTTTGAAGTATTTAACTCGTATTGAATCAAGTGGGCAAAGACTACTATCGTTACTTAATAATTTACTCGACCTTTCTAAATTAGATGTTGGTAAATTTCCATTCAACCCACGGGCTTATGATTTAGCGACTATTGTTAAAACCAGTATTGATGATGTTGCCGGTATTGCTATTGAAAAAGATATAAATATTGTTTTTAGCTCTGATAACGCGCCGATTGTTGCACAGTGCGATGAAGAGCAAATAAATCAGGTTTTGAGAAATGTATTGAGTAATGCACTCAAATTTAGTGAAGAGCACAGTACTGTTGAAGTTGTCATGCAAAGAGACGATGACAATGCAAACATTGCAGTGATAGATAGCGGTATTGGAATACCTGAAGAGGAACTTGAAATGGTTTTCAATAAATTTGAGCAAAGCAGTAAAACGAATAGTGGTGCAGGTGGAACCGGGTTGGGTCTTACCTTGTGTCGTGAGTTTGTTTCATTGCATCAAGGCAGTATTAAAGCATGCAATAACAGCCTTGGTGGAACAACAATTTCGATACAAGTTCCTTTAGAAATAAACTTAGATGAATACCTAGCTGATGAGCAATTAGTGAAAAATAGCGGCTAACAATCGAATTGTTTTAATTTATATGGATGAAAAATTATGGCTTTAACTAAAATTCTTGCAGTCGACGATGAACCATTTAACCTCGAAATAATTGAAGAAATATTAGAGGATCTTGATTTTGAACTTAAGCTAGCTTCAAGCGGCCCTGAATGCTTAAGTATGGTTGAAGAGTATATGCCTCAAGTTATATTACTTGATGTAAGTATGCCAAAAATGAATGGTTATGAAGTATGTAAAGAGCTTAAAGCTAACCCCATTACCCATGACATCATCGTGATGTTT
This sequence comes from Pseudoalteromonas sp. SD03, assembly GCF_040937955.1. Taxonomy (NCBI): domain Bacteria; kingdom Pseudomonadati; phylum Pseudomonadota; class Gammaproteobacteria; order Alteromonadales; family Pseudoalteromonadaceae; genus Pseudoalteromonas; species Pseudoalteromonas sp. SD03. Next base: position 597,444 of record NZ_CP162514.1, read on the forward strand.
GTATCTGCAAGAGGTACGGTTGAGGAGCGCATGGAAGGTTATTCAGTAGGCGCGGAAGACTATATTGTAAAACCGTTTGGGCACGACGAATTAAAGCAAAAACTGAATAAACTAAATCAAGTCTTAATAGAAAAACAACAGCTTGAAAAGCAAGTAAAAGAAGCGACCTCTACCGTCTTTAATGCCATGGCAAATAGCAGCGAAATGGGTCAGATAGTAAATTACATTGAAAATATTGGTTTTATTAACGATATACAAGAGCTTGGCAAAGCATTAGTAGAATGCTTACAGGCATTTGGCCTACAAAGTAATATTGAATTTAGATGTAACGATACTAAGTCGCACTTTGCGCTCAATGGGGTGTGTTCTCCAATTGTAATTGAGTTATTTGAAATGCTTAAAAGCAAAGGACGATTGCATGAGTTTTCTCATCGCATTTTGGTTAACTACGAGCTTGTGAGTTTACTGATTTTAAATATGCCAGAGCATGACGAGCAAAAGCACGGACGCATACGTGATCATATTTGCTTTATTGTAAGTGTAACCGAGCAACAATTACGAGCCATTACCACCAAGCAGATGCTGGTATCGCAGCAGGAGCGGTTAAATAAAGTTGCTGGTACTGTGCATAGTAAGTTTCATCGTTTAATTGGGATGTTGAACGACAGTCGTATTAATAACGAAAAAGTATTTAAGCATTTACAAGAAGAACTCGAAGAGCGGATCCCAACTATGGGATTGGATGAAGACCAAGAAATTTTTATTTATAAAAAAGTAGACGAAACCATACAAAACTCGGTTGCACGTCAGGAGTCAGTAGATCAAGTTAAAAAAGCCTTTGCAGAAATAGAGCAAGATCTTGCTTTATTGTTGAAAGGTTAAAGGTGCGGGTTACGGGCTGCGAGGCGCGGGCTAAACTCGTCGCTACGATTAGGCAGATAGCTTGTATCAGCGACATTATGTCGCGTTTTTTAGGCAATAGGCTTATGCGTCTCTGGGTAGGCCTTTTTCAACAATCCGTATTAGCCGTGCTGTTTTGCGCAGCTTTTGTCTTTGTTTATCATGTTGCTGGGTAAGTGCCCATTCTATGTGCTCATTCACCATGTCACTGACCGTTTTGCGTTTATCTTCAAGTGCATGAATAATCGCTGGGCTAAAATCTGCGTTGCCTAAGCCAACCGCTATATTTCGTAACCAACGCTCATGGCCAATACGCCGAATAGGGCTGCCCTCGGTATTTGTTAAAAAGGTAGTTTCATCCCAGGCAAATAATGCGAGTAAGTCTTTATTTTTTAATTGTGTACGGGGGTGGAAGTCTTGCTCGTCGGTAATTTGTCCATAGCGATTCCATGGGCACACTAACTGGCAATCATCGCAACCATAAATGCGGTTACCCATTAAGGTTCGGTATTGCTCTGGAATAGCCCCTTGATGCTCTATGGTTAAATACGATATGCATTTACGTGCATCTACCACATAAGGTTCTACAATAGCGCCGGTAGGGCAAAGGGTTATACAGGCAACACATTTACCACAACCTTCGAACGTGTTTTCATCATCAATAGGCAGTGGTAAATCTACAAATAACTCGCCTAAAAAAAACCAAGAACCAGCCTCTTTATTGATTAATAAAGAATGTTTACCTCGCCAGCCAAGCCCTGCTTTTTCAGCTAATTGACGCTCAAGCACTGGCGCTGAATCAACAAAAGGCCTAAAGCCATAGTCACCTACCTGCTGTTCAATTTTTTTACCTAATTGCTTGAGCCGATTACGCATTAATTTGTGATAGTCACGGCCAAGCGCATAGCGGCTGATATAGGCTTTCTCGTTATTTTTAAGGTTTTTGGCAAAGCCTGAATCTGGCGGCAGGTAATTCATTTTTACTGAAATAACTCGTTGCGTGCCAGGGACTAGTTCGCTAGGGCGGGCGCGTTTCATTCCATGTGCAGCCATGTAATCCATTGAACTATGATACCCTGCATCAAGCCAACGCTGAAGCTGTGCTTCATGCTTAGTTAAATCAATGTCAGTAATGCCCACTTCACTAAAGCCAAGTTGTTGGCCCCATAATTTTATTTGCTGGGCTAGCTGTTCATAGTTTGGTTTTACGTCGCTCACATACTTCACACAGTTAAATGACAAGCCGCTTAATTTAGCATAATCGCGGCTTGGGTGAAATTGTTATTGCCTAATCTACAAAGCGTTTTAACTGTTGTTGGGTTTGTTGGCTTAGCTTTTGTGATTGTTCAGAATCATGCAGTGCTGTATCTATTTGTTGCTTGGCTTGTTCGCCTAGCGCCACAATTTGCTCAACCGATTCATGCGTTTGGTTTTGGGTATCTTCGAGCAAGTGTACGGCATTGGCTATTTGCTGCAATTGTTGTTGATTATGTTCAAACTCATTGAGCATTTTACCAAACCCATCAGAGGTGGTGTTAATTGATGTTTGCGCATTATTTGAGTGGTTTATTAATTGCTCTGACTCTTTATTCGTTTCATTAACGAGCTCATTCATTTGGGTAATAAAATCACTAATTTGGCGTGTTGCGTCGCTTACTTTTACCGATAGGGTACGAACTTCATCGGCAACCACGGCAAAACCTCGCCCCGCTTCACCAGCGCGTGCCGCTTCTATGGCTGCATTTAGTGCTAATAAGTTAGTTTGATCCGAAAACTCTTCAACCATTTTTAAAATACTGCGAATGTTTTCGCTGTTCTCTTTCAAGCCCGCAATCGTTTTAGAAAAACTACCCAGCATTTCATTAATAAGCCTTACCTGCTCAACTAGTTTTGATAGCTCACCAGCAGAGAGCTTTACAAAATTAAGGTGTTCATTATTGACCTGATGTACGCTATCAGTGTTGCTTACTATAGCCTGCAGGCTTTGGGTAATTTGATTACTGGCATTAATAATGGTGTGGCTTAAATTAATTTGCTGCTCACTCAATTGTTCAGTGTGTTGCATTGATTGCGTTACTTGGCTGTTACTCTGCACACTCTCTTGGGCGCTGGTATAGGTAGTGCTTAATAAACTATTTAAATGGGTAGTAAATTGATTGTATTGCTCACTTAAGTCTCTAAATTCATCAAACGTGAAATGGGGTAATTTGGCTGCTAAATTCGCATCTTGTTGATTAATATTAATGAGCGTATCGCGCATTGCTTTTACCGGGCGCACAATTAAAAAGCGCATATAAAAAATAGTAAAAATAAAGCCTGCAATAATAAGTAGCGCAAGTGCCCAAAATAAGCCAGTGCTTTGCTGGTTTTCGGTTAAGCTACTGTGCAACCAAAACAAAGTAATGGCTTGAAATAAAAAAACAAAACTTAAATTCCCAACTATTTTTCGGGTTAAAGTATAAAACAGTGTTTGTTCTAAAAAATTATAAATACGCATGTAGCTACTCATTAAATAGTGACCTACTAAATTATTGTTTTTATAGCATAAATGGCAATTAAATAATTAGTTATAGTTCATTTAATTGCGCTAAATAATGCTTAGTTCGTTCAGGGTCGTTAGTAAAAATACCATCAACACCACAGGCAAGCATCAGTTTAATATCTTCGACTTCATCTACGGTGTAAGCAAATACTTGTAAACCGCGCATTTTGGCATCGTCTACAAACGGTTTGTTCATAAAGTTTTTGTCAATATGAATGCTGTAGGCCTGTAAGTCTTGTGCAAACTTTGCATACTGCAATGGAATTGATGCAGTAAGTGCGCCAATTTTAAGCCACGGTAAACGGCTCTTTAGCCAGTGTAGTTGATGATGATTAAATGATGAAACTAAAATATTGTCTGCGGTTATTTTTTTGTTCGCAATGTTACTTTCAAGCACGGTTGCAAACTTTTCAAGTTCAAAGGTATGCTTTAGCTCTAAATTGAGTAAGGTTTGGTTATTATTCCAGTCTATTAATTGCTGCAAAGTAGGGACTTGTTCGCCATTTCCTGCATCAAACTGTTTAATTTGCTGGGCACTAAAGTCGCACACTTTGCCTTTGCCATTAGTGGTTCTATCGAGGTAGGTATCGTGAATAATAACGTAATCATCAAGCGCGCTTTGTACATCAACCTCAATGCCATCTACATTCGCTTTTAACGCCGCTATAATGGCGCTTTGCGTATTTTCGGGGAAGTGTGTGCTTGCGCCTCTATGTGCAAATATTTTCATGGCTGCTTTTTCCGTGAAATTGACCAAGTTTCAAAGCACGCAGCACTAACAATCAGTGCGCCACCAATCAGGGTCATCACTGAGGGGCGTTCGTGCAGAATAATTATAGCCAGTATTGTGCCATAAAGGGGCTGTAAGCAAGAAATCAATCCAGCGGTTGCTGCTGATAAATGTTTTAAACTCGCTGCAAATAACGAATGCGGCATCGCAGTAAACACCACACCGGCAATAAGCAGCAATATTAAATCAGTATCATTAATTTCTGTTATGGGCACTTCAATAAAAGCACACAGCATCAGGCTTGCCACTAAGGTTTGGTAAAACATGGTTTGCGGTCCACCATACTCGCTAAAGTAGCGTTTATGAGTAATATTACGAAGAGCAAAAAATAATGCTGATACCACGCCCGTCACAACACCTAAAGTGATGTCATCGCCTAAATTAACGTTAGGGATCAATAAATAAATGCCAAAAATCACCACCACAGCACTTATTATATCTTTTGTTTTGGGCTTACTTTTATTAAATAGGGGTTCTAAAAATACCGTGATCACGGGATAGGTAAAAAAGGCTAACATGCCCACGGTAATTCCCGCCAATTGCATGCCTGCAAAATAGGTTACCCAGTGAATACCTACGGCAACGCCTAATAAAATGGCAATCACATAATCTTTAGCGCGATGCAGCTTAATTGGTTTTTTTTGCAAAGTTAGTAGCACACAAATTGCCAGCCCAGCGATAGCCGCGCGATAAGCGGTAATATCTAATGCATTCAAACCAATTAGCTTTGCGAATAAGGCGGTACCGCCAAATAAAAGGACAGCAATATGTAAATAAATTAAGCTTTGTTGTTGGGACTGCATTAAATTTCCAGGTCACTTTTTTTGGCTATATTAGCATTGCTTTTACACTCAGAAGATGAATTTTTCTATTTCATGACAAATGTCAGCCAAGTTAATGACATTTCACACTCTTATCTATTTTACCCACTGGCATAGTTACCTTACTTATATTGGAGGGTGTTATGAATTCTTTAATTTTAACAAGCTTAAGCATTAGCGATTTTTTAGAAACACTAAGTTTTACTATCACTTATGTAGATTGTTTTATGTTCGTATGCATTTTTATGTTATTTGTATTTATTAATAAAAAGAGTGCTATAAATAAAAATAATAGGCCAGAGGTATTGGTATGAGCTCGGTTAACAGGTTTTCTCAGCAAAGCGATAAAGATTTTTGGAAATATGGTCATTTAGTTTTTACCGGTTTTTATTTACTCCCGATGATCATTGATTTTGCTAACTTTACGGCTCATCAAATCACTCTGTCTTTAGCCTTTTATATTGCGTTTATATTGTTATATGTAAAAGCAATAAATTGCAAAAATGGGGGAGTAACTAAGTTATTTATCGCTATGTTACTGGTGTGTTTTAGTGCCACTTTTTATAGCGCTGGTACACCAACCTTATTTGGCTTTATAGCTTATGTAGCGGGCTATACATATAGCAATTATCAAAGAGTTTATGCCGCATTAGCGATAATTTTAACTGTTTTGCTAAGTTCCTATGTGGGCGATATAGCCAAGCTTGAGTACTTTTTAGCGGTGGCTTTAATTTTATGTGCGGCCCTATTTAGCTATGGTATAGCGGCAAAAAGAGAGCGCGAACATAAAAAGCGCGAACAAGAAAGCGCAAAGCAATTGGAGCAACTAGCAGCCATTGCTGAGCGTGAACGCATAGCCCGAGATTTACACGATATTTTAGGTCACTCACTGTCATCAATAGCTTTAAAAGCTGAGCTTGCGAATAAACTAAATCAAGGTGAACGATACGATCAGGCCAATAACGAAATAGCCCAAGTAGCAAACCTTGCAAGGCAATTGCTTAGCGATGTAAGAAACGCGGTAAGCGATTTAAAGCAACTCGATCTAGTGAGCCAAATCGCACAGCTAAAACAAACGCTTATAGCGCAAGGTTTTAACATAAAATTTAACGTTAATTTAGCGACCTTACCCGTTAAAGTAGAGGGCATTGCGAGCCTTATTATTAAAGAGTCGGTTACTAATTTATTACGCCATAGCAGTACAAAAAACGGTTCTATCAATATAGAGCAAACAAAGCAGCAATTAGTTATCAACGTTATTGATAATGCGCCATGCACTACATTAAAAGCAGGTAATGGTTTAAATGGCATTAAAGAGCGGGCTGAGCAATTAAATGGCAATGCAACATTTACCTGTGGCGACACATTTACTTTAACTGTTGTGCTGCCACTGAGTGCTGAGGATTTAAAATGATCAAAGTTTATTTAGTTGAAGACCAAGCGCTGGTTCGCGACGCAGTTGCAGCCTTATTAAGCCTTGATTTCAATATTGAGGTGATTGGTCAAGCAAGTAATGGCCAAGATGCGTTAAATGAAATCAACGCGCTTAGTGAAGACTTACACCCAGATATTGTTTTAACAGACATAGAGATGCCAAGCATGAATGGTATTGAGCTTAGTGAACAAATAGCCGCTAAGCACCCTGCAATTAACATGGTAATTATGACCACCTTTTCGCGAGCCGGTTATATTAGGCGTTCTTTAAGTGCGGGTGTTAAAGGTTTTATTTTAAAAGAAGCGCCAAGCGAAGAGCTAATCAATGCGCTTAAAAAAGTAATGCAAGGGCAAAAGGTGATTGACCCAGAGCTGGCAATTAACGCATTAGACGATACCGATCCACTCACAGATAAAGAACGCAAAGCGTTAAAACTTGCAAGTGATGGCTTAAAAACCAGCGAAATAGCAAAACAGCTTTATATAAGTGAAGGCACAACGCGTAATTATTTATCCGATGCAATTGCTAAACTCAATGCCACAAACCGAATTGATGCAGCACGTATAGCCCGACAAAAAGGGTGGTTGTAATTGCGCGAATATTTAAACGCTATGGCTTAAGCTCTCGCTTCTTTAATGGTTACAAAAATAGACGCTTTATAAATTTCATACAACGTATTACTATTCTATTTATAATTATAAAAGTAATGAAAAGTGCTAAAAGCGCAGCTAAAAGCACTAAATGAGGGTCTAATGACAGCATTAATAGAAATTACCACGCAAGGAAGCACGGCTATCCTTACTATGAATACAGCAGAAAACCGCCATAATCCAACCTTTATAAACGAGTTTAATCAACACCTAGATACGATTGAGGCTAACGAGCATATTAAAGCGGTGGTGTTAACTTCAAGCAGCGATAAAAGTTGGTCGTTAGGCATTGATTTACAGTGGATGGCAAACCCTGACAACACACCACAAATAATTGCCGATTTTATGAACTCGATAGGTGCCTTGTTTAAACGTATTGTTACTTTTCCTATGCCTATTATTGCCGCGCTAAACGGCCACACTTATGGTAATGGTTCGGTACTGGCGTGTGCCTGTGATTTTCGTTTTATGAAATCAGACAAAGGCTTCTTTTGTTTCCCCGAAGTCGATGTATTAGTGCCGTTTGTACCGTCTATGTTTCCGATTATTAATAAAGCGATTAATCCGCAATTTTTTAACCGCTTAGCCATGACCGGTGAGCGCGTTGATGCGCAAAAATTATTACAACATAACGTTATAGAGGCCACCTTTGCTGATGAGCAAGCCTTGCAAACGGGTGTGTTAGAGTTTGCGCAAAGCTTTAATAAAAATCGCTGGATATACTCTCAAAACAAAACCCAAATGAACAAACCAATACTCGATGTTATGGCTGCACAAGATGCGGCTTTTATTGAACACATCAGCACGCTATTGTGGAAGAAACTACAGCAAAAGTAAGCTGTTTATATAAAAGTGAGTAAACATCAGCACTTCTATTTTACTCACTTTTAAGCTCTTAAATTAAGTACATGTTAAGCGTTATTTATTTATATTTTCACAAAATGCAAAAGGTAATAACGCTTTATTAAAAGTTTAATGGCTTTTACCTGTCTCATTGCGAGTATATGAGTTAAAATACTTACATAACCAACTAACAAGATAGTGAATGTCAAACCAAGATCCAAATCTCAGTCGAGAACAAGAAAAGTACGAAAACCCAGTCCCTAGTCGTGAGTTTATACTTACTCACCTGCAAGAGCGTTCCAAACCTGCTAACTACGCACAACTATGTGAAGAACTCGCAGTCAACGATGAAGAACGACAAATAGCATTTAAGCGCCGACTTCGCGCCATGGAGCGTGATGGGCAGCTGTATTTTAATAAATTTAAATGTTATGCCCTGATTGACGAAGCCGGTTTAACCAAAGGCAAAGTAGTCGGTCACAGAGACGGTTTTGGCTTTTTAGAAGTTGAAGGCGAGAGCAAAGATTGGTTTATTGCCAAGCATCAAATGAATATGGTGCTTCACGGTGACATCGTTCTTGCCAAAGGCACTAAACGCGGCTCAGGCTCAAAATGCGACGCACGCATCATCAAAGTACTTACTAATGAGCGAGCGCCTATTGTTGGCCGCTATTTTGTTGAGCATGGTATTGCCGTTGTTGTGGCTGAAGATCCGCGCATTACCCAAGACATTATTATTCTACCGGGTAACGAAAAAGGCGCGCGCCATAACCAAATGGTGCAAGTGCAAATAACCCAAAATCCAAGCCGTAATATGAATGCGGTAGGTAAAGTTATCGACGTACTGGGCGAGCATTTAGCGCCGGGTATGGAAATTGAAGTTGCGCTGCGTAATCACGATATTCCACACGTATGGCCTGAAGAGGTTGAGCAACAAGTTGCCCACTTAGGTGAATTTGTTGAAGAAGCCGATAAACAAGGTCGAGTTGATTTACGCGGCTTACCGCTTGTGACCATAGATGGCGAAGACGCTCGTGATTTTGATGATGCTGTATACTGTGAGCCTAAAAAGTCGGGTGGCTGGCGCTTATGGGTAGCCATTGCCGATGTATCACATTATGTAGGTATGAACACGCCGCTTAACAAAGAAGCGATAGAGCGCGGTAACTCAGTGTATTTCCCTGAGCAAGTTATTCCAATGCTACCAAAAGTATTATCTAACGGTTTGTGCTCGCTTAACCCTGAGGTTGATCGTTTGTGTATGGTTGCAGAAATGACCGTATCGCAAGAGGGTAAGCTCTCAGGTTATAAGTTTTACGAAGCGGTGATGAACTCACATGCACGTTTAACTTACACCAAAGTAAATGCCATTTTACATAACGATGAAAAGCTACGTAAAGAATACGCAGCTGTAGTGCCACATTTAACTGACTTACAGCAAATGTACATGGCATTAAAAGCAGCGCGCCAAGAGCGTGGTGCGATTGAGTTTGAAACACTCGAAACTCGTTTTGTATTTAACGCACAGCGTAAAATAGAATCAATTGTGCCGGTTATTCGTAACGATGCGCATAAGCTCATTGAAGAATGTATGATTTTAGCCAATGTTTCGGCGGCTAAATTACTGGAAAAACACGAAGCCAGTGCACTGTATCGAGTACACGATGAACCCGATAGCGAAAAGCTGGGTAACTTTACTCAGTTTTTAACTGAGCTGGGGATTGAAAGCACGCTAAGTGATGAACCAACCCCAAAAGAAATTACCCATGTGTTGGCTCGTTTAGGTGACCGCCCAGAGGCTGAACTTATTCAAACCATGTTGCTACGATCAATGAAGCAAGCGGTTTATCAGCCAGATAACATAGGCCACTTTGGTTTAGCATTATCGGCTTATGCGCACTTTACCTCGCCAATTCGCCGTTACCCAGATTTAGTGGTGCATCGTGCAATTAAAGCAGTATTAAAAGCACAAGGGCAGCAAACCTCTGGTGAATACGCTTATAGCGATGATGAAGTCGATCAACTTGGTGAGCAGTGTTCTACCACTGAGCGCCGCGCAGACGATGCCACCCGTGAAGTAGCCGATTGGTTGAAATGTGAATACATGCAAGATCATGTAGGCATGGAGTTTAACGGGGTTATTTCATCGGTTACTAACTTTGGTTTATTTATTCGTTTAGATGACTTACAAATTGATGGATTAATTCATGTTACTAATTTAGGTGATGAATATTTCCAGCATGATGCAGCTAAACATTGTTTGGTGGGTGAGCACACACATACGGTTTATCGTTTAGGCGACAAAGTCACTGTGCAGGTTGCCTCGGTAAGCTTAGATGATCGTCGTATAAACTTAACGCTTAAAGGCGATGTTGCCCAAGATCGTTATGCGCGTCGTCGTGCACCTAAAAAAAATGCTCCAGCGAGCGTTCGCTCACAACTTAAAGCCGGTAAAATCCCGGGTAAAAAGTCAGCAAGTGATGACAAAAAGCCAAAGCCGAGTAAAAAGCCTGCTGCAAAAGGCAAATCAGCGAGCAAATCAAAAGTAAAAGCGGATGACACCACCGCTAAGAAAAAAACCAAAAAGAAAGCGGTCAAAAAGCCTAAAAGACCAGGTAAAAATGCCCGTAAACGTAGTAGCCCAGGAGCAAACAATTCGTGAGTAATGAATTAATTTTTGGCTTTCACTCTGTTGAAGCAATTTTGGCAAAAGAGCCAGAGCGTTTTATAGAAATATACGCCCTTAAAGGACGTGATGATAAGCGCTTATCGCCGGTGATTGAGCAAGCGCGTCAGTTTGGTATTTCAGTACAGTTTATGCAACGAAAAGCGCTTGATAACAAAGCGAAAGATGAGCAGCATCAAGGCATTATCGCCAACGTGAAAGCGGCACGTGTGTTTAACGAAAAAGATCTTGATGAGATCATTGAACGCGAAGACACCCCGTTTTTACTGGTACTTGATGGCATTACCGATCCGCATAATTTAGGTGCCTGCTTACGTAGCGCCGATGCTGCCGGTGTTCATGCCGTGATAGTTCCTAAAGACAAGTCAGCAAAGCTTAATGGCACGGCACGTAAAGTGGCCTGTGGCGCAGCTGAAACAGTACCGCTTATTCAGGTTACTAACCTTGCACGTACATTACGTGAAATAAAAGACGCAGGTGTATGGGTTGTAGGCACAGCCGGTGAAACCGACACACACGTATTTGATGCCAGCTTAACAGGCCCAATGGCGATTGTGATGGGAGCTGAAGGCGAGGGTATGCGCCGTTTAACGCGTGAGCACTGTGATGTACTCGTTAAAATTCCAATGGCGGGCACGGTTTCAAGTTTAAATGTATCGGTTGCAACCGGTATTTGTTTATTTGAAGTATTACGCCAGCGCGCAGAAACAAATTAAGCCTATTAATTACATAGGCATTATAGGCATTAAAAAGCCGAGATTGATTTAATCAACCTCGGCTTTTTTGTACTTTTAAGTTAGCACTTTATTAAAAACTGTAAGAGTAGCCCATTTGTACTGAACGTGGCTTACCAGGTTGAATACCGCCATTTGCACGGTTAGCAATGTAGGTTTTATCAAATAAGTTATCTACGCTTAGGTATACTTTTTGGTTTTCGTCGATTAAGTACTTAGCAGCTAAATCCCATACAACACGGCTATCAATCGCATTTAAGCCTGAGTTAGTTAAATCAGCATGTGCATCAGACACGTAACGTATTTGGCTATTTACCACAAAGTTATTCACTTCTGCGCCAAACGATAAAGCAACCTGGTTCTCAGGTACGTAAGGCATTGCATCGCCTTTTTCTACTGAGCCCCAAATTTCTGAATCAAACGTGTTTTTAAATTCTGAATCTGTGTAGGTGTAAGTTAATTTTACTGGAAACGCAACCGATGCAGTATTAAACGTACGACCTGCGCTAAATTCAAAGCCCGATACTTCTACTTCACCGTAGTTGTATTGGTCACCAATGTTATCGTCATTACAACCTACTGATGCAGTACAGTTACCATGCATATTGTCGTAATCAGAGTAAAACGCAATTACTTCACCGTTAAAACCGCCCGCATTAAAACGAGAGCCAAACTCGATGTTGACGCTCTCTTCTTCGTCTTGGTCTGCATTACCCGGTGCTGCAGGGGCGTAACCTTTTTGAATACCAGCAAGTAACGTAACATTGTCGTTAAGTGTGTAAGTAGCACCTAAAGACGGTACTAAAATTTCAGTATCGTTAGAGATATCTTTTGTTAAGCCTAGGCTACGGGTTGGATCTGACTTAGCCCACTCTTCACGGGTAATAGTTATGTCTTCATAACGAAGACCAGCACTCACTACTAATGCATCCATTGTCCATTCGTCTTGAATAAATAGCGTGCTTGCTTTTGCACTGTCTAAACGGTTGCTGTTAGAGCCTGGAGCGCCTTGTGAGGTAAGAGTCATGCTTAAATCTTGATTAAGCGTGTATTTGTCTTCCCACTGGAAACGATCCATTTCGTCTTCGTGGTAACGTACGCCAACCGTAATGTAGTGAGCGCCCGCTGGGATGTGTAATTCAGACTGCACACCTTTGGCTTGGTAGTCACGGTTATTGGCTTTAACACCTATATTTTCAATACCGGCAGCTGTTGGGTTTGCTTCAAACTCGCTGTATTGCTCAAGTGTGCTTGAACCAACACTGCTTGCTTTATACCAATTACGGTGGAAGTCGTTTAGATAAGCGGTTGCTAAAACTTCATAACCTTCACCAAAACGGTATGCATAGTTTACTTGGTATGCATTATGGCGAGTGTTCATTTCATCATTTTGCGATGCCGCATAACGACGGTACGGGTTTTGTTGGTAATCGGCATCGGTTAAACCCATGTAAGTTTCGTCTGATGTTTCTTCAGAGTACTTTACTTTGAACTCAATGTTATGCGCATCGTTTTCACCAAAGGTATGGCCAAACTTTACCAGTACGTCGTTTTTTTCAAAACCTGTGTTGTCATCACCTACTGGCAATTCTTTAAAGCCATCAGCGCCGTAAGAAAACACTTCAATTAAGCCTGCAGTGTTGTTTTTTTCTTTTGCGAAGTAAGCGTGACCTTTGTAGTAACCATCGCTACCAAGGGCTGCATCTAGCATGCCTGTTGAGCTATTTGGCTCAGTTGGCAGGCTGCGAGAAAGTAAGTTTAATACACCACCGGTTGTACGCGGGCCGTATTTAACAGAGGCAGCGCCTTTTAGCACTTCAATTGACTCCATACGACCCATAGTAGGGAAGTAGTAAGCCGATGGCGCAGAGTAAGGAGCCGGAGCAACAAGTACGCCGTCTTCCATCACAGAAATTTTGTCGTTACGGCCAGTACCTGTCCCGCGCATACCAATATTAGGGCGCAGGCCGTAGCCATCTTCTTCTTGCACGTACACACCTGGTACAGATGCTAACACGCGAGAAATATCGGTAAATTCGAATTTTTGCAATTCTGCATCTGAAATAAACGTAGCAGATCCTGGAATATCGTTAATAGCGGCTTGTGAGCCAATAACGGTAATTTGTTCAAAGTTACGCTCAACTTTGTCAGAATCTTTTGCCATTGCTGTTGTGCTCAAAGACAGCGCAACAGCTGCAGTTAACGAAGAAACTAAAAATTTATGTGACATTGATTACCCTAAAAATAGTTCAACTACTGAAATTGGCGTAATTTAAACATGTTAACGAATGAGAATCAATATTATTAAGTTTTACTATCATTTACATCTGTCGTAAAAACAGGCTGTTTTTATAACATTTTTAACTAGGTGTTTATTTTTGTTTTATAAAACAGGGATAATGTATTGGCTGGTGGCGGTTAATTTGACCTGAACGCTGCTTGAGATAGATTTATTATCCAGAGTTCAGGTTATTTAAGCAGTGGGGTAACCTAAGCGCAGCTTAATAAACTCAGCGAGTTTAAACACGGCGTTTTCAGGTTCGCGGGCAGTTTTAACTAAACTAATGCCAATGCTACCGAGCGCAGGTAAATTTTTAGTGTGTAATTGATAGGTTAAATCGTTCGGCACCGTACTTCTTGCCAGTACAGTAATACCTAAACCTTCTTTTAATGCCGCAATTAAACCGGTTAAATCGGCGTTGCTGTAAACAATACGGTATCTAATACCTGCTTTTTCAAGCGCTTGGGTTGCTCTGCGGCGATAAATACAGCCTTCAGGTGCTGTTACTAAGATAACGGTTTCATTTTGCGCCATTGAAAGATCGCCAACCCACACTAATTGGTCTTGAATAAAAATAGGGAACTTTTCTGAGTCAAGCTGCTCATTTAGCGCCAGTACTAAATCAAATTGATCTTGGCGCTCATCCGAAAGTAAGTGTTTACTCAAACGTGACTTCACTTCTAACGATACATCAGGGTAGAGCGCCACAAAGTCGCCAATAATAGAGGGTAAAATACGTGCTGCAAATTCGCTAGGGATCCCTAAGCGCACTTTACCAGTGACACTTTCGGAGGTGAACAACTGTAAAATGGCATCGTTATGTTGCACCATTTGTTTTGCCATAGGCAGTAACAGTTCACCATATTGATTAAGTACTTGGCGTTGTCCCTGCTTTTTAAATAATTTATAGCCTAATAAGTCTTCTAAACGTTTTACTTGTAAGCTTACCGCCGGTTGCGAAAGGCCAAGTAAATCGCCTGCTTTGGCAAATCCACCTACCTCAACCACCATAACAAATGTGCGTAAACTGTCGGTTGAAATGTTTTTCATATTTAAAATTACTATTTATATGGCTATATATATAAGTATTATTTATCAATTGATAAGTAATTACAATTTGTTGTTGTAAGCCTTGCGCAATATACTTTTGCTATTAAAGATAGATAGGTATTTGTTATGACTTTTAACCCGATAATGTTTGCCCGCCATAGCAACGCTAACAGCGTGGTTATTAATGCCTTACAAGCTAATAACAGCCACGTTGTTATTGATTTTAGCGGCAGTGAAGCATCGGTGTTTTTAAGTGCGATTTTAGGTCATGACCTCACAAAACTAACCGCCAGTGGCTTTGGCTTTAAGGGCACATTGGATGGCGATTTAAATTCTGATTTTAGCTACGCCGTTTACTACTTTAGCGAAACCGCATTTAGATTTGTACTTCCTGTTAATGCCAGCCTGCAATTACAAGCTCTCATTAACGAGCAACAACTTAGATACGATATCGACTTTGTGGTACGCACCGATTTAGCAACCTTTACCTTAACCGGTAGCAACGCCTTTGATACCTTAGTTGATGCGTTTAAATTAACCCCTGGCTTACGCCTTGCTGATGCGCAGCTTTGTTATGGCGCGCAAAGTGGCGAAGTGTTTGTTACCGCGGTAGATAAAAACAACGAGCAGCAGTTTATAGTGATTGCTAAAACGCCTACGCTTGATAAGTGGCAACAGTATATGCAGCAACAAGGCTTTAGTGTTACTAACACCTAAGCTGTTTAATTCGTTAAACATATTTTTGTTAAAGATTACAATTTGGTAGGCGTATTAATGGCTACCATGTTATTCCCCCTCATTCAATTGAGGCCACGCCCACACACATGGGTTAATTTAAAAGTGAAGGAATATTATGACTTCTAAAACAGTATTACATGCAAAGCACCTTGAAGCCGGCGCAAAAATGGTTGATTTTCATGGCTGGGAAATGCCAATTAACTACGGTTCACAAATAGAAGAACACAACGCCGTACGTAACGATGCGGGCATGTTCGACGTATCGCACATGACCATTGTTGATATACAAGGTGAGCAAGCACAAGCATTTTTACGCAAGCTTGTGGCTAACGACGTTGCTAAATTAACCGTACCTGGCAAAGCGCTTTACACCGGCATGCTTAACGAGCAAGGTGGTGTAATTGACGACTTAATTATTTACTACTTTAGCGAAACATTTTATCGCTTAGTGGTTAACTCAGCGACCCGTGAAAAAGACCTAGCACATTTAGCTAAGGTATCGAGCGATTTTGCCGTAACGGTTACTGAGCGCCCAGAATTCGCCATGATTGCAGTACAAGGCCCTAATGCACGCGCTAAAACTGCCCAGGTTTTAAACGCAGACCAGCAAGCTGCAGTTGAAGGTATGAAGCCATTTTTTGGTGTTCAAGCCGGTGATTTATTTATTGCTACAACAGGTTATACTGGCGAAGACGGTTACGAAATTGTAGTACCAAACGAGCAAGCAGCCGATTTATGGCAGCAACTGCTTGATGCCGGTGTAGCGCCTGCGGGCTTAGGCGCGCGCGACACACTACGTTTAGAAGCAGGTATGAACCTTTACGGCCTAGATATGGACGAAAGCGTATCACCACTGGCAGCTAACATGTCATGGACTATTGCATGGGAGCCAGAAGATCGTGACTTTATTGGTCGTGATGTTTTGGTAAAACAACGTGCAGAAAAAAGTACTCACAAGCAAGTAGGTCTTATTCTTGAAGAAAAAGGCGTACTACGCAGTGGTTCTAAAGTAATTGTTGATGGTGGCGAAGGTGTTATTACATCTGGTACATTCTCACCAACATTGGGCTATAGTGTTGCATTAGCACGTGTGCCACGTTCAACCGGCGACACAGCTCAAGTAGAAATGCGTAAAAAATTAGTTAACGTAAAAGTAGTTAAATCGGGCTTTGTACGTAACGGTAAATCAATAATCTAAATAATTTGGTTATACCAGTAAATAGGTCACCCTCATTTATTGGTATTCTCCCAATCTAAACCAAAGGATGAAACAAAATGAGCAATATCCCTAGCGAGTTAAAATACGCACCTTCACACGAGTGGGTTCGTAATGAAGGCGACGGCACTTACACTGTTGGTATTTCTGAGCACGCCCAAGAGCTGCTTGGCGACATGGTATTTGTTGAATTACCAGAAGTAGGCGACGTAGTCGATGCAGGCGAAGACTGTGCAGTAGCAGAGTCAGTAAAAGCGGCGTCAGACATTTACGCACCAATTAGCGGTGAAGTTGTTGCTATTAACGAAGAGCTAGAAGATTCTCCAGAAACAGTAAACAACGACGCTTACGGCGACGGTTGGTTATTCCGCATTAAAGCATCTGACGAATCTGAAGTTGATAACTTGCTCGACGCAGAAGGCTACGCACACACTATTGACGAAGAGTAATCGTTAGTTAGTTAAAAGCCCCTCTATTTAAAACATTGGGGCTTTTATGATTTTACAGCTTATTACCATACTCAGTAAGTTGCCAAATCATCACATATTTTAATCAATACTAGTTACCCATTAGTATTTAGGATCATAGGAATCTGGACACATGTCAAACGCCAAATCTCTTGAACAATTAGAGCAAAAGCAAGATTTTATTCGCCGCCATATTGGGCCAAGCCCAGCGCAAGTAAACGACATGCTTAGCGCTCTTGAAGTATCGAGCGTTGAAGAGCTGATCGGTCAAACTGTACCTGCTGGTATTCGTCTTGAGCAAGGTCTTAATATCGGCGAAAGCCGTACCGAAGTTGAAACACTAAGCTACTTAAAATCAGTAGCAAGCAAAAATAAAGTTTTCAAATCGTATATTGGCCAAGGCTACCACCCAACTCACGTACCGCACGTAATTTTACGTAACGTACTTGAAAACCCTGGTTGGTACACAGCGTACACACCGTATCAGCCAGAGATTGCACAAGGGCGTTTAGAGTCACTATTAAATTTCCAGACTATGACCCTAGATATTACCGGCCTAGATTTAGCAAGTGCCTCATTACTTGACGAATCAACCGCTGCAGCTGAGGCAATGGGCCTTGCAAAACGTGTATCTAAAGCTAAAAAAGCCAATGCGTTCTTTATTGCCGACGACGTACACACGCAAACCATTGACGTAGTGAGCACCCGTGCAGAGCAATTTGGTTTTGAAATTATTGTAGGTAAAGCCGCTGATGCCGTGAACCACGACATTTTTGGTGCGTTATTTCAATACCCGTCAACATCAGGCGAAATTGTTGATATAACTGACCTAATTGCTGGCGTACAAAGCAAAAAAGCGATTGCCTGTGTGGCAGCCGATATCATGAGCTTATTACTATTAAAAGCACCAGGTAAATTGGGCGCAGATGTAGTACTTGGCTCTGCTCAGCGTTTTGGTGTGCCTATGGGTTACGGTGGTCCACATGCTGCATTTTTTGCAACACGTGATGCTTACAAACGTTCATTACCAGGGCGTATTATTGGTGTATCAAAAGACCGTTTAGGTAACGATGCACTGCGTATGGCAATGCAAACCCGTGAGCAACACATTCGTCGCGACAAAGCCAACTCAAACATTTGTACTGCGCAAGTATTACTAGCGAACATGGCGGCGTTTTACGCGGTATACCATGGCCCGCAAGGCTTAAAAACCATTGCACAACGCATTCACCGTTTTGCTGATATTTTAGCAACTGGCTTAAAAGCAAAAGGCGTGGCACTTAAGCACACTACCTGGTTTGATACATTAACTGTTGTTGATGAAAACAAAGCTGACGTGATTGCCCGTGCTGTGGCTAAAGGTGTTAACTTTGCTGCTAACCATGCAGGCGAGTACTCAATTTCAGTATCAGAAACCACAACACGTGCAGACATTGCCGAGTTATTTGATATTATTTTAGGCGAAGGCCACGGCCTAAGCGTAGATGCAATTGCTGCGGATGTTGAAGCAAATGGCAGTGACTCTATTCCTGCAAGCCTAGTGCGTGATGATGAAATCCTAACGCATCCAAACTTTAACAGCTACCACAGCGAAACAGACATGCTTCGCTATATTAAGCGCCTTGAAAACAAAGATTTAGCGCTTAATCACTCTATGATCTCGTTAGGTTCATGTACCATGAAACTAAACGCGACCGCTGAAATGATCCCAATTACCTGGCCTGAATTTGCAAACCTTCATCCATTCTGCCCGCTAGACCAAGCAGAAGGTTACCAAATAATGATTAACGAGCTACACGATTGGTTAGTTAATATTACTGGTTATGACGCGGTTTCACTGCAACCAAACTCAGGTGCACAAGGTGAATACGCAGGCCTAATCGCCATTCGTAAATACCACGAGTCACGAGGGGATGCGCACCGTAATGTATGTTTAATTCCAAGTTCTGCGCACGGTACTAACCCAGCGTCGGCACAAATGGCGAGCATGAAAATTGTGGTTGTTAACTGTGATAAACACGGCAACATCGACATGGAAGACTTAAAAACCAAAGCTGCTGAGGTGTCTGAAAACCTATCATGTGCCATGGTAACGTACCCATCTACCCACGGTGTATACGAAGAAACGATTCGTGAGCTATGTGAAATTGTTCACCAGCACGGTGGCCAAGTTTACATGGATGGCGCAAACATGAACGCGCAAGTAGGTGTTACTAGCCCAGGCTTTATTGGCTCAGATGTATCGCACTTAAACTTACATAAAACCTTCTGTATTCCACACGGCGGCGGCGGCCCAGGTGTAGGCCCAATTGGTGTTAAATCGCACCTTGCGCCATTTATGCCAAACCACAGTGTAATTAACGTACCAGGTACTAATGCTGGTAACGGCGCAGTATCGGCAGCGCCTTATGGCTCTGCAGCTATTTTACCTATTTCATGGGCTTACATTGCCATGATGGGCTCTGAGGGCTTAAAACAAGCGACAGAAATGGCGATTGTAAATGCTAACTACCTAAGCAATGAGCTTAGCAAGCACTTCCCAATTTTATACCGTGGCCGTAACAATCGCGTTGCCCACGAATGTATTATTGACCTACGCCCATTAAAAGAAGCCTCAGGCATTACTGAAATGGACGTTGCTAAGCGCTTACAAGATTACGGTTTCCACTCACCAACGATGTCGTTCCCAGTAGCGGGCACATTGATGATTGAGCCAACTGAATCTGAGTCTAAGGGCGAGATTGACCGCTTTATCGAAGCGATGGTGTCGATTAAAGGTGAAATTGATAAAATCATTTCAGGTGAATGGTCTATCGAAAACAACCCACTGGTATTTGCACCACACACACAAGCTGATGTGTTAGGTAATGAATGGGACCGCGCGTATGACCGTTTTTACGCTGCTTTCCCAGTGCCAGCAGTTGCTAAAGATAAGTTCTGGCCAACGGTTACACGTATAGATGACGTATACGGCGACCGTAATTTAGTATGTGCATGTCCTCCGATTGAGACATACCGCGACTAATTTTTGAACTTTAATGGGTAGTAAGCTCCACTGTATAGTGGGATTTATCAAAATTATAAAAGCCGTTGCAGCAATGCAACGGCTTTTTTGTGTGTGGTGATTAACGTTAATTGTATAAGCGTAGATTGGATTGGGTGAAATGAAACCCAACAAATCACAAATATACTTACTCGCTAAAAAAACCAAGAGTATGTGTTATTTATTGTAGGCGTTTAGCTTGCTGGCGTGTTGGGCATAAACTCGATTAGTGTTTTAGGTTTTCACCACCGATAGCGTTAGTGCGTTTCGCACTTCTAGAATTTAGAAACCTTATTCAAGGTTTTGTCGCGCTGGCGACGGCAGCCAAAGAGGGGCTGCCGCTGACCCCTCTCTGGACTTTCCCAGCGCACCCGAGCATCACGCTTAATCCTTCAAATAATTAATTGATGTGAACGTAAACGGCGAAGATAGGCCATCCATGGCCTAGTTTCGCCTTATCGCGCATCCATGCGCGACATTACTCATCAATTGCTTATTTTCAGGGCGTGATGACGGGGGAGGGGGTTAAACGTGAGATTGGTGTTTGGTCTTGGCAAGAAACAAGACCTGACCCTCTGTATTTCCTCTAGGTTGGGAAGAGTGAAACGAAACCCAACAAATCCCAAATATACTTACTCGCTCAAAAGCCAAGAGTATGTGTTATTTCTTGTAGGCGTTTAGCTTGCTGACGTGCGGGCGATAGCCCGAATAAGTATTTGAATAGGTGCTTGGAATTACTATTACAGATAACGCGAATATGTTTAGCACTTCTAGAAATAGAAACCTTATTCAAGGTTTTGTCGCGCTGGCGACGGCAGCCAAAGAGGGGCTGCCGCTGGTCCCTCTCTGGACACTCTCAGCGCACCCGAGCATCACGCTATTTCCTTCAAAACACAATTGATGTGAACGTAAACGGCGAAGATAGGCCATCCATGGCCTAGTTTCGCCTTACCGCGCATCCATGCGCGATATTACTCATCAATTGCTTATTTTCAGGGCGTGATGACGGGGGAGGGGGTTAAACGTGAGATTAATGATTAATAATTGGTCTAGGTAAGAAGTAAAACTTGATCCTTCGAATTATTACAAAATTATATTTTCCAATCGAATAGGGGGCACCCATTAGAAAGTTCCGGTCAAGCAGACAGCTGTGTTTCCTTGATCTTTTTATTCAAAAACCAAGTGTTCTTATTTTAAACTCTATTTATTAAGTGCTTAGTACTGATGAATAAGTACAATAGTTAAAATTTATTTATTTTAATTTTATATTTACAAGGAAGTTGTTTATATGAATGATGTAACGCCATTTTTATATATTGCTATTTTAGCTTTTTATTTTTTACACAAAAACGAAGAAGGTAAAATACTAGTACCGATCTTTGCTTTTGCAGCAATACCGTTATTTAGTAATGACTACTGGCTATGGTTTAAGGTGAGTATAGGGCTGAGCATCTATGTTTTAATGGTAGAAAAAGCTAAGGCCGGATATACAGGAGGTGGGGCCGTTTCAGCATTCGCTATATTTTTTATAGGGGCTTATATAGTCAGTATTGTTATTAATACAGTTATATCCGTAACGGCTAATAGCATTTTTTAATTGTATATAGTCCATAGAAAGACCAAAGGGCTCACCCATTAGAAAGTTCCGGTCAAGCAGGCAGCTGTGTTTTCTTGATCTTTTTATTCAAAAACCAAGTGTTCTTTCTGTTTAACTCTATTTTAATATGACTACGCATCCAGCAATGACATCGATTGTCGTGAATATGCACAATTGCTTGGATAAAGAGGGCTATGAGAATTAGATCGCTTTAATTAAGACCCTTGGTTTTCGCCTCTGCCATCGTTTAGTGACAATGTCAGTCCAGTTGAACTGATGAGTAACTATGTGTATTTATCGCCATTGTTTTACTTTGTTGCTATTTATCCCCCTCTTATTTGAAAGCTTCCGCTGCTTATAGTTTTTGCGTATTACCGATAAACCTATCTGGCTATTCTAATAAAAAAACAACACAAGATAGGTAAAACAATGAATAATACACAGCTAGATAACCAGCTTAAAACACAAAAACGTATCAACCTTGGTTTAACAGTAACAATGGTAGCGCTTGCCAGTTATGTTGGCTTTTTTCAACCTAAAGCCACTGAGTTTGAAGAGATCAGTGTTGAGCGCATCAATATTGTAGAGAAGAACGGTTTAAACCGTATGGTATTGGCTAATTCTGATAAGTCACCCGGAGGTGTTAAAAATGGCAAAGAAGTGTTCAAGTCTGATAGCCCTCGACCAGGGATGATCTT
Organism: Pseudoalteromonas sp. SD03; assembly: GCF_040937955.1. Taxonomy (NCBI): domain Bacteria; kingdom Pseudomonadati; phylum Pseudomonadota; class Gammaproteobacteria; order Alteromonadales; family Pseudoalteromonadaceae; genus Pseudoalteromonas; species Pseudoalteromonas sp. SD03. Next base: position 619,935 of record NZ_CP162514.1, read on the forward strand.
TTATAACGACGAAGGCACTGAAAACGGCGGGCTTATTTTTAGAGGGCAAAAGGTAAACGATAAAGTGAATCATGGCTTACATATGTCGTTCGACCGTTATAACCAAGACCAAACCTTGATGATGCAACACATCGAGATGGAAAATTACATGATCAGTGGTTTGACAGTCATGGACAGACCAAACACAGACTTAGATTTTGAAATGACCAATCGCTACCTCGAAGCCCAAAAGAGAGAAGACATTGAAACGATGCAAGAGATTGAAAAATATCTAACAGATAATAAACTACTTGGCGCACGAAGAGCCTTTTATGGCACACTAAATGGTGATTCACGCTTGCAACTGAATGATGCTAACGGTCAGAAGCGTATTCAAATGGTGGTGACCAAAGCGGGTGAAGCCAAGCTAGAGTTTCTAGATAAGAGTGGAAAGGTTATTATGAGCCTACCTGATTCAATAGCAGAATAAAAAAAGGAAATATATTATGCCTAAGAGTGTTAACTACCTAGTTTTATTTATATTTTCATTTTTAATCGTATTGTACGCAGCGCTATTGAGCACCCCTGTAGGTGAGTCGTTAACTATTCACTTTGACGCGCCGGTTTGGATGTTTTTACAGTGTGTGATAGCGCAGTGGTTAACACTCAAGGTATACCGAACACTAAAGCAGAAACAGCAGTCACTGGTGAGTTACATCTCTAAGGTGTTCATCGTGAGTAATGTGGTATTTACCTTATGTATTTCGGTATTTATTACGTATTTAGAGAGTCTGATCGGTATTCAAAAAGTTGACTCTATGCATGTTATTGCTACTTTTGGCATGAGTTCGTTGTTACACATGTTAGTCGCTGCGTACAGTATCGCATTCGAATTGGTTACCCGTTTGCAGGCGCAACAAGCAGCTTTGGCAAATAAAGAAAAGGCTTTGTTAGATAGCCAAGTAAAAACCTTACAGCAACATATTGATCCACACTTTTTATTTAATAATTTGAATGTGTTATCGGCGTTGATATTAAAGAGCCCTGAAGAAGCCGAAGAGTACTTAGAGACTTTTAGCAACATCTACCGCTATATATTAGAAAACAAGTCAAAAAACTTAGTACCTCTGGCTAAAGAGCTGGTGTTTATTAAAGATTACATGGCTTTGATTGAAACGCGATTTAATGGCCTTTATAGGTTGCGTATAAATGTGGATAACGCGCTTTTAGCAAACCGTTATGTGATCCCATGTTCGCTACAATTGGCAATTGAAAACGCGGTTAAGCATAATGGTGCCACGGTTGATAACCCCCTCGATATTCACATAAACGTAGAAGTAGATGACATTGTGGTAACCAATAATTTAAACGAAAAAGAATATAAACCCACGTCAACAGGGCTTGGATTAACGCATTTGCAAGCTCAGTGTCAGGCGGTTTTTAATAGGCAGTCTCACATAGAGAAGAACGAATCAGCGTTTGTACTCACTGTACCAATGACATCAGAAGTGGCGTTATGAAAGTTGTTATAATTGAGGATGAGCCATTAGCGGCACAAAAATTAAGTGGTTATATTACACGGTATTCAGCAGAATGTGAGGTGATTAAAGTACTCACTCAGGTGGCAGAGGTAATTGACTATTTACAGAACGATCCTGAGGTAGATTTAATCTTTTCAGATATAGAACTGTTGGATGGGGAAGTGTTTAGTGCTTTTGACGAAGTTGACTTACCATGCCCTATTATTTTTACCACCTCTTACAATGAGTTTTGGACGCAAGCATTTGATAATCAGGGCGTAGCATATTTACTTAAACCATTTACCTACAAGCGTTTTGTTAGTGCTATGAGTAATTATGAGCAGCTGAGACGCAATCTCGTCAATACTATCAAGCCTAATGCAGTAGCAACTAAACGCTATAAAAGTCGCTTCTTTTTAAAAAAAGGTCAGGTGGTCGATATTCTCAAAACAGAAGATGTGGTCTGCATTCGCGCCACTTCGGGCGTATTGTCAGCCTATGATAATCATGGCAAGCACCATTTGCTTACGGGCAACTCAATGACCGAGCTAGAAGCTCAGCTCGACCCAAGTCGCTTTTTTAGAGTTAACCGCAGTGAAATAGTGAATATTAATTATGTACTTTCATTTGAAAGCTATGCTAAAGAGACATTAGCAGTTAACTTGCAACATATGAGTGAGCCACTAATCACCAGCAAAACACGTACAAGTGACTTTAGAAAGTGGTTAGCTACCTAAATAGCTATAATCGAGGTAATGGTTTTACTTGCTACCTTGAGAATCAAAGGGGTCACCCATTAGAAACTTCCATTCAAGCAGGCTGCTGTGTTTTCTTGATGTTTTTATTCAAAAAACCAAGTGTTGTTACTTTTTAAACTCAATTTAAATATGATTACGCACCTAGTAATGACGTCGATTGATGTGAATATGCGCTATGGCTTGGGTAAAGAACGCCCTATGAATTTGAGCCTTTGGTTATCGCCTCTGTCATCGTTTAGTGTCAGTATTATTTTTAGCCACATTCACGCATTAAGCCATATCAATTGAGCCTGTAAACGGTGTCTTTCCTTCATAACAAAACGAGCCGTTTTATATAGGAGACTGTTAAAAAAGCACTAAAACTGATAAAACTGTACTTTGCAAAATTTTAATTGCATTGAATGTATAGGCATTAACTTTATTAAGTGCATGCCATACCAAGCAAAGGGAGAAGCAATGAGCTCTGATAGCAACTATATTCGCAGACTATTAGCAACCATTGGCATTACAGCTGTAGCAATAGGCTTATTTATGCTGCTGTGGCAATTATCGTATGTGTTATTGCTTATATTTGGTGGGATTTTATTTGGTGTTTTTTTAATAGGGCTTGCGAGTCTGTTACAGCGTTGGCTACCTTTACCCCGATGGGGACTGGTAATGCTTGTTACTGCTACCGTATTGGGGTTATTAATACTTGCTGGCTACTTGGTTGGTCCCGCTATTATGGAGCAGTTGTTACAGCTTAGAGAGCAAATAACTGGTGGGGTAAAACAGTTAGAAGGTTACTTGAAGGGTAAAGAGTGGGGCGAGGCTCTGCTTCAGTGGGCGCAAGGGCAATGGGAACAAGCACCACTTTCACCAAGAAAGCTGATGGGGGAAGTTTCCGGGGTCTTTTCTACTTTATTTGGTTCACTTGCTGATATATTTGTTATTTTATTTATTGGTTTTTACCTCGCACTGCACCCTAAACCTTATAAAAAAGGGTTACTATTTTTATTTCCAAGCGATAAACGCAGCCGCATAAATGAAGTAATGCACAGTGTATATTATGCATTGAAGTTATGGTTAATGGGCCGTGCAACATCAATGATTGTGGTCGGGCTTTTAACCGCGTTAGGTTTGTGGCTTATTGATATGAAATTGATAATGGCGTTGGCATTGCTTGCGGGTTTGTTATCGTTTGTGCCATTTATAGGGCCTATTGCTGCTTTGATACCTGCGGTATTAGTCGCGTTACTCAATAGCCCAACCCAAGCTGCGTATGTACTAGTCGTGTACGGTGTTGTACAAGTGCTCGAGAGTAATGTAATAACACCGTTTGTACAAAGAACAGCTGTTTCATTGCCGCCAGCAGTTATGCTTGGTGGGCAATTATTGATGGGCGCTATGTTTGGAATTCATGGCTTGGCGCTTTCAACGCCGTTGTTAGTATCAATTATTGTCACAGTGCAGATGCTCTATATACGGGATGTTTTAAAAGAGAAAATCCAACCATTAGGGCAGTGATACGTTAAAGAAAGTGGCAAGTTATATAAATATAATTTGCCACTTTTTATGCCAATTAATTAACAAGTTACTCTTGTGTAGCCAGCATAAAACATATTGGTTAGATGGCTGTTTAATGTTGAGCGGCGAGGTTTGCTTTTATTCTGCAGCATGGGGTAAAACAAATGAGAGTGTGGCTAAATGCTCTGTTTTATCAAATACATTTAAATTTGTGCTTTTTTCGTCATAGATTGCGGCTACTACGTTTAAGCCTTGGTTACGCAATGGCAATGTGACCAAGCCGTCATCATTACTAACTATTGGCTCTTGATCTGGGTCGTTTACTAAATCATTAATTACTTTAGCGCCTTGAACCGCTTTGCTATTGAAAGTTATGCGGTAGCTGACTATTGCGCCTTTTTGATCTGAAAATTCGTTACCTACAGGTAGGATTTGTAATTGCTGATTTTTAAGTGCAGGTACTTGGGCAAGCGGGCCACGCAAATGTACTGCGTACTTTTTAGTATGTTCGCTTAATAGTGCATTGGGGATTTCATCTCGACCTTTAGCAAACCATTCACCTTCTTTTGTTTTACTCCACAATCCATTATCGAGCATACCAGTAATCGCATAAACGCTTTTATCACTTAGCAGCATCATAGGCCCTGATTCAATAAGTTTTACGTTTTTTTGTTGCCAGTTTTTATTATAGCCAGTAATGCTTTTAATTTTATTTTGTCGTTTTACGGTATCTAAATCTTGTGCGCCTTCGCCATATATAAAAGCTACCTGTGATGAGCGCTCTGCAAACCATATTGCATGAGCCTGTGCTTGTTCGCTGTATGCGCTTGATATTGAAGTGACTAATGCCATGCAGGCGAAAGGTAATATTTTCATTTTTTTCTCTAAATTTTAGGAGGTATTTATTTTTCGATGTTGAATACGTTTAACTCAAAAATAAAAACAACCCCTAATAACTTTGTAAAATTTGTTGCTGTAGGGTAGCTCTTTTTATTCTGCTTGTATATTATTGCAAATAACAATTATTACCATTTGTATTTCGTGCTTGTTTAATCGGCTCTAGTTAAAAAATTTTTTAGTGAAAACTTAACCGATTAAGCTTGTATGATATCTAAGAGATAGAATGAACTTAATAAATCGATACCAAATATCAGCCCTAACAATTGCTATAAGTACCATTTTAGCGCCTTCTGTATACGCAGCTTCAGCATCAGATAACATTGAGAAAATAGCGGTTTCGGGGGTTAGACAAGCTTTTCGTGGCGATGTGCCTTTAAGCGAGCAACCACAAAGTATTGAGTTTATATCTGCAGAAAACCTCGATGACGCAGGAGTGACTACACTCACCGATATATTTGATTTAACGCCGAGTATTTCTGAACAAAATGATTTTGGTGGATTGTGGGAAAGCTTTGCAATACGTGGGTTAGTAGGCGATGAGAATATTCCTTCAGGCTTTTTAATTAATGGTTTTTCATCGGGTCGAAGTTTTAGTGGTACCCGCGATACTAGCAATATTGATTATGTAGAAGTGATGAAAGGGCCTGGCTCAGCTCTTTATGGCCGTTCTGAGCCTGGCGGTACTATTAATATCATCACTAAAAAGCCACAGTTTGAAGAACAGGGTTCTTTGAAAGTATCAGCCGGTAGCTGGCAAAGTTATCGCGCTGAAGGCGACTACACTAATGCAATTAATGATCAAGTTGCTTTTAGAATAAACGGAGCAATTGAAGACGGTGAGGGTTTTAGAGACTACCACGAAAATAAAAAAACAGTGATCACACCTTCAGTTCTTTGGTTAATATCCGACACAACAAAATTAAATTATGAACTAGAGTATGTTGATCAGAATGTGACGTTTGACCGTGGTATTGTTGCTCTAGATGGGAAGATAGACGCATTACCTATTGAAACGTTTTTAGGTGAGCCAAGCGATGAACCAACAGAGGTTGATGCGATTTCTCATCAACTGACCTTTGAGCATCAAATAGGGCAATGGTCACTTTTAAATGGGCTTAGCTATAGCGATTCTAAATTTATAAGCGAATCGAGTGATGCTGAACTCGCCCCTAGCAGGCAGCTTTATTTTACTGATGGCGAAACCTTAAGTCGGCAACATAACGAGCGTGATTTTCAAACTAAAAACATCTCAGCGCGCACTGAGCTAAGTGGTAGCGTTACTGCTGCTGGGGTTACCCATCACTTATTAATTGGCGCAGATGCCAGCAAGTTTGATTTTGACAAACTTTGGTACAGATACCGCCCTACGCTTGAAGATACGCGCTATGCAATCAATATGTATAACCCCGTGTATGGGCAAACAGCACCCGAAGGCTCACTTTTATTTAACAGCACTGAAGTACAGCACAGTTACGGGGTTTATATTCAAGATCAGATCGACATCACTGAGCAGTGGAAAGTACAAGTAGGCGGTCGTTATGATTGGTTTGATCAGCAAATAGATAATCACATTAATCAAAGTCAGTCTAAAAGCAATCAGAGTACATTTAGCCCACGAGTAGGCTTAGTGTATGCTTACTCAGACGACATACAGTATTACAGCAGTTACTCGGAAGGTTTTAGGCCAAACAGTGGTTACGATATAAACGGTGATGCATTTAAGCCAGAATCGACAACCTCTATTGAGGCGGGTGTTAAATTTAGCACCGATACCCTAAATGGTAGCTTTACAGTATTTAGCGCCGAAAAAAGCAATATGTTGACCACAGATTTGCAAGCAGGCGTGTCGACGGCGTTAGGCGAGGTAACTAGCGAAGGCGTTGAGTTTGATTTACACGGTTATATTACAGAGCGCACCTCATTTGATTTTGCCTATACCTACACCGATGCAAAAACAGCAAACGACACGGTTAATACAGATTGGTGGGTAAAATTACCAAAAGGTAGCCCTTTACTTAATATTCCTAAACACAGTGCAAATGCGCGTATTAAAAGAGAATTAAATGATTTAATCGATTTAAATGCAAGCGTTGGTATAGCTGTTCAGTATGAGGGGGAGCGCTTAGGTGAAACCATAGACCCTACGTATTACTTACCTTCGTATACGCTGGTGAATTTGTTCGCAACTTACAACGTTAATGAAGATGTGATGGTACAACTGAACATTAATAACGTGCTTGATAAAGAATATTACTCAAATTCTTACTCTGCAATTTGGACTCAACCCGGTGAGCCAGTTAATTATAAGCTGAGCTTAAAATATAGCTTTTAATTTATCCTTGGGGCAGGCTTAACGATGCTTGCCCCATCACTTTATTCAGGCTGTGCACCTGTTCCAAGTAAAGTGTCAATATAAGCGAGCTCTTCGCTAAAAATACCACAAAAAAATGCGCTTTGTTCAATTATTACAGCGTCATTAGGCTGGGCTTTGTAGCTTTGCTGGCATCTGATAAGTTCACGGGTTAACCACGGGCACTCATTACTTGCAGTGTTTATAGCTGCTTTTAAAAAAGAGGGCCATTTGATTTTTTGTAAATTAAAGCGATAGAGCATTACAGCGATACAGCCATAGGCTTGTTGTTCTTGTGATGGTGGGTTATCACTCGTTACTACGTCGCTGTTTAACAGTTTACTGTTGATAAGTGCTTGTTGCAGTGCGACTTGTTGTGATTGACTTAAAAAGCTTGTTGTCATAATGCGTGAGTAGCCCTGGTTACAATAGAAAATAGCATTTTGTATTAAAGGCTAAGCAAGGCGTTTTATGACTCATGCAGCACCGAAAAAATGCAACAACAGTGATAACAAAATTGGCCTGACTCTTTACTGAATTATTAAAATACAATTGTAATTGATTGGATAGTTTTTAAGTATATTAGCATCAATATTTTAATATCAATGCAGCGCATAACTGAGTTAGGTAATTGACTAAATAATCACTATTAGATGCGTTTTTAAAGGAATAAAGATGTTTTTATCATTTTTTAAAAATCTTTTATATTGTTTATATAGTAATTTACTCGGTTAAATCTATCACTCATCCGCAGAGACAGATGTTATTGCTTAAGGTGCTTTATCAGTTGAGTTATCAATCTGCGCTAGGTGTTACTGAAAAATAAGAGTTATATACTTTATCAAGGTGTGGGCGTTATGCAGTAAGCCGTTTAAAGAAACTATGCCCAGATAAAGCGAGTAAATTTTTATTACCTAAACTGACATGTACAAAAGCAGAACGCTATTTTAAATAAGAATAAAGCCGAGTAACATTTACGTTCAAACCTTTCTGAGCCCTCAATAAAGACAAAGTCCTCACTAAATCTATCATTGTAAAAATACAGTAATAATGAAAATCAGAATAAAATGATGCTCTGGGGAAAGCTTACATTAGTTGTGTAATTTTTATAGTTTGTATTGGTAAAATATTTTCATTCCTTTCTTAGCTATTGATTTTAAAGCTATTTAGATATGGTCTTTTTTTTGCTTGGTTGTTGTTTTTTAACCCTTTAAAAATATAGCAATCAAAAAATCATATAAGGAAGAAAAGTTATGGCAGAGTCATTTAAGTACGCAAATAATAAAGGACATGCAGGAGAGCTTCATCAAAAAGCTAATAAAGACCATCCCGTAATGACAACCGCACAAGGTTGCCCTATCAGTGATAATCAAAATTCATTAAAAGCTGGTCAACGCGGACCAGGACTATTGGAAGATCATGTGTTACGAGAAAAGTTGTTTCACTTTGATCACGAGCGAATTCCTGAGCGAGTTGTTCACGCAAGAGGGTATGGAGCACATGGTTACTTTGAAACGTATGATGCTTTAGATGATTTGACTTCTGCTGATATTTTTCAACGTAAAGGTGAAAAAACACCTGTTTTTGCACGCTTTTCAACAGTGGCGGGTAATCAGGGATCGCCTGATTTAGCACGTGATGTGCGAGGTTTTGCCGTTAAGTTTTATACGCAGGAAGGTAATTGGGATCTGGTAGGCAATAATATCCCAGTTTTTTTCATTCAAGACGCGATGAAGTTTCCCGACCTTATACATAGCGCAAAAGCAGAACCAGATCGTGGTTTTCCACAAGCGCAAACAGCCCACGATAATTTTTGGGATTTTGTAAGTTTGTCGCCAGAATCCATGCACATGGTTATGTGGGCAATGTCAGATAGAGCTATCCCGCGCTCATTAAGGTTTATGGAAGGATTTGGCGTTCATACTTTTAAGTTTATTAATGCACAAGGTGAAGAAAAATTTGTTAAGTTCCACTGGAAACCTAAAGGCGGTATGCAGTCAGTGGTTTGGAATGAGGCATTGAAATTAAATGGCGCTGATCCTGATTTTCATCGTCGTGATATGTGGGAATCAATTAATAGTGGAGACTATCCAGAATGGGAGTTGGGCATTCAAGTATTTGATCAAAAATTTGCTGAAGAGTTCGAGTTCGATGTTTTTGATGCCACTAAACTGATACCCGAAGAGCAAGTACCAGTTAAAATTATTGGTAAAATGGTGCTCAATCGAGTCGTAGACAACTTCTTCGCAGAAACCGAACAGGTTGCATTTTGCACACAGAATATAGTACCAGGACTTGATTTTACTCCTGATCCTTTATTGCAAGGCCGTAATTTTTCTTACCTAGATACACAAACCAAACGCCTAGGTGGGCCTAATTTCACACAAATTCCTATTAATGCAGCAAAATGCCCGATGAGACATTTTCTTCAAGATGGCCACATGGCAATGCAGAACCCTAAAGGCCGGGTTAACTACGAACCTAATTCATTCAGCGGGGGTGAAAACAACCCGCGAGAGTGCCCTGTACACGGATTCAAAAGCTCAGAATCTGAAACTGACGGTGGTAAATTACGCAATCGCTCAGAAACATTTAGTGATCACTATAGCCAAGCACGACAATTTTATTTAAGTCAAACCGACGTTGAGCAAACGCATATTCAAGACGCTTTAATTTTTGAGTTATCTAAAGTAGAGCATTTACGTATCAGAGAACGCGTGGTTTCTCATCTGTTAAACATTGATAACAAGCTTGCTGAGAAAGTTGCATTGGGTTTAGGTTTACAAACTATGCCAGATGCGGCAGAAGCGGCGCTTGATACCCGTCAAGATTTACCAGTGTCTGATGCGCTAAGCATTTTAAAAAATGCGCCAAATACATTTAAAGGCAGGAAGCTTGGTATATTAGTAAGTGATGGTTTTGATGCTGAAACCTTTAATTTATTAATACAAAGCCTTAAAGAGGAAGGTGCAAGCCATGAAGTTATTGCGGCTCAAGTTGGTGGTGCTAAAAATAGTAAGGGCGAGATTGTTGAGGCCGATCAAGTTATTAATGGCGGACCTTCGGTGCTTTACGACGCAATAGTTCTGCTTACCACTAATGAAGGCGCCAAAAAGCTTGCTGAAATACCGGAGGCGAAAGATTTTGTCAGTGATGCTTATGCACATATGAAGTATATCGGCTTTAGTGATAAAGCAGCTCCTTTAATCGAGGCTACTGGTTTAAATGGACACCTTGATGATGGCTGGTTGGATTTAAATAAAATTTCCGCAAGTGAGTTTGTCTCAAAAATTCGTAACCTTAGGTATTGGAGTCGATAAATCGTGTAACAAGGGCTAGTGAGAACTAGCCCTTGTTATTGATGGCACCGTTTTATTTGAGGATTACAAAAATTTAAAGGAATAAAATGAAACTAATTTATGTCGATGATAACTTGCCGGGCATTACTCGAAAGAGGTATGAAAATCAGTGGGTTTATTATGATCCTGCAGGAAAGAAAATACATGATAAAGATGAAGTAGAGCGGTTAGACAATCTCGCTTTTCCCCCCGCATACAAAGATGTATGGTTATGTCCAGAGGAAAATGGGCATATTTTAGCTACTGGCTACGACAGCAAAGGCCGCAAGCAATACTTTTATCATCCCGAGTTTAGGGAGCAGCAAGAGCTTAAAAAGTTTGAAGCATGTGCTTTATTTGGAAATAAACTGCCTTTGTTAAGAGCAAAACTATCGGAATATTTGCGAGGTAATGAGCTTGATTACCAGCGCACAATTGCAGCCGTTGTACGTTTAATGGATCTTGGAGCCCTGCGCGTTGGCTCTAAAAAAAATGCCAAACATAATAATAGTTTTGGTGCTACAACATTGCGTAGCCGGCATGCAAAACTAACGGGTAAAAATATTCGCTTAAAGTATAAAGCAAAATCCGGTAAGCAAAGAGAAGTGAACATAACAGATAAAGTGCTTAGCTCTATCATACAGCAGTTGCAAGATTTGCCTGGGCAGAGCTTATTCCAATATATCGATGAAGACGAGTATTGTGATGTTACCTCCAAAGAGGTGAATGAGTTTATTCAAAGTGTTATGGGCGAGCAGTTTAGTGCAAAACATTTTAGAACATGGCGGGCCAGTGTTTTGGCATTTGAAGTCTTACATAAATCAAACGGCCAGCTTTCGCTTAAAGATATGTTAGATAGCGTTTCAAGTAATTTAGGGAATACCCCAGCAATAGCTCGTAATTCATATATTCATCCAAAGTTGATTGAGCTGTGTAAAGGAGGCAAGGAAGCTCTAAAGGACTTTAATAACTTAGACAAACTACCCCGTAAGACTAAGTACCTGAGTCGCTATGAACGTGGGTTGTTGATATTTTTAGAAGAACAATGCTAATAACGTTAGTCTCTTTGTAATTCTACTCATATTTCAATCGCTTGAGTGATACCTATGTGTGTGAACTTTTTACAACTTCTAGCAACTTTTACTTTAAAGCCTAGAGTTTTACTCTACTTTTTTATTTATCTAGCTGATTTTAAAGGATTAAAACTTTGGTTTGAATGTTGCTAATTACTAAGCGTACTTTCTTAAACAAATAAAGGAGTTATTATGAGTACTGTTATTACTGGGTTATTCGATAATGCATCACAAGCAACATTAGCAATTTATAGATTAGAAGCTTTAGGTGTAAGTGAGGCGGATATAAGCATTGTCGCTAACGACTCGTATACAAAGGAAGACTTTGCTGTAGATGAAGGGACCAAAGCTGCAGAGGGCGGTTTGTTGGGCGCTGCATCTGGTGGCGTGTTAGCGGCAATTATTGGTGGTTTTACCGCTGTTGGAGCAGTCGCTTCTGGTGGTGCCGGCTTATTAGTTGCAGGTCCTTTGGTTTCAGCACTTGCAGCTGGTGGCGCAGGTGCTGCCGTTGGTGGGACTTTAGGCGCAGCAATCGGCGCATTTATTCCAGAACATGAAATTAAGTATTATGAAGACGCAATTGAGAAAGGTTCAATACTCGTCGGTGTTAAATATAACAGCGATAACAAAAATAGTGTTGAAGAAATTCTTGATAATGCTGGTGCAAGCAAGGTTTCAAAAGCGTAATATTTTAGAATGCGCTATCAGTATCTAAAATGTATAAAGGTGGAACTGCGTTCCATCTTTTTACGTGTTTAAATTTAAAACTATCTGAGTTTGGTATATTAATCTATATTGGCAACCAATGAATTACTTAGCCCACCTTTATTTAGCACAGCCTACGGCTGATTCTCATTTTGGCAATTTGCTGGGAGATTTTGGTGGCCAACGACAGGTAACGCATCTACCTACAACTGTAAAAAGTGCGCTAGATAACCATTATTTAGTGGATAAATTTACTGACACACATCCTCTAGTAAAAGAAGCTAAGCAGCTTTTTTCAGCCAAGCGCAGGCGCTTTGCAGGTGTGGCAGTTGATGTGGTGTTTGATCATTTTCTTATTGCGCATTGGCAGCAGTTTAATAACCAATCACTAATTGATTTTAAGCACACCAGTTATGACCTTTTGGACAGGCGTATACCTGTAATGCCACAGAAAATGCAGCGTGTAGTAACCAGTATGACGAAAAACGATTGGTTTAAGGAGTACGAAAGCATTGATGGGGTGGGGCGGGCGCTTGATAATATTGCTAAACGTATTCGCTTTACTAATAATTTTGCAGGTACCGCTGAAGATATAATCCGCCATTATAGTGAGCTAGATGAGCTCTTTTTAGCGTTTTTCCCTGAGCTGATTAAGCACGTTAATGAGTTTAATTTGGAAAGCGCACCAAAGTAGAGTGCGCTTACAAAATAAGTGGTTTAGTCGTCTGGTCCTTTTAGGGTAAATACTAAATGTTTGCGCATATCTTTTAAAATTACGCCTTTTTTGAGCATGGCACCGCTTAAGCGTTTTTGCCACTTTAGTAGCTCCGGCTCTGCGGCTGTAAGTGCTTGTTGGTTTTCAAATTGAAAACACATTAGTAAAGAACCTGGAAATAAATGATATTCCACATCAAACCAGCATTGCAGCATACCTGGGATTTCAGCACGGCCTTGCTCTTCTATTTTGTCAGCAACATTGAGAACGAGAGCTTGTTGTTTTACTTGCACAGCAGATAGTTTTTTCATGTGGAGATCCAATTTAGAGGCTAAAAATACAGCCGGAATATTGCATTATACCCAAGCTTTCAGGGTGATAACAATGTTAGCCATACTTTAAATTAGATGGCTCACTGTGAATATTGATTGTGGTTAGTTTGGTAGTACAACCAGTTTGAATACACTATTTATCAAGGGAAATTATGAATTATATAGCTGTTTGTTTCGTTATTATTTTTATGTTGTCAGGGTGCTCTGAAGAGCAAGTTTCTGAGCAAAAATTAAAACCTGTTTCTGTCATAGAGTTAAATAAAACTAAATCGTTTGATAGTCGTATTTTATCAGGTGTTATCCAACCTGCTAACACAGCCACTTTAATGTTTGAGGTTAGCGGCAAGGTCGAAGACGTTTTTTTTGAAATTGGTGAGGCTTTTGAAAAAGGTGAGCCGTTAGCTAGGCTGGAACAAACAAAGTATTTATTGGCAGTGCAAGAGGCCGAAGGGCAGGTCTCTAATGCGAAGGCTATGCTGCTAAATGTTAAGCAAGATTTTGAGCGCAAAGCATCACTGGTTGATGATGGCGCTGTGTCACGCGCGCAATACGATGTAGCAAAGTCGCAATATGAGAGTGCCAAAGATAAAGTCGAGATTGCTAAAGTTCGACTAGCGATGGCAAAAGAAGAGTTACAAGATACCACGCTAATTGCGCCCTATGCAGGGACTATTTCAAAACGTAATATTGAACCTTCACAACAGGTAAGCCCAAATACGTCTGCATTTATAATTCAAGGTAAAGAAAATTTTGAAGTCTCTATCCTTGCCCCTGAAGCGATTCTCTCCTCATTAGCTATTGATAAGCCTGCTAAGGTAACTATTTCAGCATTAGATAAAACGTTGAATGCCAAAATTAAAGAAATTGGCACAGCTGCTCAAGGCGCGAATGCGTTTCCTGTTATTTTAAAGATATCTGCAAATGATGTTGCAGATATTAGAACGGGTATGAGTGCTGAAGTACAATTTAAACAACAGCAGGAAGCCATAGATGCTTTTGTAGTACCTGTAAGTGCCATTATGGCGCAAGAAAATAATCAGCATTTTGTTTTTAAGCTGGTACCTACAGCGCAAGCTGAATCACAACAAGCAGGTTATGTTTTACAAAAAATAACCGTGGACGTAGTAACGTTTTTTGCGCAGAAAGCGCAAATTAAAGGCGATTTAAAAGAAGGGGAGCGAATTGTTAATGCGGGAATGGCTTTTTTACACGATGGGCAAAAAGTGACGCTTATCGAGGGTGAAATCAAGCGCCTTAATCCATAACCCGTGACGGAGATTTAAACGATGAAAATCCCTACTATTTCAGAGCTTGCTCTTGATCATAATCGCTTGATGCTGGCCATCGTCTTTGGCCTTATGCTATTTGGCGCATTTAGTTATTATCAACTACCCAAACAAGAAGATCCTAAAATAAAAATTCGTGAGGCGGTTGTAACAACCGCTTACCCTGGCATGAGCGCAAAAAAAGTAGAGCTGTTGATCACTAAAACACTCGAAGAAGCGATACGTGAAATGCCCAGTATTACCGAAATTCGTTCAGTATCTATTCCTGGCCGCTCTATTATTCACGCAGAGCTCAAGCAAAGTGTTGAGCAAAGTGAGTTTGATCAGCAGTGGGATATCCTGCGCGACCAAATTAACGCGGTTCGAGGCGAGCTACCCAGTGGTACTTTACCTTATGTAATTAATGATGATTTTGGTGATGTTGCCGTGTTAACGGTGGCACTTATTGCAGATCCCGCTTATAGCATGGGGGATCGCCAAGATGTGGCGCAACATATTGCCGATATGATGCATCAAGTCGAAGGCACAAAAAAAATTGATATTTTAGGCATTCAGCAAGAGCGTATTTTTATTGAAACTAAAAACGCTAAGCTCGCTCAATTAGGGATTGCACCCACACAATTGATTGCGGCTTTAAAAAATCAAAATATTATACGTCCCAGTGGCATTATTGATGCCGATGGTGAAAACTTTATTATCCAGCCTTCTGGGAATTACCAAAGCCTAGCTGATATACGCAATACGCTGATCACTGTTCCCAATCAATCACAAACCATCTTATTACGTGATATTGCCAAAATAAGCCGTGAAGTGATCGACCCCCCATCAAGAACAAGTTACTACAATGGCCGTCAAGCCATTATTTTTGCAATCTCTAAGGATGAACAAGCGGATGTGCTGAAGTTCACTCCTAAAATGGAAGCGATGATAGCTCAAATTAATCAAACTATACCTGCGGGCTATCAATTAAAAAATATTACCCGCCAAGCCGATGTGGTTGCCGATGCTGTATTTGGTGTGAGCTTTAGTGTGTTACAAACCATTGTTGTTGTCTCTATTGTGGTTATTATGTTTTTAGGTCTACGCACCGGCTTGATTGTAGGTTCGATTGTACCTGCAGCTATTCTAATCACGCTTTCAATTATGAACTTTATGGGTATTCCGCTGGAGCGTATGTCGCTTGCCACGTTAATTATAGCGCTTGGGCTACTGGTTGATGATGGCATAATAATGGCTGAAGATTTTAAAAAGCGTATAGAAGAGGGCGAAACGCGTGACGAAGCTATTCGTAATACCTCGGGTACGCTTGCGATACCCTCTTTAACCTCATCGTTGACTACTATTCTTGTGTTTTTGCCATTGATGTTGGCGCAAAGTAGTGCGGGTGAATATACACGCTCTATTTCGCTGGTGGTGTTAATTGCATTGCTTATTTCATGGGCGTTGAGCCTAACCTTTACTACTTACTTGTGTCATCGCTTTGTGAAAAAGGAAACGAGGCAAAAGCAAAATATTATTCGCCGTAAAATTAATGGATTTTTCGATAGCCTTAGTCCGCTTTATGAAAAAGTATTAAGACGAATTATGCGCGCTCGTATAGCTTTTGTTGTTGTGATATTGGGGCTATTTTTTGTTGGTGGTTGGGCTATGAGTTTAGTGCCTGCTAAGTTTTTTCCAGACTCCGACCGCGCGCAAATTTTAGTGTATTTAGATATGCCAGCCGGCACGTCAATGCGTAAAACTGATGCAACGATACAAGCCATTTTAAAAAAATTGGATGATAAAGCGCGTTTTCCGCATATTAAAAAATATGCTGCTTATGGTGGATTTGGCGGGCCACGGTTTGTTTTGTCACTCACACCGATTGATCCTGAGCCTTCAAAAGCATTCTTTATGATTGATGTTGGAGAGCGAAAACTAGCTGAGCCAACAATGAATAGCGTGCGCGACATGTTTGCTCAAGACTTTCCTGAAGTTATGGGGCGCGCCACTAAAATGTTTTTAGGGCCCTCAGATTCTTCACTGATAGAGATTCAAATTAAAGGCCCAGACAGTAATTATATTTATTCTATTGGCGAGGAAATTAAAACCTTATTGCGCAATACAGACGGCGCATTCGATGTTAAAAGTGATTGGGAAAACCGCATTACTACACTTAAAGTTGAGGTTAACCAGCAAAATGCTCGTCGTGCTGGGGTTAGTTCAAACGATGTTGCCCAAGCATTAGAAACCTACTTTTCGGGACGCACAATCTCTGAGTTTCGTGAAGGTGATGACATATTCCCCATTGTGTTAAGGGCACAAAACAGTGAACGTTACGATCTAGACCGTATTAACAGCGTAAATGTTTATTCTTCGGCTCGAGGCGTTAATGTACCTTTAATGCAAGTGGCCGACATTCGCTATGAAACGCAATTTGCGCGTATTGCGCGTGAAAATTTATTTCGTACTGTAACAGTACAAGCTAAAAACCAGATTATGTCGGCGCAAAGTATGGTGCCATTAATTGAAGGAAAGCTTGATAAAATAAGAGACAAATTACCACCTGGTTATGAAATAGAATATGACGGTGTAATTGGAGACTCCGCTGAATCGCAAGCGTCAATTTTAGCTAACTTACCGCTGTGTATTGCCATTATGGTGTTTATTATTATTGCGCAATTTCGCTCTTACCGTGCAACTAGTATTGTGTTTTTGACTGTGCCATTGATCATCATTGGTGCCGCTTTTGGTTTGTTAATTATGCAGGCAAATTTTGGGTTTATGGTTATTTTAGGTCTATATGCGCTTGCCGGTATTATCATTAATAATGCGGTTATATTAATTGACCGTATTAATATTGAACGTAAACAAATTGAGCACAGTGAACAACAAACCGCTGAGCAGTATAATCAACAAAATTATGAGGCGGTGATTAGCGCTTCTTTAAGACGTTTACGACCTATATTAATGTCTACTTGTACAACAATAATAGGCTTAATGCCGCTCATTTTATCTAAAGATGTTTTGTTTTATGGCCAAGCAAGCACTATTGCGTTTGGTCTTGCAATGGGAACAATTTTAACATTAGGATTTGTTCCGGTTGTGTATACTTTTTTCTTTAAAATAAAGCCGGTTAAAGCAGATAAACAACAAACCCAGCGTGAGTTAGAGCAGGCTTAATACGAAGGGCTGATAATAGTTTTATCCCTATTTAGTGGTGATTTTAGCCACTAAATAGGCCTGTTTTATTCATGCTTTATTTGTTTAGATAAAAACAAGTTAGTAACGTCTGCGACTTTGATTAACGACTCTTTATCAGCTTGACTCCAAGTTACCTTTGAGCCCACACTTTCACAACAAATGACACCTAACGGTTTGCTATTAAGTGTATAAATGTAATCAAGTAAAGAATAAATATCGAGTGGCTCAAAGTAAGAGTGAGAGAACGGCTTGGTTACTTCGTTATTTCTGGCATCAGAAGCGTCAAGTACTTGGTTAGCTAAAATATAGTTGAAATAAGCAGGGGAGTTTTCTGTGTATAGAACAGTTCCACTTGACACGTCATTATTTTCATCAAGGCAAATTAAGCAATTTAATGTACTGTATTCCTTATTAAATAACCAAAGGCTCACTCGATTAGCATTGGGAATAAGCGCTTTTAACTCTTTGCATATTTGCTTTAGCTTCCGGTCGCTAGAAACATTAGGATCGCTAATTTTTACTGCTAAGTTTTTTAGGTTGAGGTTTTTAGGATTATAAACATTGAGTAAGCTATTGATCTTAGCTTTATCAAACGGTTTAGTTAAGTAGCCATCCATACCAATATCTAAATAATGCTCAATGTCTTGTTTTAGGGTATTTGCTGTCATAGCTATAATCGGAACGGTTTTACCTGTAGGAAGCGCTCTAATAGCTTGCGTAGCTTTTATGCCATCCATTTCAGGCATTTGTATATCCATGAAAATTAAGTCTACCGAATGCTCCTTGAAGTACTTAACGCATTCTTTACCGTCCTCTGCGATAATTAAATTAGCATTATGTGCTTTGAGCATTTTAACAATAATAAGCTGATTTATTTTATTATCTTCGGCAATTAAAACAGTACTACCTTGAAGGTTTGTTATATCAGTGCACTGCTTCGAGGTTGGTGGCAATAAAGCAATCTCAAAGCTTTGCTCATAGGTAAACGTGGAGCCCTTATCTATTTTGCTGGTAAAGCTAAGGTGCCCCTGCATTAACTCACTTAAACGAGCGCAAATTGATAAGCCTAAACCTGTGCCTCCATATTTCCTTGAGGTTGATGAGTCGGCCTGATGAAACTCTTTAAATAAATGCTCTTGAACAGTCTCATTAATACCAAGGCCTGTATCAATAACTTCAAAGGTGAGTACTTGTGTTTGCAATGTACTATTTTTAACACTTATCTTCAGCTCTACTTGGCCAAAGTTGGTAAATTTAATCGCATTTGAGCACAGGTTATTTAAAATTTGCGAAATCCGAAGGGGATCGCCTTTTAAATTGTCTGCTATTTTAGGGTCTATCGATGTAATCAGCTTTATGCCTTTAGCAGATGCCTGCTGTAACTGGGGTTTTATTACATCGCTAATAACCTCATTAAGACTGAAGTTGATATGTTCAATTTCTAATTTGCCAGCCTCAATTTTAGAAAAGTCTAAAATATCGTTAACAATATTTGATAAGTAATGTGCTGACTTTAATATGCTTTTTAAGGTGCTGTTTTTTTCCTCTGTGGTGGTCTCTGAGATAGCAAACTCAGCTAAATTTAAAATTCCATGTAATGGGGTTCTCAGTTCATGAGTCATATTTGCCAAAAATTTACTCTTTGTGTTATTGGCGATATCCGCGGCTTCTTTTAACTTTTCTAGCTCTTTATTGTGTTCTTTTTGTTTTTCTAACGCCATAAACAGCTTTTTATTATTAAGCCGAAGCTCTAATTGCGCAATGACCTCTTTGCTCAAAACCGTGAGTGCATTTATTTGTTTGCTTGAAAGCTTTTTTGGTTTATCGCTAATAACACATAACGTACCTATAGCGTTTCCTCTTGGTGTGATGAGAGGTGCACCTGCATAAAAGCGAATATTTGGGTCGTTTGTAACTAAGGGATTATCGTGAAAGCGGGTGTCAGTAAGTGCATTTTGAACTTCGAATACTTGGTTTTCTAGAATTGCGTGAGAACAAAACGAAATATCTCGTGCGGTTTCGGCTACATCAATACCATGCTTTGACTTAAACCATTGCCTGTCAGGGTCAACAAGACTTATTAGTGAGATTGGCGTTTCGCAAATATCAGATGCAAGCTGGGTTAAATCGTCAAAGGATTTTTCAGCTTCAGTGTCTAAAACGTCATACTCATATAAGTCTTTTAGCCGTGATAGTTCATCCTCAGGTGTTGACGCTTTTATCATTATGTAACCTTGTTTTTGTTATGCTTAACAATGAGTAATAGAATAAAAATAATAACGCATTGGCTAGTATAAAATGAAAAAATACGCGTTTAATGTCAATTTGCTTAAAGTGTATTTTTATTTACGAATTCATCTACTGTTGAAAATTCAAGCTAAATTATTGTGCTTAAGTATTTAGCTTATATGACCTTTTAAATTTTTACGAATTGATTTAAAACAATCCGTCTTATAGGGAGTCAATCAACAATTTTATTTCGACCACTATTTTTTGCCTCGTATAAATAGTCATCAACGTATTTTAAGCTGCTTTGTAGGCTAATTGTGCCATCGTGGGTAAGCAGTCCAATACTGACAGTAAAGCTAATATTTTTATTACGATAGTAAACTTTATGTTCATTCACTGCGTTTTTAATACGCTCAGCGGCTTGTTTAGCTTCGGCTTTGTTTGTGTTAGGCATAATAATTAAAAACTCTTCACCGCCAAGGCGAAATACGGCGTCATTTTTTCTCGTGAGGCCATGTAAAATATTAGCGAGTTCTTTTAAACCCTTATCTCCAGCTTCGTGGCCGTAGTTATCATTTATGGCTTTAAAGTGATCTATATCGAGCATTAATAATGAAATATAGGTATTTTCATCTTGTGTTTTTAATAGCTCATCGGTAAGAAACCTGTATAAGGTTCGCCTATTTAAACATCCTGTAAGTGGGTCTACATTAGCTTGTTTTTCTAACTCTTTGTTAAGTGTAAATAGCTCTTGAGTGCGCGCCTGTATCCGTTGCTCTAAACTAGTATTAAGGGCTATGAGTTTGTGTTCTATGTTTATTTCTTTGCTTACATCGTTTTGCACCGCAAAGTAATAAGCGATTTTTCCATCTCTATAAATTGGCGATATTGCCAACTCATTCCAATAGGGTTCCCCACTTTTGGTGTAGTTTAAAATTCGGGTGCTTATAGGCAGCCCTTTTTTGAGGTGAGTTTTAAGTTTAGCTATCGTTTTTAAATCAGTGTTTTCACCTTGTAAAATAGAGCCGAGCTTTTTGCCTTCGACTTCAAAAAGGCTATACCCTGTCATTTTTTCGAATGATCCATTAACCCAAATAACATGCTTATTTTTATCGGCAATGACCATTCCTACCGTAGTTTCTTTGAGTGCAGTAACTAAAAAGTCTCGTTCAAGGGCTATTTTTTCACTTCCTGTTATATCCTGAAAAATGCCGTATAGCTTAGTAATTTCACCATTTTTATTTCTTGATACGTTACCGCTTGATATCACAGTGCGTTCTTGTTGGTCGTCATCTACAACACGTAATTTTATACAACTCCATTCTTGCCCCGTTAAAAGCGCATTTTCGACAGCGCTGGCTATTTTGGGCTTATCATCTGCATGATAAAAGTTTATTGCAGTATCTAACTGTGGTGAATAGCGACTAGGGGCAACACCATGGATAGTGTAAATTTCATCGGTCCAAAATAATTGGTTGCTATTACAGTCGAGCTGCCAATAACCTACTTTTAAAACTTCGCCTGCGTTTTCTATGATGGTTTGTAATTCGTTATTACTAATAACAGAGGACACTTGGGAAAAATGCTGGTTAAAAACTAAAACCATATATTGGTGTTGGTTTTGATCCACATTATGTAAGCAGCAATTCAGTTTAATAGAGTAATCGGTTGCAAATGTGAGCTCAATATCAAATTGGTCTAACTCATTATGTTGCGATTTTAGTGCGAGAATTTGTTGTTGTAATAGTGTTTTGCTTTGAGTTGTACAACAGGCATACAGGCTTTCAATGGTTGGCATGTTTTTGGTTGTAATATTTAGCTCTGACCACCCATCTGAGAGATAACTGAGCTGATCATGGTTATCAAATACCATTAAAAGAAAGTTGCATTTTTCTAGCAGTGCAATATTTATGTCTTTAATATCCATAAGCTCCCTACATATGAAAAGTATTACAACAATATGGTTAAGTATAGACATCTTCTTTTATTTTTTCCGTTTGAAGGCAGTGTAAATAGTGGTCAGAATTTTTACTAAAAACGTATTTCAGGTTTGTTTTTGTGACTTTCCTGATAAGGTATTGGTTGTATAACAATATTTTAACGTTATTTCGTTGCTGTTAACGAAAAGCGAATCATTGGAGATTTTCATGAGCATATTTCGATTGAGTGTTATTACCTCGATTTTTTTAGCCGCAAATTTTTGCGCCAGCAATGCACAAGCCAATACTAAAGTGATTCATGCGGGAGAGCTATTAAGCGTCCCTGGCGAAAAATCACAGCAAAAACAAACTGTAGTAATAGAAAATGGTAAAATAGTGTCTGTATCCGCTGGTTTTTTACCGGCCTCTCGATTTGGTGATGATGCTCAATTAATCGATTTATCAACCAGCTTTGTTATGCCAGGGCTTATGGATATGCATGTGCATTTACAAGGTGAGCTTGGGCCAGATAATAAAAAAGAACTGGTTGAAATGTCTGATGCAGATGTAGCAATGCGCAGTGTTTATTTTGCAAATAAAACCCTAATGGCGGGATTTACCACCGTGCGTGATGTAGGTAGCCAAAGCGAGCAAATGTACGCATTACGTAAAGGGGTGGCGAATGGCTGGGTTAATGGCCCGCGTATTATTGCCGGTGCTGGAGTTACTATTACTGGTGGGCATTTAGATGTTGATGGTATGAGTCCTGATTTACTTACCATAAAAACGCCACCAACAGTGTGTGATGGCGCAGTTGAGTGTCGTAAAAAAACACGTTATGCAATTAAGTATGGGGCGGATTTAATTAAAGTGGCCTCTACCGGTGGTGTACTTTCTGATACCACCACGGGGACAGGTCAACAAATGGAAGACGATGAGCTCAAAGCCATTGTAAAAACCGCACATGGGTTAGGACGAAAAGTAGCAAGCCATGCCCATGCTGCACAAGGTATTAATGCCGCACTTCGTGCAGGGGTTGATAGCATTGAACACGGCAGTTACACCGATGAAGAAGGCATCAAGCTCTTTAAAGAAACCGGCGCTTACCTTGTACCAACGTTATTAGCTGGCGATACTGTGGTTAATATGGCAAAAAATTCAGATTTTATGTCTGCACCTATTAAGGCTAAAGCAACGAGAGTGGGGGGCGATATGCTCAACAACTTTACTAAGGCTTACAAAGCCGGCGTTAAAATTGCTTTTGGCACTGACAGTGGCGTATCAAAGCATGGTATTAACGCAAAAGAAGCCGTATTGATGTATGAAGCCGGTATGAGTACCTCCGATATTTTAAAGTCGGCAACCGTCAATGCTGCTGATTTAATTGATATGAGCCAGAGTTTAGGCACTATAGAGCCTGGTAAGTTTGCCGATATTATTGCCTTAGATTCCAGTCCACTTAGCGATATTAGCGCTTTAATGGATGTTGATTTTGTGATGAAAGAAGGCGTAATTTTCAAACAACAATAAACACTATATTTATTTTATTATGAATGACGTTATAACGTTGGTAGGTCGTACAACAAAATGTTTGTAGACGATTGACCAGCGTTATTTTGTTATACCGTTTTTAGGTAAAAAGGAAGTAGTTTATTTTGAAGAGCTTAGTGGTTTTATTTTTTAGTGTATGGCCTTTGTTAGCAAATAGTGCCTCGCAGCAACCAGTTCAATTTCCTGATGTTGAAAATAATGTGGCTTATGCAAAAGTGGCTTCATTGGGATTTAACTTAGCCGATGAAAAAATAGCCTACGGCAGTGATGAGTCACAGTACGCATTACTTTGGCGCGCAAAGCAAGCACTGGTGCAAACGCCGTTAGTTATTTTACTCCATGGTGGCTGTTGGCTTAGTGAGTACGATATTAAACACACGTATGCGTTAAGCACGGGGCTTGCACAAGCTGGCTTTAACGTGTGGTCATTAGAGTATCGAAGAAGTGGTACAAGCGGTGGTGGCTGGCCTGCAACGTTTAATGATATAAAAGCCGGTATTTTAGCGGCTAGTACTTACAATAAGGGCGAGTTTAAATTAGCTGACTCGGTTGCGGTAGGGCACTCTGCTGGTGGACATTTAGCACTGCTTGCAGGTGGTGAAATAAGCCAGCTTAAAGGCGTTATTGGTTTAGCCCCTATCACTGATATAAAAGCATATGCACGTGGTAATAATAGCTGTCAAAAAGTGACAAAAGATTTTATGCAAGGTATGCCAACTGATAAACCTAAGGCTTACACGCAAGCTAACCCGAGTGAGCAGCCACTTCATCCCCAAAGCATTATTTTACAAGGTGACAAAGACGCCATTGTCCCCGCTTTTAATTTAGCGCAGCTTAAACGCCCGGTGGTGATGCTCGAAGGCGTGGGGCATTTTGATTGGATCCACCCAGGATCTGAGGCATTTAGTACACTAATAAAAAATTTAAATGAGATATAAAAATGAATTTTAATGAGATTGTAGCGCTTGATAAAGCCGACCCGCTGGCTAATAAACGCGATGAATTTGATTTACCCGCAGACACTATTTATCTCGATGGTAATTCACTAGGTGCCTTGCCTAAAGCCGTTAAGTCGCGCGTGGCAGAGGTGGTAAATCAACAATGGGGTAGTCACTTAATTAGAAGTTGGAATGATCACCAATGGATTGATTTACCCACTCAGGTAGGAGATAAAATAGCGCCGATTATTGGTGCTGCAAAAGGCCAAGTGATTTGTTGTGACTCTATTTCAGTTAACTTGTTCAAGCTGTTAAGTAGTGCGTTATCGTTAAACCCTGGCCGAAATGTGGTGTTATCCACGCAAGATAACTTTCCAACCGACTTATACATGGTACAAGGGTTAAGTGACTTATTAGGCCCTGACCTATGTCAGCTTAAATTAGTAGCAGAGCAACACATTGAACAAAGCCTTAGCGATTCAGTGGCGGTGCTGCTATTAACGCAGGTAAACTTTAGAACCGGGCAGCTATTAGATATGCAAAAGCTGACCAAGCTTGCCCACGAAAAAGGCATTTTAGTGATATGGGATTTAGCCCACAGCGCGGGTGCTTTACCGGTTGAGCTCGATAACTGTAATGCTGATTTTGCCGTTGGCTGTGGCTATAAATACTTAAACGGTGGCCCGGGCTCGCCTGCATTTTTATATGTGGCAAAACGTCATCAGGCTAGTGTAAAGCAGCCACTATCAGGTTGGATGGGTCATGCTAAACCGTTTGCTTTTAATGCTGAATATCAGGGCGCTGATAATATAAATCAGTATTTATGTGGCACACCCAGTGTGATTGCTATGAGTGCGTTAGATGCCGCCCTTGATGTATGGCAAAACGTAGACATTTCTCAAATAAGAGAAAAGTCGATTGCACTTGCCGAGGTATTTATTAAATTGCTACAAACACATTCATGCTTAAGTGATTTGCGTTTATGCTCTACTGAAAATGCCTGTCAAAGAGGTAGCCAATTGGCGTTTTCACATACAGACGCGTTCGCTATATGCCAAGCGTTAATTGAAAAAGGGGTTATTGCTGATTTTCGTGCGCCCAATATATTACGATTTGGCTTTACACCTCTTTATACCTCATTTGAAGATATATGGAATGCGGTCACGATTTTGGCTGAGGTGGTTAAAACCCAGCTATATACTCAGCCACGTTTTAATTTAGCAGGTAAAGTAACGTAACGTCATGATGAGCCATTATTCAATAATGGCTCATCAAATTACTTAAGTTAAAAAAGCATCGTGTTAGCAAAATAACTTGCAGTGCTTTTAGTCTATTGTTGCTCTTTTTTTAGATTAAAGTAATTGAGTTGCACTCTCATCTCGGTAGCTTGTTCTGCCATTTGACGTGCTGCCGCCATTGTTTCTTCTGTAATAGCCGAGTTTGCCTGGGTTAAACCGGTTAAACGTTGTACAACAAGGTTAACCTCTTTAATCGCTTGCTCTTGTGCGGAGGTTGAATGCGCTATATGTATTATATTTTTATTAACATCGCTAACAGCTTGCATTATGTGTTTTAATTTCTTCCCTGAGGTGTCTGCTAATTCCGTCCCAAGCGCTATTTTTTGATTACTATTTACAATAATACTTTTTATTTGCTTTGCCGATTTAGCACTACGCCCCGCTAAATCACCTACTTCATTAGCAACTACGGCAAAGCCCCTTCCGTGGTCGCCAGCCCTAGCAGCTTCCACGGCGGCATTAAGTGATAGCAAGTTTGTTTGAAAAGCGAGGTTGTCAATAACCGTAAGTATTTCGTTAATGTCTTTACTGGCTTCATTCACGTCATCAATCGCGCTAACGGTTTGTATTGATAAGCGATTTCCTTCTTCAGCAATTTGCTCTGCATTGCTTGCCAATGCCACGGCACTTTTTGATTGTTCAGATACTTTAGTTAGCTCATCTAGCATTTGCTCAGTACTTGAGCTTGCCTCTTCAAGGTTGGCTGCTTGCTCTTCTGTGCGTTTGCTTATTTCAGTATTACTTGAAGCTATTTCACCGGCATTTTGCATAACTTGACTAGCCGACACTTGAATTTCTTGAATGACATTAGTTAATTTCTCGATAGTCGCGTTGGTGTCGCTTTTAAGGGTATCGAATACGCCTTGATATTGTCCCTCTATATTTTTGGTAAGGTCACCTTTAGCTAAGTTTGATAAAACGCTACTGACTTCATTTATTGCCAATGAAACTAATGAGGTAGACTCATTAACATTATTTTTTAAATCTTCCAACTGGCCTTGTAATGGCTGTTTTAATTGATGAGAAAAATCGCCGTTTGCCATCGCAGCCATTACTTGGTTGAGGTCGTTTATGACACGTTCGAGGTTAGTTACTGAATGGTTTATATCTGTTTTTAAACTATTTAGTTGGCCTGTCATAGCCGATGAAATAGTATGATCAAAACGCCCCTGACTAATTGCTAGCATGACTGATGAAATCTCAGTTAAAGCAGTATCAATAGCAGTGATTGATGTATTGATGTTACTTTTTAACTGCTCAAGTTGACCGCTGGCTTCACCTTTTATCATTTTTTTAAAGTCACCTTTACTAACAAAGGACATGACTTCACCTATTTCATTCATTACATTATTTAAATTAGCCATACTGGAATTAATATCTTGTTTTAAGATATCAAGCTGTCCAGCTAAGGGGGCATCTAATTGCGCTGAAAACTGGCCCTGTCGTAATGCACTCATAACGTCACTAATACCATCTATGGCAATACTTAAGCTATTCACTGAGTTATTCACGCTGTCTTTTAGCTGGGCAAGTTTTCCTTTAGCTGGATAGGTAATTTGCTCTTTAAAGTTACCTTGCTCTACGTTAGCCATAATATCGACGATACTATTCATTGTGTTGTTTATTGAGGAAAGCGATTGGTTAATATTACTTTTTAAGGTGCCTAATTCGCCTGCCATTGAGGCATTAATTTGAATATCAAATTGACCATCAGCCATAGCAATCGCAATGTTATTTAATTCGTTTATTGCCCCGTTTAGTGAACTTGCGCAATCGTTGGTTGCTTGTTTTAACGTATCTAACTCTCCTCGACATGGTGCTTCAATACGTTGATCAAATTTACCCGCAGCCATTTGGTTCATAACGCGATTTGTTTCACTAATAGATAACTGTAGAGCATCAAGAAGAGTGTTAAATGCTTGAGTGCTAACGCCTATTTCATCGCTTGAATAGACTGTTGCTCGTAATGAAAAATCACCTTGCTGTTCAACTTTTTTCATCGTATCAGCCAGTGCATGTATTGGCTTTGTGAGTGTTCGCGCAAACCAATATGCGGCAATGGTAACAATGAAAATAGTGACAAAAAGTATCACAATGAGTTGTTGGGAAAGAGTCGTTATTGACTCAAAAGCTTCTTGTTCGTCCATTTCTGCTATGAGTGCCCAGCGAACATTAAATACATTTACAGGTGCAAATGCAGAGAGCACCATTTCATTGTTATAGTCATTTATAACATGCTGCCCTTTTTCATTTTTTAGTGCTTTGATTACAGATAAGGTATTCACAGTGCCTTTATTTGGGTTTCTAAACGAGCTTTCTACAGAGTGGTTTTTCGGATCAATATAAGAGTCAGAGCGCATTAACCCTTCAGGGCCAACAAGGTAGGTCTCTCCGCTTTCGCCCAACCCGTCACGTTCTTTCATAATTGAATTAATATCTTCAATCGATAATTGGGCAGCTAAAATAGCAACCGTTTTACCATCAACAACAATAGGCTTTCCTATAAAGCTTGCAGGGGCATTATATGAAGGGGAGTACTGTTTATAATCTGCAAAAGCAATTTTTTGTGGGTCGTTGCTGTCTTTTAATTGTCTAAATAGGTTCGCTAAATTACTTTTAGCGTAGGGGCCTGTTTGCAGCGATGTTGCAAAGTCTACTTCTTTATAAACAGAGTAAACAATATTTCCATTTGCTGGGTCGATAATGAAAATATCGTAGAACTTATTTATATTAGTCATATCGCGTAGATAAGGGTGATATTGGCGGTGCGCTTGCTCGTAAGAGTCTGATTGCTCTGTGGTGGTTAGTTTTTGTTTTTCACCGATTGGGTTTGGGTTATTAGCTAGATAACGAGATTGCAGCTCAATACTTTTTGGATTCATTTGCTTTAATAGAGATGAAGAGACTGTATTTGTTGGGTTTAGCTGTTTAAATTTTGGAGCAAAAGACTCTTTATAAAAGCGATTTAGAGACTCTGATGAGGTTGAAGGGGAGGTATTATTAAATCCATCTATAAACTTTGTCGCAATATTGGCCATTTCTGGATTTGCTTGCAGCGCATTAAGCTTTTTTTCAATGTTGTTAAAATAGCGTTTAACAGCGCTTTGTTTTACTTTACTCACAGCGTCTAAACGCGAATAAACCTGTTCTGTCATCGAGTTTGAAGCTGTATTAATTGCGACAATAATAATTATTGTTATTGGCACTAGGGCAACAACTAAAAAGGCGGAGATAAGTTTTTTTGTTAAGTTTAATGAATTAAAAAAGTGGTTAATTGTGAGCATTACTATGTCCCTGTAATAAGGTTTGTACCTCAAATGAGCATAGAACACAATTTGTGAAGATCTAGTTAATAATTAAAGTAATGAGTTTTTATTATAAAATAGCCGAGATTGATACAGAGCGCTTTCAATTTTAATGTAATTTCAGCATGCTTTTTTAGCGGTTTAAAGCAAAAAAACGTAAAGCATTTAAGTGCTCCTACGTTTATTAATTAATAGTCGTTCTAACGTTGAAGTTGAAAAAGCAAACGATGTTAGAGTGCGACTAAACTGCGCTCTAACATAGTTTGAATTTGCTTTACTATTTTAGCTTCAGTTTCGGGTTCAAACTGAGCAATTCGTGGGGTGTGAATATGTCCTGTCGGAATATCTGAATTTAGCTGATTTCGCAGGCGAATACTGCGATACGAAATTTCGTTAGACAAATAACCACCGCCACCGCCTCGCACTGCAATAGCGTCTTTTAATTCATCGAAACTATTAGGCTCAAAGTCTTTTTTTAAGGTAATAACATGATGGTTATCATTAATAGGAAAAGGGCCTTTTGCGCTTAACATAGCGCTAACGGGTAAGCTAAATTCTACAAACTCAGTACCTGGTAATGGGCGGTCGTTCAAGCTTGGAATGAGCGGCGCTGTTTTACTGCCTCCATACACTACATTGGCGTTGTCGGGCGCTGTTACACTGCGGCGCTTGCCTGGAAAGCGCTCAAGGTCAAAGTCTTTACTACCCATGCTAACGGTAACCACCATATCAACATTATTAAGAGCGTAATAAGGGGCAAGTAAGGATTCTATAATACCGTGATCAAAGTCTTCATAACGCACAGGCACCATCACTGTGTTTATTTCTGCACTAATACCTTTATAGTTAATGACTTGGCCATCAAGAAGTAGTGCTGCAACACCCGATGGGTTGCTTTGGTTTATATTTCTATCAAGTAAAAACGGGTCAAATCCAGTTAATAATATTTTTTTAGAGGTGTTTTGTGAGTAGCTAAGATCGGTGCGGCCTCGGCTGCCATTCTCTAGAAGTGTTAATAACACTGTTTGCTGCGCGGCGCTCAGCGAAAATGCAGGCTTTGTGGTGCGAATAATTTTGCTTGATTGTAAGCGAGCCCAGTAAAGTGCGCGATCATCTAAGTTTTGCGTTGTAGCGATGCGTTTTTTTGCACTAAACCATAATCGTTTTGAGTAGTCATTAACGGCATCTACGGCTTGTGCATAGCTTGAGAGTGACTTGAATTGCTGCTCAAATTGATTAACTTCGCTGGCAAAAGCGCTTAGCACGCTAGGCATCGCTTGGCTGGCTTTTTCAATTCGCAATTCTTCTGGGGTTAGCGGTGTGTTTAAATTAGCTAACGCATTAGAAGAAGAAAAAATTAAGCTTGCAGCAATCAGTGTTTTTATCATGATGGTCCTAAACTGAGTCGTATTTGTTGTCTACTATCCTATGCCTAATAAGTGGGTGCAAATAAAATCGTTGGTTGGTTTTATGTTGCAAGAAGTATAAAACCGGCGTTAAATCAAAA
This sequence comes from Pseudoalteromonas sp. SD03, assembly GCF_040937955.1. NCBI lineage: Bacteria > Pseudomonadati > Pseudomonadota > Gammaproteobacteria > Alteromonadales > Pseudoalteromonadaceae > Pseudoalteromonas > Pseudoalteromonas sp. SD03. Next base: position 650,327 of record NZ_CP162514.1, read on the forward strand.
ACTACGGGTATTTTATTAAAAAGAGTCGAAACTCTGTGGTGGGTTTAGCTACAATGGTGGCTGTGTATTTTTTAGTTTTTTAATTTTAGGCAACTATGCAACTTATTCAAATAGATAAAGCTCGTTATCGTAAACATTTAAACCGCGTTATAGTCGGTTGTGCCGCAAGCTTAGCGATTGGTAGTTTAGCTATTTCACAAACGCTTATTGCATTATTTCCCGATGAAAGTGGTAGTCATTTTCATTGGAACTTATTAGGCGTTATTGTTACTAGTATTGGTATTGGCTGGTTGTTAAATAAATACCGTACACATCCTTTTATGACCGAGGTGGTGTATGTATGGGAGCTCAAACAAGCGCTTAATAAAATTACCCGCAAGATGGCAAAGCTTAAAGCGGCGGGACGTGAAGGTAATCCTGATGCGCTATTAGCCATTCACTATAGTTATGCAGGTTCACGCTTGTTATGGCAGCTTGACGATAACACCATCACCATGGATGATTTAGCGATTAAACAAGCCGAGTTAGATAGCGTTGCGGCTAAATATAATTTAACTCTTAATGCCGATGACTACGATGACGCAATTTTAAAGCAGTTTTAATTTATAGGAATCACAATGAGCATAATTCTCTATGGTGTCCCGCTTTCTCCCTATGTACGTAAAGTGCGTGTATGTTTAGCGCATAAACAACTCGACTATAAACTCGAAATAGTCTCGCCGTTTAATCAACCTGATTGGTTTTTAGAACTGAACCCTCTAGGGCGAATTCCGGCGCTAAAAGACGACGAGTTAAGTTTGGCGGATTCTAGCGTTATCTGCCAATATCTTGATGAAAAATACCCTAATTCAGCGTCTTTAATCGGTGATACTATAGAGCAACGTGCAGCCGTTCGCTGGTTAGAAAAATACGCAGATTACGAGCTGGCTCCTTTTGCAACATTTACGGTGTTTCAGCAACGTATTATTGCCCCCACAATGCAAAAGCCAACCGATGAAGCCTTAGTGCAAAGTGCATTAAATGAAAAACTACCGCCTTTATTTGATTATTTAGAAGATTATTTAGGGGATAACGAGTTTTTTGTTGGCGAGAGCTTAACCCTTGCCGACATTGCTGTGAGCTGCCAGTTAATGAATATGGAGCATGGTGGTGAGCAACTTGATGAGTCGCGCTGGCCTAAGCTTGCTGCTTTGCATAGTCGGGTAAAACAGGGCACCGCTATGCAGAGCATGCTTGAGGGCGAGCAAAAAATATTAGCCTCATTAAAATAATGTTTATTACTGATTTTTTGCAAAAGCTTAGGAGCTATAAGTGAAAAAAGTACTGATAGTGTGTTTGGGAAATATATGTCGTTCACCTACCGCAGAGGCGGTATTAATAGCTCGCGCTAAAGAGTTAGGCATTGATTTGCTAGTGGACTCGGCTGGGACTATTGGTCATCATGAAGGTAATCCGCCAGATAAACGCTCTATGCAAGCTGGCGAGAAACGTGGTTATAGTTTTAAAGGTATTTTTTCACGCAAGGTGCGCAGTAGTGATTTTAGCGAGTTTGATTTAATTTTAGCAGCCGATAAACAAAACCTGACGGATCTAACCGCACGCTGCCCCGATCATTTGCAATATAAGTTGGCGTTATTTTTAGAGTATGGCGAGCAAGCACAAAGCGCTATTCCGGACCCTTACTATGGCGGTGATGATGGCTTTGAAAAGGTACTTGATTTAATAGAGGCCGCCAGCGATAACATTTTAGCTAAGTTAAAGTAGAATAAACTAAAAAGGCGCTTAAAGCGCCTTTGGTATGTTATTAACGGTTTACTTTAAAGTCGAGCTGTACTTTGGAAGTTGCTGCAACCGCTTTTCCATGTTCAAACTTAGGTGCATAACGCCATTGCGCTAATGCTTCTACTGCCGATTTTTCAAAGGCCACGCCACCTTCAGAACTAATTACTTGCGGATTTTTTACAAAGCCAGACTCATCTACTTCAAACTCCATAACTACACTGCCATCTTTACTAAATCGCGCCTTGTTTTTAGGGTATTTAGGGTTAACGCGGTATAGCGGCTTTTGCTCTTGGCTTTCTTTCCACGGCACCATTTTAGCAATCGCGATGCAGTGTTTGGTGGCTTCATCACTTTTGCCTTGTTTTTCATACAAGCCAATCAATCTTGAGTGTGCGGTAAGCTCGGCGTTGTGATCGTAACTTAAGCTTTCATCAAACACATTTACTACACGGTTAAGTCGTTCTATTGCTTGATCGTATCTTTTTCGACCTTCCGCAAATGACGCCATTAAAAAATCAGCTTTTATTTGTTCAACTGAGTTTTTAGGTAAGTTAGCCAGATAATACTCATCGGCTTCTTCTAGGTAGTTTTTAGCTTCTCGGTATTTTTCATAGCTGAATTTATTAGCTAGTATGGTTGCCGCTTCTAGTTTCATATCAGCCACAAACTTAGGGTTGTTTTGTGTGTTTGCGATTGCTATCACTTGCTCTAAATAATAATCCGCTTTTTGAGCAGAAGGGGCAAAACTAGCCATACCGACTAAAGCATCAATGGTTTCAGGCGATTGCTTACCATGGTTATTAACTAAAATAGTATAGGCTTGTTGATAGAGCGAAAAACGCTTTTCAATCCACTGTTTACCGTATCGATTAATTGATTTTGCATAGTTAATCGCTAAGTTTGCGGTGTTATCAGCATTTTCACCGTAAACAGTTTTACCTAATGTGTAAGCCTGCTCCGCGGCTTGTTGCACATTTTCTTTGGTTTTAATCGCATTTAAGTAATTTTGATACGCGTCGTTGAAAACGGCTTGAGCGTTATTTGTTTGTTCGGCAAATGACGTGGTGCTCAATACAGATAAACCTAAGCCCATCAGTAATGCAAGTTTGTTTAATTTCATAATGATCCCTATTATTTGTCGATAACAAATTAGCAAATCCTTATGTATATGTCATCACTTTAGGTAAATCAAGGTAAACGCTCGCTAGTAATATATTTGCGGTTTAAGATTGAAAATAGTCGCTATCGTCGCCATATATTTGCCATAAACAGTCTTGTACTACGGTGTATTTAACCTGTTTTGTGATATTATCACTTTATCGTGTCGTAGTTTTTTAATATTTGGATTGGTCGTGGCGCAAGTAAGAGCAAGAGTCCAGCTTAATGTTGGCAAAAATAGTGATATTCCTGCAGAAATTATTTCCTTTAGTGGCTTAAAAGATGGCCAAGAGCATGTTGCGTTAGTGTTTAAAAACGCCGATACCGAGCAAGATGTTCCGCTTATTCGTATGCACTCTGAATGCTTAACCGGTGATGTGTTTCACTCGTCACGTTGTGATTGCGGTGAGCAGTTAAATGAGTGTATTGAAATGATGCACGAACAAGGCGGTATTTTACTTTATTTACGCCAAGAAGGGCGTGGTATTGGTTTATACAATAAAATTGATGCGTATGTACTGCAGTCACAAGGTATGAACACTTACGAGGCCAACAATCATTTGGGCTTTGCTGATGATTTACGTGATTTTTCGGATGCTGTATTAATGCTCAATGCGCTCAATTTAAAGCATGTAAAATTAATGACTAACAATCCTAAAAAGCTTAACGCATTAAAAGATGCTGGCATAGAGGTGGACTCTGTTGTGGGCACTCATGCACACATTAAAGCTGGGCTTTCAGGTAACAAGGCGTATTTAGAGACTAAAATTAAGCATGGCTCTCATATGCTAGATATTAAGAAAATTAAAAAACCTTAGGGTCTGTTGACCTTTCAAGGTTAAATTTGCAGCAGTCTGTTTGGTATTTAGGCAAGGCAGAGCCTATGTGGTGTGGTTATTCCCCATAAATAGGCGATAACGCAGCATCAATGCCAAACAGGCGCTGCCCGAAGGGTTCTGCCTAGGGGCGATTTACTCTTTGTTGCTCGGTTTTGACTTAGCCCACTAGGTTACAAACCTCGCGCCGCGATTAAATCGCCCCTAGTTTGAACAAATTTTAATCCGTAAAGGGCAACAGACCCTAATATTAACGGCATTTATCGCCACCACCTCTGTAATACCAACCAACGCCGAGTTATACTCGGCGTGTTTTGTTTTAATTAAGAGCAATTATGTCTACACAATTACGAATTTTTAAAGCGGATGCGGCATTAAAATGGTTTAAAGCGGGTTGGCTAATTTTCAAAACTCAGCCATTAACCTTTATCTTTATGCACTTGTTTATTGGCATTGTTGGCTTGTTGTCTTTATTTTTGCCGTTATTACAAATAGTCTCAGCATTGGCTACACCATTTTTAACCGCTGGTTTTTATCAAGCCGTGCTTACCAAGCAGCAAGGCGGAAAAATTATGTTAGCCGACATTTTGAAACCCTTTTCAGCAAAAGGAAATCGCTTAGGCTTATTTCGCTTAGCGCTTTATCAAATGGGTGCCGGTATTTTAATTGCGCTGCTCGCCAATGGGTTATTTTCCAATGCGATGGCGGTTATGACGCAGCCTGACTTAGACCCTAATACAGCAATTAGCCAAATGCTTGAGAGTATTTCGTTTGCCAATGTGGCACTGTTTTTAATTGCGCTGTCGATATACTTTACTTCGTTTGCCTATGCGGTACCGCTGGTTTACTTTAATAAAGAACAACGTATTTTAAATGCCTTAAAAAGTTCGTTTATGGTGTTTTATTATAATATTTTACCACTGAGTGTTTATGGTATTATTTGCGCATTATTAATAGTGGTGTCGATGTTCTTATCGCTACTACCGCTGTTGATTTTAATGCCAATTTGCTACATTAGTTTCTTTGTTTCTTATCAGGCTATTTTTATGCCCGTTGTGCCACCAAGTGATGACAGTAACATTAAGCCTTTAAGTAGCGAGCAAAGCGGGCGCTTTGACGCTTAATGGATGATACGTTAAAACAAAAGTTAAAAAACTATGTGCTTTGGTTACTAGGAAGGCAAGAGTATTCGCGCCGAGAGTTAACCCAAAAGTTACAGCAAAGAGAAGCAAGCGACGAGTTCATAGAAAACCTGCTTGATTGGTGCGAAAAGCACAATTTTATTAACGAGCAGCGTTACTGTGAAGGGTTTGTAAGAAAGCACATATTTAAATGCCATGGCTTAAAGCGAATTCAAAGTGAGGCCATGAGTAAAGGGATTGATAGAGCACTGCTTGAAACAGTGATTGAAGAGCTGGAAATAGATTGGTTTGAGCTCGCGCAGGAAGCGTACAACAAAAAATATTCAACGACACCGGCAAACCTCGAGTACAAAGAAAAAGCTAAGCGCGTGCGCTACTTAATGTATCGAGGATTTAGCTATGATCAAATAAATTTTGCAATGCAAGCACAGTAAATACAGGTGAGACTTTCACATGCAGCACATGACTACCGCACAAATTAGGCAACAGTTTTTAGACTTTTTTGCCAGCAAGCAACACCAAGTTGTTCCTTCTAGTTCGCTTATACCGGGTAACGATGCCACGTTGTTATTTAATAATGCCGGTATGGTGCAATTTAAAGATGTATTTTTAGGCGCTGAAAGCCGCCCTTACACACGCGCAACCAGTTCGCAGCGTTGTGTGCGCGCTGGTGGTAAACATAACGATTTAGAAAACGTAGGTTATACAGCACGTCATCATACCTTTTTTGAAATGCTAGGTAATTTCAGCTTTGGTGATTACTTTAAGCAAGATGCAATTAAATTTGCGTGGGAGTTTTTAACTGAGGTTGTAAAACTACCAAAAGAAAAGCTGTTAGTAACTATTTACCATGATGACGAAGAAGCCTTTGGCTACTGGGCTAACGATATAGGCTTACCTGAAGATCGTATTATTCGTATTGCAACTAGCGATAACTTTTGGTCTATGGGTGATACGGGTCCTTGTGGTCCATGTTCTGAAATATTTTATGATCACGGCGAGCATATTTGGGGCGGTCCTCCGGGCACACCTGAAGAAGATGGTGACCGTTTCATTGAAATTTGGAACTTAGTATTTATGCAATACAACCGTCAAAGCGACGGGACTATGGAGCCACTTCCTAAGCAATCTGTTGATACAGGTATGGGCCTTGAGCGTATTTCAGCTATTTTACAAGGTGTGCATTCAAACTACGAAATCGACTTATTCCAAGGCTTAATTGCGGCCGCTGCAAGCGTTACCAATGCACAAGATATGGATGATAAATCACTTCGCGTGGTAGCGGATCATATTCGTTCGTGTGCATTTTTAATTTCAGATGGGGTTATGCCATCAAATGAAGGCCGTGGTTATGTATTGCGTCGTATTATTCGTCGTGCAGTACGTCACGGTAATAAGTTAGGTGCTAAAGGCGCGTTTTTCTATAAATTGGTTGCTGCACTTATTGAGCAAATGGGTCAAGCGTACCCAGAGCTTGCTAAGCAACAAGAAATTATTGAAAAAGTACTACGTATTGAAGAAGAGCAGTTTGGTAAAACGCTTGAGCGTGGTTTAGCTATTTTAGAAGAAAGCTTAAGTGATTTAACCGGGGATGTGATCCCGGGTGACTTAGTATTTAAGCTTTACGATACCTATGGTTTCCCTGCTGATTTAACAGCCGATGTTGCGCGTGAGCGCCAGATGACGATTGACCATCAAGGTTTTGAAGCATGCATGGCAGTACAACGTAAAACTGCGCAACAAGCGGGTAAGTTTGGGGCTGATTACAATGACCAATTAAAATCAGACAAGCACACTGACTTTAAAGGCTACGATAGCACTCATTACAGTGGCACAGTGGTAGAAATTTTTGCCGGTGGCGAAGCTGTATCATTACTTGAAGATGGTCAACAAGGTATTATTGTTTTAGACCGTACTCCGTTTTACGCTGAATCAGGCGGCCAAATTGGTGATAGCGGAACAATCACAGTAGCCGGCGGTGAGTTTGTGGTGACTAATACCACTAAACTGGGTAATGCTTTTGCTCACCATGGAACAGTTCAAGGGCGTATTGGCGTTAACGATAAAGTGGATGCAACTATCGACGATGCGCGCCGTGACAGTATTAAGAAAAACCACACCGCTACGCATATTTTGCATGAAGCACTGCGTCAGCTTTTAGGTGAGCACGTATCGCAAAAAGGCTCACTTGTGCAGCCAGATCGTCTGCGTTTTGACTTCTCACATTTTGAAGCGGTGACCAAACAAGAACTGCGCGAAATTGAGCGCGTAGTGAATGACGAAATTCGTCGTAACTTTGCTCTTAACACTGAGCTAATGGCAATTGATGATGCTAAAGCAAAAGGTGCAATGGCACTGTTTGGCGAAAAGTACGATGACGAAGTACGCGTTGTGACTATTGGTGACTACTCAATCGAGCTTTGTGGTGGTACACACGTAGAGCGTGCGGGTGACATTGGTTTATTCAAAATTGTATCTGAAAGCGGTATTGCTGCTGGTGTTCGTCGAATTGAAGCGGTAACAGGTGCAGAGGCAATTGCTTATGTAAGCGAGCAAGAGCAACAATTAGCTGATGTTGCAGCGCTTGTAAAAGGTGACAATGCGTCAGTGCTTGAAAAAGTAACTGCCTTGCTTGAAAAGTCGAAAGGGCTTGAAAAACAAGTTGCCCAGCTTAACGATAAACTAGCCAGTGCGGCAGGTGCATCGTTACTTGATTCAGTGGTTGAAATTAACGGGGTTAAACTGTTAGTGGCCAACGTTGAGGGCACAGAATCAAAAGCGCTTCGCGGTATGGTTGATGACCTTAAAAATAAAATTGGCTCAGGTGTTATTGCCTTAGGTGTTGCCAGCGGCGACAAAGTAAGCTTAATTGCGGGTGTAACTAAAGACTTAACTGGCAAAGTAAAAGCGGGTGAGTTAGTTAATCACATGGCAGGCCAAGTAGGAGGTAAAGGCGGCGGTCGTCCAGATATGGCGCAAGCGGGTGGTTCTGAGCCACAAAATTTAACAGCAGCACTTGATAGCGTAACAGCTTGGTTAACTGAGCGTACTTAAGCTTAAGTGGCACTTATAGTTCAAAAATTTGGCGGCACTTCGGTAGGCTCAATAGAGCGTATTGAAGCGGTCGCCGACCTTGTTGTTAAAACTAAGCAACAAGGCCACCAAGTGGTCGTGGTGCTTTCGGCAATGTCGGGAGAAACCAATCGCTTAATTAATCTTGCCAAACAAATCGACTCTCGCCCGAGTAGTCGTGAACTCGATGTATTACTCAGTACCGGTGAACAAGTCTCTATTGCTTTATTAGCGATGGCCATTATTAAACGCGGCCATTCAGCTGTAAGCTTACTAGCCGATCAAGTGAATATATTAACCGATAACATGTTCGGTAAAGCCCGTGTAGAAGAAGTTGCGGCAACGCGTTTAAAACATGAACTTGAACATAACCGTATTGCTATTATTGCCGGCTTTCAGGGGCGCGATATTGAGGGCAACGTGACCACGCTTGGCCGTGGTGGCACCGATACCTCAGCGGTTGAAATTGCTGGTGCAATAAAAGCCGATGAGTGTCAGATCTATACCGATGTTGATGGCGTATATACTACAGACCCGCGTGTGGAACCTAACGCACGACGTTTAAGTCATGTCACCTTTGCTGAAATGCTTGAGCTGGCAAGTTTAGGCGCTAAAGTGTTACATATTCGCTCTGTAGAATCTGCTGGTAAACACAATGTTCCTCTGCGGGTGTTATCTAGCTTTAAACCCGATGAAGGCACGTTAATTAGTTTTGAGGAGAGCGACGTGACAAGCAATGTCGTATCGGGTATTGCATTTAATCGAGATGAGTGCTTAATTAAGGTGCATGGAATGCCGCTAGGCACCAAACATCTTGCAAAAGTTTTGAAACTTTTTGCTGATAATGGCATCGAAATAGATATGATTAATCAAATTAATCATAAAGTTGAAAAAGTCGACTATGCTTTTACTGTGCATTTAAATGATTACTTAAACGCACTTGATTTGTTAACGGCTGAGCAACAGCAATTTGACGCACAGGCAATTGACGGATTGACCAATGTGGCGAAAGTGTCAGCAGTGGGTATGGGGATGAAATCTCATTCCGGGGTAGCGAGTTTATTTTTTGATTCGCTAGCACAAGAAAACATTGATGTGATGTTTGTTGCCACCTCAGAAATTAAAATTTCAGTTTTAATAGATGAAAAATACCTAGAGCTGGCTGTTCGTGCATTACATAAGACATTTTTAACAGAAAATGAATAGATTGAGAGTTTTTACTTACTTTTTAGTCTAATTTTAATTAAAATGTTTGTGCGGAATCTTATAATTTTATTGGAACATGGGAGCAAGAGAATGCTAATACTAACTCGTAGAGTAGGCGAGACCCTTATGATTGGTGACGAAGTAACCGTTACTGTTCTAGGTGTTAAAGGAAATCAAGTTCGTATCGGTGTTAACGCACCTAAAGACGTATCAGTTCATCGTGAAGAAATTTACATGCGCATACAAGCTGAAAAGTCTAACCCTAATCCGGGCAATGCTTAATCAACATAGTATAAAATGTGCTAGTTAATATAACTATGACATTTGTAAAAGCCACTCATTGAGTGGCTTTTTTGTTTATAAAATCAATCGTTTCTTCGTCGAGTATTGCCTTAGAAATGTATTGCATACCGCTTTTGCTTTTTAACAATAGTCCACAATCTGTAGTAATAATTTCGTTAATGTCGTGCCAAGCTAACTGGTAATTTTTGTAATGATTGGTTGATTTTATTCCGTCTTCGTCGAAGGTGAGAGTGACTTCAGAACCAGACGCTCTGCTTAGCATTTGCCTGGTAACCCACCATGGGCGGCGATAGTAAAAGGCGATGCATTCGAGTAGGGCTAGCATCAGCAAAAATGTACCTAGGTAATGATCTCCTAAACCATAAATACCAAATAATCCCAATACAACAAGCAGTGCTAATAAAAAATATTTAGGTTGCGCGCGTTTACTATAAGGCAGCGATTGGTCGAAGCATTCATAAAAGTAAGGTTTATCGAGTTTATAGGTTGTCGTAAATACCATGCATCTATACTTAAAAGCTATTTTTTATCATTTTAGCAAGCTATGTGGCAAATGTGCAGCTTAAAAAGAATTAATAGTTCAGAGTTTATAATTAATGGGTAGCAACTTGGCGACTAGTACTAAACACAAAAAAAGCGACCAAATGGTCGCTTTTTAAAAAGGGGCTGAATTAGCAATTTGTTTCTTCAGCGTTGACACCTTCTTTTACTTCTTCACAGGCATCTTCTACTTTATTTTGAACATCTGTCACGGCTTCGTCGATGCGTTCACCGGCTTCTTCTGCATGATTGTCTTCACAACCCATAATAAATGCACTTGCGAATAGGCCAATAGCTGCTGCTTTAAGTGTTGATGATTTCATAATGTAATTCCTTGTATATAAATTTAAAAATTTCGTTGTTTCTTATCTACCTGGGGCTTTTACCACGTAAAGCGCCAGAGACAAGTGAAATAACCAGTAAAACTAAAAAGATAAAAAATATGATTTTAGCAATTCCTGCTGCGGCTCCTGCAATACCACCAAATCCTAAAACGGCTGCGATTAGTGCGATCACCAAAAATGTAATTGTCCAGCGTAACATTGTCATCTCCTTGATTTATCTAAGTGTTAAAGTGTTGTTTTTATATAAGCGAGTAATGTGCCAGTATTTTATTTTGTTTTAAATCAATGGTTTGATTTGTTTTTTTGAGTTTGGCTTTATATTAGGTTGGTAATTTTTACGGTTTTATCTGTAACTTATTCACAGTGGTGTCTGATGAGATAATAAATAGTTTTTACAGTCGTTATTTTGGTAAGACCAATTAACATTTTTTTTGGCAGTTTTTATTGGGTTAGCTCATTAGGTATATTTTTATGTGTTCTTAGAGAATATTAGGGTTTTTATATATTCTTTGTTTATAACGAACATTTTTACCATCTATATGTATAGGTTAAATAAGCTATTTTAGATGGTGTTAACCTTATTGGTGATATGTTACTTTTAGATTAATTGGTTTTACCAATTTACAACGTGTAGACAAAAGAATAGTTTTTGTTACTATTGGTGAATATTTATTTAAATAAACTGGTTTTTTATGTGTTCAGTTTTGAACAGGGGAGAATTATGGATATAGGGGCTTTGCTCACAACTGCAGGCAATTTAATGCTAACCGGTATGGTGGGTGTGTTTGTATTTCTTTCTTTATTGATTGGTGCAGTGACAGTTATGTCTAAGCTGGCTAGCAAATTTTCTCAGCCAGAACTTGAAGTATCACAGAGAACACCATCTTTTAAATCTCAAGGTGTGCCAAATGAGCACATCGCTGCAATTAGTGCTGCCATTGCTCAGTACAAAACAAATAATAATTAGAGGAGCATACCAATGGCTAAATTAAAAATAACAGAACTCGTACTTCGTGACGCACATCAGTCGCTTTTAGCTACCCGCATGCGATTAGACGACATGTTACCTATTGCAAAAAAAATTGATGACGCAGGTTATTGGTCTATAGAGTCTTGGGGTGGGGCTACCTTTGACTCATGTATTCGTTATTTAGGCGAAGATCCGTGGGAGCGTATTCGCGCGCTTAAAAAGGCGATGCCAAATACACCCCAGCAAATGTTACTTCGCGGTCAAAACTTATTGGGGTATCGCCATTATGCTGATGACGTTGTTGAAAAGTTTGTTGAGCGCGCACACAAAAATGGCGTAGACGTATTTCGTATTTTTGATGCCATGAATGATGTACGTAACTTAGAAACTGCCATAAAAGCGGCGGTTAAAGTAGGCGCGCATGCCCAAGGTACGATTTCTTACACGGTAAGCCCAGTACACACATTGGATATGTGGCTAACACTTGCTAAGCAGCTTGAAGAATTAGGTTGTCATTCAATTTGTATTAAAGATATGGCGGGATTGCTTAAGCCTTACGATGCAGAAAAACTGATTAAAGGCTTAAAAGAAACGGTTTCAATTCCTATTGCCATGCAATGTCATGCAACAACGGGTTTAAGTACCGCAACGTATCAAAAAGCGATTGATGCCGGTATTGATATGCTCGATACGGCTGTATCGTCTATGAGTATGACTTATGGTCATTCAGCAACTGAAACAATTGCTGCAATCGTGGAAGGTACTGAGCGTGATACTGGGCTTGATTTAAACCACCTTGAAGAAATTGCAGCTTACTTTAGAGACGTACGTAAAAAGTACGCTGCGTTTGAAGGCAGTTTAAAAGGTGTTGATGGCCGAATTTTATTAGCCCAAGTACCAGGTGGTATGTTAACTAACATGGAAAATCAGCTTAAAGAACAAGGCGCTGCTGATAAACTAAACGAAGTATTACTTGAAATTCCACGGGTGCGTGAGGATTTGGGCTTTATTCCATTAGTTACACCGACCTCGCAAATTGTTGGTACTCAGGCAGTACTTAATGTGCTTACTGGCGAGCGCTATAAAACCATCACCAAAGAAACCGCTGGCGTATTAAAAGGTGAGTATGGTTCGACACCTGCTCCTATGAATAAAGAGTTACAAGAGCGTGTACTTGATGGCAGCGAAGCAATTACCTGTCGCCCTGCAGATGTGATCAAGCCTGAACTTGAAACGCTTGAGGCTGAATTAAGTAAATTTGCGCAAGAGCAAGGCTTAACGCTTGCTGATGAGCAAATTGATGATGTGCTCACGTATGCCTTATTCCCACAAATTGGTTTGAAGTTTATTAAAAACCGCAATAACCCTGACGCATTTGAACCTGTTCCTAGCGCTGATGATAGCTCTAATAAAGCACCTGAAAAATCAGCGGCAAACAATAAAGACGTTAAGGCTGAGCAATACAGCGTTAAAGTAGATGGCAAAGTATACGATGTCGTGGTTGCTCAAGGCGGTGAGCTTAAAGAGGTGACGCTAAAAGACTCTGAGCATATTCCACAGTCGGCATCAGTTGCTTCAGGTGAAACTCTTAATGCGCCACTTGCCGGTAATATCTTTAAAATTAAAGTAAAGCCAGGTCAGGTAGTAAATGAAGGTGATGTGGTGATTATTATGGAAGCCATGAAAATGGAAACCGAAGTACGCGCCATGCATACCGGTAAAATTGCAGACGTGCTTGTCTCTGAAGGTGATTCAGTGTCAACCGGCGATGCAATGATTGCATTAGCTTAAGGAGTAAATAGAGGATGGATGGTATTTTAAACCTCTGGCATGCCACAGGCATTGCTAACTTTACATTTCCTGGGCTGATCATGATTGCCGTTGGTTGTTTGTTATTATTTTTAGCTATAGTTAAAAACTTTGAGCCGCTACTATTACTGCCCATTGGTTTTGGGGCTATTTTAACTAATATTCCTGTGGCGGGCTTATCTGACCCTGGCGGCTTACTTTATTATGTTTACTATGTAGGTGTTGATACCGGAATTTTTCCGTTATTAATATTTATGGGAGTGGGCGCGCTCACTGACTTTAGTGCCTTAATTGCAAATCCGCGTATGTTGTTATTAGGTGCTGCGGCGCAGTTTGGTATTTTTGCTACCTTATTTGGGGCTATTTTACTTAACTTTATTCCAGGGTTTGAGTTTAGTTTACAAGATGCGTCAGCAATTGCCATTATTGGTGGCGCTGATGGGCCAACCGCTATCTTTTTAGCGTCAAAGCTGGCACCTGATTTATTAGGTGCTATAGCAGTGGCTGCGTACTCGTACATGGCGTTGGTTCCTATTATTCAGCCGCCTATCATGCGTGCGTTTACAACGCCTGAAGAACGTAAAATTCAAATGCCAGAACTGCGTAAAGTATCAAAAAAGGAAAAAATTATTTTTCCGCTGATGGTACTCACTTTAACTGCGCTCTTTTTACCAGCCGCCATTCCACTGGTTGGTATGTTTTGTTTAGGTAACTTAATGCGTGAGTCGGGTGTAGTTGATAGGCTCAGCAACAGTGCGCAAAACGAAATCATTAATATCACCACTATATTTCTAGGACTTGCAGTGGGCTCTAAACTTGCTGCCGAGCAGTTCTTAACAGTAGAAACTATTGGTATTTTGGTACTGGGTGCACTGGCGTTTGCTATTGGTACAGCCTCAGGTGTATTTATGGCTAAAGGCTTAAATAAGATATCAAAAACCCCCATAAACCCATTAATTGGTGCTGCGGGTGTATCCGCTGTGCCTATGGCGGCTCGTGTAGTTAATAAAGTCGGTCTTGAAAATAACCCGCACAACTTTTTACTGATGCATGCCATGGGGCCTAATGTAGCTGGCGTACTGGGAAGTGCTGTTGCTGCAGGTATTTTATTAGCACTTGTTGGCTAGTAATATTTAATCCAACCATTAGCGCAGTTTACTGCGCTTTTTTTTTCCTAAAATTTAATGTTTTAGATTAAGCGGTTTCTTGTATAGGGTTTTTTGTTTAAAGTAATCACTCTTCATTTTTTAAAAGGGCTGTCAAATGTTACACACTCCGCTGGCAAAATATTTACCCAAGGTTAGTAAGCTTGTATTTGGTTGTATGGGTTTAGGAGGTGCTTGGAATAAAGACGCCATCAACAGTGGGCACTTAAAGCAAGCTCATTCATGCATAGACGCAGCATTTGAAAGCGGGATTAACTTTTTTGATCACGCTGATATTTATACCTTAGGCAAAGCTGAGCACGTTTTTGGTAAAGCGTTGGCTGAGCGTCCTGAGCTCAGAGAACAAATGTATATTCAGTCTAAGTGTGGTATTCGCTTTGCTGATGAGAAAAACCCGCAGCGTTATGATTTTTCTGCTGATTGGATTGAGCGTTCTGTTGAGGGCTCACTTAAACGATTAAATACCGACTACTTAGATGTGCTTATGTTGCATCGCCCCGATCCATTAATGGAGGTGGAGGAAGTTGCGCAAATATTTAGCTGTTTAAAAGAAAGTGGCAAAGTGCGTCATTTTGCAGTTTCTAATATGTCTCAACATCAAATAAGGTTTTTGCAGCGCGCTTTAGATATGCCAATTGTGGCAAATCAAATAGAGGCCAGTTTACAAAAACATCAGTGGGTTGATGAGGGCATTTATGTGGGTAATGCCGATGGCAAAGATATTAACTTTACCCCAGGGTGTGTTGAGTATTGTCGTGAGCATGACATTCAAATTCAGAGTTGGGGCAGTTTGTGCCAAGGTTTATACTCAGGCGGTGACCTATCAAAAGCGTCAAAAGCGGATGTAAACACGAGTATTTTAGTTAGTAAGCTTGCCGTTTTATATGGCACAAGTGCAGAAGCTATTGTATTGGCATGGCTACTTCGCCATCCTGCATCGATTCAGCCAATTATAGGCACAACTAATGTAGATCGTATTAAGGCATCGAGTGATGCAATTAATATTAATTTAAGTCGAGAGCATTGGTATGAGTTATATATTAGCGCGAAAGGCTGCGCTTTGCCGTAAGTTAATACCCGTTTCAATATTATTTAAACGAATTGGTATAATACAAAGGTGTTGATATGAATATATTTGTCATTTTAATTAGCTTAGTGATTGCTTTGGTGATCATTATTCCTTTGCTAGAAAAGTACCAAAGTAAAATGGGGCTAGAGGGTGCTACCAAATACAGCAAGTATATTTGGCCATTAGTCATGATATCTTTGGTTGTGCAGCTAATTTATGTACTTGTAAATTAAGTTTTAAACTTAAATGTCACACACAAAAAAGCCTTTGCGGGTAACCCCAACAAAGGCTTTTTTATTTAATCAGTGAAGTGGTTATCTAAGTGCTAGTTGTAGCTCACGATTACGCTCTAGTTGTGCGATAAAGTTATCAGCAATAGGCTTAAATTTAGCAAGCTCTGAACGAGGTAATGGTTCAGACTTAGGTAGTTTTACGGTTTTAGGGTTACGGTGAACGCCGTTAACTAAAAACTCATAATGTAAATGCGCACCGGTTACACGACCAGTTGAGCCAACAGTACCTATTTTTTCTCCCTGTTTAACCTTTTGCCCTGTTCTGACTAGGCGCTTGTTAAGGTGTAAATACTTAGTAACATATTGAGTACCATGGCTAATAAATACGTAATTACCATTATATTTGCTATAGCCTGCTTTAATTACTTTACCATTACCCGATGATACAACTGGCGTGCCTGTGCGTGCAGCGTAATCAATGCCGCGATGTGCTTTCACTTGTCCTGTAACAGGGTGTAGGCGGCGAGGGTTAAAGCTTGAACTAATATATTTGAAATTAACAGGCGCACGCAAAAAGGCTTTTTTCATACTACGGCCTTCAGGGGTGTAAAAGTTACCGTCTGTGTGACGAATAGCGGTGTAACGCTCACCTTGGTTTATAAATTCAGCGGCAATAATTTTACCGGTGCCAATAAACTCACCGTCAACAAAATGAGACTCATAAATTAAGCCAAATTCATCACCCTTGCGAATGTCGTTAGCAAAATCGACGTCCCAACCAAATATATCGGCAAAGTTCATGATTTGGCGTTCACTTAAACCTGCTGCAATTGCAGAGGTCCAAAAGCTACTTGAAATTTCCCCACCGGCTGTTTTGCTCAGTGTTTCTATTTCTTTGCTGTCAATTGAGGTGTCGTATTGGCCTTCGTCATTAAGTGTGACGAATAGCGTATCCGTTTTAGAAATAACGTAGCGTAATTGAGCTAATGAACCGTCTTCGGCGGTAGCAAAGCTTAACGTTTCACCTGGGTGAATTTTAGTTAGCTTACGTGTTTCAGCGTTGGTGTTTACAAGTTTATGCAGCGTTTGCGCAGAAAAACCGGCACGCTTAAAAATAATCGCTAAGTTGTCACCATTTTTAACTTGGTGATCGACAAAATCATATTCTGGAAGTTTTTGTGCTGCCTGCTCTGAATTTAGGTCTGTGAGTTTTTCGTTCTCACCTACTTTAATTTGTAATTCATAGCGCTTACCAATTTCTAGTGTGTTTTCACTATTGTCTTTGGATGCAGTGGCTTTTTCAGAAGGAAGAAAGGCTAAGGCAACAATAGCAGAAACCAAACCTAGAATAAGCATTTTGTGTTTTTTGGGGAGCGTGTTAACCACGTGAACCATAACGTGCCTTTTTCTGCTGTCAAGATAATAAATAGGTTATATTGCAGGATATAACGAATAATCTGTGAATACTAGTATTTTGTAGATTTAAACTCGAGTTAAATTAGGCTAAAATCATAGGGTATTCAGGCTGTTTGTGTTTAAAGTTGAACTGTTACACTATTTTATATTCTTGGATACTTTGCTTTTTCATCATAATGTTAAATTAGCTTATAAAACGGTTTAATTACGAGAAGTGATTAATTTGTAAACTGTTTTTAGTTTGTGATAAACACTTTTGGCGTATTATTAATCGCTCGTTTATATCCCCTTTTAGAACGTACACCCTGCATTTTAGTTGGTGCTGCGATTAGTTAAAAAAGTTGTTCTAATTAGGTGGAAATTTGTTATGTTAGCTAAATAGTTTTATTTGCTTTGTGATAACGCGCTAGCAATAAACCGTGAGCATATTACACCCCTTCGTTGTCAGAATTTTTTGGAGTAACACACAGTGGATTTACAAACCGCTCTAGCAGAGATAAAACGCGGTGCAGAAGAGATATTAATTGAAGATGAGTTGGTTGAAAAATTAAAGTCGGGGAAAAAGCTAAAAATTAAAGCTGGTTTTGATCCTACGGCTCCAGATTTACACCTAGGTCACACTGTACTCATTAATAAAATGAAAACCTTTCAAGATTTAGGTCATGAGGTTATTTTTTTAATTGGTGATTTTACCGGTATGATTGGTGATCCAACGGGCAAAAATGTGACCCGTAAACCACTTACACGTGATGACGTGCTTGCCAACGCCGAAACCTATAAAGAGCAGGTGTTCAAAATTTTAGACCCGGCTAAAACAACCGTCGCTTTTAACTCTACATGGATGGAGAAATTAGGCGCTGCGGGGATGATAAAATTAGCCGCGCGTCAAACTGTGGCGCGTATGCTTGAGCGTGATGATTTTAAAAAGCGCTATGCTGGCGGTCAATCGATTGCGATTCATGAGTTTTTGTATCCACTGGTGCAAGGCTGGGATTCAGTCGCATTAGAGTCAGATGTTGAGCTAGGCGGCACCGATCAGCGTTTTAACCTATTAATGGGTCGTGAGCTGCAAAAAGATGAAGGTCAAAAACCACAAACAGTATTAATGATGCCTTTACTTGAGGGAACTGACGGCGTTCAGAAAATGTCGAAGTCACTCGGTAATTATATTGGTATTACTGATACGCCTTCAGATATGTTCGGTAAAATCATGTCAATTAGTGACGTACTCATGTGGCGTTACTACGATTTGCTAAGTAGCCTTTCTATTGAGCAAATTGCAGCGCAAAAACAGCGTGTAGAGCAGGGCACTAACCCGCGCGATATTAAAATTGAATTAGCTAAAGAGCTAATTGCGCGTTTTCACAGTGAAGCTGATGCGCAAGCTGCTCATGATGACTTCATCCAGCGTTTTCAGAAAAAAGCCTTGCCAGATGAAATCCCTGAGCTGACAGTTAATATTGATGAAGAGTCAATTTTAATCGCTAACTTACTTAAAGAAGCGGGCTTAGTGGCGAGTACCTCAGAGGCCATGAGGATGATCAAACAAGGTGCTGTAAAGCTTAACGGCGAAGACAAAATTACAGATACCAAATTGGAAATTGCAAAAGGCACAACGGCTATTTATCAAGTAGGTAAACGCAAATTTGCAAATATCACCGTAGCTTAAAACTTCGGACATTATAAAAACCAGCTACGGCTGGTTTTTTTATGTGAACTTAAAAACGAGAACAGCCTTAATAACTTCAACGCTAATAATAATCAGAAGCCAAAAAAAGCGAGTTTGGTTAAGTGTATTGAGTAGTTGTGGTACGTCATCGGCGTTGGGAAGACGCTCTACACCGACACGCATTTTATTAAAACGCTGTGTATTATAAATAGCAGGCCCACCAAGTTGTACCCCCAAAGATGCAGAACATACACTAAGTAACCAGCCTGTATTGGTTTGATAGAAGTGTCGGCCATAATGCTTAATATAATGCATGCTTTTTTTACTGGTCTTTAGTGAGGCAATTGTCAGCGCGAGTAAACGTATGGGAATGTACTCAACAATAAAAAGAACCAGTTTAAGCGGCATCAAAAAAGAGCTGTTAGGGGCTATATCACTTCGCCACGCCTGTTGAATTAAAGTGATTAAACGATAGGCGAGAGCGGCGACGGGGCCCAATACTAAAAATATGAAAATTACCACAAAGTAATGACGCGCCGTTCTAAGTATGACACTTTCCATAATGGCTTTAATGATCCCGGGGCTTGAAAGTGCATTAACTTCACGGGCTACTAGTGGCTTTAATAATTCGCGTGCTGTCGATTTTTGACTTTTTTTGACTAGCCTAGCTATGCGTATCGCTTTTTTATTCAGGCTACTGTTTTCTAGGCATAAATATAAAATAAGACCTGATAACAGCTCGGGGTAAAAGGCAAACTGAAGCAGTAAAACTACAATAATAAGCACAGTACTAAGTATAAGCGTACTTGCCATTGAGGCTGCTAAATAATGATATTGCTTGGTGTCTGTTTTTTTATAAATACGCTGGCTTATAGCGCTAAAAATAGCAGAGAGTATGTGGTTAGGATGATACCAACTTACTAAAGGTAAAAAGCGCTCAGCAAGGAGCGCACAAATAAATGCAATAAAGTCCAAATGATTTTGAACAATATTATTGAGCATTTACAGCGTAACCGCCGTTAATTTCTCAAGTAAAGCTACGACCATTTTTGATGAATTTATAGAGGCTGTTTCTAAGTATTCTTCAAATGATTGCGGCGACTCTTTGCCTGCAATATCAGACATTGAGCGAATAACAACAAATGGTGTATTAAGTGCAAAACACGTTTGCGCAATTGATGCACCTTCCATCTCTACTGCTAGCATTGTAGGGAAGTCACTGCGTGCTTTTTCAATACGAACAGGGTCGCACATAAACGAGTCGCCAGTGCAAATTAAACCAACAAGGGTTTTTACTTCACTAATTTGTGCAATTGTTTGCTCGGCTGCTTCTACAAGTTTAGGGTGAGCAGTAAAACCTGCTGGCATTTGTGGTACTTGGCCAATTTCGTAACCAAACGCTGTTACATCAACATCGTGATGACGTACTTCAGATGAAATTACTACATCGCCAACGTTTAGTGATGGGTCGAATCCACCGGCAGAGCCTGTGTTAATAACACAATCTGGATTGAAGTTATCGATAAGTAATGTGGTTGCGATTGTCGAAGCGACTTTACCTATACCTGATTGCACTAAAGTGACGGTATTGCCTGCAAGCTCGCCTGTGTAAAAAGTAAAACCAGCCTTGGTTAAAACTTGTGAATTTTGCATCGCCTCGCGCAAAATTTTAACTTCTGGCTCCATTGCGCCAATAATACCAACATTCATAGTGTTAAATTCCTGAGTTTGAATACGGTGATTATACTGCAAAAAATAACGTGGGGTAAAACAAACAAAAATGCGAGCTTAAAAAGCCCGCACTTTATAAACTTATTGATTATATTTCAGCAAGGGCTGTTGATTGTGCCTTTGCTTGAGAAGGAGATAGTACCGCCGGTTTATGAACTCTAGCACGCGTAGGTCGTGAAGGTTTAGATGCCGCTGGCTTACCTAATTTAAACATAATTGCATCGCGTACTTCGCTTGGGCGGTAGCCTGCCTTCACTTTCATACGAATATGTGGAATACCTGCGGCTTCCAATGCGCCATTAACAAACCAGTCGCGCTGTGCTTTGTGGCCATCTTTATTGGCGTTATTAACTAAGTCAACCGCAGCCACTATGGTCATTTTTTCTTTATCTACTAAAACAAAGTCGAGCTGCTTATTTTTTGCTTTAGCCATTGCCGCACGTTTAGATTTAACAGACAGGCCTTGTTTACAGTCAATCACATCGATTAGTTTAACGCGACTAACAATTTTATATTGATCGCCAACAGCGCGCTCTAATAAATTCAGAAACGCCCCTTCTACTTGGGTAAATACACTTTGCTTACGAGTAAAAGGATAAGGGTTTCCGCCGTCATCATTAAATTTTGACGCAACGATAGATGCCCCAACAACTAGCACTAATATTAATAATAAAGCGAATTCCATACGGTAACTCCATAACAACAAATTGACACTGCTTTTCTAAAGCAATTTATGTGCCCAAATAGTTGTTATGGTTGTTTTATTAAGGAAGGGGGATGAGCACTATTATGCTTTATAACCGCCTTCAATACCTTTTACGGCAATCGCAACTGCATCATGAGCATGTAAAGACTCATAATGGTTAATTTGCAGGAAGTAATCGGTAAACTCTTTTGACTCTAACGTCGTTTTAATTTTTCGTGCTGCGTCTTCACAAAACATTAAATTTTGACCGTTTAAGCGAGCAAACTCTTGTTCGTCTTCACGTTTTACCGCAGCTTGTACTGGTGTTTTTAGCTCATCTTCTAGTAAGTTTATTAAGTTAACCACATCAAACTGTTCAATGTTATTTGCTAATTTAACTTTAACATTAGCAATTGAACGCTGTGAATGCGGGGTTGCTACAATGCCTTGAGTTGTTCCAAGCCACTCTAAAACTTCTGATTGAGTGAGTGTTTCTTGAGAAAACTTTTCGCTGAATGCGTTTTGAATTAATTGGCGAGCCAGTGCTGCAGAGCAGGGGCAAGTTGATGAATAAGTCACATCAACGCTGAGCTCAAAACTAATAACGCCTTGATTTATAGTGCTGGTAAGTACAATGGGATAGCTTTTCCAACCTGCTTTACCACTAAGTAATGACTTACGGCGTAGCGGCAGTTCAAATTTAAATTCAATGTGTGCTTTATCACTTAAGCCTTCATGACTGGTGATAAAGGTATCTAAGGCTTGTGCTAAGGTTTGTGGATTGACCTGTTGCTCAGTTGAGAGGTGATCCAACGCTAAAAATAGTCGCGACATATGAATGCCTTTAGCATCTTCTTTGTGTAAATTAACAAAGGCGCGTGCTTTTGCATTAACGGTAACTGGAGCTAAATCAAGAGATTCAAAAATAAAAGGCAGCTCTATATCGCCCATACCTACCCAGTCTAATTTACCTGTTTGTAATGCGGCAGCCGTGTTAGCAATATCTGGCATAGTTTTTTGCATGATACGTTACTCGTTATTTGCAATATTTAAAACGCCGCATTTTACACTAAATAAAGATTTGCTGAAATGCAGCAAATAACACCAAACATGAAATTTTATTGTTTTTGTCGCACAACATGAAAATAGCTGATAGAAAATGCTAAAATTAGCCTTTAACCTTGAAAGGTCAACAGACCCTAAGCATTTAGCTAAGAGAAAAACTGATATATGACTGATTCTTCTTTGAACCCGTGGGTTCGAGTTCTTTCCAGTTCAATAACTCGTTTTGGTGAGTTTAAAACTGCTGCTATTTGCTATGCATTATTACTAACAATATCGCTGGTTTTATCAAGTATGTTTTATTACGTCGCCATAGGCGAAGTAAACTTGGTTGATATACTGGCCGTAGTATTTTTTACCTCGGTTGTTTCTCCTTTAGTTATCAGCATATTATTAAACTCTATTCGGCAACTTGATGCCTCTTATGCTTATTTAGATAGTGCCACAAAACAAGAGAAGCTTTTAAATCAAACCCTCAAAGACAATATTAACCGCTTAAATATTGAAATTGACGAACGTAAAATGGCTTTTCATGCCAAACATCGAGCAATAGAAGAGCTCAGGCGTGAAATTGCAGAGCGTAAAAAAACACAACAAGAACTCGCACAGCAAGGCATGTTACTGCGCTCAATAGTAGACTCCTCGCCGGATTTATTTTATTACCGCGATAACAACGGGGTGTTTGCCGGTTGTAATAAAATGTTTGAAGAGGTAATGGGCAAAACCAGTGGCGAACTTATTGGTAAAGCCGCAGAAGAAATATTTCCAAGCCACTTTTTATCAGAAGTACTCAGAACCGATGAGCAGGTTGAGCGTACGCACCAAGGTTTAACTATAGATGTGGAGTACTCAGTAAACGGTGAAATTAGGTGGTTTGAATTGCGTAAACTTCCCTTTATTAATGAACAAGGGGATTACATTGGTTTACTTGCGTTTGGCCGTGATATTACCAGTCGTAAAGAAGCTGCGCAGGCACTGGAAACAGCTTATAAAGATAAAGGGAAATTTATTGCCACATTAAGCCATGAGTTACGCACACCGCTTAATGGTATTGTGGGCTTAACGCGCATGCTACTGGATACCGAATTAAACAAACAGCAACGCAGTTGGTGTAATACCGTGTTTTCAAGCGCCGAAACGCTAGGTAACATATTCAACGATATTATAGATTTAGATAAAATTGACCGTGAGCAGTTAGATATTGCCGCCAACGAAATTAATGTTTCGGACTTTATCAACGATGTAGTTAACTTTGCAGGCCTTATTGCTGAGCAAAAAGAGCTTTCGTTTGAAGTGAAGCGTTCTGGCATGCTTGACATATATGCTTTGCTTGACCCGACTCGTTTACGCCAAGTGGTGTGGAACTTAATTAATAACGCCGTTAAGTTTACTCAACAAGGGAGCGTAATCTTAGATTGTGCCAGAGAAAACCGTGAAGATGGCCCTTGGCTTATTATTAAAATACTCGATACCGGTGAAGGTATTCCACAAGAGCAACTAACACGCATTTTTGACATGTACTATAAAGCGCCAGATCTTAAAGGCACCAATGCCATTGGTTCAGGTATTGGCTTAGCTGTCACCAAAGCGTTAGTAAGCGCAATGAAAGGCACAATAACGGTTAATAGTACCCCAGGAGAGGGCAGCTGCTTTACGGTACAAATTCCGCTGAATTTATGTAGTGCACCTACCGAACATAGTTATGTTGGGCGTAGCTTATATATTTTATTAGTGGAGGATGTGCCACTTAATGCTGAAATTGCTACTAACCTACTAGAGCAACGTGGACACGAAGTGCTGTGGGCTGAAACGGGTGAAGATGCTTTATCGTTTGTCGAAACTGAAGATGACTTAGATTTAGTATTACTTGATATGCAGTTGCCTGATATTAATGGTGACGAAGTGGCAAGACAAATTCGCGCTCAAAGTCATTTTGATCAGCTACCAATAGTGGCATTAACGGCCAATGTACGCAGTGCTGAAGAGGAGCTTGAGGGTATTTCTATTCAAGGCGCACTAGCTAAACCAATAAACACAAGCAAGTTAGATAATATGCTCGCTGAACTCTTTGGCATTAAGCAAGCGCAAACCGAGGCTCCTCAACGAGTGGTCAATCAAGCGTTATTAAATCAAATTAATACTGACTTGTTGGATGTTGAAACCATTGAAGACTTTGTAAATTCGATGGGTGTTGAAGTATTTAAACGCAGTAGCCAGTTGTTCGCAAAGCTAAATCCGCAGTACCAACAAGAGCTATTAGCTTCGTTAAACGCTGCTGATAGAGAAGAGTACAAATCGGTTGCGCACAAATTAAAAGGTGCGGCAGGTTCGGTGGGTCTTAATGATGTTCAGTTGCATGCAAAGCAAATGGAGCATGGGGCGCTGGAGCAAAGTGACGAAGTGTTAGCTGTGTGGCTTGAGGAGTTAACAGATAAAATAAATGAAGGACAACAGGCCCTTCATTTATTTTTACAGCAATTAGAGTAATAACTAATTAGCTGTCGATTTTACCAATGAAACGGTAACCTTCACCATGGATGGTGCTGATTAACTCAGACGTTGAGTTGTCGCTTTCAAAGTGTTTGCGGATACGACGAATTGTTACGTCAACCGTACGGTCGTTAGCGCGAAGCTCTCGGCCAGTCATGTGCTTAATTAGTTGCTCACGGCTAAATATACGACCCGGAGAGTCAAGCATTAAACGCAGTGCTCTGTATTCGCCTTTAGGTAGACGTTTCGCGTCTCCGTTTGGAGAAGTAAGGCAACGACTGTTTTCGTCAAGTTCCCAACCGTTAAAGGTGATCACGCCATTTGTTTCAATAGCAGACTCTTCACCACCTAATGCAGTACGCGTAATTAAGTTACGAGCACGAATAGTTAATTCACGCGGGTTGAAAGGCTTAGTAATATAGTCATCAGCACCAATTTCAAGACCTAAAATACGGTCTACATCGTTGTCACGGCCTGTTAAGAAAATAAGACCAACTTTGCGTTTTTGGCGTAATTCGCGAGCTAAAATAAGCCCGTTTTTACCTGGCAGGTTGATGTCCATAACTACAAGATTGACGTCATCGTTATTTGTAAGCTTATCATGCATATCATCGCCATCAATGGCTTCAATAACTTTGTAACCTTCGGCTTCAAATAAACTAACGAGGTTTAGTCTAGTTACGTCTTCATCCTCTACGATCAGAATGACTGGCGTTTGCATTTTTAATTAACCTTTTTGGAGTGTGTTTTATTTTAAAATCGGTGTGATCATCAAAACCGACTACTAGAATTATAGGATTATATCTAAATGTTAACAAGTAAAAACAAATTAGATAAAAACAGCTGCGCGCCCAAACCTACTTTGACGTATTATTAAAAACCGCGGCTTAATTGATACTTAACGTTGGATGTATAATTTGAATTATAAAGTCGAAGCCATTTCCCTTTAATAATTGATACATCCATCAACCACCTAAAGATACTTAAAATAATCAGACTAATTCAAAACGAAATTATATCACTTTACAATTTTTCATCAATGTATGTGATATGTTAAACACAATTAAGTTCATTAATTGTGTGAAAATACAGCATTTATGGTACAACTGTTCAATGAGTGCTGTCTTAGTATGGTCATAAAGTCGTAATTCAAGAGCAGACAACGGATTTATTTCACTTTTTAAAATAGCGTAATAATAAATCGTGCTCCTGATTGATACTCAGTATCTAACACAATCTCTCCAGCCAAAGCCTGGGTCACTAAGTTGTAAACTAAATGCATGCCTAAACCACTGGCTCCTTGACCGCGTTTTGAAGTAACAAAGGGGTCAAAAATTTTCGCTCTTATGTTGCTCTCTACACCTAGGCCGTTATCGGTGTAGGTAATTTGTGTTTTTGTGTTTGTTGCCACAATATCAATTTGCACTACATTGTCACCGCCAGCTACAAATCCGTGTAGTAGGGAGTTTAAAATTAGTTGATGGAAAACTTGCTGCAGTGGCCCTTTTTTACTTTCAACGGTTAAATCTGCTGGACAATTTATAAGAACTTTAGGGTTTTTTATTCTTAACTCTTGCCCCATAGACAATAATGTATCGTTTATGAGCTGCTGTAAGTGAACGGTGCTAGTGATTTCATCATCTTTAATCACGGCCACTTTTTTAAAGTTAGAAATAAGCTCTGCGACACGGTTTAAACTACTGTAGATGAGGTCTAAGTTTTCAATGCCATCGTTAGTAAATTGCTCAAATTGACTGGCAGTCAATGACTTATTTTGAAAGTTAATTTGTAGCTCCGCGAGTTTATCCCTTAGTAAAGTAGAACCGGTGATCCCAAGCCCTATAGGGGTATTTACCTCATGAGCTACACCTGCCACCATTTGCCCTAATGAAGCCATTTTTTTGTTTTCGACAATTTGAGTTTGGTATTGGTGCATCTTTTCAAGTGTAGATAGCAACTCTTTATTTGCTTCTCTGAGCGCGATGGTTCGTTGGCTTACTTTTTCTTCAAGATTTGAGTTTAGTAGCTTAATTTCTTTTTTATCTTCTTCGTGGCGCTCTATTTGTCTCTGTGTTCGCGCCAGCATTACATTTAAGCTGTTAGAAAGCCGGGTTATTTCAGTTAAGTTTGTTAAAGGCGCCCGGGCGTAGTAGTTATGATTTTTAGCTATGTTTTGCAGTAACAAGCTTAAGTTTTCTATTGGGCTGGCTATCCTTTTTTGTAGCCTTAAAATAATCAAAGAGATGAAGATAAGTATTAAAGCGATAATGGCAATATCAATTATAATTTTTTTAGTGATAAGCTTATTTAAGTTATCCAAGCTGCCCCTAATATACACATAACCCAGTAACTGATCATTATTGAGTATTGGAGTAATGTACTCAATAAACTCATCACCTACTTGGGGTTCTATAAAGTCGTTAATACTGTCTGTTTTGATTGGTACAGGTGGCGATTTTCGGGCATTAAAACTGGTAAAAAATACTGGTTTTCTTGTTTGCTCATCTAGCGCATAAATATGTAAGTTTGTAACCGATGAGACTTGTTGAAGAAGCTTTAACCGCCTTTCTTCTGCAGGTCTATTTTTATTTAGTAATGACGGCATTGCATCAAAGGCAATGATCTCTGACACCAGCACAAGTTTACTAATGAGCTGCTTTTTTTGCTCTTGTGTACTTAAGTAAGTAGAAATAGAAAGAGATAATAGCAAACAGATGGCTGTTATAAGCATGATGGTTTTAAACAATATGCTACGAATGCTATTTTGCTCTACAGTTTTAGGCATTGCTAGAGGGTCATCCGTGTCAATTGTGAATGTAATAAATACTAGTTTAGCAAAAACAGGAAAAAGTGAAGCAAAAAGATTAGCTTAATTACACTATTTATTCTTAGTTAATCTACGTAATAAAGTAAATATGCGGCTAATATACCGCATATTTATGTTTTGATAGGGGATTAATAATAAGTTTTAGCTACTGTATACAGCAAACTTATTATTCTTAAACACCGTTTGATAACTATCAAATTGGGCTTCTAAAATAGGTGGATATTTTAAAAAGCTATTAGCAACAATAGTGAGCTTACCTGTTTTAGTTAGGTGCTGTTTGGCATTATTTAAAAACGATTCGGCCACTGTGTAGTCGGTCGCAATACCGGTATGAAATGGTGGGTTACTAATAATTAAATCAAACTTACCTGCAATGCTGTTTAAACCATCGCTCAGTACGGCTTCACCATTAACGTTATTAAGTTTAAGCGTTTGTGTTGTTGCATAGGCAGCCAGTGCGCTTACATCACTACATGTAAATGTAAGAGCCGGATTTTTTAGCCCTAAAAACGTAGCAATAACCCCCGCGCCACAACCAAAATCAAGAGCGTTACCATGTTTTATATTTGGTGCATTTTCTAATAGCATTTTAGTGCCTGCATCAAGGCCGCCATGGTTAAACACGCCAGGAATACTTACAGCAGTAAACTCAATATCACTTACGTTTACCACAAACTCTTTGTGGTAAGTACTAATATCAAATGTTGAATTCAGGGTTATTTCTGAAAATGAATATAAAACGCAGTGTTTTGCAGAGTCAATTTTATTACTAAACGCCGTTTTATTGGCGAGTTGCTTTTCAATTGATTTTACACCGCTTTTGTTTTCGCCAACGACTAGCAGCTCAGCTTCTTTACTTATCACTGCGCGTATGTTGTCTAATGCCATTAATAGCTCGGGCTTAGACTTGGGGTAATAAAGAATTACTAAATCATATTCACCGGCGTTAATCGTGTGATTAACTTCGACATTTATACCCGATATGTTTTTAGCAAATTCACCATTTGCATGGTTATAGCTAAAAGCCGTTATTTTACTTTGTGGGTTGAGCGTTTTTAGCTCATTTAAAAAGCCATCTTGAACAAAGTTGACCACCAATATTGATTTACCTTTTAGCTCCTCGCTGTTGCGAAGTAATAATAGGCTCGGATTGGTTAATACGCTCATAAATGGCTTTACCTTACTTGATTATTTAATTAACGGTTATTTAGTACGTTCGAACATTAAATCCCATACGCCATGGCCTAAACGATGGCCACGTTGTTCAAACTTAGTCAGCGGACGTAAATCAGGACGAGGTACATAGTCGTTAGTCTCTGATTGGTTTTTGTAACCAGGTGCTGCTTGCATTACTTCAAGCATATGCTCTGCATAGTTTTCCCAATCGGTTGCCATATGAAAAACGCCGCCAATTTTTAATTTAGAACGTAGTTTTTCTGCAAACTCAGTTTGTACAATACGGCGCTTATGGTGACGCTTCTTGTGCCATGGATCAGGGAAGAACAATTGTAAGGTCGATAAGCTTTCATCACTTATACAATCTGCAAGGACTTCAACGGCGTCGTGTTCAAATACACGAAGATTAGTAACGCCTGCTTCGTCGGCATCCATTAAACACGCGCCAACGCCTGGGCGATGCACTTCTATACCGATAAAGTTAAGATGTGGTGCGTTTTTTGCCATTTCAACCAATGACTTGCCCATACCAAAGCCAATTTCTAACACTACATCATTGTCATTGCCAAATACTGCGTTTAAATCAAGCAGGCCGTTTTTATGCTCAAGGCCCATTGTTGGCCAGCATTTTTCGATTGCAGCGGCTTGGCCTTTGGTTAATCGGCCTTCGCGTTTTACAAAACTACGAATAGTGCGGATATACTTACCTTCTTGCTTAGCTTGCTCAAGGTTGTTGTTACTTGATTCACTCATATTATTGGCCTGACAAAACAATGTGTTTAAAAATGGTTGCGTATTATCCCTGACCCGCACAGGGTTGACAAGCTCTAGGGCGTTATAGCTTGATCTTTTCAACAACTACAATAGACTGAGCCGCCATTAAGCATTAGTAAAAAAGTAAATATGTTGGATTTAAAAAAGCAGCAGTCTGATTGGTTTTCTAACCAAGTAGTTGATTGGTATCATCTCCATGGGCGCAAAACATTGCCATGGCAATTAGCTAAAACGCCTTATAAAGTGTGGGTGTCTGAGGTGATGTTGCAGCAAACCCAAGTTGTGACTGTTATTCCCTATTTCGAAAAGTTTATGCAAAGCTTTCCCGATATTATTGCTTTAGCAAATGCTGATGAAGATCAGGTTCTGCATCACTGGACTGGTCTAGGTTACTATGCACGCGCGCGCAACTTGCATAAAACGGCCAAAATAGTGCGAGACAAATATCAAGGCCAGTTTCCCAGCACACTTGAAGAGGTAATGGATTTACCCGGAATAGGACGCTCCACTGCGGGTGCTGTTTTATCTTTATCTTTGGGGCAGCATCATCCTATTCTTGATGGCAATGTAAAAAGGGTGCTTGCACGATTTTTCATGGTTGAAGGTTGGTATGGCGTCAAAAAGGTAGAAAATCAGCTGTGGCATTTAAGTGAACAACTCACCCCTAAAAATAATGTGACTGAGTTTAATCAAGCTATGATGGATTTAGGGGCAAGCCTTTGTTCACGAAGTCGTTTTGACTGTGAAGCATGCCCATTAAAAACACAATGTGGTGCTTTTAATGCGGATAAGGTTAAAGCGTTCCCACATTCTAAACCTAAAAAAGCAGTGCCTAAAAAAAGTTGTCATCAGTTAATTATTAAACATAACGACAAAGTACTCATGGAAAAACGCCCAAGTAGTGGCATTTGGGGGGGATTATTTGGATTTTTTGAATTTAATGAGCACAGTGAGCTCGATACTTTTTTAGCACAGCAAGGGCTAAAAAGTGAGCTTGAGATATTAGCGCCTTTTAGCCATGTGTTCTCACATTTTGAGCTAACCATAAACCCACATGTGCTCAATGTTCAGCAAATCCCTGATGTGGTGAACGACAAGCAATTAATATGGTATCCACTTGATCAATCAATAGAGGTGGGTTTAGCTGCACCGACTAAAAAGTTGGTTAAACAAATGAGCCCAATAGGTTAAACTAGCAGCATTTAGCGTTAGAGAGAATAAATCATGGCACGTACTGTATTTTGTCAAAAGTTACAAAAAGAAGCTGAAGGCCTTGGATTTCAACTTTATCCTGGGGAAATTGGCGAAAAGATTTTTAATAATATATCTAAAGAAGCATGGGGACAGTGGCAGCATAAACAAACGATGCTGATCAACGAAAAGCATTTAAATATGATGGACCCAGAACATCGTACCTTTTTAGAAGAGCAAATGGTTGGCTTTTTATTTGAAGGAAAAGAGGTTGAGATTGAAGGCTATAAGCCAGTAGAAAAATAATCGTTAAAAAAGGGCTATAAAAGCCCTTTTTTGTTGTGCATACCTATGAACAGTTTAGTTAAATCAAGTCATCTTGTTGATCGTGGTTTCTAATTTGTTCTTTTAAAAATTGTGCTGCTCTTGAATATTCAATTTCGAGCTCATCTCTCATCTCAATTAACTCATCGGCATTGATTTCATCAGCCTTACACTTATCCTCAAATGACTGCGCTAAATCAGCCACAATATTAGCCCCCACTGTTTTTGATATAGATTTCAATTGATGGCAGGCAGCTATAATTTCACTTTGACTCTTTTGTAGTACCGCAAAGTTGATTGATTTAATTTGTTCTTGGCTTTGCTCTAAATACATTTTAAAGAAGCGAATTTTTTTAGCATCATCGCCATTTATATATTTGTTGGCAGACTCCATGTTAATAGGCATGGCTGGCTTTTCAGCTGAGCTAATTTGTTTTGGCTGTTTATTATCTATATCGCTCCATTGATTTAATATGTCCTCAAGCGCATTTAACTCAATCGGTTTAGTTATAAAGTCATTAATTCCCACAGCTAAACAGCGCTCTCTTTCGCCTTTTAAGGCATTGGCTGTTACAGCAATAATATAAGGTTGAGCGTCGATTGCTTCTAACAGTGCCGCTTCTTCTCTAATCTTTTCAACCATATCGTAGCCAGACATTTTCGGCATATGTAAATCGGTTAGGATGAGCGAATAGCTGTTTTTACGCCACATCTCTATGCCTTCCTCACCATTATTCGCTACTTCCACACTATACCCTAATATGTGTAACTGCTCGGTAAGTACTTCTTGGTTTAATAAGTTATCTTCTACCAGTAAAACAAGCCTATTTGCAGCGAGTGCTTCTTCTGAATTTAAGTAATGATTCATGCTTTTAGCTTTTTTTATTTGCTTAGGTTTATGTAAGCCCGCCGCAACCAAAATTGAAAGCATAAAGTTAGATTTACACAGTGGTGAAGCATTAATATAAAAAATATTTTCATGATTAATAACGGCTTCATCTAGCTTACTTAATACCACCATTTGCTGATTATTATCTTCTAGTGAGTAAAGTAAACTTCTTAGCAAAGTGCTAATACTGCTCATGTCGTCAATACCATCGACAACCCAAATAATATCCTTTGTGTCTTGATGATCTTCTATATCTTTTTGCTCATGGGCATAGGTTATTTTGGCACCCATGAATGACAAGTAACGATAAATTACCTTGCCGCGTTCAGCATTGTCACTAACAACAACAACATGTTTATTATTGAGTGTATTTTTATGAGCAAATTCAGTTTTACCTGCCGTTGAAAAAGGCAGTTCAACGGTAAACTCACTACCAATCCCCTCATGGCTTGTAACATGTATAGTACCAAGCATTAGCTCGGTTAAGCTTTTACAAATTGAAAGCCCAAGTCCTGTACCGCCAAATTCTCGGGTAATTGAGCTTTCAGCTTGAGTAAACGGGCTGAATATTTTCCTTAATTGAGACTGACTCATTCCTTTACCGTTATCAACTACACAAAAACGGAGTGTAAAATGATCGGCAGTGTTGTGTGCAACTTCAACCGATATTTTCACCCTACCTTGAGTAGAGCCGTTAGTGCTGGTAAATTTAATGGCATTGCTACATAAGTTATAAAGTACTTGGCGAACCCTGACTGAGTCGCCCATAAGGTTATTAGGAATATCCGGTGCAATTGATAAATCGAGTTCTAGGTGACGGTTTTTTGCAACAGACGATAACACCTTTGCGACTTCTTCTAGCGTATCTGCAACAGAGAAGGGAGTCGGGTCTATATTGAGCTTTCCTGCTTCAATTTTAGAAAAATCCAAAATATCATCTAAGATACTGAGTAACGAAAATGCAGATTCACGAATAATTGTACTTAAACGTTGCTGTGCACCATCAAGTTCTGTTTGACGAAGTAAATCAATGGTACCGATTACACCATTCATTGGTGTTCTTATTTCATGACTCATAGTGGCTAAAAAGGTGGTTTTAGTTTCACTGGCTTTTAGCGCTTTTTGCGTTTGTTTCTCTAACTCAAAGGTTCTGCTTTGTACTTCTGTTTCAAGGCTTGTTTGTAATTTTTTTAACTCTTTTTTTGCCGCTTGATCGTCAGCTTGAACCTTACTCACCTTTTTGAGTAATAAATTAACTTGTTGAGCTACCGTTTCTAAACCACCCTCTAGTTGCTCATTTAGGGTGCTTTGATAGTTATCATTTTGCGTAATTTCTTTTAGTTCTTGAGTAAGTGAATCTGTATTTTTATGTAATCGCTTGTTAATGTATTTATTCAACATGAATGCTAATACAAACAGCACCACCAGTGCAGCAAAGGCTACAACATAGGCATTTAGTGGTGAGTGTTGATTTGATGGTGTAACTGAGGGCTGTGTTTGCTTAATAATAAGCTCTCCAATTATCTGCCTCTCTGATGAGATTAAATGATGAAGAGTATTTTGTTCTTTAATATGTTTATTAACAGCTAAAGGCGCAATTGCTTTACTGTTATTGCTATAAACTAACTCGGCTTGATTATTGGCATTAAAACGGTGGAGCGTATATTTATAATCATCATTGAGTAAGGTGGTCATATCGAGTAATTGCGTGACCTTGTCTTGCTCGTATATTGTTAATGCTTCTGCTAAAGGCTGATCAAGACGCTCAGCAAGTTTTGTTAACGATAAAGTAGAGGTTGGAGCAGATGCATTGTTATCAGCATTACTTTGTGAATAAAGCACAAAGGCGACTACAAATAATGCGGTTATTATAAGGTTACTAACTAAGAATAAAGGTAGTAGGCCTTTTATTGCTGAAGAGGGCTTGCTCTGCATGAGTTTTCCTGTGGTCTTATTATTAAAACGGTAAGCCTGTACCGAAAGTTATTATTCAATCGTAACACCTAAAAAAAATAATTCACTACGTTTTTTAAACTCTTTTGTTGGATAAATACACTGTATTAACGAAAATAGCCTCGAGTTGTTTGAAAACCGTTCAAACGATTATAAAGAATAAAAAAAAAGTTGACTTGTAGGGGCAAAACTCGTTTAATACGCCGCACGCCCAGATAGCCAGTCAGTAGAGCTAGCTGGGAATTGCATTAAAAATCCGTTAAGATTTTTAATTAGCACTGTTTAAGTGCCTCGATAGCTCAGTTGGTAGAGCAGAGGATTGAAAATCCTCGTGTCCCTGGTTCGATTCCGGGTCGAGGCACCATTATTAAAGTAATAGTGTTTCAAATCATAAGATTAAACGTTATTACACGTGCCTTAGCACACAGTTTAGTGTGCCGACTTAGCTCAGCTGGTAGAGCAACTGACTTGTAATCAGTAGGTCAACCGTTCGACTCGGTTAGTCGGCACCATTTATAAAAGTGAAATTGCTCAAAGCAGTTCACTAGCACTGTTTAAGTGCCTCGATAGCTCAGTTGGTAGAGCAGAGGATTGAAAATCCTCGTGTCCCTGGTTCGATTCCGGGTCGAGGCACCATTTATTAAAAGTTATCAATCTTTAAAATTGATAAAGTGCCTTAGCACACAGTTTAGTGTGCCGACTTAGCTCAGCTGGTAGAGCAACTGACTTGTAATCAGTAGGTCAACCGTTCGACTCGGTTAGTCGGCACCATTTATTTAAATAGTTAATTTAACTATTTGCACTGTTTAAGTGCCTCGATAGCTCAGTTGGTAGAGCAGAGGATTGAAAATCCTCGTGTCCCTGGTTCGATTCCGGGTCGAGGCACCATTTATACAAAGCCTCGCATATGCGGGGCTTTTTTGTTTCTAAGTTTTTTCTATCCTGCTCTATTTTTCCAGCACGTCATAAACAGTAAGTCCCTCTGTCCTTTTCGTACCTCTTTGAGAACTTTATTCAGCTTTTTTGGCTAAAAATTAGGTTGTTTATTAATTTGTGATCAATATGTTAATACTTGGCGTATCTACGGCACTTATAATTTCATCGCAAAGTATGTAATGTTATGTAAAGTCAATTGAGCAACGTTTGCTAAAGTGCTTGAATAACATTCATAAATAGCATTAATCAGGTTTAAAAATGATGTGGCAATATAAGCCATCTTTATTGGCAATAAGTATTATGCTGCTAAGTGGTTGTGCGAGTAACTTAAACCCGCAACTGCGTGAGCAAGCACCGAATACACTTCCAGAACAGTGGCAACAAACAGCTGTTGAATCAGTAGTTGCTGTCAACGACACATGGTTTAATAAACTTGCTTCACCAACAGTAAAGCAGCTAGTTACTCAAGCGCTAAAAAACAATCAGCAACTATTGCAAAACCGTTTTGATGTAGAAATACAAAAACAGCAATTAATTGTCACCGGTGCCGCTTTATGGCCCAGTTTAGATATTTCAACGCGAGTAGGACGGAGCAAAGATAATCGTCCGGTTAGTTATAATAACTCAAGCTCTGTATCGTTAGAGTTAGGCTATGAAATTGATTTATGGGGTAAACTCTCTGATGCAAAGCGCAGAGACAACCTCAACTACCTTGCTCAGCAAGCTCGCTATGAGCAAACTAAACAACAGCTTATTGCAGATGTTATAACAAATTGGTTTAACTTAATCAGTGCAGAGCAATTACTTGATTTGTTTAAGCGCAGAGAAGCTAACGCCCAGCAAAACCTTGAGATTATTGAGTCGGGTTATCGCCAAGGTTTAAATGAAGCGTTAGATGTTTATTTAGCTCGCAATGAGTTAAACAATGAACGCTCCCGTATAGCAACCCAAAAAGCAAATTTGACTCAAGCTGCACGTAGCCTTGAGCGTTTATTGGGGGAGTATCCAAAAGGATTGATAGCAGCGAATAACGACCTACCTGTAATTAATGACGACATTCCTCTTGGTTTACCGTCGGAGCTTATTACTCGCAAACCTGCGTTGCGTGCTAGTTGGTATCAGTTATTAGCCAGCGACGCTTCGCTTGCGTATGCGCATAAACAGCGTTTTCCGAGTTTAAATTTAGCGGCAGGTTTAAGCGATAGCACTAACAGGGTAAGCGACTTATTTTCTGCTTCAAGTCTTGCGTGGTCACTTATTGGTAGCATTTCAGCGCCTATTTTTGACGCTGGGCGACTCGCTGCGAACGAGGAAATAGCCAGTTTACAAACGCAAAAGCAAGAGCAAGCCTATCTGCAATCTTTATATGATGCATTTGGTGATGTTGAAAATGCTATTACCCAACAACAATCTTTAAAGGCACGCTACCAAAGCACCTTGCAGGCACAAGAAAATGCCTTAGCAGCAGAGCAATTATCGTTTGAACAATATCAAAGTGGTTTAGTGAGCTACACCACCGTATTAGATGCACAAGCACGCTCGTTTGATGCACAAAGTTCACTGATTGAAATTAAAAACCAATTACTCACAAATCGCATTAAATTACATGTTGCTCTTGGGGGCGACTTTGCAAAATCAAGATCCGCACAGGATGAGCAAGCACTATGAAACTAAACAAACAAAAAATAATTGTTCCCGCTGCTATCATTATAGCGACCATTTTTTTGGTGATGTTTATTAAGGGAAACCCGCCTAAAGCATCACGTTTTTCAGCACCGCCAAAAGCAAAAATTAATGTAGCGGTAAAACCATTGCAGTTAATTGACTACCCCGTTGAAATTGATAGCTTTGGTACGGTTAAACCACGGACTCAAAGTATGTTGGTGGCTCAGGTTTCTGGGCTGATTATTGATATAAATGAGCAGTTCCGCGAAGGCGGCTTTTTTGAAAAAGGCGATGTGTTACTTCAGCTAGATGATCGCGATTTAAAAGCGGAAGTTAAATCAGCACAAGCTAATTTGCTCAATGCCGAGCAAAACTTA
Organism: Pseudoalteromonas sp. SD03; assembly: GCF_040937955.1. NCBI lineage: Bacteria > Pseudomonadati > Pseudomonadota > Gammaproteobacteria > Alteromonadales > Pseudoalteromonadaceae > Pseudoalteromonas > Pseudoalteromonas sp. SD03. The sequence continues at coordinate 687,122 of NZ_CP162514.1, forward strand.
TTAGAAGAGCAAGCACGAGGCCGACAAGCGCTTACTGATTGGCAACGTTTAGGCAATGAGTCTGAACCGAGTATTTTAGTACTTAGAAAGCCACAGCTAGCTGCAGCGCAAGCACAGGTTTTGTCAGCACAAGCACAATTGGAAAAAGCGCAACTAAATCTTGAACGTACTAAAATTAAAGCCCCTTATGCTGGGCGAGTATTAAACCGCAGCGTTGACTTAGGTCAGGTGGTATCTAACAATATGCAGTTAGCGACAATTTATGCAACCGACAGTGTTGAAATACGCTTACCGATAAAGAATAAAGATCTGCCTTTTATTAATTTACCTGAGCAATATCGAGATGGTGCTAAAAATCAGCGTGGCTCAGCGGTAAATTTCACTTCAGATTTAATTGGCGAGCAACAATGGCAAGGCCAACTTATTCGTACTGAGGGCGCAATAGATGAAAGTGCTCAGCAATTGTATGTGGTGGCTAAAATTAATGACCCTTATAAATCAACCAGTGATAATCAATACCCAGTAAAAATAGGACAATACGTTAAAGCTAAAATTAATGGCAAAGTCGCCTCTCAGGTACTCGTTATTCCCAATAGTGCGATATATCAAGGCAGTTATGTTTATGTGGTTGAAAATGGCACACTACAGCGTAAAAATATTGCTTTAGCGTGGCAAAATGCGCTGCAAGGCATTGTGAGTAAAGGTCTTGAAGCGGGTAGTCAATTAGTACTGACGCCACTGGGGCAAGTGAGTTCAGGTACGCCAGTGCAGATAATGGATGCGACTCCTAAAGCACAAAAAACAGGAGAGCAGCCATGATCGCTTGGTTTACTCGTAACCATGTGGCTGCCAACTTATTGCTAATTAGTATTGTGTTGGGCGGCCTATTCAGCCTGTCTTCTAAGTTACCGTTAGAGGTGTTTCCCTCGTTTGTTTCTGATCGTATAAATATTAGTGTGAGTTTACGTGGTTCAACCCCAGAAGATGCTGAAAAAGGGGTCACCATACGAATAGAAGAAGCATTACAAGATCTCGAAGGTATTAAACAAATATCGAGCCGCTCTTCTGAGGGGTCATCACAAGTAAGCGTTGAGGTTGATACTGGCTACGACGAGCGTGAATTGTTAGCGGATATAAAGAGCCGTGTCGATGCCATTAATACCTTTCCAGCCGATGCAGAAAAACCAGTAATAGGGTTAATCCAGCGTAAGCGTGAAGTAATAGCAGTCACTGTTTCAAGTGACTACAACGAAAAAGAAACCCTAGAATATGCAGAGCAAGTCCGTGATGAATTACTGCGTATTCCGGCGATTACCCAAGTTGAACTTAGTGGCGTACGTAATTATGAGCTGGCAATCGAAGTAAGCCAAGATACGCTGCGCCAATACGATTTAACCTTGGCGCAAATATCCAGTGCCATTGCCAATTCAAGTTCTGATATTTCAGCGGGAAACCTTAAAACAGAGGGCGGTGATGTACTTATTCGCTCTAAAGGGCAAGCTTACCGCAAAGATGAATTTGCAAGCATTGTGATAAAAAATCAAGCCGATGGCACTATTATTCGCTTAAGTGATATTGCAACCATTAACGATGATTTTGAAGAAACCCCCGTGCGCACCCGCTTTAATGGCAAACAAGCCGCATTTATCGATGTGTACCGCATTGGTCCGCAAAGTGCGATAGAAGTGGCCGATGCAGTTAAAAACTATATTACCAGTGAGCAAGCTAATTTACCGCAAGGGTTTTATTTAAGCTATTGGGATGATGACTCTGAGGTAGTAAAAAGCCGTATTGCTACCCTAACTAGCAATGCTTTACAGGGCGGTATTTTGGTACTGGGGTTACTGACTTTATTTTTAAGACCTGCCATCGCGTTTTGGGTATTTATTGGTATTCCGGTTTCATTTATGGGCGCGTTTATGGCAATGGCCGCCTTTGGCGTGACCATAAATGTGATCAGCTTATTTGGTTTTATATTGGTGCTAGGGATTGTGGTGGACGATGCTATTGTTACCGGTGAAAACGTGTATACCCATTTAAAAACCGCCAAATCGGGCGAAGAGGCTGCTATAAAAGGAACTCAAGAAGTAGCCACGCCAGTTACATTTGGCGTGTTAACCACCGTGGCCGCTTTTTTACCCTTAGGTTTTATAGAAGGCGCGCGAGGCGCTATTTTTGCGCAAATTCCGGTGGTGGTTATTCCGGTATTATTGTTTTCATTGATTGAATCTAAATTTGTGCTGCCAGCGCATTTAAAATATATCAAACTGCGCCAGCAAAAAGGCAAAGGTTCTAAATTAGAGCAACTCCAACAACGTTTTGCAGATGGTTTTGAGCATGCCATTTTAAAATATTACCAACCCGTATTAGGGCTAGCGCTACGCAACAAACTGGCCACAGTCAGTTTATTTATGGGCGTGTTTTTAATTATTTTAACCATGATCACCAGTGGTTGGACTAAGTTTATTTTCTTCCCACGTATTCCCAGTGAAACAGTTCGGGTTAATTTAACTTTTCCTGCGGGAACACCGTTTGAAGTCACGAATAAATACATTATTGATATGTCAGATAAAGCCAGAGAGCTTCAGCGTAAGTATCAAGATGAAGAAACAGGGCAAAGTATTATCCTTAATATTTTAGCCAGCACTGGCGGGCGAGGCGGTGCGGCTAATTCGGGTAGTGTGCGCTTTGAAATCACCCCAGCAGAACAACGAGAGTCTGATATTGGTTCGCGTGAGTTGGTAAAAGAGTGGCGGCAATTAATAGGGGTGATCCCAGGGGCTGAAAGTCTCACATTTAGAGCAGAAATAGGTAGAAGCTCAAACCCAATTGATATTCAATTATCGGGTAATTCCATAACCACACTGCAAACAGTGGCTGAGCAAATTAAACAACGATTGGCCACTTATCCAAGCGTGTTTGATATTGCCGATAGCATGTCTGATGGTAAAGAAGAGCTACAAATAGAGCTAACAGAGCAAGGGCTTGCACTTGGATTAAATAGAGTTGATGTATCAAGACAAGTGCGTAACTCGTTTTTTGGTGTACAAGTACAGCGCATTCAACGCGGGCGTGATGATGTGCGCGTTATGGTGCGCTTACCTATAGATGAAAGGCGCTCAGTTGCTGATTTAAAAGATATATTAATACAAACGCCTAATGGTGGGCGAGTGCCGCTGTCACACGTGGCCACTTTAGTACCTGGTCAAAGCCCATCAACCATTACCCGTATTGATCGTTACCGTACACTTAATGTGTCGGCGGATGTAGAAAAAACCGATACCAATATGACCGTGCTTCAAGCTGATTTAAAAACCTACTTAGATGAACTGGTGCAACAATACCCAGGTGTAAGCCATTCATTAGAAGGTGAAGCCAAAGAGCAGCGCGAATCGTTTGGTTCGTTACTGTGGGGAATGGTATTTGTATTTTTTGTAATTTATGGGTTGCTCGCAATTCCCTTTAAATCGTACTTACAGCCACTGGTGGTGATGAGCATTATTCCTTTTGGCATGATTGGCGCAGTAATTGGCCATTGGATCATGGCTATGGAGCTTACCATTATGAGTTTGCTGGGAATGCTCGCGTTAATTGGGGTCGTGGTGAACGACTCGTTAGTATTGGTTGATTTTATTAATAAAAAGCGCAGTGAAGGGCTCGATTTAATGGAAGCTGTTAAAACCGCCGGCGTAGCGCGTTTTCGCCCGGTTATGCTAACTAGTTTAACCACCTTTATAGGCTTAATGCCGCTGCTGTTTGAAAAGGCGACTCAGGCGCAGTTTTTAATTCCTATGGCAGTAAGCCTAGGTTTTGGGATTATATTTGCGACCTTTATAACCTTATTACTCGTTCCGGTTAACTATATGCTGATGGAGCGCTTTCAAGGCTGGTTTAAGTAAGTGCAGGCTACATAGATAAGTAGAGGTTTCAGGCACTAAGTTTCAGGTACTAGTAAGTAAAGCATCGGACTGTAAAAAATTCAGTTCGGTGTTTTTTATAATAACTAGGTGATTAATAAAATAAGGATATAAAAGTAATTGCTGGGGAATTAAAGTTATTGGAGGTGTTCCCCGAGAATGCGGTGCCGGGTGTCAGTCCTGAAACCTTGAGGTTTCAGGGCGGAAATCTGCGGTTTACCGTAGGCTTCTCGGTACATGCCGAGCTTGCACAATAGTAGACGAACAAAAATCCTGGTATAAAATTTATCGGCTCAGGGACTTAACCAAGCTCCTGCACCCCAGGGAACAAATTCAGTATATAAGACATATTCCAATCCTTAAACCCCAATCGTAAAAAATTAAACTGTTCGCTCAGTTTTCCTGCAAATTTAGGGTCTGTTGACCTTTGCGGATTAAAATTTGTTCAAACTAGGGGCGGTTTAATCGCGGCGCGAGGTTTGTAACCTAGTGGGCTAAGTAAAAACCGAGCAACAAAGAGTTAATCGCCCCTAGGCAGAACCCTTCGGGCAGCGCCTGTTTGGGATTAATGCTACGTTATCGCCTATTTATGGGGAATAACCACACCACATAGGCTCTGCCTTGCCTAAATACCAAACAGACTGCTGCAAATTTAACCTTGAAGGGTCAACAGACCCTAATCTTGTATTTACTTTTAAGATTGCTTTTTGAACTTAATCAGCTTTTCAATCGCTTGCTTTTGACCTCAGTCATAGAATTCATTGGAGTTGCTTTTTATCGAGTGGTAGCATTGCTTTAATTAGCAAAGCGAAGACGTCATTATGAATAACTTACCAGATTACGAAAAAGCCCAACTTCTTTTAGAGAAAAACGAAATATTTGTATCACCTGCTGAAGCGCATGGCGTTATTAGCGGCTTACTTGCTTGTGGGCTAAGCATTGACGATAAAGAATACTTAGGCTTACTGAGCGACGTATTTAATGATGGCGAGTCGTTTAGCAACGATTTAAAACAGTTTTTTGGTAAAGTTTATCAACAAGTTGTTGAAAGCTTTAACAATGAAGAGTTTCAATTTGATTTGTTTTTACCGAGTGATGACGAAACACTCATCGATCAAGCCAATGGGCTCGTATCATGGGTAGCTGGGTTTATGCTGGGCTTTGGCTTAAAGCAAAAAGACTATGGCAAGCTGTCGGCAGATGTAAAAGAAGTGATTAGCGACTTTAGCGAAATTACGCGCCTTGATACAACCTTTGAAGAAACCGAAGAAGATAGCCAAGCACTGCATGAAGTGATTGAGTACGTACGCGTATCGGCGTTACTGTGTTTTGCTGAACTTGGCAAAGAGCAAAACCCACAAAGCAACAAAAAAACACTGCATTAATTTAGTAATACAACAAAAGTAATGGGTTAGTTATTAATGGTTGAAATACAAAAGTCAGAGTTTAAAGCGCGCCGCGAACGTTTATTGGCGGCAATGGATAGCAACAGTATTGCGATAATTCCTGCTGCAACCGAGCTCACACGTAGCCGAGATACTCATTATCCGTTTAGACAAGACAGTGACTTTTTTTACTTAACTGGTTTTAACGAACCCGATGCGGTATTGGTGTTATGCAAAGACAGTGATACGCCTTCTATATTGTTTTGTTTAGATAAAGATAAACTTGCAGAGATATGGCACGGCAGGCGCATTGGTTTTGAAAAAGCGCAAAGTGAATACTTATTCGACAAAACTTATGCATTAAGTGAACTAAACGAACAATTATTGAATTTGGTGAACGGCCAACAGATTTTATTTTATGCACAAGGGACGTATCCTGCCTTTGACGGCAAAGTATTTTCAATGCTCAATACTTTGCGCAGTGCCCCCAAAAAAGGCGATACAGCACCGAGTACAATTAAAGATATTCGCCCTTTATTGCATGAAATGCGCTTATTTAAATCGCCAAGCGAAATTAACATTATGCGTGAAGGCTGCGAAATAAGTGCCCGAGCACACATGCGTGCCATGCGCTTTTCCCACGTTGGCGCAACCGAGTTTCAATTAGAAGCAGAACTTCATCATCACTATGCGATGAATGGGGCGCCACATCCAGCTTATGGCACCATTGTCGGTAGTGGCGATAACGCTAATATTTTGCACTACACCCAAAACAGCGATGTATTAAACAATGGCGACCTAGTGCTGATTGATTCAGGTTGTGAGCTACAAGGTTACGCAGCCGACATTACCCGTACTTTCCCCGTTAATGGTAAATTTAGCACCGAGCAAGCTGCGCTTTATAATATTGTACTCAAAGCGCAAGAAGTCGCATTTAGCGAAGTAAAGCCCGGTGGCTACTTATCGCAGGCTAATAAACTCGCTATGCAAGTGCTAACCCAAGGGTTACTCGATTTAGGTATTTTAACCGGCGATTTTGATGAGCTAATGGCGCAAGGTGCCTGTAAAGAATATTACATGCATGGTCTTGGCCATTGGTTAGGACTCGATGTTCACGATGTGGGCGATTACAAGGTTAATAACCAAGATCGTGCTTTTGAACCTGGTATGGTACTGACCATTGAACCAGGGCTTTATATTAGTAAAGATTCAAACGCACCCAAAAAATACCAAGGCATAGGTATTCGTATTGAAGATAACTTATTAGTAACTGAGTCTGGTCACGAAAACTTAACAATTACCGTGCCTAAAAAAATTAGCGAAATAGAAGCGTTAATGCAAAGCGCTAAAAACGCATAAGCTTGGAGATAAAAGTGGCTAAGCAGTTTGATATTGTAGTAATTGGTGGTGGTTTAGTCGGCGCAAGTTGTGCTCTAAGTATAAGTAAAAAAAATCCCAGCTTAAATATTGCTGTAATTGAAGCAAATCAAGTAACCACTGATTATCATCCAAGCTTTGATGACAGAAGTATCGCACTTGCCCAGCAGTCGGTAGAGTATTTACAAAGCCTCAATTTATTTGAAATGAACGCTCCCTATGCTGCGGCCATAAAAAAAGTCAGTGTGTCAGACAAAGGGCACTTTGGTAAAACCCATATACACAGTGATGAGTTTACAAAACCCTCATTAGGTTATGTGGTAGAGGTAAACCCATTTGGCAGAGCGCTGCATCAGCGTTTAATGCAATCAAACATATCGCTTTTTTGCCCAGATAGCGTAACAGCGATAAAACAAAACGCCGATAGTAATGAACTTACACTACAAAGTGGTGAAAAACTGAGTGCCAAGCTGTTGGTGATTGCCGACGGTGCACAGTCGGCAACTCGTAATTTATTGGGGCTCGGCTTCAATACCCAGCCTTATGACCAAGGTGCGATTATTGCCAATATAGAAGTCGCTGGTGGGCACCATCATCAGGCGTTTGAGCGGTTTACCCAAAATGGGCCAATGGCTTTATTACCCATGAGTAATAACCGCTATTCGTTAGTATGGTGTATGCGCCAAGAGCATATTGAGCAGTATATGTCGCTAAGTGAACCAGACTTTATAAGTGCGCTGCAAACTGCCTTTGGTTATCGTGCAGGACAGTTTATAAAAGTCGGTATGCGCGCTAGTTACCCTCTAGTTTATGGGCAAATAGAATCGTTAACGACGCACCGCACAGTGGTGATAGGCAACGCGGCACATGCCATTCATCCTATTGCAGGACAAGGCTTTAATTTAGGGCTGCGCGACGTACAAGTGCTGAGTAACTTAATGGCAAACAGTGAACATGATTTAGGTAGTTATGCTTTTACTCGTCAATATTCAATTAAGCGCAGTGATGATATAAACACTGTGATGACATTGACCGATGCCTTGGTTCGACTTTTTTCAAACTCATCACGGGTGTTAGCGCTTGGTCGAAGTATTGGGCTATTTTCAATGGATTTATTCCCTGCATTAAAAGCCCCATTAGCAAAACAATTAATGGGTCAAGTTAAACAAGGTACACGTTTATGAAACAAGTACAGGTTTGTATAGTGGGTGGTGGCTGCGTTGGGTTAACGCTGGCGCTCGGGCTTGCTAAAGCGAATATCAGCGTGGCTGTGTTAGATGCTGCGCCAACTCAATCTCCACCTAGCGATGATTATGGTTTACGAGTTAGTGCACTAAGTATTGCCAGTCAAACCTTGCTGGAGCAATTAAATGTATGGCCACACATAATAGCTGAGCGTGCTTGTGCTTATACGCACATGGATGTACGCGATGCCGACAGCTTTGGAAAAATAGCTTTTAATAACGAGCAACTTGAGCTTGAGCATTTAGGCCACATTGTTGAAAACGATATTATTCGCTTTGCACTAATAAAAGAGCTTGAGCAGCAAAGTAATGCCACACTCATGTTTAATACCGAGTATCAGCAAATACACCAAAGCGAGTCTGATGTATTTATTAATTTAAAAACAGGTGAGCCTATTATTGCTAAGTTGCTGGTGGCAGCTGATGGTGCAAATTCAGCGATTCGTAAACAGTTTAATATGGCGCTGAGCTTTAAAGATTACGATCACCATGCGTTAGTAGCGACAGTTAAAACCAAAGAGTTACATGCAAATACCGCACGCCAAGTGTTTTTACCTACAGGGCCGCTAGCGTTCTTGCCATTGAGCGATGGGCATACTCATTCAATTGTGTGGTCTACCAGCCCGAATCATTGTGATGAATTGTTAGCAATGGACGACACCACTTTTAATAAAGCAGTTATGGCTGCCATAGATGGCCAATGCGGTTTATGTGAAGTGCAAAGTAAGCGCGTCGCGTTCCCACTTAAAATGCGTTATGCCCAGCAATGGGTAAATGGCAACGTGGTGCTAATGGGCGATGCAGCGCATACCATTCATCCATTGGCAGGGCTGGGTATGAACCTAGGTCTAAAAGACGCGGCTTATTTAATCGAGCTACTAAGTCAAGACACCAAAGAATTTGCAAGTACGCGCACACTGCGTGATTACGAGCGCACCCGTAAGCTCGACGCACAAAAACACATTGCCATGATGCAAGGGCTAAAAGAGTTATTTGAAGGCGCAAACCCAGTTAAAAAGCTGATTCGTGGGGTAGGGCTTTCGTTAGTTGATAACTTGGGCCCAATCAAACACCTATTCGCCAAAGAAGCGATAGGGAAGTGATAAAGACAAGCGGTCAGTTTCTAGCTGTCAGCTTTCAGTAAAATAAAAACCGATGTTTAGTTTAAGCATCGGTTTTTTTATAGGCTAATGCTTTCTTTAGTGTATGCGTACAGCTTGCTGACACGACAAGCGAAGCTCGTAATGCTTTAAATTAATGAGCTACAAATTCTCTTTTGCTTCATTCACCATATCTTGTAGTGCATCAACTAACAATGGGTCACGCGAGTTCTGTTTAGCAAGTTCTAGTGCGTGTTTCATACTAGTGAATGCCTCTTTGAACTGTTTATTAGCCGTGTAGCCTTGCGATAATCGCATGTGAGAGTAAGCAGCATTAGGGTAATCGTTAGTAAAGTGTTTTAGTGTTGAAATAGCTTTTTTAGTGTTACCAAACTCTTGTTGGCTGTGGGCAAATTCTACGTACACATCTTGTGGAATTTTAAGCTCAAATCCGTACTTATCACTAAGTGCTTGGTAGTAACCGGTAATCAATGATACATCCGCAAATTTTCCGTGCTCGTCAGTCACTTTAAATATTAGGTCGCTAAATAAGTGAATTAGGCTATCGCTAAGTGCTGGAAGTATGGTGCCCATATGAGTAAAAGTGGGATAATGCTTATATTTCCATTTTAGCTGCGTGGGCATTTGTTGCTCTAAATTTACTAAAGTATTTAATACGCCGGTATAAAAGCGTGCGCCTTCACTTGCAACACTAATAAATAACGCTTGAGCGCCTTTGGGGTTTTTAGTGTATTTAATAATATTACTTTTTAACTCTTCATCACTCCACCAACTATTTGGGCTTATAGCGATGTAGTTGTTAAATAGTGCCGGTTGATTAACTAAAGTATAAAGCGCTAATGTACCAGCATTAGAATGACCAATTAAGGTGTTGTAACCATTAGTTGGGTAGTTGCTATTTATATAGGGCATGAGCTCATCAGACACAAACTTTAAAAAATTATCGGTTTGCCCTGCGTCAGGCCATTTATTTTTAACAAAGGTTTGAAACTCCGTTTTAGGCTCACCTTGTACTTTAGGTAAGTAATCACGAACGCGGTTGGTTGTATCAATAGCAACAAGCATTGCATTAGGTATCTGCTCGTAATCAATGAGGGATTTTATAACGCCAGACGCCGTATGAAAGTGCTCAATACCATCAAGTAAATAAATAACATAGAGCGGCTGATCGTCTTTTACATTGTCAGGTATGAATATTCTGATAGGTCTGTCTTCGTTAAGTATTTTTGATTGTAGAATGACCTTTTTACCCACGGTTATGTCGGTTGTAGCGGTGTCTGCATAGCTTAAAATAGGTGTACTAAAAGTAAGTATTAACACAAGCGATAGTAAAAGCTTCATAAATATCCTTATTAAATAATGTGTTGCTCAATAATTGCACGGCTTTAGGTTTGAGTAAATGTTTATATTTTAGAAGCAAATGTAGAGCTTAAATAATTTAAAGCTATGCTTTTCAAGCTCGGCGTCTACCTCGTAAATATTAAACACTTATCTTGATTTTACTTATTGATATAAAGGGAGCATCCAATAATCTCTTCCCGAACCCCGAACCCCGAACCCCGAACCCCGAACCCCGAACCCCGAACCTGATACGACTCTATAAAAGTGGACACTTATTTAAGGAATAAGTGTTATGAAAATCAAAACTAGGCGTAGTCATTCAATTGAATTTAAAACAAAAGCAGTTGAACAATCGTTAGACTCTCCAGATACTGTTAATGTAATAGCTCATCGGCTGGGCATTAACCCTGTCTTATTATCTAAATGGAGACGAAAAATGACGTCAAAAAGTACATCTAACCCAATTAAAAACCAAGGCCCTGATAAGTCATATAAAGATTTGGAGCGCCAAGTGCGTAAGCTTGAAAAGCAATTGGAAGATGCGCAGTTGGAGAACGATGTGTTAAAAAAGGCGAAGGCCTACTTGGACAGCCGAAAAGAATAAGATTTGAGTATATTCACCAAGCTGCGACAGCTAAGAAAACGATAAAAAAATTATGCACATGGTTGTCAGTATCAAAAGCTGGATATTATAAATGGCTAAAGCAATCATTAAGTCAACGTGCGTCAGAAAACGACTCATTGCTTGAGTTTTTGAAAAAAGTAAGTAGTGATGAGCACTGTATTCCGGGCTACAGAAAGTTGTGGAAAGCCGCTATAGATAATGGGTATGAGTGTAGTAAAGGCCGTGTGCAGCGATTACTGCAGAGTATGGGTTACCGCTCAGCCGCGGGTAAACGCCGATATACCGGTAGCGGAAAAAAGCAGGGGCATATCACTGCAGAAAACTTATTGGGTCGTGAGTTTAGTGTTGATGAACCCAATACGGTATGGGTGTCAGACATAACGCAAGTTCGTTGCAGAGAGGGTTGGCAGTATTTATGTGTAATTTTAGATTTATACTCACGCAAAGTCGTTGGTTGGGCAACAAGTCGAGTTAACAGCGCAGACTTGGTGATTAGAGCGTTAAAAAAAACATGGGATGCACGTAAACCTGATGGAAGTCGCTTATTATTTCACTCAGACCAAGGCAGCCAGTATCGTGCAAAAGAAACAATATCGTGGTTGAACAACCGACAGGTAACAATTAGCATGTCGAGAAAAGGGAATTGCTGGGATAATGCCTGCTCAGAAAGCTTTTTTGCCCAGTATAAAAAAGAATGGATGAACAATTTAAATGAACTGAGTCGTAGTGAAATGACAGTACAAAGTCGCTTTTATATCGAAAACTACTACAACTCAGTAAGAATGCATGGCACGCTAGGAAATGTGAGTCCCATGCAATACGAGTTAATGAATTAAAAACCCGTGTCTACTTTATCGGGGTCGTATCAACCCCGAACCCCGAACCCCGAACCCCGAACCCCGAACCCCGAACCCCGAACCCCGAACCCCGAACCCTTTAACGCTTATCTATTAAAGCTTAAAAACCTGCTTGCTTAATTATCCTACTAAGCGTAAAATGCGCGCTCATTTCGGCTTTTAAACTATTAATTCCTTGCCTTAAACCGACCGGCCGAAACGGTAGAAGGCTCTATTAACCGTAAGGAATATCCATGCGTCATTACGAAATCGTATTCATGGTTCACCCTGATCAGAGTGAGCAAGTATCTGGTATGATCGAACGTTATACTGGTTCTATCACTGAAGCAGGTGGTACTATCCACCGTCTTGAAGACTGGGGCCGTCGTCAACTGGCTTACCCAATCAACAAGCTTCATAAAGCTCATTATGTTCTTATGAACGTTGAAGCACCAACTGAAGTAATCAGCGAGCTAGAAACTACTTTCCGCTACAACGATGCAGTGCTTCGTAACTTAGTTATGCGTACTAAAAACGCTGTAACTGAAGCGTCTCCTCTTGTAAGAGAAGAGAAGAAAGAAGCACCAGCTGCTTAATTGTTTTGAGTCCTAGCATGGCACGTAGTCAGCAGTTACTATAATGGTTAGCCCATATACGAATCAGCTGGTTATATCGGGGGTTGTTTGTAAAACACCCAAGTTTAGCCAAAGCCCCGCGGGCATACCGCATTGTATTTTTGTTGTAGAACATAAATCAATGCAAGTTGAAGCAGATCTTAACCGTAATAGTTATGTGAGGCTTCAGGTAGTTGCCAGTGGTAAGCAAATGCAACAACAGACTCAACATTTGCACGTTGGGCAGGCATTGCAAGTGAGTGGTTTTTTAAATCGCCACGAAGGTCGTAACGGCCTTAGCCAATTGGTTTTGCATGCTCAGCATATAGAAAGAATTATTTGAGGAATTAATCTCATGGCACGTTATTTCAGACGTCGTAAGTTCTGCCGCTTTAAAGCGGAAGGCGTACAACAAATCGATTACAAAGATCTAGCTACTCTTAGAAACTATGTTACAGAAAGTGGCAAAATCGTACCTAGCCGTATCACAGGTACTAGCGCTAAATACCAGCGCCAGCTAGCAACTGCTATTAAGCGTGCTCGCTACTTAGCCCTTCTTCCATACACTGACTTACATAAGTAAGCAGCGGATTAACACGTTTTTAAAAGGTGTAGAAACATGCAAGTTATTCTACTAGATAAGATCGCTAACCTAGGTGGCCTAGGTGACCAGGTTGTTGTTAAATCTGGCTTCGCACGTAACTTCCTTTTCCCACAAGGTAAGGCAGTTCCTGCAACTAAAGCAAACATTGAAACGTTTGACGCACGTCGCGCAGAACTAGAAGCAAAAATCGCTGAACAGTTAACTGCAGCACAAGCACGCGCTGACAAACTTGAAGCATTAGCAGAAGTTACATTAGTATCTAAAGCTGGTGACGAAGGTAAATTATTCGGTTCAATCGGTACTCGTGACATCGCTGACGCTATCTCAGCTGTTGGTGTTGAAGTTGCTAAATCAGAAGTTCGTTTACCTCTAGGTACTATCCGTGAGACTGGCGAATTTGACGTTGCAATCGCAGTACACTCAGACGTAACAGCTACTATTAAAGTAATCGTTATTGCTGAAGCTTAATTTTTAAAATTAAGTTAAAAAAAACCGTGCTTTGCACGGTTTTTTTGTATCTAAAATTTATAACCCAAAGTAATAAATTGTTTGTTGTGGATTAAATCAAACACTTTTCTAAGTTAAACCTTTATTTTCAAAAAAAATTTTATTTCATTTAAACCTTTCTATTTCTCCTCGCGTCTAATAAGTTAAATTGCAATTACATAATTATAAACAGGAAAAATTTGCGATGTTAATGGACGCTAATCAGCCAATAACTGATCAAGTGCAGCAAATGCTTATTGATCAAGTTAAAAACGGCGACCAGTTAGCCTATAAAGCGCTCTATGACATGCATAAAGCAAAAGTTTATGGCTTATGCCTGAGGCTAATAGCCGATGAGGGGCATGCGCAAGATGCAACCCAAGAAGTATTTGTACAGGTATGGCACAAAATAGCGCAATTTGATGGGCGTTCGCAATTTTCTACCTGGCTTTACAGTGTCACCAGTAATATTGCTATTAGCTATGTGCGTAAGCAAAAACATTGGCTTAATAAAGTTATTAGCTTTGAACAAAGCGGTATGGATGAGCAATCTGCAAATGACTGCAATGGCTTAAATGGCTTAGATAAATTAATCGTTAGGCTGCCTGAGCGCGCAAGAATGGTATTTGTACTGTATGCCGTTGAAGGTTATAGGCATGAAGAAATAGCAACCTTGCTAGGCATGGCTGTAGGCTCAAGTAAGGCGCAATATCATCGTGCAAGGCAATTATTAAAACAGTGGTACGAAAATGAGTAAAACAAATTTTGATGACTACTTAAATGAGTCGCTAACACAATTAAATAAAAATATAACACCCGATAAAGAGCTCTGGGATGGGATTGAGCGCGCCATAATGACTAATAAGCAGGCAAGTACAGTTAAGAGTGTCGTTTGGCCGAAGCTAACTGCTATTGCGGCATGTTGTGTGGCTGCTTTGGTTAGCACTATGGTGTTTTTTACATCTCCAGAGACAAATACCGCTGTGGCGATGAGTGATTTTTTTACTAAGCAAAAACAAAGTTTACTTGTTCAATACCAAAGCCAAGCTGCACTAACAGATAACTGGCAAGTGCAGCTACAAGAACTTGAAGATGCTGAGCAGGCTATAAAGCAAACACTTGAAAATGAACCACAAAATAAGGCGCTACTGTCTATGTTAGCGCAAGTATATCAACAACAACTCGACTTAATTAACAAGGTGCATGCACCGCGTTGGCAACAAATCTAGGAGAAATAAATGAAAGCAATAATACTTGGAATCGCTTTATTACCAATGGCTGTATTTGCCGGTGAAAAAATAGAACAACAAATTGAAGTACCAAACGGTGGCGTTATTCATATAGAAAATCAGCGCGGCAATGTAAATATTATGGGCTGGGAGAAAAATCAATTTAAAGTGAGCGGCGAGCTTGATGATAAAGCACAAGGCTACACTCTTAAAACACAAGGTAATAAAACTCAGTTTATTGTAAAAATGCCTGATCTTTCAAACTGGGATAATAACAATAATGGCTCAACGCTAACTATTTTCATGCCGCAAAGCAGTGCGCTGGAGTATGTTGGGGTTAACGCTTCAGTAACTGCAAAAGAGTTAAAAAGAGGCACTGAAATTGATGTAGTCAATGGCGCCATTACAGTAAATGATCTTAACGGCGATATTAAGCTTACTAGTGTTAACGGTGACATCAACGCAAAAAACCTCAGTGGTAAAGTGCAATTTGAAACTGTAAATGGCGCAATTGATGATCAGCAATCTAACGGAGAAGTTCGTTTTAATGCGGTTAATGGGAATATAAAATCAAACTCGACTGCCAATGATATTCGCTTAGAAAACGTAAACGGTGATATCAATCTTACCTTCGATGCAATCAAAGAGTTACAAATAAGCACTGTAAATGGCGAAGTTGAAGTGCGTATTAATCGCCTTTTAAGTGATGCTGATGTAAGTTTTGAATCTGTAAGTGGCAATGCTGAGTTTTACTTTCCAGCTGATTTATCGGCACAATTTGAAGTGCAAGCCCATGCCGGCGGTAAAATTGACAACCAGCTAACGAGCGACCAAGTGCAAAAAGCCAAATATGGCCCAGCAAGTGGAATTAAGTTTAATACTAATGGCACCGATGCCAGTGTAGAAATGAATACCATAAGTGGGACGATTGGACTTAAGCGTCAATAATCATCCATTTTATTTTAAGTTACAAAAAGCAGGAAAGATTTCCTGCTTTGCTATTTGCACAGCCCCGCCAAGTCGATAGAATAGAGCCATTCAATTTTAGTACTGTGAAGTTATGGCCAAACCAGATAAGCAAGTCGACACTCTTAAAGTTCCTCCCCATTCAATAGAAGCTGAACAATCTGTTTTAGGTGGTTTAATGCTTGATAATCAAGCATTTGATCGCGTAGCTGAACTTGTTGTGTCACAGGACTTTTATACCCGTACCCATAAGCTTATTTTTGAGGCAATGACAGCACTGGCTGAAATTGGCGATCCGATTGATTTAATTACTATTTCTGAAAGTTTAGAAAAAAATAATCAGCTTTCAGGGATTGGTGGCTTTGCGTATTTAGCCGAAATAGCTAAAAACACCCCAAGTGCTGCTAATATTGATGCTTACGCTAGCATTGTACGCGAACGTGCAGTTGTGCGTGAAATGATTGGTGTTGCCAATGAAATTGCTGAGGCAGGCTTTAACCCAGAAGGGCGCACAAGTCACGATTTACTCGACTTTGCTGAGAGCAAAGTATTTAAAATTGCTGAGCAACGTACAAAAAGTAGTGATGGCCCGCAAAGCATTCACAACATACTTGAAAAAACCGTTGATAAAATAGAAGAGCTTTATCAGTCACCACAAGATGGTGTTACCGGTGTAAGCACAGGTTACGCTGATTTAGATAAAATGACGACTGGTCTGCAGCCCTCAGATTTAATTATTGTGGCAGCACGTCCATCGATGGGTAAAACTACCTTTGCAATGAACCTTGCTGAGCATGCAGCAATGACCCAAGACAAGCCTGTACTTATCTACTCACTAGAGATGCCCTCTGAACAAATTATGATGAGGATGCTGGCGTCCCTTGGCCGAATTAACCAAACCAAAGTACGTACTGGTCAGCTAGATGACGATGACTGGGCGCGCCTTTCATCAACCATGGGGTTACTCATGGAAAAAGGCAAAATGTATGTTGATGACGCCTCAGGCTTAACACCCACTGATGTACGTTCACGTGCACGTCGTATTGCCCGCGATCATGGTGGTATTAGTATGATCATGGTCGATTACCTACAATTAATGCGCGTACCTAGCTTGTCAGATAATCGTACCTTAGAAATTGCCGAAATTTCACGTTCACTTAAAGCATTAGCAAAAGAATTACAGTGTCCGGTTGTTGCACTATCGCAGCTTAACCGTACCCTAGAGCAACGTGCTGATAAACGCCCAATTAACTCAGATTTGCGTGAGTCGGGCTCTATTGAGCAAGATGCCGATTTAATCATGTTTATTTATCGTGACGAAGTATACAACGAAGACAGTACTGATAAAGGTGTTGCAGAAATTATCATCGGTAAACAGCGTAACGGTCCGATTGGTAAAGTGCGCCTAACCTTCCAAGGTCAATTCTCTCGCTTTGATAATTACGCGGGGCCTGCTGTAGATGATGATTACTAATGCGCTTAGCTATTGCCGAAATTAACTTACAAGCACTTGCTCATAATTTAGCGCAAGTGCGACAGTTTGCGCCTAACAGTAAAGTTATGGCGGTATTAAAAGCCAATGCTTATGGCCATGGTTTAGTAAAAATAGCGCAGCACCTTAATGATGCCGACGCATTTGCAGTGGCACGAATAGATGAAGCGCTCGCACTGCGAGCAGGCGGGCTGACCAAGCCTATTGTGTTGTTGGAAGGTTTTTTCCATCAAGATGACTTGCCGATTTTATTAGCCAATAACTTTCAAACCATAATCCATGATGAAAACCAGCTCAGAGCACTTGAAAATGCAAAGCTCGATGCACCAATCAGTTGCTGGTTAAAAATCAATACGGGTATGCATCGTTTAGGGGTTGCACCGACGCAATTGAATGATTTTTATCAGCGCTTGCAAGCAACTAATAACGCTAAAGATACAATCAATTTAATGACGCACTTTTCTAGTGCCGATGATGTTAATGATCCCAAAACAGCTGAGCAAATTGCTTTGTTTGATTCATTAGTGCAAGGCAAACAACAAGCACATTGTTTAGCAAATTCGGCCGGTATTATTGCTTGGCCTGCCGGTCATGGCGAGTGGGTGCGTCCAGGCTTGATGATGTATGGTGTATCACCAATGCTTAACACTTCAGGCAAAGATCATCAGCTTAAGCCGGTGATGCGTTTAACCACTAAGGTCATTGCAATTCGCGATGTTGATGCTGCGCAAGGTGTTGGTTATGGTGGTAGTTGGCAAAGTGCTCAGCCAACTAAGCTTGCAGTGGTTGCTATGGGCTATGGTGATGGTTATCCGCGTCATGCTAAACATGGTACCCCAGTAGTGATTGCTGGCAAACGTTATGGTATTGCTGGCAACATCTCTATGGATATGATCAGTGTTGATATTGGTGAAAATGCTGATGGCATCAAAGTCGGCGATGAGGTAGTAATGTGGGGCCCTGAGTTGCCGGTAGAAGAAATTGCACAATGTGCTGATACTATATCTTACGAGTTATTGTGTAATATTACACCGCGCGTAAGTTATGAGTACCAGCGCTAATATTTATTTTAAAAATACCCATTAAGTTTGCATTGCTAGAATGATCGTGATGCTCACTTAATCGGTATCGTTACTCTTTTATAAAGTAAATATCGCTAAAGCCCATGCGAGCAAATTCTTGATCACGAAAGTTACGCACAGCCGATGACCCTTTAGAGGTCATTTCAATTTGGCGTACCATGTTTAAGTAGTTAGTTAAATCGATACCTTCGGCAGCCGCAATAGCCTGATACATATCGTGGTATTTATCTTTGGCGAAGTTAATTTCGCGCGGTTGATTTTTAAAAGTGTAGGTAATTCTGCGTGCCATAATGAGCTCATTTAAGTTGAGTGTTAGTGTAATTTTACACTGTATTTAAGTTGCGTTGAATGATTAGTTGAAATCAAATAATTAAAAAGGTGAGTTTGAAATGAAGTTATCAGTAGAGATCAGTAAATACCCGCTCCACCAAGATTACATTCCTTTTATTAAAGGCTTTATCGACAGAGTTAATGCCTACGAAGAACTCAAAGTGATCACTAATACGATGTCGACCCAAATATTTGGTGATTATGATCTAGTTATGCAAGTGATCAGCACAGAAATTAAACATTCATATGAGCAATTTGGTAAAGCTATATTTGTGTGTAAATTTATTTCGGGCGATTTATCTCCCGAATAACCTCTTAACAAACACGGTCGTTTTATAATGATGGATTTTGTAACGCAAATACTCAGTGGTTTTACTGCTATGTCGCATTGGGAATATATTGCGGTTGCTTTGTCGATGGCGTATTTATTACTGGCCATTAAAGAGAACTTATGGTGCTGGCCTGCGGCTTTTTTTAGTACGCTTATTTATACCATTATGTATTGGAATGGCGCGCTGCTAATGGAGTCGTTACTAAACTTTTATTATATGTATATGGCGGTGTTTGGTTGGGTCGTGTGGCGCAAAGGCAAGGCTAATCAAGCGCAGCGACTAATTACATCCTGGCCGGTAAACCGACATATTATTTTAATTGTACTGACTACATTAGTGTCATTAGCAATTGGCTATGTAATGCAAAACTATACGCATGCAGATTTTGCGTATCTTGATAGTTTCACAACTTGCTTTGCTGTGGTTACTACGTATCTGGTAGCTAAAAAAGTACTAGAAAATTGGCTCTATTGGATAGTCATTGATGCGGCCTCTATGTATTTGTACTATGAAAAAGGCTATTACCCAACCCTTGTTTTATTTGTATTTTATACCGTTATGGCAGCATGGGGATTTAAAACGTGGTACGAAGAATATGAGCAAAGCCAAGCCAAGCCCATGGCGCAACTTTAATCTATGAATCAGCATTCTCAGTTAGTTAATATTTGTAGCGCGTTTTTAGTACCGAGCACAATAACCTCAACAGAGTATTTGGTTAACGGTTTAAGCAACGATAACTTTTTGATCCGTACTGACAGCCAAGCTTATTTATTAAAGTGTTATAAATCGTATTGGCCACAAGTAGGGTTACATGCCCAGTATGAGCTCAGTAAACAACAAGTTTGCTCTGCTCCCATCTGGCTTGATAAGCAAAATAAGCGCGCAGCTTTTAACTATATTGATGGCGACGTCGCGCAGTCTTATTTGGCGATGCCGCTACTGACTAAACTTGTTAAGCTTCATGCGTATACAACTAATAATGAGGCAATGAATATAGCTTTGGAATTGCAAGCCTATCAGCATTTATTAGTGTTTAAACAGTATGAAAAGCTCATAAACAAGACATTAAAAAGCATAGCCAACATGCCCGTAGATAGCGGCTTTTGCCATAACGACTTAGTCAAAGAAAATATCGTGGTAAACCCGCAAGGCGTTTATTTAATCGATTTTGAGTATGCTCAAACAAATGATGTGTATTTTGATCTTGCTGCGTTAGCGGTTAGTTTTAAATTAGATGCTTCAGGCAAGCAGGCTCTGCTTAACAATTACAAAACGCACACCCTATCAGAACAATTTTATTTATCTATGCATAAACTCAATTGCTATCAGTTAGTTTACTTACTGTTATGTATAGGTTGGTATGAGCAACGCGCTATAAACAATCAGGTTGTTGTATTGCGCGCGCAACTGGATGAGCTTATTGCTTTAATGGAGGGTTAAAGTCCGCCAAAGCGTTCCGCAAGCTCTTTGTATTTTGCTACTTCATCAGCGTCAAATTGCATTTCGCCGTTATCATCTTCTGATTTAGCGATTAATAGGCTTTCTCGAGCAAGGCGTTTAACGCGCTCTGCTTTTACACCTAAAAATTCAGCAACTTGCTCTGTTGACATTAACTTCATAATTACTTCCTCGTGTTTAATCTTTCCGTTCAGTGACAATAATAGATAATATGTGTCTAAAGCGTTACTGTTTTTTTATAGAATATAAACAAATAGCGCTTTTTTTACCTTTTGTGAAGTGATTAGTTTAAATTATAGACATGTAAACGAATCATGCTGGCATTTATACAAAGATGCCTTTATTATTGCGCATGCTAAAGCATTGATATCGCGAGTTGATGTGGCGGCAACAAATGTGCTCTCGTGGTGAAATGGATATCACGTGGCCCTCCGGAGGCTAAGTTGCAGGTTCGATCCCTGCCGAGAGCGCCATTTGGTCCCTTTCCTTTATTGATAGTATCTACTAACATATCAAAAATGGTGACCTGAGTGTGACCAACTTAGAACTATTTTAATTTTTAGAGCTGTTAATTTCGTTACTTTTACATTATACAAGTTTATCTTTAGTTTAGGGTGTATTTACATTTACGCATATCTACAGCTTTGTCCTTTCTAGACATACTTCTCATCCTAAATATTTAATGACTTTGTTTTCTTGGTTGAAACATAGATTAACTTCAGACCTTATTTCTTTCGTCAAACCATCAACAGGATCTACTTGGATGTAAAGTTGATAAATAAACATTCAATTGTACTTACGTTGGAAAAGTGTCGATAAAGCTGACAACTTCAATATTGATGAGTGTATTGAAAGGTAATTAAATTAGGGCATAGGTGGCTGAGTATGAAGAGAAAGGAAGCAACTCAGTTAACGCTGGACTAAATAATGGTTATCTAAAGAGAAGATTAAAGCCACTTTCTTGCGAAAGTGGCGTTTGTCCTATTGTTAAGCTTAGGACAAAGTTAGCTCTTGAATAAGGCGAATAGGCTCACCATCAACATTTAAAATGGCCTTTACAGAAATCTGTTGTGGTTTGTCAGTTTTTGTTACTTTGAAGGTGTATGTTTTTTGTTCATAAGGTGCTAAATCAACACTTTTCTGTTGAGATTTTGAGGGAGTGGCTTGCTCGAATGATGTCGAGGTTAGAATAATGTCCCCAGTTGTTTCTCCAGAATAAGGACCAGATAAATTAAACGCTACTAACCAATGGTCTCCATGCTCTTTCGTTTTTACTACATTAAACTCAACGCCATTAAACGGGGTTACTCGCTTTGAGAGCGTAGTTTGGTGCGTTAACGACTTCCATTTGAGAGTTTGCGCAATAGTAATCTTATCAGCATTTATTTCTGTTGGCAGTGAGATATTATGTGTTCCTGAAGTCAAGTTGCGTTTTAGCTGATGAGTTTTGCTTGGCTTATCAGCGCTATCTATGAGTGATACTTGTGCAGTAATTTCTAAAGGGGAATCAGTTGGATTGACCACTCTTAAAAAAGGCTTCTGTTGGTGATAATAAATATCAGATTTAACCCCGGAAAGTGTACTAAAACCAGCATTATTTAATGTGGCTATATATTGACTTTCTAAGGCCTCTAGTTCAGAACTGGCTTCATCATGCAGCTCTATAGAGGGTAATTTTGCTAAAATATTACTCAACTCAAGATCGCATTGTGGTATAAACCCCTCGTGTTGCTGACAGGTTTTAAAAACTCGGTTTAGTAGATCATAATTTTTAAAAAGCCAAGGGTTTGTAAGCGCATTCTCTGCTGTGATAGGCAACAAGCGAGAAGGGGTAGGGTTAAATAAGTACGGGGTGATTTTATGATTGTTATTTTGACCTAACAAGCTGATCTTTTCGCTGTTAAGTGTTGCAATCATTTGCTTATTCAGGGGAATAGAAAACTGCTGGGTTACTTTCTTACTACCACGTTGAGCGTGTAAGTTAACGCGTAACTGTGCTTGCTCGAGCGTTAGGTTTATTGCAAGTTTCTTATCTGCAATTAATGCATCTTTTATCTCAGGTGTCAGGGCTATTTGCTTTGTTTTAAAGTTATCGTAGTTTTGTACATTTATAATTAAGTGACTGCTATCTTCAACAACCAGCATCAGCAATTGATCATCACTAGCCTGCTCTTCACCAACAAAAGTACGGCGATATTTTTGGTTTTTTTGGTTACGCTTTCCTTGTAATGCTATGCCAATTTTTCCTCGATGTAATTGAGCAGCTTCGAACTCGATTAGCGCGGCCACTTGGTTTTTATTTGCTACATCAATGAGTGAACTAGGTTTTGGCGCTGGAAAGTCCATGACTGGGTGGTTGGCAGCAGAGGGGGGATTAATATCTAATCGTGATAACGCCGTTGATTGAGTATTACGCAGCCAGTAAGCGTTGCCGTCTTGCTCCCAAGGCCCTGATACAATATGGAAACTAGGTTGGATATTTTCTACAAAATCAGCAAAACCTTGTTCTATTTCCGACCAATTTTTAAAAGTACTTTTAAGCAGTGAGTTAGCTGTTGAAAGTGTGGCTTCGCTGTGTGGGTTCGCCAGTCTTAGCTCTTCAATAAAGTGAGCAAAGTACTGTGCCCGTTCAGGAGAGCTTAAAAGGTAATGAATTATAAAAAAATTAAGTCCACGTTTTAGTGCTGGATCGTCATTTATTTCTTCAATTGTAGGTTTATTTGCGCTGTAATATTGTTTTAAACCGGTTTCAATGTAATTCATTGGGGCGCGATCAAATACCATGACGGTGAGTTGTTTTTGCTTAGGATCATAAACATGGTGAGCAATCGAATCAGCTAAACCTTCGGTGATCCAATTAGGTGCCCACGTTGAATGGCCGTTTAATGCCATATGAAAAGCATGCATGGTTTCGTGAATAACTATATAACGCTGATGGTGCTCACGGTGGCTGGGGAAATTATATCCGGCACGGTTATAAAACATAGTTTCACCACCGGCCGTTTTATGTACTCCACGTAAAAAACCATCATCAAGCATGGCTTCTCGTACACGGGAGCGACTACTACCATAAACAACTGCAATGCGTTGGCGCTCAATATTTGGGGGAGCCATGCCAAATAAAGCAACATAATGTGGATATGCCATTTCAAGTAGCTCTAAGTATAGCGTGACCTTCTCTTTGGGTAGATCACTTTTTAGCGCAAAGTGCTTACTTACCCACCAGTTGTAGCCCCGACTATTTCCTATTTTGCCATCGCTGTATGTATATGGAATTGTTTTTCCTAAAAACTCAATATCGATATTATTGAGTGTGCTGGTATAGCCCTGGACGGTAATGTTTGCTTGCATTTTACTTGGGCCGCTTTTTATGTTGCCGATATCAGGTTTATTATTCGCACTAGTATTAGGCGTGGGCTGACAGGCAGTGAGTAGTAAAGTTAATAATGTGAGAGATATAATTTTTGTCATTTTAGTTGCTTTGTTTGTATATTGTATGCAATATAAAATACTGCGTTTAATTGAAAAAGTAAACTATGAATAATAACCAGCAATTACAATCAGCAGCACAGCAGGAAACTGGTAAAAATAAACAAACTTGGCGTAGCTTTGGGTTAGGTTTCTACTTGGCTAATACCATGGAAATTTTTGAGCGTTTAGCTTGGTATGGCTTTTTTGCAGTATCGTCGGTGTATATGACCACACCCATTGAGCAAGGGGGGGTCGGATTTAGTGATGCAGAGCGAGGCGCCGTACAGGGGATAATTCCGTTTTTTTTATACTTATTACCTGTGATCACTGGGGCTTTTGCCGATCGCTATGGCTATAAAAAAATGTTTACATGCTCATTTGTTGTGATGGCGCCAAGCTATTACTTCTTAGGTCAAGTGACTGATTTTAATTCGTTCTTTATGATTTTAATGTTAGTCGCTTTTGGTGCATCCTGCTTTAAACCTGTGGTAGTAGGCACTATTAGTCAAAATACTAACGACAGTAACCGAGGATTAGGCTTTGGTATTTTTTACACTATGGTTAATTTGGGGGGCTTCATTGGCCCGTTAGTGGCTGGGTATTTAAGGACTATTAGTTGGGATGCGGTATTTATTATGTCGGCATCTTGGATTGTTATTAATTTTATTCCATTGCTTTTTTACCGTGAGTCAAGCAGTAAACTACGTAGCAGCATAGGTGCGGCAGCGGTTTTACAGCAAGCTCAACATGTTTTGGGTAACAGCCGTTTCGCATTATTACTGTTTACCAGTGTAATTATTTTAATGACGGGGGGAGTTAGCTGGTTAACATACACTCAAGCTTTTTCACTAATTACGATTTGGTTAGCTGCGAACTGGTTATGGGATAAGTGCGTAAGCGTGCAAAAAGCGTCTAAATGGTATCTACAACCGGTGAGGGTTAGCAATCGTAGTTTTGCACTATATTTAGCAATATTAACGGGGTTTTGGACGGTATATAACCAACTTTTTTATACTCTACCTCTGTTTATACGTGACTATATTGATACTCAAGATTTAGTTGCACTCTTGAGTTACTTTGGTCAATCAGCAGTGGATTTTTTTGCTTATGTTGATATTCAAGCTTTAAGTAACAAACTGCAAACACTGGCTGCTACTCAAAGTCTAACACCAGTCAAAGAGGTAAATTTAGAGGCAGTGCGTCTAGAGTTAGTCCACCTAAAAGTCAATGTTCCTGTTGCTGAAATAGCGTTATTTTTTAAACAAGCTAGTGCTTCTAACTTTTCAGCTGAGCAAAGTATGCAAGTGGCGCAGCAGTGGCTTAAATACCGACAGGTAAACCCTGAATACCTGATTAATTTAGATTTTGCAGCTATTGTTCTGTTACAAATAATAGTAAGTGTTAAATGCCAGCATTTTAAAGTTATATCTGTCCTAATAAGCGGTTTAATTGTCACTGCAGGTGCTTTTTTAGTGTTGTTATTAATGAGCGCGGGGGTATTACTAAGCCAATTGGGCGGTTTAGTAGTGGTAACGGTTATATTATTAATTGCTTTTGGTGAAATGCTCACCTCTCCAAAAAGCCAAGAGTATGTAGCGAGCATAGCTCCAACAGGCAGTGCTGCTATGTTTATGGGTTATTACTTTGTATCTATGGCATTAGGCTTTTTATTTGCTGGATTTTTGTCTGGGTGGAGTTATGGTTACCTAGTCAAAGAGATAAAATCCCCCGAAATCATGTGGCTATTATTTGCAGGCATTGCACTAGTTACCGGATTTGGTTTTTATTTATTAGCGCGATACAAAAGGGTTAAATAAATGATTTTTAAAAATCTGTTTATTTTAATCACCGTGCTTTTAATCAGTCATTGTGAGGCTGCTGCTAGTGAGGTGGTTGATTATAAAAACTTAATAGATAGAACCGGAAGCCCATATTATATGCAGGACTTTGAGCAAGGCGGCCACCAACGTTTTAGCCCTCTTTTTGATCTAGGCGCGTGGCATGGACATTTGCTACCAACAGATGAAAACGTCGGTGCGTTCACCGGGCCTGCTATTGTTACTGAGGAGTATTTAAATTTTATAGCGCCTTATCTAGAAAAGCTGACTGTTTATAAAGGCCAGAAAATTGACGAGGCCAATAAAGTGAAGCTAGCAATGCGGGCTTACAGTGAACCCGGCGCGTTAGTGCAAGAGCTAAGCGGTGATGGGGTAAACATAACGCTTACTTTGCGCTTTGTGACAAATCGCACTTCATTAGTTAAAACACAGATTAAAACCACAGAGCCTGTTACATTACATTTCACAGGAAAGCTTATAAACCATTTACGTGCTAACAATGGCACCGAAAAAGCGGGGCGTTCGCCATTTGTGGTTTATCCGAAATTAAACCCCCGATGGCAAGTCACCAGCAATAGTATTGCGATTAGTTTTGGCAAAGTAAGGGCGCATGGACACATACTCACTTCGGGGAGCTCACAGTTATTGCTTAAAAAAACGTTAGCGGTTAGAACACGTCATGACGACCTAAGTTACTCAAGCACAACGCACATAAAAAACAATCGTACATTCTACACAAGCTATTCATATTTATTAAATAATCAAGAAGCGGTACGTGAAAAAGAGGTTATTGATAAAATTTTAAAGCAACCCGAACATCATTTATCACTTAGTAAATTACGGTGGCAAGAGTATATAAATAAAGCCACACAGCCAATTAGTAACAAGCAACCAGCTCTACAAAAACTTGCAGTAAAAAGTGTTGAAACGTTAATTGGAAATTGGCGTAGTAAAGCTGGTGCAGTAGGTTTTGATACCGTTAGTCCAGCCGTGACCGGTCGCTGGTTTTCAGGTAATCAAACTTGGCCTTGGGATAGCTACAAGCAGGCATATGCACTGGTAACATTTAATCCAGAGCTTGCTAAACAAAATTTAAATGCTGTGTTTGAGCATCAAATAACGCCAAACGATGCTGTCAGGCCATGGGATGCTGGATTTATACCTGACTTAGTGGCCTATAATTTTAGTGCAAAACGCGGTGGGGACGGCACAAATTGGAATGAGCGTAATACTAAGCCAAGCTTGGCAGCTTGGGCTGTGTGGCAGGTGTTTGAAAATACAGGCGATACTCAGTGGCTCGCGCACATATACCCTAAACTAGTTGCTTATCGTGAATGGTGGCTACGCAATCGTGATCATAATAAAAACGGTGTGCCAGAGTATGGTGCCACTGTTGATAAAGCTCATAATACTCGTGACGGCAAGTTATTATTTAATGTAAAAACCTCGGCAGGTTGGCGAACAAGAAGTGGCTTAAAAAACTATAGGACTTACCTAAGCGATGAAGCAACCTTAGAAATTAAAGTTCCGGCACAAACAGCCGCATCTTGGGAATCTGGTCGTGATGATGCTGCTGTGTTTGGTTTTATAAATAATCAACAGTTAAATCGTTATATAAAAAACGGCGGGATTCGTGGTGACTGGCACGTTGGTTTTGCAGAAAATCGCAATGATACAGGTATATTAGTTGGGTATTCATTATTGCAAGAATCTGTGGATCAAGCCTCTTATATGGCTGCTGATAACCGTTATTTAAGTAAAATAGCGAAGCAGCTTAAGTTACCGCACCAAGCAAGTTACTTTTTAAGGCAAGCCGCTCGGTTAAGGGATTATATCAATCGGTGCATGTTTGATAAAAATACAGGCTTCTACTACGACATTGAAATAGCAGATACCCCCTTAGCGAATGATTGCGCTGGGAGGTCTTTAGTAAAAAGAGGCAAAGGTCCTGAAGGGTGGTCACCGTTGTTTAATCAAGTAGCGAGTATGGAACAGGCCAGTGATGTGGTAAAAACAATGCTTGATAACAATGAGTTTAATACTTACGTTCCGCTTGGCAGTGCTGCGCTGACTAATCCGGCTTTCGGTGCGGATATCTATTGGCGTGGACGAGTATGGATTGATCAAGCTTACTTTGGGTTAGTAGGTATGAGTCATTACGGTTATTGCAAACAAGCTCAACAATTAAGTGAAAAGCTATTAAATCATGCCAATGGTTTGCTTTCTAATGCGCCAATACGTGAGAATTATAATCCGCTTAATGGTGAGCAACAAGGAGCGCCTAACTTTTCATGGAGCGCAGCACATTTATTACTAATTGCTCAAAAGCAAGGTAAATGGTGCCAATAATTGGCACTATTTAATTCAGTTCACCAGACTAATCACACTAAGGGATAAATTAATCACCACTGCTTAAGCTTCACAAATTACAAGAGAACTAACACAAATAGAATATTGTATACAATATTCTATTTGTGTTAGTATTTATAGGAGTTACCTTTAAGCAACAGGAAATATGATGAAAACAACGAACACAGATTGGCGCTTTTCAGTTATGCCGGCCGTATTCACATGGCTAAAAGAGTCTGAATCAGGATCATTTGAAATAGACTTTGATACAACAAAGAAATACGCTGCAGAAATTTTAAAAGTGCAAGGGAAAGGCGGTAGTAGAATGGGGGGGCTTGTTGGCTCAGGCACATTAGGTGAAAATAGTTATCTAAGTGTTGATCAGCGTCTTTCTTTACTTGAAGCTCTTTCTGATGTTGCAAAAGAATATGGTGTCCCACTGATCAGTGGCGCAGCGGCAGAAACGAAAGAAGAAATCGCTGAAATTGTAAAGCAACTAGCATCTGTTGGCGTAGATACCGTTATGGTTATGCCGCCAAAAACCAAAGAAGCACCTAGTGATGAAGACATGTATGCGTATTATGCGCTTTGTGCAACAGCCGCAAAAGAGGCGGGGATCACTATTATGCCTTATAATAACCCTGATGCAGCGGGCTATCATGCACTGTCAACAGAGCTTCTTAAAAAACTTGCTGCGCTTCCAGAAGTTACTGCACTAAAAATATCAACGTCAGACGTTTCAATCATTGAGACGATAATGTTAGAAAACAAAGATGCTAAAATTTTGGCAGGTGTAGACACAGTCACTGTGCATGCCGGACTAGCAGGAGCATGTGGCGGGATCACAGGTGTAGGTTGTATCTTTCCAAAAGCGAGTGTGACGATGCAGGAGTATGTAAATAAAGGGGAATGGGCTGAGGCTAACAAAATTTCTCAGGCTATGAATTCCATCTCTTACTTGGATGCTCAACCGCTACTTATGGAGTACCTTAAGTGCGCATTTGGAATTCATCATGACGATAAGGATGGTGGACTTCGTACCTTCGGTAATAAATTAACTCAACAGCAAATTGATGACGTTTGTGCAAGATATCTTTTAGCTAAAGAGAGACTCAAAGCTTTGGACTTGTTAAACTAATTCGTTTTCTAGTTCTTTCAAGTACTAATTAGCTGCACGGTAAGCATTCGCCGTGCAGCAATGAGTATATTTATCTTATAACCCAAATGGGTTTTCGAGGCTATGAGCGGGTTCAGTGAACCACTTTGGACCATTTTCAGTAATATAAAAGTGATCCTCTAAACGCACACCAAATTCACCAGGTACAACGAGCATTGGCTCATTACTAAAGCACATACCAGCGGCTAGAGGTGTTTTGTCACCGCCGACCAAATAAGGCCATTCATGGATGTCTAAGCCTATGCCATGCCCGGTACGGTGTGGGCAGCCAGGAGTTTGATACTTAGGTCCAAGGCCTTGCTCAGCTAAGTAAGAGCGGGCAGCGTGGTCGACACTTTCACAGCTTTGACCTATTTGAGCTGCATCAAAAGCGGCCATTTGTGCGGCTTTTTCATAATTCCAAAACTGTCGTTGGCGGTCCGTAGCTTCACCAAATACGTAAGTGCGTGTAATATCTGATAAGTAGTCGTGTACTTTACAGCCAGTATCAATTAAAACCATATCTCCTTTTTTAAGAATCTGTGGTTCTTTGACACCATGAGGAAATGATGTCGCGAGGCCAAACAAAACTATGCAAAAGTAGTTACCTGGCGCGCCAACTTTTTGGTGGGCTTGTTTAATAAATTCTTCTACCTCAGTCGTGCTTATACCCTCATATAGCATACTGGCAGTGGCCTGATGAACTTTTAAGGTCATATCCATCGCGCGTTGTATTAGCTTTAGTTCGTTTGCTGATTTATGCATGCGACAATGAGCAGTAACAGGCTGTGCATTAACGAGGTTTAAGCCTGTTTGCGCTTTATTTATGCCATCGAAAATGAAAAACTGCGCGCTTTCGTCAATCCCGATAGTACCATTAAAGGAAATACCTAACTCGGTTAGTATTTTTAAAAATAATAGGTATGGATTTTCATGCTCAAGCCAGCCGTGAATAGGGCCATCTATTACTTTAAATCCATTTAGTGAGCCTATCTCAAAGTCGGGTGCTATGTAATGCACTTCGCCCTTAGCGGGTAAAATAGCACCGACCATGCGC
Organism: Pseudoalteromonas sp. SD03; assembly: GCF_040937955.1. NCBI lineage: Bacteria > Pseudomonadati > Pseudomonadota > Gammaproteobacteria > Alteromonadales > Pseudoalteromonadaceae > Pseudoalteromonas > Pseudoalteromonas sp. SD03. The sequence goes on from NZ_CP162514.1 coordinate 717,432, forward strand.
TCACTTGCGTACCAGCGCATACCCGTAAAGTAAGTAAGGTTAGTCCCTGCATTTAAGTAAATGGCATCAATATTATTGGCTTGCATATACTCTTGAGCACGGGCAATACGGGCTAGATGCTCATCAGCTTGAATGGGAATTAAATCGCGAGTCATATTGGAAAGACTAGCAAGTGCTTGTTCTTTCGTTTGAGTACTAATACCTTTGGTCATCATTAGGTTCTCCTATGTATTTGTTTAATTATAATTTTTAAAGAATTAGCGCATAAACCGGTTTATAGAATATGGCTCTAAATTTATGGAGGGGGCTTTATTGAGACACAAATCTGTAATTAACTCGGCAGTTATGGCTCCTTGTGTCAACCCTAAATGCTGATGACCAAAGGCAAAGTACAGGTTATTGTGATTGGGGGCTTGGCCTATTATAGGTAATGAGTCAGGCAATGATGGCCTACAGCCCATCCATGTAGTCGTGGCACTAAGAGGCTGGCTAGCTAATAACGCTTGTGCATGGGGCAGTAAAGCTAATGCACGTTTATTGTTAGCCTTTCTATTTATACCCGCAAACTCCACTGTGCCTGCCACTCTTAACCCTTGACTCATCGGGGTCATGATAAGACTCCGTTCAGCAGAAGCTACGGGCCGTGTTAGGCCATGGTTAATATTAACCATACAGTGGTAACCACGCTCGGTATCTAAAGGTGCTGTGTATCCAAGCGGCTCGATGAGAGAGGCACTCCAAGCACCCGCTGCGATCACGACTTTATCGAAATTGAGACTATCTTGTTCATCACTCACCATAAAACCTTCACTTTTAGGCGTGATAGCAACTACTTTCTGTTGACGAAATTGCCCTTTTAATAAACTGAACTTTTGCGCTAATTGGATACAAAAAAAATGTGGTTCAATACTATGAGCGACGTCTTCAAATAATAAAGCGTGATTTATTTTGTCGGATAAACTGGGCTCTAGAGCATGTACTTGCTTTGTATCAAGTAGCTTTACTTTAATTCCTTGCGCTTGATACATAGCCAAGGTGCGCAGCACATCAACCAATGGGGTTTTTTCAAAGGTAAGTAAACTACCTTGTTTAGTAAGCAGGTGGCCCAGTTGATAGTTTGCTAATAATCTTTCATAAGCATGAATTGCATGTTCATTTAAGGCTTTGAGAGCGTGTGTATGTGCGATAAATCTGGCAGTAGGCATATTTTTAATAAACTGCCAAAACCAAGGGAGAGCTTTTATTGCATAGCGCCAATCAATGCGCAATGGTCCTAATGGGTTAAAAAGCATAGCAGGTAATTTTTTTAATAATGCTACCTGCGCTAGAGGAAATACCTGTTCGGTGGCAAAGTGCCCAGCATTACCTTTTGAACAGCCTTGCGCTAGGCCATTTTCATCGTATAGCGTCACTGCAAAGCCAGCTTGTTGTAACTGTAAAGCTGTGCAAATACCAATTACACCGGCACCGATCACGGCGACTCTTTGAGTTCTTGTATTGGTCAAAATTACCTTCCCCTGATGATAAAAGTAAAACGCTATACGTTTTTTAAAAAATAAATCGATATTGTATTTACTGACAAGTAGTAAGAAAAAACTCTACAAGCTCTTTCTAACTCATTTTTAGTTATAACTTTCAATTGGTTATGTGTAATTAGTTATTTGTAATCTTTTAAGGGTGTGTACCTATAAATTTAATATCAAAATAGGATATTGATTATTGTATACAATATACTTATCATATCAAGCATAAATTCAGTTCGGAATAGGCAAATGAAAACCAATTGGCATGGTATAAACCCAGCAATGGCCGCTCAGTTTAATAGTGATGAGTTAGTTAGCTCTACATGGCAACTAGTTGGCAGCGCTATAGTAAAAGCTATAGCAGATTTTAAACTACTGGTTGTAAATGAAAAAACTTCTTCATCAACGCTTAACGATACTGCGAAAGCGTATTGTGTTGATGTAAATAAACCTAAATTGGATTAAGTGATGCGCAAAGGAACATTTTTTTGTATAGATGGCCATACTTGCGGTAACCCTGTGCGGCTTATAACAAGTGGCCACCCTCTGTTACAGGGAAATACCATGAGCGAAAAGCGCCAGGACTTTTTAGCTAACCATGACTGGATCCGTCAAGCGCTCATGTTTGAGCCCAGAGGTCACGATATGATGTCGGGCGGTTTTTTATACCCACCTACTAGCGAAGATGGTGATGCAGCCATTTTATTTGTAGAAACTTCCGGCTGCTTACCTATGTGTGGTCATGGTACAATGGGTATTGTTACCTTCGCCTTAGAGCATGGTTTGCTACATGCTAAAACCCCCGGTACTTTAAAACTGGATACGCCAGCAGGACGAGTTCAGGTCAATTATGAAATGACTGGTGGTAAAGTGCAGTGGGTTAAAATTTACAATGTGCCTGCTTATTTAGCGCATCAGTCTATATGTATCAATATTCCAGAGTTGGGCGAATTAAAGGTTGATATCGCCTTTGGTGGTAACTTTTATATTATTGTTGAACCACAGGGCAACTTTAAAGGTATTGAACATTTTAGTGCAGGGCAATTACTCAAATACAGCCCATTAGTGCGTGATGCTATTAATACCAAAATACAATGTATCCATCCGCTCGACTCTACCGTTCAAGGTGCTAGCCATGTGTTATGGACTGGCTCACCCAAAAATTCCAACTCAGATGCGGCTAATGCGGTTTTTTATGGAGATAAAGCCATTGACCGCTCACCATGCGGAACAGGCACTAGCGCCCGCATGGCTCAGTTGTTTAGTAAAGGCTTATTGCAGCAAGGCGATGCATTTATTCATGAAAGTTATATTGGCAGCCAGTTTATTGGCTGTATAGAGCAGGTGTCTGAAGTGGCAGGTCAAACTGCTATTTTACCTAGCATTCGCGGCTGGTCTCGGGTAACCGGAACGAGCACCATTACAGTAGATGACGACGACCCATATGCCTATGGGTTTCAAGTAATTTAACGAGGAGAAAAGCATGACATTAACAGGACAAAGCCTAATTGCCGGACAATGGCAAGGTCGCGCTGAGCAAGGTGAATTTCAAGCCTTTTCACCGGCTAAAAATCAATCATTATCGACACGCTACTTTAATGTAACGAGTACTCAGTTAAATACGGCAGTTGATGCTGCTGATAATGCTTTTATCGAGTACAGAAAAACGAGTTTTAGTCAGCGTGCAGATTTTTTAGAGTGTATTGCAGAGCAAATTTTAGCACTTGGCGATGATTTACTAACGCAAACCGCGCAAGAAACCAATTTACCTATGGCACGCTTACAAGGTGAGCGAATGCGTACGGTTAATCAGTTAAAAGCATTTGCCAGTGCACTGCGTGAAAACCCAGATTCACCACTAGGTTTAAAGCTGCTTGATGAAGCTGATAGTAATCGCTCGCCACTACCTAAACCTCGTACAGAGCTTAATTACTTACCGCTTGGGCCTGTAGCTGTATTTGGTGCGTCTAATTTTCCGTATGCATTTTCAACACTCGGAGGGGATACCGCCGCCGCACTTGCAGCAGGCTGCCCAGTGGTTGTTAAAAATCATACTGCGCATCCAGGCACAGGGGAGCTAATGGCTCGTGCAGCGCTTGCTGCGATTAAAGAATGTGATATGCCGCTAGGTGTATTTTCAGTGCTGCAAAGTGATGTTTACGATATTTCGCATCAATTAGTCGCAGCTCCGGCCATTAAAGCAGTCGGTTTTACTGGGTCGTTTAATGTGGCTAACTTACTGCAAGCTACTATAGCGAAACGCCAAGAACCAATTCCATTTTATGGTGAGCTAGGTAGCATAAACCCACAAATAGTTTTACCCAATAAAGCGCAAAATGAAGGTAAAGCTATGGGTGAAGCTCTTTGCCAATCAATGCTAATGGGTAATGGCCAATTTTGTACCAGTCCTGGCTTATGGCTGGTACCAACGGGCTGTGATGAATTAGAAGCCGAGGTAGCCAACTGCATTAGTGCAGCCGCCTCAGATACTTTATTAACCCCAGGTATTGTGAAGACGTTTAAAAAGCAAGTTAGCCAGCGCAGTGAGCTCGAAAACGTAGAGCTTATTGCTAAAGGGGAACTCACAGAAGACTTTCATGGTAATGCCCACGTATTTGCATGTAATGTTGATACTTATTTAGCAACTCCAATGTTACGTGAAGAAGTATTTGGCCCAGCCGCTTTATTGGTTCGTTATGAAAGCATGGAGCAGTTAAGCTTACTAGTAGCAGCGCTTGAAGGGCAGCTTACGGCAAGTGTGCATGACAGCGCTGATGATTTAGCTAAAGCTGAACACGTTATAGAAGAGCTGAAATACAAAGTAGGGCGTTTAATACACAATCAAATGCCAACCGGCGTAGAAGTATGTGGCTCAATGAACCATGGTGGACCTTTTCCAAGCTCCACAGATGTTCGCAGCACTTCTGTTGGGTTAAATGCAATGTTGAGATTTTTGCGACCAATTTGCTATCAGTCTTAGTTAATTGTAGCGGGAGTGGAAATTGCATTTCCCGCTATCTCTTTATTATGAAGGATTCTAACTTGGCATGCGTGTTTTCATAGGTATAATGCATATTAAATGCAATTTATAGAAATTACTATGGCCATAGAACATAAAACTCGAACTCAGCTTGTTGCAGAAGCTATCCGCGAAAAAATTCTTTCAGGTGAAATCAAAGCGGGTGATCCGCTACGTCAAGCAGCATTAGCCACTGAGCTAAACGTAAGTCGGATTCCAGTACGTGAAGCTTTGCTTCAACTCGAAGCTGAAGGGTTAGTCAACTTTGAAGCTCATAAAGGTGCGACTGCTACACAGCTTTCGGCATCTCAAATTGATGAGATTTTTGATTTAAGAGCATTGCTCGAAGCGGAACTACTAAAACATTCGATAAATAATTTAACTGATCAGGATTTAATTGATGCAGAATTAATTTTAGCTGAGCTTGAAAGCGCTATGGACGCTGGCGATACTCATTTAGCTACTGGAGATTTAAACAGTCAGTTTCATGCTAAATTATACAGCCGCGCCGCGCGCCCACAAACCCGTGAGCTGGTTGATATGTATAGTAAAAACTCTGAGCGCTATGTACGTATGCATATTTTATTGGCAGGCGGTTTAACAAAAGCTCCTGAAGAGCACCGTACTTTACTCGAGTTATGCAGAAAAAAAGACTGTCAAAATGCCTGTGAATTTCTAAAAAATCATATTGTTAAAGCTAAAAACGATATAAAAAAATTACTTATAAAATTAGAAGGTGAAAAAAGTAATTAAAAATATATCTGGCAATTAGTACAGGCTACTAAACTCTAATTTATAACTTTAGGCATCGCTTTAGCTTTCCAGCAGCAATAAGACAGTAGCGATGTCTTCCTCCCTTTTTATTATTCCAATTAACACCATAAATAGCTCCTTTCTGTTGGGTCGAAAGTTCATAAATTTTTTTACTATTAAGATCAGTTGGTTATTTTTGAATGTGAATTTTATGTATATTTAATATTGTATACAATATGTAATAAGTGTATATTTTTTGTCGTCTAAGTTAAATAGGCAATAAAACCAACAGGAACAAGGGAACATTCACATGTTTACAAATAATAAAAAGCAAACTCGGGGAATAGGCATTAAATCGCTGTTAGCAACGGCGGTAACAGCTGCATTAATAATGACTCCTACAGCAAAAGCAGTTGATGGTAGTAGCATTGTTAAAGGTCATGTAGTGGCACAAGCTGGCAACGATTTAACCGGGGCTACAATAACTTTAAAACATAAAAGTAAAGGCTTAGTGTATACCATTACTAGTAATAATGATGGTGACTATTTACTGCGCAATGTGCCAGTTGGTACATATGATGTCACTATAAGTAAAGAAGGGTTTGAGCCGTTAGTTGAAGAAAATGTTGCAGTGACGATTGGTCAATCAATTATTCTCGATGCACAATTATATAAAGCCGGTAGTGATATTGAGCGAATTGCTGTTACTGGATCCGCTATTCGCCGTGTAGATATGGCTTCGTCTACTTCAGGTCTAACATTCAGTGATGCTGAATTAAAAGCTATGCCAGTAAACACCGGTTTTGAAAGTATTGCGTTATTAGCTCCAGGTACAGCTGCACCGGGTGGCGCAAGTTTTAATGGTGCTTCAAGCTTTGGTGGTTCATCAGCAGCTGAAAATGGTTATTACTTTAATGGCTTAAACGTAACCAGTATCCGTACAGGTTTAGGCTCAATTCGCTTGCCATGGGAAGCTATTTCACAAACGCAAGTGAAAACGGGTGGTGTTAGCCCTGAGTTTGGTGGAGCACTTGGCGGTATTGTTAATGCGGTGTCTAAGTCTGGTGATAATGACTTTAACTTCGGTGCAGAAGTACGTTGGGATCCTGATAGCTTACGTAGCCAGCACGACTCTATTTATCAAGAAAATGGGACTATTAGCACTAATACGAAGCAAAGTAGTTACGATTTTAAAGAGCTTCAGCTATGGGCTAGTGGTGCAATCATCGAAGATACCTTGTTTTTTTATGGTTTGTTTGCACCGCGCCGTGAAGAGTCAACTGGCGCAGGACAAACAACTTATTCTGATTTTGAGCGCGATGAAGACCGCTGGTTTACAAAAGTAGATTGGTTTATAAATGAAGATCACTCAGTGGGTTTTTCAGCGATGAACAATAAGCGCACCTGGACTGATAAAACCTTTGCTTACAGCTGGCAAGAGAATGTGATTGGAGAGCAACAAGGTGTGGATGCGCCTGGGGAAGATGGCGGTAAAGTATATAGCTTAAATTATAATGGCTACCTAACTGATGCTTTTTCAGTTTCAGCTGTCGTTGGCCGAGTGACAGAAAACGTTGAAAATGTGGTCGCATCACCAAACCCAGGTGTTTGGGATGAGCGTGATGGCTTTGTCACTTTGAGTCAACATACAAATTCATCGGTGACAGAACAAGAATTCACGCGCGACCAAGCAAGAATTGATTTCAACTGGGATTTAGATATGCACTCAATCCAGTTTGGTATTGATTATACTAATGTAAAAGTGGACTACTTTGAAGGCCAAAACGGCATTGGTGATGCAGAGGGCTGGTGGACGGTCAAGACTGCCGGTGAAAATGATGTATCAGGTGCACCTTTGGGAAGTGATTTTATAGAAAGACGAGTTCGAAGTCGCGAAGTCGATTCAGATACAACTTCACTCGCTTTTTACATCAATGACTCATGGCAAGCAACCGATAGTTTAGTGCTTAACATGGGGCTACGTTATAGCCAGTTTGAAAACACAGTATCAGATGGTCGTGCCTTCGTTGATATTGACAATCAAATAGCACCGCGTTTGCAAGCTATTTATGATATATCGGGTGATGGCAGCGCTAAGATTTTTGCTACATATGGACGTTATTTCCAACCCGTATCTGCGAACATGAATATCACCCAAGGATCTGCTTCGATTGAATGGTTTGAGTACTTTGAGTTAGATGAACTAGACGCAAACGGTGCACCAACTTTAATGGCTGATGGCTCGCCAAGCAGAGGAGATATGTTGCGAGATAGGCGTTGGCGCCAGCGTGGTATTACTGAACCAGGGTTGATTGCTTCATCTTCATTAAAACCAATGTACAGTGATGAATTTACTATCGGTTATCAGCAAGAAGTGTTCGATACTATGTCAGCGGGTGTACGCGCGATTTATCGTGATCTTGGACGCAGTGTTGAAGACACTGATGTCGGCCCGGTATTAGCTAAAAAACTGGCTGAAATGGGCATTACCGATAACGTGGGTCAAGGCTCTTATTATGTACTGAATAACCCAGGTGAAGCTATTCAAATGTCATATGATTTTGACGGTGATGGCCAGGTTGATGAGGTTAATTTAAGTGCTGATGAACTTGCTTTACCAGAGGCGCAGCGAAAGTATTTAGCGCTTGAGCTTACCTTGGATGGTAATGTGACGGATGATTTACGCATTAACACCTCATATACCTGGTCACATAGTTATGGTAATACCGAAGGGCTAGTGAAAACGGATAATGATCAAGCTGACCCAGGCTGGACAACCTCTTATGACTACGGTGACTTGATGGATCACGGCTATGGTAATTTACCTAACGACCACCGCCATGCTCTTAAATTTAGCGGCGCCTACAATATTACTGAAGCATTGACTGTTGGCCTTGTTGCCCGCACTACGTCAGGCCGTCCCAAAAGTTATTTCTCAGTTCATCCAGCGGGCGTAGATAGCTGTGCAGAGGGAAATCCTTGGGATGCGTGTATTAGCCAATATTATGATCAAGCATCACATTACGATGAAAATGGTAATCCAGCTCCTCGTGGTAGCAAAGGAAACCTACCTTGGTTAACGAATGTCGATATGTCATTGACCTACTACACGGACTTTTTTGGTACCGATATGACTTTAAAAGGCACCGTCTATAACTTATTCGATGGTGATAGTGCAATGTCAATCGATGAAGAACGTGCACAGTACGGTGATAATGGTTTAGAACTGAACCCAGACTATGGGCTAGTGACGGGGCGTCAAGGCGCGCGTTATGTGTCTTTAGTGGCGCGTATAGAGTTTTAACTCCCTGGTAAAACAGCTGTTTGAAAACAGCGGACTAAGCTATTTATCTTAGGGTAATTTAGTGTGTTGTTTTGATGTTTAAGCACATGCTCATTTGAGCCATACAGCCTTAATGCTAAGCAGGAAACTGCTTGGCATTTTTCGTATAAATTTTAAGGTTAACTATGACGAACAGTTTATATTTTCATTGGCAACAGCCTACAGGTGATTGGCTGCAAGTGCACACTCTTGATATGCACACGGGCGGTGAACCTTTACGCATAATCATTGATGGATTTGCTGAACTACAAGGGCAAACCATGATTGAAAAGCGCGCTGATTGCCTAACAAGATTTGATCACCTACGTAAAGCACTGATGTTTGAACCCCGAGGTCATGCTGATATGTATGGCGCGGTGATCACAAAACCTGAACGTAAAGATAGCCATTTTGGCGTACTGTTTTTACATAATGAAGGCTATAGCACAATGTGTGGTCACGCTATTATTGCGCTTGCCACAGCAGCCAAAGATAGCAGTATTAGCAACTTTATTGAGGGCATTAATGAGTTACGTATAGATACACCAGCAGGGCTTATCAAGGCATATATTACTCTTCGAGATAACCAACTAATAAGTGTTTGTTTTGATAATGTTGCTAGTTATGCAGAAAAGCTTGATATGCCAATTGAAATTCCTCTGTTTGGTGCCGTCAATTGTGATATTGCTTATGGCGGTGCTTATTATGCTTTTGTAGATGCTGATACTTTGGATGTGAGTTTAGCGCCCAACAATCATGAACAAATTATTAGCTTAGGAAAAATTATTAAGCAGCATGTTAATAGCCACTACCAACCAAAACACCCGACAGATGATGCGTTGAGCTTTTTATATGGGGTGATTTTCTATTCAAATTCACAAAAAAGTCATTCTGCATTTAGCCGCCATGTCTGCATTTTTGCTGAGGGCGAATTAGATCGCAGCCCAACTGGTACCGGTGTGAGTGCCAGAGCTGCATTAGAGTTTGCAAAAGGCAGGCTTAAATTAGGACAGCAAATAAGAATAGAGAGTATTTTAGGCTCTGTATTTTCAGTTGAGCTAAAATCGCAACGCATGTTAGCTGATACCCATGCAGTAATACCTAGAGTGAGTGGTGAAGCATTTGTTACTGGTAAACATACTTTTTTAATTGATCCAAATGATCCCCTAAAGCAAGGATTTATATTTCGATGAAAAATCAATTTATCTCTCGCCAACAATTACTAAAGCAGGCATTAAAAAAAAATGGGTTAACAGCGCTACTCGTATTAGGCCATGAAAATATTCGTTACTTAAGTGGCTTTAGCGGTAATGCTGCTTACGCGTTAATAACTGCGGAGGAAAGTGTACTGATAACCGATTATCGCTATTTTGGCCGAGCTCAAGCAGAGTCTATTGGCTTTGAGGTTGTCAGCCGTGATCGTGATAGTGAAACATTAGGTCAGTGCATAAATCGTTTTTTAACGACTAATAGTCAATTAGGTTTTGATGCCGCTTTTATTGATGTTGCGCTTTGGCAGCAAGTGGCAAGTGAGTTAACTAGTCATACAGTTACACAAGTTACCGGTATGGTTGAACGTTTACGCATGGTTAAAAATGATTGGGAAGTCGAGCAAATAAAAGCGGCTGCGGCCATTGCTGACGAAGCGCTTAGACAAACATTACCCTATTTTAAAGAAGGTGTAACAGAGCGAGACCTAGCGCTGGAACTTGAATTCAGAATGCAAAAACTAGGCTCTGAAGGAATGTCGTTTGCCACTATTTTAATGTTTGGAGAGCGTTGTGCACTGCCTCATGGCAGCCCGAGTGAGCGTACTCTATCTAAAGGTGATTTTATTACTCTTGACTTTGGCGCAGTGGTGAATGGTTACCGCTCTGATATGACTCGCAGTTATGTACTTGGTAAAGCTTCAAAGAAACAATCAGCAATCTATCAAAGCGTAAGCAATGCTCAGCAAGCAGCGATCAACCTACTCAAAGCAGGTGTTGACTGTCTAGACTTACAAAATATCTCACAGCAAGTACTCGATGACTCTGGTTTTGGTAAATGGGCAGGGCAAGGGTTGGGCCATGGAGTTGGCTTGTTTTTACATGAGTTGCCCTTTATTAATAAAAATTGCCGTCATGTATTAGAGGCAGGTAATGTGATCACGATTGAACCTGGTATTTACATTCCGAATTTTGGTGGTGTGCGAATAGAAGACGATATTTTAATAACTCAAAATGGTTATGAAGTATTAACCCACGCCCCTAAGCCGTTCGAATTGGAGGGTTAGGATGAAAGTAATAGATCAAACGCAAATTGATGACTCCCTAGATTTTGACTCGCTTCGTATTGCTCTACAGAAAGGGTTTGCTCAGCAGTTTACTATGCCCAAGCGTCATGTGTATGAGTTAGATAAAACAGACACAAACCATGACGCATTTGCCGTATTACCAGCATGGAATGAACAGGTTATTGGAGTAAAGGCATTTACCTACTTTCCAAGTAATACTGATAGTGAGTATGCGTCACTTTATTCAAAAATAATGCTGTTCTCTCGCGCTCATGGTGAACCTCTTGCTCTAGTTGATGGTACACGTGTAACACTTTGGCGCACAGCTGTAGTATCTGCTTTGGCAAGCTACTATTTATCGCGAAAAGATAGCCAGCATTTAGTGTTTTTTGGCAGCGGCAATTTAGCTGAGTATATGGTTCGAGCACACTTGAGTGTGCGCGATTTTAAATGTGTAACGTTAATTGGGCGTAATAAAGATAAAGTTGCTGTTTTACACAATAGCTTACAGCGTGCATTTACTGATATTGAGTTTGTTATCGGACAAAGTTGTGAAAAAGTTATTAAAAGTGCCGATGTGATCAGCTGCGCAACAGGTTCACCAACGCCATTATTTAAAGGTGGTTGGTTAAAGCCTGGTACGCATGTTGATTTGATTGGTAATCATCGCTGCGACTCGCGCGAATGTGACAGTGTTACTATCGCACAAAGTAAGGTATATGTAGATAGCAAGGAGAATGTTCTTGCTGAAGCTGGTGAATTGTTGATTCCTATTTCTGAGGGAGTTTTTGATGAAGCTAATATATCCGGCGAGCTTGCGGATCTAGCTAAAAAAAATAACTATGAGAGAAAATGTGAATCCGATATAACAGTATTTAAGTCTGTTGGCACAGCGTTAAGTGATCTTATAACTGCACATTATATTTATAAGTCATTAAAAAATGAGTAGCTTATTACTTTTATTACTAGGGCTTTGTTTTGTTATGTTGAGCTTACTAACCTTTATAAGATGGCTCAGGATTCGTTATGATAAGCACCATTGGCGAGTTTGTGAAATTGTAAACATTAACAATGTAATTGATAATAATGTGCGCAATTTAGAGCTTTTGCACTACAAGAGGATGTTAGTCAGCTATAAATTCAAAGGTAATTTTTATAGTGTTTTTGTTGCTTTTGATCAGCAGCTTATAGCCCAGTTTAAAAATGGGATTGATTGTACAATTTTAATTGACTCTAACAATCCTAATGTCACTTATCTTAATAGTAATTATTGGGTGAAGTACTGCGGAGTTTGGTTTTTTTCGGGCACTATTTTTATAGCTTTAAGTTTCTTAATCCACATCTGAATTGGGTATAATAAGAGAGCAGGTTAAGGTGTTTGCTTAAAGTGTGTAGTTTAGCTTTTTAAAAATGTATCTTATTTTGTAAAAGTTAAAATAGCTTACGACAACTGGAAAATCTTTTTCCCTTTTAAATATTAGTTGACTATAGTTTTTCTCAAAGTGGTGATGCAAATAAAAGGGACTCATAAGTATTAAATATTTAGGGTATACCTGTAATTAATAATTTAAAGGTTAGGCATATTTTATTCCTATAATCGATTGTCAGGGTATAGGTTTTTACTAAGGCTAAGTTGCAGGTTAGATCCCTGCCGAGAGCGCCATTTGCTCCCTTACCTTTTCTTGATAGTAAATACTAACATTCAAGTAAATGGTGACCTGAGTGTGACCAAGTTAAAAACGTTGACTTAAACTCACCATTAATTTTTAAAAGTGTTAATCTAATACTCTAACTAGCACATTTTACATCTAGCTAAGGAGTTGCATTATGATATACCTAGATTCAGCCGCATCTTACCCACTTCTTTCTGAAGTTAAAGAATAACTAATGCACGCATTTGAAAACTGTTATGCGAATTCTGCCTCTAGTCACCTATTAGGTGAATTAGCCTTAGCCAAGGTCAATGATGTAAGAGAGCTGCTAGCTGATGAAATAGGGGCTTTCCAAGTGAAATAGTTTTCACCAGTGGTGCAACAGAATCAAACAATATAGCTTTTAAAAGTTTATTGCTTGGAGATGAAAACCTAAAAACTAAAAAACACATTGTGATTTCATCAATAGAGCACAAATGTATTTTTGCAATCTGCGATTACTTCCAAAAACTAGGTTATGACATTTCACTTGTCAAACCAAATGCTAATGGGGTGATCACAGCTGAAAATGTTAAAGCAGTAATAAAAGAAGGTACAGCTCTTGTATCTATAATGCATGTATATAATAAAAATAAGCGCGACCGCGTTTTTCAAATTTTAGCAAACCTCGCTCGCGGCGGTGCATTAATTCGCAAGCACTTATTTTAAGGTGCTTCATCACTTCTTTGCTGCTAAGCCAAACACCTTTTTGAGAATTTAGCGCTATGTTACTTGAGAGATCCCCTTCAGCTTTTCGGTACTCAGGTATCAATCAATTTTCTCCAAAAGCTGGCCAACCTCACAATCGAAAAGATCACAGAGTTTATCAATAGCCTCTAAATCAATACGCTGTGCTGTTTCTTTATAAAGAAGGGTTATTGTATTTCTATGCAGCCCCGTTTCTCTGGCAACATCCATAACTTTCATTTTCCTTTCGCCCATTAGGCGAGCTAAGTTACATCTAATCACACCATTTAACCTCTAAAGTAACTTTTTGTCACCTAAAATGACAAAAAGTCATTGACAAATGCATCTCGGGGTGCATAATGTTATTCAGGATGACAAAAAGGTTTTCTGAATTAACCTTTGTCATTTATATTAGCATGACAATTAGGTGAATACTATGCAATCAACATCTACTTATTTAACCACATCAGAGTTATCAAAACTTATTAAATATGACTGTCGAACTATTCGAGAGCAATTGAAAGATTCGGTACTGCTGGAGGGGGTTCATTACATACGCCCATTTGGAGGGCGAAAGATCCTATACGACTGGGGAGCTATACAACGTGATATGTGTAAATTTTCTTTACAAGCTATGGCAATTCCAATGTCAAATGGAGGTATTTGTCATGGGTAGTATTAATTCACGTGGCTCAGGAAAATTGTACCTCGATTTCAGGTATAGAAATCAAAGATGTCGAGAGCAAACTGAGTTAAAAGACACACCTGCGAATAGGAAAAAGCTACAAAAGTTACTCGATAAAATTGAGGCTGAGATTTTATTAGGGTGCTTTGATTACGCGAAAACGTTTCCTAATAGTCCTCGATTAAAAAAGATCAAATATGCAGAAGAAGTTTTAAAAAACTCTGATGCTAGCTTTCCAATATTTAAGGACTTTGCTGAACTTTGGTTTACTGAAATGCAAGTTCAATGGCGGAAAAGTTATATCGCAACGATTCGAAATATATTGTTTAACAGGTTGATACCGTTTTTTGGAGAGATGCCAATAAATGAAATATCAAAATCACAGTTACTCAATTTTAGACTGCAGTTAACACAATTGAAAAAAAGTGGCGGTGGTTTGTTCTCTCCAAATCATATAAATCGGCATATGAAAGTTATGAGGTCGATTTTGCAAGAAGCAGCGGATCGATATGATTTTATAACTTCTTACAAGGGTATAAAGCCATTGAAAGGGCCTAAGCATCATATAAAGCCTTTATCTACCAATGAAATTGCGTTGATCCTCGATAATGTACGTGAAGACTTTAAAGAGTATTTTACAGTTAGAATTTTTACGGGTATGCGTACTGCAGAAATTGATGGCCTTAAGTGGAAATTTGTTGATTTTGAGCAGCGCGTTATTTTAATTCGAGAAACATTAGTTTCTGGTCGTGAAGAGTATACGAAAAATGACTTTAGTCAGCGTGAAATTCAAATGAGTGATGTAGTCCTTCGAGCAATGATGAGTATGAAGAAGCGAACAGGGCATCTTAAATATGTTTTTTGTGACAAGAATGGAAAACCTCTCGATCATAATTGGGTAACAAAAAGTGTGTGGTACCCATTGCTTAGGCGGTTAGGAATTGAAAGAAGGGTTCCCTATCAAATGAGGCACACAGCAGCAACTTTGTGGTTAGCTTCAGGTGAGAGCCCTGAGTGGATAGCTAATCAAATGGGGCATGCAAATACTGAGATGCTATTCCGCACATATAGCAGGTATGTCCCAAATCTAACTAGAAAAGACGGTTCTGCAGCTGATGGTTTCTTCAGCAAAATTTTAAAGCCAAGCCGATAAAGCTACACTTTTTATTACTTCAGGAATTTGATTATGAAAACTTTTGAAATCGACTCTATACAGCCATTACTATCTGATGTTATTGAATTTAAAAGGTTTATGGGTCGTTACTATTTAAGTAATATAACTATAAAGGAAGACTCCATTGGCCAAAAATGTTGGGTTCTGACTTTATCTGATGGCACCGGTGATTTTAATGTTTATTGTAATTCTCAAGAGTTGATGACTATTGAGCTTAAGGCCCATAGCATAGTGCATGTTGAAGCTGCTCTTTTACAGACTCATGGTAGTGCTTACTTTAAATGTAAGAATTTATTGGAATGTAACCATTCACATAAATTTGGAGAAGATCTGTCAAATCTTCCTAGATCGCAATGTCCTTTGCCAAAGTATTTTGACGCTCTCATCGTTCTCGTAAGCCGTGTACAAAACCCATATTTAAGATCCTTTATTAGGTCTGTATTGTTACAAAAGTCAGTGGGAGTAAGGTATCTGCAGTGCCCAGCGAGTCTTAATTATCATCATAATTATCCTGGTGGATTATTGAGACATTCTGTTGAAATAGCATGGGATATTTTGGGAGTAGGTGACTTAAATTCGCATGAAAAAGATATCGCTGTTGTTGCCGCGTTATTACATGATATTGGTAAAACGCTTACTTTAACGTCATCAATGCGAAGAACTGAAATCGGTAAGTTAGTGGATCACAGTCAGTTAACTCTTGAAGTTTGCTCTAATGAACTTAAGAAGCTGGAAAGCTTGGCTCCAAATGTTGCGAACCATCTGAGGCATGCATGGACTTGTTATTCTCCCAAAGCTAGGTATGGCTTCAAACCTAAAACTCAGGTTGCAAAGTATTTACAAAAAGTAGATAGAATGAATGCTGAAAATGACTATGGAGAGGGGTTCATTCCACAATTTTCGAACGTAACTGAAGTGCTGCGTGAAACGGTTGGAGGTTAGAATGAACTTGATTAATTGTGATTTTCAAAAAGTGGCAGGTTCTAAGTTGTTAAAAGCATTAAAAAAGGAGCTTTATTTGAATGTAGGTGAGCCATTTACCCAGTTAATGGTAAGACCGCAAAAGACTTTTGAAGGCTATCAGTTAGATCCTGCTACTCATGCAAAGGCACAGGCTGTACTACAGTACTTTAGCTCTTTTGGTTGTCCTATCAGTATGTTGAGGCTGGGGCGCTCTCTATCTCCTATGAATAAATTTGCAGGGTCTATACTTTCAGATGAGTTTGCTCAAACATATTTAATTTATGGTTTTCGAGTTATGCATATGTTTAAAAGTGACTTTACTGTGAGAGATAAACTAGTTGCTTACATAGCAAGCGTAGAGTTTAGGCAATCGTCGGAGTTACTTCTTCATTATATTCAAGATAAAAAGTTAGATGCTGAGGCTGAAGTCATAGGGCTCGCGTTAACTGGTATAGCAAGAGATGGACCAAGTATATTAAAGTTTTGATATGTAGTACAAATAATGCAAATTTTTGAGGAAAACCTGTACTGCACTATTTATTTTATCGCCAAAATAAAAAAGATTATTTTATAACTCCAATCAAATCATTATCCTGAGCAAATGAAATATATAAGTGAGTACATTGGTGCTGTACTGATTTACTTTATGTTTTTTCATGAGCTTATCTTCTGATGGGTGCGATAATGTTAAAATCAATTTCCCCTCCGGATACCTTGCTTTCCCTATTACTCTGTTGGTATCCAACATGATTGGGATTTGGTGGCTTTTTGCTTTCCATTTTTTTAGCAACTCAGAAGTTTTTTTACTTTTTACAGGTGATAATTTTAATCGCCAACGGTTTTTCGGGAAAATTTGAACTAAAATGTCAAGATAGCGCTCTAGCTCTTCAGGGGATGAAAAAATAATACCTGGTTTTGAGGTATTGGTATTGTTAATAAAATAATTGATACACCAATTGATCTTACTTTTATTCTGCTTAAAAATAGATCTGAGTTTTGCAATAGCTAAGTCTGCTTCTAACAGTTCCTCATTAGATTGAGGTGTTGATGGGGCTAAAGGTTCACCTATTGGTGTTTCGGCTTTGTACCTGGAAAATATCCGAGATTTATTCTTTGACGTTATTAGATTAGAGGTGTCTTTTGCTTTAATTATCCACCGACTAATGAGCTCTTCATCAAGGTTAAATCTAAACACCAACTCATTTATGGTTGCTTTTTTTTCTGCCGCTTGCAGCACAGCGAGACATATCTCGGCAGATGGTGCCTGTCGGTCTCGTAGATAAACATCCTTTTCGATTTGACTATTGTGTTTGTCGTTTAAACTCCTCTCAGGAAGGAGAATTTTTTGACTATATTTTTCTAGCCTCCTATGTAAGGTAGTTGCAAACAAATTGATTTCTATGTGTTTTTCCGGCACATCTTTATCACCTATTGTGCGACTGATAATGTTGCTCGAAAGACCTGAAATTTGTTTAAATAAATTAATAGATAAAAGGTGTTGGGTGTCTTTTAATTTATTGGACGCTATGCGATCTGTAAAGTGCAGGTAATTGTTGAATGTTGTTTCTGGTGTTAAGTGCCCAGCAAAACCAGCTAAAGCCCAGTAAATGTCTCGCTTAACTTCATGGTTGTCAAAACCACCTAGTGCTCTTTTTATTTCTCTAATTTGATCTTCAGGGTAGCTGATGACTTCTTTAATTAATTCTTTATCATTTTCCAAGATGATTTGGAGCCTGGAAAGGGTGGTATGGCGAAAATGATGAAAGATAAATGGGACATCAGTAATTTTTGACAATAGCATCTTTGCTAATGTGCTGACGTAGTTACCATCCAAAGGAATATGGACACTTTGCTCATGAGAAAACAGCAGGGTTTGACTGCTATTATCAAGCGATTTTTTATAAGCTAAATAGTCTTCAAAGAGTTTGGACTCCTCCATTTTCATAAGTACTGACAGCGGAACTTTTCGCAGAGCACTAGAGGATTTGTTATTACCATACCTGTTATTGCGAACAAATAACCAGCGATCAGATGAAGACTCAACATCTTGAAGTCTAAGTTTTAGTAACTCACCACGCCTCAGTCCGCAGCGAAATGCGATTACATACAAGCACTGGAGCATTTGCTTTCTTCTATAGGTTGCTGACATTTTTTCAATAGATTGCATAAAGACTTCAAATGCTTGCTCGGGTATAAAGGCAGCTTTGATAAATGAATGACTCTTTGAGGTTGCATCAGCTAAAGAGCTCGTTAATAGCGGCAGATCATGATTACGACTAAGATAAAAATGAAATTGATTAAACCTGCCAGCCATATAATGGCGGTTTTTTTCACTGAGTTGGATATCTAGAATATCGCGGTAAAGGGATTCAAAATCTTCGGAATCCAAATCGTCTATATCGATAGTTGCAGTTACTGCCAGCCATGGTTTACCAATTGCGGAGAAATAGCGTGAAACGGTTGAAACTTTTTTGTTTTCAGCAAGCAAACTGATAAACCACTCAATAAGCATGGACAGTGGTTTTGGGTGTTGATTTGACTCCAGTTTTTGAAGCTGAGCTATTGCAGCTTTAGGTGTATTTTTATTTGAGCCTTTTTGTATAGGTGATAGGCAAGATCTGATCATTGTAACAACGCGTTCATAATTGCTTACCAGAACTGTATGGTTACGGGATTGAGGCGTTTTGCTTGCGGCAGGAATACGAGTTAATTCATCTAGGACATTATTGATGACAGTAAAGGAAGGTCGTGCAACAAGTAAGTTATGGTTTAACTGAGGTAATGAGGCGGAGGGAACTTTACCAACCAGATATTGAACCATTGCTTGATTTAATCTTACACAGTTTAACTGCTCAGTAACGCCGACCGCAGACTCAGCAAACTGCCGCATGCTTTTTACAGTCTTTTTGATAGACGGGTCTATGTGTGTAAGTTGATCTTTGACTAACTGCCAAGCCGTAGGTACTTCATCAGCTTTAATGGAGTTTCTTAGGCTTAGAAAATGGTTTATCCAGGCAAGCGTTAAATTGTCAGGATACCAACGACGTAAAGTGATGGGTTGTTCATTTAGAAAAACATTATGCGCCTGAGCTTTGGCGTTAAATGTTAAGTCGAGCCAGATAGTTTCTGCCGTTTGAGTAAGCGGTTTATTATCTTCAAGCAGCTGTTTTCTTAGTGATACAAGCGCTTCAGCAATACACACGCCTCCAAAAATAGCGGCCGAGATTAAAGTATTAGCGAGTACCTGATCTGATGTAATTGCCTTTTCAGTGGCACTTCTTTTTTCTAACGTATCAAACCATTGTTCTACCCATTGGTTTAATGATTTGCTGCGTTTAAACCACTTTTCAGTCCTTAATGGTTTTTCTCTTTGAACCCTTTGTATATAGGGTGGGACATCCAATAACCATTTTTCATTTTTATTACCATCATTAATGAATTTGGCAAGGTAATTTCGGGCAATTCTAAGATCAGTTATCGATGTGTTATCTACTTCAATTTTTTGTAATAATTTGACTATCTGCTTTTTGTAGCGTTCTGAACTTATATTTACATGCGATTTAGTCAACTCTGGTAGCAAATCGGCAATAAGATAATGAGTATGTTTTTCTATCGCTTGTTGGTGTTTTTTTCTTTTGTGAGCTCGTTCTTTGGTGCCAAATAACGTTTTTTTCTCATTTGCTTCCGTCATTATTGAGAACTCCAGGGGGCTTGTGCTTTA
The DNA here is from genome assembly GCF_040937955.1 of Pseudoalteromonas sp. SD03. NCBI lineage: Bacteria > Pseudomonadati > Pseudomonadota > Gammaproteobacteria > Alteromonadales > Pseudoalteromonadaceae > Pseudoalteromonas > Pseudoalteromonas sp. SD03. Next base: position 737,245 of record NZ_CP162514.1, read on the forward strand.
ATTTTGAGTTCATCAACCAAAAGTGTATTAATAACCGTTGCGATACCCTTCAAATCAGCCATGCAAATTCCGCTGTACCTGCCGAGCGCATCCCCACCGCTACTGATGTGCCCCATCCACCCATCCACTAAATGGCCATGGATACGGTTTTTTCGCAGCCAGGTACGCATGAAATGTCGGTGCCAATTTAGCTTTAAAGGCAAAATATCTCTACTGTAAACGTCTAAGTTTGCAGGGGTGACGGCTATAAAATTCAAGTCATTTAGAAAGAAAAATAATGGGCCTTCAGCTGTGAGAGCATTTTGAATTTGTTTACCGGTTTCGATTTTAATGTTCGTGATAAATGACAGAATATTGGTTAGGTGCGCCTTATAAAAGATTAACTGGTCAATGGCAGTTTTCGGTAAAGCGATAACCCTAGCAGACAGTGAGCTCCTGACTTCTTTATCGGATATGTACAAGGTACCGGCATTGAAATCAAAGCAATTTAGGGTTTCATAGGGGTGCCTGACGGGTCTATGTCCAGTGGATAGATTAAGCATATATAGGATGTATATGGTGTAAATATTATGAAACTCTTCTAGGGCGCTCCATTTCATATTTCTAAGTACCGATAAGCGGTCTTGAAGTAGCGCAAACATATTTGCTAATGTATCAGATTTAACTTGTAGTTGACTGCCAACGGTTATCTCTGTTGGTTGGTTTATTTCATTTGCAAATAGTTGATTTGTATTTCCCAAAACATTTTTTACAAATTTCTGGTGAAGTTGGAGCAACTGTCCCACGTTGACTTGGTAGTATGAGCACCCTGGCTCTTGCTGGATACTTTTCCCTAATAACAAAGCGATTTCTGTTGCATCAACACCTTTGCTGTTCATAAAATAGGAAAGATAGTTAATAATTCGCGGAAGTGTCAGCCTAGTATGCTTTTCTTTATTTATTGTATCGATAATACATTGCACAGAATCTTTAATTTGAATTAGATCTATTGTGGTTGTTAGTAATTTTGATAAGGCCGAGGTTAACTGTTTCGGCAAGCTCATAATCACTTTCCCGATAGAGCGATTTAGCAAGGTTTCAAGAGGTGTATCAACTTTATGTTCAGGTAAGCTCGGTTTATATAACCATACAGGTTGGTTTTTAAATGGACCATTATCTTTAATAACGAGTGAATGATTGTTATATTTAATCTCTTCAATATTCTTACCAATTAACAAACAAGTCAGAAGGTAAGCGCAATTATTATCAGCCTCTACATAGCTCATGCAGTGCTCTACCAAGCAGGTTATTTCAAATCGCGTGAGTTGCCTATACTCACAAGCAAGTTGTTTTTCTCGCCTGAAAATGTTGTTTGCTGCAGCTTTAGCCAGTTGGTTCTGAAGTGATAAAGAGTGCATTACTTCATCAGGTGCAATTAAGTTGATTGCAAAAAATCGCTTTGCCGACTGCTGATCTGCTATGTGCTCCAAGTCGTCGATATTGATATCATTCTCGTCATTTTCCAAAGGAGATATTGTAAATTCGGTTAGGTTATCTTCATCTTTATCACTCATATAAGCTGGTTCAGCGGGCGCATAATCAGGTCTTTTCGGGTTTGACCCTGTACCAGCTTTACGTTTTATGTTTCGCGGATAATAACGTGGCGCCTTATTGTGATAGTTTTTTAACAAAGCAATAATCGAAGTTAAGTGATGACTTCCATAGCGACCTTTATTTTTAAGGAGCATAAGTTCTTTTATGAGGCTACTATTATCAAGAGCAAAATCAGGCAACTCAGGTAATAAGCTTGCACAAAACTTATCTGTAAAAAGAAGCCGAATAGCATCTAGTGCTCTTTTAATAACACCATAGTAATTATCAAGTTTAATGAGGGTGGAGGCAGCCAATATTATTTTTGCCTGAATAATTAGCCCTTTTGTGAATTCATCACTTGTCAGCGCATAGGTCGATAGGATAAATGCATTGCAAGCTTGCTCTTTAAGTAGACCACTTCTTTTTATTTCTGAAAAAATTGCTCCTAATGTGCTCTTATCTTGCAAACTTACTGTTAGGTCAATAGGTAACCCAAGAGCTTGGATTTCGTCATCATACACATTTGGTGAAATCTGTTGGATTGTTTTGATTATCACCCCAACCTGTAGCATGAGTATTTTTTTTGTGTACTCAGGTTTATCAGTCTTTGGCTCTTCTAGTAGTAAATAAATTGACATTAATTACTCCTTAAGAGCTCACTTAATACAGATTTATGCTCTGTTTCAGTTTTAGTAATTTTTGTTTTTCTTAATTGGTTGCGGATCGCAGAACGAGATTCATTTGTTAGGTTGGAAACTGTTTTCAACGCAGAAGAAGAATAAGAGCCGTTTAGGAGTTGCTTCTTTATGTTCGAGGGTATCTTATCAAGCAGTTCCGTTAGTTGAGCAAGGTTGCTACTTCGATGTAGGTCGCTGGAATGTTTACATAACTGATAAGCCCAAGCTGTTTTCACTATTTCGCCGCTTGGAATATGTTTATGAATAATTATGCTTATGTCTTGCACTTGTCTGATTTTACATTCATCAAGCCACTGCCAACCGGCGAAAAACTCGAACGAATTGTTAGGAGCCTCAATAACGTGAACAGGTTCTAATGTTTGAGATAGTGTGATAAATTCTTGTGGTAATTGTCTGTTACTTATCTGGTGCCTCAGATCTTTACTTAATGCGTACGCTGGCCGAGCTAATTCATGACACGAAAGACTGCAGTGCCTTAAACTGATTGACCTAATTTTTTTAGTAACTGCCATTGCCTACCCCTTGCCCTAATCCATATTTTATTGTGCTTTTTATTTTAGCGATGGTCAAATTTGGTCGCATAATGACCAATAATTTGATTGGCATTGTGACTAGACTGTGACTATTGTTCTAAATTGGCGTTAAGCGACTCTTCAATGTACAATTAATATTTCAAATTGAATCAATGGATTACAAATAAAGCCACTTAACGCCTAATAGTAATATTTAGCGATGCTGCTCTCCGGAGGCTAAGTTGTAGGTTCGATCCCTACCGAGAGCGCCATTTGCGTTTAAAGTATCATTTCCTGTTTCTTCCTCAAAATACCTACAATTATTTAAATCAGTCCGCTGCCTTACCTTATTTAATTTTCGATAATAAAATATGTAGCAATCTATTTTATACCTTTAGGCGTATATTCATTGCTGAGCTTATGATTTATTCTTGGTGGTGCGTATAATTATTGATGTTAATCATTTATTATTACCCTGAACTCAAAAGCTAGACTTTTATAGCTAAATAATGCTATTTAAAGTATATATTCATTAATTATAGAAACCCTCATTTTTATGCTAATCACCTTACCTATATCAGAACTCGTTCCAGGCATGTACGTAAATAGCGTTACTAAGCAGCAGGAGAGTGTGGATGGCATAAAAATTAAAACCAGTGGTTTGGTTCGTGATAAATCAATCATTCAGCGTTTAATTACCGAAGGGGTGCTTGAGCTTCTCATCGACTTTACAAAAAGTGATGTCGCCGTACCAGCTAAATACAAAGAAAAACAAAAACCACAAGCTCCTGTAGCTAAGCAAGATAAGCCAGTTAAGGCAAAGGTTGCTATAAGCTTAGAGCAAGAGTTTGCAAAAGCCAGTGTGAGTTATGATGCGCACAACAGAAAACTACAAAGTATTTTTGGTGATTTAACATCAGGTTTGTCACTTAATATTGAAGCGCTCAATGAAATAAGTAATGAAATAGTGAGCTCTGTATTTCGTAATGAACACGCTATGACTATTTTAACTCGGATCAAAGATAAGCACAGTTACAACTGGCGTCATATGATCAACTGCACCATTTTTACAGCGGTGTTTGCTAAATACTTAGGTTATAAACGCGCTGTTGTGCAAGAGCTTGCAATGGGGGCTTTAATGCATGACTTAGGTCAGGCTAAGTTACCGCAAGGGATATTTTCCAAACCAGGAAAAGTCACAGGTAACGAAATGACGGCAATAAAAAAGCATGTCGCACAAAGCTTAGGATTGTTAAAAGGCGGAAAAGGTATTACGCCTTTAATGCTTGATATGATTGTAAATCATCATGAGCGTCTTGATGGTTCAGGCTATCCAAGAGGTGTAGATGGAAGCAAATTAAGCCGCCCAGCTCGGATCATTGCTATTGTAGACGTATACGATGCATTGACAGCAGATAGACCGCATCAAGAGGGTGATGAGCCAATTAATGCGCTTCGCTATTTGTTAGCTAACAAACAGCTGTTTGATGCAGAGTTAGTGCAGTTATTTATTAAGTGTTTAGGTGTACACCCAGTAGGGACTATTGTTAAGTTAACCAATGAGCGATTAGCGTTGGTGCTAGAGGGCAATCATTCAAACCCTATCAAACCTAAAGTGAAGCTTTTTTACAACGCTAAGCATAACCATCATGTTACCGCAAAAGATATAGATTTAAGCTTAAATAATAACGAGATAAAAATACAGGCAAGTGTTAAACCCGCTGATTATAAGATTAATTTGCCTCGGCTTTTAAAAGAGCATTTACTGCTTTAGCGTTGCATCTTCTTTTTTCGTTTGTTTTAACAGAAATATACCCACCCAAAAAGCAACTCCCCATCAGCGTTAACCACAATAGTGTGCCTAATTCTACATGTAATGCTAAGCAGCAAAAACCTAAAGCAATAAGCGCCATGGCAATGGCTGCGAGCCAATATTGATTGACTGGATTGTCACATTTTCCAGCACGCGTACACGCGCAATAATTTGCCTTATAAAAGAAATAGACACTAATGCCGCAAAAAATAAGCCCAGCAAGAATAAGCAAAATGATCACAGTTTTCTCCCTTTGTGATTTTATTTGCAGTGTAAATTGCAAACTATTTCAAGTCAATGCAAATAAGAATTAATATCATTAGAGTATATACTCTAATACCACACTTCTTGTCCGATGAGTTTTAAATAGTTGTTAAATTGTCGTTAAAAAACGTGTTTTTTGGCCTTTTTTAACGTTTTAGTAAGGTTTTTTATAAAAAATTAAGGTAGGGTACGCAGGTTTGAAACTCTAATAACAACACACATAGCTATCCAAACAGTAAGTTTGGCTAAGGACACAACAATGAAATTTACTAAAACTCTTATTGCGGCATCGCTGGCATTTGTTTCAGCTGATACTTTTGCAGCGGCTTTTCAGCTTGCTGAGCAAAACGTATCTGGTTTAGGTCGTGCATACGCAGGTGAAGCGTCTGTAGCAGACGATGCGTCTGTGGTTTCACGTAACCCAGCATTAATGACGTTGTTTAAAGAGAAGCAACTTAGTGTTGCAGCTATGGCTGTCATTCCTGATGTTAGCCTTAAAGGCACAGGTAATGCCTACGGTTTAGATAACAGCGCACTAGATGATGACAGCATTGCACCAAGTGCGATTATTCCAGCGGGTTATTTCACTATGCCAGTAAACGATAAGGTATCGGTTGGTTTTGGTGCTTTTTCTAACTTTGGCCTAGCGACTGAATTTAACGATGATTACGCAGCTGGCCAAATTGCCGGTGAAACTGAAATTGTTACTGTAAACATGAACGCAAGTGTTGCTTATAAAGTATCAGAGCAGTTTAGCTTTGGTATTGGTTTGAATGCAATTTATGCAGAAGCGAAGATTATCCGTAAGTTTGGTTTCGTACCTCCTGTAAACCCTGTTATTGCATCTATTCCTGCAAGTGCTGATGCGGTTAACCTTGAAGGTGATGATATGGGTTACGGCTTAAACGTTGGCTTAATGTATCAGCTAGATGAAAATAGCCGCTTTGGTTTTAATTACCGCACAGAAACAGACATCACTTTTGAAGGCGAGTACTTTACACAGCTTCCAGTATCACCACTTCAAAATCAAGTTTTACCAGGCTCTGTTGAAATCACATTGCCAGCAATTGCTGAGTTCTCTGGTTCTCACCAGTTAGATGAAAAGCTAGGCGTTCACTACAGCGTATTATGGACAGGTTGGAGCAGCTTTGATTCATTAGAAGCACAAGTTACTGCGCCTACAGGCGATAAGTTCAGTGCCTTCGAAAAAACAGAAGATTTCTCTGATGCAATGCGCTACTCAATTGGTACTGATTACCAGTACAGCGAAAACTTAATGCTTCGCGCTGGTTTTGCGTTTGATGAGTCGCCAGTGTCACAACAGCATTTATCAATTTCTATCCCTGATACAGACCGTTTCTGGTTCTCGTTCGGTGGTAACTACGCGATTGATCAAAACTCAAATGTTGATTTAGGTGTGAGTGTATTACGTGGTAAAACGCAAAAGTTCACTGAAAAAGTAGAAAGCGAAACGCTACCTCAGCAATGGTCTTTTGAATCAAAAGGTCATGCAGTACTTATTGGTGCTCAGTATAACTACACGTTCTAATGCTGCCTAGAGCCTAGAGCCTAGAGCCTAGAGCCTAGACACAAAAAAGCCGCTTACTTCAAATGAAGTAAGCGGCTTTTTTTATACTTATAAATTAACTGTTTACGAATAGCATAAGCCATCCGTAACGGTTTAATTATAAGCTTTCAATCTTCGTTTTTTGCTCAAGTAGCTTAGTTTTAGCATCTGTAAATTCAGCTAGCTTAGCGTTTTCTTTAGCCAGTACGGCTTCAGGTGCGTTGTTAACAAACTTTTCGTTAGCGAGTTTATTTTGCACTTGGGCTAGCCCTTTTTCTGCTTTTTCAAGTTGCTTGTTAATTCGTGCAAGCTCGGCTTCAACGTCAATTAAGCCCGCCATTGGGATCATAATCTCAAGATTGCCAACATAAGAGGTCGCACACGCTGGAGCATCGTCTTTGTTTTCAAGCAGGGTAAACGCTTCAAGCTTAGCTAATGACGCTAGGAATGATTCATTCTCGTTTATACGGCGCACATCATCGCTTGATGCGTTAGCCAGTAAAACGCTAAGTGGTTTACTTGGGCTGATATCCATTTCACCACGGATATTACGAATTGCTAAAATGAATTGCTTAACCCACTCTAAATCGTCCATTGCTTGTGCATCAACATTGGCTTGATTATAAACAGGGAAGCCCTGAACCATAATACTGGTACCCGCTGTTTCAAGGCCAGCAAGTGGAGCAACACGTTGCCAAATCGTTTCAGTGATGTAAGGCATCATTGGGTGCATTAAGCGTAATAAGCTTTCAAGTACGGTAATAAGGGTATGACGTGTACCGCGTTGCTGTGCTTCATTGCCTTTAAATAATACCGGCTTCGTCAGCTCTAAGTACCAATCACAGAACTGGTTCCAGGTGAATTCATAAAGCGTGTTCGCCGCTAAATCAAAACGGTAGTTATCAAGATGCTCGGTGTAGGTTTTAACCGTTGCTTCATATTGGCCTAAAATCCAACGATCAGCTAACGAGTACTGTTTTTCACTGTCGTTAAAGCCACAGTCTTGCTCTTCTGTGTTCATTAATACGTAACGGCTTGCGTTCCATAATTTATTACAGAAGTTACGGTAACCTTCAAGACGGTTCATATCCCAGTTGATATCACGACCGGTTGATGCCATGGCAGCTAAAGTAAAGCGTAGTGCGTCGGTACCGTGTGCTTCAATACCGTTTGCAAATACTTTGCGGGTATCTTTTTCAATTTTAGCGGCAAGTTTAGGCTGCATCATATTGCCAGTACGCTTTTGTACTAAGTCTTCAAGGCCAATGCCATCAATCATGTCTAGTGGGTCAAGTACGTTACCTTTTGACTTCGACATTTTATCGCCGTTATCGTCACGTATTAGGCCAGTTACATAAACTGTTTTAAAGGGAACTTGTGATTTACCATTTTCATCTTTTATAAAATGCAGCGTCATCATGATCATACGCGCGACCCAGAAGAAAATAATATCAAAACCGGTTACCAACACGTCAGACGGGTGGAAGGTTTTTAAGTCATCAGTATTCTCTGGCCAACCTTGAGTTGAGAATGTCCAAAGTGCAGATGAAAACCACGTATCAAGAACGTCTTCGTCTTGGCTAAGTGCTACGCTATCTGCAATGTTGTTATCGCGGCGAACTTCTGCTTCATCACGACCAACGTATACGTTGCCTTCGCTGTCGTACCAAGCTGGAATACGGTGACCCCACCAAAGTTGGCGTGAAATACACCAATCTTGTACGTCGTTCATCCATGAGAAGTACATGTTTTCATATTGCTTAGGTACAAATTGAATGTCGCCATTTTTAACAGCCTCTTTTGCAGGCTCTGCAAGAGGTGCAACACGCACATACCATTGGTCAGTAAGCAGTGGTTCAATAACCACACCAGAGCGGTCACCGTAAGGAACGGTTAAGTCGTGGTCTTCAATTTTTTCAAGTAGGCCTAGCTCTTCAAATTCAGTAACAATAGCTTTTCGTGCGTCAAAACGGTCAAGGCCATGCAGGCGCTCAGGAATAGGCGCGTCAAATTCAAGTTCTTTACCGTCAAAGGTGTATGTTTCACCTTTTGTTAAAATAGCCGCGTCTTTATCAAAGATATTAATCATCGGCATTTGATGACGTTTACCTACTTCGTTATCGTTAAAGTCGTGCGCAGGGGTTATTTTTACACAACCCGTGCCTTTGTCTTTATCGGCATGCTCATCGGCAACAATTTTAATACGACGATTAACAATCGGTAGTAAAATCTCTTTACCGATTAGGTCTTGATAGCGCTCGTCATCGGGGTTTACTGCCACACCTGAGTCACCTAACATGGTTTCTGGGCGCGTGGTTGCAACAACAATGTAGTCTTTACCGTCTTGTGTAGTTACGCCATCAGCAAGTGGGTAACGTAGGTTCCACATGTGGCCTTGTTTGTCTTTGTTTTCAACTTCAAGATCAGAAATCGCAGTGTGTAATTTTGGATCCCAGTTTACTAGGCGTTTACCACGGTAAATTAGGTTTTCTTTATGAAGGCGTACAAATACTTCTTTAACAGCTTCTGATAGGCCATCGTCCATAGTAAAACGTTCACGGTCCCAATCAACAGAAGCACCAAGGCGACGTAATTGTTTGGTTATCGTGCCACCAGACTCGTTTTTCCATTCCCAAATTTTATCGATGAATGCATCACGGCCTAAATCGTGGCGTGTTTTACCTTCTTCTGCCGCAAGTTTACGCTCTACTAGCATTTGTGTGGCAATACCTGCGTGGTCAGTACCTACTTGCCACAACGTATTGTTACCTTGCATACGTTTAAAGCGCGTTAAGGTATCCATGATAGTATCTTGGAAAGCGTGGCCCATGTGTAAGCTACCCGTGACATTTGGCGGCGGGATCATAATTGAATATGGGGTGCCTTGGCCAGATGGCTTAAAGTAGCCTTTTTGTTCCCAGTCTTGATAGAGAGACTGTTCAATATCTTGCGGATTGTAGGTTTTATCCATTACACAGAACCTTAAATAAGTACTTAAATGAGTTAGTTAGCTTTGTACGCAGTGAGCGTTAGCGATTAATATCTTGCGTGGTGATATTGGCACCGAGTTGGCGTAGTTTTTTAAAGCGCTCACGAGCGGCTTGTTTGGCTACGGGCTCTACGGGTACAAAATCAAAAACTTGGTTAAACCGACGAATAAAATCCGGTAAGTGATTGGCCAAGTTAATTAATACTTTACGATTACCAACGGGTGGTGTTGTGCCTATTTCTACAGGTGCGCCGCCTTTTGGGCCTTCGCCTTGTAAATTGTGAGGTACAAAACTGTCGGCATCAAATGTCCAAATAGTTTCGTCAATGCTGTTGGCGGTTTCTTCGCTATCTACAAAAATAAATACGCGTTGACCAAGCCGATACTGTTGCCCAGCTATTTGAGCTGCTAAAGCAAAGTGATCATCGGCTTTAGCTAATGACTCATCTTGTTGCTTTAAAATGAAAAACTGGGCATTCATGTTCATTGTATCGGGATTTCCCATGACATTGATTGTGCTGTTATTAAATACACACAAATTAAGAAGGGGATTTTGCCATATAACGGGGTTTGCTTCAATTAATACCCAATAAATAAGGCGCTTTAAAAGCGCCTTATTTTATACTCTACATTGAGCTGTGAAGCCCTGTGTTAGTTTGTTAGTCGTGAGTTGCTTCGCTAATACCAGCTCGGTTTAATAAATACTGAGTCAGCATAGGAACAGGACGACCTGTTGCGCCTTTTTTAGCGCCGCTGCGCCATGCAGTACCGGCAATATCTAAATGAGCCCAATTATACTTTTTAGTAAATTTAGATAAGAAACAGGCCGCGGTAATAGTACCTGCTGCGCGCCCACCTAAATTAGTAAAGTCGGCAAACGGGCTTTCAAGTTGATCTTGATAATCATCCCATAATGGCAGTTGCCATGCACGATCGCCACTTTGCTCAGACGCTTTTAATAAATCATGCGCCAGTGGATTATGATTAGCTAATAAACCCGTAGCATGGGCACCTAAAGCAACAATACATGCACCGGTTAAGGTTGCAACATCAATCACGGTTTCTGGTTCAAAACGTTCAACATAGGTCAGCGCATCACATAATACTAAACGGCCTTCGGCATCGGTGTTAAGTACTTCAACCGTTTGCCCAGACATAGTTGTTAGTATGTCTCCTGGGCGATAGGCGTTTGAGCTTGGCATGTTTTCACAGCCGGCTAAAACTCCAATTACGTTTATAGGTAGCTGCATTTGTGCAAGCGAGCGCATAGCGCCAATAACACCAGCTGCGCCCCCCATGTCGTATTTCATTTCATCCATGCCTTCGCCTGGTTTTAATGAAATACCGCCTGAGTCAAAGGTTAAGCCTTTACCAACGAGAACGATAGGCGCTTGGTCATCGCTTGCGCCTTTGTAGTTAATTACCGACATAACTGATTCGTTATCACTGCCACGACCTACTGCTAGGTATGAGTTCATTCCTAGTTCGGCCATTTTATCTTCGCCAATTAGCTCAACAGTGATGTTATCAAAATTAGCTTCCAGTTCTTTGGCTTGCTCGCCAAGGTACGCTGGATTACAAATATTAGGCGGCATATTAGCAACGTCTTTACACAGCTTACTACCTGCTGCAATCGCTAAACCATGCTCAATAGCACTTTCGCCTATAGTAAGTTCACGGCGCGTAGGCACATTAAACACCATTTTACGTAGTGGGCGGCGAGGGTCTACTTTTTTACTTTTCAGCTGATTAAAGGTGTAAAGGCAATCTTGTGTTGTTTCAACAGCTTGACGTACTTTCCAATAGGTATCACGCCCTTTAACATGTTGTTCAGTTAAAAAGCACACGGCCTCCATTGAACCCGTTTCGTTTAGCGTGTTGATAGTTTTAGAAATAATTTGCTTATATTGTTTATCGTCAAGTTCGCGTTCTTTACCGCAGCCAACAAGTAAAATACGTTCGCTTAAAATATTGGGCACATGATGCAATAGTAGTACTTGTCCTGGCTTACCTTCTAAGTCGCCACGGCGTAATAAATTAGAGATATAACCATCGCTAATTTTATCAAGTTGTTCACCAATGGGGGATAACCTGCGTGGTTCATACACACCCACAACAATACACGCACTGCGTTGTTTTTCTGGGCTACCACTTTTTACGTTGAATTCCATTGTCACTCCTGATTTTGAGTCATCTATAGAAGCTAAATTGGGACTAAAAATGTGTTTTCTAGTCTTTTTACCTAAATTTTTAGGTCTAGCGCTAATATTAGTAGATTTTACTCGACTCTTACTGTGTATTTGAACTTTATATGCTTAAGGGTAACTAATGCAACATTATATCGTGATGTTAGGTAGGATAATTAATATTGATGGCTTATAATATGTGCTTAATACTCATTTAAAATGAGTGAATTAACTAGTTCACTCATCGTTTTTTATTATTATATTGAAATTCCATGTTTAACAGGGGCGAATGTTGCTAATTTTCCGTTATTTGACCACTGAGGTTTTAAAATCGCAGGTCGCCGTATTTTTAACTTTAATGACCATATTTTTGTCGCAAAAGTTTGTTGTTATTCTTGGTGATGCCTCAGAGGGGAGCATCCCAGCAAAACTCGTGTTCGCAATGATTGCGCTTAAGTTGCCACAGTTAGCATCATTAATTTTACCTCTGAGTTTATTTTTAGGAATTATTTTAGCTTATAGCCGTATTTACGCTGACAGTGAAATGACGGTACTTAAAGCTTGTGGCGTGAGTGAGTGGTATGTGGTGCGCATTACGCTTATTTCTAGTGTCATCTTAGCGTTACTCGCCGCGGTACTTACCTTGTATGTTGCACCTTGGGCTAGCGAGCAAGAATATCAATTAAAAGAGCAAGCAAAGGCGGATGCTGGATTATCGGCGCTTAGAGCTGGGCGTTTTCAACAAACCGGTAACGAAAAAGCCGTGGTATTTATTCATAATATTGAAAATGGCGGCAAAGAACTTAATAAAGTATTTGTTGCGCAGTTGCCAGATAGTGAAAAAGGCGATTTAGCGCGTTTAGTATACGCTGAGCAAGGCGTTGTAATTGAAGCACAAAGTGGTGAGCAGCAGTTAGTACTTACTGATGGTAAACGCTATGAAACTGATGGCGAAGCGCCTTCGCTTAACTTAACTGAGTTTGATGGTTACAGCGTACAAATTCGCGAACAAGAAATAGAGCATCAACGTCGTAAATTAGAAGCTGTGCCGACCCGTGAACTTATGTCAATTAATACTCCCGAAGCAATTGCACAGTGGCAGTGGCGTTTAGCGATCCCACTTTCCATTCCGTTATTAACTTTGCTGGCCGTGCCTTTGAGTGTAGTAAACCCTCGCCAAGGTAAATTTGCAAAATTGGTACCCGCTATCAGCTTGTATTTAGGTTATTTTATTTTACTTAATGCGGCCAAATTTGCAGTAGAGGATGGCAAAATTCCGCCATCAATTGGACTGTGGTGGATTCATTTAAGTGCATTATTTATTGGTAGCTTATTAATTATTAGAGGTCGTCCATTGGGTGCTTGGCTTAAAGCTGTCGTCACTAAGCGGGAGCAAAACCTATGATGAAAACACTTGATTGGTACTTAGGTCGTAGCATTTTGCAAACCACAGGGTTTGCGTTAATGGTGCTAGTGGGTATTAGTACATTAATAAAGTTTATTGAGCAGCTTAAATCTGTAGGGCGCGGGAGCTACGATATAATGACTGCCATGCTGTACACTATTTACAGTATTCCAGATGATTTAGTGGTGTTTTTTCCTATGGCTGCACTTATTGGTGGCTTAACTGGATTAGGAGCGCTTGCCTCAAATAGTGAGTTGGTAGTAATGCAAGCGGCGGGGATGTCGCGTTTACAAATTATTGGCTCAGTAATGAAAACAGCTATTTTTATGGCATTGTGCGTAATGGCTTTAGGCGAGTGGGGCGCTCCTGCTGCACAGCTTCACGCTAAGGAAATGCGTAATCAGGCGATTCATGGTGGGGATGTGTTTAATGCGCAAAAAGGAGTGTGGGCTAAAGACGCTAATAACTTCATTAACATTGAAGATGTTGACCAAAATGGCATGCTGCGCGGCGTTAACATGTATCATTTTGATAAATCGTTATCACTAACACAAATCACCAAAGCAAAAGAAGCCGTAGGGCGAGATAGTGGTTGGCTATTGCGCGATGTAAATAAAGTGATGATCAGCGAAGAGTTAATTACCACTGAACAAGTTTCTGAAGAGTTTTACCCGTCGCAGCTTACCGCCGAAAAGCTAGGCGTGGTATCGGTAAAACCAGAATCACTGTCGTTTTCAGGGCTATGGTCATATTTAGCTTACTTACAACAAAATGAGCAAGACACCAGCACCTATGATTTAGCGCTCTGGCGTAAATTAATGCAGCCCGTCTCTATTGCCGTAATGTTGTTGGTTGCTTTATCGTTTATATTTGGTCCGCTGCGAACTGTAACTATGGGGGCACGAATTATTATGGGGGTGGTAACCGGTATTGTGTTCCACCTAACCAACGAGATATTTGGCCCTGTGGTAATGGTATATCAAATTCCAGCGATTATAGGCGCTGTTCTACCGAGCATTTTATTTACTGGGTTTGCAGCTTATTTAATGAATAAGCGGGTGTAGCTAGACTTAAAGCTTAAATAAAAAACGCGGCCTTTGTAAAAAGCGCCGCGTTTTTTTATGCTTTAACTTGAGGTTATACCAATTCGCTTAATTAAGTATTATTGCGGATTGATATCAATCTAGTTCGCGATAAACGCGTTTATTTTCTTCTTTGGTGAGCGTAACCACTTCGGTTTTTGATAAGTAATCTTGCAGTGCTTTTTTATTTTTAAAGTCGACTAATACCACTAAATTTCCTAAACCAAGTAATGCGCTGATACTGCGGATAATAGCTTGTGGCCAGCTAATTAAACTTCCTTGGTTGGTTTGTACTTTTAAGCGCCATGCGCGCATACCAATTGTTTGCCCGCTTTTAGTCCAAAAATAACCAAAAAACACCAAACCAACCAGAACTAACAGTGAGCTGCGAACCCCTGAAAGTAACAGTGAGTCCTGAATACGTGCTGAGACATCTTCAGCGCCATTAAGAGCAATAACATCAAGGGAAATAAGCCCTTGAATAGCAAATAAATACAGTACCACCGTTAGCATCGCAAAAGCGATAATAGCTAATGTATCGTACACCAATGACGCAAAACGGCGCCAAAACCCTGCCCGTGGAAACTCAGCCAACATAAATATACTCTCACTGTTAATGTGCGCGATAGTTTAGCAAATAAGCCGTCAAATACTACCTATTACGCTACGTGCTTAACTCGATATTGGCTCAAATGTTAATGGGTGCCTAAATGTTAAGCGGTTGATCATGCTTAATACATAAAACGCTTGCCGCTTTGCTTATTGTTTGTATAATGCTTAACAATGAGATGGAAGAGGATACATAATCTTTCACTCTAAAGTGGTTTTTCTTTATCTTCTCATGTTTAGAAGGTTAAAGAAAAATGATGCCAGCGTGATGAAATTGGTATACATGGGGGATTCAAAATCCCCTGCCGCAAGGCGTGCCGGTTCAAGTCCGGCCGCTGGTACCACTTTTTATAGCCCCTGCTAGATTTAGCAGGGGTTTTTTTATGCCTTAAATTTGAGTGGCTGAACTTGAGCGGCACGTGAGGTGCCGCTGTTATAAGTAAAAGTCCGGCCGCTGGTACCACTTTTATAGCCCCGACCAAATTGGTTGGGGTTTTTTTATGCCTTAAATTTTAATAGCCTAAAGCCGCCAGAAATGAGAACACTTATTCCTTATGCTGTTCTTTGCTTCCATTAAGAATGTAATTAACCTAAGCTCAACTATAAAGTTTATTAAGAAGTGCCATTGTTAATGTTTGCAAGTTACCGTAGTCCAAACAGTTTATCTAAAAAAATGATGCGCGTTATTTTCTCTATCTACTTGTTTGTAACCTGCCTCATAACAAGCATGCAGTTTTTAACTGAATACTTAAAAACACAAGACTCAATCTCCTATGAATTAAAACAGTTGCAAGAAACTGTTCAGGGTCCTGTTTCGACGAGTTTGTGGCAATATGACCAAACTCAGTTAGGTGTACTCGTTGATGGGCTTGTTAAAATGCCGGTTATTGAGGGGGTTGATGTTTTTGACAAACATGGCAACAGCATGATTTCTAAACGTTCTTACACTCAAGCCTCACTTCCTCTCTCAATTTTTGAAACTAAATCTGAGTTGTATTGGACGCTTAATGGTACACGGGTTTTTCTTGGCACATTGGTGCTCTATTCATCGTCTGAGGTGGTTTTAGATCGTGTTTTATTTGGTTTTTTCTTAATTGCTATTACGGCAATGATAAAATTATCAATTTTGTTTGGGTTATTTATTTGGGCTTTCGATCGTTACCTAGCCAGGCCTTTAAAAGAATTGATGCAACAAGTTAATGAGGTCCAATCAAGTAAAAATACACGTAAACGGATCAATCTTTCACATATTGAAAACAACGAGCTCAGCCAGCTCCAAGATCATATGAATACGATGCTCTTTAGTATGGAAAGGGATCGGGAGCGATTACTCGAGGATGAAAAATCTAAACGAGATTGGCTGGAAGAGGCCGTTACAAAACGTACAAAAGATCTACAAGTATTAAATGAAAAACTTAAAACGCTTGCAACAAGAGACTCTCTAACGGGTACTTTAAATCGGGGGAGCTTTTTTGATACAGCAAATCATTTGCTAGAACTTTCTCAGCGACAGAAATTACCCGCATCTTTTATTTTAATTGACTTAGACTACTTTAAAAACATTAACGATACGTATGGACATTTTGTTGGTGATAAGGTGCTTATTCATTTTACCGACACAGTTCAGAGCATGATAAGAGAGTCTGACCTTATTGGTAGAGTGGGTGGAGAGGAGTTTGCACTATTTCTTCCAAATACAGGGCTTGATAACTCGTTCAAACTCGCTAATAAAATAAGAAAGGCTGTGGTTGATTCAACCTTAGAAGTTGATGGTGAAACTGTAATCTATACTGTAAGCATAGGCGTTGCCTCATCCGAGCTAAAAGACTGCTCAGTTACTGAGTTATTCAAAGTCGCTGACTTGAAGCTTTACTGCGCTAAAGACAAAGGACGTGATCGTGTTGAAAAATAAAATGTTTAAAGGTAAAAAAAAGATCTCTCAAGTGCTGCTTATATCCTTATTGTTAGCATTGAGTATAGGTAATTTTAGTCATGCCAATACATTAAAAGTTTGCTACGACCAATGGCCTCCTATGACCATATTTCCGTCAGAGGGTTTTCCTGCCCGCGGCTTTGTGATTGATATGCTAGAGCAAATATATACATCAAAAGGCTATCAATTAGAATATTACGAAGTGCCTTTGGCAAGGGGGCTCGATATGGTTGCGGATGGTCTTTGCGATATGTTGCCAGAATATTTATTTTCGCAAGACATCGAAGTGGGTTTCGAGTACGCCTCAGAGGCAACATTTGCATATCCAACTGCTTTTGTTGTTAGGCAGGATGAATCCTGGCGCTATGATGGGATTCAATCCATACAAGGAAAGCGTGTTGCAACAGGGCCTGGGTGGGATTACAGCTCGGTAAGTGTTGATTATCAAAATTATATTGATGATCCAAATAATTCTGATTTAGTGGAAGTAATCGCGGGCTCTAGCGATGTGGTAGAACGGATTTTTCAGATGATTAAAGCGGGAAGAATCGATCTATATGCAGATAATATGCTGGTTTTACAGTACATGTTGAATCGATTTGATTGGAACAATGGATTAAAAATAGTGCGTCCAGGCTTAGAAAATAAATTGGTTGAAATACCTATTTTTTCAAATAAAATGCCCGCAGAAAGAAGGCAAACGCTAATAAATATATGGAACAGTGGTCGTTTATCTATCAAAGGAGATAAACAAAAAATGCTTCTTAAAAAGTATAATGTGGCTTTATAAGTGCTTTAAAATGCCCCAATAGCACGCGCTAAGAAAGTGAGATATTTAATTTGATTATGATCTTATACTTTTTTTCCCCGTAAATTAATTAGTATTAAATTACTTTGTACTGAGTTTTTTACTCGGATATTATATACCTCAACCTCTTGTTGCGAATAAAACATCATGACTCAATTGACCGCAAAACAGAATATTCAAGCCATTGTTAAAGCGATTAAGGCGGAAGAAGCGCTGCTTCGTCAAAAACATCCATTGTTAATGCATCAAAACACCTTGGGAATGGCTATCTTATTGCTCTCGCTAAGTGCGTTAATTGGGGTTGGTACTTTGTATTACTTTGCCATTATCCCTGCTTGGCTTTGTATTGTATTGGCCGCTATAGCCACCTCTATTTCGCACGAGCTTGAGCACGATCTTATTCATAAGCAGTACTTTAGCAACCAGCCTTTTTTACACAATTTTATGATGTTTACTGTGTGGTTGATGCGCCCTAATACGATTAGCCCGTGGTATCGTCGCAAGATGCATTTGCATCACCACAAAACGTCGGGCACTGAGCAAGACCTAGAAGAACGTTTGGTAGGTAATGGTATTAAAAACCCGTTTTTACGTGCATTGGTGATTGTTGATGGATTGCTTGGTTTATTAATTAACGCAAAACGTTTTAGTAAAGAAATTAAAGGGTTTAGCTTTTTTAAAGTGTTTAACGCAGGTTTTCCAATTACTACTGCTTATTTTGCTATTTTATACAGTGTGATAGGGTTTCATTTAATTAATTTATTTACCCCAATTGCGGCTAACTCACCGGCATTATTGCTCGATGTAATGAATGTGTTCGAGTTTTTAATGGTGGTGCTGATAGTGCCTAACATTGTACGTTCGAGCTCACTTAATTTTGTTACCTCCAGTATGCATTATTACGGCGGTGTTAATAATATGCTTGAGCAAACTCACGTAATTACTAGCCGTTTGTTTATGCCGTTTAATTTGTTTTGCTTTAACTTTGGCCACACCCACACAATTCATCATTTTGTGCCGAATCAGCCGTTTTATTTACGTCAAATGATTAGCAAAAAAATTCTTGAAGTGATGCGCCAGCACGGTGTGCGTTTTAACGATTTTGCTAGTATAAAAAAAGCTAATTTGTATCAATCATAAAGCTTGTTTTTACTCAATCTTCGAGGTTGCTGCTTTATTAACCTTGCCTAGCCTAAGGCTAGGCAATACCCCTAGTAAAGTCAGATAAAGCTTATAAAACTTCCCTTTAGTACCTACTTAATCTATTACTCAGAGCTTTTTAAATTTAGTCCTTAATTGATGCCACTTAGCGCTTTGTTATGTAATTGAATACTAAGTTTAATTTTTTGATTTTAATTGATTTTTTTTAGAGTTATGGCTTGCCTTATACTCAATTTTTCACCCTTATGTTTTTATGTTATGAATAAAAAAGCACGTTAATCGAATTGAAATATTTCTGTAATATTTAGGTGTTCTAATGCGCTCTGAAACAAAAACGTCATCAAAATGCCATAATCGGTAAGACAAAACTGAGATTTAAACATGAGTGAATCAAAGCGCAATACGCTATTAATAAAAACGCTTAACTGGGCTGCTATCGCCTTTTTAGTTTATTTAGTCCTTGTAGCCGTTGGCACTGTCAGTGGTGGTTTTAAATTAGCGTCGGGCGGTACTGAGGGAGCGAAAGAGATTTTTGCATTCGCAACCAACCCGTTTATCGCATTATTATTAGGTGCTTTAGCAACCGCTTTAGTGCAATCATCATCAACGGTTACCTCAGTTATAGTGGGACTAGTTGCTGGCGGTTTACCGTTAAGTATTGCTATTCCAATGGTGATGGGTGCAAATATTGGTACCACTATTACTAACACCTTAGTGTCTATTGGCCATATTCGCTCTAAAGAAGAGTTCCAACGTGCATTTGCGGCATCAACTGTTCATGATTTCTTTAATTTATTTGCCGTTATTATATTTTTACCGCTAGAAATAATGTTTGGTTTGCTGCAAAAAATGTCTGCTGCTTTATCGCACTTATTTATTGGTGATGCCGACTTATCATTAAAGAGCTACAACTTTATTAAACCACTCGTAAAACCAGCTGTGGGCGTAATAAAAGATGCATTTAGTTTTTTAGATACAAAAATGCTAGGTGCAGCGATGGTTATTGCAGGTATTTGTTTGATTTTATTTGCCGTAACTACATTAGGTAAATTACTTAAAAAAGCGCTGGTTGGCACTGCAAAAGATATACTGCATGGAGCCATTGGGCGCGGGCCTATCGCGGGTATCACATCAGGTGCGGCAGTAACAATTATGGTTCAGTCATCATCAACGACAACCAGTTTGATGATCCCACTTGCTGGAAGTGGTGTGTTTACTACGCGTCAAATTTACCCATTCACACTGGGAGCTAACATCGGTACAACCATTACTGCTTTATTAGCGGCCACATCAATTACAGGGCCTATGGCTGAGGTTGCGCTAACAATTGCATTGGTACACGTTATGTTTAATGTATTTGCAGTTGCACTTATTTACGGCGTTCCTGTGCTGCGTGAAATACCGCTAAAACTTGCTGAAAAGCTAGCCGAAATTGGTACAAATAATAAATCAGCAGCATTAGGCTATATACTAGGATCGTTCTTTGTGGTGCCTGGTTTAATTGTACTGGCCGTTCGATAAGTAGAAATAAACGTATAAAAGGAATGCGCTATATAATTTATATAGCGCATTTTTTGTTTTACCACTGGTAACTTACAGACAACATGGCATTACGTGGTTTACCTGGGAAGTAACGATCCCCAGTAAAGCTGGTGTAATCGGCGCGCTCAGCGTAGGCTGTGTTAGTTAAGTTTATAATTCGGGCACTCAGTAATAGCTGTGGACTAATTTGCCACTGGCCGCGCAAGCTTAAAATATCGTGGCCTTGATATTCATGTAAGTTTTCAGGGTCGGAAAAGTAGCGGCTCACATAGTGCCATTGCAGCGCAAGGCTAATACTCTCGTTGGCTTGCCAGTTAAAATCGATATTAGCAACCTTTCGAGGTGCGGTATCAATATCGTTACCTTTAATATTAATGCTGCCAATAACTTGCTCATTCGAGTACGTATGCTTGGCATAGGTGCCTGCAAAATTAACAGATAAGTGCTGATTAAAGCTATGCGCTAATTCAAGCTCAATACCGCGATGCCGAGTTTGGCCGTCATTAACAGTAAAAAAGTCACTGTCGCGGTAGATGGTATTGTGCTTGCTCATCGCATACATCGATAAGCCATAGCGAGTATTGTTGTACACCCCTTTAATACCCATCTCAGCATTATTAGCTATTTCTGCGTCTAAGTCGGCAGTACTTTGCTCGCGTTGTAATTGATAGAGCTCAGCCGCTTGGGGGGCTCGATAGCCTCTTGAAAAATTAGCGTATAATGTATTGTTAGTATTAAGCTGATAGCTCACCCCGAGTTTTGGCGAAAGATTACTAAAGCTGTTTTTAGTGCTTTCGGGGCGGCTATAACGACAGCCACCAAAACCACATTCGTTGCCATCCTCTTTTGTACGCCCTGCAAGCATATTATTTTGATAGTCATATTGCATGTGCTCATAACGCAGTCCTGCGGTTATAAGCCAATTATTTAGTTGCCAATCAATAGCGGCAAATGGAGCATATAAGGTGGCGTCAACTTGGTAATCGTAATGTTTACCTTGCGGCACTGTGGCTACTAAAAACGCAGAACCTTGAGTCGGTTTATCTTGGGTTTGTAAAAAATCGGCTTGAGTAAACTCACCATCAAAACCAAGTTTTAGGTTGGTATTGTCGTTCACATAATGTTGATAAAGCGATTGTAGGCCAAACCCTGTTTGACTGTTTTTTTCGAGCGGAGTACCGGGTAAAAAGTGTTTGAAAAAGTCCATGCTTTGGTCACGAAGATAAGGAGTAACAACAAGCGTGTTCTCACCTAATTGCCAGCTTACTTTACTCCAAGCCCTAAGCGAGCGAGCTTTTCTAAAGGCGTCAGGATCAAAATTTTGCTGTGCAATATCTTCATCTTTATAGCTTTGAAAGCCACTAATATATCCTGCGGTTTGTTGGTCTAAGTCGGTATAGGTCAACCCCGATATTAAACTTAAGTTGTTGTTAGCGTATCGATGTCGCACATTTATTTTTTGTTGTTTAACGCTTTCATCATCTCGGTAACCGCCATCATCGGTAAAGCTGGCATTAATACCGAACCCTGAATTATCCATAGCATGGCCTGCACGCAATTTATAGCGAGCATAACCGTAAGAGCCATAATCAACACCCAGTAAACCACCACCTTGGGTCGTGTCTGGTGTAATGACGTTAATTACGCCATGCACTGCATTTGAGCCATACAGTGCAGAGCCTGGGCCTTTTAATACTTCAATACGCTGTGCCATCTCACTATGTGCTTCAAATAGCTCATTAATATTACAAAACCCAGCTGCACGAAGTGCAATACCATCTTCAGCAGTTAAAATCCCTCCACAAGCCCCCGTACCAGAAAGCACCTGCGAGCGCAGGGCGGGTAAATACTCTTGACCATTACCACGTTGTACATTGGCACCTGCAACGCGTTGCAGTGCTTCTTCTACATGGGTAGGGGCAATAAGCTCAAGCTGTGATTCGCTTAATACACTGATCACCAAAGGTAATGGGGTGGAAAGCGCTTCACTACGTGATGCTGTGGTTGTGATACGTTCAATTGATTGCGCGGTATCTTCAGCACACGCACTATTAATTAAACTTAACTGACTGCATAACAATAAAGGGGGTAAATAGTAGTATTTCATAAATTCCAGCACATCGGCAATTTGATAAGTTTAGGGTAGGGGATTTTGTGAATTGGTTAAAGCACACTCAACCTATAAACCCGATAAGTAATCGATAAAACAATACAAAAAATGCCGGGCACAACTAAAGTCAGCACTGAGTAATGTTTAAATAGCAATACGCCTACCACTCCGCCGGTTAAAAAACCGGCAATAATTAATACAAAAACAATGCACTTTCTAGTATCGAATGTTTGTCCTTTTAGGGCTTTTCCAAACATTAACCCTAGGTCGGTAAATATACCGGTTAAATGAGTGGTACGCACTACAGCGCCGCTGTAGTTAGTGGCCAAAGCATTTTGTAAGCCGCAGGCAGCAGAGGCAAGTGTAAGTGCGTAAGGGTAAGAATATTGAAGTAGCTGTGCGCTTAACAGCAGTAAAATACCCTCAATAAATAAGAGCGTATCGTAATGGCGGCCTAGCTTAAGTGAACCGCCTGAAAGCATTAAGCCTGTTAATGCCGAGCCAAATATAAAACTCAGTACAATCGCAACTAAAAATAACGCCGCCTTGATGTTGGTAGTAAGTTCAATAGCTAATGAAGTCACCGACCCTGAAACGTGAGAAATTGCTTGCTGTTCAAACCCTAATAAACCTACTGCGTTTACCATACCGGCAATAAAAGCGAGGGTAAACGCACCATATTCGACCCACTTAGGTAGTTTTGTAAACATCCTTTTAGCTCCGGTTTCAGTGTGTAGATTAATCATACACTTAATTAAAGTTAATAAATGAAAAGAGATTATATTTTTAACATCACAACCAAGTGATGATCGCTAAATTTAACTTTTGCGTATTAACCAAATTTGGAATTAATATGTTTAACCAAGAACAGCAATCACGCATTATAGAAATGGCATGGGAAGACAGAACGCCATTTGAAGCCATTGAAAATCTGTATGGGCTAAATTACTCTCAGTTAGTTAATTTTATGCGTGACCACATATCTAGCGGCTCATTTAAAGTATGGCGTAAGCGCCATGCTGGGCGTAAAACTAAACACCTAAAGTTACGCGACCCCGCGATTATGCGCAGTCATTGTAAAACACAGTACAAGCAGCGTTAATTTTTCTCATTTCATGTAATGTTCAGGCTTAACCGTTAATACTCTTCAGTAATGATCACACTGGAGAATCGCCATGAAATCACTAATCAGTATTTTAGTAATGGTTTTTGCGCTAATGGCAACAAACGCATTTGCTGTACCACACAAAGACAAACATGCGAATAAACACGCAAACAAGCATCACTGGAAAAAGCATAAATATAACCAATACCATGACAAAAAACGAATCTCTAAAAAACAAGCAAGGCATTTAATTCGCCAAGGGTGGACTCCACCAGGATGGCACACCCGTTATCATCAAGGCGATATCCTCGAGCATGATATTTATAAGCGTGCTAGAGTAATAGACCGAGAAAGAGACACAGTGCGAATAGAAGTTGATCGCACTATTATTCATCTAGTGCACGACACTCGTGAAATTCTCTCTATTTTACAGCGCCATTAGGCACCATATAAGGACTTATAAATGCTCATAGTGTTGGCGGTAATTACTGGCTTTTTGTTGTTAATAACCTTATTGCCGCTGTCATACAGTCAGCACTATTTAGTCCGTAGCTGCGATTTTGTGCGCTTGCAGGTGTGTTACCTAGCAAGCGCTGTAATTATCGTTGCACTAATAGGTATGTGGCAAATCGACTTTATTGCATACTCATTAATAGCGGCTGTTGCTTTAATTATTTGTGCGCTTCAAGCTAAGTGGATTTATCCTTATACATGGCTTGCTAAAAAAGAGGTGCAAAGCGCACCGGAAAATATCAACCACAGCATTCGTATTATGTCGGCTAATGTACTTATGTCGAACCACAATAGTGAGCAGCTCATTAGCCTTGTTAATACCTATGAACCCGACCTACTCATCACTCTAGAAAGCGATAGCTGGTGGCAAGATAAGTTATCTGTGCTTAAAAAAAACTACCCTTATCAAGTACAGTGCCCAAAAGATAACCGCTACGGCATGCATGTCTTTAGTAAATTTAACATACTCGATGCACAAATTTGTGAACTCATAGAAGATAATATTCCCTCTATTCATATTTTGTTTGAAAATCATCAAGGGCTAAAAATGCAAGGCCACTTTATTCATCCTGCCCCACCGAGCCCAACCGAAGAAGATTCATCGCGTCCGCGCGATAGCGAACTAATAATGGTGGCTAAAGCGCTTAAAAATCCAAGCCGCCCGACGATAGTCGCCGGCGATTTAAATGATGTAGCTTGGTCACGCAGCACCCGTTTATTTATGCAAATCAGTGGCTTTTTAGACCCACGTAAAGGACGGGGCTTTTATAACACTTTTCATGCTGGTTACTTTTTTATGCGCTGGCCGCTCGATCACTTATTTCACTCTACAGGTTTTACTGTAAAGCGTATCAAACGTCTTGCTAAATATGGCTCCGATCACTTTGCTCTGCTTACCGAACTTGTTTATGAAGATGCTAATCAGCAATCACTCGAAACAAAGCCCAGCGAGCTTAAACAGCAGGACATACAAGAGCTTGCTATGAGCAAAGCCGATAAACGTAAAGTGCCTAGGTTTGAAAAAGGCTAGATGAAGTACAGGTATTAGGTTAAAGGCTTTAGGCGAAAGGCAAAATTAATACATTAGGGGCGTGCTTTTAAATTTGCGGGATTTTATATAGCGAGCTATTTAGTTGAGTGTTAATTAGCAAAGAGATTCATTATGTTTAATAAAATTATCTACTTTTGGTTTACAGAGCTTGAGCCTAAGCAGTGGTGGCAAAAAGATGAGGCGTTTGATTTGATGATTCAGGCTCGTTTTGGCCAATTACACCAGCAAGCGAGTGCGAGTGAGTTATTTCAATGGCGTGAGAGTGCATTAGGCAGCCTAGCTGAAATTATCGTGCTTGATCAGTTCTCGCGCAATATTTATCGTGACAAGCCAGCATCATTCGCCTGTGATTCAATGGCTTTAGCGTTAGCACAATCGGCCATTACAAAAGGGTTTGATAAGAAGTTGACGGATGAGCAGCGAGTATTTTTGTATATGCCTTTTATGCACAGCGAATCGAAGTTAATTCATAAGGAAGCGGTTAAGTTATATAAGGGATTAGGTATTCAAAATAACTTAGACTTTGAGTATCAACATAAAGCGATTATCGATAAATTTAATCGTTACCCGCATCGTAATAAAATACTGGGGCGGGAGTCTACAGAAGAAGAACGCGAGTTTTTAAAACAGCCCAATTCAGGTTTTTAGATTCATCAGACAAAAAAACACCGCGCTTATTACAAGCGCGGTGTTTAGTTTTATTAACCAGATACCTGATATTAGCTATTAATCATGATGCTTTTAACATTCACAAACTCGCGAATACCAAAGCCGCCATGTTCTCTGCCATAGCCACTGTCTTTAACACCGCCAAATGGTAAGTTCGGTTGTGCCAGTCCGTAACCGTTTATGTTGATCATACCGGTATCAAAATGCTTTTTAGCCAGCTCAATGGCTTTTTTCTCATCTTTTGAAAAGATACCACCGCCTAGTCCATAACGGGAGTCGTTGGCAATACGCATAGCGTCATCATTATCTTTGGCTTTAATCAAAGATGCCACAGGGCCAAATAATTCGTCATCGTATGCAGGCATCCCTGGTGATAAATTTTCTAGTACTGTAGGCGGGTAGTAATAGCCTGTTTGCTGCGGAATTTCGCCGCCTACAATTACTTTTGCGCCTGCATTTACCGAGTCTTGCACTTGCTGATGAATTTTGTCGCGTAAATCTTCGCGTGCCATAGGACCCAGTTCCGTATCTTTATCCATAGGGTCGCCCATTTTAATTGCTTTAAATTGCTGGCTCAGCGCTTCTTTAAAGTCATTGTATAATGAGTCAACTACCACAAAGCGCTTGGCAGCCACACAGGTTTGCCCATTGTTAATAATGCGGCCCTGCAAACAGGTTTTAACTGCTAGTGCGAGGTCGGCATCATCAAGTACAACATAAGCATCGTTACTGCCAAGCTCCAATACCGTTTTTTTAACGTGCTTACCGGCTTGCTCAGCTACTTTTTTACCTGTGCCATCACTTCCTGTGAAGGTAACGCCACTAATGTGTTCATGAGAAATAAGTGCGCTGGCTGTTTTTCCGTCAATTAGTAAGTTACTAAAGCAATGCTCAGGGAACCCAGCTTGTTTAAATAAGGTATCTATTTTTTCAGCCATACCAAATACATTGCCCGCGTGTTTTAATACCGTGGTATTACCCGCCATAATATTTGCGGCACTGTATCTAATAACTTGATAAAGTGGGAAGTTCCATGGCTGAATACCTAGCAACACGCCAGTAGGGCGATAACTTATAATTGCACGACCGCCTTGCATATCGCGTTCTTCGTCGCTCAGCATATCGGCGCCATGTTCTGCGGTATAACGGCAAATGTCAGCACAAAGCTGCACTTCTTGAAAGCCTTGTTCGTACACTTTACCCATTTCTTCGGTCATCAGTTTAGCAAGCGCTTCTTTTTGCTCTTCAAATAAAGAGGCTAGCTTATTCAAGTATTTAGCGCGCTCAGTAAACGAGGTTAATCGCCATGTTAAGTATGTTTCATGAGACTTTTCGATCACTTGTTCTGCTTGAGCTTGAGAAAGCAGCGTATAGCTATTGATGACTTGCTCGGTTGCTGGATTGATCGTATCTACTGTGTTACTCATTTTACCTCCTAACAAATTATGTAATAGGGTAGGTGCAAAACCAAAGCCAGTTGGGCGATAGTTTATAAAAATTCATAACTTTTTGTTAATAATGGTTTTTATATTACTTTATACAAAAATCTAGATTTTGTTTGTTCGTTGTTTTTGCTATGGTTCTGTAAATACTGCAAGTTGTTGAAAAAGTTACAGGGAGTAGTTAGATGGTACAGTCATTGTTTAATATCGATTTACCTCTTATTCAAGCGCCTATGGCGGGCGTACAAAACGTTGAATTGGCTGCAAGCGTTTGTGAAGCTGGCGGGCTAGGGTCGTTGCCTTGTGCTATGTTATCGCCAGCACAGTTAGTTGAACAGCTCGACTTACTTACTCAAAAAACAGATAAACCATTTAATCTAAACTTTTTTTGTCACTCGGTTACTGATTACACCAGCCAACAAAAGCAGCAATGGCATAATATGCTGAGCCCTTATTTTGCAGAGTATGAAATTGACCCGCAAAGTTTAACCGCAGGGGCATCCCGTCAGCCTATAAACCAAGCCGTTGTTGATATTATTGCACCCTATAAACCGGCAGTTGTGAGTTTTCATTTTGGTTTACCTAAGCACGCTATTGTGGCGCAAATAAAAAGCTGGGGCACTAAAGTAATTTCAACGGCGACCACTTTAGATGAAGCTATTTGGCTCAGTGAAAATGGCGCTGATGCTGTTATTGCTCAGGGTTTAGAAGCTGGAGGGCATCGAGGGCATTTTTTATCAATGGATTTAAGCTTGCAACAAACCACTGAGCAGTTAGTTAAGCGTTGTGTTGAGTATTTATCATTACCGATTATTGCTGCAGGAGGTATTGCAACGGCAGATGATGTAAAGCATATGAAAGCGCTGGGAGCCAGTGGAGTTCAAGTTGGTAGCGCTTATTTATTATGTAAAGAGGCAAAAACATCTGCTTTACATCAGCAAGCTATTTTAGAGCAGGCTCAAGATAGCACCGCACTAACTACTTTGTTTTCAGGTCGGGCTGCGCGGGGGATTCAAAACCGCGTCATGCTCGAGTTAGGTACTATGCCTGAGGGCGTGCCTTCGTTTCCTCACGCTAGTAGCGCAATAACTGCATTAAGAACATGCGCTGAAAAAGCAGGCCAAAGTGATTTTTCGCCTTTATGGTGTGGTCAAAAGTATGTGCCTCGGGTGGGGGTATCAGCTGCGGATATTACGCATATTTTAATGGAAAAATGGTAATGTTTAATGTCTGATAACCCACTTTTATCGCTTGGCGATAGTTATGAAGTGCTTATAAATAAGCTTAAAACACAATTGGCAGGTATTTACCCTCAACAGCTTGTCGCGCGCAATACCGTGTTATTGCCCCAAGGCGATGTACAGCGTTATGGCTATTTAATTGTGGAGGGGGTTTTAGGTGCTATTCATGATGATATTGATGGCGGGCAAAAATGCAAAGAGTTTTATTTTAAAAATGAGTTTGCATTGCTGTTTGCCAATTGGATGACCTCAAGCCCCGCTTTTTACCAATTAAAAGTAATTAATGAGGCAAGTGTAATTAAAGTACCGCTAACACTATTTGAGCAAGCACAGTACCAACTCATTAAGCAGCAACTCATTGCGCAGCAACTAATATTTAAAGAAGCCAAAGAAGCATTTTTATTACTCAACAGCCCCGAGCAGCGATACTGTTACTTGCTTAAACATAAACCGCATTGGTTGGCGCAGTTAAGCTTAAGCCAAGTGGCTATGTATATAGGTATTTCGGCCATTTCGTTATCACGAATTCGTAAGCGACTTAACTTAAGTTAAGTGCTGTTTATATAAAGCACTATACACTCCTCATTTTTATGCCTTAAGTGCCTTGGAGTGTTATGTTTTTAATTGCCCAATCATTGGTTGCCGTCGCGACTTTACTCGACTTAGCTTCATTTCAGTTTAAGTCCCGACGCATTATCTTATGTTGTTTATTTACCTCTGTGTTATTAACCTCAGTCCACTTTTTTATTTTGGGTTATAACAGTGCCGGCTGCTTAATGCTTATTGCCGCGTTACGTTATTTTTACTGCATATACTTTAAGCATACTTGGGCCATGTTTGGATTTATGGCAGTGAGTTGTTTAGCCGTTTATTTAACATGGCAAGATTGGTTTAGTGGCTTTGCGCTGGTGGCGACATTAATACAAACCATTGCTTCATTTCAAAATAGAGACTTGCACTTGAGGTTATGTATGGTGGTGGGAACCTCTTTTTGGATAACGCATAATATTTTTGCTGGCTCCCCTGTGGCAATAATTATGGAAAGCCTATTTTTAAGTAGTAACTTATTTGGTTTATATCGATTTTATATTAGTAAAAAAGTCTTGCTGAACCTCAAGTAGGAACGTAAAATGCAGCAATGTAAACTTATTAAAAGAACTGTTTGGCAATTTCTTTTAATAAAAAGGTTTCTCGAATAATCGACAATCCTTGTTTATCGCTATTAGCTAATGTGCGTTCGTTGTGAGCTATCGCCTCAAAAATATTTACCCATTTAGCTTGCATACCATTTTGTTGCTCATAGTGCTCAAGCTGTGCTTGGCCGAGTTGTTCGTTAATTTCGCATACATAACAGTATGACTTTATATGAATAATATCAAAGTCATCTTTGTACCAAGGACGATATTCTTCATAGAGGCCAAACTCACTGCAGATTTTTATATTTTGCGCGCCAGTTTCTTCATTAAGCTCTCTGATAAGTCCTTGTTCAATGCTTTCGTGTAAGTCTACGCCACCACCGGGTAAACTAAAATCGTCATAGCGCTGAGTGTACATTAATAAAATGTACTGCTGTTTAAATACAATTGCGCGAGCAGTAGGGCGAGTAAACTGATGACCTTGAGTAATATTAA
Source organism: Pseudoalteromonas sp. SD03 (assembly GCF_040937955.1). Lineage (NCBI taxonomy): Bacteria > Pseudomonadati > Pseudomonadota > Gammaproteobacteria > Alteromonadales > Pseudoalteromonadaceae > Pseudoalteromonas > Pseudoalteromonas sp. SD03. Next base: position 767,148 of record NZ_CP162514.1, read on the forward strand.
TAGTGGGGTGAATAGTGGTTTTTAATAGGCGCATAACGACTCCAGCAATAAAGGTAAATTATATCAGTTGGTTGTATTAATTACTTCATTGTTAAAAAGTAATTAACTGAAAAGATTGTTAATTTAAGCGTTTATACATATATCTGTAGTTATAATGGCGAACTATTAAAAAATAAAATGTCATTGTTTTAGTCCTGCTCTGAATACCTTTCATTTGTTTAAAGGGGTGAGTAGAATAATAAAAAAGCATAGGGATTAATCATGTTAAATATACTTTTAGTTGATGACGACATCGAATTTAGTGATGTTATTTGTCATATTGTTGAGTTTCTTGGGCATAATATTCAAACTGCAACCAGTTTAGAAGAAGCGCATCAGTGGTTTGAGAATAATTCCTTTGATCATGTATTACTGGATTTCATGTTACCCGATGGTAGCGGCTTGCATTTATTAGATCATTTAAAAATGATTGGTCAATCTCCTAAAGTCACTCTTATTTCAGGGCACCCATCGGTTAAGGGGATTTTAGCCGATATGTGTGAGCCCAATGTAACGCATTTATTAAAGCCGCTGCAGCGAGAAGATTTAGAACTGGTTTTAAATGGTCCTAAAAAAACTGTTAAAAAAGCTAAGAAAAACGCTATCACCCATCATTTTGATACCTTAATTGGTGAATCTGAGGCAATGCAAAAGCTCTATACTATGATAGAGCGCGTAGCTAAAACCAATGCTAACGTTATGCTTATGGGTGAAAGCGGAGCAGGTAAAGAGGTAGTAGCGCAAGCTATTCATAATGCCAGTCAATGCGAAGGACCTTTAGTTGCTAGCAACTGTGGCGCCCTTTCAAAAGAGCTTATTGGCAGTGAATTATTTGGTCACGAAAAAGGCGCATTTACCGGTGCCATTGCCCGTAAAGAGGGCGTGTTTGAACAAGCCGATGGCGGAACGTTATTTCTTGATGAAGTCACTGAAATGCCGATTGATATGCAGCCTAATTTACTGCGTGTACTTGAAACTAAAAAAGTAACACGGGTTGGCGGTAATCGTGAGTTACCAGTAAATTGCCGTGTTATTTCAGCGACTAATCGCTCCCTTACCGATTTAGCGCAGAATAATATTTTACGTGAAGATATTTACTTTAGGCTCGCTGTTTTTCCAATTGATATACCGCCACTACGAGAGCGAAAAGAAGATATTCCATTACTCTCAAAAGCATTTTTAGAGCAGTTGAACGATGAAAATGGTACAGCGTTTGCTTGGGCTAACGAGCAACTTAAAGAGCTGCAAACGTACGACTGGCCAGGTAATGTACGTGAACTTCGTCATGCAATTCATCGCGCTTTTATTATGAGCGATCCACAAACAAGCGATGTGGCACTGCCTGATAACCTAGAGTCACCTTTTTCACGAGTAAATAATCAAGCTCAGGAAAATCAGGTTTCTGCAGGACAAACCATTGAAGAAGTTGAAAAAGAGCTTATTCATGCAACACTCGATAAAGTACAAGGTAATAAAACATTGGCTGCACAAATGTTAGGTATAAGTACTAAAACGCTTTATAACCGCCTTAACGCATATGGTGGCATTGGCGAATATAAATAAAATAACATGAGGATAGTATGGCATTAACTAAACAAATAAAGCCTTTAAACGAATTAGTACATGATGCGCGGGCACCGTTAAATCGTATTTCAATGAATGCTGAGCTTATCAAGCTAGTACTTGAAAACGATATGCCCGTCGAAAAAGCACTCGCCGCACTCGATAAAATAATTGTTAATTGCCAAGCATGTAGTGACAGTTTACAGCTTATTTCAGACTCAAAATAATAAAAACCAGGACGATAAATGATTAAACGCAAACAGCAAGGCAAAGCAAATGTAGTATGGGCGTTATTTATCTCCATAATACTATGCATTATTGTAGGTAATGCATTTTTAGCGGTTAATACCATACAAGGCTTAACGCGTACTCAGCAAAGTTTAGATAACACTAATATGTTAAGCACGGCGATAGAGCAATTGCACCTTTCGGTAGTGCAAGCTGAGTCGGGGCAGCGTGGGTATTTATTAACTCAAACGGATGATTATTTAGTGCCTTACTACGATGCTATCGCACAAATAAAGTCTCAAACGAACCATGTGAGCGCCTTACATTCTGAAATTGACGGGCAGGCTGAGCGTATTGCACAGCTGTTACTCTTGGTTGAAGCTAAAATAGCTGAGCTTAAAAAAACGGTTAAATTAGCATTACATGATAAAGAGCAGCGCGCCTTACTAATACTTAATTCACATGAAGGACGCGACTTATATAGAGAAATTCGTGAGCGAGTTAATGATATTCAAGAGCGCGAACTACTGTTTAAAGTCAGTCACTTTTCGAAATTAGCGCAAATTAAAAAAGAAGCAAAGATCACTTTTGGTATTACTGCAGTTACCAGCGCATTATTGATTTTGGGTATGTTTTTATTGGCGAGGCTGAATTTAAAAAATGCGGCCGTGTATCGCGCCGAGCTGGAAATGCAAAATGAAACCTTAGCGAGTAAAGTAACTGAACGTACCCAAGAGCTTACCTTGTATTCTGATGAATTAAGTCGCAGTAACCGAGAGTTAGAAGAGTTTGCCTTTGTTGCCAGCCATGACTTGCAAGAGCCGCTAAGAAAAATCCAAGCATTTAGTGATCGGCTTGAAAGCATGTTTAAAGACGAGTTGGGCGAAAAAGGCGCAGATTACATTGCCCGCATGAAAAATGCCGCACAAAGGATGTCTAATTTAATTAATGATTTATTAGAGTTCTCTCGAGTAACAACTCGAGGTAAAGATTTTACCGACACCAATCTAAATAGCATACTTAATGATATTTTAAGCGATTTAGAAATAGCCATTAATGAGTCTAATGCGCAAGTGATAACGGTTGATATGCCAATCATTCAGGCTGATCCGAGTCAAATGCATCAGCTGTTTTTAAACTTAATTTCAAATGCAGTGAAGTTTAGAGCGCCTAACGTAAACCCTGTTATTGATATTAGCTTTGAACGAATTAGCGAGTTTAGTGAAGACCATAATAGTAAAGTAAGTTGGCATGTCATTACCGTAAAAGATAATGGTATCGGCTTCTCTGATGAGTACGCGGATAAAATATTTGTGCCATTTCAGCGTTTACATGGCCGTTCAGAATATAAAGGAACCGGCATTGGATTATCTGTGTGTCGCAGAATTGTAGAGCGACATGGCGGAACTATTACAGCAATAAGCACCCCTAACGAAGGCGCAACCTTCATTATTAAACTACCTGTGGATGCAGAGTTATTCACATTACAAGGAGAGGCATAATATGCCATTAACAAACGTAAAACCCATTACCATTTTAATGGCAGACGATGATGAAGATGATCGTTTATTAACCCAAGATGCGCTTGCTGAAAGCCGCGTTTTAAATGAATTACATTTTGTTGAAGACGGTGTTGAACTTTTAGAGTACCTAGAGCGCAAAGGCAAGTTTGTAGATAAAAGCATCTCGCCAAGACCAGGCTTAATTTTACTTGATTTAAACATGCCGAGAATGGATGGTCGTGAAGCGCTTGAAGCTATTAAGGCAAATCCAAACCTAAAGGGCATCCCAGTGGTTATTTTAACTACTTCTAAGCAAGAAGAAGACATGGTTAAAGGTTATAACCTAGGCGCTGCGTCTTACATAACTAAGCCGGTTACGTTTGACGGGTTAGTTGAGTTGATGAAAACGCTGGGTAAATACTGGGTTGAGTTTGTAGAGCTACCAAGCACGTTTAACGATTAAGCATATTATTAAAACAGGAGACGCTATGTTAGCAAAGGCAACGAAACTGCTATTAGTTGAAGACGATGAAGATGATTATATTTTAACTCGTGACTATTTAGAGCAGCTCAGTTCCCATGTGTTTGACATAGACTGGATAAGCTCTCCTGAGCAGGCAATACATGTACTAAGTAAAAATGAGCATGATATTTGCCTGCTTGACTATCGCTTAGGTGCCTCAGATGGCTTAAGTGTTTTAAAGCAAGCGATTAAGAATGGCTTTTGTGGGCCTATTATCATGTTAACGGGGCAATCTAACGATGCGCTAGATTCGGCTGCGCTTGATGCTGGTGCGGTTGATTACTTAGTTAAAAGTGAAATGAGTGGTAGCCGGTTTGCCCGTTCTATTCGTTATGCTCTAGCACGCCGCGATGTAGAAGATGAGCGGGTGGAGCGTTTAAAAGCGGAGGCTGAAAACCGTTCAAAAGACCGCTTTTTAGCGCATTTAAGCCACGAACTGCGAACTCCCTTGTCGTCTATTTTAGGCTATACCGAACTACTTATGCTCAGTGATTTTAGCAAGCAAGCTGAAAATGAGTTGGGCGTTATTTATCGTAATGGCAAACACTTATTGAGCTTACTGAATGATGTTTTAGATTTATCTAAAATTGCAGTCGATAAGCTTGAGCTAAGCTTGGGGGATGTTAATCTTGATAGCCTAATGGCCGACGTGTTTACGTTAATGCGTGTATCAGCCCTTGATAAAGGCTTATCATTAAAATTTGAATCACTGGAGCCTTTGCCATTAGTTATTCGTGTAGACGCTACTCGGGTACGACAAATTCTCATTAACCTGATAAATAATGCGATAAAATTTACCGAGCAAGGCGAAATTATCGTTAACGCATGGACAGAGACGGTGGCTGAACGTGAAATGCTCTTTTTTAGCATTAAAGATTCAGGCTTGGGTATTGCTCCAGAAAAACAAGCACTCATCTTTAAGCCTTTTGAGCAAATTGCCGATGTAGAGTCGCGCTCAGTAGGTGGTGCGGGCTTGGGATTAGCTATTTGTTCTGAGCTACTTAGTCGAATGCAGGGTACTATTTCATTAGATTCTTATGTAGGTGAGGGCTCAACGTTTACCATTTCCTTATACCCTGGTGATATCAGACAGGTAGAGCGCAATTTATTAAAACTTGATTTAACCCCCAACATGCAGCAAAAAGTAGCGCCATGCGAAGTAAGTGGCAAAGTGTTGGTGGTGGATGACTTACGCGATTTACGCGTGTTAGTTGGCCATTTAATTGGCTCAGCGGGTGCAGATGTAGATTATGCTGATAATGGCAAACAAGCGCTTGATAAGGTTAAAAAGCAACTCGTAGAGGGGCGCGCCGCTTACGATATTATATTTTTAGATATTCATATGCCGGTGATGGGCGGAAAAGAAGCAGCCATTGAACTTAGAAAGTTAGGATTTAAAGGGGCGATTATTGCTTTAACCGCGGCCACCATGAAAGGTATTCATAACGAACTAACCGCGCTAGGGTTTGACGATATGATTGCCAAACCTGTGGATTCAAACTTACTGTACCAATGCTTAGAGTCAGTGCTGGGGAAAAAAACACAACGTGTTTCATCGATACAGCCAACGCCAAAACATAATACTAATATAAAGCGTTTTTTATTAGTGGAAGACGATGCTGATGCTGGACAAATTACTCAGTTATTATTAGAAAGTTTGGATGTAGACACGGATATAGCAACAAGTGTCAAAGACTGTAAGGCGACGCTTGAGCATAACAGTAATTACGACAAAGTATTACTCGATATGCATTTACCCGATGGTTCAGGTTTAGAGCTTGCTGGCTTTATTAAAGAACACTATCCTGATATTCAACGAGTTATTATTAGTGGAATGGAGCCTGATGCCGTACACATTAGGCAGCTAGAAATAGAGCAAGTTTTGCTTAAACCAATAAACTTGGCGTTATTAAGTAAACTTGTTTAACGCCACTATTTGCCAATTTATATAATAATTAGCTAGGTAATATTAACGACTGATTGGCGTATGACTAATTCGGGCTGAAATAAAGTTTGAATAGGCTGTACGCTTTTTTGATATACATGGCTCAGTACCCACTGTGCAGCTACTTTTCCCATTTCATCTATTGGGTAATTAATAGTGCTTAAAGGGGGGTATACATGGCGGGTAAAGAACACGTTATCGTAGCCTATTATTGAAAGTTGTGCGGGTAGTTCAATGCCATGCTCTCTGGCACTGACCATTGCACCCGTTGCCATTTCGTCATTGGCGCACACTAAGGCGGTAATGGCGGGATTTTTTTTATAAAGAGCAGTAAATCCTTCGTAGCCGCTGTCCTCTATAAAGTCACCTTCATACAAACTGTTTTCATCAAACTCAATGTCGTGTTCAGCAAGTGCTTGTTTATGTCCGTTTAAACGCTCTTGAGCGTCTTTTTTCCATAAAGGACCGCTAATGTAAGCAATGTTTTTGTGACCAGACTCAAGAATGTATTTAGTCGCTAAATAGCCCCCTTTAATATTATCAAGAATAATACAGCGATCGGCGAGCTCAGGAATATGGCGATTGAGTAAAACAAATGGTGTTTTACCTTTGCTCAGCTTTATTAAATATTCATCGCTAACCGCTTCAACATGCAAAATAAGTGCATCGCAATTACGGCTAATTAAAAACTCTATGCCTTGTTGTTCTCGCTCTGCGTCACTGTGCCCTGCGGTAATAATAACGTGTTTACCTTGTTTTCTGAGGGTGTTTTCTATGCCGCTCATCATAGGGCCATAAAAAGGACCTTTTAACTCAGAAACCAATAAGCCAGCACTATTAGAGCAATTAGAGGCCAGTGATTGCGCAATAGAATTTGGGCGGTAGCCTAATTCTTCCATCGCTAAAGTCACTTTTTTTCTGGTTGCATCACTTACGTTTGCATTGTTGTTCATTACTCTTGAAACAGTGGCAAGTGATACCCCTGCAAGCTTTGACACCTCATAAATGGTGGCCATACTATTCCTTGTTACAAATTACTTTTTTGTGTTAAATCGGCGGTGATTTTTTTTATGGTTTTGTTATCTAAGTTGTATTTAGTCATTATTAAAGCCACAAGTATACTGCCAATAGCAGGGTAGAGTGTAAATGAGGTTAAAATACCGCTTTTAGTTGCTTCGCTTAATTCTACATTGGCTTGATACTGATAATACGCAAGTAACCAACCCGCTATAGCGCCGCCTAATGCGAGCCCCAATTTGATAAAAAATACCACGCTTGCATAAACCATACCTGTGAGTCGTTGACCATTTTGCCAAACTCCGTAGTCAATAGCATCTGCCATTTTTGCCCACAATAAAGGTGTCGCCATTTGAGTGAAAAAGCACCATAAAAAATACATTAAAAAGGCGAGTAAAACTTGCTCATTAGGGACAAAAAAAGCAAAACAGCTCAATATGGCAGAAATATATTGCAGATAAATATAAGCCGTTTTTTTATCTAAGCGTTTACTTAAAGGTTGCGCACACGCACAGCCTATAATATTACCGACCATACCTAAAGTCACAAATTCGGTGATTAAATCTTCTTTTCCAAGAACATACTTTACATAGTAAATAGCTAATGTCGTGCGCAGCACCATACTGGTCAATAATATCAGTGCTGCCATACACAATATTTTAAACGGCTGATTTTGCCATAAAACGTGAAGTTGTGTTTTTAAAGATAATTTATGTGGTGGATTGATCACCCGCTCTTTGGTGTAACGAAAACAAATTAGAAATAACACTACACCAAGGCAACTCATAACCAGCATGGTGAGTTGATAGCCCAACTCGTTATTACCCTCCCCAAACCACTTTACTAAAGGTAAAGTGCAGCTCGTAACCAATAACCCCCCCAGCATGCCAAACACAAATCGATATGATTGAATAGAAACCCGTTCGTTAGGATTGCTACTGAGTACGCCGCCAAGTGCCGAATAAGGAATGTTAATTGCGGTATAAACCAACATTAGCAAGGTGTAGGTAACGAACGCGTAAATAATTTTGTTGCCGTCATCCATCGCGGGGGTAGTAAAGGTAATCACGCTTATAACAGCAAAGGGGATGGCAAGCCAAAGTAGGTAAGGTCGGTAGCTACCGTATTTTGTATGAGTGGCATCGGTCAGGGCGCCCATTATTGGGTCTGTAACTGCATCAATGACTCTGACGACTAAAAAAAGGGTACCAACAACAGCAGGCGAAATACCAAAAATGTCGGTGTAAAAAAAGGTTAAAAATAGCATTACGGTTTGAAAAATAATATTACTGGCCGTGTCACCTAGGCCATAAGCTATTTTTTCTTTTTTACTCAGCATAAAAGCCACTCATTATTATTTTTGGCGCTGTTTAAGAAAATCACGATACGCAATTGCGCTTTGTTTTAAGGTGCGTTGTTGAGTTTGGTAATCAACATAGACTAGCCCAAAGCGTTTTTCATAGCCATAGGCCCATTCAAAATTATCCATTAAACTCCATGCAAAGTAGCCTTGCACATTAACGCCTTGCTCAACGGCATTATGAACGGCATTAAGGTGTGTATGGTAGTAATTGATACGATGTATGTCATCTACTTTTCCATCTATTAATACATCGGCCATCGCTGCACCGTTCTCAGTTATATATACTTTGGGTAGCGTGTAACGATCATTTAATGAAAGTAGGAGTTCACACAATCCCTGTGGGTATATTTCCCAGCCCATATCAGTGGTGGCAATATTCTCTAAAGGAGCTTCGCTAAACCAATGATCTGGCGTATTTTTGTAATGGATACGAGTATAGTAATTAACCCCTAAAAAATCGATTTTTTGGCTAATTATTGCCATGTCGCCATTTGCAACATCAGGTTTTGCATCATTTGCAAGCTCCTTAATCACTTCAGGGTAGCGGCCTTCCAGCACTGCCTGAATATACCATTGGTTATGATAGTCATCAGCTAATTTAGCAGCGCGTTCATCGTCAGGAGTAAATGGGTAGGCAGGGCTAAAATTAAGCACAATACCGGCCTCTATCTTAGGGCAGTTTTTGCGTATCACTTGCATCGCAAGTCCATGGGCGAGTAATAAGTGGTGCGCTGCTTGGCGTCCTGCTTTTTGACTTTTTATGCCTGGTGCATGTACCCCTATTTCATAGCCTAGGTAGGCACTACAAAACGGTTCGTTTAAGGTCGCATAAGAATCCACTAAGCCCTCTAGTTGCTGAGTTACTATATGAGCGTAATAAGCAAATTGATACGCGGTATCGCGATTTAGCCAACCACCGTTGTCTTCTAAATGTTGTGGCAAATCCCAGTGATATAAAGTGACATAAGTTTTAATATTGCGTGCTTTAAGGGCCTGTAGTAATGACTTATAGAACGCCATGCCCTGAATGTTTAAACTTCCATCTTGGTGTAAAACGCGTGGCCAAGAAATAGAAAGTCGATAGGCATCAACGGCTAAATCGGCAATCATTTGAACGTCTTGTTGCCAATATTTTACATGCTCACAGGCGTGATTACCGTTACTGTTATCTGCAATGGTGTTTGGTTTGCTACAAAAAGTATCCCAAATACATGGCAATCGCGTGTTGTGGCTTCCCTCTATTTGAAAAGAGGCCGTGGCAACACCAAAAATAAACGGCGATTTTAAAAGGGCTGACGTGCCTGGCAACGAAATTGTTTTAAACACAATGAGATACGTCCTTAAGCTTGCAATAATAATGCGCTTTACCGTAATTAGCTAAGCAATAGAAATTGTATAATACAGCAATGTAAGCGCTTACAATATTATTTGTAAATAAATTGATAAATTTTCTCTGTATGCTATAAATGTAAGCGCTTACATTTGGTGTTGCAACTATTATCTGCATTTTAAGTTTTACTAAACGCAATTAAATAGAGGTAACAATCTGATAATTATAAATAATTAGAGATTATACTATGGCACATATCACACAGCCACTACCGGCAGCAGAAAACAGCCAAAAACCAGGGTCTACACACACCTTTGCGTTAACATCGCTTACGACCTTGTTTTTTATGTGGGGTTTTCTTACCTGCCTGAACGATATTTTAATTCCGTATTTAAAGGGAATGTTCTCCCTTAATTACACCCAAGCAATGTTGGTACAATTTTGTTTTTTTGGTGCCTACTTTGTTATGTCAATTCCTGCAGGAAAACTCGTTAGTAAAATAGGTTACCAATTTGGTATTGTTGTTGGTTTGGTTGTCGCTTCGATAGGGTGTGCATTATTCTACCCCGCTGCAGAGGCACATGTTTACGAACTATTTTTACTTGCTTTATTTGTGCTTGCTTCAGGGATCACTATTTTACAAGTCTCTGCTAACCCTTATGTAAGCGTATTAGGGCCTGCAAAAACAGCGTCTTCGCGTTTAACCATGACCCAAGCTTTTAACTCTTTAGGAACAACGGTTGCGCCATTATTTGGTAGTTGGTTGATTTTGTCTGAAATTAGTCAAGCTACAGCCGAACAAGTTAAATTCCCTTACTTAATGCTCAGTGCAAGTTTACTGACACTGGCTGTTATTTTTGCTTTTTTGAAGTTACCTAAACTCGGTAAAGCGATTGATAGTGAAGCTGAAAATCAAGGTGACACAGAGTTTGTTGACTTAGGCAGTGTTTGGAAATATCGCCATCTTATTTTGGGCGCTATTGGTATTTTTGTTTATGTTGGTGCTGAAGTTGCGATTGGTAGCTTTTTAGTCGGCTTTTTAACCCTTGACCATATTGCAGGTTTACCAGAGCAACAAGCTGCACATTATATTAGCTATTATTTTGCAGGTGCAATGATAGGGCGATTTGCTGGCGCTGCTATTATGCAAAAATTAAATGCAGCCAAGGTGTTAGCTTGTCATGGTATTTTGGCCGGTGTGTTAGTGTTAATTGCAATGACAGGTCAAGGTTCACTTGCTATGTGGGCTATTTTATTGGTTGGTCTGTGTAACTCTATTATGTTCCCTACTATTTTTAGTTTAGCGCTTCAAGGCTTGGGTAAATACACCTCACAGGGGTCGGGTATTTTATGCTTAGCGATTGTAGGTGGAGCTATTATTCCATTACTACAAGGTATGCTGGCTGACAATATCGGTGTGCAGTTAGCGCTTATACTGCCTATTGGCTGCTATTTATATATTACTTACTTCGCGCTGTTTGGTGCAAAAAAAACAACGTCAACTCGTCTTTAAGTTTTAGGTGAATGCTATGATTATTAAACGAACTTTTTCAGTCACTGCACTGATGCTAGCAGCAATAACCAGCAGCGGTTGTTCGCAACCCTCTAACAGTGCTAGCGATGCGACAAATCAAAAAGAAATTTGGCCAACAATAGAAACCGGTATTAAAAGCGATGCTCAAATGGAGCAAAAAATCGCAGATATGTTAAAGAGCATGACGCTAGAGCAAAAAATAGCGCAAATGATCCAACCTGAAATTCGTCACATTACGGTTGAAGATATGCGTAAATATGGCTTTGGCTCCTATTTAAATGGCGGTGGCTCGTTTCCAAATAACAATAAACATGCAACCCCCGAAGACTGGGTTGATTTAGCTGAAAAGATGTATCAAGCGTCTATTGATGATTCCCTCGATGGCAGCACGATCCCTACAATGTGGGGCACTGATGCGGTACATGGACACAACAATGTGATTGGTGCGACTTTATTTCCGCATAATATTGGTTTAGGGGCGGCGAACAACCCTGAACTTATTGAAAAAATTGCCGCAGCAACGGCGCGTGAAGTTATGGTTACCGGTATTGACTGGGTATTTGCACCTACGGTTGCCGTAGTGCGAGATGATCGTTGGGGTCGCACTTACGAGGGGTATTCTGAAGACCCTGAAATAGTAAAAGCATATTCAGCCTCAATTGTTAAAGGCTTACAAGGCGCTGTTGATGAAGACTTTTTGTCAGATACGCGGGTAGTAAGTACGGTTAAGCATTTTTTAGGTGATGGCGGTACTGTGAATGGCGATGATCAAGGTAATAATATCGCCTCTGAAGAAGGATTATTTGCGCTTCATGCTCAAGGTTATGTTGGTGGTTTGGGTGCAGGTGCACAAACGGTAATGGCCTCGTTTAATAGCTGGCATGGTGAAAAAATTCACGGCAGTAAATATTTACTGACCGATGTGCTTAAAGATAAAATGGGTTTTGATGGCTTTGTTGTCGGTGACTGGAATGGCCACGGGCAGGTTAAAGGTTGTTCTAATAGTAACTGTGCTCAAGCGGCTAATGCGGGCTTAGACGTATACATGGCACCGGATGAGTGGAAACCATTATTTAGCAACTTGGTTAACCAAGCTAATAGCGGTGAAATCCCACTCAGTAGAATTAATGATGCAGTAACGCGTATTTTACGCGTTAAAATGCGTGCAGGGTTATTTGATAAACCAAGCCCTGCGAAGCGTCCCCTGTCTGGAAAAACTGAAATTATTGGTAGTAGCGATCACCGTGCAGTGGCTAAACAGGCTGTACGCGAGTCTTTAGTATTACTTAAAAATAAGCAGCAGTTACTGCCATTATCACCTAAAACCAACGTATTAGTCGCAGGCATAGGGGCTGATAACATAGGTATGCAGTCGGGTGGTTGGAGTGTTACGTGGCAAGGTACAGGTAATAAAAACAGCGACTTCCCTGGTGGCAGCTCTATTTATGCAGGTATTAAAGACACTGTAGAGCAAGCTGGTGGCAGTGCAGCGCTGAGCGTTGAAGGGGAATATACAGCACGCCCTGATGTCGCCATTGTGGTGTTTGGTGAGCAACCATACGCAGAGGGTAATGGTGATGTTGATAACCTCGAATACCAGCGCGGTAATAAAAGCGACTTAGCGCTACTGCGTAAGTTTAAAGATGCGGGAATTCCTGTTGTTTCATTATTCATAAGCGGTCGCCCTATGTGGGTTAATGCTGAGCTTAACGCCAGTGATGCGTTCGTTGCTATTTGGCTTCCAGGTAGTGAAGGCGATGCAATTAGCGATGTCTTGTTTAAAAATACAGACGGTTCAATTAATCATGACTTTAAAGGCAAGCTATCTTTTTCATGGCCGAATAACCCAATCGATAATGAAAACCGTAACGACGAAGCTTACAGCCCATTACTTCCTTATGGTTTTGGTTTAACTTACAACGATAGTAATGTTTTAAAAGATGACTTGGTGGAGCAAACTCAACAGACTGAAAAACTGGATGATTTAGTATTGTTTGAGCGTGCAATTAAAGCACCGTGGTCACTGGTTTTAAAAAGTGGTGAGCAACAAAAAACGGTGGCGAGCAGTCGCGAGTCATTAGGTGCGGTGAGCATCCAAACATTTGATAAAGAGGTGCAAGAAGATGCACGCGCTATTCGTTTTAATGGCCAAGCACTGGCTGGCGTTAATTTAGCCGCTGCGTTTCCATCTGACTTACGTTCATACGTTGAAAACAATGGTCAGCTGCAAATACAAATTAAAGTAGATAAAGCCGCGGCTAGTCCGTTATGGGTTGGTATGGGGTGTGGTGAGAGTTGTCAGGGTAAGTTTGATATTACTGATAACCTTGAGCAATCAGGTCAATGGCAAACATTAAACATCAACTTAAGTTGTTTTGCAGAGCAAGGTGTTGATTTAGCACAAGTGTTCACCCCTTGGCAGTTAAGCACGCAAGGTGATTGGCATGTATCTATTGCTAAGCTGGCTATTACAGCAAATGCTGCCGAGCAAGGTAGTGTTACTTGTAAGTAGTCAATAATCTATTAATAAGCAGGTACTGAGAGTACCTGCTTTTTATTTTAAAAGCGTAGTACAAAAACCTGCCAAATTAGTCCCTTCTTACTTTCATTCCATTCTATGTGATTGATTATATTCAGCTCAATAGTTATCATAAAAACATAATAAAACTGCATTCGCTTTTGCGTTAATTATTTGAGAGTATGCCGAAATATTAAAAGCGTTATGTAATTAACAGGTGAGAAAATGAATCAAATAAAGCTGGCTTCGCAGAGCATACAGCCTTCAAAAATAGTCTGTGTGGGGCGCAATTACAGTGCGCATATTGCTGAATTAAACAACGAACACCCTGAGCAAATGGTAATTTTTAATAAGCCTAATAGCGCGATCACTAATACCTTACTCTCTTCCCATAACGGTGATACGTTGCATTATGAAACTGAATTATGCTTTGTGGTTAAAAATAAGCAGCTTGCAGGGGTAGGGATTGGACTCGATTTGACTAAGCGAGCTTTGCAAAGCAGTTTAAAAGAAAAGGGCTTGCCGTGGGAACGTGCTAAAGCATTCGATGGCTCAGCATTATTTAGTGATTTTATTGAGTTAACGCCAGAAATGACATCGTTTATATTTGAATTACATATTGATGGCAAGCCGGTTCAACATGGTGATAGCCAACTTATGTTGCACCAACCTGCACAAATATTGGCTGAGGTTAGTCAGTTTATGAGCCTCGAAGAAGGCGACATTATTATGACTGGCACGCCTGCTGGCGTAGGGATGGTTAGTACTGGACGAGAGTTCAACGTTGCTCTTTATTCTGGTCAGCAGTGTTTATTGGAGCATCATTGGTCTGTGAGTCAAAGTTAATTATGTGTTGATAATATTGTTTATCAAAATTATCGATATGTTCACTTAGCCAGTGTCGCTGGCTTAGTTGATGAGCCGCTGATTCTAGTATGGTACTTTCTAATGCCGCATTAATTTTCTTAATTGCCTGATTAGCAAAATCATTAGGCGCATTAGTCGCACAGCCTACAGCTCCTTTGATTAATGAGCGCGTATTTTGAGCTATGGGTATACTAACGATTTTTATAGGGTGTTGTTGCTGGTTAAAGTAACTGGCCATAAAAGGATAATCGACCGAGTAGTCTAAAAAGCCATGCCTCAACCTATCGATCACAACGCCACTCTCATTATCACTACTTAAGCTCAAGGACACGTTATGATGGCTCAAAGAGTTTTCAATAATCATATTTATGTGTGGTGAAAAACGTCGTGCTGCGGCTTGTCCATAGGTAAAGCGTTCATCGCTAAGTAAACTAATTAAATTTATAGGATTACCATGTGCTTTAGTAAGTGTTTCTGCTTTTTGATTAGTTGTAATAATACTAAACTCAGGGTAGATAGAGGTAGGACGTGAGTATGTATAGACTTCGTTGGTGCTCTTTTTATGGATTACGCATGGAAAGCAGACATTTTTGCCTTCTTTGATATATTTATTAATTCGTTTTTGTGGAACAAATAATCGAGTATGTTTTACATCCTTTATACTACTGATTAGTTGCTTAGTTAAATTATCACACAAG
This sequence comes from Pseudoalteromonas sp. SD03, assembly GCF_040937955.1. Lineage (NCBI taxonomy): Bacteria > Pseudomonadati > Pseudomonadota > Gammaproteobacteria > Alteromonadales > Pseudoalteromonadaceae > Pseudoalteromonas > Pseudoalteromonas sp. SD03. The sequence continues at coordinate 782,275 of NZ_CP162514.1, forward strand.
CCCATTTGAGTATTCCCTGAGTCTAAGTGAAAAGGTGGTGTGTTGCTTTGTAGCCATAAAATTTCAGTAAGCTGATTTTTAGATTGGCTAATACTGTTACTCGAGAATATTAAAAATAGCAGGCAGAAATAACGAGCTGTATCCATAAAAAGCTGATAATTCTTTATTAAATGACTGTATTTAATTATACCTTAGCGCTTAAAAAATAAACATAAAGAATAGCAAAGAATCAACATTATTGAATAACATTTACCCTTTGCTTGATTTCATTAGTAAGGCATTGGGTTTTTTCTGAATATGATATCAATCGCTGATAACACGTCATCGCTCAGTGTTAGGTCAAACGCATCAATGTCTTCCTTTAATTGCGCCATAGTAGTGGCACCAATAATAGATGATGTCACTCCATCGACTTGATTACACCAAGCCAGCGCTAATTGAGCTGGGGTGATAGCGTGTGCATGGGCAAGTTCAACATACTCTTTGGTCGCCTGTTGTGATTGTGGCGTATCACGAAAAATACCGTTACGCTGCATAAATGTCCAGCGGGAGCCTTCAGGGCGTGCTCCATTTAGGTATTTACCGGTTAATAGCCCTGCGGCCAATGGTGACCAAGGTAAATAAGCAATATCTTCATGTACACATTGTTCTATTAAATAAGGCCAATCTTTGGCATGTACTAGGCTAAACTCGTTTTGGATAGACACCATTTTTGGCAAGTTATGCTCTTTTGATAAATTTAAAAATTGGCTAATTCCCCAAGGCGTATCATCAGAAAGCCCACAATGCTTAATTTTTCCTGCTTTAACACACGCATCTAACCCCTCTAAAATATCAAGCATATCAGCGGTGTGTTGTTTTGCATCTACCTCGGTAAATTTAAGCATACCAGGCCATTGCCTAGCAAAGTGAGGGGTACGGCGATTTGGCCAGTGTAGCTGGTATAAATCAATATAGTCGGTTTGTAGGCGTTTTAGAGAATGATCAACCGCATCAATAACAGCTTGGCGGGTAATATTGCCGCCATCACGTACCCAAGAAAGTCCATTCCCTGCAATTTTAGTTGCAATAACAATGTCTTTTCGTTTTTGTGAATTACGTGCTATCCAATTGCCTATAATTTCTTCTGTTTTACCGTAGGTATCGGGAGAGGGAGGAACAGCATACATTTCTGCTGTATCAATAAAGTTCACACCCTGCTCAAGCGCATAGGCTATCTGTTGGTCGGCATCATGTTGGGTGTTTTGTACTCCCCAGGTCATGCTACCTAAACACACTCTTGAAACGCTAACACCACTACTGCCTAATTGACTATATTGCATTGCTAATCCTAATTATTCGGTTTGAGAGTTTGCTTTTAAAGCCGATAACAATGGCTCAGTGATCGTGGCTTTTTGGCCTGTTTTAAAGTCAAACATCACCACTTTTGACATGCCGGTGGTTGTTATCGCGTTTTGCGCATGACTAAACACACTGTAGTTCATTACAAATCGGTCAGATTTAATATCACTAATGGTAATACCTACGCTCAATGTGTCGGGAAAGGTAACGGGACGCTTATAGCGAATATTATTTTCACTGATCACAGGCCCCGTGGCTTTTGAGTTGATGGTATCAAATAAATTTAATTTATTTAAAAAATCGATTCTGGCTATTTCAAAATAACGCAGGTAAACACAGTTATTAACATGCTGTAGGGCATCCATATCGCCCCATGCCACAGTGATATCGGTATGAATAGGGTGTTGTTGTTTAAACGTTTCCATGTATTTATTGCTCTTAGTTTTAAAGCATTTAGATTAGCAATATGGTCGGATGAGCTCAAGGGAATTATAACTAGGGGTAGAGCTACTCTGTATTGCCCTCATGGATGTAAATAAGGGACGTAAGCAAGACATGGAAGCTTTGCGCCTTTTTTATTTAAACAATTAGGCTATAAACCTCGCGCCGCGAGTAAACTGCCTCAGATTGAACAAACCTTAACCTTAAAAAAACAACAATGCTAAATAAAAACCCTTGAGTAAAAATTGTACCTCTTTAAATTCATGGCTATAGTAACTATTAACACACAAGGAGATAACTATGCAGAATATAATTAATTGGTTATTGGCATGCACCGTTTTTATAGCGTCGTTTACTTGTTACGCTATGGGTAATGAGGCTGGGGCAATTGTTTTGATTTTATTAGGCTTTTCTTTAGAAATTTTATTTTGGATGTATTGTTTTAATAAGCCAAAGAAAAGTAAACGCTCTTTTTAAGCAATAACATGCTTGCTAATTAAAAGTGATTCCACAATAATGGCTGTATAAATAAACAGTTGTTATTGTGTGATGAAAAAGTTTATTCATATAGATATGGACTGCTTTTAAACTCAGGGGTGTATTCTTGCGGTTTTAAATGTAAGTTAAATTATCTCTGCTACTCTTAAGTTATAGAGAGTAACTTAGGGTTGTTTTTAAATGCAGAGGTTTCATGATAAGAAATATAATAAGCATTGGATCTACTTAGATGATAATAATACACCTTTAATTTTACCTTGTCTTTACGCTCGATATATAACTCAGCGAGGGGTATATATTGAGCTCAAAGTAAAAAAAGATAGAATTACTAATCAAATCATCCACTTTTTTGAGGAAGTAGAAACTTCTTTCGACGGGCAGTATGTTCGTTGTAATCAGCTTGGCCTTTTCTTAGATTGGGTTTGTATGCAATCTCTATCAGGCTCTCAAATGTCCTTAACTAACCATACTGCTTTGCCTAGTGATGTTATTAATGGATATATAAATAACTACCTTATTAAAACTCAAGGTAAGAGTGAAGCTGCTGTTTCTAAAGCTGTTTACTCCTTGAAAAGTTACTTCAATTGGTTAAGTTATTTCTTTGATAATAAATATAAAAATATTTTTGTGTTTTCATCTCACCGAACACTATCAAGAGCCAATAACAAACAATGCTTGCTTGTTAAATACCTTCTACCTGCAACTAGAGAGCTATTATACCGCAGAGCAGGGACACTACTCGAAGAAATTATACTGCGAACTGGCGGTGACTTAGGTTGTCGGACTAAAGAAAATCAAGGCTTTTTACTAAAAGATTTTACTGCAAACCAGAAAAAACACAGTGGTCTATTGAGCTTATTCTCTGAATTAGAAAAAAAAGCCGATAAACATGAATTTGAATACCATCTCTCTTCTCTATATACCAAATATGGACGTTCAAGGACTCTTTATATACCAAGGTTTTTACTAGAGAAAATGCAACGCTACTATTCTACTGAAAGACCAATTACCAACTCCAATAATCTATTTGTATCTAACGCCAATAATTACTCAAAGGGATGCGTTTTATCCTCTGAATATGGTTCTAGGACATTTCATAAAGTTTTACTTAAAGTTATCAACAGTATAGATGAAAATCCAGAATTATATACAGGTTGCCAGATCCTCGAAAGAGGGGCTGTTTACCATCACTTGCGACACTCGTTTGGGACGGATGTATTTTACGAGCTGTGCAGGAATAGTGGCAAAAATTTTGAGTCAATCACCACTGAGTCTGCAACTTACATTGAGACAGCTAGGCGTATGGGCCATAAGGTAGATGGCTATAGTTCGAATCAAACAACCAAATTATATATACATTCTTGCGGTTATAAAGAGCGTTTACTAAAACTGGTTGTTAATGGAGAACAATAAGATGGAAGATTCAGAGAAAAAAGTTCGGAAACCAAAAAGCTCTGATTATTATGAGCAACTTCTTCAATCGGAGTTTAATCATAAAGAGTTTGTAGGTGAATTTAAATACCCACTTGAGGCACGAGAAATTATAGTCCGTAAAACCTCAAAATTGATCAAACTAAAAATTAGAATGACCGACACCAACAACCCAGATAAAGAGGTTTTATATAAATTTATTGTTGCAGCATATAACTACGCTTATTTTGATAAATCAGCGGCACTTTCAGCCAAGCAATTCTTTTTAAGTATTGCTCCTCGTTTTGTGGAATGGTTAAACATCGCAGTGGTAACAAACCGTTTTGAGATCCTGAAAGAGTATGAAGAATATCAATTTGATAAAATGAGTAATCATGGTGGGGTAAGTCGGCTTACCTCACTGAAGACATTATTTTGTCATGCATTAGATAAATCAATTGAGCTACATGAAGCGCTAACTTCATCAGAGCTCAGCTACTTATACGAGCTTAGGAAAACAAAAGCTAGTCCTAACTTGAATAAAACACAAATATCTTTAGCAAGTTACTTTGGTTCAATCAGTTGGTTAAGACGTGATGATGTGGGAATAGGACATGAGTTGTATAATGTATTAGCTTCACCGAACCTAACTGTTAAATCATTAAGCTTAACTGCATCTACGGTTATTAATGTACTGGCCAAATATAAGCAGGAGTTACATAGCTTTTTCAAGTCAGAGGGAGTTGATTTTTCTTTATTTTTAATTCCTAAAAACCTCTCTCATACAAAAAAAAGAAAGTTTGTTGGGAGTACAATATATCGACTGCTTTCTGCTTACCATAGAATGAAAACCCCTAGCTGCGTGCTAAAAGGGGCTTTAGAAGTAGTATTATTATCAAATTCGAATAACTTCAAATCTTTCCAATTTTTACTATCAGCTTTAGCTTCTAAAACGCAATGTGATGACCTCTTTACTAGTCAATCGCAATTTAAGGGAGAGGTCAGTTCTGTATTTTGCGCAGGTACTTGTTCTCAGGTTATGCCAGGTAACTTATTTAGCTTTGAAGTGTTGCAACAAATTACTCTTGATAAATTCTCCCCCCCTGCAACCGTAATAGAAGAATTAATGTTTTCATGGTTGATGGCATCTCAATGTGTTCAACCTTTTGACATACCAAAGCTTACGGTAGGATCATTTCGCCTGTTGAAGGTTGGAGGCAAAGTTAGAAATATTGAATGTGAATACTTTAAAGGCCGGGCAAAGGTATTTCATACAACCCGCTCTCTTTCTGTTAGTACTCTTGAAGGTGAAGCACTAGTATCATATTTGTCTTTAAGAAAAGAAAGTGAGTATCTTGTTGAAAAAAGGGCCCTTGTAATTAGTAATGGGGTTAACTCACTAGTTGGTACTCTTTATTGCCTATTAACGACAAGAGTATTGTCAAACTATTTGATTGAACACCATCGTAAGCTAGATAATATACCATTGTCTATGCCTAGAGCATTAATTTCATTGATTAAAAATACTGGTGGTTACGCTGGTATTGAGGGGGGCCCATATAATGGTCTTTTAGTTGAAGATGCATCAAAACCTGTGGCAACAACAAATTTAACTTGCCCAGTTACACTCTTTGGTTTTCAGGCTATAAAAAATAGCGCTGTACATGCTTTTAGTGACCCTTACACGCTTAATTACCTCATTAATAAAAACTCACACTCTAATCAAACTGAAAAGCGGCATTATTTGAATAGTGAGAATGAAAACTGGATTAATTCAGCAGGACGTATAACTAGAGAAGTCATGTTGGACTTAATTAATAATGTGTATGATCTAGATTTTGAAGATTTAAATACCAAGGGTAAGAAAGAAGCTGTTGAGCGGTTTAATAGTGAATTCATGTCAGTAACACAAAGTGTGTCTTATAAAGCGGGTGAGATGTTATCTAGACTTAGAATTATAACCGGACAAAATAAAGGTGAAATTAATGAAGTGGGAGTATCAGCTCTCGATAGTGTTGAGGATACACCAAAATTATCCTTTTTGTATGTCATGGATAGTGCTGTTGTTGCATGGAAAATGTTCAATTATTTACACGAATTTAAGAAGCATTATAAAAAGTTATTATCCCGAAACTCTGAATACCTTTATAAGACAGTTTTGCCTACTGTAGAGTGGGCAGAACATACTCTGAGTCAGTTGAGTAAAGAAAGTCAAGAGGCTGGACAGGCCATATTCGAGAATGCAATTAAAAACCGCGTTGTAGTTAGTGTTTTTCATTCTATTTAATGAGGTTTAATATGAAATTAAATTTTTCTACAACTGCATATGAAATGTTTTGGGAAGATCAAAATCAAAAGCTGCTCTCACACCCTTGTTTTATAAAGGAAAAAGGAATAATTTTCGATGATGTATTCTATTTTAAACACCACAATATAAATAACGTTACAGAAATTAATTTTTCATTGTTTGACATGCCTCACATTAATTCAAGTGGATCTGCAACTTTAAAAATAGGGGGAGATGTATACCCACTGTCAGCTAAAGAATATGCCAAATTATTTTTTATCGCTACTATCCCCAAAAATAATGTATACGGTATTACTTCTATTTTACAAATAGTAATACATATTTTTGCTTTCCTAAACTTCCATAAAGCTCTATATCTAAGTTCAAATAAATTAGAAGATTTTTGGATTTCATATTTAAGTGAGTCAGTTAACGAAAATGGATTTTATAATCGTTTATCTCCTCCGAGCTTTAGTGCAGCTATCAAGTTTATACCTCTTGCCATTACAAGAAACAAACTTAAAGCGCTAGGTGTTATTGGTGTCATAGATAATAATATTACGCAAAAAAAGGTTGAAATCATACTAGATAATGTATGCCAATCACAGTTAGGTATAACACTGAGTGAATATAGATTAGGGGGGAGTTTTAACTTTTTAGGTTTAGAGCTTGGGCAGTACTATATTGATTATTTAAGGTTGGTTTACCAAAAAGATTACTTATATATGGCCATATGTAAGAAGACCATTAAAAAAGTAGCTGAGACCTACAATAGAGTTTTGGATTCAAAGTTACACGTCAGGATAAACGATGTGGTGGTAGCTTCGTTAACTCATCACAAATTAGACCCCCATAAGAAACACACAAAAGGTATTAATCACAAAGACTTATTTAATGAGGTGCAAGAAATTGCATTCAGCGAGTATCAAAAGCTGTTTGAGAGTGCCATGTCGCTCAATGAAAAGTGTATCAAAGAGCTAGTAATCAAGCTCGGTCTTGGTATGCGGTTCGATGGCGTTGAAATAATTCGTATTTTAATGCTCGCAAAGTTTTATGATTTGGATGTGCAAAAATCACCAACAGAGATATGGGATAGTTATTTAGCTTCACTCGATAAGACTTTTATTGAAAGTCATAAATTAGCTGAAGTGACTATTGAATGCGTCTATGAACAAATGCAAGGCATAATTTTACCAAAAAAACTGAAAAAAGCGGAGTTTTTGCGAACCCTTGAATGTTTCGGTGATAAGATTCTAAAAAAAGGTTTAAGGCCTGATTATAGATCTTTTAAGGCTACATTGAATAATATTGTTCATGCTATGACTACCCTTGTTGCTGCTTGGCTAGGTTATCGAAAAAGTGAGTTTGGTTTTCCGTTAAATGCAATTCACATAGAACCAAACATAGATATTCTTGATAGTTCACATATACCATTTCGTTTTAAGTTAAATTGGCTTGTTCCAAAAACTCATGGGAAAACTAAAATTAAGAGAGAGATTACTTCGCAGTGCTATCAAATCGCAGTACAGCTAAATAACTTATTCAGTGCTTCATTCGATGATCCATGCTTGTATGAATGCGGTGAAGGGAAGAAAGTGACGACTCAATCTGAGATGTTTATTGAAAGAAGGGTGAAGGCAAACTGGCAAGATTTTGTGTATAGTTATCAGCCTTTTAATGATGTTCTTAAATTAGCGCTATTGAATTCTAAAGATGTGGAATTTATGAACAGTGATGAGTTAAAAGACTTTGATCGATTACGTCACATGTATGATCCCCAAAGCGCTCGGTATAAGCATCTATTATCTACAGCAAAAGAGGTAAAACGGGATTGGAAAAGATTGTCTTGTACTTCTTTTTCTAGCTCTCGAGCCCAAAGAGCGTTTAAAGCTTCATTAAAGTCTTTTATATCCGTTGGTTTCACCCACAATGAGTTACATCAAAAGTTAATAGAAACTTACTTTTCTGAAAAAACAAAAAAATTGCTTCGCTCCGGAACTGTGGTTTTAGACAACAAAGCTATGAATGATATTGTTAATGAATTGCTAGTGGGAGTTCGTTATCCATCTTCACATGCATTGAGACATATTTGGGCTGAAGCCGTATTAACTCGATATCATGGTGATATAGGTGCCGTGATTCAGCATCAATTTTGTCATTTAGATAGCTCGTTCTTTATGGCGTATCTTCGAAATAAAGACGTTCGAGGCTTAATGAAAGGTGCAAGTCAACGTTATCTTAATTCTATTGTGGATTCGTTGCTCATTGATTCAGATAAAGTAGGGCAAGAGTATATTGGTGGTTTTGCTCATTATGTCAAAAAAGCTGTTGCTCTTACTAAGCCAGTAAGTGTAGATGAGTTTAATACATTAAGGTCGAGTATCAACGAGCGTATCATTAGTATTCAGCCAAGCATTTTTGCTATATGTATTCCTAGAGATAGCGGTGAAATAAGGGCTAAATGCGCCAAATTTGGCAGTATTAATCCACAAGATGCCAAACCAGAGTTCTGTTTGAATTGCACTAATGCTGTTATTACATCTGGAAACTTAAGAGGTATTTGGACAACAATTCAACCGATGGTGAAAGAAGCTCTTAACGAAAATACGTTAGGTTTCATGCTGGAATCACATTTACCTACTTTACGCTCAGGCTATAAGCGAATAAAGCAACTACAATCATCAAACTCGGAAGCAGTGGCGAAAATTTTAGGGGTTATCGAAACTGCAATCAAGACAATTGAATTAAAGCTTCAGCAAGAGAATACAATATATGGCAAATGATCATATTGACTTGGATGAGTTAATTGGAGAAAAATTCCTAGAAACTCTAGATGATAAATATATTCAGTCTCATACACCCGAAAGACCATCGTGGGTAATTGATGATGAGAATCATACTACATATAAGTCTTGGCAAATTATTTTGGTAATTAAAGAAGAAAAAGAAGAAAACATCAAAAAGTTTGGAAAAGTTGCTAATAATAAAACACAAAGATCTTTGTATAAGATATTAAAGTCTGAAGTTGCAGAAAAAATGGAGATTAGTTCTCAAAGTATCTTCAGAACTTCAAAGTTTAGCCCTTCAATTCTTAAGTTTTTTGATGAAATAAATATCGCCTTGTTAGAGTTGTATGAAAAAGAACAAATTAAGCAAAGAAATAGACAAAAAAATACGGGGATTCGGTCTCGAAAGAAACAAGCTATTGTGAGGAGTCACCAAGATATCGAAAACGAATTAAATCAACTTAAAGCACGAACAACTAAAGAAGTGCTCGATTTAGCTATAGATAAAATGCCATTAGATTACAGGCTAAAACTAGGCCTATAAAATAAATGTATAGAAATATGCGCTTTTAGTAATTAGAGCAAGTTTATATAAATTGTCATATTCCACACTGAGTAAGGTGGCTCACTGGACTTCCCCGCTTTCACTAAACACCTGCTTATAATCTTAAAATACAAAGCAGAAGTAAGCTTCCGGTTTGTAAGCCTATATTGCTATATTTCGGAAGAAAACTTCCGTTTATAGGGCTTCAAGGGTAATTACCGGAAATATACTTTTGTTTTTTGATAGCGTTAACCTAGATAGATATATGAGCAACTTTTCGGGGTCTTATTTGAGCGAAAACCAGTCATTTAAGTAAGTTGTTATTAGCTTAGTAAGAATAAGAGGAAACTTTCCTCTTTTTTACATGTTTATATAGGCTACAGAAAGCATAATATTTGTAGCTGGCAATAGTTTACGCTATTTGCTATTAATAGGGATTCATAAAATAAGGACGTTTTCGCGCTAAAATAGGAAAGTGTCCACTGATAAAGCTGTTAGCTGCTAAGGAATACTTTGGAGTCTCCAATCGAAATTTTAATAGGAATTATTCTTGGTGCTATAGCTGGATATGTGGCTGCATACCTTAAAAAGAAAGCACAGAACCGCGCATTATTAGAAGATGTTAGGCGATTAGAAGAAGAAAAAAGATCTGTAGAAAAGAAGTTCGTTGTAGAGGTAGAGCAAGTAAAAAAAGAGCATAACTTAGAGATTGAACACCGAAAATATCAGTATGAAGATAAAAGGAAAGTGTACTCTGACTTTTGTAACGACTTAGATAAGTACCAGAGCCAAGGGCAAGTCATCTTTAAAGAAAGAATGATGCCTATGATGACTCGGTTGCTTGAATCAATTGAGGATAGTGACGGCTCAACGAAAAGTGTAGAGGTTTCATTTTCAGATTACTTTTCTGAAATGCTCTTACTATGTAACGACTTAAACTTGGCTTTTGTCGAAGTAAAAAATCAAACAAACAAATTGCGACTGAGCACTTCTGATGAAGCTGAAAGTTTATTGAATGATTTACTTATCAACTTGGAGCAAACAAAGGATTTATCTACTGATTTTATGCAGTATCTTGCGACTCCCAATGGTATGAATGATAAAGATAAACAAACTGAGTTAACAAATATTCTTACTGAGCTAGGTCTACAAAATGAAATTATTCGAACTAGTTTAATAAAACAAATGAAAAATGAACTTCAGAATATATAGCAGCTAACTAGGCACTTAAATGAGAGTAAAACAATAGGTTACGTTTTGCTTCGCACACATTCAACCCACCATTTTAGTCCGCTTAGTGCGGCGTTACAGGGCTAGATGATTAATCTACCCTCGGTTAATAATTAAAAGGATGAGTTATGGATAACCTTAAAGTACGTTTTGAAAACTGTTACGGTATTTCTTCATTAAATGAAACTTTTGATTTATCTAACACCCGAGGAAAAACTAAAGCTTACTCAATCTATGCCCCAAACGGACTGATGAAAACATCGTTTTCTAGAACTTTTGATGCCTTATCAAAAGGCGAACAGCCAAAAGAAGAACGCTTTAATCGCCTACCAACTTGTACTATTGAAGTTGATAATGTTGAAATTAAAAAGGAACAAATATACGTTCTTAAATCTGAAATAGAAATAAGCTCTGATAATGAAGCCGTAACAAATATTCTAATTAATCAAGAGAGTAAGATTAGATATGACACATTAATTTCTAACATTCACAAATTGAAATCAAAGCTTGAAACATCACTCCAAAAAAAGTCCAAACTAAAAAAAGGTGAAGTCGAAAATAGGCTGATAAATGACTTTCAAACAGATAATTTTGTTAGAGCAATAGAATTAGCAAAAGAAATTGTTATTGGTGATGATTTAAAAAGTTTTATCTATAACGAAATATTCGACCCCAAAGCCATTTCGATACTAGAAAGTCCTGAGTTTCTATCAAAATCCGATGAGTTTAATCAGCGTTATCAAGAGCTCTTTAATCAAGAAGGAACAATATACAGTAGAGGGGTTTTTAACCCTACAAAAGCAGATATATCTTTCAGCACCTTAAATAAGCAAGGTTACTTTGCCGGTGGGCATAAAGTTCATCTTCAAGGTGAGGCTTCTTCAATTAATTACGAAGAACTGCAAGAAAAAATGAGGGTTGTACATGAGTCAATTGACAGTGATGATGAACTTAAAAAGTTAAGAGTTAATTTAGCTAAAAATGCACAGACTCAAGCATTAATTTCATTGTTGGAAAATATTTCTGCAACTGAGGTTGAGCTACTTTTGCATAATGTAAAACCTGATAACCAAGCAGAATTTAAAAGGAGCTTATGGGCTTTTTATATTCAAAATTGTCCTGATACTGATGTATTCCTAGAAGCTTTCTCCGACAATCAAGCTGAGTTGCAACAAATCGAATTAGACGCTGCAACAGAAGCTCCAAATTGGTCTGTAGCTATAGAGCTTTTTAATAATCGTTTTGTCGACATGCCTTTTACTCTTTCATTATTTAATCAGGTTGAAGCAGCATTAGGTAAAGATAAAGCACAATTAAAGTTCACGTTTAAAGATGGTGATGATCGTATAGATTGTACTAGAAGTGAAATTAAGTCTTTAAGCCAAGGAGAGAAACGCGCACTTTATCTTCTTAATTTTATCTTTGAAGTAGAAGATAGAAAAAGAAAATCAGCGGAGACTCTTTTTATTATTGACGATGTAGCAGACTCTTTCGATTACAAAAATAAGCATGCTATTGTTCAATACCTTGAGGATATCTCTGAGATTGAACATTTCTCACAATTAATTCTGACTCATAATTTTGATTTCTTTAGAACTTTGGCAAATAACTTTGTTCATCGTGAAAGATGTTTAATGGCTAACAGAACTGAAAATGGTATAGAGCTCTCTCAAGCTGAAGGTATAAAAAACTACTTTATTGGAAAGTGGAAAAGAAACATAACTAATAGTGAGTTCATCCTTTGTGCGACAGTACCTTTTACAAGAAATCTGCTCGAGTATATTAAAGGCGAAACTGATCCTGATTACTTGAAGCTTACTAGTCTATTGCACTGGAAAGAAGACACAGCCCAAATTACTATAGGTGAGTATTATAAGATCTATAATCGGTTATTTGGTACGAATTACCCGACGAACGATGCAAATTCTTTCAAAGAATTATTATTTAATAAAGCAAATGAGATCAAAGATAGGGCTAACCATGAGGGACTTAATTTAGAAGATAAAGTCCTTTTATCAATAGCTATCAGAATGAGATCTGAAATTTTTCTTATCGAAGAAATGCGCAAAATAAAATCTGATGATACTTATTGGTGTCAATCAATGAATCAGTTTGGTGCTCTAATAAAGTCATACATAAAAGAATTACCTGATAGTCAAGCTATCAGCACTCTTGAAAAGGTTAGCATTACTGTTAGCTCGAACATTCACCTTAATTCGTTCATGTATGAACCGATATTAGATTTGACGATCGAACACTTAATCACATTGTATTCAGAAATTTTGGAGTTAGAGTCGGCAGTTCCAGTTACTCAAGAAAGCGAGCCAGCCCTTTAACAAGCACATTAAGCACGGAACTGCTAATAGTTTGCTCGGTTCCGCTACTTTGCACATTTTAGTAAACTATTATCAGCCCCTTTTGGGGGCGTTAGCTATATCGGAGGCGAGATTTGAATAGGGATGTTTTTCAAAAACAATATGATTTTGAGCTTGAGCAGAGGAACGGTATAGCTTCGGCGACAAATACACCTATTGTTGCATTAACGATACTCGGTGGAGCGCTTGCTGCTGTAATTACTGGATTTAGGTACTCAAATGAACCAGCTACATATTTGTTTTTGTTGTTTGTACTTCTTGCTATCGGAAGCATGTTAATTTCTGTTTATAAGCTGGTTCGGACATTCTTAGGATATTCGTATCAAAAAATACCGCTAGCGAAACAGTTGAGAAAACACCTAGAAGATCTTAAAAATTGGCATAATACAAATGGCTCATGCGTCGATAAAGCAATTATTGATTTTGATGAATACTTTGACGAAAAGTTGTCGGAAGCCGCTGAGCACAATAGTGCAAACAATATAAAAAGAGGTAACTACTTACACGATGCAACCTTATTCGTGGTTGTTGCCTTTGTCTTTCTATTCTGTGCTTCGCCTTTTTATATTTACGAACGAGTTACTACAGTAGATAAGGTTTACCAAGTAAATTTAATTGATAATATATCCCAAAAAAAGGAAGAAAATATGGCCGATAATGATTCGGGTAACAGCAACCAAGGACAGCAAGCGGCTCCCAGTGCAGCCCCTTTGCCAACGCCTTCAGCAGCTCCTAAGCCAATTGGTCCACAAAATGTGATCTTTAAGGGCAACACTGATGGAGGTAAGACAAGCGCTTCCGACAGCGGATCAAAAGGCGAAAAGTAGCTAACAATCAAGCAGGGACGCAACAAAGCTGCGCCCCTGCTTGACGCGTTACGAACGTCCGGAAATGGCACATACCGGAAATAGCCTGTTGATAAATTCCGTATCTATAGACTAAAGTTTTTAAAGACTTAATGTAATAAATTTTCGACCATTAAAATATTTACCTAAACCTAAACCTAAACCTTAACTAACCTTACTTTAATTTAAAGCAGGCTCTAACTAATAAACTCCAACACTACACCGTGCTTGAAATTCAAACTATTCTCAAGCTGCCGTGAAATCTCAATTTAAGTGGCGCTTACCAATAGACTGTCCCTTAAATCGTACTACCACTCAAATGAAATTTGCTCTGTTTCACTTTTATTAGGTGTAAGCCCTATGTGGATACCAAGTAGACGTACTTTTTTTCCATTTCCTCGTGCAAAGGCTTCAACTAATAATTCAGATAAAATGGCCAAGTCAATTTTATCTGTTGAAAACTCTTTAGTTGTTTGATGAAAATCAGAGAACTTAACTTTAACGCCAATCTTGCTGATACCTCTATCTAACAATTGTTTTTCGGCTCTTTTTTGAAGCTCTGGGAGTAATTTATTTTTGAGAATATCATCAAGAATAGATAGATCTAATATATCTTCAGGGAACGTTCTTTCAACACCTACCGACTTTCTTTCTCTACTGACCATAATTGGTCTATCGTCACTTCCACTGCATCGGTCCCATAACAATCGACCAAGCTTTCCATATTTAGAAGTTAAATACTCTAAGCTAGATGCTTTCACGTCTCTACCAAACTTAAGGTTATTAAGAAGTAGCTTTTCATTAGTTACTTTACCAACACCAGGGATTTTTTTTAACTCCATATTATCGATAAAAGAATCTACATCTTTAGGGGGAATGACATAAACACCATTTGGTTTATTTAAGTCAGAGGCAACTTTAGCTAAAAACTTTATTGGTGCAACGCCAGCAGAAGCTGTGAGATTTAATTCTTTATGGATAGAGCGACATATATCTTGTGCGATTAGCGTGGCTGAACCGCTAAAGAGCTTACAATCAGTAACGTCCAAGTATGCTTCATCTAAGCTTAGGGGCTCAATAATGTCTGTATATCGTTCGAAAATCTCTCTAATTTGAGAGCTTACCGATTTATATACTTCCATTCTGCCCGGAACCAAAATTAAGTCAGGGCATTTTCGCAGTGCTACACTTGTCGGCATTGCACTTCTTACACCATATCGCCTCGCTATATAATTACTAGTAGAGAGCACGCCTCTAGAGCTCCTGCTACCACCAACTGCAACGGGCTTATTCGCTAGCTTTGGGTTGTCTCTAATTTCTACAGACACATAAAATGCGTCCATATCTACATGAATTATTTTTCGCATATTTATTAATAAAAAATGAAGCCTGTATAAAAATACAGTGTTTTTTTGCAGAGATCAATTAACAGTCTATCTCAATTCACTTAACCCCAAAGCAATAGCCTCTTGCTGAAAGCGGCCTGATATATTAATTATTCGCTCATAGGCACCGGTTAAAAAATGCTCCTCAGTCGCTTCAGGCCTATTGCTCATAACTGGCTGATCAAAAAAGTCAGCAAAGTTATCTAAATCAAACTGAGCTTTGGAAGGTTTTTTATTTTTCTTATTAAAAGTCATTTTACTTAAATCTTTACCTTCTGTAGGCTCTTTAGCAGTAGCTTTCATCTTTTCAAACTTAACTACATCAGCTTCAAAAGGAACATCTTGATTAACTCTATACGCATACTCTAAAAGCTTAGGTTCGGCGGGCATGTACATAATAGCTTCTTGGTTTTTAGAGTTTGTTACCCTCAGTATACGGCCCAATATTTGCCTAAAATGCATTTCTGTTTTTATGTTTGTAAGGTGGCAGCAAACCTGCAAACGAGGGATGTTTGTACCTTCGCTAATCATACCAACAGAAATAATCCACTTAGTTTGTGCATACCTAAACTGCTGAATAATACTTGTAGGTTCATTTTCTCGATAGGTTACAACAGTGCTACCCTCGTCAAACTGAGTTCGCATTAACATAGAGATTTGATGGGCATGCTCAACAGACGATGCAACAATTAACCCCGCTGCATCGGGGGTTTTCACTCTGATTGAAGTCAGCTTCTTTTGAGCTGAAGAAATCATGTATTTTATTACCGCTTCATTTTCAATAATTTCTTGATAAGAAACGCCAGAGTCGTTTAATAACGCTTTAAAGCAGTTAAATGTTTTGGTGTCAGCGTCATCTACAACTGTAATGCGGCTATTATCAACAGCTACTATTTGTGGAACCCGACAAACATTATCTCCAATAGCCTCAGAAAGCCCGTAAACGTAGTCACACGTTATTTTATTGTTAGGCTGTTGATACGATGAAAGAACAATAGGAGCAGCGTCAGAGCGCCAGGGAGTGCCTGTTAAGGCTAATGTGTACTGTGCTTTATTTTGAATGTTAAGTATTATCTGCTCACCCCATGCATTGGCATTGTCAATATTAGAGCCTGCACAATGATGAATTTCATCAAATATTACAAAAACACGATATCGTTCAAATAGTTGCCAAAAGTGCACATCTAAATACTGTAAGCTTTGATAGGTTAAAGCTCTACCTTTAGCGCCAATAAACCCATCAAATCGTTCATTCGTTTTTAGCTGTAAGCTTTCCTTAAAGTCTTGGGAAACAATAGACGACGGTGAAAAACAAATGATTAAATCGACCATATTGCTTTTTAATAACTGGTTAGCTAATTCTGAAGCCATCAAAGTTTTACCCGCCCCAGGAGTTGCCAAGGCTAAAAAGTGGCTATTGCCGTTCTGATATTGTGTAAGCGCAAAATTAATACATTCGGCTTGCCATAGTCTTAGTTTCATATTTTTTCTAATGCTTCGTTTTGCTTCAGTAAGCCTTCAATCGCTCTAATCTTGCCAAGTATTCTGGTATTGTTGTCTCTTGCTTTGTTGTATTGTGGCTGTAGTTCATCTACCAGTTCGGGTGACTCCAAATAGAGCTCTTTATACGCCTCTGATTCCCCCATATTCAATAATAACTCGGCTTTGTAATGGTTTAACTTACTAAGTAACAGCGCATGTTTATCATTTTCTTTTTCTGTGATTGAAATAGGTATTGAACTAGCTAAGTGAGTAATTACCTCAACATCAAAGCTCTCTGTTTTATTGAATCGCGTAAATCCTTTTTTATTTGATACCACCTTTTTCAGCCAGCCTTTTTTAACAAGCTTGAGCAGTTCTGCGTATATACTTCGCCTAACTGCGGTAGGTACTAAAGAAGAATCACTTTTTAATGCTAAGTACGCCGAGCGCACATCACTTGTTGTAAAGTTATCAAAATTTGGTGCAACAATAATTTGAGCTACGAGAGGGTCAAATTTCAAAGTAAATCCTAATAAACTTCTTATAATAATGGGTATTATAGGGCGTGGTAGTTAAGCCCTCAACATGAAAATCTAATCATTTTGCCTTGAGGGGAATCTGGTGAGTGATTTAGTTAAAAATTTTGGTGAAAAACTACGAGAAAAACGAAAAGAAGCAGGTTATTCGCAAGAAGGCTTTGCCGCCTATGTCGGTATAGAGCGCGGTAATTACGGAAAAATGGAAAGAGGTAATGTTAATATTAAACTCGAAACCTTATATAAATTAGTAAACGCATTAAATTGCGAGTTTGAAGAGATACTACCGGCAAGGAAAAAGTATAAAATTGACCTAGATTAACCAAAAACTACTTGATACTAATATATTATTAATTTTTTAATTAATTAGGGTATATTAATCACTATTACCTCAGAAATATAAATAAGCGAGTGAGTTGCTTTAAGCAAAAAAATCATCTCAAACTCATTGGCTAACAAGGACTTAATTTACATGTTCGATCAAACCTTTAAAATATCGACGACATTTTCCATAAAAATGCTGGCTGTTCTAGCGAACTAGACTACACCGAGCAATCGTCGTGGATGCTATTTTTAAAATACCTTGATGACTTAGAGTTTACAAAGTCGCAAGAAGCCGAATTGATCGCAGAAGACTACCAATACATTATCGATGAGAAATACCGCTGGAGTTCTTGGGCTGCGCCTAAAACTGCTAATGGTGAGTTTGATCACGATAACGCCTTAACCGGCAGCGACTTAATGGATTTTGTTGATGGTGAGTTATTTCCATACCTTAAAGGCTTTAAGCTTCGTGCGGAGCGCCCAGATACCATTGAATACAAAATCGGTGAGATTTTTAGCGAGATCAAAAACAAAATTCAAAGCGGTTATTCACTGCGTGATGCGCTCGAAAAAGTAGACGAACTGCGCTTTCGTTCGCAAGAAGAAAAGCATGAGCTTTCCCACCTGTACGAAGTAAAAATTCAAAGCATGGGTAACGCTGGCCGTAACGAGAGTGAATAATAAATAATGTTATCTTCAAGTTTTCTATACGAATGCCACCTAAATTTAGCAACCAAAGTGTTATCTACTTTTTAAATCCAACGAAAGATTAATACAGAGTTTAACGTGCACTATAGTTGCCATATTATTAGTAAGATCCAAATGCAAAGTGTTGAATCATACTCATCAAAGTGATTTTTTATATCACCATGATAATGATACTAAATCTACTTATGACATATCAGATAAATCGGGGCGATTTGAGTTTACACATACCAGCGATAATTACGTGCTTCTATGAGGGTTGTCTTTGGGTAAGCTAAATATAAGCATAGTGAAGCTGCTCTTTGACATCAATCATGGGATCAAAGTTAATAACAATCATAATTTGAAGTAGCTTAATAAGTATAGAAGCCACCTGATATGCAGCTATGAGCAGACGGCCACTCTAGCGCGTTTTTGGACATAAATGAGTTAGAGCCGAAGGACGGCTCTGTGCCATTTGCGGACTGTCGTAACCTTAGACTCTTGTTAGCCATTTACTCTGGTAGTGAAAATGTGAACTCTTGATAGTCGTGTTCTTTAGTCAGTGCTGAGGCTGTATTTTCAAAGTGCTGTAAAAAAAATTCAGACTCTACTGAATCAGGTGTCACATGCTCTTTCACAAATGGGTGCAATGCAATTCCTGCATTCAGAGACAAAGGCACAAAGTTGAAAAATATTTGAGATTTACTGAAACCTAAAGATTTTGCCTCTTCTTCAAATTTATCTGCATTTAAATAGTTACGAATTAGATCTCTAGCATTAGCTCTCAATCTTGATTCATTTCGTGGCAAAGTTAACAAATCGTCTAAATCAGACCAAGATAGAGGTATATCAAAGTACCCTCCACCTTCTTCCTCTTCAGGTACAACAGAATTTACGTATAGATACTTCTTTTTGTTTGTAGGCTTTTCACAAACTTGATTATGGTAGTTCCATAAACTTCTAATTCTGTTTGCTTTGTTATGGTGGCGAGCATTGCGAATTGCCAGAATTATGCAAAGTTCAGGGACTGAATACCAATCTACTGGCTTTCCTAATTCTTGCGCCATCAAATCATATAAATTATGGAATGCATTTAATTTTGCGTTAATTGCAGTTTCCACAGTACCCACGGCTTCTGCTCTATCAATATCAATTAATTGTTTTAATCTTTGATTCGATTCAAGCAGAACTCTAAACGTTTGAGTCAGGTCTTCGAAGGAATGGGTAAGCATATAAACTCCGTACGTATGAATTAATGGCTAACAGCTTATTGAACACCGTTTTGGTGGTTTATAACACACCAAAACGGCGTATATTACATACCCCGATAATTTCACCAATAATTTCCTTTGTAAACAAGTAATTAAAATAGCGAGATATTAAGCATGTTATTTTTCCCCAAAGCGGCGTTTAATAATGTTATCGAACAGAATTAGGCTCTTACTCAAAGAAGTAATAATAAATTTAACTTTTCAGTGTCCGCTCCTCGCTCATAGCAGTCTGCCTGATGAAGTCTAAACTTATTCACTTAAACTGTGAGATCTGATATGAGCTAGTACAGCTGATATGCTATTTACGACAAAGTCGCTCGGTAATTAGAGCGACATAATCCCTTGGTAATCACACTAGTACATCATCATGTTTTTAAATTAAAGCTGTTGTTTACTTAACAAACATCCAAATACCGGCAGCGATCATAAACAGGTTTTCTGTTAGGGAGATAAACCCTAGTGGTACGTTACTGTCACCGCCTACACACGCACATTTTAACTCTCGTTTATCTATATAGACTGCTTTTATCACTGAAACAGCACCAACCCCACCTATGAACAATGAAATAGGGGCAATAATATAGGCTGGTAATCCGGCTATCATTCCAATGCCAACAAATGCTTCTAAAAATGGGTAAACATAGGCGTACCTGACTACTTTCATAGCGACTAAGTCATAGGTTATAAATGAATTAGTAAAGCTAAATAAGTCTTGAAGCTTTTGTATTGCTAACACTGCCATTGTTAGGGCTACAAACAGTTCAGCGGTTTGCATTGATAATAAGCTATTATTCGCTGCAAAACTAAATGCCACACTAAGCAAAAAACTAACCGAAAAAATCGCAATCACGGGCGTGTAAGTTGTACCTTCTTGCCCAGCTTTTGGCTTATCAAAGTAATCGAGTAAGTCGTCATAGCCACCTATACGTTTATTATCAATAAATGTTTGAGGTGTAGTTTCTACACTGTGTTGTTTTTTAAATTCATCTGTTTGCTCTCGAGAAGTTAATAGCTGATCATCAACTGTATATCCCTCTCGCTCTAGTAGGTCTTTTGATTTTAAACCAAACGGACAAATATGCTCATCTGTGGCCATTCTAAAAAGTTGGGCTGATTTACTCATGTTTAGCTCCCTTTTATGTATTGGTATAAAATTTTACTTAGCATTAAAATCCGGTACGGTCCTAGATTGTGCTTGCTCCTGAGTTTCTGCTAGGCCATTTTTCTCTATATCCTTTAGTAACCACTGCATTTCTTTAATCTCACGACGCTGTGCCTCAATAATATTTGTTGCAAGCTCTTGGACTCGCTTATCTTTGATTTTTGCCCTTTCACTGGTGAGTATTGCAATTGAATGATGTGGGATCATCGCCGACATCCATGAGCTATCATCAACAGTCGCTTGTGATCGAACTAAAAATAAACTTCCCGCAAATACGGTAACACTAGCAATGAGTACTGTTATATTTTTCTTTTTATCTTTATACATATTGAGCATGAAAAGTAGCATTATCACTGCCATCATGGCTCCCATATAAAGCGCCATATAAGTGCGAGTTTCACTAAAAAAAACATGACTTAGCTGATAAGTATTCAAATACATCAGTACAAACATGACTAATGTTGATGTGGCTATCATTAAGAAAAACTTTAAATACTGCGACATTAGATGGCTCCTTTCTATCATTTACTTTGTATATCATTTATACCAATGGGTAATTCTTACAGGTTATTAGGCGTAAACCCACTATATATTTAATCATTGAATCAATGTTTAATATTACATCAAGAGTTGTGCCATAAGTGTTAAAACTGCTCAGCGTATTTGCTAATATGCTTATAAGTATTTTGCTGTAAATCGTGCGTAAGCATTTCAATATTATATTTATAAAAGCGATCGCCCATTTCCATACCTGGCGTACCAGCAGGCATAGCGGGAACAGAGAGCCCTATCGTCTTTTCAGGATGTTGTTCAGCTAAAAACTGTTTTATATGTTTGGCGGGAACATGACCTTCAAATACAAATCCATCGGCTGAAACGGCTGTATGGCATGACCGCATATTTGATTTTATTTGATACTGAGATTTAATCGTCCCCATGTCATTGACGTTAATTGCTTTTGTTTGAATATTGTTTTCGCTCAAATGAGCAATCCACTTATTACAACATCCACAATTTTTACTTTTATAAACGGTAAGCTCAATTTTAGGTTTTTCTGAATTCTCATAAGTTATTAATGCTTTATGTTGTTTTTCGATACTTATCGCCGAAAATGACATAGTTAATGATAAAAATAACGCTGAGGTAATGTAGATTACTCGCATTGTTAACTCCTTAATTTGACCAATGAATATGAGTGATTTTCCAACCTGTATCGGTGTTTTTTAATGTGATTGATTCCATTCCCATAGACTTAATATCTTTTCCTTTGTACTTTCCTTGAGTTTTACTTCTTGAAATTGAGTAAGCTATGTCTCCATTTGTGTAAACTTGATGCTCTAGTAGTTCACTATTAACAGCACTTAAGAATTTCATATCCGCTATCATATGATGTTTCGCGTATTCATCTGCAGAACGCTCAACACTTCCGCCTTCAAAAATGATGACATCGTCGGCCAGTAATTTACGTGCAGCTTCGCGATTGCCTTGTTTTAGAGATGCATGAAATAGGCTGACTGTTTTTGCAGCCTCGCTATCAACATTGACAAAGGCCTTGCCTTTTTTTGAATATTTTTCATCGTCATGTGCACTAACAGTAAAAGAACTAACAGTGCTAAAAATTAGTAGCAATAAAATTTTTAAATTAAAGGATTTAATTAACATACATTTTCCTTTTTTATTAATCGTTAAATAGGCGGACCAACAAGTGTTGTAAATACACTTGTTGTAATAAGTACAAATAGGGCAATTAATATTTCAACAGTGATCGAGCGTTTTAATATACTTATATGGTGTTGTTGAGTGATTTGCGGGACTAAAAAAAGCTTATGCCATGCACCTAGTAACAGCATCGCGCTGACGAGTAACAGCTTTAATAAAATTAGTTGCCCATAATTTGATGTAAACAACGCAGAAAATGACTCTAGGTACTGCAGGAGCAGAGTTAAGCCCGAAATAAGTAGTACAAATACAATAACAATAGCGAGTTGACCAAAGTAATGCATTAACCGCTTTACTTCACTGGTAGGTAGTAAAGTGCAGCTTTTGTAAAGCGGCCACAATGACCCTAACCAGCTCGCAATGGCAATAAGGTGAAAGGTTAAAATACTTTTCACTAACCCATTTTCATTTGCACTGTGCCCAGTAAAAGTGAAGCTATAAGCGATAAACCCAAGCATGATTAGTATAACGGCACCGTTTTTATAACCTGCTACGTTATCATCTGATTCCACACTCCACATACATGCGCTAATTAGAGCAATAATAAGCGCTGGTATTCTAAACGTTGCTTGGTCACCTATGACTGATTGCCAAACAATTTCAAGCATAAAGGGGTCAAACATTCCCATAAAGCCTGATTCAGCCATTGCTCCAGCTTCTATTGGTACTTGTAAAAGTGCAGCAATACTACCTGTAACTACACACGTAATTTGCCAACGTTTTAAGAACTGATAAAAGCTAATTACCTGATGCCCTGCAACATTGCTGTTGCCACACATAAAGCGCATTAATAAAGTGCCCGCAAGCCCTGCAATTGCTATATAGCTTGCTAGTTTTAATAATAATAAGAGTACTGACCATTCACTTAATTGCATTATGTTGCTACTTAATGATTATGTTTGCTGTGGGTATTAGATTGTTCTTGCATCATCTTATGCGATTCACTTTTGTGTACCATAAATCTAAACGTGTCGGTCATTTTATGTCCATCACCACCCAGTGCTGTCCATTTAACCGTGTAAGTGCCTTGGGCTAGGCTCGGTAATGACCAATTAAAGTCTGTGCTTGGGGTGGCGCTGGGTTTGAAATCAAAGTTTATTGATTTATTTTTTTCATCTTTGATGATGACTTTTGCTAGCCTTACTTCACCACCAAAAGTTAACGAAAGTTGCTCTGGGCTTTTCATTAACATGGCTTCTTGCGCAGGTGTTGATTGCTTGAGTGATATATGCGCTGATGCGGAAAATGTAAGCACTAAACCTAAAATGGCTACTGCAGAATTAAAAAACTTCATAATTACCTCTTATTTAAAATGATTAAAACCAAAATTTAATACCCGCAACAAATGCGGTGTTGTTGTTACTTTGTCCACTTGATGTGGCATAGTCGGCGGTATTGCCAAATTTATTGCTCCATTCAACGCCAATATAGGGCGCAAACTGGCGTGTAAATTCATAACGAACCCTAAAGCCAATCGCGCTGCTTGATAGGCCACTTCCAAGTTCGTTTTGTTTATCGTTTTTGCCATAAAGTGTAATTTCGGCTCGCGGTTGTATAATTAGCTTTTGCGTGAGTAATAGTTCGTACTCTGCCTCTAACGTAAATGCGGTATTGCCTCGCTCACCTACGTATGCTGTCATATCAAGTTCAAACCAATAAGGGGCTAAACCTTGTAAGCCAAAAGCTAACCATTGCCGATTTTCACCTTCTTTATTGTAATCAAGACGAACACCTGCTTGAGTATCCCAATATGCTGATACGGCGTGACCCCATAAAATATCGGTTTGGTTTTCTTCAATACTTCCTTCGCTGAAATCACCCTCGGTTTTAATTACCAATCGATCAAAGGTAGTGCCGTACCATGCTTGTAAGTCAAATACACCTGCGTTTGCTTGCTCGTTATATTCAAGACGATCGCCTAGTAATGCGTAAAATGGATGCTCATCAGCGAGTGTTAATCGCTCATTGCCCTCAAGCGCATATGGGCCTTCTGTTAAAGTTGTTCCCGCAGAGTAAGCATGGGGGTCTCTTGCATCTTTAGGTGCACTTCCTCCTTGTGGTTGCATCTTAGCGCTATTCATTTGTGCCATTTCACTTTGCGCTAATAAAGGGAAACTAATTAATGAAGCCCCTGTTAACATTAATAAACCTAATGATTTAGATAGTTTTAATTGTTTCATGATACGACTACCTCTCTAAACATACCGGCATCCATATGGAATAATAAATGGCAATGCCAAGCCCAGCGACCTACATCGTGAGGGGTGGTTAAAAAGCTGATTCTTTGTGCGGGTTGAACAGGTATCGTATGACGTCGCACTTGCACATCACCTTGCTCGTTTTCTAAATCACTCCACATACCATGCAAATGCATAGGGTGCGTCATCATGGTATCGTTTTGTAAAATAACTCTTAAACGTTGGTTATGCTTCATATGCACTGGCGTGCTTTTACCAAATTCTAAGCCATCAAATGACCAGCTATAACGTTCCATATTTCCGGTTAAATGCAGCTCAATTTCAGCTTCTGGCTCTTGCTGGTTAGTGATCCCTTCAAGTGAGTGTAAATCTGCAAGTGTTAAAACACGACGACCATTTTTACGTAAACCAATACCAGGATCATCAAGATTTGTTCTCGGCATATCAACGCGCATATCAACTGAAGCTCCATACTCCGTTTTTGCATGACGCACTTTAGAGCTGGCAACCGCTAATGGGTTTTCAGACATACCATGTTTGCTATGATCCATCGCCATTGGACCGTGATCCATAGCGCTATGATCCATTTCTTTAGAGTTCATACCTGACATGCCAGCCATACCTGCCATTGCAGAATGCTCACCGCCGTGGGTCATATTGCCCATCATATCGGTCATCGTTAACCATTCAACAGGGTCAAGTGCAGGTACTGGCGCATCAATATTAGGCGAGCTTGATAAAGTTCCTTTTGCGTAACCAGAGCGATCCATACTTTGAGCAAAAATCGTATAGGCATCATTTTTAGGCTCAACAATTACGTCGTAGGTCTCACCAGGGCCGAATCTAAATTCATCAACTGTCACTGGTTCAACGTTTTGCCCATCAGCTTGTACAACTGTTAGTTTTAGTTCTGGAATACGAACGTCAAAAAAAGTATTGCTTGAGCCATTAATAAACCTAAGTCTTACTTTTTCTCCAACTTTAAACATTCCTCGCCAATTTGACATTGGCGTACTACCGTTCATTAAAAAGGTCATTGCTGATGCAGATAAGTCAGCTAAATCTGTAGGATTCATTCTCATTTGATTCCACATTTTGCGGCGTTGCAAAGCATTCGAAACACCGCTATTTGAAACGTCATCAAAAAATTCTGGAACAGTGGGCTGATTGAAGTTAAATACATCACTCTGTATTTTTAATTTGCGGAACAGCGCCATTGGGTCATCATCAGTCCAATCAGATAATTGAATAACATGCTCGTTATCTGCACTAATAATATCTTTTTCTCGCGGTTCAATAATTAATGCACCGTACATGCCAGTCATTTCTTGAAAGCCACTATGTGAGTGATACCAATATGTACCGCTTTGTTGTAATTTAAATTTATAAACAAAGGTTTCGCCAGGCATAATGCCTTTAAAACTGATACCAGGTACGCCATCCATTTGGTACGGTAAAATAATGCCATGCCAATGAATTGAACTCGGTACTGATAACTTATTTGTTACTCTAATAGTAACGTCATCGCCTTCTTTGAGGCGCAAGGTAGGGGCGGGTATAGAGCCATTGATAGTTGTCGCCATACGTACTACGCCAGTAAAGTTAACCGGCGATTCATCTATAACCAGATCAATTACTTTGCCGCTAAGTTCGGGCACAGTGCCTGTTATTGTTCCTGTTACTAAAGATGATGCAGCATGTAATACACTCGGAAAAGCAGCAAGTACACCTCCTGCAATTAAGCCTTGAACAAATCGTCTTCGTGGTGTGCTAACCTGTTGTGATGACTTTTTAAACCCCATTTCCTTACTCCTTCATACCAGAATATGTATTGAGTATAGAAAATAGACCTGTCTTAAACATGACGCGAACATTACAAAGTTGTAATGTTGGTGTCATGTTGCTGTAGTGACAGATACTGCATAATATTTGCAGAGGTAGTTGTTAGGACTTTAATGAAGGAATTGTATGCGCTTATTAGTTGTTGAAGATGAATCAAAGACAGGAGATTATTTAAAACAGGGGCTAAGTGAAGCTGGTTTTCAGGTTTCTTTGGCGCGCAATGGACTTGACGGTCATCACCTAGCAATGACCGACTTATTTGATGTAATAATACTTGATGTCATGTTACCTGACGTATCCGGTTGGAAAATTTTACAGTCGCTACGTGAAGCAGATAACAAAACCCCAGTACTATTTTTATCTGCTCGCGATAGTATAGACGATAGAGTAAAGGGGCTCGAACTTGGTGCTGATGACTATTTAATAAAGCCTTTTGCTTTTGCTGAAGTTTTAGCAAGAGTACGCACTCTTATTCGCCGTGGTGTAGTACAAACAGTTGACGATATACTGATAGTTGCTGATTTAGAAATGGATATTCCAAAGCGAAAAATACAACGTGCAGGCAAGCGTATTTTATTGAGTAATAAAGAGTTTAGCTTACTTGAACTATTGTTACGGCGCGAAGGTGAAGTACTGCCACGTTCGTTAATTGCTTCTCAAGTATGGGATATGAATTTTGATAGCGACACCAATGTGATTGATGTTGCCATTCGTAGGCTAAGAGCAAAAGTTGATGATGACTTTACTGTTAAATTAATTCATACGGTTCGTGGTATGGGCTATAAATTAGAGGTTGAAACTGATGGCTATTAAGTCACGGCCTTTATCACTTACGATGCGTGTTGTGTTGTTTGTCGCTGTAACCGTTATTGCGTGCTTAACTTTAGTTGCCACCTTAATAAATAGTTCGATAAAACATCATTTTTTCCAGCAAGATAGTAGTGAACTGCATGTTATTAATCAATCTATTGAATTAGTTTTAAGACAACAGTATAAATCAAACCTGAAACTTAAAAATGAATTATCTAACGCTGTAGCGGGTCATCACGGTGTTTACTATCAGGTAAATACCGCAAAAGGAGAGCTCATTTTTCAAAGTTCTGAACGAGATTTTAGTGATTTTGTAATGAGTGCTAATGCTTCAGCTGGCTTTAACCGTAACAACATTACCTCATGGCAAAATGATACCCACACCTACCGAGCTCTGGTGAGTAATTTAAGTACTGGGCAACAGCAATACAAAATTACTACAGCGATAGACATGAGCTTTCATTTACACTTTCTCAATCAATTTCAACAAAGTCTTTGGGCTATTATGTTTGGCTCTGCGGTACTCATTTTATTGGTGGCTTGGTTTGCTATACATCAAGGATTGAACCCTTTACGAGGTTTGAGTCAGAAAATGCATGACATCCAAACTAATAAGATGGATGTAAGGCTTGATGAAAATAAAGTGCCTATTGAGCTTGTTAATATGGTGCAGTCGTTTAACTCGATGCTCGACAGGCTCCAAGGTGAATTTATTCGTTTATCAAATTTCTCTAGTGATATTGCGCATGAGTTACGTACTCCACTAACAAATATAATCACTCAAACACAGGTTGGTTTATCTAAAAAAAGACAGTTGTTAGAGTATCAAGAATTATTGTTTTCTAATCTAGAAGAGCTGGAACGACTAACTAAGATGGTTAGTGATATGCTTTGGCTTGCAAAAACTCAGAATGGACTGGTTAAACCCGTTCAAAATACTCTAAAAAGCCATGATGAAATTGAAGCATTATTTGAGTACTTTGATGCTTTGGCTGAAGACTCATTGATTACATTTAAGAAAAAAGGTCAAAACCTTTGTTTTTATTGTGACAAATTACACTTTCGCCAATTATTATCAAACCTCCTATCCAATGCAATAAGGTATGCCCCAAAAGGCTCATCAATCACAGTAAATAGTGAAATATTTACCGCTGATAAAATATGTATTTCAGTGATTAATACTGGGGAGAGAATACCTTCTGAGCATTTACCTTATTTATTTGACCGCTTTTATCGACCCGATAAATCGCGCCAACGACACAGCGATGGAGCTGGTTTAGGGCTTGCAATAGTTAAAGCTCTAGCGCAAGCAAACGGTGGAAATATAGAGGTCAGTTCAAATAATCAAACTACCAGCTTTAAAGTTTTTCTAAATTTAGCTAAAAGCTAATTATTAAATTTAATAACCCAATGTTTGCTTGTACCTCTAGACTTCCCAGCTTTCATTAAACACCGGTTTATAAACTTAAAGTACAAAACGGAAGTAAACTTCCGGTTTCTAACCCAATATTGCTATATTTCGGAAGCAAACTTCCGTTTATAGGAATTCAAAGGTAGTTATCGGAAATATACTTCTGTTTTTGAAAGCGTTGGCCTAGATAGCTATATGAGCCATTTTTCGGGGTCTTATTTGAGCGAAAAGCGGAGGGTCGGGTAAACTCGTTTTTGGACAGAAATGAGTTAAAGCCGACCAGTGGTTCTATGCCAAAAGCGGACTTGGTACAAAACAAAGGCACCTCTTGCTTCTATCAAAAGGTGCCTTCTTATTTTGTTAAAAGTCGTTTTTATCTTTAACCGATATAACTTGACCGTTTTTTGCAATTTGGAAGTAAAGCTTATCTTCGTTGCTAGCATTAGATGCACTAACTACATAGAAATTGTCTTCAACGCTAGCAATCGAAAGTTGCGACTTATCAATATTTTTCCATGACTCATCTAACTTACCGACTTCAAAACCAGCGTCTTTAAACGTCATTTTTTGAATATGTGTTGCAGCGATGATAACAGCTTTCTGACCGCTGATGACACCATGATCTCCATGTGCCTGTACATTACTAGTTAGCAAGGCACCACAAAGCGCAACGATTGATATTAGTTTGTTCATTTTAGTCTCCATTTGGTATGAAATTCGTAAAGTTAAATTCGTTATTGTTTAAGGCCAATAACTTCGTATTGCCCTTTAACCAGTAGCTGTACTGACACTGGTTTATCTGATTTGTTTTGCCAGTACCAACCATGAGAGCCTGCAAATGGGGTGGTATAACTGCCTTTCATTTCATTAGTTGTAGCAATAGCATAGCTTTCAAAATATCCCGTTGTGTCACCTTCAGGCTCACCATGTAAATCGAAGTACAATGGAGCACCATCGGTTAACCATTCATAAGTCATTTTTTCATGCTGCTTCATATAAAATTTATATTCGATGCCGCGTCCCGCAGGGACTGTCACTTCTATTGTTTGAAACTCATCCGTGCCTTTAGTTGTCTCTAATGACGTTGTTTCCATTTCAGCCGCTTGTGCAAGTGCTGTTAAACCTAACTTGTTGCCAATACCTGTCGGATCGATGTTGTACTCTGCTGGTAAGATAAAGGTAACCAGTGCAATAGCCGCGACAACGACTGCTGAAATACTCGCTTTAACGAGTGTTTTGGTACTAACTGTATGTTGCATAAAATTCTCTTTTATTTCTGTATTTCTATAAGTTAAAAATCGATTAAATAGTAAAGTAACCAGTAAGTTGTAAGCCCATCAACATCACACCAGCACTCATTAGTGCAGTATTCGTGACTGTCGAAAAACGTTGAAATGACGGCAGTTTTCTCCATGCATTTATCATGATCAAAATAAGTGCGAGCGCAGCAAATTGACCAAGTTCAACACCTAAGTTAAAGGCAATCAGGTTGGTAATAAGACCTTCATCAGCTAGGCTAAATTCTTGTAATTTGGTAGCTAAACCAAAGCCATGAAATAGACCAAAAATCAGCACCGCCCATTGGGTATTAGGCTGCCAATTAAAACAACGCTTAAAGCCACCTAGATTATCGAAGCCCTTGTAAATTACGGAAAAACCGATAATGGCATCAATTAAATAAGCGTTGACCTGTATGTCACTTAACACACCAAATAACAGAGTTGTACTATGTCCAATAGTAAACATGGTGACGTACAACAGTACGTCACGGCTACGATATAAAAAGAAGATAACACCCACTAAAAACAATAAGTGGTCATATCCCGTTATCATATGTTTAGCGCCTATGTATAGGAATGGAATAAACTGAACACCTGTATTCTGTTCCAAAAACGCTCTGGTTTTATCATCAACACCGTGAGCAAAGGCTTCAATGCTAACAAGTGCCAGCAACGCAACTGCCAAATAGGTTAACGCTTTAATCATATTATTTGGCATCTTGAGACTCCAATACTTCAACATCAGTCAAAATAGACTCCTTTTCTTTGTGTAAAATTCTGTATAAGGCAGGAATGACAAACAGAGTCAAAATCGTTGACGAAATAATGCCACCAATGACTACTGTTGCGAGAGGTCGCTGAACCTCTGAGCCAATCCCTGTATTTAAAGCCATCGGAATAAAACCTAATGATGCGACCAAGGCGGTTGTTAATACAGGGCGAAGTCGAGTAAGTGCACCGTCAAATATTGCTTTATCAAGTGCCAATCCATTTTTACGTAACTCTCTAATGAACGACACCATAACCAGTCCATTTAGAATTGCTATGCCCGATAAGGCAATAAAACCAACGGCTGCCGAAATTGAGAACGGAATATCACGTAACAATAGAGCAGCTATACCACCTGTTAATGCTAATGGAACACCTGTGAAGATGATCATTGCATCTTTAAATGAGCTAAGCGCTAGTATCAACAATCCGACAATCATAATTAAGGTGACTGGTACAACAATACTCAGTCGCTCAGAAGCGGATTGCAGTTTTTGGTAGGTGCCGCCATATTCCACCCAGTAACCAGCCGGAATTTCAACACTTTCATTAATTGCAGTTTGGATATCCGCAACAAAACTTCCTAAATCTCTTCCGCGAACATTGGCAGTAACCACAACCCTACGCTTACCATTTTCGCGGTTAATTTGGTTAGCACCAGATACAAGCTCAATTTCAACAAGTTCTTGCAGTGGCACTGAATGACCGTCAGCCAACATAATCGGTAAATAAGGAAGTTCATCAATATTATTTCGTTTTGATTCTGCTAGGCGTACTACAATATCAGAGCGCACATCGCCTTGATAAAACTTACCTGCGACAGTACCACCCATCGCAGTTGCCACTTGAGATTGCACTTGGCTAATACTAATACCAAACTGCATCAATTTTTCACGCTTTGGTACTAAGTTAAGCAGTGGTAATCCCGTTGTTTGCTCGACTTGAATGTCTGCAATGTTATCAACTTGCGAAATAGCACCTTCTATCTCATCACCTAATGCGGTTAAAGTTTCAAAATCATCACCAAATACTTTAATGGCAAGCTCGGCTCTAACCCCAGCTAATAGCTCATTAAAACGCATTTGAATGGGCTGTAAGAACTCATAGCGGTTGCCCGGAATCGGCTCAACAAGTGCGGCCAATTCTTCTACGATTTGTGCTTTAGTTTTGTCTGGATTAGGCCATAATTCACGAGGCTTTAAGATAATAAAGTTATCTGCAACACTTGGTGGAACCGCATCGGTTGCCACATCTGCCGTGCCTATCTTAGCAAAGACACGTTCAACTTCTGGCATTTGCTTAATTTTATCTTCTAACGATTCCTGAAGTGCTACAGCCTGAGATAGTGACGTACCGGGAATACGTAAGGCGTGCATGGCAATATCACCTTCATCCAGATTAGGCGCAAATTCACTACCTAACTTAGTCGCTTGATAGCCAGAAAATATAACTAAAAGTGATGCCGCAATTATCACTAACCAACGTGCTTTCAATACCCATTTCAAAGCAGGTTTATAAAGGACCGCAGCGCCACGAATAAGTGGACTGTGCTTTTCTTTTACTGGCTTTTTAAATAGTAAGGCAACCATTGCTGGTACGAAGGTTACCGAAAGCAACATAGCACTCAGTAATGCAATAACTACAGTGATCGCCATTGGATGGAACATCTTACCTTCTACGCCTTCAAGAGCGAAGATAGGCAGATAAACTACGGTGATAATAAATACACCAAATAATGCGGGACGTATCACTTCTCTTGTTGCTTCGAACACTAACTCTAAGCGTTCTTTTAGCGATAACGGGTTATTTCCAGCCTGACTTAGCCTGCGGAGACAATTTTCTACGATAATAATGGCACCATCGACTAACAAACCAAAATCTAACGCCCCCAAACTCATCAAGTTTGCACTCACCCTTGTATGCACCATACCTGTTACTGTCATCAACATGGCAAATGGGATCACTAATGCGGTTAAAAATGCAGCCCTGAAATTGCCTAGTAGTACAAAGAGCACAACAATAACCAAAATGGCCCCTTCAATTAGGTTGAGCTGTACGGTTTTTAAGGTTTTATCAACTAATTTAGTGCGGTCATAAACAGCGGTTGCGACAATCCCTTCTGGTAAAGTGGCGTTAATTTCTTTGAGCTTTTCTCCCACGGCATGGGCAACGGTGCGGCTGTTTTCGCCAATAAGCATGAACACCGTACTCATCACCACTTCACGACCATTTTGTGTAGCAGCACCAGTTCTTAGCCCTTTACCGTTTTCAATATCGGCTACGTCTTTTATATAAATTGATGAACCATCAAGCGACTTAAGCGGAATATTACCAATGGCAGTCATATCAGTAACCTGACCGGGCAGCCTTAATAACCACTGTGCGCCATTTTGCTCTATAAAGCCTGCGCCTTGATTTTGATTGTTTTGTGCGATGGCATTAACCACATCGGCTTGTGATAGTCCAAAAGCAAGTAGCTTTTCAGGTTTAAAGGCGACTAAAACCTCCCGTTCAAATCCGCCTATAGGGTTCACCTCTACAACACCGGGTACACGCATTAACTGTGGTCTTATGGTCCAGTCATGTACGGTTCGTAAATCCATTGGTGTAATAGGCGTGCCATCAGCATGTGTTGCATCAGGCTCAGCATCAACCGTGAACATAAAGATTTCACCAAGACCTGTAGCTATTGGCCCAAGTTGAGGCTCTAAGCTTTGAGGCAACTCAGCTCGTGCCGCAGACAAACGTTCATTGACTAGCTGACGGGCAAAATAGATATCCGTATCATCGCTAAATATCGCTACCACTTGCGATAAACCGTAGCGAGAAACCGAACGCGTATAGGTTAAGCCCGGTAAACCTGATAACGCAGTTTCTAACGGAAAGGTTACTCTTTGCTCAACTTCCAAAGGTGTAAAACCAGCCGCCTCAGTATTGATCATTACTTGAACATTGGTGATATCTGGTACAGCATCAATGGGTAGTTTGGTAAAGTTCCAGATACCAAGCCCTGAAACAGCAAGTACCATCACCATCACAAGGAATTTGCGCTTTATTGAAAAGCGTAAAATTGATTCCAACATTTATACGCTCCTAATGATCATGTGATGCGCCAGACTTTTCAATGTCGGCTTTTAAGATGTAGCTATTATCAGCCACGTATTCTGTACCTGCTTTTAATCCACCTAGAACTTCAATCCATTCACCTCCGGCTCTTCCAAGCTCAAGCATACGGACTTCGTATTGTTTACCGACTTTGGCATAGACAACGGTGAAATCTCTAAAACTTTGCAAACCAACACGCTTAACAGCAAGCGGCACATCGATTGTTGCTACTTCAATATTTGCTTTAACGAAGTTTCCTTCTGCAAGTTCAGCATCTGCTAATTCAACCCAAACCATTCTTGCTTGATCATCTCTCACGCTTGGCTCAATAAATGACACCTCACCTACAAGGGGGTTCTTATGACCTTCAATGTTTAACGTAACTGGCGTTTCCAGTTTAACCTTGGAATAATCCGAAGGATAAACCGCTAATTTGGCAATATGGCGATTAAAATTGGTAATGGTGAGTAAGGTTTTACCATTGGTTTGCTCACCCGCGTTTGCGAATAACTGGGTAATAACACCATTAATGGGCGCTTTAATAACGTAGGGCTTAAGACTTTCATTACTTTCTACTGTGAATAGCGTTTGCCCTTTTTTAACGATTTCACCGAAATTGACGTGTAATTTGGTGATTTCACCATCAAAACGCGCTGCAATGTTTCGCTTAGCGCCCACAGGTAAACTTAATTTTCCATAAGCAGGAATGGTTTGATGAATTGTCGCAGGGCCTGCAATTTCAGTGTTGATTTCCATTGCATCGGCAACTGCCTGTTCAATTGTGGTGCGACCCTCGAAGTTGTCATATCGCCAATTGTACTTTTTACCCTGATAAGTTGCTTCAATGGCAACGACAAAAGAGTGAGGCTCATAAATCACCATATCACCGCGAAGAAAGTCACCTTGGGCATTGAAGTTAATATCATCAGTGCCATCGCCTAGACGGATTAACTTTACGTTTAAACTAACTTTCGCTGGGTCAATAGGTTGCCCTTCATTTGTTGCCCAAACACGAAATTCTGGCGGCACGCCTGTTTCAAAAATAGAGAGTTCAATTGCAAAATCACCTTCTCGTAACATGCGCCCACGGTGTGGACCTTTCTCTGGTTCAGCTTGCTCAGCCGCAGGTGATGATGCCGCAATAGCATTAGGTGCGACGACGCCTGTTAATGAGATAAGTATCGCCAAACTCAATGACGACAGGATATTTTTATTTTTCATAAGTTTGCTCACGGTTCTACTCGCTATCACTAACGGACACGCCAGTTAGGCGTTGAATTTCAATATGTTGTAAGTGCAAAGATTGATAAGAATCAAGTAACTGATTTTGGGCGCTGAGTAGCTCTCTACGGATATCACTCCACTGGTTGTAGCTAAGTTTGCCGATATCAAATGCCTGACTTGCTTCAGTCAATGCGGTTTCTAGTACAGGAATAATTTCAGCTTGAATCGTTTCAATGACATGGTGGGAATGCGCCATTTCTTGCAATAGCACATAAAGCTGTGCATCAAGTTTCTGCATTAACGCTTGTTGCTGACTTGCCAGAACATCTTGTTTTGCGAGTAAGGCAGCTATTGTTCCTGCATTTCTATTTTCACTTCCCCAAGGAATAGAGACACCCGCCACTAAACCAAAATCATCGGTCGTTTCATATCGTCTTAGTCCAGCAGTGAATTGCCACTGAGGTTTGGCTTCAATACGTGCGAGTTCCATTTGAGACTGGGCGATACGTTGTTCATCAGCAAACTGCTGTATTTGCGGGATTTGCTTAAGCTTGTTTAGCTGGCTTTCTACAGATGGAATTTCCGGCTTAAGCACTAAATTCCCCGTTAACTTAAGCTCTGCCTGAGGCTTACCCCATAAGGATGACAGTTGATAATGGCTGGCTTTTAATTCGTGCTCTAAATCTTCGACAGCGAGATTTCTTCGAACCAACTCAGCTTGAGCCAAGCGCATTTCGACATTAGAACTTTTGCCTGCTTTTACTCTTTTGGCAATAGCGTCAACCACTTCCTGTGCCTGAGATACCGCTAATTTATTGAGTTTCAGGCGCTCTTGTTTTATCAAGATTTCAACAAACTGCTTAGCAACAATCGCAGATAAATCGAGGGCTTTTATTTTTTGCTCGACTATTACTGCACTTGCTTGGCTTTTTGCCGCATTAACTCTGCCATCAATTTGATCTTGTTGAAGCAACCAAGAGTAGGTGAGCGTTGATTGCATACTTTTTAATGCACTATGCTCACCAGTCCCTAACGCATCTTCAATCATTAAACCTATTTGAGGACGCTCTCCAATTCCAGCTTGCTCGATATTACCTTGCCACAAGGCTTCTTGAGCTATCAAGGCTTTTAATTCAGGATGACTTTGTAGAGTCATGGTCACAGCCTTGCTTAAATTTATAACCTGATGTGATGACTGTGATTGCTGCTGGATTTGCGCATTAGCCAAAAAGGGAGTTGATGTTACTAAACCAGCCCCCGTTGTTAAAAATAGACCAACAGCCAAAAACCGATTGCCAGTCGGTTTTTTTCTGTTGCTTTTATAAAGATTAAATCTCATTCCATATCCTTAATTAATGGATGAAAAAAGTTTCGATAAAGTGATGAAAACTATCGACAGTGGATGCCGCTAGTACTGGCATAGTTGCCAATAATGCTAGAGTAATGATGAAAGTAGTAAGTGACGGTTTATTAATTGGATTTAATAAACCTTCAACACGAAGACTCGTGTAATCATGTCCGAAGTAGCTAACAGACGCCTGATCGCAATCCGTAGGAAGTGCTTTTTGAAGTCTAGCGACATCAATTAATGTCTGTGCGATATCAAGGTGGTCGTATTCTTTTGTGACCTCATTGTCGGCCATCTTTTCCGTCATTAAGACATATTGCTCGATTAGGGTTTGTTTTATACGTGACGGATAGAAGCTGGCAAGTGCCGTGAAAAGCACTTTAAATAACGGGTCTCTT
This sequence comes from Pseudoalteromonas sp. SD03, assembly GCF_040937955.1. Classification (NCBI taxonomy): domain Bacteria; kingdom Pseudomonadati; phylum Pseudomonadota; class Gammaproteobacteria; order Alteromonadales; family Pseudoalteromonadaceae; genus Pseudoalteromonas; species Pseudoalteromonas sp. SD03. The sequence goes on from NZ_CP162514.1 coordinate 818,982, forward strand.
GCCGTTACATGAGCCAGTTCATGATTAACGATGATATTAAGTTGTTCATCGCTAACTTGGGTTTGTAGTCCGGTTGATACATATATCTTGGGAGATATAAAACCTGTAGTAAAGGCAACAGGCACTTTAACAGGCATCAATAAATATTGATTGCCATTAGTCGTCCTAGCATCTTGTGCATCAGTAAAGCTTAGTAAACTCGATAATGCGATGGACTGTTTGGTTCTAGCAAAGGTAGTCTTAGTTACGCGCCAAGCTAAATAGATTAGTGCTAAAAGTAAGGTTAACGCGTGCCAACTTGAAAAGCTAAAAATATCGATATGGTGCCAATGGGCAAAATCTTCGAACCAGCTTATGTTAAAAACTTTATCAAACCCTAACGAGTAAGGCATAAAGTAACTAATACAAGAAAAGGCTATCCACCAAGGTGCACTCACTAGTGACCACAATATAAACTTTTGACTATTAAAACTGACTTGTTCGAGTCTGAACAACACAAAACGAGATACGACAGCAACAGTTGCAATACCTATCACAAATGCAAGCACTGAAACACTGAGCAAATTTAGAACGATTGCCATATCTCCAACTAACATAATTAAGCCCGCTCCTTTCTAAGCTGGCGTTGTTTCTCGATCATTTTTTCTAATGTATCGAGTTGTTCGTCATTAAGCTGTGCCGAAGCAGAACTGAACGCAGCAATTAAGCTATTTTCACCATCATCAACAAAGTCACTGGTTACATTTGAAATAAGTTGAGCAATTAAGCCTTCACGATCTACTCTGGCTGAATAACAATACGCATGGCCTTGTTTAGTGCGTTTAAGTAATTCTTTTTTAAATAACCTATCAAGCGTACTTTGGATAGTATTTAACGAATTACCACGAGCTAACCCCAGTACTTTATGTACTTGCTTTGCATCCGCTTCTTTCACATTCCAGAAATGTTGAAGCACTAACTTTTCTAGTTCACCTAACTGCATAACACTTTACTCTATTTAATTCGTTGGCTATATTGTCACAACAAAAACCGATAGGCAATCGGTTTTTTCATTTAAGGACATTATATGGGTTGGCTAATAACTAAGTATTTGATCACCGCTACGGTCATTGTCGCGGCATCAGAGCTAGCAAAACGAAATGATAAACTAGGCGCACTAATAGTGGCCTTACCGACAGTCACAATTTTAGCCATGATTTGGTTATATGTTGAAAAGCAGCCGTCAGAGAAAATAGCCAATCACGCTTGGTACACCTTTTGGTATGTACTTCCCACATTGCCCATGTTTTTACTTTTCCCCATGCTGATGCAGCGCTACAGTTTTTGGCTATCGTTACTCATCAGCTCATTAATAACTGTAATTTGCTTTTGGCTGTTTTCTTTATTGCTGAAGCAGTTTGGAATAGATTTGCTTCCTTGAGGTTAACAGCAAGGTCCGTTGTTCGCCCCACAGCTGCCATTAGAGTATTTACGTTAACGCGTAATGGGGCAGAAGCGAGTTATACCTGAATGACTGAAATTGACACTTTTGCGAAGTTAGGCTGTGAACGATAAGTCATGGTTAGCTGTAATAAGCTAACTATTAGTAAGAGAAAATTTTCCTATTTACACATGTTTAAACAAGCTTTAGTAAGTCCAATATTTATAGTTGGCAATAAGTTATACTAGATGCTATTGATAAAATGAGGATGTTTTCGCACTAAAGTAGGGGAAGTCCAGTTAGTCGTATCTAAGTTCCCCCAAAGCTAATAACTCTAGGCATTTCTTTATGCTGTAAGAACAGTCATATAACTATACTGGTCTTGTGCAACACATAGCGCTAAGTTTCAATATTACTAAATATTTAATAGGATCAGGGATTGAGTAGCTACTTACAGCAAGAGACATATGACTGTATTTTGCATAAAGATACTACTAAGTCTTATTGATGGCTTACTTAGTACATATTCCTTTTCAATTAATTTAGACGCTAAACTACGATATAATTGTAAGTTTTTATCTGAAATTAATGTAAGTGAATACTGTAAGCTTATTTAAATTTAAAAATATTTTAAATTCAATAGCTTGAGTTTTTAAGTTCCATAAACTTACACTTTTTACCCTGTAGTTCTACCATGCGGCCGTAGAAATGCGCGACAATCCTAAGCTTGCAAGCGTACCGCTGGCAATTGGCGGAAATAGTCGCCGTGGAGTGCTCTCTACCGCTAACTATATTGCTAGAGAGTATGGGGTGCGCTCTGCTATGTCTAACTATCATGCCAAACAGCTTTGCCCTGACTTAGTTATTGTGCCTGGCAGAATGGCTGTTTATAAACAAGTATCTACACAGATCCGCGCCATTTTTAACCGCTATACTGACCTTGTAGAACCTCTTTCGCTTGATGAAGCATATTTAGATGTGAGCCATAGTACTGCTTTTAAAGGTAGTGCAACGTTAATTGCTGAGCAAATTCGTACCGATATTTTTAATACCACAGGACTGACTGCATCTGCAGGGATTGCCCCAATTAAATTTATAGCCAAAATAGCCAGTGATGAAAATAAGCCCAATGGCCAATTTGTAGTATTGCCTGAGCAGGTTGACTCGTTTTTAGCCCAATTGCCATTAGGTAAAATTCCAGGGGTGGGTAAAGTAACTCTAGAAAAGCTTAATTTAAAAGGGTTATACACGGGGCAAGATGTGCGCGAAAAAGGGGCTAATTGGATGCAACAGCATGTGGGTAATTTTGGTGTGTCGTTATATCAAAAGTGCATGGGTGAGCATATAGGGCGCGTTTCCACCGAGCGGGTACGTAAGTCATTGAGTGTGGAACATACTTATGAATACAACAAAAACAGCCTAGATGAATGCCTTGAACAATTACCGCAACTGTTAGATGAACTCGTGGTTCGATTAAATAAACAGCAACTACAACATAAAATTAATAAATTAAGTGTTAAAGTTAAATTTGCTAATTTTGTAGTGACCTCAGCAGATCAAGCTGCGCATCAATTAAACACGGCTATTTTTAAAGAGTTACTCGCCAAAGCCTATCAACGTGGATTACAACAACCGGTGCGCTTATTAGGAATTGGCGTGGGTATTAAAAATCAATCAGAGCATAATTTACAGCTCAGTATTTTAGATGTGTAAAACGTGTAACTCCAAGTTGCCAGTAAATATGCAGGTTATCGCAGTTCACTGGTTATAAATTGCTAAATAAATAATAATAGGGACTACGTTTTCTAACAGGATCCTTTTTTATGGCATATCCAAAAGCAGTACTGGCTAAGCCGGTAAGTGCAAGCCTAGATTGTACATCGCATGATGCACTTATTATTATCAGCAACGACTTTTCTCATTTACCAAATACGCCACTGCGTGATGCAATTTTAGACCAAGCCCAAGTAGACTCACGCATAGGCAATCAAGTCACCTTGTTAGTGATTGCCGGTAAACGTGTCGTGTTAGCGCCAACAGGCCCTTTAAACAGAGATTATGACGACGTTCGTCGTTATTTTGATGCAGCCAAATTAGCCATTAATGAGGCAAAAGCATCAGGTAGTGTTAACCCTGCTATTTATTTACCCGCTTTAAATACGGATAGCCGTTATCAACATGCTCTTGAAGTGGCTTACTTAGGCGCATGCCAAGCATTATGGCAACCCCTAGAAGCGCGTGAGTTTCATGGTCAAGGTATTGAACCTATTACTCAAATAGGCTTAATTGATGCCAATGAGCAAACAATCAAAGCAGTCAATGCGTTAGCTGCGGGGCAATATGCCGCACGTGATTTATGTGGCACCGAGCCTGAACGCATGGCCCCCCCACGTTTTGCTGATTATTGTACTGAGTTATTTGAAAACAGTGCGGTGAGCGTTGATGTGATTGATGATTTAGCTGCCATTGATAAGCATTACCCCATGCTAAGTACCGTTGCTCGCGCATCGTATGCGGTAGAGCGTCATCATCCACGCGTTGTTAAACTTGAATACGTGCCTGAGGGCGAAGTAACCCGAACACTGATGTTTGTTGGTAAAGGTTTAGTCTATGACACGGGCGGTGCAGATTTAAAAGTCGGTGGTTTTATGGCGGGCATGAGCCGCGATAAAGGCGGTGCGGCCTCGGTTGCTGGATTTATGAAAGCGGTAGCCGATTATCAGCCTAAAGGGGTTAAAGTGATTGCCTTTTTAGCGGTTGTACGCAACTCTATTGGTTCAGATTGTTTTGTCCCTGATGAAATAATTACTAGCCGTGAAGGTGTGCGAGTACGTATTGGTAATACCGATGCCGAAGGGCGTTTAGCTATGGGGGATTTACTTAGTGAAATGAAAGATTTAGCTAAAAATGAAATAAATCCAACGTTGTTTACAGTGGCAACCTTAACAGGGCACGCTGCGCGCGCTATGGGGCCTTATGGCGCATATGTTGAGAATGGGCCCGCGCGTAGTGCTAATATTTCACGCCAATTAGCCGATTGTGGTGATTTATGGGCTGACGGTGCTGAAGTGTCGCGTTCACGCCGTGAAGATTATGATTTTATAAAACCACGCACTTTAGCTGACGATGTGCTTTCTAGTAATAATGCGGCTTCTGCTGTCACAGCGCGCGGCCATCAATTCCCTATGGCATTTTTAGCTGTGGTAGGTGGATTAGATAAGCATGGTAATGAATCTACTTTACCACTTCCTTATGTACATATGGATATTGCTGGTAGTGGCGTTGAAGGCGGCGACTGGCAACATGGTAAACCAACTGCAGCGGCAGTTAGCAGTTTATTTGCCCGCTATTGTTTATAATTTTCTATAAATAATCCTAAAAAGCCCTGAAAATCAGGGCTTTTTAATTGGTGGAAGATATTTATTATCCGGAGTTAAGGTTAACTAAGCTTAAAGCGCGATACCACGCTTGATAACTCAACACTGCTTTGTTTGAGTTTGTCGCTAGCGCGAGTTAAATCTTTGGTGTTACCCAATGATTGCTCTGTAGATTGTGATAAATCATTAATTCTTAAATTCACCTCGTCTGCGGCTGATGTTTGCTGCTCTGTGGCGCGAGCAATTTGGCCGTTCATATCGGTGATCACCGATACCAGCCTGTCTATTTCATCAAGTGATGCATTAGCTGAAGAGGCTTGTTCAACCGTAGAAATAGAAATCTCTTGGCTAGATTTTACCGCTTCAACTGCAGCTTTAGCCCCTTCTTGCAGCTTAGCTATCATAGCTTGAATCTCATCAGTGCTTTTACCTGTCCGGCTGGCAAGTGTTCTTACTTCGTCGGCTACAACTGCAAAGCCTCTTCCATGTTCACCTGCTCTTGCAGCTTCAATAGCTGCGTTTAGCGCTAACAGATTGGTTTGTTCAGCAATGCTTCTAATAACATCAAGTACCGAGCCAATATTATTACTCTCTTGAGCAAGGTCGGCGGTCACTTTGCTCACGGTTTCTATATTACTAGAGAGGGTTTCAATGGCGATAATGGTTTTCGACACTACATTTTTACCCGTTGATGCATTACTAGCAGCATCATTTGCGGCTTGCTCAGCAGCTTCGGCATTACGGCTAACATCATGAATTTGATGAGTCATTTGCTCCATTGCCGCGGCTACTTGGGTTGAGCTGTCGTTTTGAAGTTCAATGAATGATTGGCTGGTTTTGCTAGAATCATCTACAGCATGGGCATGCTCGTTTACATCGTTTGCGCTTTTGGCAACCAGCACCAAAGACTCCCTAATTTTAGAGACAAACAAGTTAAATGACCGCGACAGCTGAGATATTTCATCATTGCCATTTTCGTTGAGAGTACGGGTTAAATCCCCCTCACCTTGAGAGATATCTTTCATCATTTCTGCTGCTAAACGAGTCGGCGTTAAAATACTGCGACCAATAAAGTAGCTAAAAAGTACGACAACGACGATCATAATCATTACATTGATAACGATAATAGTACGTTGCAGCGAAAAGGTGTTGTCTATGGTATCAAGGTAAACGCCCGAGCCGATGATCCATTGCCATTGATTAAAGCCTTTTACATACGCAATTTTATCTACGGGTTTGTCGCTGCCGGGTTTTGGCCACTTGTAAGGCACATAGCCTTCGCCGGATTTTTTAACAACATCAACCATTTCAACAAACAAAGGGGTGCCATCAGGGTCTTTATTATTCGTTAAATCTTTCCCTTCAAGGGCTGGTTTAATTGGGTGCATTACCATGGCTGGCTGATAATTGTTGATCCAAAAATAGTTAGTATCATCGTAACGCAATGATCGTATTAAGGCCATCGCTTGAGATTGTGCTTGTGCACGAGTGAGTGTTTGACTTTGTTCAAGCGCTGCGTAGTGTGTAATGATGCTATAAGCAGTTTCCACCACATTTTTAGTTTTTAGATATTGCTCATTTTTAAGCGATTTATATTGATTACTTAAACTCGAAATACTCAATACAATTAAACCAAAAATTACAATCCCTACTAAAATGGCTAAACGTTGAAATATAGTAAAACGACGGAGGTTTGGCATATGCATGTTCCCGTATTAGAGCATTATTTCTCTTAAATAAGCATAGTTAAAATATAGGCTAATACGGTTTTATTTTCCTTATATTGTATTTTTAATACTCTCTTTGTTAACTAGTTTGCGTAAATACAATAAAAAGGATAGGCCGAACTTTTACTTAACGGGTGCTTATAATGAATTTAATTATTGTTTGTTGACGTTTCAATATAGCTTATCTGCATAAAAAAAGGCTGATACTTATATCAGCCTTTAGTCGAATAATTAACCCGGTTTTAGTTACTTTGTATTAAAATTACGGTTAAAGAAGTTTGTAATAGTTTGATGTAAATGAGTTTGAACTTGTTTACCGCGAAGGCTATGTTTTGAGCCCGGGTAAGTCATCATTTCAAACTGTTGATTGTTATCTTGCAGCTGTTTAAACAATTTAGTGGCATGGGTAAATAATACGTTGTCATCGGCCATGCCATGGTAAATCATTAATGGGCCTTTTAAGCCTTCAGCGTATGGGAACACAGCACTGTCGATATAGCCTTGGGCATTAGTATCTGGGTGACCCAAATAGCGCTCGGTGTAATGGGTGTCGTATAGAGCCCAGTCGGTAACCGGAGCACCAGATACACCCGCGCTAAAGTAATCGCCTGCTTTAAACATAGTCATCAGCGCCATATAACCACCGTAGCTGTGGCCATAAATACCAATGCGAGCAGGGTCTACGTAATCAAGAGTACGTAAAAACTCAACGCCTTTGATTTGATCCGCCACTTCTACAACGCCTAAGTGCTTATAAATTGCATCTTCAAACTTTTTACCGCGATTGTAAGAGCCTCGGTTATCAAGTTGAAAAATTACATAACCTTGTTGCGCCATGTATTGAAAATATAAATTTTTACTGCGCCAGCTATTCGTTACTCGCTGAGCATGAGGACCACCGTAAACGTTGACAATAACCGGATGCTTTTTACCCTTTGCCATATTTGCTGGTTTAAATAAACGGTAATGCATAATTTGGCCGTCTTCAGCGGTAATTGTTCCGTATTCGGGCTGGGCTAAATCAGTTAGATACGGGGTAAGTGGGTGAGAGTCATCAAGCTTATTCTCTTCAAGCCACGTAATAAACTCACCATTAATTTTGCGCAGTGCAGCTGAATTTGGCTTATTAACCGATGAGCTATTATCAATGAAAGTTTTATTATCTTTCGCTAGAACGACATTATGGTATTGGCCTTTTTCAGTAATGCGCTTCATACCCCCTTTTTTAAATAAAGGCGCACTGTATAAATGGCTCTCTAGCGGGGTATCTTTACGTGCAGCAAAGTAAACAACGCCATTTTTTTCATCTATCCCTTTTAGGCTATCTACGACCCAATCACCTGCGGTAATCTGGCGGATAAGTTGGCCGTTATTACGATATAAATAAAGGTGCTTAAATCCATCGCGCTCTGAGGCCCATACAAAATGCTTTTTATCTTTTAAAAATTCAAGGTCAAAATGCAAGTTGATCCAGGTATCACTTTTTTCAGTTAAAGCAACGGTTTGCTGTTTTGTTTTAGTGTTGTAAAAACGTAGTTCTAAGTTATGTTGCGAGCGGTTTTGCCATTGATAAGAGAGCGTATTGCTGTCGTTTAGCCACTTAGCGCGGGCAATATAAATATCTTTATCGTCGCCTAAGTCAATCCAGTCAACTGCTTGATCATTAAGCTTTACCACCCCAAGTTGAATGTCAACATTATTGGTGCCAGTAAATGGATAACGCTGGTTAAATAGTTTTACTTCATCAGCATAAATTTCGTTACGAATCGCTTCTTGAACAGGGCTTTCATCAACGCGAGTAAAGGCGATTTTAGATTCATCATTTGCCCACCAATAACCGGTCATACGGCTCATTTCTTCTTGCGCCACAAATTCGGCCATGCCGTTTTTAATTACGCCACCGCCATCTTTACTTAACTGAATTTCTTTACCTGAAGCCAGCTCTAGTGCATATAGGTTTTGCTCTCGGATAAAGGATACGAAATTTCCTTTTGGAGAAAAACGCGCATCGGTTTCAAATGCGTCTGTGTTAGTCAGCTTTTTACTATTTTTAGCATCTAAGTCATAGTAATAAAGATCGCCATTAAGAGGGAATAACAGTGCTTTCCCATCTTTTGACCATTTATATTCAAGGATACCTTTTCCAAAAATACGTTGGCGTTCGCGGCGTGCTTTTTCTTCATCGGAGAGATTTTCTGGGCCTGAAAATAACTGCGCCGAATCAACTAACAACCGGTTGGTATTATCTTTTAAATTATATTCCCATAAATCGTAGCGGTTATAGTCATCGGTTTTACCTTGTAAGTAGGTAACCCGGCTACCATCAGGCGAAAACTTAAGTTGTACCGGAGATTTGCCTGCTAAGCTCGGATCATCAAATATACGCTCAAGCGTTAGCGGCTCAGCTTCTGCGCTTAATGCGCCCGCGAGTAGGGGAATTGCCAGTGAGAGGTGTTTTAGTTTTTTTAACACAGGATTGCCTTTACTTACATAAAATTATCTCGATGGTAAAGCACAAGCGTGTGCAACTGCAACTAAATGCTATAAAGTGTGCGGTAAAATAATCTAAGGACTTTAACATGAGCAAAACATCATTTACCTTAGCACCTGAACTGAAAAGAGATTGTATTGAACTGGCTGATTGGCCACTTTGTAAGGTGTTACTATTAAACGACAGCCAATATCCTTGGTTTGTATTGGTCCCCAGAATAGCGGGCTTAAAAGAGATTATTGATTTAACCGAGCAGCAACAAATTACTTATTTACACGAGTCAGCGAAACTCAGTCATTTGTTAATGGAGGTTTTTAATCCTGATAAGTTAAATGTAGCCGCATTGGGTAATATGGTGCCACAACTACATATTCACCATATAGCGCGCTTTAAAACGGATGTTGCGTGGCCTGCACCTGTGTGGGGAAAATTCCCCAGTGTGCCTTATACTAATGAGCAGATAGAGCAATTAAAAGCGCATTTTTAAAAATCAAAATGAGTTACTTTGAGGGGATAGTATGAAATTAATCAAACAACTCTGTACAAGTGTATTTATTGCAGCCATTGCAGTGTCAGCAGTGATAGCGGGCGAGCAGCCAGTAGCTATAGATGTGGTAAATAACGCTAATATTAAAAACTTTGCAGCACATAACAACTTAGTTTTTTCAGCAGCGCAACCGACTGATGAGCAGTTTAAGCAACTATCGCAAGCTAAGGTGAAGCACGTTATTAATTTACGTGCAGCAGATGAGCAAGACTGGGATGAAGGCGCGTTAGTCAATTCTTTAGGAATGAATTACCACGCAATTGAGATTGCAGGTGCACAAGATGTAAACATTGAAAATGCAAATCAGTTAGCCAGCCTATTAGCAAAGCTTAACGGTGAGTCAGTACTTGTTCATTGTGCAAGTAGCAACCGTGTTGGTGCGTTAATGGCTATTTCAGCCCATCAGCAAGGCGCTGATATTGAGTCTGCAATTGAAACAGGCAAGCAGTGGGGAATGGCAAGCCTTGAGCCGGTTGTTCGTAAAGTGATGAGTGATAAATAATTAGACTGATAAGTAATAAAAAAGCGTTACAGTGTAACGCTTTTTTTATGTGAGCTAATTTAGCGCATATTAATTAAGGCCAAGCACATCTTTGCCTTGTTTGAAGGTCACATCTACAGGGATGTTCGCTTTGCTTAACTTTTCTAAATCTTTAGCTAGTTCCGCTTTAATATCGCCATGAGTGGCAATCAGTTGATCAACTTTTTCGTAATCACCATCACCTTGCAGAGTTAAAATAAGGCGTGATAACTTTGCCATAGCATCGCCCATTTTATCCATGTTGATGCTATACAAGCCATCTTCATTTTTAGAGAAGGCACCTTCTTGAGCAAAAAAGTTAAAGCGGATCATATTTGCTTTACCATGTGCACTTGAAGCACCAAAGCGCACTGAGCGGAAAATACCCGCCATAAAAGTGGTGTAGTAATCTTCTAATGTACCTTCGGTGATTTCCCCTTTTTTAAGTAACTGTTCAACCATGTATAAACCAAGAATATCGGCTTTACCTTCTTCCAAGGCGCTAGCATGCTCTTGTAGAGATTGGCGAACGGTACCTTTGCCGGTAATAGTATTTTTAATACCTAAACCGTGAGCTACTTCATGGAACATAGTGTTAGCAAAAAATGCATCAAAGGTAATGTGTTTGCGTTGCTCAGGTACAATTAACTGCTCTGCGATAGGGACTAAAATTTTATCAAACTTCGCTCGCATTGCATTTTTAAGCTGTAAGCGACGTGTGCCTTTTTCTAGCTGCACTTGCTCATCATTGGGTAAGTTAATTGCAATGGTTTTACTGCCGGCATTTGAGTGCCCAGCATAATAAACAACATCGTAGGCATTTAAGTCAGCATCTGAACCAGGTACTTCTTGCTTGTACTTGCTATCAACAGGTAAGCCTTTTTGCAGCTCAGGTAAAAAGGCAGCAAATTTAGCCAGGCGTTCGCTCCATTTTAAATCTTTAATTAGTACATACGATTCATAGGCAGCACGGTAACCAAATAATTGGTCTTCGTAGTTTTCAATTGGGCCAATAACAACATCGATAGGATTATTTTTCATATCCATCCAAGCAAAGTCAGAGGCTTGGAAATCATCGCTTTGTATTGCGTCAGCTCGTAAGTTTAGGTAGTTGGCAAATTCTTTGTCGTCAGCTAATTTGCTAGCGTCTCTAAGTAACTTAGCTGCTTGGGCAAGTTCTACGGCATATTCTTCTGAATAAGGCGTGCTGTATAAATTACCTAGTTCATCGCGTTTAATAAGTGAGTAAAGCCCTGTTTTATCTTTTACATCAGCGTTATTAAGCTCTTCTTTGGTGATGTCGGCCGGATAAAAACCTGCCCCAAGCGGCTTTTCTTTATAGCCAGATAAAAATACTTCATCGCCATTTAAGCGATCCCATGGGCCGTAGTTAATATCAGCAAACTGACGTACTTTTTCATCATCTAATTGTGCTAAAAAGCTTTGTTTATCTTCACCAAATGCTTGTTTCCAAAATAAATCGTCCATAATTTTTGAAGCATCAATAAGCTTGGCAACCATGGCTTTTTGGTTCTCAGATAAGTGTGACAAATCGCTTTGTAAGCTAAAGTCTGTGTATATGTCTAAGCGTTGACGGTCAATATTAACGAGTGTTGGCCCTGAAGGCGCTTGAGAAGCCGTTGGCGCTGAGCTTTGCGGCGTATTGTTTGAAGACGGTGCTTGCTCAGAACAGGCACTAAGAAAAACGATGCCAGAGAGCAGTATTGCTTGGCTAATTTTATTTAAGATCATTATATTGCCTTTAAAAAGTCTATTTTATAACTTGTATACTGTAAGTTAAGGTACTGAATGAGTATTAGTGTGCCTTAGCATGCTTGCATTAAAGCAAAACATACTAGCAAATAGCAAGTATTAGACGTTAGAGTGCACTAATGAGGGGCCGCTGGTAAATAATCAATAATTATCTACAATTCTTTCTATTTTAGGTATATGTTTAATACTACTAAGCTTTGAAATAATTAATAATATAAGACTTGCTGTAAAGTGTAGGTCATTAAGCAAAGGGATATTTTATGTCTACAGAAAATGCCTTACTCACTATTTTAGTTGACAGAATTAACAACGACACACTGGTGTTGCCTACGTTACCTGAGGTAGCGATTAAGGTTCGCCAAGCCGCAGATAACCCCGATGTTAATTTGATGCAAATGTCAGATGTGATAGCACATGATCCTGCATTGTCGGCGCGGATGATCAAAGTCGCAAATAGTGCAATTATGGGCCGAGCTGTAAAGGTGTCTAACTTGCACCAAGCCGTTACACGTATTGGGCTTAGGCAAATAAAAAATATTGCCACAGCCATGGCGATGGAGCAGTTATTTGTATCTAACAACGAGTTAATAAAAGGCTACATGGGAAAGGCGTGGCATAAAACGCTGCATGTGGCCTCGCACTCTATTTCATTAATGGAGTTTTACTTAAAAAGAAATACCCATACATCGCTAAATCGCGATGCCATTACATTAGCTTCATTAGTTTATAATATTGGGGTGTTACCCATTTTAACTGAAGCAGAGCGTCACCCTGAAGTGTTTGCAAGCCCCAGCTTTTTAGCCCATGCGATTCAACGTTTAAGTGGTAAAATTGGTGGTTCAATCATGAAAGCGTGGGAATTTCCTGATGTGTTTGTTGAGGTCGCGCAGCACTGGGCAGATGTGAATCATCGTACTGCTGAGGTGAGTTATATCGACTTCATTCGTGTTGGTGCAATCCTTGAGGGAACCTTACAAGTATCTGATAAGTCAGCAGCGCTGCAAACGTATATTGATAAAGGCATATTTCCTTCATTAGAAATGTTAGAGAGTGAAGAGTATTTGCATATGGTTGAAGACGTAAAAGAAATGTTTAGTTAATACCAATTTTATTAAAAACATGATTATTCTAGCGTATTAAATAATCCGCTACCTGCGTTAAAAATTATTTATATAGAACAACTATGTATCATAATTTTTGCCTTGTTATCGACTTATTTCTTTGTCGCTATAATAGATCACTAATTTAATGCAATTGGTATAACTTGTTTTTGAACAATAAAAAGCACGATTAATATCGTGCTTTTATTTTTAATACTATTTAATAAAGCTTTTACGCTAAATCGTCAGCATCACCTAAGCCCTGTGTAAGCTCTTCTAGCAATTGCTTAATTTCTTCAGATGCAAGAATAAAATCAGCATCTAGTTTAACCGCCATATCTTCTTTAGGAATATCGGCATTTTCTTCTTTAAGTGTTTCTGAATAGCTTAAACGTTTAATTGAGCCATCGTTTTGTAGCATAAATTTAACGCGCTCTTGCCAATCAAGGGCAAGCTTAGTAACGCGCTTACCACTTTCAAGGTGCGACTTCACTTCGTCACACGATAGGTCATGGCCTTTGAGTTTTACCTGAGCACCACTGTCATCAGCTTCTTCAAGTTCAGCGTCTGATCCAATTGCAAAGCCTTCTGGAGTACTAAAGTTAGTAAGCCAGTCAGTTAAAAATACGTCTAAATCATAATTAGCAAACGCAGGAACAACGGGTAATGTCCCTAATGATTTACGTAATAGAGCAAGTAGTTCCTCTGCTTTATTAAAGCTTGCACTATTAACTACCACCCACCCATTTTCTTGGTCTATAAAAGCAAACTGCAAGCTCGATTTTTTAAATGCTTGTGGCAATAAGGTGTGTAAGATGTTTTCTTTTAGTTCATCTTTTTCTTTTTTCTTTACTGGGCGATTTTCTTCGGCTTCAATCTGATCAACTTTTTCTGCTACCAGCTCATTTATTACCGAGGCTGGTAATACTTTTTCTTCACGTTTAGCGCACACTAAAATACTTTTTTGTGAGAAATGAGAAAGAGTTTCACCATGTTTACCAAATGCTTTTGTCCAACCAAATGTTGCCAACTCTTGGCCAGTACAAGGACGAAATAGATCTTGCTCTAATGCCTTATCAAAGTCTTCTTGTGTGTATGAAACGTCTTGTTTAAAGCGATAGCATATAAGGTTACTAAACCACATCGGGGAATGATCCATTTAAAAAATTTGTGCAATCATAGCAATAAAAGCCGCTTCTAGAAACGGCTGATTTAGCTTAATCGAGTTTAAAAAGTGGCAGGGGAGATGACATGTTTTTAGGGAACGAAATACGGTAGTGTAACCCTTGCCCAGGCTCACTACTTACTTCAATTTTACCATTGAGCGTTTGTTTTACTAAATTAAAAATAATATGGGCACCTAAGCCGCTGCCACCCTCATCACGCTTGGTGGTAAAAAATGGGTCAAATAAACGCTTTAGTTGAGCCGGTTTTAAACCTAAACCGTTATCTTGATAATTAATGATGAGGTCGTTTTCATCAGTATTTACATCTATGGTGATTTGGCCGCTGTTTATATTTTCAAAACCATGCACTAATGAGTTCATAATTAGGTTCGTAAATATTTGACTAATGACTCCCGCAGGTAAGTTAATAATTAAATCATCTGGGCAATGTAGACGAATGCTGTGAGATGTTTTTTTAATTTGTGGGTGCAAAGAGCGTATAACTTCGTTGATGTAGTCTTTAAAATTAATTGTTCTTAGAGCTTCACTGGCCTGATCTACCGCAATTTGTTTAAAGCTGGTTATTAAATCTGAGGCACGTTCTAAGTTGTGAGAGAGTAGTTGAGCACTTTGCGCTGCATCATTAATAAAGCCTTCTAAAGCCGCAGACGATAATGATTTATTTTTATACGCAGTTTCTATTTCGGTTAATCGCTCTTGTAAAAAAGAGGTGGCAGTAACGCCAATACCAATAGGGGTATTAATTTCATGAGTGATCCCCGCCACTAAGCCGCCTAATACCGCCATTTTTTCTGAGCCAACCAGTTGCTCTTGCGCAAAGCTTAATTCATCGAGCGAGCTTTGCAGCTGAGTTTGCTTGCTTAACAGTTCTTGTTCGGTTTGCTTTCGTAAATCGACTTCTTCTGTTAATACTGCTTTTTGTCGCTCTAGTTCATATTTTTGTTGCTGCAGATCGATCATTGCTTGGCTTAAATTTGATGTTTTACGCGCAACATCCTGTTCAAGTTGTAAGTTTTGTTGGTCCAGTTTTTGATTGCTTTCAATTAGGTCATGCTGAGTTTGTTTTAACTCTTTTTTATACTCAACAACCTTCGAAATCAGATTGTTAAAAGAGCGTTCCATTACTTTAAGCTCGTTATTTTCATCGGTGACTATTTTAACCTGTTGACCATCAAGCTCTTCTAACTCAAGGTATTCAATTTGCTCGGTTAATTGAGTAAGGGGCTCGGTGAGTAACTTTCTAAATGCAATTAAAAATAAGATGATTAAAAAGGTTGTTTTAATCATGGCATTACCAATCAAAAAGTAGATAGAGAGCATAATGCGACTAAAAATTACATCGCGACTAGAAAATAAAGTAACATCGCCTACTTGCGTTGCTCGTCCTGAAAACTCAAAAATAAGTGGGAATGTATAGCCAAATAAACCGGCTTTGGTGTCCTCTACCATGACATCTTCTTGCACAAGTTGCTGGCTGTAAAGATTGTGAATATTTAGCGCGCGGCCTAATTGAGAAATAATAGCGCCATTATCGTCACGAATAATAACCCCCTCAACCATAGGTATATCGAGTAATCCTTCGGCGGTTGTGGTGGTTTGCTTTATATTTAGCTCCCAAATTGCTCGGGTTAAACTTCTACCAAAGGTCTTTTGTAATGTGCCAAGTTCATCGCGTATGTAATCTTTAGTATTGACGTACTCTGCGAAAATTTGCCCGCAGGTCACCACAAAGGTCAGTATAAAATAAACTGATAAAACCCGAGTGAGTAACTTTGTTGAAAGACTTTTTTGCGGCATGGGAGGCTTATATTTCCTTAAATTATTCAACTGTTAATGTACGCTTATAAACATTAGTTAATAAATGATTAAAAATAAACATATATTTTATAATATTGCTATTTAGCGTTGTTAAATAAGCAATCATTCTGTTCTATATGCATTGGGTTTCTATTTGAGTACCGTTTGTTTGGATAGGCTGTTTTTTACTTGGAAATAGTTAATTTACTAATTTGTATTGTGCAATTAAGCATTTTATTGATAACGTTTATAAAAGTTACAATAAATAATCTGCTCGTTGCTAATTTGGTTATAATTTTGACTGTTGCGGATTGGGCAACCAACTAATTTTACAGTGGGTTTAGGTGTTTTGTATGAGTTTAATTAATGAGTCATTATGATGCGTTTTTCTATTTTAGTCTGTGATGATTCCACCGTTGCTCGCAAACAGGTAATGCGCTGTTTAAAAGAATGTATTGATGCCGATATTCAGCAAGCAACTAACGGTAAAGAGGCATTGGAGCAATTGCGTCAAAGGCATTTCGATCTCCTGTGTCTTGATTTAACCATGCCTGAAGTTGATGGTATTGAAGTACTTGAGCAAATCAAAATTTCTAAAATAGAGTCTTATGTATTAGTGATCTCTGCTGATATCCAACAAAAAATGCAAGCACGTGTCGCGCAACTAGGCGCAATCGATTTTATTCATAAGCCAATTAATAAAACGCAACTGAGTACAGTTTTGCATAAGTTTGGCATTTATTAATAAATTTCATGATGAAAAAGACTGTTTTATCTGCTAATTTAGGGTTGACAGAATAGCCTTTGTTAAGGCAGTCTTAAGCTTATGAAAACATTTAGTCTTGTAACGACCATTATTATTACAACCACCATTCTTACTGGATAGTGGCATAGGTCGGTGCAACAAATTTAAAGGCCTGTGTTCACTTAGAACACAGGCCTTTTTTCGTT
The DNA here is from genome assembly GCF_040937955.1 of Pseudoalteromonas sp. SD03. Classification (NCBI taxonomy): domain Bacteria; kingdom Pseudomonadati; phylum Pseudomonadota; class Gammaproteobacteria; order Alteromonadales; family Pseudoalteromonadaceae; genus Pseudoalteromonas; species Pseudoalteromonas sp. SD03. The sequence continues at coordinate 835,872 of NZ_CP162514.1, forward strand.
TTATGGAATGAGGAAACATAAAAAATGCGCGTATTAAAATTTGGCGGCTCATCGCTCGCTGATTTTGCCTGTTTAGAGCAAGTTGCTGCACTCGCTAAGGCACAATTAAAAGATGAAATGTTGCTGGTACTGTCAGCCCCAGGAGGCATGACTGACTCGTTAGTTAATTTAGCTAGTACTGCAGAGCAGGGGCATGACTTTAGCGAACAATGGCATTCACTGACTAGCCGATGCAACATGCTCAAAGCAGCGGTAGAGGAAAAGCAAGGAGCAGTTCAAAACTGGCCTGACTTTAACGAACTTAAAAATAAGCTTGATGGTATTGCACTGATAAAGTGCTGCCCTGATAAGGTCAGAGCATTCATTATTAGCTTTGGTGAGCGTGTTAGCGTATCGCTAATGCAAAGTCTATTAGCCGATCATAACGCGCATTATTTACAAGCAACAGATTGTATTGTTTCAACCGGCGGATACATAGACGCAGAAGCGGATTTAGTGGCCAGTAAAGCACGTTTTCAAGCCGTGTTAAAAGAATCCCCTGCGACGGTTTATATTATGCCGGGCTTTACCGCAAGTAATGATGAAGGGGAGCTCACAACGCTTGGTCGTAATGGGTCTGACTACTCGGCGGCGATTGCTGCGGCGTGTTTAGAGGCGCAAGTGTGTCAAATTTGGACTGACGTTGATGGTGTATACAGCGCCGATCCGCGTTATATCAAAAAAGCCACTAAGGTTGATTTCCTGTCTTATAAAGAAGCGATGGAACTTTCTTATTTTGGCGCTAAAGTATTGCACCCTAAAACTATCCTACCGTGTGCAAAAGCAGGGGTGCCATGCGAAATTAAAAACACTCATAACCCAGATGCGCAAGGCTCACTAATTAGTAACGATACGGTATCTGATGAACCAGTAAAAGCACTCTCAAGCCTACAAAATTTAGCTATGCTGACCGTTTCAGGCCCAGGCATGAAAGGTAAAGTGGGCATGGCATCGAAAGTATTTAATGCATTGGCGCATGATAACGTGTCAATTGTACTCATTACCCAGTCATCATGTGAATTTAGCATTAGCTTTTGTGTACATGAAAGCGATTTAAATCTAGCGTTAAGTGCGTTGCAAGTAGCCTTTGATTTAGAGTCAAAAGCGGGGCTCATTGAGCCGGTAAATGTGCAACGTAATTTAGCAATAGTAACGTTAGTCGGTGATAACATGCGTGCCCACAAGGGTTTAGCGGCTAAGTTTTTTGCATCGCTTGCACAAGCGCAAGTAAACATTGTTGCCATAGCGCAAGATTCAACAGAAAGTGCTATTTCAGCCGTTATTGACGGTGAATTATGTAATGACGCGGTTAAAATTTGCCATGAAAACTTCTTTACTCATGTGCCTTCAATTGATGTGTTTTTATTGGGCTGTGGCTTAGTCGGCCAAGAGCTAATTAACCAACTTGAGCGTCAACAAGCATGGCTTGAAAAGCGTAATATTAAATTAAACCTATATGGTGTTGCCAACTCTCGTCAATTACACCTTGATGGTGAGGGGATTGCGTTTGATGATTGGCAGCAAAAACTGGCGCAGTCAGAGCAAGCGTTTGATTTAAAATTGGTCGAGCAGTTTGTTAAGCAAAATCATTTAGTTAATCCAGTGCTAGTTGACTGTACTTCATCAGATGCCTTGGCTGCACAATATGTAGATTTTTTAAATGCAGGTTTTCATGTCGTGGCTGCCAATAAAAAAGCCACCACGAGCTCATATACGTATTACCAAGATTTAATTGCAGCAACACATAAAAATAATCGTAAGTTTTTATACGAAACTAACGTAGGTGCAGGTTTACCTGTAATCGATAATTTGCAATCGTTGTTTGGTGCAGGTGATGAGTTACTTGAGTTTAGTGGTATTTTATCAGGTTCGCTTTCATACATGTTTGGTGCACTAGAAGATGGTTTATCACTTTCTGAAGCAACAATTAAAGCCAAAGAAAGCGGGTTTACAGAGCCCGATCCGCGCGATGACTTATCGGGAACTGACGTAGCACGTAAATTACTGATCATTGCACGCGAAGCCGGTATGAAATTAGAGCTTAGCGATATTGAAGTGGAGTCGGTTTTACCGCCAGGTTTTGCCCAAGGTGACAATGTTGAGCAGTTTATGGCGAAATTACCTAGCTTAGATGCTGGTTTTAACGACCGTGTTCAAAGTGCAGCAAGTGAAGGTAAAGTACTTCGCTATGTAGGCACAATTAAAAATGGTCACTGTAAGGTCGGAATCGAAGCGGTAGATTCATCACATGCATTGAATGTTATTCGTGATGGTGAAAATGCGCTGGCTATTTTAAGCCAATACTACCAACCGCGTCCGTTTGTAATTCGTGGTTATGGGGCTGGCTCTGCAGTAACGGCTGCGGGTGTATTTGCAGACATATTAAAAACATTATCTCGCTAGGAGTCAGTCATGATTGAAGTATATGCTCCGGCGTCTATTGGTAATTTTGCCGTTGGCTTTGATGCGCTGGGCGCCGCACTTGCGCCCATTGATGGCGGTTTATTGGGTGATGTGGCGGTTGTTAGTGCCGCATCGAGTGATGAATTTATTTGTACAGGCGACTATGCACATAAGCTACCTAGTGATGCGCAAGAAAATTTAGCGTATCAGTGTTTAGTGCACTTTAGAGCGCATGTTGCGCCTGATATGCCTGCGGTAAAGCTCGAACTTAGGAAAAATTTGCCGATTGGTTCGGGATTAGGCTCAAGTGCTTGCTCTGTGGTGGCGACATTTGCAGCACTGGATAAATTTGCCAAAACTAATTTAAGCCAAGTAGAGCTCATTGAGCTTATGGCAGATTTTGAAGCCGTTGTAAGTGGGGGGCGCCATTACGATAACATCACACCGTGTTATTTAGGTGGCTTACAGTTAACCGGTGATTTAATTCCTGATAAATCTATTGCTTTACCTATTGATGAAAGCTGGTATTACGTTGCCGCATTTCCGGGTTTTTCGCTCAATACTGCAAAGGCACGCTCTGTTTTACCAAAAGAGCTCAGCATGCATGCGGGGGTTGAATTTGCTCAGCGTTTATCGGCGTTTAGTAGCTTACTGTTAACAGGGCGTTTTGATGATGCATTAAGCATTATGAAAGACGAAATAGCAGAGCCATACCGTGCGCCACTTATAAGCGGCTTTAGTGATGCCAAAGCAAGCTTACCAGCACTGGGTGCTGAAGTTGTGAGTATTTCAGGCGCAGGGCCGACCTTGTTTAGTGTATGTAAAACACTTGAAGCGGCAGAGCAATGCGCGCAGTGGCTAGAGGAAAATTACATCAACGAGCAAGGCTTTTGCCATATTTGTAAATTAGATAACGACGGCACGCGTCAATTAAATGTTTTATAGGATAAAGAGTCATGCAATTACATAATTTAAAAGAATATTCACAAAAAGTGTCGTTTGTTGAAGCTGTAAAAACAGGACTAGGGCGTAATCAAGGTGTGTTTTTTCCAGAGTCGTTAGCGCCATTAAGTGATGTTGATGCATTACTAGATATGGACTTTGTTACTCGCAGCGGCAAAATTTTATCGCACCTTATTGGTGACGAGCTACCAAGTGATACTGTTGCCCAGATGGTTAAGAATGCGTTTAACTTTCCGGTTAAGCTGGTGGAAGTTGAAGATAATACCTATTGCTTAGAGTTATTTCACGGCCCAACACTGGCATTTAAAGATTTTGGTGGCCGTTTTATGGCCGAGTGCTTGGCGCAATTTAATCAAGGTGAAAAAGTCACTATTTTAACTGCAACATCGGGTGATACCGGGGCTGCCGTAGCGCATGCTTTTTATAACAAACCAAATATTGATGTCGTTATTTTATACCCTAAAGGTAAAATTTCATTAGCGCAGCAAAAGTTATTTACAACGCTTGGTGACAACATTCACTGTTATGCGATTGAGGGTAGTTTTGATGATTGCCAAGAGTTGGTTAAAAAATCATTTTTAGATGAAGAGCTAAAATCGAAGTTAGGTTTAAACTCAGCAAATTCAATTAACATTAGCCGTTTAGTCGCGCAGGTATGTTATTACTTTGAAGCCATTGCACAGCTGCCAAAAGAAAAGCGTGCTACAGCGCATATTTCAGTACCGAGTGGTAACTTTGGTAATGTGTGTGCGGCTATGATTGGCGCGGTTATTGGTATGCCTGTAGGTAAACTAAGCGCGACTACAAACCAAAACGACACAGTACCGCGCTTTATGCTTGATAAAAATTGGACGCCTAATGCGACAATTGAATCGCTTTCAAATGCAATGGATGTGAGTAAACCTAATAACTGGCCACGTGTGCAATCAATGTTAGATAATAACTGGTTTAGTTATGATAACTTTTATTCGGTGAGTGTTGATGAACAGCAAACACAAACAGTGATGAAAAAAATTCAACAGCTTGGCTATATTGCAGAGCCTCACACCGCAATTGCTTACCAAGGTCTTGTAGAAAATAAGGCGGCAGATGCTGTGGGGGTTTTTTTAGCGACTGCGCATCCGGCCAAATTTAAAGACAGCGTTGAGGATATCCTTAATGTTGAATTAGATATGCCAAAGCCGTTAGCTGATGCATTAGCAAAACCGTGTTTAGCCACTGATATGCACAACGATTATGCTGTTTTGCGTACAGAATTGTTTAAAAAGCTTGCCTAAAAAAGGCCGATAATAAAAGCGGCTTAGGCCGCTTTTTTTGTTTGTTTATGCATCGCTTTAGACATAGCGCATAAGCTATATAAATGTAGTAAATAAAATTCATTTAAAATTGTTATTAGTTTATAAAAAAATATCATCATCAAAATGCTGTGAAATAGTTTCAATCCCTGTTTAAATATCCTCAACTTAAGAGCGTAGGCAAAACGTCGTTTTAAGCGTACAATAAAGCCTCTAAAAAATACCCATACACGTTGCCCAGGAGACCCCAATGTTAGAACGTAGCATGAATATTTCGGACTTTGATCCAGAGTTATTTGACGCGATGAGCAAAGAAACATCACGTCAGGAAGAGCATATTGAGTTAATTGCATCTGAAAACTACTGTAGCCCACGCGTACTTGAAGCGCAGGGTTCTCAGCTGACTAACAAATACGCTGAAGGTTACCCGGGCAAACGTTACTACGGTGGCTGTGAGCACGTAGACGTGGTTGAGCAACTTGCTATTGACCGCGCAAATGAATTATTTGGTACAGATTACGCAAACGTACAGCCTCATGCCGGTTCACAAGCGAATGCTGCTGTTTTCCAAGCTCTTTTAAGCCCACTTGATACTGTATTAGGCATGAGCCTAGCGCACGGTGGTCATTTAACGCACGGCTCACACGTTAACTTCTCTGGTAAAACATACAACGCAATTCAGTATGGCCTTAACGAAGAAACTGGCGAAATTGATTACGCACAAGTTGAAGCGTTAGCACTTGAGCACAAACCAAAAATGATTATTGCGGGTTTCTCTGCTTATTCAGGTATTGTTGACTGGGCTAAGTTCCGTGAAATTGCAGACAAAGTAGGTGCATACTTATTTGTTGATATGGCGCACGTTGCAGGTTTAATTGCTGCGGGTGTTTACCCAAGCCCGGTGCCATTTGCTCACGTTGTAACAACCACAACACACAAAACATTAGCGGGTCCTCGCGGTGGTTTAATCATTTCTGCGTGTGGCGATGAAGAAATTTACAAAAAGCTAAACAGCGCTGTTTTCCCAGGTGGCCAAGGTGGTCCTTTATGTCATGTTATTGCTGCTAAAGCGGTCGCATTTAAAGAAGCACTTCAACCTGAGTTTAAAACATACCAAGCACAAGTTGTTAAAAATGCACAAGCAATGGTTGCCGTATTACAAGAGCGCGGCTACAAAGTAGTATCGGGTAAAACTGACAACCACTTATTCTTACTTGATTTAATCGATAAAGATATCACAGGTAAAGATGCAGATGCTGCCCTAGGTAATGCGAATATCACGGTTAACAAAAACTCAGTACCGAACGATCCACGTTCACCATTTGTTACTTCTGGTTTGCGTATTGGTTCACCAGCAATCACTCGTCGTGGCTTTAAAGAAGCAGAGTCAAAAGAGTTAGCGGGCTGGATCTGTGACGTACTAGACAACATCGAAGATGAGTCAGTACAAGCGCAAGTAAAAGAAAAAGTGAAAGCAATTTGTGCAAAATTACCTGTTTACGCTTAATCCAAGAGTAAAATAGTAATTTAGATCACAACTGCACACATTTTTGTTATGATAATGGCCGCTATAATAGCGGCCATTTTTTGTTTTTAAAACGGAAACACACAGTTATGCATTGCCCATTTTGCACCGCCAAAGATACTAAAGTTATTGATTCTCGCCTTGTCGGCGGGGGACACCAAGTACGTAGACGTCGTGAATGTAATGAGTGCCACGAACGATTTACCACCTTTGAAGGGGCTGAATTAGTGATGCCACGGGTCATCAAGCAAGATGGCAGCCGCGAACCGTTTAATGAAGATAAGTTACTAAATGGCTTAACTCGCGCCCTCGAAAAACGCCCCGTAAGCACTGAGCAAGTTGACGAAGTGGTTAATATTATTAAGTCGCAGCTGCGAGCCACTGGCGAACGCGAAGTGTCTAGCCATTTGGTGGGTGAGTGCATTATGGAAGCGCTTAAAAAGTTAGATAAAGTGGCCTATGTAAGATTTGCCTCTGTATATCGCTCGTTTGAAGATATACGCGAATTTGGTGAAGAAATAGCCCGCTTAGGGGAATAGTAATGACCAAGCAAAGTTCGTTTTCAGAGGATGATAAACGCTACATGGCTCGCGCTATTGAACTGGCAAAAAAAGGGCGCTTTACGACAACCCCTAATCCTAATGTTGGCTGCGTACTCGTAAAAAACAATAAAGTAATAGGTGAAGGGTTTCATCAGTTAGCGGGCCAAGGTCATGCAGAGGTAAACGCACTGGCTATGGCTGGCGAAAATGCCAAAGGCGCAACCGCTTATGTAACCCTAGAGCCTTGCAGTCATTATGGTCGAACACCGCCTTGTGCTGAAGGGCTAAAAGTAGCCGGTGTTAAAAAAGTGATTGCCGCAATGGTTGACAGCAACCCGCAAGTTGCAGGCAAAGGTCTGAAAATTTTAGCGGATGCTGGTATAGAAGTTGCTCACGGATTACTTGAAGCGCAAGCTCGCGCATTAAACCTTGGGTTTTTTAAGCGCATGGAGCAGGGGTTACCCTTTGTGACTTGCAAAATGGCCGCCAGTATTGATGGTAAAACGGCGCTTAAAAACGGCCAAAGTAAATGGATAACAGGCCCCGCTGCGCGCCAAGATGTGCAACTATACCGAGCACAAAACTGTGCAATTTTAACCGGTGCCGATACGGTATTAATGGATGATGCAAAATTAAATGTGCGCCCAGAAGAGTTACCGTATTCTTTACCAACTGATTTACCACTGCGCCAACCGGTTCGCGTTGTTATTGACTCACAAAATAGACTTACCCCTGATCTTGCCTTATTTTCAATTCAAAGTGAGGTGATAATATTTACCACCAAGGTTGATAAATCGCATCAGTGGCCTCATTTTGTTAAACAGATTGAAGTACCTGAAAATAATAATAAAGTAGATTTACTGGCCGTGTTAAACACGCTAGCCCAATTGCAGTTTAATAATGTGTGGCTAGAGGCCGGAGCAACACTGGCTGGCAAAATGACAGAACTTGATTTAATTGATGAGTTTGTTTTTTACATTGCTCCTAAATTAATGGGCAGCGATGCTAAAAGTTTACTAAATTTCCCAGAGTTAATGAGTATGCAAAATACCATTAATTTAACTTTTAATGAGTGTGTGCCAATCGGTGATGATTTACGTATCACAGCACTAAAAAAAGCTCATTAATCATTTTATATAAAGAGTAGCACTATGTTTACTGGAATAGTTGAAGCGACAGGTAAAATTGCGTTATTACAAAAAAAACAAGGTGATTTAGCTATTCGTATCCAAAGTAAAAACCTTGATATGAGTGATGTTAAGTTAGGTGACAGTATTGCAACTAATGGTGTCTGCCTGACGGTTGTTGATAAGCATATTGACGGCTTTAGTGCTGACTTATCAAATGAAACGATTAGCTTAACAGGGTTTGCACATTACGCATTAGGGCAAACCGTTAATCTAGAAAAGGCGATGCAACCTGTTTCGCGCCTCGGTGGTCATTTAGTGTCTGGCCATGTAGATGGTATTGCCACTATCACAGCAATTAATGCAAATGCGCGAGCAACAGAATATTGGTTAGCCACCGATGAAAATTTAATGAAATACATTCCTTACAAAGGGTCGGTTTGTATTGATGGTATTAGCCTGACGGTTAATGCTGTTGAAGGTAATAAATTTAAACTGACGATTGTGCCCCACACCAGCGGGCAAACGACCATAGCTGATTTTCAAGTCGGTACCAAAGTGAATTTAGAGGTCGACCAAATAGCACGTTATTTAGAGCGCCTAGTTAGAGGGGCTGAGCAGCCTACGGGTTCAGATATTTCGATGAGCTTACTCGCTAAAGCGGGCTTTATAAAATAACGACATTGACAACTTATACGAGCAACTTATGAATTTAAACAGCGCACAAGAAATAATTGATGACATTAAAGCCGGTAAAATGGTTATTTTAATGGATGATGAAGACAGAGAAAATGAAGGCGATTTAATTATTGCTGCTGAACACATTAGTGCAGAAGCCATTAACTTTATGGCGACTCATGGCCGTGGACTAATTTGTTTAACGATGACTCAAGAGCGTTGCTCGCAGCTTGATTTACCATTAATGGTAAAAAATAATGGTGCCGCATTCTCAACTAATTTCACTATGTCGATTGAAGCATCAAAAGGGGTTACCACAGGTATTTCTGCAGCGGATCGTGCCCGCACTGTTCAAGCTGCCATCGCGAAAGGCGCTGTGCCAAGCGATATTGTACAACCAGGTCATATTTTTCCTATTATGGCGCAACCAGGCGGCGTGTTAACACGTGCAGGGCATACAGAAGCGGGGTGTGACTTAGCGCGTTTAGCAGGGCTTGAGCCATCATCAGTGATTGTAGAAATCCTAAATGAAGATGGCACCATGGCGCGTCGTCCTGATTTAGAAGTATTTGCTAAGCAACATGATATTAAAATTGGCACCATTGCTGATTTAATCGAGTACCGCAACCTAAACGAAACCACAATTGAGCAAGTTGCAAAATGTAAATTGCCAACTGAACATGGTGAGTTTGACTTAGTGACATACAAAGACACCATTGATGGGCAGTTACACTATGCATTGCTTAAAGGTGAAATAAAACAACAAGAACCGACCTTAGTGCGTGTGCATTTACAAAGTACCTTTAACGATATTTTACTCTCTGATCGCAACGCTGACCGTAGTTGGGGTTTATCGCAAGCAATGGCTTATATTGCTGAGCATAATGGCGCCTTAGTTATTTTAGGTAAGCAAGAAAGCACTGAAGAGTTAGAAGCCACAGTAAAAGCATTTGCCGCAGCTGATGCGGGTGAAAATGTGACGCCACGTAAATTTCAAGGTACTTCGCGCACCGTAGGTGTGGGTTCGCAAATTCTGGCTGATTTAGGTATTCAAAAAATGCGTTTGATGAGTTTACCTAAAAAATACCATGCATTATCAGGGTTCCATTTAGAAGTGGTTGACTACGTAGAGCCACAATAATTACGCGCTAGGTTATTATTTTATTTATGTGGTATAATGCGCATCAATTTTTGCGCAACCGAAATCGCTTAAACTTATTTTTAGGGTTATCAAATGAAAATTATTGAAGGTAATAAATACGCTCCAGGCAAAAAGTTTGCCATTGTCATTTCTCGTTTTAATGACTTTATTGGTAGTAGCTTGCTTGCAGGTGCTGTTGATGAGCTAAAACGTACTGGTGGAGTATCAGAAGACGATATTACCGTGATTTACGTACCCGGTGCGGTTGAATTACCTTTAGCAGCGAAACGCGTTGCAGCAAAAAAAGAATATGATGCAATTATCGCCTTAGGTGTAGTGATCAGAGGGGGCACGCCTCACTTTGATCTCGTCGCTGGCGAGTCAAATAAAGGGCTTGCACAAGTATCGCTTGAGTATGATATCCCGGTTGCATTTGGCGTATTAACCACTGAAAGCATTGAGCAAGCAATTGAGCGCGCAGGTACCAAAATGGGTAACAAAGGCGGCGAAGCTGCTTTAGGTGCGCTTGAAATGGTTAATGTGTTAGATAAAATTTAAGTTTAAGGAATTTTTGTGAAACCAGCAGCAAGACGTAAAGCACGTATCTTAGCACTTCAAGCCGTGTATTCATGGCAATTAAGCGGCAATGCAATTGCCGATATCGAACAACAAATGTTGATCGAAAACGATGTGACTAAAATTGATGTTGAATATTTTAAAGATTTAGCGCGTGGAGTTGCCGTAAATCATAAGCAACTAGACGAAGCTGTATCGCCTCATTTAACTCGTCCATTTGATGAATTAGACGAAGTTGAACGTGCAATCTTACGTTTAAGCAGCTACGAGCTTAAATTTCGTGAAGATGTTCCTTACAAAGTGGCTATCAATGAAAGCATTGAATTAGCGAAAATGTTTGGCGCTGAAGATAGCCATAAATTTGTAAACGGTGTACTTGATAAAGCTGTAAAACAGTTACGCAAGTCATAACAACTTAAGCTGCATATTAATTTCAGTGAGTTGTTATAAATAACCGTTAAAAAGGAGAGCCGGCATAGGTCGGCTTTTTTGTGTATGAAGGAATTTGAATTAATTAATCACTACTTTAAAGGTCGCGGTATCACTCGTCGCGATGTTAATTTAGGGATTGGAGACGACTGTGCGCTTGTCACAGTACCAGCAAACTGTCAGCTTGCTGTAACAACAGATACCTTAGTTGCTGGGGTGCATTTTTTTCATGATATCTCTCCTCGCGCATTAGGGCATCGAGCTCTGGCAGTAAATTTAAGTGATTTAGCTGCCATGGGTGCAGAGCCTACATGGGTATCGGTTGCACTCACGTTGCCAAGTATCGATCCACAATGGATTGCAGAGCTGACTGACGGCATGCATGAAATTGCTGAGTACTTTAATGTACAAATTATTGGTGGCGATACGACTCAAGGCCCACTCAGTATTACTATTTGTGCAAAAGGCACGGTTCCTGAAGGTAAAGCACTGCGTCGAAGTGGCGCAAAAGTGGGCGACTGGATTTTTGTAACCGGACCGCTAGGTGATGCTGGTTTGGCAATTGAGTCAAAAAAACAAGGTTTGCCAGTTGCACCTGAACATTTAAAGCATATTAATAAATGTTTAAACTTTCCAACGCCACGCGTGGCCGCCGGACAAGCTTTGCGTGGCTTAGCGTCATCAGCTATTGATATTTCAGACGGTTTACTTGCTGATTTAGGTCACATTTTGGATTTGTCACAGGTCAGTGCAACAATCAATATTGAAAATGTACCTACTTCTGATGCGATGCAAGCGAGTCTTGATTTTGAGCAACAGCTTCCTTTTATACTCAACTATGGCGATGACTATGAACTACTTTACACTGTCCCAGACAGTAATAAGAGTATGCTCGATATTAAGTTGCGCCAATACGGTGTAGAAGCAACCTGTATCGGCCAAATCAAAAGTGGTGACGGGAATATAGAATTATTACACCAAGGTGAAAAGTTTGTTTTTGAGCACAAAGGCTTTGAGCACTTTTCCAAGGAGCAGGTTTGAATAAAAACCGATTATTTAATTTAAAACGCCCACATCAATTTTTTGGTTTGGGTTTTGGTACAGGGCTTGCGCCTAAAGCCCCTGGTACATTTGGTACTTTAGCGGCGTTACCATTTATTTTTATTACCATGCATTTTCCGTTATGGTTACAAATTGTATTTGCGGTGGTGATCAGTATATTTGGTATTTGGGCATGTGGAAAAACAGCTGATGACCTTCAAGTTCATGATCATCCAGCTATTGTTTGGGATGAAGTCGCTGGTTACTATATAACGATGATTGGTGCAGCACTGAATTGGCAAACATTATTAGTGGGCTTTTTACTATTTCGCTTTTTTGATATAGCAAAGCCAGGGCCGATTCGTATACTTGATAAACGTGCTCATGGTGGGTTTGGTATTATGGCCGATGATGTACTTGCAGGTATTTTTTCGCTTATTTGTTTGCAAGCATTGATAAAAGTAGGTTTACTACCCTTTTAATTTATTATTTGTTTAACTAGGTGGCAGCACTATGATGCGATTTTTATTGGTTTGTGTACTCTTGATGTGTGCCATGCCAAGTACGGCTTCAATTACTGATTACGTAGTTAAACAATGGAACATTAAAGACGGACTTCCCTCACAATCCCTCAAAAGTGTGGTGCAAGATAACCAAGGCTACATGTGGCTTGGTACGCAATTTGGATTAAGCCGATTTGATGGTAACACTTTTACTAATTACAACACTCAAAATAGTCTGTTTTTACCCAGCAATGGCATCAATAAATTACTGATTGATGGCCAAGGACTATTATGGATAGGCACGAAAAACGGCCTCGTTGTTATAGACCCAGAAAAGCTAACCGCACAAGAGTTTAATATTAAAGGCCCTGTTAGAGATATTCTTGAAGACTCTAAAGGCAGTATTTGGATAGCAGCTAATGGGCTTTATTACATAGACAGAGGCCAGATAGAGCTGCGCGACCAGCTAAACAATCCGAGCCCTATCGTAAATGCCACTGCGATCACCCAAATAGTAGGGTCAGTCAGTAAAATGGCGCTCTCACCAGAGGGAATTTGGCTGGTTAACGATCGTAATTTATTGCGCTTGACGCAAAGCGCGTCTGATTTTTCTAAATTGCGCTTAGAGCTTACCGCTAAAGTGGCCTTGCCTGATCGTTTAGCACAAACAATTGTTCACGACTTATCCTTTTTAAATGGCAATTTATATCTTGCTTCTGAGCTAGGCGCTTACTTTTTAGATTTAGATGATGAGCTACGCCCATTTCCGCTGCCTAACGCTAACAACTCAGCCGTTTATAAGTTTATGAGTGATGGCAATGGTGGCTTGTGGGTATCGACTTATGGGCGCTTATTGTTCAGAGGGAAGTCGGATGATTGGCAATGGGTTGAGCCCAGTCAATTAGATCAAAGTATTTGGTTTGCCGATATATTTAGAGATGATGAAAATAATATATGGTTAGCGAGTTTTAGTGAGGGACTTTGGCTTGCTCACGAAGGGCGAATAGAGCGCCATTCAGCCATTTCTAAAATGACCGAAGCGGTTATGGCCATTAGTAAATCACCAGATGGTAAGTTATGGATTGCCAACAAAAGCGGCGTAGGCTATTTCGATGCCGATAAAACGTTTATCAATGTCATCAACAGTGCCAAGTATGGTAATGCCTCAGTACATGACTTACAGTTTGACGGCAATCGTCTTTATGTTGCCACTGGTAGAGGTTTGTTTTTCTACGAGTCGAATACCTTATATAGTTTCCCTGCCCGTGCGCTAAGTGATAATCCTGTATTTGCTATTAGTACGTCGACTAAAGGCGGCTTTTGGGTGGGCACTGGGCGAGGCTTATATCGTTTAAATTACAACGGGTTAAACCCTTTTGCGTACAATGCTTTTTTAGGCAGTAAGTTTGTAACCTATGTTTTAGATAAACCAAATTTTGGGGTGATTGGTACCAGTAAAGGGGCGTATTACTTTACTGAACGCGGGATAGAAAAAATAGGCGACCAAACCACTTTGGAAAGTGCGTACGTTACTAGCATTTTACACATTAAAGGCGTGGGGATTTTAATTGGCTCGCTTAACGATGGTTTGTTTTATCGCAGTGGACAAGGGCAGTGGCAGCAATTAGATGCCGCCAATGGGCTGCCATATGGTTCTATATTTAGTCTTGAGTACGATGATACTACAAAACGCATTTGGGTAAGCACCATGAAAGGGGTTTATCGCATGCCAGTTGAGCAATTCAAAGCCAACATTGAAAGCCTAAAAGTGGAGGAAGTGATCTCTTCATTTGATCGACAGCTCGATGGTAAAGCAAGTCAATGCTGTAATGGTTTAGGCCATGATGCGGTGGTTGATATGGATAATTCAATTTGGTATCCCAGCTTGCAGGGCGTTGTAGAAATTCCTAAAGACGTAGAATTATTTGGGCTGCGTTCACTTAAACCAACTATAGAAACTTTAACCACGCCATCACGAAAACTTGCTGCGGCTGCGTTAGGTAAAAAGCCAGTACTTAAAACTGACGAGCGTGATGTAACGCTTACCTATACCGCTATCGATTATTATGCACCTGCAAGTATAGAGTTTAGGTATAAACTCAATGGACTTGATAATGATTGGCGCTATGCAAATACCCGCCGAGAAGCAATTTACACTAACTTACCAGCAGGTATGTTTTTATTTGAATTAGAGACAAAACGTCAAGGTGAAGATTGGGGCAAAGCGCAATCGGCCGAATACGCTTTTGTGGTGCCTGAACGATTTGGTGAAACTATATATTTTAGATTACTGATCACCAGTGGTTTTGTGTTGCTCTTTTATTTGGTGTTTTGGGTATTTAAAGTTCAAGAGCGACGTAAGCAGCAGGTTCTTGAGGGGCTTATTACTGAGCGAACCCTTGAGCTTCGCCAAGCAAACGATAAATTAAACCAAGTAAACTCTCAGCTTAAACTTGTTAGTCACTCTGATGAGCTAACAGGGCTGAGAAGTCGCCGTTTTTTGTTTGATCAACTACCAAAAGATATTGAGCATTTTCAGCGTAACTCGCAGTCATTGCAGGCTCAAGGTAAATCGTTGGTGTTGTTAATTATTAATTTAGATAACTTTAGCCGCATTAACGATGCCTATGGTCCTATTGCTGGAGATAGCTGTTTACAACAAGTAGCGGCATTACTTAACTCGCGTACTCAAGGTTCTGATTATGTTGCCCGTTGGAGTGGTGATGAGTTCTTACTGTTATTGCGCGATTTTAAATGTAATTTAATCGACAGCTATGTATCTGAATTATGCCAAGCAATTGCAGATTATTCGTTTCAGCTTCCTAACGGTGAAACAACCAATATAACAGCGTCAGTCGGGTGGTCGTTCTATCCGTTACCTCTCTTAGGTGGGCAAGTTATTAGCTGGGAAACATCAATTAATCTAGCTGACATAGCATTACATCAAGTTAAAAAACGCGGCGGCGATGGCGTCGCTAATATTACCTTTGACGAGCAATTAGATGCATTTGAGTTTGAGCAAAACCCCAATGTTGAACAGCAAATTGGTTTGTTACAAAGCAATGGTCTAGCCGATATTAAGGTATGGATGCGCTAGAGGTTATAGATGAGCAATAAAAAAGGAGCCAATGGCTCCTTTTTTATTAAACACGATAAGTGTTAGCTCATAAATGATTTAATTGAAGTTAAAATACCGCGTTCACCTAACCCCATTTCATCGTGCATTTGCTGTTGTGTGCCATGTTTAATGAATTCATCAGGAATACCTAAGTTAAGCACTTTTACATCGGCTTTAATGCTCGTTAAATATTCATTAACTGCAGAGCCTGCACCGCCCGCAATCGCGTTATCTTCAAGGGTTACAATAATATCGTGATCATTAATCAGCTCATTAATTAATGCCGTATCAAGTGGCTTAATAAATCGCATGTTTACTAGAGTGGCATTGAGCTCATCAGTGGCAAGTTGTGCGTTTTCAAGCAAGGTACCAAATGACAATATAGCCACTTTAGTACCTTTTTTAATTACATTCGCTTTACCCATTTCAAGTTGTTGCATAGTGCTTTGAATGTCTGCTGAGCCTGCACTACCACGCGGGTAACGAACAGCAACAGGACAATTAGCTTGATAGCCTGTATAAAGCATATGACGGCATTCGTTAGTATCACTTGGGGCCATAATGACCATATTAGGTATACAGCGCATAAAGCTTAAGTCGTAGGCGCCTTGATGGGTTTCACCATCGGCTCCAACAATACCGGCGCGGTCTATAGCAAATAATACCGGTAGGTTTTGCAGTGCAACGTCGTGAATTAGTTGATCGTACGCGCGTTGTAAAAAGCTAGAATAGATAGCCACAACGGGCTTTAAGCCCTCACAAGCAAAACCTGCAGCAAGAGTAACAGCGTGTTGTTCTGCTATTGCTACGTCAAAGTATTGTTCTGGATACTCTTTAGAAAAACGTACCATGCCTGAACCTTCACGCATAGCTGGCGTGATTGCCATGAGCTTACTGTCTTGCTCGGCCATGTCACAAAGCCAATCACCAAACACATTTGAGAAAGTCGCCGCACCTGGCTTAGATTTTGGTAAGCTTGATGTCGCAGGATCAAATTTTGGTACGCCATGATAACCAATCGGATCGGCTTCGGCAGGCTTGTAACCTTTGCCTTTCTGGGTTTTTATATGTAAAAGCTGTGGGCCTTTTAAGTTACGCATATTGCGCAGCGTATCAACCAACATATTCACATCATGTCCATCAATTGGGCCAATGTAATTTAGACCTAATTCTTCAAAAAAAGTACCCGGGATCATCATCCCTTTAATGTGTTCTTCCATACGGCTGGCAAGCTCTTTTACCGGCGGTACACCAGAGAGCAGCTTTTTACTGCCTTCGCGGATGTTGGTATAAAAGCTACCTGATAAAATACGCGCAAAATGATTGGTTAACGCACCGACATTTTCAGATATCGACATTTCGTTATCGTTCAAAATGATCAGCATGTCTGATTTAACATCACCAAGGTGGTTCATTGCTTCAAAGGCCATACCAGCAGTAATTGCGCCATCGCCTATTACCGCGACTGTTTTACGCCCTTTGCCTTCTTTTTGTGCAGCAATAGACATACCTAACGCCGCAGAAATTGAGGTACTTGAATGGCCAACACTAAAGGTGTCGTATTCACTTTCATCTCTAAAAGGGAAAGGATGCAATCCGTCTTTTTGGCGAATGGTATGCATTTGATCACGACGGCCAGTCAGTATTTTATGCGGATAAGCTTGATGACCCACATCCCAGACCAAGCGGTCTTCGGGTGTGTTGTATACATAATGTAGTGCAACGGTAAGTTCTACGGTTCCTAAACCAGACGCTAAATGGCCGCTACTTTGCGATACCGAATTGAGTAAATAGTCACGCAATTCATGGCTAAATGCAGGAAGCTTATCTTGTGCTAAGTCTCGCAAGTGGGCTGGTTCGTTCACCAAATCAAGTAATGGATACTTGCTGCTATCAAGTGTCATGGTTTTTTATATATCCTTCGCTAATATTAACCCTCCTCAAAACAAACGAGGTTTAAAAGGCGGCTTAATATTCAGTAATAATTTTATACTAAGAGTTAATACGTTTTAGCTGTATTTAATGGTCACGTTCAATTAAATAGTTAGCCAATGCAGCTAAATCTGTTGTGTCTGCGTCAATGTTAGCTAATGCCTCATGGGCTTGTTGTATTAAATTTTGTGCTTTTTGCTTAGCGCCTAGCATACCTAATAAAGCGGGGTATGTCGCTTTATTCGCTGCAATATCTGACCCTTGTGGCTTGCCTAAAGTAAGCGTATCGCCCTCAACATCTAAAATATCGTCATGAACTTGAAATGCAAGCCCTATAGCGTATCCAAAAGTTGATAAGTTATCTAAAGTTTGTTGGCTTGTATTAGGGGCGCACAGTGCGCCAAGAGTAATCGCACAATTTATTAGCGCACCGGTTTTAAGTTTATGAATGCGTTCTAACTCATCAACAGTAATAACCTTATCGGTTGCTGCAATATCGCGGCCTTGTCCGGCAACCATACCTTGTAACCCCGATGCATGCGCTAGTGCTGCGATCATTTTTAATTGTGCTTCAGTCGAACATTTAAATTTATGCTTAGCAATAAGTTCAAATGCTAAAGTTTGCAGTGCATCTCCAGCTAAAATCGCTTGTGCTTCACCGTATACAATATGACATGTAGGGCGACCACGGCGTAAATCATCATCATCCATAGCAGGTAAGTCGTCATGAACTAATGAATAACTATGAATACATTCAATGGCTGCGGCAAGTACATCTAAATCACGCTTGTCAGCACCGAGTATTTTACCTGTGGTGTACACTAAAAACGGGCGCAGTCTTTTACCACCATTCATTACACTGTAATGTGTGGCTTCTTTTATAGTATTGTCGCTTTCAAGAGGTTGTTCAAAATAAAGGTTGAGCGTATTAGCTACATCATCTTGAGCGAGTTTTATTTGTTCTTTTATGCTCACGATTATTCCATATCGTTATCAAACTGAGTAAGCGGTGCTTTTTCGTCATTACCCATTAATATCGACACCTTTTGCTCAGCTTGTTGAAGTTTGCCTGAAGATGCGCTCGCAAGTGCAATACCGCGCTCAAATTGCTTTAAAGACTGTTCAAGCGATAAATCACCTTGTTCCATTTCACTGACAATTGTTGTTAACTCTTCTAGTGCTTGTTCGAAACTTAAATTTTCAGGTTTTTTAGTCGCCATCTTTATTTTCAACTTACATAATAAATTTAGACGCCAATTTTAGGGGGAATGCTAAACTAGGTCAAAGAATGATATTGTTTTTTGATAGATAAATGCTGTTGATTGGGTTTTATTGCGTTTCAACGTTATTTTTTAAAATTATTAATTTTGATTAATTAGATTGATTACCTATGTTGATCTAAAATATAACTAATCTTAATTTTACCGTTTATCATAAAAATCACTTAAGTATTTCAGTATCTTGCCGATAAACAATTAATAACAACGCTTGCGAAGAAAAAATATAAAACCTTTGGAGGGAATGTGGATTTAGCAACCATTATTGGGATCCTTGGCGCAATTGGCTTAATTGTCATGTCCATGTTTATGAGTAGTAGCGGTGAAGTCGCTATGTTTTACAATACCCCTTCTGTGGTTATTGTATTTGGTGGTTCCCTTTTTATCGTTTTATCTAATTTTACCATGTCGCAATTTCTTGGCATTGGTAAAGTATGTGCAAAAGCGTTTATGTTTAAAATTGAGCCTCCTGAAGCATTAATCGAAAAAGCGGTAGAATTAGCTGACTCTGCTCGAAAAGGCGGGTTTTTAGCCTTAGAAGAAGCCGAAATCCCAAATCCTTTTATGCGCAAAGGCGTTGATATGCTAGTAGATGGACATGATGCTGATGTGGTACGTGCAACATTACAAAAAGATATTTCGTTAACCACCACTCGCCATGAAATGGGGGCAACCTTATTTAAATCATTAGGTGATATTGCACCTGCAATGGGGATGATCGGTACGTTGATAGGCTTAGTGGCTATGCTTTCGAACATGGATGACCCCAAAGCTATCGGACCGGCAATGGCGGTTGCGTTGTTAACCACATTATACGGTGCATTTTTAGCAAACGTTGTAGCCATTCCTATTCAGGTAAAACTTGAACTGCGTAAAGACGAAGAGGCCATGAATCAGCGCTTAATTTTAGATGCAGTATTAGGTATTCAAGACGGGCAAAATCCTAAAGTAATTGAAGGGATCTTGAAAAATTATCTAGCTGAATCAAAACGCGCAGTCAATACTGAGGAATAATTATGTCAGATGAAGAGTGCAAATGCCCACCTCCAGGACTTCCTGCGTGGATGGGAACGTTTGCCGATTTAATGTCATTATTAATGTGCTTTTTCGTACTTTTACTCGCATTTTCTGAAATGGATGTACTTAAATTTAAACAAATTGCAGGCTCAATGAAGTTTGCTTTTGGTGTACAAAATAAAATAGAAGTAAAAGACATTCCAAAAGGGACATCTGTTATTGCTATGGAGTTTACGCCGGGTAAACCTGAGCCAACTCCTATAGAAACCATTCAGCAACAAACGGTTGAAATGACCCAACAAATGCTTGAGTTTCAGGCGGGAGATGAAAGCTCCGCAGGTGGACGTCAAGAGCAACGTGGTGAAAAGCGAGGTGGTGAATCAAGTAGTACCTCAGAGGAAGTTGCTGCAGCTACGGCAGTGTCTGCTGCTGATCAAGAGCAAATAAATGACTTAGTTAAAAAAATTGCGCAACAGCTTGAAAAGCAAATTATTGATGGGGCTATTGAGCTTGAATCTTTAGGGCAGCAAATCATAATTCGTATTAGAGAAAATGGCTCGTTTCCATCGGGGAGTGCATTTTTACAACCACAATTTAAACCTATCATTCAAGATATTGGCCGATTACTTAAAGATGTACCCGGTGAAATTACGGTGTCTGGTCATACGGATGATTTTCAGGTTTCCAACGAGCTTTACATTAATAACTGGGATTTATCATCTAAACGCGCAGTTGCGGTAGCGAGTGAATTACAAAAAGTTCCAGGTTTTGATAAAACCAGAATGATGGTGGTAGGGCGTGCAGAAACTAGGCCCTTAGTGCCGAACGATTCCCGCGAAGATCGAAGACGTAACCGCCGTGTAGAAATATCAATTTTACAAGGCAAGGCAAAAGAGTCAGCGCCAATTGATGTAAGATAGAATGACTTGGCTATGTACCTTTTTTAGCATAGAATGCAACATTCTTAACAAATGTAATGGGGCGAATATGTTGACTAAGTATTGTAGTATGCCTGGTAACGGCGATGGAACTGATGAAGATACAAAAGTTAAGTAAGGTTATTTAGTTTGCCTGAATGGTTTTTGTATTTTGTAAGTATATTAAGCAAAAGCTGGGTTCTTATTTTGAGTCCGGCTATTTTTATATTCTTTATCCTCAAAGATTATTTAGCTCTTAGGTTCGTTGTTATTACTGCCGCTTTTTTCTTATTTGGCACTGTGACCTACTCAAGTTTAATGGCGTTTGATGATGGTATTTATATATACCGTTACCTTGTATGGGCATTAACAGATATTACTTGGATGGCACTTATTGCTTATTGGGGTCTTAAAGATAAAGTGCATTTGTGGCAATGTGTACTTGGGCAGCTTATTGTTATTGGTGCACCCATTCTTCAATTATTTCGCTTAGTTGACCGACACCTTTGGGATTTATCTTATAGCACTGTGATGTATCAAACATTTATGCCTTTAATAAATATTGCCACTGTTGTTGTCTGCTACCTGCCTCTTTTATATCTTTTTGTTAATAAGCGAAATAAAGCTTTAAGTTAGAAACTATAAAAATATCCCCAGTTTTAAACTGATATGCTAAACTACTGTTTATATGAACAGTGTTAGGGTGTGGTTATGAAACTTTATATTGCTGAAAAACCTTCATTAGGACGCGCTATTGCAGATGCGCTTCCAAAACCTCATAAAAAACACGATGGTTATATTGAAGTGGCGAATGGTGATTGTGTGTCTTGGTGCATAGGCCATTTGCTCGAGCAAGCAGAACCTGATGACTATGACGAACGTTTTAAAAAATGGCAATTTGAGCATTTACCTATTGTGCCTGAACACTGGCAATTAAAAGCTAAAACAAAAACCCGTAAGCAGCTTACCATTTTAAAAAAATTAATTAAGCAGGCAACAACACTCGTACATGCTGGCGATCCTGATCGTGAGGGTCAGCTACTGGTTGATGAAGTAATCGAGCAAACAAAAATTAGTCAAACCAAAAAGCAAAGTATTCAACGCTTATTGATTAGTGATTTAAACTTAACTGCGGTAAAAAAATCACTCAACTCTATGCGGGCTAACCGTGATTTTATCCCTTTAAGTGTATCTGCTTTAGCGCGGTCTCGTGCTGATTGGTTGTTTGGTATGAATTTAACGCGAGCTTATACGCTAGCTGGGCAAAAAGCGGGCTTTGGTAATGTGTTGTCGGTTGGGCGAGTACAAACACCTATTTTAGGTTTAGTTGTAAATCGTGATAATGAAATCGCAAATTTTGTATCCAAACCATTTTATGAAGTACTTGCTCATCTTGTTACACCTGAGCAGCAATCATTTACTGCTAAGTGGATACCGAGTAAAGCGTGCGAACCATATCAAGATGAAGAGGGCAGAGTACTTAATAAAGCCTTAGCCGAAAATGTGACTTCACGCATTGCTAATCAGCCCGCAAATGTAACAGCGCTTGAGCAAAAGCAAAAAAAACAAGCCGCGCCGCTTCCTTATAACTTATCTGCTTTACAAATAGATGCTGCTAAAGCTTTTGGGATGCCAGCACAAAAAGTACTCGATATTTGCCAAGTTTTATATGAGCGTGATAAATTAATTACCTACCCACGCTCAGATAACCGTTACTTACCGAGAGAGCATCACCAAGATGCACCTGCTATTTTAAAAGCGATAGCCGTAAATGGTGGGCAGTCAGTAGAGCTGGTAAATGAGGCAAATGCAAAACAACGTAGTAAATGTTTTAATGATGCAAAAGTGGCCGCTCATCACGCCATTGTGCCGACAGCTAAACAGTTAAAAAGTGTGAGTTTAGCCAATGATGAAGCAAAAATTTATCAGTTAATAAGTCGACACTATTTAATTCAGTTTTATCCCGACTACATTTACAACGAAAGTAAAGTAGAGGTAACCATAGCCGGTGGTTTATTTAAAGCAAGTGCAAAGCAAGATGTAAGCTTAGGTTTTAAATTGCTCATGGGTAAGTCGGAACTTAAAGAAGAAGCTACATTACCTTATTTAGAAAAAGGCATGGCACTTACTTGTACTAAAGGTGAAGTGGTGCAAAAGCATACATCTCCTCCGGCTCATTTTACCGATGCAACCTTACTTGCTGCTATGACGGGAATTAGCCGTTATGTAAAAGACCTGCAAATCAAAAAAATATTAAAAGAAACAGATGGCCTCGGTACAGAAGCAACGCGTGCAGGCATTATTGAGCTGTTATTTAAACGTCGCTTTTTAAAACGTGAGGGAAAAGCAATTAAAGCAACTGAAACAGGTCTTGCATTAATTAGTGTATTACCAGAGGGATTATCAAGCCCCGACTTAACTGCAAAATGGGAGTCGAGTTTAGGTGATATTGCACAGCAAGCAATGAGTTATCAGCAGTTTATACAACCTTTATTAGCCGATTTAACTAATTTTGTAAGCCAAGCGGCGAACTGCAATAGTCAGGCATTTGCACTGTTACCTAAAACGTCACCTAAAAAGCGCTTTGCCAAACGTACAAAAAAAGCGCCATATAAAAAGTCGAGTTATAAAAAAAGCCCTGCGGTAAATTAATCGCAGGGCTTACATATAGCGTTGGAGGTTACTGATTGAATAGTGCCACAGCGGCGTTACTCATTGCCTTTATTCCTGTAGGCAGTGCTACTTTATAATCAGGCGCAAATTTACTTGAATGTAACGAGGGCAGTGTTTCGTTATTTTTTATTGCCTTGGCGTACTGCTGTTGGTTAACGCCACCTAGCCAAAATAAGGTGATAGGAATATTTTCGTCGGTGCGCCCGTATAATCCAAAGTCTTCACCGGCCATTACCGCTTCTGTTTCGAGCACGTTTGCATCACCTATCGCACTTTTTATAGCGTTTCGAACAAGGTTAGTTTGTACTGGGTTATTGTAAGTTGATGGAATTGATTCATCTTCATGAACTTTCACTACAGGGTAGAGAGATTCCTCGAGGCCTGCACTTTGTGCTATACCTGCAGTAATACGTTTAATTGCCGCTATTTGTGCGTTACGTACATCTGGATTGTAGCTGCGTAGCGTAAGTTGTAACTTAACTTCATCAGAAATAACATTGTGTTTAGAGCCACCATGAATGGAACCCACCGTTATCACTGAAGGTTCAAGTGGAGAAAGCTCTCGACTAGTAATTGTTTGTAGTGCAAGTATTGTTCGAGCTGCGATGATCACAGGATCGATAGTTGTATGCGGGTAAGCACCATGGCCACCTTTGCCTTTTATACTAATATCAACAGAATCAACACTGGCCATGGTGTATTCATTTTTCATTGCCACTTTACCCGCAGCAACGCTAGCGCTTACATGCAAAGCAATAATATGATCTGGTTTAGCGTATTTGTTAAATAATCCTTCCTTGAGCATTGCTTTTGCACCACCGCCTACTTCTTCAGCGGGTTGAGCAACCATCATTAAAGTACCTTGCCACTTATTTTTATGCGTAATTAATTGCTCAGCAGTACCAATAAAAGAGCTCATATGAATATCATGACCACAGCCATGCATAACGCCAACTTCACTACCTTGATCATTAATTGTGGTAATAGTTGATGCGTAAGTTTTGCCTGTTTGCTCTGTTATAGGCAGGCCATCAGTATCAGTTCTGATCATGACGGTAGGGCCTTGACCATTTTTGTAAATTCCGACTACACCATAGCCACCTACATTATCGGTTACGTCAAACCCTAATTTCTGAAGTCGTTCAGCGATTTTTTTACCTGTTTGCTTTTCCTTATATGACAATTCAGGTGATTGATGTAGGTCTAAGTAAAGTTTTTCTATTGCCGGCATGCTGGTATCAAGATCCAACTTAAGTGCTTGCGCATTCAATAATGGGCTGACTAATAAACACAATGCACTTACATACGCTAATTTCATATTTCCCTCACTACCTTCTATTGTATTTAAATGATTTAAACAGATGACTTGTAATTATTATCTTCATCACCATATAAAAAACCTAAATAGATGAACATGGCAATAATTCAATGAGCAATATAGTTAGTCTTAACGCACAAAACCTTCAGCAAGTATTGGGTGAAACATCACAACAAAAGTTAGTACTACTTAACTTTTTTTCTCCACAAAGCCCAGAGTGTATTAGCCAAGCAGCTATTTTAGATAAGTTAGCTGCTGAATACAGCAACTATATAGTAGTCGCAAACTTAGACTGCGATGCAGAGCAGGCACTTGCCTCTCAACTTGCCCAACAAGTTGGATTGCAAACCTTACCTACTTTAGTGTTATTAAAAGACTCAGCTCCAGTTGATGTATTAGCGGGTGCTCAAACAGAAAGCCAAGTTCGTGATGCATTATCTAAACATTTACCAGCTCAACAAGACTTATTATTAGAGCAGGCTAAGCAAGCACTGATTAATAGCGACTTAAATGCCGCGTTTACTTATGCCAAACAAGCGTATGAACTTGATAGTCGAAATGCGAGGATTAAATTAGTACTGGCAGATATATGTATACAAATCCACAAACTCGATGAAGCCGCTGCGTTAATAGAAACAATAGATGTAAAAGAGCAAGATGCATACTTTAATAATATTAAGGCAAAATGTGAGGCCGCATTAGAGGCAACCGATTCACCGCAGATAAAAGAACTTCAAGAAAAAGTCGCTAAACATCCAAATGAACTTGATTTGCAAATGCAGCTAAGTAACCTTTTAAATGAAGCGGGAAGGAAAGAAGAGGCATTAGAAGCACTCTTTACTATCCTTAAAAAGGATCTTAACTATGATGAAGCCAAACCAAACTTCTTAGCAATAATCGCCTCTTTACCTGACGGCGATGCATTAGCCGCTAAATATCGCCGCAAGCTCTATAGTATTTTATATTGACGGCTAATTAGAACCTTTATAAAAGCATCTAACTAAAGATGCTTTTTTGTTTTCTACATTTAAAAAGAGGATAAATGCAGGGTTATCCACAGGGTTTTGTGGGTAACGTGTGTGTCTAGGTGGGGTATCTTAGGGGGAAAAATTAAATGCAAAAAAGCCTTTAAAAACGCTTGCGTTAAAATCGATTCTCCCTATAATGCGACCCCACTGAGACGGGGAACGCCAACGCATAGCGAAGCAGGAGCTGCTCAGAAAGTCGAGTAAAACTTGAGTTTAGATTTTTGATAAAGTTTAAAATTAAGTGTTGACAAAAAAATAGGAAAGCGTAATATGCGCAGCCCTAGCGAGATAAAGTTAAACGCTTTAATCGCAACGTTCTTTAACAATATAAAGCAATCATCTGTGTGGGCACTCGTACAGATTGAGTTCTAACAGCCAAGCTACTTAGGTAGTGAGGCAAACAAATTTAGAGTCTCAATCGAAACTGAGTGACCAACAGAATAATTACTTAGGTAGTTATTCAGCACAGTCAATTCAATATCGAAAGATATTAAATAAATTCAGAATTCATTGAGCTGTCGAAAGACATAAAACTTTTTAATTGAAGAGTTTGATCATGGCTCAGATTGAACGCTGGCGGCAGGC
This sequence comes from Pseudoalteromonas sp. SD03, assembly GCF_040937955.1. NCBI lineage: Bacteria > Pseudomonadati > Pseudomonadota > Gammaproteobacteria > Alteromonadales > Pseudoalteromonadaceae > Pseudoalteromonas > Pseudoalteromonas sp. SD03. The sequence continues at coordinate 861,999 of NZ_CP162514.1, forward strand.
CTAACACATGCAAGTCGAGCGGTAACATTTCTAGCTTGCTAGAAGATGACGAGCGGCGGACGGGTGAGTAATGCTTGGGAACATGCCTTGAGGTGGGGGACAACAGTTGGAAACGACTGCTAATACCGCATAATGTCTACGGACCAAAGGGGGCTTCGGCTCTCGCCTTTAGATTGGCCCAAGTGGGATTAGCTAGTTGGTGAGGTAATGGCTCACCAAGGCGACGATCCCTAGCTGGTTTGAGAGGATGATCAGCCACACTGGGACTGAGACACGGCCCAGACTCCTACGGGAGGCAGCAGTGGGGAATATTGCACAATGGGCGCAAGCCTGATGCAGCCATGCCGCGTGTGTGAAGAAGGCCTTCGGGTTGTAAAGCACTTTCAGTCAGGAGGAAAGGTTAGTAGTTAATACCTGCTAGCTGTGACGTTACTGACAGAAGAAGCACCGGCTAACTCCGTGCCAGCAGCCGCGGTAATACGGAGGGTGCGAGCGTTAATCGGAATTACTGGGCGTAAAGCGTACGCAGGCGGTTTGTTAAGCGAGATGTGAAAGCCCCGGGCTCAACCTGGGAACTGCATTTCGAACTGGCAAACTAGAGTGTGATAGAGGGTGGTAGAATTTCAGGTGTAGCGGTGAAATGCGTAGAGATCTGAAGGAATACCGATGGCGAAGGCAGCCACCTGGGTCAACACTGACGCTCATGTACGAAAGCGTGGGGAGCAAACAGGATTAGATACCCTGGTAGTCCACGCCGTAAACGATGTCTACTAGAAGCTCGGAACCTCGGTTCTGTTTTTCAAAGCTAACGCATTAAGTAGACCGCCTGGGGAGTACGGCCGCAAGGTTAAAACTCAAATGAATTGACGGGGGCCCGCACAAGCGGTGGAGCATGTGGTTTAATTCGATGCAACGCGAAGAACCTTACCTACACTTGACATACAGAGAACTTACTAGAGATAGTTTGGTGCCTTCGGGAACTCTGATACAGGTGCTGCATGGCTGTCGTCAGCTCGTGTTGTGAGATGTTGGGTTAAGTCCCGCAACGAGCGCAACCCCTATCCTTAGTTGCTAGCAGGTAATGCTGAGAACTCTAAGGAGACTGCCGGTGATAAACCGGAGGAAGGTGGGGACGACGTCAAGTCATCATGGCCCTTACGTGTAGGGCTACACACGTGCTACAATGGCGCATACAGAGTGCTGCGAACTCGCGAGAGTAAGCGAATCACTTAAAGTGCGTCGTAGTCCGGATTGGAGTCTGCAACTCGACTCCATGAAGTCGGAATCGCTAGTAATCGCGTATCAGAATGACGCGGTGAATACGTTCCCGGGCCTTGTACACACCGCCCGTCACACCATGGGAGTGGGTTGCTCCAGAAGTAGATAGTCTAACCCTCGGGAGGACGTTTACCACGGAGTGATTCATGACTGGGGTGAAGTCGTAACAAGGTAGCCCTAGGGGAACCTGGGGCTGGATCACCTCCTTATACGATTTAGAACTTATTTGTTCGTAGTGTCCACACAGATGATTGTTAGTTAGTTTGCTCTTTGAGTTGACTAATTAATATGCTCTTTAAAAATTTGGAAAAGCTGATAATAAAATTCGTATGAATACATTGTATTTGTACAGAGTTTTCAAAAGTAAAAAAGAATGATAGCAGTATCATTCAGTGCCATTTAATGAACGTTTAACGTTTGTTGATTGGTATCTACTTTAGTATTCAATATTAACTTCTGGCGAAGTTAAACTGTCACAAAACAAAGACCCGTTTGGGTTGTATGGTTAAGTGACTAAGCGTACACGGTGGATGCCTTGGCAGTTGGAGGCGATGAAGGACGTATTAACTTGCGATAAGCCTAGTCAAGCTAGTAAAAAGCACTTGAGACTAGGATTTCCGAATGGGGAAACCCACCTGCTTGCAGGTATCGTTAACTGAATACATAGGTTAACGAGGCGAACGCGGAGAACTGAAACATCTAAGTACCCGTAGGAAAAGAAATCAACCGAGATTCCGATAGTAGCGGCGAGCGAAATCGGAACAGCCCTTAAGCTTATTATGTGTTAATGGAAGGCTCTGGAAAGTGCCACGATACAGGGTGATAGTCCCGTACATGAAAACGCATTTTAAGTGAAATCGAGTAGGTCGGAGCACGTGAAACTTTGACTGAATATAGGTGGACCATCATCTAAGGCTAAATACTCCCAACTGACCGATAGTGAACCAGTACCGTGAGGGAAAGGCGAAAAGAACCCCTGTGAGGGGAGTGAAATAGAACCTGAAACCGTGTACGTACAAGCAGTAGGAGCCCACTTGTTGGGTGACTGCGTACCTTTTGTATAATGGGTCAGCGACTTATATTTTGTAGCGAGGTTAACCGATTAGGGTAGCCGTAGGGAAACCGAGTCTTAACTGGGCGAATAGTTGCAAGGTATAGACCCGAAACCCGGTGATCTAGCCATGGGCAGGTTGAAGGTTGAGTAACATCAACTGGAGGACCGAACCCACTAACGTTGAAAAGTTAGGGGATGACCTGTGGTTAGGAGTGAAAGGCTAATCAAACCGGGAGATAGCTGGTTCTCCCCGAAATCTATTTAGGTAGAGCCTCGGACGAATACTTACGGGGGTAGAGCACTGTTAAGGCTAGGGGGTCATCCCGACTTACCAACCCTTTGCAAACTCCGAATACCGTAAAGTAATATCCGGGAGACACACGGCGGGTGCTAACGTCCGTCGTGAAGAGGGAAACAACCCAGACCGCCAGCTAAGGTCCCAAAGTCATAGTTAAGTGGGAAACGATGTGGAAAGGCCCAGACAGCCAGGAGGTTGGCTTAGAAGCAGCCATCCTTTAAAGAAAGCGTAATAGCTCACTGGTCGAGTCGGTCTGCGCGGAAGATGTAACGGGGCTAAACTATGCACCGAAGCTGCGGATTCAAAATTTATTTTGAGTGGTAGGGGAGCGTTCTGTAAGCGGTTGAAGGTGTACCGGGAGGTATGCTGGACGTATCAGAAGTGCGAATGCTGACATGAGTAACGATAATGCGGGTGAAAAACCCGCACGCCGGAAGACCAAGGGTTCCTATCCCATGTTAATCAGGGTAGGGTAAGTCGACCCCTAAGGCGAGGCCGAAAGGCGTAGTCGATGGGAAACGGATTAATATTTCCGTACTTGGTATAATTGCGATGGGGGGACGGAGCAGGCTAAGCAAGCATGGCGATGGTAGTCCATGTGAAAGTGTGTAGGCTAGCGACTTAGGTAAATCCGGGTTGCTGTTAGGCTGAGACACGAGACGAGTCACCAAGGTGATGAAGTTGCTGATGCCATACTTCCAGGAAAAGCCTCTAAGCTTCAGATTATACCGAATCGTACCCCAAACCGACACAGGTGGTCAGGTAGAGAATACTAAGGCGCTTGAGAGAACTCGGGTGAAGGAACTAGGCAAAATCGTACCGTAACTTCGGGAGAAGGTACGCTCCGATTGGTGATGAGACTTGCTCTTTAAGCTGATTGGAGCCGCAGTGACCAGGTGGCTGGGACTGTTTATTAAAAACACAGCACTGTGCAAAATCGCAAGATGACGTATACGGTGTGACACCTGCCCGGTGCCGGAAGGTTAATTGATGGGGTTATCTTCGGAGAAGCTCTTGATCGAAGCCCCGGTAAACGGCGGCCGTAACTATAACGGTCCTAAGGTAGCGAAATTCCTTGTCGGGTAAGTTCCGACCTGCACGAATGGTGTAACCATGGCCACGCTGTCTCCACCCGAGACTCAGTGAAATTGAAATCGCAGTGAAGATGCTGTGTACCCGCGGCTAGACGGAAAGACCCCGTGAACCTTTACTACAGCTTGGCACTGAACATTGAACCTACATGTGTAGGATAGGTGGGAGACTTAGAAGCAGAGACGCTAGTTTTTGTGGAGTCGTCCTTGAAATACCACCCTTGTAGTTTTGATGTTCTAACGTTGGCCCCTGAATCGGGGTTACGGACAGTGCCTGGTGGGTAGTTTGACTGGGGCGGTCTCCTCCCAAAGAGTAACGGAGGAGCACGAAGGTTGGCTAAGTACGGTCGGACATCGTACGGTTAGTGTAATGGTAGAAGCCAGCTTAACTGCGAGACAGACACGTCGAGCAGGTACGAAAGTAGGTCATAGTGATCCGGTGGTTCTGAATGGAAGGGCCATCGCTCAACGGATAAAAGGTACTCCGGGGATAACAGGCTGATACCGCCCAAGAGTTCATATCGACGGCGGTGTTTGGCACCTCGATGTCGGCTCATCACATCCTGGGGCTGAAGTCGGTCCCAAGGGTATGGCTGTTCGCCATTTAAAGTGGTACGCGAGCTGGGTTTAGAACGTCGTGAGACAGTTCGGTCCCTATCTGCCGTGGGCGTTTGAGAATTGAGAGGGGTTGCTCCTAGTACGAGAGGACCGGAGTGAACGAACCGCTGGTGTTCGGGTTGTCATGCCAATGGCATTGCCCGGTAGCTACGTTCGGAACTGATAAGCGCTGAAAGCATCTAAGCGCGAAGCAGGCCTCGAGATGAGTTCTCACTAGACTTTTAAAGTCTCTGAAGGGCCGTTGAAGACTACAACGTTGATAGGCAAGATGTGGAAGTGGTGTGAGCCATTAAGCTAACTTGTACTAATTACCCGTGAGGCTTAACCATACAACGCCAAACGCGTTTTATGTGATAGTTTAAGCGAAGAAGTTAATATAACTAAAGTAGATTACTTGATTACTCTTTATTATCAGAATTCCAAATTTTAGTAAGCTCGATTAAATCGACCTTACACCAAATTTGCTTGGTGACAATAGCGTTTTGGACCCACCTGACCCCATGCCGAACTCAGTAGTGAAACGAAACAGCGCCGATGATAGTGTAGCATTTGCTATGTGAAAGTAGGACATTACCAGGCTCCAAATTTAGTCGAAAGACTTTAAATTTAAAAATAAATAATAAGAAAATTGAAAAGAATTTTCTTGGTGATAATAGCGTTTTGGACCCACCTGACCCCATGCCGAACTCAGTAGTGAAACGAAACAGCGCCGATGATAGTGTAGCATTTGCTATGTGAAAGTAGGACATTACCAGGATCCAAATAAGAGAAACCCGTTACAGCGATGTAACGGGTTTTTTGCTGTCTGGGATTTAATAAATAGCCAAGAGCCCATGCCGAACTCAGTGGTGGCCGTTCTCGTATATCCTGTGCTCCACGGCATTCGTATTCCTAAACAGCTCGAAGGCGAGCCCCGCAAAAGGCCGCCCCGACACAATGATAGTGTCGCATTTGCTATGTGACTTTCTACTGCTGTGGGCACCATGACATTACCAGGATCCAAATAAGAGAAACCCGTTACAGCGATGTGACGGGTTTTTTGCTGTCTGGGATTTAATAAATAACCAAGAGCCCATGCCGAACTCAGTAGTGGCCTTTCTCGTACATCCTGTGCTCCACGGCATTCGTATTCCTAAACAGCTCGAAGGCGAGCCCCGCACAAGGCCGCCTCGACACAATGATAGTGTCGCATTTGCTATGTGACTTTTTACCGCTGTGGGCACCATGACATTACCAGGATCCAATTAAAGAAACCCGTTACAGCAATGTAACGGGTTTTTTGTTGTCTGAGATAAAGAAAAACATCAAGCCAAGACTGTATATGGAACTTAGTAGTGGCCGCTCTTGCATATCTTGTGCTCCATGGCATTCGTATTCCTATACATCAAACAAAACAGCTTGGATCTAAACAAAAATGTAGGATGTTCTATTGTATTGTCGCTATAAATTAGCGCACTGGCTCCAAATAACAGAACCACGTTACAGCAAAATGCTGGTTTTTTATTGTTTTAAATTTGAAGATGAATTACGCAATATCTTAAAAAAAGAGACTGCCAGCCAATCTCATCATGTATATGCTTCCTATCAGATTACTAATAACTTATAGACTTAACATTCTCATGCAGTTATAGATCCTACGTGTTAAAATTTGATTTTAACTTTGCATATTATTGAGGTGTCTATTGCCAACCAGTGATTATCAACGAGTGCTAAATGAGATAACTCAAGAGGTTAAGCCTTTATTGAGCCAAGGTAAGGTTGCTGATTATATACCTGCTCTTGCTGAAGTTGATCTTGAGCAGTTTTCTATTGCTATTTACACCACTGAGGGGGAGATATTTTGCGCGGGTGATTGCGAACAACGTTTTACTATTCAATCTGTTTCTAAAGTAATGACTCTGACATTAGCGCTGCAACGTTATGGCGATGAACTATGGAGTAGAGTGGGTAAAGAGCCCTCAGGAACAGCATTTAATTCACTGACACAGCTTGAGTTTGAAAAAGGCATACCCCGTAACCCATTTATTAATGCGGGTGCCATAGTTACCTGTGATGCTTTATATAGTCGTTTATCAGCACCCATGCACTCTATGCTGGAAACATTTCGCGATTTATCTGGTAATCGAAGTATCGTAATAGATAAACAAGTGGCTAATTCAGAGTATGAGTTTAGGCATCGAAATGCGGCAATGGCACACTTAATGAAATCATTCGGTAACTTTGAAAATGAAGTTGATGATGTGCTGTGGTCATACTTTAATTTTTGTGCCATAGAACTTAATTGTATCGAACTTGCTAAGGCGTACAATTTTTTAGCTAATAAAGGGATAGACTATAGTTCTTCTAAACGAGTGCTTTCTAGTCGTCAGAATAAGCAACTAAATTCGTTGTTATTTACCAGTGGTTTATATGATGCGGCGGGTGATTTTGGTTATCGAGTAGGAATGCCGGGCAAATCAGGGGTTTCTGGCACTATATTGGCGGTGTTACCGAATAGATTTACTGTGGCAGTGTATTCCCCAGGATTAAACTCTTTTGGTAATTCAGTCGCAGGAATAGCAGCATTAGAGCTGCTATCTAAAAAGCTTGATATATCGATATTTTAAATACGCTTAGTGCATTGGGATTTTATTGATCCCAATACACTTGCTCTAAGCAATCTTCGCGCTCTGGTAAGCCACGTGATAAGCGTGGAGAATGCTGAACCAGTACTTCGTAACTTGCACGGTTGGCGTATTTACTAATTTGAGCGAGCGAAGAGTAGGTAATCGCTTGTTGCTGATGTTTTGCTGAATTAGCAACGTTCAACTTATGATAAACATTCGCTGATAAGTCATGCAATACAGCGGCTAAAGCACAATCACCAGCGCCGTTGGTATTTTTAATCGAGTCAGGCCCGCCCATAAACGGAGCAGTATGACTATATGCCTTTATTGGTTTTTCACAGTCAACTTTACGCATTGCACGTGAAAACTCATAACGATTAAAGTCAGGGATAGCACCAGGCAAAAGTGGATACTCTGTTTCGCGTTTGAAACTGTCATCAACAAAACCGGCCATAAATAAGCCTTTTTCACCGGCAGTACAAATTACTAAATCAACCCAGTCTAATGCTTTGTCGGCAGCTAGTAATGGATCTTCAAATCCAGTAATTGCTTGGCCTTCTTCTTCGTTCATAGCAAGGATATCAACATGCTTTTCTACAAAGTTAGCCCACCATGTCGGATCCTGCTCGATAAGAAACTTAGTACCGAGTGTTAATACAACCGGTACATCTGCATCGTTAGCATACTTGATTGCTTGCATGGTCGCTTCGGTCATGGTTTCATCGCCTTGAGTACGCATTAAATAAGCGCTAATCACTAATGCCGATGAGCCTTCGATTAGCTCTTTATCAATTGACTCAGGCTTTAGATAATTCATTAGGCCAGCACTAATGGCAAAGGTGCGTTCACCTGTTTCATCAATCAATGTGAAACAGCGGCCTATAGGACCATCTACAGGCTGTAAGTAGTCTAAGTCTACGCGACTTGAGTTATTACATAAAAAGCGATAAGCATAACTGCCTATTTTTATGTTTTCACTCATTACACCTAATAGCACCGAACGGTCATCAGCAAGTACGGAATAGTTGTGCATCGTGTTGCCAACGGTTCCGCCTGCGAATTCGTAATCGACCATGTCGTTTAGTTTTAAGCGATCGTATAAAGCATTGGTGATGTCATTATCTATAACTTGCGACATCCCTCGGCGCAATTGAAATTCATCGAGAAAAGCTTGGTCAACCTTAGCTTCTATATCAACAACGATTTGATCGATCCCCGTAATATAGCTGCGGTGTAATCGCTCAGTGGCGTTAAGTTGATTGGTCAGTGGATCTTTGGCTTCCACTGGAAAATAATGTTTATGCCTGCGGCGTCCAGGAAATTTCATTTGCTACCCGTGTTGTGAGCTAAATAAAAAAAGCGTGAGATTATAGCGTAAATCCTGCCTTATGAGCCATGACAAACCACTTAAATTTGTTTTATTTTTGCAATAAAGTGATCAATGACGCATTTTATTGCGCTAAGTTGGTATAATTACGGCATAAAAAATAGTTAAGTAATAATAATGACAGAGCCATTTGACGACCAATATTGGATGGAACAAGCGCTTGTGTATGCAAAACAAGCGGAGCAGCTAGATGAGATCCCGGTAGGGGCTATAATTGTTAAAGATAATCAGCTTATTAGCGCAGGCTATAATCGTTCAATTACTGATAACGACCCGTCGGCTCATGCTGAGATGATAGCGGTACGTGAAGCAGGAAAAGTACTTAATAATTACCGCTTAATTGACTGTACTCTTTACGTCACGCTAGAGCCATGCTCTATGTGCGCAGGTTTATTAGTACATAGCCGAATTAAACGCTTAGTATTTGGTGCAGCCGATGCTAAAACGGGTTCTGCCGGTTCAATTATGAACCTTTTACAAGAACCTCGTTTAAACCATCAGGTAGAAATAACGGGTGGGGTATTAGAAACACAATGTGCAGAGACTATTTCTAGTTTTTTTAAGCGTCGCCGAGCACAAATAAAGGCGGCAAAGCAAGCCGCTCGTAATAGTAACAGCGATTAGTCAGCTGCTGCTATTAAGGCGTCTAATTCAGCCATTTGCTGCATAGCAAACATGCGGCGGCGCCAAATTATTTTTTTATGTAAATTTCTTAACATCACTCGACGACGAGTGGCGGTTGAGTGCTTTATACAACGTTTAAGTTGATGTGTACGTCTACGTTTAAGCATGACTTATCCTTATGTGCTTGGTAATGACACAAAATTTTATACAATTAAGCCAGATTATTGAATAATTGATTACAAGTAAACAACTATTTGATTTTCTGATGTTCAGTTAATTACTAAGCTGCGTATTTATTTTTTTTCTTCAGCGGCATTACTTGTACGTTGCTCTGAATCATCTGGTTTAACGATTTTCTCTTCTGTTTCATTTGTTGAGGTGATTGGCGCCATTGCATTATTTTCATCAAGCCAAACAAGCGCATCGTAATAGCGGCGTATATTATCAACATAGGTCACTGCTACATCACCGCGAGCATAGCCATAACGGGTATTACGATAGTGACGTTTTTTTACTAACAATGGTAAGCGCTTTTTAACGTCGGCCCATTTATCAGGGCTAGCTCCCTGTTGCTCGGTAATAATACGGGCATCGTTAACGTGTCCCCAACCTACATTATAGGCGGCAAGTGCAAGCCAAGTACGATCCGGTTGAGGGATTCGATCCGGGACGCGTTTAATTAATTTTGCTAGGTATTGTGCACCACCGCGTATATTTTGCTCTGGTTCTAAGCGGTTTGTTACACCGACTTGTTTTGCTGTGCGTCTTGTTAGCATCATAATACCACGCACACCGGTTGGTGATTTAGCACGCGGGTTCCACATCGACTCTTGATAACTTAATGCTGCCAGTAAGCGCCAATCTAGGCTACCTGCATATTGCATAAACCAAGGTTGATATTTAGGCAGTGTTTCTTTAATTGCGTCTATATAGGCCAAGGTATTAACGTAATTAAATTGGCGGACATGACCGAAGTATTTTTCTTCGAGCACATAAAGTTGATTATTTTGTTTTGCTTCACCAAAAAAGGGGACTAATAATGCGTATAGGGAATCATCATTCGACTTTCTTAGTATCCATGCAATTGAATCATTTCGGGTAACTGAAAAGCCAATACTTAAATTAGGGTGATAGCGACGAAATAGCGCTAAAGTATGTGAATCCGCTAAGGTGTAATCTATTTCGCCGTCAATAACTGCTTGCAGTAATTCTTCTTCATCAAACTCTTCGGTTTCATTCCAGCTTAAGTTTGGGTTGGTTTGTTGAATTTCTTCTAATGTTAATGAATGGCTACTTTTAGCGATAACGGTGAAGTTTCCGGTTAAATCATCAAAATCACGAGGGCGTTCACGGCCTTGTTTAAAGACTAATTTTTGGCTAATTGTTCTGTATGTAGGGCCATAGCGATAGCGCTCAGCACGTACTTTATTGTAAGTAAGACCTGAGGCAATTAAATCGAGGTCACCACTGTCCAAACGCGCAAACATTTCGGATAAATTAAAAAAGGGTACAATTTCAAGCTCTACCCCTAAGTAGTCTGCAAACGCTTGAGAGAGCTCAAATTCAAATCCTTGTTCCCCTTGAACGGCTTGATAGTAATTACTTGCACTGGCAAGTGTACCAATACGAATTTTGTTTTCAGATTTGATTTGGGCAAGCTGTGTTGATTGCTCTTGTGTATTACATGCACACAAAAGTATGACTAACGTAATGGTTGTTATTAGCTTTATCTTCAACATATTCGCCTCTTTAGCATCGTATCTCCTGTTATAACAAAACTTACTGATTACGTCACTTATCGTTTAATCGCAGTGAGTAAAAAATAGGTGTAAACAAAAAGAAAAAGTTAATTTAATGAAAAGCGCATTTTTGAGTTAAATCTGAGAGTAATTTGGACTATAATACGCGCCTAAAATATCGTTCAATCCCTAACCCCGGGTGAAATTACTTATGTTGATCCTTCGTGGTGCACCAGCACTTTCAGAGTTCAGAGTTAATAAAATTTTAGCGCGTTGCCAACAATCGCAACTTCCTGTCACCAATGTATATGCCGAATACGCTCACTTTGCCGATTTAACATCGCCATTAAACACTGATGAGCACACCAAACTTGAAAAGTTATTAACCTACGGCCCAACAATTGCTGAGCATGCGCCAGCAGGTCAGTTGGTATTAGTGACGCCTCGTCCTGGTACAATTTCGCCATGGGCTTCAAAAGCGACAGATATCGCTCATAACTGTGGGCTTAAACAAGTTCATCGCGTAGAGCGCGGTATTGCTTACTATGTTGAAGGTGATTTAAGTGCAGAACAGTTAGCACAAGTTGCAGCACTTCTTCATGACCGCATGACTGAAGCTACTCACAGTAAATTAGAAGATGCCGCGCAGTTATTTCGCAGCGATGCACCTCGTCCAATGTCATCAGTTGATATTTTAGGTGGCGGCCGTGAAGCATTAGCCGCAGCAAATATAGAGCAAGGGTTTGCACTAGCTGATGATGAAATTGATTATTTAGTTGAAAACTTTATTAAGTTAGGGCGTAACCCTAACGATATTGAACTGTTTATGTTTGCTCAAGCGAACTCAGAGCATTGTCGTCATAAAATATTTAATGCTGATTGGACTATTGATGGCATTGAACAACCAAAGTCGTTGTTCAAAATGATTAAAAACACCTTTGAGCATAACCCTGAAAATGTATTATCTGCTTATAAAGATAATGCAGCCGTAATGAAAGGCTCAAAGGCGGGTCGCTTCTTCCCGAATGCACAAGGTGAATATGCGTATCACCAAGAAGACATTGAAATATTAATGAAGGTTGAAACCCATAACCACCCAACGGCTATTGCTCCTTTCTCTGGTGCGGCAACAGGGTCGGGCGGTGAGATTCGCGATGAGGGCGCAACTGGTCGTGGTTCAAAACCAAAAGCGGGTTTAGTGGGCTTTACTGTATCTAATTTACGTATTCCTGGTTTTGAACAGCCTTGGGAAAGTGATTTTGGTAAGCCTGGCCGTATTGTTAATGCTCTAGATATTATGACTGAAGGCCCATTAGGTGGTGCTGCGTTTAATAACGAGTTTGGCCGTCCTAATTTATTAGGTTATTTCCGTACTTACGAAGAAAAAGTGACCAGTCACAATGGTGAAGAGGTGCGTGGTTACCACAAGCCAATTATGCTTGCCGGTGGTTTAGGTAATATCCGTGCTGATCATGTTCAAAAAGGCGATATTCCAGTTGGTGCAAAACTCATTGCACTAGGCGGCCCTGCAATGAACATTGGCTTAGGCGGTGGCGCTGCATCAAGTATGGCATCGGGTCAATCAAATGAAGATTTAGATTTTGCCTCTGTACAGCGTGAAAACCCAGAAATGGAACGTCGTTGCCAAGAAGTCATCGACAAATGTTGGCAGCTAGGTGATGCAAATCCAATTGCGTTTATTCATGATGTGGGTGCAGGTGGTTTATCTAACGCATTCCCTGAACTTGTTAGTGACGGTGGACGTGGCGGTAAATTTCAGCTTCGCAATATCCCAAATGATGAACCGGGCATGGCACCACACGAAATTTGGTGTAATGAATCGCAAGAGCGCTATGTACTCGCTGTCGCTGTTGAAGATTTTGATCGTTTTGAAGCTATTTGTAAGCGTGAAAGAGCGCAATATGCGGTTATTGGTGAAGCAACTGCAGAGCCTCATTTAACGGTTGCTGATAGTCACTTTGAAAATAATCCTGTTGATTTACCGCTCGATGTTTTATTAGGAAAAGCACCTAAAATGCATCGTGATGTAACATCACAACAAGTGTTAGGTAAAGCACTCGACGTTGAAAATATCAGTGCTGCTGATGCTGCAGAACGTTTATTACGTTTACCAACCATTGCTGAAAAAACCTTCCTCATTACTATTGGCGATCGCTCGGTAACAGGTTTAGTAGCACGCGATCAAATGGTAGGCCCATGGCAAGTACCAGTAGCTAACTGTGCAGTAACCGCAGCAACATATGACACTTACCATGGTGAAGCAATGTCACTGGGTGAACGTACGCCTGCAGCACTACTTAACTATGGCGCTTCAGCGCGTTTAGCAGTGGCAGAATCGTTAACGAATATTGCCTGTGCAAACATTGGCTCTCTTGAAAATATTAAGTTATCTGCAAACTGGATGGCCGCAGCGGGACACCCAGGAGAAGATGCCGGTTTATACGAAGCGGTAAAAGCGGTGGGTGAAGAGTTATGTCCGGCACTTGGGTTAACAATTCCTGTAGGTAAAGATTCTATGTCGATGAAAACGACATGGAAGAACGAAGATGATGCTACAGAGCAATCGGTGACATCACCGTTATCGCTTATTATTACTGCGTTTGGTCGTGTTGAAGACGTACGTAAAACAGTGACCCCACAGTTACGAACAGATAAAGGCGATACATCGCTTATTTTAGTTGACTTAGGCGCGGGCAAAAACCGACTGGGCGCATCAAGCCTTGCTCAGGTTTATAAGCAATTAGGTGATACAACACCTGATGTAGATAGCCCAGAACTACTAAAAGGTTTTTACAACGCAATGCAAGCGCTAGTCGCTGATAGCAAGTTGCTTGCGTACCATGACCGTTCAGACGGTGGTTTATTTACCACTATCGCTGAAATGGCGTTTACCGGTCACACCGGTGTTACCGTTGATTTAGCGACTTTGACCGGCTCTGATATTGAAGCGCTTTATAACGAAGAGCTAGGTGCTGTAATTCAAGTAGCGAATAGCGATTTAGAGGCTGTAAATGCGGTATTTGAGCAGCATGGAGTTGCCGCAATTAGTCATGTGATTGGCTCGCTAAATAACGACGATAACATCGTGTTTAATCGTGGTGAGCAAACAGTACTTAATCATACTCGTACTGAACTTCGTACAATTTGGGCCGAAACAACGTATCAAATGCAAGCGCGTCGTGATAACCCAGATTGTGCTAAGCAAGAGTTTGACGCTAAGTTTGACGCAAAAGATCCTGGCTTAAATGTAAAACTTAACTTTGATTTAAATGAAGATGTTGCAGCTCCATATATTGCAACTGGTGCTAAACCGCAAATGGCTATTTTACGTGAGCAAGGTGTAAACTCTCATTTAGAAATGGCAGCTGCATTTAACCGTGCGGGCTTTGCAGCGGTTGATGTGCACATGAGCGACATTTTAGAAGGGCGCTTAACACTTGAGCAATTTAAAGGCTTAGTGGCGTGTGGCGGTTTCTCTTACGGTGATGTGCTTGGTGCGGGTGAAGGTTGGGCTAAGTCAATACTGTTTAATGACATGGCACGCGATCAGTTCCAAAGCTTTTTCCACCGTGAAGACACCTTTAGCTTAGGGGTATGTAACGGTTGTCAGATGCTATCAACATTAAAAGAGTTGATCCCGGGTACTGAGCATTGGCCACGTTTTGTAACGAACAAGTCAGAGCGTTTTGAAGCACGCTTTAGCTTAGTTGAAATACAAGAGAATCCATCGGTATTCTTTAATGGTATGGCGGGCTCGCGGATGCCAATTGCGGTATCTCATGGTGAAGGCCATGCAGAGTTTGCAAACGACGCAGCAACAAAAGCAGCGCTTGCAAGTGGTACTGTAGCGGTTAAATTTGTTGATAACTACGGCAACCCTACAACGCAATATCCAGCGAACCCGAACGGCTCGCCAGAAGGTATCACAGGTATTACATCAACAGATGGCCGTGCAACTGTAATGATGCCACATCCAGAGCGTGTATTTCGTACTGTTGCTAACTCTTGGCACCCAGATGAGTGGAAAGAGGATAGCCCATGGATGCGAATGTTCCGTAATGCGCGTAAAAATGTAGGTTAATATACACACTAGATTCATGATCTGGATGTAAAATAAAAAAGGCTGCCTTGTGCAGCCTTTTTTGATTATAGTGATTAAAAAACATGTAAGGATAATATGTTTAAGCGCATTGGTTTAATTGTTGGCACTCTTTTACTGAGTCTATTATTACTCGGGTATGTATTTCGCTTGCCTTTACTACAATGGGCCATTGCCCCTGAACTTAAAAAAGCAGGTGTCACATTAAGCTGCCTCGATTTTTCAATTACCTCAAAGTTAAATATACATGCCGACACTGTGTGTTTAAATTACCAAAACCAACAATTACAACTCTCTGATATTACAGCAAATACAAAGCATGTCAGTGTTCAAAGTGCAATATTAACGCTCAATCCATTACCTAAAAGTGATAACGCTAATCAACCGGCTAAACAGCTTGAGATAGCGCTACCTTCAAATCGCCCACTCATTAATATTAAACAGCTTGTAGTAAACAGTAATCAGCTCAATAAACCATTAAAATTTAGTGTATTAGAACCTGCGCTAAATCAATTTAATGTAATGGGCGATATAAATGCGAGTGCTACTTTAACCTCCAATAAAATAAGTGGTCAGCTAGCAGTTGATGACATTTTGTTAAAACAGGTAATAAACACTAAAAACACCTTACTCGATGCTGTTAACTTTAATACTCAACAAGTGTTTAGTTTTGACGGGATTGAGCTTAAGTTGAACGGGGGGATTAGCGCTCAATTTGCTCATACGTTTGAGCAATGCCAATTTAATTTATTAACCACTGGCCAGATGGCTACTCGCTTTAATTTAAATAACCAAGCGTTAATCCTAGATACCGGTTCACTTAATAACAAAATTAATTTAACCCCTCGCTGTACTGAGTTAATTCCACCAAGTAAGTACGCAGATTTTGTAAGCAAACAAGTTGCTTTAAATTGGCAGGTTAAGCTTTCTCAAGCTCTTCGCATAGAAGAGGGGGAGCTGAGTATTCCAGTAATTAATGTGATGAGTGAAGGTAATAAACACTTTGATATTTTAATAACAGATACCGCCCTCACTATTAACGCTTTGCTTGATAATATTCAGGCAAAGGTGTCTGCTCAAATAAACACGCCAGATATAAACAGCATTAATATAAGCGCTCAGTTAAATGGTACTAAAGTTAAAGGTGATTACAACGTTGAGCTTGAAAGGCTACCCGCATTTATCCCTGTTACTGCTAATGCGCTTAATTTCAGTGGTTACTTTGAATTAAGTGAATTTATTGACTCAAAACCTGTCGGGTACACACAGAGTAAATTTTCCGTTGCTAGCTTTGAAGCTTTTGATGTAAAAGCAGTGCATTATCAAGGTAGTTTAACCGCGAAAATGGATAAACAATTAAATGCAGAAATTACATTAACTAATCAGTTAAAAAATGCGGCATATAAAGAATTTAAACTTACCAATATAAATAATAGTCTCACGGCAAAAGCAAACCTAGGTGTAGGTGAGTTATTTGCTCATTTAACTGCGAAAACGCAAATTAAGGCTCTTAATAGCGCTGATATAAGACTGAATAATATAAAAATAGACTCGAGTGGATTACAAAGCCGTGCACTTAAAGCGTCGCACCATGCGTTTATAGATGATATTGAGTTGGTGGTAAATCATCATATATCGTCACAGGCGCATCCGTTTGAGGTGATTGTGCCAGCGCAAAGTGTGTTGCCATTAAACACCTTTATTAATCAGTTTTATCCACTTGCTAAGCTGACAAAAGGTACTTTTAACGGCAATATTAGTGGCGATGTCAATTTACAAAGGGCATCCTTTGATATAGATACTCGCCAATTAAGTGGACTTTATAATGACTACCTTGCAAGTGATTTTAGTAGTGTATTTAGCGGGGAATTTAATTCAGGTAGGCTTAATGTAAAACCCACTACCTTTCATTTAAATGAGTTTAGAGCGGGCGCAGTTATCAAAGGCCTTAAAGGGCAATGGCTCGTCAATAACAATAATGTGCTTGTTAGTAATGTTGAAGGTAATGTGCTTGGCGGTACATTTTTATTAGATAACTATACGCTTGGACAAGAAACCCAAGTTAGCACTGTAACGTTTAATAATATTGATGCAAGTAAGCTGATCACCCTTGATGATAAGTCGGGTATTACTTTAACAGGACGTTTGGCTGGTACACTGCCGGTGAGCGTTAATAAAAATGGTGTGCACATTAGCCAAGGCAGTCTGTTTAGCCAAGGTGAGGGCAATTTAAAAATTAGCAATAATGCTGCATTTGATTCTGTGATGCAGCAACAGCAAGAGTTGCAACCTGTACTGGCGTTATTGACTGATTTAGATATTCAAAAACTCAATAGCAGCGTTGTACTTAAAAATGATGGTTGGTTAAAGCTTGGAGTTAATTTACAAGGTTATAATCAGCAAGCGCAGCAGCAAGTTAACTTTAATTACAACCATGAAGAAAATATATTTACGCTTTTACGGGCACTGCGTTTAAGTGATGAAATTACACAAAAAGTTGAGCAACAATTTTCACAAAAAGGAAATGGGCAATGAGACAGTCGTTATCGATAAAAGTGCTGCTCGCGTTAGCAGCAATATCAGCACTAAGTGCGTGCACGCATCGTGTTGAGGTGTCGGCTAAAGAGCCAATCACTATTAATTTAAATGTTAAGGTTGATCATGAAATTCGTGTCAAAGTAGATAAAGAGCTCGATAATTTATTTAGCGATGACAGTGAGTTATTTTAAGGAGCTAGAATATGAATATTAAAAATAAATTAAATATAGTAACCCTAATTAGTGCCGTTTGTATGTCATTTTCAGTTTGGGCTATGAGTTTAGATGAAGCTAAAAGCCAAGGCTTAGTTGGTGAAAACAGCTCAGGCTACCTTGGATTAGTTGTACAAAATACAGAAGCAAAAGCGGTTGTTGATGACGTTAACGAAAAACGTAAGGCACAGTACTTAAAATTAGCTAAAAAGAATAACTTGTCACTTGCACAAGTTGAGGCATTGGCAGCGGCAAAAACAATCGAAAAAACGCAAAGCGGCCACTACATTGAAGTAAACGGTAGCTGGGTCAAAAAATAAAGTTAATGGGTTAACTAAAGGTATTAAAAGCCGAGCTTATACGCTCGGTTTTTTACAGTTTTCTAATAATTGTTGCCAAAAATCAATGCCTTTTCGGCGTGCTAAGTTTATATTATGCTCAGGAATAGACTCAGGTTCGTCATAATTTTCAAGTGCTTCACTCATACTTGCTTCACGAATTAGGTGCAAGGTAGGAAACGGCGCTCTATTTGTGTAGTTGGCCGCATCGGTTTCATCGCTATCGGCAAATACATAATCGGGGTGAAAATTTGCAATTTGATATTTACCTTCAAAGCCTTGTGCAACCAATAGCGCATTTGCTAAATCGACTAAATCTAAAAAGTCTTCAAAGTCACTAAAACCGTTATCGAACATGATTAGCGTGGTTTCTCGTTCGCTCTCGCGGTCAAGCTCGATACATTGCTCAAGCATATCCATTACAGCATCATCGATAGTATTGGCGTTACTTACAATGTAATGAATACAGTTGTTTTCGACTTCTTTACGGGCAAACGGGCAAAAGTTATATTTTACAATAACGGATGAAACCCATTCTCGGGTTTGGCTAATAGCTATGTTAGTCACTGTTTTGGCTCTAAGTATTGATTAATAATAGTGAGTGTTTTTTTTATGGCGCCTTGGTTTTTAGTAACACATTGCGCCGCTTTTGTGCCGAGCGTTTGGCATGCCTTTTTATTTTGGCTAAAAGTAATGAGTTGTTGTGCCAGTTCATCTGTATTTTCTACCACGCATGCCCCTTTAAGCTTTGTTAACTCAGGATAGACATGATCAAAGTTATACGTGTGAGGGCCTGTTATTACACCGACCGAAAATGCGGCTGACTCAAGCGGGTTATGACCACCACGACGAATCAAACTACCGCCAATATAACTAACACTAGCCGCGCCGTATAAACACTGTAATTCACCTAGCGTATCGGCAAGTAAAACGTGTTCGTTTTGGTAATTATTTTGGCTACGACGACTAAAGCTTAAAGTACTTTGTGTGAGTAGTTCAGCCACTTTATCAAATTGCTCGGGGTGTCGCGGGGCAATAATCAATAAAGCATCAGGCTGCTTTTTTAACAACTGCTGGTGGGCATCGAGTATTAATTCATGCTCTATAGGGTGAGTAGAACCTGCCACCCATATAAAACGTTCTTGGCTATTATAGTACTGTTTGAGCGCGCTCACCTTTGTTAGTTGCTCTTGAGTAGGGCTAATATCAAACTTGATTGAACCTGTAACATGGCTTTTTGAAGGCTCAAGCCCAAGTGCAATAAAACGCTCTGCATCTGTTTTGTTATGACTGGCTAACGCAGTAATAGAGTGCATAATACGGTGAGTTAACTGCGCAACCTTTTGATAACCCTGCTGCGACTTTTCAGAAAGTCTCGCATTAACAACCAATACCGGGATTTTTTTGTTATGCGCATTAGCCATAATATTTGGCCACAATTCAGTTTCTAAAATACACAGTAACTGCGGTTTTACGCGTTTTAAAAATCGAGCAGTGGCAAAAGGAAAATCGATAGGTAAATAACTAGTAGCGACGGTATCTTTAAATTGTGCTGTTATTTGTGCGCGGCCAGTTGGGGTATTACAAGTGATCAAAATATTTAGCTGCGGGTGCTCATTTTGCAACGCTTTAATTAATGGCGTTGCTGCTAATACCTCACCTACAGAAGCACAATGAATAACTACAGGTTTAGTTTTATTAGAAAATAAACAGCGACGTACAAACCCAAAACGTTCTTTAAAATGCGCGCGATAACCCGAATTTTTTTTACCACGTAATACATATAAATAAAATATGATCAAAGGGCTAATAATGATTAGTGCAAGTGAATAAAAAGTTCGTGCCATACTGAGCTTTGTTTAAGGTAATTGTAGCTAGTTTATCGTGAAACGGCTTATTTCTAAACATACAAAGTATAAAAGTTGGTTTGAGTTCATTTACTAGGGTATAAACTAAATCAATGTCATTCAAATCACGCTATTGCATCAGTTACATGATTTTAGGAAATGCTTATGGTTACTTTTATAACAAAAACGATTTCCATGCAGTAAGCCTTTGATTTTAGTTTCTGTGAAACATCTAATTTAGTTATATAGAGGTGATTTGGCTATAAAATTATGGAATAATGAAATTAATTTTTCCTGCCATTTCAGTTCCAAGAGGAATATCTCATGTCAATTATAGATTCAGTGGCAACCAGCTACCTAGAAAGTTTAAACCGTCATCAAGTATTGTTTGAAACAATGGAGGCGTATCATCAAGAGGTAATGCAGTTGCTAGAAGCATGTCATAGTGCTTTACAAGCTGGTGGTAAGGTTGTTTGGTTTGGTAATGGCGGCAGTGCTGCCGATGCTCAGCATTTAGCTGCAGAGTTTGTGGTGCGTTATAAATTAGAGCGAGGCCCATTAGCGTCTATTGCTTTAACCACAGACACGTCTATTTTAACGGCGCACAGCAACGATTATCATTTTGATACTGTGTTTGAGCGCCAAGTACAGGCGCTATGTAAACCTGAAGATATCGTGATTGGTTTAACTACATCAGGTACCAGTAAAAATATCAATTTAGCATTAGAAGCTGCTAACAAAATAGGGGCATTCACGGTTGCATTTACTGGCCGTGACGGCGGGCAAGTAAAAGATATTGCAAAGTTACCTATTATTATTAAAAACGACGAAACCGCGCGTATTCAAGAAGCACACATGTTTATTGGCCATTGGTTATGTGAAGCCATGGATATGGTTGTTGCGGAGCAGCAGTAATGGATTTATCTTTACTAAAGAACTTATCAGCAGCACGTATTTTAGTGGTGGGCGACGTGATGCTCGATCGCTATTGGTATGGTGACTCAGGCCGTATCTCACCAGAAGCGCCAGTGCCCGTTGTTAAAGTAAGTAAATTTGAAGACAAGGCTGGCGGTGCGGCTAACGTGGCTAAAAATATAGCCCGTTTAGATGGTAAAGTGGGGTTGTTAGGCCTTATTGGTGAGGACGAAAGTGGGCAAATTTTAGAAAATATTTTAGAAGGTGAAAAAATAAATTCACAGCTTGTCAGCGTGTGTGATTTACCGACTATTTCTAAAATGCGTGTAATTAGCCGTCATCAGCAAGTGGTACGTTTAGATTTAGAAGAAACTTTTAACGAATCACATAGCCAGCTTTTATTAAATCGATTAGAGCTTGTGCTAAATGATTACGATTTTATAGTGTTTTCTGATTACAACAAAGGCTCGCTATCGCTGATAAAAGAGATGATAAGTGTGGCCAAAAAAGCAGGTAAAACGGTACTTGTTGATCCTAAATCATCAGATTTACAGTTATATCGCGGTGCTGATTATATAACACCTAATTTAAATGAATTTAAATTAGCAGGCGGGCAAGTGGGCTCAGAAGAGACGCTTGCAAGTAGTGCACGAAACCTCATTAGTGATGCGGGTATAACGGCGATGTTACTTACCCGTTCAGAGCAAGGTATGTCGCTTATAAATGCCACTGAAAAATATGATTTTGCAGCTCAAGAGCTTGAGGTCAGTGACGTAACTGGCGCAGGGGATACTGTTATTGCAACCCTTGCCGTTATGTTAGGTGCGGGCATGACTGCCAAAGATGCAGTCGAAATTGCAAACTTAGCAGCCGGTATTGCGGTAAGTAAATTGGGCGCGGCTACAGTTTCTCCAGAAGAGTTAAGCCGAAAACTGGGGCAATATTTACAAGCAACTGGCGAGCATTATCAAACCCCGTTTGATGATGTATTGCAGCATATTGAATTTGCTAAGCAAAATGGTGAAACGATTGTATTTACTAATGGTTGCTTTGATATTTTGCATGCAGGGCATGTGCGTTATTTAGCGCAAGCTAAAGCCCGTGGGGACAGATTAGTGGTTGGTTTAAACAATGATGAATCTATTGCTCGTTTGAAAGGCCCTGAACGCCCAATAAACCCATTAGATGAGCGCGCCATGGTCCTCAGTGCACTTGCCTCCGTTGATTGGGTTATCCCGTTTGGGAGTGCTGATGAAAATGACACGCCAGCAAAACTTATCGAGCAAATAAGCCCTGATATTCTTGTCAAAGGCGGCGACTATACGGTAGAACAAATAGCCGGTGCGGAGCATGTGCTGCGCCATGGCGGAAAAGTCGAAGTGCTTGAGTTTTTAGATGGCTGTTCAACATCAAAAGTGATTAGCAAAATAAAAAGCTAGTTCGCTAATCAAAAAAAGGGGATAAACTGCAGTTTATCCCCTTTTTTAATGTTATTAATGAAACTAAAAGTTGTATTCGAACTTAGCAAATGCAGAGGTATCGTTTTCTGCTCCATCGTTATTAGAGGCAAGTCCGCCAAGGGTTAAGCGCCCCCCCATGGCAAGCATTCTGTAGCGTACTTCAAGTTGTTGAGAACTAAAGCCTGTTTTAGTAATCGAATTACCTAAATCTGGATTATTAGGGTAACGGTCGCGGTTGTCGCTATTGAAGTCAATATCACGCA
Source organism: Pseudoalteromonas sp. SD03 (assembly GCF_040937955.1). Lineage (NCBI taxonomy): Bacteria > Pseudomonadati > Pseudomonadota > Gammaproteobacteria > Alteromonadales > Pseudoalteromonadaceae > Pseudoalteromonas > Pseudoalteromonas sp. SD03. The sequence continues at coordinate 884,387 of NZ_CP162514.1, forward strand.
GTTTTACTTGCCAATCAGTTCCGTTAGAAAGTTGCCCAAGTACAGTAAGTACTAGTGACTGCGTATCATTATCATAAGTAGAGCCGATAGGACGGCCATGATAGCGATAGCCTGATTGATAATCTGTGTGCTCATAATAGCAGTTTTCGGTCGTTGACCCCGCAGAGCAAGAGACACCTGTATCAATATATTCTAAGTTGACTAGTAAATTCTGCTCGTAAACGCGATGTGTTGTTTGTAAGCCAAATAAATACGCTCTATCTGCTGGTTTAAATTGTGAGCTCGCATCTTCACCAATGGTACTTGCATAAATAGCATAAGGTTGATTGAACAACGTATCAGACCAGCGAATATCAATACCGGCTAATTGATTACCAATTTTTGACTGTAACTGGCTATCACAATTACTGGTGCCATCAACGCATTCTGTATCACCGGCAATCATATCGATAAAGTCACTAGCCGAGCTTGGTTGTCCTTTCCCTGCCCATTGTGCTGTCCAGCTTAATGCTATTTCTAATTGTTGAACGGGGCGAAAGTTAACACGAGTGCTCCATAATAACGCATCAGGAATAACGCGGTTTGATTCAAGTTTAGCCATTTGTGCAGTAAAGCTCCACTGACCAATCCAACTCAGCCAAGGTGTTTCAAATGCACTGCTTTGCTCTCTGCTGATACTTATTGCAGGAAGTGGTTTGGCGTTACCGGACATAATTAGACTGTTATCAACGCCTGGGCCCCAAAACTGTTCAACCGCACCGGCTCTAAATATCCAATTACCCAAACGATACGCTAAATAGCTATCATCAAGTGAGGTATCATTGCAGTCAGTCAGTGCTTGCTCATTGTTAACTATATCGTCTGTTGTTTTACCGTTGATTAAACACTTTTTACCATCACTGCGGTGATTAAGCGCAATTTTGGCTGCAAAGTTATGTCCTAGGTAAGCATAGGCTGCTGTTAATTCTGACTCTTGGGTATTCGTTGCACCAAAGCTGGTGGTCGCTAATGGGTCTGAGCTGGCAAATGCAGAAAGTTGAACACTATGTGAACCACTGTTTTCTGACTTATAACGATGTTTTACACGCAATAACGCATCTTGTAAGCGAGGTGGTAATTGCTCTAGTCCGGCATTATCGATATCAGCAATAAAGCTTTTCCACATTAACGGGTAGGTAGTTACCGGGGCTAAAATAACACCTGCATCGGCAAGTTGCTGGATATCAGCTCTTAACCCAAAATCATCAGGTTTAACCCAGGGTTCAGCATAAACAGGGGTACTCATTGCACAAAAAAGCGAAGAAAGTATAAAAATTTTGTTTCGCAAAGCTCAGATCCTTGTGATTGAAATTGCCGGTAAGTTTAGCAATCTAAGCATCTTATTGCAGTAATTAAATCTAAATTGGTATGTTAAATCATATAGAAAAATGCTTACCATCTATCGCTAAAAAGTTGCCATTGGTATACTGCAGGTCAAATAAGCCAGTGAGATTGTAATGAGCAAAAAACGACTTTTATTTATTCCTGTGTCATCACCAGAAGGTATTGGTGAATATATGCGCTCATTACAGCTGGCTCAAACTTTAAAGGCTGAGTATGGCAAGCAGTTAGATATTCATTTTATCTTAAATAAGCATACGGCTTATGCTAAAAGCTGCCCGTTTTCTAGCTTACTCTTAAACCAATCGGCAACAAAAGAAAATACGCACGTATGTCAGTTTATTGATCAATACAAACCAGATGCGGTACTTTTTGATTGCGCAGGACGCGCTGAGCAAATGAAAGCGGCAAAAAAAGTGGGTGCTAAAGTTGTTTTTATTTCGCAGCATGCAAAAAAGCGGGCAAAAGGTTTAAAGCTTAATAGGACTGGTCTTATTGATACTCATTGGGTTGTACAACCGGATTACTGTATTGAACCTCTTTCGTGGTATGAAAAGCTAAAATTGAGCATGTTGCCTTTGGCCTATCCTGCTAATGTTGGGCCATTTACAGTATTTGCATCAGCGCAACAAAAATGCGATGCACTAAACCGTTATCACTTGAAAGAAAAAGAATTCTTTATTGTTAACGCGGGCTCTGGTGGTCATACAGTTAATGGCGTAAATTGCGCAGATATATATTTTCAAGCAGGGCTTGTTATTGCTAAACAAACAGGCTTGAAAGGCGTGGTGGTATTTGGCCCTAATTACACTAAGTCGCTACCTAAAACCAATGAGTTAATTTGTTTGCCAAGCCAAGAGGGAACTGAATTTTTAGCCTTACTCAGTCAGGCTAAAATTGCATTACTGAGCGCGGGTGATACTTTACTACAAGCTATTGCTTTGCAAACCCCAACCATTGCTTGTGCTATTTCAAAAGATCAGAGTGATCGAGTCGCACGTTGTGCAGCCACTGGCGTTGTTAAACAAGCTGAGCTTGATATTTTAGACATCACTCAAAAAGTGCAAGAGCTACTTACTGAGCCAAATTATAACAATACACTCAGCCAATATATGTTGTTAGAAAATGTACATAGCTTTGATGTTATAACGAATGGTGTAAAAGTACTGTTGCAGGGGAATAAGCTATGAATATTGTCATTGTAATTGACTCTCTTGTTGGTGGTGGCGCTGAAAAGGTAATGCTTACATTAGCGCAAGAGATGGTATTAAAAGACCACAATGTGACTATCTTGTCATTGGCGCAAAATATTGAATATGACATTCCAACCACTTTGAACGTTGAAAGTTTATTTTCAGGTCGAGCAACAAAAGTAGATCGATTTTGGCAGATAAAAAAGAATATCAGAGTGTTAGAGACATGGTTTGAGCAAAAGTTACGGCAACTTGGGTCTATTGATATAGTACTTTCTAATTTAGATCGTAGTAATAACTTATTAGCGCAGAGTAAAATAAAAAATACCCATTTTGTTGTTCATAACTCAGTTAATGCAGAGCTCGCTAGGCAAAAAAAACTAGGCCCACTTTCATACTTATATCTTAAAAAGAGTAAACAAAATCTTAATGGTAAATCACTGATCTGCGTGTCCAAAGGGGTTGAAGAAGAAATACAACAAGGCAGCTTAATAACCCCAAGTGCTATTACCACTATTTATAATCCATTCAATTTTAAAACAATCAATGATAAAGCTAATGAGGTGAATACAAATATACCCGATTCTCCCTATCTTATTCATGTGGGACGTTTAGCTAAACAAAAACGCCATGATATTTTATTTTCTGCATTTGCCAAGTTAGATAAAAAATACAAATTAGTGCTGTTATGTAACAAAAAAGAAAAGGCATTAAAGTTAGCCAAAGAATATGGTATTGAAAATCAGCTTATTGTTCCGGGATTTGTACAAAACCCATATAACTGGATAAAGCAGGCAAAGGCTTTATTGTTAAGTTCAGACTTTGAAGGGTTTGGTAATGTGCTAGTCGAGGCTTTAGCAGTAGGTACGCCTGCTGTCAGTACTGAGTGCCCTCATGGTCCAAGTGAAATACTTACGGGTGAACTAAGTAAATATCTAGTACCTATTGGCCAAGGTGAGCTCCTAGCGCTCGCAGTTAAGCAAGTGCTCGCAGATAACCCAAATGTAACCAACGCAGCTATTTTAGAAAAGGTGTGTGCCGATAGAGTAACAGAGCAATACTTAGCGTTAGCAAACTAGTTTTTATTAGGTTAACCCATTATGGTAGTGTTTATTTAAACTTTGCCAATCGTTTTCTTGCCAATGAAAGCTGCTATTGCGGCTTTGCTCTTTTAAAAATGAGCGCTGTAGGCGAGACATGTTGCTTTGTTGCCATTTTTTATCGGGTGTTTTTATTTCGCCGCGGTCAAAATCGATAATAAAAACGTTGCCACTGTCATCAAATAAAATATTATTAATATTTAAATCAGCGTGATAAACCCCTTTATTATGAAATAACGCAATTGTGCTGGCTATTTTTTTTATTTCAATATCATTCAATGCGCGTTCAATCAGTATATCTAATACGCTTTTAGCGCCGCTAACTGCTTCAGTAATAATATCACCTCGGTAAATAAAACCATGGCGGCTCACTTTAGCGGCAATAGGTTTTGGTACATTTAAACCTAGCTCTATTAATTGTGTCATCAAGCTAAACTCTTTATAAACACGGGTATGTTCAAGCCCCCAGTACAAATACTGATCACTGAGTAGCTTTCCTATCAGGCCGCCACGCCAATAATGGCGCAACACAGCCGTTAAATCTGTGTGTTTAAAAAACCATGCGGTTGCACGTCCCTTTTTAGCGCCAACAATTTTTTGCTGTTGCTGCCAAAAGTCGGGGCTAAACCAATCTAGCGATATCTGCGTGCTATATTGAGGATGGCTTAAAATGACATGGTTATTTTTGATGTGTTGATTAAACATAGCTCATAGGATTCGCTTTAATATGTGCACATATTAACGTGTTTTCAGGCTAAGGATAAGTACTTGCAATGACGCGATTATAATTTAAGATCGGGTTTTATTATATTATGCCCAAGGATACGTGTGACTTCAGCGCCTACTTACACTTCAATTTGTATTTTACGTCTTTCTGCTATTGGTGATGTATGCCATGCAGTAAGTGCGGTACAAGCTATTCAAAAAGCACACCCAAATGCCAAAATTACATGGGTGATAGGGAAGGTCGAGGCGATGCTGTTAGCAGATTTGCCTGGCGTTGAGCTTGTTGTATTTGATAAAAAACAAGGTAAAGCGGCACTGAAACAGTTAAAGCAAACCTTTAAAGGGCAGTGTTTTGACGTACTGCTTAATATGCAAGTGGCTTTAAGAGCAGGTTTTGTTGCTCGCTGTATTCCTGCCAAAGTTAAAATTGGTTTTGACTGGGCTCGTTCAAAAGAGCTACACAGTTTATTTATTAATAAACGCATTAAAGCCCAATCCCAGGCGCATGTTTTAGAGGGATTTAAAGGCTTTGCCCAAGCGATTGGTGTTGATGATTATGTCCCTGTATGGAATATGCCCTTTACCAACAAAGATCAAGCTAAAGCTGATGAGCTGTTAGGTGACGATTATTTATCAAATAAGCTATTTGTTATTTCGCCAGCAGCAAGTAAAGCACAGCGTAACTGGTTAGCCGATCGCTATGCTGCGCTTGCGGATTATGCACATACACAGGGGTTTAAAATAATATTAACTGGTGGACCGACTGAACTGGAAATTAATTTAGCAAATAACATCATTAAACACTCTGATTCACCCATTCTGAACTTGGTGGGTAAAACAAAACTCAAAGAATTATTGTGCGTACTTAAGCGTGCAGACTTAGTACTGGCACCTGACACAGGCCCAGCTCATATGGCGGTGACTGTGGGCACACCGGTTATTGGCTTATATGCGCATTCAAACCCAGCGCGTACGGGGCCTTATTTATACCAAGACTACGTGGTTGAGGTTTACCATCAAAACTTAGTAAAGCAAACAGGTAAAACCGCCGAGCAATTGCCTTGGGGTACTCGTGTTAAAGGCGATGATTTAATGAGTCAAATAACCACCGATGCAGTAAAACAAATGTTTGATCATGTTGTTAAAAAAGAGTCACTGTTATGAATCAAGAAAACACTAACAAGGCGCTTTTTTTAGATCGAGATGGCGTAGTAAATGTTGACCATGGTTATGTGTTTAAAAGCGAAGAGTTTGAATTTATAGACGGTGTGTTTTCAACATGCAAAGCGTTTTATGATGCGGGCTATAAAATAATTATAGTGACTAATCAGTCAGGCATTGGCCGTGGTTATTATTCTGAGAGCGAATTTTTAGCGCTTAGCGAGTGGATGAAAGCGCAGTTTAGCGCTCATCAAATTGAAATTACGGACGTTTATTTTTGTCCTCATCATCCTAAAAACGCATTACCAGATTATTTAAAAGAGTGCGATTGCAGAAAACCAGCGCCTGGCATGTTACTTCAAGGAATAAAAGATCATCATATCGATCCTGCACTTAGTGTGATGGTGGGTGACAAATTAGGTGACATGCATGCTGCCATTAGCGCTAATGTGCGTACCAAAGTACTGGTACGTTCAGGGCAAAAATTTGATGACAAAGCTGTAAATTTTGCTGACTATGTTTGTGACTCAATCAACGACCTTCCGGCTTTGTTTGCTGATCTAACGTAGTACACACCTCAAGCCTGTAAACTGGCAGCTTTTCCTGCCAGTTAGGCAATTTGCGACGAATGACAAACAGTGCAATTTGGCGCTTAAACTTTTACAATACCTGCATTATAAATAGCAGCAACACGTCTGCTGTTTAACCCGTTCAACCAAATGGAGATCACAGATGAGAGCATCTGCTTTTTTTAGCCAATTACAACAGCAAATCGAAGACGTTAAAGCGGAAGGTTTGTACAAGAATGAACGTGTTATCACTTCGCAGCAGCAAGCTCAAATTGAAGTGGCATCAGGCGAAAAAGTTATTAATTTTTGTGCTAACAACTACTTAGGTTTAGCTAACAGCCCAGAGCTTATTAAAGCAGCGCAACAAGGCTTAGATGACCATGGGTTTGGTGTGGCGTCTGTGCGTTTCATTTGTGGTACACAAGATATTCATAAAACGCTCGAGAAAAAAATCAGTCAATTTTTAGAAACTGAAGACACCATTTTGTACTCATCGTGTTTTGATGCCAATACGGGGTTGTTTGAAACCATATTAGGTGCAGACGATGCGATTATTTCTGATTCATTAAACCATGCTTCTATTATTGATGGCGTACGTTTATGTAAAGCGAAACGTTTCCGTTATGCAAATAACGATATGGCTGATTTAGAAAAGCAATTAATGGCAGCCGATGAAGCCGGTGCTAAAACTAAATTAATTGCAACCGATGGCGTGTTCTCAATGGATGGCGTTATTTGTAACTTAGAAGCCGTGTGTGACTTAGCTGATAAATACGATGCACTTGTTATGGTTGATGACTCACATGCTGTTGGTTTTGTTGGCGAAAACGGTAAAGGTACACCTGAGTACTGCAACGTGCTTGATCGTGTTGATATTATTACTGGTACCTTAGGTAAAGCACTAGGTGGAGCCTCGGGTGGTTATACCTCAGGTAAAAAAGAAATTGTTGAATGGTTACGTCAGCGTTCTCGTCCTTACTTATTCTCAAATTCGTTAGCGCCTTCAATTGTAACGGCGTCAATTAAAGTGTTAGAAATGCTTGAAAATGGTGGCGAGCTTCGCGCTAAGCTATGGTCAAATGCTAAATACTTCCGTGAGCAAATGGAAGCGGCTGGTTTTACCTGTGCAGGTAAAGATCATGCGATTATACCTGTGATGCTAGGAGACGCCAAAGTAGCGTCACTTATGGCTGATAAGTTATTGGCTGAAGGGATTTATGTAACCGGCTTTTCATTCCCTGTTGTACCAAAAGGGCAGGCGCGTATTCGTACCCAAATCTCTGCAGCGCACAGCAAAGAACAGCTTGATACAGCCATTGCAGCATTTACCCGTATTGGTAAAGAGATTGGTGTTATTTAATTTTCTTGTTAAATCGCGGCTGAAGTCGCGATTTTTTAATTGAGTGTGAATTATGAAAGCATTATCAAAGTTAAAAGCAGAGCCAGGCATTTGGATGACAGATGCACCAAAGCCTGAAGTAGGTCATAACGATCTGTTAATTAAGATTCGTAAAACGGCTATTTGTGGCACCGATGTGCATATTTATAAGTGGGATGAGTGGGCACAAAACACCATACCGACGCCTATGGTGGTTGGCCACGAATACGTGGGTGAAGTAATCGACATGGGACAAGAAGTTCGCGGTTTCGAAGTTGGCGACCGTGTATCAGGTGAAGGTCATATAACCTGTGGCCATTGTCGTAACTGTCGTGCTGGGCGCGTTCACTTATGTCGTAATACAACAGGGGTCGGTGTAAACCGCGAAGGCGCATTTGCAGAGTATTTAGTGATACCTGCATTTAATGCGTTTAAAATCCCAGATAATATTAGCGATGAACTTGCCTCTATTTTTGACCCATTTGGCAATGCAGTACATACCGCATTATCGTTCGATTTAGTCGGTGAAGATGTCTTGATCACCGGTGCTGGCCCTATTGGTATTATGGCAGCAGCAGTGGCTAAGCATGTGGGTGCACGTCATGTGGTTATTACTGATGTAAATGAATACCGCCTAGACTTAGCACGTAAAATGGGCGCAACGCGTGCTGTAAACGTCGCGAATGAAAAGCTTGAAGATGTAGCTAAAGAGCTGGGCATGACTGAAGGCTTTGATATTGGCCTAGAGATGTCAGGTGTACCAAGTGCATTTAATGCCATGCTAAATAACATGAATCATGGCGGCAAAATTGCCATGTTGGGAATTCCACCTTCAGATATGGCGGTCGATTGGAATCAAGTTATTTTTAAAGGCTTAGTGATCAAAGGTATTTACGGTCGTGAGATGTTTGAAACTTGGTACAAAATGGCCAGTTTGATTCAATCAGGGCTTGATTTAAAACCAATTATTACTCATCAGTATTCAATAGATGACTTCCAAGCTGGCTTTGATATGATGATTTCAGGCCAATCGGGTAAAGTAATTCTTAACTGGGATTAATTACCCCTTGTTAAGAGAATTAAAGGCGGCATTTGTCGCCTTTTTTGTAATTATAAGAGAGTACTATGGCATTTAAACATATATCAATCGCACAAACCCTTGAACTACTTGATAAAGAAGATGTAGTGATTGCTGATATTCGCGATCCTAATTCGTATCAAGCGGGTCATATTCCGGGTTCAGAGGCATTATCTAATGCGAATATTGCCCAATTTATGATGGAAAAGGAGTTTGACCAGCCGATTATTATTGTCTGTTATCACGGTATGAGCTCACAAGGCGCTGCCAGCTACTTAGTAGAGCAAGGCTTTGAAGATGTTTACAGTATGGATGGCGGTTTTACTGCATGGGAAGCCGCTTACAAGGATAAAGTAGCACGATGATAGAGCTAGGCAGCCTAACTAACCCTCGCGCTGCACAGGGCTTTATAGATTACTTAAAAAGCCAAGGGTTTAGCGGGCAAATTCGTACTGAGGATGGCCATACGCTTGTCATTAGTGTGGCACCTGAGGACTTTCATGCGGTTCAACCTTTGTGGAATGAATTTGCTAAAAACCCTAACCATGAACGTTATCAACAAGCGTCATGGCAAGTAGGCAGCACGCAATCACCATTAAAATATCAAGGCCAGTCGCTTAATTTAGTCGCGCGGTTTAAAGCCTTAAGTTGGCTTAATCAAAGTGTTAGCATACTGAGTATTGTTGTTTATATTGCCTTTTTATTTGGTGCGTTTGAACCTATTTACATGGCGTTGCAGTTTAACCCTGCGTCACCACTTACTTGGTTAACCCCGGCTATTGTGCATTTTAGCGCCATGCATATTGTATTTAACTTAATCTGGTGGGTTTCACTGGGTGACAATATTGAAAAGCAATGTGGTAAGTCGAGTCTAATCGGACTTTTTTTAGTTACCGCTTTAATAAGTAATTGGGCACAGTACTTAATGGTCGGGCCTAACTTTGGTGGGCTTAGCGGTGTTGTATATGGGTTGTTAGGCTTTTGTTGGATTTACAGCACCCTTAACCCTAAACAGCCTGCACTGGTTACAACTGCAATTGTTGGATTTATGCTGGTATGGTTAGTACTTGGTTTTGCAGATGTATTATTTGTTGGAATGGCTAATTGGGCACACTTAGGTGGGCTCGTTAGCGGTATGGCTTTTGCCTATACCGCTCAGTTTTTTAAAACAAAAAGTGCCTAATGATATAAATATTTAGTAAATAAGAGATCACGGATGATCTCATGCCCTGTTTCTTCTTTAAGAAGGCTTTTTAGTTTTTCTGCGCTTTTAAGGCGTATTTGCTCGCGTCCTGTTAAAGACTTTATTTTGTTTTCAGGCTCTTTAGATAAAATCTCTACTAACGCATCACGAAGTAACGGCGTGTGGTGTTCCACGATTGCAATATCTGATGTTTTATTAAGCATTAAATCAACAGTGACACGTACATAGCCCATTTTTTTACTCGATGGGCCAATGTAGTTGGTAATAATATCTGGCTCAAACCCAAAATAACCGACAGTAGACTCAGCACGTGCTGATAAGCTAGTTAAGCTGACTAGAAGAATAAAAAGGCCTGTAAATACTGTTTTTTTCATTTCAAAAGCGTTTCCGTAAACTGGTTACAAATAGTTTATACTTATTAGTAAATAAGATACAGCAAGATGCTGTTATTTGTTGAGTTATGTAAAGGCACTCTGTACTCAAGTTTGGGATAGGCAATAGCGAGAGTCAAATGTTGATTAGCTTTTTATAATAACAGGGTGTGCTTGGTAGTGAGTAAATCGCGCTTTTTCAAATCTCTTAGCAATGTTATGATCTTGCTGATTTTTATCAAGTAGAGCTATTGTGATTACGTTTCCTCTTTCTTTATCTGCTGATTGGCAGAGTACTTCTCAAGTCTGTGGCTTATCTAGCGCTGAGCAAGAGTGGCTATTTGAACCGCATTCTTTAACGGCTAAATTAAAAAGCCAGTCACAGCGTTTTGCTGTAAAGGTGCTAAGCGAGCAAAAAGTTAACCTCTCGCAACCTCAGCAAGCTTTATTAAGTAATGAGGTGAACACCGTACTTAACCGTGAGGTTTTATTGTTGTGTGATGACAAACCGGTTGTATATGCTCAAAGCTGGTTGCCAATATCAAACAACAATACAAATAATCAGCTGCATAATATGGGTGAACGTCCGTTGGGTGATGTCATATTTCAAGACCCTGCGTTAAAGCGCGCTGATATTGAAATTGCTCGCTTTGATGATAACCACTCATTGCAATCATTGGTGAGCGAACTTAATTTACCCATACACATATTATTAGGGCGACGAAGCGTGTTCTCTTTGCATGACTACAAATTTTTAGTTTGTGAAGTTTTTTTACCAGGAGCCTATTTATACTCATGAAACTAGCCCCTTTATCGGTAAACCATGTACCGTATTACGTTCAGTTAATGCGAATAGATAAGCCCATAGGCACCTTATTATTACTTTGGCCAACTTATTGGGCGCTGTGGATAGCAAATGAAGGGATACCAAGCCTAACAAACTTCATTGTGTTTACCCTTGGGGTAATAGTTATGCGTAGCGCAGGATGCGTTATCAATGATTTTGCTGACAGGAAAATAGATGGCTCAGTAAAACGAACCTGTCAGCGCCCTTTAGCAACTGGGGCTGTGAGTAGTGGGGAAGCAGTTAGTTTGTTTTTGCTGCTGGTTAGTATCGCTTTTATTTTAGTAATAATGCTAAATACCAATACTATCTTGTTATCGTTTGGGGCGCTTGGGCTCGCGTTTTGTTATCCCTTTATGAAACGTTACACACAACTTCCACAGGTTGTATTAGGGGCTGCTTTTGGTTGGGCAATTCCTATGGCATTTATGGCATCAACAAACTCATTGCCTGTGCAAGCTTGGCTATTATTTGTCGCTAATATTTGCTGGACGGTGGCTTATGACACTATGTATGCCATGGTTGATAGAGATGATGATTTAAAAATAGGGGTTAAATCAACCGCTATTTTATTCGCCAGTTACGATCGCCATATGATAGGGTTGCTTAACGTTATATTCTTAGTATTAATGACATTGATCGGCTTTATTAGCCAAGTTGGAGCAAGCTTTTGGTTAGGGTTAGCGGTTGCTGCGGCTTTATTATTGTATCAACAGCGTTTGATTCATTTACGTCAACGAGATGCCTGTTTTAAAGCGTTTTTGAATAATCATTATGTGGGACTTACTGTATTTATAGGCTTATTATTTTCTTACCCCGTTTTTTCTTAACGGGGTGGGTCGATAATACCACTAATTGACGCATTTTTTCTGAACCAACCAGCAATCGAATAGCGGTTATCAAAAGCCGGAAGTACTTCATGCACAAAGCGTTCGCTTTCAAATAATACCAAAGTGCCTGCAGTGGGTTTTATAACCACTTCTATGTCTTTACTTTTTGGCTTGTAAATAACCAGCTCCCCGCCTTTCTTAGGAGAGTTTAAATACAATACGGTGGTAAAAACTCGATTTGAACGACCTTTGAACGCATCTACATGTTTTTTGTAAAAATCACCCTGCGTATACTTTGCATAGTGACATTCATAATCAAACAAGCCCATGAAAAAGTTACGATTAAGGGTAGTGCGAACAGCTTCCATTATTTGTTGATAGCTAAGCTGTGCATTTGAGCTGCCATCAAACCAGTAGGTTTTATCTTTACGAACGGAATCATCAATTTGTAAATTGTTTAATCGTCCAATACCGGCAAGGCTAAAGTGAGGATTTATTCTATAGCAATCAGCCATCAACTCGGATATTAAGTCACTATCAATGGCGTTTTCAATAATGGCATAGCCATGCGTTTCAATGTGCTCTAGGTAAATTTCAGCAGCTGTAAAGTTATTCATTAACGCTAGTCATAATATAAGGGAGCGTTAGTGTAGTGAAAAAAAACTTTAATGCCACTAATTTATAGTTGTTATAAAACGCATGGAGTCATTTTTTATGCTCTTGAAACCTTCTTAATTAGCGAGAGTAGGTGGTCAACATGCTCACCTGCCTCTATTTGCTGGCTTGTTTGCACCACAAGTTGTTCATGGCTAATATCGTTATTCGTTTTAAGCTGGATTAAGTTATGGTTTTCTGCCACAGAGCTGGTGTGTTCAATACCTGCAATAGCAAAATGATCTGACTTTTCAAGTCCAGCCATTACCTGCTCAATACTACCTACTTTAATAGTTGAAACTTTATTTAACGAGTCTATTACTTCATTAAGCATTGATTGCACTTGTTTTGACTGCGAAAAACAACTGAACATTGGATAGCTTTCGAGCTCTTTTTTACTTATATCGCTTTTATTTGCTAAAGGGTGTTGTTTTGAACAAAATAAAATAAGTTGATCAGGTAATTGTATATCGCTACCAATGCTATTGACTATTTGCGAGCATACACTAATGTCAATTTCCCCTTGAAGCAGTTTTCTATGAAGCTCAGTTTTATTTTGCAGCTGCATTTCAATTTTAATATGCGGGTACTGACTCAAAAATTCGCCGCAGGTGATTGGTACTATGCTGCTGGTTGTTGTGGTGTAGCCAATCACTAATTTTTTTTCTTCTGTGCCATTAATTGATTGAAAAGCGCGATGCTTTATTTGTTCTAGCTCATTGAGCGTATTTTTAGCAAAGTCGAGGAAAAGTTCGCCTGCTTGAGTTAACTTAACCGAGCGAGTAGAGCGGGTGACTAGTTCGTAGCCAAGCTCCGTTTCAAGAGTTTGAATGCTACGGGTTAATGCAGATGTGCTAATTTGGGTTTGTTCAGCAGCTTGCCTAAAATGACGAAGTAGGCCAAGTGCTACAAACTGTTCTAATTGTTCAAATCTCACTATATAGTCCTTTTTTATAGGTAAGCTAGGGGAATTACAGATTTAATACTGACTTTATATCCCTACAGATCAGTTGAAATAAGGTTTTTAACCACTTATTAAGATTAACTTTCTTTTAATCGTATTTAAAGAGAATAGTTGCAAAATGTTGTTATACCTTTGGGTAATGTTAAATTACTGTGGAGTTTTATTATTGACCAAATTTATGCAATTTTATAACAACTTTACTAAAGTCTCGTTTGGTTAATTGCTGTTTTTACTTTTGGGATTAGGCTCAATAAAGTTTTTACTAACTCGGTTACTTAAAGGCTTATTTTCAATGTTTTGTAATTCAATTTCTATGGCATCACAAGAAATATGAATTTCAAATAATGAAGTAAGCAAAGATAAGCTCAAGCAGCTTAAACTGACACCAAATAAAATAATGCCCGTGGTATTAAATTCTATAAATAATGCGAACATAGATAACGTACATAATAAAAAAGAGGCCACTCCGTATACTTGCATGGTCCTTATTAGTTTTATTCGCTTTCTAAGATTAGTTATTTGCGCCACTACAACAGGACGAATAGACTCACCTTCACGGGCATTCAATTCTCGTATTAGTTGCGCAAGTACTAAAAATCGGTTTGTATAGGCAAGTAATAACAATGAGATGGCTGGAAAAAGTAAACCTGGGGTAGTTAGCGTCATAATGTGTCCTTAAATCATATTATTTGCTTTAGGTTACGCGGGCTTATTGTACACATAAAGTAAATGAGGTGGATATTGCAAAATACTAATAATAGCCAATCAAATGTAACATCATTTGATTGGGTGACGCTTTATAATGCAGAAAATAGTTTAGAGGCCAATATAATAAAAGGACTGATTCTTAATGCGGGAATTGAGTGCCAAATAAAAGGTGAAATACTGCAAGGCGCAATGGGCGAGATCCCATTTGAACAAACACAAGTAAGTGTGCAGGTTTATGCGATAAAAGAGCGCCATGCACGTGAAATATTGGTAAACTATCAGCAAGTAAAACAATCCGCTCCAGATTGGGTGTGCCCTAACTGTAATGAGCATAATGGATCAACATTTGATTTTTGTTGGTCATGTGGGACCTTAAAGAATGACAAAAGCGAATAATTTTCAGCGTATTAGAGAGTTAAATTATTTACAAAAAGCGGTATTGGCCAGTGCGTTAATAGAGCGTATGTTGCCTAATTATGGGCTATTTAGTGAGGCTACCGGCTTTGGCGATGAGGTTATTTTACGCAATGCTTTAAATGTATGTTGGGAAAAAATACTCCTTCCTAAAAGTAAAATTGATTTAGAAAAGCAAGTTGAAAAAATAGAACCTAATGTTCCTGAACTTGCCGATTTTGATATGTTTGGTACCTATCCTGCCATTGACGCTGCCACCTCATTACTGAGCTTAATGCATGGCCTTTTAGCACAAGATGAGCAAGAGTTTGTTAATGTGAGTAAAATATCACAGGCCACCGTAGCTCGCTTTATTGAGTACCAAATGACGGTTGAAGGTGATGTTGCCGATAACAAAGCGGTGCGTGAACACCCACTGATGCAATACGAAATAGAGGTATTAGGTGAACTAATTGATTTTGTAGAAGCAATGGGGCGTATCACTGCTGAAAATGTGAAAGCATTGAAAAAGCATGTCCTTGCTGATGGCCAAACTAACATTGGTTTAGCACTGTAAGTTATTTGTTTTAAACACCTTGTTAGGTGGCAGGAGAATTAACAATGCGAATTTTAGGCATTGAATCATCATGCGATGAAACTGGTATTGCTATTTATGATGACGAAAAAGGGCTGCTAGCCCATCAATTATATAGCCAAGTAAAAGTACATGCAGACTATGGTGGTGTAGTACCTGAACTTGCCTCGCGCGATCACGTACGTAAAACATTGCCGCTTATTGATGCGGCATTTGCGCAAGCGGGTTGTGGGCCTGAAGATTTAGATGGTATTGCTTATACGGCAGGGCCAGGTTTAGTAGGGGCTTTGTTAGTAGGTACCTCAATTGGTCGCTCTTTAGCATATGGCTGGGATATCCCAGCGGTGGCAGTGCACCATATGGAAGGGCATTTATTAGCGCCAATGCTTGAGGAAAACGTCCCCGAGTTCCCATTTATTGCCTTACTGGTTTCTGGCGGTCATACCATGATGGTAAAAGTTGCTGGTATTGGTCAATACGAAGTATTGGGTGAGTCGGTAGATGATGCTGCTGGTGAAGCATTTGATAAAACAGCCAAGTTACTTGGGCTTGATTATCCAGGTGGCCCTCGTTTGGCTAAAATGGCTGAACAAGGTGTTGCTAAGCGATTTGTTTTTCCGCGTCCAATGACAGACAAACCTGGCTTAGATTTTAGCTTTAGTGGCCTAAAAACCGCCGCTTCAATTGCTATTCGTGAAAACGACAGTGATGAGCAAACAAAAGCAGATATTGCTCATGCATTTCAAACGGCCGTTATTGATACTTTAGTAATTAAGTGTAAGCGCGCATTAAAACAAACCGGTATTAAGCGCTTAGTAATAGCCGGTGGCGTAAGTGCTAATACGCAATTACGTTTGCAATTAGAGCGTGTGATGCAAGGTATGAAGGGCGAAGTGTTTTACCCTCGTACTGAGTTTTGTACTGACAATGGTGCAATGATAGCGTATGCCGGTATGCAGCGTTTAAAAGCGGGGCAGTTTGCTACGCTTGATATGAAAACTAAACCGCGCTGGCCAATCGATAGCTTAGAAGCAATATAGTTAACCAGAATTCAGGTTAGTTATTACTTCTTATCATCTGTAGGGGCTTGTTTAGTCCCTACTTTTGGTTCTTCCCCTTTAAATAAACGCACAATATTAGTGCGATGCCTAATAATGATCAGTAGCGTAATAAAGGTCACCGGTAAGGTGTATAACGGTTTTATCCACCATGTGTATAAAGGGGCTAGCGTAACGGCCACTAACGCGGCAAGTGATGAGTAACGAGTAATCGCGACAATCAGCAACCAAGTACCAATCAATAACCCTCCTAAAGAAAGCCCTATCGGTAGTAACGAGCCAAATGCAGTTGCAACCGCCTTACCGCCCTTAAAACTAAAGAATAACGGGTACATATGCCCTAGGCATGCAGCAACGGCGATTAAACCAAGCTCTAATGGCTCGAGTTTTAAAAAATAAGCGCCCCAAACAGGGATTGTGCCCTTTAAAATATCGAAGACTAAAACTAAGCATGCAGGAAGTGACCCGCCTAAGCGGTAAACATTGGTTGCACCTGGATTATTGGAGCCATGCGTGCGTGGATCGGGGAGTTTGAATAGCCGCGACACTAAAATGGCCGATGAAATCGAGCCGAGCAAATAGGCTAAAACAAACATTAAAATGACTAACACGCGCTTCCTTATTTTTTAATCATTACTTTTAAGCTATTATTGGCGTCAAAATTTACGGGCTTCTTAAATTACTCGCAATTTTGTAACGATTCTATTGTAGAAGTAATTTTAGTATATTTAAACACTGATTAAAGTATATACAGTATTAATTTGATTGATACAATATGTAATTAACTCAGTGACTTGTTACAGTCATTTGGAGTATCAATGGACAAGGTATTTATATCACAATTGCATGTCGAAACGATTATCGGGGTGTATGATTTTGAAAAGAAAAGTAAACAAAGCCTGTACTTTGATATTGAAATGTTAAGCGACATCAAGCCCGCAGCGCAAAACGACGATATTAACTTGGCACTGGATTACGCTAAGGTAAGTGAGCGTGTTATCGAACACAGTACGGCTAAACCGGTAGAGCTTTTAGAAACACTGGTGGAGCAATTAGCGCAAATCATTTTAACCGAATTTAATACCCCACAAGTGACAATAAAAGTAAGTAAGCCCGCTGCAGTTGCACAAGCGCAAACCGTCGGTGTAGAAATAACGCGTAACAAGGCTACGGCTTAAATGGCGCAAATATTTATTAGTTTAGGGTCAAATATTAATAAAGCAGAGCATATCAGGCGTGCTTTAGTGGCGTTAAATAAACACTTTAAAAATACACAACATTCTTCGGTATTTGAAAGTGAAGCGGTGGGTTTTGCCGGTAATAACTTTTACAACTCCGTACTCGCTGCCACTACCGAAATGGCGCTTGAAGATGTGTGTGCGTTATTAAAACAAATAGAGCGCGATAATGGTCGCAAAGCAAATGATAAAAAATTTAGCCCGCGCACCTTGGATCTCGATTTACTCTTTTACGATGATGTCATTTGCGAGAGCCCAGCTCAACTACCACGTGACGAAATTACCAAAAATGCCTTTGTATTACAGCCTTTAGCAGAGGTGGCTCCTGATTTTTATCACCCTGTAGCAAAAAAAACGATTGCCCAAATATGGAATGCATATAACAACCCTCAACAAAAACTATGGAAGGTGGAGTTTTCTAACCCATGAGTATTATAGAAATAATTGTTTTAGCCCTAATTCAGGGATTTACTGAATTTTTACCTATATCGAGTTCTGCACACTTAATTTTACCGTCGCAAATTTTAGGCTGGGAAGATCAAGGCTTGGCATTTGATGTTGCCGTTCATGTAGGAACGTTAATAGCTGTTGTTATTTATTTTCGTAAAGAAGTGGCCGATATACTCGGTGCTTGGTTTAAATCGTTTGGTGCACAAGGTACAACAGATGACAGCAAACTAGGCTGGTGGATAATTTTAGGTACTGTGCCTGCCGCTATTTTAGGGCTATTGCTAAAAGATTTTGTTGAACTGTATTTGCGCAGTGCATGGGTGATTGCAACCACAACCATCGTATTTGGTTTGTTGTTGTGGTACGCCGATGCTAAAGGTAAGCAAATAAAAACAATTTATCAGCTTAACTGGAAAACCGCACTCATCATTGGCTTTGCGCAAGCCGTTGCGATGATCCCAGGGACTTCTCGCTCAGGTATTACCATGACCGCGGGTTTAATGCTGGGTATGAATAAGCAAAGTGCAGCCCGTTTTTCGTTTTTGCTGGCTATTCCTATTATTTCAATGATGGGCCTTTATTACACAGCAGAGCTAGCGCTTGGCGATCATATTGTTGATTGGACTGCTTTATTGTTGGGTGTAGTGCTGTCGTTTTTATCAGCTTATGCCTGTATTTTTATGTTTTTAAAAGTGATTGAACGAATGGGTATGCTGCCATTTGTTATTTATCGTTTGTTATTAGGCATCGGCTTAATATTCTTTTTAATGCTATAAGCCATTAATCTTTAAAAGCCTCCCACCGTGGGAGGCTTTTTTATTTGCGTCAAACATCGCATCGGCGCTGTCTTGTTGAAATACCAAACATCTGCTGCAAATTTACCTAGAAAGCTCAACAGACCCTGATGGTAACTTGATCTAAATTTTGGCATTATAGCGCCATTAAAGTTCGCCTTAGAGCACATTCCGCGCAGGATGAAAGGATAGTAAATGCATATACATATTTTGGGTATTTGTGGCACATTTATGGGTGGTATTGCCGCTATAGCTAAATCATTAGGTCATCGCGTTACCGGGTCTGATCAAAACGTTTACCCACCAATGAGTACCCAATTAGAAGAGTTAGGAATCGAGCTAACCCAAGGCTATGATGTATCTCAACTAGAACCGGCACCCGACATCGTCGTCATAGGTAATGCTATGAGCCGAGGGAATCCGTGTGTTGAATATGTATTAGATAAAGGCTTGCCTTATACCTCAGGCCCAGAGTGGCTTAAGCATAATTTACTACAAAAATCATGGGTGCTGGCGGTGGCAGGAACCCATGGTAAAACAACGACTGCCAGTATGCTGGCATGGATATTAGAATATGCAGGTTTAAAACCAGGCTTTTTAATTGGCGGGATCGTGCAAAATTTTGGTCTTTCGGCTCGGGTTGGGCAAACGCCATTTTTTGTAATAGAAGCCGATGAATACGACACCGCCTTTTTCGATAAACGTAGTAAGTTTGTTCATTATTTACCGCGAACACTCATTTTAAACAATCTTGAATTTGATCATGCTGATATTTTTGAAGATTTAAATGCGATTAAAAAACAATTTCACCATTTGATACGTACACTACCGCAAAGCGGGAAAGTATTGTGGCCAAAAGATGATGAGGCTCTGAGCGATGTTATAGCAAAAGGGCTGTGGAGCGAGAGCGAAACATTAGGCGATGATTGGGATTATCAGCTACTTAAAGCAGATGGTTCTCAATTTAATGTGTTATTAAACACGCAACTGCAAGGTGTAGTTAACTGGCAGGCAATTGGTGAGCATAACGTTAAAAATGCCATGATGGCCATTGCAGCAGCGCGCCATGTAGGAATAGCTATTGAGCACAGTATTGCGGCTTTAGGCGAATTTATCAGCCCAAAAAGGCGTATGGAGCTTAAAGCGGATATAAATAACATTAAAGTGTATGATGATTTTGCCCATCATCCTACCGCGATACAAACAACGCTTGCGGGGCTGCGCGCCAAAGTGGGCAATGACAAAATTATTGCGATTTTAGAGCCGCGCTCTAACACCATGAAAATGGGAGTTCATCAATTTACATTGCTAGACTCATTACGCGATGCGGATGAGGTGCTACTGTTTGAACCTGAAAACTTAAGCTGGTCGCTTAAGGAGCAAGCAGAAAAAGCCGGTATGCAGTGTTTTGATTCTACAATCGCCATTATCGAAACAGTGCTTGAAAGTATTGAGCCAAATCAACATGTTTTAATTATGAGTAATGGTGGTTTTAATGGCCTTCATCAACAACTTGTTGATGGCTTGGCCAATAAATACAGCGGAGAATAATGTGCAATTTAAAGATAAAATCACCTTAGCATTTAGTGGTGCATCAGGCGCGCCTTACGGACTAAGGCTATTAGAGGTATTGCTTGAGCAGCAGTTTCAAGTGTATGTGCTTATTTCAAGTGCCGCGCGGGTAGTCTTTGATACCGAATCAAATGTTAAACTATCAGCAAATGAAGACAAGGCCACAGAGCAATTAAGCCTGTTATATAACGCAAAACCTGGGCAGTTAAAGGTATTTGGTAAAGATAATTGGTTTAGTCCGGTAGCTTCGGGCTCTGCAGCGCCGAAAAAAATGGTAGTATGTCCATGTAGCGCAGGCTCTGTGTCTGCCATTGCAGTCGGCGCATCAGATAATTTATTAGAGCGCGCCGCCGATGTGGTGATAAAGGAGCGAGGCCAGCTTATCTTAGTGCCACGCGAAACGCCATTTAGCGAAATTCATTTAGAAAACATGCTTAAATTATCGCGTTTAGGTGTAACAATTATGCCTGCAGCACCTGGGTTTTATCATCAACCGCAAAGCATAGAAGACTTGGTTGACTTTATGGTGGCGCGAATTTTAGATCATTTAAATATTGAACATAATCTCACAAAGCGTTGGGGTTATGGTGAGGGTAAGAAATGAATAAGCAAAATATTGCTTTAAATATTGAAGGCCTTACCAAGGTTTACAAAAATGGGGTAGAGGCAGTAAAAGGGGTTGATTTACAAGTTCACGAAGGTGACTTTTTTGCATTACTTGGCCCGAATGGGGCGGGTAAATCAACCACTATTGGGGTAATTTCTTCACTGGTTAATAAGACCAAAGGCAAAGTTGAAGTATTTGGTCACGATATTGATACCGACCTTGAGGCGGCTAAAGCGAATTTAGGCCTAGTACCACAAGAGTTTAACTTTAGTCAGTTTGAAACGCTGAGCCAAATACTCGTTAATCAAGCAGGTTACTACGGTGTACCGCGCGGCGAAGCACATAAACGTGCAGATAAATACTTGGCGCAGCTTGGATTAATCGAGAAAAAAGATAAGCAAGCGCGTACCTTATCTGGTGGTATGAAACGCCGTTTAATGATTGCACGTGCCTTAATGCATGAGCCGAAATTACTTATTTTAGATGAGCCGACAGCAGGGGTTGATATAGAGCTTCGCCGTTCAATGTGGGACTTTTTAAGGCAAATTAACGAACAAGGTGTGACTATTATTTTAACAACCCACTACCTTGAAGAAGCTGAACTGCTTTGTAAAAACATCGCCATTATTGATACCGGGCGAATTGTTGAAAACACCACGATTAAAGCCCTGCTTGCTAAATTAGACAAAGAAACCTTTGTATTGGATTTAAAACAACCGTCTAAACCCGTAACGCTAGATGGATACAAATTTACTATGGGGGATGACCACACCATTGAAGTTGAAGTGGCTAAATCTCAAGGATTAAACGCGGTGTTTACAGCATTGACTGAACAAGGTAATACCGTGCTGAGCATGCGAAACAAAGCGAATCGATTAGAAGAATTATTTGTAGGTTTATTAGAGCAAGGGCGGGGCGAATAAATGTTTAAATATGGCGTAGCCTTAAAAAGTATTTGGATTAAAGAGTGCATTCGCTTTTTGCGTATTTGGGTGCAAACCTTAGTACCGCCAGCGATCACGATGAGTTTATATTTTGTTATTTTTGGTAACCTAATTGGCTCGCGTATTGGTGACATGGGCGGTTTTAGCTATATGGAGTTTATTGTCCCTGGCCTTATTATGATGTCAGTTATAACTAACTCTTATTCAAATGTTGCCTCTAGCTTTTACTCAACTAAGTTTCAAAAAAGTATTGAAGAGTTATTAGTTGCACCTGTGCCTAATTACATCATTGTACTGGGTTATATGGGCGGAGGTATGACCCGTGGCATTATGGTTGGTTTTATCGTAACGTGCGTTTCTTTATTTTTTGTAGATATACAAATACATAATATTTTTGTGATTATAGCCACTGTTATTCTCACCTCGGCGGTGTTTGCCTTGGGTGGATTAATTAACGCTATTTATGCAAACAGCTTTGATGACATAAGTATTATTCCGACCTTTATTTTAACGCCGTTGACCTATTTAGGCGGGGTGTTTTATTCAATCACTTTACTGCCTGATTTTTGGCAAATGGTGTCGCAAATAAACCCAATTATTTATATGGTTAACGCATTTAGATATGGGTTTTTAGGTGTTTCGGATGTGGATTTATCGGTCGCAATGGGTGTGTTGTTGGTGTTTATCAGCGTCCTATTTACTTTAGCACTGACGCTAATTAAAAAAGGTGTGGGGCTAAGACACTAATGAGCGATGCAAATTCACGTAGTATTGTATCTAATCAAGCGGGACTTCATGAAAAGCTTGATGAAATAGTTAATAAACACTTACAGGCTGAGTTTAAAAAGCCAATTGCAACGCATACGCAAACCGCATTTGATGAAGTTAATGCTAAAGTGCAAGCCTTTAATGGGCCGCTTATTTTAGACTCCTGTTGTGGGGTCGGAGAGAGCACCGCTAATTTAGCAAAACGTCATCCTGAAGCGTTAGTCATAGGCATTGATAAGTCATCTCATCGACTTGATAAGCATGATGTTGAATATAAACAAAGTGAAAGTGGTCAATACATTTTAGTGCAAGCTGACTTAAATGACTTTTGGCGTTTAGCGGTGGCTGCTAATTGGCAGCCTACGCATCACTATTTGCTTTACCCTAACCCTTGGCCTAAGTCTAAACACATACAAAGGCGCTGGCATGGGGCGGCTATATTCCCGTTTATTGTAAAGTTAGGCGGTTTACTTGAGGTGCGCAGTAATTGGGATATTTATGTTAAAGAGTTTGCCAGAGCGCTTGAATTAGCGGGGAATCCATGTGAAACCGAATTGTTTGAGTCAGACGAAGCAATTACCCCTTTTGAACGTAAGTACTGGGCCAGTGGCCAGCAAAGCCACCGGCTTGTTATAAATCTTAAATAGCTAATTGTTGCTTAAAGTGAGTCACATGTGGCGTTGGTTTACCAAGGTAACTACCTTGCATCAGCGTCACATTTAGTTTATTGAGTAGCTCGGCAACCGTGTTATTTTCTACCGCTTCAACAACCAATTCAAGTTCAAGCTGCTGGGCTATATCAGCAATATAGGTGATAAATAGCGATGTATTTTCATCATTTACCAGTTGCTTGGTGATCGCACCATCGAGTTTAATACCATCTACCTCAATCTTTAACGTATTGAGCGTATTAATAAACTCATTACCCCAACAATGCATCACTATTTTTGCCCCTTTACTTTTTACCATCGCAATAAATGATTTTATTTCATAGTAGTGTGTAATGACCTGCGACTCTAATATTGAAATAGTAATGTTTTCAGGGTTGGGGTAGCGATGAAGCTCATATGCTATGTGATCATAAATAGTGGGATCTGCAATATTTTCAGCGCACACAGTTAACCCCCAGCTGATTGCTGATTTGCGAAAGCGCGAAATGCATTGAGTAAATAAGGTACGTGTTAACATCCCATCCATACGCAGCCTATTTACTGCATTAGAAAAGGTATCAGGGGTTAAAATCTCCCCATGTGAGGTCACTATTCTTGGTGAGCAGTCATACCTAATAATGGCATTGGTATTGGTATCTATAACAGGTTGAAAATAAGGAACAACGCGATGGGCATCAAACGCTTCACGAATTTCCTTTGCTATTTCTACATTGTATAAATACAGAGATTTATTGTCGTTAATCGCTTCTGAGTAGTTTACTATGGGTTGAACACCTTGCCTTGATTGTAGCAAAGCAATGTGGGCATTCTTAAGCAGTAATGACTTATTCCCTCTTGCGACTCCAGCGTTGAGCGTAATATAAATAAATGGGTCTGTAATAAAAGGTGTATTTTTATTATGGGATTGAATAATGCTGTAAAGCTCATCAAAAGGTGTTTCTTTACTGGTTAAAATGGCCAGCTTGTTGGTCGCAATACGATAAATACGTGATTGCAGACGGTTTTGCTGCTTAAAGTGACTGAGTAGTTTTTTCATCACTTCATCGGCTGTTTTTGTGCCAAAAAAACGACTGATACTATCAATTTCGTTAACCAAAATAATCGCGATTTGTAGATGATGCTCATTACTTTTTTTTAGCTGCTTTTCCAAGGCAATATGATTTTCAAACCCCGTAGCATGATCCCTCATTAGTGAGCGGCGTACCCCAAAACAATAAAGAATATAAACCAGTAACAATATGAACAGTACGCAACTAAAATGAAGCAGGGCTTGATTCAAACGTGTTATTAAAGCCGTATTGATTTTATCGACGCTAATATCAGCTGCAGTTAAATAGGTTCTGCCATTTTTTGCTATATGAGGAATATACACCGTTTTAGAATGACCACGATGCGCCGTTGACACTTCAAAAATAGGGGCCGTTGATAAAAATGCCACCATATTAATTGGCGTCGCTTCAGGGTAAAGATCTAAATACTGGGTAACTTTACCGTTATTTTGATCATCTTGGGTGTAACTGGAGGCAGTAAAATAAATATTTTCATCAATTAATATCATTGAATATAAATAATCTATATTTAAATCATTGGCTAAAGCAGAAAGCTGTTCGGCCTTATTTTGATAGCTTGCAAAGCTAATTTCTTGCGACGTTTTGTCGTGGTAATCACTACCTAAAATATACTTTACGCTGGTGGCTGCATTTATTAAGCGATTGTCAATGCTGCGCATTACATCACTTTGAATGGCAGAGTAAGTGTAGTAACCATAAATGATTAAGCTGACCAAAAAAAAGACGGTTCCAAGCGCCAACTGTGTTAATTTTAGATTTCCTTTGAGCATGTATTATCCTTATTTTTGTTGATTTTATTATACTTAAAAATTATAAATGCCCAATATTTTAATTACCCTTTGTACTAAATTTAAAAAATAGTGAAATGTTATCTATTTAGTATTGTCTTTTATGGCTTAAAACGAGACATTTTTGTCATATTGCAGTAAAGTTAGCGCAATTTTTTAGAAATGCCGTTGCTTAAAAAACACCTTATATTAGCGTGTTTTACAAACTAACAGGTGTTTTAGTCACACACTAGGTATGAAGATGGATCAAAAGCGTTGTGCCGTCGCCTCTAAAGAAAGCCTTAAACGGATATTCACCGTTCCAGAGGCGCCAGACTCAACTTTGAGCAAAATAGAGCTTGAAATTTCGAGTAATTTAGCAGGTTTCTTAAACGAAAATATCGCGGCAATTGAAAAACCATTACATGAAATAGAAAAAGATTTTCAATCGGCGGCAATCCCTGAAGAACCGACGTTTGTGTCTTGCTATGCTCAAGATATTATGGAGCAGCTGGTTGCTCATTCTGTTCATACCGCAGCGCCAAGCTTTATTGGCCATATGACATCGGCTCTGCCTCATTTTTTACTACCGTTATCGAAATTAATGGTTGGGTTAAATCAAAACCTAGTAAAAATTGAAACCTCGAAAGCGTTTACCCCATTAGAACGTCAAGTTTTAGGGATGATGCATCATTTAGCTTATAGCCAAAGTGATGGTTTTTATTCTAAATGGATGCACAGTGCAAAAACTTCGTTAGGGGCATTTTGCTCTGGCGGCACCGTGGCAAATATTACTGCACTTTGGATAGCTCGAAACCGCTTATTAAAAGCGGATGGCAATTTTAAAGGCATTGCTGCACAAGGTTTAGTTGCAGGAATGCTTCACTATGGTCACAAAGGGCTGGCAGTTTTAATTTCTGAACGAGGTCATTATTCGCTTGGTAAATCGGTTGATTTATTAGGTATTGGTCGTGAAAATTTAATTGGTATCAAAACTTCTGCCGATAATAAAGTCGATGTTAGTGCAATGCGAGAAAAAGCGTTAGAGCTTGAAGCACAAGGCATTAAAGTGATGGCAATTGTTGGGGTCGCAGGAACCACTGAAACCGGTAATATTGACCCACTTGAAGATATGGCTAATTTAGCACAAGAGATTAATTGTCATTTTCATGTTGATGCAGCGTGGGGTGGAGCTACTTTACTGTCTAATACCCATAGGCATTTATTAAAAGGTATTGAGCATGCAGATTCAATCACCATTGATGCGCATAAGCAAATGTATGTGCCGATGGGGGCCGGTTTAGTCTTATTTAAAGACCCTGCTGCAACTGATGCCATCGAGCATCATGCTGAATATATTTTACGTAAAGGCTCTAAAGATTTAGGCAGCCATACGCTTGAGGGAAGTCGCCCTGGGATGGCGATGTTAGTGCATGCTTGCTTACGTGTTATTGGTCGTAAAGGCTATGAAATGCTTATCGATCGCAGTATTAAAAAAGCGCGTTATTTTGCTGATTTAATAAAAGCCGATGAAGACTTTGAGTTAATATCAGAGCCAGAACTTTGCTTACTGACCTATCGCTATGTACCAAAACAAATTAAACACGCGATAGCCCAAGCTGATGCACAAACCCGTTTAGACATTTTTGCCGCGCTTAATCGTTTTACTGCCAGCATGCAAAAACGCCAACGTGAATCGGGTCGCTCATTTGTATCGCGTACGCGTTTAACGCCAGTTCAATATGATAACCAACCAACCGTGGTATTTAGAGTGGTACTGGCGAACCCGCTTACCTCAGGTGCTATATTAAAAGAGATATTAGAAGAGCAGAAAGAACTGGCACAAACTGATCCGGTGTTTAAAAAGTATTTACGAAAATATATGTAACTACAATTACAAATGCAATGACAAAAAAGACGCGATTAAGCGTCTTTTTTGTTGCTGATTAAAAGCAACTCGCCTTTATAAGGTTGCTGATAATTTGTTGAGAAGGTTTGATTTTTTCCATTGCTAAAAACTCATCGGGCTGATGCGCTTGGTTAATAGAGCCTGGTCCCATTACGATGGTTTCACAACCGAGTTGCTGTATAAATGGCGCTTCGGTACAGTAGTTAACAGCCACTGCTTTTTGCCCTGCTATATTTTCGGCTAATTTGACTAACGCGCTATCTGTGCTTCCCGTAAATGCTGGAATTGGCTCATGCAAATCAATTACGCTCACAGAGTTAGGGTATTGCTGGTTTATATCGTAGGTTGCATCAAGTACCAGAGCTTGAAGCTCTTGCACGCTTAAACCTGGAAGAGGGCGCATATCAATGTGCATTTCACAGCAGCCACAAATTCGGTTGGCATTGTCACCCCCATAAATATTGCCTAAGTTGAGTGTTGGATAAGGAATTTCAAAGTGATTTATTGAATATTTATTCTTAAGTTGTTCTTTTAAGATCAGTAATTTTGTAATCACTTTATGCATTACTTCGATGGCATTAAGGCCCCGTTCGGGATCAGAGCTATGTCCTGAGCGACCAACGACTCTGATTGCTGTAGTCATATGGCCTTTATGGGTAAATACTGGTGTCATATCCGTGGGTTCACCAATAATACAGCGGCTTGGCTTTAAATTTGGGTGCTTACAAATTTGCTGTGCGCCAGCCATAGTGGTTTCTTCGTCGGCGGTCGCTAATATTAAAATAGGTTGAGTTTGTTGCTTTTCATCAAGCTCACTAATAGCTTGCAGTACAAAAGCAAAAAAGCCTTTCATATCAATACTGCCTAAACCATATAATTTGTTATCAAGTTCAGTTAATTTAAATGGATTTTGATTCCAGCGGCTATCATCAAACGGCACCGTATCGGTGTGCCCCGCAAGCATTAACCCGCCATCGCCTTGTCCGCGTTTTGCTAATAAGTTGTAGCGGCCTTTACCACCTTCTAACTCTATTATTTCACAGGTAAAACCTAAGCTTTCACACCACTGAGCGAGTAGTTCAATCACGCTTTTATTGCTCATACACAAATGCTCTTCAATAGCGCTAATAGAGGGGGCAGCAATCAATTGCTGATACATCGAGATAAATGACGGCAGAGACATAAAAAAATCCAAAATAAGTATTCAATTTAATTGCATAACAATATAAAAGTATTTATGATGAATATCAATTCACTTTTTAAGCATAAATATATTAAAGTTACGCCATGAAAATAATACGACGATAGTTATCACTCATTAATTTAATCAGTTTAGCTAGGTTGCAACCTAGTGTAAGTCAATAACATGGAATGTAGTCACTAATTTTAGATAAAGAGTAAATAATGAACGTAGTAATTATAGGTGCCAGCGGTTACAGCGGCGCAGAATTGGCTAGCTTAATTGCCAAACATCCAGCATTAACATTATCAGCATGTTATGTATCAGCGCAAAGCTTGGATAAACATAAACTGCTCAGTGAATTATACCCTGAGCACTTAGGGTTACTTGACTTACCTTTGCAACCACTTGATGAGAGTGCATTGAGTGATATAGCTCATTCAGCAGACTATGTGTGTTTATGCACTGACCATAAAGTAAGTGTTGATTTAGCCCCTCAGTTTTTAGCGATGGGCAAAAAGGTATTTGACTTATCTGGTGGTTACCGTCTTGAAAGTAATGAAGATTACGTCACTTATTATGGTTTTGAACACCAGCATCCAGAGCTCCTCAATGAAGCTGCATATGGCCTTGCAGAGTGGAATAGTGAGGCCATTGCAAAGGCGCAGTTAGTCGCTGTAGCTGGCTGCTACCCAACTGCCGCATTAAACGCATTAAAGCCTCTTCAGCAAGCTGGGTTACTTAGTGATGAGCGGATTATTATTAATGCTGTATCGGGAGTAACTGGGGCAGGTCGTAAAGCAAGTATTGGCACGCATTTTTGCGAAGTATCGCTTGCTGCTTATGGTTTGTTTAACCATCGTCATGGGCCTGAAATACAGCAGCATCTTGGCCATAACGTATTATTTACCCCTCATTTAGGTAATTTTCCTCGCGGTATTTTAGAAACCATTTATGTACAGCTAAAACTGGGTGTGACTAGTGAGCAAGTAACTAAAGCGTATCAAGTATTAGCGGATGAGCCGTTAATTCGATTGCTTGGTGGCAAAACTCCCTCAATTAAAGGGGTAGCAAAACAACCCTATGTTGATATTGCGTGGCAGCAGCAAGACTCACAATTAATAGTGATGGCAGCGATTGACAATTTACTAAAAGGGGCGGCTGGTCAGGCTCTGCAATGTATTAATTTGTCAATGGGCTTGCCCCACACTACAGGTCTAGTAGGAGCGTTTAAATGAGCAGTAAAACGTGGGTTATTAAACTCGGTGGCGCAGTACTCAATACTGAAAATGCCGCTAAAGCGCTTTTTGAGGTTCTTAATGAGCAACATGATGCACAGTTTGTCATTGTTCATGGCGGTGGCTCATTAGTTGATAGCTGGTTAAAAGAGGCGGGTTTTGCCAGTGCTAAACACCAAGGTTTGCGTATCAGCCCTAAAGAACAGATGCCTTATATTGTAGGAGCATTAGCGGGAGCAGCAAACAAACAATTAATGGCGCAAGCAATGACTGCTGGGCACAAACCCGTTGGCTTGAGTTTATATGAAGCTGGAATAACAGCATCACAAAAATTAAAAGCGCTAGGGCAAGTAGGTCAATGCCATAGTAATGATGATTCTATTATTAATGAATTACTCAGTGGCGGGCGTTTACCTATAGTCAGCTCCATCGGTTTTGATGAGCAAGGGCTTTGGTACAACGTCAATGCTGACGAAGCAGCAGCCGCGATTGCGAGTAATTTAAACGCCGAACTTATTTTTATGACAGATGTAGAAGCGGTGCTTGATGTGAATAAGCATCCACTACATCAACTTGACACAAAACACATTGATTCTTTAATTGCAGAGGGAGTAATTGTGGGCGGGATGGAGGTCAAAGTTAAGACCAGCCTTCACGCTGCCCAACATTTACGACGCGGTGTGTACATTTCCAGCTGGCAAAAGCCAGAAAATTTAACGGCTTTGCTGCAAGGCGAGCACGTCGGAACTAAAGTGACACCATAGGTTGAATATGTTTAAAGATTTTATAACAGGTCTAGAATTAGACCAACAAGGCGCCCTTAATTTATTAAAATTAGCGCAAGATATTAAAGAAAGCCCTGCAAAGTACAGCCAAGTGTTAGCTGGTAAGTCAGTGGTTACTCTGTTCGAAAAGCAAAGTTTACGTACGCGTTTATCGTTTGATATTGGTATAAACCGTTTAGGCGGTCATGCGGTTTATCTAGATCAACAAAACGGCGCGATGGGGGCACGTGAATCAATAAAAGATTTCGCCTTAAATATTTCAACGTGGGCCGATGGGATTGTTGCCCGGGTCAATCAGCACAGTACGTTAACTACCTTAGGTGAGTATTCGTCTGTTCCTGTGGTTAATAGTTTGTGTGATTTATATCACCCATGCCAAGCCTTAGCTGATTTTTTAACGCTTCAAGAAGTGCACGGTGATGTTAGTCAGCTAAAGTTGGCTTATTTAGGTGAAGGTAATAACGTAACGCATTCACTGATGCTACTTGCAGCAACTTTAGGTACTGACTTTGTTGCTGTGACGCCAAAAGGCAGTTCGCCCGATTCGCAAATTCTTAAAAAAGCGGAGCAAATTGCCGCAATGAATGGGGCGTCTGTGATGGTAAGTGACAGAGTTGAGGCTGCGGTAGGTGCTAACGCAGTTTACGCTGATACCTGGGTTTCTATGGGAGACACCACACCGCTTGAGCAAGTGAAAGAAAAATACATGCCTTATCAATTAAATCAGGCATTACTTAAAAAAACTGGGGCTACCACGGTATTACATTGCCAACCGGCACACCGTGAGTTTGAAATTACCTCTGAGGTGATGGATGGCCCCGCATCAAAAATTATTCAACAAGCAGAAAATCGTATGCATGCGCAAAATGCTCTGCTTGTTACATTATTAAATCCAAATTTTGTTAAGGAACACCTATGAGTTCAATTAAAAAAGTCGTTTTAGCCTATTCAGGTGGTCTTGATACATCGGCTATTGTGCCATGGTTAAAAGAAAACTACGGCTGTGAAGTTATTGCCTTTGTGGCCGATGTTGGCCAGGGCGCAGAAGAACTTGAAGGCGTAGAAGCGAAAGCCATTGCATCGGGTGCATCTGAATGTTACGTAGTTGATTTGAAAGATGAAATGGTAAGTGATTACATTTACCCAACACTTAAAACAGGCTCTATATACGAAGGGACCTACTTGCTAGGTACTTCTATGGCACGTCCAATCATCGCCAAAGCCCAAGTTGAAATTGCCCGTAAAGTGGGGGCAGATGCACTTTCTCATGGCTGTACGGGTAAAGGTAACGACCAAGTACGTTTTGAGTCATGTTTTGCAGCACTGGCTCCTGATTTAAAAGTGATTGCGCCATGGCGTGAGTGGGATTTATCAAGTCGTGAATCATTGCTTGATTACCTAGCTGAGCGTGATATTCCGTGTTCTGCATCAGCAACTAAAATTTACAGTCGTGATGCTAACGCATGGCATATCTCCCACGAAGGCGGCGAGCTTGAAGACCCTTGGTGTGAGCCAAGTGAGCAGGTATGGACCTGGACTAATTCACCAGAGCAAGCGCCCGATAAAGCTGAGCATGTCACTTTATCAGTTGTAGAAGGTGAAGTGGTTGCTGTAAACGGCGAACAATTAAAGCCTTACGACTGTTTAGTTAAACTAAACGACATTGCAGCCCCGCATGGTGTTGGTCGTGTTGATATTGTAGAAAACCGTTTAGTGGGCATGAAATCACGCGGTTGTTACGAAACACCAGGCGGTACAGTGATCATGGCGGCGCTTCAAGCAATTGATGAGCTCGTTCTTGATAAGTCAAGCCGTAAATGGAAAGAGGTACTCGGTGGTGAATTTTCGCATTTAGTCTACGACGGTCGTTGGTTTACGCCGCTTAAAGATTCTATTTTAGCCGGTGCAGAAGCGCTTTCTACGTTAGCGACAGGTGAAGTGGTACTTAAACTTTATAAAGGGCAAGTAACAGCGGTTCAGAAAAAATCACCTAACAGTTTATACAGCGAAGATTTTGCTACTTTCGGTGAAGACGATGTTTATGACCAATCGCACGCAGAAGGCTTTATTCGTTTATTCTCACTATCAAGCAGAATTTCAGCATTAGCTAAAAAGTAATTTTTTATGCCCCTTGGAATTAAGGGGCTATTATCGGGTTTGGAGAGATTTCATGGCATTATGGGGCGGGCGTTTTTCTACGGGTCCAGATGAAGCGTTTAAACAATTTAACGATTCACTTCCCTTCGATTATCAATTAGCAGAGCAAGATATTATTGGCTCTGTTGCATGGGCTGGCGCACTTGAACAAGTGAACGTGTTATCTAATGACGAACACCAAAAGCTGGTATCGGCATTATATGAATTACTTGAAGAGGTAAAAGCAGATCCACACGCTGTTGCCACCTCAGGTGCTGAGGATATTCACTCGCATGTTGAAGCCGCGCTAATTGAAAAAGTGGGTGATTTAGCTAAAAAATTACACACAGGCCGAAGCCGTAACGACCAAGTTGCTACCGACTTTAGATTATGGTGTCGCGATACTGCCGATCATATCTTAAAAGCGATTGCACAACTAAAAGCTGAATTTATTAGCTTGGCTGAACGTGAGCTTGGCACAATATTGCCAGGGTATACGCACTTACAGCGTGCACAGCCGGTGTTATTTAGTCACTGGTGTATGGCTTATGTAGAAATGTTAGAGCGTGATGAAAGCCGGTTGCAAGATGCCCAAGCACGAATGAACTATTGTCCACTCGGCAGTGGCGCTCTTGCGGGAACTGCCTATCCGATTGACCGTCATGCACTTGCACAAGGGTTAGGGTTTACAGGCGCGACTAAAAACAGCCTTGATGGTGTATCTGATCGTGACTTTGTGGTTGAGCTATTAAGCTGTGCGTCTATTTCTATGATCCACTTATCGCGCATGTCTGAAGACTTGATTTTTTATAACTCAGGAGAAGCTGGGTTTATCGAACTGGCTGATAATGTTACATCGGGCTCATCTTTGATGCCGCAGAAAAAGAACCCAGATGCATTAGAGCTAATTCGTGGTAAAACAGGGCGGGTATTTGGTGCGTTTAGTGCAATGATGATGACTCTAAAAGCACTGCCGCTTGCCTACAATAAAGACATGCAAGAAGATAAAGAAGGCATTTTTGACGCTATGCCAACGTGGCTTGCGTGTATTCATATGGCGCAAGCGTGTATTAAGGGTGTAACAGTTAAAGCAGACAAAACCTTAGCAGCGGCAAAAGGTGGCCACGCAAATGCAACAGAGCTTGCTGATTATTTGGTAGCCAAAGGTGTACCGTTTAGAGAAGGGCATCATATTGTTGGGGTGTTGGTGCAATTAGCTATTAGTGAAGGTAAAACGTTAGAGGAGCTTTCACTTGAGCAGTATAAATCAGTAAACCCAGTGTTTGAAGATGATGTGTATCCGGTACTTGAAATTGATGCCTGTATTAAAGCACGTCAAGCACTTGGCGGAACCTCATTAGAACAAGTAAGTAAAGCGGTGAAAGACGCGAAAAAAAAACAGCAAATAACAGTTCGTGATGCAAACCTAGATGACGTGGAAGCAATCGCTAAACTCGTACAACACTGGGCAACAGTCGGCGAAAACTTACCGCGCGCTAAAAGTGACATGGTGCACTCAATTAATGAGTTTGCTGTAACCGAGATAAACGGTCAGGTATCAGGTTGTGCTTCATTATACATTTACGACACTGGATTAGCTGAAATACGCTCATTAGGTATTGACCCTAAAAGCGCAGTAACAGGCCAAGGGCGAGAGCTAGTAGAACATTTATTAGTAAAAGCCAAAAAATTGGCACTCAATCGTGTCATCGTTCTGACTCGTGTACCTGACTTTTTCGAAAATCAGCGCTTTAGTTTCTGTAGTAAAGAGAGCTTACCTGAAAAAGTCATGAAAGATTGTGAGCTATGTTTACGTAAAGAAAACTGTGATGAAGTCGCAATGGAATATATGTTAAAGCCAAGTAATAGCATGGAGATCCCTTGTAAAAACGTGGCTTGAGCAATCCCTAGGATAAAAAACGCACGGTGACCCCGATGCGTTTTTTTTTGAGTAAAATAAAATGATGTTTTAAATTAATATGCTATGAATTTAAAGTTGGCATATCTGTTGCATTTATAGTTCTGTAGTGTGTTGTTGAGTCAATTAATCAACGAAGGCAATACGTTACAGCAGTTATTTAGTAACTACTTCAGGTGGTGTGATTTAAATTTACGCCAATAATAAAAATTTAATACTCAAAAGGATTAATCACATGCAAATTTCAGCTAATAGCCAAGTACAAATGCAAGCATACAATAAAACGCAACAATTAAAGCCTGCAATGGAACAAACTGCTAGCCCTAAAACCCTACAATCTGATACAGTAAGCTTTTCTAAAGAGGCGATGACGGCTGCTACTGCGGATTTACAGCGAGGTGGTGGCACTGTTATACCAACATGGAAACCTAAATAATTATAAAGGTTTTAAATGATTCTAACTGAGCTTTTTGGGTTGTTCTCACTGTCTGCTTTTACGATGTGGGGATTTCTAATGACTTTCTTTTTTAATGTATTTGTATATTCATTAGATGTAAAAAGGGGAACAACCCTTTTACTCAGTTCATTTATTATGATGGTATCTTATACCCTTTCTGATTACTTTTATACGTGGCTATCAATGAAAGATTCAATTTATCTTGATTGGGCCATGTATGATATTGTCACGATCATCGCTCTTGTATGTATCTATAAAATTATAAAGAAAACAACCCCATCTTTTATGTATTTAATTATTGGTCTATCAATAAACTCAATCCTTTTTCTTTGCATGTATTTAGATATCTATATATTAGAAAACAAAGAACCATGGTTTTTGTGGGATGCTTATACATATACAGTTAATCTTGTAGACTTCATTATGATAGTTGTATTAATTATTGATAGAGATTTTTTGGGATTACATAAGTTCAAAAATAAAATACTATCATCATTTCAAAGACCAAAAATAGCAAGGGATTGTAACTAAGTTGTATATCGATTACAGCATGGTTGATTACGTAAGTGCCTTCACTCAATGGGGTTTTTTAATGGCGTTTTTATACTCACTTGTTTCGAGTATAAATAAGGCAGACAAGTCGTTAACATACTTAGCCGCTATTATGTTTTCCTCTTACTTTTGTAGTGATTTTTTTCCGATATTAGAAAATGTATATTTAGATTGGATCCTCTTCGATTATATAACCATTTCTATTATTCTCATTTTATTGAATTTCTGTCTTAAAGCTCCCCTCGCTAGCTACTTTATTATTCCAGGCTTACTAATAAATAGTCTGCTAACATGTTTCATTTATTATGACTTATTTGTACGTAATAATATTGATGAATGGTGGCTTTGGAGTTTTTACTCTTTAGGAGTAAACTTTATTGATGTATTAATGATTATTTCTTTGGTAATAAATACAAGTATCTTAAAAAAACGACAGGTAAAAAAACAACTTAATTTAGCTATTCGAAATAATGTTTCAAATGAATGACTTCTTGCTCAACCCATATGTATCTCTTTATCTAGGTGCGTTTGTTCAATGGGGTTTTTTAATGGCTTTTTTATACTCATTAGTAACGAGTATAAATAAACCCAAAAAAGAGGCTTTATGGCTGTCGCTAATAATGTCGGTTTCATACTCTTCAAGCCTGTTCATTGATATCCAAAATATTTCTTATATGAAATTATTACTTTTTGATTTAGTAACAATTTTGGTTATTTTGGTTGTAAGCAACTTCTTAACTAAAAATGTTATATCTACTTATCTATTATTAGGGTTAAGCATAAACTCACTGTTATTTTTTTGTATGCACATAGACGTGCTAGTCTTTAATAACAGCACACCGTGGTGGTTTTGGTCGTTTTATTCAATGAGTATTAACCTAATGGACTTTATGATGATAGCTATTTTCTTTATTAATAAAGACTTTTTGAGAGTAGTGAAATTTAAAAATTGGCTTGTAAAAATTAGAATTAATAGAGCTATTATTAATGGCTGATTTTCTTTGGCAGTTAGTCGCGATTTTTGATTATATGTCGATTTTTATAACTTGGTTATTTGTAATCGCTTTTCTGTATAATTTATCGACAAGTATAAACAATCACAATAAAAATCTTTTGCTTCTCTCTTTTATTATGATGCTATCTTACACTTCAAGCATGTTTATTGATCCAACTACAGAGACACCTCATCTTAAAATGTTTATGTTTGATATAGTGACTATTGTTTTGCTAGTTATTTGGGGATACTTTATTAAGGGCAAAATTATTCCTGTTGCTTTTTATTACCTTATAGTAGGGCTTAGCTTTAATGCACTCATGTTTTTAGGTATGCATTACGATGTCAGCATGCAGGATAATACCGATTACTGGTGGTTTTGGGCACTTTATGCAATAGGTCAAGTTGTCAGTGATTGTGTTATGGCGGTAGTTTTAATCATAAATAAAGACGTATTAAAAATACTCTGGTTAGTGAAAAGATTTAAAGGCCGTTTTATTTTAGGAGTCTAAAAGTAGCGTCTCATTTATACGCTACTTTCTGAAAAAATTATTTAATGCTTGGTTTTCCCGAGCCTTGATTGCAGCGCCTTCATTACTATGGTGTCAACAAACTCACTCACATCCCCGTTATGGCGTGCTACTTCTTTTACTAGTGTTGATGATATAAAGGTATTGCGCTCGGCGGGCGTTAAAAATACGCTTTCTAAATCAGGGTTTAAACGGCGATTCATATTCGCGAGCTGAAACTCGTAATCAAAATCAGAAACCGCTCTTATGCCTCTGATCAGTACATTAGCATTATGGTCACGGGCTAAATCGGCGAGTAGCCCTGAAAAGCCAATGACTTTTACATTATCTAAATGGCTTAAAATCTCATTTGCTAAATCAACGCGTTCTTCTAAAGTAAAACACGGTTTTTTACTTGGGTTATGAGCAATAGCCACAATAACGGTATCGAACATTTTAGCCGCACGCTGAATTAAATCAGTGTGGCCGTTGGTAAGAGGGTCAAATGTGCCTGGGTAGATTGCGGTCACTTTCATAATATTTACTGTGTTATTATTTTTAGCCGTAGTGTAGCAGTGTTTAGTGTGCAAAGCAGCCTTGTGAGTAAATTGTATATAACTGCAGCT
Organism: Pseudoalteromonas sp. SD03; assembly: GCF_040937955.1. Lineage (NCBI taxonomy): Bacteria > Pseudomonadati > Pseudomonadota > Gammaproteobacteria > Alteromonadales > Pseudoalteromonadaceae > Pseudoalteromonas > Pseudoalteromonas sp. SD03. The sequence continues at coordinate 921,778 of NZ_CP162514.1, forward strand.
ACGCAGTGTTACAAATGCAATGATTTGTTTATACTAGGCGGATTATTTTAATGCAGCATCGTATTTTCGAAAATTGAGTAATGAGTATATGAATACCAAGGATAAAATAATTCAAACCAGTATTTCATTGTTTAACGAACATGGTGAAAGAGCAATATCTACTAATCATATCGCATCGAGTTTAGGTATGAGTCCGGGTAATCTGTACTACCACTTTAAAAATAAAGAAGACATTATTCGCCATATATTTGCACTTTATCGTGACCATTTAAGTACTCATTTTAAGCCGGTCGATCAAGGCGACGATGCTTTTGAACACCTAGGTCCTTATTTAGATTCGCTATTTGAATTGATGTGGCGCTATCATTTTTTTTACGACAACCTTGGCGATATTCTCGCTCGCGATAGTCATTTAAAACAGGGTTACATTGATTTTCAGCAAGAGTTACTTGAGCAGGTGCGTAACATCATTTTGGCTTTACGCGACAGTGAAATTATTGCCATTGATGAACAAGATGCTATCGAACTTGCTCATACGTTAAAATTAACGGTCAGCTTTTGGACACCCTATATGAAAGCAAGAAGGCTTAGTGGTGTGCTGGTTGAGCAAGATATTTACCCTGGTATTGTAAAAGTACTGACTTTATTTAAAGCCTACAGCACCGAAAAAAGCGCAAATAAAATTAATCAGTTAAGAGACAAGTACGCACTTTTAGCAAATGCTGCTCCCCAGAATCCTTAAGCCCGTTAAGTTGGTTAGTTCCTAGGCGCTAAATTTTTTGCTATAATCCGCCGCGCCCAATACCTGGGTGCGCGAATTCCCGCAGTCTAAGAGTTAAACTATGCTTAAATTTATCGTCAAACTTCACCCTGAAATAGCCATTAAAAGCCGTTCAGTCCGTAAACGCTTTACTAAAGTGTTAGAAAATAACATTAAAATTGTATTGCGTCGTGTTGACGAAAAAGTACAGGTACGTAATAACTGGGATAACATTTCAGTTGTAACAAAACTTGACGATGCTCAAACTCGCCTTGATTTTATCGACAGCTTACAACGTATACCTGGCATCGTGCAATTTATTGAAGTGACTGAAACAGACTTTAAAACGATTGATGACATTTATCAAAAAACTATTGAGCTAGTTGGTCACACTATTATTGGTAAAACCTTTTGTGTCCGTGCTAAGCGCATAGGTCAACATGATTTTACTTCAACTGAGCTAGAGCGTTACGTTGGTGGCGGGCTTAATCAACATGTTGAAGGGGCTCGAGTAAAGCTAAGTCGCCCAGAAGTAACGATTCGTTTAGAAATTAAAGACGAAAAAGCCTACATAGTAACGCAAACGCATTTAGGAATGGCGGGCTTTCCACTGCCAACACAAGACGATGTATTATCGCTTATGTCTGGTGGGTTTGATTCTGGCGTTGCCAGTTATCAAATGATCCGTAAAGGTGCTCGCACGCACTTTTTATTCTTTAATTTAGGTGGCGCTGCTCATGAAATTGGGGTTAAACAAGCGAGTTACTATCTATGGAAACAATATAGCTCTACGCACAAAGTTAAGTTTATTACTGTTGATTTTGAGCCAGTGGTTGCTGAAATCTTAGAAAACGTTGAGAACAGCCAAATGGGCGTTGTCCTTAAACGTATGATGATGCGAGCGGGTAGTGCCGTCGCTGAAAAACTAAATATTCAAGCATTGGTCACGGGTGAAAGTATAGGTCAGGTGTCTAGTCAAACCTTAGCTAACTTAAGTGTGATTGACCGCGTAACCGAAACGCTCATTTTACGCCCACTTATCCAACATGATAAGCAAGAAATCATCAATATAGCGCGCCAAATAGGCACTGCAGAAATGGCAGAGACGATGCCTGAATACTGCGGTGTGATCTCTAAAAAGCCGACAGTTAAAGCCAAAATTGAAGTGATTAAAGCAGAAGAAGAAAAGTTTGACTTTGATGTATTAGATACCGTTATTGATAACGCCCGTGTTATGGATGTGCGCGATATTGATGTTGAGGCTAAGCAAGAGCTTAAAGAGGCAGAATCAGTTACAGAGTTACCAGAGGGAGCGGTTGTTGTTGATATTCGCTCGCCTGAAGAAGAAGATGCGGCACCGCTGGAAATTGAAGGTATTGAAGTTATCCACTTACCGTTTTTCCGCTTAGCAACAAAGTTTGGCGATTTACCTAAAGGCAAAGATTATTACTTATATTGCCAAAAAGGAGTAATGAGCCAATTACAAGCGCTTATTCTTCACGAAGAAGGCTTTAACACCGTAAAAGTATATCGTCCTTGATGGCTTAAGATATTGGGTCTGTTGACCTTTGCGGATTATAATTTGTTCAAACTAGGGGCGGTTTAATCGCGGCGCGAGGTTTGTAACCTAGTGGGCTAAGTATAAATCGAGCAACAAAGAGTAAATCGCCCCTAGGCAGAACCCTTCGGGCAGCGCCTGTTTGGCATTGATGCTGCGTTATCGCCTATTTATGGGGAATAACCACACCACATAGGCTCTGCCTTACCTAAATACCAAACAGACTGCTGCAAATTTAACCTTGAAAGGTCAACAGACCCTAAATGCGCGGATTTATTCCGCGCTTTTTTTTGCCAAAATTTTAGCAAGTAAGGCGTCATTATAAGGTGTTGCAATATGGTGCAGTTTTCCTTGCTCACTTATATAGCCACAAATCGCCATGATCTCTGTTTGTCTATTATGCATTACATCTTGATGCATCGAAGAGTAATTTTCGGCAGTTAAACTCATTACTTTGTAAGCCCGCTCTAGGGCATCTATAAGCTTAATATTGAGTTTTAGCGCGGTTGCAATGTGGCATGCCTCAGCTAATAAATTAATAATTGCACTACTGTATTGCGGTGCACGTAACTGACCATTTTTTATATTGTGGTGAGCGGTTAATGGATTTATTGCAATATTAACCAGTAGCTTTTCAAACCGTAGTTGTTCAATATTGTTACTGACAATTAACTGCGGAATAGTGTGTAATTGCGCACTAAGCTGTTGAATATTTTGAATAGCTAGTTGATTACAGCCCCCTAATACACTTTGCCCGTTTCCGGTATGTTGCACAATATTAGAGTTTGACTTAAATCCAGCCATGCTGGTGGTTAAAAAGTACAACGACTGCTGCTTTGTTAGCTGTTCATTTAATTGTTCAACATTACCCATGCCATTATGACTCAGTATAATATGGGTATTATTGCCTAGATAAGGTTTTACTTGAGCATAGGCTTGTTGCACTGTAAACGCTTTTACCGTGAATAAAACAATATCAAATTCAGGAGTTTGAGATAACTGCTCTTGTGAGATAAAAGTGGCGTTAATTTTTTCAGACGCAGCGTTACTGTGGCTGTAAAAGCGAGTATTAACTGTGCCTTTTCGAGTAAGTATATATATAGCGTGATGTTTGGCTAAAAAATGGCTAAATAACAAGCCAATAGCGCCATCACCTACAACAAGTATGTTAGCCATAATGCTTCTTTTTACGCAGTGTTAACAGGGCTTTAGCTAAAAAGTAGCTCGCTGCACCAATAAAATCGGCAACAAAATCGGCCAGTGATGCTTGTCTGTAAGGAAGGCTATCTTGCATAATTTCTATTGCTGCACCGTAACCAGCGAGTAATAGTATTTGTGCATATAATGGGAGTTTAAACGCTTTATCCATAATAATGGCAAGTAAAAAGAAGATACCAAAATGCGCTACTTTATCAACATGCGGAAATAAGTTTGCCGCGCCCTTTACCTCTTTAGCAAATAAGAAGGTAAACGCAACAATACTAATTAAAAAAATTGCTTGGTAAACACGCCTTGTCACGAAAATTCCTAAAATCGTATAAAAAAGAAACCTCAGTATATCAAACTAATTTAGTATCGCACCTGAACAAAATGCAGAAAAATGTAAAGATTTATCATTTTAACGTTATAATTGCGGCATAAAATTAAGATTAGATAGTTAGGAGAACGCTATGCCTTCATTTGATATTGTATCTGAAGTAGAAATGAACGAAGCAAAAAATGCGGTTGATAACGCCAACCGTGAACTAGAAACGCGATTTGATTTTAGAGGCGTTGATGCCTCAATAGAACTAAATGATAAAACAATTAAATTAAAAGCTGAAGCCGATGCTCAGGTAATGCAGTTATTTGATATTTTAGCGAGTAAAATCTCTAAGCGTGGGATGGATGTTGCAAGCTTAGAGCTACAAGATATTTCTCGTGCGGGCAAAAATGTTTTTCGTAACGTTGCACTTAAACAGGGTATCGAAAAAGACATGGCTAAAAAAGTAGTAAAAGCCATCAAAGACTCTAAAGTAAAAGTACAAGCGGCCATTCAAGGTGAGGAAGTTCGCGTAACAGGTAAAAAGCGTGATGACTTACAAGCGGCTATGCAAGTTGTACGCACTGCTGATTTAGGTCAACCATTTCAGTTTAAAAACTTCCGCGATTAATTTATTGCCTCGAGCATGGCAGTATAGGTGCTGAGCTCAAAGGAGTGCGTATAAAGCCAAACACGTTATATTGTTTGGCTTTTTTATTTTTGGATCTATGATAATTATCGAACCCCGAACCCCGAACCCCGAACCCCGTATCCTGAATCTTGAATCTTGAATCTTTGGATTTTTAGATGTTTAGACGTTCGTTGACTTTTTTTAGTAAACAGATAACAATAGCAGCCTATTTTTAAGGTGCTTGCTAAACACTTCAATGGTGTGATTTTTTTAGTAGGATAATCGGGAAGTTGGTGCGTTTTCATTGATGAAGTCAATCCCAACACTGCCCCCGCAACGGTAAAGTTATGCTGTATTAAATTATGGTAACTGAGTCCGGAGACCGGCCTTGATTTAATCTTACTTACTAACATCTTTGCGGTGGGCAAAGATAGGGGACATGATGTTAAATAAAACCGCACTGGGTGTGGCCATTTCGGCTGTACTATCTATTTCTGTATCTGCTGCAGAACAAACCATTGAAAAAATAACCGTTACTGCGAATAAATTTGAACAACCTATAAATGATGTATTAGCAAGTGTGGCAGTTATCGACCGCGCTGATATTGAAAAAGCGAATTATCGAGACTTACCTGCAATATTAAATACCATAGCTGGGATAGATATTGTTCGTAATGGTGGGTTAGGTCAAAAGGCAGATATATTTGTTCGCGGGGCCAGCGCTAAATATACCTTAGTATTGGTTGATGGCGTAAGAGTGAGCGATGCAAGTTCAGGTAGTGTATCGCTGACGAATATTCCAGTTAACAGTATCGAGCGTGTTGAGCTTATTAAAGGGGCAAGAGCTGCTATTTATGGCTCTGATGCGGTAGCCGGAGTAATTAATATTATCACCCGTAAAGCCTCAAATAACTCGCTTTCGGCTACTTTAGGCAGCCATAGCTACAGTAATTATCAGCTTGCTGGTGGGCTTGTAAAAGAGGCGCTTAGCTTTAATTATAATTTAGGCTACGAAGAGACGGATGGTTTTGATGTTACTGGCAAAGATCCAGCGGCTGAGTACACAAAAGATCATGATGATGATGGCTACAAAAATAAAAACATTGGCTTTAATTTAGCTTATGAGCTTGCTGAACTAGGCCAATTGAGCCTGCAATCTCAGTATAGTGAAGGCGAAGCACAATATGATAATGCATGGGGTAACGATGCCTACGACTTTGAAAATTACACCGCTAAGCTAGGCTGGAACAAAGCCTCAGATATATATAGCCAAAGTACCTCGGTGAGCGTTTCGCAAGAAGAAAATACCCAAACAGGTACCGATGTGCAGCAAGTGTATAGCACAGAGCGTGTTGAGTTTGAATATCGAGGGCTTTATACCCTTACTCAAGAACTTGATATATCGGGTGGCTTTAATTATTTATCTGAGGATTTATCAAACTCGTCAGCAACGTCATCAGAAGAAAAACGCGATAATAAGGCGTTGTTTATAGGCGCGTTTTATAGCCATAACAAATGGTTAGCAAATGCGGTTGTTAGAACCGATGATTATGACTTCCATGGCCGTGCAAACACTTACAGTACAGGACTTGGTTACAAAGCAAATAACTATGTAACACTACGTTTAAATCACGGTACTGCATTTAGAGCTCCTTCGTTAATTAATGCGTTTGTGACTAACAGCCCGTACTATTTACCAAACAATAATATTAAACCTGAAGAAGCCTTAAATAATGAGCTTGGTATAACTTTAGAAACCCAATGGGGCCGTTATGATATTGCTATTTTCGATAACCGTATCAATAATTTGATTAGTAATAATTATGATGCAGACTCAGGTAAATATATTGCCACTAACATAGATAAAGTATCTATGCAGGGATTTGAGCTGTCGGCAGAGTTTTCAGCGCTAGGCTTTGAACACTCGGTTAATTTTAGCTTTTTAGACGCTACAGATGAAAAAACGAATACCGATTTACCACGTAGACCTTCTGAATCGCTTAATTATCAACTCGCTAAAACATGGGGTGATTTTGATGCCAGCTTGGATATGCAATATCGCTCATCGCGTCCTTCGATTGCGTATTATGACTCGGAGCTCGCTGCTTATACGGTATTTAATATAGCAGCCAATTACCAGTTGCTAGATAATTTGTCGTTAGCTGCTCGAATAGAGAATATTACTGATGAAGAATATTTTACTGCTGCGACGGGCTTTGCTGCCAGTGGTAAGCTATTAGGTTATAACAGCGCAGGAAGAACTTTCTTTGTAGGGGCAAATTATCAGTTTTAGTCACTTATCCTAGTGCCAAGGAACAAATAGCCCAGCTTATTGCTGGGCTATTTATTAAAAGCACTTTATTCCGATAAAAACTCGCTAAATTCGGTTTCAAACTTATGTAATTTGGGTGCAATTAAAATACTGCAATAGCCCTGCTCAGGATTTTCATTGTAATAGTCCTGATGGTAGTGCTCTGCGGGGTAAAAAGTGGTTGCTGGGCTCACCTCAGTCACTATAGGTTCGCTAACATGACTTTGCAGCTCTGCAATAACTGCCTGTGTTTGTACTTGTTGTTGCTCATTATGATAATACACAACGCTGCGGTATTGAGTGCCTATATCGTTACCTTGGCGATTTAGTTGTGTGGCATCGTGTAGGGTAAAAAACATCGCGAGTAAGGTTTCAAAGCTGATAACACTGGCATCAAATTCAACCTTAATTACCTCTGCATGGCCACTGTTGCCAGTGCAAATAGTTTTGTATGTTGGGTTATCAGTATGTCCACCAGTATAACCAGAGCAAACACTGAGTACACCTTTTACACGCCTAAATGCTGCATCAATACACCAAAAACAGCCGCCGCCGAGTGTTGCTACTTGTGTGGTCGAACTCATAAGTACTTCCTCAATTGTTAGGGATATGTGCACTGAATAAAGCGCCGTAACAGCTAGTTACGACGCTCTAAGTGACTTAGATCTCTTTAAGCGGTTTTTCAGCGGCTTGCTTATCAAGTTTTTGTTGTAAAAACTCAGGTGATTGTGTGTTTCGCGCTAGTGCGTAATAAGCGGCTGGCACCACAAACAGAGTTAGTATGGTTGCAACCGTTACGCCAGTAAATACTACCACACCAATTACCATTCTACTTTCCGAGCCTGGACCGGAAGCCAACACCAAAGGTACGGCACTCATAACCGTTGTTAGGGAAGTCATAATAATAGGGCGCAAACGCTGTGTAGCCGCTTGTAAAATGGCCTCACTAAATTCTACGCCTTTATCACGTAACTGGTTGGTAAATTCAACAATCAGTATACCGTTTTTAGCACTTAACCCTATGAGCATAACAATACCTATTTGGCTGTATATATTAAGCGTTAACCCCATACTCCAAAGCCCAAACATGGCACCCATTAAACCAAGTGGCACAGTTAACATAATAACAAATGGATGCATAAAACTTTCAAACTGAGCTGCCAGTACTAAAAAGGTCACGGTTAATGCCAGCACAAACACATAGGTCATGGCTGAGGCACCTTCATAAAACAATTGCGACTCACCTTTATAGTCAATGGCACCATCAATGTCGTTTTCCTCTGTGGCAACCTTGTTTAAAAAGTTTAGTGCTTGTTCTAGCGTGTAACCATCAGCTAGGTTGGCACTTAAAGTAATTGCACGCATTCGGTTATAACGGTTTAAACGCGAGGCGGTGGCTTCTTCTTTTAAGCTAATAAGGCTATCAAGAGGAACAAGTTCTCCGCTACGTGATTTTAGGTAAATATTTGAAATATCAGTCGGGTTGGCAAAGTCTTGTTTTGTGCCCTTTAAAATTACATCGTATTCTTCACCGCGGTCAATAAAGGTGGTTACACGGCGTTGGCCAAGCATGGTTTCAAGTGTACGACCCACATCAGAGACTGATACGCCTAAATCAGCGGCTTTATTTTTATCAATACTGACTAAAAACTGAGGGAAGGTTTCTTTATAATCATGATCAATACGCACTAATCCAGGGTTTTTCTCAGCGCGTTTAATAATTCTATCTCGCCAATCGGCAAGTTGAGCATAATCATTACCTTGCAAAACAAATTCAATAGGGCGAGATGAACCACCTCCGCCAATACCACGGCGCATAATAGCAAATGCACGAACGTCGGTGACCTCTTGCATTTTGCCGCTTATTTCATCCATGACTTCCCATGTTGAGCGTTTGCGCTTATCCCAGTCAGCCATGCCTACAATAGCCACGCCGCCACTGCCACCCCAACCTGGGACTCGAACAAGCACTCGACTTAGTTCGCCAGATTCAGAATAAGGCATCAAGCGCTCTTCAATTTTTGCCATATTAGCTGCGTTATTTTCGTAACTTGCCCCTTCAGGGCCATTCATAAGCACAAAGAAGGTGCCACGATCTTCTTTTGGCGTGAGCTCTGAGGGTATTTGTAAAAATAATGAATAACTAACAAACCCAGCCAAAACTAAGCTCAGCATTAAGCCCCATTTTCGGGTCATGTTTGACGCTAAAGCGTTACGGTATCCATTTTCTAATTTAGTAAAAAAACGGTCCATAACTTGGCTAAACTTACTTTCTTTTTCAGAGGCCTTTAACACTTTTGAACACAGCGCCGGAGAGAGTGTCAACGCAGTGATACTAGAGAAAAACACGGCAGCACTTACTGCCATAGCAAACTCTGTAAATAGTGCGCCAATTCGTCCTTCCATAAACACTAATGGTACAAACACGGATATAAGCACTAAGGTGGTGGCTATAATTGCAAAGCCCACCTCACGTGCGCCGCGATAAGCTGCCAATAAAGGCGGTTCACCAAGTTCAATACGGCGGTGAATATTCTCTAGCATTACAATGGCATCATCGACCACTAAGCCTATTGCTAACACCAGTGCTAGTAGAGTTAATAAGTTAATTGAATAACCCATTGCTAATAAAAACATAAAACTACTGACTAGGGCGACCGGTACTGTGACCGCGGGAATAAGAGTGGCGCGAATGTTACCTAAAAATATAAAGATAATAAGCACGACTAACCCCATAGAAATTGCTAAAGTTTTATAAACCTCATTAATTGACTCTTTAATAAATACCGAAGAATCATAACTGTCTTCTATGGTGGTGCCTTCAGGTAAATTACGTTTTATTTTTTCCAGTTCACTGCGGGCGTTATCAACCACAGTTAGGGTATTGGCTTTGGCTTGTTTAACAATACCCATACCAATCATATTACGGCCATTACCTCGGAATAAACTTTCATCATCGGCGGCTTCTAGTTTTACGTCAGCCACTTCGCCTAGACGCACTAAATAACCATCTTCACCTCGTTTAATAACTAGGTTTTGAAAATCACGTTGGTTTTTATAGCTGCGGGCAGTGCGAACGGTAAAATCACGATCAACTGATTCAATTTCACCGGCCGGAAGTTCTACATTTTCACTACGCAGTGTTTGCTCAATATCACTGGAGGTAATACCACGGGCGGCCATCGCTTGGCGGTTAAGCCATACTTTCATGGCATACTTTCGCTCCCCCCCAATGCGCACATTCGATACGCCATCAACAACGGCTAATCGATCTACAATAAAACGCTGTGCATAATCAGAAAGTTGCAATGAATCCATGGTTTCGCTGTTAAGTACAAACCACGCGATAGGGCTTTCGTCACTATTTGATTTTGATACTTCAGGAGGACGCACTTGTTCGGGTAGGCTATCAAGTGCACGCGCTACACGTTCACGCACATCGTTGGAGGCATCATCTATGTCGCGGCTAATATTAAACTCAATGGTAATGTTTGAGCGGCCATTACGACTCGATGAGTTAATACTTTTAATACCTTCAATGCCCGAAATACGGTTTTCAATAACTTGCGTTATTTTTGTTTCAATAATTTCGGCAGATGCACCGGTATATTCAGTACTAATATTTACAATCGGTGTTTCAATATCTGGATACTCACGCAAAGGCAACATGCTAAAAGCAACTAAGCCAAAAGTGAGTAACAGTAAGTTAATAACAATCGCAAAAACGGGGCGTTTGACGCTAGTATCGGTAATTTTCACGTGTTACCCCTTAACGCTTACTTTACTACCTGAGCGAATTTTAATTATTCCCTCGGTAACAATTTGCTCGCCATTACTTAACCCTTTGTCTATCGCAACCCAGCCATTATTTCTACTTGCAACATGTACTTCTTTGCGGTTTGCTATGCCATCTTCAATTTGAAAAACGTAATGCTTATCTTGCAGAGGAATAATGGCCTTTTCAGGCACCATCAGCGCTTGGTTACTGCTCAGTTCTAAAGCGGTATTAAGCAACATACCTGGGCGAAGTAAACCTGATTTATTAGCAAAACTGGCTGTTACTTCTACACTGCGAGTGATTGAGTCGATACGTGAGCTTATATGGGTTACTTTACCGCTGAAGGTTTGATCAGGGTAAGCATCGTTTTGAGTGCGAACAATCATTCCGTTTTTCAATTGAGCTAAATACTTTTCAGGCACTTTAAAATCAACTTTTATAATACTAATGTCATCGAGGGTTGTGATCACAGTACTATTATTAATATACGCACCCACCGATATTTCGCGTTTCCCCAGTAACCCAGAAAAAGGCGCGGTGATGGCCATTTCATTGAGTTTGGTTTTAGCACTTTCAAGTTGTGCTTCGCTGGCATCAACGCGAGCGAGTTGTTCTTCAAGCAATGACTTGGCCGTCGCTTGCGAGCGAGAAAGCTCGGTCAGTCTGGCTAATTGACGTTTTTCTTCTTGTAAATTAATGCTAAGTTCTTTTACTGCAAATTGTTCTTGTTGGTTTTGCAGTTGTACTAATTTTTGTCCTTTGCTGACCAAGTCGCCATCTTCAAAGTAAATGCTAGTGACATAATCGTTTTGGGCGCTTTTAATGTAGATAGCCTGATTAGCACGAGCACTGCCAATGGCTTCAATCATAATTGCGTTTTCTTGCGATCTTACCGTGTGGGCAGAGACTTGCGTTGTCATTGCCGAGTAATTGGCTTGCTCGCCCTGTGATGCGGGAAAATACAAATAAACGCTAAAAATTATTAGTAACGAAATAATAAATGGAAATAAGGCTTTACCTGATTGTTTAGAGTGCATTGTTTTCATACCTGAAAATAGATTATAAGTATTGTACGAAATCAGGACAAAAAAAGGCGGTTATGTATCTCATTAATTTGTGCGTTAAGCGTAAAAATAACTGATACTTAGTCATTGCGCATATTTAACAGTAATAATGGGAGTCAATTGATGAGCTTTAAAACATCATGCAAACGCTGTTTAACGCTGAGAAAGTTAGTATTGTGGGCTATTATTATGTTTATATTTTATATGGCGTTTTTTCAGTATGGCTAATATAAATAAACAAATACTAAAATACCGAGCGCAAGGCGCTAAAAATGGAATTGAAATATTAGTGGTCGGCAGCATTGGCTTGATTATTATCATGCTGTTTAATTTATTACGCCCAGGCGAAATAAGTATTATCGAAATTTTTTTAGTAAGTTTATGTATTGCTGCAATTTTAATTGGCTTTTTTAAAACACAAGAACCTTTTTATAGTATTATTTTAACTGAGCAGCAATTAATATATCAGCATAAGTATGGACAATGGCATTTACACCCAGAGAATTTGCACCATTGTGGTATACCTAAGGTTGATAATGGCATTGATTACCTTGAGCTTAATGCGATTGGTATTAAGTTAAATGATATAGATTCATTCTTGTCTGCTTTAGCTCCAAGAATTGCGGGTAAATTGTTGATAGAGCAGCGACATTTCTTTATGCAAGTTGTTCAAAAAAATTGCAAAAATGGGCATTGCCCATCAGAATGGTTAGTTGAAGATAATAAACATAGGTCAAAAAAAGGAATTGACTATAATGGGCTCATAGCGATGTTTGCTAATAGGGCTAAACATCTTCAGCTTTTAACAGGGTATGACTTACTGTTACCAGCGAGTGTAATAGAAAGTGATATTTGGGAATTTAGCGCAAATTTAAATAAATGGAAGCGCGATCCCTCTCAGTTTATAAAGTCGCAGTGTGAATAATAATATAAGCACTCACTGCGGGATTAGGAATAACTATGAGCCAAGACAGATCTTTCATTAAAAGTGGTCGAAACACCATAATACATAAAGACAGAAAACTAGATTTAGTGATTGTTAATGGTGAGACTCACCCTAAAATTAAAGTAACAGGTAATGGTCTTGAGCCATTTAAAGAAGAACTGCCAAAAAACCGCCGAGATGCAAAAGAGCGTTACCTCGACGTTGTTTATATTACTAGTGCTGATGTATTTAGCGAAGAAAAACAATTGTTGTTTATTCAATCCTTAGATGGCCGCGAATATAAAGTAGATTACAGTAAAGTTGGCACTAAATTATTTGTTCGTATTCATCAAGATAGCTATTTATAATTTATGATGGCATTTTTTTTGCTTAATAGTTTTATTAGATAATTTTAAGACAAAAAGGTGCTGAGTATGAGAGCAATTTCGTTAATACCACTTATGTCATGCTTGCTTTTGGCTGCATGCGGAGGGGGAGGCGGTGCTGATAACAGTGATATTAAAACATCAGTATTTGCAGGTAACGATCTTCAAGTTGTAGAAAAATCAGAGTTTACTATTTCTGCAAAAGGCTCTCCTGCAGATGGTACATTTACTTGGCAGCGTGTAAGTGGCCCTATTATAGATGTGTTTCCGCTTGAAGGGGCTGAACAAACCATTACTGCACCAGATGTAAAGTCTGACAGTGAACTGGTATTAAGAGTTAGCTATCAAACGTCAGATGGCAGTTTAGTGAATGACGACTTGAGTGTTTTCATTGCCTCTAATAATCAGCTTCCTCTTGCTGTTGTTACCCAAGTTGCTCCTGGAAACTTGCCCTCAGTTTATAAGGATACTGTAACCCTAAGTGGTTTAACTTCCACAGACCCAGATGAAAATGGCGAAATTAGCAGTTATTTGTGGCAATTATTGTCAGGGCCGGATTTAACAATTGATAGCTATACCAATCCAACGCTTAGTTTTTCTCATCCATTATTAGAAAATAACACCAACTTAAAATGGCAGCTCACCGTAACGGATGATGAAGGCGGAGTATCTGCATCACAATTTGATATGACCCTTAATAAAACAGCTCAGGTAATTATTGCCAATGCAGGCGCTGATCAAACAGTAGAAGAGTTTGATAAGGTTATTTTAGATGCCACTGCAAGCGAAGCGGCAACTCAATCTTATCAATGTATGTGGCAACAACTTACCGGTAATGCAGAAACCCTGATTGAACCGAAGTCATGTACTGCCAGCTTTTTTGCCTCTGATATTGATTTAAATGCAACGCTTAGCTTTGAAGTACAAGTTATGGACTTAAAAGGGCGCACCGACACAGATACCGTATTTATTGATGTAACACCCAAAGCGCTTGGGTTAATAAATGATACAGGGGTAGGAGAGTGTTATAACAATACTCAGCGAATTAATTGTAATAATGATGAATTTCCAGCTCAAGATGCTGATCTTGGGCGCGATAGTTTTGCCAATCGTTTAGGTAAAGTGGGTAAAGGGAATCTGGCTTTTGATTACACCAAACTTAATGAGTTTGCCGATGAGCTTCTCGATGATGCGCAAAACTTTAGCTGTATTCGTGATAATACTACCGGCCTTGTTTGGGAAGTGAAAAGCCCTTATTCCGGTGTGTTACCAAATACTTCGTTGCGTGATGGACAAAACCGTTATATTTGGCAAGGGACTGTCAATAGTGGCGATGTAGCGGGTAGTGATAATACCACATGCCCGAGCGATACTGATTGTGGATTACAAACCTATATAGATGAGGTTAATGCGCTTGATTTTTGTGGTGGTAGTAACTGGCGTTTACCCACTTATACTGAACTTTTAGGTTTAATTGATTATGGTAAACAAGGGCAAAACGTATTGATAGATACTGCATTTTTTCCTAATACACCATCGACTAACACCGAAGGGCATTTACGCTATTGGACCTCACAGACCGCGGTTGATGGTGCCAGTTTATCTCAGGCTTACATTATCGATATGATGGATGGCAACGACTTAGCCTATCCAAAAGATAATGCCGCTTATGTGCGCTTAGTTAGAAATCGTTAAGGTGATTATTATGAAATTAATTAAAGTCTCTATGTTATTAGCCTTAGGATTAAGTCAGTCACTTGCAGCGCAGCAGTGTTATCAGGAAGTCGCGACTAGCGATGATACAGACCGATTTGTGATTAATATTGATGGCACTGTGTCAGATACTAAAACAGGGCTAATGTGGCAGCGCTGTAACTATGGTCAAGTTTATAATAGCGAAACAACTAGCTGCGATGGTGATACTCAACCATTAAATTGGCAAGCTTCACTTAAAGGCGCACTTAATGACACCACGGCAAATTATAACGACTGGCAAGTGCCGAGTATTAAAGAGTTAGCTAGTATAGTAGATCACCGTTGTACCGATCCAAGTATTAATGCGGGTATATTTTTAGCAACGCAGTCGCAAAATTATTGGTCTAATACCTCGGGTATTAGCAATATAAATTCGGCATGGGTTTATCAATTTTCCAGTGGTTTAAATAGCTTACATGCTAAAACAAGTAACGTATATTTACGCCTAGTACGCTATGAGAAGTAGTTAATTAATATATTAGCGAATCTAAAAATGCTCTTTTATTTACGGTTAGCCTTTTTATTTACACTATTTTAATAATAAAGCCTGGTTGTAGTTGTCACCCAGGCTATTTTTTTGCCATTATAGGCCGTGAATTAACGACCAAGGACTATAAAGGTGTATTTAAGCTATTTTGGTTTACAAGAAAAGCCATTCTCAATTTCGCCTAATCCCCACTACTTATTTTTAAGTGAACGCCACAAAGAAGCATTAGCGCACCTTACCTATGGACTAGGTGAAGACGGTGGCTTTGTGCTGTTAACTGGTGAAGTGGGGACGGGTAAAACCACCATAACACGTAGTATGTTAGAGCGACTGCCTGAAAATACCCAAGTAGCCATGATCCATAATCCTGCGTTATCAGAACTTGAACTGTTAGCCAGTATTTGCGATGAATTACAAATAACTTACGACGCCAAAAATGCCACGCTGAAGAGTCTAACGGATGTGATTAAAAAGCACCTTGAGTTTAATAATAAAGCGGGGGGGCATACTATTTTAATTATTGATGAAGCACAGCTACTTGCCCCCGATGTGCTTGAACAACTTCGCTTATTAACCAATATTGAAACGGATCATAAAAAGTTATTACAAATAGTATTAGTTGGGCAGCCTGAGTTACAGGTACTTTTAAAACGTAATGAGTTAAGACAGCTGGCACAGCGTATTACAGCCAGGTATCACTTGTTAGCGCTAACACCAGGGCAAACCATTGCTTATATTCAACATCGGCTACATATTGCAGGTTGTGACAAGAAAATATTTTCAATGGAAGCGATGCAAATGGTGCATCAGCTAACTGGCGGTGTGCCACGATTAATGAATTTGGTGTGTGAACGCGCATTAGTAGGGGCATTTTCTAAACAACAAGAAATTGTTGGCAGTGATATTGTTAAGCAAGCAGCGAGTGAATCTTTACCTATCGACTTTATTGCCACAAATAATAAGGTGAGTAAAACAGGTTCGATTTGGCCCTATAGCGCTGCTGCGTTAATGCTTTTTGGTGCAGGAATTGGCCTGTCATTTATTCTTTAGTTAGGTGATTCATGTCTTATTTATTAGATGCGTTAAAGCAGTCAAAGCACGATACCATGAGCGCAGAGCAATATGACTTGCAAGCGCAACAATTAAAACAACAACACCAGTTGATGACCTATCGTCGAATTAGTTTTTTACTCGCAGGAAGTTTATTGGCAACGGGTATATTGACCAGTGGCTTTTTTGTCGGGAAGTGGCTGCAACAAGAAAATGTAGCCGTAAAAAATAAGGTTGTCCAAAATGACCTTAGTCAAAAAGACTCAGCAGTGGTAGAAAAACCAACAAGCCCAGAGGAAGTACAAAAAACGGTTGTTCAAGCAGTAACAACCCCTCAAGCGCCCCTTGTTACAACTGCGCCTAACAATTCTGTGCCACTGGCAGGGCAATTGGTTTATGTACAAACCCCAACGGGTGTACAGCAAATGTTGCTTACGCCTCAAGGGCAATATTTACCTATGAGCGTTAATCAAGCGTCTCAAGGGCAAGCGCACAATTTCTCGGCGCAGAATAACGTTCCATCTAGTTTTCAATCACAGAGCAACCAACCGAAAAGCGTACCAACTCAAGCAACGAAAAGAACACTCAGTGCCGATGAGTTAAGTAAATACAAAGTGTTAGGTAAACCACTTAATCAAAATGTGCCTGCTCAGCCAGAATCAACCGCTGAACTAGATACGGTTCCCGACACGCTTAAAAATGCGTTTGCGCAAGCCGTTAATGACACAGAAACAACAGCCGACTACGAAGTAACTAAAGGCTCTCGTCATTCATCACGGGTACAACCCGTTGAGCTACTGCCGGATGGCCTACAAAGTATGTTGCCAAGCATTAAATATCAGGCACATATTTATTCGTCGACAGCAGATAAGCGCTGGATAAAACTCAATGGCAGAGAGCTATATGAAGGGGAGTCTATTGGTGCATTGAGGGTGCTAGAAATAGCACCGGATCAGAGCGTACTTGATTTTGATGGCTATGAATTTAGCTTAAAAGCCCTGCAAGATTGGCCACAATAGTGGCCAATTAACTAAAGATAGAGTGCTTATAAAAGCCCTCTAAATCTATATTATATTCTTTGGGTTTCACTGCTGATTCAAGCGTGTCTTGTGTTCTTTTGCTTGATAAGTCAATATCTTGAACTTCAGTGTAACGCCCATGTTTGGCATTAAAAAACGTTTTTACGACTGGTTTTAATGGTGTTGCAGGGTTACTTTGGGTCACCAGCCCCACTTTTTGGCTGGAAAGTTTTACCAGCGTGCCCACAGGGTGAATACCAATACATTGAATAAATTTATTAAGTAGCACGCCATCAAAGCTATCTGGGCAACCTTGTTTTAATATTTTAAACGCCTTAATTGGCTCCATACCCGCTTTATAAACGCGTTCAGCGGTTAATGCATCATATACATCAACAATAGAGGCCATACGAACGTATTGGCTTATTTCATCGCCTTTCTTACCAAAGGGGTAGCCTTTACCATCTAAGCGCTCATGGTGCATACCTGCGATATCAACAGCAATCCCCGTTAATCCTGCGTCTTCTAGTATTTCTTTGCTAAAGCGCGCATGGTTTTGCATCACTTTAAATTCTTCGTCACTGTAGCGACCTGGTTTGTTGAGAATCGCGTCAGGTATTTTTATTTTTCCCATATCATGCAATAGGGCACCTGTTGCAAGTTCTTCAATGATTGGTTTTTCAATATTGAGATGTTTTGCAAAAATACTCATTAAAATAGACACATTTATCGAGTGCTCTAATAAATAGGCATCTTTTTGGCGCATTTGCGTAATGCACGCCAGCGCATCTTGATTTCTAAATACGGAGTCAATAAACCCGCTAGCCAGCTCCCTAAAAGGAGCAACATCAACAGTGCGGCCAGATTCTATATCGCCAAATGCTTTGGTTTGTAAGTTTTTTGCTTCATCATAAAGCTTTTTAGCTTTACTCATTTCTTGCTCAGCGCTGTGGGTTATTAACCATGGATCGCGCTTTTTGATTTCGTGCTTAGTAGCAGGCGTTGGTTGTGTTTCAGATTCTTCAGAGGTGAGCATTTTATCAGGATCGATTTCAACCTCTAAAATGCCAGATTTTATTAATTTATCAATTCCACTTTGAGTTTTAACCCAGCCTTGGTTTTTTATTCTAATATTGCCAGTTTGCTTAACAACTTTTTGTACAAACATACCAGGTTTTAGCTGTGTAGTAGGAATGGTTTTCAAAGTGAACTCTAATTAACAAATATGATTAGAGAAAGTAACAAATAAATTCACATTTAGAAATAAAAAAAGGCATCAAATTGATGCCTTTTTAATTAAATGATGACTATTTTCTATTCATCATCTTCAACAAGCGTCATCAACGAGGTGTTACCGCCTGATGCCGTTGTATCGATACTGATTGTTTTTTCAGTAATTAAGCGCTTAATTAGCGTGTCGTAATACTCTGAGCTGATCACTGGCAGTATTGCGCCTTTACGTTGTGCAAGCTGTTGGCTGAAGTAGCCTAAGCGAGAAGAACGTGCAGCAACTACCGCACCCGCTAGGTGAGGGTGTGCCAATATAGCTTGTAACTGGTTTGGTTTAGCTACTTGGAAAACACCTTCAGCAACGCCGGTTGCAATAAACTTATCTCTAAAGGCAACCGCTTCGTCGTAAAATATTTCAGATGCAACAGTAATTACCGTATTACCAGCCGCTAGTGCGGTAATAATAGACAGTGCCCAAAAGTTAAATGAGGTGCTTTTATCTGCGTAACAAACCACACAACCCCGAGCTTCAAGGTGAAGTGTATTCGACTCACCTGTTGGCCCTGGCAATGTTGTATATTTACGCATGTGCTTTTCTAAGCGGTTTAACTGAGCGCGAGCATCGGCAAGTGTTAACGCTAAATCGTCCGCGAGGTCGTCAATAATTTCAACCGTCGCTACTTTCGCTAATAACTGACGTACCGCAGAAACACGATCATTCAGTGGCGTTGCACGCCAGATTTTTTCATCGCGCATAGAGTTAACCATCAGCTTTTCTACTTGCTCATTTGCGCCACTGTAGTGGTGTAAATCAAGCTCATCTGGCGTTAGGTTAGTCATTTGTACGTTATCTGGTGATGCTTTTTCTTTTATTAGGCGTTGTAGGTAGTTTGGTCCACCGGCTTTAGGGCCAGTACCAGAGAGTCCACGGCCACCAAACGGTTGCACGCCAACAATGGCACCAATCATATTACGGTTGATGTATACGTTACCTGCACGCGACATTTTCGCTAAATGTTCACAACGTTCTTCAATGCGAGAATGAATACCCATTGTTAAGCCGTAACCCGTGTTGTTGATTTGATCGACAACATTATCAAGCTCACTCGATTTAAAGCGGATAACATGCACACACGGGCCAAATACTTCACGTTTCAATACCGATAAGTCTTTAATTTCGTATAAACGTGGTGCAAAGAAAAATGCGCCATTTTCGCTGTTATCAGGAATTTTACACTCATAGTGAAGTGTTGCATTACCCTTTAGGTATTCAACATGGTCGTTGAGTGTTTTAAGCGCTTTTTCATCTATTACTGGGCCTACGTCTGTAGAGAGTAATGATGGGTCGCCAATATGCAACTCAGCAAGTGCGCCTTTAAGCATATCGATAATGCCATCAGCTACGTCTTCTTGAATAAAGAGTACGCGTAATGCTGAACAACGTTGACCTGCACTTTGGAAACCAGAACTGATAACATCATCAACAACTTGCTCAGGAAGCGCTGTTGAGTCAACAATCATACAGTTTTGGCCGCCAGTCTCTGCAATTAAAGGCACCTGAATATCGTTACGTGCCGCTAATGTTTGCGAGATAAGCGTGCCCGTTTCAGTTGAACCAGTAAACATAACAGCTTGAATACGCTCATCAGGAACAATGGTTTTACCTACTTCGCTACCGCGAGCAATGACAGGTTGTACAACGTGCTCAGGTAAACCAACTGATAGCATTAATTCAATGGCACGTAGTGCGATTAAGCTGGTTTGCTCTGCTGGTTTTGCAATAACCGTGTTACCAGTAACAATGGCCGCTGCAACTTGACCCAAGAAAATAGCGAGCGGGAAGTTCCATGGGCTAATACATAAAATAACACCACGGGCTTCAAAGCGCTCATCTTGCGCAAGCTCTTCTGCACGGGCTGCGTAGTAACGACAAAAATCAACGGCTTCACGTACTTCATCAATACCATCTTGTGCTACTTTACCTGCTTCTTTAATACAGATAGCAACAAGCTCATCGTGATGGCGCTCTAAAATATCAGCAACGCGACGCAACAAATTGGCGCGCTCTTTTACCGGTGTTTGTGACCATGATTCAAATGCGGTTTCAGCGTTGGCTAGCAACACTTTCATTTCATCGCTATTTTGTAATTTTATATGGCCAATAATTTCTTTATGGTTTGCAGGGTTTTTAACTGCCAGCGCGCCCTCTGGTACTTGACTTTCATCAATTAAGTGCTCTTCAAACCAAGTGTCTAAATTTTCTTTAAACGGGGTGATCACGTTAATATCAGTTAAGTCCATACCTTTTGAATTGGCACGTTCTTCACCGTATAAATCAATTGGCATTTTTATCTGTGTGTTGTATTTATTACGTAAACCTTGCAGTGTTTCAACAGGATCTGGCAATAATGCTTCAACCGGTTGTGTGGTATCTACAATGGCATTTACAAATGACGAGTTAGCGCCGTTTTCTAGTAAACGACGCACAAGGTAAGCAAGCAGGTCTTCGTGTTGGCCGACCGGTGCGTATACGCGGCACTGAATTTTTTCTTCATCAACGATTTGGTCAAATAAAGATTCACCCATACCGTGAAGACGTTGGAATTCAAAACCTTGGTTATCACCTTTGGCTACTTCTAAAATAGTCGCTGCGGTGTAGGCGTTGTGTGTTGCAAATTGCGGGTAAAGTACATCACGTGCTTCTAGCATTTTAATCGCACACGCTTTATATGATACATCCGTGGTTGCTTTACGGGTAAACACCGGGAAGTAATCTAAACCATCTTGTTGTGTGGTTTTGATTTCTGTATCCCAGTATGCGCCTTTTACTAAACGCACCATCATTTTTCGACCCACACGGGTTGCTAGGTCGGTCAGCCATTCAATAACAAAAATAGCGCGTTTTTGATAAGCCTGAACCGCTAAACCAAAACCTTGCCAATCGCCTAAATCGTCATCGCTAAATACTGCCTCAATAACATCAAGAGAAATATCTAAACGGTCAGCTTCTTCTGCATCAACAGTAAAGCCGATATCGTATTTTTTAGCGGCAAGGGCTAGTTCTTTTAGTTTTGGAACGATTTCTTCCATTACACGCTCTCTATGAGTGAACTCATATCGAGGGTGAATAGCCGATAACTTTACAGAAATACCTGGGCTTTTTATTGGACCACGGCCATTTGCGGCTTTACCGATAGCATGAATCGCATTCATGTAGCTATCAAAGTAACGCTTGGCGTCTTTCATTGTGCGAGCACCTTCGCCTAGCATATCGTAAGAATATACATAGCCTTTTTGCTCTTTTTCAGCAGCACGCTCAATCGCTTCGTTAATGGTACGACCCATTACGAACTGTTTGCCCATTATCTTCATAGCAAAGTTAACAGACTTACGTATAACTGGCTCGCCTAAACGACCAATGGTTTTTTTGAGTATGCCAAACTGTTGCTCTTTAGTCTTATCGTTATAGTTAACCATTTTACCGGTTACTAATAATCCCCAAGACGAGGCATTAACGAATAAAGAGTCACTACTACCTAAGTGAGAGCTCCAATCGCCGTTTGCTAATTTATCACGTATTAATGTTTCTTGAGTTGCTTTATCAGGAACACGAAGCAGCGCTTCGGCTAAACACATTAATACCACACCCTCTTCACTCGATAGTGAAAATTCATTTAATAGCGCATCAACACCGCTTTGACCGTCTTGGTCTTTACGAATGTTTAAAACTATTTGGCGAGCTCTTTCCCATGCACGGCTTCGTGCTTTAACACCGACTTCTGCAAGTGGTAAAATGTGATCAATAACCGCATTTTCATCTATACGGTAGAAGTCACGGATCTTTTGTCTGATCGGACAAGTCGTTGTTAAATCGCCATTGAATAACATAAGCAACCCTCAGGAGTGTTAAGACTTAGGGTAATTGTTAATTACCGCTAAATGTTGTTGGTGTAAAGCGTGCATTCTAATTAAAATCCAGCAGAATATGCTGGTTAATTTTGCCGTTTTACGATAATTTACAGGGCATATTATTAACTTATCCATATAAAATACTGATATGACTAATCCGAATAGATTACGCCTGCTTGATCGTATCGATATATCAATTTTAGACGTTTTGCAGCGCAATGGTAGAATTTCAAATGTTAACCTCGCAAAACAAGTGAATTTAAGTCCTAGTCCTTGTTTAGATAGAGTTAAACGTCTGGAGCAAGAAGGCTACATTGAGGGATATTTTGCAAAGTTAAGCGAGGAAAAGCTCAATCAAAGCTTAGTGGCGCATGTGCAGGTATCGTTAGTCACCTCAAATACAGCGGTATTTAAAGTGTTTCGTGAACACATTCTTAAAATTAAGCAGGTTGTTGAATGTGACATGGTAGCGGGTGGTTACGACTATTTATTAAAAATTCGTGTCTCTAATATGGACGAATACAGAGAAGTATTAGGTGATTTGGTCGATATTCCAGGGGTGGGTACACACCACACTTACATGGTAATAGAAAAAATAAAACAGGATCCTGGACTGCGTTTAGATATGTAACCTTTGAGTACATTATTGCAGGTATAAAAAATTGCAGGCATAAAAAAAGCATCTTTTTGATGCTTTTTTATGCCTGCAATATAGGTGGCGCTTACGCCCAACCTTCATAGCGTTTTCTGCGCGATAACACAATAGTTAAAATAATTCCTAAGAACAAACCTAAAAATGCAATAGCACCACCATAAGTGAGTAGCTGACGCTTTTCTTTAGCACTGGTTGCTTGCTTTAATTGTTGTTCTTGAGCAAGCGAGTCTTGTAATTGACTTATTTGTGCTAACAGCTGAGCATTTTGTTCGGTTAGCTGTGAGTTTTGTTCTTGTAGTTCAGGTAATTCTACTTGCGCTTGGCGTAATTTATTTTGCATAGCGCTAATTTCGCTGTTAAGCGCTTGATACTGCTGCTTTAAACCAGCTGATTCGCTGATGAATTTAGCCTCTACCCAGCCTTCACGGTCTTTATCATCTTTAACTTTTATAAAACCGTTTTGTTCATCAGATAATAAAGTCAGTTGCGTGCCTGCATCAATAGAACCGAGTAAGCGATAGTCTTTACTGGCGCCTGAACGCATAAAAGTATACAAGTTATCGATTATATAAGCTGTTTTAGCATTAGTAGGCGGCGTTGATTGAGCTTCCTCTGCTTGGCTCATAAACGGGGCGGCTGTTAAAAGCAGCCATAGTAAACAGTGTTTTAGCATTTATCTACCTTGTTAATCTAGCAGTGTCCGTTGTGAACGTGATTTTTATTTCGCATAAGTATATAGATAGTATGGATTTAATAGTTTAATAGCAAGATAGATATTGTAACCAAAGTATTTTGCTTGCGTGTTTATGATTAAAAAATTTGCAATATAGGTCTGCTTTGTTTATTTTGAGCACTTATTAATTTTAAGGGTAATCCGCAAGCCTAATGGATACTGAGATAGAACTGAAGTTTTTGGTATCAGATGACGTCATTCCACTGATCCCCTCGTTAATTACTCAATTTGCAAAAACAGTTACAAACAAGCCTTCTAAAAGTTTGCAAAATGCTTATTTTGATACGCCAAGCAGAGAGCTGAGAGCACTCGATATTGGTTTTAGAACGCGTTGTACAGACGAGCGCTGTGAGCAAACAATTAAGCTTGCAGGAGATGTGGTGGGGGGATTACATCAACGTCCAGAATATAACCTTCCCATAGAAACAAATCGACCTAATTTAATGGCGTTTGATTCATCAATTTGGCCACACGGCATGCAAATTGATGTTATATCACAAAACCTCTACCCTATATTTAGTACTAATTTTATCCGCCGTACGTGGTTAATTGAAACGCAAAATGGTGCCAAAATTGAAGTGGTATTAGATAAAGGTGAAGTGGCCGCCTCGGGTAAAGTGGAGATTATTAGCGAGCTTGAAATAGAGCTCGTCGAAGGTAGCCGAGACGAGCTATTTGCTTTAGCAGATAA
Organism: Pseudoalteromonas sp. SD03; assembly: GCF_040937955.1. Taxonomy (NCBI): domain Bacteria; kingdom Pseudomonadati; phylum Pseudomonadota; class Gammaproteobacteria; order Alteromonadales; family Pseudoalteromonadaceae; genus Pseudoalteromonas; species Pseudoalteromonas sp. SD03. The sequence goes on from NZ_CP162514.1 coordinate 946,242, forward strand.
ATTAATAAGCCAAAACAGTGTGCGCTTGGGGCTTTATTCAAAAGCAGCAAGAGGCTACCGCCTAGCGGATAACACACCGTTACAACCGAGTAAATCTATCGGTTTTGTTAAACTTACTAAGCAAGCCACTCAAGAGCAAGCACTTATTGAAGCCATGGGCTTTGGTATTCGCTTTGTGCAAAAACATGAGCAATGCTATTTTGATAAGCCAAGTTTAAAAACATTAAAACGTGTGACCGACGGTATTAGTTTAATTCGTCATAACTTTTGGTTATTTGATGATATTGTCAGTAAAGACAGCACCGAGCACCTCAGAACGGAGCTAAAGTGGTTATTGAGTGAATTAGCATGGGTTGAAAATGCCATTCAGTTAAAAACTTACACTTCTAAGCGCCATGCTTTTTATAAAAAAATAAACAGTGCGCCCGCCTTAGCTCAAGTTATTAACGATTTAAAAGAGTTACAACCGAGTATTGATGATATTTTTGCGCTTTTTCATAGTGCGCGCTACAACCGTTTATTGCTGAGCTTAACAACGTGGCTGATAAATAAGCAGTGGCGTAAAGACTGGAGCCAAGCAGAGCTACAAAATGCTGAGCAGCCCGTTATTGATATTGCTCATCGTTTATTTGATAAAGATTGGAAAAATTTACACCGCTTATTGCCTAAAGAGCAAAGTTTAGCGGGCAATGATTATTTAAATTTTCGTACTCAGTTAGAGAATAGCTTACTCAGTGGTAACTGTTTAGGTGCACTGTTTAATAAAGATGAACGATTAGAATTTAGGCTTCCTTGGCTCGATATTTCTCATGGCATGTATGAGCTAAGCACGCTTAATTATTTAAAACAGCTGTGTGGCGGGCAAGAAGATGCTCAACTAGCAAAAATACAACTATGGTTGGAACAAAAGTCTGACTTTTTAGTCAGTGCCATGGAGCAAAGTCGACACGCTTCATTTGATACAGAACCGTATTGGCTTTGATGGCTAAGCACTTTTGCACGCTTAACTTGTTGCAAAAGTGCATTATTCTATCGCTTTTGTGTTTTGTTACAAATGTGTATTCACAGCCCTCTTGGCAGCTTTACGAGAGTAAACAGGGGGTGAGTATTTATTTTCAGCGTTTGAGCGATGATACCTTGAAAATGAAAGCTGAAACGGTGGTTAAGAATACCACAGCAGAAGATTTAATCGCCTTACTCAGTGATACCGATGCTGCTCCCCGCTGGATAGAAAATATTGCTAAAGTAAAATTACTGAAATATTTAAGCCCCTCAGAAAACCTTGTTTACAGCTTTATTGACTCCCCTTGGCCCGTTGCAAATAGAGATTTAGTCACGTATTCGTGCTATACAAAACGCAGCGCGTTGCAAACTCAACTTAGTATTCATGCCCGTCCTGATTTTTTACCTCAAACTAAAGGGGTAGTAAGAATAAGCACATTAAATGCGACGTGGTTACTGACTCAGCAAGCGAATAACTTGCATATTGACTATCAGGTTTATGCGTTACCAGGCGGAAGTATACCCAATTGGCTAAATAACCGAGTCGCTCTAAAAAGCACCTTTAACACGCTAATAAATCTAGCTGAAATACTCACGACAAAGCAGTACACAGCAAAGCCAACCGTCATTCGCACCGGTAATTGCACGCATAGCTAATGACCTCAGTTATATACAAAAAAAGTGACCTGAGTGGTCACTTTTTTAATTGTTATAAGCGCATAATCATTAGTATTTAGCGGATTCACCGTCTTTAGGTATAGACTGTTTTATAAACTCGCGTAAATCGTTGTTAGAGCTTTCTAAATCTGCATGACGTAGGTACATCATGTGGCCACTACGGTAGCCTTTAAAGCTTAATCTATTTTGCATTTTACCACTTGGATCTAGTTGCCACATTGTGTATTTAGCATCAAAGTAGTTTGTTGCACCATCAAAATAGCCAGCTTGAACCATCACATTTAAATACGGATTTTGAGCCATAGCTAAACGCAAGTTTTCACCGGTATTGTTTCCGCTTCTATCCCATGGGTGAACGTTACCAAATAAGTTATATTTGATGTCGGTTTTGTAATTAAGCTCTTCACGCAGGTAGTAGTTAATTGCAGGGGTAAAAGAGTGCAGCCACGATGTAAGCTCTGCCCAGTAATCTGGTGATTCACCGGCATCGCGCTTATCAATCCCTAAATAACGAGAATCCAGACGACCAACCATTTGTCCGCGTTCACGTAATAACTCTTTCCAAAAAAACTGTGTCGGAATGTCTAAGTTATTTTGGCTAACAAATGTTTCAGATAGACCTGCATATTCGGCCATTTTTTTAATAATACGACGTTTTTCATCTGGAGCAATAAATCCGCCTTTTGCAAGCGCGGGAATGAGCTCATTAACGGTAAACTGTTCCACTTCAGGTAATAGCTCGTCTAAGTCTTTAGCTTGTAAATCAGCGTTTAATGCCTTGTGGTACCACGCTGTAGCTGCAAAGTAAGGTAAGCGGTTAGCGGCTTTTACAGGACCATCGCGCTTAATACCAATATCGGTAGGTGAAACGAGTACAACACCGTTAATGTACATCCATTGACTATTTTGTAGCTCATGCGCTAAGCCTGATACACGAGTGGTACCATAGCTTTCACCAATTAAAAATTTAGGAGAGCGCCAGCGTTCATTGCGAGATACAAAAGTATTAAGCCACTCTGCTAGATATTTTATATCGGCATTCACACCAAAAAATAACTCTTTTTGTTTATCCTTTGGTAGAAGGTTACCATCTTTATCTTCAACGACACGCGAATAACCCGTGTTTACAGGGTTTACGTAAACGATGTCGGCTACGTCTAAAACCGAGTAAGGGTTATCTTTAACACCGTAAGGTTGAATAGGGTAGCCTTCGTCGTCAATTTTTAAAACGCGTGGGCCGGTGTATGCTAAATGCATCCAAACTGACGCTGAGCCTGGGCCACCATTAAATGAAATAAGTAATGGGCGCTTTGTTCTATCATCGACCTTATCGCGCGTGTAGTAAGTGTATTGAAGGGTTGCGATGGCGTCTCCCTTGTCATCCCATACCGGTTGTGTGCCAGTTGCTACTGTGTAAGAAAATCGTTCATTATTTATTTTTGCTTTGTGCTGGGTAACCACTTTACTGTCAATATCAATGCGACGTTGATTATCGGCAAACGAGGCGCTACTTAGGGTGAGCGCAATAGCGGCAATGGGTAAAAATAGACTTCGACTAAATTTCATAAGTGACCCTTTTTATTTTATGTACTGCAGTTATAGCGATATTTGAGTAAAAAACAAAAGTAATGAGACTAGCTGCCGATAATAATCGTTGAGTTTATGTAATTAAGATTAATCTGATCACAGCAAACAGGCGAAATATGCTTGATGTGTATACCGCACTGTAAGTTTAAGGCGATTAAAAAATTTAATTATTAATTAAGTTTTTAAGTAGTTGGTCGCTTTACTTGTTTCTATATGGATGATTGAAAGTGATTTCTTTTTAGGTTTATAACCTTAAAGAGTGAGCGCAAATAAAAGGGAGTTTATGCAACGGGTTTTAATTGTTGAAGATAATATAAGAGTACAGCAGGTACTCAAACATATTGCTGCTCAATACCTTGATGTTTTGGTTGATTTTGCCTCGTCACTTACTCAATGCAAACAACTCCTGAGCCAAACAAGTTACTCACTCGCCTTAGTTGATTTGCCACTTAGTGGACAAACCGATATGGATGTTGCTCGCTATATTTTATCGCAAGGTATCCCTACGCTATTAATGACAACGCAATTAGAAGAGTCCACGCGCCTAAAAATGCTGGAATTAGGGATTATTGATTACATTATTAAAGATAACCGTGACTCTTACCTTTATGCCATTAAATTTGTAGCACAGTTACTGCGTAATCAAGGGCGTAAGGCGCTAATTGTTGATAATTCTTTATTGAGCAGTAGCTTGGTTAAGCAAATGCTCGAAAAACAGTTATTTGATGTCATTACTGCTGATAATAGCGCTCAAGCATTGCATATACTTAACCATAATAGGGCAATTAAGTTAGTCATTACTAATCATAATTTAACTGATATGAATGGGTTTGAATTAATTAGAGCAATTCGAAATGTTAAAAGTCGTGAGCAATTAGCCATTATTGGTCTGGCCGATGTATATAGTTATGGTGTTGCCACGCAGTTTATTAAATCGGGTGCAAATGACTTTTTAACTAAGCCCTTTACTCATGAAGAGTTTCATTTTCGAGTGGTAAAAACTATGGAATCGCTATGGCTGGGTGAAGCTATAAGAGCTGATTTATCCCTCGACGCGACTGAGTAAGTCATTATGCTTAAAAAATTAATTAGTACTTAGAACGTTGTGCAGCGGGTCACTAGAGATGACGTCTTGCTTTTAACCACCTCGCACCAATGCAGTATTTTGCATAAAAAAAGCGCACCTAAATGGTGCGCTTTTTTGTTTTATATATTATTTGTTTTTTTAAGTTTATGTTTTTATTATTAATTTAAAAATGGCACAAAGGTTGGATTGTATAGAGGAAATACAATAACAAGCTAGCGTCCTAAGGGGGCCTTTGTGAAAATGATCAGTGCAATAATAAAGCCATTCAAACTAGATGATGTGCGTGAAGCACTCGCTGATTTAGGCATCGAAGGAATGACAGTGGTTGACGTTAAGGGATTTGGACGTCAAAGAGGGCATACTGAGTTATACCGTGGTGCTGAATATCAGGTTGACTTTATACCTAAAATTAAACTTGAAATTGCTACTCGTAGTGAAAATTGCCAACGCGTTGTAGAAACCATTACCAAAGTCGCTGGAACGGGCAAAATTGGTGACGGAAAAATTTTTGTTTACGACCTAGACCAAATCGTCCGTATTCGTACTGGCGAGCTTGATGATGATGCAATTTAAGGGGGCAACATGGAAAATACAATTATAGAGCTGAAGTTTTCGCTCGATACGTTTTACTTTTTAATGTCTGGCATCTTAGTCATGTGGATGGCAGCCGGTTTTGCAATGTTAGAAGCGGGTTTAGTGCGCTCAAAAAATACCACAGAAATTCTAACTAAAAATATCGCGCTTTATTCTATCGCGTGTACTATGTTTTTGTTGATAGGCTACAGCATTATGTACGTAGATAATGTTGAAGGCGGTGTTATTCCTTCGTTTGGTGGCCTAATAGGTAGCCAAGCGGCAGATGCTAATCATTCATTAGAGTCTGACTTTTTCTTCCAAGTAGTGTTTGTTGCAACGGCTATGTCTATCGTATCTGGCGCCGTAGCTGAGCGTATGAAATTATGGGCTTTCTTAGTGTTTACTGTGGTACTAACAGGTTTGATTTACCCAATTGAAGGTTACTGGACATGGGGTGGCGGCTTCTTATCTGAATTAGGCTTTGTTGATTTTGCAGGCTCTGCCATTGTCCATGCAACGGGTGCGGCTGCAGCGCTTGCGGGTGTAATTCTACTGGGTGCACGTAAAGGTAAATATGGTAAAAATGGTGAAATTTACCCAATTCCAGGTTCAAATTTGCCGCTTGCTACATTAGGCACATTCATTTTATGGATGGGTTGGTTTGGCTTTAACGGCGGATCACAGTTATTAATTTCAGATAAAGAAAACGCAACAGCGGTAGGTCAAATATTACTTAATACCAACGCTGCTGCAGCTATGGGCGCAATTTCAGCCTTGTTCTTATGTAAACTGTTATGGGGCAAAGCTGATTTAACCATGGTACTTAATGGTGCACTTGCAGGCTTAGTGGTTATTACTGCAGACCCATTATCACCATCACCACTAATGGCGTGTTTATTTGGCTTACTAGGTGGCTCATTAGTGATACTTAGTATTGTCGCACTGGACAAAGCGAAGATAGATGATCCCGTGGGTGCTATTTCTGTTCATGGTGTGTGTGGCATCCTAGGTGTCGTGCTAGTACCTGTTACTAATGCTGAGGCTAGCATTGTTAATCAGTTGATTGGCCTACTATGTATTATTGGTTTTGTGTTTATTGCTTCATTCATTGTATGGGCAATCCTCAAGCAAACCATGGGTATTCGTGTTACCGAAGAAGAAGAGTTAAACGGTATGGATCAACACGATTGTGGTATTGATGCTTATCCAGAGTTTGTATCAGTTAGAAGTAATTAATTAAAAGTATTGTGTGTTCAATCAAAGCCCTACTCTGTTAGGGCTTTTTTGATTTCAGGGGAGGTTAATTTTTCAGGTGCTAGAGTAATGTGATAAGCTCCTCGCGTTAAATTAACCTTCGGAATATATTACACTTAAATGGCTGAAAAAAAGAAAACATCGACCAGTAAACCCTCGACTAAGCGCGCTACAAAGACATCTAAATCATCGGCGCGAAAAAGTGCGACTAAAAAAACTTCAAGCACCGCAAAACGGCCACTTTTTAAAACGTTGTTTTCTATTTTTTGGAAACTGAGTCTGGCGACGTTTATCGCCATTGCACTTTATTTTATTTACCTTGATGCAAAAATAACTCGCCAGTTTGAAGGTAATAAATGGCAACTTCCGGCACAAGTGTATGCTCGCTCAATGACGTTTTTTCCAGGCCAGTTTTTATCAGAGCAAGAAGTATTATGGGAGCTTAAGCGCTTAAACTACACGGCGGTTAATCGCTTAAGCCGTACTGGGCAGTATATTAAAACAGCCAATAGTATTAAGATTTTTCGTCGTGACTTTGAATTTTATGATGGTTTAGAGAGCGCTCATGTTATTGAGTTGCGTTTCTCTGGCGAGAAGGTAGCCAGTATTAAAGATAAGTTTGGCCGTCGCTTAAACACTGCCAGATTAGAGCCTGTACAAATAGCCCGTATTGGTAATGACTCAAAACAAGATAGAGAGTTTGTACCATTAGATAAATTTCCTGACATGCTTAAAAATACCTTATTAGTAGTTGAAGACCGCGATTTTTATGATCATCACGGTGTATCGGTATTTTCAATTTTACGCGCTTTGTATACCAATATTCGCGCAGGGCGCACCGTGCAAGGGGGGAGCACATTAACCCAGCAGCTGGCTAAAAATATTTACCTTACCCGTGAGCGTTCGTTAGTGCGTAAAATTAATGAAGCCTTTATTGCGCTTATTCTTGATTACCGTTACTCAAAAGATCAGATTCTCGAAGCCTATTTAAACGAAGTGTACTTAGGTCAGTCATACAACCAAGGGGTACATGGAATGGGGCTGGCCGCCGAGTTTTACTTTGCCAAACCTGTTGATGAACTCGAGTACGACCAAATTGCCTTGCTGGTGGCTATGGTTAAAGGCCCATCTTATTACAATCCTAGACGTTACAAAGAACGTGCGATGGAGCGTCGTGACCTAGTGCTGCGTTTAATGGTCGATAACAAACTTATTTCTACTAAAGAGTATAGAGCCTCGTTAAAGCGCGCAATTGATATTGCACCAATGAAAGCCAGCTTGCAAAAGTCTTATCCAGGTTACTTAGAGTTGGTTAATCGCGAGCTTAAACAGCTACTACCCGATCAAGACGTATTGGATGCGGGTGTGCGTGTATTTACCTACTTTGATTTACAAAAACAAACCGCGATGGAAGAGTCGATTCAGGCCAGTTTACCTTATTTAGAAAGACGTCCAAATACCAAAGAGTTAGAAGCGGCGATGATCTCCGTTAATGTTGAAAAAGCCGGTGTATCAGCGTTAGTCGCTGGACGTGATGTACGCTACTCAGGATTTAACCGCGTGCTCGATACCAAACGAAATATTGGCTCATTAGTTAAACCTGCAGTATATTTAAGTGCACTGCAGCTTCCTCATTATAACTTAGCGACGTTACTTGATGACTCGCCTGTTCAAGTCACCAACGAGGAGGGTAACGTATGGCAGCCAGAAAACTTTGATCATCAATACCGTGGTGCCATGCCTCTTTATAAAGCATTTAGCCACAGTATTAATATACCGGCAGTTAACTTAGGGCTTGATGTAGGCGTCGATAAAGTGGCTAACACGCTCAGAGGGTTAGGAGCTAAAGGTTATATTAATGAATACCCATCGTTGTTATTAGGGGCTATTGAAATGTCGAGCTTTGAAGTGGCACAGCTTTATACTACGATTGCAGCAGACGGTGAATACAGAGAGCTGACGTCTATTTCTGCGTTAACCGACTCTGTTGGTAAAGTACTTTATAAGCACAAAGTAATTAACGAGCAACGCTTTGATAAAGATGCTATGTACATGACCAAATATGCTATGAAGCGAGTAACTAAAGATGGCACCGCTAAGCGCTTAAACTTACATTTTCCGTCAATCCAGTTGGCAGGTAAAACAGGCACCAGTAATGAATTACGCGACAGCTGGTTTGCTGGATTTGATCAAAATACAGTAACGGTTGCATGGATAGGCCGTGACGATAATAAAAGCACCGGCTTAACCGGCAGTGTTGGCGCGCTTGAAACCTATATTCGTTATTTAAAACCGCTAAACCCGCAAGCAATTGCCGATACCCGTCCGCCTTCAATTAGGTGGGCATTTGTAAACGAGCAAACTGGGAAGCAAGCACCACCGGGCTGTGGCAAAGTGATTCAACTGCCACTTAGAGCCAGTGAGTTTAAAGCAAGACCAGAATGTATTCGTTAAATAGTAAAAACAAAAAAAGCCCGAAAGGGCTTTTTTTATGGATTTCTTTAATAAAGGACTAGTGAAATGTTTTTATTTATTTTTATAGTATAAATATTGTTCACCCGTTGTTAGTTTAAAGGAATGGGTATTTGTTTGTTTTTTTGTTAAATTTGTTGGTTTTTTTGTTTGCATTTTTGTTTCATAAGCATATTATAAATATGCCTTTAAGGCATATAATTATAATTTCAAACAGGGATAAATAATGAAATCAATATTTAGGAAAAGTATAACGGCAATTGCCGTATCAGCATCCTTAGGCCTAGCATTACCTGCTGTTGCATCTGATGTAATAGGAACTGTAAATAATATTAATGATAATAGTTCTTACACTGTAAAAGTTAAAAACCCAGCAACTGGTTTAGAGCGAACTCTAAGTATTTCTAGTGAAGGTACCTTTCGCTTTGCCTCTCTGCCTACAGGTAGTTACGAGATACAAATATTAAAAGGCGATGCTGTAGTCGCTGAAGACCGCGTTAGAGTCTCTTTAGGTGCCAATTCAAAAGCTAACTTTGACCTAAACAGTTTCGATTCTTCTGGCCCAGAGGTAATTCAAGTTGTTGGTGCTCGTATTTCATCAATAGATCTTTCAACAGCTGATTCGGGCCTAGTTATTACAGATGCTGAAATTGACAGAATGCCAATTAATCGTGATTTAACATCAGTTGCATTATTAGCACCTGGGGCTGTAAAAGGCGATAGCGCATTTGGAAATACAGCGTCATTTGGTGGTTCTTCTGTTGCTGAAAATGCATGTTATATTAACGGGTTAGAAGTTACTAATACTCGCCAAGGTTTAGGGTGTGGTGAAGTTCCATTTGAATTTTATGATCAATTTCAAGTTAAAACAGGTGGTTATTCAGCCAAGTTTGGTCGAGCTACTGGTGGTACTATTAATACAACTACAAAAGGTGGTACTAACGAGTGGGAATTTTCTGCTGTAGTTCAGTACCAACCTGATTCTTTGCAAGAAGAGGGCAGCATTTCTCGTGGCAATAATGGAGCAGGTCAAATTTTCAGAGATGAAAGCTATGACTCTGATAACAAGACTGACGTTACACTTGCCGTTGGTGGCCCACTTATTGAAGACACACTTTTTTTCTATGGTTTAATAAACCCTCGTGATACTGAGTCGTCTTATACTTGGGGTGGAGATGAATTTTCACCGAACGATCAGTACCGAGAAGAATCTGCATCTGGCGGAGATAATTTATTCTGGGGTGGTAAACTCGATTGGGATATTAATGAAAACCATCGCTTAAGCTATTTTGCTTATTCAAATCGTCGTGATATTGAACGTTCTGTTTATGATTACAACAACGGTGTTATAGGCGACCGCAAAGATGGTGCATTACTTAAGCGTGGTGGCGAAGCGCAAAGCTTGAGTTACACAGGTGTACTAACTGAAGATTTAGTTGTCACAGCAATGGCTGGTACAATTGAGACTGAGTATGAAACGCAATCAGAAAACTTAATTTGCCCAAGTATTACAGATTCTCGTGGTACTTCTAATCCAATCACTGGTTGTGGTGCTGGTGGTAGTTTTGGTGCAAATAATGATGAAAATACTCAGTACCGCCTTGATATTGAGTATGTTTGGCAAGACCATCAGATTAGCTTTGGTATTGATTATCAAGAGCGTGAATCTGAGCGTGTGAGTCGTCCTATCGGTGGCCACAGTTATGATTACCGTACACTAGCGGCTAACGGCAGTTTTCAAGCTGATAATGGCGCATTAACAAACAATACTGGTAATGTATTGCAATACGTTGAAGATCGAGTGTTTGATGGTGGCGGTAGCTTTAAGTCAGAGCTTACGGCTTATTACATAGAAGATAATTGGCAAGTAACAGATGATTTTGCGGTAACTGTTGGCTTACGTATAGATGAGTTTGATAGTTGGGGCACAACAGATAAGCTACTTACAAGCTTCAAAACGGATGTTGCTCCTCGTTTAGGTTTCACGTGGGATCCAACGAGCACTGGCGACACTAAAGTATATGGTACTTATGGACGTTATTACTTACCTGTTGCAAATAACACTATTTTTCGTGCTGCTTCTGGGGTAAGTGATATTACTACTGCTTACACGTATACGGGTGTTGATGCAACGACAGGAGCACCTACAGGTTTGGCTCCTTTGGCGGATACTCTTGGCTCAGGCGGTTTAGCAAACTCACAACAAGTAAGTGGTGTTCCGGTTATCCCAGAAAAAGATATTTTCCAAGCGCAAGAAGCCGAACCATTTTCAAAAGATGAATATATTTTAGGTGTACAGCAAGCACTAAATGATGAGTACACTGTTGGTATTAAAGGTGTTTATCGTGAAGTTGCTACTGCATTAGATGATTACTGTGGTCGTTATGCTTACCCATATTGTGTGATGATTAATCCTGGTTCATCTTCTAGCTGGTATAGTGATGGTTACTATTGGAATGGTACTGATTGGGGTGATTCAAGCTTTGATAACGACGGTGTTCCAGATGAAGGTTCACTAACGACTTACTCTGCCGACACTATTGGTTTACCTAAGGCTAATAATGAATATACCGCCGTAGAGTTTAACTTAAATTATCAGGCTGATACGATTCGTTACCAGTTTGGTTATACATGGGCACGAAGTGTTGGTAACTTTGAAGGTGCTGTTAAATCCGATATTGGCCAAGCTGATGCGGGTATTACACAAGACTTCGACTTCCCAGCTGTAATGGATGGCTCTCAGGGTTATCAACCTAATGATCGTCGTCATACATTTAAATTCTTTGGTAGTTGGGAGCCAGTTGAAAACTTGACTGTAGGTTGGAATGCAACATTACAAAGTGGTCGTCCTAAAAGTTTATTCGGCCAAGGTTACCCGTCAAAAGATCCAAATCTAAATGGTGGTTGGGGTGATACTTTCTACATTTACACAAATGAGTGTCCTGATACCAATGGTAATGGTGAATGTGAGCAAGAAGAAAAAATCTATGAGAAGCATGACCGTGGTACAAATGGTCGTACACCATGGACATTTAACTTAGATTTATCTGCTGCATATGACTTTACTGTTTCAGATATTGATATGAGAGCATCAATCAATGTGTTCAACATATTAAATAGTCAGTCAGAAGCGTCTGTAAATGAGCATTACGAGCAAAATGAAGGCGAAGTTAATGCTTACCATGACGCTGCTTACTCTTGGCAGACTCCACGTTATGTTCGTATAGGGTTTGAAGCTCGATTCTAATCAACAGAATAACGATTCAATAGCGTTAAAAAACAAAAAAAGCCCGAAAGGGCTTTTTTTATGGGTAAGCGTTTTTAAAAACTAAACGTTATAGCTTAGCAAAAGCGCGCTCTGCCGCTTCAATCGTTGCTTGAACTTCTTGCTCTGTGTGCGCAGCACACACAAAACCAGCTTCAAACGCTGAAGGCGCTAAATAAACCCCTTCTTCAAGCATTAAGTGGAAGAACTTTTTAAAGCGCTCTAAATCACATTCAGTGGCTTGTTTGTAAGTAGTTACTTTTTCTGCATCGGTGAAGAAAAAGCCATACATACCGCCAGCGTAGTTAGTCGTTAAGGCAATACCTGCTTTTTTAGCTGCGGCTTCAAAGCCTTCACAAATCGCTTTACTAATGGCTTCTAACTTATCATGCACGCCAGGAGCGCTTAGTAGTTCGAGTGATTTTAAGCCTGCTGCCATCGCAATAGGGTTACCTGAAAGTGTACCCGCTTGATATACAGGGCCTACAGGAGCTATGTAATCCATGATTTCTGTTTTACCACCAAACGCGCCTACTGGCATGCCACCACCAATTACTTTACCTAAACAGGTTAAGTCTGGTTTGATGTTGTAATACGCTTGAGCGCCACCAAGGGCGACACGAAAACCTGTCATTACTTCATCAAAAATAAGCACGGATTGGTATTGATCACATACTTCACGCAGTCCTTCTAAAAAGCCGGGTACTGGTGGAATACAGTTCATGTTACCGGCAACTGGTTCGACAATAATACACGCGATTTCATCGGCGTACTTGGCAAAAATCGCTTTCACTTCTTCAATATTGTTAAACGAAACGGTGAGTGTGTGCTTAGCTAAATCTTCAGGAATACCTGGAGAGTTAGGTACACCCATAGTTAATGCGCCAGAGCCGGCTTTTACTAGTAATGAGTCTGCATGGCCGTGGTAACACCCTTCAAATTTTAAAATTTTGTCACGACCAGTAAAACCACGGGCTAAACGAATTGCACTCATTGTTGCTTCAGTACCAGAGCTCACCATGCGTACTTTTTCGATAGATGGGACTAGCTCTTTTACTTTTTCAGCCATTAAAATTTCAGCTTCAGTAGGCGCTCCGTAGCTTAAACCATTTTCTACCGCGTCATGTACTGCTTGTTTAATTTCAGGGTGATTGTGGCCCATAATCATTGGACCCCAAGAGCCTACATAATCGATGTAACGGTTGCCATCAGCATCAAATGTAAACGCGCCCTGTGCTTTAGTAATAAACAGCGGAGTACCACCTACACCATTAAATGCACGCACTGGCGAATTTACTCCACCAGGAATAGAGTCTTGAGCTCGTTTAAATAAGTCTTGGCTAATTGTCATGAAAAATCCTATTGTTTTATCACTTTAAAATTAAAAGCTTAGCTGTCGCGTTTGCGGCTAAACCAAGGAACGCTTACTTCATACTGCTCGACTTTGTTTTCTACGCCGAGGGTTAAAGCAAACAGTGCCATACGAATGAGGACGCCATTTTGTACTTGGCGGAATATCGCTAGATTGTCGTTAGCATTTAAGTCGTTATCAAGTTCGTTTGCCTCTAGGCGACTATCGCGAGGAAGCGGGTGCATTAATACTGAATTAGGTTTGCAATGAGTATTATAAATAGACTGGCTAATTCTAAATCCACCACGATACTTATTAGCTTCTTCTTGTGATGGAAAACGCTCTTCTTGGATTCGTGTTTGATAAACGATATCGGCTGCTAAGTTACCTTCCATTTTATCTACCAGTTCAATTTTATGACCGGCATTTTCAACCGCAGATAAAATTGAGTCAGGCATTTGCAAGCCATTAGGGGCAACCATCGAAAACTTAATGTCTTTGTAATGACACAGTAACTTAGAGAGTGAGTGAACAGTACGGCCATATTTTAAATCGCCGACTAGCGCAATATGCATACCATCGATATTTTGATCGAAGCGGTTAAGTTCACGCTCAATAGTTAATAAATCAAGCAGTGCTTGGGTAGGGTGCTCATTGGGTCCATCACCACCGTTTATTACTGGTACGCTGCAACCTGTTGCAAATTCAGCTACCGAGCCTGAGTCAGGATGGCGCATAGCAACAGCATCAGCATACGCTGAAATAACTCGTGCGGTATCATAAAGTGATTCGCCCTTAGCAAGCGCAGAGCTTTGCATGCCGGTGGTTTCACGAACTAGTCCACCGAGTAAGTTAAACGCAGTGCCAAAACTAACACGAGTACGTGTACTGGGTTCAAAAAACAGATTTGCTAAAATAGCGCCTTCAAGCACGTTGGTCCGCTTTTGTTTTTTAGCGTATGGCTCCATTTTTTTTGCCACAGCAAATATGCGTTCAATACAGTCTCTGTCGAGTTGATTAACAGAGAGTATATTTTCACCTTGGAAACTGAACATGGGGTTATTCCTAGTTATTCAAAAAGGCGCGATAATCCACAAAGGAGCACGCAATCGCGCGTATTATACAAACTTAGTATGCGACTTGGCAGCGTAATTTATAAGCCTTTGCTAAAAGCTTGGCTTAATAATCGCCAAAGCGACAATAACGAGTAGCGCTAAAACAGGTAGCTCGTTGAAAATGCGATAAAACCGATCGCTTTTAGTATTTCTATCGTGTTTAAAATCAGCTAACAATTTGAAACAGTAGCCATGATAAATATATAAAATAATCACCAGCACGAGTTTGTAATGCAGCCACATGCTGTAACGAAACCATTCTCGGCCGTATTCAACAATAGTCAATACGCCAAATACTGCGGTAAGCACCGCAAAGGGTGTAACAAAATAAAGTAGCCGACGCTCCATTACTTTTAGCATTGAGTTACACGATTTTTCTTCACTCATAGCGTGATAAACAAAAAGTCGAGGTAGGTAAAAAATACCGGCAAACCAAGCAATCATAAAAAATACGTGCAAGGTTTTGTAGATTAATAATGCGCTCATATTGTTCTCATTATTGTTAAAGTAGACTGTTACGTATGGTTAAAATATGGTGGATTTGATCCCACCTTAGTAATCCCATAATTTGTTGATTATCTAATAAGTTATATACATAAAGTGCACCACTGCGTTTATCATTCAAAATTTCAAATGCATCTGCAAGGGTGGCTTGGCTGCTAATACCTTGTAAGCTAATGTATTTTATATTGACCGCCTGATCAGACATTAAACTTAAGTCATATTCAGCTAGGCGATAACCATTTTCTTCATCAAATACAATTAATGGTGTTTGGCTGTCCATGGCATCTAAACTGTTTTTTATTTGCTCTTTATCGTCGGAGTAGAGCAGTTTAAAGTCTTCATCCATGTCATCCATCACTCCTACTTTCTGTAAGGCTTCAGTGGCGGGAGAGACATGATAGGGAAGCCCTTGAAAGTCTAATTGCTGTAAAAATATGGAGCGGTTACCAAATACCTGTAAAGCTGTAACGTAGGCGGTAGTAATGACGATCATCGCAGGCACAATAATTTCCGGTGACGAGGTCAGCTCCATCACAGTGGTCAGTGCCGCTAAGGGGGAGTGTAGTGTGGCCGCTAATAATCCTGCCATGCCCAGCACCCCGTAAGTGCCGGCTATATCGGTGCCGGGGCTAATAAATTGAGCAAAAAATGCCATTAAAGTACCGGTTAAAACGCCCAGCCCAATAACCGGACCTATCAACCCACCAGGAATACCTAAGCCAATAGCAAATAAGGTGGCTAATAACTTAGCAATTAAAATAGTGGTGAGTAGTTGAATATTTTCAGGTGACTCAACCGCAATAGTGATAGCGCTCATACCCGAGCCCATTGCTTGTGGAACTGCATAGGCAATTAAGCTGGCAATACACCCTGCAATCATTAAACGTGGAAACATACTAAGTGGTTTAAAGGTTTTAATAATTAACATTAAATTCTGATTAAAAGCATAAGCCACCGCGCCTAATCCCATACCGCATAAAATTAAATAGGGGTAATGCCACCCACTTAAGGGGGCAATGGTTATTAGCGCAAGTTCTGAGCCTTCACCAAATACAAACTGTGTTGCTAATGCGCCGGTAACGGCTGCGAGCATAATCGGCACAAAAATATGCACTTTGTATTCTCTGAGCACCACTTCCATTACAAAAATAACCGCAGCCAGGGGGGTGTTGAACGATGCAGCAATGCCCGCGGCAACACCACAACCACTGAGGGTACGCATAGCGTTGTGGGGTAAGTGTAGTTTATTTGCTAATATGCTTGCCCCCGCTGCTCCCATATGCACTGAGGGGCCTTCGCGGCCAACAGAAAAACCGCTGATCAGTGCCAGCGCGCCGCCTACAAACTGGTTAACCGTATTATAAAGTGGCATTTGCCCGTAATGACGTTTTATTCTGTGTATTACAAAAGGGATACCCAAGCGGTAATGTTTAAAGCCGGTAAAAGCCGCAAATGTGGCTATCAGAAGTGCAGCAACTAAAGGCATTAATACCCGTTCTAGGGTAGGGAGAGTAGTAAAGTCGTCAGGGGTTTCTAAAAATAAGCTTTGAAAAAATAAAATGGTTAGGCGAAACAGTATAATGAAAAATGCAGCAATTAATCCGGCACTTACGCCCAATAAGCATAACTGTACGGATGTTTTTGGTTTTGCTAATCGACGTCTCAGTCGCTCAAGCCACATGCTTTATTTCCCCGTAGCATTTTTAGGCGTCAAGTTTATCAAAATAGTCTAGGGAAGTCCTTGAGATTTTTAACAACCGATTAATTTAAATTAAATTTATAGTATATTGATTCACAGAACAGATTAAACGCGCATTGTTTTAATTAAAGCTTATAAACGCGAGCTTACTATACTTGATTAAAACACTCAGGTATTAGATAATCTGGTGCATTAGTATAAAGGTATTGAGGGTTATAAAATGTCTGAAGAATTACCCATTAAGTTTAGCGACGCAGCCGCTGTGCGTGTTAAACAGTTAATCGACGAAGAAGAAAACCCAGATCTAAAACTGCGTGTTTATGTCACAGGCGGTGGTTGTTCAGGTTTTCAATACGGTTTTACTTTTGATGAAAAAGCGAATCCTGGCGATTTAGAGATTGTTAAAAACGGGGTTACCTTAGTCATTGACCCAATGAGTATCCAGTATTTAGTTGACGGTGAAGTAGACTACACCGAAGGGTTAGAAGGGGCACGCTTTTTTGTCTCTAACCCTAATGCCACAACAACGTGTGGCTGTGGCGCTAGTTTTAGCGTGTAAAGATACCGTTAT
This sequence comes from Pseudoalteromonas sp. SD03, assembly GCF_040937955.1. Taxonomy (NCBI): domain Bacteria; kingdom Pseudomonadati; phylum Pseudomonadota; class Gammaproteobacteria; order Alteromonadales; family Pseudoalteromonadaceae; genus Pseudoalteromonas; species Pseudoalteromonas sp. SD03. Next base: position 963,403 of record NZ_CP162514.1, read on the forward strand.
TTGAAAAAAAACCGCTTAATTAGCGGTTTTTTTATGTGTTTAAAATCATAACTCAGTTGGTCTGTATTCTGTTATTTGCATTATTAACACAAAAAAACCAAGTACGAAAGCAGAGAAAGCTAAAATATAGATAAAGCCTTTTTTACCCTGTTTGATTGGAATTGCATAATGGCGTAAAAAAAAGTACCAGCCCAAGCATAAAATAATAGGCAGTAAAAAAAGTAGTCTAAACATGATTTAGCCTTTTTAAACAAATAATAAGTTAATAATAAACGGCTTATATTTAAATGAAACAAAAAAGTTATAAAATATTTAACCTTATTCAGAGTTAGTAAATATTTGTTGTTAAACTTTAATCGCATAATTACTAATTAATCATTCAGATCAACGATGAATGGTATATAATGTATCCAAGAGTGAAACGGGCAAGGTTTCATTTTTCACAATAATAAAGTGTTAATACATATTTGAGCGTTTTTATTGGTTGAATTGTAAGCGTTTACACTGCGCTTTAGTGAGTGGTTGTAGGTTTACAGTGTTGGCGATTTTAAGCGCTTAGCAATATGTATATTTAAACAACGAGTAGGAGTTGTATATGATGGGTAAAACCGTATCTTCGGAAGAAAATGCAAAATTAACAAAGTGGCTTAAAACTAAACGCCATGAAAAAGGCTACACCATGCGTAGCTTAGCGCAAATCTTGGGTACGCCACATTCTTTTATTGGCAAAATTGAAAATCAGGAACGTCGTTTAGATGTAATTGAGTTTGTTCGCTACTGCAATGCATTAGAAGTCGACCCGTATGAAGCATTAAGCTTAATTAAAGCTGACTAACGCTTTCTTTTTGGCTGTAATCGTAAAGTTAAATTAGCGTCTACAGCCAATACTAGTGCAGGGATGCATTAGGTATTTTTATGATAATTTTGCTCTAGTGAATATAGTTTGTGCCTAATTAGAAATAAAAACACTAATGAGGGTAAAACCATAAGCGCAGTTAATACAAAGAACAATGACCAATTCCCCATTAGCCAATCATCAATAACCACGCCACTGTAACTCGATAATAACGTACGCCCTAAATTACCCAATGATGCCAATAGCGCATAATGGGTGGCGCTAAATGCTCTGTCACACAGCATAGATATAAAAGCAACCATTGCCACTAAAGACCAAGCTTGGGTAAAGCCATCAACTACAATTGCCATTGCATATAAGTGCTCTTGTGGACCAGCTAAGGCAATCCAAGAAAACATTAAGTTAGATGCTGCCATGGCTACGCCACTAATAAATAAGCCTTTTACAATGCCATATTTATGGTTAAAAATACTGCCCAAAAAGGCAAATACAATGGTGATTAACCCCGTGCCGAGTTTTGAGTAATTTGCTATTTGCGTATTACTGAAGCCAACTTCTTTATAAAATACAATCGACATCCGCGCTAAAAATGCTTCACCAATCTTAAATAAGAAAATAAACGCCAGCAGCGCCAACGCGGTTTTAACGCCATTTTTAGCAAAAAAGGTTTTAAACGGATCAACCACGGTAACGCCTAGCCATGCGAGCGTTTTTGTCAGTGGTGTTTGTTTAGTTGCGGCGAGTTTTTCAAGATAAACACGTTCTAGTTCGGCATGTACGGCTTCGCGATTTGATTGTGGCTCTTTAGCCCAAAATACACAGCTAATTAATAACAGCATAATCGCGGATAAAAAATAATACACCTGTGGCCAGTCAATATTTGGCATATCAGCCATGTAAAAAGGCACAGCTCCTAATAAAGCATAGCCAGTCCACCAACCTGAGGTGGCCATTGCAGCAGCCGCGGTGGCTTTGTGAGATTCATTTTCACCAAGGGTGTCTATTCGAAAGGCGTCAATTGCAATATCTTGCGTGGCAGAGGCTATGGCGATTAACAAGCAAAGTGCGGCGGCAACCGCTAGGTTTGCTTTCAAATCAAGTCCTGCAAGTAGCAATGTGCCAAGCAAAATAAAGCTTTGGCAAAACAGTATCCAACTACGGCGCTGACCAAGCCAATTATATAAAAAGGGCAGTTTAGTGCGGTCTATTAAAGGTGACCATAAAAAGTTGATGCTGTAGGCACCAAACACAATGCCAAATAGGCCAATCATGCTGCGGCTCAAACCTTCATCTTTAAGCCATGCCGACATTACTGAGCCAATTAATACCCACGGAAAGCCACTGCTCATTCCAAATATAAAAACATTAATCAAACGTTTATCTTTAAAATAAGAAAAGTATTCGCTAACAGAAAGTGTGCTATTCATAGAGGCTCATTGGCTTATACAAAGAGCAGCTAAGGCTGCTCTTATTAAAAAAGTTATAAAGGAACTTGCTCAAGCACCTTAATATTTAATATAACGACCGGTTTTTCGGGTACAAAGTTGTAGCCAATTTTGTCATTAAATCCGGTTTTTACAGCCATGATTTTATCGAGTGTTTCATAGCCTTCCATCACACTGCCAAACACTGCAAATCCCCAATCACGGCCAGGGTTTAAATGATCGTTATCATCCATATTAAAAAAGAACTGACGCGTTCCTGAGTGTGGTTCACGGTCTTGATAAGCCATCGCAATGCTATACATATCGTTTGTTAAGCCGTTACCGCTTTCATTAAAAATAGGGTCGTTTTCATGTAGGCCATCGTAATCTTTATCATAACCACCGCCTTGAATTACAAAGTCACGATCATTTTCTACGTCGCGTTCTACACGATGAAACACACTGCCTTGATAGCTTTTATCCGACACGTACGTTAAAAAATTATTGACCGTAATAGGAGCTCTTGAGCGGTCTAATTCAACCACAATGCTGCCCAACGATGTCACAATTTCTACCCGAGGAAAAATGTTATCTTTTTGCACAAAACGACCCTCTTGAGCCGCTAAGCTACTAACGCTAAATAATAAGCTTACGCAGATTAAAAAAAGTTGCTTCATTGTTAACCTTCTAAAAATGCAATTAATTCTGGGTCAGATACAATGCGGGTAATTAACTGCTCAGTCAACTTATTGAGCTGACCTTCAACTTTTGCCCTATCGTGACCAAGCGGACCAGATAAATTAGCATTACCGCTGTAGCGTTTACTAAAATTACTGGTCGGGCGAATCACCCGCACTTCAAACTCAATCTTGGCTTCACTGGTATGGCTCATTAGCGTTTCTGTAACTACCGCTTGCAGCGTGTGAATATCTAACTCAAAACGCAATTGCGCTAAATTAGAAATGCTGGCGCCATTGCGACTCAGCGCACTGTCTAGCGCACTTTTAACCGATTCAGTAATACCCGTACTGGCAATGGTTTTGGTTTTGCTCGATTCAATCAGCTTTAAGGTTGCACTGTCACCACGTAAATCAATCACGCTGGTGTTTAAGCTGCTGTTTATTGAGCTTATTTGACCACTTTTATACACAGGGTTAAGAATAAGCTGATTAGGCTGATTGGCACATCCCGAAAAAACCACTAATGTACAACAGCTCAATAATGCTTTTAAGAGTTTCATTTATAACGTCCCACTATTTTTAGTTGCGCTAAGTACCACAAACTTTTTATTAGAGCCTAATAAAGTACAGTTACCAAACATACGTTTTAGTTTGTCGTGGTAATCTAGATGGCGGTTACCAATAATACGCAGCTCGCCACCTTCTTTTAATGTGTCTTTTGCTTGCTTGAACATTTGCCATGCTATGTGGTCGGTAACCGCTTGTGCTTGGTGAAATGGCGGATTACACAATACAATATCAGCGCTTTCACGTTCAAAGTCAGTTAAACAATCATTCTCTATAAAGGTACATTGTTCAAACTTGTCTTCCATGTTGAGCTCAATGTTGAGTCGAGCTGATTCAACCGCCATATACGACTCATCAACAAAGCTAATATGGGCATTAGGACAGCGCGCTAATGTCATTAAACCAACTACGCCATTGCCACAGCCTAAATCAATAATATTTTTGGCTTTATTTGTTTGTGGCAAATAATTAAAAAAGAAACGCGCGCCAATATCAAGTGAATCACGTGAAAACACATTGGCATGATTACTTATTGTAAAATCAGTGCCTTCGAGCGGCCAGCTCACTGGGAAATCTGCACCTTTATAACCGCCAGCGGCCTGGCTAATAATTAAACGTGATTTTTTTACTGCGAGGCTTGTTTTCGTCTCACCAATAAAATCTTCAAATGCTTTAATCGTAGAGTTATGCACGTCTTTAGTTTTTGCAGCACCAATAACCGGTGTACCGGGCGCCAGTACTTCGCTTAATTCAGATAGCTGATACTGTAAAAAAGCCAACGTGCGTGGTACTTTTACCAACACTAGGTCTACTTGTTCGGGCAAAGCCGATAAACTATCAAGCTGGCTAAACGCAGTTGTTGCGATTTTGTTTTGCGCTAAGTTATAAGCCGCCGCCTGATGGCTAATATAAGAGTCGTTTACTGAACAAACTGTTAATTGTTGCTTGCTAAAGTAACAGCTAAGTGCACCAAAGCTGTCGTTTAAGATCAGTAAAGAGCGACAATCAGGGTAGTGTTCATTAACATAGTCAATGAGGTATTCGTCTGCTGAATCCCACGCTTGTAAGCTGCGGTTTTTTTGATCCAAAGGAAAGCGTTCAAGAGTAAAGGTGTTATCGCCGAGCGTAGCTTGCGTAGTCATAATAGTTTAATGATCGGTAATCAAATGATAGGTAAATTCTAACATGCAACCGCCAAACGCCAACCCCCAACTGTTACCAAATGGCTTTTCTTATCAAAGTAGGGTGCTTAGTGCGCAAAAAAGCCTCGATTTATTTTATTATTTGCAGCAAAACTTAAATTGGCAACAACCAAATATCACGGTGTTTGGCAAAACGGGGCCAATACCAAGGCTGCAATGTTTTATCAGCGAAGAGAATCTTGAGTACGGCTATTCTGGGCATAAACTCGATTTAGAGCCTTGGCCAGACGTATTACTTGCTATGCGAACACGATTAGAAAATCACTTACAGCAACCGTTTAATTCAATTTTGGTTAATTATTATCGTGATGGCCACGATAGTATGGGCTGGCATAGCGATGATGAGGCGCAGCTAGGGCCTGAGCCTACCATAGCCTGTGTATCGCTTGGCGCAGAGCGATTATTTAAACTTAAACACAAAGTAAGTAACAGCATTACTAACATTAAATTACAAAGTGGTAGCTGTTTAATAATGAGCGGCCAAAGCCAACAAAATTACCAACATGCATTGCCCAAACAAACAACGCTTAAACACCCTCGAATAAGTTTAACGTTTCGCTATATTAATAATAGTTTCAGTTAAATAGCATTAGCCATGGTATAGCCGCAGTTGTTATAGTAAGGACATAACTGAATTTTGAGGATGGTTTTTATGTCAATGCAAGAACAAATACGTAACAAGCTAGCCGATGCGATTGCGTGCAAGCATTTAAATGTGATCAACGAAAGCCATATGCACAGTGCAGGCACTGAATCACACTTTAAAGTGATTGTAGTCAGTGAGGAATTTGCTGGTAAGCGATTATTGCAGCGTCATCGTGAAATTAACGAAATTTTAAAAGATGAGTTAGCAAATCATATTCATGCGCTTGCGATGCACACTTACACCCCTGAAGAATTTACCGAGCACGACGGCGAAGCGCCGCAGTCACCTAATTGCATGGGCGGCTCAAAAATTGGATAACAGGTAATAGTGGATTGGTTTGAGCAGTGAGTAACTGATCAGATCAGTTTTTTTTGTTTTAGCCTTTAAACTAGCGCTAATTTTTATTGTAAAAGATATAGGATGATCAATGGTCATTAAGCCTAAAATTCGCGGATTTATCTGCACCAATGCACACCCAGTAGGCTGTGCAGAGCATGTACAAGAACAAATTAATTATGTTAAGCAGCAAGGGGCATTAAAAAATGCACCTAAAAATGTATTAGTTATTGGTGCGTCTACAGGTTATGGCCTAGCGTCTCGCATTACCGCTGCATTTGGTGGTGGCGCTAAAACATTAGGTGTTTTCTTTGAAAAAGAAGGCACTGAGCGTAAAACAGGCTCTGCGGGTTGGTATAATACGGCGGCGTTTCAAGCAGCCGCTGAAGCTGAAGGTTTATGGTCAAAAAATATTAATGGTGATGCGTTTTCTAACGAAATTAAACAAAAAACAATCGACACCATTAAAGCTGAATTAGGTAAAGTTGACTGTATTATTTACAGCTTAGCATCACCACGTCGTACTGATCCAAATACCGGCGAAGTGTTTTCTTCAACGCTTAAGCCAATTGGTAATGCGGTAACCACTAAAAACTTAAATACGTCAAAGCGTGAAATTGATGAAGTAACTGTTGAAGCGGCAAACCAAGACGATATCGACAACACCATTAAAGTAATGGGTGGCGAAGATTGGGAAATGTGGATTGACGCACTTAAAGAAGCGGATGTACTCGCAGATAACTTTAAAACCACGGCTTACACTTATATTGGTAAAGAACTAACGTGGCCAATTTACGGTCATGCAACAATTGGTAAAGCCAAAGAAGATTTAGACCGTGCCACTGCTGCTATTAAAGCTGCTACCCAAGATTTAAATGGTGAAGCCTACGTTTCATCGCTTAATGCGGTTGTTACTCAAGCAAGCTCTGCAATTCCAATTATGCCACTTTATATTTCTGCCTTATTTAAAGTGATGAAGGCTGATGGCACTTACGAGGGCACCATTGAGCAAATTCATGCGCTATTTAGTGAGAACTTATACGGTGATTCACCTCGCTTTGACGAGGGCGGGCATTTATTCCAAAACTATAAAGAACTGGAAGATGACGTTCAATCTCGCGTTCAAGCCATTTGGGATAGTGTAGATACAGACTCAATTGATGAGTTAACCGATTATATTGGTTACCATAATGAATTTTTACGCTTGTTTGGTTTTGGTATTGACGCGGTTGATTATGAACAAGATGTAAATCCTGTTGCACCTATTGCCAATATGATTGACTAACTTGTCGCTGATAGCGCATTTTTGAAAAAGTCGCCTTGTGCGGCTTTTTTGTTTTTTAGCTTTGATTTGAAAAAATATTTGCTAATTGTTGGCTAATTTACCACTTTGGTCTAGCTTGTATTTTATTAATTGTTAATTACAAAACTAAATAAACGTTTCTCTCGTATAATTTTCATAAATACACTCGCATAGTCAGCCACAATAATGTTAAAATCAAAGCAATATGTGAGGAGTTTTACTGCGCTGCTTGTTTGGTATTTATAGCGAGTCATTTTATATAGCTTGCAATAATACAAATAGCGGCGTGGTTAGTACGATTTTTCAGTTTCTTTCCGTTAATGTAGTGCAAGTGCGTATGATCAATATAAAAAAAGGTCTGGATTTACCCTTAGAGGGCGCACCTCAGCAAGTTATTCATGATGGTTCTGCCGTCAAACGTGTAGCTGTGCTAGGTGAAGAGTTTATCGGTATGCGTCCAACCATGCATGTTCGTGTGGATGACCAAGTCAAAAAAGGCCAGGTACTTTTTGAAGATAAAAAGAACCCAGGCGTATTATTTACTGCACCAGCTTCTGGTACAGTAAAAGAAATTAATCGCGGTGCTAAACGTGTTCTGCAATCTGTTGTTATTGAAGTAAACGGCAGTGAGCAAATCACCTTTGGTTCTTTCTCGGAAACTGAGCTTAACAGCTTAGACCGTGAAAAAGCTAAAGAAGTACTAGTTCAATCGGGTCAATGGATAGCGCTTCGTGCTCGTCCATTTAGTAAAGTAGCGGCATTGGATGCAAATCCGAGCTCTATTTTTGTGACAGCTATCGATACCAATCCACTTGCTGCAGATCCTGCAGTAATTATTGCTGAAAATGCGAAAGCGTTTGAAGCAGGTTTGGCTGTTGTGTCACGTTTAACCGATGGCAAAGTATTTGTTTGTAAGCAAGCAGGTAGTCAAGTTCCTAGTTCACCTATTGCTCAAGTAGAAGTACATGAGTTTGGTGGCGTGCATCCGGCTGGCCTTGTTGGCACTCATATCCATCACCTTGACCCAGTATCTGCTAGTAAGCAAGTTTGGCACATTGGTTACCAAGACGTTATTGCGTATGGTCACCTTTTCCTTACTGGTGAAATTTACACAGACCGTGTGATTTCGCTTGCAGGTCCGCGTGTTAAAAATCCTCGTTTAGTGAAAACACAATTAGGTGCTTCATTAGATGACTTAGTTGCAGGTGAATTAGAAGACGGTGATAACCGTGTTATTTCTGGTTCTGTACTTGCAGGTGCTACGTCGTCTGGCGTTCATGCATTTTTAGGTCGTTACCATGTTCAAGTATCTGTATTACTTGAAGGTCGCGAAAAAGAATTTTTTGGCTGGATTGCACCAGGTAGTGATAAATTCTCTGTAACGCGTACATTCTTGTCTCACCTTACACCGAGTCGTTTATTTAAAATGACAACGTCTACGGGCGGTTCAAAACGTGCCATGGTTCCACTTGGAAGCTATGAGCGTGTTATGCCACTTGATATTTTGCCAACGCTTTTATTACGTGACTTATTGTCTCGTGATTTAGACAGTGCAATTTCATTAGGTGCGCTTGAATTAGATGAAGAAGATTTAGCGTTATGCACCTTCGTTTGTCCTGGCAAATACGAGTACGGCGCAGCCCTACGCGATTGCTTAACTACGATCGAGAAGGAAGGCTAAAATGGGCTTAAAAACTTTCTTAGAAGATATCGAACCGCATTTTGAACCAGGTGGTAAGCATGAGAAATGGTACGCGCTGTATGAAGCCGCTGCGACTATTTTTTACACGCCAGGTTACGTAAACAAAGGTTCAACTCACGTTCGTGATAACATCGACCTAAAACGCATGATGATTTTAGTGTGGATGGCGACGTTCCCTGCCATGTTCTTTGGTATGTTCAATATTGGTCATCAAGCGGCAATCGCGCTTGGTAATGGTTTTGAACTAGCTAACATTTGGCAAGTAGGTTTATTCCAGTTATTAGGCGGTGAGTTAACCGTTGATGCTGGTTGGGGCGCAAAAATGTTCTACGGAGCATGTTTCTTCCTACCTATTTATGCAACAACCTTTATTGTCGGTGGTTTTTGGGAAGTATTGTTTGCTTCTGTGCGTAAGCATGAAGTAAATGAAGGTTTCTTCGTAACCTCTGTATTATTTGCATTAATCCTGCCTGCAACGATTCCTTTATGGCAAGTTGCGCTAGGTATTACTTTTGGTGTAGTTATCGCAAAAGAAATATTTGGTGGTACAGGTCGTAACTTCTTAAACCCTGCGCTTGCTGGTCGTGCGTTTTTATTCTTCGCATACCCTGCACAAATTTCAGGTGACACAGTATGGACTGCCGTAGATTCATTCTCTGGCGCGACTATGCTTGGTCAAGCGTTTGCTGGTACGTTAAATTACGCGACTGATATTGAGCTTTGGTGGAATGCGTTTTACGGATTCATTCAAGGTTCTATGGGCGAAACGTCTACACTAGCAGTGCTTATTGGTGGTTTATTCCTAATTTATGTACGTATCGCGTCTTGGCGTATCGTGCTAGGTGTATTCCTAGGTATGGTAGTAACCTCATCAATACTAAATACTATTGGTTCTGAAACCAATGCTATGTTTGCTATGCCTTGGTACTGGCATATGGTATTAGGTGGTTTTGCATTCGGTATGTTCTTTATGGCAACTGACCCTGTATCTGCTGCATTTACTGATAAAGGTAAATTAGCATACGGTGCGCTTATTGGCTTTATGGTTATCATGATCCGTGTTGTTAACCCTGCATACCCAGAGGGCATCATGCTAGCAATCTTGTTTGCTAACTTGTTTGCACCTTTATTCGATCACTTTGTAGTGCAAGCTAATATCAAGCGGAGGTTGGCACGTAATGTCTAGTAATAACGAATCAATTGGCAAAACGCTAGCTGTTGTTGTCTCATTATGTTTAGTGTGTGCAGTTATTGTGTCGCTAACGTCTGTGCAACTTCGCCCTCTGCAAAAAGCAAATAAAGCAAAAGATATTCAAAGTAATATCTTAGCTGCTGCTGGTATTGGCAAAGTTGATAACGTTGCAGAAACGTTTGAAGCTAAAATCGAAACCCGCTTTGTTGATATGCAAAGTGGTGAGTTTGCTGAGCCGGTAGAAGATTTCGACTTTGAAAAAAGCAAATATGATGCTGATTTAAGCAAGTCTCTTAAAGAGAATGGTATTAAGGACATCGCCGGTATTCAACGTATTACCAAGCGTGCGCCTGTTTACATCTCTAAAAAAGACGATGGCTCTACTGATGCAATCATCCTTCCTATTCAGGGTTATGGTTTATGGGGTTTAATGTACGGTTTTATCTCGCTTGAAAGCGATGGCGAAACTATTAAAGACATTATTTTCTACAAACATAACGAAACACCTGGTTTAGGTGGTGAAATTCAAAACCCACAGTGGACTGCAACGTGGGAAGGTAAAGAGTTACCAATCCAAATCGTTAAAGGGACTGCAGCCGGTGATGAGCATAAGATCGACGGTCTTTCAGGTGCTACATTAACATCTAACGGTGTTGACCATGCAGTTGACTTTTGGACTGGCGAAAATGGCTTTGGCCCTTTCCTTGCGAAAGTACGTAAAGGAGCATTGAACTAATGGCTGATACTAAAGAAATGAAGGCGGTCCTATTCGGTCCAGTTTTCGCTAACAACCCAATCGCATTACAAGTACTTGGTATTTGTTCTGCGCTAGCGGTAACGTCTAGCTTAAAAAATGCATTAATCATGTCAATCGCATTGACCTTGGTAACTGCATTCTCTAGCCTTTTTATCTCGACTATTCGTAACCATATCCCATCATCAGTACGTATCATCGTACAGATGACGATTATTGCATCATTGGTAATCGTGGTTGACCAAGTACTACAAGCTTTCTCTTACGCTACGGCAAAAGAGTTATCTGTATTCGTTGGTCTAATCATTACTAACTGTATCGTAATGGGTCGTGCTGAAGCTTATGCAATGAAGTCGCCGCCATTAATGTCTTTCCTTGATGGTATTGGTAATGGCTTAGGTTACTCTGTAGTGCTTCTTACTGTTGGCTTTATTCGTGAGTTATTCGGTAAAGGTTCACTGTTCGGTGTTGATATTATTCCATTAGTACAAAATGGTGGTTGGTACCAACCTATGGGTCTATTGATCTTACCACCGAGTGCATTCTTCATCATTGGTTTATTCATTTGGGTACTTCGTACTTATAAGAAAGACCAAGTAGAAGCTAAAGCGTAAGGGGCGATAAGTGGAACATTATATTAGTTTATTTGTAAAAGCCGTTTTTATTGAAAACTTAGCGTTAGCATTCTTCCTAGGTATGTGTACTTTCTTAGCCGTGTCTAAAAAAGTAACTACATCAATTGGCCTAGGGGTAGCGGTTATTGTTGTATTAGGTATTTCAGTACCGGTTAATAACTTGGTTTACCATGCAGTATTAGCACCAGGTTCACTTGAGTGGCTTGGTTACCCAGAAGCGGATCTTAGCTTTTTACGTTTCTTAACTTTCATTGGTGTTATTGCTGCACTGGTGCAAATTCTTGAAATGGCATTAGATAAGTTCTTCCCACCACTGTACAACGCATTAGGTATTTTCCTACCACTAATCACAGTTAACTGTGCAATTTTTGGTGCGGTAGCCTTCATGGTTGAGCGTAACTATAACTTCGGCGAGTCTGTTGTTTATGGTATTGGCGCTGGTGTGGGTTGGGCGCTTGCAATTACATTACTTGCAGGTATCCGTGAGAAAATGAAGTATTCAGACGTACCAGATGGTTTACGTGGTCTAGGTATTACCTTTATCACTGTTGGCTTGATGGGTCTTGGCTTTATGTCATTCTCTGGTATTTCACTGTAATAATAGCGAGGTCAATCATGGATATTTTCTTAGGCGTTGGTGTTTTTATCGCTATCGTTGTAATACTAGTTTTAATCATCATTGGTGCTAAATCTAAGCTAGTTGCAAGCGGTGACATCATCATCGGTATTAATGGCGATCCAGAAAAAGCCATTAAAACATCAGCAGGTAGTAAGCTATTAGGTGCACTATCTGAGTCAGGTATTTTCGTATCTTCTGCATGTGGTGGCGGTGGCTCTTGTGGTCAGTGTCGCGTTCACATTAAAGAAGGTGGCGGTGATATTCTGCCAACTGAACTTGACCACATCTCTAAAGGTGAAGCACGTGAAGGTTGTCGTTTAGCGTGTCAGGTTAATGTTAAAAATGACATGGAAATTGAACTTGAAGAGTCAATTTTCGGTGTTAAAAAATGGGATTGTGAAGTTATCTCTAACGATAACAAAGCAACGTTCATCAAAGAACTTAAGCTACAAATTCCAGATGGCGAGTCAGTGCCGTTCCGTGCGGGTGGTTACATCCAAATCGAAGCGCCAGCTCACCATGTTAAATACGCTGATTTCGATATTCCTGAAGAGTATCGTGGCGATTGGAACCATTTTGGTTTCTTCGACCTGGAGTCAAAAGTAGACGAAGAAACAATTCGTGCTTACTCAATGGCTAACTACCCAGAAGAAGAAGGCATTATTATGCTTAACGTGCGTATCGCTACGCCGCCGCCAAGAAACCTAAGCCTACCATGTGGTAAAATGTCATCGTACATTTGGTCACTGAAAGAAGGTGATAAAGTAACTATTTCTGGTCCATTTGGTGAGTTCTTCGCTAAAGACACAGACGCTGAAATGGTATTCGTAGGTGGTGGTGCAGGTATGGCACCAATGCGTTCACATATCTTTGACCAACTTAAGCGTTTAAACTCTAAGCGTAAAATTAGTTTCTGGTATGGTGCGCGTTCTAAGCGTGAAATGTTTTATGTTGAAGATTTTGACGGCCTAGCTGAGCAAAACGATAACTTCGTTTGGCATACAGCGCTTTCAGATCCGCAACCAGAAGATAACTGGGAAGGCTACACTGGCTTTATCCACAACGTGTTATTTGAGAACTATCTTAAAGACCACGAAGCGCCTGAAGATTGTGAGTTCTACATGTGTGGTCCTCCAATGATGAATGCGGCAGTTATCTCTATGCTTAAAGATTTAGGCGTAGAAGAAGAAAACATCTTATTAGATGATTTCGGTGGCTAATACCCAAACTAAATAAATTTAGTTAAAATACCAGCCTCATAGCACTAAGTGTTATGAGGCTTTTTTATATCAACTGACTGAGTTTGGCTTTACCGCTGATTTTAGTTGATACTCTATTTAACCTTTATAAGTAGGCTATTATGAATCGATTAAGCACAGTTAAAGGCGTGGTAGCCTTATTTTTAATCATATCCACGTTACTTATCACCGGTTGTGGCAATTCACAACACAACGAAGAAGCTTACCTTGAAGGTAAAACGATGGGGACAACTTACCACATCAAGTTTTACGCTGATCAAGTGGATCCTCAAGCAGTTCAAGCAGAAATAGATGCGGTTTTAGTTGATATTAACCAGTCTATGTCGACCTATATTGAAGAGTCAGAAATAAACACCTTTAACCGTTTAGGTGCTAATCAAGTAATGCCAATTAGTGATGACTTTAGAGCGGTTATTGCAGAATCTATACGAATTGGTGATTCAACTAAAACACTCGATGTGACTATGGGACCGCTAATCGATTTATGGGGATTTGGTCCTGATAAAAAACCAACAAAGCGCCCAACGGATGAAGCACTGGCAAATATGGTCAGTAACATTGGTATAGATAAGCTAGTCCTTAATGAGCAAGGGTTAGCTAAAACAGTTGCTGATTTAGAGCTGTCGTTTTCGGCTACCGCAAAAGGCTATGGTATTGATAAAGTTGCTGAGCTATTACAAAGTAAAGGCATTACAGATTACATGGTTGAAATTGGTGGAGAACTGCGTATTGCTGGTACAAAACCAGACAATCAAGCATGGCGAATAGCAATCGAACAACCTGATGCAAATCCGGGCGAGCGCAAAGTACACCGCGTATTAACACCGGGTAATAATGGCATTGCCACCTCAGGCGATTATAGAATATTTTATACTATGGATGGCGAAACTTATACGCACCTTATTGATCCGATGACAGGCATGCCAATTAAGCACGATTTAGTCTCTGTTACTGTTTTACACCCAAGTGCAATGACGGCGGACGGTTTAGCGACTGCTTTAACGGTAATGGGTATGGAAAAGGCACAACGCTATGCGCAGCAGCATGATTTACCTGTGTATTTAATTGCGAAATCGGCACAGGGGTTAGTCACCTATTCAAGCCCTGCGTTTAAGCCTTATTTATAGTCTTTAGGTTTATATCCTTATCATGAGGGTATATAATGCAATAAGCTCAGATATGATGTTTGGGCTCATTTTATTGCTGAACAATAGGGGCTAAGCAATGTCACTTTTTTTTCTAACCTTTGGCTTACTTATTTTAATTGTCGCTGCAATGGCGATAGGCATGATAGTACAAAGAAAATCGATGGCGAGTAGCTGCGGAGGCCTAGGCTCTGTAGGTATTGATAAAGCATGTGATTGCGATGATCCATGTGATAAACGCAAAAAGCGTCTAGCCAAAGAGCAAGTATGGAAAGAAAACCAAATTCTTTAAATAGGGTATCCCTGTTTAAACAAAAAAACCTCTCGTAGCTCACTACGGGAGGTTTTTTATTTATATCGGCATAAATAAATCACCAGCCGATAAAATAATCGTGTTTTTATCTTGAACAGAAAATTCTCTTTGTTATACTCATGCCCGAACTTTCAGTAAGTTTTGAAAGTTCTATTGATGCGGATCAAAACTAGCTTGGCAAAATAGTGCTAATGCGTTGAGACTGTATTTCATGTCACTGTATAAGGCTTTACGGCTGCAACCTTTTTTGTTGCCACGGTGTACACCGAATTTTGTTATTAGTCATTTTAATAGGTTAATGTTTTTGAACTCACTTTCTTTGTTTCATACCAGCGCTTTGCTTACCTTAGGTAAGTCAGTGTTGCATGAGCGCTTTAAAAAAGCGAAAAAGGGCGTGAGTGTGGCTGTAACATTATTAGTTTTTAATGTCGTTATGTTGCTTAGTGGCGCTATTGAGGATGCCTTTAGGCTTGAAGCATTGGTCAGTGATGGCTTTTTTATAGAGCCATTATTACTGACAATTGCCGAATTTTTAGCTCATCCCATCTTATCGTGTCAGTTACTTATTGGCCTTTGTTGGCTATTGTTCCACATGTTTCCAGCGCGTCGTGCTGGAATAATCCTCCGTAAAGCAGCCTTTGCTTTTAGCGAGGCTAAAGTTCAGCAACCAGTGCAAGCTGCGCATGGTTGTCGTGCTCCACCTAGCTTTACAGGTTGTCTGTTTACCCATTAATTTTATGGGTATAGGTTACACCTGTGGTATCTAATTATTTATTCTTGCTGTAAATAACGATTACTTTCATTGTAGCTTAGTGTTTTTTACACACTCTCAGCCAACCACACCTCACCCAAGTTAATTTTTATTGCGTTATATTAATGTGTTTAAAAAGCTGGGTTGGTTCTGCTAGGTGTTTATTATTAAGCCAGTGGTCAATACTTCATGCTTGCATTCGCTCTGCATTATTGTAATTCAATCTTAATTAACTTGGGTTTTTATCAAATATCGTTGCTAAATATTTTTGGCAGCTAATAAAAACTCTTTAGGTTTTAGGATAGTCCCTTGTTAATTCGTAACCTTTTTAATATTGCTTTAGCTAGTATGGCGCTGATTTTATCAGGCTGTAATGGCGGGGTACTCGACCCAAAAGGGCAGATAGGTATTGATGAGAAAAATCTGATCATCATCGCCACTGTGCTTATGTTGTTAGTTGTGATCCCCGTTATTGTGATGACTTTGTATTTTGCTTGGAAATACAGAGACACACAAAACCATGAAATTTACGCACCAAAATGGGCTCACTCTAATAAGATTGAGGCTGTTGTATGGGCGGTTCCTATTGTTATTGTTGTTATTTTAGGTGTGATCACCTGGCAGTCAACTCAAGAGCTTGACCCCTATAAACCGATAGAGGGTAAAGGTGAACATCTGACTGTTGAAGTGGTGTCACTTAATTGGAAATGGTTATTTATTTACCCTGAACAAGGTATTGCCACGGTGAATGAATTGGTATTTCCAGCCAATGTTCCGGTTGAATACAAAATCACGTCAGAAAGCACCATGAACTCGTTTTTCATCCCTCAGTTAGGTAGTCAAATCTACTCAATGGCGGGCATGGAAACTAAGCTGCATTTAATTGCTAATGAGCCAGGCACGTTTAAAGGCTTTTCGGCTAATTACAGTGGCGCGGGTTTTACTGGTATGAAATTTAATGCCATCGCAACGCCAACCAAAGCTGACTTCAACCAGTGGGTTGAACAGGTAAAAACTAACGCTAATAACCTTACTCATGCCAATTATGTTGAGCTTGCAAAAGCAAGTGAGAACAACCCAGTTGCTTATTATGGCAAGGTTGATGACGGTTTATTTCATACCATAGTGATGAAATACATGCAGGCGCATGGCGATATGAATAAAAAACATCATGTCATGGGTAAACATCAGCAGATGAGTAATGAGCATCAAGCAATGGGTAATCATTCAATGCCATCATCACACAGCCAGGGCGAGGAATAATCATGTCGTTTTTAGGTAAATTATCTATAGATGCAATTCCGTTTCATGAACCTATTATCATGGTTACCATGGCGGTGATTGCTGTTGTCGGGCTTATTATAGCTGGGCTAATAACAAAATATAAAAAATGGGGTGTGCTTTGGCGTGACTGGATCACCTCGGTTGATCATAAACGCTTAGGCGTTATGTACATTTTATTAGCACTAATCATGCTGTTTCGTGGTTTTTCTGATGCCATTATGATGCGTGCGCAGTTAGCGCTTGCTACCAGTGGCGCCCCAGGCTATCTGCCGCCAGAGCATTACGACCAAATATTCACCGCTCATGGCGTTATTATGATCATCTTTATGGCGATGCCATTTATGATTGGTTTAATGAATATTGTTGTACCACTGCAAATTGGTGCCCGTGATGTGGCTTTTCCATTTTTAAATAATTTAAGTTTTTGGTTTACCGCTAGTGGTGCCATTTTAATAAATTTATCACTTATATTTGGTGAATTTGCCAAAACAGGCTGGGTTGCTTACCCACCGTTGTCGGAGTTGACCTTTAGCCCTGGGGTGGGGGTCGATTATTATATTTGGGCCTTGCAAATATCGGGGCTCGGTACGCTATTAACCGCTGTTAACTTCCTAGTGACAGTATTTAAAATGCGTGCCCCTGGTATGACACTGATGAAAATGCCAATTTTCACATGGGCATGTACGTGGGCAAATATCTTAATTGCGGCATCATTTCCAATTTTAACCGCAGTGCTCGCCATGCTAACGCTAGACCGTTATTTAGATTTCCACTTCTTCACTAATGAAGCAGGCGGTAACGCCATGATGTATATCAACCTGTTTTGGGCATGGGGTCACCCAGAGGTATACATTTTAGTATTACCAGCTTTTGGTATCTTCTCTGAAATAGTGTCGACCTTCACTGGTAAACGTTTATTTGGTTATAAATCGATGGTATATGCCAGCGGTGCCATTTCTATTCTTGGCTTTATTGTATGGTTACACCACTTCTTTACTATGGGTTCAAGTGCCAATGTAAATGCCTTCTTTGGGGTAATGACCATGGTCATAGCTGTCCCTACTGGGGTTAAGTTATTTAGTTGGTTGTTTACTATTTACCGTGGTCGCTTGCGGATTACAGTGCCCGTATTGTGGACGCTTGGTTTTATGGTTACCTTCAGTATTGGTGGTATGACGGGGGTATTACTAGCAATCCCTGGTGCCGATTATGTATTGCATAACAGCTTATTCTTAATTGCTCACTTTCATAACACCATTATTGGTGGCGCAGTATTTGGCTACTTAGCTGGTTTTGTTTTTTGGTTCCCCAAAGCAATGGGCTTTAAGCTTGATGAACGTTGGGGTAAAGCATCATTTTGGTGTTGGTTAATCGGTTTCTTTGTAGCCTTTATGCCATTGTACGTACTCGGCTTTTTAGGCATGACTCGTCGCTTAAATCACTCTAATAATCCTGATTGGAATATCTGGCTTTACATTGCTGCAGTGGGCGCCGTGATTATTATGTTCGGTATTATTTGCCAAGTTATTCAGCTTTATGTGAGCTTTAAAAACCGCGAAGCGCTTGATGATACCACCGGCGATCCTTGGAACGGTCACACCCTTGAATGGTCAACGTCATCACCGCCACAATACTATAACTTTGCTGAAATCCCGCATGTTGATGATATTGATACATGGACTGACATGAAAGAAAAAGGCCTAGCTTATCAAGGTAAATCTAGCTATAGCCCAATTCATATGCCAAAAAATACCGCATCGGGTGTGCTTATTGCTGCGAGTTTAACGGCGTTTTGTTTTGCCATGATCTGGCATATTTGGTGGCTAGCAGGGCTTGGTTTTATTGGCGCGATTGCGCTGTTTATTAACCGTGCTTACACCAGTGATGTAGATTACTACGTGCAAAACGATGAAATATTACAAATAGAAGGCGCGCATATTGCCAGTAATACGAAGGAGGTAAGCGCATGAGTACGTTATCTGCAACTCAAGGCCATGTAAATTTAGAGCCTCATAGCGTAAGTCATACGCATGAACATCACGATACCTCTGGCGATACAATCTTTGGCTTTTGGCTTTATTTAATGACCGATTGCCTTTTATTTGCCTCATTTTTTGCAACCTACGCAGTGCTTTATATGAACACCGCAGGTGGTGTATCGGGCAAAGATATTTTTGAGCTTGATTTTGTTGCCGTAGAAACTGCGGCGCTACTTATTAGTAGTATCACTTTTGGTTTTGCCATGATTGCCGCTCAAGGGCAAAAAAAGGCGCTGACGCTTGGTTGGCTCGCGGTCACTTTTTGTTTAGGCGCGGTGTTTATTGGCATGGAAATTTATGAGTTCCATCATTTAATTGTTCATGGCAATGGCCCACAGCAAAGTGCTTTTTTAACATCGTTTTTCTCATTAGTGGGTTTGCATGGTTTACATGTAACTGCAGGCCTTATCTGGATGAGCATAATGATGATAGAAGTGATCAAGCGCGGTTTAGGTAAACAAACCGTCACGCGCCTAAGTTGCTTAAGCTTATTTTGGCACTTTTTAGATATTGTGTGGATTTGTGTATTTACTGTTGTTTATTTAATGGGAGCAATGTAATGAGCCATAGCGAAACGCATGCTTTAGCGCAAATGCAAAGCCAACATCATGATCAGTCACACGGCAGTGTAAAAACCTATCTTATTGGTTTTGTCTTGTCAGTGATTTTAACGGCCATTCCATTTTGGATGGTGATGGAGGGCGATTTTTCAAAAGTCACCACGCTTTGGAGTATCGTTACTTTTGCAATCGTGCAAATTTGGGTGCATTTAAAATACTTTTTACACCTTAATTTCACCACCGATGAAGGCAAAGCGAATACCTTTACCTTCTTGTTTAGCGCGTTGATCATCGTCATGGTGGTTGGACTGTCTGTTTGGATCATTTATGAATCAAACGCAATGATGATGTATTAGAGGTTTCAGATGTTTCGTCGTTATTTAGCTGTTACTAAGCCAGGTATTATTATGGGGAATTTGATCAGCGTTGCCGGTGGTTTTTTACTTGCCGCCCGCGGTGATATAGACCCATGGTTAATGTTGGTTACCTTGGTTGGTTTATCGCTTGTTGTTGCATCGGGATGTGCCATAAACAATGTTATAGATAGAGACATTGATGTTGCTATGGCACGTACTCGCTCACGTGTAACTGTAACGGGCGAAATGTCTGCAAAAGCCGCTTTAAGCCATGGCGTGTTATTAGGGCTAATTGGCTTTGGCTTATTAATCGCCTTTACCACGCAAGTGGCGGTATTTTTTGCCGCCTTTGGCTATGTCATTTATGTAGGGGTGTACAGCCTCTACATGAAACGCAACTCTGTTTACGGCACCTTTATTGGTAGTCTGTCGGGCGCAGTTCCACCTGTTGTTGGCTATTGCGCCGTTACGGGTGTGTTCGATATGGGTGCATTAATACTGTTGGTGATGTTTAGTTTGTGGCAAATGCCGCACTCATATGCGATTGCTATTTTTCGCTTTAAGGATTACCAAGCCGCTAATATTCCAGTATTACCCGTGGCGCAAGGTGTTAACAAAGCTAAGCGCCATATTGTGCTTTATATTGCAGTATATGCTTTAGTGGTGATGCTATTGCCAATTAGTGGTTATACCGGTGCTGCCTTTATGGCCGTTGCCTGTATTACGAGTTTTTGGTGGTTACTCATGGCACTTAGAGGGTATCGCTACAACATAGACACCACCCGTTGGGCACGCCAAGTGTTTGCGTTTTCTATTATTAATATTACCGCTTTGAGTATTGCCATGGCGGTAGATTATCAAACAATTGCGCCACAACTAGTGGCGCTAAACTGATCTTAAACGATCAATGAACCGAGTTAATTCCCAAAGTTAACCAAAGGCTCTGAGCATTGCGAGGAGCCTTTTTTCGTCCCTAAAACAAGGCTAAGTTATTTACTTAAGCTTTCAGCATCATAAAACATCGGTTTCAATGTGCCACAATTTATAAATTTATAATTGAGCTCACCAGCAGAGGGCACTTCAGTTGAGGTGCGAAACTTTTGTAAACAGGCACCACTTAAATCAACAAACATAATATGATGATAGCTTGGTGGCTGAGTTATTTGGTGAATATAAATACGCTCGTTATTTTTTAGCGTAACCATATCGTACTGTTGCCATTTTGAGGCTGGGCTTAAATCAGTTAGCTCACGAGTAAATAACTGCTCGCTAAGCTCTATTAATTTATCACTGTAAACTAAGCTACCTCCTTGTCTAAAATCTCCAAGATACACATCTGCGGTTATCGCGACTTCTTCGCCTCGCATTAAGCGTTGAATATTAAACGGCTTTGATTTTACGGTAACTAACTCAGCGTCACGTACTAAATCTAAAAATGGAATATCAGATACATCTACCTTGTACATAACATGCATATCATAAGGAAGCTCAAAGCTTGGAATGTTAATGGCGTATACACTTGAACCCTTATTAACTAATACCATGGCATGCTCTGCTTCATACTTGGGGTTTAATGGCGGAAGTTCTGGTGGCTCTTCGGCATTAACAAGCGAGCTGGTACAAAATATAATGCTGATAAATAAATATACGAAGTAGGGTAGCCGCATAATAACCTCAATTAATTTATAGATATAAAGTGTAGTATACATTTATACATAATTATCTTTAGTTATATTTTAGTAAAGCTTAAACGTGATACACACTAAAGCTTTAGTGTGTATCAGTACATTTAGGGTTAGCTATTATCTAATTGCTTTTTTCACTTCGCGCCAGTCAATAATTTTAAAGTTTTGTGGTTGTAGGGGCATGCGATTGTAGCCATCTTGTACTATAAGCATGCCTTCAGGGTAACCTGGCAAAGCCGTTGCTGTAACGGTTAAACCGTCAGTTTCACCTACGCCATCAATGCCTTTATCTAGGTTTGCAATTACATTAAACTTACCTGCAAAGCTTAGACTAGGCTCTTTGTCATCTGAGATTTTATAAAGCACATAGCTATTATCGCCTTGGCTTGATACTACTAAATAGCGAGCATCATTAGCATGATAAATCTCCATACCTTCAACATCTGCCACCAGTTGCTCATTAACACTTTGTAGCTTTACTGCTTTGTTACCAGCGGTAGGCTCTGCACCGATATACCAAATGCCTGCATCTTCTTCACCTGCAAATAGTTGGCCTAGATTATCATCAGCACTACAGCCTTCAGGTTGGCTTGGTAGAGTAAACTCTCTAACCAGTTCACCACTTAAATTACTTTGCTCACCGGTGAGTTTATACTGCTGAAATAAACCTGATTTATCATTAACAAACACGTAATGGCCAGACTCAGAGGAATACATACACATACCGTAAATCTCAGGTAGGTTAGTGGCTATTTCTGTCACATGGTTTACTTGGTTATCGCCATCTACAGTAAATACGCTAATGCTATTAAGAGTACGGTTACTGGCAGTGATCCACGTATGGGTCTGGTTGTTTATGTCTTGATGTTGGCGCACATCAACATTATTTAAACGGCCAACATTAAGCGATTGTACTTTGCTGCCAGCAAGGTCATAAACCATCAAGCCGCGACGTTTATCAGTGCCTAAAATTAAGCTTTTTTTAGCGTCTTGCTCATTAATCCAAATAGCCGGATCATCTGCTGCATCACCAAACGCAGCAACCGGTGTAGTTTGTGCGCTGGCATGAAGGTGAGTCATCGCGACATTGTTTTGTGAAGTCGCTGTTTGCGCTGTGTAGTTAACGTTTGCTTGAATGTAAGCGCCTGTTTCATCATCAATTAATACCAGCTGGGCTTGACTGTCATTGATAAAGCTCGCTGCAACAGACTCTATTGTGTGCTCACCTGCCAGTAACCATTGGCTTAGCTTGTCTGTTTGAGCTTGGTAAGCATAAACCACATTACCATCAGTGGCACTGAGCCATAAAGTACCGTCTTGTGATATCGATAGGGCCCCAATTTCACTGTTTAATTCGCCGTAGGGTTGTACCAAAGCCACAGGCTGCTTATTGGCATCAGATTCTGCATCCGCGTTAATAGCCCACACTCCGAGATCTGCTTCACCCACATACAGAGTTTTGGTGTCATCATTAACAGCACAACCTGAAGCCTCAGTGACCGCAGAGAACTCACGTACTGCGATATTTTTAGCTTGGTTAGTGGCTAAATCATAAATAACCGTTTCGCTGATCAAGCCGCGAACATCCGGCACAAACGCTGATACAGTCTTGGTATTGCTGTTTTTAAATAAACACACTGTATCAGGCTGGGCTTGAGGTGGACTAATGCGGGTGAGTTCATTTAGCTGCCAAGTTCGGCCATTTTTTATAAGCTTAAAAATAGCTACGTTGTCTTGGCTTTTATCAAGGCTGGCGAGTAAAAACTGCTGTGCTGATAATTGCTTTAGTGAAATTGATTCAAAGTTACCGGCTAACAGCACACTGCTTTTCTCGTTATCGGCAAGTAATAAGCCCTGGCTTTCGCTCGCCATTAGCCATTGATTATTACCTAGAGCTGCTGCTTGTGAGCCTTGCATGTTTTGTTGTGGGCCAAATAATTTGGTTTCAATGTCTGTTTTTTCAATATATGTTTTTTTTGCAACTGCTGCATTATTTTGCGTATCGTCATTACTTGTACAGCCGCTTACTGCAGTCATTAGGAGTGCACTGACAAGCACAGCTGAAATTGTATTTAGTTTAAAGTTCATTATTTTATCCTTTACTTATCTATGTGCTTTTCAGTGCTAAAACGTACTTCACCAAGGTGATTAATCGCGCTCATTGTTAGCGTTTCGCCATTGATAGAGACACTTAAAAAGCCCGGTGTTGCTTCTGCGTAGCGGGTAAATTCACGTTGTTTTACAAACCGTGCTTCACTGCCACCACCAGAGACAAAGTGAGCCACCTTGCTATTTTTTGGTTGATTGTATTGCAAGTCGTGCTCGTGCCCTGCGATATAAACGTGCACGTTATGGCGTTCTAAAATAGGTTCTAAAATGTCGCGAAGACCTTGGTTGCGACCAAAGCGTTTACCGCTAGAGTAAAGCGGGTGATGGCCAACAACAATTTTCCATTTTGCGTTACTGCCAGCTAGTTGGGTTTCAAGCCATACCAATTGTGTTTGATAGCTTTGACTTTGGGTTGAGCGGTATTTTTCACGGGTTTTATATTCAGGTTGAATCGGGTTGGTATCTAAAAAAACCATTAACACTTGCTCGTTGTTTTCAAGTGCAAATGTTTTACTGTAGTACCTTGCTGGTAATTGCCAGCGCTGACTTTTTGCTGTGTAGTCAATTTGTGCTTGAGCATTACCAAGGTAATCGTGATTCCCCAAAACAACATACCAATCTTCAAATGTGTGAGGGCCGTGGTATATATTCTCAAAGGCTGATTGCCAAAGAGGATCGTTCACACTTGCCACACCATTTGGGTAAAAGTTGTCGCCGGTCGAGACAACAAAATCGGCATCGGTTTGGTACATGGCGATTTCTAGCTGATGAGCCACCTCTTTTTGATAAAAGTGGCCGTTGTGTCCCCAATCACCAATAACCATAAAGTTAAGGCTATTAGGTAACGTAGTTAACTTGGCTATTTTTTGTTGTTGATATAGCGCATCTTTATAAATAACGGGCTCACCAGCACTAAGCGCTGATGAGCACAGTAGCGCGGCCATTATGAAAGACAATTTAAACATGTTCTATCTCCAAAAAAGCACGCGATGGCTTGCCAATACGTGCTTAAAATGACAATACGTGTGATTAGAATGCGTAACGTAGCATTACTTGAATCACTGGACCTGCTTCTTCAGACTCAAGCTCGTACTCATCAAAGTTACGATTATTTTGATCATCAAGAGAGTCAAACTTGTTGAAAACTTCATCTTTACTGGCATCAAGTAGGTTTGAACCAACTAGGCGAAGCGTTACATTTTCCCAGCGTTTTTCTACGAATAACTCTAAATCAGCACCATAAGAGGTTGTCACTTCTTCACCCACAAAGCGTCCGTATGCATCACCTTGATTACGGTACGTTGCACCAAATGATGCGCCAAGTGTTGGTAAATCTTGGATAAAGCCTACGTTATAAACATAATCAGATTGGTCATTAAATTTACGCTTACCAAAGCTGTCTTCAACTTCACTGTCGAGCCAAGAGTAATTTAAGAAGATTCCAGTGTTAGGCATGTTCAAGGCGCTTAGTGGAGTTGATAAATCAAACTCAACACCTTGAACTGTGCCATCACCAGTATTTTGTGGTTGCAGTACAAATGTGCCTTCGCCTTCAGAGCCTTCAACACCGGTACTGGCAATTTCAATAAGGTCGCTAACGTCACGGTAAAATACGTTTACACCAACAACACCACTTTTACCTAAACGGTATTCGTAACCTAAATCGATACCCCAAGACGATTCTGGTTTAAGGCTTGGGTTACCTAAAAAGTCATTATCGGCGAGCTCTTTTTCAAGTAAGGCGGGTGTCATGTAGTCAAAGTCAGGGCGGCGTAAGCTGCGAGCAACAGAGGCACTGACTCGTCCGTTATCGCTGATGCTATAACGAAAGTGAGCCGACGGTAAGAAAAAGTCATAATCATTCTCGGCAGTTACGCCTTCATTGGTATCAGTAATACTTGAATCAGTTGACTCCCAGCGCACCCCCATCTCCCACGAGAACACATCCGCTTCATGCTTGATTAGCGCAAATAAATCAAAACGGTCTTCTTCTAGGGTATTAACGCCACCAGCCACTGGTTCAAAGGCGTTGTCAAAACCGGCAAGAGTCAGTGGATTCTTAGTAAATTGATCCCAATTGGTAAAGTCTTTTTCAAGCTCATCTTCAGCGACAAAAATAGCGGTATCGCGCTCTTTGCCTTGTATAAAAGCACCAAATTGGATTTCTTTTGAATCACCTACTAGTAAGCTGTGCTGCCATTGTAATGACCATTCTTTATCATCGATATCAACGGTTTCTTCTGCTTCTTCAAATACCATTGGAAGTTCTGAGGTATCAAGCTCAACTTCTTGTTCGTAAACAGACTCTTCAAAGCTGGCGTAACCCACTTTAAATTTACTGGTGCCGCCGAGCAGAGGTAATTCATAGCCAGAATTAATGTTGTAGTTGGTTTGATTAATAAACGAAACGTTTGCGTTATCTGAGAGTAAATTACCCCCTTCAACAACAGAGCCTGACGTTGCCGTTGGGTTGTCGTATTCAAAAGAGCGTTCGTCTTCAGTACGGTCGGTATCAACCCACATAGCACTAATGTCAAACTTACCGTCATTATCAAATACCTTCTCAAAGCTGGCATTTAAAGAGGTATCATCGCCATCACGGGTATCAGATTGATCTTCACGGTTATCAAAATCGTCTGTTGCGTAATTCGGGTTATTTTCAGGGCTATCGCCATAACGTCTGCTTGATTTTTGTTTTGGGTTATAACGACCTTGTAAATTAGCGCCTAACAGTAAACGCCCACCTGCAAACTCAGTGCCGTAAACGCCCGCAAGGCTCTCTTTTATTTCGCCATCATCATAACGTAAGCCACCAGCGCGAATATAACCGCCGTCTAAGCTATAGCCATCGCGTAGTACAATATTAAGCGTACCTGCTATGGCATCGGCAGAGCGGTTGGCACTAGATGAGCGAATAATTTCTACACGCTCAATTAATTCTGCAGGAATACGGTCAACAAAGAATGAACGGTCAGCACCTGCGCCCGGAACTTCCTCGCCATTAATAAGTACTTTTGTGTAAGCAGGGCTTAAGCCTCGCATACGTGCGCCGTCTGATTCCAGTACATCAGATAAAAAAGTAACACTAGGAACACGCTTTAATGCATCACCTGCGGTGAGTGGTTCAAAGCGCTGAAAGTATTCTTGTGAGTATTCAAGCGTGGGCGCTAGTTCTTGCGAGCGGTTGCGATAACCAATCTCGCCATATACCACAAGTTCTTCAGAAACCTTTACTTCAGGTTCTCTTGGTGATGTTTGTTCTTGTGCATTCACGCTAACACTAAATTGGCTCAGTGCTAACGCCGCCACAACAGCATTTAACTTAAATTGTTTCATTGATTTGCTCCGGTTGTCCTTGGTTTGGTGAGCAAACTAAAAAAAGTTAATGACGCTAATGTGACAGTTTTACCGTTAATTCCTGACAAAACGCCAACTTAGTGCTTTTTAAACAGACATTTGAGCTGTTTAAACACGGCTCCAGCGCACTAAAGATGGTTATTACTAGGTTAAATACCTATAAATTTTAATCTCAATGTCATATCAATGAGCCAATATGACCCTGCCGAACACAGCATGACTAAGCTAGCATGCAGACCAACATAGACTAAAGAAGCCACCCTAATGCGATATAACCCATTTACCAGCCATGCAAAATTAACCAACACCATCATTTTATTATTGGTTATTGCTGTAGCAATATGCGCTTACTTTGGCGAACTTAAGCAATGGCAAGACATTGCGTGGCTCGATATTGTTGGTGAGGGCGGTATTGTGTTGATGACACTCAGCTGGATAGTTGCGTTACTTATTTCACGACCGCCAGGCAAAGTAACTACCTTATTAGTGTTAGGTTTAGGTTTGTTTATGTTCTCAGCCACGCTCGATTTACTCGATGAGTGGTTAA
Organism: Pseudoalteromonas sp. SD03; assembly: GCF_040937955.1. Taxonomy (NCBI): domain Bacteria; kingdom Pseudomonadati; phylum Pseudomonadota; class Gammaproteobacteria; order Alteromonadales; family Pseudoalteromonadaceae; genus Pseudoalteromonas; species Pseudoalteromonas sp. SD03. Next base: position 990,724 of record NZ_CP162514.1, read on the forward strand.
AGCAACCTTCACAATTATGGCTCACCTGGTTTGAATCACTGCCAGCGCCGTTTGGTATGTCGCTTACCAGCGCTGGGCTTTATTATTGGCACCAAGAACAGTTTGTTCTAAATCGTCAGTTACGTCGTCGTGAAGCGCATCTGCGAGAGCATGAAAAAGTCTGTCCTGTAACAGGGTTATACCGAGTTAACTACTTACATTCACTCATGCAGCAACAACAAACAGAGCAGCAAGGCGGCACTTTAGGCGTTATTGATATTCGTGATTTTGCAAAGTTTAATGCGCAGTTTGGTTTTAGTGAAGGTGATAGGTTACTAAGAGAAATTAGTGATTTATTAGTAATGAATTGCCGTTTGAATGATGTGCTTTGTCGCTATGCTGGCGATTGTTTTATTGTGCTTATGCCGAATACCAGCCAAAGCCAAGCCAAAGAATTACTAGCGCAAATGAAAGCGGCGCTTAACCATTGTGCGTTTAAAGTCGCAAAAAGCAAAGGCGCACAGTTCCAGCATATTTTAACCGCCACCATGGCAATGGATTTAGCGCAAGATCCAGTGCAGCAAACCAGCCAGTTACATCAACAATTACAACAAGAAAAGGCCCTTGTAGGTGCAGCAGTATATTAGCCTAGATGATAAATACCTCAGCGCGGAGGGAATGATCACTGCGCTGGTGGAGCTTGCTCAAGGGCGAGGGATCCCGCTGCATAAATTGCTGCGTGGTACGGGTATTTTTGAGCAAGATTTATATGATCTATCACAGCGCTTTAGTTTATCCCAGTTATTGGCTTTAATTAGCCAGTTTAAAGCCTTAATGAAGAGTAATGATAGTGGCTTTTTACTGGGTCATCAATTGGTTAATGACGTTAGCCCAGCAGTGCAAAGTGTGCGTTTAAGCCCCAGTTTAGGTATGGCTTTAAAGCAATTACAACAAATTAGTACCGTTATTGCCCCTTTATTATTTACCCGTAAGCATATATTTAAAGACGATTTATATCTGTACTTGCAACCGAGTATCGGTATGGACGAGTCATTAAAAAATTATTGTTTTGAAATATATAGCGCTGCGTTAATGAGCTTGCTTAAACGAGTATGTAATGTGTATCCACATTGTTATTTTGACTTTACCTGTAAACGCCCTCGGCATATTCAAGAATATGAGCAGCACTTAGGCTTACGAATACGGTTTGAACAACCCTATACCCGTTGGCACTTTAATAAACAACTACTTAAGTGCACAAACCCAGAGGCTAGTCAGCTTAGGTGGCAGCAGTGCATAGCGCAAAGTGAGTTACATAAGAATGTATCACAGTCTTTTGTTGAGGCTGTGTGCCAGCGCATTTACCGTGATAAAAACAACAGCCTTGCTAACAGTGCTGAGCATTTTGCCATGAGCTCTGCTACGTTTAAACGTAAGTTAAAACAACACGGTGTCAGTTATTCTCAATTACAAGATGAGCAAAATAAACTTAAAGCTCTGCATTTACTGGGGGTGTGCCAGCAAGGTAATGAACGAGTGGCTGATCGGCTTGCATTTTATGATATTCCTAATTTTCGCCGTGCATTTAAGCGTTGGACAGGTATTACGCCGAGTCAGTTAAAAGTATAATTAAAAACTGGCAGCTTGCTCTATAACAATGCCATGACGTTTTGCTAGGCGCTGATGATCTCTGTCATAGCCTCCACCAATCACAGTGGCTACAGGTGTATTATTTGCAAGGCAACGCTTAAGCACTATGTGGTCGCGCTTTTCTATTCCTTGCCAACTAATATCCAGTTTGCCTAAGCCATCCTCTTGCCAAATATCAACCCCAGCATCATACAAAACCAGATCTGGGTTAAGCTCGTGTAATAAAAATTGTAGCGTATCGTCAACAATACCTAAGTATTCAGCGTCTTGCATATTATTGGCTAAACCAATATCTAAATCGCTAGGAGACTTTCTAAATGGGAAGTTTTTCTCACAATGTATTGAACAGGTAAACGCATAAGGTTGATGAGCCAGCATGGCTGCGGTGCCATCACCTTGGTGAACATCTAAATCAAAAATCAGTACGTTGGTAACTTCACGATTTTGAATTAACGTTTGTGCGGTAAAAGCTAAATCGTTCACCATGCAAAAACCCGAGCCAAAATCACTGTGGGCATGGTGAGTGCCGCCCGCTAAATGGCACGCAAGACCACTTTTAAGCGCTAAACGCGCAGTTTGCAGTGTCCCTAATGGGGCGGTAAATGTGCGGTTCATTAGTGCTTGCGACCAAGGTAGGCCTATACGGCGCATGGCTTTTTCATCTAGGCGATTATGCCATAAATCGTGAATGTAGTTTTCACAGTGCACTATTTCTAACTCTTCAACACGACCATGTGGTGGCTCTATGATATTGCTGCCAGCAAGCCCAAGGGTTTTAACATGCTGGTATAGCTGCGCAAATTTACTCATTACAAAGCGGTGTTTGGGATCAAAACTAAACGAGTAATTAGGATGATAAACTAAAGGTAGATTGGGATTTAAACTCATATCTGCGTCGTTTAATTATTTTTGGTTATGGTAATCAACTTCACGCAGTGCGTCTATTTATGTTTGGTAAATAAGCGTTTCAAGCTCACGGTGTAATAATGTTTCATCAGCAAGGTTTAGTTCAACCAAGCGCTTTAAATGCGTAATGCTGTCTATATCAATGTTATGACATTTAAGACCAATATGGTTTTCTTCTATGTGACGAATAACCACCGGCATTTTTATTTCAATATCGCTTTGTGGCAAGGTAAAACGTAATATTGCTTCGTCATTTTTGTTGCCTGTAAAGGCATCGCTTTTAGTGATCAGTGCACCATGTAAAGAAATATCTAATAGGGTACATGCATACTGGGAGCTAGCCGTTTCCAATTGCGCTGCTGTAGAGAACATAATACGAGAAAATTGCCGACGGTTTTGCATAATAATCTTATAAAGTTGTTATTTATAATAAGCATAGCTGGTAATGCTCAACACGCCAATTTGCTCAAAGATAAAAATAGCTCGCATAAAAAAGCCCCGCATAAAATGCAGGGCTTTTAACTTATTCACTGTGGCTGTTAGCCAATTTTTTTGTACTTAATACGCTTAGGCTGTGCAGCTTCTGCGCCAAGGGTCTTTTTAAGCCACTCTTCGTACTCAGTGTAGTTACCATCAAAGAAGTTAATTTGGCCTTCGTCACGGTAATCTAAAATGTGTGTAGCAATACGGTCAAGGAACCAACGGTCATGCGAGATACACATGACACAACCAGGGAATTCTAAAATAGCATTCTCAAGAGCACGTAATGTTTCAACGTCCAAGTCATTGGTTGGCTCATCCAGTAGCACTACGTTGCCGCCTGCTTTTAACAGCTTAGCTAGGTGTAAACGGTTGCGCTCACCACCAGATAAGTCTTTAACAAACTTTTGTTGATCGTTACCTTTAAAGTTAAAACGGCTAACATAAGCACGGCTTGGGAACTCAAAGTTACCAATTTTTAGTACATCTTGGCCATCAGAGATTTCTTGGAATACCGTTTTGCTTTCGTCCATGTTGCCACGGAACTGATCAACAGTTGCCAGTTCTACTGTTTCACCAATGCTGATATTACCGCTATCTGGCTGCTCTTCACCGCTTAGCATTTTGAATAGCGTTGATTTACCTGCACCATTGGCACCAATAATACCCACAATAGCGCCTTTAGGCATGCTAAAGCTTAAATCATCAATTAAAACACGGTCGCCAAAGCTTTTACGTAAGTTGTTTACTTCTAATACTTGGTCACCTAAACGTGGGCCAGGTGGAATAAACAATTCGTTGGTTTCGTTACGTTTTTGGTAATCAGACTGTTGTAGCTCGCTAAACTGTGCCATACGCGCTTTTGATTTAGCTTGACGACCTTTAGGATTTGAACGCACCCATTCAAGTTCTTGTGCAATTGATTTTTGACGTGCTTTTTCAGATTTTTGCTCTTGCTGTAAGCGGGCATCTTTTTGCTCAAGCCAAGACGAGTAGTTACCTTCCCACGGAATACCTTCACCACGGTCAAGCTCTAAAATCCAGCCAGCAACATTATCAAGGAAGTAACGGTCATGCGTTACTGCCACAACGGTGCCTTCGTAGTCATGTAAGAAGCGCTCTAACCAGGCAACCGACTCAGCATCTAAGTGGTTAGTTGGCTCATCGAGAATAAGCATATCTGGTTTTTCAAGTAACAAACGACAAATAGCAACACGACGGCGTTCACCACCTGAAAGGTGCTCAATTTTAGCGTCCCACTCAGGTAAACGCAGAGCATCGGCAGCACGCTCTAATACGTTATCAATATTATGACCATCGTGCGCTTGAATAATCGCTTCTAATTCACCTTGCTCTTTAGCCAGTGCGTCAAAGTCAGCGCCTTCCATTGCGTATTCGTTATACACTTCGTCAAGGCGGTTAAGGGCATGTTTTACTTCACCCACAGCTTCTTCAACAATTTCACGAACTGTTTTGCTTTCGTCCAAAACAGGCTCTTGCGGCAAGTAACCAATTTTAGTGCCTGGTTGAGGGCGAGCTTCACCTTCAAAATCTTCATCAACACCTGCCATAATGCGTAGTAATGATGATTTACCAGAACCATTTAGACCTAGCACACCAATTTTTGCACCAGGGAAAAAATGCAACGAAATATCTTTTAAGATAGTGCGTTTTGGTGGCACAACCTTAGATACTCGACTCATCGAGAATATAAACTTATCAGGTAAAACCATGGAAGAAGCCTTCAATAATAATAAAAATTTCAATGCTGTATTGTAGTGGCTCACAGGTGAAACAGTCAACGAATGGGGCTGTTTTAAAGTACATATTCAATTTGTACAAAACGCGTGAATAAATTTCATTTAGACATCTATACATCTAGAGGTTGATATTTTTGACATTCTGTTCATAATGAGAGCGTATTAATTCTCGGTTTTTATGAGCAGGAGCTTTAAGAATGCCAATTACAGTAGAAGACGAATTGCCAGCTATTGCACGTTTACGTCATGAAAACGTGTTTGTAATGCCAAAAACACGTGCAAAAACGCAAGAAATACGCCCTATGCGTTTGGCTATTCTTAATCTTATGCCTAATAAAGTAGAAACCGAAGTACAGTTTATTCGCTTGTTGGCTAATTCTCCGCTGCAAGTAAATGTAGAGCTACTACGCCTTGACACGCATCGTAGCAGTAGCAACTCAGAGCAACACTTAGATACCTTTTATCGTTACTTTTCAGAAGTGAAAAACAATAATTACGATGCACTATTAATTACCGGTGCGCCTTTGGCACATTTAGAGTATGAAGAAGTGGCGTATTGGGAAGAATTCAAAGTGATTATTGATTGGGCCGAGCAGCATGTAACCTCTACCTTGTTTTCTTGCTGGGCTGCCCACGCGGCTTTATATCACCGTTATAATTTAAAGCGCGATTTAAAAGAAAATAAACTGTGTGGGGTGTTTACCCATCAATGCTACTTTGCCCATGGTGCACTTACCCGCGGCTTTGACGATACCTTTTTAGTGCCGCACTCACGCTATGGCCACATAGATATAAATAAAATAAACGCCTGTGAAGAGCTGGTGGTATTAGCGGGCTCTGAACGAGTCGGGGCTTATTTACTTAAAAATAAATCGGGCAGCCAAGTGTTTATTACCGGCCACCCAGAATACGATGCCGACAGTTTAAAAGCCGAATATGAGCGCGATTTACAAAAAAGCCCTGATGCGCCAAAGCCCGAAAACTATTTTCCTGATGACGATGCCAGCAAGCAACCATCTAAAACATGGCAAAGCCACGCGTTTTTGCTGTTTTCAAACTGGTTAAATTATTACGTTTACCAAACCACACCCTATGATATTAACTTAGTTAGCCAAGACGTAAGGACTAACAACTATGCCGAATAATCCTCAAAACAATAAGCATCAAGAGCTGAGCGCTGCGCTCAAACAGCGCATTTTAATTTTAGATGGTGCAATGGGAACCATGATCCAAGCGCATAAGCTTGAAGAGCAAGACTACCGTGGTGAACGTTTTAAAGATTGGCACGTGCTTATTAAAGGCAACAACGATTTATTAAGCCTAACCAAGCCAGAAATTATTACTGATATACACCGCAGCTTTTTAGCCGCTGGTGCCGATATTATCGAAACTAACACCTTTAACTCTACCACCATTTCGATGGAAGATTACGACATGGCGAGCATAAGCCGTGAAGTCAATTTAGAGTCGGCTAAGTTAGCCCGCGCTTCATGTGATGAATTTAGCGCCAAAACCCCAGAAAAACCGCGCTATGTAGCCGGTGTGTTAGGGCCAACGTCTAAAACCTGTTCGTTATCGCCGGATGTAAACGACCCCGGCTATCGTAATATCACCTTTGATAAGTTAGTGACTGCGTATGTTGAGTCAACCCTTGCGCTTATGGAGGGCGGTGTAGATATTATTTTAATCGAAACCATATTCGACACGCTTAATGCAAAAGCCGCCTCGTTCGCAGTAGAAGAAGCGTTTGAACAAGCAGGGCGCACATTGCCAGTGATGATTTCAGGTACTATTACCGATGCCTCAGGCCGTACGCTTTCAGGGCAAACAACCGAAGCATTTTATAACTCTATTCGCCATATTAAGCCGCTTTCAATCGGCTTAAATTGCGCCCTTGGGCCAGATTTACTGCGCCAATACGTTGAAGAGCTATCGCGTGTGTGCGAAACCTTTGTCTCTGTTCACCCTAACGCGGGCTTACCTAATGAGTTTGGAGAATACGACTTAGAAGCAGACGACATGGCAAAAGAGATCATAGATTGGGGTAAATCGGGCTTTATTAATATTGTTGGCGGTTGCTGCGGCACTACGCCTGCGCACATTCGTGCCTTTGCCAAAGGGCTTGAAGGCACAGCACCACGAAAATTACCTGAGCTTGAAGTGCGTATGCGTTTATCAGGCCTAGAAGCCTGTAACTTAAATTAAGGAGCCGCCAATGACCCAACAAATTGCAGTATTTACCAATGTCGGCGAGCGTACTAACGTAACTGGCTCGGCGATGTTTAAACGTTTGATCATGGAAGAAGACTACGAGACCGCCCTTAATGTGGCCCGCGAACAAGTAGAAAATGGCGCACAGGTTATTGATATCAACATGGACGAAGCCATGCTGGACTCAAAAGCGGCCATGGTTAAGTTTTTAAACTTAATTGCCTCAGAGCCTGATATTTCTAAAGTACCTATAATGGTCGACTCCTCTAAATGGGAAGTAATAGAAGCAGGCCTAAAGTGTATTCAAGGCAAGGCCATTGTTAATTCCATTTCACTAAAAGAGGGTGAAGAGCCGTTTATTCGCCAAGCTAAAATTATAAAACGCTTTGGCGCCGCCGCTGTTGTGATGGCATTTGATACCGACGGCCAAGCCGATACTGCAGATAGAAAATACGAAATATGCGAACGTAGTTACAGAATATTAGTCGACGAAATTGGCTTTCCGCCAGAAGACATTATATTCGATCCCAATATATTTGCCGTTGCCACCGGCATAGAAGAGCACGACAACTACGCCGTAGAATTTATTGAAGGCACCCGCCGTATTAAGCAAAACTTACCGCACTGTAAAGTGTCGGGTGGGGTATCAAACGTATCGTTTTCGTTTAGAGGTAATAACCCAGTACGTGAAGCGATTCACTCGGTGTTTTTATACCATGCTATAAAAGCGGGTATGGATATGGGCATAGTAAACGCAGGGCAGCTTGCGGTTTACGACGACATCCCCGAGGAACTTCGTAAAGCCGTAGAAGATGTAATTCTTAACACCGACTCAGGTGCGGGCGAGCGCCTTGTTGAACTTGCGCCTAAATATTCAGGCATGGCACAAGCTGAGCGGGTAGAAGATTTAGAATGGCGCACTTGGCCTGTAGAGAAGCGCTTGGAGCATGCCCTTGTAAAAGGCATAACCACCTTTATAGATGAAGATACAGAAGAGTGCCGTGCTGGCGCCGATAAACCTATTCACGTCATTGAAGGGCCACTCATGGATGGCATGAACGTGGTTGGGGATTTATTTGGTGCCGGTAAAATGTTTTTACCCCAAGTGGTTAAATCGGCTCGTGTGATGAAGCGAGCCGTAGCCTACCTTGACCCATTCATTGAAGCCGAAAAAGAAGAAGGCGCCACCAACGGTAAAATTGTTATGGCTACCGTAAAAGGTGACGTGCATGACATAGGTAAAAACATCGTAGGCGTAGTACTACAATGTAATAACTACGAAGTAATCGACCTTGGGGTAATGGTACCAGCAGATAAAATACTGCAAACCGCCATTGACGAAAAAGCCGATATTATAGGCCTTTCAGGTTTAATTACCCCATCGCTTGATGAAATGGTACACGTAGCCAAAGAAATGAAACGCCGAGGCTTTGAGCTACCGCTCATGATTGGTGGGGCAACCACCTCAAAAGCGCATACCGCAGTAAAAATAGAGCCGCAGTACGACAAAGGCGTGGTGTATGTAAATAACGCCAGCCGCGCTGTGGGTGTAGTGTCTAACTTACTTTCTAAAGAGCATAAAGCAGAATTTTTAGCTAAAACCACCGCCGAGTACGACAAAGTACGCGAACAACAAGCACGCAAAAAGCCGCGCTCAAAACCAGTTACCATACAGCGCGCCCGCGATAATGCTGCAAAGCTCGATTGGGATAACTACACACCACCCGTGCCGAAAAAGCTGGGCGTGACCGAGTTTAAAAATGTATCAATCGCGACTCTACGCAAATACATAGACTGGACGCCGTACTTTATGACCTGGTCAATCGCCGGTAAATATCCGCGCATAATGACCGACGAAGTAGTGGGTGAACAAGCACAAAGCTTGTTTAAAGACGCCAACGACATGCTCGATGAGCTTGAAAAGTCAGGCACTTTGCAGCCATTGGGTGTAATTGGTTTATTCCCTGCAAACCGTGTGGGCGATGATATAGAAATTTACACCGACGAAACGCGAAAAGAGCTATTAACTACCTCATGCCATTTACGTCAGCAAACCGAAAAAACCGACTTTGCTAACTACTGCCTAGCCGATTACATTGCGCCAAAAGGCACACCCGATTACTTTGGTGCGTTTGCGGTAACAGGCGGTTTAGAAGAGGACGACCTCGCCAATGCGTTCGATGCCAAGCAAGACGACTATAATAAAATAATGGTAAAAGCCGTAGCCGACAGACTCGCTGAGGCGTTTGCCGAATACTTGCACGAACAAGTGCGTAAAGAGTATTGGGGTTATGCACCGGATGAAAACCTGGGTAACGATGAGCTAATCCGCGAAAACTACCAAGGTATTCGCCCAGCACCGGGTTACCCAGCGTGCCCAGAGCACACTGAGAAAAAGAAAATTTGGCAGTTACTCGATACCGAAAAGCGCATTGGTATGCAGCTCACCAGCTCGTACGCCATGTGGCCAGGTGCTGCGGTGTCGGGTTGGTACTTTTCACACCCACAAGCAAAATACTACGCCGTAGCGGCAGTACAACGTGACCAAGTGGAAGACTACGCCAAGCGAACAAATATGACGCTCGCAGAAGCCGAAAGGTGGTTATCGCCTAACTTGGGGTATGATCCTGATTAGAAGAGCAGCAGTCAAAAGTTGAAGCGGTCAGTTTTTAGCTGTCAGCTATCAGTTAAAACAAAAACGAGCCAAGGTAGGCTCGTTTTTTATTTTAAGAACTAGGTTGTTTACAAAGAGTTTATTTAGTGGAATTATTAATCAATATATAAATTCCCGTTTTAGGGGGGCACTAACTAAGATAATGGGTAATGTTAAGCAATTAGCTTTTTTAAAAGGATTTACATGAATAAAAAAACTTCAAACTTAGTCATTATATTTTTATCTGCATTCATTACATCGTTTGTTAGCCGCTATTTAACTGATTCAATAATAAACCTAAAAGATCTACCTTTTTATATGGAGTTTTTACTTTTCCTAGCTATTTATTTGGTAATTTATTTCCCACTAAATTGTGTATTCGAAAAATTCGTTGTTAAGTCAACATCTGATAGTTAGCAAAACAGTAAGGCAGAATGAGTCAGAGGGTTCGCTATACAAGGCTTTACAGGTATCTTTGCTTATTGTTTTGTCGCATATCTGTGTAGTAATCGGCTTGCTCTTAACCACTATTAAACAAGGCAATTTTATGAAAACGATTGGTATGCTCGGTGGTATGAGTTGGGAGTCAACAGCCAGCTATTACAAAGCTTTAAACGAAGGCGTTAAAAACTCATTGGGTGGGCTACATAGTGCTAAGATTTGTATGGTGAGCGTCGATTTTGCAAAAATTGAAGTGCTACAGCATCAGAGCGATTGGCAACAAACAGCCAATATTCTCACCGAGGCGGCTAAATCTGTAGAGGTTGGTGGTGCCGACTTTTTACTTATTTGTACCAACACTATGCATAAAGTGGCCGATGAGATTGCCAGTAATATTACTATTCCTATTTTGCATATCGCCGATGCCACCGCTGAGCAACTAAAGCACGATAACATTACGCGAGTAGGGTTGTTGGGAACGCAATTTACAATGGAGCAAAACTTTTACAAAGAGCGTTTAACCAATAAGCATAACATTGAGGTGTTAATACCTGAGCCTAATGAGCGAAAGCGAGTGCACGAGGTTATTTATTCGCAGTTATGCCAAGGGATTATTGATGACGATTCGCGAACTGATTATGTGCGTATTATAGAGCGATTATTTGAGCAAGGCGCGCAGGCCATCATTTTAGGCTGTACTGAAATCGCCTTGTTGGTAAAGTCACAACATACGCAGGTTCCGCTTTACGATACCACCAAAATACATGCCGAGGCAGCAGTGAAGTTAGCACTGGCAGAATAGTTAAGCTTGAGATAATAAAAAACCGCCAATTGGCGGTTTTTAATTAGCAAGTAAAGCTGTTAACACGCTTATATTAATGACCTTTCTCAAAGTCATTTACTTCGCGCTCGGCTTCCTCTTTCGACTTACCGTATTTTTGCTGAATTTTACCAACAAGCTCGGTACGGCTACCTTCAATTTTATCTAAATCATCGTTGGTAAGATCGCCCCATTTTTGCTGCGCTTTACCTTTAAGTTCTTTCCAATTTCCTTCGATACGATCGCTATTCATAATTAGCTCCTTATTAAGAGTGATGATTTTTCATTTTAAAAGCGTTACTAATAAAATGATTTTTAACGTTCACTTATAAAGTTGCAAAGGCTATACCAGAAAGTAAAATTTTTTAATTTTATTTATATATCAACTGGTTATTGTTTTTTGATGCGTAAAGTTTTTTAGCTGGTGGCGAGCTTTATAAAAATTCTGCAGGGTGGCTTGTAATTATTGCAGGGACTGTGACTTCAGGGGCTGTTACTTCAAGGGGGATTATTGCAAGTACACTGTGCTGGTTTTTTATAAGTACAAAAAAAGCGAGCTGTTAAAGCTCGCTTTGGTGTTTAATAAAGGAATTAATGTCTAAAGCTTGGCATTAGCGCAGGAATGCCTGGCAGCATACCTACCAGTGCCATTACACCGGTTAATAACACAAACATTATAAGTGGGATGACCCAGCGACTCATTCTCGATAAATCAGCACTTCTTTCTTTACAGCCAATAAGGCCTAAGTTATCAAGTAGCATAGTTAATGACCAACCAAATGCTGGGTTTACTAGGCTTGATGCAAACACCACAATGGCAGCTGATTGCGTGGTTTTACCTTCACGGGTCATTTCCATACCCGCTTCAAGTAGTGGAATAAACACCCCTACAATTAAGGCAACACATAATACTGGCTGCCAAATAGCTAAGTCCATTGGATAGCCCCAAACACCCGCGATAATACAAAATAACGCAGTTAAAATAGCGCCTGCAGGAATAGGGCGTTTTGCAATAGCAGCAGGAACAATGTAAGTGCCCCAAGATGATGCAAAGTTAGCACCGCCTAATAGCGAGCCAAAGGTTTGTCTTGTTGATGCACTAAGCATGGTATCGTCGATATTCATTTGTACTTTTTCAGTACGCTCTGGGTAACTAATTTTTTGAAATACTTGATGGCCTAAAAAGTCAGGCGACCACATAGCAACCGCTAAAACTGCAAAAGGAAGTACAACTATAAAGCTTTCAGCGGTTGGTAAACCAAGCATCCAACCAGTGTTTTCCCCCCACCAGTACATAGGGTTCATGTTTGGTAAGCCCGGTGCGGTATGAAACTCAAACGGTGCGCCTAATGCAAAAGCAGTAAAACCACCAATTAAACAGCTCAGTGGCACGGCTAACCAGCGTTTTTTGTAATGCTCCAATAAAGCATAAAGTAAAATTGTGGCTAAGATTACGATAAAAGCAATATGGGTCATTTGAATTTCTTCAGCCCATGCAAACAGCTTTTTAACTTGTGAAATGGTACCCACAAAGCCTAAATAGAGGAGTAGGCCACCACACACCCCTTTACTGGTGAGCTTGGCCATGAGGCTGCCGCCTTTACTAAATGCTAATATCAATCCAAAGGCACCTATGAGTAAACCAAAGGCCATAGGATGTCCGCCTGCGGCAACCACAATAGGAATTAATGGAATGAGTGGGCCATGAGTACCGGCTAAATTAGCGGTCGGTAAAATAAAGCCCGAAAATAGTAAAATAAATAGCGAAACAATTAAAAGTTCGTAGCGTACGTTTTCAAGTACAAAGCCATCACTTAAACCCAATGGGCCTGCAAACGTGGCAGCAATGGCTGCAACCATGACTACTTTACCTATAGTAGCGGCCATCGCTGGAATGGTGTCTTCAAATTCAAAGCGATAATCTCTAAATGGTAAATTTGGACGCCAGCGTTTTGGCTGCATAATTTGCAATTCGTGCTCTAGGTAAGCGTCGCGGCTTTCAAACTCAGAGCTGGGCTTATGAAGATTTTCATAGCTATCGGACACGGTTTGAGTATCCGCTCCTGGTATAGCATCAGATGAATTATCATCTAGCGGCTTGGTGGTCATGACTTCTCCTGCAACTTAGTTGCTAACTCAAAATAAAAATACAGCTTTTACAAAGCAAATGAACATTGAGTGCGCAGGTTAAAACAGCTTGCTACAGATTGTAATTAGGCAAAAGGTCGTGCATAGCCCAGTTTAACGCATTGTAAGTGTTAACAAAAATAGCAAAGGGATGTGTTGTAACTGGCTTGTTAAATCTAAAAGATATTTAAATTCAATGTCTTATGTTTTTGTTTTTACAGTGTGATCTTGCCATGCAGAATAGCAAAAAGGTCATAAAATCAGCAGATTCAGCAGCAATCATTCTTTAGTCTAATAAAGGTGGCGTTAGCCGCTATTTGCTTATTATAAATACAATTAGCCGCAAAGTTGCACAAAAGCTAACAATACTAAGCTTTAGCGGAACGACTATTTTTGGACTCGAGATAGGGTTTTGAAAGGTAATAATAGGAGTAAAGTAAAAATATGGCGCAAAGTGACTAAACGAGAAATGCCTTTATGTAACGTATTTATAAAGGCATTTCTGGGTACGCTTGTTTGTTTTCACCGCCAGTTAAACGCTGTAACAACCGACGTTGGCTTGAGAGTAATTGCCCTGAGCGTTCATTCATTATTTTGCAGGTTTTAGTTTTTAGCTCAAGCTGGTGTAATAATTTTGTAGTGAGCGAGTTTATATCAGCAGGCAGCAACGCGGTTAATTGTGCTAAGCCTTCTTTGCCACCTTGCAGGCCTAAACTCACCAAAAAGCCATCGCGCTGGTTATGTGATTCATTTAAGCTTTCTAAAAAGCCAAGCATTTTTTTATTGTGTGTTTCTAGCTGCACATTACGTTGGCTTAGCAATTCGTATTGCGTTTCAAGTAATTCAATTAATGCGTCTAGCTTAATAATGTCTTGTTGCAGACTTACAATATACTCTTTTACAGTTTTCATTTTTTATGAAGTTCAACCATAGCGTTAACGGTTTCATCAATATTAATTTTAAATTCACCACTGGCAATTGCCGCTTTCATTTGGGCTACTTTATCCATATCAACGTCTGGCTTTGCAGCTAAATCTTGAAATGTTGAGTCTATTGATTTACTTAATGCACTCACTGAATTTACTTGCTCTTGTTTAGCCGCTACAGGTTGTTGCTCTGGTTTTGCATCCAGTGATGAACGCTGGTTTGTTTTTTGGCTTTGCTCAACCGCAGTGGTTGTTATTGCGCTTATATTCATTGTTTGTTACCTAATTCGTTTATCGAATTTATATTGCTTAGTTTATATCAGCGACCAAGTACAAGCATTACTTAACTTTTATTTCGACATTTTTTAAAATGCCGCCTCTGCCACACCTTGCGCAATTACTCTGCCCTGAACTACTTTTTTTGATGATAAATTTTTTACATTAATAACCTCACCAAGCTGACCATCTTCAAGGGCAATGGCTTTAACATTGGCTGAGAAAGTGGCGGTATTTATTTGCAGTGAAATATGCTCATTTTTATTGATTAAATACTGCTTTTCTAGGTATCGGTTGGAGATCACCGTGCCTTTATCAATCTCGCGTTTAACGGTGAGTCCAACTAGCTGGTCAATACCTGTTTCGCCTTGATGGCGGTGCTTACCTAAATCCACGCTTTTATATTCTAAGTCTTGCTTATTAAGCACTTTACCTCGGTTTAAAGTGTGCTTGGCCGCCACTAGGTTTATCCACACACTTACTTTGGCACTGGCCCTAAAACGCCAAGCAGGCGATGGGCAAGATACAGAAATACTTACTCTGCCTGCGGGTGGCGTGTGACTTTGTGAGCGAGTGATTTGCAACTCATCACAGTTTAGGTTTTCGCTACCTTTAGGAATAAATAGCTCTATGTTTTGCTGCTGACTCTGCGAATTAATCGAGTGCAAATAGCTATTTATTTCACTGTGTAAAAACTGCCGAATTTCTTTATCAAAATTAATGGGGGTGGCCATAGCATGAGCTGGCAGTAGTCCAATAGTTAAAAGTAAGCGGAAAAACCAACGCTTCCCTTGGGGAAGTTCAGCTTCCGTATGTTGGGCTGTTTTTTGCTCTTTTTTTATGTAAGTCATTGAAAAAATATACTTTTAAAAGTTGGCATAAAGGTTGTTATACACAAGGTAGAAAGTGTATGCGAAGCGCGAAAGCATACAAGAAACAAAAATTAGAGGCAACAATGGAACTATTTGATAAAGCGTTAGGTGTTCACCCTTTTTCAATGAAATTAAGGTTAGACAGAGCAGAAATCATTGCCAGTAACTTGGCTAATGTTGACACGCCAGGGTTTAAATCTCGAGATGTAGATTACCGTCAAATTATGCAAAGTGTTTCATCCAGTTTTTCGCAAAACAGAGAGGTTGATTTTGCTGGCGTACAAACAGATGAACTTAAATATCGCGTTCCTTATCAACCATCAAGTGATGGTAATACTGTTGAGTTAAATATTGAGCAAGCAAAATTTGCTAGCAACAGTATGGATTTTCAAACCAGTTTGACCTTTTTAAATATGAAAATAAATGGCTTACATAAAGTTATTTCAGGGAAATCATAATGTCTTTTAATTCAATTTATGACGCTAGCGGCAGCGCCATGCGCGCTCAAGTTATTCGCCTCGATACCATTGCATCTAACTTAGCTAATGCCGATACCGCAGCCGGTTCAGAAGCCGACGCTTACAAGGCACTTAAACCGGTATTTTCTGCTTTGTACAAACAAACTCAAGACAGCCAATCAATTTCAGCCTCGGTTGACGTGTTAGGGATCACTGAGTCAAACCGAGCGGTAGAGCAGCGCTACGAGCCAAACAACCCAATAGCTAACAACGATGGTTATGTATTTTACTCCAACGTAAATGCACTTGAAGAAATGGCCGACATGATGTCTGCAAGTCGCAGCTATCAAACATCTGTTGAAGTAATGGGGCGTGTAAATAGCATGCAGCAAAGCATTCTTAAGTTAGGGCAATAATATTATGCAAGTTAATTCAGCCGTTCCAAGCGCTGCAGACGCCACAAAAAACACCACGAATATTGCTGGTAATAGCTCAGCAGATGAAATGTCGACCATGTTTTTAGAGTTACTCGTTGCGCAAATTAGTAATCAAAATCCATTACAGCCTATGGATGGCACCCAGTATGTAAGCCAGCTTGCGGAGTTTTCTAATGTTGAGTCGTTACAAAGCATTCGCCAAAACACCGCCGACGGCTTGGATTATGTCAGCAGCTTAGCGGTGCTCGAAGCCACTAATATGGTTGGTCAAACGGTTGATGTGCAAGCAAGCAGTATTGCCCTTGAGCAAGATGGCAGTGTCTCAGGCATGGTTAATTTAGGGGAAGGCGCAGATTCAGTCACTGTGCAACTTTATAACCAACAGGGTGAATTAGTTGAAGAAAAACAACTGCCTTATTCAGGAGTCGGTTCGCTGCGTTTTGAATTTGAAAACCAAGAAGCCGGTGCGTATGCAGTTAGAGCGTATGCCACTACCGCAGAGGTACCAAAGCAGCTTGATACTTGGTTAAGCGGTGAGGTTGAGCGTGTTTCTGTAGGTAAGTCGTTAGAAGATATTTTATTGCAAGTCGATGGTTTGGGTAATTTTGGCATCACTGAAATTAATCAAGTGGCATAAATAAGAGGAGTAAATAATATGTCTATGTTCAATATAGGATTAAGTGGTCTTAAAAGTACCCAAACAGGATTAGAAGTAACCAGTAATAATATTGCTAACTCGGGTACTGCTGGTTATAAAAATAACACTGCAGAATTTGCCGCGGTTTATAACGGTAGCCAACGCGGCGGTGTAAAAGTTGCCAATGTTAAAGAAGATTTTGTCACCGGTGGTGAAATTGTGCGCACTGGTAATGCGCTGGATATTGCTATTGATGGCCAAGGGTTTTTTGCCATATCAGAAAACGGCCGAACGGCTTACACCCAAGCAGGTCAGTTTCAGTTAGATAATGACTTAAATATTGTTAATGCCAACGGCGGCAAACTGCAAGGCTTTGGCGTGTCTCAAGTTGATGGTGGTGACCCGACAATTGTACCGGGTGTATTAACCGATTTAAAAATTGAAGCCTCAAACATAGAAGCGCAAGCTAGTACAAACATTAACTTTAACGGTAACTTAAGTTCTTCTAGCGATGTGATTGCTTATCCAACAGCTCCTGCGGTATTTGATCCTAAAGATGGCAGCCAATATAACTTTTCTCAATCTACCGAAGTGTTCGACTCATTAGGTAATAGCCATGTGATGACCCAGTACTTTAACCATACGGGTAGTAATGAATGGCAAGCGATGTTTTTCTTAGATGGTAAACCCCTTACTCAAGGTCAGCTCTCAGCGCTTGGTGCGACGACAGGTTCTCAAGCTATTGATGATGGTGCGGGTGGTTCAATTAACGCCGGAACCATTACACTTAACTTTGATACCGATGGAAAAATGGTGCCGTTTTCAGGCGATTTAACGGCGGTTGATTTAGAAGTGCCTATTACTTCAACACCAGGAAATGCAGAAATAACCAGTGGTGCTGCAGCATTAAATATCGCACTTAAATTTGATGGCACTACGCAGTTTGGTTCAAGTTTCAGTGTTAACGAAAATGATGCCAACGGCTATACCTCAGGAGCGTTTTCTGGTGTGAAAGTTGAAGACGACGGCCGTGTATTTGCAACATTTACTAACGGTGAATCTAAATTACAAGGCCAAGTTGTACTTGCTTCGTTTGCGAACGTTGATGGTTTAGAGCAAGGCAGCAATACCGTGTGGTATCAAACTGAAGAGTCTGGCTCTGCACTCTACGGCGAGCCAGAAAGTGGCTCACTGGGTAAATTGCTATCGGGTTCATTTATGGGCTCAAATGTTGATATTAGTGAGCAGCTGGTTGGTTTAATGTCATTTCAACAAAACTACCAAGCCAACGCAAAAACCATCAGCAGCGCTGATGAAATGATGCAAATTTTATTTAGTAACACCTAAGGAAGCTGAGCGTGGAAAAGTTAATTTATACCGCTGTTTCGGGTGCTGAACTTAATAATACCGCCTTACGTGTTGCTGCAAATAACCTAGCAAATGTTAGCACCGTAGGTTTTAAAGCCGACTTAGAGCAAGCGCAATCAATGATGGTACAAGGCGAGGGCTTTCGTACTCGTTACCACGCGCAACTAACACCAGTAACTACTGATTTATCGTCAGGGCCAATCATGGATACTGGCCGTAATCTTGATATAGCACTAAGCAACGGCGGTTATTTAGAAGTGATGGATGACAATGGCGAACCGGCTTATACCCGCGCGGGTAATTTAGTGGTTGATGCCGATGGCTTTATTACTGTTAATGGCCTACGTGTGCAAGGTGACGGTGGCGATATTCAACTTCCTGAGTTTGGTGATATTGAAATTGGCTCAAACGGCATGATTAACCTAACCCCCATTGGTGGCGGTGTAATTGCAGAAGATGCGCAAATTAAATTAGCCAGCACCGATGCAAACTTAATCAAAGGTGCTGATGGCTTACTCAGAGCTAACGATTTACAGCCTCTTGAGGCCGACGAAACAATCACAGTAAGAACTGGTGCTTTAGAAGGCTCTAATGTGAATGCCGTGGCTGAAATGATCAAAACCATGAATATCAGTCGCCAATTTGAGATGAATGTAAAAATGATGAAGTCTGCTGACGAATTAGCGACCAGCGGTAATAAGCTCATCAGTGGACGTGGATAAACAGGAAGCCAAACATGAATTCAGCATTATGGGTGAGTAAAACCGGTCTTGCAGCGCAAGATTTAAGAATGACAACAATATCTAATAACCTCGCGAACGTGAGCACTGCCGGTTTTAAAAAAGACAGAGCGGTATTTGAAGACTTATTTTACCAAGTACAAAAACAACCTGGCGCGCAGGTAGATGAGCTTAATCAGCTGCCATCTGGGATTCAGGTGGGAACCGGTGTGCGTATTAACGGCACGCAAAAGCAATTTACTGAAGGCAGTTTTGAAACAACCAGCAACCAGTTAGATGTGGCCATTGCTGGGCAAGGTTTCTTTCAAATTGAAAGCCCTGACGGCGAGTTATTATTTACCCGTAACGGTCAGTTTCAACTTAACTCTGAGTCATTACTGGTAAACAGCAACGGCTTACCATTGGCACAAAATATTGCGCTGCCAGAGGGCACCACCAAAGTGAGTATTGGCACCGATGGCACCGTTACTGCGGTAGTGGGTAAAGATGCGCAAGCGGTAGAGTTAGGTCAAATGTTAACGGTTAACTTTGCAAACCCTGCAGGCTTACAAAGTTTAGGTGGCAACTTGTACCGCGAAACAGCGGCATCGGGTGAACCTGTTGAGGGTATCCCTGGCGAAGATGCTTTTGGGGGCTTACAACAATTTACTATTGAAGGCTCAAACGTGAGCGTCGTTGATGAAATGGTGAGCATGATTGCCGTACAGCGCGCTTACGAGATGAACGCTAAAGTAGTCTCTGCGGCAGATGAAATGCTGCGCTTTATAAACCAAAACGTATGATTATGATGAATAAGTTAACATTATTTTTGCTGCTTTTAGGTGTTGCTGGTTGCAGCAACACTCCATCAAAAACTCAAATGGTGGAATGTGAAGTGGTGTATGGGGAAGTGAAATGCCCACAAAATACCACTCAAAAATCAGTTCAAGACTATGAAATAAGCCAAGATGCCTATGCACAGGGTTTGAATCAGCAAGATGGTAGCTTATTTCAAGATAACTATATGTTTTCTTTGTATGCAGATAAACGTGCTTACCGGGTTGGCGATATTTTAACTGTGGTGCTGAACGAGCGTACGCAATCGAGTAAAAGTGCCGATTCGAGTTTAGATAAAAGTACCGACTTGGATGTTTCGGTGCCAGTAGCTGGTGCACTCAATGTAGCTGATTTTAATTTGGGTATAGGCTCGAGTGCTAAGTTTGACGGTGAAAGCAGTGCCAGCCAGCAAAACTTCCTCAGTGGCGCTATTACTGTACGGGTTAATCATGTTTTATCTAATGGGTCGCTGGTTATTAAAGGGCGTAAGCAAATTAAGCTCAACCAAGGTGATGAATACATTGAAATTGAAGGGTTGGTTCGCCCAGGCGATATTGATGTAAGTAACCGTGTTTCGTCGCTTCGTATTGCAGAGGCACAAATAAGTTATACCGGCAAAGGCACTTTGGCAGATGCGAATCGCCCAGGTTGGTTTACCACTTTATTTACCCGATTCTTAAATCCGTTTTAAGGGATTACTGAGGTTTTAATGAAATATTTACTATTAATGCTAGTGTGCTTTTTTAGCCTATTAGCGCCTGCAACTGTAGCCGCCAAAGCACGTCCATTATTAGATATTGTTGATGTGCTAGGTGTGCGAGAAAACCAACTGGTAGGTTACGGACTAGTGGTAGGTTTACCGGGGTCGGGCGATAAAGCCCAAGTGAAATTTGCCGGCCAATCGTTAAGTAATATGCTAAAGCAATTTGGTGTCTCTGTAGATGAAGAACGATTACCAAAATCTAAAAATATTGCCGCCGTTGCGGTACATGCTACGTTGCCGCCAATGGGAAGCCCAGGCCAAGCCATTGATGTAACTGTGAACTCATTAGGCGATGCAAAAAGCTTACATGGTGGTAGCTTAATGTTGACCCCGTTAAAAGGGGTTGATGGCAAAGTGTATGCGCTAGCACAAGGTAACTTAGTGGTAGGGGGTATTAATGCCAGTGGAAAAAGTGGCTCCTCGGTGACTGTCAATGTGCCTACTTCGGGGCTTATTCCCAATGGCGCCATCATTGAGCGCAGTGTTACGGCTATGTATGAAAGCCAAAGCGATGTGATTCTTAATTTAAAAGATCCAAATTATCAAACTGCTCGCAATGTCGTGCGCGCAATAAACAAAGTATTTGGACCCGATGTGGCCACTGCTGAAAATTGGGCGCGTTTAGTGGTCAGTGCGCCAAGCGATGCCAATAGTCGCAACACGTTTATGTCGATGCTACAAGACATTAGTGTAGAGCAAGGCTCTGAGCGTCCTAAAATCGTATTTAATAGTCGCACCGGTACTGTAGTAATGAACGATACTGTACGGGTGAATCAGGCGGCCGTTAATCATGGCAATTTAACCATTACCATTAGCGAACAAGAGCAAGTGTCGCAACCTGGGCCGTTTTCAAATGGCCAAACCACAGCTACACAATCAAGTGATATCACGGTAGATCAACAACAACGAAATATGCTGCTGTGGCCTGAAGGCACCTCTTTAGATGAAATAGTTAAAGCGGTAAATGCACTTGGCGCAACGCCAGCCGAGCTTATGTCGATATTAATTGCACTTGATAATGCTGGGGCTTTAGAAGCCGAGCTATTAGTTATTTAAAGGAAATAGCCATGAAAATAGAGTCATCAACCCAATTATCTCAGTCATTAGCGATAGACCCCACTCACCTAGAAAACATTACCGGCAACAGTGAAGCAGGCGTAAAGCAAGCGGCAGAGCAGTTTGAAGCGATTTTTTTACAACTCGTATTAAAAAGCATGGACAGCACCACCAAAACTATGGCCGGTAACAATGGTTTTTTTAATAGTAACGAGCAAGCCCAATTTAGAGACATGCATAACGCCCAAACTGCGCAGCACTTGGCCTCAACTCATCAACTGGGTTTAGCCGAAGCGATTATTAAGCAGTTTGATGAGAAAATTACCCCGATAGAAAATACATTTAAGAATAGCCAAACCTTGGTCGCTAATGATCATCATAAAAATGCTGAAAATGTTGAACCCACCAAAAGCTATGATATTTATGCAGGGTCGGCGTTTGTTCAGCCATTGAATGCTAATACGATTAGGTAGTTAATTATGTCTATGTTAAATAACGCGTTAAGCGGCCTCAATGCAGCAAATATTGCGCTGACTGTGTCAGGGCAAAATGTGGCGAATGCAGCCGTTGAAGGTTACTCGCGTCAGCAAGCTCAATTTAAAACCTCTAATGTATATTTAGGCGGGGTTGAGGTGGCATCGGTTGACCGGGTTGTTGACGCCTTTTTAAATGATGATATTTGGCGTACTAATTCAGATACCCGTTATTATGAAAACAAACAGTCATATCTAGGTTTTATTGAGCAAATAATTGGTACCGACTCACTCAACTTAAATAACTCTCTTGCCAGCTTAACGGATGCACTTAATGCTGCGGCAACAAAGCCCGATTCACAAGCCTTTAGGCAGCAATTTTTATCTTCAGCCGAAGGCTTTATGCAAGATATTGCGCAAATTAATGGCGCACTGGCAGGCCAAGCAACAAAGTTAAATGCACAAATGAGTAACGTGGCGCTTAATGTGTCTTCTATAACTAAGCAAATAGCTGAAATTAACAGTAGCATTGGGTTAGCAACAGCAAATAATCAATCAACCGCAGAGCTGAAAGACAACCGAGAGCGGTTAGTAAACCAGTTATCTGGGCATATTGGTGTATCTATTGTTGAGCGAGATAATGGCTTTATTGATATTAGTACCTTAAGTGGTGCCCCGCTGGTGGTAGGTAGTAAAGCCGCCTCAATCTCAGTAAATGGTACTACAGTTACAAGCGAGTTTATTGGTCAAGAATTTACTCTTGATAAAAACGTCGGCGGTCAATTTGGTGGCTTGATCAGTGTTGATAACGATGTAATTAAACCAACCCTTGCAACCTTAAACGACCTAGTTGCCGACCTTGCTGATGATATGAACGGTGCACTGCAAAGTGGCTTTGATTTAAATAACGACCCCGGTGAAGCACTGTTTACTTACAATCCATTAAATCCATTAGGGACAATTGAGATAAACCCTGCGATCACACCCGATAAGCTTGGCTTTAAAGACAGTAGTACCTCAGGACCGGGCGATAACTCTAATATTGCAAATATTGTTGCCTCAATGGCAGGAAAAGGCGATAAATTTACGTTATTAGTGGGTGAGCTTGCCATTACCAGTAAACAAAACCTAAACAGTATTACCACGGCCACTAATTTGAGTGAAAACGCCATTGCTGCACGCGATAGCTTTAGTGGTGTAAACCTTGATGAAGAGGCGGCAAGCTTAATGCATTTTCAGCAAATGTATAGTGCCAATGCCAAAGTGATCAGCACCGCAGATCAAATGTTTAAATCTTTACTGCAAATGTTTTAAAGGGCAATATTATGAGAGTTAGTAGTCACCAGTTTCATTTAAATTCAATTAAAAACATTCAAAGTAATACTGAAAACTTTAACGAAAAGTCGATTCAGCTGGCAACCAATAAGCGAATTCTTAAGCCGTCTGATGATCCGCTTGGTACTGTGATGATTATGAATTTAGGTTCAGAAATTAAATCGCTAGAGCAATACAAAACTAATATGGATGCGGTTAACTTTTCATTAGGTCAACAAGAAGTGCAGCTTTCGGCCATAGTTAATCAAATATATTCATTGCAAAGTTTAATTACCACCGCGGCGGATGGCTCTATGGGTGAGTCAGAAATTAAAGCACTAGGCCAAGAAATGAGTGTGGCCTTTCCTGCGATTGTTGACTTACTGAATGCAACCGACAGCGATGGGAAGTATTATTTTTCGGGTAGTAAAACCGATGAAAAACCGTTTCAAATTGATGCTACGGGGAATTACGTTTATGCCGGGGACGATATTGTCAGAGAGGTCGCTGTATCTGACGACTCAAGTGTAAAAAATAATATTGTGGGTAATGATTTAGACCCTGGTGCGGGCTTTTTAAATGCAATGCAAGACTACCTTGTAGAAGTAAATAATCCGCCAGCGGGTGGCGTTGGCAATCAATCACGGGTGATGATAGATAAATTAGCTGACTTTTTAGGTACTATTAGTAGCCAAGTGACCACTATAGGCTCTACTATGGCTTCGCTTGATTCTATTACTACTAGTAATCAAGATATCACCACATTTACGGTTAATTTGCAGGATGATTTAAGTGCTGTTGATTATCCAGAAGCGTTTATTTCGATGAATGAATCTATGGCGGCGTATGAGTCGTCAATGCAGGTTTACTCAACGGTAAGTAAACTTTCATTGTTTTCATACATTTAAAATTTTAATACTGTCAGGAACTAACTATGCTGGTTAAAAGTAGCGAAAAGGCGCAAGCAATTGACTTGGTTAATACCAATAAATCGGATGCACTCGTTACATCATCAAAAGATTCTGCTAATAATTTGTGGAAAAACAAAATTGTTGCCAGAGAGGAGCAAGTTAAAGTACTGACTGATTGGGCGCAGCGCGGAGCGCTTAGTCAGGCGTTGGCAAAAGCTGAGCAAAGCGAAAGCACAATACGAAATTTGTACATGGGGCTTGAAAAGTTAGCGCAACAATTAAATACCCAAGCTGCTAACTCTCAGCCACAACCTATGCAACAACAAAAGATTAAAGTGCAAATAGCGTCACTACAGGGCATAGCAAATAAAAAAGGTTCAGGGCTTGATACCCAGCTAAAAATAACCGATCCAAATCGTGCTATTACCAAACAGCTTAATGCAAATATAGATCTACTTAGCGCACGCCCACATGAAGAAAACATCCAGCTAGTAATGGGGCGTTCGGGCAAATCATTAAGCTTAAAGCTACCCGCCTATCAAGACGAAAAAACCAATTTAACCACCATTCAAAATGCGTTTGCACCACATCATATTAATGTTGAGCTCAATCGTGAAAATCGCCTGCTTTTTAGTGCGCAAAAAGAAAATGCATCCCCACTTTTAGAGCCTTGGGTGATGAGTGGTCAAGGTGTGCGCGTTGCGGCGGGTAACCCGATTTCGTTGCAGCTTAATGATTTAGATAACCCACTTAATGAGCTTGCTAAAATAGCGGATAAAAATGCCTCTATTGCACAGCATCGTGAACAAATTCAAAGTGCGCAGCGTCATTTAAAGGCCAATTTAATAAAAATTCAGGCACAAAAACAGCAATTACAAAGCCAACTAGAGCAGCTTGACTCTGCTAGTTCATTAGGCAATACCGATGAACTACTTGCTTTAAGTTTAGGGGTTAAACAGCATATGCAAAACCCGAGTGTAAATAGTGTGGCTGCGATTATGTCGCAAGCAAACATTACTCGTAATATGGTGCAATACTCTCTCACTTAATTTTTTAATGCAGCAATCTAGTATTGCTGCATCGTTTTTTATTTCTGCTATTCCACTTATCTGCTTTTAGCCAGTCTAAAACGCTTAATTTACCTTTTTTGAACACATTGATTAAAAAAATAAAAAAATAAAAAAATAATTAGAAAAAAGTTTATGTAATTAAAAATATGGTCGCTCTTAGTTATTAGAAGGTGATTTAGGTTCACTAATTACTTTAGCTATTAATTCAAAGAGGAAATAAACATGGCTTTATCAATTCAATCAAACATGGCTTCAATGTCAATCCAAAATCAACTTGGTCGTAGCAACAACGATTTGTCTACAGCACTTGAGCGTTTAGGTTCTGGTTTTAAAATTAACTCTGCAAAAGATGATGCAGCTGGCCTACAAATCGCTTCACGCTTAAACGCACAAGTACGTGGTCAAGACGCTGGTTTATACAACGGTAACAACGCTATGTCTATGATGCAAACTGCTGAAGGTGCGTTTGATGAAATGACTAACATTGCTTACCGCATGAAAGAACTTGCTACTCAAGGTTCAAGTGATACAAACGGTGCAAAAGAGTGGGCTGCACAAAGTGCAGAATACACAGCACTAGCTACTGAGCTTACAAACATCATGACTAATACGTCGTTTGGTGATGGCACTAAACTTTTAGCAGCTGCTGGTAAGTTTGGTGCAGGTGCGGTTAATTTCCAAGTAGGTTCAAGTGCAGCAGAAACCCTTAATGTTGATATTTCTACAGAGCTAGGGAATGTGACAACGGCTATTGGTAATGCTGCTGCATTTACAGACGTTGCAACAGCACAAGCGCAGATTGCGTTTGTTGATACTTTGGTTGGCGAAATTGGTACTGCACGTTCAACGCTTGGTGCATCAATGAACCGTCTTGACCATACAATGACTAACGTATCTAACATGAAGCAAAACACTCAAGCTGCTGTAGGTACGTTAATGGACGCTGATTTTGCTGCTGAAACATCAAACATGACTAAGCAACAATTGCTAATGAACTCTGGTATTTCAGTACTGAGCACAGCTAACAGCACAACACAAATGATTGGTTCACTACTTCGTTAATAGTGATTAATCAATTAAGTATGCATAGCTACACCTAAGGGTGTAGCTATTATTGTTTATAGTCATAAGTAAAAAAATTTACCCTAGATTTTTTTGCTTATAACTAAAATGCTTGGAGATTAAAATGAGCTCTGCAATAGGAATCAATCCTGGGCAATTAGCCTCACAATATACACAAATTGAGCGTAGCGCTAAAGATCAGCAATTAAGTACTAAAAGTAGCCTTTTTAGCAATCAAATTAAGGCGTTTGATAGCCTGAAAAGTAATTTATCAAGCTTTTTTGATGACTTACAAGCTAGCTTAAAAGACACCAGTAGTTTATTTTCCAACACAGCCACAGTGAGCAATCCATCGGCATTAGGTGTGAGTGCAACTGGCACAGCAGCCAGCGGCGAGTACGATGTATTTGTGGAGCAATTAGCGCAAGCACACCAAGTTGCATTGAGTTTTGACCCGGCTAAAGCTTTAACCACTGATGGTGAGTTAAGTATCGATTTGGCAGGCAGTGCGTTTAGTATTGATTTTGCAAGCCTTGGCGCCGATGCATCATTAACTGATGTTGCTAATGCTATCAACTCGCATGTTGATAATAGCGGTGTTAAAGCCTCTGTTGTGCGCTCTGGCACAGAAACTTTTTTAACTTTAACCAGTGCTGAGCCGGGTGCTGCTAATCAGGTGGGTGTAAGTTTTACTCCAGCTGCGGATGCCAATGGCATTGATATCACCAATGCCATAGCAAACAAACAAGATTTAACCTTAGCGCAAGATGCGATTGTTAAGCTAGGGGCTAATTCAGCACTGACAATCACTTCAAGCAGTAATAAACTCGATACGGTTATTGATGGGGTGACGATTGATTTAACGTTGGCGCAGTCGCCGGGCGATCAGCCAATTCACATATCAATTAACCAAGATCAAGAAAGCTCTAAAGAAAACATCCAAAGTTTTGTAGATAAATTTAATTCGCTCACCAATGGCATTACCAGTAACCAGTACTTAAAAAGAGATAATATGGCTGCCGGCCTTGCTCGCTCTTTACGTAACGATTTTCAGGGTACGTTTGAAGGTAAAACCTTGTTCTCTGTGGGTATTGAGTTTGATCGTAGCGGTAACTTAAAAATAGATAATAAAAAACTTGAAGAAGCCATGGCGACTAACCCTGAGCAGTTAACCAGCATGCTTACAGGTGAAAACGGGTTGTTATCTAAGCTGGAAACCCGCGTAGAGCCTTTCACTAAAAGCTATGGTTTGATGACGGATAAAAAGCAATCATTGCAGGCGAGCTTAAATATAGTCACTAGGCAACAAAAAGATCATGAAGTGTCGATGGAGCAAGTGTACCAACGTTACTTGTCGCAGTTTACACAAATGCAACAGACTATTGCGCAATTAGAATCTACAATGGGTCAATTTGGAGGCTAAACATAGATGTTAGATTTAAATGATGGTTTTTCAGCCTATAAAAGCACATCGGTAGATGCAAAAGCGGCCAGTGCTGATATTCATAAACTGGTGTTAATGTTATTTGATGGTTTTTCGGATGAGCTTGAAAGAGTAACCGGCCATATAAAACAAAAAAGACATGATAAAAAAGCCGAAAGTATTGAAAAGCTAATGCGCATTTTAGGCGGGCTTGAGGCCTCATTAGACCTTGAAAAAGGCGGTGAAGTAGCGCAAAACATGCAAAACCTTTATCAGCATTGTGGGCAAGCGTTATTGCAAGCGAGTATAAAAAACGACTTGAGCTATATTGATTCCACCCGTGTGGTGATGAACAACCTGCAAGAAGGGTGGCAAGGGTTAGGCACACAATAAACGTATTAGAACCAGCTACCCTTAGCTGGTTTTTTCATTTTTAACACGGCTATTTTTTTACTTCCTCTACTGCTTAAATAATCTTTCTATTTATTATTAATAGCACATCACTTCCTTCCGGTGTGGAAGTTCCGCTTCCGCCTTTTTGGGTTTTTATTTTATTTATTAATATAAAACAACAACTTAAAATTGGCTTGCTTTTTGCTAAAAGAAATATGAACTTATAATGAATTCAGTATTGCTAATGGAACACTCTCAAAAATACGCAGCGCAAAAAATGGAACAATTACTTAGCACCATGGAAGATGCTATCCATGAGAGTAATTGGTATGAGGTTAAATCAGCCGATAAGCAGTTACTTGCGCTTTATGCACAGTTACAAAGTATGCCTTGGTTTAGCTCAATGAAAACTGAACAAGACAATCTAAAAGCACGCTACGCGGACTTAATTGAGCTGGTTAGTCAAAAGCAAGCAGCTATCAAAGTGCAAATGCAGCGCCATCAAGAGGATAAAGAAGGCTTACTGGCATATGAAAAAGTACAACAAGGACTGTCATTATGAGTATCCAAGCAAATACTATGGCGACAAAGACTGACTTTGGCAGTGCCACTAATAAACCAACCATATTAAAAAGTAGTACGCCTGCAGATGCGCAAGAACTACAGAGCGAGCTTGAGCCGTTTACGCTTTCTTCAAAGCAACAGCAAACAAAACAGCAAAATGTGCAAGG
The DNA here is from genome assembly GCF_040937955.1 of Pseudoalteromonas sp. SD03. NCBI lineage: Bacteria > Pseudomonadati > Pseudomonadota > Gammaproteobacteria > Alteromonadales > Pseudoalteromonadaceae > Pseudoalteromonas > Pseudoalteromonas sp. SD03. The sequence goes on from NZ_CP162514.1 coordinate 1,019,477, forward strand.
TGAACAACCTCAAGAAAGTTCAGAACAACTAGCGCAAGAAGATGCCAGTGCAGAAACACAAGAAATAATAAATCCGTATTTTTTTAGCACCGCAAATTATAATCTTGATACCAATAAAATAAGCGCGCCTGTCAAAACCTTACTAAATCCAAATAGTAACCTTGGTGTAGATAGCGAAGTAATGGCTGAGGAAGCACCAACAGCACAGCTTGTGGCTAATGAACAGCTGCAGACCACGCATTTAGAGACTCAGAGCGAAGACAGTTTTGTAACTCAAGAGCCTGCTAAAACTACGCCTGTGCAAAACATTGCAATGAACATAGCCACCACGGCTGCGCCTACTGCGGCGATAAATGTAACGCCAGCAAATGCAGTAGTTAATAAAGAATTAAATACACTCGAAGTAGACAAAGCACCACAAACACTATACTCGCAAGCGCTTTTGAATCGATTAAATCAACCTTCGGTAGTGTTGAACACTTATGCACAAGCGCAATCAAGTAGCCTAACCAGTGAGCAAGTAGCCATACAACCGAGTGTGTCGCTGAGCAAACTTGAGCTTGCGGCATTGTCACAAAGTGCGCAATCGAAAATGGTCTTTACAGAAAGTCGCGAGAGTACGGGTCAAAAATCAACATTAGTGAATGCATTTTCAGCGTCCGCACCCGCGCCAGAGAGCTTTGAGTGGCATAAAGAAAAATTAAAAGAGGCTCCCAGTGAATGGGGGCAGCGCTTATTACATGTACTTGGCGACAAGGTAAAACTGCAAATAGGCCAACAACTACAACGCGCGCAAATTAGATTAGATCCTCCTAATTTAGGCAGTATTGAAATATCGATAAATATTGAAGGTGATAAAACCTCAGTCAGTTTAACTACGAGTAATGCGCAGGTGAGAGATGCTATAGCACAAACTTTAGATCAGTTGCGTCAGTCATTATCACAAAACTCATCCACCACAGTGGATGTTAATTTAAGTGATAAACAGCAGCAGTCGCAACAGCAGCTTGAAAATAACGAGATTGCAAATAATCAAACCGAGTCGCCCTCCCATAGTGATACAGCCAGCACTCACTCAGCAAAATCGCCATTAGATTGGTTAGATTTATTAGTATAACTACCTTGGATTAAGAGAGATAAAAGTGAAAAAAATAATAATAGCCCTAACCGTATTAGCACTTATTGCGGCTGCATTTTTTGCGGGACAGTTTTTTAACGACAGTGACTCATCTCAAGAGAGTAAACAAGCTGACATTAGTAAAGTTGAATATCACGAAATGGAGCGCTTTATTATAAGCGTATCAGATGACTCAATTGCCCGTTATTTAGTGCTCGACTTAGTACTTGTTACTTCGCCATCAGTTTACAACACAGGAACAGAGGCCATGGAGCCGCTAGTGAGAAATGTACTGGTAAAACAGTTTGCCAACATGAGCCATAGCCAAGCAAAAGCTGTTTTTAAGGATATCGATGCGGTTCAAAAAGACTTACTCGAGCAGTTTAATTTGGTTTTAGCGAATGCGGTTTCGGTTCGTCTAGATAATGTACTCATTACGAATGTCTTTATTCAATAGGCTATCGCTATGATGCTGCAAGAGGAGTGGGGCGAGCTAGTCACCGAGCCGCCAGTGATATTCACACCGCAAAAAGAGACGCAACTATTATCGCAGTACTCTTTTTTAGTTAATAGAGCGGCTGCGCATATGCGCACTCAAGTAGGCGTTATTGTTGATAACGATGATATTTATCAAATAGGCATTATTGCCTTGCTGTCGTCTATTCGTCGCTATGGCCGCGACTTAGATGAAAAGTTTGCTGCATTTGCGTTTAAGCGTATTCGTGGAGCCATGCTAGATGAATTTCGACGTGTTGATTGGCGACCGCGTCAACTAAGGCAGCAGTCTCATCAGCTTCGTGATATGAGCCGCTCACTTCAAAAGCAGCTTGGTCGTGATGCAACAGACACCGAAATGTGTGAAGCATTAGGCATAAGCCATAAAGAGCTTATTCAACTGCACTACAGTGAGCAAGCCGAGGCATTTGATAGCCTTGAAGCGCTATTAGAAGCTAACCCTAATTTAGCGCTTACCAGTGCCCATACACACGACAAGGAAGAGACAGCAGCTACGCTAAAAGCGGCCATGAGCAAGCTCAATACCCGAGAAAAGCTGCTCTTACAATTGTATTACATGCACGAAATGAATATGAAAGAAATAGCATTAACACTCGATTTAACAGAGGCACGTGTTTGCCAACTTCATAAACAAGCACTTGAAGCGCTCACACAAGCGCTTCAAAAAATCTAATACCTAAGGAATAAAGAATGCAAAGAGTTATAGGGTTAATAGTGGTACTTGCAACAGTATTAGGTGGTTTTGCGTTTGCCGGCGGTAACATTGCCACTATGTGGCAGCCATACGAATTTTTAATCATTTTTGGCGCTGGCTTAGGAGCGCTAATTGTGGGTAATTCAAAATATGTACTGATAGAAATGCTATCGCAATTAAAGTATCAATTTATTAGTGGTAAAGGAACCGATACCTCTGAGCTTTACCACGACCTGCTACTGGTTATTTACTCTTTATTAGATTTAGCCAGAGTGAAAGGCATAAAGGGCCTAGATGAGCATGTTGAAAACCCCGAAACCAGCTCTATTTTTCTTGCCTACCCAAAAGTGTATGAGTTCCCTCAGTTAGTCACTTTTATTTGCGATAACTTACGTTTGTTTAGTATGGGAAAAATCAACTCGCATGACTTTGATGCCATGTTAGAGCAAGAAATTTACACCATTGAAGAACAGCGCCTTAAACCATCTCACTCACTGGCTAATATTGCTGAAGCCATGCCTGGTTTTGGTATTTTGGCAGCGGTAGGCGGCATTATTATCACCATGCAGCATCTTGATGGGCCTTTAAGTGAAATTGGCTACCATGTAGCAGCCGCGCTAGTAGGAACCTTTATTGGTATTTTTGCCTGTTATTGTTTAATTGCACCGCTTGCTTCTGCGATGGAGCAGTATGTAAAAAAACAAGTGGCAATGTTTGAGTGTGTGCGTGCCATGTTAGTGGCTCATGCCAAGGGCCACGTGCCAATTGTAGCGACCGACTCAGGTAGAAAATTAATTAATGAAGAAATTAAACCGACCTTTACCACTATGGAAGAGTGGATCACTAACAAGGCGGCTTAATGATGGAAAACAAAAATCAAGAAATCGTCATCAAACGCTCTCGTAGAAGAGCAACCGAAAAACCGCATGGTGGCGCATGGAAAGTCGCCTTTGCTGATTTTACCTTAGCGATGATGGCGTTTTTTATGGTGATGTGGATTATGGCGATCACCAATGAATCTGAGCGTGAAGAAATTGCACACTACATGCGAACTCACTCAATTTTTGATGGTGGCCCTGCTATTTTTGACCCTCAAAACAGCCCATTTCCCGTTGATTTAGGGGGGTCTCCTTCAGTAATTAAGCACTTAGAGTCGGGAATTACGCCGCCGGACTCTCCAAGGCCAGGAATCAGTGAAGTGTTACAAGTGCCCGATGGAACCGTTGAGCCTAAAGCAGGACAAGGCGAGAAGTTAAATTCAGCCATTGATAGCCAATTTGAAGCCTCATCTGAGCTGAGTTTATTACTTGAAAGCATTGATGAACTTAGTAAAGAAGAGTTATTAAAAAATAACTTATTAGTTGAAGAAGTGCCTTTAGGGCTAAGAGTGATTATTAGAGATGACAAACATCATCAAATGTTTGAACGCTCAAAGTCGCAAATGACTCCGTTTTTTGAAGATCTGTTTTTATACCTTGGCGGCTTAGTAAAAGACATTAATAACAAAATTATTATTTCTGGGCACAGCGACGCCAGCCTGTTTATTGATGGTAGCTCTCGTAATTGGGATATTTCTGGCGATAGGGCGCAACAGGCCAGAAAAGTGATGACCATGGGCGGAATGCCATCAAGCCAAGTGTTGCAAGTAAATGCATTCTCATCTAATCGACCACTTAACAAAGAAAACCAAAAAGCCAGTGAAAACAGACGGGTTGAACTACTTATTTTAACTAAAGATGCAGAGGGAAAATTTAATCAGTTGTTTGATGATAGCAATATTAATAACCCAGTAAAAAAATCTGCCAGTGCGGCAACTGCTAATAAACCTGTGCTACGCCTTGAAGAGAATTATGAGTAACCAATCAGAAACTAAACGAAGTTACAAAAGATGGAATTTAAACCTCAAAGATAATTACGAGCCAGAGTCAGTTCAGCTTGGCGGGGTGGGCGTACAGTTACTTCGTCGCTGCTTTATTGATATTCCACTTTGTCATGGCGTTGCAAAAGACATTAGCGTAGGAGGTGTGGGTTTATTAGTCCCTGCTGAAAAGGCTATTCCAGACAAATTTATTGTGGTTTTTGATAAAGCCAATCGATTGACTGGCAAGGTAACGTACCGCCGCGAAGTAAGTGACAAGTTAGTGTTTTTAGGGGTTGAGTGGATAAGTAAAAATGAGCGCTTACGCAGCGATATTGTTAATCATTTACAGTTACAAGCCCAATTAAAAAAAGCAAAAAAAACCAATGCATAGGCAACATAGAAATGAATCAGGAAATACAGTGATATGAGTAAAACGTTAAGCGCTAAAGCAAAGTTAATTAAAGCGAAAGATTCTGAGCATATTACTCCATTTGCACTAACGCTAGAGCAAAGAGCCTACGAACACGCGCAGCAAAAAGCAGCGCAAATAAACGTCAATATTCGTAAAGCATTGGAGTTAGAACTTGCCCAATTATTTAACGACAGCCGCTTTGATGTAGAAATTTCGCCTTGTTCGCATTCAACTATTAATAGTTGGTTTAAAGAATCGCCTAGAATATTTCTTGCCTGTCCTTTATTTGCACCCACTCAAGGCGAAGCTTTCTTAGCGCTTGATTTTCAAAGTGCTCATAAAACAGCTGATTTATGTTTAGGCGGGCAATTCAATAATTCAGATAATTCAAGCCACGATTACTCACCTACCACGAATGAATTGAGTGCAACAGAGAGCCGTATTTGTGGCCGTTTATTACAACGCCAAGTGCAAGGTATTCAGGGCTTATTATTTAGAGAACGCTCTGCGCTATTAGGTGAAATACAAAAATCGCATGCTTTACCAGAAGCATTGCAACATTTAGCTTTTAAAGTGCGGTTTATATTAGAAAGCCAAGTAATAAGTTGGTTTTTATGGCTACCAATTAGCTTTTTTTGCGCAGCCGATAGCGAGCAAGACCCAGCAAGTAGCGACACACTCAATACCGATATGTGGGCACAGTTTGCAGTGCAAGGTCAGATTGAAATGGCAAAGAAAAAAGTCACTTTAAAGCAATTAAAAGCTTGTGTGGCCGGCGGTGTATTACCGATTGAGCTTAATGAAGCGGCGCTATTTAACCTAGGGCATAAACAAATATTTAAAGGCCAAGTCGTTGAGCAAGAGGCTGGCTTAGCATTTCAAATCACACAATTATCAAACAATACAACGAGTAATTAAATTATGAACGAAAACCTTGATAGCGCCTTAGCGGGCTTAGAGCTTGATGCTTTTGATGGATTTGATGACAAATCTGCTGATAAAACGAACGAAGGCAATATGTCATTTTTTCAAGACGTTCCTTTGTTAGTGACTCTTGAAGTGGCAAGTACTGAAATTACCTTGGGCGAGCTTAGCCAAGCCAAAGAAGGCGACGTGCTTAAACTAGATAAAGTAGCCGGCGAAGCGCTTGATGTAAAGGTGAATGGGGTGTTTTTTGCTAAAGCAGAAGTCGTGATGGTTGAAGGGCAGTATGGTTTGAAATTTGCTCAAACAGATACCGCAAAGGATCAGTAAAAAAATGAATAAACGCGTAATTTTTAAAGTTAGCCTACTGTTGATCATGTTGTTTATACCAAGCTGGCTAAATGCAGAAGAACTTACGCTGTTTTCGCTAAAAGATACGGCCGACGGACAAGACTATAGCGTTAAACTGCAAATACTTTTGTTAATGACGGTATTGAGCTTATTACCTGCGCTATTAATGGTTTTAACGTCTTTTACGAGGATTATCATTGTATTGGCGATTTTACGCCAAGCAATGGGGTTACAACAAAGCCCGCCGAATAAAATTTTAATTGGCATCTCACTGATGCTCACCATGTTGATTATGCGACCGGTTTGGCAAGATATTTATCAAAACGCGTATACGCCTTTTCAGCAGCAAACCATAGGATTAGAAGACGCTTTACTCACCGCTGAAAAGCCTTTACGTGCTTTTATGCTCAGACAAACCCGTGAAAGTGAGTTGCGCCAAGTGCTGCTAATTGCCAATGAGCCAACGACACTCACCGCCGAAGAAATTCCGTTTGAAGTGTTAATGCCTGCGTTTGTATTAAGTGAGCTTACTACCGCTTTTCAAATTGGCTTTATGTTGTTTATTCCTTTTTTAATTATTGACTTAGTGGTCAGTAGTGTATTGATGTCTATGGGCATGATGATGCTATCGCCGCTGATCATTAGTTTACCGTTTAAGCTCATGGTATTTGTACTTGCCGATGGCTGGTCAATGATAGCGGGTACACTGGCGGCTACATTTGGAATGTCACCATGACCCCAGAAATGTCGGTAGAGCTTATTTCAAGCGCAGTTTATACCATTATCAAGCTCATTTTAGTGCTTATTGTACCCGGGTTATTGTTGGGTATTGTGGTCGCTATTATTCAAGGTGCTACTTCTATCCAAGAGCAAACTCTGACGTTTTTACCGCGTATGTTATTAACCTTGTTAATGGTGGTATTTGCAGGCCATTGGATGCTACAAATTTTGATTGATTGGTTTGATAAGCTCAAATTTATGTTACCTGGGGTATTTGGTTGAGCTCATTACTCTCTTTAACGTCTACTGATTTAGTCAGCTGGATGGGCACGCTTTGGTGGCCATTTGTGCGTTTTTCTGCACTTTTATGGTCTATGCCGGTATTTGATAATCCGGCAGTAACGCCGCGCTCACGTATTTTAGTGTCTATGATGTTGGCTTTTTTAGTTGCTCCGCAGTTACCGCTAGCCCCTGCTATCGACTTGTTTTCTTTAGATGCCGCCATTTTAACCTTCGAGCAAATTATTTTTGGGGTAATGATGGGTCTATCACTGCGTATTTTGTTTGAAGTAATGGCAATGATAGGGCTGATATTATCCATGCAGATGGGTTTGTCGATGGCGCTTGTTATGGACCCCGGTAGTGGTAACCAAGTTGCCCTGTTAGGGCAATTATTTTGGATTATGTGTGCCTTATTATTTTTTGCTGTTGATGGCCACCTGATAACTCTACAAGTTATGGTGGAGAGTTTTCATAGTTTTCCGATTGGGCGCAGTATTTATGAGTTTGATATTCAATCGATCATTATGCTATTTGCGTGGATGTTTTCCTCTGCTTTACTGCTTTCGCTACCAGGGATAGTCGCCATGTTATTGGTTAACTTAACCTTTGGTGTGGCAAGTAGAGCAGCGCCGTCATTGAATATTTTTGTATTGGGTTTTCCTATGTCGCTGTTGATGGGCTTTTTCTGTGTATTTATGACCTTAGAGTACACCGGAAGTGCGTTTTCAAGGCTAACGTATCATGTGCTAACAACCTTTGCACAGGCGATGAGGTAGCGGTATGTCTGAAAATAGCTCGCAAGAAAAAACAGAACAACCCACAGAGAAACGGCTAAAAAAAGCCAAAGAAGACGGCCAAGTTGCGCGCTCAAAAGAGCTTAACACCGCTATTTTATTAATGGTTAGTATTGCTGGGCTATTGTGGTTTGCCAATTTATTTTACAGCTTATTTGTTAACTTAATGAACAGCACCATGGTGCTGGATCACACAATTATAAATAACAAAAAAATGATGCCCATCGCATTGGGTGACGCCATTATGAATATGCTATCCACCCTTACGCCGTTTTTATTATTAAGCTTTTGCGCAATGTGGATCACTGGGTGTTTACCGGGTGGGTTTGTGTTTTCAAAAAAACTGGTCGCACTAAAAATGAGCAAGCTCAACCCATTAACCGGGTTAGGCAAAATGTTTGGTAAACAGTCGTTAGTTGAGCTGCTTAAATCGATATTAAAAATAACCTTACTGGCGATTTGCTTATATACCTTTTTAACCAAGCTGTGGATGCAGCTCATGGTATTACAAAACTTAGATATCAAAGTGGCGATAGGCCAAGGTATTGAACTGTTATTTTTATCGTTAATGATCACGGTAACTTTACTACTTTTTATTGCAGTTATTGATGTGCCTTTTCAGCAAAAACAGATTGCCGATAAAATAAAAATGACCCACCAAGAGGTAAAAGAAGAGCGTAAATCTTCTGACGGCAGCCCTGAAATTAAAAATAAAATTAGGCAAATACAGTATCAGCAATCAAACCGAAAAATTGAAGAGCGCGTTCCCACTGCCGATGTCATTGTCACCAATCCAACTCATTATGCTGTGGCAATAAAGTACAGTGAAGAGGCAGCTAAAGCCCCTTATGTTGTCGCCAAAGGCGTGGATGAAATGGCGCTGAGAATACGCGAAGTGGCCCGTATGAATAACAAAGAAATAATAGAAATCCCCGCATTAGCACGGGCTATTTATTTCTCGACCCGGGTCGACCAAGAAGTGCCCAACGGCTTATACAGCGCAGTTGCCTATGTACTGACCTATGTATTGCAACTAAAAGCATACAAGCAAGGACGTGGGCAAGCACCCGCAGCCTTACCTGAATTAACAATCCCTAAAAACTTACAGAAACCTTAGATGTTGGAGTTATAATTTGAACTGGCGCAGTTTTACTCAACCTTATACCGCTATTCCTATTTTGCTGTTAGCTGTTTTGTCGATGGTTATTTTGCCATTACCAGGATGGCTATTAGATGCATTATTCACTTTTAACATTGTATTGTCGGTGATTGTATTGTTAGTGGCGGTATCTACTAAAAAGCCGCTCGATTTTTCTGTATTTCCGACTATTTTGTTAGTCGCCACCTTGATGCGTTTAACACTAAACATTGCCTCAACACGTGTGGTATTGCTGCATGGCCATGAAGGCTCCGATGTGGCAGGTCGCGTTATCCAAGCGTTTGGTGAAGTGGTTATAGGCGGTAACTACGTCGTTGGTATTGTGGTGTTTGTTATTTTAATGGTGATTAACTTTGTGGTTATTACCAAAGGCGGTGAGCGTATTTCTGAGGTGGCTGCACGCTTTACTCTAGACGCTATGCCCGGTAAACAAATGGCAATTGACGCGGATTTAAATGCTGGATTAATTGGCCCTGAGCAAGCAAAAGAGCGACGCAGCACCATAGCCCAAGAGGCCGATTTTTATGGCTCTATGGATGGTGCCTCAAAGTTTGTGCGCGGTGATGCCATTGCCGGTTTAATTATTTTAGTGATTAACCTACTCGGTGGTGTATCAATAGGTGCTTTTCAACATGGTTTAAGTTTAGCCGAAGCGTTTCAACGTTTTGCCCTATTAACCATAGGTGATGGCTTAGTTGCACAAATCCCCTCGTTGCTGTTAGCCGTTGCTGCTGCAATTATTGTTACGCGAATGAACGATGAAGGTGATGTGAGTGAAGCAGTCGGTAAGCAGTTACTTGCCTCTCCGCGTGTTATTTTTACCGCCGCTTTAATCATGGTCACGCTTGGTATTGTGCCAGGGATGCCAACTGTCGCCTTTTTAGCATTTGCTGCGCCATTGTTTTATGTTGCTTGGCGATTGCAGCGCTCTCTCCCCGATAACTCCTTAATTGAAGCAGAGCAGATGACCGACACCATTTTAAGTGAGCAACAAGCTCACTTAGAGTGGGGAGATATTTCTCATGTTGATAAGCTGTCGGTTGAGCTTGGCTTTCGTTTGGTTTATTTAGCAGATAAAGACAAAGGGGAAGAGCTGGTAAAAACCTTAAGAGGTGTGCGTAAAAATCTCTCTGAACAACTTGGGTTTTTATTACCGGAGATCAGAATAAAAGATAACCTGAAACTAAATCCACAAGAATACAAAGTAAACTTAGCGGGTGTACCCGTTGCCAGTGCCAATGTGAATGCCAAAGAGTTACTGGCGTTAAATACCGGGGATGTATATGGCTCGCTAGATGGTGAAATAACCACCGACCCTGCTTATGGGCTTGAAGCTGTATGGATAAAAGATGACAGCAAAACCCAAGCGTTGAATATGGGCTACTCAGTGGTAGATTTAGGCACCATTATTGCCACACACACTGGTAAGGTGATCAAAGAGCATTTAGATGAGCTATTCAGTTATGAGGATGTACAAAAACTCAATGAGCGTTTAAAAGAGATTTCACCTAGCTTAGCGGAAACCTTCGAAAAAGCCTTACCCACTAACTTGCAGCTTAAAGTCATTCGTTTATTGCTTAAAGAGCACATTAGCATTAAAGATATTGTCACCATTGCAGGCACTTTAATTGACAGTGTTGAGGTAACTAAAGATCCTATTCTACTGGTTTCAGATGTGCGCTGTGCTTTGCAAAAAGTATTAGTAAAACAGGTAATGGGTAATCGTGATGAACTCAGTGCTTACAGCTTAGATGAAAAACTAGAAAGTACCTTACAAAGCTCACTCGACCAAGCGATGCAAGCAGGCAAAGTTGTACTGGATAGTTTTGCGGTTGACCCTAATTTACTAGGCCAATTTCAACGCACTATGCCACTGATTGTCGAAGATATGAAATCAAGAGGGGTAACACCTACATTAATTGTGGTGCCACAGTTACGACCCTTGCTGGCACGTTACGCCAAAACCTTTACTAAAGGCAGCTTAGTAGTTCTTTCTTATAATGAAATTCCAGATACCATTCGTGTTGATATACTCGGATCGTTGGGATAATTAGTTAGATTTCATCTATCAAATGAACTTAGCATGAATTTTGTAAGTAATATTTGCAATTAATTCTATTTAACTATAGTCTATTGTTTTTATTATACATAGTTACTAGTTTTTATGTTGGTAAAAAACAATGCATAAGTAAATTAAATGGCAAACTATGCGAAAGCATAGGACGCAAAGCTTCCAGTCTAAGGCAATCGCTACGATCGTGGGGTTACATTAACTTAGTGATATTAATTAATACCTTGTTTGTATTTGTTGTATTTCGCTATTCATTTAAAAAACTTAATTGTTCTCTAAACTTATACGGAATACTCATGAACGGATTTCCTAACATTATTAAATTTGCACTTCCTTGTGCATTATTTTTAACGCAATCAGGGCAGGCTGCAGAACAAAATCTGGTCCAAAGTTATGAAAACTCGACTTGGACTGTTAAGGGCGATTCTTTCGCTTGTTCGCTACAACAGCGCTTTGAAAATTATGCGTTGCTTGAAGTTAAAACCGTGCCAGCACAGCAGCAACAACTTGTGTTTACTTGGCTTTTAAAAGATAAGCCAATAACCCGCTTGCACGTTTCATCACGCAAAGCCGATTGGCAATCAGCAAATACAGTACTCACCCCACTTAACTTCACATCAACAGATATCGAAGACAATAAAGTGCAATTTTCAGCGGATGTAAGTGCTTTACTTCGTTTAATTAAGCAAGGTGGTTGGTTAGACACTTTAGTCAGCTTTAAAGATGAGCAGTTGCGCCTAACGTTTACCAATACCCATAGCGATGAAATAGTTGCAGATTATCAACAGTGTTTAAATAACCTTTCTCCGCTTTCTTGGGAGCAAGCACGTGATCATCAGTTACAGTTTGCCAGCGGGCAGCGCACGGTAACAGCTGAAAAAGACTTAAAATTTCTAAAGGATTTAGTGCGTTATATTTCTTTAGACAATCGCGTTAGTAAAGTACTTGTGGATGGCCACACCGATAATACAGGCTCGCCGCTATCTAATCGGCTGCTTTCAAAAGAAAGAGCGGATGACGTAGCTTCAAGACTCATTGAATTTGGTTTACCCAAAGACATGTTAGAAGTGAGAGCGCATGGTCAACGCTACCCCATTATTAAAAATTCAAAGCAGGGCGCATCGTCTAATCGCCGTGTTTTAGTTCGTCTTTTCAGACACTCAAGTTAATTGCATCGTAAGGGAATTATATGAGTCAAAGATACCTCTTATGGATCAGTGAACAACAGCCAACGCCTGAAATTCAGCAAGTTGTATTTGCCGAAAATTTTAAGTTTTTGCATACAAACTCCATCAGCGATGCGGTTAGTCACTGTCTTATTAATAAACCTGAGCTCGTGTTTGTTGATGCTGATACTCAACAACTCGAGCTGGTTGAATTAGTAAAATTACTGCGCAAAACATGCCCAACTTCACAAATTGTGACTTTAGTGGATTCATCGCAAAGTGAAATTGCTTCAAAAACAATTAATACCGGTGGCGCTGTTGATTATCTCTTAAAACCTTTCTTTGCTGAACAGCTTAAAAAAACAATCAGAAACACTGATTCAATGAAGCATGGGTTTGAAGATTTAATCGCTGTTTCTACTAAATCACAGCAAGTATTACGTTTAGCCAACCGCGCTGCACATACCTCAGCAGGCGTGTTAATCACCGGCGAGTCTGGAACAGGTAAAGAGAAGCTCGCGCACTTTATTCATAAAGCTTCAGATCGCAAAGATAAGCCATTTATTGCAGTTAACTGTGCTGCTATCCCAGAAAATATGCTCGAAGCTATGTTATTTGGATTTAATAAAGGTGCGTTTACCGGCGCTGTAAATACCCAGCCAGGCAAATTTGAAATAGCCAATGGCGGTACTATTTTACTCGATGAAATTACTGAGCTACCGCTCGATTTACAAGCTAAGTTACTGCGCGTATTGCAAGAGCGCGAAGTTGAAAGACTGGGTAGTCATCAAAAAATCAATTTAGATATACGCATTATTGCCGCCTCCAACCGCGTACTGCGTGAACAGGTTGAGCAAGGCGCTTTTCGTGAAGACTTATTTTATCGTTTAGATGTATTACCACTTAGTTGGCCTGCACTTCGGGATCGTGTTGATGACATCATCCCATTGGCTTATCACTTTATCAAAAAATATGGCAACTCTGAGTTTCATATTAGTAAACAAGCAGAAGATGTGATGCTTTGTTACAACTGGCCAGGGAATGTGCGTGAAATTGAAAACGTAATCCAACGCGCCTTAGTGATGGCAAGAGGGGCAGAGATTCAGGTTGAAGACTTAAATTTACCGCAATGCTCACCGGCGGCGGCAGCTTATTGTGCCACCCAGTTAAAAGAAAATAAAAAGCAGGCAGAATTTGATTACATATACAGTTTGTTGAGTCGATTTAAAGGGCATCGTACCCAAACAGCACAGGCGCTTGGGGTAACTACCCGAGCATTAAGATACAAAATTGCCGCAATGCGTGAATGCGGTATTGATATTGATGCAATTGCATAATTTGAAGGAAAAATAAAATGTCGCCAATTGAAAGTCAACAAATGATGCTGGGCAAAATGATGGACATGCAAAAAATTGCAGGTCCAGAAAGTATAGAGCCGGCTGCTATCAGTAATCAAAATGTAAATATTAGCGAAGATTTTAAGCATGTTATTCGCTCTATCAACGCCCAACAAAATATAGCTGGTGAGATGGTAAAAGCCGTTGATACCGGTGAAAGTGAAGACGTAGTAGGGGCGATGATTGCCAGTCAAAAAGCAGGGCTTAGTTTTTCTATGCTAATGGAAATGCGCAATAAAGTGCTCAATGGCATTGATGATGTCATGCGCATGTCACTGTAGAGGCTGATATGAAAGGAGAATTAGCAAAAGTACCTGAGCAAAATGAGAATAACCTAAAAGAAAGAGTGGTTAATCTCTCAAATAAATTAAATTTTGGTAGCTCAGGTGACAGAAGTGTCGCGACCATTGCTCTACTAGCGACATTAGTAGCGGCAACCATAGTCCTTATTTTATGGACATCGGCTAAAAACTACGTGCCGCTCTACGGTAACCAAGAAAGCTACGATAAAGCCAATATTTTAGAGATTTTAGATAAAGAGCAAATCACGTTTCGCATTGATACCGATAGCGGTAATATTTTGGTTCCTCAAGAAAAGCTGGCGGATGCACGTATTACGCTTGCAGCCAGAGGAATAAAAGCCTCTATGCCTGAGGGAATTGAAAATATTAGCGATAAAGTGTCTATGGGCACCAGTCAATTTATCGAATCTATGCAATACCAACATGCCTTAGAAGGTGAGCTGGCGCGCACCATTATTAACATGCAAGGTATTCGTAACGCGCGCGTACATTTAGCGGTACCTAAACGCAGCTTGTTTGTTGGTCGTACTGAGCAAAAAACCGCAGCGTCTGTGATGGTTGATTTAGCGCCAGGCCATGAGCTTAAACCAGAGCAAGTGGAAGCCATTATTGCACTGATTATTGGCAGTGTGCCAGGGCTTGATTCTCGTTCTGTGTCGGTGGTGGATCAGCGCGGTAAACTACTCAGCGGCGACTTATTTGATACTACGCCAGTAGGCAAAGAAACCGATAAAAAACTCGCCTTTATCGAAAAAGTTGAGCGCAACATAGAGCAACGTGCCTCTATTATGTTGTTGCCAATTTTAGGCGAAGGCAATTTTAGAATTCAGGTTTCAAGTGATGTTGACTTTAGCGTGGTTGAAGAAACCCGTGAAATGGTTGACCCACAAAATGTATTAACACAAGAGTTTATTAAATCTGATAGCACCATGGATCAGCTGGCGGCGGGCATTCCGGGTTCTTTAGCTAATGAGCCACCAGTGCCTAATGAACAAGCTGAAGATGAAAACAACGAGCGTACTTCACAACGAAGTGAGAGCAAGCGACAGTTTGAAAATGGCCGCTCAGTCACTCACACCCAATTTGAAGTAGGCCGAATTAAAAACATGAGCTTATCGGTACTTATTAATGAGCAAGTAGCAGGCACTGCTGATGGCTGGAGCGAAGAAAAGCTCGCTTCATTAGGTGAAATGGTAAAAAAAGCCACGGGGTTTAACGACGCACGCGGCGATCAATTCAACATAACCAGCTTTGCCTTTGTAGAACAAAAAATACTCGCCCCAGGTGAAGGCCTTGAGTGGTGGCAAATGCCAGAGCTTAAAGAGTATGCCCGTTATATTGTTGGTACTTTAATTAGTTTATTGCTGATTTTATTTGGTGTGCGTCCTTTAGTTAATCACTTAATTAAAGGCAAAAGTAACGACGCAAACAACGCCATGGCAACCACAGATAATGAGGTTAAGTCAGTCTCTGCAACAGAAAGACAAAGTAGTCCGCTTGATGACGCCATTAATGCGAAATCGCAAATAGAAAACTTAACTGCCAAAGAGGGCGCAAGCGAACATCAAAATATGTCGTTACCGCAAATAGGCAATGACTTTGAAGAACAGATAGCGCACATGCAGTTACTTGCTAATAAAGAAACCGAGCGTGTCACATCGGTGATAAAATATTGGGTAGAACAAGGAGTTGAAATTGAATCAAGAAAAGCTTGATAAAGGCTCACAATTACCGGCATTAGATCGTGCCGCTATTTTATTGCTAAGTATGGGCGAGGAAAACGCCGCCAGTGTTATTCGTAAATTAGGCCGCCGTGAAGTGCAGGCTATTTCTGAGCGCATGGCTAAAATTTCAAACGTTACTCAACATGATGTTGCAGGCACTTTGAGTGAATTTTTTGATTGCTACCGCAATGAAAGTGGCGTCAATGGTGCATCGCGTGTGTATTTAGAGCGAGCACTCGATAAAGCCGTCGGTAGAAAGCTTGCCAAAACTATGCTTGATGATATTTATGGTGGTGCCATGAATGACGATTTACGTCGTTTAGAGTGGATCCCGCCTGAACTTATCGTGCGCTTTTTAGAGCAAGAACACGTGCAAATGCAAGCGCTGTTTTTGGCTTTTTTACCGCCAGAGCAAGCCTCTGCCATTATTGTGCTGTTTCCAGAATCTAAACACGATGACTTACTGTATCGTATTGCGAGTCTTCGTGAAGTGAGTGAACACGTTATTGATGATGTGCGCTTAACGCTTGAATCGTGTATTGAATTTGTTGGTCGCCAAGTGGGCGCACAGGTTAATGGTGTCGATAAAGCAGTTGAAATTATGAATCGTTATAACGGTAATAAGAGCCAAATTATCGAACTAATGAAAAAACATAACACTAACGTAGCTGATGAAATACAAGAGAAAATGTACGACTTTGACAGCTTAATTAAGCAAACAGACGAGACACTAACCTTGTTGCTTAACGACATTCCTGATGAGTTATGGACGATGTCATTAAAGGGTGTGAACAGTGAGTTTTTAGCGCGTGTTTTAGGTGCACTACCTAAACGTTTAGCGCAAGTGTACCAACAGCAAATTGACGGCTTAAGTGCACAACCACTGAGCAAAGTGATTGCCGCCAGAAAAGAAATTATGTCGATTGTCAGAGACATGAGCAAACAAGGTGATATTGAATATCGCTTATTTGAAGAAGAGACTGCAGGCTAGCTATGAGTCAAGTATTCAGGTTTCCCACTTTAAATAAAAATGAGCAACATCAAACGCTGCAAGAGCGTTTAGATGCTGCTCAGCGTGTTGGTTTACAGCAGGGCTATGAAAAAGGCCTTGCGCAAGGTGCTGCCAATAAGCAAAGTGAATTAGAGCAGCAAATGGAGCAACAAATAGAGTTGCGTGTTGCTGAGTGTCTTGAAGCGCAAAAAACACAGCTTATTGAACGTTTTAACACTTTATTCGACAAAGCGAATAACGAACTACTTAACTTTAATGATGAGTTTAAACAAGACATTGCCTTGATGATAAGCACGTTAGCAGAGCACGTTATTGACTGCGAGCTAAAAGTACGCCCCGAAATACGCGCGCAGCTTATTGAAAAAGCCATTACCTTGCTTAGCAATCGTGATGTAGTAACAAAAGTTATGATCTCAGGGGCTGATCGCCACTGCTTTAATGATGCGCGTTTAGCTGAATTTTCGGTGCCGATTTACTTTGATGAGGCTCTGATCAGTGGAGACGTTGAACTGGTGGCAGAGCAACAAACACATCGGTTTTCTTTTTCAGAGCGCCTACAAAGCTTACTGGGTGAAGTGATACCTGAAATACTCAAAGCGCAGCCACATGACTAACCCCCTACACACTAGTTTAAAATCTGCGCTGACAGCGCTAACCCCGCCTGAATTAGTTAAAAGCTATGGTCGTTTAACACGAGTCAATGGTTTAACACTTACCGCGACGGGTGGGCAATTCGCTATGGGCGAAAAGTACCAAGTTGAGAGTGTTGACGGTCACTGGTATGACGCTGAAGTTGTGTGTTTTAATCAAGATGAAGCCTATTTAATGCCCTTGAAAAAAATACAAAATTTATATTCTGGTGGGCGAGTCAGACCAGTTATAAAAAACAGCCATGTGGCTATTTCAGAAAAGTTATTGGGGCGAGTAATTGATGCGCAAATGCAACCCATTGATAACCTAGGGCCACTTGAACAAGACAGCACAATGGGTGCTTGTAAATTGAGTAACGATTATTCTTTAACGCCACTGGAGCGCAAAGGCGTTACCGAGCCGTTAGATGTGGGTATTCGCGCTATTAATAGCCTATTTAGTGTGGGTAAAGGCCAGCGGTTAGGGTTATTTGCAGGTTCGGGTGTGGGTAAAAGTAAATTACTTGGCATGATGACCCGCTTTACCTCGGCCGATGTAGTCATTGTAAGCCTAGTCGGTGAGCGTGGTTGGGAAGTAAAAGATTTTATTGAGCAAAGCTTAGGTAAAGAAGGGTTAAAAAAGGCTATTGTGATTGCATCCCCAGCGGACGATTCTCCCTTATTGCGTATTAAAGCCGCCGAGCTTAGTCATAAACTGGCGGCCTATTTTAGAGATAAAAACTCAAATGTATTGCTATTAATGGACTCATTAACCCGCTATGCGCAAGCACAGCGTGAAATTGGCCTATCGGTAGGCGAGCTGCCCGCATCTAAAGGGTACCCGCCATCGGTATTTAGTAAATTAACCCAGTTGGTTGAAAGCTCCGGTAATAGTGAAAAAAGTAAAGGCAGCATGACCGCCATTTATACGGTATTGGCTGAGGGGGATGATCAACAAGACCCAATAGCCGATAACGCCCGAGCAATTCTTGATGGCCATATAGTATTGGATCGCACCTTAGCAGAAAAGGGCCACTATCCGGCCATTAATATTGGTTCATCGATTAGTCGAGTGATGCCAAATATAGTGAGTGATGAGCAGCTAAGCTTTTGTTATAAATTGAAAAAACTTTATAGCCGCTATATGCAAGTACATGAGCTTATACCTTTAGGGGCGTATCAGGCAGGTAAAGACCCGGAACTCGACAGTGCGGTAAATTTGTATCCACAAATCGAATCATTTCTATGCCAAGGATTGAACGAACAAGTGGATTTCTCACAGTCAGTGAATCAGTTAAATGCAGTGATGGGTGAACTGAATGCTTAATAAATTTTTAGGATTACAACAGCAAAAATTAGATAAAATGCTGGCCGAGCAAACTCAATTACAACAAAGAAGTAACTTAGAGCAGCAGCGACTATCGCAGCTACAGCAGCACATAAACAGTATGGATAAAAACCAGCAAATGAGCTCGGCGCTAAGCTTACAAAATTTATCAGGGATGAAGCGTATTTTGTCTGGTTTGTCAGCGCAGCAACAAGCGCGGATTCATGATTCACAGCAATATGAATTACGTCAACAGCAAGCTTGTTTTAAGCAAATGAGCTTTACCAAAGGCATAGAAGGGATAGTAAGCAACAGGCACCGTGCTTTTCAAAGCCAAGCGCAGCAACAAGAAGCTAAAGTTTTAGATGAAATGATAAGCCAAGCACATAGTCGTACCCTACATAAATAACTGCTAATTTTTGCTACAATGGCGACAAAGTAATTTAGGGTAAATAGCGTGCTGCCGGTTCAAGAAATATATAACTCACTCATTGATGCATTAAAAGCCAACCCAATCACCTTACTGCAAGCGCCGCCTGGTGCAGGTAAATCAACGTGGTTGCCATTACAGCTTATGCGCGATGGGCCTTATAAACACATAGTGATGTTGGAGCCTCGGCGCTTAGCTGCACGTAATATTGCCAATTATTTAGCGCATTGCCAAAACGAAACGCTGGGGCAAAGTGTCGGTTTACGGATGCGAGGTGAGAGTAAAGTAAGCGTACACACGCGCCTTGAAATAGTCACCGAAGGCATGCTGACACGCATGTTACAAAATGACCCTGAACTCAGTGATGTTGATTTACTGATTTTTGATGAGTTTCATGAGCGCTCTATCGCAGCAGATACCGCGCTGGCTTTTGCTTTAGAATCGCAAGCGGCGCTACGTGAAGATTTAACCATTATGCTGATGTCGGCCACCCTCGATAGCGATCGTTATACCGCATTTTTTAATTGCCCAGTTATTCAGTCAAGCGGGCGAAGTTACCCGATTGACGAAATATATTGCCCAATAAAAGATGAAAGCCGCTGGCTTGATGCCATCCCCGCTATTATAAAACAAGCACTCAATGAGCAAACCGGCAGTGCGCTGGTATTTTTACCCGGCCAACGAGAAATACTGCGCGTGCAACAAGCATTGAGCGACTTACCTAGTAACTGCCTAGTCGCCACTTTATTTGGTGAGCAAGATAAAGCCAATCAACAAGCTGCAATAGCACCTGCGCCTCAAGGGATGCGAAAAGTAGTACTGACCACCAATGTTGCCGAAACCAGCTTAACCATTGAAGGCATTCGAATTGTGATTGATAGCGGCAAGCGCCGTGCAGCCAGCTTTAATTTAAAAACCGGTGTAACTGAGCTGACGACTCAAAGTATATCTCGTTCATCGGCAGTACAACGCGCAGGGCGTGCAGGACGAATAGAACCAGGGGTTGTGTATCGTTTAGGTTCAAAACAAACTTTTGAGCGACGAAACAGCCACGATAACCCTGATATTTTGACCTCAGATATTAGCCAACTGATGCTTGAGGCGAAGCAGTGGGGCGCAAGCATTAGTGAACTCACCTTACTTGACCCGCCGAGTGAGCAACAATGCAACCAAGCTACCAATTTATTATCTATGCTTGAAGCGATAGATAGCCACGGTAAGCTCACCGCACTGGGGAGTAAAATGTTGGGCTTTGGTGCCGATATTCGCCTAGCGCACATGTTATTAAAAGCGCAAATGCTAGAACCACAGTTAAGTGGGATTTATCGCTTAGCTATTTATTTAGTCGCCTTACTAGAAAGCCGAGTTAGCACTGCCAATGAGCTCAACCTAGCACTGCATAGTCAACAGCAGCGTCCGCATCCTGTGTTTAAGCAACAATTAAATTATTGGTTAAAACGCTTAAAATTTACCGACAGCAAAACAGATTTAAACACCGATCATTTAAGCTTATTAGTGTCGCTTGCCTACCCAGATCGCATCGCTAAAAAACGCGGTAATGGCTACTTACTTGCTAATGGCGCAGGGGCCGAGCTAAACCCTGACTACTGGCATAATGACGAATATATAGCTATTGCCAGTATGGGCGGACACAAAGGCGGGCGAGTTTTTGCGGCCACGGCGCTAAATCCATTAGCGCTTAAAGAGTATTTACCGCATTTATTCACTGAGTTGACCCGCTGCGAGTTTGATGAAAAAGCTGCTAGGTTTATTCATCAAGATGAAGTAAAACTTGGAGAAATTACCCTTAGCAGCCAACCAAGTAAACATAAGCTTGATAAAACAGAGCGTGCCAAGGCATGGCTTAGTGTGTTTGCCAAGCAGGGCTTTTCACTGTTTAACGAGCAAAAAGAAAGTGAGCAGTTACTTATTAGAATGTGCCTAGCCAGCAAATTGATGCCAGAACAGTTTCCTGTTATTAATCAGCAGCAGCTCATTGAAACAGCAGGTGATTGGTTAGGGGTATACCTTGAAGATATTAAAACCCTTGAGCAACTTAAAAAGTTTAATTATTTTGAGGCACTACAAAACTGTTTTAATTGGCAACAGCAAAGCGAGCTAAAATCTTTACTCCCACTGCGACTAACAGTACCAAGTGGCTCTAACATAAAAATTGAATACCAACTTGATGGACCTGCCAAGCTTAGTGTGCGCATGCAAGAGGTATATGGTTTAACCAGTACACCTATGCTAGCTAACGGTAAATTAGCATTGCTAATGGAGTTGTTATCGCCAGGCAAGCGTTCACTACAGTTAACCCAAGACTTAGCACATTTTTGGAATAGTAGTTACCGCGAGGTACAAAAAGAGATGAAAGGGCGCTACCCCAAGCACTTTTGGCCAGACGATCCTGCCAATAGCGTTGCCACCAATAGAGTAAAAAGCAGAATGTGATCACGCTTCCTTAATGTCACTTAATGTTAAACGTTGACCATACAAATAACGAACATTTTTGGGCGTTTTACAAGCGACTAAACTATTATTACTTTAATGCTGATATTTTACTGGGTAAGACTTATTACCCTAGTGTACATATGAGCAGTAAGGTAGCGAGCGTTTGTAACTAATTGAAGATGCAGCTAACAATCTAAAAGTGATAATAGAGGGAACATGCATGAAAGGCGTTATCTTTAGAGGGCTTGAGGCACTGGTTATTGAAAAACGTGGCATGGCAGCATGGGACGACTTACTTGAAAAAAATGCACCGGAGGGTCGTGTTTATATTTCTGCAGAAAGTTATCCAGATGAAGAAATAGTTGGTTTAGCACAAGATGTAGCAACTGCACTTTCTATGTCTATGCCAGAGGTATTAAAGGCCTTTGGAGAGTATTTATTTTCTCACTTAAAGGCACGTCATCCAAGCATTGTTGCTAACTTTAATTGTTTTGCTGATCTCATTATTGGTATTGATAAAGTAATTCATGTTGAAGTAGCTAAGCTTTATCATGAGCCTAATTTACCTGAAATTGACGCCCAAATTATTGAAGACGGGTTTATTTTAATGCGTTACAACTCTAAGCGACAGCTTTGTATGTGCGCCGAAGGGCTTATTTTTGGTGCTGCGGCTCATTATGGGGTTGATGCTAAACTTAATCATGCCCAGTGTATGCATGATGGGTTTGATTCGTGTTTAATTGAAATAAAATATGAGACTCCCCATGGCTGAAGACGACTACAATTATAAAAAAGCGTATTTGCGCGAAAAATCAGCCAGAGATCAATTAGAAACCCTACTAGAAGACAAAACACGGGCATTGTTTATTGTTAATCAAGAGCTGGAAGAAAAGCTCGAAACGGTTAAAAACCAACAAATAACCTTAATGCAAAGTGAAAAAATGGCCACGCTAGGGACACTCTCTGCTGGGATGGCCCACGAAATAAATAACCCGCTTGCTTACATAACCAGCAATGTAGAAAGTATAAAATTTATAAAGCCCGTGTTGGTTTCGTTAATGACGGCGGCTCAACAATTTGTAGATAAATCGATTTCAGTATCGCAGTTAGAGTCTATTTTAGTTCAGCTCAATCAAGAAAACGATTTAAGCTTTATTGTGGACGATATTGATGACTTAGTTGATGATACCCAAGAGGGATTAGAACGTATCGCTCATATTGTTAATAACCTTGTTGACTTTGCAAGCCTAAAAGACAACGTAACTGCAATGGCAGATATTACAGAATCACTCAATAGCACACTAAAACTACTCGACAACCAGCTAGGGACATGTGCTATAGAGTTACACATTGAAAAGTTACCTCTAACACGGTGTAATAATCATCGATGAAACAAGTGTTTGTAAACTTATTAATTAATGCCAAACACGCCTGCGACGATTTGCGCGATCAGCAAGGAAAAATAAGTGTTAAGCTGTTTGCCAATGAAAACAATATTTACATAGAGGTGGCAGATAACGGCTGTGGAATGGACGCTGATACACTTAAACAAATGTTCGATCCCTTCTTTACCACTAAACCCGTAGGCCAAGGCACTGGTATGGGAATGGCTATAGTTTACAATGTACTTAAAGAGCACAATGGCACTATAGAGGTTGAAAGTAAAGTGGGTATGGGGTCTTTAATA
The DNA here is from genome assembly GCF_040937955.1 of Pseudoalteromonas sp. SD03. Classification (NCBI taxonomy): domain Bacteria; kingdom Pseudomonadati; phylum Pseudomonadota; class Gammaproteobacteria; order Alteromonadales; family Pseudoalteromonadaceae; genus Pseudoalteromonas; species Pseudoalteromonas sp. SD03. Next base: position 1,042,506 of record NZ_CP162514.1, read on the forward strand.
CGTTGTGTAATACCTATTGCTACATAACTTTGTAAGCTTAAAGTTTACAATGCAGGCATGGCTACAAAGTGTGTTGTGGCTATTGAGCGTAGGTATAAGTATCTTAACTCGATACTTCTTGTCCGCCGTGTTGCTCGGCTAAATCATCAAGTTCGGCAACCGTATAATCAAATCCGCTTTCATCATATTCGTAGCTTACTTTAACGCTGTCGCCGCCATTAAAAAGACGTGTTTTTACGTCATTGACTGGCCAATCTTTTAATTCGTGTAAAAAACGGTTTGCAACTTGGGATGATTCAAATCGATAACTAATCTCTGTCTTCATAAATAATAATACCCTGATAATTTTACCCCCGTAGTTTGTTGATTTTTACCAAGGAGTCAAGTTATCTACTTTAAAAGGGCAATAAATTATGACTTTATAGATACTTATCGGTCATAGTAATCTAAATTGGAGTGTTAACAGTATAAAGCTGTTTAAAAAACAATAACCATATAACAATAACGGAGTAGGCAATGAAACATTTAGTGACCTTAGTTGGGCTTATCGCTTTTTTAATGGTGGTACTACCGGGACCCCTTTATAAATTTAATATGGTTGAGTTAGGTACTGCCTTTGCTGGTTTTAGATTAGGCGTTTATGTTGGTGGGGCAGCATTAGCCTTATTATTAGTTCAAGTGCTATTCATGCGTAAAACAGTGAGCCTAACCAGTGCAGTGGTCACGGTTATTTTTGCAGCTGTTGCGATTGCAATGCCGATTAACATGATGAATACAGCAAAAAGTGTTCCGCCAATTCATGATATTTCTACCGATTTAATTAACCCACCTAAGTTTGTTGCGGTTGTGCCTTTGCGTGCAGATTCGCCAAACCCGGTTGCTTACGCGGGTGAAGAAACGGCAGCGCAGCAACGTAAAGCGTACCCAGAGCTAAAACCGCTCGAGTACAACCAAACCCAAACAGAGCTGGTGGCAGCAATCACTAAAGCAATGGAAAACTTAGGCTGGGAACTGGTTAATAGTGATGTTAATAATGGCATTGTTGAAGCAACAGACACCACAACATGGTTTGGTTTTAAAGACGATGTTGTGGTTCGTATTAACGATAAAGGCAGTAAACGCGTGGTCGATATACGCAGTAAATCACGCATTGGTAAAAGTGATTTAGGTAAAAATGCGCAGCGTATTAAAACACTGATTGACGAGTTAAATGCCGTTGTTGTGGAATAATTGATAACAGAAAAACAGCCCTGCACTTTGCGGGGCTATTTGCAGTTGCACATGATCAGCTTATGTTCATAGCTGACAGTGTATACTGTGTATGATTTTTAATAAACTATGGAGTTATTATGAAAACAGTCGGATATGCAGCAAAAAGCCAAGGTTCTGAGCTTACAGAGTTTTCTTTTGAGCGCCGCGATTTACGAAATAACGATGTAGCAATAGAAATTTTATATTGTGGTGTGTGCCATTCAGACTTACACGCAGTGCGTAACGACTGGGGGGGTAGTAATTACCCATTAGTTCCTGGGCACGAAATTGTAGGTAAAGTAATATCAGTCGGTAGTGATGTAAAAAAATACAAACAAGGCGATACCGTTGCCGTAGGGTGTATGGTTGACTCCTGCCAAAGCTGTGACCAATGTGATAATCACGAAGAGCAATTTTGTCGTGAAGGCATGGTCGGTACTTACAGCGGGACCGATAGAGTTAACGGCGAAATGACTCAAGGTGGTTACTCTAAACACGTTGTAGTACGTGAAGAGTTTGTATTATCAGTGCCTGAAAACTTAGAATTATCGCGCGTGGCACCGTTACTTTGCGCCGGTATTACTACTTATTCACCGTTACATAAATGGGGTGTAAAAACAGGTAGCCGTGTTGCAGTGGTAGGCCTTGGTGGATTAGGTCATATGGCGGTTAAAAATGCAGTAGCAATGGGTGCAACCGTTACTGTTATTGGTCGTACAGAGTCTAAAAAAGAAGATGCAATAAAGCTCGGCGCACAGCATTATTTAGTATCAAACAATGATGATGAAATGAAAAATGCGCAGTCAGCGTTTGATGTCATTATTGATACCGTGCCTGTAAAGCATGACTTATCAATTTACACACCACTACTTGATATCGATGGTACCTTGGTTATTGTTGGCCAAGTAGGCCCAGTAGATGAGCTAAACACAGTTCCTCTTTTAATGGGTCGTCGTCGTGTGGCTGGTTCGTTAATTGGCGGCATTGCAGAAACACAGCAAATGCTTGATTTTTGTGGTGAGCACAACGTACTGCCAGAGTGTGAAATGATCAACATAGACGAAATTAACACCGCTTATGAGCGTATGGAACGCTCTGATGTGCGATACCGTTTTGTTATTGATATGTCATCTATTAGCGTTTAATACGCTAAAGAGTAAAATGTAAAAAGAGCCGCTTAGCGGCTCTTTTTGTTTTTATTAACAAGGCTGTGCCTGTTTAGTTTTGTTGCCGCTAATTTGTATATAACTAAGCAGCCACATTAACAGCCCACCTAAAAATAAAGCCGCAGCAACATAGCCTGTTTGATTTGGCGCTGCCCCTTTTGCAATAGCAATGCCGCCAACCCAAGGGCCAATAGCATTTGCAATATTAAACGCACACTGCACTAATGCCCCAATCATGGCGTGGCCGTCAGGTGATACATCCATTAATAGCGTTTGCACTAAGGTTGATAGCCCTAAGCTGCAGCCAATAAAAAATATAACCGCATACAGCAGATAAATATTATAGCTGGCACTGACATATGCAAATGCAAAAACAATGGTAGAGGCAAGCGTAAATCCGGTGGTTTTTATCGCTGATTTATCGGCAGCTTTACCTAGTACGTAATTACCGAGCGTAGAGCCAACACCAAACATCACCATAGCAATTGAAATTGTATAGGGCGCGCTCTGAGTGACCTCTAAGATCGTATCGGCCACATAGGTATAAATACAAAATACGCCACCAAAGCCAATAATAACAATCCCTAATATTGACCAAACCAGTTTGTTTTTTAGCACCCCTAATTCGTTGAGTAAGTTAGAAGTATGGGTGTTTTTAACATTAGGCACCACGTTATACACAAAAATAAAGGCAATAAACGCCAACACCCCAGCCGCAGCGAGGCAATAACGCCAACTAAGATTTTGCCCAACCAATGTCACCACCGGCACACCAACGATAGTGGCTATGGTTAAGCCCATAAACACTTTTGACATAAAGCTAGCGCGTTTTCCTTGCGGTGCTATATCAGAGGCCAGTAATAACGCGGCACCAAAATAAGCGCCATGGGGAAGGCCACTTAAAAACCTAAACAGCACCAGTTGTTCTAACGAGGTCGCTAATGCACTTAAACTGTTTGAAATACACATTAAGCTTAAAAATAATAATAGCGCTCGTCGTTTTCGCATATTTGCCGTTGCCAGCATTAAAATGGGTGCGCCAACCACCACCCCAAGAGCATAAGCACTAATAGCATAACCACTTTGTGACGGGGTACTGCCAAAAGCCTCACTAATTAATGGCAACATAGGCATCATAGAAAATTCAGATAACCCTAAAATAAAAGTACCCAACGCCAGCACAATTAAAATAGCGGTTCTATTGGGCTGACCCGACGGCGATGTAGTATCAACGGCCATATAAATCCTTGAAGATAATAAATAAAATTTAATAACAAACTAAACGTCAGTGCGTTTAAAAATAAAGCACACACGCTTATTTAGTTGAATGTGGAAATGAGGAGTAAAGAGGCGTGCATTTTAAATTAAAAGCTCTCTTTCGTCATGGACTAAACCATAATTTAAGATGAATAAAATTTAACTTAAGCCAACCAAAGGACGGTTAAGTAAGTTCAGCAAAGTATTAACGCAATCAAAAATAAGCAGTGTTAAATTTAAAGTGTAATGTTAACTTGACTTTTTGTAAGACATGAATGATATTTGTAAAGTAAACATTACTTTTAAAAACAGGATAAAGGCAATGAAAGCAGAATTAAATTTAAAACAACGCCAAATTAAAAATACCAGTTACCTAGCTAAATGGACCTTAATATGGCTTTTTACTTTAGCTATTTGCAGCTTTGGCCCCACTTTAATCTGGGATCGTTCAGCGCTAATTAGTGGCTTTTTTATTATTATAAATTTGGCTGCTGGCGTAGGGATGATTTTAGCCAACAAGCGCTATTTGCAAGGCATGGATGAATTAATGCAAAAAATACATCTCAGTGCCATGGGGTTTACCTTAGGTGCAGTGTTAGTAGGCGGGCTGGCATACACCAATTTACAATTGAGTGGTTTAATTGATTTTAAAGCGCAAATACCCGACTTAATGTTTTTAATGGGGGCGGTGTATTTAATTAGTGTGTATGTGCTTAATAAACACTATTGCGCAGGTGATGAATGAAAAATAGATTAAAAGTGTTAAGAGCCGAGCATAATTTCACTCAAGCAAAGTTGGCCGAGCTGTTGGATGTATCGCGCCAAACGATTAATGCCATTGAAAAGGGCAAGTTCGATCCCAGCTTGCCACTGGCTTTTAAGGCCGCAAGGTTGTTTAAACTTAAAATAGAAGACATTTTTGATGACGAACAGGGTTAAAAATTAACAAAGTGCGACAATATGTCGCGCTTTTTAACTTGCCGCAGCACGTATAATTTACCCACAAAATTTTTGTGGTAAATCAATAATGACTGATAAAAAAAATCCCCTAACCTCCTATTTAGTATCGCCTTTGGCACTTGTTATAAGTGGCGTATTATCGCCTGTTGCCTTTGCAGATGACGCCTCAATTGAAGTGATCGAAGTACACGGTCAAGCACAAAACAAACACCTATCGTTAGGTTCATCTGAATCGTTATTAACTGATTTAGGTGTGGACTTTTCAGCCGCCGGTGGCATGGCTAACTTACCTGTTTTAAATGGTTTAATGGGCGATAGAGTGGCGGTACTGGTCGATGGAGCGCAAATCACCGCCGCCTGTGCCAATCAAATGAACCCGCCACTGTCGTATATTTCAGCCAATCAAATTAGTAGCTACAAAGTGGTTGCAGGTATTTCTCCGGTAAGCGCGGGAGGCGATAATATTGCAGGGGTGATCGCGGTTAATTCTATTTCACCTCAGTACAGTGAAAGCAAGCAACTTGGCTGGCACTCTGGCTACGTATCAGCCCAATACAATACGCTAGATAACGGCAAAAAGGTAGGCGCGGGCATGCGCATTGCCAGCGACGTATTCAGTTTTAATTATCAAGGTGCGTTTAGCGATGCTAACAGTTATGAAGATGGTAACGGCGATTTAGTGCTCGATACCCTGTACCGCGCGCAAAACCATAGTTTAAGTGCTGCCATGCGCGATGATAAGCAACAATTAGTTGTTAAGCTAAGCCATCAAAAAATACCCTATCAAGGCTTTGCTAACCAATATATGGATATGACAGATAACACCAGCTATGGCGCTGTTGCCCAGTATAAGCGTGCTTTTACAAACAGTGAGCTTGAAGCGCAGTTAAATTGGCATAGCGTAAAGCATGAAATGGGCTTTTTCAGCGCAGAAAAAACCGGAAAAATGCCAATGAAAACCGACGCCGAAGATATAAGCACTCAGTTAAAATGGCGATTAGCGCTTGATAACAACAGCCAGTTATTACTCGCCCAAGAGTACCATTATATGAATATTGATGATTGGTGGCCTGCGGTTGAAGGCTCAATGATGATGGGGCCAAATGACTACAACAATATTAATAACGGCCGGCGTCAGCGTATTGCCTTGCTTGCTGAATATGAAAGCCAATTAGATACTCGCTGGTGGTTAAATGCAGGCGTTCGATTTGAAAATGTAATGACCAATACCGACGATGTACAAGCATATAACGCAGGTATGGTCGCTATGAGTGCGATGGCCATGGCGATGCCAAGTGATGCAATGGCCGCTAAAGAGTTTAATGGTCAGAACAAAAAACAAACAGACAACCTAGTCGATGCAAACGTGCTGATTAACTATCAACTAAGCAATAATGACGAGTTACAAATTGGTTTAGCTCGTAAAAATCGCGCACCTAATTTATACGAACGTTACAGTTGGGGGGTGGGAAATATGGCCACCACCATGATAGGTTGGTACGGCGATGGTAATGGCTATATTGGTAACATTGCCCTTAAACCTGAAACCGCACATACGCTTAGCACTACGTATACCCGTATGGCTAAAGACGACAGCTGGCGTATCAGTGCTAATGCGTGGGTGAGCGATGTAAATGATTATATTGACGTCAACAGAGTAAGAAGCTTTAACCGCACAGCGCTTGCTGCCAATACTCGTAATGTACTTATGTTTAATAACGTAGATGCCACGCTTTATGGAGTAAAGCTAGATGCGGTTGCTACTCTGCACGAGTCTAAGCAGTATGGTAGTTGGTCGTTAAAAGCTAACATTACCAATACCCGTGGTAAGCGCGACGATACCAATCAGCCGCTTTATCAAATTAAGCCACTGCAAACCTACTTTGCGATTAACCAGCAAATAGGCCGCTTTGAAAACGCACTCACGTGGCAGTGGGTCGATAGTAAAACCCGCGTAGATAGCAACCGCCTAGAAAACCAAACCGAGCAGTATCATTTACTTAATTTAAGCTCAAAAGCCAGTTGGGATGCATTGACTGTGAGTGTTGATATTACCAACCTGCTTGATGAGTATTATGAATTACCACTGGGCGGCGTAAGCATTGCTGAGTTTAAACAAGATTCAACGCAGGGGTTCAATCAATTAGCAGGACAGGGTCGTTCTATTAATTTGGCTATGAGTTACGCGTTTTAAGATGAGAGAGTAAGTTAGTGTGAGCTGTCAGATTCGATTTTTGGTTAATCGAATCTGACAGTTAATGACTATTAATTTTTTAATTCTGCTTGTGACAAAAATCTATAAACTGCGTTAGCAGCGGATTTTTGTATTTGTCTTTATGCATCACTAACCAAAACTGTCTTTGCATGGAGTGGTTTAAGTTAAGCTGCGTAACGCGGCCATCGTTTAAAGCGTACTGTGCCGCGAGTGACGATAAACATCCCAGTCCTAACCCTTCTGCAACGCTGTTGATCAATGCCTCTGTGGTATTGAGCTCAAAGCTTTGGCTCCAATTATCGATATGCGTAGCAAGGTTTTGTAAAAAGAATGAGCGTGAGCCAGAGCCGGTCTCTCTTAATACCCATTGACTGTTTGCTAAGTCATTAAAACTAAGCTGTGGTTTTTTAGCTAAAGGGTGGGATGGCGGCGTAATTATGCACATGGTGTCTTGACTAAACACGGTTGAGACTAAGTCACTTTGCTGGGCATGGCCTTCTATTAATGCAATGTCGAGTTCAAAGTCGCGCAGTTTTTGACAAATAAGCTCAGAATTTGAAATAAAAACCTGCTGAGAATAATGCTGCTGTTGTTGGCGAAATCCACTGAGTATAGAGGGTAACACATGATTACCAATGGTATCGCTGGCACCTATTTTTAACGTGCCGCTGGCTTTTGCGTGGGACGAAAAAAGCGTATTAATATCATTTGCTCTGTGCAGTAATTCATCTGCCAAGGGCAGTAATTTTTGCCCTTCTTGATTTAAAATTAAGCGATGATTTACCCGATCAAACAGTGGATGGCCTAATTGTTTTTCAAGCTCGCTAAGAGACATACTGAGTGCCGCTTTAGACAAGTAAAGTCGCTCTGAGGCTGCGCTAAGCGTTGTATGCTGGGTAATACCTACAAACACTTTAAGTTGTTTAAGAGAAATATTCATGAGCTTGGTGTTTAGTTTTTCTGAACGTGTGTTCTATATAATTAGATTTAACTAAACAAAATGCAAGGTTAAACTTCTTTATAAGATAAACAGTGAGAGTGGAGTATAAACATGTTTAATTATATAAAAGCCAAAGTAATAACCGCACCCACCCCAATGGGCGGATTAGCATTAGGCATAGCCAGCCTTGGTTGGGCTTGGGAAAATATGTTCAATGTAAATGGCGCAGCGCAATACACTGGGGCGGCAATTGCAAGCGTATTATTGTTAATACTTGGCTTAAAATTTTTACTGCACCCGCAATTACTAAAAGCCGACTTAGCGCACCCTGTTGTAGGCAGTGTGGTGCCTACTTTTGCTATGGCAACGTTGGTGGTATCTAATTCGTTAGAGCACGTTAATCCATTAGCAGGGGATGTGCTTTGGGTAGGCGCATTTTTATTGCATTTGGGATTTTTACTGAGCTTTATTATTCATCGTGTTCGTGAGTTTAAAATTGAACACATGGTGCCAAGTTGGTTTGTACCACCGGTGGGGATTATTGTTGCCGATGTCGCGTTCTCGGGTAATCCTGCACTGCTATTTTTAGCGCAAGGGGCACTTTATTTTGGCATGTTAATGTACGCAGTTATGCTGCCGATAATGATTTATCGGATAATATTTGCTGAGCAAATTCCTGATGCTGCACAGCCTACACTGGCTATTTTAGCGGCGCCAGCAAGTTTATCGTTAGCGGGGTATTTCACTGTGGTGACCCAACCGTCACCAGTGATTATTGGGGGGTTATTTGGTATTGCCATACTAATGACACTCATTATTTACACTGCCTTTTTTAAATTACTGCGCCGCACATTTTGCCCAGGGTTTGCTGCATTTACCTTTCCCATGGTTATTGGTGCTACGGCGTTATTTAAACTTGCAGATTGGATGCAAACGATGAATATTGATATGCAGTTTATAAATCAAATACACCATTTAGCGGTATTTGAATTGCTAGTAGCAAGCGCTGTGGTTGGCTATGTAGCGATCCGTTATACGCATTATTTTAACCCTTTGGCTTCAAAGTGGCTTGAATATAAAACGAATAGGTAATTATCAGGTTTTTGTTTATTTAATTATTATTTTTGCGACAGTTAAAAAAGAGCCCAAAGGGCTCTTAACTGGGGGGATTAATAAGGATTGATAGGGGAGTAGAAGTTGTTGTTATTACCATTAATGCTCACGTCTAGTTGCATACCATTATGAGTGTGGCTAACCACATTGTAATTATCACCAGGTAGTAGCTTTACTCTATTAATATTTTGATAGTTAACAGCACTGCCACATTGCAATGTCACTCTTTGCGTATTAGCGGTTTCTTTGAAGATGTAAACTTCATTGCTGCCGTCAACAACACCTGTACCAGAGGCCTCGATGAACAGTGAGGTTGCCTCACTGGCTGCAATAGAAAAGTACTGATTGCTGTGATGGCCTAAAGACACGATGGCGCGCCCCATTCTGTCTCGTTCTTGGAAGTGCGTATCGGTTAAGCTATTGTCTAAAACAGGCACATCAATAAAGCGACTGCTGAAGTTAAGTGTCTCATGGCAAAAGTCAGTGACTACTTCATCGGATACTGCACCAGCAACACCATCCGGGTCGTACACGCTGTTTGCCATTAATGCCATGCCTGCAGACGTTCCGCCAACGACACCGCCCTTATCAAAAACGTGTTGCACAGCGGTTTGTACTTTTGTACCTTGCCATTGATTAAGGTAATCAGATTGGTCACCGCCTGCAATCCATACAAATTCGGCACTGCGGATAGCCCAGTCAACATAGTCATCATTTGCTTTGTTGCGAGTATCAATGATCAGTGTTTCTACTGAGTCGGCATTCATTAAGTTCAGTAAATAATCGTTGTAGGCGTCAGTACCTGAGGTTCTAAGCACAACAACATCGGCACCGCTGCCAACATGGTTGGCAACGCGATTACTAAATGCTTGATCAACATCGCTGCCACCACCCATAAGTAATACAGCACCTTGATCAGCTGTTAATGTGCTACATGAATCAGCACTGCCACCTTGTAAATATGCTTGTAATGAACCTGGTTTTGCAGGGCGAGAACTATAGCCACAATCACCGTTACCACTTCCGCCACCGGTGTTACTACCTTCACCAAAATTGACTGTTAGATCGTACCAACCTGTACCCGAGTAACGCGTTACTTTTACATAATAAGTACCCGTTGATTGCGCGTTATAACTGCCTGTTTCTGGTACATTACTGGTCGCTCCTTCGGCTAGGGCCGAACCCGTTTCTTGATATAATGCCCAGTCAAAGTCATCACGAGTATGATGATCAAGATTAACTTCAATAGGTCCGGTTTGCGTTAGTTCGAATCTAAACCAATCAGTATCATTTCGACTCAACGAGCCTGCAACGGCGGTATTACTACAAAGTGGGGAATTTGCATTGCTTTCAGTGTCGTTTGATTCAACTTCGTTTATTAAACAAGCATTACTTGCAAACGAAAAAAACATGCATGCGGCTAGTGATCCATTAAGAATTGAGAGTTTTCTTTTCATTATTGTTACCTGAATTTTAATTACATAGAAGCCTTCCTACTGCGAGGCATTATTGCTTTTAAATTATTCAGGTTTTTTTATTCGTCGAACCATTCACTTAAATGATAGTCGACAGAACATTCTTGAGGAGCACTAGGAGTGATAATAAATAGTTTGTTCATTTATGCCTCCTAAGTGATTATTGGTGTGTTTCAGCATTGTTGCTGAATGTTCAATATTACAGTTAGGTGTTTAGTTTGCAACTATTTATTAACTTTTATTTTACCTTTGTTTCAAGTTTTTGTTTTTATTGATTTATAAACATGTTTCATCGTTTATAGACTCTATTTGCTGTTCTTGAGCCAGTAATGCTAATTTTTCACGTTCAGCTTTAGACACATAAGCAGGTTTATTACTTTTATGTAATTTTGCATTTGCGCGCTTATCTTTGTTATTAAACTTTGTAATGATCTTTTTTCTGCGATTCATGATTAACCCCGTAATTTTAAGGTGCGCATTATACAGGCATCTTTAGTAAAGCTGTTAGATAAATATAGTGGCGGTTTTACGCTCTGTCGCAAAGCGTTGTTTGTTATTAAACAAGGGCGTTATAATTATGGTTCTTAGTTGTTAATTAAATGGGATTTGTTTTGAAAAAGTTAGCTTTAGCTAGTATCGCTTTATTGGCCTTTAATACTCATGCACAATTAAATAAAATTAATGACAGCGTGGCTGATTACGCTGTAAATACCTACCAAAGTGCGCAAGTACATACACTCACAAATTTGGTGTCTTTTCCAACGGTTAATAAAAGTGATGTTAGCGCACCACAAAATCCCGACTTTATTGGCTTTAAAGCGTTACTAAAAATGAAAGCGGCTGAGCTTGGTTTTGATTATCAAGATTTAGGTTACACCGTACTTATTGGTATGGGGCAACAAACTGATAAGGTAACCATAGTAACTCATGGCGATGTACAACCTGCTAATGCCAGCAAATGGAAGCAAAGCCCATTTGTTATTGACACCTCAGAGGCGGGTAAGTTGGTTGGTCGAGGTACCGAAGACGACAAAGGCGCTATTGCGACTGCAATGTACGCCATGAAGGCGATAAAAGATAAAGGCATAGCGCTTGATAATCGTATTGAATTAATGATTTACCTAGCGGAGGAGTCTGACTGGGGGCCGTTAACTGAGTTTATGAAAACTTATCAGCAACCAAAGTATGCGGTAACCATTGATGCCTCTTACCCTGTAGTGGTTGCTGAAAAAGGCTGGAGCTTAATTGCGCCAACATTTGATGCAACATCACCACAAACAGGTGTGTATGTCAGTGATGTAACCGGCGGCGCATTTGCCAGTCAAATCCCTGAAGATGCCAGCCTATTACTACATAACGCCAACGAAACATTAATTAATCAATTAAAAGCAAAAGCTAACACACTTAAGCAAGTTGAATTTAATTTTACAGAGCAAAATAACGCGCTGGCCATAAGTGTTAAAGGCATGTCGGCTCACTCATCTGAACCGGAATCAGGCGTTAACGCCATTGCTTATTTAGCTGAAATATTTAAAAACGTTGAGCTTGAAAACAATAGTGATGGCCAGCTCATTGATTTTGTTAATCAGCTTATTGGTTTAGATATTCACGGTAAACAGTTTGGCGAAATTGCTTATGAACATGACTTTATGGGGCCAATGACCGTAGCGCCTACGGTTATTGAACGTGAGGGTAATGCGCTTACTTTAGCGGTCAATGCTCGCCGTCCGGTTGGGAAAGATGAGACGTTACTTAAACAACAAATTGATACTGCGCTTGCTAATTGGCAAACGGCTAATCAGGTTACGTTAGCTAACATTAAAACCACCATTGGTACGCCCATGCTTTTAGATAGCGCACCCCATGCGCAAAAGCTACTTGATATTTTTAAGCATTATACGGGTGATAAAAACGCTGATTTTGTTTCAATAGGGGGCGGTACAAATGCCAAGCTATTTGATAATGCCGTGTCGTTTGGCCCATCTATGCCGGGCAAACGCTACACCGGGCACTCAGAACATGAGTTTATTACCCTTGAGCAATTAGCACTTAATTTACGTATGTACACCGCAATGATGATAGAGTTGGGGAATATGTAATTTTGGATATATAACCTATATCTAATACGAAAAAACCGCCGTAACGGCGGTTTTTTTTATAGCAACGGTGTGCTATTGAAAATCAACTTCTGGCAAGCATTCAAATCCAGGTTTTGCAAATAAATAACCTTGCATTAGCTCAATACCTGCGTGTTTCAACCACTGATATTCTTCAACGGTTTCAATGCCTTCAGCCAGAGCTGTAACATTTAGCGCGCTAAACATGTTTAAACAGTGAGTTACGATTGCCTGGCGATTTTTATCTTTGTCGATATCTCTGATCAGCGCCATATCAAGCTTGATAATATCAGTTTGAAAATCGGCTAATAGGTTTAATCCAGAATAGCCTGAACCAAAGTCATCGGTGGCTGTTTTAAAGCCTAATTCTTGGTAATAGCTCACAACACGTTTTACATGTGCGCTGTCTTCTATTTTTTCGACTTCTGTAAATTCAAACATAATATTTGTTGTAGGGAAGTTATACTTTTTAGCGGCTTCTAGGGTGGTACGAATACAACGCTCTGGCTTGTAGATAGCGTTTGGTAAAAAGTTAATACTAAGCATCGAATCTACACCCAGCTTTGATGCAAGTGCAATCGCTTTAATTCTGCATAACTGATCAAACGTATAGCGGTTAGTATCGTTAACGCGAGAAATAATAGAGTAGGCAGATTCATTATTTAAACCACGGACAAGTGCTTCATATCCAAAAATAGTATTATTTTGACAATTTACAATAGGCTGAAATGCCATGGTAAAGTCAAAATCTAGTTCATTCGAATCAACGCAATTGCTACAAGATACTTTTTCGCAATTTAGTGATTTATCATTCATTCATCGTACCCTTTGTTTTAACCTACAAAATAAGGTGTGGTTAAGCCTGCCCTTAATCCTAACAAAGTATTGATATTTTACATAATCTATTTAACTGTTTTTGTTTAACCTTTTTGTAACTCACCGCGATTAAACAGTGCCTTTATTTCTATGATTAATGAAAAAGTAGCAATAAGGTTATGGCTTTTTTACATGCGCATAACCTTACTTTTTATGGGCTTTAAGCGCTTTGCGCCTAGCTTAATACACTCGGTATTTACTTAAGTATGGCGTTAAGCGAAATCTCAGTATTTAATAATTTTGAGATAGGGCAGCCTTTTTTGGTTTGTTCGCACAATGCTTGAAATTGCTCATTTGAAATATCTGCAATGGTTGCATTTACTTCAAGGGCAATGTGCGTCACGGCAAAGCCATCATCCACTTCGTCTAAACTAACCACTGCTTCGGTGTTTATGTTCTCAGCGGTAAAGCCCGCTTCACCAAGTGCCAGCGATAAAGCCATACCAAAACAGGCACTATGTGCTGCACCCACTAATTCCTCAGGGTTTGAGCCTGGCTTATCTTCAAAGCGGGTATTAAACCCATACGGCTGGTTATCTAATGCGCCACTTTGCGTTGAGATATAACCTTTCCCTTTTTTAATATCACCAGACCATGTTGAACTTGCAGATTTTTTAATCGTCATTATGTTCTCCTTGTTGAGGGTGTAGGCTTTTTAGGTTAATTAGTCATACCGTGTAGTGTTTGCAATACGTTGTAAACACTACACGGTAAAACAGCTAAAAAGCGTTATTTATATAGATAGTTGCAAAATAGAAGCCAAATAATTGAATAAACAAGGTTCACGTTATGTTTGGGATTATTTATTATCCCGAATTTAGGTTATGTCAGCTATTTGCAGGTGATAAGGAGGCGTACTTTCACGGTTTTGAAACGCTAAAATAGCGTTGTTTTTAATTATTCCGTGTTCAATATTGATAGCGCGGCGAATGGTTTCGTCTTTTTGCCATTGCTCTGGGCCGACTAAAACAGTTGGCAAGTATACAATGAGCGCGGCAGAAATAGAGCGCGTTGCACTTTCCCATAAGTAGCTAGGGGTATGATCAACCGCGTAATAATCCGTGGTTTTATAGCTAAACATTGGGTGTTTAAATGTTGTTGGCTTTGCAAAAAAGAATCCCATTCCTTCATCACAGCTTACATCTATTATAAGGCTATTGGGTTTTAAGCAATCGGCTTCAGATTCAATCACAAAATTGACGGGGTTTGCGGTTTCTTGGTAGGTGCCATTAACAATAATGTCAGCTTCGCTAATAAGCTCAGTAAGCGGACGCTGCGAACCATCGTGCTCAACCACTATCATACGAGCTTCGCCTTCAGTGCCTGGGCGTACTTTAACATAATGACAATCAAGTACTTCTTCACGCACTTCATGATCGGGGCGCTGTATACAAATTGTAATATCTCTAAAACCATGAGCTTTTAATGCATAAATAGCGCCTCGGCTAACAGCGCCAAAACTAAAAATAATGGTTTTACGTTGATTACCGTAATGACCATCAATGCCTTTTAGTTGCAGAGCATGTAACACCGCACAATAACCAGCCATTTCATTGTTTTTATAAAAAGTATGACGGCCCACATTCCCCTGTGGTGACCATACAAACATGTCTTCAAAGGCAATAAGAGTAAGCTTTCTATCAAGGGCAGCTTGGGTAATTGCTTGTTGTTGTACGCAATGTACATAGCCCCAAATTGTGCCGCCTTCTTTAAGCTCTTGTAAATCAGCAAGCACTGGTTTGGCAATAATGACGGTGCCTAATTGGGTTAAAATATCACTGCGGGTGGCAATGCCGCCTGTCAGTGCTGCAATTTCTTCGTCGCTCATATTAAATGCCGCGCCATAACCTTGCTCAAAAATCATATTTTTTCTGAGTTTTTCAGGTATACGCATTAAATGCGCAGGATGAATAGGGTAGCGTCTTTCATCTGTTTTACGTGATGTTCCAATTACGCCAATAGTTAATTCACTCATGCTATATCCTTGATTAAAGTATGCTGAGTTTATAAACGAATAATGCTACATCGCTAACAAACAAAGAGGGGTTTTACAGGCAAGATCACGCCATGGCTGTAAAATAAGGCTTGGTAAAGGGTGTTCTTTTAATTAGCTGTGCTAGGTATAATGAATGTTGAGCAGGCAGAGGGTAGAGTGTTAACTTGCATTGAATAACAAGTTGAAACGTTAACCACTATAACAGCTATGTAAGATATAAAGTGAGATTAAAGCGAATATGCGTGTATTGGTTTTTATAAGCGGCTATTTGCTGCGTTTGCACCGCTCTGAGCAATAAATAACGTTATCCCAATCTCGTTGCCACTTTTTACGCCACGCAAACGGCTTATTGCATACTGGGCAAATTTTTTGCGGTAAGTTAAGTTTTTTGTGCGCCATAATTAGGTGTTCTCTTTATTGCTGTTACTGCGAGTTTTGCGTTTTACACGGGTGATTTTTTGAGTCGGAGCTACGTGTTTTTTAAGAATTTTACCTATGGCGCGTTTTACATCGGGCCGCTCTCGGTATTGCCATAGCCGTTCGCGGGCTTCTTTTGAGGCGGTGGTTAAATCAAGCATCGGCTCAGGGTAGTCTTCACCTAGTTTAAAGTCGTTAAATAGCGCTTCCATGGGCGTTTGCTCCCAAGGTTGATGTAAATATTCAATGGGGAGCTTTTCAAGTTCAGGGCACCATTTTTTTATAAACGCACCGGTTGGGTCTTGATCCTCCGATTGCTTTATTGGGTTGTAATGACGAATAGTATTAATACCGGTGACAGAGGCTTGCATTTGAATTTGTGGGTAATGAATTCCCGGTTCAAAGTCTAAAAAGTAATTAGCCAGCGGAAAACTTGCTTGTTGCCAGCTGATGTTTAAATGATGCGTTACAAAGCTAACTAGCATAGCGCGCATTCTAAAATTAATATAACCGGTGGCTTTTAAACAGCGCATGCAGGCATCAATAATAGGAATACCAGTTTGCCCCTGTGCCCAGCGTTCAATATCGCTAGTAACCTGGGCGTCATCACGATACGGAAATGCATGGTAACCCGGATTTAGCGCTTTAAATTCCATGGTGCATTCGCTTTCAAACTTTTGCATAAAATGGCAATGCCAATGCAAGCGCGATACAAACGCGGCAAGTGGGCGCTTCCAGCCTTTTTTATCAGCAGAAGTGCTATGGTATGCGTCAATCGCCATTTGATACACTTGCCTCAGGCTGATATTTCCCCACGCTAAATAGGGCGATAACCTAGAGCAATGCGTACGGCTTAAGCTTGGGCTGGATATTCCTTTTTGATAACTCTTACCGCGTTCAGCAAAAAAGCTTTGCATTACTTCACGGGCAAGTCGAGGGCCCCCGTGCTGAAAATGTTCATTATCTTGCGTGTAGGCGCTCGGCAGTATAGGTGCTTGATAATCAGTAAGAGTAAGTGGTTTTATTTGCTTCCAATTAGGTATAGCAATAGGTGCTTGCATGGTTTGTTGCCAGCGCTCGTTCCAATTACTGCGATTTCTTTTGCCACGTATCACAGCCCCCGTTGGCGACTCTAACCAGTTAATGTGATGGTGTTGGCACCAGGCTTTAATTGCTATGTCACGCTCAAAGGTATTGTTTAGCCCTATTTCTTGGTGGCTAAAGAGGTTTGTGATTTCAAACTGCGAGTGAAGCGATTCAAGCAAGGTTTGCATATCTTCATTAAATATATATACGCGGCTGTTAAAGCGATCCAACTGAGTGTTTAAGTCGCAAATAGATTGATATACAAAGCGCCAATGCCGCTCGTTGTAATGCGCATCGTTAAGCAGTAAAGGTTCGAAATTATAAATTAAGAGGGTAGGCAGGCCGTTACTAAACGCATTTTTTAAAGGCTGATGATCGCTTAGGCGTAAGTCACGTTTAAACCAGACTATGTTTATTTTTATGCGCATGGATTCAATGTATTATTTAAAAATGCTATGAAGTAATTATTTAACTTGTACGCAGCGTAGCGATTTTCCGATTTAGTTTTTTAAGATTAAAAGTGAGAAACCATGTTTTTAGATTTAACCGATAATAGCAATCACTCTGTTTATAGCTACTTAGTGGGCGGTATAAGCCCAAGACCGATTGCGTGGGTAAGTACGTTAAGTGAGGAGGGGGTTGCTAATATTTCGCCTTATTCGTTTTTTACTGTTGCTAGTTGTAACCCGCCGGTTTTAAGCGTCACGCAGGTAAACCCTCGCGATAATGCAAATAAAGATACGTTAAATAATTTACTCGCTACCAAAGAGTGCGTAGTTAATATTGTTAGCCATTCGCTTGTTGATCAAATGAACCAAAGCTGCGCTAACTATCCACGTGACGTGAGTGAATTTGATGCTGCAAATATACAGCGTACCCCCAGCCAATTAGTCAGTGTGCCAAGTGCTGCTGCGTCAAAAGTGCGCTATGAATGTAAGTTGCGAGAGGTGATTACTATTTCAGATGAGCCAAGCGGTGGGCAAATGATGCTGTTAGATGTGGTGGGTATTTTCCTCGACGACACCGTTTTAGTGAACGGATATATTGATCCAACGCGTTTAGATGCGGTGGGTAAAATGGGCGGCGATTATTTTAGTACCACGAAAGACAAATTTGCACTAAAGCGCCCACAGTTATAAAGCAATGTTGGTAACCTATTATTCGGTTTGTGGTAAAAAGAATGCACTTATAGCACCTAAAAAACCAAGGGTGCTGTAAAGTAAAATTAGCTCAGCGGTTGATAAAAAAGCCTCGAGTAAACCTATACTACCCAGAAGTAGTAATAACACCCCAATTACCGTGTTACTTACCGATACATAATCGGTGCGTTTATTGCCCTCAGCCATATCAACAAGGTAAGTTTTTCGCCCTAAACGCACGCCTTGGTGTGCGACTGAGAGTAAAAAATACAATATAGGCATAACCCACCAATTTAGCAGTAGTGCGCTATACCAAGTGGCAATAACAAATACGGCTAAGCCATTAAATGTGACTAATATAGCGCTAAGCACTAAAACACGCTGGCTAGATAAATCACTGAGCCTGCCCCAAATAGGCGCCGAGACTAAACTAGCAAAGCCAGAAACGGCAATAAAAGTGGCAAGCAGAGAAAATTCAAAAGACTGTTTACTGGCTAAAACTATATAAAAAGGGGCACTTAGAGCTGAGCATAAAAGTAGCGCACGGGTAACAACAAAATGGGCAAATTGTTTATCTTTATAAAGCAGCTTAAGTTTAGAAAACGCATGAAGCAAGCCATTTTCACCGCCATCGGTTGCCCCTTTATATTCATTTATTTTGCTGTAAAAAAAAGCCGCGATCACCCACATTATTGCACCGAGTGCTAAGGCTATAATGACGGTGTTTTGATCTTTTTGTTGTGAAAAAAACCACATGAGCAAGCCAAACGTTAAGGTGGCAAAACCGGCAATACTGGCAGCTAAGCCACTAATATTACCGCGCTGTTGCTTAGGAATAACTTTTCCAAGCACATCTTTTGCGGCCACCGAGTTAAACCCTCTAGCTAAGCTAAATAAAATTAATAAACCAATAATGGCGTAACCCGCAAGCTTGCCCTCAAGTGTAAACGCGATACCAACCATAGCCAAAATACATAAAGACTGCACAATAGCGCCAATAACCCACACCCATTTACGAATAGGCAATTGGCGGATAAAGCCAGCAATGGCCAACTGCGGCAGTAGTGAACCCGACTCTCTAATAGGTACTAGCCAAGCAATAAAACTCGCTGGCACGTTTAAGCTTTGCATTAACCACGGCAGCGTTACTTTGGGGTTGAGTAGCGCATCAGCAAACTTACTAAACAGTTGGCTTAGCAGTAAAGTAATAAAATTACCGGGGACTTCTTGGCATGCGTTATCGTCAATGGCCTTACACGCGCGAGCATCTTCTTCGTTATTTAAGCGTTTATAAATTTGCTCTTTTGTTAGTTTTTTCACTCTATTTTACCGCTGTATAAGTACAAATATTTATATATATTAAGATGATATGGTTAACATATCTACTTTACTCATTGTTTTTAAGCTCATATGGCAACCATTTTAGGAGTTTTTTAAATAATATGTCTTGCGCAATGGGCTTAGAAATATAGTCGTTCATTCCAACCTGTAAGCACTTAGCTTTATCGCCCACCATAGCGTTTGCTGTCATAGCAATAATAGTAATTGGAGGATTTTTACTTCCAGCTTCATTTACTCTTATATGGGTTGTGGCTTGGTAACCATCCATCACTGGCATTTGGCAATCCATTAAAATGAGTGAGTACGGGTTATGGGAAGTTGTTTGTTTTAAATATTCGAGCGCGTGCTGGCCATTTTCTGCAATATCAATGCTATTAATTCCTATCTTTTTAAGCGTGGTAGAGGCGACGATTTGATTAATGTTGTTATCTTCAACCAGTAAAATACGAATACTTTTGTCCCACACAATATCATCGCTCGACAAAGGCAGAGTGTCAGATAAATCCTCAGTAATGAGGCTGCTATTACTTTGCTGTTTATCGCTAAAGCAGGTCGATAGCATCTTAAAAAGATTTTGTGTGATTATGGGCTTTGTAACAATGGCTGAAAACCGAGGCGCTTGATATAAATCGCGCTGTTTATTTAGCTCACTCGTGGTCATTAAAACAACATGCGCAGCCATAAGATCTACTTCTTTATCAAGGGTTTTACTTAAGCTTAAAGCATCGCCGTCACTTAGCTGCATATCAATCATAATTAAATCAAAACAAAGGTTTTGTTTTTCGATATATTGCTGACATATTTGCACAGCCTGCTTTGCGGATGGGCTGATTACGGCTGTTGCTCCCCATTTAGTAAACTGCTTGTGTAAAATAGAAGATTGAGTTTGATTGCTGCACACAATTAAAATATTTAACGATGACATATCTACAGGAGGTAATACTTTTTGTGGGTTTTTACTGCGTTTTAGAACAACATTAAAGCTAAAGTTACTGCCCTTATTTTCTTTAGATTGTACCTGTATATCACCTTCCATTAGGTGGCATAACTTTTTAACAATCGCTAAGCCTAAGCCCGTGCCTCCATATTTTCGTGTTGTTGAAGAGTCAACTTGAGAGAATGATTTAAATAGCTTGGCTTGTTGGGCTGCAGAAATACCAATGCCAGAGTCTATTACTTGGCAGTTAAAACGCATTTGATTATTGTTAATCGGTGTGAGTTTAGCAATAACTTGCACTTCGCCTTTATGAGTAAATTTAAGCGCATTATTTACTAAGTTTGTTAAAATTTGTTTGAGGCGTCCGGCGTCACCAATGACAAAAGCGTATTCAAGATGCTCTATATCTAGCATTAACGGAATATTTTTACTGTGGGCATGAATTGCTATTGTTTCGATAAAATCGTCGAGCATGTTACAAAGGTTAAACTCTAACTCCTCAAGCTCAAGCTTACCGGCATCCACTTTTGAAAAGTCTAAAATATCGTTAATAATATTTAATAAGGAGTTTGCACTATTGAGTGCAATGCTTACCTGATGGTGTTGTTTTTCATTTAATGAGCTATCTAAAATCAAATTAAGCATGCCTAATACGCCATTCATAGGCGTGCGAATTTCATGACTCATTGCTGCTAAAAACTCGCTTTTGGCAATGTTAGCCTGTTCAGCCGCCGCTTTTGCTTCAATTAATAATTGATTCGCTGCTTTTTGCTCAGTGATATCTTGCTGAATTCCCACATAAGCTGTGAGCTGTTGCTGCTCGTTAAAAACAGGTGAGATTTGTAGGCTATTCCAAAATTCCGTGCCATCTTTTTTATAATTTAGTATTTCTATACGTTGAGTTTTTAATGTTTTTATTGCATTAGTAATAATATCTATTGCGTTCTTATCTGTGTTTGGCCCTTGAAGTAAGCTGCAATTTATTCCTAGCATTTCCTCTTTACTATAGCCTGTTATTTTTTCAAATTCAGAGTTTA
Source organism: Pseudoalteromonas sp. SD03 (assembly GCF_040937955.1). Lineage (NCBI taxonomy): Bacteria > Pseudomonadati > Pseudomonadota > Gammaproteobacteria > Alteromonadales > Pseudoalteromonadaceae > Pseudoalteromonas > Pseudoalteromonas sp. SD03. Next base: position 1,063,829 of record NZ_CP162514.1, read on the forward strand.
AAAAGACTAAAGGAAAGCCTTGCACGCTCGCATCGGCTATAGAAATACCCACATTACACGATTCGATTGCCTGCGCTAATAAATCATTTTGCTCTTTTGCTTGTTTTAATGCTTTTTGAGAACGTTTTTGCTCAGTAATGTCAGTTACAGAGCCTGCCATTCTAATTGCTTTATTATGCTCATTGCGCAGTGCCATCCCTTTTACTGTAAAATAACGATAAGCGCCTGATTTAGTCTTTAATCTATAATCGTAATTAAAGGGAATGTTGCTAATTAAGTGATTTGCTATTTGCTTTTTATGCTTGGTTATATCATCAGGGTGAAGTAACTTATAAAGTGCATCAGCACAGTGAGGCAAAGCGTTTTTATCGTTTTCGTCGTAGCCAAGCAATACGCTAATACGGGGAGAAAAATATACTTCATTTGTAACAATATCCCAATCCCAAATACCATCATTACTGCCCTTAACCGCCAGTTCGTAACGCGCTTCACTTTGCTTTATAGCTTCTCTTGAGGATTCTAAAAGCTTAAACGGGTTTAGTAGTAAGTGCCGACCAAATACAAACAGGAATAACGACGATAAAGCCATACTTACAATAATTGATATAGCAATATCGATTATGAAGCGAGTAGTTTTAGCAGCAATTAAATTGGCAGTAATGTAGTAGTTTAATGTTATATCTGTATTGCCAATGAGGTTTTGGTTAATACTGACATACTCGTCACCTTGATTTAAATTAGAATAATAAACCCATGGGCCTGCTAAAGTCAGTCCATGGCTTTCACGGTCAAAGTCGGTCGGTAGTAACTGGGTCATTGGCGTATTAAATTGCACCATAAGCACGCCCTCAGTAAAGTTATTATATTTTATAGGCACCGCAATGGTGAATAGGTCGGTGTTGGTTGGCTTATTTAATATCACCGCCTTTTCTGTTTGCTCTTCAAGTAAGCTATTTATCCATGGTTGCTCAATTATACTCAGCTCGTTAAGCGAAGGGTCGTTACTAAAAACCACCTCTTTTAATACGTTTATAATCGTTATTTTTTCGGTGCTACCCATTATTTTATATTGAAAAAGGTAATCTTGGAGTAGCGCTTTTGAGGTGTCTGACCCCATTATGGCGTTAGATAAAATAGGTTGACGAGCAAGGTCATTAAGAATTTGTGTTCTTGTTTCTAAAAATAGTGTGAGGTAGCTGGTGGTGAGTTTAGATTCAATCTCAAGACTTTTACTTTGCAAATCATAGATAGCTGTATTTGCGCGATGACCAACAAACAGTAAAGAAATAGTCACTGATAATATTAAGCTCAATGCTAAAAAAGTATAAAAAGCATTATTTGTTGAGAGCTTAAATTTTTTATTTATTAATGCTCGCATTACTCAATATTGCCTATTGGGTTTTCGATAATGTGTATTTTTCCATCTGGCTGATAATTTGCCATGCATAAATCGTCAAAACCAAGTGCTTCGTGGGCATCAATATTATTAGCTGACCACACAGCAAAAGGACGTTGGTATTGTTTTATTAAGCCATTAACTGGCATGGTTAAGTTTTCAAGTGCATGTTTGATTTTTGCTCTGTTGTGCTCTGTATTATCGGTTAAAGTTATTTGTGATATGCCCTGTAACAATAGTTTTGTTAAGTCGTAGGCATGAATAAATCCAGCCGGAGAAATTAACTCAGTGGGTGCTACAGGGGTAGGCTTGAGGGATAAGCTTTGTGCTATAACATTTTTAGTTAAAGCGGTTTGCGGCGTTTTTAAAAATGAAAAACAGCTTTGTATAAAATGTAAGCTCAAGTTTGATTTTATGGCTTGCTCAACGTTGGCAAAAATACCCCCACCCGTTATTCCCCAATGACTAACAATAGGAAGGCGTTCATTTTTGGCAAAACTTGCCATCGCATTTATAAATACAGCCCCCTCAATGGCATTTCCAACAAATAAAATACACTCTGCAGGTGTATTTTTTATTTGATGTAGCATTAATTTGGCGTTATTTATTTTTGTGTTCCAGTTAAACCATTTTACTTGTGGTTTTATATCACCAAAGGCCTTAAGCATGGTGTTGTTGTTTGATTTTCCCCATGGCGTGTCTTCTAAAAGTAAGAGCGGATTTTTGCAATTTAGAGTTTGCGTTGCAAATTGGGCCATTCTATAACCGGCTTTTGTATCATCTACCGAGAGCCTAAATACCCAGTTATCATCGCTAGGGTATCGGGTAATAGACCCTCCGGCAGCCCAAGGCAGTAGTAGTAATAGTTTGTTTTTATTGATGAACTCTCTATTTTTTATATAGGGCGGGGAGTGCAATCCACCAATAAAAACCAGTGCATTGGGGTCTTTTAGAAACTGCTGCATGTGCAATAAGCTGCGATTCGCATTACCTCGGTTGTCTTTTTCAATCAGTGTGAGCTGATAATCTTGCACGTTATTATTAATCTCTGCTAAAGCAGTCAGCACCCCCATCTTCATTGCATAGGCCGATTCGTAATGGTTTGAATAGTCTGAGTCATGGTAGAGCGTTAATGTTTTCAGATCTTCGCTGCGTGCACTTAAAGGAAATGCTGCAATATAAAGTACACTTAAGAGGAGTACACAAACCAAAGATCGCATAATAAACTTTATGTTAGTAATTTTTATTAAAGTTAGTCCATTTTGGCGTGTTTTCCTGTTTTAAAAGGAAATTATTTAATTTTTTATAAAATATGAAACTGAAATATGATTCAGTTTCATATTTTATTAATGGACATAAAAAAGCCAGCTAAGCAGCTGGCTTATTGAACTGTTTTGACTTTTATTTAAAGTCTTGGGCCGTGTGGCGCTCTGCCATTTGCTCTTCTTCCGGGCCCCACGTACGATTAACGCGACGACCTCGTTTTACGCCTGGGCGTGCAGCCACTTGTTTAGCCCAACGAACCACATGGGTATAAGATGCAACATCTAAAAACTCTGCCGCGTCGTATAGGTCACCTAAAACCAGTGAGCCATACCACGGCCAAATAGCAATGTCGGCAATTGAATATTCACTGCCTGCCATGTATTCATTGTCACTTAAATGGCGGTTTAGTACATCAAGCTGGCGCTTAGTTTCCATGGTAAAGCGGTCAATCGGGTATTGCATTTTACTCGGTGCATAACTGTAAAAGTGGCCAAACCCACCGCCTAAGTAAGGTGCTGAGCCCATTTGCCAAAATAGCCAGTTACGACACTCTGTTTTGGCTTTGAGATCGTTAGGAATAAAGGCATCAAATTTTTCGCCTAAGTATTGTAAAATAGCACCTGACTCAAATATGCGTGTTGGCGGTATGGTTGAATGATCCATCAGCGCGGGTATTTTTGAGTTCGGGTTGATATCAACAAAGTCAGAGCCAAACTGATCGCCTTCACCAATATTAATTAAATACGCATCGTATTCGGCATCGGTTAAGCCAAGCTCTAAAAGCTCTTCAAACATAATACTAACTTTTTGGCCATTGGGTGTTGCCAGCGAATAAAGCTGAAATAGATGTTCGCCAATCGGTAATGTTTTGTCATGAGTAGCGCCTGCAATGGGGCGATTTATACTAGCAAATTTACCACCACTTTCATTGTCCCATGTCCATACTTTAGGCGGGATGTATTTGTTGTTTTCACTCATAAATAACCTCTATCTTTATTAAACGCGTGTTTTAGTTGTTGCTTGCTGATTTTTTAATTTATCTGCTTTTGCTAGTTTATAACCTAAAAACAATCCACTTAATGCACCAAAAAAATGGCTCTCAAACGAGATATGAAAACGCTGCGGTAATACGCCCCAGATAAAGCCACTGTATAAAAATGCTACGATAACAGCGATAAAAATCGATTTAAATGAACGTCTTACAATGCCATAGCATAAAATAAAGCCCCACAAACCATAGATGACACCGCTTAGACCCACATGAATATTACTGCGGGCAAACATCCAAACTAATAAGCCACCTACTAAAGCGGTGAATATAAATACACTATAAAAGCGCTGTACGCTGTACTGGCAAACTAACCAGCTTAATACAGCAAATGGCAACATATTACTGGCAAAATGCCACCAGCTACCGTGTAAAAAGGGAGCACAAAGAATACCAACCAACCCTTGAATACTTCTGGGATAAATACCTAAACCGTTTAAATTAATGCCAGGTAGGCTATTAATAAGCTGCAATACAAAACAAATAATAATAATGCTAAAAATAGCAAAACGGGTACTGGTAATAAGTGAAAGCGTGTTTGGTTTAGTGGCCATAGTGTGATCCTAATTTACCGAAAGTGTTGCCAGTATAGGAATTGTATAAGGTAATGAAAAGCAATTAAAAAAGCACAGCATAAAATGCTGTGCTGATTTGAGTTGTTGGCTGCTATTAACCTAGTTTAGTTAATAGCTTTTTAGCTGCAAGTTCTGAGCTTGCTGGGTTTTGACCGGTGATCAATAAACCATCTTCTAGAGCAAGTACGCCCCAGTCATCGGTTTTTTGGTAATCGCCACCTTTTTTGATAAGTTCGTCTTCAACTAAAAATGGAACTATGTCAGTAAGTTGTACAGCAGCTTCTTCGCTGTTAGTAAAGCCCGTTACTTTTTTACCGGCGACTAATGCATTGCCATCAGCGTCTTTAACATTTAAAAATACCGCACTTGCATGACACACGCCAGCGACTGGTTTTTGCTCTTTAATAAAGCTTTCAATGAGCGATACAGAATCGGTGTTATCGACTAAATCCCATAAAGGGCCGTGACCACCAGGGTAAAATACGGCGTCGTAATCAGAAGAGTTTACTTCGCTTAAAACCTTGGTATTTGCCATCAGTGTTTGTGCACCACTGTCTGCATCGTAACGTTTGGTTGCCTCAGTTTGAAAATCATCAAGTGTACTAGTTGGGTCAATCGGTGGCTGACCGCCGTTTGGAGAAGCCAATGTTACTTCAATACCTGCATCAACAAATGCGTAATAAGGGGCTGCAAATTCTTCTACCCAAAAACCAGTTTTTTCGCCTGTGTTACCAAGCTCTGCATGTGATGTAAGAACCATTAGTATTTTTTTAGCCATGTAAGGTATTCCTTATGATGATTTAAATTAATTAATCTTGCTTGGTAAATACTATATGCACTAAGAGAGCTTTAAACAACGATGATAAATTTAACTTAATTGATTCAATAATTGATACAATAAGAGGGTTGAAGTTAAAACCGCATTGGAGCACCTATGAAAGTCTCGTTTGAACAGTTAAAAAGCATGGTGGTATTTGCACAAATTGTAGAGCAGGGCAGCTTAACTGCAGCGGCAAAACAATTAGGGCTGACCCGTGCCGTAGCGAGTTATCACTTAAAAAAATTAGAAACACAGCTCGAAGTGACGCTACTTAACCGTTCTACCCGCACTATGGCGTTAACCGAAGCCGGAATGGCCTATTATGAGCGTTGCCGTGTTATTACAGAGCAAGCTAATGCCGCTAATCAGCAAATAGAAAATATAAAAAGTGAACCTCAAGGGCTATTAAAAATAAGTTGCCCAGTAAATGTAGGGATGCAGTTAATTGTACCGGCAATAAATACCTTTAAACGTCAGTACCCTAAAATTGATATAGATTTACAGCTAACTGATGATGTGGTGGATATTATTAAGCACGGGTTTGATTTTGCAATTAGAGGGGTTGCACTGCGCGATTCGAACTTACAAGCCACTAAGCTCACCACTATGAGTACCTGTATTTGTGGTGCGCCCGATTATTTTGCGCATTTTGGTAAACCCACTACACCCGATGAGTTGGCAAAGCATCAATGGGTGGTTTATCAATTAGGCAGTAAAACGCTGACCTTACAAAAAGAAGGAAAAAAGGTCGATATTACAATGCAAGGTAGTTTAAGCACCAATAACGCTGCTGCACGCACTGCGTTTGTAGAGGCGGGGCATGGTATTGGTCGTATTCCACTTTATGATGCATGGCCAAAAGTACAAGCGGGTTTGCTGCAAATTATACTCGATGATTATAAAAGCAAAGACATTGAGCTTTATGGGGTGTTCCCGCCTGGGGCGGCGGGCTCTAAAAAACTGCGTTTGTTTATTGATTATTTAAAAGCGTATTTTGTAAAGCAACATACCGCATTAGGTATGCTTAAATAATAGCGCTTAAAGCACTCGGTTAAACAAAGCAACGGCTTGCTGATACATGGTGATAGCAAGTGCTGCATCGTACCGCTCGCCTTCATCACGCATAAAGGCATGTTGCGCGTTCACTTCTTGCCATTGGTAATTAATACCCGTACTAACCGCTTGTTGATAAATTTTGTCGCGACCTTGTTGTGGCACATGAGGGTCTTGTTTTCCCCAAATAAAGTGGATTTCACCTTGTATATCGGCCATACGTTCAAATGAATTATTCCCTTTTTGTGCGGGAAGTGTATCGCTATGAATATCAGTGGCATATAAGCAAAAAGCAGCTTTTATTGCGGGGTTTAATGCGGCCCTATACGCTAAATGCCCACCAATACAAACACCCATTGCACCCACAGAGCCAGTACAGTAATCGTGTGTTTGCACAAAGTCGATTAACGCTTGGGTATCGCTGTCGTGAGATTCAAGCGGTTTTGCCCATTTATCGTTATTGCCTTTATCTTTACCCGCATCATCATAAGCAAGCACTGTCCCGATAGGGTTAAGCTCATGAAATACTTCTGGCACAAGTACCACAAAACCATGACTTGCTAAAATAGCGGCGCTGCGAGCAATAGGCGCGGTTTGCTGAAAAATCTCAGAGTAAAAAATAATGGCTGGGAATTGCCCGTGAGCGTGTGGGCGATAAACCGTAGTGCGCATTAACCCCGTTGGGGTAGGCAAGTCAGCATGGTGGTGTTGGATGATCATAAAAGTGCTCAGTTAAATAATATATAAAATATATGGTAACTGAGCACGATAAAATAAACACGCCTTAAAGTTTAAATACTTGCAGGCATGTTATTACAACTAGCATAGTAACTTACGGTTGCTGGCCAATCGGAAAAGATACCCATTACACCTACGTCTTGCGCTAACACATCAACCACAGTGAACATATCGCCATCGTTATCTATAACATCACTAATTGACTGATAATAATAACCGCCACCTTGATTTAGAGGGCCTGAGCGCTCAAGACTCCATGCAATGATATTAAGCCCCGCGGCTTTAGCGTCAATGGCATACTGTGAGGGGACAATATTACTGTTGTTATCTATGCTTAATAGCATCCATATGGGTGGCGCAATAATTTTAACGCCGTCGTTTACGAGCTCTGCCATAGATGGCTGCCATGTTGCAGCGTTGTTTGGATCAAACCCTGCATTGCTGTCGCGCCCATCTAAATAGACACTCTGCGCTGCAAATTCAGGATTAGTATTAATCCAATATTCTACGTCGGCTAAATTAAATGATTGCGGATACACTCGCGAGGCGGGTACATCCATTTGCGTGTATTCATCCAGCATTTTTTGTGCGTATTGCGTTTGGGTCATACCGTTAAAAGGCATACTTACTTGAGGGGATTTAAGCTCTGGGGTCATTTTTACTCCCAGCTCTTTAAAGAGTGCAATACTTTGTTTGTGGGTCATGAGTGTACCAGAGGTGGCGTATAAGTCAGTGCGCCAACTGGGTGTACCTTTCATGTAATCGCTAACATTGGTGGCACTGGTGTTTGCGCCATCCATCTTGCCCTCAAGAGTTAAAAATTCTGCCAAACTAATATCACTGGTACAACATTTAGCTGAAGCAGGCGTGCCACTGTTAGAGTTTGCTGGGGTAAATGGCTCACTACATTTAGCAGCCAATGTTGGAATGGCTAAAATATTGGTGGTGGTGTGCAAGTCGCACTGAGAATGACGACATACTAGCTCTTTATCATTGGTAAAGGTTACATCGCATTCGACAACACCTGCTCCCATGCGAGCGGCTGCAATATAAGATTCTTTAGTGTGTTCTGGGTATTGCATTGGAGCACCGCGGTGACCAATTGAAAAATCAGTACGATAAAAAGGACCATCCTTGCACGATTCTAATTTTGTTTTTAGTGCGCTGCTAGCCATATCGTCAACTAGGTAGTCTGGGCGAGTACCTAGTTGAATATTAGTGCCTTGTGCTACTTCAACAATAACCGGGGTAGGTACTTCAACAATTTCAACGTCAGTGTTGGTAACAACCACTTCTTTTTCGACTATTTTTACATCGTCATCACAGCCAGTAAGTGAGCTTAATAATAAAAAAGTTGTTAGAAAAGGTATGCGCTTCATTATTTGTCCTTAAAAATAAAAGTGGACGCTACCTTACTAATTATTAATGACAATTTCACTACAGAGTGATTAATTTGCTGATTTAGTCATTATTTGGTTTACCACTAAGGCAACCAGCATCACTCCCCCGCCAATGCTTAATCTAAGTAGGTCAGCGTCTCGATTCCAAATAAGCACATTAACAATTATACCGGCAGGAATAAGTAAGTTGTTCATCACCGCCAGCGCACCAACATTGACAAGCGTCGTGCCTTTATTCCACATAAAGTAGCCTAAACCAGAGGCCACAATACCTAAATAAATCAGTATACTCCATTGAGTTGAGGTACTTGGTAATTTGTTAAGATCACCAAATAAGGCGTAACAGGCGCTTGCAACAATTAGTGCGCCAATAAAAAACCAACCAAATACGGTTTTATCATCGAGTTGTTTATTAAGCATTAATCGTTTGTAGGTTACTTGGCCGATGGCAAAACTAATATTAGCGCCTTGAACCAGTAATAATCCGACTAAAAAGTTACTGTCTAAGTTTTCATAACGAATGGTAATAGCCCCTAACACGGCAATAAACGCGACGATAAAAAACTGCGGATTAAACTGTTTATTTAGCGCATCGTTTAAAAGCGTAATGTAAAGCGGGGTCATTACAGTAAATAATAGCACTTCAGGCACACTTAAAAACAAAAATGAGTGGTAATAAAAGCCATACATAACCCCCAGTTGCAGTGCGCCTATCAGCATGAGTTTACATGCAAGCGGGGTGGGGATTTTCTTTAAAAAAGGCAAAAATACTAACGCTGCTAAAGCCACACGAATTAGCACACTAAACCACGCATCAACTTGGCCTGCTAAATACACACCAATTAAACTAAACGAAAACGCCCAAAGAAGGGTAACTGCAAATAAATAGCCCATAACACTCATCTTGTCTTAAGTAAGGGTGTCAGTTTATCTGTTATATATTGTTCTATAAACAATAAAAGCCCGCAAGCGGGCTTTTATATCAGTTGATTAAAAATATTAATTAATCAACTAAACCACGGCGCTTAAGCAATGCATCAGTCGTTGGTTTTTGGCCTCTAAACTCAATGTAGCTTTGCATTAAGTCACGGCTATTACCTTTTGATAGGATCTCTTTACGGAACTTATCGCCATTTTCGCGCGTTAAGCCACCGTTGTTTTCCATGTGAGCAAACGCATCGGCTGCAAATACTTCAGTCCACAGGTAAGCGTAGTAACCTGCTGAGTAACCACCTGCAAAAGTATGGCTAAAGTAGTTTGATTTATAACGCGGCGGAACAGGGTAGTAATCAATACCATGTGCCTTTAATGCGTCACTTTCAAACTGCTGTACGTCAGTTATTTTCTTATCAGAACCAAATGAATGCCATTCCATATCCAGTAGTGCTGCTGCTAAATATTCAGTGGTACCAAAACCTTGGTTGAACTTTTGCGACTCAAGTACTTTATCAAGTAGTGCTTGAGGAATTGGCTCTCCAGTTTTGTAATGTTTAGCGTAGTTAGCAAGTACCGTTGGTTCAATCATCCAATCTTCGTGTGCTTGTGATGGAAATTCAACAAAGTCACGTGCTGTTGCAGTACCTGCTAGGCTTGGGTATTTAACGTCAGAGAATAAACCGTGTGCCGCATGACCAAACTCGTGGAACATAGTTGATACTTCGTCAAACGTCATGAGCGTTGGCTCGCCTTCAGCCGGCTTTGGAATGTTTTGTGCGTTGTAAATAACAGGTTTAGTGCCTTTTAAGCCGCTTTGGCTTACGTATGCACTCATCCATGCACCGCCACGCTTACCTTCACGTGCATATGGGTCCATGTAAAATAAACCAATGGCGCTGCCATCGGCGTTAAATACTTCAAATGCCATTACATCGTCGTGGTAAACCGGCAGGTCTTTACGCTCTTTAAAGGTAATACCGTAAAGTTTTTCCATAGCGAAGAACAGGCCGTTATGGATAACCGACTGCATTTCAAAATAAGGCTTAACTAAGGCTGGATCTAGGTCGTATTTTTCAGCGCGTACTTTTTCTGCGTAGAAAGACCAATCCCATGGTTTAAGTTCAAAGTTTTCACCCGAATCATTAATTACTTTTTGAATTGCTTGTGCTTCTGCTTTCGCTTTTTCAACGGCTTTTGGCGCTAAGTCATCTAAAATGCCGTACACGTTATCAGTAGTTTGCGCCATGCGTGAAGTCATTACATAAGAAGCCCAATCTTTAAAGCCTAACAGTTCTGCTTTTTGTGCGCGCAGGTTAGTTTCTTTAATAATGATAGGGCCATTTGTTTTAGCAGCACGATTGGTTGATGCTTTAAAAATTTGCTCACGTAGTTCGCGATTTTCAAGGCTTGCTAAAATAGGCTGTTGCGTGGTGTTCACTAAGGTGATCATGTAGCCATCTTTGCCTGCTTTTTCAGCAGCGGCTGCAAGACCGGCAATTTCACCTTCAGATAAACCCGCTAATTTGCTTTTATCTGTTACTAAAATGACATCTTCTTTAAACGATTTTAATACGTTTTGAGAAAACTCAGTTGATAGTTTTGCAAGCTCTGCGTTGATTTCACGCATTTTTGCTTTTTCAGCATCGTTTAATTTTGCACCGGCTTTTACAAACTGTTTGTAGTAAAAATCGACTAGGCGTTGATCTTCAGCGCTTAACTTATCTTTATTGTCGTATACCGTTTGTACACGTTTAAACAATGCACCATTTAAATAAATGTCATCAGAGTGAGCCGAGAAAACTGGCGCCATTTTTTTATCAATACGTTGGTATTCATCGTTTGAAATAAGGCCTGATAGGTTATAAAACGCAGCTGATGCGCGGTTTAGTAGCTCGCCTGCCAGCTCCATTTCAACTAAGGTGTTTTCAAAAGTGGCTGGCGCTGGGTTGTTGGCAATTGCCAGTATTTCTGCATTGTGCTGTGCAATACCTGCATCAAATGCGGCTTCGTATTCAGTCGTACCAAACTTATCAAACTCAGGTGCCATGTATTGAAGTGGACTTGGTTTGAACAATACATTGCTTGCGTTAATGTCTTGAACTTGCGCTGCGGTTTCTTGTGTTGTTTCTTTAGTGCTCTCAGAAGAGCAGGCAGATAATAAAAGTGCACTAGCAATCGTAGTGGCAATCAGTGTTTTACGCATAATAACTCCATAGAAAAAATAGCCGAAATAGGCTTAGTGAGTCGAAAACACAGTTAACTTACCAAATTTTGACTTATATACAACAAAGTTTATCGATTTAAAACAGGATTTAAACGCAAATTAGATTGCAAAAACAGCTTTAGTAGATAAAAGCAGCAGTAAACAGCCCAAATTACCCCAAGGTCAATGCAAGCATGTCGACACGAGGCAATCACGGTTGTTTTACCGTCATTATTTTAAACAGACTGTTACTTATTTAATTTAACCACATGCTAGACTCACTCAATTATTAGCATTTACTGATTTACTAACTGCTAGCTTATTTTTATATGGAATAATCATGAATATAGAACAAATTAACGACATACTAGGTTTTGTGCTGTTTAGTTATAACGACGTACATATTACGGTTGCTAAAGTCATTCAAGTCCCACTGATTTTATTTACTATGTGGTTTGTGGTTACACGTATTGGTAAATTGATTAAGAAGTCATTACTTGCTCGAAAAATGAGCCCAGATGCAGTGCATTTATTCACGCGTTTTTATTTTATTTTAAGCATTGCGATTTTACTTTTTACCTCCCTTGAGGTGCTCAACATTCCACTAACCGCATTTGCCTTTGTATCGGGTGCCATTGCCATTGGTGTGGGGTTCGGTGCACAAAATATTATTAATAACTTTATTAGCGGTTGGATATTAATGTGGGAGCGGCCAATCCGTATTGGCGATTTTCTAGAAGTTGGCACTGCAAAAGGGGTGGTTGAAACTATTAACACTCGCTCTACCCGCATTCGCAGAAACGACGGGGTGCATATGTTGATCCCTAATAGCCAGTTATTAGAAAATACGGTTACAAACTGGACGCTCATTGATGGCAATGCGCGCTCGTCGGTAAGCGTAGGCGTAGCTTATGGCTCTGATGTATTACTGGTTAAAAAGTTAATTCAGCAAGTATTAGATGAACATGAAGCAATATTAACAACGCCCCAATCAACGGTGTTGTTTGATGACTTTGCCGACAGCTCGCTGGTCTTTAATGCTATTTTTTGGGTGTGCGCTGAATCTGAAACTCGCTTAAGACAAGTGCGCAGTGATATTCGCTTTAGTATTTATGAAGTGTTTGAACAACACGATGTGGTGATTGCATTCCCGCAGCGAGATATTCATATTGATGGTGAAATTGCACTGACGCGTTCATTAGTGAAAAAGTAGTATTTAAAAAAGTGCCGCGTTATTTGCTATATTTTTTAACAATTCATTGTAAGGACATATGTCCGCTTTTTGGTTGTTTAGTTGCTAAAAGTACACTAAAAGTCGGGATAGTGCGCTTAAGTGTTAAAAATAAGTTTATATTTTTAACACTCAGCATGCGGTAAATTAATTACAGCATGGTATAATCTCGCGCATTCAGTCAGCCTTATTTATGCCGTTTTTGTACTCTCGGTAATAAGGTCCGCGCCGCATAGAGCAAGTCGCGAAAAATTGACTGAATCCGTAATTATGTAATTGCGCAACACATCAACCGTTGAACAAGAGTGCACTAAAAAGGTTAACCCCGACATGAAAGCAATGAAAAGATCTACGTTAGCAACCCTTATCAATGCAACGTTGTTCTCTGCCGTAGCAGGTACGTCAATTTCAGCCCTAGCTGCTGAGCAAGAAACTACTGCTAAGAAGAACCAACTAGAAGTTATTCAAGTTACTGCTCGTAAACGAGTAGAAAACGCTCAAGAAGTGCCTGTTGCTGTTTCAGCCCTGCAAGGCGACAGTTTAGATGCTTACAGCTCAGCTGGTATGGATATTCGTTTTATGAATGCGAAAATCCCAAGTTTATCTATTGAATCTTCATTTGGCCGTTCATTCCCACGCTTTTATGTACGTGGTTTAGGTAACACTGATTTCGATTTGAATGCTTCACAGCCTGTGTCACTTGTGGTTGATGAAATTGTACAAGAAAATGCTATTTTAAAAGGTTTCCCTGTATTTGACGTAGCCCGTGTTGAAGTGCTTCGTGGCCCACAAGGTACCTTGTTCGGCCGTAATACGCCTGCTGGACTAGTTAAATTTGATACCGTTAAACCAAGTCAAGAATTTGAAGGTTATGGCTCTGTATCATATGGTAGCCGTGGCGCAGTTGATTTTGAAGGCGCTGTTGGTGGTTCATTAACAGACCGTTTATCAACGCGTGTTTCAGTACTTTGGCAAGACAAAGACGATTATATTGATAATCGTGCACCGGGCTTTGAACAAAAAGATGCCTTAGGTGGTTACACTGAACAAGCTGCACGTATTCAATTTTTATATGAAGGTGACGATTTCACTGGATTATTTAACTACCATGTCCGTGATTTAGATGGCTCTCCAATTGCCTTTCGTGCCAATACTATCAAGCCTGGCACTAACGACTTAGTTGATGATTTTGAAAATGATGTGGTTTACCACGATGCCGCATCGCGTGCGACGCAACAAGTGGAATCACAAGGTGCAAGCCTTAAACTTGAGTGGGACTTAGCTAACCACACAGTAACGTCAATCTCTGGTTGGGAAAGTGCAGAAATTTACTCTCGTGCTGACATTGATGGTGGTTACGGTGGATTCTCTATCAATGATGTTCCAGTAGCTATGGGTCCTGGTTTTATTCCTTTTTCTTCAGAAAGTGCTGATGGTATTCCAGACCAAGACCAATACACGCAAGAGTTACGTTTATCAAGCAACTTTGCTGGCGATGTAAATTACCAGGTGGGTGTTTTTTACTTCGACGAAGCATTAACGATTGAAAACTTTAGTTATGATACGGCTAATAATGGCGTATTAAATGGTTTTGTTAGCCAACAGCAAGACACTAAAGCATGGGCTGTGTTTGGCTCAGTTGACTACACCATTACTGATGATTTAAAAGTAACAGCAGGCCTGCGTTACTCTGACGATGAGAAAGAGTTCTCAGCAAATCGTACGCTTAGCCCTGTAGGTGGTGCTGCTACTTACATTGAAAAAAATGTAAGCGATGATCACGTAAGCTGGGATTTATCGGCTAACTACAAAGTCAATGATGACGTAAACTGGTATGGCCGCATTGCTAACAGTTTCCGTGCACCGAGTCTTCAAGGTCGTATCTTATTTGGTGATGAAGTAACCGTTGCTGATTCAGAGACTGTTACTTCGTTTGAAACAGGTATTAAATCTGATGTGTTAGATGGCCAAGGCCGTGTTAACGCAACGGTATTTTATTACACCATGGACGACCAACAGCTAACGGCTGTAGGTGGTGGTGCTAACTTTAACCGCTTATTAAATGCTGATAAAACAACTGGCTACGGTTTCGAAATTGATTCTGAGTGGGTGTTAACGGATGAGCTAAATGCCACGTTTAACTTAAGCTACAACAAAACCGAGCTTAAAGACAAAGATTTAGCCGTTGCTGTGTGTGCACAATGTACTGTTACTGATCCTACGTTCCAAGTACCAGGTGCATTTGGTCCTGAAGACCGTGCTATTTTAGATGGTAACAGCTTACCGCATGCTCCAGAGTGGATCTCTAACATCACACTTCGTTACACTAAAGAACTCGCTGAAGGTGAATTCTTCACTTACGCAGATGTGTCGTACCGCAGTGAAATTGACTTTTTCTTATATGAATCAGTTGAGTTTGAAGGTAAGCCATTAACAGAAGTAGGCCTACGTGCTGGTTATGCATGGGCACAAGGCGACTACGAATATGAAGTATCAGCATTCGTGCGTAACCTATTTGACGAGCAACAAGCAATTGGTGGTGTTGATTTCAACAACAACACAGCAATGGTTAACGAAGAGCGTTACATTGGTGCTGAATTTAAAGTTAACTTTTTCTAATCGAAAAATTTAACGTTAAATTGTAATTATTGATAAAAGCCTGCCTAGTGCAGGCTTTTTTATTTTTGTAGAGCTGCTAAAGTAGCGCTCATATGTTTATTAAAGAGAAAAAGTAATGGCTGGATTTTGGAATTACCGTGTAATTTTTTGTGAAGCAACCAAAGATGAAGCGGCGCAATATCAAATACATGAAGTGGAATATAACCTAAATGGTAAAGTAACTAACTGGTCAGAAACGGGGGCAGCGCCGTTTGGTACCACTTTAGATGAGCTAAAAGATGATGCTGAGCGCTTAAAAACCGCATTTGAAAAACCCGTACTTAAAGTGATGCGCAAAGCCCGTGGTTACGAGTTAGTTGATGTAGACACAGGTGAAGACGCTTATGCTGAGCCACCAGCAGGCTTGACCGAGTAACATAAATTAATTAAAGGTGCTTAGGCACCTTTTTTATTATTCAGAGCATAGGCTGATTAGCTAAACAGCTAAACAGCTAAACAACAAGGAGAAAGTATGTCTATTGAAGCGGTATTATTTGATATGGATGGCACGTTAGTTGATTCTGAAAGTGTTCATTATACCTGCTGGAGCCAATTACTTGCGTCTTTTGGTGTGCGTTATGACGAAGATGATTTTTGCCAGCGCTTTTCTGGGCGCCCCACAATTGACGCTGCAAAGGAAATAGAACAAACCCATAACTTGTCTGTGAGTAGTCGCTATTTAGCGGATGAAAAATACCGTTTGTTTAGCAAATACGTTAAAACCAATTTACCGCCTTTAATGCCTTATGCTGCAGATATTTTATTCGCAGTTAAAGAGCAAGGCTTAAAAATGGCGTTAGTAACAGGCAGCGCACGCCATGAAGCTGAGCCAATACTAAAAGGATTAGGGTTTTATGATTTATTTGATACGGTGGTTACAAAAGACGATGTAACCAATCCAAAGCCTGCCGGTGATCCCTATTTATTAGCACTTAAAAATATGCAGGTCGCTGCAAAAAATGCGATTGCCGTTGAAGATACCTTCACTGGCGTAACAGCAGCAAATAATGCAGCCTTAGCCGTTGTAGCGATTGCTAATAAGCACACCGAGCAGCACGACTTCAGTAAAGCAACACAGCAAATGGATAACCTTGAAGAATTTTGGCAATGGCTTCAATCTCAACTATAGTTTAAGCCATATTTAAATTTGCAAGGATGCAGTTATGGTTACTATTCAAAGATACCTATTTATTTTTTTAACGCTTTTTAGTGCGAGTTTATTAGCGCAATTGCCGCAGGTGCAACTCGCTGATGTTTATGATGAAACTAAGCATAACGATATTCGCCAATATTTGGTGAGTGAAAAGTTTGACGGCGTTAGAGCAATATGGACGGGGAAACAATTTGTTACCCGCCAAGGTAATCCAATTAATCCTCCAAAGTGGTTTACCGCCCCTTTGCCTGATGTTTGGTTAGATGGTGAATTATGGACCAAGCGGGGTCAATTTTCTGTTCTCAGTGGTATTGTTAGAACAAAAATACCCGACGACTTACTCTGGCAAACAGTGACTTATCAAGTATTTGATATGCCAGATACAAGCACGCCTTTTCATCGTCGCTATCAAAATTACCTGTCACTCATTACTAAGTTAAATAGCTCACATATTAAGGCGGTTAAGCAATATCAATTTAGCGACAATCAGCAACTAAGTGATTACTTTAATGAGGTCACCAAACAAGGCGGGGAGGGCGTTATGCTTCATTTAGCAGAGGCTAAGCATACGAGTGGTCGCTCTAGTGCATTGTTAAAACTCAAACCTTATTTGGATGCTGAAGCGCTAGTTATTGAATATTTACCAGGTAAAGGTAAATACACAGGTATGCTCGGGGCATTGCGAGTGCAAACCAAGCAAGGCGTAACCTTTTCTATTGGCACGGGCTTTAGTGATGAAGAACGCAAGCGTCCGCCAGCCATTGGTTCAACAATCACTTATCGATACCACGGATACACTAAAAATGGTTTACCGCGTTTTGCTAGCTTTTTGCGAGAAAGACCCGAAAAATAAAGAGTGTAGGCCAATTCAGTATATATTTTTTAGCAATTATGCTAAATTGCGCGGCCTTTTTGGTAATGTTTGGTGATCTATGTTTGTTGGTTTTGATTATGGTAGTTCTAATTGTGCTATGGGTGTTTTAAACGAAGAGCGTGTTCAGCTCATCCCTTTAGAGCAAGGCAAACATTATCTTCCATCAACTTTATACACACATCATAGCGCCTTAGTCGTTGATTTTGTTGCGCAGCATTTGCAGGGCTCAGAGCATGAGCATGCCTATAAAACCGCGCGCCAACCCTTACTTAATACACTCCCGCGAATTAAATCAGACCTAGACTTACAAGCCGGCGACGACACTCTATTTATTGGCCGTGAGGCAATTAGTGAATATGTGCAATTTCCTGAAGAAGGTTATTTTGTAAAATCCCCTAAATCATTTTTTGGCGCAACGGGCTTAAAGCAAGGGCAAATCAATTTTTTTGAAGATATTGCCACAGCAATGATTTTAAAAATAAAACAACGTGCTGAATTATCGTTAGGGTATACGCTGAGCCAAACTGTTATTGGACGCCCAGTGAATTTTCAAGCGGTCGGTGGTGAGCAGTCAAACCAACAAGCCGTGGGCATTTTAACACGCGCAGCAAACCGAGCGGGCTTTAAAGATGTTGAGTTTTTATATGAGCCACTCGCGGCTGGGATTGATTATGAAAGTGATTTAACGCAAGACCAAAAAGTATTGGTGATTGATATTGGCGGTGGTACCAGTGACTGCTCATTTGTACAAATGGGGCCAAGTTTTAGGAATAAGCAACAACGAGATGCAGACTTTTTAGCGCATAGCGGAAAGCGAGTAGGCGGAAACGATTTAGATATTGCTTTGAGCTACCATGGTTTAATGCCGTTACTCGGGCTTGGCAGTTCGTTTAAGTCAGGTTTACCACTACCTAATCAACCATTTTGGCAAGCTTGTAAAATTAACGATGTGAATTTACAAAGTCAGTTTTATAGTGCCCAGCATTATCGTGAACTCAGTGCGCAGTTACGTGATGTCAGCGCCCCTGAACTTTACAAACGACTTATTCACTTACAGCAAAATAAGCAAGGTCATCAATTAGTTCAACAAGCTGAAGCGGCTAAAATTGCATTAACATCCGCAAATAGTTTTAATTGTGATTTAGCCTTTTTAGATAACTCATTAAGCAAAGATATTTCAGTCGCTGATTTAGCGCTTGCTGTTGACGATAGCATTAGTCAGATTGTTACCTTGGCTAAACAGGCAATTACTGATGCGAATACCAATCCCGATGTGATTTACTTAACGGGAGGAAGTGCACAGTCTCCATTAATTAAAGCGGCGTTGAGTGAGCATTTAGGCAACATAAAAATGGTGAACGGTGATCACTTTGGTAGTGTAACTGCTGGCCTTACTAAATGGGCCAGCATGCTTTATAAGTAAGCTACTATAGAGATATTTGTCGGGTTGCGAGGTACTTTTCGTAATCTGGCAGTGTTCGCTCAAGCTCTATATCCATTAATGGTGAGCTAAGTAGCATATCGGCACTCACTTCATTACACGCCACAGGAATATTCCACACAGCAGCTAAACGTAGCAGAGCTTTAACATCAGGATCATGAGGTTGCGAGGCTAAAGGGTCCCAAAAAAAGACTAATACATGTATTTCATGCTCCGCTATTTTCGCCCCGAGTTGTTGATCGCCGCCCATAGGGCCACTTAATAATTGAATAACATCAAGCCCTGTTGTTTTCTCAATTAAATGCCCAGTAGTCCCTGTGCCATATAAAGTGTGTTTACTTAGAGTGGCCTTATGTTTTTCGCACCATAACTTAAGCGCGGCTTTTTTGCCGTCATGTGCTACCAAGGCTATATTTTTTTGCGCAGGTAGAGATTGTATTTTTTGATCCATGCTGATTCTTATTAGTTAGAGTAATAAATTGATAGCCAAGGCAATAAATACAATGCCTGTGAACCTATCAATCCAGAGCTGGCTATTTGGGTGATTTCTAAAAAATTGAGCTATTTTATCGCCGAAATAAATATACGTGCAGTCAATCGGAAAAGCAAAGATTGGATAAAGTAGCCCAAAAAATGCCAGCTGAAAGGTTGCAGATGACAAGCTAGGGTCAACAAATTGTGGGATAAAAGCAATAAAAAACAAAGCCACCTTAGGATTAAGCACTTCTGTCATCATGGCTTGAAACATGACATTTTTGTTTTTATTGGTTGTAACATGCGGTTTATCGCTTTGCTCACAAGATGGTGGCATAAACGTGCCTTTAAGCATCATAAAACCTAAGTAACATAAATAGGCTGCACCTGCATATTGTACGCTGGCATAGGCTGTTTCAGAGGCTTTTAAAATAGCACTTAAACCAATAACTGCAAAAAATGTATGTACTACGCCACCTAAGGCAAAGCCAAAAGCACTTTGCATACCTGCTTTTCGCCCATTAGCAAATGTTTGTGCCATTAAAAACGCGTTTGATGGCCCAGGCGCAACGGCCATTAAAAAGCTGGCGAGTAAAAATGAGAGCAAAAAGTCAGGGTTGATCATTAAATAGTACGAAAAAGAAGTGGTAAGTGATTTTATCAAGCAAATACAAAAATAAAAAGCGGGCATATTGCCCGCTAAGTTGAGGATACTAAGTTGTTATAAAATTAGCCGTTATACTTTTAAACATAACGAAGTGCTAAATTTATTAAAAACTAACGGTGATATTATTTGAACACACCGTAGTGCTCAGCGCTTCACATACTTGATATGTATACGTACCACCCCCTTTAGTATTTATACTGTCGGTGTAGGCATTATTATTTGCAGTGGTAATGACTTTGCTACCATTGCGGTAGATATCAACTTGGCTTGTTGCTGCGCCATTCCAACTTAAATCAACAAATTTAGTGCCTTTTGATTTGTAACCTGAAGCGCTAAGAGAGATATCATCTACGCCTGGCTCTGGATCAACACCACCAGTATCGCCACCCGTACAGCCGTTTGCTGTAAGGTAAGCATCAGCGTCTGCCGCTTTTACAATACCATAGCCAAAGTAATCCTCACGACCAGCAGCCCCTTGATCTTGCGCAGTTGCTTTTAACGCATCGCGAATTTCTGTGCCTGTACAGTCGCTATGGTTAGACCATACTAGCGCAGCAATACCTGAAACCGCAGACGTTGCCATTGACGTTCCACTCATAAAACCATAATCAGTTGCGCCAATATTAATTGTCACGTTTGTACTAGCAACTAATGCGCTACGATCTTCAAATGCAGCGCCTACAGCAGGAATTGAAGTATCGTTGGTATCACCTAGTGTTGCGTATAACATGCCGGCTTCATTGTTAATAATAACCGCACCTAAACCGCCTGAGTTTTCACAGTTAGCAACTTTGTCGTAAAATGAAACAACGCCGCGGTCAATCATACATACTTTACCAGCCGCTGCTGGATCAACTGTTTCGCCGGTCCCCATAAAGTAGGCACTCGCCGTGACTTGACCTGCATTTACCATTGCTGATGAATTTTATGCTGTGCCATCGGCTGACATACTCGCTGCTGTAGCCATACCTGCAGGGTAGGTTGATAGCGTATCAACACCACCGGCTGTTACTTCTACACAAATGGTTTCATCGTTTGTTGCACGTTTACCACGACCTGATGAACAACTTGGGAATTGTGAAAAATCAGCAATTTGATTATTGGCATCATTAGCACCAACCATCATTACCCGCGGCAGCAACAACAAGGCCGCCTGCATTAGTAAAGTTAGCAAACGCATTTGATTCTGTACTGTTTGAGCCGCCGCCCCCTAAGCTCATACTAATAATGTTCGCACCTGCTTGAGAACATAAATCGGCCGCTTGAGCTAAATCAGATGAGTAACCCCAGCCTGATTCGTTAAATACTTTAATAATGTGCATTGCCACACCCAGTGCCATACCCACAACACCGAGGTTATTATCTGCAGCACCAATTGTACCGGCTACATGCGTCCCATGTGGGCCGTCATTATCAAACCAATTACCGGTGATGTTGCCCCAAATAAAGTCAGGGTTTGAGCTATCTAAGCCGGAATCGATAACACAGACTTTCATGCCTGCATTGGCATCAAAAGTTACTTGATCAACCTGTGATTGATAAACGGCATAAGGCGTAATTTGCTGCTGCATTACATCGCCTACATCATCGTTAAATAATGGCATAGGTACACGCTTATGATCTTCTTCAATGAGTTTAATATGTGGGTTGTTGAGTAGGCCTTTTAAGCTACTTAAATCTTGACCAGTAAATTTTGCGGCAATAAATCCATTACCATCTACTTTAATCTCACCACCTAGTTTTTTAGTAAGCGCTTTAACAACACCTTTTTTATTATTATCAACTTGAATGATGAAGCGATCGTTTGCAGCATGGGCAGTTCCGGCTGCAAAAATACCAGTAAGAACTAATGCTAAGGCGAGTTTATTCTTTTTCATATTATAATATCCTAGAATTAATTGGTTAACTTTCTGTTAACTTAAACCAGCATTAAAATAATAAAAAGCAAAAAACAAGGTGTTTTATCTACAAAAACGAAATTATTTAACTAAAAATTAATTATTTTTAAACAAAAAATATATGTTTTGTTTGGATTAGGGGCGGCTAATCAAGTAGCACCTGAATTAGCCAAAATGAGAGAAGTATTGAAAATGCGTTAGTCGCTAAGCATATTTAGCATAACGAAACAGTAAATAACAAAAAGGAATTAATAATAGAAAGTGCGTACCAATAAGCTCTGGGGTTGATAAGTTTAAGTATTGAGTAATAAAAACCAATAAGCTTGCTCCACTCATTTGCATTGCTCCCAAAAGAGCAGAGGCGGTGCCAGCTTGTTTAGGAAATAAACTCAAAGCACGCCCAGCGGCAGAGCCAAGTGTTAAAGCAAAACCAAATGCTGCAATGAACATAGGGATCATTAATGCCAATGGCGTTTTATATTGGCTTAATAACAACATAAGTAAGCCGGCACTCACTAGCACTAAAAGGCCTATTTTTAAGGCTCTTTTAGGTTGGCGTTTAATGTAAATAGGCATAATAAAACTAGCAAGAATACTAAGCACCGCATTGAGCGAGAACCAAAAGGTAAAGTCGGCTACGCTGCCACCTAATTCAGTAATGAGCCAACCGGGAGCCAGTGTTACAAACACCAATATTGCTGACATAGTGACCATACATAACAAGCTATTAAATAAAAATAATGGGGTTGAAATGATGGGGAAAAAGCGTCTTAAATCTAAAATATGCCCCTGGTAATGACTGTCTGCTGGTCGTGTTTCCCTAAACAAGAATAAGGTGACAATAAACCCCAGTAATGCAAAACCGGTTAAAAATAGAAAGTTCATTTGCCAACCAAACTGTACGGTTAGCCAAGCACCTAAAATAGGCGCTAATGCTGGAATAAAGCAAACTATACCGTTTAGATAGGTAATTATTTGGCCACTGCGTTCACTACCAAACTTATCTCTTACTATTGCAAAAGCGACAACAAAGGTAGCGCACGCGCCTAACCCTTGAATAGCACGAGCAAACATCAGTACTAAAAAGCTAGGAGCATAATATGCACCCAATGCCGCCAGTCCATACAAAGCGACCCCAGTTAAGGCGACGGGCTTTCTGCCAAAACGATCAGCGAGTGGACCTGCAATTAACTGCCCCAAACCAACAGTAAGCATAAAAATAGCCACCGTTTGCTGTACTTGCTTTTCGCTCACTGAGAATTGCTCTGCGATAGTGGGAAAGGCAGGTAGGTAAATATCAATGCCCATCGGACAAAAAATGACGAGTAACGCTAAGATAAGTAATAAAGTAAAATTGGGTTTAGCGGGCTGTGTATGCATCAGGTCTCCTTTTGTCGGTATTTTAAGTGGCGACTGATGAAAAAGAAAGGGCTTATGGCCGATGTATCAGCCAACTTACCTACTTTTAACCTTATTATGATTATTTTTGTTTAAGTATCACACTTCTTTAAACTGATCCGATGTGTTAATTTGCTTTTTAAGCAAAGACAATGGAAAAATAATAATGAGTAATGAGTCTGCATTAATAAAAACATGGCATAAATTTAAAAAGTGGCCATGCGGTAACTGGCTTTTCAGTAAAGCCGTGTGTTTCAAGGCGCCTTATTTTGGCTCTATGAAACCCACTATTTTAGATTTAAAAGCAGGGCACTGTAGTGCAGTGGTTAAAAACACACGCCGTGTACATAATCATATTGGAACAATTCATGCGATTGCTCAATGTAATTTGGCTGAGCTGTGTGCGGGAGTGATGGTGGATGCGACGGTACCGCATAAAACACACCGTTGGATACCTAAAGGTATGACAGTACACTATTTAGCTAAAGTAGACACAGACGTTACCGCGATTGCTGAAATTGAGTTACCTCATCAATGGATTGATAAAGAAGATTTAGTGGTGCCGGTAAAGCTTTATAATACCCGAAATGAGTTGGTGTTTACTGCAGATATAACCATGTACATCACAAAGAAGAAGTAATTGCTAAATTATATTTTTATATAAAGTATTAAAAACAATGGTTTAGTTTATTGACTAAACCATTTTTTGTTCAGGTTTAACTTTTTGCAGTAGACGACTTGTTTACAAACGAAAGGCCACTGTCTTCATTATCAACAATGGCTTTTACATCGTTAACCGGTTTTGGTTTATCTTTAGCATGCTCAATGACTTCTTTTTCAAAGCGCTGCTTTAAACTACCTTCAATAATCGCACCGGCTTCTATGCTTAGTGTGTCATGAAAAATATCGCCAAGGACATGGGCATTATTTTCGATCTTCACTTCGTTTGCATTTAAAGAGCCTATGATTTTACCTTTAACAACAACGCTGCTAGCCTCAACAACGCCTTCAACAACACCGGAGGAGCCGATAACTAAATGCTCAGCTTTAATATCACCGTCAATACGTCCATCGAGTTGCACTTCACCTTGGCTAACTAAAGAGCCCGTAATACGCACATCGTTAGAAATAATTGAGGGAGTATGACTCACTCGCTTGATTGATGAGTCCGTTTTTGCTTGTTTATTTTTACCAAACACGAGAAAGCGCCTTTGTTATTTTTAGTGGATTGACATGCTTGTCGTCTATTAATACTTCATAGTGTAAATGAGTACTTGTACTTCTTCCGGTACTGCCCATTAAACCAATGACATCGTGCTTTGCAACAACTTGGCCTTTTTTAACATTAACTTTGTTTAAGTGACCAAAGCGCGTTACAACGCCATTTTTATGTTCTAATTCAATAAAGTTACCATAACCACCATTGCGGCCAGCTCGGCGTACCGTTGCATCGGCAGGGGCAAAAATTTCTGTTTTATGCCAGCCAGCTAAATCAACGCCTTTATGAAATGCGCGTCTTTTATTCATGGGATCTTTTCGAAGCCCAAAGTTGCTCGAAATATAATATTTTGCGGCAGGTAAGGGTAATGTGTTCGGCAAGGCGGTTAAAAAGTTTTCTAGCTGATTTAAAACAAGCAACTTATCGGCAATGGCTAAAAATGTATTGGGTATTTTACTTTCATCAAGTATGTCCAGCGGGCCACCTTGCGCCGTTGTTTGTGCCGCTAAGGCGAGGTGCTGTGCAAGTGCATTTTCAAGACCTGTGTCTTGCAATATCTCTAAAATAGCGTCGTGGCGTTGATTAATTTGCGCAGCTAATAAGGTAAAATTAGTATCGTATTGTTCATTTAGTAAAGTATAGCGCTGCTCAAAACTGGTGGCGCTATTATGGGCATGTTTGTTTTGTGACTTGTCATCTTCGAGCGGCTCATGGAATTCGCTCTCACTCTCATTTATAGGGGAGGAGTCAAGCTCACCCTCTAATTTAATGGCGTCTTTGCTAATAGAAGCAGGCAATGATTCAATCATACCTTGTAATAAAGCTTGTTTTTGTTCTAGTTCAGCTAACTGTTCTTGTTGTAATGCATAGCGTTGCTGCTGCTGCTTTACTTTTTGTTGCCACTGCGCTTGCTTATCAAGTTGAGTTTGTTCGATATGAGATATTTGGTGTGTTTGCATATACACACGAATACTAGAGACACTCATCCACACAATAGCGGTGATAATAATAGCGAGTACAGAAACTTGTAACCATGGTGCCAAAACCACATGCTTTACTTCGCCATTTTGGCGAATAAGCAGCTGGCGAGCTGGGAAGTTTTTATGAAAAAAAGATTTTATGAATACAGACATGTCACATATTTACTGGCTATTAACGGATTCAAGATAGCAATTTCAACTAAAAAAGCCAGAAAAAAATTGTAACTATGGCTTAATTAATAAAAAAGGGCGGCTTATTCGGCCACCCTTTTTTACTAGTTTATTGATTTTACAATTATTTTGCTGGCAATACCGTACTCTCCACGCAGCCGAAGCCAATACGTGCAAAACCTTCTTTTTCACACCAGCCACGCATTATCACGTTGTCGCCGTCTTCTAAGAAGCTACGCTGTTCGCCGTTGCTTAAGGTAATTTTTTCTTTACCACCACGAGAAAGCTCAAGTAATGAACCGGCTTCTTCATGAGTTGGGCCTGATTGCGTTCCAGAGCCCAGCATGTCGCCTGGCATAAAGTTACAACCGTTTACCGTATGGTGAGTCACCATTTGTGCCACAGTCCAGTAAGAATGCTTAAAGCTAGATTTAGACACTTGTGTTGGATTGTAGCCTTCATCACGCATTTTTTGTGTTTGAATTTTAACATCCATTTGAATATCAAATGCGCCTTGATCACGGTTAGCCGTTGATTCTAAATATTCCAATGGTTGCGGATCATTTTCATCACGCGTCCAGCTTGTTCTAAATGGTGCAAGTGCTTCGGTAGTTACAATCCATGGTGACACGGTTGATGCAAAGTTTTTTGCTAAAAATGGACCAAGCGGTTGGTATTCCCATGCTTGTAAATCACGTGCTGACCAATCGTTGAAAACACAAAAGCCAAACACATGTTTTTCAGCATTTTCAATGGCAATAGCATCACCCAGCTCATTACCCTTACCCAAGTAAATACCCAGTTCAAGCTCGTAATCAAGACGCTTACACGGACCAAATGAAGGTACTTCTGCGTCTGGCGCTTTAGTTTGTCCTTTAGGGCGATGGAACTGCTGACCAGATACGCCAATAGATGACGAACGACCGTGATAACCAATCGGTACCCACTTGTAATTCGGTAGCAGTGGGTTATCAGGGCGGAATAAACTACCTACGGCCGTAGCATGATAAATCGAGGTGTAAAAGTCGGTGTAATCGCCAATGCGACACGGCAGAGCAAATTCAATCTCGCTTTGCGCAATAAGTGCGTGTGTAAGTTGTTCTTGATGCTCAGAACCTTCACGTAATGCTTTCGATAATGCTAAACGTAGGGCTGACCAATATTGCTCACCCAGACCCATAAACTCATTTAGTGTAGGTTTACTTGCTGCAGCAATGGCGACTTGAGCATCGCCACTAAAAATAGCGAGTTCATTTACTTTTGCTAAATCAATAACCTGATCGCCAATGGCAACCGCGCCTCGGAAAGCTTCGTTGCTATTTTTGCGACGTACTTCGGCAAAAGGTAGATTTTGGATAGGGAAGTCACATTGTGCATCATTCGCTGATGCAACCCAGCTAGTTAAATTTATATCATGGGTTTCGTTAATTAAACTCATTACATTTCCTTTGGTTTAGTTGGTCGCGCATATCAATTTATTAGATAAGAACATAGCACCAGCAAATTTTAAATATCTACTAGTTATATGGTGATGAAAAGCGCGATTTAAACACGCAAAGAGAGATAAGCTCTCTTAGTTACGATTAAACGACAAAAAGCAGCGAAATACGCTGCTTTTTAGAGTCATAATTTTAATTATAAAACGCCGCGGCGTTCTTGATCTCGCTCGATTGATTCGAACAGCGCTTGGAAGTTACCTTCACCAAAGCCACCATCGTCAACACGTTGAATCATCTCAATGAAGATAGGGCCAAATAAGTTTTTAGAGAAAATTTGCAATAAGTAGCAATCTTCGCTTTGGCTATCAACCAGGATTTGATGCTCACGAATCTTTTCTTTGTCTTCTTTAACCCATGGTACACGGTCAAAAATAGTATCGTAGTACTCAGGGATAATATCTAAAGTGGCGATAGTTGATTTATCTAACTTATCAAGTGAGCTCACTAAGTCATCAGTTAAAAAGGCTAAATGCTGTACACCTGGGCCATTGTATTCGCCTAGGTATTCATCAATTTGGTTATTGTCGTTACCTTTACCTTCATTGATTGGAATAGAGAAAGTGCCACAAGGTGATTTTAATGCATAAGAGAGTAAGGCTGTTTTTTGGCCTTTAATATCAAAGTAGCGCACTTCGGTAAAACCAAACACGTCTTTATAAAAGTTAGCCCATGTTTCCATTGTGCCTTTATAAACGTTGTTAGTTAAGTGGTCGATACGTAAGAACCCTTTATCATTAACGACGTTTTGCTCAGCTAAATCTTCAAAGTCGTTTGCGTAGATAGAGCCTTTATCGCCAAACTGTTCAATAAAGTATATTAAGCTGTCGCCAATGCCGTAAATGGCAGGGTACGGTAAGTCTTTATTTGCCGCATCAGTAGCAGGCTTAGCGCCACGCTCAACCGCTGCTTCAAACGCCGCTTGAGCGTTCTCTACGCGCCAACCCATAGAACAAATTGCTGGGCCATGATTTTTAGCAAATTCAGCTGAAAAACCATCGCGTTCATTATTTAGTAAAAAATGAATATCGTTTTGGTTGTAATAAACAATGTCTTTACCTTTAAATTTTTTTAACTTTGAAAAACCAAAATCGGTAAACACTTTATCCATGTAATCGGCATCGGGTGTTGCGTACTCGGTAAATTCAATACCAACCAAACCTAAAGGGTTATTTACTTCACTCATTATAATTACTCCCGCAATTAAGCACTGCGATTATTAGTTATCGTATTGCCTGCATGATTAACCAGATTGGTGTTTTGGGGAAGAGGGTGTTGTTATTTAGTAAATAGCGCGTGTGTAAATTTTACGAGACGGTTATCAAAGTATGTTGTTTATTTACATACGAGCAGGTGAAAGTAAAAATTAGGTAGTGAGATGAAAGTGCAGGCTTTCTTGTTAAATTATTGATTGTTAATAGTTTAATTTAATTTATTTATATGTGTTTTTAGTTTTTTTGCGCTTAAAAAAGTGCGGTTTTTGTATTTTATTCTTTACACTTTTAATGAGTTTGGTTAGCTGCGATATATATAAAATCAAAGAGTATTGATGGTTTGCTGCTATAAACTCGTTTATGCACAGTGATGAGGGATAAATAATAAACGGCTGAATGTAAAAATTGTGGGGTTTAATCAAGCGGCCATAAAAATACCCCCTGCAGTTAACTACAGGAGGTATTTGATATCATTTATCAAAGCTCATAATTATGCGTGTGATAAATCTAAATTATTGTGTTGGTGCGGTTTGTTCTAAACCTTGTTTTTCCCATATTTTAGCTTTAAAACTCATCAGTACTAAGATGATACCTACACCGATACTAAATAAGGCAATTTGTAGGTAAAGGTTCGGGATTTCTTCAACATTGTTAGGATCAAAGTTACCAGCAAGTAATCCTGAAATAACGTTACCGATAGAGTATGTAAGTACGAATACCCCCATCATTTGACCAGTAAAGCGGCGAGGCGATAATTTACTTACAGCGCTCAATGCAACTGGGCTTAAACAAAGCTCACCCACTGTGTGTAAGAAATACGTAGTAACAAGCCAATAAGGTGCTACTTTTAAGCCTTCAGCGGCATAGTGTGCTGCCATAAACATTACTAAAAAGCCTGAAGCCATAATAACGAGGCCCAACGCACATTTTACGCTGTAAGTAGGCGAGACCATTTTTTTAGATAAATTAATCCAAAAAGCGGCAAAGAATGGCGATAGCGCAATAATGAACAATGAATTTAGAGATTGGAACCAAGTCGTTGGAATTTCAAATGTGCCAACCAGACGGTCTGTATAGTCACGAGCAAACAGATTTAATGAAGAACCAGCTTGTTCAAAGCCAGACCAAAAACAGGCTGAAGCGACACAGACTAAAAATAGCGCCCACATTCTTTGTTTTTCAGCATCGGTTAGTTTGCCTTTGAAGTATATAAGGCCAAAGTAAACGAAAAAGATAACAGTAAATATAACTGCGGTGTACCCTGCAACAATCGATGGGTTAATGACAATAGCACCTGTCATCGCAGCAGCGGTAACACCGGCGGTCGCGATAATAAATGCAGCAATACCGCCCCATGCGCGCGAAGTACCTTTAGGGCTTAATGGGTTAGCAGGTAATGCGCTGTGATCTGGTAAGTTTTTAAGTGTGCGCTTGTATTGAATTAAACCAATACCCATACCAACAGCCGCGGCACCAAATGCCCAGTGCCAACCTACGTTTTCCATAAAGTAACCACACACGTAGTAACCAATTAAAGAACCTAAGTTAATACCCATGTAGTAAATAGCGAAACCACCATCACGGCGCTCATCTTCGTCAGTATAAAGCTGACCAACCATGGCACTGATATTAGGTTTAAGTAAACCAGTACCTGTTGCAACAAAGATCAAACCAATGAAAAATGAATATTCATGTGGCACGGCTAAGATAATATGGCCACACATAATAATAATACCGCCATACCATACTGCTTTTTGGCCACCAAACAATCTATCTGCTAACCAACCACCAGGTAAACCTAAAAAGTATACTGAACCTGTGTATAAGCCATAAATTGCAGCAGCAGAAGCAACGGTAAATCCTAGGCCTTCTTGTTGTAAACTTGCTGTCATAAATAATACGAGCATCGCTCGCATACCGTAGTAACTCATTCGTTCCCACATTTCTGTGAAAAACAGGGTTGAAAGTCCTTTAGGGTGACCAAACCAGCCACTGTCAGAATTTGAACTCATATTTACTTCCTAATTCATTATTGTTTTGATGACCTTGTGGTTTTTTATTTAGCTAAATTTTTACTCATAAAAAGTATAATAAATGCTCGATCATCAGTGTTTTTTATGCAGCTAAGGTAATGGTTTGCTAAACGCAGCTATACGTTTAGGTAAGAGTCACACCCTTATCCTAGTTACAATTGCGCCTAAGTATACATAGACCTTTGTGCGAGGGGAAGCGTTGAGCGCGCTATCATACATCGGTTATGTAATTGTTAAATACCAGTGTGTGAACCCCTATTTGCTGCAGTAAACACCTAAACTTATCAAAAAATATCTTTAACATCATAGGTAACATTGTCATACCAACGTTATCTTTAACACTGTTTAAATACAGCTTGAAAAATAAATAAAAGCTTTGTTTTACGGGTAGTTACAGCTACTAAATTTTTAATAATAGTTAACCTTTACTACTTTAATTTAATAATCACCACTTAGATTAAACATGAGCGAATATTGGCGTATGGACAGTAATGATTCGCTCATTGCAGCATATAATTTATACAAGGCCAGCTTGACTAAATTGAGTTGCAATAACCCCGACTTTTAGTGAACAGCCAAGCTTGAATTCGTTAAGTGCTTGAAAAAGCCCTCTAGTTAGTAAAAAAACATTTTTTCGTCCAAATTTCTTTACAATAAACTATGCTCGTAAACAGAGTTAGCGTATTATTCACGCCAACTAGTTTTTCCTTACCTGAGGGTGTATGCGTTTAGATATTCACTGTGCAGACCGAGTTGGTATTGCTCAAGAGATTCTTAATATTTTAGTTAGCTACAATGTTGACTTAAAGGGGATTGAAGTCGACTCAGTAAATTGTCGTATGTATGTGAGTTTTCCTGAGATTGAATTTGAACAATTTCAAAAAATCATGCCGTCTATTCGCTTAATCGATGGTGTACATGATGTACGCACAACCGCGTTTTTACCGTCTGAACGTGAGCACAACGAACTTAACACCTTATTAAGAGCACTTCCTGATGGCGTTATATCTATTGATGCTAAAGGGTGGGTGCGCCTGTGTAACGACGCAGCCTGCAAAGATTTACAACTCACAGAAAAAGAAGTCACCGGTGCTAATATTAATAATTTGCTCAAAGGCTTTAACTTTACCCGTTGGTTAGAGGGCAAAGAAGTACTGGGGCAAACCACGCGTGTTGAAGTAGCAGGTGAAGATTTTATTGCTGATATTCTGCCTATTGCGGTCCCTCAAGGCAGCGAAGGTGATGTGTTAGCGGGCGCGGTAATTAATATAAAATCGCAAAGCCGTTTAGGTCAGCAAGTGAGTGCTTTTAGGCGTTATGGCCAAGAAAGCTTCGCGACTATTCATAACTTTAGCACGGCGATGCGCCGTGTGGTTCGCGAAGCGCGAAAAATGGCGCAACTTGAAGCTCCCATTCTTATTACGGGTGAAACGGGGACGGGTAAAGAGTTGCTAGCACGAGCTTGTCACTATGCATCTAACCGCTCAGTAAAACCATTTATTGCTTTATCGTGTGCCTCGTTACCAGATGATGTTGCTGAGTCCGAACTATTCGGTTATGCCGGGTATGAAGAAAACGCAGCGCCTAAACGTGGTGTACTCGAACAAGCGGATGGTGGAACGGTATTTTTAGATGAAGTAGGTGAAATGTCGACGCAGCTACAAACTAAATTGCTACGTTTTTTACAAGACGGTACATTTAGAAAAGTTGGCGACGAAAACGAAGTTAAAGTGAACGTGCGTATTATTGCTGCCACGCAAAAAGATTTACCTGCAATGGTTCAAGAGGGCGTATTTAGAGAAGATTTATACTACCGAATTAATGTATTAACACTGGAAATTGCGCCGCTTAGAGATCGTAAAGCGGATGTTGGGCCACTTGCTGAACACTTTATTCAAAAATATGCGCAGCAAAATGGTCATACAGTCCCCGAGTTATCTGAAGAATGTTTAACGTTTTTACAAGATTACCCATGGCCTGGCAATGTACGCCAATTAGAAAACGCGATTTACCGTGCGGTATCGTTGTTAGAAGACAGTGAACTGCGCGTTGAACATTTACAGTTACCTACGTTTACCCATGATTTAGGCTATTTAGAGTCTGATTTTGAGGGCTCGCTTGATCAAGCGGTTAAGCGTTTTGAAGCCACCTTACTGCGTAAGCTTTATCCTGCCTATCCTAGCTCTCGTCAGTTAGCTAAACGCTTGGGACTAAGTCATACTGCTGTGGCTAATAAAT
This sequence comes from Pseudoalteromonas sp. SD03, assembly GCF_040937955.1. Lineage (NCBI taxonomy): Bacteria > Pseudomonadati > Pseudomonadota > Gammaproteobacteria > Alteromonadales > Pseudoalteromonadaceae > Pseudoalteromonas > Pseudoalteromonas sp. SD03. The sequence goes on from NZ_CP162514.1 coordinate 1,096,409, forward strand.
TGCGTGATTACGGCATTAACCGCAAAACGGTTAAAGTTTAAAAATAGATACCCAAATATCCTCATTTAGTGATTGATTCCTTGGTTTAAAAACAACCAAAGGAGTCAATCGCTATGATACACTGATAAAAACTCAACTGGTAAGACCTCTACTGTGAACTTATATTTTAGACTACTGCTGTTATTTTTTAAAATTAAACGTAATCGTGACTATCAATCGTTGTTAGATACGGTTGATATAGACTACAAAGCATTACCAAGTGACTGCGATATTAATTTGCATTTAACCAATTCACGCTATTTAGCGATGATGGATTTATCGCGTACCTGGATGACTGAACGGGTTGGTTTGCTTAAGCAAATAATGAAACGTCGTTGGTTTCCTATTGTTAATGCGACAGCTATTACCTACATCCGCGATATTAAGCCAATGCAACGTTTTACTATTAGTACGCGTTTGGTTGGCTGGGATCATAAATACTTTTACATTGAACAAAAGTTTCATTCAGAGCGTGGCTTACATGCCATTGCTTATGTGCGCGGCGTGTTTAAAAGTAAGAAAGGGGTGGTCAGTGTTGAGCATATGCTCGAGGTTGCAGGCTTTGACGGGGTTGCCCCCATTTTACCGGCTGAAATAATTCACTGGAAAGAAATGCTTGAGCAAAAAAAAGTAAATAACTTACCTCGCTAAACACAGGCAAAAAAAAAGGCCTAACGGCCTTTTTAACACACACATAAACGTTATTAAAACGAGTATTTAAGACCAAACATGGCAACAACAGGGTCAAGTGACACGGTTGATGTTAATGCTTTTGCGCCATTAGCATAAACAATCGCATCAGTATCAATATCCATGATAGATACCATAGCGTGTAGGCCCCATTTTTCATCAATCTTGTAGTTAGCACCTACTTGAGCAACAAAACCAAATGAATCATCTAGTTTTACTTCTACATCGTTAGTTCCTAACGTTGCTTTAAGTGCTGCAGAAGGCTGTTCGTCAAAGAACGTCGTATAGTTAATTCCCACACCTACAAACGGACGAAGTGCATAGCTGCTATCTAAAAAGTGGTACTGTGCAACCAGTGATGGTGGTAAATGTTTAATATCAGCAATTTTATTACCAGCTAAACCACCAGTACCTTCTACATCATGAGAAAACGGCGTTGCTGCAATAAGCTCTAATACCCATTGGTCGTTAAATGCGTAATCTACAGTAATACCTAACTGAGTATCTGAGTCGCCTTTTAAGCCTAGAGTGGGTGCTTCGTTGATTTTTGAACCATCGTTATCTGGATTAACATTAATTGCGCCAACATTAACACTAAAGTTAGCGTGTGCTGCAGGAGAAAGAGCCAGTAAAGAAGTAAGTATTGCAATGCTTAGTTTAGTTTTCATGTTGTTCTCCGTGAACTACTGTGTGACTATTTGTTGATTGAGGCTATTATTGCTCGAGGTTAAAAATAAAAACCTGTTCTAGATCAAAGTTTCAAAAGCGGATGAGTAAAGAGCCTCTATTTATTGATTTAGATTAAACTTTTACTTAATTAGTGCTTAAAAATTATTGACTGATCACTTAAATACAAGCCGCAAACGAAGTATTCATAATATAATCAGCTAGTTTTGTTAAACTAAGGCTATGTTCACGGTTTAATAAAAGTAAGCGACCTCATGACTCCCTCTGGTCAACTATTTCTTCAAGGCTCCATTGCTAAAGCGCTGTTGAAATTAGGTATTCCTATTATCCTCATTAATATATTGCAGTCGGCTTATCAGCTTACGGATGCATTTTGGGTTGGGCGATTAGGAGCAACCCAAGTCGCTGCAGTGTCTATTAGTACCCCGATCACTTTTTTAGTCATTGCTATAGGCTCTGGGCTTGCAATGGCCGGTGCTATTTTATCGGCGCAATACATGGGCGCAGGTCAGCAAGATAAAGTGAACCATGTTGCAGCGCAAACGGTGTTAATGGTTGCATTTACCGCCTTAGTGTTAGGGCTACTTGGTTATGTACTTTCCCCATACTTTTTAAAACTGCTAGGCGTTGAGCAGGCGGTTTACAGTGATGCGCTTAAGTTTATGCATGTGTCCTTTATTGGCGTTATTTTTGTGTTTATTTACGCCATGTTCCAATCGCTAATGCGGGGCATTGGGCAAACTAAAGTACCTTTAATCATAGTTAGCACCACCGTGTTACTTAATTTTATTCTCGATCCGCTATTTATTTTTGGTTACGGCCGCTTTGAAGGGCTTGGCGTTATGGGCGCTGCGCTGGCGACTTTGGTTACACAAAGTTTAGCGGCGCTGGCGGGCATTATTATATTTTTACGCGGTCGCCATGGCATTCAATTACAGCTAAAAAGCTTCTATCCCGATTGGCAATATATGAAACGGGCTTTTTTCTTAGGAGCGCCTGGTTCTATTGAATTATCAACACGTGCTTTTGGCTTGATTATCATGTCATTTTTAGTGGCAAGCTTTGGAACCGTTACCATTGCGGCTTATGGCGTGGGCTCTAATATTTTGCAAATGGTGATGATCCCTGCCATGGGTTTATCAATGTCGGTATCAACCTTGGTGGGGCAAAATATGGGCGCCGGCAATATTAAACGGGCTGAGCAAATAACGAAGCTTGCCAGTATGTGGGGATTAATAGGCCTTTCTTTTGTTGGGGGCATTGCTTACTTGTATGCTGATACGCTGGTGGCATTTTTTATTCCCGAAGATAACAGTGTAATAAATAAAGGCGCGCAGTTTGTTCAAGTGATGTGTTTAAGCTGGGGGGGAATTGGTGTTCAGCTTTGTATTGTTGCTGCTTTTCGTGCCTCTGGGAATATGCTTAATGCCATGATTATCGCGTTATTATCACAATGCGTGGTGCAGTTTCCTGCCGCTTATATTCTTTCTAATCACACTTTGCTTGGCGATCAGGGAATATGGTATTCGTTTGCAATTACGAACATAACCATCGCACTGATAGCGTTCGCTTGGTTTATGCGTGGCGCATGGAAAAAAAACAGATTAACCAAAGAAGATAAACACATTGTGCAGGTGACACGAGAAACATTAATAGAAGAGGGCACACGTTAGCCTGTAATTTCATAATGCGGTCATAAAAAGTCGTTGTAATAAATACACTGCTAAAACGAGGTGTGTTTATTATGACAAAAGCTATCAACAAAAAAGTACCCGCGCCGTACTTAACTATTCCACAGTTAAAAACGCTCAGTCACTTACAAACGCTGATCCGTTTTAAGTCAATTACGCCTAATTCCGCAGGTGGTGTTGAGTGGCTGGCACATCAGCTAACTGATTTAGGTTTTAGCATTGAGCAGTTTAGTGCCCATAATGTCACTAATTTAATTGCTAAAATATCTTTTGGAGCAGGTCCTGTGGTGGCATTTTCTGGTCATATTGATGTGGTCCCTGCTGCGCAAGGTGGCTGGTTAGCTGATCCGTTTGATGGAAAAATAATTAATGATGCGATTTATGGGCGTGGTGCCGCTGATATGAAAGGGGGCATTGCAGCCATGCTCAGTGCAACGCAGTCGCTAATACATAGTGCGCAGCAAAAGCAGGGCACCTTGTATTGGTTGATCACCTCTGATGAAGAAGGTGAGGCAGAGCATGGCTCAGTGTTGATTGCGAAACGCCTAGCACAACAAGGTGTTGTACTTGATGGCTGTATTGTTGGTGAGCCTACAAGTCATTTGCAAGTGGGCGACACCATAAAAAATGGCCGACGTGGCGCGCTGTCAGCGCGTTTAACTATTCAAGGAAAAGCAGGACACGTGGCCTATCCTGAAAATACCATCAATGCTGCGCATATCAGCGCTGAAGTAGTGAATAGATTAACCCAAATTGATTGGCTTTTAGATGAGCCAAGCTCAAAAACAAGCTTGCAAGTAACCGGTATTAATATTGATAACGTGCTTGATAATTTAGTGCCTGCTCAATGTAATATTACGTTTAATATTCGCTACAGCCATGGGTATAAAAGTACAGATGTGAAACAGCTGGTACTTACTGCACTGAATGATTTAAACGAATATTTAACGGTGCAATGGGAGCGTCCATGTGAACCTTATTATACAAGCCATCGGTCAGAGCGCTGCTTACTCGCCCAGCTAGAGCAGGCAATATTTAACGTGACCGGAAGCTATCCGGTACTTAGTACCAGCGGCGGGACTTCAGATGGGCGGTTTTTTGCAAGTAAAAACACGCAAGTGATAGAGTGCGGGGTTTTAAATCAGACCATTCATCAAGTTAATGAACATGTGCCCATTAGCGACTTGTTACAAATAGAGAAAATATACACCCAACTATTAGTACATATATTTACTCAGTCTAATAATCAGGGGATTTGATAAATATGAAATTGCCTAAGTTTAAGTATTTAAGTTTAAGCGCCCAAGCTTAGGCGCTTAAGTTAATATTTTAACGGCAAAGCTTAGTTTATTGAGGCGGTGTCTTGCGCTCCCAAATAGCGTTTTGCTTTACTCGGTTTTACTTTCTCAAGGTCGACCAATACCAATCCATCAATACAATTATTAAATTGCGGATCAATACTAAAACTTAAAAACGTTACCCCATTTGGCTCACATAGCTCGGTGTATTGTTTAAATAGTGTGGGTACATGGGTGCCCATATTAGCCAGTATGTGTTTAAGTTCTACAAAGTCTTCTTTGATGTTGTTACCCATAAACAAATTAGTGCATTGAATCTGTTGCTCACGGGTGTGACGAAATGCATTGTTAGGCGTTGCGAGTGACTTTTCAGAGCCATAATAGTGCTGATAATAATGTACCAGTAAGGATTTTGCTTGCTCTGGCAGTGCGTTTGACACACTCACTGCACCAAATAAGTAACGATACTGAGGGTAGCGGTTAATAAAAGCACCAATGCCATACCATAAATAGTCGAGGCTTTTTCTGCCCCAGTATTTGGGTTGTACAAAACTACGGCCTAATTCTATGCCTTGCTTGAAGTATGGCGTCATCTCTTGGGTATAATTAAATAAGCTATCGGTATAAAGCCCACGTTGAGAGTGCTGTTCAATTACATCCTGCGCGCAGGCTAATCTGTAAGCGCCAACTAGTTCGAGTGATTGTGCATCCCATAAGACTAAGTGTTGATAATGCATGTCGTATTTGTCTATATCACGGCGATTGCCACTGCCTTCACCTACTGCACGAAAGGCAATTTCCCGTAAGCGACCCAGTTCACGAAATAACGGTGAGCTGCCTTGGTATTGGTATAAATAAATAACCATGCCATCACTGGTTTTACCTAAATGTTCACAGCTTTCGATGGCTTTTTTTAATTCTTTTTTACACTCTGGTGAGGCAATAGGGGCATGAGTTTTTAGTGGCAGTGTTTTTTTAGTGGTTAAACGGTACAGCTGTTTTCGTATAAGCTCGACCACTTCCTTGTCTTTTAAATCGGGTATTAAATAAGATTCAGGAGCAATGGAGGCGCCTATTTCAAATTCGAGCGATTTTTGGCGCTGTTTAAACATTTCTTTGACTAGTAATAAACTGGCAAGCGGTTTATATAGCATAGAGGCACCGTAAAAAAGCGGGCTGTTTCTGGCTTTTATATGTATGGGTAAAATTGGGCTATTGGCTTTTTTAGCGATACGTAAAAACCCGCTGTTCCATTTACAGTCTTTGATCCCTGTTGGTCGAAGTCGAGAAACTTCACCCGCAGGGAAAATAAGTAATGCTCCTTCATTTTTTAAATGCTGGTGGATATTACTAAGCTCTTGTTTTTTACTTTGCCCCGACAAATTATCAACGGGTAGTAATAATGAATGCATTGCATCAACGGTCATTAGCATTCGGTTAGCCACGACTTTTAAATCGGCACGCACCGTCGATAACACATTAATTAATGCAAGCGCATCTAAGGATCCAATTGGATGATTAGCAATAATGACAATTTTCCCTTCACTGGGAATATTTTCTATTTGTTTTGCTTTGTATCGAGTGTCAAAATCAAGTTCATCAAGTACTTGCTCGACAAATTCTATTCCTTGAAGATGGGGATAAGTTGTTGCAAAGTTTGTAAACTCTTGTTCATGTAATAAGTAGCTAAGGCTCTTTTTTACCAGTTTTTTTATTTTAAATGAGTTAGTTAACTGTGGTAAGTTAGTCGCAATTACTTTATCTACACTGATCATACGCACCTCTTTTTTATACTAGGCTAAAGCCAATATGTTTAGCTTAGAGTGCGGATATGACAATACGCGGTCAGTTGTGTGACTTTTTAAAACCGTTTACATACTATTGAATTGAACCATATCAGTACTATTATTCAGGGTTACTTTTTAAGGAATCATCATGTCAGTTTTGGTGGCTATAACAGGCCGGGACAACACAAAATTAATAGCAAAAATGCAATCACGATTGCCTAGTATTCGAATTGAAGAACTTGATGATTGCCAAAATTTAGAGAGTGTAGAGTTCGTTTTAGCGTGGAATGCGCCTGCATCACTGTGGCCCACGTTACCAAACCTAAAGGCTGTGTCATCATTTGGCGCTGGCGTTGATAGCATTGATTTAAGTTTATTACCTGCGGATGTAGAGGTCGTGCGTATTGTTGATAAACAGTTAGCCAACGATATGGCTGAATACGTACTTACCCATGTATTAGCACAAAAATTGCGATTAAAAGAATATGCAATAAAGCAACAGCAAAGTATATGGAAACCTAAAAGAGCGCATAAACATAATCAAGTAAGCATTTTAGGGTTTGGCGAACTAGGTCAAGCATGTGCACATAGGCTGGTTAATAACGGTTTTAACGTAAATGCTTGGAGCCGAAGCCCTAAAACATCAAACATTGCGACACTCTATCATGGTGATGACGGCTTAACACAGATGCTTGCGCAAACCGATTATTTAGTATGTTTATTACCGCTTACCAGCAGTACCCAAGGCATTATTAATAAACAGTTACTTGAGCAACTGCCTGAACATGCTGTGGTGATTAATGTGGCCAGAGGTGGGCATATAGTAGAAGCTGATTTACTTGATGCACTTAACAATACACGTATACGCGCAGCAACGCTTGATGTGTTTGCCAGTGAACCACTGCCAAGCGAACACCCTTATTGGTTGCATCCAGGTATTACTTTAACACCGCACTGTGCTGCGTTGTCAGATCTGGATAGTGTTATTGAACAAATAGCAGAAAACATTTTGCGTTTAAAAGCGAAACAGCCATTAATAAATTGCATTGATAAGCAGCAAGGTTATTAATTGGCAGTTGTTGGCCTTCAAGGATTAAAATTTGTTTAATTTTTAACAGAAACAGCTTGTTAACATTTGTAATTTTTATTATTGTTAAAAACAGTTCTAACAATAATAAAAAAATAGGATGAATTATGAAACCCAATCAAGGGGGCGCAAAAATTAGCATCGTGGTTGTATCTATCATTATATTAGGAATATCTGCCTGGTTTAATCAAGCCAATGCGGCAGCGCTGCTGATCTGACCCTTATTTTCACAGCAAGATTTAGCTACGCTTGCTGTGTATTTCTCTATTTTGATGCTTTTTATCATCACTTTTCTTCAATAAAACATACGTCGCACCACTTCCTCCATGCTGCCTAAGTGCAGTATGAAACGCTAAAACGCATGGAATTGTTTGTAACCACTGATTTACGTAACTTTTTAATATCCCTGGCTTGGTTTTATTTTTAATACCTATGCCATGGCGAACGAGTACCATTCTTATATTTCGCTGATGGCAGTCTTGAACAAAGGCTAATAATGATGCGTGTGCATTTTTTAAAAGTTGCCCATGTAAATCAAGCGTCGCATCAAGCTGATATTTCGCTAATCTTACATTTTTAAAAACCGCGCTTTGTACGCCCTCTTTTTTAAAGCTTAATATGGCAAATGGATCGAGTAATTCAAGTGGTTCATCCAACGGATTGAACTGTTCAGAGACTAAATCTGATTGTGCTGCTTTATTTTTTTCTTGCTGGGCGATGACCGCTTTATGGTTTTTAGGTGGTAAGGTCACAGTGTCATGCGTTATGGGGGTAACATCTTCCATAGAAGATAAGAATAAATCGAAATCTGACAATGGCATGGGCTTATCTCAAATTAGGCAAGGGTCTGTTGACCTTTGCGGATTAAAATTTGTTCAAAATAGAGGCGGTTTAATCGCGGCGCGAGGTTTGTAACCTAGTGGGCTAAGTAAAAACCGAGCAACAAAGAGTAAATCGCCCCTAGGTAGAACCCAAAGGGCAGCGCCTGTTTGGCATTGATGCTGCGTTATCACCTATCTATGGGGAATACCACACCACATAGGCTCTGCCTTGCCTAAATACCAAACAGACTGCTGCAAATTTAACCTTGAAAGGTCAACAGACCCTGTTACGAGATAAATTTTAACTTAGTTCAAACCCAGACCCAAGATTTTTAACAGTGAGATATAAAAATGCCCAGAAAAACTGGGCTATAAAATATTCTAAGGGGAAGTAATTAATGCTGAGATACGCTAAATTGCCCAAACGTATAAACTTTGAACAAGTAAAATGTGTTGATCAACACTAAACTCATATTTGAAATAATACTCGACGACATAAGATCTAAGCTAAATGATAGGAATAACAAACCACACGCACTAATCGCAGCAACGCGAAGCAGTGTCAGTTGGTTGATAAAGAATGCACCTAAACCTAGTGCAAGTAGTAATGTATTTAAAAGCCAATCTAGCTCGTTTAGCATGGTCGTTTCAATAGTTCAGTTGTTGAAAAAAGGAGCGCCATTATGTTGATCTTTTGCACAGCTTTCAACCAAGTAATTTTAAATTTTCAGATTAGTTTTTTTAATGCTAAAGGTAGGTCATTAATACCGAAAATAATCCCTCTTCAGCAATAACATGATATTTTTGGCAGCTTTGTGGTTGCTGAAGATCTACACAGAGGTATAGTGTTCTGCGATGCTTATCTAGTCTAGGGTGCAGCGTTGAATCCAGTAGCTTTGGTTTATTGGCAAATAGCCCTGGCCAATAAATACTTTTGCTAACCATGGCTGATTTTTTATAGGTGAGTAAACTAGGCTTTGGCGCTAAAACAAATATAAGTAATAATATCGTGAAAATAAAAAATGCGGTTAGTTTGGCGCCACGTTTTACACCTACTGCGCGCGGGTTTGATTGTGAGCCAAGGTTTGCAGGCTTGTTACTAAGTATTGGTTTAACATAGGCCGCTTTATTTTTTTTGCGACGACTCTTTTTTGTATTTTTCGACATAAAGCAAATCTGGCCTTTTTGGCTTAGCTCTCTATAATAAAGTAAATATTTGTATTTTAAGCAAATCACCAATTTCGCAGACACGGCTTTTAGCCTATAAGGATTATATATGAATACGCAGCTATCTATTTTAATAGTTGATGATGTTAGCACGGTGCGTAGCTTTCTAAGTCAAACATTGATGCATTTAGGGATAGAGAATGTAAAAGAAGCGTCTACGGCCGCGCAGTGCATAAGTGAATGCCGTGCAGCAAACTTTAACATTATATTTTTAGATATAGAGCTACCTGACGGCGATGGTAAAGAGCTTATTGCGCAGATAAATGAGTTATCACCAGAGACAAACGTGGTGATGGTGTCGGCGCATTCAGGCGTTGAAAATGTGAAGGATGCAATAGATAGAGGGGCAAAAGGATTTGTGGTTAAGCCTTTTTCTCCGAAGAAAATTGCGGCGATGCTGAAAAAGTTTTATCCAGAGCTCGATAACGTTTAAAAAGCGTATTTATTTTGGGCAAAAAAAAACCGGCAAAAGCCGGTTTTTTTAATCTTGCAAAAACAAATTATAGCGCTTTAATTTTAGCAGCTAAACGGCTCTTATGACGAGCAGCTTTGTTTTTGTGGATTAGACCCTTAGTTGCGTAACGGTCTAGGATAGGTGTAGCAACAGAAAAAGCTTGCTGTGCAGCTTCTTTATCGCCAGCTTCAATAGCTACGATTACTTTTTTGAAGTAAGTACGCATCATTGAACGACGGCTTGCGTTGTGCTGACGGTTTTTTTCGCTTGTGATAGCGCGTTTTTTTGCAGACTTGATGTTAGCCAAGGTTTGCTCCTAACAATCTTAAATAAAGCTTAAATTAAAGGCCGTGGAATATGCCTGTTTTTATCATGAATGTCAATTTAATTTTAACAATCCAAGAAAAACTGCTCCTTATAACGAACATCAATTTGCCGCTTTAGCAGTTAATGCCGCTATTGTAACAAAGCAAGGGGTTCGAGCCTAGTGCTTTAAAGCGATTTATAAAAAAGACTATGGCATAATTAACTTAATTGCTGATTTTTAATATGGATTTATAGTGTCAAAAGGTTTGTTTCGTTCCGGGATGATTGTAAGTGCAATGACAATGATCTCGCGTATTTTAGGGCTAGTACGAGATGCCGTCGTAGCTAACTTGTTGGGGGCAGGGGCTGCTGCCGATGTGTTTTTATTTGCAAACCGTATTCCTAATTTTTTACGCCGTTTATTTGCTGAAGGGGCTTTTGCACAGGCGTTTGTACCGGTATTAAGTGAAATTAAACAGCAGCAAGGCGATGAGAAGGTCAGAATATTTGTTGCCCAAGCCGCCGGCACGTTAGGCACTATTTTACTGATAGTGACGCTCTTTGGTGTGATAGCGTCACCTGTTATTGCTGCTTTATTCGGCACTGGTTGGTTTATTGATTGGTGGCAAGGTGGCCCTGACGCAGAAAAGTTTGAGCTTGCCAGTTCACTATTAAAGCTGACCTTTCCTTATTTATTTTTTGTAAGCTTAGTGGCGCTTAGTGGCGCAGTAATGAATGTGTACAACCGTTTTGCAGTTGCCGCATTTACTCCTGTATTACTTAATGTTTCTATTATTGGTTGTGCCATTTTATTGCATGACCAATTTTCTGTTGGTGCATATGCATTAGCAATAGGCGTATTTTTAGGGGGCGTGGTACAGCTATTATTTCAACTGCCGTTTTTATATAAAGCAAAAATGTTGGCCCGCCCGCGATGGGGTTGGCAAGACGAAAATGTTAAAAAAGTACGTAAATTAATGCTCCCAGCGTTATTTGGTGTATCAATTAGTCAAATTAACTTATTACTCGATACGGTAATAGCTTCATTATTGATGACAGGCTCTATCGCTTGGCTGTATTACTCAGATAGACTGATTGAATTCCCACTTGGTTTATTTGGTATTGGTATTGCGACGGTTATTTTACCTGCGCTATCAAAATTACACAGCAGTAAAAAAAGTAGCGACTTTCAACATACCCTAGATTGGGGAGTGCGATTTGTTATTTTTTTAGGGCTCCCGGCCATGATAGGGTTGATGATTATTAGCCCGTTGATTATTACCGTGCTGTTTGATCACGGTGCGTTTAAAGAGGCTGGCATTGATCACGTTAAGGCAGTGAGCTTAGGGGTGGTTGCCTACTCGGTGGGATTAGTCAGTTTTATGTTAATTAAAGTGTTGGCGCCTGGGTTTTATTCTCGCCAAGATACGAAAACACCGGTGCGCATTGGTATTGTCACTTTGGTGCTTAACATGGTGTTTAATATTATGCTGGCGCCCTTTATTGGCTATTTAGGCTTAGCCCTGGCAACCTCTATGTCGGCTAGTTGTAATGCCTACTTACTGTACCGACAGCTTAAAAAAGAGAATGTTTATCAGTTTTCCAGCATGAGTGGCTACTTCACTTTGAAGTGTTTGTTGGCAAGTATAACAATGGGCGCATTGGTTTGGTTTACTAGTAGGCAATATGACTGGGTTAGTTGGCACTTTAGCGAACAAGTTATGTTATTGGTTGTGTTATTAATTATTGCGATTGTTAGTTACTTTTTTATGTTGTTTTTGATGGGTGTTAGACTAAATACGATAAAAAGTGTAGCAATTACTGAATCAAATTAAAAAAAAGATTATAATCGGACACTCTGCGGCCCGAGGTCGCATTTTATCGCTCGCTGAAAAAGGCATTAGGTGGCATGGAGTTAATTAGAGGTATACACAATATACGCCCACAACACTTTGGTTGTGTGCTGACCATTGGTAATTTTGATGGTGTTCATTTGGGTCATGCTGCCGTATTAAAAGGGCTTTTAGCTGATGCAAAAGAAAATAATTTACCCAGCACCGTAATGTTATTTGAGCCTCAGCCACAAGAGTTTTTTGCAAAAAATAACGCTCCGGCTAGGCTGACTCGACTGCGTGATAAACTACGCCTATTGAGTAACTTAGGAATTGAACGCGTTATTTGTATTAGCTTTAATCAGGCTTTTGCAAACATGCATGCTGAGCAGTTTGTTAGCGATATTTTAATTAAAAAGCTGGGCGTTAAAGCATTAACGGTTGGTGATGATTTTAGGTTTGGTAAACAGCGCCAAGGTAACTTTAGTCTATTGGCAACTATGGGCACCCAAGCGGGAATGAGTGTTAAAAGCACTGCCAGCTTTAGGCAATTAAATGCTAGAGTAAGCAGCACCTTGATACGAGAGGCGCTTGCAGAAGGTGACCTAGTTAGTGCAAAAGTTATGCTTGGGCATAATTATGCGATATCTGGGCGAGTTATTCACGGCTGGAAAAAAGGCCGAGAACTAGGTTTTAGAACGGCAAATATTGCTCTAAAGCGTCAAGTTTGTCCGGTCAATGGTGTATTTGCGGTTCAAGTGATGATCGCAGGAAAGCAAGTTTTTGGGGTGGCTAACATTGGAAACAAACCCACGTTTAATGGAACTCGTGCCTTATTAGAAGTTCATCTTTTTGATTTTGCACAAGATATTTATGGACAATTTATGCATGTGGAGTTGATTGAAAAACTCCGCAACGAGAAAAAATTCGAGACATTAACACAACTGACGGCACAAATAGCAACCGATGTTGCCGCCGCTAAGCAGTGTTTTGGTTTAAATTAGGTAGCCGATAGAGACGGAAAGTAGGATTAATGAGCGACTACAAACATACTTTGAATTTACCGGAAACAATGTTTCCAATGCGTGGCAATTTGGCACAACGTGAACCAAAAATGCTTAAAGCATGGTATGAAGACGACCTGTATGGTCAAATTCGCAGCGCAAAGAAAGGTAAAAAAACTTTCATTTTGCATGACGGCCCTCCGTATGCAAACGGCGATATCCATTTAGGCCATTCAGTAAATAAAATATTAAAAGATATTATTGTTAAGTCTAAAACCTTATCAGACTTCGATGCGCCATACGTACCGGGTTGGGACTGTCATGGTTTACCAATCGAGTTAATGGTTGAGAAAAAAGTCGGTAAACCCGGTGTTAAGGTAACTGCTGCAGAATTTCGCGAAAAATGTCGTGCCTATGCTAAAAAGCAAGTGGAAGGTCAAAAAGTAGACTTTAAACGTTTAGGCGTTTTTGGTGATTGGGATAAGCCTTACCTAACCATGAACTTTGACTTTGAAGCCAATGCAATTCGTGTACTAGGTCGCATTATAAAAAATGGCCATCTACATAAAGGCGCAAAACCTGTGCATTGGTGTACAGATTGTGGCTCTGCATTAGCAGAAGCAGAAGTTGAATACCAAGATAAACAATCGCCAGCTATCGATGTACGTTTTACTTTTGCTGATCAAGACGCAGTAGTAAATGCGTTTAACTTAGCTGATGGTCATCAAGGCACTGGCAGTGTAGGGACTGTTATTTGGACTACGACACCGTGGACTTTGCCAGCTAACCGTGCGGTTGCTGTGCATGCTGATTTAGAATACGCGCTAGTACAAGTAGACGATGAAGGTGCTCAGCAGCGTCTGATTTTAGGTTCTGAGCTTGTTAAAGATGCGATGGATCGTTTTGGCTTTAACCACTTCCATATCCTTGGCTATGTTAAAGGTGCAGCACTTGAAAACTTAAACGTTGCACACCCATTTTATGACTTTAACGTACCGGTTATTGTAGCTGAACACGTAACCACAGATTCTGGTACGGGTGTTGTACATACTGCACCTGGTCATGGTCAAGAAGATTTCGTGGCAGGCCTTGAGTATAATCTTGAAGTAGCTAACCCAGTTGGCGCAAACGGAGTGTACTTACCTGACACTGAATTATTTGCCGGTCAACATGTGTTTAAAGCCAATGCGAGTGTAATTGAGGTATTAAAAGAAAATAATGCCTTAATGCATCATCATGCATTAACTCATAGCTACCCACATTGTTGGCGCCATAAAACGCCTATTATCTTCCGTGCCACACCACAATGGTTTGTTAGCATGGATCAGGCTAACTTACGCAAAGATTCACTGGCTGAAATTAAAAATACTCAATGGTTACCTGAATGGGGCGAAAGCCGTATTGCCAACATGGTTGAAGGCCGCCCTGATTGGTGTATTTCGCGTCAACGTACGTGGGGTGTACCTATTGCATTGTTTGTTGATAAAGACACGGGTGCATTACACCCAAATACTCAAGAGCTGATTGAACAAGCTGCAGTACTTGTCGAAAAATCAGGTATTCAAGCATGGTATGACCTAGAGCCTGCTACTTTGCTAGGTGAAGAAGACGCTAAACAGTACATGAAAGTACAAGACACGCTAGATGTGTGGTTTGACTCAGGTGTGACTCATGCCTGTGTTGTTGATGCGCGTGAAGATTTAGTTGGTCCTGCAGATTTATACCTTGAAGGTTCTGATCAACACCGTGGTTGGTTTATGTCATCAATGATGACTTCAGTGGCAATTAATGGTCATGCACCATACAAGCAAGTGCTTACGCATGGCTTTACGGTTGATGAAAACGGCCGCAAAATGTCTAAGTCATTAGGCAATGTTATTTCGCCACAAAATGTGATGAATAAACTGGGCGCTGATATTTTACGTTTATGGGTAGCATCAACTGATTACACAGCAGAAATGACCGTATCCGATGAAATATTCAAACGTTCGGCAGATCGTTACCGTCGTATTCGTAACACCAGCCGTTACTTACTTGCTAACCTAAGTGGTTTTGATCCAAAAACGGATCAAGTTGCTGTTGATGATATGGTTGAGCTTGATAAGTGGATTGTAGGGCGCGCAGCACAGTTACAAGATGATATTTTAGCGGCTTACGATAGCTACCAAATGCTATTAGTAACGCAAAAGCTAATGAACTTCTGTACCGGTGAGCTTGGTTCGTTCTACTTAGACGTTATAAAAGACCGTCAGTACACGGCAAAAAGCGACAGCCATGCACGTCGTTCTTGTCAAACAGCGCTTTATCATATTGCTGAAGCTATGACTCGCTGGATGGCGCCAATCATGAGCTTTACAGCGCAAGAAATTTGGGAAGCACTTCCAGGTGAGCGCAGTGACTATGTATTTACTTCAACATGGTATGAGGGATTACAAGCACCAACAACGACCAAGTTTAGTAATGAAGACTGGCAAGCTATTTTAAATGTGCGTGACGAAGTGAACCGTCTGTTAGAAGCTGCACGTAAAGAAGATGTGATTGGCGCAACATTACAAGCAACCGTAAACCTGTTTGCCAGCAAAGAGCTTGCAGCAAAACTTGCGGCGTTAGGCGATGAGCTACGTTTTGTGTTGTTAACCTCTGCGGTTAACGTTACCGAGGTAGACAGTCAACCTGCAGATTCACAAACTACTGAAATTGATGGCTTATACATTAGCGTATCAGCAACAGATGCTAAAAAGTGTGAACGTTGTTGGCATTACAGTGAAGATGTAGGTGTTGAGCCTGCTCATCCCGAAATTTGTGGTCGTTGTGTAAGTAACGTTGACGGTGAAGGTGAAAAGCGTCAATTCGCTTAGGAGTTGTTTTTAGTGAGCAAACTAACCCAAAAAAGTGGTTTAGTGTGGCTTTGGTTGAGTCTATTACTGCTTGTAATAGACTTTGCCAGTAAAACACTGGTTGTAAACACCATGGCTTATGGTGAGTCAATTAATTTACTGCCTGTTTTTAGCATCACTTATGTACATAACTACGGTGCAGCCTATAGCTTTTTAAGCGAAGCGGGTGGCTGGCAGCGTTGGTTTTTAAGTGCAATAGCAATCGCGATTAGTTGTTTGTTGGTGTGGTGGTTAAAACGTCTTCCAGCGTCTAATAAAGTATTATGTGGTGCTTACTCGTTAGTTTTAGCCGGTGCTATTGGTAACTTGTACGACCGCATTGCTTATGGTTACGTTATTGATTTTTTACATGTGTTTTACGAAGACTCACATTTTCCCGTATTTAATATTGCAGACTGCGCTATTTGTATTGGTGCTGCATTATTACTATTTGACGCCTTTACCGGCGAAAATCCAAAGGAGCATAAAGCATGAGCCAAGCTGTAATTGGTGAAAACTCAGACGTTATTTTTCATTTTTCTATTAAACTAGAAGATGGCTCTGCCGCTGACTCAACGAAAGTGCATAACAAGCCGGCTAAGCTCACTATGGGTGATGGCAGCTTAACCGCTAATTTTGAAAAATGTTTACTTGGCCTAACGGCCGGTGAGAGCAAAACATTTGAGCTTGAGCCGGAAGATGCCTTTGGTCAACCAAACCCAGATAATATTTATTATGTAGATCGTAGTAAGTTTGGTGTAGAAACGCCGGCTAAAGTAGGTGCTATTATTGCGTTTACTCAACCTGATGGCACCGAGCTTCCGGGTTTGGTGCGTGAAGTGCAAGGCGAGTCAGTTACTATCGATTTTAATCACCCATTAGCGGGCCAGCGCTTAACGTTTGAAGTTGATATTATTGAGGTGCAAGGTTAATGGAAATATTATTAGCTAATCCACGAGGCTTTTGCGCCGGTGTTGACCGCGCAATTAGCATTGTTGAGCGCGCTTTAGATATTTTTGAAAAACCAATCTATGTGCGCCATGAAGTGGTACACAATCGTTATGTGGTTGATGGCTTAAAAAATCGCGGCGCTGTGTTTGTTGAAGAGCTTGATCAGGTACCGGATGACAGTATTGTTATATTTAGTGCTCATGGTGTATCACAGGCTGTACGCAGTGAAGCAAAACGCCGTGAGCTTAAAGTATTTGATGCAACCTGCCCGTTAGTGACTAAAGTGCATATGGAAGTTACCCGTGCCAGCAGAAAAGGCATTGAATGCATTTTAATTGGTCACCATGGACACCCCGAGGTTGAGGGCACTATGGGTCAATACGACAATCAACAAGGTGGCATTTACCTAGTTGAAACCGTTGATGACGTGTTAAAGCTTGATGTTAAGAATGCAGATAACCTTTTTTATTGCAGCCAAACAACCTTGTCGGTAGATGATACTGCGGATGTGATTGATGCTTTACGCAGCAAGTTTCCTGCTATTGATGGTCCGCGTAAAGATGATATTTGTTATGCAACTCAAAACCGTCAAGATGCAGTACGTGACTTAGCAGACAAAGTCGATGTGCTATTGGTTGTAGGCGCTAAAAATAGCTCTAACTCCAATCGTTTACGAGAACTAGCTGATAAAATGGGTACGCGTGCGTACTTAATTGACGATGCCAGCAATGTTGAAGCGTCATGGTTTGATGGTATCAATAGTGTGGGGGTTACCGCAGGCGCCTCAGCACCTGAAGTGCTAGTGCAGCAAGTGATTACCCGCTTAAAAGAGCTCGGTGGTAACCAAGTAACAGAAAATCCTGGTGAAGAAGAAAACATTGTTTTTGCTGTACCAGTAGAGCTGCGTTAATTTAGAGATAAATCATAAAAGGAGGGTCGAATGGGTAAGCAACTGTCACCAGATGCGTTACTTTTTTCGGCCCTTTTTAATGAGCGTGGTGTGCTTGCATCCCTCGTAGTAACACAGGTTGTGGCTATTATATTAGCTTTTGCTCCTAATGCTGGCGATGACATATGGCTGCATTTGGGGGCGATCAGTTTGTTTCTCCATGTAACTGTGCTGGTCAGTACCTCTTTTTTATATCTTTGTCGTCGATTACTCGCAAAACAGACTCAGTTTATTCAGATCAGTTTTTTTATTGCTTCATATAGTCTCAGTACTGCTGTATTTAGTCTGGTGTTTTCTCATATTGCTTTTGATATTGAAAACGAAAAACAACTGACGTTTTTTGTGCTGCGTAATTGCATTATTGTATTTTTGCTTACCTTACTGTTTGTACAATTTTTGCTTATTCATTTTGAAAAAGAGCAGCAAACCAAAGCACTTTCTCGTGCAGAACTTGATGCTTTGCAGGCACGGATCCGACCCCACTTTTTATATAATAGCTTGAATACGGCGGCAGAATTAACGCATCATGACGTTGAGGCTGCAGA
The DNA here is from genome assembly GCF_040937955.1 of Pseudoalteromonas sp. SD03. NCBI lineage: Bacteria > Pseudomonadati > Pseudomonadota > Gammaproteobacteria > Alteromonadales > Pseudoalteromonadaceae > Pseudoalteromonas > Pseudoalteromonas sp. SD03. The sequence continues at coordinate 1,114,653 of NZ_CP162514.1, forward strand.
GCATGCAATTTTAGCACTAGCAGCGCTGTCTCAAGCTGCAATGCGTTCAGGTCAAAGTGTATTACTCAGTGATGAAATAACATTAACTAAACAGTATATTGCGCTTGAATCATGGCGCTTTGCAGAGCGCTTAAAGGTTGAGTGGTTATTACCAGAACATCTCCCTGCGCTCTATATTCCATATCTAACATTACAACCTTTGGTAGAGAACGCAGTATGTCATGGCATTGAGCCAAGCCAAAGTGGTGCTACTATAAGTATTGAACTGCATGTGACAACACATTATTTAACCTTAATTGTAACTAATCCTGTACCTACTGAAACTGAAAATACTAGAGAGCATAACGGTATGGCTCTTGATAATATTCGTTCTCGTTTAAGTATTTATTATAAAGGTCGGGCGCAACTGACAATAACCAACAAAGATAATCAATTTAGAGTCAAAGTAGTCATCCCAAAACAAGCAGAGAATACGTTATGAATGTATTGATTGTAGATGATGAACCCTTAGCAAGGGCACGATTGAAGCGTTTACTCGCTGAGAACCATACATCCATTCATGTGCAAGGAGAGGCTAGTAATGGCAACGACGCTTTAACACAAATGAAAAAGCAGCAGCCTGATTTAGTGTTTTTAGATATTGATATGCCAGGCTTAAATGGCATCGAAGTGGCCAATCAACTCAATGATCTAGCGGTACCTCCGGCTATTATTTTTATAACCGCTCATCCTGAGCATGCACTTGATGCGATGCAGTTAAATGCAGCCGGATATTTGGTAAAACCTATATCAGAAAAAAGTTTGCAACATGCATTACAACAGCTAGGACGTTTAAACAGAGTACACCTGCAACAACAAACAGAAAAAATAACCTATCAATTAGCAGGCACCGTAAGAAGTATAAAAATAGAAAATGTTTTTTATTTTTATGCACAGGAAAAGTATACCAAAGTTGTGTTCGATGGTGGGGAGGCTCTAATTGAAGACAGTTTAAAGCAACTTGAAATGCAATATCCTCGTCACTTATTGCGAATTCATCGAAATACCTTAGTGAATAAAAATAAAATTTTGGCACTCCATACACTTAAAAACCATCAACATGTTATTGAACTCAAAGGGTGTTCACCTTTTTTAGCTGTTAGTCGTCGAGCGCTCAAAAGCGTAAAAAGCGTACTTTAGCACACCGACCTATTAACCGCTTATCAACATAATTAACCGTTGGTCGTGGTCCTAGTTGAATCTATTTTTTTATTGCATACACTTAGTATCAGATAATTATTATTTGGTTTTACTATGTCTTTGAGCACGTTTAAATTGCAAAAAGGTTTTACCCTTATTGAGGTCCTGATTGCGTTTATTATTCTTAGCTTTGGTTTATTGGGGGCTGTAGCCCTGCAAGCAAAAGCAAAACAAGCAAGCTTTGATTCAATGCAACGTGCTGCTGCTGTTGCGCTTGGTAATGATATTATCCAACGTATTCGGGCTAACGATACATCGCAACTAGCTACATTATACGACCTTGAGTTTACCAGCGAGACAAGTATTAATTCCTCTACAACCTGTTTTACAAGTTCATGCAGTAATGCACAAATTGCGAGTTTAGATATAGAGCAGTGGAAGCGTGCTATTCGTGCCCGCGAAAATACGGGATCACTTGATGGTGCCACCGTATGTATTAATCCAGAGTCGGTAGCAGGCTCTGGCGGTAAGGCGTTTAATATTGAGGTCATTGTTTCTTGGCAGGGTCGTCAAGAATTTAAGGCGAGTGAGGCAACAGGCAAAATTAGCTGTGGTGTAGCAGATAAAAGGCGCCGTTTAGTTGTACTTACTAGCTATATTTACGTTAGGAGCTAAGATGAAGCAAGCCGGTTTTACACTCATTGAAATGATGATCTCTTTATTTATAGGGGGATTAATTTTGGGTGGCGTAATGTTTACCTATATTGGTATGAAAGTGACGACCCGCGATACGATGACAATAGGTGAGCTGCAAGAGTCCGGTCGATTAGCCATTAATATCATGCAACGCGATATAGAACAAGTAGGCTTTTGGGGAACATTTTATGATGATTCGTTTACTGCAATAAATACATCATCATTAACAAATCCTACGGGTGATTGCTTTGAAGGTCTCAACAATGGCAGCTTTCCTGATTTAACCAGCAGCAGTAATTTTAAAACCCTTTATGCAAAAACAGCGGCAAGTTCAAGTGAACTTAATTGTGTTAATAACCCTTTAGCGGGTACTGATATTTTACAGGTTAAGTTTTTACAAGGTCACCAACTAGAAGTTGATGCCGCAGGTGTTAATGAAACGCAAAGTGATGAGAATTACTTTATTGCTGAGCAAGAAAATGCACGCTTTGTTCGAGGTGTTATCGACCCTGATAGTTTAAATGTTAATGCCAGTGTTTGGCCTTACAGCCATCATAGTTATTATATTGCTGAGCAAACTTATACAGTCAATAATAAAAGTATTACTGTACCCGCACTCATGCGAAAACGTTTAGTAGCTGGTTCTATGAATACAGAAACTATAATGGAAGGCGTGGAGAATATGCGTTTTGTGTTTGGTTTAGATACCACCACCGACAGTCGCGTGGATACCTATAAAAGCATTAATAACATGACAGCCACAGACTGGGAAAACCGCAAAGGTATTTTAACGGTACAAGTTTTTTTATTGATTAGAGCACTGCAACCGGACCCAGGTATTACACTCAAAAACCAAACCTATGTATTAGGGGAAGATGCTAATAAACGCACCCTTACTTTTTCAGATAACTTTAGACGTACTGTATTCACAACAACTATCCGTTTAAATAACGTGGGAGCAAATTTATGGCGTATTTAATCCCGATGAAAAATAAACAGCAAGGTGTGGTGCTTATCACTGCACTAATAATGGTCATAGCCGTTACAGGTATTGCAGTGACCTTAATGAGTAGCAGTAGTATAGATATTAAAATTACTAATTCAGCACAAGAGCGAGAAGTTGCCGAAAATGAACTTATCGGCGAAGTGCAGCGCATGATTGCCGATGAAGCGAGCAATGGTGCAACAAATCAATTTTTCTTAACGCCAGAGGAAGTAACTACCATGGCGTCTGGCAATGAAAAAGGCATGGTTATAGCCGAACATAATGATATGCAAAGTAGAATGATTAACTTAAATAAAGGCGTGCTTGATTTAGAATGTCCTCGTCGTTTTAGTTTTACAGCTGGGATCTCATGCAACATGGTACAAGTTTCAACAACTATTGAGTATGGCTCTAAAAGTAAGCACCAACTAACAATTGTGACAGGCGTAGCCCAAGAGATGGCTAGCCTAAGCAAGGGGATTTAAAATGAAACTGATACTAAATAAAGCACTCATTTCTTTAATAGGAATAATGCTTAGCATGTCAGCAGGCGCTGAAGATATAGAGCTGTATGTTAATCATAATGTACAAACCAATGAAAAGCCTCGCGTAATCATGATTTTTGATACATCGGGAAGTATGGCATGGGATGTAAATGATGGTGATGCCTGTTATAAAAGAAGCGGTAATAGTTATTACGAGGTTGATTGCTTTGAAAGTAAAGACAGTTATAAACGAAATGAGCAATGTTATAAAAGAACTAGTTACTACAATTATGAACCCACATGTAGTGATAGCCGCTTAAGAGTTGCGCAAAATGCTATCACCCAATTAGTGAACGATAACGATGATATTGAATTTGGTTTAATGCGCTTTAATGGTAGTAATGGTGGGTATGTTTTAGCCAGAGTAGGGGCTGAAAAGTCATTTTTACTAAATAAAGTAGAAGAGTTACCTGCAAGTGGTTCAACTCCATTAACAGAAACACTCTGGGAAGCCTACCTGTATATCACGGGACAAAACGTATATTACGGTGGAAATACTAATGAACGAGATTTTACAGCAGAGTCATCAGGGATATATAAATCACCCTTTGCGCCTGTTACTGGCGAGCCACTTAGGTGTGATAACAGTATTAATATTATTTTAATGACAGACGGCGATCCAACCAACGATTCAAATAGAAATAATGATATATACAACCTTCATAATAGTTATTTCTCTGGTAATCCGCCTGCTGTTAGTAACAGCTATTTGGCGGCGCTAGCAAAAATTATTCACGGTACAGATGATGTAAAAGTTGACTTGTATAGCAAAACTAAGAACGTACTTGATATAGGACGTGTATTTCCTATCGGTTTTGGTACGGGTATGAGTGACTCAGGTAAAAACTTACTTACTGAGACTGCAGATTACGGTGGTGGGCAATACTTACATGCGAATACAGCTGCGCAACTATCTGATGCACTTAAAAATACGATTTCTCGTATTCGTGAAGTAAATGACAGTTTTTCATCGCCGTCAGTGGCGAGTAACAATGTAGATCAAACTCGAAGTCGTGATGCTATTTATTTTGCTATGTTTTATCCAGAAACCGGGGCGCGCTGGCGTGGTAACCTGAAAAAGTTAAAGGTATCGGGCAGCCAAATAGTCGATGCAACCAACAAACAAGCCCTTAATAGTGACGGTTTAATTTCAAAAGAGGCAAAAACATTTTGGTTACCTGCGGGCCAACCCGCTGATGGTAACGCGGTTGCGCAGGGGGGGGTAAACCATTATTTAAGCACCATAGATCCACTTGCTCGTAATTTATTTACGGAGAATCAAGGCTCGATTGTTAGTTTTGATACTTCGGCTGTTAGTGACATTCTCAGTGGCATTGTTAATAACCCGCTGACCTTATCCACTCAAGATGTTAATTGGGCAAGAGGAGTAGATGTTGATGATGAGGACAAAGATGGCTCATCACAAGACCAACGCGCTGATATATTTGGTGATCCGTTGCATTCAAAACCAATTGCAATTGATTATGGTAATGATGATATTCGCATCCTCATAGGGACAAATGCTGGCTTCTTACATATGTTTAAAGATGCCGGTGAGACTGTAAGTGAAAGTTGGGCATTTATACCTTCAGCACTGTTTGAAATTATTAAACCACTTAGAAATAAACAAGCAGATAGTAAAGTATATGGTATGGATGGCCCTATCAGTGTCTACTTTAGTAATAAAAGCTTAAATAGTGAAGGTTTGAATGACGGTATTATAGATGCTAGCAAAGGAGACGAGGTATGGGCTTTTGCAGGAATGCGCCGTGGTGGTAAAAACTACTATGGTTTAGATATTACAAATCCTAATCAGCCAAAACGTCTTTGGAGCAAACCCATTGAAGGGGGTAAAGGCGACTTTACTGAATTGGCACAAACGTGGTCAAAGCCACAAATAGCTTATATTAAAGCTTTTGGTAATAAGCCTTTGCTTGTGTTTGGCGCGGGTTACGATACAAATAAAGATGCGGCAATAAGAGCAGAGGACTCAAAAGGGCGTGGTATTTATATTGTTGAGGCAAAAACAGGCAGCTTAGTTTGGGCGTTAACCCCAGACAGTAATGGCTTTAAAGGTAAACACAGTATTGCTGCTGATTTAACTACGCTTGATTCAGATTATGATGGCTACATTGATAGAATTTATGCCTCAGATACCGGTGGTAATATTTGGCGAATTGATATGCCTGGAGAAGATAGCAGTGAGTTTAGCCATTTCAAACTTGCAGAGCTAGGTAGTAATCAAGATACTCAAGATAGACGATTCTTTTATAAACCATTGGTTGCGCGTACTTTGTTTAGTAAAGTAACAGAGACCACGGTTAATGGTAATAAAGTCATTACTCGTTTAGATACTCCTTATGATGCAGTTGTTATTGGCAGCGGTAACCGTTCAAAACCAACGAATACAAACGAGCAAGATCAATTGTTTATGATCCGTGATGAGAATACTCTGACGCGTTCATTTAAAACTAATGCTCCTGCGCCAATTGTGCCTGCAGATTTAATGGTGATGAATAGTGACCCCTTTGGTAATACTTTAGATGACTTAGATGGTTTCACCCTTGTTGAAGCTGAACTGGCGAAAAAGAAAGGGTGGCGTTATGAGCTAGCGAAAGGTGAAAAGTCATTAGCTGCAGCTACCGTTGTTGGTGGGGTTGCTTATTTTACCTCTTTCACGCCAGCATCTGATGAAGTTGTAGAGAATCAATGTTCTTTAAGCGGCGGTGGCGGCGCACTTTATGCTTTTCATTTGCATTACGGTACTAAAGTGTATGAACAACTAAAATTTGCAACCAGTTATGATGTGCCAGATACACCACAGCTTTATTTTGGTGCGACTAATTCCTGTGCTGATTCTAACAATGATGGAAAATGTGATGATAATCCAGAGGAAGATGTTATCGAAGAGAGCCAGTTTTTTCTAATTGGCCCAGGGATCAAAGGGGAACAAGCTGAAAATCCACTTAAGCCAATAGAAATTACAGGACCTGGCTTAAAAGTGGTAGATGGTAAAATTAAGCTAGTGAATGATAAACAACCCATTGGCTTTGGTTTTAAAACGCAGCAAACATATATTTATAAGCGTGAAGAAAACGATGAGATCAACAATTAAGGGCTGTATATGAATAAGACACAACAAGGATTTACATTAATTGAGTTAATGATCACCGTTGCGATTGTTGGCATCATTGCCGCCATTGCAGTGCCTAATTACAGTGAATATATAAAAAGGGCATCACGCGCAGAAGCCGCTTCTGCACTTTTAGATGCCGCAAACAAGCAAGAGCAATACTTTGTGGATAACCGAGCATATTCAACTTCGTTTAGCGACTTAGGTATTCAAAGTAAAACTGAAAACGGTCATTTTGAGCTAACAATTAATGTGGTTAATAGCAATGAGTTTACAATCACTGCGAAACCCATTGCTGGTGCTGTGAAAGGGGATGCTGATTGCACGTCATTAACCATTAATGACGTTGGCTTAAAAGGAGCAACGGGTAGTAAAGGCAATACCGACATCAACTATTGCTGGGGTAGATAACATTAGTTATTTTTGGCATTTGTTAGTAGATTTTATTCGTATTCGCCCAGTTTGACTTATTGACAGAGCAAGCCCCTCAAGGCTTGCTTTTTCGTTATTTGGGCAATAGATAAAAGTACCGTTTTGAAAGCCGTTTAAAGAGCCGTCGGGTCTAAAAGTGATGGCATCCCGAGGATACTCTAAGCTATCAGAGGGATGGGTATGTTCAAAGGTACTAATAAGGCGCTCGTCATCATCCAAAGAGGTTGACTTGTCGTTATCAATAAAAAGTGACACCTGATTGTCCCAATCATCTTCTAAACACTCATTATTTTTCAAGGCACATAGAGTGACGTAGCTATTATTTTCTATTGCATAAAGACGTGCATAATTAATGTTTCTGTGTAATAGATTAATCTGGTTATCTGCGCGATTGAGCGCCAAGAAATCAGGAAAAAACCATAAAGAGAATTGGCTTAGTATCGCTATAACTGAAATGGTTACTAGTAATTCTAATAATGTAACGCCACCATTTTTGTGAACACTTATAATTAACTTCATCCCTGAAGCCTTTCATTGAACAGTCCATTATATTAGTTTAGTAAACAATCAAAAAAACGGCAAAGTAAGAAATGGCTTTTAACCACAGCTCTCTGTGGTATCCCCTAAATAAAAAGCGGTGCCTGATTGCGTTAATGTTAACGCTTTTTGGTTTTTGTTGTCGCCGTTAGGACAAAATATGAAGTTCCCAGGATTTGTAGTTATACGTCCGCTGGTATTAAATCGTATACGGGTATCTGTAAATGAAACGCGATCATTAGGACTAATTTCCTCCATGACTCTGATCAAGCTATCTGTTTCATTATTATATTGGCCATTATTATTAGCATCTATAAAGGTAATAATTATTTGATCAACATCCCATTTACTTGAGCAAGTTAGGGTTTTATCATCACTTTTTACTTTTGTACCTGGAGCAGCGCACACAATTACGATCTCATCGGTACTAGCCGCTTGTGAACGTGCAAAACTAATATTACGTTTAAGTTCTAATAAAAAATTTTCACCTCGGTTTTCTTCCAGCATATCGCTACTGTTCCACAACGCAATAGTGGCTATAATGCCAACAATGGCCACGGTGACCATTAACTCTAATAGGGTAAATCCACGGTGCTTAGTTTTCATATAAATCTCATTAACTCGGTGATGTTTTAGTATAGTTATTTTTATTAAAATAATCATACCATGATTATTTTTCACCGGTGCTATTCAATCTCTTTGTTTGCTATGAACCTCATGATTGTCTAAAATCGAGGCAACTGAAGCTTTCAAAAGTAATTACTATGAAAAAAATAGAAGCAATCATTAAACCGTTTAAGCTCGATGATGTGCGTGAAGCATTATCTGATGTAGGCATTACGGGTATGACAGTAAGTGAAGTAAAAGGGTTTGGGCGTCAAAAAGGCCACACAGAGCTATACCGTGGTGCTGAGTACATGGTTGATTTTTTACCTAAAGTAAAATTAGATATTGTGCTAGGCGATGAAGACGTAGAACGTGCTATTGATGTTATTGTTAAAACAGCACAAACTGGCAAAATCGGTGATGGTAAAATATTTGTCACTGACGTAGAACGTGTGGTTCGAATTCGTACTGCAGAAGAGGATGAAGAGGCTATATAGTCGAATAAACCTCGTAAAAAAAGGCGCTAATTTTATAACTAGCGCCTTTTTCGTGTTATTTATTTCTGCTATTAAATTTACGCGTTTGCTCTGCATGCTGACTTAGTTCAGTCAAGCCAAGCTTCTCGTAACTTTTTTCCATCATGGCGAGTGCCGCATCAAGATAACTACTTTGTGAGTAGTGCTCTACCACATATTTACCGCGATTTGCGGCTGCTAAATAGGCTTCACGTTCGTAATAGTAAGTTGCCACTTTTAGCTCATAACGTGCCATGCGGTTTAATAACCAAACTAAACGACGTTTTGCTTCTGGCGCATAATCACTTTCTGGAAAACGTTTAACTAAAGTTGATAAGTCGGTATAAGCAACACGGGTGCGTTTAGCATCTCTGTCGGCTCTGTCTACGCCAAAGTATTCTTGGAAAGCATTTTTATCCGCCTTAATATTAACCAAGCCACGCATGTAGTACATGTAATCTAAATCTTTGTGGTTTGGGTTTAAGCGAATAAAACGGTCGATTGTAGCAAGCGCTTGCTCTGTATTACCTGATTGGTAATGTGCATACACTAAATCCATTTGGACTTGTTTTGAAAACGGACCAAACGGGTAGCGAGAATCAATTGCCGTTAATAATTCAATTGCACGAGCGTATAAACCAGAATCAAGCGTTTGTTTTGCATCTTCGTATAGTGCTTGTGCCGATCTGTTGGGTACGCGTTGAATATCTTCTTGGTCAGGTGCAGACGAGCAGGCCCCTAAACTAAGCACTGAAACTGAAAAAACAATGGCGAATGCACGTTTCCCTATTTTATTTATCATTTTATTTGTTACCTTCGATGTCTTCGGCTAGGCCAAGTGGGTAAAACCGAGTAAACTATGCGTATTATGTTATGCTTTTATTAAAAGCGATTCTAACCCAGTCAAGCAAAGCTTGCACTGGTAAATTGGGTAAAGTTACTAATGTCAGAGCAAATATCTCTCCAAGCCGAGGTCCCAACAGACTTAGGTGGTAAACGTCTAGACCAAGTATTAGCACAATTGTTCCCTGATTATTCACGATCACGGATAAAAACGTGGATTTTAGATGATAAAATCACCGTTGATGGTGAAATTTTCAACACCCCGCGTGAAAAACTACTCGGTGGTGAAGTTGTAGCTGTTGAAACAACAATAGAAGCACCTCGTGAATACGAAGCACAAGATATCAAATTAAACATCGTTTATGAAGACGATGATATTTTAGTGATCAACAAACCAATGGGATTAGTGGTTCATCCTGGCGCAGGTAACCCTGACGGTACGGTGTTAAATGCTTTATTACACTACTATCCAGAAATTATTAATGTGCCACGAGCAGGTATTGTGCATCGTTTAGACAAAGATACAACAGGTTTAATGGTTGTTGCTAAAACGATTCAGGCACAAACACATTTAGTTAAAGCACTGCAAAAGCGCGAAAACTTTACACGTGAATATGAAGCGTTATGTAATGGCACTATGACAGCCGGTGGTATGGTTGAAAAACCAATTGGTCGTCATGCTACGCAGCGTACGCATATGGCAGTACATGAAATGGGTAAACCAGCTATTACGCATTACCGTGTTGCCGAAAAATTCCGCGCCCATACACGTTTGCGTTTACGTCTTGAAACAGGGCGTACACACCAAATTCGTGTGCATATGGCATACTTAAACCATCCATTAATTGGTGATCAATCTTATGGCGGTCGTCCTCGTCCACCAAAAGGGGCAACGCCTGAGTTATTTGAGTTACTGCGTAGCTTTAAACGCCAAGCGCTTCATGCCGTTAAATTAAGTATTGCGCATCCAATCACCGGTGAAATGATGACCTGGCAAGCGCCTATCCCTGATGATATGGTCCAAATGACTCAAGCATTGCGCGAAGACACAAAAGCAAACCCTGATATAGCGAGTTAACAATGTTTGGCTTATCAGCTACATGGCAATCTCTTCATGGTGTAGATACATTGAGTACTACACGTGAAGGGGGCGTATCTCAGCCTCCATTCGATAGTTTGAATTTAGGGTTGCATGTAGGTGATAACAGCCAAGATGTATTAAATAACAGAGCACGTGTAAATGCTCATTTGCCTAAACCGGCAATTTGGTTAAATCAGGTTCATAGCGCTGATGTAATTACAGTGGATGAGCGATTTGACCCCAATCAAATACTCACAGGCGATGCGTTATATACGCAATTACGCAATCAACCTTTAGCCATAATGACTGCTGATTGTTTACCTATTTTACTCTCATCGAGTGACGGGCAAGAAGTGGCCGCAATTCATGCCGGTTGGCGAGGGTTAGAGCAAGGGGTGATAAACAATACGCTGGCATGTTTTAAAAATGCCTCGGCAAATATACATGCTTGGTTAGGTCCTGCAATAGGGGCTAATCAATTTCAAGTAGGCCAAGAGGTAGTCGAGTTATTTACAGCAAATAACCCCCTAATGCACAGCGCGTTCAAAGCTCAAAATAATGAAAAGTATTTAGCTGATATCTATCTAATAGCAACTATTTTACTTAATCAACAGGGCGTTATAAACATTAGCGGAGGTGAATATTGCACTGTTTCTCAAGCTAACTTGTTTTTTTCTTATCGGCGCGATGGCCAAACCGGTCGTATGGCAAGTTTGATCTGGCGCAAGTAAATAATCATTAGGTGATTATTTTTCCCACAATACCTTGAACAAACCCGCTAACATACCCATCTATTAAGTAATTCGTTTTTTTATAGGTAAACCCCCATGCGTTTAGATAGATTTACAAGTAAATTTCAGTCTGCGCTTTCAGATGCGCAATCATTAGCGCTAGGTCGCGATCATCAATTTATTGAACCTGTGCATCTAATGTACGCTTTGTTAAAACAAAGTGGCTCAAGTGTACGTGCACTATTTGCACAAATGAGCATCAGCGTTGATGAACTCAACACTAAATTATCACAAGAGATAGAAAAGTTATTTAAAGTGGAAGGTGTTGGTGGCGATGTACAGTTGTCAAATAACATGGTTTCACTGATAAACCTATGTGATAAATACGCCCAAAAACGTAAAGATAAATATATTTCAAGTGAGTTGTTTGTATTAGTTGCGTGTGAAGATAAAGGCCCGCTTGGCAGTGTTTTTAAAGCACTTAACATTACTGCGAGTAAGGTTGAAACGGCAATTGAAGCGATTCGTGGTGGCCAAAAAGTTGACGATCCTAATGCGGAAGAAACACGTCAAGCACTTGAAAAGTACACCATCGATTTAACTGAGCGTGCAGAGCAAGGTAAGCTTGACCCTGTAATCGGTCGTGATGATGAAATTCGCCGCACTATTCAAGTATTACAACGCCGTACCAAAAATAACCCTGTGTTAATTGGTGAGCCAGGGGTGGGTAAAACAGCCATAGCTGAAGGGCTTGCACAGCGTATTATTAATGGTGAAGTGCCTGAGGGCTTAAAAAACAAGCGCGTATTATCACTTGATTTAGGCGCATTAGTTGCTGGTGCAAAATACCGAGGTGAATTTGAAGAGCGTTTAAAATCAGTACTTAATGAGTTGGCTAAAGAAGAAGGCCAAGTTATTTTATTTATTGATGAAATTCATACCATTGTTGGTGCTGGTAAAAGTGATGGCGCTATGGATGCGGGTAACATGTTAAAACCTGCCTTAGCACGCGGTGAACTCCATTGCGTAGGCGCAACCACTTTAGATGAATACCGTAAGTACATTGAAAAAGATGCTGCGCTTGAACGCCGTTTCCAAAAGGTATTAATAGAAGAGCCTTCAGTAGAAGACACCATTGCTATTCTGCGTGGCTTGAAAGAGCGTTACGAATTACACCATTCAGTGGAGATCACCGACCCTGCAATCGTTGCCGCAGCGCAGTTATCGCATCGTTATATTAGTGATCGCCAATTACCCGATAAAGCAATCGATTTAATTGACGAAGCGGGCTCTTCTATTCGCTTGCAAATTGATTCAAAGCCAGAAGCTTTAGATAAATTAGAGCGTCGTATTATCCAATTAAAAATTGAAGATAACGCATTGGCCAAAGAGAAAGATGAAGCAAGTCAAAAGCGCCGTACAGAAATGGTCGAGCTGATCACTGAGCTTGAAGGGCAATACCGTGAACTAGATGAAGTATGGAATGCAGAAAAAGCGTCTTTACAAGGCACGCAGGTTATTAAAGCTGAGCTAGAGCAGGCACGACTTGATTTAGAAGTGGCTCGCAGAGCAAGTGACTTGCAGCGTATGTCTGAACTGCAATATGGACGTATACCTGAGCTTGAGCGCAAACTCGATTTAGCATCACAAGCAGAAATGCAAGAAATGAGCTTGCTTAAAAATCAGGTAGGCGAAGATGAAATTGCAGAAATTTTATCACGTTGGACCGGGATCCCAGTGGCGCGTATGCTCCAAGGTGAACGTGAAAAACTATTACAAATGGAAGAGCAGTTACATAACAAAGTCATTGGTCAAGATGAGGCCGTCGTTGCGGTGGCTAATGCCATTCGTCGTTCGCGTGCAGGGCTTGCTGATCCCAATCGTCCAATTGGCTCGTTCTTATTTTTAGGGCCTACAGGGGTTGGTAAAACAGAACTTACCAAGGCACTAGCAGGCTATATGTTTGATACCGAAAGTGCCATGGTGCGTATAGATATGTCTGAGTTTATGGAAAAACACTCAGTCGCACGTTTAGTCGGTGCGCCTCCAGGGTACGTAGGTTACGAAGAAGGTGGTTATTTAACCGAAGCTGTTCGTCGTAAACCCTATTCGGTTATTTTGCTTGATGAAATAGAAAAAGCGCATCCAGATGTGTTTAATATTTTATTACAAGTCCTTGATGACGGGCGTTTAACGGATGGCCAAGGGCGTACGGTTGATTTTAAAAATACGGTTATCATTATGACCTCCAACTTGGGCTCAGATATCATTCAAGAGCAAGCGGAAAGTAATGACTATGACGAGCTTAAAGCAAAAGTCATGGGTGTTTTGCATAATGAATTTAGACCCGAGTTCATTAACCGTATTGATGAAACTGTGGTATTTCACTCACTTTCACATAGTCATATTAAAGAAATTGCAGATATTCAATTGAGTAAATTACGTCAACGATTAACAGAGATGGGGTATTTACTTGAGTTGACAGACGCTGCTCTTGAGCGAATTGCTGCCAGTGGCTTTGATCCTGTCTATGGCGCTCGTCCGCTTAAACGGGCAATACAGCAAACCATTGAAAATCCATTAGCACAAAAACTGCTTAATAATGACTTTCAACCAGGTTGTATCATTGTCATTGATGCTAACGAAGACGGCTTAGTGTTTACGAGTCGATAATCTGAGCACAGTAAAAAGCCGCTGTTTACAGCGGCTTTTTTGTTTTTATTAAAGGGAGTTGGTTAAACCTTAAAAGTCAGTAATAAATCATTCACTTTTCTTGAGCCTTCCACTAGTTCAGCCGCACCGCGCGCTACGCTAAAACTCAATTGTAAATTGTCATCCCCTAAGCCTTTAATCTTTTCAACATTACTACCAATGTCTTTACTTACAACCTGCTGCTGTTCTGCTGCGGCTGAAATATCCGTGGCGAGCTGTGAAATTTCACTAATTTGAATAAAAATACTATCAAGCTCTTGTTGTGTTTGTCCTGTTGTATTAACACAGTCATCGGCTTGTTGTTTTGTACTCTGCATGATTTTAGACCAGCTAAACAAGGTATCTTGAATTTCTTTAATTGAGCTGTGAATTTGTGCTGTGGCGTTTTGAGTACGTGACGACAGCGCTCTTACTTCATCGGCAACAACGGCAAAACCACGGCCATGCTCACCGGCGCGTGCCGCTTCAATAGCCGCATTAAGTGCCAATAAGTTAGTTTGTTCAGCAATCCCTTCTATTTCACTCATGACTTGGCCAATTTTATCTGCTTCAGAGGCAAGCCCCGTTGCTGTGGCGGCCGCTTGCTCAACTTGTACAGCTAAGTCAGACACCATTTTACTGTTATCTGCAATATGATTTTTGATATCAGAGCAGCTTTGATAAGTAATGCCCACTTTATCAGCTGTGTTATTAGTATTGTTAGAGATTTCACCAATCGTGGTACTCATTTGTGACATGGCTGAAGCAATTTGTTCTAGCTGAGTGCCTTGAGAAGAAATACCTTGCTCGGTCAACGTCGATTGTTGATCTAACCCTTGGGCAATCGTATTAAAACTCAAGGTTGAATCTTTTACCCGTCCCAGTACCGTTCTTAATTTAGCACTGAGCATCTGCTCTCTATACTCACTAATGCTGTGTGGGTGCGAGCCACTAAACACATAACGAGATACAGAGTCTGCTTGGCTTTTTTGTTGTTTGAGGGTTGCTGGTGTGATTACCAGCTCATCATAATTTAAAACTAAAATAACAATACATACTAATAAGTTAATCGCGGCAAGCGAAATTGAGCCCCATATTGCGACACTTGCTAACCAAATTAAAATTCCCGCAATGCTTAAACCTTGTCTCAATGATGTGCGTTCGCGCCAGCTGAATAATGATTTATTAGCGTTAATTTTGGCATAGAGCTTTTGTGCTCTGCGTTTTGCGCGTTGCTCTAGTTTTATTCGCACAGACTGATAACCAATCAGTTGGCCATGCTCAAAAATAGGCGTTACAAATGCATCAACCCAATAATAGCGGCCGTCCTTACATAAGTTTTTTACCGCGCCACGCCACGAATGGCCTTGTTTTAAAGTGTCCCACATTTCTTTAAATGCAGCTTTTGGCATATCAGGGTGGCGAACGATATTGTGATTTTTATTTATCAGTTCATCCATCTCGTAGCCTGCGATACTACAAAACTCATGATTGGCATAAGTAATAACACCGCGTAAGTCAGTGGTTGAAACCAACTCTTGGTGTTCTTCGAAGTTAACTTCTTCATCTATTAAGCTTTGATTACGACGCATAGTGACTCTTTATCATTCTTTATTATGGCGGCTATTGTAATTACTAAAACTAATGTACGTTAGTGATATGTGTAAAATAGCAGGAATAAGACATTTTTTTTGATATTTATATGATCTTTATCAATATTAAGCGTAATTGAATTTTTCAGTTATGACAAACTTTTAGGGTTTAACTCTATCTTATCAAAGCGTTTTAAAACGCCATGTTGTCAGCGGGGGGTTATGGCAAATAATATGTAAAAGAAATTGTATATTCGTAGTGGCAATGGCAAGATTATCTTTTATAGCGTGAAACAAAGCGTGTTTAAAATCCAGTAAAAACTATATCTAATAAATTCATATAGTTTTTTCATCGTTTAATCTTGAGTAAAGGTAAAAAGACCCCATAACCTTATGATTAAGCCACTTGGCTCGAGGAAACTTTTTTTTGACAACTTATAATTTAAAGAACACGCTCAACGCGCTATCTAATGCAGATAATCAACAGGCTATTAAAGGCATTATGCGCGGTATTGAGAGAGAATCATTAAGAATTAACCACGATGGTTCTATTTCTAAACAGGCTCATCCTCAAGGTGTGGGCTGTGCGCTCACCAATGAGCATATTACCACTGATTTTTCTGAGTCTTTACTTGAGTTCATTACACCGGTTAGCGAGTCATCAACGCAAACTTTGCAGCAGCTAAAAGATTTACAAAAGTTCACCCTAGAACATATGGGCGATGAATTATTGTGGCCAATTAGTATGCCGTGCTTTATAAATCATCAAGACGATATTGTATTGGCACAATTTGGCGACTCTAATGTCGGTAAAATGAAAACCCTATATCGCGAAGGCTTGAAGAATCGTTACGGCAGTATGATGCAAGCGATTGCTGGCGTGCATTTCAATATTTCTTTTCCACAAACGCTATGGCAGTCACTGCACTCATTAAAGCAAAGTGACGCGAAACTTGAAGATTTCATATCGGATAGTTACTTGGCGTTAATTCGTAACTTTAAACGCGAACTGTGGTTAATTAGCTACATGTTTGGCGCATCACCGGCATTATGTAGTTCTTTTTTACAAGGGCGTAAAAGCGACTTACCGTTTAAAAAACTCGGTAAAGGCACTTTATATTTGGAAGTGGGTACCGCATTACGATTAGGTAACTTAGGCTATACCAATAGCGCACAATCGTCATTACGAGTAATGTATAACTCATTAGATGAATATGTTGCAGGACTTAAAAAAGCCATAAATACGCCTTCAGATATTTACGGCAGTATTGACGATTACACCAGTGCTACGCCAAAGCAATTAAATAAAAACATTTTGCAAATAGAGAACGAGTTTTACTCGCCAATTCGTCCTAAACGTAATGCAAAAAATGGTGAAACGCCCACCGATGCATTGCTAAGAGCGGGTATAGAATATATTGAAATTCGTGCATTGGATGTTAACCCGTTTAGTGAAGTTGGGATTGACTTAGAGCAAATACACTTTTTAGATGTGTTTTTAACTTATTGTTTATTAAAAGATTCAGCACCTATGGATTGGCAAGAGCAAACTCGTAGTACTGAAAATCTTGATACTGTGGTTAACCAAGGTCGAGAACAAGGCTTGATGCTTAATTTTAATAACGAGCAGCGCAGCCTAGAATCTTGGGGTGATGAAATATTTAGTCAGCTGAGTGATGTTGCTCAGTGGATGGATACTGCTTACGATGTTGACTACTACTCAAACACCATTAAGCGCATGGCGACTTGGATTCATGATCCGGCATTAACGTATTCTGGTCGTTATGTTGAGCAGTTAAAAGCATCAGGGTTAGATAATGGCCACTTTGCACTGTCACTTGCTCAGAAGTACAAACAAAGCCATGAAACAGCAAGTTATACTGAATTTTCAAAATCGTGGCTAGAGCAACAAGCTGCAGAGTCGTACCAAGCCCAAAAGGCAATTGAACACGCTGATAAACAATCATTTACCGCATTTTTAGATACATATTTCAGGGTCTGTTGACCTTTGCGGATTACAATTTGTTCAAACTAGGAGCGGTTTAATCGCGGCGTGAGGTTTGTAACCTAATGGGCTCGATAACTGCTCCTGCGTTATTCTACTGGCTTACATCCATGTAAGAATAAGTAAAAACCGAGCAACAAAGAGTAAATTGCTCCTAGGCAGAACCCGAAGAGCAGCACCTGTTTGGCATTGATGCTGCGTTATCGCCTATTTATGGGTAATAACCACACCACATAGGCTTTGCCTTGCCTAAATACCAAACAAACTGCTGAAAATTCAACCTTGAAAGGTCAACAGACCCAAGTAAGTAGTAGGCAAAAAAAACGCAGCTCATAGTAGCTGCGTAAATATTCTTTAGGGATGAAACAATGCTGTACTGCTGCATTCATAGATTCAGACCCACGCTTTTTTAAAAAGTTCAGTGAGATCTTAAAAAATGAAAAAAAATATTATTACTTTATCTCTAGTGCTTACCTTAGCGGGGTGTGCCACTGCGCCACCTAAGCAACCCGAAGATATTTGTAAAATCTTTGAAGAGAAATCTGACTGGTATTTTGATGCTAAAGACGCGCAAGATAAGTGGGGCTCTCCCAAACACGTATTAATGAGTATGATGTACCAAGAAAGTTCTTTTCGTCATGATGCCGCGCCACCCATGGAATACTTTTTATGGATAATTCCAACCGGCCGCGCAAGTGATGCCTATGGTTATTCTCAAGCTAAAACTCCAACTTGGTCTGATTATATTCGTGAAACAGGTAATAGTGGTGCTGATAGAGATGAATTTGAAGATGCGATCGATTTTATGGCGTGGTTTGTTTATAAAACTCACAAAGTTAATGGTGTTTCTAAATGGGATGCTTACGCACAGTATTTAAATTATCACGAAGGGTGGGGCGGTTATAAGCGAGGCACTTATCGTAAGAAAAAGTGGTTAATGAGCGTTGCCAATAAAGTAAAACATCGTGCAAGCCGTTATGGAGCACAGCTAAGACGCTGTGAGGATGATTTAGACAAAGGTTGGTTAGAGCGTTTATTCTTTTAACTAATCTAAACCCAGATTAATAAAAAAGGAGCCATTTGGCTCCTTTTTTGTTGGTTTATTTTTTACGTTTATTGGGCTGAATTTTAACTTGTTTAATCATGTTTTCTTTCACTTCAAGTACCTCAACCGGATAACCTGCAATACGAATGCTTAAGTTAGCATCAGGGATGTCTTCTAAGTACTCAACAATGAGGCCACTTAGCGTTTTAGGGCCATCTAATGGGAATTCCCAACCCATTTCTTTATTTAAGTCGCGTACGTTAGCACCACCATCAACAATATAAGAGCCATCATTTTGTGTGGTTACTTCTTCACTCGGTGTCCGAGTTTGAGTAGTGGTGAAATCGCCCACAACCTCTTCAAGAATATCTTCTAGAGTAACTAAGCCTTGGATATCGCCATATTCATCAACAACAATACCAATTCGTTCTTTTGATAATTGGAACTTCAGTAGTTGGGTGTTAAGCGACGTTCCCTCAGGAATAAAGTAAATTTCACGTACAGCGCGCAGTAGCGAAGGTTTATCGAATTGCTCTTTAGTAAGAAGACGCAATGCATCACGAGAGTGAATAAATCCCACTGCATCATCTATATTGTCGCGATATAAGAGTACGCGAGTATGTTGAGCGTGAGTAAGTTGTTTACTGATTATTTTCCAATCGTCATTAATATCAATCGCCACAATTTCATTGCGAGGGATCATAATATCTTCAACGGTAACTTGTTCTAAATCTAAAATAGAGGTCAACATACTTTGGTGACGAGCGGGGATCAGCGCCCCCGATTCATTTAGCACGGTTTTTAATTCTTCTTTACTCATGCTGTGCTCATCTATTTGTGCAGCGCTAATACCAAATAAGCGCAATATACCATTGGTCATCCAGTTAACAACGACAACAAATGGGAAGAGAATTTTTAGTAACCCTTTGAGTATCACCGAACTTGGAAAAGCGACTCGCTCAGGATAGAGGGCGGCCAGTGTTTTTGGCGTTACTTCAGCGAAAATCAGCACCACAAGTGTTAATGCACCTGTTGCTATAGCAATACCTAAATCACCATACAAACGAATACCAATAATGGTGGCAACTTGGGCAGCCGCAATATTGACAAGGTTATTACCAATAAGGATAAGACCTATCAACCTGTCAGGTCGACTGAGTAATTTACTAACGCGTTTCGCAGCACGATGATTCTCTTTAGCGAGGTGTCGTAAACGAATACGGTTGATTGACATGATTCCGGTTTCTGACCCGGAGAAGTAAGCAGAAAAAAGTACCAATAAACCTAAAATGATAAACAGCGTACTTGTCGATATGTCGTCCAACGATGGATCCTTTTTTTATAAACCAATGCGTATTAAGCTAGAGTGAGCTTTCAGAGTCAAGTTAAAACTTATTTAGAACCACTTCTTGTATAAAACGGCTGCCAAAATAAGCGAGTGTGAGTGTAAATGCGGCAATCATAATACTCACTACCACCATTTTCCCTCGCCAACCTCGTTTTACATGGCCAACGGCAATCGTAGCAAAAATAGCCCAAGCAACTAAAGATAAGATTGTTTTATGAATAAACTCTTTGGCAAACATGCCATCAAGAAATACAAACCCTGTAATCAGCGCCACGCTTAATAATACTGTGCCTAAATTTAATAGTTGATAAAGTTGACGCTCTACCACCATTAGTGGCGGTAAATGGCTATGTACTATTGCTAAATCTTTACGTTTCAGACGTTTATCAATAAAGTAAAATTGTACGCCGTAAAGGGTGGCAATAATTAAGATACAGTAGGCTAATAACGACAGTGAAATATGCGCAACTAACGCAAGCTCTACATTAATGCTATGAAGTAAAACGTGATGAGGAATAAACAGGCTAGCAATAGTTAACAGGGCAGCAAAGCCGTATACAACAGGTAATAGCAGTGTCGCAGGAAACTTCAAAGAGACGGTGGTGACACAAAGCACTATTACCCAACAAGTCAGTAATGCAACATTAACAATACTTAAATCTTGGCCATCGGCTCTAAACACCGAGTTTACTAAAAGCAGCATATGCGCCAAAATAGCGACAGTGCTCAGTATTATGGTAATTTTTTGGCTTGGTCCCTGACGATGAAACAATCGCGAAAGCACGTGAGACGTTGCTAACACATAAAATAAACTGGCAATAATAGTTAAACTAATAATCAGCATTTTGCTTTGGCCACTTAATTGAAGTCAAATAATTCGTGTTCGTTATCTGGTCATTGTATTTTATAGCAACGCAAATGCATAGACCCTGTAAAAAGAAACTCAATAAGCAGCACTTCAACACTGTATTGTATGCCACCATTTACGGTATACTATTTTCAATTGAATTTTAATAACATCGACCTTATTAATAGAGTTGATATAAACGTCTTTTCGGAACCGTTACATGTTTGAGAACCTCCAAGAACGATTAGGTAAAACCCTAAAAAATATTAGTGGCCGTGGTCGCTTAACTGAAGACAACATTAAAGATACACTTCGTGAAGTGCGAATGGCATTTTTAGAAGCCGATGTGGCGTTGCCTGTTGTTCGCGAGTTTGTAAAGCAAGTTAAAGAGCGTGCGGTTGGTGTTGAAGTCACCAAAAGCTTGAGCCCTGGCCAAGTATTTATAAAAATTGTTCGTGAAGAACTTGAAAAAGCCATGGGTGAAGCCAACGAAGAGCTAAGTCTTAATGCACAGCCGCCAGCGGTAGTGATGATGGCTGGTCTTCAAGGTGCGGGTAAAACCACCAGTGTGGGTAAGCTGGCTAAGTTTTTAAAAGAGCGCAAGAAGAAGTCTGTGCTAGTGGTGAGTGCCGATGTGTATCGTCCAGCAGCAATTAAGCAATTAGAAACCTTAGCAACAGAAGTTGATGTAGAATTTTTCCCAAGTGATATTTCGCAAAAACCAGTTGATATTGCAACTGCCGCCATTTCTCATGCGAAAAAGAAATTTATTGATGTTGTATTAGTCGATACTGCGGGTCGTTTGCATGTTGATAGCGACATGATGGATGAAATTAAAGCCTTGCATCATGCAATTAATCCAATCGAAACGCTATTCGTTGTTGATGCAATGACAGGTCAAGATGCGGCAAATACAGCAAAAGCATTTGACGAAGCTTTACCGCTGACCGGTGTGATACTGACTAAAACAGATGGTGATGCCCGAGGTGGTGCTGCTTTATCTATCCGTCATATTACTGGTAAGCCAATTAAGTTTATGGGTGTGGGTGAGCGCACTGATGCCCTTGAGCCTTTCCACCCAGACCGAATTGCTTCACGTATTTTAGGCATGGGTGATGTACTTTCATTAATCGAAGAAGTCGAGATGAAAGTAGACAAAGAACAAGCGGCAAAAGTAGCACAAAAAGTATTTAAAGGTGATGGCTTTACGCTGGATGACTTTGCTGATCAACTAAAGCAAATGAAAAACATGGGTGGCATGATGTCGATGCTCGATAAACTGCCTGGCATGCAAAACATCCCAGATGCGGTTAAAGGGCAAATGGGTGATAAAACCTTTATTCAAATGGAAGCGATTATTAGCTCTATGACCAAAAAAGAGCGTGCACGCCCAGAAATCATCAAAGGTTCGCGTAAAAAGCGTATTGCTGCGGGCTCTGGTACTCAAGTACAAGAGATCAATAAACTGCTTAAGCAATTTACGCAAATGCAAAAAATGATGAAGAAGATGAAAGGTAAAGGTGGCATGCAAAAAATGATGCGTGGCATGAAAGGGATGTTACCACCTGGCATGATGGGTGGCGGTGGTCCAAAATTTTAATAATTTAACCTTTAATACCTCCAATACGAGATAAAAAGTAATCAATAAAGAGGCAAAATGCCTCTTTATTGTTGAATAAACTATGCACAGAATAGCTTATTCATATACTTTTTCATCTTGGATCACGGTTTAATCTACTAAACTGGCTTTTTGCATCACTTCTTACTTGCATTGTTGCTAAAAACTCGTACAATTCACCGGCTCCCCATACTGGGGAGTAAATCTTATTAATGAAAACAGTCAATCTATTTAGAGGACGGTATGGTAACTATTCGTTTGCAACGTGGTGGCGCTAAAAAACGCCCTTTCTATCAAATTGTGGTTGCGGATAGCCGTTTCTCGCGTGACGGTCGCTTCATCGAGAAAGTAGGTTTCTTTAACCCAATTGCTTCAGGTCAAGAAGAAAAACTTCGTTTAGATTTACCACGTGTTGAACACTGGTTAGGTCAAGGCGCAGGTCTTTCAGATCGTGTAGCTAAATTAGTTAAAGACGCTCGTAAAGCGGCTTAATAGGCGTAAGTGTAACCATGAGTCAAGAGAACACCTCATCAATAATTGTCGTAGGAAAGCTCGGCGCCCCATATGGTATAAAGGGCTGGCTTAAGGTGCATTCATTTACTGATGATCCCCAAGGGATCTTCGATTTCAGCCCGTGGTTGATAGGGCAGCAAGGTAAATGGCAATCCTTAGAAGTGGTCGACTGGCGTCGCCACAACAAAGGCTTTATCGCTAAGTTTGCGCAAGTAAATGACAGAGACCAAGCAATGGCTTATACCAATGTTGAAATTTCTGTTGATTCAGCGCAGCTACCAGAATTACCGCAAGGTGAATTCTATTGGCGAGATCTCATCGGCATGTCGGTTGTAACTGATAAAGGTTATAACTTAGGCATTGTTGATGACCTTATGGAGACAGGCTCAAATGATGTACTGGTTGTGAAAGCAAACAGTAAAGATGCATTTGGCCAAGCAGAACGTTTAATTCCTTTTTTAACTGATTCAGTTATTCAAGAAGTTAAATATGATGCGAAAGAAATTACTGTAGATTGGGATCCAAGCTTTTAATGAGTCAAACAAGTTCGTTGTGGGTAGGGGTTATCAGCCTTTTCCCGGATATGTTTGATGCAATTACAACGCAAGGTGTAACCGGTCGTGCTGTTAAAAATGGCTTAATCGATTTTAACTGCTGGAATCCACGTGACTATGCAACTGATAAGCATAGAACCGTAGATGATCGTCCTTACGGGGGCGGGCCAGGCATGTTAATGATGGTTGAACCATTAAAACAAGCCATTCTTGAAGCCAAACAGGCTGCAGGTGATGGTGCAAAAGTAATTTATATGTCGCCACAAGGGCGCAAATTAGATCAGCAAGGGGCTAGCGAACTCGCAAACTCTGAAAAACTGATTTTAATTGCCGGTCGCTATGAAGGTATAGACGAGAGAATAATAGAGTCGTACGTTGACGAAGAATGGTCAATTGGTGATTTTATTTTGAGTGGGGGTGAACTACCTGCCATGACATTAATTGACGCAGTAGCGCGATTAGTGCCAGGGGTGTTAGGACACAACCAGTCAGCAGAGCAAGACTCATTTTCGGATGGCTTGCTAGATTGTCCTCACTATACACGGCCAGAAACATTGGACGACAAACAGGTGCCTGCTGTATTACTCAGCGGAAACCACCAAGAGATAGCAAAATGGCGGCTTATGCAGTCATTAGGTAGAACTTGGCTTCGCCGTCCTGACTTGTTGCATAACCTAGCTCTGACTGAGGAGCAAGCGGTATTACTCGCGAAATTTCAGCAAGAGTACCAAAAAGCTTGTGGCTAGAAGACAGTTACACCTAGGAAAGTGAGAAACATAATGGCAAAAGTAAACCAAAATATTATTAAAGCGCTTGAAGATGAGCAGCTTAAAACAGACGTACCTGCATTCGGCGCTGGTGATACAGTAGTTGTACAGGTAAAAGTAAAAGAAGGTGCTAAAGAGCGTCTACAGGCCTTTGAAGGTGTTGTAATCGCTAAGCGTAATCGTGGTCTTCACTCAGCATTCACAGTTCGTAAAATCTCGAACGGTGAAGGTGTTGAGCGTGTATTCCAAACGCACAGCCCTCTTATTGATAGCGTAACAGTTAAGCGTCGCGGTGCGGTTCGTCGTGCTAAGCTTTACTATCTACGTGAGCGTTCTGGTAAATCTGCACGTATTAGAGAAAAACTTAACTAATACGCGCTGTTTATCAACGCAAAAAAACGGGTTGCAACCTTTGGGTTGCAACCCGTTTTGGTTTTAATGCTATTGCAATTTTTATATCGCTACATTTAAAAACCAATACACACCTTAACCAGCATGCGTTAAAGTGTGGTTCACTTCAAAGCACAATATCTTCTCACTTCTTGCAAAAAATGATGTACAAAAATGAATGATAAAACGATAGTTACGCACAACGGCAATTTTCATGCAGATGATGTTTTTAGTATCGCTGCGCTTAAAATTATTTTCCCTTCTTTTACCCTGATCCGCACACGCGATAATGCGATTATTAATGACGCTGATGTGGTTATTGATGTTGGCGGCCAATATGACCCAGAAACTGACCGGTTTGATCATCATCAGCGCGGCGGTGCCGGTGCTCGCGAAAATGGGATTCCTTTTTCGTCATTTGGCTTGGTGTGGAAAAAATATGGCTTAGCAATATGTGATGATAATCAAGATGTGGCGAATGCAGTTGATGCAGGGCTTGTATCAACTATTGATGCCATTGATTGTGGTCATGTTGAAGGTGTTGCCACAGGCATTAGTTTAAGCCAAACAATTTCTATGTTTAACCCAACATGGGAAGAGGAAAGTAATTTTGATGCTGCTTTTGATCAAGCGGTGGAATTTGCACACACTTTGCTGCTTCGTTTTGTTGCCTCAGCGCAGGGTGGTTTAAATGCTAAAAAGATTGTTGCTCAAGCAATTAAACAAGCAGACGATCCACGATTAATCGTACTAGAGCGTTATACGCCGTGGAAAAAAACCGTACATAGCTTATCAGAAGAGGCGCTATATGTTGTGTATCCATCGCATTCTGGTAAGTGGATAGTGCAAACGGTACCTGCAGAGCTAGGCTCGTTTGAAGACCGAAAGCCATTACCTGCACCGTGGGCTGGATTATCTGATAGTGAATTTCAAGCAGTGACCGGTATAGATGATGCTATGTTTTGTCACAATGGCTTATTTATCGCCGGTGCAGAATCATTCGAAAGTGTTATGTCGCTTGCGACTATGGCATTGGAATATTAGATAAAAAATGCTAATTAAAGTGGCTATTAAGCCACTTTAATTTTCATTGTTTAAACTCGGCATAGACTTACATTTTATATGCTTTTTAATTCACTTTACGCAAGCTGTGTTCTATTCATTTAATTATCCTACCTTGGTCGCAGTTGAGTGACTCATACTGATCTTTTCACTAATTAGCCTTTTAACCCCTGACGTATCCTGTTAGTATTTATCGTATTGATTAGTTTACTTTTTTGTAAGTATTTATTTACGATTTTGCTTTTTTGGATGGAATGAGAACGTGGCAGAGATAAGTGATTTAGCGCAGCTAAGAAAAGGTATAGATGAATGCGATGCGCAACTGGTTGCCTTACTTGCAAAGCGCAATGGTATTACTCAACAAATTGGCGCAATAAAACAACAAACTGGCGCGCCACTACATGCACCCGATAGAGAAGCTGATTTATTAGCTGCACGACGCCAAGAGGCAATTAATCAAGGTGTAAACCCTGATTTAGTCGAAGACATTCTCAGGCGCATGATGCGTGAAGCTTATCAAAATCAACAGGCCAAATTAGCTTGTGCCGACTCACAACTATCTCCGATTGTCATTGTTGGTGGTGAAGGGGCAATGGGGCAGCTATTTGCAAAACAATTTCAGCGCTCGGGTTACGAAGTTAAAGTTTTAGATAAAGCCCAGCAATCACAGGCAGCAGAGATTTTAAAAGGCGCAAAACTGGTGATGATCAGTGTGCCAATTAATGCCCTCGAAACGGTTGTTAACGCGTTACCTAAACTCGATGATGATTGTTTGCTGGTTGATATTACATCGGTTAAACAAGCGCCGTTAAATGTGCTCAAAAAAGTTCACAATGGCGCTGTTGTTGGCTTACACCCCATGTTTGGTCCTGATATTTCTCATTGGGTGAAACAAACCGTGGTGGTATGTGAAGGGCGTAATCCTGAAATGACACAAGGTTTATTAAAGCAGCTACAAATTTGGGGCTGTCAGTTAGTAGAACTTGATGCTAAAAAACACGATGAAGCGATGCAAATCATTCAGGTTATGCGCCATTTAACCACCTTTGTATACGGTCAGTTTTTAGCAAAACAAGGACACACACTGGCAGAGCTGCGTAGTTGTTCATCACCTATTTATCAGTTAGAGCTGATGATGGTCGGTCGTCTCTTTGCGCAATCGCCAGAGCTGTATACTGATATTATGCTGGCGCAATTTGATAATGTAGAAAGCTTATTAGCGCAGTATCAGTGTTTGTTCTCAGAGACGCTTAAAAAGTTAAAAGCAGGGGATAAGCCAGCCTTAATCGATGCCTTTGCTGATGCAAAAGCCTACTTTTCTGACTCCACAGCGCACTTTTTGACACAAAGTCGCAGTTTATTAAATAAAGCGAACGACGCCAAAGTACTCGATTAAACGTGACAGATTAATTAAAACTAAAAAAGGGCCCGCAGGCCCTTTTTTAATGTTGCTTTAGACTAGCTTTGTACGCTCACTGCTTGCAGTGATTCGCTTTGATAACAGCCTAATACGCGTACGTACTGGGTATGCTCTTTAAGCTCTTCTAACGCATGTTTCACTTGGCTATCAGCAAGGTTCGCTTCTAAATCTACATAGAATACTTCTTCCCATGGATTTCCTGGTACAGGGCGAGACTCTAATTTTACTAGATTTATATTATGCTGTTTAAAAATCATCAGCGCATCGGCGAGTGAGCCTGCTTGTTGCTTAGTTGCCATAATTAAACTGGTTTTAGTGGGGATTTGTTTAGATACATGTAGCGGTTTACGTGCAACCACAATGAAGCGACTATGGTTTTCTTTTTGATTAGCAAGATTGGCCTTAATGACTTCAAGCCCTACATTTTTACCTGCTTGTGCAGAGCCAATAGCCGCACTGTTAGGTGTTTCAAGTGCTGATTTTAATGCACTCGATGTTGAATCGCAGGTCTCATGCTGCAAATCGCCAAGCCCTTGTAAAAAACGGCTACATTGAGCAAACGGTTGCGGATGAGCAAACACTTTGGTTAATTGGTTAAGTTCTGTGTCTGGGGCGGCTAATAAACAATGCTCTACGCTGTGAGTGACTTCGCCGACAATAGAGACTTGCGCGTGCTGGAGTAAATCAAATACTTCATTAATACTGCCTGAGCTAGTATTTTCAATCGGTAACAAGCCAAAGTCGGCTTGGCCATTTTCTACTTTACCGGTGATCTCATCAAAAGAACTACAGCCAATTTCAATTAATTTGCCTGGTCGGCGACTAAAGTACTTATGACACGCAAGTTGACTGTAAGATCCTTGTCCGCCTAAATAGGTTACCCGATGGGTTTCACTTAGCGCATCAGGGTTGAGGTTTTTTTGCAGCATAGCTTGTTGATGTAATACCGAGTCTTCTAATATGGTTTGAAAAACATTATTTACATAGTAGGCATCTAAACCAAGAGATTTACCATAACCGATTAATTTTTCGAGTAATGCTAATTCACGTGCTTCATCACGAATTGGTTTATTATTCGCTATCTTATATTCAACAACACCATGGCTAATACGGCGTCGCTTCGCTAATAACACAAGTAGGTCAGAATCGATTTCATTTATATCGTGCCTAAGCGTGTCTAAAACATCATTGCTCATTTGGTTTTCCTCATTCCAAAAATGTCACTGTATTTAACAGCGTAAACAAAAAAGCCTCCCAGTTGGGAGGCTTTACTATTCGATTGATTTTATCTCACAAACAGGGAAGCCTCTTCTATATAAAGAAGCTAAAAAAAGATAAGAAAGTAAGTGAGTATTTTATATTCATGCCCTTAATGTATGAAGAGTAACCTCTAATGTCAACAAGCACTTATATTAAATAGGTTTTTTACCTGATATATATACAAAACATATTGTTTTTTAAAAACTTTACAAATAATTTATAATTCTGATTTGAGATCTGGTATATTTCTACTACTCGCAAAAATAATAATTATAAATAAGGTTGGCCTTTTGTGTATCGACGCCCTCCATCTCGATTTGGAATAAACTCACTCAGTGTCAAGTTATCACTGTTGATCTCTGGCATTTGTTTAGTTGCAGGTATTTGTGCGGCTGCATTAATGCTCAAATCAGAAGAGAAACAGCTTGTATTTGAAGAGCATGAGGTATTAAAGCAATCAAATGAATTATTAATAAACCAGTTTAATAATTTGATAGCGACCAAAGTTAAAATAGCTGAGCAAGCTAATATTGTTGTTAGCGAGCAGTTATTTGAGGGGCAATTATCATTTAAGAATAACAATGCCCCGACTATGCAAGTCACCAATGATGGTTCAGTGCGCAGCGCATCTGCCGATGGCTTATCTGCGGCGTTCATTCCCGAAAATGCTTATTCTCCTTTTTATAAACAGTTAATTGCAGATTCTGAATCGCTTTGGAAAGTGATTTCCCCCACGTTAATTCAAGATTTTTATAATTTTTACCTGATCACCAAAGATAATTTTATCCGTGTTGCGCCACCAAATTGGGCACTTAATGTCCCCGGAGATTACACCTTTAATCAAAGCAAAAGTTTTAATTACGCAAAATCATTAACAAACCCTCAACGCGAGCCGCTGTGGTCACGAGTGTATTACGATGGCGTTTGGAATAAGTGGGTCGTTAGTTTAATTGTACCTATTTATAAAAATGATGAGTTTTTAGGAGTTACGGGTAGTGATATTTCTCTCGACTCTCTCATATCGCAATTGCCCGTCGGCGGAAAAGAAAAACATTTAGTGGTGTTCGATAAGCAAGGGCAGCTATTGGCGCACCCTAATTTAGGAGCCGATAGTTATACCCAATACGGAGAGGCGGGAAAAAAGTTGCTACCTGGCGATTTTATTTCTCCTGAGCTAAAGCGAGTTATTGATAATGCAGGGCAAATACAATTGCCGGAATATGCCGACTCGTTTTCATTAAATGATGAAGACTACATTATAAATATCCATAAAGTTGAAGGTGTAAATTGGTACGTAGGCGTATATAAAAAGCGCTCTTCTACACTATCGGCACTGAAAGACTTAAAACTGAAGTTTTTTGGCTTGTTTATTCTGTATGCCATTTTAGTTGCTTTATTATTACACCAAGCACTTTACCAACTAGTATTAAGACGCCTACATTCACTGGTTTATGCGGTTACTAACTTTGGTAAAGGCCAGTTAGAAATTGATTTTCCAAAAGAAAATAAAGATGAAATCGGTACGCTTAATGGTTCATTTAAAGATATGACCATTGAAATCCGCAAACTCATCGATGGCTTAAACCAGCGCATAATAGAAAAAGAAATTGCAGAAAAGGCTGCAAATCGCTTGTCTAAAGCGGTTGCCTTCTCGGGCACGGGTGTGGTGATTACTGATGAAAACTTTGTGATTGAATATGTTAATCCAAAAATGCTGGAAATGACCGACTTTGCAGAAAGTGATTTCCTGCGCCAGCCACTTCTGACTATTATTGCTAATGAAATGACCATGCTGGTAGAGGATATTGACATTGATTTGCGCAACCGTAATTACTGGCGAGGGGATACCCTTATTGAAGCGCAAAACAAGCCACCCATATGGGTATCGCTGAGTGTGTCACCTATTCGTGAAGATGGTGGAAAAATAACCAGTTACGTTGCTTCAGCGCAAGATATTTCATTTGTAAAAGAAAGCCAACGCAAAATGGAACAGCTCGCTTACTTCGACACATTAACCGGGCTCGCTAATCGTACATTCTTTAGAATGCAGCTTAGAAAGTCGATGGCGCTTGCTGAAAGAGGGCGTTACTCGTTTGCTTTATTTTATTTTGATTTGGATGAATTTAAGCGTATTAACGATACTTTAGGTCATGATGCAGGCGATCAACTATTGGTTGAAGTGGCAACGCGCTTAAAGCAGCGCTTACGAGCAGAAGATACTATAGCCCGTTTAGGCGGTGATGAGTTTGCGGTATTACTCAGTGGTATTGAGCATCAAAAAGAAGCATCGGAAGTCGCTGACACCATTCAAAAAACGTTAAATCAGCCAATAAAATTAGGTAGTAACGAAGTCATTGTTAGTGCCAGTATTGGTATTACCTTGGCGCCATTTGATAGCTTAGAAGAAGATCAGTTATTAAAACATGCCGATTTAGCCATGTATGAAGCAAAAGCGAAAGGGCGTAATACGTTCCACTTTTATAGCCAAGATCTAAATGCAGCCGCCAATGAGCGATTATTCCTTGAAAATGAGTTGCGCCATGCAATTAAAGAAAAGCAACTCACACTGCATTATCAGCCACAAGTTGATTGTCGAGATAATAGTGTAGTGGGATATGAAGCATTGCTTCGCTGGTTCCATCCTACGCAGGGATTCATTCCACCTACTAAATTTATTCCTATTGCTGAGGCAACGGGTTTAATTGTGGAACTTGGTAAGTGGGTATTACAACAAGCGTGTGAGTTTACTAAACGACTAGAGCAACAAGGTAGAGCGAGTAACATGTCGATAAACCTGTCAGCAAGGCAGTTTAAAGACGCAAGCTTAGTACCTATGCTGAAAAAAATAATCATAGAGACGCAAATTAATGCTAAAAGCCTGCACCTTGAACTGACTGAGAGCATGCTAATGGGTAATGTTGAGGCGGCTATTGATCAGCTACATCAATTGAAAAAGCTGGGTATTTCAATTTCTATTGACGATTTTGGTACGGGCTATTCTTCGTTGAGTTACCTTAAACGTTTTCCTGTTGATATTCTTAAAATTGACCGCTCGTTTGTTAAAGATATCCCTGAAGATGATAATGATATGGAGATCACCGCTGCGATTATTGCGATGGCACAAAAGCTCAAGCTTGATGTGGTTGCTGAAGGGGTTGAAACAATAGAGCAAGTTGAATTTTTACAAAATAATAATTGTTTTATTGTGCAAGGCTATTACTTTAGTAAGCCCGTTGCCGAAGCCGATATCCCTGTGTTGTTTGATCAATTAGCTGCGTTAAAAGTCCCTGAATAGAACAAAAATTGCGGGTTAACCACCCGCAATTTTTACCTTAAACTTTAATCCTTCTAAAATCGCCTTTAACTTATCGCGATCATCGCCTTGTACTTCAATAACTCCTTCTTTTACTGCGCCACCTTGGCCCATCTTACTTTTTATTGTTTTTGCTAACTTTTTTAAATCGTGCTGTTGGGGATCTAATCCTACAACTAGCATTACGCCTTTACCTTTTCGACCTTTGGTTTGTCGCTCTATGCGAATAGACCCGTCTTTAAATAGTTTTACATCCAGTTCTTTTTCTGGCTTTGGCTGGTCAATTCGCCCTGTTGCTGTTGAATACACTAAGTGATTATCACTCATAATTAACCTATCTAAGATTGAATCTAATATTGGGCTAAATAATAACAAATTTGTGACGCAAAGGCGTAATTTTTGCGCCTAAGCTGAACACCTTTTAATCCCGCAAAGATAAACACCCTCTGTTTAAGTACCGCAATAGTGCCTATGAATAAAAGTGTTTAAGGATTTTAAAAAGCGCTTTAAATTGGCTAGCGCTATAAAAATATCCATGCTACTATTTCAGCATTATAGATGTATGGATGGCCAAATGATAGATTCTTATTTAGAGCAAGCTCAGCTTAATGTAGAGCAACAGTTAATTAACGCTGAGCTAGAAAAGCTTGAGCAGTACTTAAATAGCAATGCTGCACCGGCCGTGCGTTGGCAGTATCAAATTCCAGAACTCGGTGAAGGTGGCGCATGTAGTTTATTCGGCTACTTGCAAGATGAGCCGTTTAATTTAAACGATTACGTTAGCCAAAATACGCAAACAACGGCAAAGTTAGCGCAACTTCAGTTGATTGTTGACTATGTAATCGAAAACACCCAGTTAGATTGGTATGGCATCTATCAAAATACGGCCACCCCTGAAGGCGAGCAGTTATTAAAGCTCGCTTATTTTGGTGCACCGAGTCGCCCTTTATTTCCGCTCACCGCTGAATTTGCAACCGGCAGTAATAATGTGCAAGTGGCACTCAGTGGTAAAGGACGTGTCATTAATAATGTTGAGCAATATTTAGCCGCGGGTGGTGAGTATTACACCTGCGATCCGAAAGTAAAAGCAGAGGCCTGTTTACCACTATTTAATGCGCAAAAGCAGTGCATTGGCATTGTCGATGGCGAAGCCTTTAGCACGGATTTTTTTGATAATGCGACACTCGCGTTATTAATTGCATGCTGTATTAAAATTCCTCACTTTTTAGTGTAAATAACACTGGTCAATCGAGTGAGTTTTTATGTTAAGCTTAGCGCAACAGCTAACCCCTAAATAACGAAGAGATAGTCAATGTTCTCAGTATTAAAACCATTACCAACAGACCCTATTCTTGGCCTTATGGCGGCCTATAAGCAAGATACTAACCCTAATAAGATTGACTTAGGGGTTGGTGTATATAAAGACGAGCAGGGGAATACCCCGGTATTAAAGTCAGTAAAAAAAGCAGAAGCGTTTCGTTTAGAAAATGAAATGAGCAAATCTTACATTGGTCTTGCTGGTAACTTAGATTACTGTCAACAAATGGAAAATCTTCTTCTTGGTGAGCACCCGGCATTATTAGCTAATCGCGTACGCACAGCACAAGCACCTGGTGGTACAGGCGCACTTCGTGTTGCAGCAGAATTTATTGTACGTTGTAACCCAGGCGCTACTGTATGGGTTACCAACCCAACGTGGGCTAACCACATTAGCTTATTTGAAGCTGCAGGCTTAACTGTTAAAGAATACCCATACTACGACTACGAAAACAAAGATTTATTGTTTGATGAAATGGTTGAAACATTAACACAGGTACCTAAGGGCGATGTTGTGTTATTACATGCATGTTGCCACAACCCAAGTGGTATGGATTTAAACGAAACACAATGGAATACTATTGCTGAACTTGCAAAAGATGTGGGCTTTACGCCATTGATTGATATTGCATACCAAGGTTTTGGTTCTTCTTTAGAAGAAGATGCCAATGGTTTACGTATTTTAGCCAATGCGGTTGAAGAGTTGATCATTTGTTCATCATGTTCTAAAAACTTTGGCTTATACCGTGAGCGTATTGGTGCGTGTTCAATTATTGCAAAAGACAGTGCAACCGCTGATATTTCAAACTCGGTATTATTAAGTGTGGTACGTAGCATTTATTCTATGCCGCCAGCGCACGGTGCAGACATTGTAAACACCATTTTAAGCAGCACAGAGTTAACGCAGTTATGGCACAGTGAACTTGATGAAATGCGTAACCGTATTAATGGTTTACGTAGTTTAATTAAAGACAGCCTTGCAGCCAAAGACATTGCTCAAGACTTCTCATTTATAGACCGCCAACACGGTATGTTCTCTTTCTTAGGTATTAATAAAGAGCAAATCGAGCGTCTACAAAAAGACTACGGTATTTATATTGTGGGCTCTAGCCGTGTAAACGTTGCGGGAATTAGTCAAGCAAACATCGATTACTTTGCTAACGCTGTTGCTGATGTATGTAAGTAACCAATAATAAGTTTTAGCTTATTAGCAATAAAAAAACCGCACACTCGTTGCGGTTTTTTATTGTTTGTAATACCCATCCCCTTATATATATCTGCTTAGATATAAGGGAGTTTAATTCGTTAAATTGTTCAAATATTTATACAAATTGGTATTACAGCCAGCGAATAGCGCCTGCAATACGTTCATTATACATATCAACCGGTGAGCCTAGGCTTGCTATTAGTACAGTATCAGCTTGTTTTCCTCGGCTGATATGGCCTACATAGCGAGAGTCACTAAAGTCACCCGAGCCAATTTCAAAGACTTTGTTATCACTAGGGACAATAAACACGGTCATAGGGCCAAAGTCCGATTCAAACACTAAATGGATGCCTTTCTCGCCTTGAAAATCGCAAAAGTTAACGTAAGTAACTTTCCCAGGTAAATCATTAAGTTGACCGCCAAGTAAAGCCAGCTTTTCATTGACTGTTTGTAAGCTGATAGGTTGAGTTTTATTTAACGCGTTAAGTTCATGATAAACATGCGCCAATGCATGCTCGCCAGCCGCATGATTCAAGTTTTGCTCTGTGCTAAACATAAACGCACTTACCGCAATTACAAATGAAGCAGCGAACGCCAAATATACACGGTCAAACTTAAAGCGTAAGCGTGAATCAATAACGTTGTCTTTTTGTTCAAGCTCATCTTTTCTGGCTTTTTCTTTTAACGAGGTGTTTAAAATAATCCGTTCAGCAAGGTTGTCAGGCACAGGAATATCAAGCGCATCATTGAGTTGCTTATCAAATGCTTTATTTTCATTTAAAAATTGTTGTCTATCGGGACTGCTGTTTGCAAATTCCAGTAGTTCTTTGTCTAGCTCGTTTGGCTGTGCAATCGTGCGGCGACGAAACTCAAGTTCATCCATTATTTTGATGCCCCTTTAAGTTGTTCATCATCACGGCTTAGTGCCTCTTTAAGTTGATTTTTTGCTCGAAATAAACGTGTCATAACCGTATTTTTGTTTAAATCGAGTATGTCTGCAATTTCATCCCCAGAGCAGCCCATAACCACTTGTAATAGTAGCGGCTCTTTGTATTCATCGGCCAACAACGAAATTTGCCGTTGAATAACGGTTTGCTCCATTTCATCATCTAAAGAATGACTGGTTTGATCCACTAGCGTGTCGTTATCTACATCACTGTAATCAAATTGCTTGCGCTCAAAGCGCCTCGCATTTTCGCGTCTTAAAATTGTTAGCAACCATGGCTTAGCTGCTTTTTGATCGAGTAACGAGTCAAGCGATCGCCAAGCACGTAAAAAGGTTTCTTGCACTAAGTCATCTGCAATATTCGGATCGTTACATAACCAGTAAGCGAAGCGATAGAGTTCCTTATGATAAACGTGAACCAGGGCTTCGTAGCGTTGTTGTTTTTCAGCCATATTTAGTAAGACCCGATCATTCGATTTTTTATTTCCAAACATAAGCACTTTTTAGTTAAAATTATTATAGGTCAAAAAAGCAAAATACAATTGAGATCAAGAATACAGCTCTTTTAACGCAGGTGATGAAGGCTTAGCTGTTTGCGATTGATGTGCCTTTAACATGCTAACTATAGCGTCTAAGTTGGCGCTAGCCGTTTGCTTACTGTACAACTGTGCTTGTAAATTGTTTACCTGCGCGGTGAACTCTGAGTTGTTTATCATAGCGCATAAATGGGATAGCGCCCCTACCTTTTTACCTGTAAGGGTTAGCGCATACTGATTGAGCGCATCGTAAAATGCTTTTTCGTCATGGCTTTTAGCTAATACCAGCAGGGCTTTTAAAGATGGTTGTTGATTTGTTTTATTAGTTGTTTGAGCCGCTTGTTGCACTTCTTTAGCTGGGCGTTTAATAAAGTAAAAAATCACCGTCGCAATCCATAAAACATAACCAAGCGCGGCCACAATAATTAGCCACAGTGGTGTGGCAGTTTGCTGTTGCACTGTAACTGCTTGCTCCGTTGACTCTGCCATAGTGTTATTTAGGTTGTTTTCAGCTGGCGGATTAAGCGTTTGCACTGGCGCTGTTGTACTGGGTGTTACTGTAATAGTACGCTCAGGTAAGGTCGCATAACTAATTCGACTTATTTTGGTGTTATACCAAGGCAAGCTAATTTCAGGCAATGTGTAAGTGCCAGGTGTTTGTGGCAATAGCGCAAATGAGGCGCTTTGCTGTGATACCACTCGACCATCACGTACCGCATTATTGGTTTCTTTTTCATCAGGGTAGCTGCGAATACCATTAATAGTAGGCATATCAATTTCGGGTAGTTGCTCTTTAGTCACCCCTAAGGCGGTAAGCATAATAGTGCGTGTTATTGGCGTGCCGGCTTCAACGGTATTATCGTCTGGTTGCCATTGCTCGGTTAGACTTACTAATTCACTGGGTAACCAATCACCTTGATAATTCTCAGGGATGGGTTTGATTTCAATCTGTTGTTCATCGCCAAGTGCCGACACCTCTAGTTGGCGATAGTTTTGTTGAACACGCCCTTGAAAAACCGGTGCTTCAATGGTGTATGCACCACTTTTTTGCGGCTGAATTAAATAATTACGAGTGATCACTAAATAACGTTTACCGTTAACCAGTTCATAATCTTCGCTTTGTTTACCGAGTTGGGTAAGTTGGGCATCTTCCATACTTGGCGCACTTAAGCTGCCATCAAGAAGCTCTTTGGCTAAGTAAAGTTTAATGGTGTAAACGCCAGCCTCTTGTACAAATAAGCTGTTGTTTGAGAGCGAGGTTTTTAAAAATATATCGTTATTTTTATCTGCGTCGCTGCTGCGCTCTTTAACCGATAAACTAATTGGTTGCGAGTTTAGCCCTGCAACACTAAAACTGGGAATGGTGTATTCACCCGCATTGCGGGTCATTAGTTTAACAGACCAAGAGGTTTGTTTTTTTATACTGCCATTAATAATGTTAGTGCGGCTACTTAAGCTCATAGGGCCGACTACAAAATCTTTTAATAATGCTGAGGTGTCGGGTTGTTGCCCTTTTATTGAATCATCAATGCTAATATTAAGCATAAAAAATTCACCCGCTAATACTGGGTTTTTATCAACGCTTGCCTCCAAAGTGGTGGCGGCCATTAATGGCATGGCAGTTAATAGCAATAAACAGCAAAATAATCGCATTACCATGATTTTTCTACTCCTGTTGGACGACGTTGATATTGTCTTTTTTGGGCTTCTAATTGCATTTTGTTTCTTAATAAAATAGCGGGATCGTCGGGCACTTTTCTTAATAACTGATTTAGTTGCTGTGCTTTTTCTTTTTCTTCATTAGTGAGCTCAGCGGCTTGTGCCTGCATGGCTTGTTGCTGTGCCTGCTGTTTTTGCTCATCAGAGGGCGGTTGCTCACTCATTTCATTAGGTTGATTTTGCGGCTCATCTTGCTGCGGTTTATTCTGATCTTTATTTTCATTTTGTTGGCTTTGTGACTGAGCTTGCATATCAGGCTCATTCTGTTTGTCTGATTGCTCACCAGATTGGCCTTGTTCATCTTTTGATTGTTCCGAGGACTGATCTGATTGCTGTTGCTCACTATTTTGGCTGCCCTCTTCACTTTTATCTGCGTTGTTTTTCTCGCCATTTTTTTGCTGATCTTGTTTTGAATTATCTGCATCATCTTGACTTTGCTCATCTTGATTTTGCGAATCATTGCCTTGCTGATTTTCTTGGTCTTGCTGTTGATTCAGTAACTGCTCAACAAGCGCTTGATTCTCAGCGGCTTCACTAAAGTTATCTTGCTTTACTTGCGCTTGTTTATACGCGTCAATGGCAGCCTCTAATTGTCCTGCTTTAGCCAAGGCGTTGCCATAGTTATAATAACCGGTTGCTGACTTATCTTGGCTAAACTCATTTAAGGCAGCATCAAATTGCCCTTGCTGATAAAGTGCAGCCCCTTTGAGATCGCTTGAGCGAGCCTGGGCTGCTTGTTGATACTCTTTGTTGTTGTATGCCTCTAATGCCCGTTGATCCGTATTTTTAAACAGGGTTGGCAGCTCTGCGGCATGCGCATTTTGTTGAGGTAAAAAGCTAAGTAATAGTACTGCGCTAACTAATGCAGAACGTCTAAATAAATACAAAGCTAAAGGCAGTAAAATAAGCAAACCATAAATACCGGCGTCAATTCGCCATAAGGCTAAATTTGGTTTTTCACTTTTTAATACTTCACTGTTTGCTTGCGGTGAAAAAACGGCAATATCGCTATTGCTTGGCTGATAATCGGCAAACTGCCCACCACTATTTTTTGCAAGTCCTTCAAGTAATGATGCATTGAGGGTTGGCACCACAATTTGACCATAATTATCTTTTAAAAACCCGCCTTCAGGTAACTTTATAGGGGCTCCTTGTGCGGTGCCTACGCCGTAAATATTAAGTCGATATTGACTACTGTTGGTAAAACGGCTTACATCGCTTTGCTGTTGTTGCTCAATACCATCGGTGATCAAAATAATATCGCCATCGAGGTAGCCGGCTTGGCTTAGTAGCTCTTGTGCCATATCTAAGCCAGCGAGTACGTTTGAGCCTTTATCTGGCATAATTTCAGGGCTTAAACTAGGAATAAGGTTGGCAAGAGTCTTAGCGTCGTTGGTCAGTGGTGAAATGGTATAGGCAGTGCCTGCGTAAGCCACTAACGCGGTATCGCCTTCTTTGAATAGCTCAACCATATCGAGGGCTTTAAAACGTGATTGCATTAATCGATTGGGAGCAATGTCGGTGCTATACATAGAGTAGGACATATCCATGACAATAACGCGGGCACTTTTACTTTGAAACACGGGTACTTGTTTCTCTTCAAAGCTTGGCCCTGCACTAAATATAATCGCTAAATTGCAAAATAACGCAACCAGCCACAGCGGCTGGCGAGCTTTATTGTTTGATTCACTCATTACAAATGATGCCAAGTGCGGCGCAATAAGTGGCGCTGACTGGGTTTTTTTATGTTTTAGTAAGGCGATAAAAAATAACCCTGAGGCAGGGAGTAACAGCCATAAAATAGCAGGACGAATAAATTCAAAATCCATTAGTTTGGCTCCTTCATTGCGCGCACCGTTTTTATCAATGCCATTGTACTTATGAGTAAAATGGCCAGTAATAACGGATAATAGAACAAGGCTGTTTGTGGGCGAAAGGTTTGCTCATCGGCACTAATTGGTTCAAGCTTATCAAGCTCAGCGTAAATCTGTTGCAGGCCAGCGACATCTTTTGCTCTAAAATACAGACCGCCTGTTTGCTCAGCAATTTTTTTCAATAAACTCTCATCTAGGTTACTGCCCCCAGAGCCCATATTAAATAAACTAAAGCCGCGCGGGTTATCTGAACCGACTCCGATGGTGTACACTTTTATACCTTCTTCACGGGCAAGTAACAGTGCATCTTCTGGGTTTAAATTTCCCGCGGTGTTTTGTCCATCTGTAAGCAACACCACAATACGGTTACTTTCTTTTTTACTGGCAAAGCGTTTTACCGATAAACCTAAAGCGTCACCAATCGCCGTGGCGCGTCCTACTAAACCAATTTGCGCCTCAGAGAGCATTTTACTGACGGTTTTCACATCACGCGTCAATGGGGTTTGTAAAAAAGCGGTATCACCAAACAATATAAGGCCGAGTCTGTCGCCTTGGCGCTGCTCTATAAAGTCACTTAGCACTGCTTTAACCATGGTTAAACGGTCAACATATTGGCCATTGTAAGCCATGTCTTGTTCGGTCATTGACCCTGACAAATCCACAGCGAGCATTATATCGCGGCCTTCGTTGGGTAGCGATATGGGCTCATCTAACCACGTTGGATTTGCTGATGCGGTCACTAATAATAACCATAGCAACCACTCGATAATATTCAATTTACGCGCACTTGGCTCTATGCTTTGATTGCTTAAATTATGTGATGCAAAACTTGGAATGCGCAGACGCGTGTTGGCATCATTGGCGGCGGGTTTTAATAGTAACAATACTAAAGGCAGCGGCAGTAATAAAAACAGCCATGGCCAGCTAAATTCAAACATGCAGCGGCTCCTTTAGTTTAAATTGTTTAATGGCTTGGCGAAATTTATCACTGAGGGCTGCCTGTGTTTGATTAGCGTTATATAGGCTTAAAATTTCTTCTTCTGTAAAGCCAATAGCTGAAAGTTGGTTTAATGTGTTGCACCAATGCGTTGTTGATTGCGCGGCCAAACGCGGATCGTAATAGGTGATCACTAAACGCTTTAAAATGACATGTAATTGCTGCGCTGACTGTTGTTGATTAGCTAATGCAATGGCATCACGTTTTGGCTTTTTAAAGCGATAATTTTTATAAATTATGACAATTAAGCTACACAATAAACACACAGCAATTGCAATAACAACCCACCAAGCAGGAGCGAGTGGCCACCAGTCGACTTGGGTGGGAGCAATAATATCGTGTAGACCATCAAGTGGAGAGGTTTGCATGATTTATTTTCTCACTAATTGCAGTTCCAGCGCAGTGGCTGCATCAAATGATAATAGGGTGAGTCCAGACTTTGTTAAGCGATTAATGCGCGCGCTAAATGCGTGCTCGGCATTTTTGGCAAATCGTTGTCTAAAGCTCTTGTCCATTAAGGGCAGGGCAAATTGCTGATTATTAGCACTGACGGTTACCGTTTGTTTAAAAGCAGGTAATTGATGTTCAAAGGGGTCGCTAATATGACACCCAATCAGTTCGCAATGACGCGCTAAAAGTTCAAGTTGCTTAAAGCTGGCGTCATCCAAGGCGTTAAAATCAGACACGATATAAACCAAACTACCGGGCTTAGCTAAGTGATTTAAACGTTTGAGGTTATCGCTAAAATTATTCGCGGCCGGCTTATCAATGTTTTCAAGAGCCAGCTGATGCGCATCGCATAAATTATGGCATAGTTTTAATACCGCTTTTTCACGAGCGCTGGGTTTTAGCTCTAAATGCGAGTGCTGATTAAACACAATACCGCCAATTCTGTCGCCACGCTGACACGCTGACCACGCAACTAAGGCGCTAATATGTGCTGCTTGCACCGATTTTAACAGTAATTGCGAGCCAAATAGCATTGAGTTTGAAAAGTCAGTAAACACAAATACCGGGCGCTCTTTTTCCTCTTGAAAAAGTTTAGTGTGGGTTTCGCCTGTGCGCGCGGTAACGCGCCAATCAATAGAGCGTATATCGTCACCGTTTTGATAATGACGCACTTCGGCAAATTCCATACCCCGGCCTTTGTGGGGCGCAAGGTATTGCCCCGCCAAGGTGTTTTTTATTCTAACTTTAGGTGCCAGCTCAAGCAGTTGCGCTTTTGCTTTATAATACATCAGCTCTTTAAGCGATAAATTAACACCATGGCTATGGCTTAATTTAAGCCATGCCTGAGAATCAACGTGTGTTTGCATAACTTAAGGTACTGCGACTAGTTCAACAATACGGCTAATAACCTGATCTTTTGTAATACCATCGGCTTGTGCTTCGTAACTTAGAATAATGCGATGGCGCAATACATTATGTACCACAGCTTGTATATCGTCAGGTGATACAAAATCACGACCACTTAACCACGCATGAGCGCGGGCACATTTATCCAAAGCAATCGTGGCACGTGGGCTGGCTCCGTATTCTATCCAACGACCAAGTTGTTCATCTAAGTTTGCACCTTCTCGAGTGGCTATGATCAGTTGCACTAAGTACTGCTCTAATGGCTCGGCCAAATACAGACCTAAAATTGCTTTTCGCGCAGCAAATAAATCGGTTTGTGAAATTTGCTCAAGCACTGGGGCCTCATCATTAAGTGCTTCACCACGGGTTAAACGTAAAATATCAAGCTCATGCTCAGCACCTGGGTAATTAATACTTAGGTGCATTAAAAAACGGTCTAATTGCGCTTCTGGTAGCGGGTAAGTACCCTCTTGCTCAAGCGGATTTTGTGTTGCCATCACTAAAAACAGGTCACTGAGTGGATAGGTGTTTTTGCCCACCGTGACTTGGCGCTCGGCCATCGCTTCTAATAATGCCGATTGAACTTTTGCCGGTGCTCGGTTTATTTCGTCCGCTAAAATGAGGTTATGAAATAAAGGGCCTTTTTCAAATACAAACTCACTGGTTTGTTGGCGATAAATATCGGTGCCGGTCACATCGGCTGGTAATAAATCTGGGGTAAACTGAACACGCTGAAACGAGCCTTCAATACCTTTTGCTAAGGCATTAACAGCGCGTGTTTTTGCAAGCCCCGGTGGGCCTTCAACTAATAAATGACCATCGGCTAAAATAGCAATTAATAGTGCTTGAGTGAGCGCAGGCTGGCCAATAATTTGGGTGTCTAAATACGTTTTTAATTGTGAAAATGCGTTAGCTGCCATAATAAGTGGACTGTCCTCGTCAGCTTAAATAATACCTAAATTGGTTAGGTAACAAATACTGAGCTAGTTATAAGGTTTATAAGTGGATAACTCAAGAGTTAGACTGATTTTTTAAAAATAGTTCGTTATTTTTTAACGATTTTTTAGCCTAACATAAAACTTTGTAAAACCAGCTAAAAAAGCCTATTGTATTACCCTCATACAATGTATGTAGTGATTTACAATGGCGCTTTTGTATTAATTTACCTTTATCTATTGGCTTTATCACACGGGTTGTTTAGAATCGGAGAAAACATACAGGTCTGACCTGTCAGCGGGAGAGAATAATAAATGTCTGAGCAAAACATACTTAAAACACCAAAAGGCGACCGTATTGCCATCGTAAGCGGCTTACGTACTCCTTTTGCTAAGCAAGCGACTGCGTTCCATCATGTACCAGCGTTGGATATGGGTAAGTTAGTAGTTAATGAAATGCTTGAGCGATTAAATTTCGACAAGTCAGAAATCGATCAATTGGTTTTTGGGCAAGTAGTACAAATGCCAGAAGCGCCAAATATTGCGCGTGAAATTGTATTGGGTACTGGGATGCCAGTATCGGTTGATGCGTACTCTGTATCGCGTGCTTGTGCGACGAGTTTTCAAGCGATAGCAAACGTTGCCGAATCAATTATGGCAGGCTCTGTAAGCGTAGGCATTGCCGGTGGTGCCGATTCATCATCTGTATTGCCAATTGGTGTAAGTAAAAAATTAGCGGGTAGCTTAGTTGATTTAAACAAAGCACGTACGCTTGGTCAGCGTTTAAAAATATTCTCAAAACTACGTTTAAAAGATTTATTGCCAGTGCCGCCAGCGGTTGCTGAGTACTCAACGGGTTTATCAATGGGACAAACAGCCGAGCAAATGGCTAAAACCCATAACATTAGCCGTGAAGATCAAGATGCCTTAGCGCATCGTTCTCACTCATTGGCAACTCAAGCCTGGGCTGATGGCAAGCTTAAAGATGAAGTAATGACGGCTCATTTACCGCCTTATAAAAGCTTTATTGAAGAAGATAACAATATTCGTAAAAACTCAACGGTTGAAGGTTATGCCAAGCTTAAGCCGGTATTTGACCGTCAACACGGCTCAGTCACTGCAGCCAATGCAACCCCATTAACCGATGGCGCAGCCGCAGTGTTAATGATGAGCGAAAGCAAAGCAAAAGCATTGGGTTACGAAATTTTAGGCTACGTACGCAGTTTTGCGTTCTCAGCCATTGGCGTAGAAAAAGACATGCTAATGGGGCCGGCTCACTCAACGCCTATCGCACTTGATAGAGCAGGTATTACGTTAGCTGATTTAGACCTTATTGAAATGCACGAAGCGTTTGCATCGCAAACCTTAGCGAATATGAAAATGTTTGCTTCAGATAAATTTGCACAAGAGCACTTAGGGCGTAATAAAGCCATAGGTGAAATTAACATGGATAAGTTTAACGTGAACGGCGGCTCGCTTGCATATGGTCATCCATTTGCGGCAACCGGCGCGCGTTTAATTACACAAAGTTTATACGAGCTTAAGCGTCGTGGCGGTGGTTTAGCGTTAACG
The DNA here is from genome assembly GCF_040937955.1 of Pseudoalteromonas sp. SD03. Classification (NCBI taxonomy): domain Bacteria; kingdom Pseudomonadati; phylum Pseudomonadota; class Gammaproteobacteria; order Alteromonadales; family Pseudoalteromonadaceae; genus Pseudoalteromonas; species Pseudoalteromonas sp. SD03. Next base: position 1,158,820 of record NZ_CP162514.1, read on the forward strand.
ACTGCCTGTGCTGCGGGTGGTTTAGGTGCAGCCTTTGTATTGGAGAGTGCGTAATGACAGATTCAGTATTTAATTTAACGGTTGATGATAACAAAATAGCCGTAGTGACCATTGATGTGCCGGGTGAGAAAATGAATACCCTGCGAGATAGCTTTGCTGATGATTTAAAAGCATTATTAGCACAAGCTAAAGAGCACGCAGTTAAAGGTATGGTATTTATTAGTGGTAAAAGCGATAACTTTATTGCTGGTGCCGATGTTAAAATGCTAGACAGCGTGCAAAAGCGTGAAGATGCATTAGCTATTAGCGAATTATGCCATCAAGCATTTTTTGATATGAAAAAGCTTCCGTACACCACAGTTAGTGCTATACATGGCGCAGCGCTTGGTGGCGGTTTAGAATTTGCTTTAGCCTGTGATTACCGCGTAGGTACAGATAGCGATTTAACTAAAATTGGTTTACCAGAAGTACAACTAGGTTTATTACCTGGCGGTGGTGGTACACAGCGCTTAACTAAAATCGTGGGCATTCAAAAAGCCCTTGAGTGGATGCTAACCGGAAAACAAATTCGTCCTAAACAAGCTAAAAAAGCCGGTGTATTGGATGATTGTGTACCACAAAGCGTACTGCTAAAAGTGGCCAAAGAGTTTGCGGCAAAGAAAAAGCCACAAGCTAAAGAGCCTAAACTTGATAAGATCAGTCAGCTATTAGAGTCAAACCCATTTGGTCGTAACTTTATCTTTAAAAAAGCTAAAGAAAACGTTCTTAAAAAAACCGGTGGTCATTACCCTGCGCCGCTTGCAATTATTAAAGCGGTACGTGCAAGCGTAGAGCTTGATGAAATGAAAGCATATAAAACCGAAGCAGAAGGTTTTGCCACATTGGTAATGAGTGATGAGTCTAAAGCGCTGCGCGGTATTTTCTTTGCAACCACTGAAATGAAAAAAGAATGGCGCAATGATGATGCTCCCGCGATTAGTAAAACTGCCGTGTTAGGTGGTGGCTTAATGGGCGCAGGTATTGCCCATGTGAGTGCGGTCAAAGCTAAATTGCCGGTGCGAATTAAAGATGTGGCAGAGCAGGGCATAAGTAATGCCATGAACTACACATACAAAATTTTAGATAAGCGTCTTAAACGCCGTATTATGTCTAAAGCCGATATGCAGTTAACGATGAACCGTATTACCGGCACTACCGATTACAGCGGTTTTAAACACATAGATTTAGTGATAGAAGCCGTATTTGAAGATTTAGAGCTTAAGCAAGGTATGGTTGCTGATGTAGAGCAGCATTGCCAAGCGAATACTATTTTCGCAAGTAATACTTCGTCATTACCTATTTCGCAAATTGCAGCTAAAGCAGCGCGTCCTGAAAATGTAATTGGTTTACATTATTTCTCACCAGTAGAGAAAATGCCACTGGTAGAAATTATTCCTCACGAAGGCACCTCAAAAGAAACGATTGCTCGTGTAGTTAACTTTGCGCGTAAGCAAGGTAAAACGCCAATTGTGGTAAAAGATATGGCTGGTTTTTATGTTAACCGTATTTTAGCGCCATACCTGAATGAGGCGGCAAACTTAATGCTTGCCGGTGAGCCAATTGAAAAAATTGACGCAGCCTTAGTTGAGTTTGGTTTTCCAGTAGGGCCGTTGGCACTGCTTGATGAAGTCGGTATTGATATTGGTTCTAAAATCGCGCCAATTCTTGAAAAAGAACTCGGTGAGCGTTTTAAAGGCCCAGATGCTTTCTCGCGCATGATTGATTCAAAACGCTTAGGCCGTAAAACGGGTCGTGGTTTTTATGAATACGACAAGAAAGGCAAAAAGGTTGATGAGTCAGTCTATGAGCTACTAGGTGTAACCCCAGCTCCACGTTTAAATAAAAACGAAATTGCTAAGCGTTGTATCTCACAAATGCTTAATGAGGCCGTTCGCTGTTTAGATGACGGTATTATTGCCAGCCCGCGTGATGGTGATATTGGTGCTATTTTTGGTATTGGTTTCCCACCGTTCTTAGGTGGCCCGTTTAGCTATATGGATAAATTAGGCGCAGGTAAAATAAGCTCTGATATGTCTACTCTGGCTAACAGCAACGCTATTTTTACACCTTGTGATACTTTACTTACAATGGCTGACAAGGGCGATAAGTTTTACACAACAGCCGCTAATAAAGCTGAAGTGGAGTTAGCGCAAGGTGATGATAAATCAACTGACACTCCAAATGAGACGACTGAACAGAAAGATTAATGTTTTAAGTTAACGTAAAAAAGCCGCAAATTATGCGGCTTTTTTGTGTTCGATAATCAACAATAATACTTAATCAATCGAATTGGTAAAAGTTGCGTCTGGACGCTTATTTACAGTAACGCTTCAATGGCCTTTTTATCTTTATCAGGCATGTTGTCGACCACCAAATTAAACGAGTTATCAATCATACGCTCAATTTCACCCTGTGGTACTGAGCCATCTAAAATCACGGTATTCCAAAGACGTTTATTCATATGATAACCAGGAATAACGGCAGGGAAAATATCTCGTAATGATTGCGCCTCATCAGGATCGCACTTTAAGTTTAGCCACCAAATAGGCTCGCCATTTTCGTCGGTTTCACCCTCATTGCTAAGTGCAAGAGTGGCAAACATTTTATGATTTACTTTATACACATCAACATCTTTAGCAAAAGGCTGGGTTAGTTTAACTAACGGCTTGTTCATTAAATAGGTATGTACAGTTTGTTGGTTCATGAGCCATTCCTTGAGGTCATAATCGATAACTTAACCATAGCAGCTTTTTGCCACTAGATAACACGAGTTTAAGTCTAAATTACAGATTTATGAGTCAGTACGAAGTAAGAAGCTAATCATATCACTTTATTGTTGAACAAAATCAGTTTCGTGGTATGTTTCTCGCAATCAAAAAAACAATAGGAATTCACCCATGCCAAAGGCAAGTGATGTTAAAAAAGGGACGGCTATTGACTTTAATGGCCGTGTATTAGTAGTAAAAGATATCGTACGTTCTGTACCACAAGGTCGTGCCGGTGGTAGTTTATACCGTATGCGTTTATACGATGTGGTCACGGGTAGCAAAGTTGACGAAACATTTAAAGACAGCGACATGCTTAACCTTGCGGATTTAACCCGTCGTGAAGCGATGCTGTCGTACATTGATGGCGATGAGTATGTCTTTATGGATAATGAAGACTACACGCCTTACAACTTGGCTAAAGACGCGATAGCTGAAGAGATTCAGTTTGTTAACGAAGAGACCCAAGGCGTGCATGTTATTGTGATTGATGGTGCGCCAGTTGGGCTTGATCTTCCTTCAAGTGTTGAGCTTGTAGTTGAGGAAACCGACCCTTCAATTAAAGGTGCTTCAGCCAGCGCGCGTTCAAAGCCTGCTCGTTTATCAACCGGCTTAACTATTCAAGTGCCAGAGCATATTTCTACGGGCGATCGCATCCGTATTAATACTGCAGAGCATAAGTTTATGGGCCGTGCTGACAAGTAAGCCGCTATAAATCTATGATGATTAGCCGAGTATTTAAGTTGCTCGGCTTTTTTGTGTCTGATTTGCCCCTCAAATTGATTCAGCATTATTGCTGAATAGCAGCATGCGTTGCTTCAAATTTAGCCAATTTAACGCTATTATACGCGCCTTATTTTTGAGCTGGTTGAGGTGGTGGTGTTATTTATTTTGCTTAGCGGTGTATTTATAGCGCTTATGTATTTAGAAACCATTAAAAAGGGCATGCCTGTTAAACGCTGGTTATTTTTAGGTGGCGTGTTTGGTCCTGTTGCTTGGTGCTTGTTTAATATACATTATCGACGTGCATTGATACGCAATATAGGTGTAAATGCGTGTCTATGGCGTGCTTAACTGGTCGCTCTAATTAAACTGAGTTTTGATTGGCTTTGTTGTTGTTTTAAAAACGCAGTAAATTCATCTTTTGAGAGTGGTTTAGAGTAGTAATAACCCTGCAGTGTTTCACAGTTTAGCTCTTCAAGTATGCTTATTTGTGACGCTTGCTCCACCCCTTCGGCAACTACATGCAAATCAAGGTTATGCGCAATAGTGACGATAGAGTCCACCATATTGCGGCCACGTTCAGTCTTCATATCATCGATAAAGGCTTTATCTACCTTAAGCGTATTGAGTGGAAACTGCTTTAAATACGCAAGTGATGAATAGCCGGTACCAAAGTCATCCATTGCTAAGTGAATTCCGCGGGCACTTAAAGAGCGCATAATCGCAATGGCTTCTTGTGGATCGTCCATTACGGTGCCTTCAGTTATCTCAAGCTCTAAAAAGTACGAAGGCAGTTCATTTTTTTGTAAAATCACATCTATGCGCGAGGTTAGATCGGGTAGGCTAAATTGTTTTGCTGATAAGTTAACAGCAACACGGGCATTAAATAAACCTGCATCTAACCACTGTTTTACATCGCGACAAGCTTTGTTTAAAACTACTTCACCAATTTCAATAATTTGCCCTGTTTCTTCGGCAATTGGAATAAATACCCCTGGGCTAATAACCCCCTTTTTCGGGGTAATAAAACGTACCAACGCTTCCATTCCAGCAAGCTTACCAGTACGAATATTCATTTTAGGCTGGTAATACACCTCAAAATGATCTTCTTTTAAGCCAAAGCGCATTAGGTTTTCTATTTGCAGTCGTTTTACTGCTTGGCGGTTCATGGTGTCATTAAAGAACAGGTAGCTATTGCCTTTCTTTTTAGCATGATACATCGCAGTATCGGCGTTCTTTAATAGTATTTCGGGGGTGTTACCATCTTCGGGGAACAACACTATACCAACGCTTGAGGTGATAGCAAGTTCATGGCCTGCCATTTTAAATGGTGTAGCTATGGCCGCCAAAAACTGTTTAGCCATGCGAGTGATAGTGAGAATATCGTTGGTGTTTGACATAACTAGCGCAAATTCATCGCCGCCAAGGCGGTAAAATACGTCATTTTCACGGGTGAGCTTATTTAAACGCATAGCAAGCTTTGCCAGTAAACTATCACCTAATTGATGGCCTAATGAGTCGTTTATCTTTTTAAAGTTATCTAAATCAAATACGAGTAATGCATGATGAGAATGCTGCTTTGCAAGTTTTTGTAAGTCAGAAAAAAACAAATTACGGTTAGGTAAGCTGGTGGTGCGATCTCGATTTGATAAATTATTCAGTTCAGATTCGGTTTTTTTACGTTCGGTTAAATCTGAATACACCACCACATAATTGGTTATTTGATTTTGTGCGTTTTTAATTTCATCTATTGAAATTTCAAATGGCAGCAGAGCATGATCGCTATTGCGAAGCTTTACTTCTTCTTGAATATGTTCGTGCTTTCTAACGGTATTTTTTATGGATTCTATATAGCTTTTGTCGTAACCGGCTAAATGAAACTCTTTCTTTAGGTATTGCTCGCGTACGCCGCCAAACAAAGTTAAAAAGCTGGGATTAATATCCACAAGCCTAAAGTCTTTATCATAAATGGCCAGCGCATCAGTGAGTGACTCAACACATTTTGCAAATAAGTTAAGTCGATCTTCCGTTGATTTTAACTGCGAGATATCTCTGACTGTGCCAGTCATTCGCAGTGGGCTTAGGTTAGCGTCTTTTTCAATGATTTTTCCGCGGTCGAGCACCCAGTGCCATTTACCAAAGCTGTCTTTAATACGATAAGTTGCTTCAAAAAAAGTACTTTCTTCGGCAAAGTGTTTTTTTAGTAGGTAATCAACATGGGTTAAATCGCGGGGGTGGATCAAGCTTTTATTCGGTGGAAATTCTACTAGGTTATTACTATTCATCACGTATTTGTCATTGATACGAATAACTTTACCGGTTTTGATATTCCAATCCCATAGAGTATCACCACTGCCTTCTACGGTACTTTTTAATCGTTTTTCAGAAAGCTGTAATTGAGAGTGTGAACGCTTGAGTGAGTGAACAATCGTTAACAAATAAACCACAACTAACGACATTATTGCGCACACGCTCACGACCAACGCATTTAAATTCAAGTTAAACGATGACTCGAATGCACTCGCTGAGTAGGCTGTGGCCAAAGAGGCCAACAATAGAATGTATTTTATTATTTTTATTTTTTTCATTGTCTTACTTCTTATTAACAAAAGACAATCTAAATCAAGCGCGAGCAAGAGTCAAAGAGAATGCGAATAAAGTGGTAGTTTCTCAGACAAATTCACAGATTTGGCACTTAAAAGCTCATATCTTGGGCGATCTGCATTAAAAATTTCAGCGGCGTAGGCTTTTAAATGTTCAAGCGTTAATGCGTTTAAAGAATCCAGCAGGCGTTGCTGCATATTAAACCGATGATCGCCATTACCTATAGCAAGCCATAAACGTTGTGAACGTAAACGCAAATTTTTGTCTTTTTCAGCAATATGGGTTGTTAATCCATGTTTTTGTTGCAGCCAGTCTTGTTCTGTTAGTTCATTAATTGTTGCTAAATACTGGATAATAAATAAATTATGCCTGTGCAGTAACGTGGTGGGCTCAAATTTTGGTGATTGTATATAAAAGGCAATACCAGCACGGGTATTAAAAGGAGCGTATCCTGCCCCTACTAAATAACCGAGTTGTTGCGTGGTTCTGAGTTCATTAAAGTAATCTTGATTAATTAAATGATTTAGCGCCATCATTTTCACTTTTTCATTAACGTCATCGCTTTGTGCTTGGTAGTAAATCACCATGGCATTATCGCTGCAGGCAAGTTCAAGCTCGTAGCGGGTCACTTTAGTGATTTCATAAAGTGGGCGCTTTAAATCGTCGATAACGGCTGATTTTTTAAGGTGCTGGGCGACCTTCTTTTGAAACTCAAGCGCATCATTTTGCTGCCAATTACCATGTAAAAAAGACTCAACATGAAGGGCATTAAAAAACGCTTGTCTAAATTCATTAAACTGATGGAAACAGGTGTCTTTGAGTGCATTTGCTAACTCGTCAGGCTGAGGATTCCACGGCATTATTTTAGCGCCTAAAATACTAAATAGCTCACTAACGGGTTTGTTTTGATTGCTATTACGCCAGTGTCTAACTAATTGCTTTTTATATTCTGCAAAGCGTTTGGCACAAATTTTTACGTTAAATAGTGCATCAATCAGCTGATCGACTAATTCGAGTTGGCTTGAAGAAAGCCCCGCAGTGTGAAGCGTTAAGCCACCTTGATGAGAGGTTAAGTGATAACTTAAGCCCGCAAGTTCCGCTGGGTAAAACTGTTCGCCAACACTGTCCATGAATAAATCTGAAAATAACCGCGTCAGTGCCATATGTTTCACATCTTTTACTGCAAAGTCAGAGTCCATGGCTAAATAAAAATGCCCTTTGGCGACTCTAAAGGTGGCGTCTTGTTTAAACCAAAAGTCAAAGCCGGCTTCTTTTACCAGTAATGTTGGATGTCGTTGCTGTGATTCAACCGGATATAAAATGACATCTTTAGCTAAATAAGGATTAGCCGTGGGCAATAGCATTTCACTTTGTGGCTGGCTAATCTGTGCAAGTGCTTCGAGCCAATGTAGCGACAATTTTTCAATTTTATAGGGGGTGTTATACCAAGCAGCTGTGTGTTCAGGCTCTACATCAGGATGAATAAGCACTAAACGCATGTTGTGCGGAGTTAACCACTGCATAGCCATTTCATGCGTGCTGGCTTTAAAGCCCTCCATTAAATAGTCACCCTGTAAGTAATTAACTTCATCGTAATGTTGCATGTTAATACTTAAATTACTGACCCAATCAATTAGGCGAGACTTTTCTTGGTTATCAAATGCGATTTGTAATAGTTTTTGCTTATCTTGATATAGGCGAGGTAATTTGCTGGTGTTGTTATTAATTAAACAAATGTATTCAAACACCATTTCAATAATATCTTCGTAGTATTCAATGCCTTCATCGGTCAGCGCCATACTAATATTAAAGTCTTTGAAATTACTGCCATTAATTCCGCCACCTGCAGAGAGGGCATTGATCCAACCTTGCTCTTTAAGCACAGAATACAACGAGCCTTGCCCCTCATAACCTAGTAAGTGCGCAATAAAGCTGACCGTTTTATGACGATAAAAATCGTCAATGTTTGGCATGGCAAAGCTAATAATCAGCTTTTGTACATGCTTGTGTGGCTCAATATGAAGCAACTTACCCAAGTCTTGGCTGCGATAAAGCGGCGCTTCTATAGGTGGCTTTAATTGGTGTTTATCTCCCTTTATCTGGTAGAAATACTGGGTTGCCCATGCCTCAAGTGTATCTAATGACTCATTGGCACAAATCACTAACGTCATCCACTGAGCTTGGTAATGCTGATTAAAAAAGTCACGTAATTCATCACTAATACAGCGTTGTCTATCGGCTAACGTTTGTAAGTTGCCTACGGAAAATTTAGCAAAAGGATGTTCTGGGTTAACCGTTTCTTTATGCACTTGATAAATTCGACGGCCATCGTCTTTAATTTTTAATTTAAACTCAGCCTCAATAGCATTACGTTCTTTTTCTGTTTCAGCGGGGTTTAGTGTAGGCGCTATAAAAAACCGGCTAAATTGCGCTAATGCTGTTTCAATATGATGGTTATTAATATCAAAGAAATAGCAGGTATGCTCTGTGCCAGTCCACGCGTTGGTATTGCCACCAGACTGCGAGACAAAATTATTAAAACTTCCTGATTCAGGATAAAGGTCAGTGCCTAAAAACAACATATGCTCTAAAAAGTGCGCTAGGCCTTGTCTATCAAGTGGATCATCAAAGTGACCAGCGTTAACAGCCATGGATGCGGCAGCTTTTGCTGAGTCTTGATCGTGCACTAAAAGTACTTTTAGACCATTGTCCAGTGTTAGTGTGCGGTAAGCTCTGTTATCATTGGTGCTGATTTTCAAATGATGCTCCTGAAACTAAACGTATAATTGTTAACAACAGATGATAACTTCAGGAATGCAATGCTATTTACCTGAACATCATGAAAGAACTATTTTAAGAAAATAAATAGGTTTGAGTTATTAATATAGCGGAAATTCGAGCAAACTGGCTACTGTTTTATATTCTTTAATTGGTTGATTTTTTATGAAAACAATCTTGATAATGCGTCATGGTGAAGCAATACCGATGCACTCTGATGATGTCAGTAGAAATTTGACTCCTTTGGGCCATCAGCAGGTAGAAAAAATGGGGCTGTGGTTACAAAAAAAGCATGCTCCAACGGGGTTATTAGTGAGTCCTTATGTAAGAGCGCAGCAAACAGCTGAGGGTGTTAAAAAAAATAATACCTTTTTATTTGAGGAGACCTGCCAAGATATTATTCCTGAAGGTAACCCGCAGGTTGCTGCAGATTACTTAGAAACGTTAATCGCGCTTCATCCAGAATGCGATACTTGGCTTGTGGTTGCCCATATGCCTATGGTGAGCTATTTGGTTGATCAGTTGTGTGCTGGGCACATGCCTATTTTTAATACCGGCGCTGTTGCACAAATTAGTTATGATGAAACTCGCCACAAAAGTGATTTTATCACCATTAATGCACCAGCGAATGTAGATGCATAGCGTGTAAATTAGCATTTAGCTAAGCCACTTTCTATTAAATAAATGTCAATACTTTTAGGTATTTGTCTACAGTAGAATTGTTAACCACATACTAAAACTCACCACACTCAAAACTGTCGATAAAACAACCGCACTGGCTAACGTATCTTGATGTTGTTTTATTTGGCATGCAATTAAGTACGCATTAACCCCCAAGGGGGATGCGCTCAATAATACGAGTACTTTTAACAGCGACTCATTAATAGCAAATACATGTGAGCCTAACACTAATACTAAGGCGGGCAATATAACTAGCTTTAACAGGCTGGCAATAGCTGCCGCTTGCCAGTTATCGCTAATTTTATAAAAAGCTAAGTTTGCGCCTAAAACAAATAACGCACAGGCAATGGCAGGTTTAGCTAAAAGCGCTAAGCCATTAGTTAAATCAGAAAATAAAGTAATCCCTGCTAAATTTACCAATAAACCCGTGCTAATACTCAATACGACAGGATTGAGTAACATATTTTTGGCAAATGTTGACCAAGAAAACACATGACTGGCACTGTTTGCACTAATTAAAAAGGTAAGGGTGAACAATAGCGCGCTATGGAAGGTGATGATCATAAAAATAATGCCCATCATTTGCTCACCTAATGCTGCAATAATAATGGGCAAGCCCACCAATACGGTATTTGAATAACTACTGCCAAGGGCAAATACACTGTGACGTTCATATTGAGGATGTTTAGAGAGAGTGTAGCGGTCAATAATGAGCGCAAAAAAATAAATTAAAATAACGGGAATATAAAAGCTTAAAAAGCCATTTAAGCTCACGCTGGTTTTTAGGTCTGCCTGGGCCATATTTAAAAATAAAAAACTGGGTACACTAATGTAAAAAGTAAATTTACTGAGCCCTGTTATATGAATGCGTTCTAAAAACTGACTTCGGCTTGCTATGTAGCCGCATAACACAATAAAAATAAGCGGAAATATAATCGAAAATATATGCACTAAAAAAGACTCTTATTGATTGGCTCTAGTGCTCAGCGTCTAAACTCATCACTTTGCGGTAAGTTAATTAATATGAGTACCGCCCCTTTACCGCCATACTCAAGCGGAGCTTGGTGCATAGCAATTACATCGGGGTGTTGCACTAAATATTGCGGTACTTTATGCCTGAGGATATGGCCGCCAATTCCGTGTACAACACAGGCACAATAGTAATGCTTTTTTTTACACTCATGAATAAGCCCTGCGAGTTCATCTTTGGCTATCTCTTTATTTAAGCCATGCAGGTCGAGGGTTAAATCAGGAATAAAATCCCCTCGACGAAGTTGTTTGGCTAAAAAACGATCCTGACCCTGTTGTACATAATTAACGGTACCATGCGTGTCTATATCGGGTACATATTCATCAGAAAAGAAAAATTCTGACTGTTGTTGCTTTTTTTGCTGGGCAAATTGCTTCGCTTGTGACACTTTAGGTTTATTGCTAAAACGGTGAGTGTCTTGTTTAAATACACGCGCACCACTGATACTTTGACGGAACAAGTCAATGTCGTCAGGACTAATTAGGCTGTTTGAGTGGGGATCTTTTTTCATAGCGGCAGTCTAAACAAAAAAGCGGTAAAAATCGAGTAAAAAGGTGTGATACCCAAGCAGCTTTGAGGTGCATAGTACAGCGCCATTAGGGTTAGTTAAAAAGCGATTTATACTGCGTTATTGATTTGAACAATAGAGTGACTATTATTTGCAATCAAAGCCTTACCTAAATCGCTTTTAATACTAACTGCGCTCGCACCTAGAGGTGGCTTGGGTATACAATAGGGCAATCATGGGGCCAATGATGCGCCCCGATTGAGTTTATTTTTTTGAAAGTAGCAGGCAGATAATACTGATGAGTGAATTACTAATAGAAGAAGCAACCCTAGATGAAGCTGTTGCAGAACTTTCAACCTTACACGATTGGCTTCGTTGGACAACTAGTCAATTTGCAAGTAGCGGTATTTTCTTTGGTCATGGCACCGATAACGCATGGGATGAAGCGGTAAGTTTGTTATTACCGGCGCTTAGTTTGCCTATCGATGCACCCAAAGAGCTGATGCATGCGCGTTTAACCAGTACTGAAAAAAATCGTTTAGCGGGCTTGATTGCCGAGCGCATTAACGATTTTACCCCAGTACCTTACCTTACCAACATTGCATGGTTTGCTAACATGCCATTTTATGTGGATGAACGCGTATTAATTCCTCGCTCGCCTTTTGCTGAGCTTATTAATAATCGCTTCACCCCTTGGTTAGAAAAACCAGAGTCAGTAGGGCGTATTTTAGATTTATGTACAGGCTCAGGTTGTATTGCTATTGCCTTGGCACAAGCGTTCGAGAATGCGCAAGTTGATGCGGTTGATATATCCTATGAAGCGCTTGAAGTGGCTGATATTAATATCACTGACTATCAACTAAGTGACCGCGTATTACCGATTCAGTCTGACGTATTCAGTGGTGTACCTGGGCAAAAATACGACTTAATCGTAGCAAACCCACCGTACGTTGATGCTGAAGATATGGCTGATTTACCACGTGAATTTCACCATGAACCAGAGCTAGGATTAGCATCGGGACACGATGGTCTTGATGTAACACGTACTATTTTAGATCAAGCTAGTGAGCATCTAACAGATAACGGTTTGTTATTTGTCGAAGTAGGTAACTCTATGGTACATATGGATGCACTGTATCCAGGCGCACCATTTGAATGGATTGAGTTTGAACAAGGCGGATTAGGGGTGTTTGTTATTAGCAAACAACAACTAGATGCCTACTTTGCACAGTAATAATTAGTACTAGCCATTCATCCGAAATGGCTGGGCAAAACAATAGCCGAGTTAATCCTCGGCTATAAGTCATTAGGAATGAGGAAAGTTAATGGCAGGTAATAGCATAGGGCAGTTATTTAAAGTGTCCACCTTTGGCGAAAGCCACGGCGTTGCATTAGGCGGCGTAGTGGATGGCACGCCCGCAGGCCTTGAAATCACCGAGGCCGACATACAACACGATTTAGACAGACGCAAACCTGGGCAAAGTCGCTATACCACGCAGCGCCGTGAGAGCGACCAAATCAAAATTTTAGCGGGCGTTTTTGAAGGTAAAACCACTGGTACCAGCATTGGTTTATTAATTGAAAATACCGATCAACGTTCACAAGATTATGGCAAAATTAAAGACGTATTTCGCCCAGGCCACGGTGACTATACCTACTGGCACAAGTATGGCCTTCGCGATTACCGTGGTGGTGGCCGTTCATCTGCGCGCGAAACCGCTATTCGGGTTGCCGCAGGCGCTATTGCTAAAAAGTATTTAAAGCAATTTCATGGTATTGAAGTACGTGCGTGTTTGAGCCAATTAGGGCCAATTAAAGCCGAAAATTACGATTGGGATGAGGTGGAAAATAACTTATTCTTTTTCCCAGACGCTAGCAAGCTTGAAGCACTCGATGAATATATGCGCGAGCTTAAAAAGCAAGGCGATTCAGTGGGTGCCAAAGTAAAAGTAGTGGCTAAAAATGTGCCAGTTGGTTTAGGTGAGCCGGTATTTGATAGGCTAGATGCCGAACTTGCCCATTCATTAATGAGTATTAACGCTGTAAAAGGCGTTGAAATTGGCGATGGCTTTGATGTGGTTGAGCAAAAAGGCTCAGAGCACCGTGATGAGTTAACCCCTGATGGTTTTACCTCAAATCATGCCGGCGGCGTATTGGCAGGTATTTCTACAGGGCAAGATATAATCGCATCCATTGCGCTTAAGCCAACATCAAGCATTACCATTCCCGGTAATAGTATTAATACCGAAAATGAAGCGGTCGAGATGATCACTAAAGGTCGTCACGATCCTTGTGTAGGCATTCGTGCTATTCCGATTGCTGAGGCAATGATGGCCATTACTTTAATGGATCATTTACTACGTCAACGCGGTCAAAACCCACATGTTAACCACGAACATGGGCCAATTAAAGGCGCTATTTAAGCGCCTTACGTTTAAAACTATACTAAACGGGCAATAGTGCGTTTAGTATATACAGGCTATACATCTTTATTGCCGCTCAATAATTTAAATGTGCTCAGCGCACCTAAAAATAAGAGAGCTGTTAGTATGCAAAAAAACAATCAAGCTTCCATCTCACAAACTGAATATAAAGCCACCATAAAACGACTCGAAGAGTTTAGCCGCTTTACTGATAGCAGTATTGGTATTCCGTTTACTAAATTTAAATTTGGTGTCGAATCATTGATAGGGCTTTTACCTGTGATAGGTGATTTAGCAGGGCTTATTTTGTCTGGCTATGTACTAATTGAAGCGCAGCGCTTAGGTGTTAGCAAGCGAGTAAAAAGCCGTATTATTATAAATATGTTGATTGATTTTGTTGGCGGGCTCATTCCATTTTTTGGAGATATTTTTGATGCCATGTTCAAAGCAAATACGCGCAATACCCGCATACTTAAAAAGCATTTAAGCGATAAGCTAACCACAAACCCATAAACATTATTAGTTACAACGTGTGTAATTAGCCCTGTTATTAACTATTTATTTGGCATCAAAAAAGTACTTAGCGAGTATTTCTTTTTGTTGACCAAATTGATCAGACACTCCAATTCCAATCCCAATTATTTCCCCTTGTGCCTGCGGCGGCTCAGCGTGCAGCGCTTTTTGTACTAACGCTAATGCAGGATTTTTCTCATTTGCAAGTAGGGTTAAATGCGGCTGAAAATTCTGAAATACATTAGGGCTGCCATAACGTTCAAAAGCCACAAGTTTATTAGGGTAATGCTTTACCCAACTAGGCACTGGTGCTTGATGATCGCGAAGCGGCTCAAGCTTAAGGGTAACCTCATCTGCCAATCGTTGTAATTGATATGATTTTTCTAAATTTATAAATGCCCAATTACTTGGTGACACACTAAATCCATTGGCTTTTATCTCAAACGACTGATGTTCTTTGGCAATACGCTCTACCATTTGCTTAATTTCGTTTTGTGCTTCAAGTGGGTAATCCGTTAAATACAAGGTGGCGTGCACGGGTAACCCTTGTTGGTAAAACGTAGTAATTTGGTGCGTAGCTAATTTATCGCTGGTGTTAGCGACTAGCTCAACAATAGGCTTAGAAGGAATAGCAAATACGTTAATACTTATGCTTTTTGCATAACTGCTGGTAGAAGTAGCCAAGAGTGTTAAAAAAGTAAAAGAGATAAATAGCCACGAAAAAGAGCTGTGTTGTTTAACCATAAGAGTGAGTCAATTTAGGTTTTTGGTTGGCATATGGTAAGCGCAATTAAGTGATCAGTAAATAAGTGCATAAAGTTTTATATTTTTGATTTTGTGACTAATATTACTTTAGCTCCATACGGATTATGAATATTGTTTTTAGCAGTATTCAACTCTCTGTATTTATTGCTCTTAAAAGTGCTTCAAGGAAAGTTCAATGATATTTAAAGCGTTAAATAAGTTAAAAAGAACAGTGCGCTTTTCTATTCGTTTAACGGTTGTGGCTGTATTTGTATTGGCAACGTCTATTACCGCCATTATAGCCACTAGTTTACAGTATTACTTCAGCGAAAAAATGGCACTAGAGTCTAACCTGCTGCATTTCAATATGACCACGCAATCTGTTGCTGATTACCTATCACGCATCAATGAAAAATCTGAAAATACTTTATATATGATGGTAAAAAACACCTCGTTAGTCGGTGAAAACCTTTCAGATAAAACAGAGCTACGCAATGTATTAAGTGAAATGATGGATTTGAACCCTTTGTTTTATGCTTTTTATATGGGCTATAACAATGGTGACTTTTTTGAGGTTATTAATCTTGAAAGTAGTGTGATGGTTCGTCAGCGCCTTGGTGCAACTGATAATGACCGCTGGGTCGTTATTCAAATAAAATCTGAAGAAGGGCAAAGAATACAGCAAACGCTTTATTTTGATGCGTCATTTAGCTTAAGAGAAAAAACCAAAAAACCGACGTATTTTGATCCCCGCGAGCAAGCATGGTTTAAGCAAGCAAACTCACAGCAAGTAAACAAAACCAAGCCTTATCTATTTACCCATTTACAAACCTCTGGGCAAACGTATTCGATTAAAATAGCGGGTAAAAACCATGTGCTTGGCTTAGGGATTATCGTTGATAACATGTCTAATTATTTAATCGAACAGCAACAGCGTTTGGAGATGCACAGCTCAACACAGTTACTTATTTATAACCGAGAAGGAGAAATTATTGCATCAAATCAGCCCTTTAGCTCAACGGTTGAGGCAAGGCTAAATCGGTTGATACTGGATGAGCAACAGCAAAAAATAGTTGCCAAATATCCTACTATCACAGTTTCAAATGAAACCAATTGGGCACCTATGGATTTTAGTGTCAGTGGTAAGCCTAAAGGCTACAGTGTTGAATATATAAATGCGATTGCTGAACTGTTGGGTATTAAGATAAATTATGTTAATGGACTTAGTTGGCAAGAATTACTTAATTTATTTAAAAATAATCAGATAGATGTACTTCATCCTGTAGTTAATACCACAACGAATAATACCTTAGGTATGCTTAGTACACCCATGGTAAATTTGCCTTTGAGTATTGTTAACCACCAGAGCAACCCACCAATCACCCACATACAGCAACTTGCTGGTAAGTCAGTTGCAGTGGGTGAGGGCTGGTCAATTGTAAAAACATTGCAAGCGCAATTTCCAGAAATTAACTTAGTAGAGGTTCCCAATACAAAAACGTTGTTAACGCATGTAGCCAATGGTGATACCTATGCGGGAATAGACAGCAAGGCGGTATTACAATATATCCAACAACAATTTTTTATTGATGGGGTTCAGTATAATCAACTAGATGAAGAAAGTGCCGCGCTTTTTTCAAATGACTATCACTTATTATTTCATAACCAAGACGCTCAATTAAAAGCCTTGTTTGATTACGCCGCCACGCAACTTCCTCTGCAATTTAAACAACAACTTAGTGATAAATGGCTTAATACTAATCCAGAGAAAAAATCAAAAGTTGTAGGCACTGTTCCTGATGAGCAATTAATCACTTTATTGGATTATGATAGTAACTTCTCTAAGCTACAGTTAGTGAACATTAATGGTAAAGAACAGTATGTTTTTATTAAGCCACTATCTGATTATTTAGCGCTAGCCAGTACGGGCTATTTAGCCATTATGGTTTCTAAAGAAGATGTATTGAGCTCCACAAGAGAAAAAATAAAGCTTTCAATAATAATTACAGTTGCCTGCTTAATTATGATGTTACCAGTGTCGTGGTTTTTTGCATCCCCCATTGTCGGTCCTATTAAAACGCTGGTGGGTGAAAACAATAAAATTAAAAATCGGCAGTTTAAGCAAGTCTCAACCTTAAAAAGTCATATTAAAGAAATTAATACTTTAGCTTACTCTATGGTTGATATGAGTAAGTCGATACAGCAACATGAAGACAGTCAAAAAGCACTCATGGCGTCGTTTATCGAGTTAATAGCACAAGCCATTGATGATAAATCTCCCTATACAGCGGGGCATTGCGAGCGCGTACCTGAGCTCGGTATTGAGCTTGCTAAGGCCGCTTCAGAGTCAGAGTTACCCGCTTTTAAAGGGTTTAAGTTTAAAAATGATGATGAGGTTGCAGAATTTAGTTTAGCCGCTTGGCTACATGATTGCGGTAAAATAACCACTCCAGAGCACATAGTTGATAAAGGCACTAAGCTGGAGACTATTTATAATCGTATTCATGAAATTAGAACGCGTTTTGAGGTACTTTGGCGAGATGCCGAACTTGATTACTATAAATCATTGCAACACAGTCCTCAAAATCAGCTCGACTTAACCAAGCAGTTGGCAGCTAAACAGCAACAGTTGCTGGACGACTTTGCTTTTATTGCACAATGTAATATTGGCGGCGAAAAAATCACAGAAGCTGCCCTTGAGCGTTTAACTGCGTTGAGTAATATTACTTGGCAGCGTCATTTTGACGATAAGTTGGGGCTTTCACCAGTAGAAATGTATCGCTATGAAGGGACTGATGACACGCTTCCCATCACAGAAAAATTACTCAGTGATAAACCTTGGCACTTAATTCCTCATGATAAGCCGATTGAATATGATGAGCGTTTAGGGATTAAAATTGCCCCATGTAAATATAAATATAACCTAGGGGAGTTTTATAATTTAACAGTTTCAAGAGGCACTCTTACTAAAGAGGATAGGTTTAAAATTAATGAGCACATGATAAGTACGATACGCATGCTCGATACACTGCCGTTCCCTAAGGAACTTGAGCGCGTACCGCGTTATGCCTCTACCCATCACGAAACATTAATCGGCACAGGCTATCCGCGTAAACTCAATGCGGATGACTTATCGATACCAGAACGAGTATTGGTGCTAGCTGATATTTTTGAAGCCCTAACGGCGGCCGACAGGCCCTATAAAAAGGCAAAAACACTCAGCGAGTCGATGAGTATATTAGCCAAAATGGTGGCCGATCATCATGTTGATAAAGCCGTGTTTGAACTGTTTTTAAGTTCAGGTATTTATCTTGATTACGCTAAACGCTACCTCAGTGCTGAACAAATAGATGAGGTAGATATCTCTCAATACTTGTCATAACAACAATGAGCATGACTCAGCGTGTGTAAACTTAAAGAGATTTATGTGAACATCGCTTTAAATCGCTAGCTTTTTACTTTGTGCAGAAAAGTACGTACAATTCGCCTCGTTTTTAGTGCGCTTTATATTAGTTTTATATGGCTATAAAGCATCGGGTTCAAACGAGTATACGAAATATTTATGCATCAAATAGCGGATTTAATTTCTATTTTCGAACACACTTTTTTCCAAAGCTATAATACGCGTTTGGTAAAAGGTGAGCACGAGCCTATCTACATTCCCGCAAATGATACAACGCCTTATCATCAAATTGTATTTGCCCATGGTTTTTACGCCAGTGCGCTGCACGAAATAGCCCATTGGTTAGTAGCAGGTTCTCAGCGCCGCTTAGTTGAAGATTATGGTTATTGGTATTGCCCCGACGGGCGCGATGCTTTACAGCAAGCAGAGTTTGAATCTGTAGAGGTAAAACCTCAAGCAATAGAGTGGGCATTGAGTGTGGCTGCTGGGTTTGATTTTAACGTATCGGTAGATAATTTAAATGGTGAACAAACCTGTCGATTTACGTTTCAATCGCGTGTACATGCAAAGTTATTACAGCTGCTGCAAGACGGATTTAACCCACGTACTACAAGGTTACTAAAAGCACTGTGTAAATTTTATAACACAACGTGGCCTTTAAATGCTGCGCAGTTTTCATGGCATTCTCCCGAGGAGCTAAAAGATGCAGTTTAAGTTAGGGCTGATTGTAAACCCGGTTGCAGGATTGGGCGGTAGCGTGGCGTTAAAAGGCAGTGACGGCGAAGACACCGCCGCTAAAGCCATTGCATTAGGCGCTGAGCCTAAATCAAATAGCCGCACTAAAGCTGCACTTGAAGTGCTTGTACCTCATCAGTCAAATATTACTATTTATACTGTTAATGATGAAATGGGGGAGCAAACAGCAAAATCACTCGGCTTTAATACGCAAGTGGTTTATCAAAGTAGCTCACCCACAACCAGTGACGATACTGAAGCGGCAGCTCGTTTATTACAGCAGCAAGGTGTAGATTTAATTTTATTTGCAGGTGGCGATGGCACAGCACGTAATATTTGCCATGCGGTAGAAGACTCTGTACCTGTGTTGGGCATTCCTGCAGGGTGTAAAATTCACTCTGGAGTATATGCCATAACGCCAAAAGCTGCAGGCCGCGTAGTTGAAATGTTAGTTAAAGGTGAGTTGGTAACGCTAAGCGATGCCGATGTCATGGACATTGATGAAGTCGCCTTTCGCCAAGGAACAGTAAAAGCAAAACGTTATGGCGAAATGCAAGTACCCAGTGAAGTGCGCTATGTACAAGCGGTTAAAAATGGCGGTAAAGAAACCGATGAATTGGTACTTGCTGATATTGCCGCTTATGTGGTCAGTGAAATGGATGTCGATACCCTCTATGTAATGGGCAGTGGCTCTACCGTTGGCGCGGTGATGGAAGAAATGGGACTTGAGAACACGCTGCTCGGTGTTGATTTAGTTGAAGATCAAGCTTTAGTAGGCCAAGACTTAACAGCTCAACAATTACTTGAACTTACGACAGGGCGTGAGACAAAATTAGTGATCACCTTGATTGGCGGTCAAGGGCATATTTTTGGTCGAGGTAATCAACAACTCAGTCCTGCGTTAATTAAAGCGATAGGCCGCGACAATATTATTGTAGTGGCAACAAAAACCAAATTACAGGCTTTAAATGGCCGACCGCTAATTTGTGACACCGGCGATAGCGAGTTAGATGATGAATTAAGCGGTTATATCCGTGTAACCAGTGGGTTTAACGACCATATTATGTATGCAGTAGGTCATCAAGATGGGCTGCACCTTGAGGAGAAGTAACACATGAGTTTAGTAAATTACATAGATGCTGCGCAGCAATATTTTGATGATTTAGTGATAAAAGCCACTGATGATGAGCTATTTGCCGGCGGTTATTTACGTGGTCACTTTGATTTAGCGGTAGGGTATGCCCAAGTTGAGGAGCTAAATTTAGAAATTACTGAGCTAAACGACACCGTTGAAAAAAGCCTAGTAAAAGCCTATCGCAATGGCGAACTTAATGAAGACGATAAAGCACTCGTAGTAAGAATATGGGATGAAGTAAAAGCACTCGCATAAGCTTTTTTATTCATTTATAACTGCGCGGCCACTGAGCCGCGTTTTTTTGTGCCTAAAAAAGAACTTGTTTATTCAGTTAAAATTTACCTCATTCCTTAGATACGCTAAAGTAGCACAGTCTAAATTCTAGGGAACAAGTGAAATGAATAACAATAATGATGCGACAATGCCAACGGGCATAGTTGCGCGATTTTTAAATTTTGTTGAGCGGGTAGGGAATAAGCTGCCTGATCCAGCAATTATCTTTTTGTTTGCCATGTTATTAATCTGGTTTTTGTCTTGGTGGTTTTCAAGCGTCACATTTGATGCAATAGACCCTCGTACTGGCGAAGCCATTATCATTAATAACATGCTTGCCAGCGATTCGTTGGCCACTTTTTTATCTTCTATGGTAAAAACATTCACCGGTTTTGCGCCACTGGGTGTAGTGCTGGTTGCAATGCTAGGTGTGGGCGTTGCAGAGCATTCGGGCTTTATTAATACCGGCCTTAAATTAATGCTCAAAGTAACGCCTAGAAAATTACTAACACCCTCAATTATTTTGGTGGCTATTGTGAGCCATACGGCTACCGATGCAGGGTATGTGTTAGTTATTCCTCTTGCTGGGGTAATATTTTTTGCCGCCGGTCGTCATCCGCTTGCCGGTATTGCAGCGGCATTTGCTGGGGTAAGTGGTGGCTTTGGTGCTAACTTTATTCCATCTGGAATTGACCCATTACTGCAAAGCTTTACCCAAAGTGCAGCACAAATTATTAATCCGACAATGAGCATTAACCCGCTTAATAACTGGGGCTTTGCTTCAGCATCAAGTTTATTTATTGTGATGTTAGGTTGGTATATCACCGATAAAATTATTGAACCACGTTTAAAAAATTCACCCGTTGATGGCGAAACTCAAGACCTACCAGCATTTGAAGATGCGCGTAGTGACGAAAAGCGCGCCTTTCTTATTGCAAGTAGCGTAATGATTGCAGGTATTGCGTTATTAGCGTACGTATCCGCACCAGCTGATTCAGCGATGCGCAGCAGCGATGGCTCTTTAACAAACTTTAGCTCACCACTAATGCAATCAATAGTACCGCTGATATTTTTGTTATTTTGGATCCCAGGCGCAGTATATGGTTTTACCGTAGGCACCTTTAAAACCTCTAAAGACATGATAGATGCAATGAGCAAAGCCATGAATGGTATGGCGTATTACATTGTTATGGCATTCTTTTGTTCATTATTCATTGCTGCATTTAGTAAATCAAACCTAGGTGCATTGCTGGCAATTGAAGGGGCTCAAGTATTAAAAGCAATGGAGTTACCGAGCTCTGTAACGGTCGTAGGGATTATTTTCTTAACTGGTTTTGTAAACTTATTTGTTGGTTCAAGTTCGGCTAAGTGGGCACTATTAGGTCCGGTATTTGTGCCTATGCTAATGCAACTCGGTATTTCGCCAGACTTAACGCAAGCGGCGTACCGTGTGGGAGATTCTAGCTCTAATATTATCACCCCGCTCATGCCATACTTCCCACTAGTTGTGGTGTACTGTCAAAAATACGTTAAAGGCACAGGCATAGGTACGCTTATCGCGATGATGCTACCGTATTCAATCGCCTTTATGATTGGCTGGAGTATCTTCTTGCTAGGCTACTGGGCACTCGGTATCCCATTAGGACTTGATGCCAGCTACGTGTACCCAGCAGTAGCGCCTTAACAAATATAATCGCTATAAAAAAGTAGAAGCCCCACCATGAACTGGTGGGGTTTTTTAGAACTTTAAATTAAGCATAATTTATTTAATCGGATTAGATAATAACCCTCTTAGCTTGAGTGTGCATTGAGGGACTTAAAGTAAATGAATAACAATAAACAGATTAGTAGTGTATTTACATATTCATATTTTTGGATAGCTATAATTATACCGGTTGGCTTATCTTCTTTACTGATGAGTTTTATTTTTATAAACGATGGCCTATCAGTTGAATGGCCGAATAAGAAAACCTTATCTGTTTTCTTAGAGTATATGAATGTTCCCTTATGGATTTTAGGTTCAGCATTACCTCTTGCTACTCTAGCAACTGCTAACTTTCGTGCATTACAGTTTCAATCTAATTTGAATTACCAGGAAAGAACAATAAAAAGGCAAGAATTTGAGCATAAAATAGATCTTTATCATAAAGAGTTAACTCTATTTAAAGAAAAATTCTCTGCAGTTATATTTAATGGTAACTTTAAATGCATTCGACCTGAAGATGCTACATTAATTTTTACACGCTTTTATCCAAAACCAACAAAAAAAAGAAGATCCATATTTCGAGATAGATATTGAGAAAATAGAATATATATATGAATTTATGAAACTATTCGAGGCTAAAGTATTTGAATTCGGGAAAATAGCAAACACTAAAAGAAATAAGCTGAAGTTTATAAACTTATTGTTCCCAGACTTTTCGGAAGAGCAAAAAATAGAACAAGAGAATTCTATAAATATATATACATTAAAAATAGTATATCTTTTAGGGGTTATGGACGCGACTCTTTTACAAGTTTGTCACGCTATAGGTATTCGCCACTTTTCAATTCAAAAAGAGCCTATTACTTTAATTATAAAATTAATTATAGATATTTACGCATTACAAACTAGCTTTCTTGACGATGGAGAGTCTAAAAATAGCTTTTATTTCTCTCAAAAAAGACAAAGTGCCTTAGTCGATATTTTAAATTTATGGATAAAATATAGTTCAATTTCTAATGTTAAGGCAGATGAATATACCGCTGACGACTTTCGACATGAGTGCTTTATAACAGAAGTATTGAGAAGTCAGCCCAGATAGAAATTAATTACAAATACATAAAATTTGATTTCTTTTTAAAGAGTTATTCTTAATAAAGATTAAATTATATTTTACGATTAATTCTCTATGTTTTATATGTAGTTAAAAATTTAACGCCTAGCTGCTCAAACCTTTCACCTTGAACCTATTATCTTCAAATTTCAGACACAAAAAAACCTTGGCACTTTCATGCCAAGGTTTTTTTACTAAAGAGTCGTTGCTTACTTAGCGGTAAAGCTAACTGGGCGACGTTCTTTACGAGGGCCGCTACGCTTATCAGGGCGTTGACCATCTTTATTAAAGCTACGCTTCTTGTCACCAGCAGGGCGTTCAGAACGCTCGCCGCGTGGCTCAGAAGGGCCTTGATCTTGTGTTAATGTCATACCCATTGGGCGTTTACAAATAAACACTTTTTGGAAGTGATCAAGTACATCTTTAGGCATGTTTTGCGGTAATTGTACCGTACTGTGACTGTCGTGAAGACGAATGTCACCAATAAACTTGCTTGAAATGTCTGCTTCGTTAGCAATTGCGCCAACAATGTTCTTAACCTGAACACCATGCTCACGACCTACTTCGATACGGTATGTATCCATAGGACCTGCATCACGACTGTTACGCTCGCGTGGTTTACGCTCAGCGCGCTCACCACCACGTTCAGGGCGTTCGTTACGACGACCACGGTCATTGCTACGAGGATTACGATCATTACGTTCGTTACGCTCACGCGGTTGAATCTTAACTTCTTCAACTTTAATTGGTGATTGTTGCTGTGCTAAACACAGTAATGCACCCGCTAAGTCTTCAGGAGCCAGCTCAAGTTTTTGTGCCATGTTGGCAGCCACTTCATTGAAGAAAGTAATATCTTTGTTTTCAAGAGCAAGCGTAAGCTTTTCTTGTAATGCATTGATACGTTTTTCTTCAACAACTTTAGCTGTAGGTAATTCAACTTGTGCGATTTCAGATTTAGTATGACGAATGATATTTTTAAGTAAATAACGCTCGTTATGCTTAACGAAAAGAATCGCTTTACCAGTACGACCAGCACGACCTGTACGGCCGATACGGTGAACGTAGGCTTCAGAATCTTGTGGAATGTCGTAGTTGATAACTAAGCTTAAACGGTCTACATCAAGACCACGTGCCGCTACGTCTGTTGCAATAACAACGTTTAGCATGCCGCTTTTTAAACGATCAACCGTGCGCTCACGCGCTTGCTGGTTCATGTCACCGTTAAGTGGCGCCGCAGAGAAACCTTCGCGCTCTAATAATTCAGCAAGTTGCACTGTGTCGTTACGCGTACGTACGAAAACAATAGCACCTTCATATTGTTCAGCTTCTAAGAAACGAACAATCGCTTTATTTTTATGAACATGGGCATTCCAAAACACTTGTTCAACTGATGATACAGTTGAGTTGCGCGCAGAAATATGAACCTGTTCAGGGTTATTCATATATTTGCTGCTGATGTTTTGAATTTGCTTAGGCATAGTCGCAGAGAAAAGACATGTTTGCTTTTCACGCGGTGTTTTTTCCATGATGCTTTCTACATCATCGATAAAGCCCATACGTAGCATTTCATCGGCTTCATCAAGTACAAGTGCTTGTAAAGCATCAAACTTGATAGTGCCACGGTTTATGTGATCGATTAATCGACCTGGTGTAGCAACGATAATCTGTGCGCCACGACGAAGTGCGCTCAGCTGGATGCTGTAGCTCTGGCCACCATATAGTGCCAATACTTCAACACCACGAGTGTGTTTTGCATATTGTTCAAATGCCTCAGCTACTTGGATCGCAAGCTCACGGGTAGGTGTGAGTACAAGGATCTGTGGCTGTTTCACAGACGGGTCAATATTATTTAGTAATGGCAGTGCAAATGCTGCTGTTTTACCTGTACCCGTTTGTGCTAGTCCCAGTACGTCCTTTCTTTCTAGCAATAACGGTATACATTGAGCTTGGATTTCAGATGGTGTCTTGTAACCCAACTCTTCAACTGCCTTTAAAATTGCAGGAGAAAGATTTAGAGATTCAAACGTGACTGGTTCTGACATTAATACGCCTCAACGAATTTAAAGAGGCGCGCATTGTATAGGAAATGCGAGGCAAATGCTTGTATAAATTACAACTAATTTATATGTGTTTGATGTTGGTCGAAATTTAACCAGCTTCAATTGTGCGTTAATTGAGCTGGTTAACACTCTGTCTACAAAATTACTGGTAAAGGCCTAGGTTTTCTTTAGCATAAGCTTCAAATTCAGTGAATCCACCAATATGAGTTTGGTCTACAAAAATCTGCGGTACGGTTGGGCATGGTTTGCCTGCAGACTTCTCTAAATCTTCTTTACTGATACCTTCTTTGATGATGTCGATGTAGCGGTATTTAAAATCATCGCGATCATTAGCAAGTTGCTCTGCAACATCTTTAGCGCGAACACAAAAAGGGCAGCCTTCACGGCCAAAAATTACTGTTAACATAACGCTCTCCTCAAATTAGTTGACCCTAGTGTAACTAATTTCATTTTTTATTACAGTGCAAAAAAACGATTATTGCGTTCGCTTTTTTTAGGGCCTGTAAAAAAATAAAAATATTTTATAAAAAAATCTTGAAATAAAATTGCCCGCCCATAAATAGTTATTTGAGGACGCCTGATGGGTCTTCAGTAAATCAGAACTATTTGAAAATTATATTATTAATTAACTTTTGCCGTTACTTGTTCAAACGAAAAGTAGCAGCAATATATCGCTTAAATATGAGGATATTATTATGCGTACAGTAGATTTATCACCCCTATACCGTTCATTCATTGGTTTCGATCATTTAGCATCATTAATGGATGCCGCTGCACGAACTGATAAGCAGCCAAGTTTTCCTCCTTATAACATCGAAGCGCTTGATAAAGACAAGTACCGTATCACTATGGCAGTCGCTGGATTTAGTGAAGACGAGTTAACCTTGCAATCTGAAAACAACACTTTGGTTGTATCAGGCACCAAAGCAGGTAAAGAGCAAAATGATGAGCGTAAATTTATTCATCAAGGGATTGCCGAGCGTAACTTTGAGCGTAAGTTCCAGTTAGGCGACCACGTTAAAGTACTTGGTGCAGACTTAGCCAATGGCTTACTAAGCATCGACCTTGAACGTGAGATCCCAGAAGCGCTTAAGCCACGTAAAATCGAGATTGGCTCAGGCAATATGCTAGAAAGCAAATAGTTAAGCTAGCACACGTATTTTCCCTGTGAAAAGCCGCCATTTGGCGGCTTTTTGCGTTGTTAGTCTTTTAAGTTTATTTGCATTTGTTTTAAAGCGTTAATTTTATCTATCGCAACTTGCAGTTGTTCTTGTGAAAGCTTTTTTTGTCGGCCTTTAGCCAGTAATTCTTCAAGTTTTAATATTTTGGCTTGTGCAGCAATAACAAAACGTTGCTCTAGCTGTCTTTGCTGTTCAAGGTGGAAATCTTGATATGCCTGGTGATTATTTAAATCACCGCTGTACTGAGCAACTGGCTGAGTATTTTTTACTATGTTGGGTAAATAGGCAGGAGAGGTTATTGGTGGCAAAGGCTGAGGGCTCGTTTTGTTAGTTGTAACCGTGTTTAATTGCGTGCTTTTTAGCTCTTGGGTCATGTCAGCAGTAGTCAGCTCAAGTGACGTTATTTGCTTAACACTTTTAGCTTGGTTAAGGGAATCAATATTCTTTATCGTTGGTTTACTAGTATATTGAGTAAAAAGTGCGTACATACCAACACAAGCTACAACAACAGAAACGAAAACTTTTTTGCTCATAAAATTACTCCTGTCTTATTTTGCCACTTGAGCCAAGTATCCTCATACTGTTGTACCGCTTTTTGTTTTGCGATGGCCTTTGTTGCTTGGTATCGAACGGTTTCATCTTCTGGCGAAAAGTACTCAAACTGATGCTCATAACTGTGTATCACCACCCATTCACCACTGGGTGTACGTATAACAGGAGAAATAGTGTTTTCTTTAGTTGTGAACGCAAGTTGTACAACCCAGCTACTTTTGTTTTTACGGTTTAATTCACTGTTGTATTGAGCATATATATCTTGTTTTCCTGATATTACTAATGCTTGTTTTAGCGTTTTGTTACCGGCCAAGGTGCGAAAACCTACAGCATTGGCTCGATGAGCAAATTGAGCTCCATGGGCTTTTACGTGGCTTAAAAATTTAAACTGCGATTTATTGGCTTGATAAAATGCTTTAATTTCGCTTTTGTTTACTTGTTTCTCTAGTTTTTCAAGAACGGGGCTTTGCATATGCATCATTGTATTTATACCTAGCCAGCTTTGAATGGAGGGGCGCAGAATATCTCCTTGAGCTATTTCATACAGATGTTCAATATCAATATTCTGTTTTGCCAAAATCGGTTTGGCTTTTGAAAACGCTATATTGAATTGCCGTTTTTTTATTAATTCACTTTTGAATAGTTCACTATCTCCTCTGTGGAGTTTAAAGCGTACCTGCATTGATAATGCATCGACAAATTCATATAAATTAATAGCGTTATACAAAAGAGGGGTTAAATCAAACTGCTGTATTTTTTTGATGGCGCTTTGCACATACTGGCCATTTTTAGGGTAGGGCCCTAATGTGTGTTTAAGCCATTGCTTATCATAAGTTTCAAGCTTTATCGGGCTTGACTGTGCGCTTATAGCTAATTGTGAATCGAACAGATTTTTTAAGTAACGTTCAACATGGTATTGAGTACTAAAACCAACGGCAGATTGTCGTTTTATTATCGCAGGGGTTTTTAGCGCAGCTTGTTGTAATAAAAACTGATTCTCATACAGACGAGTTCTAACTTCATTGATTGTAATATCAGGGTTGTGCTTTAAATAAGCACGATGCATAAAGTTAATTTCATCACTGCTGTATTGTGTAAATGATGCCATTACTAGGGAGTGGTAAAACACGCCTAGTAATGTAATCACTAAAATAGCCATTTTTTTCATTAGCGAGCAACCATGGCGTGGTTTAATAAGTGCACCACCATTGCTATTGCATGGGGCACGACCTGCTTAGCTATATTAAGGCGATCAAAATGATCTTCTGAGTTGAGTACAATCCCACCTTGTGCATAAGAAAATGAACCGCCTTGAGTTAATAATGGGCGAACATCTTGGCTATTTTTATCTAAAGGCGAGAACGTTTGCATTGCTTGAGTAACGAGTGATAAATCGTTGAGCTGCTCTTGGTCATAGTAATCGTTTACCCAACTTTCCCAGCTAGAATGATTTAGATCTGATGTGGTCCATGTGTGGTGAGGCTGTAATAAATCAGTAGTATGGAACACAAACCCTAATACTTGGGGATTGCCGCTTTGTAAGTAACTTTGATACCAATATTGCCCTAAATTATCGATAGGTTGAAATGGCATTTCTTCAAAGTCATCGTACATAGAATAGGTTGAGTTGCTATCGATTCTGTAGTGAGATTCTGTTACACCATAACTGTTATATTTTGAAGAGTCGGCATTGAACCAACCTGTTTCTCCCCCTTTACCATCATCAAGATAGTCACCTTTAAGCCAAGCAGATGCAAGATTATCAATAGTTCCCCAAACGGTGAGCTTTTCATAATTATAACCACCAAAATCGTTTCCATGTTGGTCTGCACCTTGGGTATGATTTTGAAAATGCCAATAGCTTGTATATTTAACTATACTTTGCGCTGCTCCCCATACTGGCGCTTGAACACATGAACCTGTAATAGCACCACAGAAAAAGGTGTCTTCAAAGTCATCTACATCATAAGCAGCTTGTCCCAGCAGCTCGGCTAATTCAGAGATTGTCAGATTGTTTTGTGCAGCGTACTGACGTAGGGCAGCATATTCGGTGCTGGCTGGGTGTTGCTGCATATAATTTACGGCATCAAGAACAATACGTTTGTGAGTTTCTTGACTAAAAGCTTGAGCTTGGCTTGTACCGAGCAATAAAAGTGTCGCTGCCATTAATTGTTTTTTCATTTTATTCTCATCATAGTCTGGAGTAAGAGGTGCTATTAAAAAATAAGCTCATTACACTGACATGACAAATAAATTAAACATTTAATTAACAATATTACCTATTTTGGTACTTTAATATTAACTATCAAGAATGCTGCCGTCAATTGACGGCATTTATATTTAAAGCTTTTCAATATTATTTAAATAGTTGTTAGCTTGCTCTAAGGTTTCTTGGCGCAATGATTCATCTTGTTTATCCCAATTGCGATAAACCATGCCTATCCGTGGATTTTTTTCAAGCCGCTCTCGGTGTGTTTGCATAAATTGCCAATAGAGGCTATTTAACGGGCAAGCGTCTTTTCCTACTTTTTCTTTCACCTTATATTGGCAGCTTTTACAGTAGTCGCTCATTTTATTTATATAGTTGCCGCTAGCCGCATAAGGCTTGGTAGCAATGATGCCATCGTCAGCAAATTGGCTCATCCCTCGTGCGTTAGGCATTTCTACCCATTCAATAGCATCGATATAAACACCCAAATACCATTCATCCACTTCATCAGGGTTAATAGCGGTTAGTAAACAAAAATTACCTATTACCATTAAACGTTGAATATGATGGGCATACGCGCTGTCTAAGCTTTGTGTTAATGAGTGGCTTAAGCAGTTCATTTTTGTTTTACCATTCCAAAAATAACGTGGCAGTGCACGGGTTGCATTAAGCTGGTTTTTGTTAGCGTAATCGGGCATGTTTTTCCAATACACGCCACGCACATATTCGCGCCAACCCAGTACTTGACGAATAAAGCCTTCAACCTGAGAAATAGATATTTCACCTTGGCGTTGTTGGTATTCTTTGACCACACGGTCGATAACATAGCGAGGGTGTAAAATTTTGGCATTTAACGCAAATGATAACCGGCTGTGATAAAAGGTATCTTTATCAGGGCATTGATCTGTCATCGCATCTTGAAATTGACCAAAGCGGGGAAGTAAATGTGCACAAAAGTGATCAAGTGCGCTTATTGCTTGTTTACGGGTTGTTGGCCAGCTTAATTGGGTTTCTATTTGCCCAAAGTATTTTATTTTATGTTTATCTAAACGCTCAATGATGGTGCTAACATCATTTTTAAATAATTTGGGTTTGGGGATATCGGCTAAATCGCTTTTTGAAAACTTATTACGGTTATTAGCATCAAAGTTCCATTGACCGCCTTGAGGTTTGTCATCATCCATTAAAATATCAAACTGCTTACGCATTGCCCGATAAAAATGCTCCATAGTGACGTGTTTATCTTTTTTAAAGCGTTTGTCTATATCGTTAAATGCTAATAAAAAATGCTCGCTGTCACAGGCAGTCACAGCTAATTCGCTGTTAGTGGCAAAGTCGTGCAGTTGTGTTTTTAAACGGTACTCATCTGGGTATTGATATTCAATTGAGGTGCATTCATGTTGCTTAGCTAAGCGAGTTAAAAGAGCGGGTAGGTCATCATCGTCTTTGGTGTCATCTAACGTTAAATGCAACACGTCAAAGCCGGCATCTTTTAAGGCGTTAGCGAAGTTTTCCATGGCTTTAAAAAAGGCTGATATTTTTTGCACGTGATGCTTTACGTACTGCGCTTCTTGCATGAGCTCGGCAATAACAAACACGGTGTCATCGGATTTATCTTTAAACCAAGAATGAGCGGGGTTTAGCTGGTCACCTAAAATTAGTTTTAAGGTTTTGAATTTTTTCATAATGAGCCAAAATTATTTTTATACGCTGTATTTTAAAAAGCGATCGATTTCTACATGTCGTTTTAATCATAGAGCAAAGCAATAAACAGCATTGCTTTTTTTATCAACTTATTACTTATTGTGGTTGCTAATTTAGGTGTACATCTTTATAATAGCGGCCATTGTTTAGTAGGTTATAAAATTTACTAACAGCGATATTAAGTTATTAACTTTTTATCTATTGGCGCGGGATGGAGCAGTCTGGTAGCTCGTCGGGCTCATAACCCGAAGGTCGTTGGTTCAAATCCGGCTCCCGCAACCAATCTTAATAGTAGGTTTATACTTACTACTTTATATCGCGCATTCTAAGTAATGCGCGTTTTGCGTTTAAGCTAATGAAGTTTAATTTGGTCAGGGTACTGACTCGCAACCAAGCTTGGCCCTAGGCCACACAGTTTTGCGTTTTTTGGTGTGACGCCCCGCTTGGTTCGGGGCGTTGTTGTATCTGCACCGTTTGATTTGATGTTTATCGATTAAATCAAAATTTAAACTCAGTATTTTAGGGCTATAAGCCCTTTTTTTGTTTGTATGGAGGATTTTCGTGACAAAACTTGAACAAGATTTAGTAACCATGTTAACGCCTGCGGTAGAAATGTTAGGCTTTGAATTACATGGGCTTGAGTTTGTACAAGCGGGTCGCCATTCTACCTTAAGAGTATACATTGCTCATGAGGATGGGATTTCAGTTGACAACTGCGCCGATGCAAGTCGTCAAATTAGTGCGATTTTAGACGTCGAAGACCCAATTACAAACGAATACGATTTGGAAGTGTCGTCTCCTGGTGTTGATCGTCCATTATTCAAACAAGATCACTACGAGCAGGCGCAAGGAGAGGAAGTACGCGTGCGTACTAAGCTTCCACAAGATGGTCGCCGTAATTTTAAAGGCGACTTAATAGCAGTTAGCAGCGATATGATCACACTATCTAGCGATGGTGCGGAGCATTTAATCATGCTTAGTAACATTGAACGTGCGAACATAATCGCAAAGTTTTAATTCGAGTGCGAAGGAATAGGGCAAGCGAGGCATTACCCATGGCAAAAGAAATATTATTGGTTGCTGAAGCCGTTTCCAATGAGAAAGCGGTTCCAAAAGAAAAGATTTTTGAAGCTCTAGAGTTCGCATTAGCGACAGCGACAAAGAAAAAGCATGATGGTGAAATTGATGTACGTGTTGCAATTGACCGTAAAACCGGCGATTACGATACCTTCCGTCGCTGGCAAATAGCTGAAGTTTTAGAAGATGGTTCTTTAGAGAATCCATACAGCGAAATCACGTTAGAAGCTGCTCAAGTTGAAGAACCTGACTTGAAAATGGGCGACTACGTAGAAGAGCAGATTGAATCAATTAAATTTGACCGCATAACAACACAGATGGCTAAGCAAGTGATCGTACAAAAAGTACGTGAAGCAGAGCGCGCCTTAGTCGTTGAAGCATATAAAGATCAAGAAGGCGAGCTGGTAACGGGTGTTGTTAAAAAAGCAACCCGTGATGCAATCGTACTTGATTTAGGTAACAACGCAGAAGCGGTTATTTATCGTGACGACATGCTGCCGCGTGAAAACTTCCGCCCGGGTGATCGTATCCGCGGTCTTTTATATGAAGTGAAGCCTGAAGCACGCGGTGCACAATTATTTGTAACCCGTTCTAAACCAGAAATGCTGATGGAATTATTCCGCATTGAGGTGCCAGAAATTGGCGAAGAAATGATTGAATTACGCGCTGCAGCACGTGATCCAGGTTCACGCGCTAAAATCGCGGTTAAATCTAACGATAAGCGTATTGACCCGGTTGGTGCGTGTGTTGGTATGCGTGGCGCACGTGTTCAAGCGGTATCGTCAGAACTTGGCGGTGAGCGTGTTGATATCGTACTTTACGATGACAACCCTGCACAGTTTGTTATTAACGCAATGGCACCAGCAGAAGTGGCTTCAATCGTAATGGATGAAGATACACACTCAATGGATATTGCTGTTGAAGCTGATAACTTAGCACAAGCTATTGGTCGTAATGGTCAAAACGTACGTTTAGCAAGCCAATTAACTGGCTGGGAATTAAACGTAATGACCGTTGATGAAATGCGCGCTAAGAACGAAGCTGAGTCAGATAAGTTAATTAACTTATTTACTGAAAACTTAGATATTGATGACGAATTTGCATCATTACTTATCAACGAAGGTTTCTCAACACTTGAAGAAGTTGCTTATGTTCCGGCTTCAGAGTTTTTAGAAATCGACGGCTTAGATGAAGAAACAGTGGACGTATTACGTTCACGTGCAAAAGATGCATTAACAACGAAAGCCCTTAAAACGGAAGAAAGCTTAGAAGGCGCTGAGCCTGCTGAAGACTTACTTGCGCTTGAAGGCTTAGAGCGTCATTTAGCATTTGTTATGGCAAGTAAGGGTGTAGTAACACTTGAAGACTTAGCTGAGCAAGGCATTGATGAGCTTGTAGATATTACAGAGCTATCTGCAGAGAAAGCGGGCGAGCTAATTATGGCTGCACGTAATATTTGTTGGTTTGCAGACGAGTAATTTATTAACGGAGGTATTAGAGACTATGGCAGAAGTAAATGTTGAAAAACTAGCCGGTGATATAGGTACAACTGTTGATAAATTGCTACAGCAGTTTTCACAAGCCGGTATTACTAAACAAGCAGGCGATAATGTAACAGAAGCTGAAAAAGCAACGTTACTTGATCACCTAAGCAAGCAACATGGCGGTACTGGATCTGAAGGTCCAGCGCGTATGACATTGCAACGTAAGAGCAAAAGCACATTAAGTGTGACTGGCTCTACGGGTAAAGCAAAGGCTGTGCAAGTTGAGGTTCGCAAAACCCGCACTTACGTGAAAAAAAGTGCTGTTGAGCAAGAGCAAGAACAGCAACGTCTAGCCGCTGAAGAAAAAGCGCGTCTTGAAGAGCAGCAAAAAGCTGAACAAGAAGCCGCAGAATTGAAAGCGAAACAAGAGGCAGAACGTAAAGCGAAAGAAGACGCTGATCGTAAAGCCAAAGAAGAAGCTAAACGCAAAGCAGATGCTGAGCGTAAAGCGAAACAACAGCAGATGACCCCTGAGCAAAGTGCTAAGTCTGAGAAAGATCGCATCGAAGCTGAGCGTCTGCAAAAAGAAGCAGAAGAGGCCGCATTGAAGAAAGCTGAAGAAGAAGCGAAACGTCAAGCAGAAGAGGCAAGAAAGCTAGCTGAAGAGAATTCAGCACGCTGGAAGAAAGAAGAAGAAGAACGTAAGAAACGCGAAGAAACCGCGGATCACCACCTTACGACTTCAACTTACGCACGTGAAGCAGAAGATGTAGCAGATGCTCGCGAAGAGCAAGGCTCACGCCGTGCGAAGAAAAAGAAAAAAGCGCCAGCAAAAGATAAATTTGCAGCGTCTAAAGGTAAAAAAGGTAAGCTAAAAGCGCCAGCGTCATTACAGCACGGTTTCCAAAAACCAACGGCTGATGTTAAAAACGAAGTGCGTATTAGTGAAACAATTACAGTTGCTGAGCTTGCGTCACGCATGGCTGTTAAAGGCGCTGAAGTTGTAAAAACAATGATGAAAATGGGTGACATGGTTACGATTAACCAAGTTATTGACCAAGAAACTGCGCAACTTGTTGCAGAAGAAATGGGCCATAAAGTTATCATCGTTAAAGAAAACGAATTAGAGCAAACAGTACTTAATGACCGCCATGAAGATGGTAAGTCAGAGCCACGTGCGCCAGTAGTAACTGTTATGGGTCACGTTGACCACGGTAAAACATCGACGCTTGATTACATTCGTTCAGCTAAAGTTGCATCAGGCGAAGCCGGTGGTATTACACAGCACATTGGTGCATACCACGTTGAAACTAACGGCAACATGATCACTTTCTTAGATACTCCGGGTCACGCCGCATTTACATCAATGCGTGCTCGTGGTGCAAAAGCGACTGATATCGTAATCCTAGTAGTTGCAGCTGATGATGGCGTAATGCCACAAACTAAAGAAGCGGTACAGCATGCTCGCGCAGCTGGCGTTCCTTTAATTATTGCTGTTAACAAAATGGATAAAGAAGGCGCAGATCCAGATCGCGTTAAAAACGAACTAGCTCAGCTAGACGTTATCCCAGAAGAGTGGGGCGGCGATACACAGTACGTGCACATTTCAGCAAAAACTGGTTTAGGTATTGATGACCTGCTAGAAGCTGTATTAATGCAATCTGAGCTTTTAGAATTAAATGCGCCGACCGAAGGTATGGCTGCAGGTGTTGTTATTGAATCACGTCTTGATAAAGGCCGTGGTCCAGTAGCGTCTATTCTTGTTCAGTCAGGTACGCTTAATCAAGGTGACATTGTATTATGTGGTCTTGAATACGGCCGTGTTCGTGCTATGCGCGATGAAAACGGTAAAGATATCAAGTCTGCAGGTCCTTCTATTCCAGTAGAGATTTTAGGTCTGTCTGGTATTCCAGCTGCCGGTGATGAAGCAACTGTAGTTAAAGATGAGCGTAAAGCACGTGAAGTTGCACTTTACCGTCAAGGTAAATTCCGCGATGTTAAACTAGCACGTCAACAAAAAGCGAAGCTTGAAAACATGTTTACTAACATGACTGAAGGCGACGTATCTGAAGTTAACGTGGTACTTAAAGCAGACGTTCAAGGTTCAATCGAAGCAATTTCAGACTCACTAACTAAGCTTTCTACTGATGAAGTAAAAGTGAAGATTGTTGGTTCTGGTGTTGGTGGTATCACTGAAACTGATGCAACTCTTGCGGCAGCGTCTAACGCGATTGTGGTTGGCTTTAACGTTCGTGCTGATGCATCAGCGCGTAAAGTGATTGACTCTGAAAACCTAGATCTTCGTTACTACAGCGTAATCTACGCGCTTATCGAAGAAGTTAAGCAAGCCATGTCTGGTATGCTTGCTCCTGAGTTTAAACAAGAGATCATTGGTCTTGCTGAAGTACGTGACGTATTTAAGTCTCCAAAAATTGGTGCAATTGC
The DNA here is from genome assembly GCF_040937955.1 of Pseudoalteromonas sp. SD03. NCBI lineage: Bacteria > Pseudomonadati > Pseudomonadota > Gammaproteobacteria > Alteromonadales > Pseudoalteromonadaceae > Pseudoalteromonas > Pseudoalteromonas sp. SD03. The sequence continues at coordinate 1,194,702 of NZ_CP162514.1, forward strand.
CGGTTGTATGGTTACTGAAGGTACTATCAAGCGTAGCGCACCAATTCGTGTACTTCGTGATAACGTGGTTATTTACGAAGGCGAGCTTGAGTCATTACGTCGCTTTAAAGATGACGTTGCTGATGTTCGTAACGGCATGGAATGTGGTATCGGCGTTAAGAACTACAATGATGTTCGCGTTGGTGACCAAATCGAAGTATTTGAAACAGTTGAAGTACAACGTACTCTTTAATTGTTATTAGGTGGTTTTGGACATTCAAGGTTGTACCTCGATAGCCCAACATAACCTATGCTAAGATTTTAAATGGGGGCTCAGCCCCCATTTGTGTATCCATTATTTAGTTAGCTTATTATTATTTTTCAATAAGTTATAATTTTAGGAAAGTGAAATGAGAGAATTTTCTCGCACTGATCGTGTTGCTCAGCAAATTCAAAAAGAAATTGCGGTGATTTTACAACGCGAAATTAAAGATCCACGCTTGGGCATGGTGACAGTGTCTGCGGTAGAAATATCGCGCGATTTATCTTATGCCAAAGTTTTCATTACTGTGTTTAACACCGAAGATGAAAATGCAGCCAAGCAAAGTGCCAAAGTACTTAACGAAGCAACCGGTTATATCCGCTCGTTGCTAGGTAAACGTATTCGTGCGCGAATCATGCCTGAGCTTAAATTTGTGGTTGATAATTCATTAATGGAAGGGATGCGCATCTCTAACTTAGTGGACTCTATCATTCGTGAAGATAATGCTAAGCATGTTGATGATGAAACAGATAGCGAAGAAGGCACTAAAGACTAATGGCAAGACGCAGTAAAGGCCGTCCAGTTGATGGTATTTTGTTGTTAAACAAACCAGAAGGCATTTCATCAAACAAGGCATTACAGCAGGCTAAAGGTATTTATTTTGCGCAAAAAGCGGGGCACACAGGTGCGCTCGATCCGCTTGCGACCGGTATGCTGCCTATTTGTTTTGGTGAAGCCACTAAGTTTACCCAGTTTTTACTCGATACAGATAAAACCTATGTTGTGCGAGCAAAACTGGGTGAGCGTACTACCACGTCAGACTCTGATGGTGAAGTGGTCGAAACGCGTGATGTTAATGTTACTGCTGAACTGCTTACACAGGAAATTGCTAAATTTTTAGGTGAGTCAGATCAATACCCATCAATGTACTCAGCGCTTAAATATGAAGGCAAGCCTTTATATAAATATGCGCGTGAAGGCATAGAAGTTCCTCGCAAATGTCGAAAAATTAACGTATTTAGCTTAACGCTTGATGAGTTTGATGAGCAAGCCAACGAAATACAAATGACTGCCCATGTATCTAAAGGCACATATATTCGTACTATCGTTGATGACTTAGGTGAAAACCTTGGCTGCGGCGCGCATGTGATTATGCTGCATCGTAGTGCTGTAGGGCATTACCCAGCAGATAAAATGGTCACACTTGAGCAGTTAGAAACGTTATTAAATCAAGCGAAAGAACAAGACGTTGCGCCTTCTACTTACCTTGACGAACTATTATTGCCAATGGATACCGCGTTAGTTGATTTACCTGTTGTGGAAATTACTAAAGAGCAGGGAATAGCATTTAGCCATGGTCAAGCTGTGGTGCTAGGTAAAGAATTACCTGAAGGTGCAATAAAAGTTCTGGCTGACGGAATCTTTATTGGTACTGGTGAACGTAATCCTGATGGCCATCTAAAATCAAAACGTGGCTTGTCTAATCAGCAACCAGAGTAAAGTTTAACTTGTAGTTATGCTGATAATTGGTAGAATACGCCCGCTTAATCGTTTTGGCTGAATTAGTGATCGGCTAAAGCACCTATTAAATTTAACTTTTGGAGTTATTATGTCACTAAGCAATCAAGAAAAAATCGATATCATTGCTAAATTCGCACGCGCTGAAGGCGACACTGGTTCACCTGAAGTACAAGTAGCATTACTTACTTTTGATATCAACAAGCTTCAAGGTCACTTTGCTGATCACAAGCATGACTTCCACTCACGTCGTGGTCTGCTTCGTAAAGTAAGCACTCGCCGTAAACTGCTTGATTACCTTAAAGGTAAAGATATCTCGCGTTACACTGCGTTAATCAAAGAGCTTGGCCTACGTCGCTAAGAACTTGATTATCAAAAGGGGAGCTTTTTAGCTCCTTTTTTTGTGCTCACATTTTCTCGTCTTCCCCAGTACTTCTCAGTAAACCCCTTGAAATATCGAATAAAAGCCATACTATTATCTTTCACAAAGCGAATGTTTTTGACATTGCTGCAAGCACTATTTTATCTCGGTGCTAAGCTCGCAATTTTACCTGACTTTGTTATATACTATGGCGCGTAGATAAAAAGGTTTATCTACGGTTATTTACATCATTGCCAATTGTAGTACTTAATTGATTTCCAACTGAATACAATTATGTACTGTAATTGGTACTTTGATGAAAACTTAATTAATACTAAAAATACATTTAAGGAATATTTTAAGTGCAAGCAATTATAAAAGAATTTCAACTAGGTCAACACACAGTGACACTAGAAACAGGTGCTATCGCTCGTCAAGCAGACGGCGCAGTACTAGCAAGCATTGGCGATACGTCAGTACTAGTAACGGTTGTTGGTAAGCGTGAAGCTCAACCAGGTCAAGATTTCTTCCCACTAACTGTTAACTACCAAGAGCGTATGTACGCTGCTGGTCGTATCCCAGGTGGTTTCCTTAAGCGTGAAGGTCGTCCTAACGATGGCGAAACACTTATTGCACGTCTGATTGACCGTCCAATTCGTCCACTTTTCCCTAATGGTTTCGTAAACGAAGTACAAGTTATCGCGACAGTTGTTTCTGTAAACCCTGAAATCCAACCTGATATGGTTGCGATGATTGGTACATCAGCAGCACTTGCTATCTCTGGTATCCCGTTCAGCGGTCCAATTGGTGCATCACGTGTTGGTTACATCAACGGTGAATACGTACTTAACCCGACACTAAAAGAGCTTGAAGAAAGCCAACTTGATTTAGTTGTTGCGGGTACTGATAACGCCGTACTTATGGTTGAATCAGAAGCAGACGTACTTGCTGAAGACGTAATGCTAGGCGCAGTTGTATACGGCCATGAGCAATCACAGTCTATCATCAAGGCAATCAACGAATTTAAAGCAGAAGCAGGCAAGCCTACTTGGGATTGGACTGCACCTGAGAAAAACGTTGCATTAGAAGAGAAAGTAGCAACACTTGCTGCTGATAAAGTAGGCGAAGCTTACCGTATTACTGATAAAGTAGCGCGTAAAGAAGCATTAACTGCAGCAAAAGATGCCGTAGTTGAAGCGCTTACTAGCGAACTTGCTGAAGGCGAAACGCTTGATAAGCAAGAAGTAGGTAAAGTATTCGGTTCACTTGAGAAGAAAATCGTTCGTGGCCGTATCGCTGCTGGCGAAAAACGTATCGATGGTCGTGAACCAGATATGATCCGTGCACTAGATGTAATGACTGGCGTACTTCCACGTACTCACGGTTCTGCAATCTTTACACGTGGTGAAACGCAAGCATTAGTAACAGCAACACTTGGTACAGAACGTGACTCACAGTTAATCGATGATTTAACTGGCACGCACAAAAACCACTTTATGCTTAACTACAACTTCCCTCCATTCTGTGTAGGTGAAACGGGTTTTGTAGGTTCTCCTAAGCGTCGTGAAATCGGCCACGGTAACCTAGCTAAGCGTGGTATCCAAGCTGTAATGCCAACATTAACTGAGTTCCCTTACTCAATTCGTGTTGTATCTGAAATCACTGAATCAAATGGTTCATCTTCAATGGCATCGGTTTGTGGTACGTCTCTAGCGCTTATGAACGCGGGTGTACCAATTAAAGCCTCTGTTGCGGGTATCGCGATGGGCCTAGTTAAAGAAGAAGAAAACTTTGTAGTACTTTCAGATATCTTAGGTGATGAAGATCACTTAGGTGACATGGACTTTAAAGTAGCGGGTACAACTAACGGTATCACTGCACTACAAATGGATATCAAGATTGAAGGTATCACGCAAGAAATCATGCAAATCGCGCTTAAGCAAGCTAAAGCAGCTCGTTTACACATTCTAGGTGTGATGGACGAAGCGATTTCTGCACCTTCTGAAGAGTTATCTATGTTTGCTCCGCGTATTTACACGATGCAAATCCCACAGAAGAAAATTGCTGAAGTAATCGGTAAAGGTGGCGCAACTATTCGTCAACTTACTGAAGAAACAGGTACTACGATTGAAATCGGTGATGATGGCACAATCAAAATTGCTGCTACAGACGGTGAAAGTGCAGCAAATGCAATTAGCCGTATTGAGCAATTAACTGCTGAGCTTGAAGTTGGTACTATCTACGAAGGTAAAGTTGTACGTATCGTTGACTTCGGTGCGTTTGTAAATATTCTTCCTGGTAAAGATGGCCTAGTGCATATCTCACAAATCAGCACAGAGCGTGTTAACAACGTTGCTGATCACCTTAGTGAAGGTCAAGAAGTTAAAGTTAAAGTACTAGAAGTAGACCGCCAAGGCCGTGTACGTCTAAGTATTAAAGAAGCAATGGAATCAGCAGCACCTGCAGCTGACGAGTCTAAAGACGCGTAATTGCTAATCTTTCATCCAGATAATTACTGGATAGTATAAAAAGGGGCTGTTTAGCCCCTTTTTTTATGCTTTAATGTTAGCAACCTATTATGTTCAAGACGTTAAGTAACATATAACAAGAATGAACCTTACAAGACAGCTTATGTCTTATCTATTTGCTACTTACCTCGGTATTAAGGATTTTAATGAGACTTAAACATTTAGCCTTGGCATCTTTTGCTATTTTGTCTTTAAGCGCTTGTCAGGCTACTACTAAACCCGCTGCTATTATTAATGTGCCATTTACTGCGCCACTTGCATCAGACTTTAGAAATGAAATTGCCATTGCTCGTTTTTCAGAACTATTAAATAGGGCAGACTTAAGTAAAGAGCAACAAGCAAAGCTGTATTATGACCGTGGTGTGCTGTTTGATAGCTTAGGCATGACAACTTTATCGCGAATTGATTTTAACCGAGCAGTTAAACTGAAACCTGATTTGGCTGAAGTGTATAACTTTTTGGGGATTCAACATACCTTGATGCAGCAATACGAAAAAGCATACGAGTATTTTGATTCAGCCATAGAGTTAGACCAAGAACATGAATATGCGTATTTAAATCGTGGTATTGCTTTGTACTATGGTGATAGAGCGACGCTTGCAAAGGATGACTTTAAAACGTTCTTGGAGCGCTCTCCTAACGATCCTTATCGTGTGCTGTGGCTTTATTTAGCGCAAGCGGCACAAGATAAAACTCAGGCACTCGCTTCGTTAAAAGCTAATGCGGCGGCCCTTGATGAAAATGAATGGGCATACCAGCTTATTGCCTTGTATGTAGGTGATATGAGTGAAAAAGCATTTTTTTCAGGGATAGCCGATGGTGTAAGTTCACAACAAGAATATGCTCAACGTTTATGTGAAGCTTATTTTTACTTAGCTAAACAGCACCAAGCCGCAGGTGAGCTCTCAATTGCAACAGATTACTTTAAGTTGGCGCTGGCAACGAACGTTCACGAATTTATAGAATATAAATATGCGCGTTTAGAGCTTGAGTTGATGGCAAGTGAAAGCGCGGGCTAACTTTTTTAAATTAAGTATTTTATTACTGTGCGCTAGCTTAATTAGTGGCTCCAGTAATAAACAAAATAGCATTGGCTTTTGGCAAGTATTGCACGCCAAAGCCAATGTGATTGATAGTTATTGGCAATTCCCTAGTTACTTTGCATCGCATATTTTACAACTCCCCCCGACCTCATTAGCCACCTTAGCACGCAATAAAATAGCCCATGCACAATACGGATATGGGTTATCATTAATAGCCAATAATCAAACTGAAACCGCCAAGCTCTTTTGGCAAGCAAGCCTCGATGAGATAACAATTAAACAACAAAAACATCTCGCAGCTTCATTGCTTGCTCAACAGCGCTGGCAAGATTTAGCGTTATTAAAAGCCCACAATAAGCTCCCTAAAGGGGATGCCTTTTATCATTTACAGTTACAACAGCGTGCTCCCTTCGATGCATTAAACCAACCCTTTATGAATAAATTAGGGTTTTTGGTAGCGAGCGAGCAAATTGAGATACAAAAGCAATGCACATTTAATGTGCTAATGCTGAGCGATCACCGTGATGGTTTATATAGGCTCAACCACTTTGTGAAAAAATACGCACAACACCCAGAGCCTAGTAGTAATGCATTTTGTTTTTCAAAGCCTATATATGTTGGTAATGCAATTGGTTGTAACAGCACTAAAGCAACGCTTGCGCAGTGCGATTGGCAACAGTCATCACTTAAGCAGCGGCTTCCTAAAGGATTCGATTTTGCGATTATGATGCCCAAGCAAGGTACTGCCAATGTGCATCAGGGCTTAATGCATATTAACTCGCAGGCTAATTATGCAGTCTTTTTACATGAATTAATGCACTTTAATGGTTTTGAAGATGAATACGCTTTACCAGCAAAAAAACAAGCTTGGCTTTGTCAGCTTGAGGGGTTGGTTGCCCCTAACTTGTTTATTGCTCATAACACTGATGCGCCAAAAGGATGGCACAAAAGCAAAAGCTGTCAGCAAGGAGGTGTTGCTTATAAGCCAAGCGCACAGTGGTCTATTATGCAATATCAACAGGTTGGACTTTCAGAGCAATATCGGGCTTTGTGGCAAACTCATATAGAGCAACATGCAGATTTATTCCCGCGCTTTTAATCATTAAATAGAGTGCTTTTAGGTTGTTTAACCAATGATTATATGAGCCTATTAAAACTGCTTAAAAGCTGAGCCGGTTTTATCCCAGTTCATTAATTTATAGACTTTTTTGTTTGATTATTGCCCCGCTAGAAGCGCTTTCTATAGACAAAAACCGTGTTTATCAGTATAACTGTACGTATTAATGTTGTTAAAAAACAGATATAAAACGTATACCCAAGTCACTTTGGTATTTAATAATAACAAGTAGCGAATTGATAAACTTTATGATTCAAAAAGGCCCTTCATTATGACTTTGCTCTGGATACCCCTGTTATCCTTATTAGGCAGTGTTATTTCTGCATGCACCGGCAAACTTTCTCGAAATCAGGCAACGAGCCTAACGGCTATTACGCCTTTAGCCGCGCTTGCAATTACACTTTATCATGCGCCTGCGGTTCTCGCGGGAGAAACCATTCGTTTTAGCGCGCAGTGGATACCTGCTTTAGGGCTGGATATTTCCTTACGCTTAGATGGATTGAGTTTACTGTTTTTATTTATGATTTTAGGAATAGGGCTGCTGGTTATTTTGTATGCCCGTTATTACCTAAGTCAAAACGATTCACTGCCAAAGCTATTTAGTTACTTAATGTTATTTATGACCGCCATGCTGGGCATTGTTATGTCAAACAATGTGATTCAGTTATGGGTATTTTGGGAGCTAACCAGTATTAGCTCGTTCTTGTTGATTAGTTACTGGTGGCATAAATCAGAGGCGCGCAAGGGGGCGCGTATGGCACTGGCGGTAACCGGTGCGGGTGGTTTAGCATTACTGGGCGGCTTAATGCTGCTAGGTGATATTGTTGGAAGCTACAACCTAGACACTATTTTAGCTAGCAAAGCGATTATTCAATCACATGATTTATACGAATTAGCGCTGGTGCTAGTATTACTAGGCGCCTTTACCAAGTCTGCACAATTTCCGTTTCATTTTTGGTTACCCCACGCCATGGCAGCACCTACGCCTGTTAGTGCCTATTTACACTCTGCCACTATGGTAAAAGCGGGTATCTTTTTACTTGCGCGTTTTTATCCAGCACTGGCGGGTACCGACACTTGGTTTTTATTAGTCGGTTTGACGGGTTTAACTACACTTTTATTTGGCGCTTATATCGCGTTATTCAAACATGATTTAAAAGGCTTATTAGCCTATTCAACAATTAGTCATTTAGGCCTAATTACTCTATTACTCGGCCTAGACACACAACTTGCAACCGTAGCCGCTATTTTTCATATTATTAATCATGCTACGTTTAAAGCGTCGTTATTTATGGCCACGGGTATTATTGACCATGAAACCGGCACGCGTGATATGCGCAAACTCAATGGCATGTGGCGCTACTTACCTTATACGGCCACATTGGCGATGGTGGCCGCTGCCGCTATGGCGGGTGTACCGCTATTAAATGGTTTCTTATCTAAAGAAATGTTTTTTGCTGAAACACTGCATCAGCAGGTGCTTGGCTCTATGTCTTGGTTAATTCCGGTGCTAGCGACTGTTGCGGGCGCGTTGTCGGTGGCGTACTCATCACGCTTTATTCATGACGTGTTCTTTAATGGTGAGCCCATTGATTTACCACGTACCCCTCATGAGGCGCCGCGTTATATGCGTGTGCCTATCGAAATTTTAGTGGTGCTATGTATTTTAGTGGGTATTTTTCCACACTTTGCCGTTGACGGTATCTTGTCGGCTGCTTCACTAGCCGTACTTGGTCAAGCAATGCCTGAGTATAAATTGACTATTTGGCATGGTTTCAACTTACCTCTACTTATGAGTGGAATGGCGGTGATTGGTGGTTTATTTATTTACGTTAATCGTAAGTACTTGTTCCAGTTCCAGGCGTCGTTACCTCCTTTTAATGCTAAAAAAATCTTCGAGCGTTTTTTAGCGGTTGTGGTCAATTGGTGTCAAAACAAAATCCAATCAACAGAAAATGGCTCATTACAACGCTATGTATTTATTATGTTAGGTGTTGTATTACTTGCCTCAGGTTGGCCATTATTTGAAATGAAACAGCTAGCTGGCAGTGTACCTAACACCCCAGTTGATATTCAAAATGCTATAGGTGCAGGGCTACTGATTATTGGTGCTATTGCTACCGTTATTTGGCATCGAATTCGGATGGTGTCGTTATTAATGCTGTCGATTGTGGGATTAATGGTGTCGGTAGCGTTTACACGTTTTTCAGCGCCTGACTTGGCCTTAACGCAACTTACAGTAGAAGTTGCGACCATCATATTATTAATGTTGGCACTGTTTTTCTTACCGCAAAGTACGCCAAGAGAGTCAAGCTCGTTGCGTATTTTACGTGATGTGGTTATTTCCTCTACGGTGGGGGTAATTATTGCTAGTATTTGTTATGCATTACTGACCCGTCCTCTTAATTCAATTTCTGAATTCTTTGTTGCTAATGCTAAAACAGGCGGTGGGGGTACTAACGTTGTTAACGTTATTTTAGTTGATTTTAGGGGCTTTGATACCTTAGGTGAAATCACCGTGTTAGGGATTGCAGCACTGGGTATATTTAAACTGTTATCAAGAATTCCGCTTTATATGCCAGCAAGCGACAGTGAAGGGCGCCCATGGTCTAAAGACCGTCACCCTATTTTATTGGCTTGTATTTCACAAAGCTTATTACCATTGGCGCTATTAGTATCCGCTTATATTTTCTTACGTGGTCATAACTTACCGGGCGGTGGATTTATTGCCGGCCTAGTGACCTCTATTGCCTTTATTTTACAATATATGGCCCATGGTACTGCGTGGATTAATGAACGTTTTGATGTTAACTATCGAAAAATTATTGCATCAGGTATCGCTATTGCCATGTTTACGGGTGTCGGAAGTTGGTTCTTCGATAAACCATTCTTAACTACCTGGTTTGATTACTTTGATATTCCGTTTGTTGGTAAAACAGAGCTAGCTAGCGCCATTGTATTTGACTTGGGCGTGTACTTAACCGTCGTTGGCGCGACGCTAATGATCCTTGCGAGCTTAGGTAATATGACAGCGAACGCAGAGAAAGAAGAGGTAAATATTTAATGGAACTGTTATACGCATCTTGCGTTGGCGTGCTAGTCACCTGTGGTGTGTTCTTATTATTAAGAGCGCGCACATTCCCAGTGGTACTGGGGCTGACAATGATTTCTTACGCGGTTAATTTGTTTTTATTCTCATCAGGGCGCTTAACTATCAATAAAGCGGTGGTACTTGGAACTGGCGCTGATTACGCCGATCCGCTGCCACAAGCCTTAGTATTAACAGCTATTGTGATAGGATTTGCCATGACTGCGTTTGTGGTTATTTTATCGATACGAGGGCGAGCAGATTTAGGGAATGATCATGTTGATGGCACCCTAACCAGAAGTAAACGCAAGGAGAGAAAATGATTCAGCATTTAGCATCTTTGCCTGTTTTAATGCCTATGCTAGCGGCAATCATTCTGCTACTGCCACCGTGTGGCAAAAGTTTATTTGCACGGCGATTAACTTCAAGCCTAATGGCTATTTTAACCTTTGTAATTACAGTATTACTGCTGGTTCAGGTTAAAGATAACGGGATTATTGTTTATGCAATCGGTAACTGGTCAGCGCCGTTTGGTATTGTACTGGTAGCAGATATGCTCTCAACTTTACTGGTTACTTTAACCGCCTTTTTAGGTCTTGGTGTAGTTTTATATGGGTGTGCCGGCGATGACGAGCAAGGCAGCTTTTTCCATCCCTTGGTTCATTTTTTAATATTAGGGGTAAATGGTGCGTTTTTAACGGGTGATTTATTTAACGTCTTTGTCTTTTTTGAAGTGTTACTAATTGCTTCTTATGCGCTATTAATGCACGGCGGCGGTAAACCAAAAACACGTGCAGCACTGCATTACGTTATTTTAAACTTGGTTGGCTCAAGTGTATTTTTAATCGGCTTAGGTATTTTATATGGGGTATTGGGTACCCTAAACATTGCTGATATGGCTAATAAAGTACCGCAGTTAACCGGTGATGATGTTTATTTAGCTAAAGCGGGCGGGTTACTATTGCTTGTAGTATTTGCCCTTAAAAGTGCACTATTACCACTGCATTTATGGCTCCCAAATGCCTATTCAAGTGCGACACCTGTGGTTGCTGCATTATTCGCGATTATGACCAAAGTAGGTGTTTACGCCACTTTACGCGTATATACAGTGGTATTTGGTGAGCAAGCCGGTGAACTTGAGCATATGGCGCAGTCTTGGCTATGGGCGTTGGCCATTGCTACTATAGTGATTGGGGCAATCGGGGTGTTGGCAGCACAAGATTTACGTAAGCTTACCGCAAACTTAGTACTGGTTTCTGTGGGTACTTTAGTGGCACTGGTTGCACTTCAAAATATAAACGCCACAGCTGCACTATTGTATTATTTGGTGCACTCAACGTTAGTGACTGCAGCACTATTTTTACTGGCTGATTTAATTGCAACTCAGCGAGGTAAAGCCGGCGACAGATTAGTTGGCGGACGCGCAGTTAAACAACCATTCTTGTTGGGAGCGTGTTTTATTATCGCTGGACTAACCGTCATAGGTATGCCGCCACTTTCAGGTTTTGTAGGTAAAATTTGGATTTTAAAAACCACCTTAAACAGTGAGCAAGCACTGGTATTTTGGCCTGTTTACTTAATTATGAGCTTAGCGTTAATTGTTGCTATATCACGTGCAGGCACGAGTTTGTTTTGGGAGCATAAAGACAAAGGCGGTGAGGCTGCTGATGTTGCTAATGCACATACGTTGCAAGTTATCGTACTTGTTGGCCTGCTCACAAGCTCAATACTGTTGGTTGTTTTTGGTGATTTGGCAACGCAATATGCACTTGAAACAGCAACACAACTTCATGATATTAGTGGTGGTATTAATGCGGTACTCAAGGGAGGTCTGTAATGCGCTTAGAAGCTCGTTTTCGTTGGTTACCCACACCGTTTCGTAGTCTATTTTTATTTATAGTATGGCTATTATTAAATAACAGTGTGTCTGTAGGGCATATTATATTGGGTGCATTGTTAGCACTGCTTATTCCTTTATTTAGTATGTCGTTTAGAGATCCACAACCACTCATATTAAAGCCTGGCTTGGCGTTTAAGCAGTTACTTATTGTGCTTTACGATATTATTGTGGCTAATTTACAAGTGGCTTTATTAATACTGGGCCCTTCAAAAAATTTACGTCCAGGTTTTGTTAAAGTACCTATCGATTTAATGCATGAAATGCCAATTACTATTTTAGCTAGTTGTGTGTCTTTAACGCCGGGTACAGTAAGTGCTGAGGTTTATCCTCTCATTAAGTCACTTAATGAAGATGATGAACCTGCGCAGCGATATTTATTAATTCACGTGTTGGATTTAGATGATGAGCAAGCACTTATCAAACAAATTAAAGCACGCTACGAAGCTCCCCTAAAGGAGATATTTCAATGTTAGATACAGTATTACTGATTGTTTTTTCAATGGTTGGATTGTCATTACTACTAAATTTATGGCGACTTATTATTGGTCCATCAGTACCAGATCGTATTTTGGCGCTCGATACAATGTATATTAACGTTATTGCATTGATTATTTTATATAGCATCAGTATGGGAACAGGTTTATATTTTGAAGCCGCTTTGCTTATCGCAATGTTAGGCTTTATAAGTACCGTGGCAGTATGTAAGTATTTACTTCGTGGCGATATAATTGAGTAAGGTATTAAAATGATAAGTGAATGGATCGTATCAATATTGCTGTTGTTAGGTGGGCTCTTTATTTTAATTGGCTCTATTGGCTTAATTAAACTGCCGGACTTTTTTATGCGTTTACATGGGCCAACTAAAGCAACCACTTTAGGGATGGCAAGTATACTCACGGCTGCGATGGTATTTTTTGCCAATTCAGCTAGTGGCTTAAGCGTAAAAGAAATATTAATCACTATATTTTTATTAATCACGGCGCCCATTAGTGGTTATATGCTAATTAAAACCGCTATTCATCATAAGTTAAAAGCCAAAGATGGAACGAAAGGACTCGATAATATCGAAAAAGATTAACCCTAACAAACGACAAAAAGCCGAATAATGGTAGTTATTCGGCTTTTTGTTTTTTAGTTGTTCCCATTTACAACACTTATTGAACATGTGAGTATGGCGTAAATTCAAATACAAAAAGGATATTAATATGTGTAAGGTATTACTTTTATCACTACTTATTTTTTCAACTAACTTATATGCAGCGCAAACTACTAAGCAACAAAAAATTGATGAGCTGGTAGAGGTGATGGATATGGACGCCATGGTTGACTCTATGTATTCTCAAGTTGAGGGCATGATGCAAAATATGTCGGTGCAAATGGGTGTAAAGCCAGATGAAAAGCCAATATTTGATAAATATTATGCCGATATGACTAAGGTGCTAAAAACCAAAATGAGCTGGCAAAAAATGCAGCCTATGATGGTTAACCTTTATGATAAGCAATTTAGTGAGCAAGAGATTAGCGATATGCTCGATTTTTATAAAACAGAGTCAGGGCAAGCTATTTTGAAAAAAATGCCACAGGTGATGCAAGCATCTATGCAAATGTCACAATCTTTAGTGCAAGAAGCCATGCCTGAGATCCAAGCAATTGCTGGGCAGCTAGGTGAAGCACTTAAACAATCGCGTAGCGAAGCAAATTAAACTATAGTTAACCTAACTCGTAGCAAAATAACGTCTACATTTTCTAGCAGTCACTATTTTGTGACTGCTGTATTCTTCCTCTTCTTTAAGCAAACGTAATCACTTATTTAATGTGCCGATAACGCATTCCCTGAGTTTTAAAATAGCGGTTGACCTTTGTGTTACACATAGGTTTATTATATCACTATTAAAACCCGATGGAGTGAGTTATGTATGTTAAACAGCTAGCTAAAATCATGGGAGTGACCCAAGATACAGTGCGGCACTACACGCGTATAAAGTTACTTAACCCCATTCGTAGCCAAAGCAATGGCTATCAAGTGTATACCGCTGCCGATCAACAGCGTTTAAAGTTTATTATTAGTGCACGGCAACTTGGTTTTTCTATTAAAGATATTCAGCAAATAGTTGCTCAGTCGGAGCAAGGGAATTGTCCGTGTCCACTGACACGACAATTAATAGCAAAGCGACTTGAAGAAACAGAGCGGCTATTTCAAGAAACACTCAAACTAAGAACGCGTATGCAAGCAGCGGTAAAACAGTGGGAAAACTCAAGCGATGGTGCCGCAAGTGCTGATATATGTAGTTTAATTGAGACCTTTGTAGATCCCCTTAACGAACAAGTTAGTTCCGAGGAAGCAAAATGAGCAACAATAAAGACACAGTGCAAAATTTTATAATTGAAGGTGCCAATTGCGGCAGCTGCGTCGCAAAAATAGAAAAAGCGCTAAAAAGCGTATCAGGTGCGCAGCGTGTTGAAATGAACTTTGCTGATCGCAGTGTGCAAGTTGAAGGCAATGTGCCATCAGCAGAGCTGATTGAAGCAGTCGAAAATATTGGTTACAAGGCTAAGCCAATGAATAGCGAGTCGGAGCAAGACGCGCTAGATGAAAAAGCCAAAGCCGATAACGCACATTATAAAAAGCTAATGCGTAATATGGTATTGGCGCTAGGCGTTGGCGCTCCGCTTATGTTGTATGGGCTTATTTTTGATATGAGTGTCACCACCAACGCGCAGCGCATTGGCTGGTTTATTGTTGGTATAGTCACTTTAGTGGTTATGGCCATTGCGGGTAAACAGTTTTACAACGGCGCATGGCAGTCATTTAAAAACCACACCGCCAATATGGATACACTGATTGCGTTGGGCACAGGTACCGCGTGGTTGTATTCTATGGTGGTAGTCATTGCGCCAAGCGTGTTACCCGAGGTGGCTAGGCATGTTTATTTTGAAGCCTCAGCGATGATCATCGGTTTAATTAACCTAGGCCTTGCCTTTGAAGTAAAAGCCCGCGGTCGTACTTCTGATGCGATAAAACGCTTAATCGGTTTGCAGCCAAAAACCGCTCGGGTAGTGCGTGATAACGAAGAGCAAGATATAGCTATTAGTGAGGTACTAAAAAACGAGACTGTGCGTGTACGCCCCGGTGAAAAAATCCCTGTGGATGGTGAAGTCATTGAAGGTCACAGCTCAGTGGATGAGTCAATGCTCACGGGTGAGCCTATGCCAGTGAACAAAATTGAGGGCGATACCATTGTTGCAGGCAGCATTAATAAAAGTGGCACGTTGCTATTTAAAGCCACCCATATTGGCAGTGAAACCACACTTGCCAGTATTATTAATATGGTTAAACGAGCACAAAATTCTAAACCCTCCATAGGGCATTTAGCCGATGTAATATCCGGCGTATTTGTTCCTACGGTAATGATTATTGCAGTGCTCGCGGGCCTTGCTTGGCTTAATTTTGGTCCCGAGCCGAGCATTGCTTATGCGGTAGTGGCCGTGACTACGGTGCTTATCATTGCCTGTCCGTGTGCGCTGGGTTTAGCAACCCCTATGTCAATTATGGTTGGGATAGGTAAAGCCGCTGAATCGGGAATACTTATCCGTAATGGAGAAGCGCTGCAAACTACCTCTAAAATAACCACCATGATTTTAGATAAAACCGGCACGATCACAGAAGGTAAACCCACCGTTACCGATATCATTAATTTTAATGATAGCGATAAAGTACACGTCCTTAAGCTTGCTGCTAGTCTTGAAAGCGGCTCTGAGCATCCTTTAGCACAAGCTATTGTAAGTTATACTGAAAATGAAGATATCACGATTGAAAAAGTCAGCGATTTTAACGCTGTGACGGGGAAAGGTGTTACAGGCACATTTGATGGACAAACTTTATTGTTTGGCAATGAAGCGCTTATGAGCCAACATAATATCAGTATTGCAGAGGCAAAAGAGCAAGCTGAGCAATTAGCCAGCGCCGCTAAAACGCCAATGTATTTTGCTATTGATACCCAACTACAAGCCATTATAGCGGTAGCCGATCCGATAAAAGACGATTCAGCAGAGGCCATTAAACGTCTACAAAAAAAAGGTATCCATGTTGTTATGCTGACCGGTGATAACCAAGCTACTGCCAGAGCCGTCGCTAACAAAGTCGGTATTAAGGACTTTATTGCCCAAGTAATGCCTGATGACAAAGCCAGTGAAGTAACTAAACGCCAAGCTAAAGGTGAAATAGTCGGTATGACGGGTGATGGTATAAACGATGCGCCGGCACTGGCACAGGCCGATGTTGGGTTTGCTATTGGCACTGGCACCGATGTGGCGATAGAAAGCGCTGATATCACCTTAATGCGTGGTTCATTACAGAGTCTTGGCGATGCCATTGCGGTTAGTAGCGCCACTATAGTCAATATTAAGCAAAATTTATTTGGTGCATTTATTTACAATGTGGCAGGTATTCCAATTGCTGCGGGGCTGTTATATCCATTCTTTGGTATATTACTCAACCCGGTTGTTGCAGGTGCTGCTATGGCGTTGTCATCACTAACTGTGGTCACAAACGCCAATCGCCTGCGCTTTTTTAAACCCAGTAAATCGTAATTTTATAAATAGGAGTAGCATTATGTTGATGATCAATATACTCGGTGCGTTGTTAATTGCGGTTATTATATACTGGTTTTGGCTATACAAACCTAAGCAAGTGCAGAGTAATAATAACAAAATAACGATAGTGGTTAATAACGGCGTTTATTATCCTGCCCATATTAAAGTGGCTGCTGATAAAAAAATAACGCTGACGTTTAATCGACAAGACAGCGCCCCATGCGCCGAAACGGTGGTGTTTCCTTCACTCGATATCAGTAAAACGCTCGCTATGGGTGAAAATAACACTGTTGAGCTGCCGGCACTTAAAGTGGGTGAATATGCTTTTCATTGCCAAATGCAAATGTATAAAGGCACGTTAGTAGTGTCTTGAATATCAGATTAATAAAACTAAAAATGGCTCTGATGCGTATGTTCAAGCAGAAAACTTAGAAGGCGTAGTATGAATAAATTAAATCCTAAAAAACTGCTTAATAGTAAATGGACAGCGATCCCAGCAATTAATAAGGATAAACATTTTATTATTGTTGAGGTTGAGTTTGATGAAGACGGCAACGTCATTGAATGTATCACTGAGGCGGTAATGTCAAAAAAACAATACCCAATCCAGTGGCGCGATTTAAAAGATCAACAAAAATGGCTGCAAGGTTGGAAATAAAGCAGGCTGTTTAAAACACATTGCTCACGCTCATAGCCCTTATGAGTATGAGCGACTAGTTTATTGTTTTTTAGAGCAACACATTGCTAGCGACTCTCCTCTATTACAGCTTGTTTTCATCCCAATTCGCCATTTGGCAACAAAACGATAGTTTTTAAATCGTTCTTCAAAAGTTTTTATAAAAAATAATAGAAAAATTATTTTAGTTATTATATTTCAATGCGTTATGCGTATTATTTTATACCGTTAAAGTAAGTATGTCGGATGTGTTCAGAGTCGGTTTATTCTCATAACTGCTCTAAACATGATTTTTCCGGTTTTTTCATTCCCATGTCTCTTTTTATTATAATTTAACTTATTGATTTTAAATGTTTATTTATTTCAGCCTCAGTGGTTGTTGCTAAAAAGCAACAAAATCATGGTTTATTTTTATTAAAATGCTTCAAAATCATTCTAACTGCATGTTTTTAAATAACTTTAAAAACATGGCATCGAAGTTGTAATACCTAAGCTGTATTTAGCAAAAAACGTGATAAAGCACATCGCTTCATCACACAACCTAATGAAGGAATTACATTATGAAAACACTTAAATCAACACTGGTATTAATGGCTTTAGCTTCTTCATCAGCGGCTTTTGCAGCAACCGATTTTGACACACTCGATGTGGATGGCAACGGCGCTATTAGCCAAGCTGAAGCATCAGTTGACGCCTCACTTATGAGCCAGTTTACTGAGCTTGATACTGACCAAAACGGTGAGTTATCTAAAGCAGAGTTTTCTAAGGCGTAACCAGCTTTAGTGCTCAATACTACTACTGATTCTGAGTTGCCCAAGACAACCTAAATAGGCAAGGGAGCCTATGACAAAGAATCGCAAGGATATGAGGTTGATAGTTTTGAGCCAATTATTTTTTATTTGACGAACATTGCACACTTTGAAGGATTATATTATGAAAAAGTTACAATCAACACTGGTATTAATGGCGCTTGCTTCTTCATCTGCAGTATTTGCAAGCACAGACTTTGAAACGCTTGATGTAGATGGCAGTGGCACCATCAGCCAAGCAGAGGCATCGGTTGCTGCTGAGCTTATGGAGCAATTTGCAGAGCTAGATGTAGATGGTAATGGTGAACTTTCTAAAGAAGAATTTTCAGCGTACTAGTTTCCCTTAAGGATCTTTGAAAAGGACTTCTTACCATTTTAATTAAGGCATTTAGCCTAAGGATTAATTATGAAAACATTTACTAAAACACTCGCTTTAATTGCACTTGCTTCATCTTCAGCGGCTTTTGCTGCGGTTGACTTTGATTCTTTCGATACTGATGGCGACGGCGTTATTAGCCAGTCTGAAGCACAAGCTAACTCACAACTAGCTCAATTATTTGATGATTTAGATGTTGATAGCAACGGTGAGCTTTCAAAAGAAGAGTTCGCAAAAATTCAGTAATTACATTACGGATGAAAGCGTTTATGTAATTTATAAACGAGACATAAAAAGCAGCTAAGTAGTAAATACTCAGCTGCTTTTTTGTGCGTGGCGGGAAATAGTGTGTGCAGTTGTCACTAAAATAGTGCAATGGCATCAATGTATTTAATTTAATCTATTGATTTTTAAGTTCTTTAATTTTTGGTTTTAAACTTGCTTAGCTGTTGATTAGGGTATTTAAGGAGCCTAATTATGGCGAGAATGAGTTATATCAGTAGTGTAGAGCGCTATAACGAATATGAGCAGATAATACATAGCTTATTAGAATCAATTTTAATGAGTATAGATGACGGCATCGCTAATAATCGTGATATGCGCTATTTAACAAAGCATTATCCTTTTTTAGAATTACAATACTGTTTGGACGAGAAGGGCTCACAACAGGGCAATAACGTTTGTTTTAAACGTGCCTACAATAAAAAATTAGCACAGAGAGGCAATAATCAGGATTTAAGTGAGCGGCCTTATTTTTTAAATGTAAAAGCCTGTAATGCTATTTGTTTTACTGCGCCTTATATTTCTATTGCGACCAACCATTTATGTATATCTGCGATTAAAGAATTAAACAAACCTATCAATAATCAACATTATTTAGTTGTTGATGTAAGTTTAACGCAGCTTATTGAGTTTGTGATGGGTGATACCGCACGTGCGACTATGTCACCTTATTTTAAAGCAGGTTATGGCATTATTGTGGCGTGCTTATTTAGTTTGGTGCTTTTTTTACTCAACATCGTATTTATCGACATCTATGAATTAATAACTCACGTAAATAGTTCGTCCGATCCCCTAGAACCCTTTAGCATCATTATTTATATCACGTTAGCATTGGCTGTTTTTGATCTTGGCAAAACAATTCTTGAGGAAGAAATCCTCATGCATAAAGATATTTTTAGACACTCATCAACACGACGAACCATTACCCGGTTTATCTCTACCGTGTTAATTGCTATATCAATTGAAGCACTACTCACTATGTTTAAAGCCGCATTAGGGCAATCAGAGTATTTAATGCCAGCTATAGCGATGATGCTTGCAGTGGTGGGACTTTTAATTGCTTTAGCGATATATGTGTATTTAGGGGCAAAAGCTGAAACATTGCTTACACAGGCACGGGTAAAACTAAAATCCTCCGAGTAGGAGGATTTTAAATAGTAATGTTTAATTGTATTTATTGTTTGTCAGCGGTGCGTTTAGTTTTAAAGTCAGACTCGCTTGTCCATTTTGGCCAATCACCGTTATTCGCCAGTTGTGAGGCTATATCAACAATCAGTTCTACATCTTGTTTTACCCCACCTAATGACCAATCTGCTGAGTAATCGTCAGCTTCTTTATGGTATTTATGAGTGATGTAGTCAGGATCGGTATCACCTAGGCTCATAAACAGTAAGCTTGGCACACCTTGTTTGGCGAGTGAAAAATGATCCGATCTAAAAAATAAGCCATTTTGCGCACGAGGATCCAGTTTAACTTGACGTCCTTGCGCGTTTGCGGCTTTAGCTAAATAGTGTTCCATAGTCGAGAGGTCTTTACCGTACTGTAAAATATAGTCGGTGCTATCGAGTACGTTCATCCCATCAATATTTAGTAGGGCAACCATATTCTTTGTTGGGATCACGTCACCAGAGGCAAACTGCGCTGAACCAATTAAACCGGTTTCTTCGGCGGTGAAGTTGGCAAAAATAATCGAGCGTTTAAACGGTGTTTGCTGATGCATTTTTTGCATTATTCGAGCAATCTCAAGGGTGGCCGCGGTGCCTGATGCGTTATCAACGGCGCCATTATAAATTTTAGGACCGCTGTCGGTTTGTTTAGTGCCAAAGTGATCCCAATGGGCACTAATAACGATGTATTCATCTGGGCTTTCACTGCCTGTGATTTTTGCGACCACATTATGTGATTTTGCATGTGACACTTCGTTTTTAAATGCAAGGGTTGCTTTTAAATTCAACGCTTTAGCTTGAAATTGCTCACTAAGTGCTTGTTGCTTTAATTGTTGGTAATTTAAGTGTGCTGATGCAAATATTTGCTCGGTGGCATCGAGTGTTAGCCAGCCCATAACGGGCAATTCAGATGCATTGAGGTTGTTATCCATTAGACTGTATTTAGTGCCGGTATTTGAGCTTTCAACTACCCCCCAAGGGTATGCGGCAGGAGCTGTTTCGTGAACAATAAATACCGCTTTAGCGCCTTGGCGCGCGGCTTCTTCATATTTATAAGTCCAACGACCATAATAAGTCATGGCATTACCAGTAAATAACGTATCGTCTTGAGTGGCAAAGCCCGGATCGTTTACCAGCACAATAACGGTTTTACCAGTTACATCAATATTGGCGTAGTCGTTCCAGTTATATTCAGGGGCATTTATACCATAACCGACAAAGACCACATCAGAATTTCGAACATCAATAACTGGCTGCAATTGTTTAGTACGAGCAGTAAAGTCTTTACCCGCTTTAAAGCTTAAATCACCCATGGTCAATTGCATGTTTTGATCTGCGGTGATCATGGCCATTTTAACCGGATGTAAAAAATCACCGTTATAGGCACCAGTTAACCCTATGGCTTTGTATTGTTCACTCAAATAGCCAACGGTTTTTACTTCACCCAATGTTAAAGGACCGCGACCTTCAAAGTCATCAGAGGCAAGGGTTTTAATATGCTGTTTTATATTATTTAAACTAATGCCCGGACTGTTTTCGAGCGAGGAAGTGGGGGTTGCAGACTCTGAGCAACCCGTTAGTACAATAACTAAAAAAAATGTGATGGTTTTTATATAAGACATAATAAGTTAGGAAATAATATTTTTTCGACTATAACCCCAAACAATAACACAATGCGAATTTTTATCCCTTTTAAACCTATTTTTATGCAGCTTACCTCTTTGGCCCTTTACCCATTAATCGCCATTAGGTAAGTTAAAAATAATAACAAAAGGGATAAGTAATGAAGCAATTTAATCGTCGGGATTTTTTAAAGGCAGCCAGTGTAGCTGCCGCTGCAGGTGTGGTTAGTGGCTGCGCATCTAGTGGCAGTGTTCATACTAGCGCGCCTATGCAACAAGGGCGCTCCGTTATCGGTTTGGTCGCACCTAAAATGGATGTGGTGAGAGTAGGGTTTATTGGTGTGGGTCAGCGCGGGTATGGCCATGTAAAGCGTATGAGCCACATTGAAGGTACTCAAATAGTGGCTATTTGCGATACTCATACAGAGGTTTTAGAACGTGCCGCTAATTATTTAGTTGATACGGGAGTGGCAAAGCCTGCATTGTATAGTGGCAGTGAGCGCGCTTATCAACAAATGCTCGAACGACAAGACATTGATATTGTGATTATTTCAACACCATGGGCATGGCATGCGCCAATGGCTATCGATACCATGAACAGCGCAAAACATGCTTTTGTTGAAGTGCCTCTGGCACTGACTGTTGATGAAATGTGGCAAATTGTCGATACCGCAGAGCGTACGCAAAAAAACTGCATGATGATGGAAAATGTTAACTACGGCCGCGACGAGTTAATGGTATTAAACATGGTACGCCAAGGT
Organism: Pseudoalteromonas sp. SD03; assembly: GCF_040937955.1. Lineage (NCBI taxonomy): Bacteria > Pseudomonadati > Pseudomonadota > Gammaproteobacteria > Alteromonadales > Pseudoalteromonadaceae > Pseudoalteromonas > Pseudoalteromonas sp. SD03. Next base: position 1,216,783 of record NZ_CP162514.1, read on the forward strand.
GTATTTGGGAAGCTGTTACATGGCGAAGCGGCGTATATTCATGAACTGCGCTGGCAAATGAAAGAGCTTGAGCACAAAACAGGCTCATGGCGAACGCAGTGGCATGCAAGACGTGACGGTAATTTATATCCTACGCATGGATTAGGGCCGGTATCGCAATACATGAATATAAATCGTGGCGATCGGTTCGATTTTTTAACCTCAATGAGCTCACCTTCACTTGGCCGAAGCGCCTATGCGCAACGTGAGTTTGCTGCCGATCATCCCCGTAACCAGCTCAATTATATTGCTGGTGACATGAACACGACGCTGATTAAAACTCTCAAAGGGCGCAGTATTATGGTGCAGCACGATACGACAACCCCTCGGCCGTACTCACGACATAACTTAATACAAGGCACGAATGGCGTGTTTGCAGGTTTCCCTAATCGTATTGCCATTGAAACTGGTGGCTCAAAAAGTTTTCATGAGTGGGATTATGATATGAGCGCATGGTATGAGCAGTACGACCATCCCTTATGGACAAAAATGGGTGAAGAGGCGCAGCGCAATGGTGGTCACGGTGGCATGGACTTTTTAATGTTTTGGCGGATGATTTACTGCTTAAGAAATGGTGAACCGCTAGATCAAGACGTTTATGACGGGGCGGCATGGTCGGTTATTTCGCCGTTATCAGCCCAGTCTGTGAGTGAGCGTAGCCGCTCAATAGATATTCCCGATTTTACTCGCGGGGCATGGCAAACCGCACAGCCTTTGGGCATTGTAAGCTAAGCCAAATAAAAAAAGAGCGCATGCGCTCTTTTTTTATTTATTGGTTATGTTTATTAGCTACTTCTCACATCAACCTTGAGTTTAAGCTTTTGGCCTGGCTGTAAGTATTTTTGCCCAGCCAAGTCATTCCATTTAATTATATCGCTCACGGTTAAATTAAACTTAGAGGCTATACGCGCTAATGAATCACCCCGACGCACTTTATAAGTAATAGTGCGATTGGTGTTATTCGCTGACTCTTTAGGCTGATTTGCTGATTTATAAACAACCAATTTTTGATTTAAACGCAGTACTGCATTTTTCTTCAGCTTATTCCACTTAGCTAATTCACCTATAGTGACATCGTATTCGCGGCTTATGTCCCACAATGTGTCACCACTTTTTACCGTGTGTGAGAGCTTAGTACGCAAACTTTTATTAGCGGCCGCGCGTACTTGCTGAGGCAAATGTTCACTGTTAATTTTACCATCTGTTAGCGGCACTAAAATTTGTTGGCCAACACGAATTACGTTTGAATTAAGCTTATTTAATGACTTTATTGCATTGGTGCTAGTGGTAAATTTACTGGCAATTACCGACAGGCTATCACCTTTTTTTACTTTATATTGTTGCCAGCGAAGACGATTTTTAATGTCAGTTGCAGCCAATTTTTCTGTAAATTGCTCTACTTTATCGGTGGGTATTAATAAAAAGTGTGGGCCATCAGGGTCTGTTGCCCAGCGGTTAAATCCAGGGTTTAGTCTGTATAGCTCGGTAAGGGTCATGTCAGCCATGTCGGCTGCCAGCGCTAAATCAATTTGTGACTCAATATTGACCACTTCAACCACTTGCGCGTTAATGATAGGCTTCCATGACACATTAAAATCATCAGCGCGCTTTAATAAATCGGCTAATGCTAATAATTTAGGCACGTAGGCAGTGGTTTCACGAGGTAAATCAAGTGACCAAAAATCGGTAGGTAAATGCTTTTTACGATTCTTTTTAATCGCACGCAGTAAGCGGCCTTCACCTGAGTTATAAGCTGCAATTGCGTTCAGCCAGTCACCCTCAAGGGTTTTGTGTAAGTATGAGAGATAATCAAGCGCTGCGCGAGTTGATTGCACAATGTCGCGACGGCCGTCATACCACCAGTTTTGTTTTAAATCAAAACGCTCGCCGGTTGCTGGCATAAATTGCCAAATACCCGATGCGGTGCGATGCGAGTAGCCATAAGGGTCAAAAGCACTTTCTACTATAGGTAAAAGTGCAATTTCGATTGGCATTTCACGCTTTTCAATTTCTTCAACAATAAAGTGCAAATACGGCTCAGCACGTTTAGAGATACGATCTAAGTATGCTTGATGGCGCGCATAATAGTTACGCTCAGCGACCACTGGGCGATTTTGGGGAATATCGATAGATAATTGGTAACGAATACGCTCCCAAACATCGTCAAACACAGGGGCTTCCTCTTCGATATCGTTCACTTGTTGATATTGCGCGTTCATCATCAGCGCCGTGCTAATATCGTTTGGGCTTGCGCCTTCAAGCTGGTCTAGTGCCTGATTTTGTGAATCTGTGTTTAACGTTGTCAGTGTTTGACAACCGCTTAGCGTCATCACTAAGACCAATAAAAGAGGAGATTTATTCATAAATACCAATACATAGGGTAAAAAACTCGGCGAATACTACCCATAATGAGTCAACATTGCCACTTATGACCGTTAAAAGTTCCAAACAAATATGATTAGAAAATGTTAACTTGTTGTTTATTAACTAATCGTTTTATTATTGTTGTTGCTAGCGCATGTTTAACCTTGAAAGGTCAACAGGCCCAAATTAAAAATGATCTTTGAACTTTCTCAGACTAGCAAAGTTTTCCCAAGGTTCATTGTTTTTTGTAACTAAACAATATTCTTTTGGTATTAATTCTGTAATGTTTGGCAAATTACTACGCATAAAAGGGTTAATTTTCAGCTCATGGCCTATGGTACTTGGCAACGTTATTTCATCTTTATTACGCAATTCATCTACTTGCTGGCTGTAAGCGAGTAATTCGGGGTTTCGTGGCTCAACCGCTTTTGCAAAGGCCAAGTTTGCTTGGGTGTATTCGTGGGTGCAATACACTTTGCAATCACTTGGCAGTGCTCGCAACTTATTAAATGAATGCCACATTTGCTCTGGGCTGCCTTCAAATAAGCGCCCACAACCACCACTAAATAGGGTGTCGCCAGTAAAGGCAAGTGCATCATTAACATAACAAATATGATCGAGTGTGTGGCCAGGCGTGGTGATAATATTAAATGAGGTGCCTAAAACGGTAATCGTTTGGTCTTCATTTAAAGGCATTGTTATTCCTTTAAATGGACTGTTACTTGGGCCGTAAACCTCAACGTTTGGATACTGTTTTACTAATTGGGCAACGCCATCAGTGTGATCATAATGATGATGCGTTATCAAAATACCGCCTAGGGTTAAATTATACTGTGCTAAATGCTCAGTGACCGGCGCAGATTGGCCAGGGTCAACCACCCACGCTTGATTATTATGCTCGGTGGTTAAGCACCAAATGTAGTTATCAGAAAAGGCTTTAATTGCTTTGACTTGCACCATGTATCGTTGCTCTATAAAGTGGTATTTAATTAATATTATAACGAGCTTATATAATGAAACCAGCCCTTAGTTTTCAAGAAGGCCCCAAACCGTTGTCATGGCAACAGTTTCCGCATGGTGATTATTTACGTTGTGATATAGAACGCAAATTGTCGCCGTGGTTACCACGTATGTTTGGCTATCATATGCTTAAATTGGGTAATTTAAGTGGCGAGTTAGATACCAGCAAAAGTTCCATTAAGCATCAAGTATGCGTTGCAGAGCCAGGCCCTTATACCGGAGTGGTGGCTGACATAGACGAACTGCCTTTTTATGAGCACAGTATAGATGCGTGCATTATGAGCCATTGTTTAGAGTATCACTCAGATCCGCATCATATATTACGTGAGGCTCATCGTACGCTTATTCCCGGCGGTTATATTGCCATTACCGGTTTTAATCCTTTTAGCTTTTGTGGGTTAGCGCAATTACTGCCATTTAGTGGTCAAAAATTACCGTGGACAGGGCGCTTTTTTACCCCTGCACGCGTTAAAGACTGGCTTAATTTGCTTGGGTTTGAAATTGTGGCCGATGAGCGCTTTATTTATTCATCGTTGGCACGCGGTAACCGGTTGTCGCGGTTTGCGTTTTGGCGCAGCTTTACCAAGCAATATTTAAAACCTATGGGCAGTGTATATTTGCTGGTGGCACGAAAGCGTGTTGCGCCACTTACGCCAATAAAACCTAAGTGGCATGCACGGCCACAATTTGCGCCAATAAAAGGGGTAGGGCTTAGGCAGACCTCAAAGCAACATTATCAGCAAAATAAAAAATAGCATGATGTAGAGGGTTACGGTTGGTAACCTTCATCATCAATTAAGTTGTTGCCGCTGGCCGCATCACGGGCAAGGTCGTCAACAATTTCATTATATTTATGGCCACTGTGACCTTTTACCCATTTCCAAGTAACATCGTGCTCGGCGCAGGCTTTATCGAGACGTTTCCATAAGTCGACATTTTTAACCGGCTTTTTAGCAGAGGTTTGCCAACCGCGTTTTTTCCAATTGGTGATCCACGACTCAATGCCTTGTTTTACGTATTGGCTATCGGTAGTCAGGGTAACAGGACATGAACGATTAAGTGATTCTAGCGCAACAATGGCAGCTAGCATTTCCATGCGGTTGTTTGTTGTGAGTTTGTAACCTTGACTTAATTTTTTTTCGTGGGCTTCATAAATCATAAAAATACCATAACCACCGGGGCCTGGATTACCTAAACACGAACCATCGGTGTAAATCTCTACGGTTTTTTGCACTGTTTTACCTTGATATTATGTACAATAAAGTGATTATAGAAAGATACCAGAGTCAGGCTTAATTCGATATGGCACGCAGACAAATAGTTTTAGATACAGAAACCACCGGCATCGACCCTAAACAAGGGCATCGAATCATTGAGATTGGCTGTGTGGAGCTAATGAATCGCCGGTTAACCGGCAATAATTTTCACGTTTACATAAATCCACAACGCAGCATTGAAGAAGAAGCAATCGACGTTCACGGTATTACCAACGAATTTTTACGTGACAAACCGCTTTTTAGAGACATTGCCCAAGAGTTTTTTGACTATATTAAAGACGCAGAACTCGTTATTCATAACGCGCCGTTCGATATTGGCCATATGGATAATGAATTTGCGTTATTAAATCAAGGTTATCAAAACACCCATGATTTTTGTGGCGTGCTTGATACCCTTAAAATGGCGCGTGACTTGCATCCAGGACAAAAGAACAACCTGGATGCGCTTTGCCGTCGCTACGATGTTGATAACACTAAGCGGACGTTACATGGCGCCTTACTGGATTCTGAAATTTTAGCCGATGTTTACCTGGCAATGACCGGTGGACAAGTAAAGCTAAACCTAAATCAAAACAAAGATGACTCAAGTGAAGATCAAAAAGGCGGTATTAGACGCCTAAGTAGCGACAGGGCGCCTTTGGTAGTTATAGCAGCAAGCGAAGCAGAGCAAAGCGCACATCAAACGCGTTTAGACATTGTACAAAAGGAGGGCGGCCATTGTTTATGGCGCGCTGAATAGGGCATTATTATGAAAACGCTATTAGTAGTTTCACTGCTTTTAATTGCCGTGTGTTTCCACCCCGATGCACACAGCGTAAAGCAAGTTGAAGAGTTAAAAGGCAGCGGTAAACAAAATGAAATCCCGTTACTGGATAACCGTTTTCGTATAGATGACAAAATTGATGAAATAAAATTAATATTTTTTAGACGTCCTGGCTCGCCTGCCGTTATTTTAGTTAGACCCGATGGCACTAAGTACTTTGCAACCAATGCGGTAAGAAACACCAGCCTAGATTGGTACGACGAATTAAATTACGATCTAGTGGTTATTCGCAACCCTATGCCTGGGCCATGGCAAGTTATTGGCCAAATAATGCCACAGAGCCGTATTGTTGTAATTGGTGAGCTATCGCTTAAGGTTGATCCACTCCCTAAGATTCTTTTTCAGGGTGAAACTGTAAAGGTAACCGGTGAGATTTTAAATGATGGCGAGCCCATTCGCGCTAATCTTTTCAAAGATGCGGTATCGCTCAATGTGAGTTTTGTGAGTACTAATAATGAAAATTTTGAAAATTTTGGAGCGGGCATACAGCAAGTTACTGAATTTAAAGACGATGGCTACGGATTTGATGAAAGTGCAAAAGACGGTGTGTTTACGGGTGAGTTTACTTTAAATTTTACTCCAGGCGAGTGGCGGCCAGAACTTTATATTACCACCGATGTCCTTGAGCGACGAGTTGTTCAAGACACGATAGTTGTGCATGAGCCGCCTTTTAGTTTTACCTCAGTTGAAGCAACCGATGAGGGGGACGATCACCGTATTACTATAAATATTGATGAAAAGTTATTAAAGCCTGAAACCGTTATCATGCAAGGGAAAATTTATTATCCCAATAATGAAGAGCAAGTATTTTACTTAGACACTAATAACACCGCAGTAAGAGAACTGGCTTTACAAGATTACGGATGGGGACGTTACAACATTGAAATTTCTGTGTTTGGCTCAACAGTAAATGACAGAGAGTTTATGGCTACGTTGCCAACCTATTTATTTGAAATAGAAAGACCGATAGAAGTTATTCCTGAAATTCCAAAAGCGAGCCTCATTAAGGAAGAAAATATTCCAGAGCCTGTTATAAAACCAAAAGTAATGGCAACCGGTGTAATGGTAAGTTTAATTATTGGTGGGAATTTGGCCATATTATTTATTGGTTGGTTATGTATTCGTGTTTTTGTGCAGAATAAACCAATAAAACTTAAATTGAATTTTGCTTTTTTAAAGAAAAAGAAAGCAACCGAGGCAAAAAAATCAGAACAGCAAAAAACAACTGATGCAGAAAATGGCTCAAAAAATGACAAAACAGGTGAAATTTTAAACCTTTCGATGTCAGATGACTAAAAAACCTGTAAAAAAACAAAAAAGCCCTTGACGAAGTAGGGGCTGGTTCGTATTATTCACGCCGCTGTCAGGGGAGACTCAGACAGCAACGAAAATGCGGAGTGGTAGTTCAGTTGGTTAGAATACCGGCCTGTCACGCCGGGGGTCGCGGGTTCGAGTCCCGTCCACTCCGCCAATTTTCGACAATTTGTAAGTAAAAGCTGGAGTGGTAGTTCAGTTGGTTAGAATACCGGCCTGTCACGCCGGGGGTCGCGGGTTCGAGTCCCGTCCACTCCGCCAACACTTACACAACATATGGTTGTAAAACATATTCTTATTATGGAGTGGTAGTTCAGTTGGTTAGAATACCGGCCTGTCACGCCGGGGGTCGCGGGTTCGAGTCCCGTCCACTCCGCCAATAAGAAAAAATAACAGTTTAAATACGCGCTGGAGTGGTAGTTCAGTTGGTTAGAATACCGGCCTGTCACGCCGGGGGTCGCGGGTTCGAGTCCCGTCCACTCCGCCAACTATTTAAACACTGTTATATTACAAAATTTGTATGCTGGAGTGGTAGTTCAGTTGGTTAGAATACCGGCCTGTCACGCCGGGGGTCGCGGGTTCGAGTCCCGTCCACTCCGCCAACAAATTAAGTAATGACAAGTAAAAAGATATCTCTGCGGAGTGGTAGTTCAGTTGGTTAGAATACCGGCCTGTCACGCCGGGGGTCGCGGGTTCGAGTCCCGTCCACTCCGCCATTTGATATCGTAACAAAATTAGTAAGTGCATTACCCCATGCACATACCACTGCGGAGTGGTAGTTCAGTTGGTTAGAATACCGGCCTGTCACGCCGGGGGTCGCGGGTTCGAGTCCCGTCCACTCCGCCACTTGTTATTTCCTCAATAACAAGCAATAAATAATTTACTTATTAATAAATCCAAACATCATTTTTATCAGCTATCAGCTATCAGCTATCAGCTATCAGCTATCAGCTATCAGCTATCAGCTATCAGCTCGACTCTTATATACTAACCTGCTAATATTCTTGTCTATTCTTCAATATTCAGCTTCTTATCTCTGCATGAATTACCAAGAATCTAATCTCACTTTAAAAAAGGAAGCATTAAGATGAGTACATTAGGTCAGCAATTAAAGCAGCTAAGAAATAATAAAAAATTGAGCCAACCTGAATTTGCCCAGCAAGTAGGTATATATATCAAAACTTGAAAACGATAAATCAATTCCCTCGAATGAAATATTTAGAGCTTTATTGATAGCATTAGACCTTTCAATTGATGAGTTTATGAAGCCCCTTACCTACAGCCATGACAAAACAAGACTCATGCAAATACCCGATTTAGAGCTGTGGTTTAAAAGTAAAGCAGTAAAGAGCTCAGTCGCACAGCGTAAAATTATATACCTCGCTATGTTTCTGATTTCTTTTGGCTGTGCATTATTTTATGCAGGACATAAAAATTATCTGTTCAATGAGCGCTTTTACGAATATAAATCACTGGGTGTGATCAAAAATGATGAACCTCTAAATATATATACTCATTGGAGCAATTATATTATTGATTCAAACCGAGAGAAAAGAGAGGAAAAAACTCGTGAAATGCTGGCCAGAAGGGTACCCAGTTTTAAGTTAATGGATGAATACATCGGTGAATCATTTGTTGAAGAAGTCGAGGGAGGTAAACGACTTTATAACGTAAATGAACTCTCGCGAACAATACCACATGCAGGCAATAGTTGGTTTGAGTTTTTAGGTATTTTGGCTGCTGTATTTGGTTTGGCGTTCGCTTTACTGGAACCCAGATTAACCAAGCAATAAAAAAGTAATAAAAAGCCTGCGTACATGAAAACGCAGCAGGCTTTAATATAAATTGGCTTCCAATTATCCTTGTGGGCCAAATAACTCTTTTAAGTAAGTATCTAAAAAGTTGAGGTAGGCGTTTGAGGCGCTGATACGGTTTTCTTTTTTGCTAAAACCGTGTCCTTCATCATCAAATAATACATATTCTACTGGCACACCATTAGCTTTAACCGCAGCAACCAACTCATCGCTTTCAACTTGTAATACGCGTGGATCATTAGCACCTTGTATCACCATTAAAGGCTTAGTGATGTTATCGGCATGAAACAGCGGTGAAATAGCACGGTGACGTTCACCATCGGTGGCAGGATCGCCCATTTCATCGTAAAGCGCCTTTTTAAAGCTTTCCCACCATGGTGGAATTGAGTTCAGTGTGCGTACCCAGTTAGTCACACCAAAAATATTGATACCTACTTTGAACTCTTCCGGTTTAAAGGCAAGCGCGGCTGCGGTCATAAAACCGCCGTAGCTACCACCCATGATGCCGATTTTATCTGCATCGACCCAATCTAGGCTTTGTAAGTGTTTTTTACCGTAGATAATATCTTGTAGATCATCGGTGCCATGTTTTTTATCGTCTAAATGGAAAAATGTTTTACCATAGCCTGAGCTACCGCGGTTATTGACGGCAAAAATAGCATAGCCATGATTAACTAAATGTTGCTGCATTGCGCTATAACCAGTTCGGCTTTGCCCACCTGGGCCGCCATGCACCCAAATAAGTGCAGGTACTTTATTGGTGCTGCTGGCTTGTTTTGGTTTGTATAATACGCCCGGTATTTCTAAACCATCAAAACTTTTAAAGCGCACAATGGTGCTCTCTACTAAGTCGTTTTGATCTATATCTTCACTTAATGTGTTGGTAAGTTGCTTGGCTTCATTACTGCCAACTTGCCAAACAAATAAGTTGCTTGGTGAGGTATCTGAATTTAAATAAAACGCCATGGTTTTCTCATCGCTTGAGAAATTCACACCACGTAGATTTCCCGCAGGTAATTTAGGCATGGCAATTTCATCCCCTGTTTGCGTGTCTTTTACTGTGACCTTTGTGCTGGCATCAGCATTTACACCGCTTACTTGGTATCGCCCAGATTTAGAAAAATCAATAAAGCTAACGTCCCAATCATCTTTTAATGCTGGACTGTGCTTGCCTGTGGCGAGCTCATATTGCCACACCTCTGAAAACTCTCCTTTAGCGTCTGTTGAGTAGTATAAATATTTGCTGTCTACAGAGAAGGTCTCAGGCGTATATTGTGCTGGTGTATCGTGTTTTGAAATTAATTGCGGCTTGAGGGTTTTCTTATAGGTATCAAGAATAAACGTATCGCTGTCTTTATTGGTATTATTTTTAGACAGCGCAATGTAGCGTCCATCGGGGCTAATTGCGCCCACATCTAGTCCTTGTGTGTTTTGATAAACGGGCGTGACTTTATAGGTTTTGCTATCTACGCGATACAAGTCCATAAACTTGGCATCGCGTTGATTACTGGTAATAAAAAACTGACTGCCATCTTTAGTAAAGCCTGCAAAACTCGCGCGGGTTTCTTCCCCTGGGGTTAAATCTTTGATTGAACCATCAACTTCACGCACATAAACATGGTAGCGCTCATTACCGCCTGAGTCCTTGGTAAATAGTACACGCTCATCATTTGGGAAATAGCGAATAGGGTAGGTGCTGTCTTCAAAATTGGTTAGGCGCGTTTTGCTACCTGTTTTTACGTCAACTTCATACAAGCTGTAAATACCGCTTTCATCGCTACTAACTAGAACTTTATCGCTAGTCGGGGAAAAGCTACTGCCCATGATAGATGTTGTATCAAAAAAGGTTTTAGCGTTATAGGTTTTTACTTGTCGTGTTTGCTCAGTTGCCACAGGGGTAGAGGCTGAATTATTAGATTGACTGCAACCTGTTAATGCAATTGATACTGCACAGGTAATACAGGCAAATTTGAGGGCTTTTTTCATAGATACATTCCTTGGATTATAATTATGGACTTTTAGTGTTAACCGAAGGTTTTTTAAACGCAAGTAATTAGCCTATTCGAACTGCAATAAAGTGTTACAAACCATGTAGCCCACGAAAATAGAAAACCAGTTATAATTCACTTTCAAAATCAGGGAGTATTTATGATAGAAGTCATTGGGTTACATAAACAGTTTGCTGAAAACGTATTGTACAGTGGTTATAGTGTGCAGTTTTGTGCACCTAAAATATGCATTGAAGCGCCTAATGGCCAAGGTAAAACAACGCTGTTGATGATGTTGGCAGAGCTCGAAACGCGCCAAAGTGGGCAGATTTTATTTTCTAAAAAAGCATTAACCGAACCGCATAAACAAGTTGCTATAGCCTCAGACTGTATTGCTTTACCTGACTTTCTTACGGCAAAGCAAATTATTAACTTGTCCGTGAATACGCTGGGTTGTGATTGGCCAACGACAATAATAGATGGGTTTAATTTCAATGAATTTTTAAATACTCGTTTTGATGCGCTGTCGTCAGGTAATCAAAAGAAATGCCAGTTAATTTTAGCGCTTATGCGTGATGCACCTTATTTACTTCTAGACGAACCCAGCGCAGCACTTGATCAAGCCAGTATTCAGTATTTATTAGTACTGCTTGATGAATATCTAATAGATAAGCCAAATGGGCAAATAGTCATCACCTGCCATGAACCAGCGCCATTTATTGAGCGTGGCTTTGAGTGTATACCGTTATGATTGCAAATTTAAAACAATCAATCGGGCAATATCGCTCTTTTATGGATTATCGTTATCAGGCTTACAAAACTGAACTCACGCAATTATTGTTACAACTAAAAAGCTTTGGGTTGTTATTTTTAGTGGTGTTAGGCTCGTCAGTGTTGGGTTTGATATTGCTACTTTTTTTAGGCCTTGGAAAAATTATAGACAGCAGCGCAGCACCCCAATACGGTGCACAAATGGCTTTATTTTATTTGTTACTACAAAGTGTGATGCTCAGCGCAATGAAGTCAGCAATTAAAAATAGTAAGCAGCGGTTATTTCAGCAAACTATTGCACGATCAGTTTGGTTATATTTAGTCGATATTAAACTATTAACGCTCAGTAATGCATGGCTTATAGCCAGTGTATTAATTGCGCTAGATTTAACGCTATCACAATGGGTTAAAGTACCGCATTTTATTGTATTTATGTTGCTGCAGTTTAGCTTGGGCGTTTTGTGTTTATACAAAACCAGCGCACTGGTATATGGCTTTTTGTTTAGCACGATATTAGTGCTGGTTCCTATTCATATGCAGCCGCTCAATTATCATATGGGCTTTGCTTTATTGTTTGCGCTGAGCCTTTTTGTCCTCGTGGTTAATGTTAACGGGCGTATTGCAGTAAGTTCATTATTGGGCTTTTGGTTTTGTTATTTATTAAACCATTGTTGGACACTTGTTTGGCGCGTGTCGTTACTTTTATGTGTATTCATGGCATCAGCTGCGCTAATAAACGAACGTGCTGATTTAGTACCTATACTTGTGATATTAGCCATGGCTTTTATTGTACTCTTTAGTAGTTCATTGCAATTTGATTGCGGTAGGGTGTATGAGCAGTATCGATTGTTTTTTAAAACATGCGAGCAAGAACGTGCCTTTTATATTAGCCAGTTTTTACCTAGCATATTGCTGTTTTTATTAGCCACAATAAGTTATAGCGTTATTTTTGGTCACACTCATATTGTATTATTTGTCATTGGAAATATGTGGTGTGTATTACAGGTTTACCTTGCACAAAAAAAACCAGCGCATTATGCGCTGGTTTGGCTAATTTCAACAGGGTTGCTGCTAGCTTTACTAAACTAGTTAAGCGGCATCTGCCTTTTTAGATTTAGCTTTGCTATTACGCGCTGCTTTGCCGGCAAGTAAATCTGCAGGGTCAAAGTCGTCAACGTTAATAACGTCTAAGCGAGCTTGTTCAACAGCTGCTAACTTATCAGCTTCAGCTTGGCTTAAAATGCCGGCTTCTAAGCCCATTTGCGCCACTTTATCAAGTTGGAAGAATGGCAATTTAACGCCTTTCTCTTTACATACGCGTTCAAATAAAGGCTCTACCTCTAGCACATCTTTAAGCGTTTGCTCTTGACGACCTACAAGGTTAAGCGGCTCGTTTGTAAGGTATACATAACTTGCTAAACGATTACGCGTTTCGCTAGGCACTTGCAGTAATTGCGCTAGTTTATGCTCAAGTTTGTCGGTAGGTTTACGAACCGGGCGACCAAACGGGAATAACAATACTTTTAATACGCCACGAAGTGGTGCAGATGGCATATTGTTGATTAAATCAGCAAGCGCACGTTGACAGTGGTAAAGGTGATCCTGACAGCTCCACTGAACCAGTGCAAAATCTTCTTTTTTACGGCCTTCGTCGTTATAACGTTTAAGCGTTGCAGACACTAAGTAAAGGTAGCTTAATAAGTCACCTAAGCGTGCTGAAATACGTTCTTTACGTTTAAGTGAACCACCAAATACTGCCATACTAATATCAGACATAAGTGCAAGCGATGCACTAAAGCGTGAAGCTATACGATAAAACTCTGCCGTTTCGTCTTTGTACGGCACACTAGTAAAGCGAGCGCCAGTAAGTGCAAGCCACTTAGTGCGTACTAGGTTAGACATGGTAAAGCCAATGTGGCCCATTAGCGCTTTATCAAATACGTTAAGCGCTTCTTCGCGGTCTTCAATTTCACACGCACCTAGCTCGGTAAGTACAAATGGATGACAACGAATAGCACCTTGACCATAAATAATCATATTACGGGTCAAGATGTTTGCACCTTCAACGGTAATGGCAATAGGTGCACCTTGATAGCCACGACCTAAATAGTTATTTGGCCCAAGCATGATCCCTTTACCGCCTAGCACGTCCATTGCATGAATGGTGGCATCGCGCATTTGCTCGGTAAGGTGGTATTTAATAATAGCCGAAATCACAGATGGTTTTTCGCCTAAATCAACCGCGCCAGTAGACATACTTACTGCAGCGTCTGAGCTGTAAGCATAACCGGCAAGCTTCGCCATTGACTCTTCAACCCCTTCCATTTTACCAATTGGCAAGCGGAATTGACGACGAATACGGCTATAAGCACCGGTTGCTACAGCAATCATTTTAATGCCACCGGCTGAATTTGACGGCAACGTAATTGCACGACCAACCGATAAACATTCAACGAGCATACGCCAGCCTTGACCAGCCATTTCTGGGCCACCAATAATGTAATCAAGTGGTACAAAAATATCTTTACCGCGAGTAGGGCCATTTTGGAACGGCACATTAAGCGGGAAGTGACGACGACCGATTTCTACCCCAGGGGTATCTGTTGGGATAAGTGCACAGGTAATACCAGGCTCTTTAACGTCACTTAATAATCCATCTGGATCTTGTAATTTAAATGCTAGACCAAGAACCGTAGCTACAGGTGCAAGTGTAATGTAACGCTTGTTCCATGTAAGGCTTACACCCACTACTTCTTCGCCATTCCATTGCCCTTTACATACTACACCGTAGTCTGGAATTGAGCTTGCATCAGAACCTGCCTCTGGCGAAGTAAGAGCAAAACATGGAATTTCTTGACCGCTTGCTAAACGCGGTAAGTAATGATTTTTTTGATCTTCAGTACCGTAGTGCTGTAATAACTCACCCGGGCCTAACGAGTTAGGTACACCAACAATTGACGAAAGCAATGTTGATTTACTGGTTAGTTTTTGCAGTACACACGATTGTGCAAATGCAGAGAATTCTAAGCCGCCGTATTCCTTTTTAATGATCATGGCAAAGAATTTGTTATCTTTTAGATATTGCCATACATCCTGAGGTAAATCAGTTAGCTCATGCGTAGCTTCCCAATCGTCCAGCATACTACATACAACTTCAACAGGGCCGTCGATAAATGCCTGCTCTTCAATAGTAAGTTTTGGAACTGGATACTGATGAAGCTTTTTCCAATCTGGGTTACCACAAAATAAATCAGCTTCCCACCAAGTTGTACCGGCATCAATAGCTGACTTTTCGGTGTCAGACATGCTCGGTGTAACTTTTTTGAAGACCTTGAAAATAGGCTTGATAATATATTGCTGACGAATGCCAGTAACAGAAAGAGGCACTGCGATGATTAAAAAGATCACCCAGCTAATTAAACCAAAAGCACCAGCAAAGGTACCAATTAATAATGTTGCGGCAGAAACACCAAGTGCTGTGTTCCAACTCGCTCTGTGGTAAAGCGCAATGCTGAGCAGTGCGATTAAACCGAGTGTAAATATGAGTGTCATTGCTAATTCCTTAATAGAGGTCAGACCACCTCGTTTAGAGTAGCGCTAGTAACGCTAAGTTTCAAGTACATTACTTAGATTAAAGTGTAGTTATCGGTACGATTATTACAATGCGTTGTATGTTATACGAACAGTTTGGCTGTAATCGTTTATTTTGGCTTATCATAAAAAATATAAGCGTTAAAAAATCAATTAATCTAGTAGTAATATAAGTTTAATTAAGTAAATATACTTATGATTTTCAGTGTACGCTTATTAAAAATAGAACGATATTCTATGTTTAGCTTTTTAAAGGTTTATTTATTTTATGTGTGAATTACTTGGCATGTCGGTTTTTTAGATTTCATCCAGTATTATGTTGTCGCAACCCCCTGTCAAGCCCCATTTAACCTAGTCTAAAGCTGTTTATTTTGTCTCGTTCTGTTATTGTTATCGCAAGACAAACTGAGACCAAAACTGTGACCAATGTGGTGGTCACAGTTTCAAATGGCAATATATGAACTTTACAGACAAATCAATTAAGGCGCTTAAGGCCAAAGAAAAACGCTACGTATTAACCGAGTCAGGTAATTATGGGGAAGGGCGTTTACAAATAAGGGTTAGCGAATCTGGCGCTAAAACGTTTCGGGTTCAGTATCACATAAACGGTAAGCGCAAAGTAATCGGCCTTGGTAATTACCCTACTGTTGATCTTAAAAAAGCGCGTAGTAAACATGCAAAAATAGCAGTCTTGTTAAGTGACAATATCGACCCGCAAGAACACCAATTAGAAACTCAAAAAGCCGAGTTCGAATCATCGGCAAAGCGTACCATGTTAAAAATGCTCGATGACTTTAACGTATTCATAAGTACACGCTGGGCAGAGTCAACAATAGACCGAACTGAAAAGCTAATTAAAAGAAACATAAACCCGTTTATAAAACCCGAATTAATGCCCGACGAGTTCACAATCGACATGGCCCGCGACATTATTTACCGTGTTTATAACCGTGGCGCTAAAGAACAAGCGCGACTAGTTCGCAGCGTACTAATGAGCATATTAAAATTCGCCATAGATTTTGATAACTCACCAGAGCAATATAAAAAGCCAAACCTCTACGATATTAAAACTAATTTCATCAGAGACATTAATTTTGAAACGCCAAAAAACAAAGGCGAACGCTGGTTAAATGAAGCCGAACTAAAAAAAGTATGGAATGCAGACGACCTACCTTATTACACCCATCAATACATAAAACTGGCTTTACTGCTAGGTGGCCAGCGCGTAAACGAGGTTTACGGATCATACGTAAGTGATTTTGACTTAAAAAGCAAAACATTCACCATTCCCGCTAGCAGAATAAAAGTACAACAGCGGGGCGATCATATAGTGCCATTGTGCAAAACCGCAATTCCCATTATTCAAGAATTAATGCAACAAAGCGGTAAAGCAGGGCAAATGTTCCCGCATCGCGACAACCCAACAGCAACCGCCCATGTATCAACATTAAGAATGGCAATATTACGATGGTGCGAAAAAAACAAAGTGCCAAACTTTAATCCTCGCGACCTACGCCGAACGTGTAAAACACTCATGGGCAAAGCAGGCATAGATAAAATAAACCGCGACATACTGCAGCAACACAACAAGTTTGATGTATCAAGCGTGCATTACGACAGATACGACTATATGAAAGAAAAACGCCAAAGCATTGAGGTGTGGGAAGACTTTATATATTGTGCCATAAAGTAAGCTTAGTATTGTTAAAGGTCTGGAAAGAGCGAATAGCAGTCATTCAGGGTGCGTTAGCTTAGTCATAATAAGAGGATACTTTCCCCTTTTTCACATGTTTAAATAAGCTACATTAAGCATAATATTTATAAATGGTAATAACTTACACTATTTGTTATTAATATAAGTTCATAAAATAAGGATGTTTTCACGCTAAAATAGGGAAAGTGTCCATTGATAAAGTTGTTATACCTAAGGGAGAGCTCCTTGCAGCCTGAAACAAAACATAATTCAGCAACACGTTGCGGAGACATTCTTCGGAAAGCCCGTCAACAAAAAGATGATGTCAAGACAGTTGAAGCGTGGAGAATTGTTCTCGGTGATTCCAGCGATATGGAGTCTTTTGAAGTAATTCGCCTTGTTGAGCTTCTTCGTTCAGAGCTAAAAGCAACCGCTCGAAAACTGTCGAAAGCTGGTGTTCCTCAAAACATTTATAAGCCTCATTTCACGAAAGCTTATCAAGCCACAGCAGTGGAAAGCGTCAACGCTGGCTGGAAGAGCTTTAAACAACACATTACTAATGAACTCCTAGTTTGTTTGGATTTTTCGGCATTCATCATTCCGGAAAATGAGGCAGAATTTGACCAATCGCACATTGATACAATCGCAGAATTGGTTGCTGATCTAAGAGAATCATTGGAGATTTCAGAACTAGATTCAGAGCTTGAGCATTTTGTACTTGAACAAATATCGCTTTTGGAACGCGGGTTACATGATTTACAAATTCGCGGTAGTAAGGCGGTTCAAAAATGTTATGTCGACGGTTTGGGGGAAATCCTAGAGAATGCTGAAGTAATTCGGGAAAACTCATCCGAGCCAGTAGTCGGTAAAATTAAGATAGCTTGGGGGCACGTTCAATCCGCTACTGAAAAGGCTGCCAAGCTCAACAAGTCAGCGGATACTTGGGGCAAAATAATCGAAAAAGGCGCAACAGTCGTAGATCAACTGTCCAAATTAACTTAGGTATAACAACGTCTTGCAGCCGACCCGCTTTCCGCTACTTCCCTTCGGTCATCCGCTCCAAGCGGTCGGCTGAAGGCAGGCGTCATAAGCCTAATTTTATTTATACCTTCTCAACGGGTTAATATAAACATTTAAAATTTTAGTAAGAGGTTTTATGCAAAAGATTATGTTTCTTTTGGTTCCGTTGTTAGTTGCTGGATGTCAATCAACATCAGCTCCTAGCAAACAGACAAAACAATTAGAAAACTATACACACCTAGTGTGTCAGGTAAAAAAACAAAATGTTGGTAATTTTTCAGAAACAATCATCTTTGATAAGGACTATCAGACAATGACGATTGGTGACGAGACTTTATCCTGCACAAGTGACAAGTACAAGAACTGTGTGGCAAAACTTGAAACACCTACAGGCTACAAATTTTACACTGTTAGTACGTATACATACAAATATCCAGGATCAGGTTATTTAGATATGGCAGAAATCAATAATAAAATGCTTGTAAATGCATCGTACGCAGAGTTGGAGTGCAATCGCCGATGAGTAAATTTAAGTCAGTATTAATCATGTTTTCTTTGCTAAGTAGTTCGTTACAAGCATTCGAATTTGAGAACACAACTTGCTCAATAGCTAAAACAAAAAGTGATTCAAGCCCTTCCGTAGTCAAAGCTATTAAACTGGGTAAAGTTAGAACCATGACAAAGGAAGAATCCATAAAATTTGGTCGATGGGACCAAGTAACCGATTCTATGGACTTTATTGATGTTGAAGTTTATATCAATAATGGAAACGTTAATCGTAGTTTTTATAGAGTAGTGAACGGAACTTTGCATCAATCTTTCCCGTCAAGAGATGGAGAATATTCGTTTAGAAGAATCGTACCTTCAAATGATTCAAAAATTGGTAGATACGATCATGTCAATATTAAGGGCTCTACTCTAAAGGCCACTATTCTGAATACACTTAGTTGTGAAAAGAACTTGTTCTAATTTATTTAAACAGGCTTATAACAAGTGACTAAGGTTATGAGTGTCCGCAATTGGCACTTTTCGGACATTACAATTAACAATTCTTTCCAATGCACTATGCTCTATTTAATATAAACATGTTAATTAGAGTTCGCCCCTATGAAAATATTTTTCTCTATAATACTTGTAGCGTTGATAATTTATTCCCATGTTTATAATTTTCAGCAGAAAATACTTTATATTAGTGTCGATTCCTTTAATTTATTGCCGGGTTCGGATGAGTCAGTGATTGTTTCATTTGGTAAAAATGAAAACGACTTTCATGCGTTTGCGATAAAAAAGAAAGATATAAAGCAGGGCGTTGAGCTTGTATCAAAATCAAAAGATAACCCTAACTTTTCTGTATTTGCAGACTTAGAGGGTGAAGCGCTTGTTCGCTCTGAACAGGCAGAAACATTCGCAAAGGTTAAAATTTTGAGTGTTGATAAGCAAAACCAAAGAGCGGTATTTTTAGTTGAAGCTAATTTATTAAACATAAATACAAATGAGCTTAATAAATTAGATACAACAAAAGTGATTGTGAAAGGAGAGCCTTTTTTAAAGTTAATGTAACTTCTGTCTATCCTAAGGCTAAATTAGCCCTATGCATTCTAATTGACTGAGTTACAACACCTTCAATATTGTACTGGTCAAACTCTGTGAGCTTAACTGGTTCATTTTCTGGGTTGGCTGAAAGTAAAAGGTTATTTTTTAAATCTGCTATCTTGCAAACAAACAACCCATTTAACACCGCAACAATCACATCACCATGTTTAACTTTTGCCGCCCTATCTATAACTAATAAATCACCGCTAAATATTCCAACACCTTCCATGCTCCTTCCACTTGCTCGGCCAATAAAAGTAGAGTCACTTAAAAGGCTGTTATCTAAACTTTTCTCCAGCTCTTTTATGCCTGGTCCTACATCAACATTAGAATCAATCATCAAATAACCCTATTTATAAAAATAATTTAAATTAATTTTAGCCCTGTTTAAGCCACTTTTAAAACAATGTTCGGAAGAATAAAGGCTAAATAATGTGCTTTTTAACAAAAGCTATAAGACATTGCCACCATTAAAGTAAATAGTATAAAAGTTAAAAAAACGAGTAAAAAACAGGTGTTTTTAGTGTTGAAAACAGGTAAAACCGCGCACTATTAAATTGTTATAAATCAAGTTGTTCGGAAGATTAAACTGGGTTTATATACAGTGCTTTGAGTTGCTATTATAAAATTTATCATTACAATGAAATTGACTCCTTAATTAGGAATCTTTTAACAAACAAAAGGAACACAGTATGAACAAGCAATATGCACACGGAAAACTAGCACGCATCAATGCTGGTGTAGCAAGAAATAAAAATGGCGGTGGCGGCGGCGGTGTAGAGCCACCAAAAAAGAAGTAAGCCATTAAATCTATTAACCAGCATTACTGCTGGTTAATTACACAACCAAGGAAAACACATGATTGATTTTATAACCGCCACAGACTGGACAATAAGAGCTTTAGAAATGCTCATTATTGTATTTTTACTCGCAACGCTTAACAAACACCGATCAGCGTTATTTTTTGGTGGTAAGAGTAATTTAAAATCAATTGATGATCACACAATGCATTCATGCTTTATTGCAGCGATTACCGTGATGGTATTTCACTTTGTAAGCTCAAGCTTGGCGCAATACATAATTACAATAGAAATGAGCAAGCTAGCACTCAGGCAGTTTTTTTACTTCACCATGTTTAGCTGCTCAATGGCATTTGTTGTTGCGTTATTTTTCATGCATAGCATTAGGGGTTGCACGTTCTCAACAACAGCGCGTTTTTGCTTATACCTTGCACTAGCTCAAGCAGTTGTGCAGCTAATACAATTTATAATGCGCGGCCTGCTAGATAACAGCATGCTGTCACCCGCTTATAGTTTTAGCGTTGTTGCACTAAATATATTATCGCTAGGTGTTGTTGCTATATACCCAGTTAAAAAGTTTACTGACCTACTAACCAAAGAGGGAATTTAAATGCCGTTACTCATAGTAATGTTTATTTGTTTAACAATGGCGTTATGTATAACTGGGGTCGCTATAGTACGCGGCCAAAACAC
This sequence comes from Pseudoalteromonas sp. SD03, assembly GCF_040937955.1. NCBI lineage: Bacteria > Pseudomonadati > Pseudomonadota > Gammaproteobacteria > Alteromonadales > Pseudoalteromonadaceae > Pseudoalteromonas > Pseudoalteromonas sp. SD03. The sequence goes on from NZ_CP162514.1 coordinate 1,237,583, forward strand.
AACAGGCATAGAAACCATGCTTAAACATAAAATAAAGCACTTTATGCCAGAGGGAACAGCGGCCCAACAAGACGATTACGGTGTAGCCTACTCTATAGTTATGGATTTAGGCGCCACAATAGAGCAGCCAGATAACTGGGATAAAATAGAATCAATGAACGTGGCACATAAACGCGCCACCATATTTAGAAACCAAGCACTTAAAAAGCCAACTAACTTACCCCTTGCACAAGAACGGCCCATATTCAAACTTGTTAAATAACCCGCTAATGCGGGTTTTTAAATATTCGAGATATAAAAGTGGGCTTTTTTTTATCTTTCTTGGGTACTTCGTGTTCTTTAAAAAGGTCTTTATAGCCAAAGTCATGCAAGCTAGCGTGTACAATTTCTCTAATGGGGATAGTTATTAAAAACCTTGCGCCATCATCTTCTTCATTTTTAAGGAGATAATCAAAAATAGGTTGATAGTCAGTAACCAGTTCAAGTCGCAATTCATCATCACACCTATAACCACTCTTAAAAGGCAGCACCATAATATCATTAAGATGTTTGGCTCCATGAAATGCGTAGCCAACATAAACTTTTCTATTTGATAAAGTGAATGCTATCGGTATTCCTGTCTCATTACTTAAAAAGAATAGGCTAGAAAATTCAGATAAATCATCTGTATCAGCTATCTTACTAAAAGCACCGTACATTACATCTGCTTTAGTTGATTTTGAAAAAAGCATTGCAAGCAACAGAAATATCCATGGGGTTACGAATGAAAGCGACAATGCAATTAGGGAAACCTGAACAAAGTTGAGAAACCAAAAAGGTACATAGATTGAAGGAGCAATATCATTGAAAATATTAATCAATAAAGGGCTTAAAAAACCAACAAAAAAATAGTTGTCGGAGTCTGAGTTACACAGCCAATATAAAACAAAAGCTAAAACAAAAATACCACTGCCATAACAAGCTGAAAGTAAAAAAGTATGATAGCCGTTAGACTTACTGAACTTTGGTGAAGTGAAATGACTATTTTTACAAAAAATATAACCAACAATTGAAATTAGTAAGATAATAAAAACGGTAGGCTTAACCATAAAATTCCCTTTAAAAAAAAAGAGCCCTTAGGCTCTTTCTTCATTGCGTATGTAATCAATCTGTCGTTTAACTTCATCACTTTTTCTAAATGATTTCATATCAACTTTAAATGAACCGTTCTTACGCATAATCATTCTTATCTCATTATTTTTGCTTTCTTCTACACCAGGTGCAAAAATATCAGCTAGATAAATTCTTAATTGTTCCAACATATAGCCTCCTTAGTAAGATGCTAACAATGGACTTACATATTTATACAAATGTACATTTGTTTAAATGTTTACCGTGTAAATAAATATAACTGACGCCAAAGTCATAGACAAGTAAGGGATTATCCGTATTTGTCTCATGCAGTCTCAAACCGTTGTAAGTAGCAGCCTAGCGCTACATAGAACATTTAGTTATATACACTGTCAATATTCGAAAATAAGTATTTTTCTAATATTATTCTAATACTTTTTTAATATTTATCGTATTCGATTTTGGTTCGCCTTGTTAAAAAGTGCGCTATAAATTAATGTATAAACCTACATATTACGGAAAATAAAAGGAATAAGTATGATCAAGGTCGGAACGTGGGTGCTCGGGGTGTTATCACTTATATCAGTAATAATGTATTTTGATTTAGGCGATCACCTATCAGGGGTAATTTGTATGTTTGCCGCTGGGTTTTTCTTCCCGCCTGTGCTCAACAAAATAAACAAAACAAACAAAGAAAAAGCCGAATCAAAGGGCAAAACACATAAAGACATAACCCAAAAATCAGCCGTTATATTTGGCATTATCCTATTGGCCATTGCTGCTATTTTAAGTAGCGGTAGTAATACCGAAACCAATAACAACACACAAAGCACACCTACTGAACAAACCCAAGAGCGCAAACAGTTAAAACCAATAGATTTAATTTATCAATTAAAATCAAAAGTTGACGAGCTAGACTATTGGTTTAAAGGGCCATTCAAAGAGAGCGATAAGCTAAGATTTTATGACGTAAAAAAGAATTATGATAAACAGTTAGATGTTATCTGCAGCGATTTTGATAGGTTAGTAGAAAATACAGGCAATCTTAATAGTGAATATTATGATGAAGCACTTGCTTGCAGTAACTTTGAGTTAAGCCTTGTTCACGTAATTCAAAATTTAAATCACGGTACATATGCCGAAATACCAAAACTAAGGCAGAAGCTTGAACCAGCCTACCAAAACTTAAAGCAACAAGTAGATGAAGAAATAAAACGATTAAATAACAAGTAACTAAAAAGCCCGCTAAATGCGGGCTTTTTTATGCTGTTTTTTGGCTATTGGCGGGTTTGCTTGCGCGGGCGTCAATAATCGGTTTTAAGTCTTTTAGTAGTAATTTACCGCAGTCGTTAATATCAATTTTTTTATCTGGGTTTACCCTAAACCAATCAAGATGGAAAAACATCATTAACGATTTAATAGACGTATCAATAAACTGCTCTTCAAATTCTTCTTCATTTAACAAGCCAAGTTCATCAATCACATCGCCTGGTGCAAACTGCCCAGCGGCCGGATTTGTCTCGCCTGTTATAAGCCATAGCGAATATTTTTTAAATTGTGGGTGATTAGCAACTTTCAGCAAGGATTGAGTGCCAACATCATGATTGCCTGACTCATACTTTTTATACGAGCTAATGCCAATACCTACCAGCTCAGAAAATTTAATTTGATTTAAACCAGTAGTTCCGCGAATTAATTTAAATTTTTCGCCAAGTGAGATTGACATGGTTCATCCTTATGATCTACGATAGTCACACGGGTCATGATTATGACCTTTAAGAGTATATTAAAATCAATTTATGTTCCTTTTGCAGGTTAATAAAGCAAAAAGGCCTTTTAACTAACTAGGTTAGCATAAAAAGTACAAAAAAAGGAACTGTACACAGTGCTATTAAATACGATGAGGAATAAAGAATGGATACTAAAAAATACCGCACAACACTACTAGGTGAGCCTATTAGCGAAAGCGAAAAGTTTTTAAGAGCCAAAGATATTACAGAGCTTTGCTGTATTTCTCGCGCAATGATTTACAAGTTAATGGCTGCTAATAAATTCCCACCAAGTCACCGCATAGCTGGCGACCGTGTTTTTTGGTTAGCGACCGATATTAACATTTGGCGCTCAATGACACCGGAACACTTTCATAACCAATTTGGTGATCAGATAAAAGCCCAAGCAGAAGGTGCAGCAGCATGAACCAATCAAATATAGCCGATCACTACCGCCGCAATTTACGCGGCGAAGTTATCACCATTAACGACCGCTACTTACGCCCAGCCGATGTGGCAGAAAAGTGCGGTATTCACCGTTCAACAATTTACCGCTTAATAGAGCGCGGCCAGTTTCCTAAATCGCACAAGGCATCAAGCGGCCGTGTGGTATGGGTTGAAGAAGACATAGAAGAATGGATGCGCCTAGGCGCTGAAAAGTTTCACGAGTTTTACGGCCAACATAAAGCAAACTAGGAGCATAACCATGGCAAATGCATTAGTTAAACAAACCGAAAACGCACAACCTGCACCATTAAAAGCAGTAGAAGGGCGCCACATACCAAAAGGCTTAGCTGAAATAAAAGCATTAATGAGTGATAGAACGCGCACACCAGGTTATGTGTTTAATGCTGTTTTAACCGCTAAGCAACGCAAAATAGTGTGTATTGCTGCGGGGCTTAAACAACGTCATGTTGAAATGAGCTTTTATCAGTTTAATTTTCAAGAGCGTGATGCAGTTCGCAAAGGCATTTTAGCGTTACAAGACATTGTTGCCGCTTTTACTGAAGCAAATGTACTTGGGCGCGAAAACTTCGAAAGAACCCCGCCTAAGTTTGATGTTGTTCCGCATTTAGTTGAACAGTTAAAAACTGATTCACAAGCACATTAAGGAACGGCCATGACTCCCGATCAGCTAATCAATCAAGACAGTGGCAATGTTGAGTTTTACACGCCAGCTAAAGTTTTGAAGTATGTGCACCAAATGTTCTCCGTTGTTGGTTTAGACCCTGCAAGCAATTCGATTGCAAATAAATCAGTGAGAGCAATGAACTACTTCACTAAAGAAGATGATGCATTAACTCAAAAATGGATTGCAAACACAGTTTGGTTAAATCATCCATTTAATAAAGGTGAACTTGCCTGCAAACCAAAGTGCGTTAAAAAAATATGTAACGACCCGAGCTACCATAAGTATCGCGGCCACTGCATTACCGAAGATATAGCAAGCAACGGCGATTGGATTGACTACTACTTAGAGCAATTTGCACTAGGTCACTTTAAAGAAGCAATGAACATTACCTTTGTTAATAGCTCAGAAGCATGGTGCCAAAAGTTATTAAACGCAGGTTTAAGCTGTTTTATTGATGGCCGCACACATTTCAACGACCCACAAGGGAATGTAAAAAAAGGCGCACCAAAAGGCTGCTTTATTACCTACCTTGGCGATAGAACCGACGAGTTCCGCAAAATATTCTCAGCGCTTGGCGTTGTGAAATAACACCTAAAACAACACCCAAAGGAATACTAAAAATGACCACTATCAAAGACCAAGATCTATCTAAAAAACAGTTAATACTGAATATTGTTGAACACGCTATTGAGCAAGCCAATTTTACTATCCGTCTTTTAAACAAACGTAGCACCGTACACATGCTAATACAGTGCGAAGACACGCTAACCGACTTGCTACCAATCGTAAAACTGATTGCTGATGATGATGTTAATTTTGAACGAGCATACAGCTTAATGAGCATTGCATTAAATGCCGTACAAACTGGTGGCGAGCCAATGGAAATAGAGCTGTAGCGCCGTGGCTAACCCAATCCCGCTCGACCTTGACGCCCTTAACCTATCAAGCATAGCTAAGGGCTTAATTTCGTCTATTACTGATATTGACGACTTTAATTACCTTGCTAGTAACTTGGAAAAGGTGCCTGTGTCGCTGCAAAGTCGCATGGCCCGTAAATACATTGATCGTTACACCGAAAAAAAAGCGGGGAGCCAGTTCCGTGCTAATACATGGATGCACCGCACTATTGCGCGTTTAAAGCCTCGCTTTGGTGTTCTGCTCAGTATTACTCACAATATGCCATTGCCATGGCATATTCTAAGTAGTGTTGAAAAAACTAAAAAGCATGCAGGCACTCTTGCATTAGAGTGCCTTGAAAAAGCACTTGATGTAAGTGAGCAAAACCAGCAATTACCGTATGAAAAAATAGTACGCCTTACCTACGAAGGGGTTGCAGGGTATGCCAAACAGTTTGGCGTAAACGTGCCATTTTACGACATGCGCGAAGACGACCTACCACAAGCCTGTTTTGAAATCGCCTTGCTTAAACTGCAATGCGATAAATGGTGGGCTCGCCAATTAAAAACCCTGCGTAAACAGTTTTTGGAATTACTAGAAATTGCAACCGGCCAAGTGGGTAAAGACCTTTACTACGACAAAAAAAACCAAAAACCTAAACGCCGGGGTATTAGCCCGTATTCATCAAAACAAGCACAACGTGAATTTAGCTTTGCCCAAGCCAGTGGTCGCCAGTTCCTCGAAATGATGGAACTACAAAGCAGCGACGGCGATGTAATTAACTTAATTGAAGCCGTAAAAAGCGGCATGGCAAACCCTGCTAACCGCCGTAATGAGCTAATGCTACGCATCCGTGAAACCGAAGAACTAGCCGACGAAATGGGCTATGTTGCCATGTTTTACACCATTACTTGCCCTGCGCGTTTTCATGCCAATGCAAGTACGTGGGACGGTTCAACCCCTAAAGATGCGCAAAATTATTTAACCACAACATGGGCGCGGGCACGGTCTAAATTAAACCGCCGTGAGCTTAAGTACTTTGGTGTACGTGTTGTAGAGCCACATGCTGACGGGTGTCCGCACTGGCACATGATGTTATTCATGCCAAAAAACAAACTTCAAGAAATCAACGCTATTTTGCGTTGGTACTTTATTCAAGAGGATAAAAGCGAGCTTTACGATCGTTATGGCCCCGAGCTTACCCGCGCAAAAGTATTCAATAAATTTGTAGATATAAACACCCATGGCACCCACATAAAAACAGTAGAAGCCTGCGTTAAATACCGTGCAGGGACTGAGAAAACCAAGTTATTTAAAATCTATAAACAAAAGCGCAGCGAGTGGGGCTTTGCTAAAAAGAAGGCTAACGAAGTAGCCATACAACGCAATAAAGCAGAGGCCGAGAAAGCCAAGGCTGAAAAAAGAGAACCTAAAAAGTTTAAGGCGAAAAACCATAAAGCGCCTACCAAATTTTACCGTACTTTTAGCCCACGCTTTGACGCGGTAAAGCTCGATAAAAGCAAGGGCAGTGCAGCGGCCTACATTGCTAAATACATTAGTAAAAATATTGATGGTTACATGCTGACCGATCATGTTGACGCCGACACAGGCGAAAACCTGCAAGAGCAAGCCAATCCCGTTTTAGCCTGGGCAAGTACGTGGAATATTCGCCAGTTTCAATTTCAAGGTTCGCCAAGCGTTACGGTTTGGCGAGAGCTTCGCCGTATGCCAAAAGGCAAACCAATTAAAGACGAAATAATAGAGCCTATTCGGTACGCGGCAGATAACGCTAATTGGAAAGACTACGTAAAACTACAAGGCGGTATGTGTATTGGCCGCGCCGCTAACTTTAAATCAATGTACGAAGACACCCCAATGGGTAACGACTACGCCGAAGTAGTTCGCCGCATTAAAGGGGTTGTAACCAACATTGATTACAAAGCCGTGCTTACACGTTTGTTTAACAATGTGCATAACGTAACGGATGCAACCAGCTTAAAAACCCGTCTTATCGAATGGACAAGGCAACTCAAAGGTACAGCAGAAAAACTCGCAGCTAAGGCTAGCACCAACGTCGGCGCAGCCGACCTATCTTGGTCTAGTGGTAATAACTGTACGCCTATAGCCGTGGGCTCTAGCGCCGAGTTAATACTCGATATGGTGGGGTGTGATGAAAAACAGATCACAGAGGTTAAAAAGGATCTTAATAACGGCAAGAGGATCGCCAGAGACGACCAAATTTACCAAATTAAAAACGGCCAACTTCATGTTTTAGACGAAACCGCGCAAATAAAACACAACAAGCACCTCGCTATTGAATACCGAGCAAAAACACTCGCCCAAAAATCGGCAAGCTGGCATGTAACAGAGAATCACTGGCAGCAAGCTCGCCAATTAGTAGACCTTGCTTATCAATACGCCCAGCTAGACGGGCGCGAAACCCTTAATGCAACGCGCAATGAACTCGGTGAGTTCCATTACGGCGAGCCTAAAAACGGCCTTATCACCATTGGCGATTGGGACTTAGCAATTTTAGTAAACAATAACAGCGCATCAGCAATCAGCGACAACGATTGGTGGTCACTGGATTTAATGGCGTAGGAGAGAAAATGACTATTCAAATTTCAAAAGTACTCATGCCAAAGGCATGTATTAGTTGCCAGGCGTTTTGCCCAAAAGGATATGCAGAGGATCAGCACAGCCCGTTTATTACTAAATTCGACAAGCCCGCGCCTAAAACCCAATACGGCCAATGCGGGAAAACCAATAACAGCGTATTTGCTACAGAAATTTGCACCGGCTACCAGCAAGAACCTAACGCCGATGTATTTGCAGTAACCAATAGACCACAACCAAAACAACAGGAGAACAGCCATGGCAACAGGTAAAGTAAAAGCGGGTGACGTTTTCAACAACTGGACAGTATTAAACGAAGACCGCCGCAACCGAGGTGTGCAGCATTTTATGTGTAAATGCATATGCGGAACCACTCGCGTAGTACGTAAAGATAACTTAGGGCTTGTTCAAGGTTGTGGCTGTGATCGCAAAGCTTACAAAGCCCGCACTGGTGAAACCAAACCACGCTCTAAAAAAGCGCGCATTGTGTCACCCAAGACAGTAAGCACACCGATAAAAATATCACATCATGAAAACCAAGAGCCACGGCCGCAATATATTGAGCGCAGCAAATCAACCCGTGAACTATTAGAAGAACGTTTAGCACAAAAGCAGTTAGAAAAAGAATTAAGCGAATTATGGTGAACCATGAAATCAACAGTTAAACGCCGCAACTGGGTATTTCACTCAGTTGTTAAGTCAAAAATAAAAACACCACCCACAAAAAAGCCCGCATAATGCGGGTTTTTAATGGCTAATGCTTAAATTGTAGTAGCTCATATCCGATCTTACAGTTTAAAAGAACGGGTTTAGACTTCGCCTGACAGGCGGCTTTGAGCGATAACCGGACACTGAAAAAGTTAAATTTATTCCCGCTTTTTTGAGTAGGAGCCTAATTTTGTCCGATAACATTATTAACCGCCGCTTTGGTGCAAAATAACAAGCTTAATTCCTAGCTATTTTAATTACTTGTTTACAAAGGTAATTATTGGTGAAATTATCAGGGTATGTAATACACGCCGTTTTGGTGTGTTATAAACCACCAAAATGGTGTTCAATAAGCTGTTATGCGAACAAGGATGCTCATGCAATCTCATTATTATAAAATTTGGGACGAATTCATTTCAGAACGAAATCAATTATTTTCAAATTCAAAATTTGAAAATAATAATGAAAAATTCATTTGGGCATTATTTTCTAGAATTAATTCGTTAAGTGATGAAATCATTTTCCTAGCTAGAAATTCGCGGTTTACATCAAGCCAAATATTAATGAGAAGCGCGCTTGAAACTTACATTGATTTAAAATGTTTAGTCGACGACGATACATTTATCGATGTATTAATGCAGGCAGAAAGAAAATCAGAAATAACATACTTAAAAAACTTCGATCATAGTAATAGATACTACGGGTCAATATCTAAAGATAGTGTAGAGAATAAATTAAGTGAGCTTAATAGTTCAAATGACAAGTCTAAAGATTTTACTATCTATGATAAATTTAATAAAGCTAACGAGTTAGAAGCATACAAAACTGTGTACAACCACTTATGTCGGTTCTCACATGGTAATCTGACGGCATTAGCGTCTAAAAACTTTGAAGATGATAAAATTCAGCTGAACACTTCAATCACTGATTCTGAATTAATATTTATACTTTCATCTTCTATAAATTTAGCAATAGCATCTTCAATTGAAGTTTCAATCAAACTTGGCTTAGGAGAAGAACATATAAAGTTGTTCCAAAACTTTCTCAATGAAGTTAATGCAGTTGCGAAAAAGTTCGCATAACAAGTTACTCAAACGGACGCTAAACAGTTGGCTAGCGCTCGTTCCTCGCAATTTTAGCCAACTATTTTTCGCCGCTTAGTAGGGCGTTAGCCATAAAGCACTTAAAGGAATAATCGTGTCCCATAAAAAAGTCGAAATAACTGAGTACAACTATATAGAGAAACTGGAAACAACTTACTTTAATATTTCCGATACAAACCCATCTGTAAGTTGCACAAATCCACTATGTAATAACCCTAATGTTGCGGCTAAGTTTGATGTTGCTCAATTTAGTTGTGAAGGTAAAGAAAGTATTGGTCGAGACTGTAAAAGGCTATTCGAAGTAAAGTTAATTAACTAGTTAATTATGGCTAACAAGTCATTAAAGCAGGACAAAAAACAGTTGGTTTTTGCTCGTGCCTCGCTTATTTTAACCAGTTATTTTCTTGCCTATTAATGAGGCGTTACCACCGTCCGCTCATGGCACTTATGCGACTGTAAGATTTGATTAAGCCCTAACAATAAAACCTGACAGATAAAGTTAAGACTTATTCACTAAATGGCTAAAGCCCAATTAACTCTAATTGCTCTTCACGCGGTAAGTTTTTAATTAGCGATGCCGCTAATTGCGCAGTGGTTTTACAAGGCGGATTTAAGAAGTGATCAAACGATTGGGTAATACGAAACGTAGCCCCGCATTCTTTTGTATTGGTGCATGAACAATATAAATTAACAACATGGGCGCTTTGCTTTTCGCGTGATGTAATTGTTGCTTTAGCTTCGCAATTTGGACAAGTAACCCGCGCCATAATAACCACCAATCGTTAATAAAATACACTGTTATTATATACAGTGATTTTGTGTATAACAAATAAGCATTTAACTATTTATGTTTAACCTAAAAGCGCAAAAGTATTTCTAAATGGGTCTTGATAATTTACGAATATTTTAAAGTAGTGTTATCTTACTACTTAGTTATTAATCACTCTAAATTAAAGAAATATATATGAAAAATATTTTGGTGCTATTTACTTTATTCTTAACTGCCTGCAGTAGCACAGGTGTTATACCTATGGATGATGGAATTTACATGATTGCTAAAAGAAGTGCGCAAGTTGGTTTTGGTCCTCCTGATGGAGTTAAAGCAGATGTTTACATTGAAGCGAATCAATTCTGCGATAAGAAAAATAAGAAGGTTAAAACAGTAAAACTCGATATGACAAACTCAGGGTTTGCAAAGCCTGGTAATGTGTCACTTGAATTTAAATGTGAATGAAGTCAGTTGCCTGACTTCTCATTTATAACTTTTAACTATTCGGTTCTAAATCAAAATTTAGCTGTAATTTACTGCCAATTTCAGGATCCCTTGCCACTTCATCACTCATTAATTTAATAAGTGGTTTAGTCTCGTTTTTAAAATACATGGCATCGTATTTAGTCGGGTCGCCAAGGCCTGCATTGTTAGCCGGAATAATACCCGCCAAGCCCGGTGGAAAACGGTGGGCGTTGAGTATATCTTGCGCCGATACGTTTTTAACGTTCATAAACTCGTCTTTACTTTCAAAATTACCTACAGGGATTATTTGTAAGCCCTTTTCTTTACCGTTGGGTATGTTTACGAATAACGAACGGAAGTTACCCACGCCTTTACTGTCTTGAATTTTTTCTTTTATGTCGTCTTCAATGTCAGGGTCTAAGTTAGGATCAGTCGCATACATAATAAAACCCATGTGCGCGCCGTTTAAAAAGTACTTACGGCGGAACAGCGTTGCGTCTTCATTTAATAACGTGGCTTGTAACCCGCCTAAGTAATCGGCCAAGCCATACACTTGTTGCACGGGATCGTATTGGCGAACCCAAATAATGTCGCGCTTTTTATATTTTTTTACTTGGCTGTTACGCTCAAGCACTACCGCGCCACCATCACCGCCAACACGGGTACGGTAACTAGGCAGCGGGAACAATCGCACAGGTGTCCTAAAACCATTACGTATTTTTAATAGTGCCACATCACCAAATTGCACTAGGTTTAAAAAGCCCGCTTGTACTTGCTGCGCACTCATACCGCCATTAATAAAACGGCTCGCGGCCATGTTTGCACGGCTTTGCACTATGCCGCCGTGCTGGGCATTACGCCGTGTAAGGTTTGCTAATAAATGGCGGTCTACTGGTGGTTCCCAATACTGGTCGGTATCGTTATAAAATAGTGAGTCGTAATCGGTTAGCCACATGTCGGGCATTACTTGCTCAGGCAAGCCAAACACAACGGGCGCATTTTGTTTATTTTGTTGATCGTGCGGCTGGTCAGTTAACTGCTCAGCGTTTTGGTCTAATTCTGCATGGTCCATCGTGATTTTCTCTTATGTGCATGGTTAAGGGGTTCGTTAATAACAGCGTGGCTAATAGCAAAAAATACATCTGCATGGCCTATGGTGTTATCGCGGCTGGCTTTAAATGTTATGGCGCCGCCCGAGTCGGTACTGGTGCGGCGTATTGATAGGCAGCTCATAGCAATGTCTTTGTGGGATGCATCCCATTCAAGTCGGCCACCTTCAATCAGGTCTATCATTTTAAGTACTAATCGGGTTTTACTGCCTACGCTGTAATGTATGGCGGTGGCTTCACGCGGGTAAAGTGTGCTTAATGAATCAAATACCCCCGCACCAATGCCGGTGGTATCTACACCAATATAAGTAACGCGATACTTAGCGTATATTTTTTGAATTTCGCTCACGTGGTGCGAAAAGTTCATCCCGCGCCAATAGTGCTTTTCAAGTATTCTAAATTTTTCGCCCGCTATTTCAGGTGGGGCAACCACCACCAGTGCAGCGTTATCGCGGGTGCGTGATGGGTCGTAACCTAACCACACCTCACGGTTACCGAATGGCTGCACAGCATTGGGTTTGTGATCTTGCCAGCGGGTGGCATCAACCATGGCTTTTTCAAGGTCGCTGAATTTAAATATACTGTCGGCATCGTCCACAAAAATGCACATAAACAGGTTATTAAAATCATCGGCGTTGTATTCATCGCGCAGTTCTTCAATGTCGAACAACTCACAACCACCGCGTAGCGCATCTTCAATAGTAACTACATAGCGCCATTGTTTATCGGGGCACAGCCTGCCGTTATCGCGTAATTCATCAAAGCTGGGGAACTCAATTTCTTCACGTTCGGCACGACCTTGTCGCCAGTGATCACCCGTCCAAAATGTATAAGCAGGGTGCGCTTTAGTTGAAGGGGTCGAAAAATACGTTTTACGCCACTTTTTATGCGTGGCCATGGCACTGGCTAATTTGTTTAGCTCGTTAAACTTACCAATCCAAAAGTATTCATCTACATAAACATGGCCGTGGTAACTTTGCGCGGTTTTGCTGTTGGTACTTAAAAACCGTAATTCGGCATCACCGTGGGCAGTGTGCAAAGTAATGGGGTTACCGGTGAGCTCTATTTCAAAAAACTCTTGCGCAATGGCAATTATATAACTGCGGAACACCTCAGCTTGCGCACGACTAGCAGAGAGGAATATTTGCGGGTCGCCACTTAATACCGCATCTTTAAACGCTTCACCTGCAAAATAGTAAGTAGCCCCAATTTGGCGGCTTTTTAGAATATTACGAATACGCTGGTGCAAGTTTTCGTGCATGGTTTTTTGGTAACCAAATAACGAGTCGTACCAGGTGCCAAAGTCTTCAGCGGTTAAATGACTAACATCATTTTTTCGCTTACGGCCTTTGCTTTTTTTACTGTCTGTGCCGCCGCTATTATTGTTTTTATTACTGGGTTGGTTAGTGCTGTGGGGTTGTTCGGCCTGTGCTGCTTTTTCTTGCTGGGCGCGCTGTTTTTTAAGCTTAACGTGCTTTTCTATCAGCATGTCGAGCTCTTTTATTTGGTTGCCTGTTTTGTCGCTTACATCGGTAAGTATTAAAATGCGCCTTGCAATGGCTTCGTCTACGTCTTCTTCGCGCAGCATATCGCGCCAATTGTATTTATCGGCCCAATAGTAAATAACACGGTTATTTGGTAACGCCAGTTCCGCGCGTATTTCGTCGGGGGTGTGGTGGCGCAAATAAAGCCGTTTTGCTGCTTCGCGTATTTCGGGTGAATAAGCCATTACGTGGTATAAGTCGCTCATAAAATTAATAACTAGCCACAGTGTATTGGTTTACAATAAGCTTATAACCGCATAAAAACCCTCACGTTTCCTAAAACCCCAATCTAGGAATTACCAAAAAGCTAACCAATGTATTCAGCCTTTTTTTATGGCTATGCTGCGTTTAAATATTAAGTAACGCTGGGCTAAGTAATGGCAAAACAATCAGGTTGGGTAATAGCAGCAACAGAAGGTGCAACGGTAGACGGGCGCACCATTTCAAAAGAGTGGATCACTCAAATGGCTGCATCGTATTCGGTTGATGAATACACCGCGCTTATTTGGCCTGAGCATTTTCGTTCAAGTTGGGGCCCAAGCGAGGGCAAAAACTGGGGCACTGTTGACGAAGTAAAAGCCGCTAAACAAGGGGGCAAATTACGCCTGTTTGTAAAAATTACCGCTAACGACTACCTACTAGCTGCCAATAAAGACGGCCAAAAGCTGTTTATGTCTATCGAGCCAAACCCCGATTACAAAAGCGAAGGGCGCTGCTACTTACAAGGCCTTGCTGTTACCGACTCGCCAGCCAGTTCTGGCACCAGCCGCTTAAAATTCTCTATTGGTGATAACGAAGTAAATCACGAATATAGCCAACTCGAAACGCTACAACACAGTGACTTTATTACCACCAATAGCGAACCAACTACCCCAAATAGCAAACAAGCCAAAGCGCAAAGCTTAATGGCGCAACTATTTAGCTTATTTTCTAGTGATCAGCAGCCAGCCGATCAGCAAGATGAAATCACCGAGGAAGACACCATGAAACAAGAACAGTTTGACGCCCTCATGGGCAAGTTTGACGGATTAGAAACCAAGGTGACCGACCTTGAAACTAAATTCAGCAAGCCACCAAAAGCCGAAGAAACCCCGCCAGTTGAAGAGCCAAAAGACGACGAGCCTGAAAACGATAAAACCGCAGCAGGCGTAACCGCTGAGCAGTTTAGCCAGCTAATGGAAAAAATGGACGGCTTTAGCAAAAAAGTAGACGGCATAGAAAACAAATTTAATGCCCTTAGCCAAGAGCAGCAAGGCCAAGAGCCCGACCCAGTAGGCGGAGAAACCGTAGACCTGGTTTAACCAAACGCTTAACCACGTTTACCTTTATTAATGCATAACAGAGCGAGATAACGCATGCACTTAAATCAAACAGCCGCTGGGTTTTTACAAAAATACTCGGTGCAAGTAGCAAAATCATTCGGTGTGGAAGACGCATCACACAAGTTTGCCATTTCAGACCCAATGGAAACCAAACTGCGCGCCGCGCTTTTAGAGTCGGTCGAGTTCCTACGCATGATCACGACCATGCCAGTAGACCAAATTAAAGGTCAAGTTGTAAAAGTAGGTAACTACGGCATTGCAACAGGCCGTAAAGCCGGTGGCCGTTTTACATCAGAGCAAGGCGTTGATGGGCATACCTATGAATTGGTTGAAACCGATTCATGCTCAGCAACTACATGGGCGCTGTTATCTACATGGGCTAACGCCGGTAACTTAAATCAGTTTATGAAACTGATTAACCAAAATGCCACGCTGCGTTTTGCACTCGACATGCTGCGCGTTGGTTTTAACGGTGTATCAGCTGAAGCGACCACAGACCCAGTTACCAACCCAAATGGTGAAGACGTAAACAAAGGCTGGCATCAAATCGTTAAAGAAAAAGCGCCTGGTCAAATCGTGACTGACACAATCTATTTTGATCCTAAAGGTGCTGGCGATTACAAAACGTTAGACGCCATTGTAACCGAGCTTAAAAACACGCTTATTCACCCGTCATTACGAAGCGACCCGCGCTTAGTTGTACTAGTCGGTGCAGACCTTACTGCAGAAGCGCAAACGCAAATGATGAACCAAGCTGACAAGCCAAGTGAACAAGTTGCAGCCCAGCAAATGGATAAAAACATTGGTGGCATGCGCGCCTACACACCGCCGTTCTTCCCGGGTAAACGCATTGCTATCACTATTTTAAGCAATTTGCATATTTATACGCAAAAAGGCACCGCGCACCGCAAAGCCAAAGATGAAGAAGATCGCAAGCAATACGAAAACTCATACTGGCGTAACGAAGGTTACGCACTTGAAGAGTTTGAAGTCTATGCCGCGATTGACGAAAGCGCGATGGTTATTGGTCCTAACCCAGCGCCTTAATCATTAATTGCTAGGCCTAACCGCCTAGCTTTAACTCCAATTATTAAAAGGTAACCGTGCCATGAGTGCCATTGCTAATTTTAAAAAACGCCGCCTAGCTGAAAAAGCCAAAACAGGTGATGCACAAGCGACAATTACGCCTGAAACCACCGCGCTTAAATTGCTCTCGCAGCTACTGGGTTGCGACGAATCAAAAGCCATTGAAACAGCGCAAGAATACGTTGAGCAAAACATTACGTTTTTTTGTGAAGATGATTTGCCAACTCTGCATGTTGATAGCGAAAAAGAACAGATTGATGTTTCACCCGTTGAAGATGCAACCGACGAGCTAAACGAAAGCATTAACACTGCAAGCAATGCCGCAGGCGAAATTGAAAGCGCCGCAGATAAAGCAAGCGATGCTGCCAGCGATTTAGCCTACCAAGCCGACGATATTAACGCCGCTAATAGCGACTTAAAAGACACGGTTGAAGAGCTAAAAAAGCCGTCGGCGGCGCAAGAATCCTCCAGTTCAAAGAGCAAAACCAAGCAAAAAAACAGCTCGAAAAAGTAAGCCTAACTGGTAAAGGGCAATACGCCCCAAGCCTGCACTTACAGCTTATTGAATTAGAAGACGACTTAAAACGCTTAAAAAGCTATGTAACTCGCGCCGACAAAATCACCCACAAACGTGATGTGTTATTGCCAAAATGGTTACCCATTGTTGAAGAGTATTTAGCAAAAAAAGGAAAACAAAATGAAGACAACCCGATTTATGCGTACTGCACGATTTGGCTGTTTGATGTTGGCAACTTCGCTCGTGGGCTTGAGTTTGGTTTCAGAGCCATTGAGCTTAACCAACCCATGGCAAGCAGCATTCGCCGTAAGTGGCCTGGTTTTATTGCCGACACTGTTTTTGAGTGGGCAAGCACCCAAGCAGAAAAAGGCAACAGCATTGAGCCGTATTTTGGGCAAGTGTTCAGCAAGGTTGCGAACACATGGAAATTACCTGAGCAAGTTACGGCTAAGTACTACAAGTTTGCAGGCCTTGCGTTACTGCGCAGCAAAAACGGCGACATATCGCCATCGCATGTGGGCGACGTGCAACGCTTACAGCAAGCCGATGGCTACTTAGCCAAAGCCGCCGAACTGCATAAACACGCACAAGTTAAAACAGTAAGAAACAAAATAGCCATGAGATTAAGAGCCATTGCCGAGTTAAACGCTCAGTAATAGCCAAAGCTCCAAACCCTCCAGTGCACTAGCCGAGCGTTTAACGGGCGACCGTTAATAACCGCGTCGACGCTAACTGCACTGAACCCAAATTGAATAGGTATACGGTATGTCATTTGGATACGAAGCAACAGCACAAAACAGCATTGAAATAGATGCTCAAAGCGGCTGGCCAGCGTTAAGCACTGGCGAGTTTCGTGATCATCGCCGCATACCTGAGTTTTACGAAGAAACCGTAATAGCCGACTCATTAAACCGCAGCGCATTAGAAGTGCAGCAGCAACTAAGTAACTTTTTCATGAAACAAGCAGACACGGACGTCACTTTTACGCTTGTTAATGGTGTGCCTAACTTTAACGATAAACAACAAAGTGTTTACCGTGGTGCCGTGTATGCCCGTTCGCATGCCGATTTAATGGGGTATTTTTCAGCGGTTGACCAAAAAGACGCAGGCAACAACAAAGCCGATAGTGTTGATCAGCAAGATGCCATTTTAGCGCAGTCTAACCGCAGCATTCGTTTATTGCTTGGCCTTGGCCGCGCCGGAGTGCACACGCTATGAGCCAAACCATTACCCAATTACAGCAACTAACCGACTTTTTAAACACCAGTTTAAAAGGCGCTATTCACACCAACAACATAGATGCCTGGCAAGAACGTGGCACCTTAATAATAAGCGGTGAAGACAAAGGCCAAGACGGTTACCTAGTTGCCAAGTGGAAACACACCGGCGTAATAGCCATTGAAAAATTTCCGCATCGCAAAATTAACCCGTACAACTTGCTTGCTCTTATTGCTGCATTTTTAACAGACAGCAACTGGCCACGCGACGACTACGCCCTAGACGACCCTGAAATAGACATAGACGTAGTAAGCAAAGACAACGCAACCGTACTGATCGACGTGCAACTACTAGACGACATTGAGCTAATACCCGCCGACAACGGCCCTATTTTATTTAATGGCGCCCGTTATTACGTATCGCTAGCGCCAATCAGCATTGCCGAAGACGTAGACGTAAATATTAAGGGGCAATCATGAGTTTAGTGATCACCCCAAATAGCAAACAAGCATTAAGCGCTAAACAACAGTTGCAACTACTGGCGTTACCACCGGCTAAACGCATTAGGCTATTAAAAAAATTAGGCCGCTTTGAGCGTAAGCTTGCGCGCCAACGCATACGCACACAAACCACGGTAGACGGTAAAAAGTTTGCAGGGCGCAGCGACGGTAAAAAAACCAAAGTGCTTAAACGTATGGGTAAAACATTAGAACCCTATGTAAAAGCTAGTAAGCGCTTAGAGCTTAAACATAAAAATTCATTTACGGGACGCATTGCAGCGCTACACCAAGAGGGTGGCACAGAGCGAATGACTGCCAGCCGCATGGTGCGTATTCATGGCAAACCAGATTACCAAGCGCCGTGTACCCGAAGCCAAGCAAAAGCATTAGCCGCTGAGGGTTACAAAGTACGCAGGGCAAAAGGCAAAGGCTACCGCCGCGCCACTATTAAAGAAATTGCAGGCAGCTTAACTCATGGCAAAGCCACATTAGTGTTAAGTGAGTTACGCGGCCAAAAAAGCCGTAAAAGCTGGCAAATACCGGTAAAAGCGCGACCGTTTTTAGGCGATACAACCACCAACGTACAGCGCGAACTGGCAACAATATTAAACCAACTCAATAAACGAGGATAAACACATGTCACTAGGTAAAGTGCAAGTTAACAATTTGAATTTAGGGCAAGGTGACATCCAAGGTGTTGAGCGACACTTCTTGTTTGTTGGCCGTGCAGGTTCGGTTGATGAAGAAAGCCAATTATTTAGCATTGGCGCTAAAACCGACTTAGAAAAAACTTTTGCAGATAGCCCACTGCGCGATCAGCTTATTGCTGCGCAATTAAACGCAGGCCAAAACTGGACCGCAGCGGTTTACCCAATGGCCGAACTGGAAACCATTGTTGATGCCATTGACCGCGCCAACGAAGTACAAAGCTTTGAAATGGTAGTGGTATGTGCTGAGCAAACAGCAAGCGCAGAACTCACCGATATTCATGATCACCTAACATCATTGCAAGCCACATTAGGCCGTTTTGTATCGGCATTGGTTGCCGTGCCAGGTATTGATGTAGCCACGCAAACATGGCCCGCTTATGAAGCCGCAACCATTGCATTGCAAGCCGATATTGCCGCGCACTTAGTAGTACCTGTACCGCAATTACACGGTAATAACGTAGGCGTATTGGCTGGGCGATTATGTGACCGCAGCGTAAGTATTGCCGACAGCCCTATGCGCGTAGCCACTGGCAGTGTGTTAGGCCTAGGCGCGGCACCCGTTGACAGCGAAAACGAGCCGCTATCTCTTGCCACATTAGAAACCCTAGCAAATAAACGCATGAGTGTGCCGCAGTGGTACAGCGATTTTGAGGGCATTTACTGGAGCGATGCCCAAACGCTAGATGCCGCAGGCGGTGACTACCAATACCTTGAGCATTTACGCCCCGTGCATAAAGCCAGCCGCGAAGTGCGGGTATTAGCTATTCGCCGTGTTGCAAACCGTGCGCTTAATTCAACGCCTAACAGCATTGAGCTAAACAAGTCATATTTTATGAAACCGCTGCGCGCTATGAGCAAAAGCACCACCATTTTAGGCACGCAGTTTCCGGGTGATATTAAGCCGCCAGTAGAGGGCGATGTAAATATTGTATGGACCACAAACAAAGCGGTGGTTATTTACTTGGTAGTTCGCCCTTACAACTCACCGAAAGAAATTACCGTCAACATCATGCTTGATTTAAGCAGCAACTAGGAGCACTAACCATGCGTTTATCTGGAATGAATTTTAACGTGAACTTGGGTGACATTATGGTCCAAGTTGACACGGCATCACTGGCTATTACCGACAATAGCGCCGTGAGCCAAACAAGTGGCGTGCCTGATGGTTTTGTTGATGGCGATGTAGCGGCCAGCGGTGAGCTGTCGGTTAACGCCAGTAACTTTGCGCTTATATCGGATGCGGCAAAAAGTGCCGGTTCGTGGCGTGGCATGGAACCGTTCGACATTATGTTTTATGCAAAAACCAGCAAAGACGAGCTAAAAGTAGAAGCGTTTGGTTGCCGCATTAAGCTAAGCGATATTTTAGACATAGACAAAAAAGGTGGCCAAGCCAGCCTGTTTAAAATTCCGTTTGATGTAACCGACCCCGACTTTGTAAAAATTAACGGTGTGCCGTACTTACGCGCCGAAGAAATTGAAAACATAGTGCAATAAAAGGCAGTTAGTAAATGGATGATCTAGACCACTTAGTAATTGCACAGGAACGCGCTGAAAAACGATTTACCGATCAGCGCTTAAAAGGACTTAACAACAGCCGCGTGATCAGTGCAACGGATTGCATTGATTGCGGCGACCCAATACCCAAAGCGCGACAAAAAGCCATAAAAGGTGTGCAGCGCTGTGTACCGTGCCAATCGTTAAGCGAGTAGCAAAATGAACAAATTAAAAATCAGGTTGATAGGCGAGTTAATAGAACGTGAGGGCGGTTATGTAAATGACCCAACCGATCGTGGTGGTGAAACCATGTACGGTGTTACCAAGGCAGTTGCCCGTGATTTTGGCTTTACGTGTGCTATGCATGACTTGCCCTATCAAACTGCATTTTTAATTTACGAGCAACAGTACTGGGCACCGTTAAAGCTTAGCGATGTTAGTAAATTGAGTGAAACACTCACCGTGCAGCTGTTTGATTTTGCGGTTAACTCAGGCGTGTTAAGTGCAGGCAAGGCACTACAAAAAGCGTTAAATGTGCTTAACAAATGCCAAAGCCTTTACCCTGATTTAATAGTTGATGGCATAACCGGTAGCCGAACCATAAAAGCGTTAAATAGCTATGCTGCAGCGCGAAAAAATGATGGCTTAAATGTATTGATTGGTGCAGTAAGCGGCCAGCGAATTAGCTTGTTTATTGATATTGCGGCCAACGACGAAAGCCAAGAAAAATACACCTACGGGTGGTTACACCGCGTAGTTAATTTATAAGGAGCTAGATAATGGAATGGAAAAAAATTGCAAACACAGTAGGCGGTATTGCTGGCGCAGTAGCTCCTTTATTAACTGGCCCTGTAGGTTTAGCGGTAAGTATTGGTAGCCAAATTGCGGGCGCATTAGGCACAGAAAATACGCCAGAAGCGGTGGCTGCTGAGTTAAAAAATAACCCTGATGCAGCGCTTAAGTTGCAACAGTGGGCACACGAAGAACGTGAGCAAATACGCCAGGCTAATATTGAGCTGCAAAAAATTGCACTTGAAGAATACAAAGCGGATTTAAACGACCGCCAAAACGCACGAACTAACAATAAAGATCATTGGATGCCGTCAACGCTCACCATCTTACTGTTTGTTTTGTTCTCTGCGGTATTAGGTGCTTTGTTTTACGGCCCCGACATTGAGCGAAACCGTGACCTAATAGTGTATTTGGTTGGCAACTTGTTCGTGTTGCTAGCTAACGCCGCTGCATTTTGGTTAAGCGCTACTAAAAGCTCGAACGATAAAGACAAATTAATGAACCTAATGCAAAAAACGGCAGGACAAGGAGTAGCAAAATGACCCAAGTAGCAACGTGGCTCATGGTCGCCATTGCATTTATTAGCTTAGTGCTAACCATATTAGTGCCGCTGTTAGTGAGCTTGTTTAATGCCCACAAAGCCACGGCCAAAGAGCTAAGCGACCATAAAACCCATGTGGCCGAAACCTACGCCACCAAAACCGACTTTGAAAAATTAACTGATCGTATGGAAAGCCGTATGCGAGATGGATTTGAAACGTTACAAAAATTATTAACTACTCATTCTAAGGATTAACCCATGAACAAGAACATTACTTTAACAATAGCAGGTGAAGAACTGGGCTTTGACGTTACCACCGAAAATTATAACGGCTACCTAAACGACATTATGCCTAATAACAAAGTAGCGCCCGCGCATAACTTTGTAATGCGCTCGGTTGTTGATAGTGACAAAGAACAATTACGCAAAGTGTTAAGTGATTCGCCAGGCGCAGCAATGCAAATTTGTGGCTTGCTGCAGCAGGAGTTTGCGCCAGCAATTGAAATTAGCGTAAAAAAATAGAATCGCTGGTTGAAGCCATAGGCAACAACCAGCTTGAGCAATTGCTAACGTATCGGCGGCAAATATTGCCCCACGAAGACGATAGCGAACTAAACATTGCTCGGGCTGCATGGCTTATTAAGCGCCAGCGAGAAGATTTAGAAAACATAATTACCAATGCCGTGTGCAAAGCCTTTGGGGGCAAGTAAATGAGTTTACCGCAACAGCTAATGTTTACCGTTGGATTAGTTGACCAAATAACTAAGCCTATTGCCAAAATAAGCAATAGCTTAAATGGGTTAACCAATGACTATCAACGCGGCACCATGAAAATGGCGTCGGGCGTTGCGGGTATTGCGGCCAGTGGTTATGCACTGCAAAACGCATTGATGCCAGCCATTGAAATGGATCGTGCATTGGGCGAGGTTAAATCGCTTGGCGTGCGCGAATCGGCACTAAAGCAACTAACCGATACTTCATACGACTTTGCCCTTAAGTACGGCAAATCGTCTACTGAATTTGTTAAATCGAGCTACGACATACAAAGCGCCATTGCTGGGCTTAACGATGCCGATTTATCAGCGTTTACACTATCGAGCAACGTACTTGCTGCAGCCACTAAAGCGGATGCAGGCACTATTACCAATTACATGGGCACCATGTATGGCATTTTTAAAAACCAAGCTAATGCCATGGGTAAAAGTGAATGGGTTGAACAGCTAACAGGCATGACGGCCAGTGCAGTACAAGCGTTTAAAACAACGGGCTCAGAAATGTCGAGCGCGTTTACCGCCATTGGTGCGCAAGCAACCACAGCAGGTATTGCCATGAATGAACAAATGGCAGTTTTAGGTACATTGCAAGCAACCATGTCGGGCAGTGAAGCCGGTACAAAATACAAATCGTTTTTAGCCGGAGTGGGTAAAGCGCAAGACGCGCTAAACCTAACTTTTACCGACAGCCAAGGCGCGATGCTGCCTATGGTCGACATACTAAACCAAATTAAAGGCAAATACGGCGAAACCATAGACGTAGCCGAGGGCGACGAACTTAAAAAAGCATTCGGCTCAGCCGAAGCGGTTGCCACCATAAACTTACTGATGAATGACATTGACGGCCTAGGCCAATCAATCGATTCATTGGGTAATGTAACCGGTATGCAGCAAGCCGAAAAAATGGCAATGGATATGACCGACCAAAGCCAGCGGCTAGCACAAAGTTGGTACGTAATACGCGCCGCTTGGGGCAGTGCAATACTGCCAGTGTTTAATAAATTTGTAGGCCTTATTGCAGATATGGGCACTAGTGTTGTGTGGTTTACCGAGGCGTTCCCTAATTTAACTAAATGGATAGGCTATGCCGCTGTGGGTGTGCTTGGCCTTGTGGCCGCAGGCGGATTATTTACGCTAATGATGGGCGCAGGGAAAATGGCTATGGTTGCATGGACAGTAGGCGCCATGGCGTGGGGCGGTATAACGGCTGCACTCACCACTGGGTTAACTTTTTTAAAAGGTGCCATGCTGGCGCTAAATATTGTGATGTATGCAAACCCAATAGGTTTAATTGTGGCGGGTATAACCTTAGCAATAGCCGCTGTTGGCGCACTGATTTATTACTGGGACGATTTAAAAGCCACCATGGGCGAGTGGGGCTGGATAAAAGCCATTGGCGGTATTTTTAGCAGCGTTTGGGGCGGCATAAAAAGCATATTTAACGACACGATGGATTGGATAATAGACAAACTAAACCTGATCCCCGGTGTTGATATTGATACCAATGTTGCAAGCACTTCTGTTGCAAGTATTAGCGCAATAGAGCCAATCAGAAGTAAAGCCGAAAAAGGTGGCATTACCCAGCAAATTAGCAACGCTAACCAACAAAAATCGACACACATTGCCAGCGTAACGATTAACCCAGCTAAAGGCGATACCAATTACATGAACTTTGTTGAGATGCACTCATGAGTATTTATCGCGATTTACAAATTAAACATGGCGACGTGGTGTTAGATGCAGGGCACAACCCCATGTATTTAACCGATCGTGATGTGATTGCTCAAGACATTGTGCATGCCATTTTAGACACAGGCCTTGCAAACTTATTAGTAAGCGAGCGAGGAACGGGCGTTACACAGGACACCCAAACGCAAATAAAGCTATTGGTTGAAGATGATGTGCGCATTATGCCGGGCACGGTAAAAGTTGAGCAAAACGAGAATCAAAAAGGCCAATGGTGGGTACATGCTAAAACCATCGAATTTGGCGCTATTTCATCATTGATCATAGAGGCGCAATAATGGCTGATTTAACCCCAATAATTGACTTTAAACGCATTGTAGAAAAAGCGGGTATACCCACCACCGAAGAGGGCTGGAAAACGCTATTTAAACAAGACGTAGATGAAAGCGGCAGTATTATTGCTAACGACTCGCCTTATTCACCATTTTGGCGACTTATTAGCGCGATTGTGGCAAAGCCTGCCACATGGGTAGTGAACAAAATATTAATTGAAAAAATACTCCCTAATCTGTTTTTGCAAACGGCCACTGATAGCGAGTTTATTGAAGCCAAAGCATGGGAGCACGACCTAACGCGTAAAAGTGAAGAGCGAGCACATGGCAAAGTGCGATTTAATCGCGCAGCAATTACAGGCCCAGGTTTATTAATTAGTGCTGGCACGGTAATACAAACCGACGCGATAAATGGCACAGTTTACCGTGTGCTAACGGTTGATGATGTAATTTTACCTGAAAACCAAGCAAGCGTATTAGTGCCTGTTGTTGCCGAAAATGCAGGGTCAGCATACAACCTAGGCGCAGGTTATTACCATATTTTACCTGAGTCAGTAACGGGTATTGCCAGTGCAGTTAATGATGAAAACTGGCTTGATGCGCTTGGCGCTGATGCCGAGACAAACCAAGATTTAAAACTACGCACCCGTAACGCATTTACCGCTGCAGCGCCTTGGCACATTGACGCCGTTTATCGCGCTATTTTAACCCAGCGCAGTGGCCTTGATACCGACAATATATTTTTTGAACACGATGCACCGCGTGGCCCTGGTACTGCCAATGCCTATATTTTGTTAGACACAGGTACACCCAGCCAAAGCTTAATTGATGATTTAAACGAATACGTAATGGAAAAAGGCTTCCATGGTCATGGCGACGATTTACAAGTAATTGCCATGCCAGGTGTAAATGTGAGTGTAGGTGTAACTGTTTACCCGCATGGCTATTTATTAGCGACCCAAGTAACCGCATTACTAACAAACGTTGAAAACTTTATACGCAGTGCGTTTAGAGAAAACACAGATTACACAGTGACTAAAACACAGCCAGCCAGCCGCTTTAGCTTTAGCCGATTAAGCCAAGAGTTACATAGAGAGTTTGACGGTATTGACTCACTAAATTGGCATCAAACCGATATAACCAGCCAAAACAATGTACCGCGCTTAAACACGTTAACCATTGAAAACGGTAATGCACTATGAACATAAACTGGCAAGCGCTAACTAAAATGCCGTACTGGCTAGCTCGTCCAGCAAGTGAGCTGGATAAACTACGCCAAGCCGCTGTTATTTATTGGCAGCGTGTAGCCGACATGCTGGCATGGCCTGCAAAGCAACTTGACCCAATGACCGCCGAACTTGAGTTGGTTAATTTGCTCGCATGGGAGCGAGACATTACCCAAATACCTAACGAAACAGAGCTGATGTACAGAACGCGCGTTAAGTATGCTTTGCCATTTGCTAAAGGGGCAGGGAGCAAAAGCGGCTGGCTTGATATGTTTGAAAAGCTCGGTATGCCATGGATAACCATTGATGAGCGAATAAGCGTTGCAGATTGGGACGTTGTAAGCCTGCAATTGCTAGATACAGACTTAGGCGAACGCCAAAATTTAATAAATGCATTATGCCGCCAATATGGGCGAACGACTCGTCGTTATGAATACGTGACTATTGCAAAGCAAACGCTAGTTGCACCAATTAGATATTTTGAAGGCGATAGTGACTTTTCTGTTGCCACGTTATGCACAAACTTATTACCAGCAAACCGATTTATGACGATGGACAGCCAAGCTGAATTTACCGTCGCGCATGTTAAACAGGAGTACTAAACCATGGCACAAGTTATAACGATTGCCGGCGAAAAGCTATTTGCAGCAAAGGCGCAAGCGAATCAGCAATTAGATATTGATACGTTTATTTTTGCGAACGTGGCTGGGCAAGACTCAACCGCTGCAATTGATCGCAATGAGGAAATTCCAACTGGTTCCGTTGTTTTTCAGCAGGACGTTCAACAAACAGGCCGCATTAACGATAATGTAGTTGTTTACTCTACTGTGTTGGATAGCTTAACGGGTCCGTTTGAATTTAACTGGGTAGGCTTATATTCATCAGTTAACCAAACATTAGTTGCTATTAGCCATGTACCTACCGTTGCAAAAACGATTACTGCGCCAGGTAGTGCTGGTAATACGCTAAATCGTAACTTTGGCATTGAGTACTCAGGCATAGCTGATTTGGCAGGTATTAGCGTATCGCCAGAAACATGGCAGCTTGATTTTAGTGCCCGTTTAAGCGGCATGGACGAGCTAACTCGCCAGCTAGCTAGTGATATGAACGGCAAAGATTGGTTTATTGATGATGGTTTTAAAGTAGTTTCGCGCTCAACCGCCAATACATTTAGCGTAACACCGGGCATAGGCTATGTAAGTGGCCTGCGTGTGGAATTAAAGAATGAGCAAATATTAACTTTGCAAAGTTATCCGCAATTTGTATATGTAGATGCCTACTTTGATGGAAATGCGTCTAGTACATGGAAACCAAAAGTTGCGTTTACGGTTTCTGATGCGGAAATAGATGATTACATTGATGTGAATGGCACACAGCATTATGTACTTAAGATAGCGAAGATAACTGCTTTAGATGCGATTGACGACCTGCGAAATATAAATGGGTTAAAACAGCAAATTGAAAACCATATTAATGAAACTGAAAGCGCCCACAAAGCAAGCGCTATCTCTTTGGCTGTTAAAGCAAATGTGACTGTGAAACCCACGACGCTACAAGACACACTTGATTGGTATGGTGTGTATGTGGCGCAGTTTATTCGTTTGGGTGATGAAACGATAAGTGATGCGTTTAACAGAGCGTTAGATT
This sequence comes from Pseudoalteromonas sp. SD03, assembly GCF_040937955.1. Classification (NCBI taxonomy): domain Bacteria; kingdom Pseudomonadati; phylum Pseudomonadota; class Gammaproteobacteria; order Alteromonadales; family Pseudoalteromonadaceae; genus Pseudoalteromonas; species Pseudoalteromonas sp. SD03. Next base: position 1,264,649 of record NZ_CP162514.1, read on the forward strand.
ATTGCCGAAGTGTGCCGTATAAAGGCACCCGCATTATATTCCCAAGAGGGCAGCTTTATAAATACGATGATGATCACAGAATCGGAAACTTGTCTCACTGCGTTATTGATTTAAACGGCAGTAAAGTACAAAGGCGTAGTGCTTCTACATTCTCGTCGACAACAACACAAATAATACCATCTGGTACGAGTTTAAATGCGCGAGAAATTTATGTAGCCGATGCGAGTAAGTTTAAAGTTGGTGATTTTGTTTATTCCATTAAGGGAGTTGGTTTAGACAATATAAGCTCGGATGCACGTGAAATATTGAGCATTGATGGTAATAAATTAACTATATCTGGTGCCTTTTATTACAAAGGAACTGAATATGGCAGTAATACGCCGACTGGTGCGATTATTTGTAAGCGAGTTAACTTTATTGGCAGTGGAGGTAGTTCGTTTGAAAGTACTATAAATGATAAGTTTGTAGTGTGTAACGGCGAAATAGACGGAAACGCAGCAGGCCAACCCTCTCAAGCATGGGTATTTAATTCTGAGATAGTGCTTATGTCTAATAAGGGCGCTATCCATAACATGACGATTCGTAATACAGCTGCTGAATGTATTGTTGGCCACGGTTTAGATGTAAGCAACAATCAGTTTTTCGATTTGGGCGGTTCTTGTTTTCATACTTCTGTACATGACAATGGATTACCAATTACAGGTGGTTCATGGTTTAGAGAAAACCAGTGTGAAAGAACGAACCTTGCAACTCAGGCTGTGAGTGGCCATGCAGAAGGACTTGTAACATTTAGTTGGGGAGCCGGCCGCTTAGTTGTAGCTAATAATATTTGTAAAGACGGAACGGAGCCGTTTTTAGGAACATTTGGATCGCCAGCAGAAGACAACCCAGATAAGTATTTGGTTGTTCATAATAATATAGTTGAGCGATTCCCAACGTTTATGAACTATTTGGCGGCAGATGCTTTAGGCGTTTCACTTACAGACAATATACTAATAGACACAGGTGTTGAACCTCAAGTTCAGGAAGCGATATACGCTAACCCTTCTATTAAATGTAGCGGTAATATTTCTGTGGGTAGCAATGGTCGCCCTACACTTGAAAACGTATCTCGCGATGAGCGGTTGGCAATTGGTAATGATGTACAATTGCAAGCTAGACAAAGAGCGGTAATTAGTGACCCAGGCGCACATGAAGGGCTAAGCTTGGCTTACACGCCAAATCCTATTAACGCACAGTTTGTATTACAGGGTTTTAATACAATTACGGAAGATGCAGTGCGTGTTAACAGAAATTACAAAAGAAGTTTATACACGGCGGGAGGGAATGCATCAGGCACGTTTACTGAATATTGGACGGATGAAGATCTTAACCTTGGATACCTTATAAACCCGAGTTCGGGTGCGGGCGGTAATTTTTCATGGGCTACTTATAATGGTGGTGTGCGTAAACACTTATCGATTGATGATGAAGGTGTATCTTTTAATGGAATGCAGTATGGGCGAGCTACTTATTATGGAGAAAAGGATGTTGATGGTAGTTGGCGTGTGATGATATTGGGAGGAGATTTAGTTCATCAAAAAAGAGTAGCAGGGAACTGGGTAACCAAACAAACTGTTGCTGGACAATAGTTGATATGCTTACCCTTAACTCGCTATCAATAACACTTAAGTCACTTCGCATTACGGCAAGTCAAGAGCTTGCCAGCGAAGACGCCAGTGGCCAATCATCAAGTACTGATCAGGCTGAAACCGGTATTAAGGCTAAAACGTTGGCTGTGAGTGGTTTTTTACCTTTCACTATGGCTGATAACTTGGCCGATTTGTTTAATTTAGCCGAAGCGACTGAGGGCGGAGCGCGTGTTATTTATCGTATAAGTAATCGCACAGCAAATACGCTGGGGGTTAAGCAAGTGCGTTTTAGCAGTAAAATTGAAGCTGTTGAACAAGAAACTACCCGACAATGGGCAGTGAGTTTTACGCTTAGTGAGTGCAGGTCGGTGCCTGAAAAAGTAGAGGAACGTGCTCCCCAAGCGCAAGCTAATCAGCAAGGCGGTGAAAGCGAAGTGCAATACGCTAATTTACAACAGCACCTTCAAGATAACTTTGCAAAATTGAGAACTGCATAATGGCCACCGCTAATGCTCGTTTTATTGCTCGCGCTCATATCAATAGTAAAAAAGTTGATATGAAAGATCACTGGGTTGTGCTGCAGGCATCAACGCCAGGCAATTGCCAAATAACCGTTAACCAAAAGGTTGATAAGTTAGCACCGGTGACGGTTGATTTAGGTTGGGGCGATATGATTGACCGTGTATTTAACGGCTATGTTGAACGTGTACTACCTGCAGTTAATGGCTGGTTTACGCTTTTTTGCCGTGAGTGGTCTGCATCACTTGCTTACAATTTAACGGTGATGCTGCGCCATCCAACTATGCGCCAAGTGCTTGATGAGATAACAGCACAAACGGGCGTTGATTTTGTAATACCCAATAAAGCCTATGCTGATACAGCCATACCGTGTTTTTACTCTGATAGTTCAGGCTATGCCATGTTAAACAACATAGGCCGTGCGTTCCGTATTGCTGATTTTGTGTGGTATCAACAGGGTAACGGTAAAGTGTTTGTTGGTAGCTATGCTGATTCGTTTTGGTTTGATAAACCTGTGACAATAGCAAAAGAACTCATGACTGATCATCAAGCTGGCAAAACCGCAAAAATGCCAGCCGCTCCAATGATACGCCCAAACGTTTCAGCCAATGACGAACGTATAACCGCCGTTGAGTTTCAAGGCACAAACATGCAAATAAGTTGGTAACAATGGAAAAAGCGATATTAAGAATTGTGCGTCGGTTGTTTCCAGAACTAACCGGCCAACTACATTTACCACGATGGGGTAGAGTAGTTGCATTGCCCGAACTACCGGCCATCGATGGCGAACGTGGCAGCGATGCGTTTTATCCTCGCTATGCTGTAAACGTTCAACTCATTGACGAAAATGGCACAGACACTAAATCAAAACCACTTCAAGCCGTGCCACTTCCATTACCAGGTGCAGGCGATAAAGCAGGCCGACTAGAACCGCCGGCTATTAATTCAATTGTAGAAATTGGTTTTGCTTACGGCAGAGCCGATAAACCATTCATTAGAACAGTATTGCCCTTTGGTTGGGACTTACCTGCAATCAAAGAGGGTGAAACCCGTACTCAAGTACGCGAAGGTGTTTATCAGCATATTGATGAACAAGGGAACTTTGAAAACAAAACAGATGAATCATTAAAAGAAATCATTGGCAAATTAGCCGACCTACAATGTGAAACCCGCAAAGTAATTGCAGGTAAAGAACAAGAGCATAAGAGCCCTAAGACCTGGCTCGGTAGTGACGACGAGAACGTACTTAAATTACTATCAGAACTAATGGCAACAGTAAAAGATATAGCAGCAGAATGCGCAACACATAAGCACACAATAACAATGCCCCCACCGATAACCGCCGCAGTGTTTACGAGTAAAGCAGGTGAAGCTGCAGCCCAAAAATCTAGGCTAGACCCAATAACAAAGTAATACACAAGCCACTCAAACAAGCCCAGCATCACGCTGGGCTTTTTAGTGCGTGCCACTCGCTGCAGTAAAGTTATCGCTATCTATGTTGGCCAGCGAGGTTCTAGCCACGGAAACTAACCCCACGCAGAATGTATGCCACGAAATCCGCACTCTTCCTCACCCTCCTGCGCGCTCTTTATCGTTATTTTTTTACAGTTTTAAAGTGCTTCATTTAAGGCGCCAGCCAGCGCCCTATATAAGACTCTTAGCGGATCAAGGATCTGAAAAGATCGAAACTAATTTCACTGTTTTGCAGTTTAACGGCCTGTTATCTATAAAGAATTTAAAATAATAAATCATTTAAACAATAACTTAGCTCGTTTACGTGAGGTTTTAAATATCAGAGCGAGTTTCTTAAGAGACAATAAAACTAATATAAAACAATAATTTAATCAAAAACAAAAATGAAATTGAAAAACACTAAAAAAGCATGCAAAAAAATCGATTTTTGTAAAAGCTAAACACATAACTGTTTGCCTTTATTCTGGTGATGTTTAACAATGTCACTATCAAGCTTATAAATAATTTAAATTTAGCGTTACAAAAACAAAACAACGACCAAAACTGTGACCAAAGGAAAGTTTTAATTTCATTTTTATTTATAAGTAATTATTTTTAAAGGTTTATTTGTTTTATGTGTGAATTACTTGGCATGTCAGCCAATGTGCCAACGGATATTTGTTTTAGTTTTTCAGGGTTGTTGGAGCGCGGTGGCAATACGGGGCCGCATAAAGATGGCTGGGGCATTACTTTTTATGAAGGCAAAGGTTGTAGAACCTTTAAAGATCCCGAGCCAAGTTACCAGTCAGAAATAGCTAAATTAGTTAAAGCTTATCCGATTAAAAGCGTATCGGTGATAAGTCATATTCGTCAAGGCAACCGCGGGCGAGTGTGTCTTGAAAACACCCACCCGTTTACTCGTGAGTTGTGGGGGCGTGAAATAACCTATGCTCATAACGGGCAGCTTTCAAATTATCATGATTTAAAACCTGAATATTATCGACCTGTGGGTAATACCGATAGCGAGTTGGCATTTTGCTGGTTGCTTGACAAAATTCGTGAAAAGTACCCGCAGCGACCAAGTAATATGGCGTCGGTTTTTAGATATGCGGCTAAGCTTTCGCATACGCTACGTGAAAAAGGCGTGTTTAATATGTTATTGACCGATGGTGTATTTGTTTTAGCGTATTGTACTAATAATTTACATTACATAACGCGCCGTGCACCGTTTGGTAAAGCAACACTTATTGATGCCGACATGGTGGTCGACTTTCAACAAGAAACCACACCAAACGATGTGGTAACGGTTATAGCAACAAGGCCGCTAACCAACGATGAACGCTGGCAAAAAATGCAGCCAGGAGAGTTTGCGTTATTTAAAATGGGTGAATTAATGTAGGTTGGTAGAGTAAAACGAAACCCAACTTAAAGTTTCAAATCTAAGTATTAAAATGAAAAGCCCAAGTTATGGTTATCACACTTGGGCTTTTCGTATTGCATCTTGTAAGTAATTTATTAGGGGGTTATTTCGTTTTTAACTTGTGCAGGTAAAGCCGGTGGATTGATCACGGTAAACCATTTCATCTGCACTTCAAACTGTTCCACACCTTTTTCACCTTTCCACATGCGCACTAGCATATAATCCATTTCTGGGGCAAACCATGCTAAGGCTTGGCGTTTGTCATTGTCGTATAAACGTTTTACTTTAATGGCTTCTACGTTACCAATCGGTAAGGAAATCATTTCGGTTTCTACCACTTCAAAGTCGTAGTCACGGCAATTACCTTTTTTATCAACCAGTGGAAACGAGAAACTAGTTTTTCCTTTTTTAAGTCCTTCTCGAACTTGCACTTGATAAGAAATACCATCTTGGAAGTTATCATGCCATTGGCATTTTAACGGGTAGTCGCTGGTGTTACTGGTGACAGTTTGTGTTTGACGATCAAAGTTAATTTCATACTTTTTGTCAGGCCCAGTCCCCGTGCGGATCATAGAGTACTGAATAGGCTCTACTTTATCGTTAGCAAAGCTAAAAGTTGATGACTCTTGACGTGAGTCAGAGAAAATCATCCATTCAATATCGCTATGGTAAGTGACTTGGTAGTTATTATTATCGAGTTTTTTAAGCGTCCGCTCGGCTGTACCATGATTTGCGCCTTTGCGCAAAATATCGTAGCTGGCTTGATACTGGGTTAACTCACCTGCAATCAGGCTGGTAGGAAGTAATAAAGTGCCCGCACATAATAGCCAGGCACTTAATTTTTTATTTTGGGTAGTGCGCGCCGTGTGCAGGAAGTTGTTTTTCGTCAAGAACTGCATAATCTGCTTCCATCGTAAGTCGTTGTTCACTGAACCACTTGACCACCAAAGGATAAATTATGTGCTCTTGCGCATGCACACGCTTAGCGAGCGTGTCTGCTGTATCGTCTGCTAATACAGGCACTTTGGCTTGAAGAATAACGGGTCCGCCGTCTAATTCTTCAGTTACAAAGTGAACACTAACGCCGTGAACGTCGTCTTTTGCATCAATTGCTCTTTGGTGGGTATTCAGCCCCTGGTACTTAGGCAACAAAGATGGATGAATGTTCAACATTTTTCCAACATATTTTTGCACTAAGTTAGGAGTTAGAATACGCATAAACCCAGCTAATACAACTAGATTTGGTTCAAAAGAGTCAATTATATGCATTAACTGGGCATCGTACGCTTCGCGTGAGTCAAACTCTTTATGGCTCAGCACGTGTGTGGCAATACCTGCATTTTTTGCACGCTCTAACCCATAAGCGTCTGCTTTGTTACTAATAACAGCCGCTATATGGGCGTTTATCTCGCCGCTTTCACAGGCGTCTATAATGGCTTGTAAATTTGAGCCACTGCCTGAGATCAAAACTACTAGACGAGTGGGTGCCATTACGCAGCACCACCTACAATTTCAACTTGCTCTTCGCCAGCAACGGCATCTTGGATTTCACCAAGGTGCCATGCGTTCTCGCCAAGATCTTTTAAGATATTTAAGCTATTTTCAAGCTCATCCGCAGGTACAACTAACACCATGCCTACACCACAGTTAAATGTGCGGTACATTTCGTGTGTTGTAATGTTGCCGTTTTCTTGCAACCAGCTAAACACACTTGGCCACTGCCAGCTATCACCTTTAACAACCGCTTTAGCAGATTCAGGTAATACGCGTGGGATATTTTCCCAAAAACCGCCACCAGTAATATGCGAAAGGGCATGCACGTCTACTTGCTTGAACAACTCAAGTAATGGTTTAACGTAAATACGTGTTGGTTCTAAAAGGTGCTCACCTAAGGTTTTGCCATCAATCACTTGATTAGTATCAGCGTTAGAGACTTCTAAAACTTTACGAATTAAAGAGAAACCATTTGAGTGAGGACCGCTAGAAGCAAGGGCAATAAGTTGATCGCCTGCAGCTACTTTAGTGCCATCAATAATTTTTGATTTTTCTACCACACCGGTACAAAAGCCTGCCATGTCGTAGTCTTCACCATCATACATACCTGGCATTTCAGCTGTTTCGCCACCAATTAGGGCACAACCTGAAATTTCACAACCTTTACCAATACCGGTTACTACGTCGGCTGCTGTGTCTACATCTAGTTTACCCGTTGCATAGTAATCTAGAAAAAACAGGGGTTCAGCGCCTTGTACTATTAAATCATTTACACACATCGCAACTAAGTCGATACCTACAGTATCGTGCTTTTTAAGGTCAATTGCTAAACGTAACTTAGTGCCTACACCATCGGTGCCTGCTACAAGTACGGGTTGCTTATAACCTTCAGGAATTTCGCAAAGTGCGCCAAAACCACCAATTCCGCCCATCACTTCAGGACGACGAGTTTTTTTAACTACGCCTTTAATACGCTCAACAAGTGCATTACCAGCGTCGATATCTACGCCCGCGTCTTTATAGCTTAGAGACTGTTTTTGTTCGCTCACAGGTTTTCCTCAAAATAGTTGTTTTGATGCTTACTTAGAAACGCGCGTATTTTACAACAATTGCAAGGGCGCGGCTAGTTGAAATCTGGATTTGATTTTAAAGACAAGGACACTTGTCCGCTAGTTGCTGTATTAGTAAACAAAAAAGCGCCCAATGGCGCTTTTTAATATGGAAATAAAAATTAATCCTACAAATTAGGCTTTAGCTGTAAGTATCGCTCTAAGTGGTGCAGGGTAGCCTTCAATGGTTTTACTGGTGTCAGCGGGGTCTAAAAAGTCAACTAAAGATTCGTTTTCCATCCAGTCAGTTTTACGCTGCTCGTCGAGCGTTGTAATAGCACAATCTTTAATTTGCACATCTTTAAAGCCAACACGTTCCATCCACAATTTTAATGCCGCAGTGCTTGGAATAAACCATACATTACGCATTTTCGCGTAGCGGTCGGTCGGTACTAATACGGTGTTTTCATCGCCTTCAATAACTAATGTTTCAAGCACGAGTTCTCCGCCTGGGCGAAGCTGTGCTTTTAATTGCGCTAAAAAGTCGATAGGGGAACGACGATGATAAAGCACCCCCATTGAAAATACTGTATCAAACGCTTTGAGCTCTGGCAGGGCTTCTACACCTAATGGTAACAAATGCACGTTTTCATCTGGGTTAAAGTGTTTAATTGCCTGAAACTGGCACAAAAATAAGTCAGATGGATCAATACCCACTACAAACTGAGCACCTTCACCGCGCATACGCCATAGGTGATACCCCGAGCCACAACCAATATCTAATACAGTACGGCCTTTTAATGGCTCAATATGCGGTAGCAGTCGATCCCATTTCCAGTCGCTGCGCCATTCGGTATTTATTTCAATACCGTGAACGTTAAACGGGCCTTTACGCCAAGGCATCATCCGTTTTAATAAATGCGTGGTTTGCTTTTTTTCGCCTTCAGACATTTCGCCAGGCGCACCTATTGCTACTTTGCTGACAATATCAACTTGGTTTGTTGATACCTCGGGTAAGTTTTTCAGCACTTTTTGCCATTGTGGCAAATCGCCATGACTTGCCTCTTGTTGCCAATGCTTTAATTGCGCAGGCAAGGTTTCTAGCCAGTGGCTAAGTGGGCTTTGTGCAATCGCAGCGTAAAATTGGTTAAACCATGCAGACATGTGTCACTCTCTAAATTATTTAATTGCTACCATTGAGCAAAAATTAAAACATTGATACCACACTTGGGTTTGGCTAAAACCAATGTCGCTTAAACGTTGTGTATGTGTACTAAGTGTATCGGGGCGCATTACGTTTTCAATGGCAGTACGCTTTTGGCTTATTTCAAGCTCAGAGTAGCCATTATGGCGTTTAAAGTCGTGGTGCAAGTCAATCAGTAAGTTATCGCACTGCTCGTTTTCGGCTTTAATTTTTTCACTTAATAACAAAACGCCACCGGGCTTTAAATTAGCGTATATTTTTTCAAGTACCGCTTTGCGCTGCGCTGGTGGAATAAACTGCAGGGTAAAATTCATCGCTACTACTGAGGCATTTTGAATATCAAGCTCGTTAATATCACCTAATGTAACCGTTACAGGAACGTCCGATCTAAATCCTTGTAAATGAACCTTACAACGCTCCACCATGGCTTGTGAGTTATCTACAGCAATAATGTGGCAGCTATCTGTTTGAATATTACGGCGCATACTTAAAGTAACCGCCCCTAACGAGCATCCTAGGTCATACAAATTTGAATTTGGCTGAGCATACTCACCCGCTAATTTTCCCATAGTACTTACAATAGTGGCATAACCGGGTACCGAGCGTTGGATCATGTCGGGAAATACTTCAACCACGTTTTGATCAAAACTAAAGTCTTTTACTTGTTGCTCAGAGGCATAAATACTGTCTTTTATACTCACGAAGGCAGTCTCTTTGAAAATAATAGTGCTATTTTAACATTTTATGCTGGATAGTCAGTGATAAATTCAGTAGCTTGACTAGAATTATGAAGAATAAGTATAAAAGAGATTATTAAATGAGCAAAAGTAAGGTTATTAGTACCGACGATATATTAGCAACATTATGCCACTCAGTAACGGGTGTACTTTCATCAGCCAGCGGCAACGAGATCAGCTATTCAGCCATGGTACAAAAAATAACGCGTACTTGTATGCGACCAGACATAGGCTGTTTTGTTTTATTTGACGGGGGCTTTACCGGCTTAGTTGTTACCAACTTTACGGCGCAAGCGGCCATGGAAATTTATGGCGATTATATGCGTAACATGGGTATGCCAGAAGACGAAATCGCACACAGCCACTTATCTGATGACGTTTCAAACGTGATGGGTGAGTTGATGAACCAAATAGTGGGCGACTTCACATCAAAAGTACGTGAACAGCTGCATACCTCTATTACCCAAAATCAGCCAAAAATGATGGCTATTAATAAACAAGTGCAAATATCGGTTGATACCACTATGGATCGTCCGCAAGCACGTCGCGTAACGTTTACGACTCGCAACCAAAATATCTTCTATTTAGAATTAGCGATGGATAAAACAGAGTTTATTAAACTTCACGACTTTGACATTGTAGAAGCGATAGACCCAGACGATATTATCGAAAATGAGGCTAAGCAAAAAGCGGATAAAGAAAAAGCGAAACAGCCAAAGCAAGATGATAGCGATGACGACTTTATGGCCGAATTAGGGCTTTAACGTTTTTACGTAGGCTGGGTTAAGTGAAACGAGACCTAACACGCTTTTAAGCTCTTAGCTGTCAGATTAGAAAGTGACAATAATAAAAACGCGATTTATATCGCGTTTTTTGTTAACGAGGGCTTTCATTGTGAACTCGTGTGTCATTATTTTGGCTGACCGCTGACCGCTGACCGCTGACCGCTGACCGCTGACCGCTGACCGCTGACCGCTGACCGTCAATTATACGGATTCTCACCCATCGCAATAGCCACACAAAAAATCCGTAAATCTAGCTCTAGCTGATGGTACTGTGGCTCCATATGGCAGCACAGTTTATAAAAGCCTTTATTGTGGTCTTTTTCTTTAAAATGCGCGAGTTCGTGCACCACTAATGCTTTTAATAATGGCTCTGGCGCGCGCAGTAAATCGCTGTTTATTGCTAAATCGTGCTTGCGGGTTTTACCTTGCATACGGTACGTGTGGGTACCGAGCGCATTGGTAACCATATCACCTTGTTTTTTAAACGCAGCGCGTCCAAATGGCGGGGCGTTTTTTAAATACTGCTTTTTAAGCTCAGTGGCGTAGCTATACAGTAACTTATCACTGGTAATACGATGCGCCTGCGGGTATTTTTTAAGTAAATACTCACTTACTTTTCCTGCTTTTATTAGGCTTAATACTTGCTCAACGATATTGGCAGGGTAGCCGGTAAAGTAACGTGCGTATTCACTCATTATTGTCTCTGTATTTTGAATTTATTTTTAAAAAAGTGCTTGCTGGTGGGCTTCTTTTTCGCCACTAAATGGATTGAGTACATTGTGATTATACCCCAAATCTTGGCAAAACTGGCGAGCCAGCAGCGGCGCTTGGCGGTTATCAGCGGTATGAAAAAACACATAAGGACTTTTGCCCTCATCAAGCCACTGAGTTACTTTGCTAAGCCAAGGCTGATAAAAGGTCTTATAATCGTTTTCTAAATCAGCAATAACAAAACGTGCCATAGGCTGCGAGCCCGTAGCAATAGCGTGAACTGGTAAATGCGGTTTTTTCTGTTGTGCGTCTATTAGCGCTTCGGTGGTTGGCTTTACTGCAAAGAGCGCCCGAGTATCCATAGCAATACGGTTTATATTATTTGCCATTAAAAGCTGATTAAGTGCGATTTCGGCCTCACCTTTTTTAAAAAAATCAGGGTGGCGTACCTCAACCCCATAGTTTAGCTCTTTAGGAAGTAACTCAATAAAAGCGGCAAGCTTAGCTAAATGTTGTGGCGCAAACGCTTTAGGTAATTGCAGCATTATTTGCCCTGTTTTTTCAAATAGAGGGGCGAATAAATTAAGCCAATTAGTTAGCTCATGTTGCACGTTAGTAAGTTGGAGTTCGTGACTAAAGCGCCGATGAAATTTAAAGGTAAATTTAAACTCATCAGGTACACTGGCAGCCCATCGTAATACAGTGTCAGGCGAGGGATCGGCGTAAAAGCTAGTATTACCTTCTACCGAATTAAAATGCTGCGCATATTCGCTAAGCATATCGGCATTTTTACACTGGCGTGAAAATAAATTTCCTTTCCATGCGCTGCTCGACCACTGCGGGCATCCAATATATAGCATACAAACAAAAGCCTTGTTATAAAGTGCCGGTAGTGTAACAAATAACAAAACAGTGCGCTGTAAATTCCACCCCGAAAGGTAAACACGCCCTAGCATCTTCAACCTACTTGGGTATAATGCAGGGCTTAATTTGATTATTTTGAATTGCTAGCGGCTTTATTTTCATTTTGGTGTTTATAAAAACTTTTAAAACAACAGTGTTTAACCGCTATATGCCTTTTATCTGACAGGAAAACTATGCGCTCTATATACTGCGGACAGCTAAATAAAACTCACGTAGATCAGGAAGTTGAACTATGTGGCTGGATCAACAAACGACGTGACCTTGGTGGACTTATCTTTGTCGATTTACGCGATAGAGAAGGTTTAGTACAAGTTGTATTCGATCCGGAAGTTGAAGGATTAATGGAAACAGCTAACAAACTTCGTCAAGAATTTTGTGTTCAGTTAAAAGGGATTGTACGCGCTCGCCCAGATAGCCAAGTAAACAAAGATATGGCAACTGGCGAAGTAGAAATTTTAGGCACGGGTTTAACGATTATTAACCGCTCTGAGCCTATGCCACTTGATTTTAACCAAGTGAACTCAGAAGAACGTCGTTTAAAATACCGTTATTTAGATCTACGTCGTTTAGAAATGAGCGACCGCATTAAATTACGTGCTAAAGCAAGCAGCTTTGTACGTCGCTTTTTAGATGAAAATGGCTTTTTAGATATCGAAACGCCAGTACTAACTAAAGCAACGCCAGAAGGTGCTCGCGATTACTTAGTACCAAGTCGTGTACACAAAGGTAGCTTTTACGCATTACCGCAGTCGCCACAGTTATTTAAGCAATTGTTGATGATGTCGGGTTTTGACCGTTACTACCAAATTGTTAAATGTTTCCGTGATGAAGACTTACGTGCTGACCGTCAACCTGAATTTACTCAAATAGATTTAGAAACCTCGTTCATGAGCTCTGATCAAGTACGTGGTATGACAGAAAAGATGATCCGTGAAATGTGGCAGTCATTACTAAATGTTGATTTAGGTGATTTCCCAATTATGCCTTACTCTGAGGCAATGAGCTTATATGGTTCTGATAAGCCAGACTTACGTAACCCAATGAAGCTAATTGATGTAGCCGATTTAGTAAAAGACGTAGAGTTTAAAGTATTCTCAGGCCCAGCAAATGATGAAAAAGGCCGTGTTGCAGTGCTAACTGTTCCAGGTGGTGCATCACTTTCTCGTAAGCAACTAGATGACTACACTAAGTTTATCGGTATTTACGGTGCTAAAGGTTTAGCATGGATGAAAGTAAATGACCGCGATGCAGGCGTTGAGGGCGTGCAATCGCCAATCGCTAAATTCTTAAATGAAGATGTGATCACGCAGTTACTTGAACGTACTAATGCACAAACAGGCGATATCATTTTATTTGGTGCGGATAAACGCAACACCGTAAATGAAGCCATGGGCGCACTTCGTTTAAAAATTGGTATTGATTTAGAAATCACTAATTTAGATAGCTGGGCACCACTTTGGGTTGTTGACTTCCCAATGTTTGAAGAAGATGACGAAGGCACATTACACGCTGTACACCATCCATTTACTGCACCAAAAGATATTAGTGCCAGTGAGCTTGAAGCAAACCCAGCAGCGGCTATTTCAGATGCTTACGATATGGTATTAAACGGCTACGAAGTGGGCGGTGGCTCGGTACGTATTCACAATGCAGATATGCAAGAAGCGGCATTTAGAATTTTAGGTATTGAAGCGCAAGAGCAACAAGATAAATTTGGTTTCTTACTTGATGCTCTTAAATACGGCACACCGCCGCATGCAGGTCTAGCGTTCGGTTTAGACCGTTTAGTTATGTTGTTATGTGGTACTGATAACATTCGAGACGTTATTGCTTTCCCTAAAACAACACAGGCATCGTGCTTATTAACCGATGCACCAAGCAAAGCTAACAGCGATTCGCTGACAGAGCTTGCAATTAGTGTAGTTGAGAAAGAATTACCAAACGAAGAATAAAGCTAGTTAAACCATAGTGTTTAGTTAGATCAAAACCCCTTAGGCTAAATACCTAAGGGGTTTTTTGTTTTGCATAACCCAATTTAGGTACTTTATATTTATAAGCGAGTTATTTAAAGAAAGTCATTATTTCCATCAGTCATTTTCAAACTTTACAGCAAATGAAAAGCGCTTTAGCGATATTTCTGATGAAGAAATATTCTCTTTTAAGACAATCATCTTTTATTAACATAATGGTGTTAGCACATGCTGTTAAAAAGAAAATTTTCAGGAAGTTATCAGTTCAAGTTTATTACTCATGTTACTAAACCAAGAACAAAAAAATATATTAACTTGAATCGGGGAGCTGCTTTGATCAAAGGCGAAACTAAAAAATAACTATTAAAGCACCTTTATAATATTAGGCTTATTATAAAGGTGCTAGATAGGAGAGTGGAGCAATAGTAATTGCTTAATTTATGCAAGATCTAACAGGATATGTGATCAAAAGAAAGATGCCAAATTAGCTGTTGTTTAAGCTAATTTGCAATTTTATATGTTTTTGTTATGTTCACTTTTTAACAAGGATGTTAGTAATATAAATATGGAGTCTTTCCTGCTTTGTCAGCTAACGGTAACTTGGAGGTTCGCTGATGTCATTTTCTGAAATATTGAGAAAGATCAATAATCATATTGGTACTCATAAAGTCCATTTATGTCCCAAAGTAAAAGGCCGTTTAGTTAATTACGGAACTCCTCTTGCTAATGTAAAAATATCAAGAACACTTAGTTATTCTGATGGTAAATACACAAAAGATGAGTGTTTTACAGATAGCAATGGCGCATTTGAAATGCCAGAAATGAGCTTAAGATCCAGCCAACCTGCTTTGCTATTAGCTGAAAGGTTTACTTCTCAGAGGATATTTGCGCATTATGAAAATGATGTTTTCTTATTATGGTCAAGTGAGAATTCAGGTATAAACACGAAACCTGCATACGCAAAGAAGTTACGGACCTTAAATGGTGATATTTCTGACGAAGAAATCTTATTCTCTTTTAAGGATAATGATCTTTTTCATGAATATAAAGGCATTAGTATATGCCGTTGGAAAGAAAATTTTCAAGAAGTTAACAATGATGATCTATACAAGTTTATTGGTCAGGATAGCTAAACCAGAATAAAAAATATATCAACTTGAATGGGGGCTGTTTTTGTCAAAGGCGAAACTTAAAAGGTAACTATTAAAGAACCTTTATAATATCAAGCAAACTAAACACTTGTTAGATAGTAGATTGGAGCAATAGTAGTTGCTTAATTTATGCAAGATCTGACAGGATATGTGATCAAAAGAAAGATGCAAGAGTAGCTGTTATTTTAGCTAATTTGCAATTTTACATTTTTTTGTTATATTGCTTTTTTTACATGGATGTTGGCAATATAAATATGGAATATTTCCTACTTTGTCAGCTAACGGTAACTTTAAGGTTTGCTGATGTCATTTTCTGAAATATTAAGAAAGATCAATAATCATATTGGTACTCACAAAGTACATTTATGTCCCGAAGTGAAAGGCCGTTTAGTTAATAATGGTGCGCCTCTTGCCAATGTAAGAATATTAAGAACACTTAGTTATTCTGATGGTAAATACACAAAAGATGAGTGTTTTACAGATAGCAATGGCGAATTTGAAATGCCAGAAATGAGCTTGAGATCCAGTCAGCCTGCTTTGCTAATAGCAGAGAAAATAAGATGGCAGGAAATTACAGCTCAATACGGTGGCGACAACTTTATATTATGGTCAAGTAACCCTAGTGGAATTTCTGTTATTCAAGAGTATGTCGATAAGTTGAACTCGTTGAATGGCGACATTATTAATGAGGAAGTTTTTTTTTCTTTTAAAGGTACATCGTGTCAGAATTCGTACTGTGCAAAAAGTATCTGTCGATGGGACGACGATTTTGTTTTAATAGATCTTGAAGCCGATTTTGAACGGATGATAAGCGGAATTTTATAATAAGGATATTGGAATGAGTACAAATATGAATGTATTAACACCGGAGTTAGCAGCATTGTTTGCTTCGGTAGCTTATGATGTAAACCGTAACGGCGGAACTCAAACAAGTCTCTACCATAGTAGGTTGGCAGTAGGGTTTTCTTTTGAAAGTGATAATTTGCAAGCAATTAGTGGCAGTGTTTTAGAAAGAATATTTAAACATACAACTCCTTTCGGCTGTATAGCAAAAGGCAAACGAGGGCCATTTGAAGGTGACTTTGTAATAGCCTTAAGAGGGACGGAAAAGAAGCGTGATGTTATTACTGATTTACACTGTGGTGTGAATACATGCGCTAATGGGCAACCTGTTCATGCTGGATTTAATAACACTTTTAATTCATTAAAGCAGCAGCTTGAAGATTACTTCAAATTAGCCGCTTCGCAATCAAAAACAGGTCTAAATATTCATGTTGTTGGTCATAGCTTAGGAGGTGCGTTAGCTAATCTAGCTACAAACTGGTTAAAGAAACACTTTAACGCTAATGTAAAACTATATACCTTTGGTGCACCTAGAGTGGGGTATCCAAGCTTTGCACTAAAAACCGTTTATGCGACCGATAATGGTATCTATCGTTGTGTCCATGCAGGTGACCCAGTTCCGCTAGTGCCTGTATGGCCTTTTGTGCATACCGAGGATGAATACATATTGCATGGTGCACCGACGATAACACCAAAAGCTCACAGTATGACGGAAGAAACACCAGGGTATTTACATACTGCTAGTTGCTTTAAGAGCTATGCTGCAATCAATAAAGGGAAGGAATCTAGATTAAGACGACAAGTAAAACTTGATTATGATAAGCGCTTGCAGGCTAGGCCCACAACTCGTTGGGCAAGAACAATTGGCGAAGCAATTATAACTCATTTACATGCGTCAGGCAGATTACATGCGATACAAGCTGATATTTCAAATACCCTTACGGTTTACGATAAAATTGCAAAAGTGTTAGCAGACAGTATTGATATATCAAAAGGTAACGCCGAAGATGTAAGAGGTATTTTGGGGCACATTCTCTCATTTTGTGGATTACCCTTTAAAGCCATTGAATTAACTTACAAGTTTATAAGGAGTACTTTAACTCTAATGATAAACACCTTGACCAGTATGGCAAAACTAGCACTCAAAGGTTTATAGCACGGTGCTTGGTGTGGAAGTTAAGTAAGGCAGGTATTGATTGGCAGCTTTAATTGCAAGCAGTTCACACACATCTGCATGTATTACTGTTGCTTCGGTTACGAAGACCAATCAGCACAATAAGCTGTAGTAACTGCAAATTTAACTGCAATTATTATCGATGAAATACAATTGCAGTTTAGCCGCAAGAGCTTACGGCTAATACGTTATTATATTTACTATTAGCAAGCAGGGCCATTTTTGTTGCGCGCGCTAGCAAGTGCGCGAGCTATGCTCAGTAGCTCAGGCGAAATATCATCCGCGCCATCTTTAATTAGTTTAGTTACATCACCTGATGAATATAAACTATCACGCGGTGATTTAATCCCAAGCTCTCTCACAAAGTCTTTGGTTTTACCTGTACTGCCGGTTTCAATAAACTTAAAAATAATACGTTCGTTGTTACTTTTCGGCTCGGCTTGTAACACTTTAATTTCTTCTTGGTAGGCTTCAATTCTACTTTGTAGAATGTCGATGCGTTGTTCAATGCTGCTGTATGATTTCATGAATGGATTCTTTTGCGATAATAGTAAAACAATAATCGCTATTATCGCACAAATTAGTAAAGGAGCGTGCTAACCTTTATAATAAAAATTAATACTAGTTAA
Source organism: Pseudoalteromonas sp. SD03 (assembly GCF_040937955.1). Taxonomy (NCBI): domain Bacteria; kingdom Pseudomonadati; phylum Pseudomonadota; class Gammaproteobacteria; order Alteromonadales; family Pseudoalteromonadaceae; genus Pseudoalteromonas; species Pseudoalteromonas sp. SD03. The sequence continues at coordinate 1,282,342 of NZ_CP162514.1, forward strand.
AAATATATAGATAATACAATGAAATGCATGTTAAAAATTATAAAAAAGCGTTTAATATTAAGTGCGCTGACTTTAAGCACTGCGCTATTTGCATCATCAAGTTATGCCCAAGACGATGTAGTGATTGATGATAGTCGTAATCGCTCTATACCTGTAAATATTACCCTACCAACTAACCACCTTAAGTGCAGCGCGCAAGTCAAATGCCCAGTGGTATTTATAAATGCGGGGTATGGCATTAGCCACAATGAATACACTTTTGCGAGTAAGTTATTTAATGCGCAAGACTATTTAAGCATTGCGGTAGCGCATGAGCTTAAAAGTGACCCTGCACTTAATGGTGCGCAGCCATACCTGACTACCCGTATGGAAAATTGGCACCGGGGTGTTGTAACACTCAAGTTTTTAGTCAACGAGCTAAGTGTTAAATACCCTGAGTATGAGTTTACAAAACTCACTTTATTTGGTCACTCAAATGGTGGAGATATCTCAGCCTTGTATGCAGCTATTTACCCAAATGAAGTAAGCCAATTAATTACGCTCGATCACCGCCGCATGTTATTGCCACGCAATAAAAACATACATGTGCTCACACTTCGAGGTAGTGATTACCCAGCCGATGCGAACGTGCTTTTAACCGACCAAGAGTTAACGGTTTATCCCGTTACGCAAACGTTTATAGCAGAATCACGCCACAACGATATGTACGATGGCGGGCCTAAATGGCTGGTGGATAGAATGAGTAAAGAGGTAGCGGCGTTTTTAGATAATTAGCTAAGATATATATCAAGCCAACATTATGCTGGCTTGATATATAAAGGTTTAAGCTGACGCAGAATTTTTAGTGCGATCAAACAAAGCATGTATATTATTGCAGGTTACCCTTGGGGTGTAGCAAACTGCTTTATTGGTTGTTCCTTTATTTCCATATCTTCTGTAGGAATTGTTAAAAGTGAATAGTTTGTTCTAATTGTGATGATATCGGCAAATTTACCATTAATGTACAAGTTTACAAATGGGGTAAGTGTTCCCACCAGATACCTCTTACCTGGATCTAATGCAAACCTCTTTTCTATGCCTTTTAGTTCAATAAATTTGACTTCTAGGGGCTCGAATTCTAATGATGACAATTGCTTGTAGGCGCGTCTGCGTCCCTGTATGGGTTGCTCTGACATACCTGTATCTAAGTTATTCTCTTTTAAATCGTAATAACTATTTTCTTCAAATACATACATCGAGTTTAAATCGATTCCTTGCTTATTAAAAGCGAGAGAGCTTAGCTTAACTTTATATGGTGTTGTGTTAGCTAATCTGATATTCGTTATACACTTAGTATCTATATGACAAAAAGTGAAAGAGGAGGTAGCGATAGGACTTTCGATAGCTTCTTCATTAGCAAACGATGAGTAACTAATCAAACAAAATATAGTAATAATAATTCTTTTCATTGGGCTGCTCGTACTGCACTTTCAAATGCGTATGAAGAGGATAAAATTTCTTTTCTATCTTGGGCGCTTTGGTTTATTCGTGCGTTTCGAGCGATTATATTAAGCTCTTTCATAGCTGTTCTAGCGTTATATGCTGTATCTTCAGAAGTCCATACCGCGTGACTAAACTCGTGAACGATAGTATCAACTTTTCTGTCAGTTCCTACTTCGAAAAAGCTCTTACCAAACCCTATAATTCCATATCTATCATAATAAGTAGCATCTCCAAACCCTGTGCATTTATAAAGTTTATGAGGGGTTAAAAGCATTGAGCCGATAAGGTTTATTATTTTGCGTGCTTGGCGAATTAGAAATGTTCGTGTTGCCTCAAAATTAATTGAATTAATAAAACCATATTGTTTCATAATTGATTCGAATTTTTCTTTTTTCTTTTCATCTAAGTTAGCAGGGTTGTGTAATATATTAATAAAAGTTGTTAATGCTTTTGGGGTAATTAGCATAGCTATTTCAATTTGTTTTAGTTCAGATAAAGTTAACTCGATACCTGTTTTGTTTGTTACTTCGTAAATTGAAAAGTTATTGCGCTCATAGTAAGTATTTTTATTCATACTATTTATACCTATCCTTGGTTATATAATTTTACTAACAAACTACTAGAATTGTACCTATTATTCAACCTCTATATTTTATCTCAGATTGTGAGGTTGCTTCATTGAACATCTAAGATAGCGCAGCCACAGCTGCGCTATCTTAGATGTTCTTTAGTCACTCCACTAATTCACTCACCACCAAAGGGCTATTATGTAGCGTTTTATGCACAGGGCATTTATCGGCTATTTCGAGTAATCGATTTCGCTGAGCGTCAGTTAAATCTCCTTGTAAGGTTATTTTGCGGGTAATGGCCTCTAGATTGCCGGTTTTTTCGCAATCATCACAATCTTGGTTGTAATTGCGGGTATGGTTAAGCTCTACTTTTATATGCTCTAGCGGTAACTCTTTGCGACTTGCATACATGCGAAGTGTCATTGCAGTACACGCTCCAAGCCCAGCGAGTAAATGATCATAAGGGTCTGGGCCTAAGTTTTTACCACCAACATCAGTAGGCTCATCAGCAAGCCATGTATGGTTTTTAGTACTCACGTGCTGAGTGAATTGATGATCTTTTTCTTCAACTAATACACTGCCGTTAGTTAATTTTGCACTATAGGGTGTTTTCTCGTATTTAACATAGCGATTAGCCCACGTAGCAATGACATCGGCTGCGTAGTTAGCGTCTTCTTTATTGCTGAGTAAGTGATCGGCATTATCTAAACTTATAAAGCTTTTTGGATGCTTGGCAGCGGCGTAAATTTTTTCGGCTTCACTAATATTCACGGTGGCATCAATAGGAGAGTGCATAACCAACAAAGCACGCTTAAGCTTGCCTATATGGCTGTTATCGTATTTGGCGATGTCATCTATAAATTGCTTTTTAATCGTAAACTCACGCCCAGCTAAACACACTTTTGCTTCACCCGATTGGTTTATTTCATCTAAATGAGCAGCAAAGTTATGAGTAACATGCTGGGCATCTGATGGCGCGCCTATAGTCGTAATAGCTGACACTTCGGGTATATGCTCTGCTGCTGCAAGCACCGCAGCACCACCTAAGCTGTGACCTATTAATAACTGAGGTGCTTTAAAGTGTGTTCTTAAGTGATTGGCAGCAGCCACTAAGTCTTGAATGTTTGATGAAAAGTTACTGTTGGCAAAGTCACCGTCGCTATTACCAAGCCCTGTAAAATCAAAGCGTAATACAGCAATGCCTTGCTGAGTGAGTGCGCGGCTTATTCGTGTTGCAGCCGCTACATCTTTAGAGCAGGTAAAACAGTGGGCAAATAAGGCATAAAATTTCACCTCACCAGAGGGCTGTTCAAGTTGTCCAGCAAGTTCTAATTCACCGCTTTTAAAAGAGACTTTTTGTCGCATGGGAATACCTTAACTAATTGATAAAGTGTGTGGTGCTGATAAATAAGAGATTGGTACGGTGGGATGAAAATTCAATATTGGCATTATTTTGATCTCGATCAAGCTAGAAAGGGCTTGCCAATTGAGTGCGGACATATGTCCTTATAATTTCAAAGGGGTTTGTCTATCCTCGCACAGCATAAAAATGCAGCCTTTATTACTTGAATTAAGTAGTTAAGCTATATTTGAATGTAATACCAGTTTGCATAAACCTGTGATTAATTTAATGTATTAAGTCGTTGTTTATCGTCGTTTAAAAAACCTTATCTAGAACAAGTAGATATAATTTTTTTGCGTAGTTAGCATGTAATATTTAGTTAATTTAATGGATCTTTACTCAAGCGAATTGGTAAATGGCTTCTAACAACCTACTTACTGGAATGTACCATGCAATTACCCACAGTTGATTATAAAGCGGACGATGCGGCTGCGCAATTTGTTGAATCGTTGAGAAATACTGGTTTTGGCGTATTAAAAAACCATCCTATTCCGCAATCTTTAGTTGAGTCTATTTATAAAAATTGGCAAGACTTTTTTAACTCAGAGCAGAAGCATGAGTTTTTATTTTCAAAAGAAACGCAAGATGGCTATTTTCCACCGTCGGTATCAGAAGTTGCTAAAGGCCATACAGTAAAAGACATTAAAGAGTACTTTCATGTTTATCCTAAAGGCCGTGTTCCTGCTCAATTAGAAGCTGATGTGCGTGAGTACTACCGTTTAGCTAATGAATTTGCGGCAACATTATTAAGCTGGGTTCAGGCTGAAGCGCCTGAAGAAGTCCGTGCTAAGTTCTCTATCGATTTAAAAGATATGATTGCCCAGTCTGAGCAAACGTTGTTGCGTATTTTACATTACCCGCCAATGACAGGTGATGAAGAGCCAGGTGCTATTCGTGCTGCTGCGCACGGTGATATTAACTTATTAACCGTATTGCCAGCGTCAAACGAGCCAGGTTTACAAGTACAAAAAACCGATGGCGGTTGGTTAGATGTGCCATGTGATTTTGGTAGTTTAATTATTAATATTGGTGACATGCTACAAGAAGCATCAGGTGGCTATTTCCCATCAACGATTCACCGTGTAATTAATCCATCAGGTAAAGCAACAACCAAATCACGTATTTCATTACCTTTGTTTTTGCATCCTCGTCCAGATGTGGTGTTATCTGAACGCTACACAGCAGATAGCTACTTACAAGAGCGTTTACGTGAGCTAGGTGTAAAATAATCCTTTAGCATATGTAATGCTCAGGTAAATAAAAAGCGGCTGTTTAGCCGCTTTTTTAGTATTTGTGTGTATTGATTTGACACAAAGTAAATAATGGCATGCATTCTGAGCTACTAAAGGTATAATGCGCGCAACTGGCCACTTTGGCCTAATTTGAAATAGAGAGTTTATATGAGTTTTGATGGTTTAGGTTTATCACAGTCTTTAGTTAATGCGGTTTTAGAAAAGGGCTATGAAACGCCAACGCCTATTCAGGCTCAAGCTATCCCAGCAATTATTGCGCGTCGCGATGTAATGGCCGCAGCACAAACAGGTACCGGTAAAACCGCTGGTTTTACTTTGCCACTAATTGAGCGTTTATCGTCGGGCACTAAAGCAAAAAGTAATCATGTACGTGCGCTTATTTTAACGCCAACCCGAGAGCTTGCGTTGCAAGTAAGCGAAAACGTTGAAGAATACGCTAAGCATTCTGATGTGAGTTCGTTTGTGGTTTACGGTGGTGTAAAAATTAACCCACAAATGCAGCGCCTGCGTAAAGGGGTTGATATTTTAGTGGCCACACCTGGGCGCTTAATTGATTTACACAATCAAAACGCGGTTAAATTTGATAGCGTTGAAGTACTGGTTTTAGATGAAGCCGACCGTATGTTAGACATGGGCTTTATCCACGACATTAAACGCTTAATTGCAAAAATGCCTGAAAAACGTCAAAACTTAATGTTCTCAGCAACCTTTTCTGACGACATTCGTGCATTGGCCAAAGAGTTAATTAACGATCCGGTTGAAATTTCAGTCGCTGCCAAAAACACGACTGCTAAAAGCGTGACTCAATGCGTGTACGCAGTAGATAAAGCGCGTAAAACGGCCTTATTAAGCCATTTAATTCGTAGCAACAATTGGCAACAAGTACTGGTATTTAGCCGTACTAAACACGGTGCTAACCGTTTAGTTAAGCAACTGGAACGTGATGATATTGTTGGCGCAGCAATCCATGGTAATAAATCTCAGGGCGCACGTGTTAAAGCATTGGAAGGCTTTAAAAGTGGTGAAGTGCGCGTATTAGTGGCAACCGATATTGTTGCCCGTGGTTTAGATATTGTTGAGCTTCCACACGTAGTTAACTACGACTTACCTAATGTATATGAAGATTATGTTCACCGTATTGGCCGAACTGGTCGTGCGGGTGCATCAGGGCATGCCATTTCGTTTGTAACGGTCGACGATGCAGTGGATTTATACGGTATTGAACGCTTTATTGGCGAGTTAATTCCTCGTGCTGAAGAAGAAGGCTTTGAACCGGCTAACCCTGTTGCTGAGCGCGCCCTCGATGCTCGCCCACTGCCTGCTAAAAAGCCAAAGAAAAAACAACCATTTAATAAGCCTAAATCTGATAGCAGCAAACCTAATAGCAAAAAGCCTAACAATGGTGGCAATGGTACAGGCCCACGTCGTGGTGGCTCTAAAAAGCCAGCAGCAAAAACAGACGAGAATGCACAAAACCCTTGGGCAAAGCGTCAATCGGTAGGGGGCACTGGTCAGCGCCGTCGTCGTCCAGCAAATAACGACTAATTGTCACTGCGTTTAGTTAAACGCAGCTGCAAAAAAAGCGCTAGCTTTAAGGTTAGCGCTTTTTTTGTTTTTAATTTATCAGTAAGTAATTAATGCCTAGGCCAACAAACAGCGTAACGCTAACACTCAGTAACGTGCCTAGCATCACATATTCCGTGAGTTGTTTATCTTTACTGGCACTTAAGTCGCCAAATCTAAACACGGATTTGGCGGCAATTAAAAACCCAAGCCCAGCAAACTGATCTAATAAAATAAATGTCAGCATAAGTACTCGTTCGAGCATACCAATACTTTGTCCTGCTAAAGGGAGGCTACCATCACTAGAAAAGTGATTAGTTAAACGCTCTAACATCATTCTTATAAATACCGCACTGGGACTTAAAATAATAAGGTAACCAGTTATAACCCACAGCACTTTTTCGTTGAACAATAACGCCATAAAATTGTTAGTAAATTGCTGATTATCAGTGAGCCAAATGCTTATCACAACAAGGACGGTGATATGGGCAATTTGGTCTAATAAAAAAGGCACCACGCCTTTATTTGAATACGATTTTGCAATATCAATAAAGTAGTGGCTGATCATAATAATACTGGTGGCCAGTAATACGCTGCTTAGTTGTTGCCAGCCAAAGCTATATTCCCAAAGTGCAACAACGACAGCGCTGGTAACTCCGTGAATCAATACATGGTAGTAAAGTTTTTTTGCTTTAAAATGACGGGTGTTTCTGTCGTTTACCCAGCTCATGGGTTGCCAATAAAAATCAGCGAGTAAGTGGCCAATAATCAGTGCAACGAGTAATAGTGAAAATTCCATTAGTCATGTCCTTGCTGTATGCTTTTAAGCTGTTGTTGTGCATGTAAAATAAATCGTTCTATCAGCTGATAGTTAGCAAGATTAAGCAGCTTAGTAACGTTTTCTCGGCTGGTGTTGAGCTCATTAGCTAAGGCTGCATGGTTGTTATTAGTATGGGTTAAATATACATACAAAGCATTTGCTTGTTTTTGGGTTATTTTACACAGTAATACATCGACAAACGCTAGGTTTAGCTTAAAGCTCTCATCAACTGGTTGTTTTGCAATAGCAAATGTAAAGCGCTGGTTTGTCATTTTATCTAGCTCATGACCAGAGAGAGTAAACGCAGAGCCTGTAGCGGTTTTTATACTCGTACCAGGGTTATCTATGTGTCCCAATGCCATGCTTTGACGCAATTCATAGCCGGCAGATTTGAGCTGTAGATAGATAAGAATAGCGGTGGTAACTAACCGTTCACTTTTTTCTACTTGCAGCTGAAATGCATCCCCACGGTAAATATCCCAAGATGTTGTTTTATTACAATTTGCACGTAAACTTTGCTCTAGCTGATAAAGCATGGCATCGTATTGTTGTTTAGGTATTTTTTGCGATTTAATTATATCGCCGCTGATCACACCAATCATATAAATCCAGATAGATTATTTATATGTAACTAATTTTGGTTACATCTTAAAATGTAACCGTATTTGGTTACATTGGGTTTGGTAACTAATTTAGGTTACTTAACACGCAATTGCAAGTATTACTCATTAGGACATAATAATGACCTCACAACAAAGCAGTAAACCTCGTGTAGGTATTTTTGTCGATGTACAAAATATTTATTACACCTGTCGCGAGAGCTACGGTAAAAACTTTGATTACAATGCCTTTTGGCGAATGATAGAGCAACAATACGATATTAAATGTGCGTTTGCTTATGCAATATACCGAGGTGATGAAAAGCAAAATCAGTTTCAAAATATTTTGCGCGCTATTGGCTTTGAAGTAAAACTAAAACCCTTTATTCAACGCCGTGACGGCAGTGCCAAAGGCGATTGGGATGTAGGTATAACCATAGATATGTTAGAGCAGGGAAAGCAGCTTGATAAGGTTATTTTACTCTCGGGTGACGGTGACTTTGCGTTATTACTTGGGCACTTAAAAAATCAATACAATGTTCCGTGTGATGTATACGGTGCTGATAAATTAACCGCAGAGGTACTTAAGCAAAGTGCTGAGCAATTTCATTTAATTGACAATCAGTTACTACTTTAAAAAGTATAAGCGCTGCGTTGGTTCGGTGTATTTTTGAGCAGAATGCCCACCTTCAACATGAGCATTTTTAATACAGCGGGTGCATAGATTAATTAAGCCTAATTTAGGCTTTTTTTATGGCGGTAATAAATTGGGTTTAGTGGATGATTATGGTAATTTTAAGAATCAATTAGTATCAAGGAATTACATGCTTAACTACAGTAATATGCCATTAGACAGAGGCTCAAATGCGCGCAAAGACCCTACTTGGGTAGACGCAAAAAAAACAGCAGACAGCTTATGGCTTTTAGTTAAAGGCAATCACACCTTATTTGCTAACAGTAGCCCTGAGGTGGTGTATTTGGCTTACCTACAGGTGGCACATTTAGATTTAACGCAGGCTATTTTTTTAGGTTCAAATGAGCAGGATAATGCCGTATTTGCGCTAGATGTAACCGCACTCGAAGAGTCGTTATTAGCAACGATTATTGATGGCGCCCAGTTTGCAGATATTCGCCAGTTTGGTACACAGGTGGCGCTTGAAGATGGCTCAAATGCAGCGCTTGCCCGTGGGTTGTGTTACTGGCATGCCACTCATAGTTTTTGTGGTCGTTGTGGTACCAAAAATCACTTAGTTGAAGCGGGTCACTCTCGATTATGCGACAATCCTGCGTGTTTGCACCAGACTTTTCCGCGTACCGATCCTGCGGTTATTATGGTAGTAACTAGAACATTTTCTGATGGGATTGAACGCTGCTTATTGGGTCGCCAAGCAACTTGGCCAAAAGGATTGTATTCATCGCTTGCAGGCTTTGTTGACCCTGGTGAAACCCTTGAGCAAACCGTGATCCGAGAAGTAAAAGAAGAGGCGGGTATTACTGTGGAAAAAGCTGAATATATTGCTTCGCAACCTTGGCCGTTTCCTTCGTCAATTATGCTAGGTTTTATTGCCACAGCAAGCAGTGATGAAATAAGCACAGAGCAAGATGAACTTGAAGATGCAAAGTGGTTTTCTCGCGAAGAACTTGCGCAATTTAAAGATTGGCACCATCAAGGGGAGCATTTAAAGCTACCTAGAGCTGATTCAATTTCGCGTTATTTAATTGAATATTGGCGTACTCAGATAGAAGGATGAATCATGTCGAGCAAAAATAAAAATACTCAGTTAGTCTCATCAGGGCGCAAAAAAGCGTACACCCATGGCGTAGTCAATCCTGTGGTACAGCGTGCTTCAACGATTGTGTTTGATTCTGTGAGTGAGCTTAAAGAAGCGGCTAAAACACGCGGTGATAAAACGTTATTTTATGGCCGTCGTGGTACCACTACGCATTTTGCCCTGCAAGAGGCAATTACTGAACTCGAAGGGGGTGAAGGCTGTGCCTTATACCCATGTGGCGCGGCAGCGATAAGCCAAACATTGTTATCGTTTTTAAAGTCCGGTGATCATATTTTAATAGTGGATACTGTTTACGAGCCAACCCGTGATTTTTGCGACAAGATTTTAGCGGGGCTGGGCATTACTACGACCTATTATCCGCCCATGATTGGCGCAGATATAAAAGAGTACATTCAAGACAATACCAAAGTGTTGTTTTTAGAATCTCCGGGTTCAATTACCATGGAAATTCAAGATGTTCCCGCTATGGTGCAAGTTGCAAATGATCATAATGTGATGACGGTGCTTGATAACACTTATGGTAATGGTTTGCACTATCGCCCACTTGAACATGGTGTTGATATTAGTATTCAAGCGGCAACCAAATATATTGTAGGTCATTCAGATGTGATGATGGGCGTAGCTGTAGCGAATAAAAAATATTGGCCAACACTTCGTGAACACTCTTATTTACTCGGGCAATGCACCAGTGCAGATGATGCGTATTTAGCACTACGAGGTTTGCGTACCATGGCGGTGCGATTAAATCAGCATGAAAAAGCGGCTATTGAGGTTGCTAAATGGTTAGAGCAGCACGAGTTAGTTGATCATATTCGCCACCCAGCATTTGAAACATGTCCTGGGCATGAATTTTTCAAACGCGATTTTGACGGTAGTAATGGTTTGTTTTCGTTTGTAATGAAAACCGGTAACCAAAAGGCCATTGATGCTTTTTTAGATAGCTTGCAGCATTTTAAAATGGGCTTTTCTTGGGGAGGCTTTGAGAGCTTAGTAACGGCAAACCTATCAATGAAAGGGCTGCGCTCGCAAACAGGATGGGAGCATGGACCTGTTATTCGTTTGCACATTGGCTTAGAAGATGCTGAAGATTTAATTGCCGACTTACAGCAAGCATTCGCTATTTATGAGCAACATTTATAATTATTAATTGTTTAAATTACATTATTTGTTACAAAGCCTACCTCTGAGTAGGCTTTTTTTTGCTAGCAATTCAACGTGTTTACACTTAGTGTTGTTAAATAACGCTTATTTTAAAGCATGAACAACGTCATTAAGGATAGTCAATGGCAACACCATTACCAATAAACGTAGGGCGCTTAACTCAAATTGCGGGTTTTGAGCTTGTACGTATGTTTTTAACTAAACGAGGACTTATTGCACTGGCGGCTTTTGCGCTAGTGTGGCTTGTTATTTTACGTTACCCCATAGGGCAGGCAGTGGGCATTATCAGCTCCCCCGATTTTGAACAAATAGCCCGTGATATTTCCGGCTCTATTGGATTAAATAAGTTACTTGATTGGCCTGAAGCCGAATTTGCTATGTATTGGCTGATTGCCTTGTATAGTTTTCCTGTTTTTAGCTTATTTATTTGTAGTGATCAAACTGTGGGTGACAGAGAGAGGGGGACTTTAAGGTTTTTATCACTGCGCTCAACCCGCTTTGAAATACTCTTTGGTCGATTTTTAGGGCAGTTAGCGGTACTAACCTGTTTAGTTGGCATTACATTGGTAGCGACATTGGCGGTGCTCGGGTTTCGCGATCCGAGCTTACTTGCTGGTGGCGTTGGCCGTGCAGTTTCAATATTTTTAATTCTCATTGTTACTTTTGCGCCGTTTGTTGCGTTAATGAGTTTGATTAATACTTTTGCGAGCTCATCTCGCTTATCTATTGTGTTAGCCATTTTATATTTTACAGCCGGTGGCATTATTGTTGGATTGCTGGAGTGGCAAATACCCGCATTAAGTGTGCTTGATTATTTATTCCCTGGTGTGCAAATAGAGTTATTAGCGGGACAGAACTTACCGCTATTGAGTGCATTGGCTATTCCGCTTGTGCAAACAGCGGTGCTACTTGTGGTTGCGCAACGTGTTTTTGCAAGGAGCTCACTATGAAATCATTAATCACAGGGTGTAATTTAAGTAAATCGTACGGCTCAAAACTGGCTCTTAATAATGTGAATTTTGAGATTCAAAAAGGTGCTCCCGTTGCGCTTGTTGGCCCTAATGGCGCAGGAAAAACTACTTTATTTAGTTTGCTGTGCGGCTATATAGCCCCTAGCATGGGAGAGCTTGAAATACTCGGCCATAAACCAGGCAGCGCTGCTTTATTTAATAAAGTGAGTGCATTACCGCAAGATGCCCAGCTTGATCCGCGTTTTAATATAGATAAACAACTTAGTTTTTATGCCAAGCTACAAGGCATGAGTACTAAGCAAAGCCACGTAGAGGCACTTCGTGTGCTTGATTTAGTGGGCCTTAGCGAAATTGCAAAAAACCGCGCTGGGGATTTATCCCACGGTATGCGCAAGCGTGTAACCATAGCGCAAGCATTAATTGGCTCACCACAAATTGTAATGTTAGATGAAGCCACGGCAGGGCTTGATCCTATTCATGCCAGAGAAGTGCGCGAGTTGGTATCTCAGTTAAGTGACCAAGCGACGTTTATTTTAAGTTCACATGATTTAACTGAATTAGAACGACTGTGTTCCCAAGTACTCCATTTGGATAAAGGCGTATTAAGCGAGCACCAAACTAAAGCAGTGAACACCGATAAGCACTTTTACACCTTAATGCTTAGCGACGTGTATCAAAATGTGGAGCAACAACTCCAAGCACTTGAGGGGGTGAGTCGTGTTTATATGAGCCAGCACAAAGAGTACGTGATTGAGTATCAACCAACCAGTGATCCGCTCGATATAGCACTATTGCAATTTTGTCGCCAACATAATTGGCAGTATCGGCAGTTAGTAAATGGCCATACATTAGAAAATCAAATATTTAAACAGGAGAAACTATAATGGGACTATTTAGTGGTTTAATGGGTAATGCCAGTGAAGTGGATGACGCTGATTTAGAGAAAGTGTTGGCAAATACCCTTATTGAAGGTGAGCAAGTTGAAAAAGCGTATAAAGTTGTCCGTGATATGTTTATCTTTACTAATAAGCGACTTATTTTAATCGATAAGCAAGGCGTGACAGGGTCTAAAATGGAAATGATCAGTATTGCCTATTCTAAAATTACTAAATTCAGTAAAGAGAGTGCGGGGCACTTTGATTTAGACGCCGAGTTAAAAATATGGGTAGGTTCAGATCCAACGCCTATTAGCAAGGACTTTAAAGCAGGTGATAACATAAATGATGTTTATAGGATAATCAGCCAGTATTCATTATAGAAACAAACAAAAATCGGTGTAAAATTAAAGTAATTGTTTACAGCTTGTTGCGATTACTTTAACATAAATTACTCCAACACTTTCTTACAAATTCCCTAACAAATACAATTGCTTGATTCAGTTTTCGTTCAGTTTCGCGGCGTTAGCATACCCCCACTTTAGCAATGTAGTTAAAGTACAAAAACAATGTACATAGGGATGTTTCATTATGAAAAAGTTAGCAATTATTATTTCAGGTCTTTTATTATCAAGTGCTGCACACGCTGCAGATAGCTATCAATCAATCAGTAACTTAGGCTACACAGATACTGATAACAACGATACTATCAGCGTGGACTCTACTTACTACTTCTCTCCAAAGAGCACACTAGGTCCATACGACCAATTCGAATACATTAACAAGCAAAGCAACGTATTTGGTGGCTACGCTGATGACGATTTTGGCGATGTGACTGCTATTGGTGGTGAATACTTCGTTGAAGATTTTGTTGTTGGTGCGTCTTACCAAAATGCTGATTACAACTCTAACAACGAGTCATACACACTTTCTGCTGGTTACTTCTTCAACCCTGACTTACTTGCAAAAGTAAGATTTGTTGATCAAAAAGATGGTGATAACGTTACATTCTTTTCTTTAGCATACAACCACATGCTAAACGATACAGATTACGTAGGTATCACTGTAGAATCAGATGATGATTTTGATTCTCGTTCAGTAGCTGCTAAATACTTTGTTGATTTACAACAAGGTAACTACTTAACAGTAGAAGGTACATTTGTAAGCCTTGACGAAGCAGATGATCAATGGAACGTAGAAACAAACTACTATTTCTCTAAAGCGACTTCTGTATTTGCAGCTTACGATAAAGAAGACAACTACAGCTTTGGTGCTCAACACTTCATCAATAAAAACATTGGTTTAAAAGTGGGTTACGGCAACAACGCAGATGACTCAGATAACGATGCTTACTTTGCTAACATGCGTTTTCAGTTTTAATTAAATAATTAAAACCAGTTAAGTAGTAAAAAGCCCACATTTTGTGGGCTTTTTGCTGTGTGTAATAAATTAGTGACTTTACTCATCGTTATATTGTAATCGCAATAGAATAACTTCATCATTTAGTGGCACTCGTCTGACAGCCCATTGTATTTAAATTAAGATCGGTCATAATTAAATCAATGTTTTTATAACTGTAAAAGGAATGTGCTTATGTCAGTATTTATTATATTACTGGTTGTGGTGGTCGTGGTGTTTGCGATTAAAGATATCCGCCTTAATTTAATTACTCGACCTACTTTTAAGATGTTTAAAAAGGTGTTGCCGCCATTATCGCAAACAGAGCGAGAAGCCATGGAAGCAGGCGATGTTTGGTGGGATGGCGAGTTATTTAGTGGTGAGCCTGACTGGCAAAAATTACATAATTATCCGCGACCTAAGTTAAGTGAAAAAGAAACTGCATTTATAGATAATCAAGTTGAAACTTTATTAGCCATGCTTGATGACTATAAAATTGTACAAAAAGACAAAGATTTACCTTTAGAGGTTTGGGACTTTTTAAAAACCGAAGGGTTTTTTGCAATGATCATCCCTGAAAAATTTGGGGGTCTTGAATTCTCTGCTATTGCTAATTCCACCATAGTGTCAAAAATTGCGACTAAAAGCTTAACGGCCGCCGTAACGGTCATGGTACCAAATAGCTTAGGTCCTGGTGAGTTATTACTGCATTACGGAACAACTGAGCAACAAAATCGTTGGTTACCTAGCCTTGCAAAAGGCGACGATGTACCTTGTTTTGCATTAACGGGCCCAGAGGCTGGCTCTGATGCTGGCAGTATTCCAGATTCAGGCGTGGTGTGCAAAGGCGAGCATGATGGTAAGGAAGTGTTGGGACTGCGTTTAAATTGGTCAAAACGTTACATTACCCTTGCGCCTGTGGCGACTGTGTTAGGTCTTGCATTTAAAATGTACGATCCAGATGGATTGTTAGGCGATGAAAAAGAGCTCGGAATAACGTGTGCACTTATTCCAACTGATCACCCAGGTGTTAAAACAGGCGAGCGTCATTACCCACTTAACATGGCGTTTATGAATGGCACAACGTACGGTAAGGATGTATTTATTCCGCTTGATTGGATTATAGGTGGCCAGCAAGGGGCAGGGCGCGGTTGGCGCATGCTAGTAGAGTGTTTAAGCGCAGGGCGTGGTATTTCATTACCGGCATTAAGCACAGCAACAGGGCACTTGGCAGCTAAGATGACCTCGGCTTATACAGTTGTACGCCAACAGTTTGGCGTGTCAATTGGGCAATTTGAAGGCGTACAAGAAGGGTTGGCACGTATTGGTGGACTAACTTATGCATTGGAATCATGCCGATTAATGACAGCTGGTGCTATTGATTTAAAGCTAAGCCCGTCAGTAGTAACTGCAATTGCAAAGTACCACATGACAGAAATGGGTCGAACGGTAATGAATGATGCAATGGACATTCATGCAGGTAAAGGGATTCAGGTTGGGCCTAATAACTATTTAGCACACGGTTATATGGGTATTCCCGTCTCTATTACCGTAGAGGGCGCCAATATTCTTACCCGTAACCTTATGATATTTGGCCAAGGTGCAACCCGTTGTCATCCTTTTGTGTTAAAAGAAATGGAAGTTGCAGCAATGGATGACGATGATGCTGCACTTGAGCAATTTGATGGCTTGTTAATGAAGCACATTGTATTTGCACTGAGTAATGCAAGTATGGCCTTGGTGCATGGTTTAACTCGCAGCTACTTTGCTAAAGCGCCTGTGTGTGGAGAGACGGCCGTCTATTATAAACAATTAGGTAGAATGAGCCGAGGATTGGCGTTTACAACGGATGTTGCAATGTTGATGTTAGGTGGTGAACTTAAACGTAAAGAAATGATATCGGCACGTTTAGGCGATGTGTTAAGTCATTTATATATTGCATCAACGGTATTAAAGCGTTTTGAAGATGAAGGGCGTCAACAAGCTGATTTGCCTTTTGTAAAATATGCTATAGAGACATCGTTATATGCAATAGGCCAAGCATTTGATGGCTTCTTTAAAAACTTTTCTAATCCAGTGATTAACTTTGCACTTAAGCGTATTGTTTTTCCATTAGGTAACCATTATCACAAACCAAGTGATGCGATTGCCCAGCGTATTTGCGATCACATGACTCAACCAGGGGTATTTAGAAATAGACTTACCCATTTGTGTTATGTGGATGAAAATGCCGGAACGGGTGTTATGGAAAATGCTTTCTTAGCAATGCACGATATGCACAATCAATTTAAGCAGTTGAAACAGTGGCAACGAAAAGGCAAGGTGCCTGCCACCTATGATATTGAACAAGCGATTGATTACGCACTTGAACACGAGCTCGTAACGAAGGTTGATGGTGAGGCAATGCATCATGCTAATAAGCTAAGAATGCAGGCTATTGCGGTTGATAACTTTAAACCAGAAGACATCTAACGCTGAGTTATAATAATAAAGAAGATAATAAAAAAGCCTTAAATTTATGATTTAAGGCTTTTTTATGTTGTGTATTTTTTAAGCTCGAATATACGGTTATCGTTACTAAGGCTCCGAATGACTGATCAGCGCCCGTAAGGATCGGCGATGATTTTATCTACGTACCACTTACCTTTTATTTTAAGCATTTCAATGCTGCGGAAATCATCGATTTTTTTACCATTAAAATAACCGGTAAACACAATGTTTATTTTAGCTTGATTGCCATACTGTTCTCGCAGGCTTGAATTTGACATATCAATTTCAATCACAACTTCATCGTACTGTAAATTAATAAGACTACGCGCAAACTGTTTCGCCGTCCCATACGATTTCATTATGCGGGCTAATTTAGGTGTTGCGAAATCGCTGGCTTTTTGCAAGTTATGCTGGTTATAAAGCGCATCAAAATACACAGTAGCAGTGTCGCCTGGACGATCATTGTCAATGTACTGCTCTTTAGGTTTAGTATTTTCATTACAGCCAACGATCAAAATACTAAAAATGAGCACAAAAATGGTTAAAATTGTTTTCATATTTGGTCAGGTTGATTACTTATACATAAAGTGTGTGATGGAATGGAGAAGATGTAAAGAGGAGTGAACTAAATAGATAGTAACTTATTAAAAAAGCAATAAAAAAGGATGTTAAAAAACATCCTTTTTTAATCAGATCGCTTGATTATTGCACAAGCTCTTGTTCGCTAAACTCTTCGTCAAACATCGGGCTTGATAAGTAGCGCTCTGTTGCACTTGGCAAAATAACCACAATATTTTTATCTGCATTTTCAGGACGTTCAGCAATACGTTTCGCTGCAACCACAGCTGCACCTGATGAAATACCAACTAAAATCCCTTCTTTTTTCATTAGCTCGTGACACATTGCTATACATTCTTCATTAGAGACTTGCTCTACACCATCAATTATTGATAGGTCTAAATTCCCAGGAATAAAGCCTGCACCAATACCTTGAATCTTATGTGGCCCAGGTTTTACTTCTTCACCAGCAAGTGTTTGGCTAATTACCGGAGAGTGGCTTGGCTCTACAGCGATTGATTTTACATCTAAGCCTTTTTCTTTTTTAAGATAACGGCTTACACCTGTGATAGTTCCACCAGTACCAACGCCTGCAACAAAGAAATCGATTTTGCCATCAAGTGCATCAAAGATTTCTGGGCCAGTTGTTTCAAAGTGAATTTTAGGGTTTGCAGGGTTTTCAAATTGTTGTAATAAAATAAACTTTTCAGGGGCTGATGCTTGAATTTCTTTGGCCTTAGCAATAGCACCGTTCATACCTTTAGCACCGTCTGTTAGTACAAGATTAGCACCGAGTGCTTTTAATAGCTTACGACGTTCTAAGCTCATGGTGTTTGGCATTGTAAGCGTTAATTTGTAGCCGCGTGAGGCTGCTACAAATGCCAGTGCAATGCCCGTGTTACCTGATGTTGGCTCTATAAGCTCTTTATCTTTGGTAAGTTGACCTGATTTTTCAGCTTCCCAAATCATCGATGCACCAATACGGCATTTAATACTAAAGCTTGGGTTACGCGACTCAACTTTAGCGTATACATTCCCACCTGTAACACGGTTAAGTTTTACCAACGGTGTGTTACCGATGCTTAGTGAGTTATCTTCAAAAATAGTAGACATAATGTTCCTTTAGGTACAATCTGATCAACACATTAACAGTTAGTCTGTTAACTTTATAAGCCTACTTTACTGTGAGATAAAAAAAGTTAAAGTAAGCTTTGGCTATAACATATATTAATTCCGCTTATAACGGATTGAACTAAAAACTCAACCTGTTATTTTTTTAGTTATTAAAAAGGTGAACTTGAGGCCATTTGTTCGTTTTTAACTTTGTACTGTATTTTTTGTTTATGTAGTCGTTATTTAAACAAATCAACACTACATACTTATATTTTGTTGGTTAATTGTGCAAATGAACTGCGGTTGAACAGTTTATTGACACAAACTATTCAAAACATGATAAAAACACATTATCTAAATTCAATAAAGTAATCACCATGAAGTTAATCTTAAAATTAATTGCCGGTATTGTGGCCGGTATTTTAGTCGGACTCTATATTCCCTTAACTGGCGTTGAGCTTTTATACACAGTAAAAGAGCTTATTGGCCAGCTTATTAGTTTTACAATTCCACTGATTATTTTGTTTTTTATTGCCTCTGGGATTGCCGGGCTTCCTAAAGGATCAGGGCATTTACTGGGAAAAACGGTTGGTTTTGCTTACGGCTCAACAATTATTGCCGGTACCTTAGCGTTTTTATTAGTCACAGCGATTATTCCGTTCCTAAGCGGTGGAATTTCATTTGAAGCTGAAGCAGTCACCGAGGTAGGTAGCTTTATTGACTTAGAAATTCCACCATTAATGGGTGTAATGACTGCTTTAGTCACAGCATTTGTATTTGGTATTGGTATGAGCCAGCTAGGTTTAGACACATTAAAAACGGTGTCTGATCAAGGGCGCGATATTATAGATGGTTTACTTGCTAAAGTAATTATCCCAGCATTACCGTTTTACATTGCGGGTGTGTTTGCTGAAATGACCGTGGCAGGTACCGTTGTTGATACATTACAGGCCTTTGGTGTAGTACTCATTGCCGCATTAGTGATGCATTGGTTATGGTTGAGTGTGCTTTATATTGTATCGGGTCTATTACTTAAGCGTAATCCTATTGAGCTAATTAAAAACATGCTACCTGCGTACTTTACTGCATTAGGAACCATGTCGAGCGCGGCAACCATTCCAGTCTCTTTGCAATCAAGTAAAGCAAATAATGTTAAAGAAGATGTAGCTAACTTTACAGTCCCATTATGTGCCACTATTCATCTATCAGGTTCAACAATTACAATAGTTACCTGTGCTATGGCTGTGATGTTTTTATCGCCTAGCATGGAAGTACCTTCACTAATGGCTATGCTGCCATTCATTATGATGCTAGGTGTGGTTATGATTGCTGCACCAGGTGCCCCAGGTGGCGCGGTAATGTCGGCGTTAGGTTTATTAACTAGTATGCTTGGTTTCAACGAAGGTGCAGTGGCACTAATGATTGCGCTGTACCTTGCACAAGATAGCTTCGGCACTGCGTGTAATGTAACTGGCGACGGTATCATTGCTTTGTGGGTAGACCGTTTTAGTGAAAAAGCCTCAGCTTAAATCACTATGGCGTATTTACCTACGATAGGTAAATACGCTTTGACAATATTGGGTCATAGCGACCGACGGCGAAAGCATAATATTAGTTATGGTTTCGTATTATCTATGCTAATGTTGAAAATTAATTTTGTTAACTTGCATCTTATTAGGCTAGTGAGGGTGTTCCATTGATTAACGTACTTTTAGTTGATGACCATGAACTTGTGCGCACAGGGATCAGACGTATTCTTGATGACATACGTGGTTTTAAAGTAATAGGTGAAGCTAAAACAGGCGAAGAGGCTGTGCAGTTTTGTCGTCAACATGCGCCAAATATAGTATTAATGGATATGAACATGCCTGGTATGGGCGGGCTTGAGGCAACTAAAAAGATTTGCCGTTATTGTCCCGATGTAAAAATTATTGTGCTTACAGTTAATTGTGAAGACCCATTTCCGAGCAAGGTTATGCAAATTGGTGCTCATGGTTTTTTAACCAAGGGGGCAGGATCTGATGAAATGGTGCGTGCTATACGTTGCGTGCATGCAGGGCAACGTTATATTGCGCCAGAAATAGCACAGCAAATTGCGCTTGCGCAGGTTACTGGGCGAACTGATGAAAACCCATTTCAAAGTTTGTCTGAGCGTGAACTGCAAATTATGCTGATGATCACCAAAGGTGAAAAAGCACAGGATATTGCTGAGCGCTTAAATTTAAGCTCTAAAACAGTAAACAGTTATCGCTATCGTATGTTTGAAAAGCTTAACGTAGGGGGCGATGTAGAGCTTACTCATTTAGCCATACGTTACAAAATGATTGATATAGATATCTCTTACTAGTCGATATATATGTCTGAATTTGATCATGCCCAGTTTTTAAAAACATTATCGAGTGAGCCTGGCGTTTATCGCATGCTCGATAATGACAACCAAGTTATTTATGTCGGTAAAGCTAAAAGTTTAAAAAAACGGGTGAGCAGTTACTTTCGCAGCAACATTACCGACAGCAAAACCCGTGTTTTAGTGAGTAATATTTGTAATATTGAAGTCACACTTACTAATACAGAAACAGAAGCGCTTCTGCTCGAAAATAACCTCATTAAGAAATATCAGCCACGTTATAATATTCTGTTACGTGATGATAAATCGTACCCGTACATATTACTCACGAATCATAAGCACCCTCGTTTAGCCTTTCATCGTGGTAGCAGAAAAGTAAAAGGCGAATATTTTGGCCCGTTTCCAAGCGCTGGAGCCGTATCAGAAAGTTTGCGCTTAATGCAAAAAATATTTCCGGTACGTCAATGTGAAGACGCTTACTACCGTGCGCGTAGTCGGCCATGCTTGCAATACCAATTAAAACGTTGCTCTGCGCCGTGTGTTAATAAAGTCTCTGAAGATGAATACGCGCAGCAAGTTGATTATGTCCGTAAATTTTTAACCGGTAAATCCCATGAAGTAATAGCCGAACTTATCGCTAAAATGGAAAAAGCCAGTGAGCAGCTTAACTTTGAACTCGCAGCTAAAGTTCGCGACCAAATTATGCTATTGCGTAAAATGCAGGAACAGCAGTCTATCTCAGGTAATTTTGCTGAAATGGATGTTGTAGGTTTTGCCCATTTAAATGGCTTAAATGGGATTCATCTACTAATGATCCGCGATCATAAAGTGCTGGGTAGTAAGACTTACTTTCCAAAGGTGCCTAAAGACTCACAGGAGCAGGAAATCTTAACCTCTTTCTTAGGCCAATATTACTTAGCACCGGGAGCAACAGGACGCATTGCCAAAGAAATCATCTTACCATTTGAAATTGAAGAAAGTGATGCGCTCAGCGAAGCACTAACTCAAATTAGTGAACGTAAAGTATCGCTTAAAGTGGTTACCCGTGGTGAGCGAGCACAGTACTTACAGTTAGCCAATAAAAACGCATTAAATAGTATTACGGTTAAGCAAAGCACTCAAGACTCTATAAACAAGCGTTATGCTCAATTAAAGGCTGCCTTGCGTCTTGATGACATTAATCGCATGGAATGTTTTGATATCAGCCACACCATGGGCGAAAACACCGTGGCCAGTTGTGTTGTTTTTGATTCTCAAGGGCCTAACAATAAAGAATATCGTCGTTACAACGTCACGGGCATAACCGGTGGCGACGATTACGCCGCTATGGAATTTGCACTAAACAAACGTTATAACAAGTTAGTGGATGAAGATAAAATTCCTGATGTTATTTTTATTGATGGTGGTAAAGGCCAATTAGGTAGGGCAGAACAATACTTTGAAAACTGGCCGCATGCAAAAATGCCACTATTAGTTGGGGTTGCAAAAGGCACTAGCCGTAAACCAGGCCTTGAAACTTTACTTATTGACGGTGGGCGTAAAACTATTCCTATGGATTCGGATGCACCCGCACTGCATTTAATTCAGCATATTCGCGATGAGTCGCATCGCTTTGCTATTGCAGGACATCGAAATAAGCGTCAAAAACAGCGAACTCAGTCGCTATTAGAAGAAATAGATGGCGTTGGTTCAAAGCGTCGACAAACATTATTAAAATATTTAGGGGGCATGCAAGGCGTAAAAGCTGCTAATATAGAACAGCTAAAGAAAGTTCCTGGGATCAGTCCTGACATGGCTGAGAAGATATTTAACCATTTGCATGACAAGGGCTAGCCCTATGTGCGAATATAGAAAAAAAGACATATCCAAGTAGTTATGTGGAATATTCCAAACACACTCACAACGTTTAGACTCTTTCTTATCCCCATTTTTTTGGTGATATTTTATATGCCTTATTCATGGGCATTCTTTGTTGCTGCCTTTATTTTTTGGCTTGCTTCAATCACTGACATACTCGATGGCTATTTAGCGCGTAAGCTTGAACAATCAACGCCTTTTGGTGCGTTTTTAGACCCTGTTGCTGATAAAGTAATGGTGTGCGCTGCCTTGGTTGCTTTATCTGAGCATTATCAATCTTTGTATATGACTATTCCTGCACTTATTATTATAAGCCGTGAAATTGTTATATCGGCGCTACGAGAATGGATGGCTGAGCAAGGCAAACGCGGCAATGTAGCTGTATCCGATATGGGTAAGTTAAAAACCGCAGCGCAAATGTTAGCCATTATTGGCCTAATTTGGCAGTACGATACCTGGATGATGTATTTAAGCTATGGCTTACTTTATATAGCGACGTTTTTAACGCTCAGTTCTATGGTGCAATATTTAGTTGCAGCATGGGCAGAATTGACCAAAAATTGATTGTAAACGTCTAATAACGCACCATTTTAGATAAAAAATAATCAAACAGTTCAAAAGTAGCATTTTTTGTGTTGACGCGTTTAATAATCTCTGTAGAATGCGTCCGTGTTGAGAGGGCATAGCCCCCTAGATAAACAAAGCGGCACTAGCTCAGTTGGTAGAGCGCGACCTTGCCAAGGTCGAGGTCACGAGTTCGAGCCTCGTGTGCCGCTCCAGTTTATCTTAAAGCTAACCTAGTATTGAGGCGGAATGGCAGAGTGGCCATGCACCGGATTGCAAATCCGTTTACCCCGGTTCGACTCCGGGTTCCGCCTCCAATCAACACTCCACACGCTTTAATTAGCAAACTCGATGCCCGAGTGGTGGAATTGGTAGACACAAGGGATTTAAAATCCCTCGACTAACAAGTCGTGCCGGTTCAAGTCCGGCCTCGGGCACCACGTTGTGGTTTGGTTACATACACCAATATGTAACTTATAAAAAATATTATTTAGAATTAATATGATGCGGCACTAGCTCAGTTGGTAGAGCGCGACCTTGCCAAGGTCGAGGTCACGAGTTCGAGCCTCGTGTGCCGCTCCATATTAGTTTTATCCACTTGCTTTAAATAGCAAACTCGATGCCCGAGTGGTGGAATTGGTAGACACAAGGGATTTAAAATCCCTCGACTAACAAGTCGTGCCGGTTCAAGTCCGGCCTCGGGCACCACTTTTAATTATTGACCAAGTTAATTAAAAGTTGATAAATACTTATTTTATGAGGCACTAACTCAGTTGCCAGAACGTTTTACCGCGACATGGTCGCGCACCAACGTACAAATTACTGATAAAGTTTTATGCGGCACTAGCTCAGTTGGTAGAGCGCGACCTTGCCAAGGTCGAGGTCACGAGTTCGAGCCTCGTGTGCCGCTCCAAATTATTTGATATGTTTAGGCGGAATGGCAGAGTGGCCATGCACCGGATTGCAAATCCGTTTACCCCGGTTCGACTCCGGGTTCCGCCTCCAAATAATTACTCCACACGCTTTAACTAGCAAACTCGATGCCCGAGTGGTGGAATTGGTAGACACAAGGGATTTAAAATCCCTCGACTAACAAGTCGTGCCGGTTCAAGTCCGGCCTCGGGCACCACTTTATATTCTTTCCGTAAAATCTAATTAAATCATCATATCTTTATTACTAAGTCCCTTGAAGCACACTAATTTGCTACCCCCTGTTGTTAGCAATAATGGTTTGTTGCAAGGTCTGATACATACTCTTGGCTCACCAATAGACTGTCATTGAACACTTCAGACTTTTTTACAAGTTAATCAAGGTGTAGTGTAGGTCGTTAGCTAAATCATAAACTAGACTCTTTAATACCAATTCGCTTAATTAAGCGGTCTATTTTGAGGCAGGAAAAACGGGTTGATAGCTAGGCAAAAAAAATCGCTATTTAGTTGTTCTAAATGAGAATTTTTCAACACAGATAGCGACACGTTTAGCCCCGCAAAATGATTGAGTATTATTGCGGATTGGTATAATAAGCGCAGTGTTAGTTATTATGGTTATGCAGTAATGTTTATAAACCTAAGCAGGGATGTCGTTATAAGCATTCAGACCTACTACATAGGTTATTAAATTTACTTGTAGGATGATGCTTATAATGTTTGGATAAGGTGAGCTTATAGGTAGGTTGGGCGGCTTTAATAACGTCTATCTTCACACTAGTAATTTATAAGTGACTACTGTTATCAGTAACTTTTAGATTAAAGTTAAATCAATAAAAAACCCGAAATGACAATGGCCGTTTCGGGTTTTTAACTTGAAGTTATAAAAACTAATTATTTATGCCAAATACCTTTTGGAATAGTTTTATTGAGTTTGTCGTTCTTACTTGGATCAAACGTCGGTAACTTTCCGGCGCGTCGCTGAGCGTTATAATCTTTAGCAAGCCACACGACAACACCTGAGAGCATAAATAATGCGATTACGTTCACTATTGCCATTAAGCCCATAGATACATCAGCTAATGTCCACACTAGTGGTAATTCGCCCAATGCACCAAACATTACCATACCTAACACTAATAACCTGAAGATCAACATGCCAGATGCGTGGTTATGTTCTAAGAATAATAAGTTCGTTTCAGCATACGAGTAGTTAGCCACAATAGATGTAAATGCAAAAAACAAAATAGCGACTGCTACAAATGTGGCACCCCAGCTGCCTACATGTTCTTCAAGGGCTGCTTGTGTAAGCGCTATACCCGTTACATCTGAGCCTGGCACTAATTGCTCTGATAATAAAATAAGAGCAGCAGTTGCAGTACAAATAATAATAGTATCTACAAATACACCCAGCATTTGTACATACCCCTGTGAAACAGGGTGAGGTGGGTTTGGTGTTGCCGTTGCTGCAGCATTCGCAGCACTCCCCATACCGGCTTCGTTTGAGAACAAGCCGCGCTTGATCCCTTGGATCATCGCTTGCATTACCCCATAACCAATTGCACCGGCACCCGCTTGCTCAATACCAAAAGCACTTCTGATCACATGCATAAATACATCAGGTAACTCAGTGTAATTTACAGCACATATATAAAGTGCAACCACAAGGTAAGCAGCAGCCATAAATGGAACGGCTAATTCAGCAAATCGAGAAATGGTTTTTAGACCGCCAAATATAATAATACCTGACCCAATAACAAGAGCGATACCGACTATATAGTTAGGGATACCAAAGGCGACTTCAAAAGCCGCAGCAATAGAATTTGACTGTACTGCGTTAAAAACTAAACCAAAGGCTAAAATTAAGCACAATGAAAAGACAACACCCATCCAACGCTTACCAAGTCCGTACTCCATATAATAGGCCGGACCACCACGGAAGTTACCTTCTTCATCTCGTGTTTTATAAGCTTGTGCCAATGTACTTTCAGCAAAGCTAGTAGCCATACCAATTAAAGCAATTAACCACATCCAAAAAATAGCACCTGCGCCACCTAAATAAAGTGCAACGGCAACACCTGCCATATTACCAGTACCAACACGGGCTGCTAAAGATGTACAAAATGCTTGGAAAGAAGAAATGCCGCCGTCAGAGCCTTGACGACTTTGAAACATGACTTTAATCATATGTGGAAACTGTACAAATTGGATAAAACCAAGACGTATTGTAAAAAATAGCCCTGCTGCTATTAATAAGTACACTAAAATATGACCCCATAAGAGACCACTTATACTATTTATTATATCTGTCATGTGCGTTACCTAGTGAACGAGTTGTAAATATCGGGCGCAACTTACCACAAGCACAGTAAATAGTTTAGTAAACAGCGTAAAAAAATGAGTTATCCACAGGGTTTTGTGGGTAACATGTGTGTCTGGGTGGGGTATCTTTGGGGTAAAAATTAAATGCAAAAAAGCCTTTAAAAACGCTTGCGTTAAAATCGATTCGCCCTATAATGCGACCCCACTGAGACGGCAGAGCGCAACGCATAGCGAGGCAAGAGCTACTCAGTGAGTCGAGTAAAACTTAGTTTCGAAAACTTTTAAGTTTAACAAAATTAAGTGTTGACAAAAAAATAGGAAAGCGTAATATGCGCAGCCCTAGCGAGTTAAAGTTAAACGCTTTAATCGCAACGTTCTTTAACAATATAAAGCAATCATCTGTGTGGGCACTCGTACAGATTGAGTTCTAACAGCCAAGCTATTTAGGTAGTGAGGCAAACAAATTTAGAGTCTCAATTTAAACTGAGTGACCAACAGAATAGTTACTTAGGTAATTATTCTGCACAGTCAATTCAATATCGAAAGATATTAAATAAATTCAGAATTCATTGAGCTGTCGAAAGACATAAAACTTTTTAATTGAAGAGTTTGATCATGGCTCAGATTGAACGCTGGCGGCAGGCCTAACACATGCAAGTCGAGCGGTAACATTTCTAGCTTGCTAGAAGATGACGAGCGGCGGACGGGTGAGTAATGCTTGGGAACATGCCTTGAGGTGGGGGACAACAGTTGGAAACGACTGCTAATACCGCATAATGTCTACGGACCAAAGGGGGCTTCGGCTCTCGCCTTTAGATTGGCCCAAGTGGGATTAGCTAGTTGGTGAGGTAATGGCTCACCAAGGCGACGATCCCTAGCTGGTTTGAGAGGATGATCAGCCACACTGGGACTGAGACACGGCCCAGACTCCTACGGGAGGCAGCAGTGGGGAATATTGCACAATGGGCGCAAGCCTGATGCAGCCATGCCGCGTGTGTGAAGAAGGCCTTCGGGTTGTAAAGCACTTTCAGTCAGGAGGAAAGGTTAGTAGTTAATACCTGCTAGCTGTGACGTTACTGACAGAAGAAGCACCGGCTAACTCCGTGCCAGCAGCCGCGGTAATACGGAGGGTGCGAGCGTTAATCGGAATTACTGGGCGTAAAGCGTACGCAGGCGGTTTGTTAAGCGAGATGTGAAAGCCCCGGGCTCAACCTGGGAACTGCATTTCGAACTGGCAAACTAGAGTGTGATAGAGGGTGGTAGAATTTCAGGTGTAGCGGTGAAATGCGTAGAGATCTGAAGGAATACCGATGGCGAAGGCAGCCACCTGGGTCAACACTGACGCTCATGTACGAAAGCGTGGGGAGCAAACAGGATTAGATACCCTGGTAGTCCACGCCGTAAACGATGTCTACTAGAAGCTCGGAACCTCGGTTCTGTTTTTCAAAGCTAACGCATTAAGTAGACCGCCTGGGGAGTACGGCCGCAAGGTTAAAACTCAAATGAATTGACGGGGGCCCGCACAAGCGGTGGAGCATGTGGTTTAATTCGATGCAACGCGAAGAACCTTACCTACACTTGACATACAGAGAACTTACTAGAGATAGTTTGGTGCCTTCGGGAACTCTGATACAGGTGCTGCATGGCTGTCGTCAGCTCGTGTTGTGAGATGTTGGGTTAAGTCCCGCAACGAGCGCAACCCCTATCCTTAGTTGCTAGCAGGTAATGCTGAGAACTCTAAGGAGACTGCCGGTGATAAACCGGAGGAAGGTGGGGACGACGTCAAGTCATCATGGCCCTTACGTGTAGGGCTACACACGTGCTACAATGGCGCATACAGAGTGCTGCGAACTCGCGAGAGTAAGCGAATCACTTAAAGTGCGTCGTAGTCCGGATTGGAGTCTGCAACTCGACTCCATGAAGTCGGAATCGCTAGTAATCGCGTATCAGAATGACGCGGTGAATACGTTCCCGGGCCTTGTACACACCGCCCGTCACACCATGGGAGTGGGTTGCTCCAGAAGTAGATAGTCTAACCCTCGGGAGGACGTTTACCACGGAGTGATTCATGACTGGGGTGAAGTCGTAACAAGGTAGCCCTAGGGGAACCTGGGGCTGGATCACCTCCTTATACGATTTAGAACTTATTTGTTCGTAGTGTCCACACAGATGATTGTTAGTTAGTTTGCTCTTTGAGTTGACTAATTAATATGCTCTTTAAAAATTTGGAAAAGCTGATAATAAAATTCGTATGAATACAGTGTATTTGTACAGAGTTTTCAAAAGTAAAAAAGAATGATAGCAGTATCATTCAGTGCCATTTAATGAACGTTTCGTTTGTTGATTGGTATCTACTTTAGTATTCAATATTAACTTCTGGCGAAGTTAAACTGTCACAAAACAAAGACCCGTTTGGGTTGTATGGTTAAGTGACTAAGCGTACACGGTGGATGCCTTGGCAGTTGGAGGCGATGAAGGACGTATTAACTTGCGATAAGCCTAGTCAAGCTAGTAAAAAGCACTTGAGACTAGGATTTCCGAATGGGGAAACCCACCTGCTTGCAGGTATCGTTAACTGAATACATAGGTTAACGAGGCGAACGCGGAGAACTGAAACATCTAAGTACCCGTAGGAAAAGAAATCAACCGAGATTCCGATAGTAGCGGCGAGCGAAATCGGAACAGCCCTTAAGCTTATTATGTGTTAATGGAAGGCTCTGGAAAGTGCCACGATACAGGGTGATAGTCCCGTACATGAAAACGCATTTTAAGTGAAATCGAGTAGGTCGGAGCACGTGAAACTTTGACTGAATATAGGTGGACCATCATCTAAGGCTAAATACTCCCAACTGACCGATAGTGAACCAGTACCGTGAGGGAAAGGCGAAAAGAACCCCTGTGAGGGGAGTGAAATAGAACCTGAAACCGTGTACGTACAAGCAGTAGGAGCCCACTTGTTGGGTGACTGCGTACCTTTTGTATAATGGGTCAGCGACTTATATTTTGTAGCGAGGTTAACCGATTAGGGTAGCCGTAGGGAAACCGAGTCTTAACTGGGCGAATAGTTGCAAGGTATAGACCCGAAACCCGGTGATCTAGCCATGGGCAGGTTGAAGGTTGAGTAACATCAACTGGAGGACCGAACCCACTAACGTTGAAAAGTTAGGGGATGACCTGTGGTTAGGAGTGAAAGGCTAATCAAACCGGGAGATAGCTGGTTCTCCCCGAAATCTATTTAGGTAGAGCCTCGGACGAATACTTACGGGGGTAGAGCACTGTTAAGGCTAGGGGGTCATCCCGACTTACCAACCCTTTGCAAACTCCGAATACCGTAAAGTAATATCCGGGAGACACACGGCGGGTGCTAACGTCCGTCGTGAAGAGGGAAACAACCCAGACCGCCAGCTAAGGTCCCAAAGTCATAGTTAAGTGGGAAACGATGTGGAAAGGCCCAGACAGCCAGGAGGTTGGCTTAGAAGCAGCCATCCTTTAAAGAAAGCGTAATAGCTCACTGGTCGAGTCGGTCTGCGCGGAAGATGTAACGGGGCTAAACTATGCACCGAAGCTGCGGATTCAAAATTTATTTTGAGTGGTAGGGGAGCGTTCTGTAAGCGGTTGAAGGTGTACCGGGAGGTATGCTGGACGTATCAGAAGTGCGAATGCTGACATGAGTAACGATAATGCGGGTGAAAAACCCGCACGCCGGAAGACCAAGGGTTCCTATCCCATGTTAATCAGGGTAGGGTAAGTCGACCCCTAAGGCGAGGCCGAAAGGCGTAGTCGATGGGAAACGGATTAATATTTCCGTACTTGGTATAATTGCGATGGGGGGACGGAGCAGGCTAAGCAAGCATGGCGATGGTAGTCCATGTGAAAGTGTGTAGGCTAGCGACTTAGGTAAATCCGGGTTGCTGTTAGGCTGAGACACGAGACGAGTCACCAAGGTGATGAAGTTGCTGATGCCATACTTCCAGGAAAAGCCTCTAAGCTTCAGATTATACCGAATCGTACCCCAAACCGACACAGGTGGTCAGGTAGAGAATACTAAGGCGCTTGAGAGAACTCGGGTGAAGGAACTAGGCAAAATCGTACCGTAACTTCGGGAGAAGGTACGCTCCGATTGGTGATGAGACTTGCTCTTTAAGCTGATTGGAGCCGCAGTGACCAGGTGGCTGGGACTGTTTATTAAAAACACAGCACTGTGCAAAATCGCAAGATGACGTATACGGTGTGACACCTGCCCGGTGCCGGAAGGTTAATTGATGGGGTTATCTTCGGAGAAGCTCTTGATCGAAGCCCCGGTAAACGGCGGCCGTAACTATAACGGTCCTAAGGTAGCGAAATTCCTTGTCGGGTAAGTTCCGACCTGCACGAATGGTGTAACCATGGCCACGCTGTCTCCACCCGAGACTCAGTGAAATTGAAATCGCAGTGAAGATGCTGTGTACCCGCGGCTAGACGGAAAGACCCCGTGAACCTTTACTACAGCTTGGCACTGAACATTGAACCTACATGTGTAGGATAGGTGGGAGACTTAGAAGCAGAGACGCTAGTTTTTGTGGAGTCGTCCTTGAAATACCACCCTTGTAGTTTTGATGTTCTAACGTTGGCCCCTGAATCGGGGTTACGGACAGTGCCTGGTGGGTAGTTTGACTGGGGCGGTCTCCTCCCAAAGAGTAACGGAGGAGCACGAAGGTTGGCTAAGTACGGTCGGACATCGTACGGTTAGTGTAATGGTAGAAGCCAGCTTAACTGCGAGACAGACACGTCGAGCAGGTACGAAAGTAGGTCATAGTGATCCGGTGGTTCTGAATGGAAGGGCCATCGCTCAACGGATAAAAGGTACTCCGGGGATAACAGGCTGATACCGCCCAAGAGTTCATATCGACGGCGGTGTTTGGCACCTCGATGTCGGCTCATCACATCCTGGGGCTGAAGTCGGTCCCAAGGGTATGGCTGTTCGCCATTTAAAGTGGTACGCGAGCTGGGTTTAGAACGTCGTGAGACAGTTCGGTCCCTATCTGCCGTGGGCGTTTGAGAATTGAGAGGGGTTGCTCCTAGTACGAGAGGACCGGAGTGAACGAACCGCTGGTGTTCGGGTTGTCATGCCAATGGCATTGCCCGGTAGCTACGTTCGGAACTGATAAGCGCTGAAAGCATCTAAGCGCGAAGCAGGCCTCGAGATGAGTTCTCACTAGACTTTTAAAGTCTCTGAAGGGCCGTTGAAGACTACAACGTTGATAGGCAAGATGTGGAAGTGGTGTGAGCCATTAAGCTAACTTGTACTAATTACCCGTGAGGCTTAACCATACAACGCCAAACGCGTTTTATGCGACAGTTTAAGCAAGAAGTTAATAGACTAAAGTAGATACTTGAAGACTTTTATTATCAGAATTCCAAATTTTAGTAAGCTTGATTAAATCGAACTTACACCAAATTTGCTTGGTGACAATAGCGTTTTGGACCCACCTGACCCCATGCCGAACTCAGTAGTGAAACGAAACAGCGCCGATGATAGTGTAGCATTTGCTATGTGAAAGTAGGACATTACCAGGCTCCAAATAAGAGAAAGCCCGATTCGAAAGAGTCGGGCTTTTTTACGTCTGCAGGAAGTGAAAATACAGATGCAAGATAAAAGGTAACAGGTTAAAGGAAGAGAATTGATCAGAGCCTAATGCATACTCCATGCATCGGTTATGCATTCTCTATCGTTATCGGCACCATGACTCCAAACACGAAAAAGCCCGACTAGCAGTCGTTGGGCTTTTTCGTGTTTGGAATAAAGTGAAAATGCAGGTCAAGGTAAAAGGTAATAGGTTAAAGGAAGAGAGTTGATCAGAGACTAATGCCTACTCCATGCATCGGTTATGCATTCTCTATCGTTGTCGGCACCATGATATTCTACTGCCTTATAGCTACGAAGTAGCGCAGCGACTCTTAATACAAGAAAGTTCGACTTAATCAGCAGCTTTAGTCACTGTAAAAATATAATTTTGCTTTGTTAGTGGCTTTGATTTAGGATCAAAACAGTTTAAAACCAATATTGATTTGCCTGTGTATAGATTATTAATTAGCGCCTTATCCATTTTCTTTTGTGTTTCTGTATCTGCAGTTGAAGTAACTGATCTATATCAAGATATTTTGGTTGTAGAAGATAAATCTCGTGATGCGCGTTTAGACGCTAGTCGCAAAGCGCTTCTTAACGTACTAGTAAAAGTGAGTGGTGATAAAAGTGCAGATGAAAATCAGATAGCACAGCAACGCACCAAAGATATATCTGATTATATGCTTAAATTTGAATACGATGAGCGTATTCCTGGAACGCTTAAGTTACTAGTTAAATTTGAAGCGCGAAAGATCAATGCACTAATAAAAGATCTTAATTTGCCGTTGTGGGGAGCTCAACGCCCACTGGTTGCCATCTGGTTAGGCATTGAAGATAACAGGCAGCGAGAGCTGGTTACTCAAGAGAGTTATCCTCAGTTAGAGCAACTGATTTACGACAAAGCAAGCCGCCGCGGTTTACCGGTTGTTGTGCCTTTACTCGATTTACAAGACAGACGGCTTGTTGGTGTCCCTGAAGTTTGGGGAAATTTTTCTGGGCCTGTAGAAGAGGCATCTAAACGCTACAGTGCTGAGCGAAGTATTACTGCTAGAATGTATCAAGCGTTTAACTCTGATAATTGGGTACTAGATTGGCGCTTTACCAATGATGAAATGTTTGAATCTAACCGTATCACTGGCTATAGACAGCAAATTGTTGCGCAAATGATTGATGATTTAGCACAAGATTTAGCTGGTGAATATGCGATTGATCCTAATGCTTATTATGAGCAGCGTACTGCCAATTTAACTTTAAAAGGGACTGAGAGCTTTGTTGATATTGAATTGGCTAAGCGCCGCTTAATGAATCTAAGCGTAGTAACTCAAGCTGTTATTTTACGCAAAACACCCGATTCGGTTGAGTTTGAGCTTCATCATACGGGGACTGTGAGTGACCTTAAAAAAGCCCTTGGCCTGGATAACGCCTTTAAAGACTATGTTGATCCTCGTGCTTTTTATCACATAGTTGATGAGCAAAGCCTAGAGTATCAATGGGTTGTAAATTAATGCTAACTCAAGAGCCAATACAAATGGCATTGCCGGTTACTTTACCGGACGATGAAACATTTGCATCCTACTTTGGCGGTGAAGACTCACTCGAGGTAAATCATCTCAAAGATAGCTTTTCTAAGCTTGCTCACTCTTTTCAGTATACCTATTTGTGTGGCTTAGGAGATTCTGGTAAATCTCACTTACTATATGCTACCTGTATTCAAGCACAAGAGCGTGGCTTATCTAATATGCTGCTTTCCATGCGCGAGGTCATTCATTTTGGACCAATGGTTTTAGATGGGCTTGAAGCATTGGATGTATTGTGTATTGATGATGTGCACTTGGTAGCAGGCAATGATGCATGGGAAAAAGCGTTATTTAACTTTTTTAATCGCTTTAATGAGCCCAATAAAATGCTGGTAGTGACTGCCGATTTACTGCCTAACATGCTTAATATTAGCTTGCCCGACTTAGAATCCCGTTTAAAGTGGGGCACTACGTTTCAAATTCGTTCTATGAGTGACGATGATAAAGCACAGGCGCTGGTTAAGCGTGCAAATATGCGTGGGCTTGAACTGAGCGATGAATGTGCGCGATTTTTATTAACGCGTTTGAGTCGTGATATGCGTGCTTTATTGGATGTATTAGACAAATTAGATCACGCATCCATGGCTGCACAACGAAAATTGACTATTCCTTTTATAAAATCAACGCTAAAGCTGTAGTAGGTCTAGAATCTAGACCCTGCTTTCAGTTATCATTAGCTAACTAAATTGTAATCACCTTCTGTGAAAGATCAGGTATCGAATGAACTTAGAAAACATATTAGCGCAAGCACTTGAGGCGGTAGCCAGTGCCAGTGAAATCGCGCAGCTAGAAGAGATCAGGGTTAACTATCTTGGTAAAAAAGGCGAAATTACCAGCTTACTTAAAACGTTAGGTAAAATTGCCCCTGAAGAACGTAAAGAAGCAGGCCAAGTAATTAACCAAGCTAAGCAAGACGTGCAAGTTGCGATTAATGACAAGCGTGAATTGTTAGCAAGTAAAGCATTAGAAGAAAAACTAGCAGCAGAAACAATCGATGTAACTTTACCTGGGCGTGTTATGCCATCGGGTGGTTTGCACCCAGTAACTCGCACCATTGAGCGTATTGAAAGCTTCTTTGGTGAACTTGGCTTTGCTGTTAAATCAGGCCCTGAAGTTGAAGATGATTTTCATAACTTTGATGCGTTAAATATACCAGAGCATCACCCAGCTCGCGCCGATCACGATACCTTTTACTTTAATCCTAAGCTGGTTTTACGTACTCAAACCAGTGGTGTACAAATTCGTACTATGGAAACTGAGCAACCGCCACTGCGTATTATTTCGCCAGGGCGTGTATACCGTAACGATTACGACCAAACACACACGCCTATGTTCCATCAGGTGGAAGGGTTGATGGTTGATACTGATGTAAGCTTCACTGAGCTTAAAGGTATTTTACATGACTTTTTACGTAACTTTTTTGAAGAAGACATGGAAATTCGTTTTCGTCCTTCATTCTTCCCGTTTACAGAGCCTTCAGCAGAAGTGGACGTGATGGGTAAAGACGGTAAATGGTTAGAAGTATTAGGCTGCGGCATGGTTCATCCTAACGTACTTAAGTCTGTAGGCATCGATCCTGAAAAATACACAGGTTTCGCTTTTGGTATGGGTGTTGAGCGCTTAACCATGTTGCGTTACGGCGTAAACGATTTACGTGCATTTTTCGAAAATGACTTAAAATTCCTAAACCAGTTCCGTTAAGAGTGAAGAGATAAAATGAAATTTAGTGAAAAGTGGTTAAGAGAGTGGGTAAATCCTGCAATTGATACGCAAGCTCTTTCGGAACAGCTTTCAATGGCTGGTTTAGAAGTAGATGGCGTTGAGCCGGCAGCAGCCAAATTTAATGGCGTTGTGGTAGGTGAAGTGGTTGAGTGTGGCCAGCACCCTGATGCAGATAAACTACGTGTAACAAAAATTAATGTTGGTGGTGATGAACTGCTTGATATTGTATGTGGTGCACCAAATTGCCGCCAAGGTATAAAAGTTGCAGTTGCCACTGTTGGCGCAGTGTTACCAGGCGATTTCAAAATTAAAAAAGCCAAACTTCGTGGTCAGCCTTCACACGGCATGTTATGTGCGTTTGATGAGCTAGGTATTAGTGAAGAAGGCGATGGCATTATGGAATTGCCACTTGATGCGCCTATTGGTACAGGTTTACGCGAATATTTAGCGCTTGATGACAACATTATTGACGTAGATTTAACGCCTAACCGTGGCGACTGTCTTGGTATTAAAGGGCTTGCCCGCGAAGTCGGCGTACTTAACAGTATTGATGTAAATACATTAAGCATTCCAGCGGTAACCCCGACAATTGAAGACAAAGTATCTATTGAGTTGGTTAACGATGATGCCTGTCCTCGTTATTTAGGGCGTGTTATTAAGGGCATTAACCTAAACGCTGAGACGCCATTATGGATGGTTGAAAAGCTACGTCGTAGCGGTGTACGTTCAATCGATCCGGTTGTTGATGTGACTAACTTTGTATTATTAGAGCTTGGTCACCCAATGCATGCATTTGATTTAAATGCGATTGAAGGTGGAATTAAAGTACGTAGTGCAAACCCAGGTGAAGAGCTGGTTTTATTAGACGGTAATACGGCTAAATTAAATGAATCGACATTAGTGATTGCCGATCATCATAAAGCACTAGCCATTGCTGGTATTTTTGGCGGTGAGCAATCGGGTGTTACTGAAAAAACAGCTGATATTTTACTAGAAAGCGCATTCTTCAACCCAGTGGCTATTGCAGGACAAGCACGCAGCTATGGTTTGCACACTGATGCATCTCATCGCTATGAGCGTGGCGTAGACTTTGCACTACAACACGATGCCATGGAGCGCGCTACAGCGTTACTTCTGGAGATTGTAGGTGGTAACGCAGGTCCAATCGTTGAAGCTGTTGCTGCTGATAAGTTACCAAAAGTAACTGAAGTACGTTTACGTCGTT
Source organism: Pseudoalteromonas sp. SD03 (assembly GCF_040937955.1). Taxonomy (NCBI): domain Bacteria; kingdom Pseudomonadati; phylum Pseudomonadota; class Gammaproteobacteria; order Alteromonadales; family Pseudoalteromonadaceae; genus Pseudoalteromonas; species Pseudoalteromonas sp. SD03. Next base: position 1,318,535 of record NZ_CP162514.1, read on the forward strand.
CACGTTTAGACCGTGTTATTGGTCATCACATTGACGATGCAAAAGTAACCGATATTCTTACGCGTTTAGGTCTTGATGTTAAATTTGACAATGATAGCTGGAGCGCTGATGTACCAAGCTACCGCTTTGATATTCGTATTGAAGAAGATTTAATTGAAGAAGTAGCACGTGTATACGGTTACAACAGTATTCCTAATGTGGCACCAACTGCAAAACTTAAAATGACCACACATGATGAGTCAACTGTTGCACTGAGCCGTTTTCGTAATGCGCTAGTAACCCGTGGCTATCAAGAAGCCATTACTTACAGTTTTGTTGATCCTAAAGCGCAAGCTATTTTACATCCAGAGTGTAACGCATTGGTATTGCCGCACCCAATTTCAATTGAAATGTCAGCGATGCGTGTAAGCTTAATGCCTGGCTTATTGGCATCTGTTGCGTATAACCAAAACCGCCAGCAGCCACGTATTCGCTTATTTGAACATGGCCTTAAGTTTATCAGCGATGAAAGCGCAGAAAATGGCGTTTACCAAGTGCCGGTTATTGGTGGTGTTATTACCGGGCTTGTGCATGGCGAACATTGGGTTGAAGAAAAACGTAACGTTGATTTTTACGACCTAAAAGGGGATGTTGAAGCATTACTTGCTATTACCAATGATGTTAGCCGCTTTGAAATTAAAGCCGAGCAATCAGATGGCCTTCATCCTGGTCAATCAGCCGTTATTTATGTTGATGGTAAAAAGGTAGGTTTCTTTGGTGCATTACACCCTCAAGCGCAAAAATCGTTAGATATCAATAACGCTACTTTTGTGTTTGAAATTGAAATGTCGGCATTAGAAAAAAGAAATTTACCGCAGGCTGTTGGGGTGTCTAAATTCCCATCAAATCGCCGCGACATCGCTATTTTAGTACAAGACAGCGTTAAAATAGGTGATATTTTAAACGTCATCGGAAAAGTTGGCGGAAATCAATTGGTTGACCTAAACTTATTCGATGTGTATAAGGGCAAAGGTATTGAGCCAAATTATAAGAGTTTGGCGATTGCTCTAACACTGCAAGCGGTTGATAGAACACTCGAAGAGAAAGATATCAATCAGGTAGTTGATAACGTGGTGGCCGCACTGGCCGAACAGTTTAATGCATCGTTGAGGGACTAGATATGGCGCTTACTAAAGCCGACATAGCTGAACACCTATTTGAAAAGCTCGGGATCAATAAAAAAGATGCCAAAGATTTAGTTGAAGCGTTTTTTGAAGAAATCCGCTCAGCGCTTGAAAAAGGCGAGCAGATTAAGCTCTCTGGATTTGGTAACTTTGATCTTCGAGATAAGAAAGAAAGGCCGGGACGTAATCCGAAAACGGGAGAAGATATCCCAATTTCAGCACGTCGCGTGGTTACCTTTAGACCGGGGCAAAAGTTAAAAACCCGTGTTGAAGTAGGCACAAGCAAAAAGTAAATAAAAAGGCAGCGTAAGCTGCCTTTTTTGTATCTGTATTATTATTTCCGGGGGGAAATAAACGTTCCTTGATCTATTTGCTGCAAAGTTTGCTCGGCTAACCTATCCAAACTTTCTAAACTTTTACCTTGCGCTATTAATTGTTGCTCAATTAACAGTATATCAATATGTTCAATACCAGAAAGCTGAGCTATTTTGGCAAAAATATAAGCATGTTTATATTGTTGGTGTTTATAAAACAGGCTGATTAAAGACATATAGATTTCAGGGTTCGGTTCATGCTTCGCTTTATTCAGCGCTAGCGTGTTGTATAAAAAATTAATCGCTTTTTCTTCATCAACCTTAATGTAATAAGACGCTAAGTAAAATTGCATCTCAGCACTTTGTTCAACTTCTGCAGTATGTTCTAAAGCGAGCAAACGTGTTAATGCACTTTCGTCATTGTTTCTTGACCAATGATAATAAAGCAAGCCCGGGTGGCTGGTGTGTTTTGTCTGTTGATAAATCCGTGCCATTTCCCTCATGCTCGTTAAGTGGGCATGTCGGCGAGCCGTGGTTTTGCTTTTTAGTTTTATGTGCTGAATGTTGGCTGCCAAAGCAATACATTGATTGTAATGCTCAAACGCTTTAAGTAATTGATATTTGTGTTCATCGGTTGGTTGTAAAGATTCAAGATGACGAGAAAAAATAGTACGTTCTCGCTGCGCTTTACAGTGACTATCTTGGTTAAGATCACTACATATGGCCGGCGATTCAACGCAAATATCTTCAACGGTTAAAGATTCTTCACAGCCTGTAAGCAACATTGCAAAGGCGAGGGTTATGCGCTTAAAAGCCATCCGAGTCTCTCAAATTATTAGGGTCTGTTGACCTTTCAAGGTTGAATTTGCAGCAGTCTGTTTGGTATTGAGACAAGGCAGAGCCTATGTGGTGTGGTTATTCCCCATAAATAGGCGATAACGTAGCATCAATGCCAAACAGGCGCTGCCCGAAGGGTTCTGCCTAGGTGCGATTTACTCTTTGCTGCTCGGTTTTGACTTAGCCCACTAGGTTACAAACCTCGCGCCGCGATTAAATTGTCCCTAGTTTGAACAAATTTTAATCCGCAAAGGTCAACAGACCCTCATATAGTATTATTCTAGCCTAAACTTTAGTCTCTAACAGTAGAGAATAAAATGAGATTAAATTAGAATAGGCCTGCCCGAAGGAATGCGTTGCTCTCAAAATTCGATGCATTCTTAGGCTATCCGTTCAAAATTGTTTAATTAGGTAAAAAAAATGACCTCATCTCACGAGTTAGAATACACAAGTAGCTGGCAAGAACGTCAAGATTACGCAGAAAGCATGCAGCCTATTATTGGTAAATTGTACCGTAATCGTGGTATCGAAATCGCTGTTTACGGCCGTCCATTAGTAAATTCAAGCACTATTGATATTATCAAGTCTCACAAATCAGTAGCTCAATTTGAAGGGACTAAACTGCGCCTACGTGAAAGCTTCCCATTCTTAGAAGCTATCAGCAAAATGGAATTAAATTCTGCCCGTATCGATATTGGTAAATTAGCATACAGCTATTTATACACAGATGCAGCGAATGGTCGTTCAGTAGAAGAGTTTGTTAAAGATGAACTTGCTGAAATTGTTGACTCTAAACCAAAAGCACCACGTGACGTTGTACTTTACGGTTTTGGTCGTATCGGTCGCTTATTAGCGCGTTTATTAATTGAAAAATCAGGCCCGTATGCCGATTTAAACCTTCGCGCTATTGTTGTGCGTGGCGGTAAAGATGGCGATTTAGAGAAACGTGCAAGCTTATTACGTCGTGACTCTATCCATGGTCCATTTAATGGTTCTATCACTATCGATAAAGAGCGTAATGCAATTAAAGCGAACGGTAGCTACATTCAAGTTATCTACGCTAACTCGCCAAGTGAAGTTGATTACAGCGCCTACGGCATCGAAAACGCATTAGTCGTTGATAACACAGGTATCTGGAAAGATGAAGCCGGCCTTGGTCAGCATTTAGAATCTAAAGGGGCTGCAAAAGTATTATTAACAGCGCCTGCTAAAGGTAATATTAAAAATATCGTTTACGGTGTAAACAACCAAGATATTTTACCGGAAGACAAAATTGTCTGTGCAGCAAGCTGTACAACCAATGCGATTACGCCAACACTTAAAGCATTAAACGATCAGTTTGGTATTAAGAATGGCCATGTTGAAACGGTTCACTCGTACACTAATGACCAAAACTTAATTGATAACTACCACAAAGCGGAACGTCGTGGTCGTGCTGCGGCGCTAAACATGGTTATCACTGAAACAGGTGCTGCGAAAGCGGTTTCTAAAGCATTACCAGAGCTTGAAGGTAAACTAACAGGTAACGCAATCCGTGTACCTACACCAAACGTATCGTTAGCTATCTTAAACTTGAACCTTGAAAAGAGTACAACGGTTGAAGAGCTTAATGCGTTTTTACGTGAAACAGCACTTCACTCAGACCTACGTGATCAAATTGATTACACAGCATCAACTGAAATCGTCTCTACCGATTTAGTGGGTAGCCGTTACGCAGGTGTTGTTGATTCTCAAGCAACGATTGTTGATGAAAACCGTGTTGTTCTTTACGTATGGTACGACAATGAGTTTGGTTATAGCTGTCAGGTAGTTCGCTGTATGCGCGACATGGCAGAAGTCTCATTCCCAAGTTTACCTCGATAAACACATGAGCTATTAAGAAAAGCCAGCACTTGCTGGCTTTTTTAGGCCTGAAGATTTTTAAAGTGAAGCGGTTATGGTACGCTTTATTAAATTGGGTACGCGTTTATACACTTTTAAAGTGCAGTGACACGTATTTACCTCTTGGCTAAGTGCCTTAGTCAAAGACACACAGTTAACTAATAGGTTTGTTGTAATGAAAATCAGTAGCAATTTCGACAGTGGTAATATTAAAGTTATTGAAGCCACCGATCCGTTAAATATTCAGCTAGAAATTAATAAAGATCACCAGTCTGAGTTTTATCAGTGGTTTCACTTTCGTCTTGAGACAACGCCTTATCAACTTCATCAGTTAAATATTAATAATCTTGATAAGTCTGCATACCCTGATGGTTGGGTAGACTACCAAGCTGTCGCTTCATACGACCGTCAAACATGGTTCCGTGTACCGTCTTCGTATGAAAATGGCACATTAACATTTGAGCTTGAGCCTGAGTGCAGCAGCGTTTACTTCGCCTACTTTGCACCTTACAGCTACGATCGTCATTTAGACTTATTAGCATGGGCGCAAAGCCAAGAAATTTGCCAACTAGAAACACTAGGCCAAACACTTGATGGGCGTGACATGAGCGTGCTTAAAATTGGTCAGCCAAGCGCCGATAAAAAAGTAATTTGGATCACTGCCCGTCAACACCCAGGTGAAACAATGGCAGAGTGGTTTGTAGAAGGCTTAGTACACAAGCTACTTGATGATGAAGACCCTCATGCAGCAGCGTTACTATCAAAAGCGGTATTTTATATCGTGCCAAACATGAATCCAGATGGCAGTGCACGCGGTCACCTACGCACTAACGCTAAAGGGGTTAACTTAAACCGTGAATGGCAAACACCCAGCATGGAAAACAGCCCAGAAGTTTACTTAGTGCTTAATAAAATGCGCGAAGCCGGCTTAGACATGCACCTAGACATTCATGGTGATGAAGCCATTCCATATAATTTTGTTGCCGGTAGCGAAGGCATACCAAGCTATGATGCACGCCTAAAAGGCTTAGAGGATAGCTTTAAGGCCGCGCTTTTAACTATTACTCCAGAGTTTCAAGATACGCATGGCTACGATAAAGACGAACCAGGTCAAGCTAACCTAACAGTAGGTTCATCAGCGACAGCAGAAGAATTTAAAGCACTTACTTACACAGTAGAAATGCCATTTAAAGATAATAATGACTTACCCGATCCAGATTATGGTTGGTCAGATCGTCGTTCTTATCAATTTGGACAAGATACTTTAGCAGCCATTGTTAATGTTGTAGACAACTTAAGATAAAACGTTTGTTTCAAAGGGTATCAATAATATTGATACCCTTTTTACTTTTAGCTAAACCAACCGTACCAAAAAATAAGAATCATTTACCCACCACAGCACTAAAACGTTTCAATACACCTTCTCGACAGATTTAATACCATATAGTCTAAATCAATTTGCACTTAGTTAAACCTTGTCTTAGCAGGCTCAATATAAATAAACAATAAGTTGTTTTGAAAATTAACTGTTAACAATATTGGGTACTTAAGTTAATATCGATTGAGCAATAAGAAAGACGGAAAAGATTAATCCCTTATTTCGTAAAGCTTATAACAGGTATTCTGAGTAGCAGAGTATGGTAATTAATAATAATAAATATAACTGTGAGGATGTTCATGGAAGCTTTTGTAAGCGCCGTTAATGATGTTGTTTGGAGTGATGCACTCATCTATTTATGCCTAGGCGCAGGCTTATTTTACTCCGTACTAACTCGATTTGCTCAAGTTAGACATTTTAAAGAAATGTGTAAGCTATTATTTAGCCCTAACACCTCAGAAAAAGGGATTTCATCTTTTCAAGCTCTTGCTGTCTCATTATCTGGGCGAGTAGGGGTTGGTAATATTGCCGGGGTTGCAGCCGCAATTGGTTTTGGTGGCCCTGGCGCTATTTTCTGGATGTGGGTTGTTGCTTTTTTAGGTGCAAGTACTGCATACGCGGAGTCAACATTAGGTCAAATTTATAAATTAGAAGAAGACGGCCAATACCGCGGTGGTCCAGCGTATTATTTTGACCGTTGCTTAGGGCAAAAATGGCTGGCTGTATTATTTGCTGTGTCGGCAATTATAGCCTGTGGGGTTTTCCTACCGGGCGTGCAAGCAAATGCTGTGGGCAACGCATTCACTCAAGTATTTGGTGATGGCACTATGGTGTCTACAAGTTTTGGTGAAGTAGGCAGTTTTAAACTGGTTGCGTTGGCCATTATTCTTATTGTTTTAGCGTTTATTATTTTTGGTGGTATAAAGCGCATTGCTAATTTTACGCAAATTGTAGTGCCATTTATGGCGCTTGGTTACATCGTATTGGCCTTAATTATCGTATTTTTAAATATAGACAAAGTCCCGGGTATTTTCTCGCTCATTATTGGTGATGCATTTACAGCCCAAGCAGGTTTTGGTGCTGCAATTGGCTGGGGTGTTAAGCGTGGAATATACTCTAATGAAGCCGGCCAAGGTACAGGTCCTCATGCTGCGGCTGCGGCAGAAGTTGATCACCCTGCACAGCAAGGTTTAGTGCAAGCTTTTTCTGTTTATGTTGATACACTTTTTGTATGTACAGCAACGGCATTAATGATTTTAATGACGCAGCAATACAATGTAGTCGGTACTTTGCCAGAAGGGCAATTCATTATACAAAATGTGGATGCGGCAACTGAAGTGGGATCAGCAGCATTCACCCAAATGGCGTTGTTTAGTGTATTTGGTAGCTTTGGAGAAGCGTTTGTAGGTATCGCTTTATTCTTCTTTGCTTTTACCACCATACTGGCTTATTACTTCATTGCTGAGACAAATATCGCGTACTTAAATCGCTACTTTAAAGGAAGTATTCCGCTTGTAGTGGTAAAACTTATGATTATGTTTATGGTAGCCTACGGCATGGTTAACAGTTCCGGTTATATTTGGACTATTGGCGACATAGGCGTTGGCTTAATGGCGTGGATCAACATATTGGGTATATTAGCCATTTTCTTTGTCGCTAAACCGGCCTTAACATGTTTGAGTGATTATGAAGACCAGAAGAAAAAAGGTGGCCAAATCACATTTGATCCCGTTAAGTTAGGGATTAAAAACGCCACCTTCTGGGAAAAACGTCTTGAAAAGCAATCTAAAGACGCTGAATAAACAGATCCCAATAACCTAATATCATCTATTGGGTTAAATTCAAAAAAGACAAAGAGCAATAAAACAAGTACAATGAAAAGCGCCGAAAGGCGCTTTTTTTATGCGTAGTATGGAGAGAGATGTATGGCGATTACTCGTTGCCCCAAATGTGCAAAATCAATTTCAGATAAACATTCGCAGTGTCCACATTGCCAAAGTAACGTTGCTGAATTAAATGCCGAGCAAGTTCAACAACTTCAACGTGAGCAGCGAATTAAAAAGCAGCAAATGTTTATGAACCACTCCTTTTTAGCGCTGATCTTATTTTTAGGTGGCTTCTTTTGTTTGTACTTCCTACAACCTCAAGAAAAAACACTTCAGTGGTATGCGTATACCTCGGCCATTGGCATTGGCTGTATTTGGTACCTTATTAACCGTATTATTTTAGTGACTCTGAAAAAGAAAAAATGACATGAATATTGACAACCTAGTACAGAATATTACTCCAGAATTATTTGAGCGCTTACAGTATGGTGCGGCAACGGGAAAGTGGCCAGATGGCACGCCTTTATCAGATGAGCAAAAGCAACAAACAGTGCAACTAGTGATGTTGTACCAAGCAAAAGTAGCACAATCAAACGAGCAGTTTACCATTGGTGCAAATGGAGAAATGATCCAAAAAACCAAAGCGCAACTACAAAAAGAATTCAAATCAGATAACGAAATAGCTAGGTTCAGTGAAAATGATCTTTAAACACCTTTTTACACCAAAATGGAAACACCCAAAGCAACAAGTTCGTTTAGATGCGATTGAAAAACTTGATGTGGCACGTGACGTAACAATTTTAAGCACCTTAGCCCTTGAAGACTCATCGGCTGAAATTCGTCGTAAAGCACTGCAAAAAGTAAACGACTTACCACTGTGGTGGAAAGCTTACAAACAAGATCAGGCATTGAAAGATGTTGCTGAACAACAAATCTCATCGGCTGTATTAAACAGTGAAAGTAGCTTGTCGGCGCAGATTAAAAATGAGTACATTGAACGCTTTGCACCGGTTAAAACCCTTGAAAAACTAGCATTTGCTGAAAAAGAACTGCAAGTGAGAGTTAAGCTATTAAAACGCCTAGCTAACCCTAAACTGATTGAAAAAGCCTTTAAAGAAGCAAACGAAGAGCTGCAAAAACAGTTAGTTGATTTAGTCATTACTCAGCAGTTAACTAAAGCACTGTTAAAGCATGCTCAAGGTGAAGCCAAAGTTGCGCTAGAAAGTCATCTTGAAAACGAGCGTTTAGCGCTTGAAATGCCATCGCAAGTTGAAAACGCAACCCGTGTTATTTTAGCCAAGCTTAATGCATTGCGTGATAAAAATGACTACGCCATTGTTGACCCACAAGCTGCAGAACTCATGGCGCAGTGGCAAGCTCTTGAATTAAAATGGCTAAGTGAAGAACATGTAAAAACCCTTGATGCTAAATATATATCAATTACCGATAAGCTTGATGCTCACATTGCCACATTAAAAGCGCAACATGAAATAGAGCAGCAACGTTTAGCGCAGCAACAGCGCCAAGTGTTAGCGTTAGCTACGTTAGAAGCATTAAGTGAAGAAATTGAAAATGCATTGCAACTTGGATTAGAAACCCCAGAGCAAATTCAGCAAGATTGGCTTAATGCAAAAGTAGCACAAGCAAAAGACACACTAGATAAAACGCAATTGATGGCTGATCAGCAATCAAAACAAGTGATTAATAAGCTTGAGCAACTATTTTTACAAGTAGCCAAGTTACCTGAGCTAACTACGGCGATCAAAGAATATAAAATTGCCTACAGTACGCTTATTGAAATAAAACCTGCAGAGCAACTTAGCGATTACGATCAACAGTTAACAGCGTTCAATGACACATTTAAAACTGCACGTAGTCACCTAAATGTACTTAGCACTGATTTACAAGCGTCATTCAAAACTCAGCTTAACAGCCATAAAAAGCAATTTTTAGCCGCAATGAGCGAACTCACTAAGCCGCTTGAAAAAACCCAGAGCCAAGCTAAACGCAAGGCACGTGATGTAAAACGTTTAATTGAAGAAGGGCGCTTTAACGTTGCATTTGGTGTATTTAAAGGCTTCGAAGAGCTATTTAACGAATTGACCGAAAAATATCAACAACCGTTGGTTAATTTAAAAGCAGACCTAGAAGCGCAATTAGCCGATGCTAAAGATTGGCAAAAATATGCGGCCGCACCAAAACGTGCAGCACTTTTAGAAGAAGTAACAGCGTTAGTTGATGAGCCGTGTAACGATCCACAACAGCGCGCTGATCAAGTTAAAGTACTTCGCAAGCGTTGGAACGAGCTAGGACGCCTTGATACAGAGCAAGAGAAACAACAGGGCAACGAGTTTGATGAAAAAATTGAGCTTTTATTTGCCCCTTGTCGCAGCTACTTCGCTGAGCAAGAAGTGCAACGTGAAGCAGCAAAAGCAGAGCGCGAGCAATTGATTGCTGATATGCATGCACTGCATTTACAAGCAACTGATACGGCTGATTTAGATTGGAAACAACTAGAAAGCAACTATAACCGTTTGCAAAAAGCATGGCGAAGTGTGGGTAAAGTTGATCCGAAAACATACCGCGTGTTGAACGAGCGTTATAAGGCAGAGCAGCAACAGGTTGTAGCGTCACTTAACGCGTTTCATAAAGGCAATGCCGCACTTAAAAATGAGCTCGTTGAGCAAGCACAGCAATTATCACAAAGCGATAATTTAGCAGACGCTTGCCAACAGCTAAAGCAGTTACAGCAACAGTGGCAAACCATAGGGTTTGCAGGCTTAAAAGCTGAAAACGCATTGTGGCAAAAATTCCGTCAGTTTAATGATGCAACTTTCACTAAACGAAGCGAAGAATTTGAACAGCAAAAGCGCGAACAAAGCGAGTCAGATAAGCTGGCAACAACTGAGCTGAATGAGCTTGAAGCAGCATTAAATAGTGTAGAAGGTAAAGCCCAATTACTTGACTTGCAAACCAAAGTTAAAGGGTATACACAGTTTAAATCGTTAACCCCTAAAGTGTCTGCTTTGTTATCAGCCATAGATGAAAAACTGACAGGCTTAGCGGCTAAAAATGAGCAAGCTAATTTAGATGCTTTATTTGTTGCACTTGAGAACAACGAGCCAATCCCGAGTCAATTTAATGGTGCAGTTAAAACAGCATTGAGCTGTGAGCAGCTGTTAACGCGTATGGAAATACTTGCGAGCGTAAGTTCGCAAAACTCATCGCAAAGAATGGTAGAGCAAGTAGCCATGCTTGATGATAAGCACCGTGGCGAACACGCTGATTTAAATTATTATTTAAAGCAGTTATTAGCACTCAGCGAGGGTTCAGTCACAGCTGACACACTAGCAAGGTTAAAAGTTATTTTTGCTATAAATTAAGCGCAATCACTTTTATCAACTAAAATGAAAAAGCCGCTATTAAAGCGGCTTTTTATTATGGTTACTTACTGCCTATACGATTAACCAATAGGGTTTTGCATGAAAATTTTTGTTTTTATTTCACTACTATTTTTAACTGCCTGTAACAGTACGCAGGGTATTTCGGTTTATTCATTTACAAATTCAGAGGTTGAGTCGTTACTAAATAAACAGTTACCTAAATTAAGTGAAAAAGTTAGCCTGATGGGCTTACCTGTGCAGTTTGATGTGAATGATTTAAGCGTTAATATTGGCCCAGATAATAGTGATTATGTTTTATTAGGTGCAGATTCTAGCGCCGAGATTAATGCTTTTGCATTAAAGTACCCAGTGCGCTTAAAGCTGCAAATACAGGGCACTCCTTTTTATGACAGCGAGAAAAAAGCGGTATTTTTACGTAATGTTAAGTTACTCGACTCAAGCATTGATGCCGGTGGCTTTAAAGGTAATTTAGAAGTGCTGGATAACGAGGCCATGGATGTAATGAATGCTTTTTTAGCCGTTAACCCCGTTTATAAGTTAAATATGAACGATCCTAAAATGGCATTATTAAGTAATTTACCTTTAGATTTAAAAGTAGTAGAAGGCGCTATTAAGCTAGTCCCTCGGTTATAATTTAGATCCAATAGGCGTAATAAAACGTATTAGTTGACCTTATTATTAATAGATTAGGTTAATTATGGCTAATGAGCGATCCGTTCCCACATCTCGACTTTCACGTTTTGCAAAGTTAGGCTCATTAGCCACTGGCGTCGCCACGAATATGTTAGTGGGCGGGGCTAAAAGTGCGCTTTCTGGTAAAGGCTGGGATAATAAAAGCTTATTGCTTCAGCCTAAAAATATTGAAAACCTAGCCACTCAACTCTCACACCTGCGCGGTGCGGCAATGAAGCTTGGGCAGCTGCTTTCAATGGATGCTGGCGACCTACTAACCCCCGAACTTGCTCAATTGCTGTCTTTATTGCGCTCAGATGCCAACCCGATGCCACACAAACAACTGGTTAGTGTTTTAAAAGAGCAGTGGGGAGAGGATTGGTTATCGCGTTTTTCTCATATTGAGCTCAGGCCGTTTGCGGCGGCGTCCATTGGCCAGGTTCATTTAGCTTATAAAGAAAATGGCGCGCAACTGGCAGTTAAAATTCAATACCCTGGAATCGCAAAAAGTGTAGTGAGTGACGTAGATAACGTGATCACTTTACTTACCTTATCGCGGTTATTACCTAAAGAGCTGGATATTAAACCCTTAGTGGCAGAAGCCAAGGCACAGCTATTAGCCGAGGCCGACTACACTCGAGAAGCTGAGTATTTAGCACGTTACAAAAACCTGTTAGCAGATAACGCGCATTTCAAAGTCCCTAGCGTGTATCCTCAGCACAGTACTGCGCAAGTGCTAACCATGGAGTATGTAGATGCCAAGCCTATAGAGGGCATTACATATTTACCACAATCAGAGCGAAGTCGGGTTGCTGAGCAACTGATTGATTTATTTTTTAAAGAAATGTTTGTCTTTAATTTAATCCAAACCGACCCTAACTTTGCAAATTTTCATTACCAACCTGAATCACAAAAAATAGTATTATTTGATTTTGGTGCCACACGAGAAATTACCCCAGCACTAAGTAATGCCTATCTAGCTTTATTTAAAGCTGGTAGTAATAACGATCGTGAGGGGGTGCTCAATGCCGCCACCGATATTGGCTATTTTAAAGATTCCCTCAAAGACAATTACAAAGAAAAAGTGATTGATTTATTTTTAATGGCCTGCGAGCCACTGCGCTATAACGGCGAGTTTGATTTTAAAAATAGCGCGCTTGCTAGCAATATTAAAGATGCAGGCTTGCAGTTAAGCGCACAGTCGCAGCAATGGCATACGCCTCCTGTTGATGCGTTGTTTATTCACCGTAAGCTAGCGGGCTTGTATTTAATCGCAGCACGGCTAGAAGCAAAAATAGATATTAAGGCATTATTTAGCTATTACTAGGTGCTAAAGCAAGAGAGAATTGGCATAATACTCGCGATATTTCGCGAGGTCTGCAATGATAAAAAACTTTTTAAACGATCCTACTTTATTACTTAATGCGGTAGGTGAGGGCATATATGGATTTGATTTATCTGGTAATGCGGTGTTTGTAAACCCAGCCGCAGAGCGAATGACGGGTTGGACGGCCGATGAATTATTAGGAAAAAAAATACATCAATATCATCATCATAGCCATGCCGATGGCACGCCTTATCCTGCCGATGAATGCCAAATTTACTGCACCATGTTTGATGGCAAACGCCGCGAGGTTAAAAACGAAGTATTTTGGCGTAAAGATGGCAGCGCCTTTGCTGTTGAATATACCTCCACCCCTGTTTATAAAAATAGCCAGCTTATTGGTGCCGTGGCCGTTTTTCGCGATATATCAGCGCAGCAGCGAACCCAAACCGCGCTCCAAGATGCTTTAGCGCAAGTAAAGCATTTAAGCGAGCAGCTCAAAGATGAAAACGACTATCTTACTGCCGAGCTAAATCAGGATTGGCAAGACTCAGGGCTAGTAGGGCGCAGTGATGTATTTCAACGTATGTTGCAGCAAATACAGTTAGTGAGCGAAACCGACAGTACGGTGTTGATACTTGGCGAAAACGGTACTGGCAAAGAGCTGGTGGCGCGTAACTTACATAGATTAAGCAAGCGCAATGAGCAGGCGTTTATAAAAGTTAATTGTGCGGCGTTTACCCCTAGCTTATTAGAATCGGAGTTGTTTGGACACGAACGAGGCTCGTTTACCGGCGCAAATGAGCGACGTAAAGGGCGTTTTGAACTTGCTGATAAGGGCACTTTATTTTTAGATGAAGTGGCAGAGCTGCCGTTAGAGTCACAAAGTAAATTATTACGAGTATTACAAGAGCGCGAATTTGAGCGAGTAGGGGGCAGCCAAACCCTAAAAGTCGATATTCGTATCATTGCTGCAACCAATCGTAACTTGTGGGAAATGGTACAAAAAGGCCAATTTAGAATGGATTTATACTACCGTTTGAACGTGTTTCCTATCAAAGTACCAGCACTAAAAGAGCGAAAAGAAGATATACCTTTTTTATGTCAAAACTTAATTGTTCAAATAAACAAGCGGCTAGGTAAGCAATTACAGGGGTTAAGTAACAAAGCTATCAGGCAACTACAGGCCTATGACTGGCCAGGCAATATCAGAGAGCTGCAAAACGTGTTAGAGAGAGAAGCTATTTTATCTACACAGCCCACACTGCAGTTAAGTCAGCCGCTAAAAGCCGGTGATGCGAATGCTGTTAACCCAACGCTTACACTGGATGAGGCGCAAAGGCAGCATATTATCTCCGTACTGATGTTATGTAACTGGAAAATTGCAGGCGAACAAGGCGCGGCAAATAAGTTGGGCTTACCTGAGAGTACGCTTCGCTCAAAAATGCGAAAATTAGCAGTGCATCGTACTCGTTAACTCGCGATATATCGTGCATGTCGTTAAGTGTCGCGAATTTTCGCTTGGGTAGTATATGTAAAATCAATTAATATCAATAAGTTAAATTAACTTTCACTGTGGTCTGAAAGTTGCAAAATCGTACTTAATACCCGTCACTATTAAGTAAGTAACATGAAGTTTGATATTAAAGAAGAAGACATGATCATTAAGCCCTACAAAGAAGAAGGGCCGATTTATATACGCGAGCAAAAAGGGTTTTTTCAGCGTATACGCCGTAATTTAGGTTGGCTGCTAATGCTCAGCTTTATCGCCATTCCTTGGATTCAATATAACGGTCAGCAAGCGGTTTTATTGGATGTGGCCACCCAAAAGTTTACTATTTTTGGCCTAACCTTATTACCTCAAGACTTTATGATTCTCGCCATGCTATTTATGGTGGGGGCGTTTGCCTTATTTTTTGTGACCAATTGGCTTGGCCGTGTGTGGTGCGGCTATACTTGCCCGCAAACAATTTGGATGTTGATGTTCTCTTGGGTGGAACAACGTATTGAGGGAACGCGTAACCAGCGTATTAAGCTTGATAAAAGCCCATGGGATATTACCAAGTGGCGTAAAAAAATCACTAAGCACAGTGCATGGCTGGTTATTTCACTCTTAACTGCCACTTCTTTTTTAGCGTATTTTATTCCAGCTAAAACCTTATACTTAGAAATGGTTAATTTTGAATGGTCTGGAATTACCAGTTTTTGGGTGTTTTTATTTGCGTTTTGTACCTATGGCAACGCAGGTTTCTTACGAGAAAAAATGTGCACAGTGGCGTGTCCGTATTCGCGCTTTCAATCGGTAATGTTTGATAAAGACACGCTGGTGGTAACCTACGATAGCGAACGAGGTGAAAACCGCGGCCCACGTAAACGCAAAGCCGATCCTAAAGCGCTTAATTTAGGTGACTGTGTAGACTGTAACTTATGTGTTGAAGTATGTCCTGCTGGGATTGATATTCGCAATGGACTGCAATATGAATGTATTAACTGTGGCTTATGTATTGATGCCTGTGACGATACCATGGATAAGTTTGGCTACGGAAAAGGCTTAATTAAATACGCCAGTGAAAAGCAAATGGCGGGGCAAAAAACTAATCCATTTAGGCTCAAGTTAGTGGGCTATGGCGCTTTAACTGCGCTGTTAATTATTTCTATGTTTGCTTGGATGCTACAACGTACGCCTATCGAAGCCTCTGTGCTTAGAGACAGAAATGCACTGTATCGGGTAAATTATGAAGGGTTAGTAGAAAACCCTTATACACTCACCATCATTAACAAAACGCAGCAACCTCTGCATTATTCTATTTCAATTAGTGGGTTAGAAGGTGCGAGCTTGCAAAGTCCTAACGCTGTGTTGGTAGAGCCAGGGTTGATGAAAAGTGTTCCTGTAACGGTTACTGCCGATGGATATGATATACCCACGAAGGTGAGTAAGCTGCAGTTTAAAATTACCGCACAAGAGGACAATAGCATTTCAATTACTAAAGAGAGTCAGTTTTATAAAAACTAGCCCATTCGGTTTTTCGTTGACTATACCTCGGTCGTGTAATTAATTTACTCGGCTGAGGTAAGCTGACTTTTTATAAATGCCTTAGCGCTTGGCAAGTCATCAAATAAGCAATCTTGTAAATGAGCGTCACGTCCTGAGCTGTGCATAATACGTTGTAGTTGCCTTATGGCTATGGGAGAGGTGAGTATAAAGGCACTCATTATGCAATTATTTATCCCCATTGTTTGGCTAACATCGATCATATTTTTTTCAGCGTCAGGGGTGGCGGCCACAACGTCGGGCGAGTGGCTAATATAGCCCCAAGGTTGATGTTTAAACGTTGCAATGGTGTCTAACAGAGCGGCTTTAAAGTGATTTAATAACTCAGGGTTTAAGTTGCCTTTAAATTGCGCAATAACAATATTACCCTCAACATAAAAACTGTAACTGCCGTAATTATTTTTAAATTCCAATAACCGCTCCTTTGTCTGCACCTTACTATGTGCTGATGAATACCATAACTATTACTTATTAATAATGTAGTCCAACGCACCCGAAATTGCCGCAACTTGCGCTAATATGCACTCTTCAGGGTTGGCCGTTGCACTATCTGGGTAAACTTCAGTGGTTGTAACGTAGGTTGCATCAGATAACCCCATGCATAAACCTAACTCTTTTGCTGCATAGTTTATTACCCCAAATTGTTCTTGAGGTACACCAATTAATTGTTTATTTTCATCGCTTGGAGCGATGTGTGTGACCTTTTCAACACATTCAATAATAGCTTTTTGAAAAGCAGGCTCTGGTTTGTTGCTGTCAGCGACTAAATAAAAACCGTCTGGTATATTCCAATTAGTATTTATTTTACCTTCGCGCGCTGCAAGTGCAGGGCGAAATTCACTGTTATCTGAATCAGTGGTTTCATGCAAATCGATATGCGCGATTAAATCAGTATTTAAAGATTGCACATAATTCATTACCAATGCAGATTCTTGCGCTGGGCTGCCTTCATAAAAAGAACGGTTTGGATCAATTGCCTCTGGGTTCCAGCGGTTTATTGTTTCATAACCCCATGGGCTAATGCAGGGAGTAATCACTAGATTAAATTTCTCTGCGTATTGAGTTGCCAATGTTTTTGCAAACCTTAACGCACCGTGTACTCCGCTGGTTTCGTAGCCATGTACGCCGCCAGTGATTAGCACTGTGTGTTTATTTTTATCAAAGTGTTGGGTTTTTAATGCAAACAAAGGGTAACTGTTTTGAGCATAATTAAGTTCACCATATTGATCTACAACAAGCGTATCTTTTAGCTCATTAATTAGCGTTAATACTTCATCGTTATAACTACGTTTAATTTTCTGGGCTTCAAGCCATTGGAGTTTATGATTGTTATTCCACTTTTCACCAGGGTTGCCAATAGGGTAGGTACTGTTATTCATATTAAACCTTTACGTTGAATTATCTCTGCGGGCTATAGAGCACATAGACCATAATGACGAAAATAAAGCGTTAGCTTAACGCTGACTAAAATAGCGCGCAAGTATATGCGATAGTCACTGCATTAGTTAATGGCTGAGCTTGAATGCGGATAGTGCCTTTGTTGCATAAAGTCTTCTAAAAACCATGCAGCAAATTCATGTCGGCCTTCTACATCGGCTTTGCTGTAAATATAGGACGCTTGTTGGCGTACGGTTTTTTCTTTTGTGTTTCTTAGTGCGCTTATTTCTTTAAAGCTTAAGCCTTTAAGTAATAACATCGCGACTTCTTGCTCACTGCGAGTCAATGTCCATTGTGAAAATTGGGTTTGAATAACACCACTGTATTCATGACGCGCATCCATCATTGCCTGTGATATGTTTTTAAGTTCTTTTTTTGAATGCACTAATTCTTGTTTCAGCGCATTAATATTGGCAGTACGCGCACGAATATCGCTAATTAAGTAAATAGCACAGGCTGCAGAAATGACAACGATTAAGCCCTCAGAAAAAATATGCCACTGCGGCACGCCTAAATGTATATCCGTTAGTACATCAAAAAAGTTTAGCACCATTATTATTAACAAGGTGGCTGCTATTAACTTGTCTCTCATTAAAACCTCTATTATCAATGTCTTATAAACACAATGGACAAATGTACCATAGCGTAATTTTCGCTATTTTTGGGTACGTTAAGGCGTTTGCCTGATGATTTAACCGTCTAAAAAAGTCATGGTTGATTCTATAAAATTAATCAAATGTGAACAAACGAAATGCTGTTAAATTTTACAAAAAAAATGCGTCATTTTTTGCGTATTCAATATACGTTATTTTTCTTCTTTACGGTGACTTTATTAACATTTAATCCTGTGTTTGCTTCGCAAAATTTAGCACCTGTAAGGCTTTCGTCACTCAGTGGTTTTGATGTTGAATTTGCGCCGATTCAAAAAACAGAGTTTATTAACGGGCAAAGTTTAATTGGTGAAGTCAATTTCAAACCTGGGGTCAATTATACGGTGCTGTTTGCGTTTGATGTACAGCAGGTTCGTTACTTATACCCTAACGGCAGCATGGTTGAAAAGGGCGCCACTATTGCAAGCGTTGAGGGCAGTGATGTACACCATTTTTTAGATGCCTATCAATCAGCAAAAGACATGCTCGCTATTGCTAAAAGCCATTACGACATAAACCAACAACACTTAAAAAACAAAATAATAAGAAGTTCTGAATGGGTTGAAATCACAAAAAGCTATTTTGAAGCCAAGCTAAATTTTGAACATATGCAACATCAAATGGCATTTTTAAACATTGATGATAATGAAAACGTGACCTTAGTGAGTCCAAAAACGGGCATTTTAAAACTCACTAATGAGTCGGGAAACCGTGTGATGGGTGACACCGCGTTTGATATTATCGATGCAAGTAGTATTCGCGTTAAGATTAAAGTCCCTCTTAGTTTTTCCAACACGTTAGCGCATTTCAAGCTGTCACAAAGTTGCAGCTTAAATATTGAGAGCTATGACAGTATTGCAGATAAATACCATCAAATAGTGTGGGCGTCGCCAAGCTCAAATGAGTGCCAGCTTAGACTGGGGCAAACTATCAAAGTCACACCGGTAAATAAATTAACGGGCTTTAAAATAGCAAAGTCAGCGGTGTTTGAATTTGAAGATGTTAATTACATTGCTTTAAAGTCTGGCGATAAGCTTGAGTTACTGCCGATTGAGCTCAAGGGTACACAAGGCAAAGACTATGTATTTACTGCTAACAAAAACCTAGATGATCAGCAGGTACTAAGAAGCTCGGTAAGTGCGCTACAGGGTATGTTGCTTCACTTAGGGAGAGAGTAAATGTTAAACCAGCTTATTAAGTTTTCACTTACTCAGCGTTTGTTTGTTAGTATTTTTGTTATTGTTGCTATGGCCATTGGTGCTAAATCTTGGTTAAGTATTCCGGTGGATGCTTTTCCAGAAATATCGCCCACCCAAGTTAAAATAGTTTACAAATTACCCGGCATGAACGCCCTTGAAATAGAATCGCAAGTAACACGGGTGATTGAAACCGAATTACTGGGTATTCCGTCACAGCAAATGCTGCGCTCTACCACTAAGTATTCTATTACCGATATTACCATTGACTTTGAAGAGGGCACCGACATTTATTGGGCCCGTCAGCAAGTTAATGAGCGTTTATTAAATATTTTGCCCACCTTGCCCAGTAATATTAGTGGCGGCATGGCGCCAATGAGCACGCCTTTGAGCGAGGTGTTCATGTTTACTATAGAAAGTACTCACTTATCGCTGATTGAAAAAAGAGAGCTTTTAGATTGGCAAATTCGTCCATTACTGCGCACTGTAACCGGCGTTGCTGATGTAAATAGCCTTGGCGGCTTTTCAAAAACCTATGAAATACTTCCCAATACTTTATTGATGCAACAGCATCAAGTCAGCTTTGATGAAATGAAGTTGGCAATCACGCAAACGAATCAAAACGGTGGCATAGGGCGCTTAGAAAAAGGCAACGACACCTTAATTCTGCGCACTGAGGGCAAATACACCGATATAACCGCCATTGAAAATACCGTGATTAAGTCCACTCAAAATAAGGTTATTCGGTTAAGTGATATTGCCACGGTACATGTTGGCAGTTTAACCCGTTATGGCGCAGTCACTAAAAACAGTGAAGAGGCGGTACAAGGGCTTATAATTGCGCTTAAAAATAGTAATACAGCGCAAGTTGTTGCAGATGTAAAAGATAAACTTCGCACTATTGAAGCGTCATTACCGCAAGGCACAAAAATTAATGTGTTTTACGACCGTTCTAACTTAATAAATACCGCAATTAGCACCATTACCAGCGCATTAGGCCAAGCGATTATTTTAGTGATAGTGCTACTTGCCTTGTTTTTAGGTGATATTCGCTCTTCATTGGTGGTGTCTTTGTCTTTACCTATGTCGGCATTGCTGACATTTATAATGATGAAGCAGTTTGATTTATCGGCTAATTTAATGAGTTTAGGCGGCTTAGTGATTGCCATTGGTATGCTGGTGGACTCATCGGTAGTTATTGTTGAAAATATAGTGAATCGGTTGGCTAACAATCAGCACCTCCCTCGGCTGCATGTTATTTATCGCGCCTGTAAAGAAGTCGCGGCGCCAGTGTTCTCAGGCACAATTATTATTATTATCGTGTTTTCACCGCTATTAATGTTAACAGGGTTAGAGGGCAAGTTATTTACCCCAGTGGCGCTCACTATCGTGTTTGCCATGCTAAGTGCGCTGTTGTTGTCGTTAACGGTTATTCCAATTTTAGCCTCATTGTTATTAAAAAATGAACCCGTAACCCAGCCTAAAATGGTCACGCTATTACAAGGTTTTTATACTAAAACACTTGCCCAAGCAATTAAAAAGCCGGTGGCTATTAGTGTTATATCGGTAGCTGTTTTAGTGCTCAGTGGGGTGTTATTTCAGGGACTTGGTAAAAGCTTTATGCCCGTTTTAGATGAAGGCGACATTATTGTGCAACTGGAAAAATCGCCGAGTATTTCCTTGCAAGCCTCGCTGGATATCGATAAACAAATTGAAGCCACACTGTTAAAAAACACCCCAGAAATCGTACAAATTGTTGCCCGTACCGGATCCGATGAACTCGGGCTTGATCCTATGGGTTTAAACGAAACCGATGTGTTTATGGAATTAGCGCCAAAAGATACGTGGCGTTTTGACTCCAAAGCGCTGCTAATCGAGGATATTCGACAAACACTTACGCAATTTCCAGGGGTAAATATTGGCTTTACTCAGCCAATACAAATGCGGGTATCAGAAATGCTCACCGGTGGCACCGGTGATATTTCGATTAAAGTATTCGGTAATAACATTGCGACACTTGCCTCATTAGCTGAAAAAATCACGGCACTTGCCACTAATATTGACGGTGCAAGTGATGTGCAAATGGCGCTTATCGAAGGGGGTAAATACGTAAATATTAAACTTATTCCTGAGATTGCCAGTCAGTTTGGTTTAACCACCGAAGGATTAAGCGATTATTTAAAGTCGCAATTAGAAGGCCTACAGGTATCGGCACTGCAAGAAGGAAACCGCGTGATCCCTATTGTGTTTAATGCACAAAAAGGCGAAAGCGCAGCACACTTTGAGTTATCGTCAATGAGCGCATTAAAACAAAAGTTAATTTTAATGCCCGACAACAGCCTACTACCACTTGAAGAGGTGGCTAATATTAGCTTTAAAACGGGGCCATTGTTAATAGAGCGAGAAAAAGCAAAGCGCTTTGCTTCTGTAAGCGTTAATGTGGATAACCGCGATGTGGTTAGTTATGTAAATGAACTGGAAGCTAAAATTAATAGCAGCATAAAGTTACCCAGTGGTTTTACCTTGTCGTTTGGTGGCGAATTTGAAAGCCAGCAACGTGCAACACAAAACTTGCTGGTGCTTATTCCTGTGGCATTAATACTGATTTTCATTATTTTATTTACCACGTTTAAATCCTTATCTAAATCAACGCTGATAATTGCTAATATTCCGTTTGCATTAATGGGGGGAGTGATTGCCCTATTTATTAGTAATGAATACCTCTCGGTGCCTGCATCGGTTGGTTTTGTTGCTTTACTTGGCGTAGCGGTACTCAATGGTATTGTGATGATCAGCTACTTTGAGCAAATAAAAATGTTTTCTGCCAATGTAACGCAGCGCATTTTAGATGGCGCAAGCAGACGCCTTCGCCCAGTGTTAATGACAGCCACAACCGCCATGTTTGGTTTACTGCCACTGGTATTTGCCACCGGCCCCGGCGCTGAGATTCAAAAGCCATTGGCGATTGTGGTTATTGGCGGGTTAATTACCTCAACAATTACAACACTTTATTTATTACCTATCTTTTATGGTTGGTTGGAGAAAAAACATGGCTGAACAGTTACTTTTTACCCTAAATGTACCCACAAACATAAAAGATGACGTGGTTGATATATTAATTGGCATAGACTGCATTACCGGCTTTAACTTAAAAAACATTGAAGGCTACAGTAAAGAGCACAGTGAATTTGACATTGCCGAGCAAGTAGAAGGGCATCGCAGCTTTTATCAGTTTGAGGTGCATATATTATTACCTGAACTTGCCATAGTAAAAACGGCGTTAAGCCCTGTTTGTAAGTACACGCCGTTAAAATATTGGGTTACGCCTATAGTTGAAAGCGGGCATATTGTTTAGCTTTTTGTATTAGGTTTATTTTATAAGCTACTTCAATTGGATTGATATTTGAGCTTATTTAATTGATCTTAACAACTTATCAATGTTTAATGAGGCGATATGTCTTAACTGATTTTTATTATGCACTTTCTCAATAAGTACTTCTTACTTAACGATCATCATACTGCCCATGATGAAGTCGCACACTGGCGGGTGAGTGCACTACGGATAATTTTAACGCTCGTTACTTTGCTCTGTTTTTTGGTCGTTTGTTATACATACACCCGCGCAATTGAATTTAACCTAATTTATATTGCAGTTATTACTATTAGTTTTTTCACTATTGCTTTTAGTCTTTTATTAGCAAGTAAGCGATTTTACACATTTAGTGCAAATGCACTTCTATTAACTATCGTTGCCGGTAGTTTATCAATGAATTTATTTTTAACTGACTTAGAGCTTGCCAAGGTGGGTTCTATGTTTATGTATTCATGTCCCATCATTGCTCTTATGCTACTCGGTTACAGAACGGCTTTGGCCTACGGTATTTTAAACATCATACCTTTTTACATGATTATTAATAATGTTGATTTATCCGGCTATTCAGGAATAGCAAGCCAATTACCAGAAGCTGACTTATATATTACAGGCCTAATATTTTTATTTTTTAATATTTGTATCCCACTTGCCACTGCGCGAACAATTGTTGCTGCCAAACGTTTAAACAAAACCATGTTAAATGCTAATAGCTTCCTTAAAGATAAAAACGAGCTTTATCGCACCTTATTTACTGAATCTAATAAAGCTAAAATTATTGTCGACGAAAATTTAGTAATTACAGATTTAAATCAACATGCTATTGAAATGTTTGGATTAAAAAACAGCTTGAAAGAAAAGGCTGTCAGAATTGATGGGTTATTCCCTGCACTTAATAGCAAAGAGTTAAATATAAAAAATCAAATCATAGAATATAAGAGTCGCTACTATAAGAGTAATTATCAGCAAATAGCAATGAGTACAAATTATCGAGTGTATGACTTTTATGATTGCACGCAAGAGCAGTTAATTAAACAAAACTTGTCTATGATGGAGCAAGAGAACAAACGTCTAAGGTTTAGAGACTCGCAAACGAAATTGCCTAATCGAGAGTGGTTTGAAATGCAATGCGATAGGTTAACGTCTAAATACCAAAAAGGGTTTTATATTGCCGTTACACAAAGCGCAAATAGTGAATATTTAAATTTAAAACTTAACAAAGCTGACTCGCAATCATTGCTAATTACTGCTTATAAGCGCTTAAAAGCAATGTCAGAGGGGCCTTTGCTTTGTGCGTCTATAGAAGGTGGCAAACTTGGCTTTATTATTGGTTCAAGCTCAAGTGAACAGCAAAACAAGTTATTAATACAAATTAAAAGCACCTTAGATCAAGCTTATGATGTGTTTGGTACTAATTACCAACAATCATTTTTATTTGGTTTTGCTAAGTGTCCTGAGCATGGTGAAAATAGTGCGATTGTTCTTAGTAATGCGTGTGAGGCGCTCAAACTCGCAGACTATAACTCGCCATTTAATGGTTACAATCAAAAACAATCACAGGCCTTTATGGAAAAGTATGAAATTTCCATGTTACTTGATGAAGCTTTGCAACAAAATGATCTGTCAGTACATTATCAACCTAAAGTGAATGCAAAAGGTGAATGTATAGGGCTTGAAGCATTAGCTCGTTGGCATAGCTCTGTACTTGGCAGTGTATCGCCCGCTGTATTTATTCCTATTGCAGAAGAGTATAGAATGATTAGCCGATTAACGGACTTAATTATTCAAAAAGTCTGCGCTCAAATTGCCCAATGGAGTAAAGTTGGTTTGCCACTTTTACCCGTAGCAATAAACATATCTTTACTCGATTTTAGCCAAGCTGATTTTATGTCAAAGTTGGTAAAATATTTGGCGGATTTTAATGTAAAACCGAATCAAATAGAATTAGAGCTTACTGAAACGTCACTTGAGGCTAACCAAGTTCACTCTCTAAAACTTATGCAAACTCTGCAAGATTGGGGGTTCACTATTACAGTGGATGATTTTGGTGTTGGATACTCGAATATTGCACGACTTGCTGATTATCCCATTGATAAACTTAAATTGGATCGCTCTTTAATAAGTAAGGTTACAAGCTCTACACGCCAAAAAAGCTTAGTTAAAGCCGTGCATGTGATGTGTGATGAACTTAATATTAAGTGTGTAGCCGAGGGAGTAGAAACCGAAGAACAGGTCCTAATAATGTCCGAAATGGGATGTAAAGAGTTTCAAGGCTATTACTTTTCTAAACCTATGAGTGCTCAGGTTTATGCTGAATATATAAATCAAAATGGTCTGCTTTTTACGACAAAAAACTTAGCTACGGCGAAAAGTAGCTGAATTTAACAACTAGGTTCTAGTGACCTTGTTGGATTGATATTTGTTTAAACTAGGGTAAAAAACTCTTTGGTGTTAAATGCTGCTGAAATATCTCAGCAGCATTTTAGCTGTACTAGCTTATTCAAACACTCCTTTTATAACTGCATGGGTGTTTTGCACCATTAATGTGCCGTTAGCCCATACATACTCAGGGGTTAGGGTCTCTTTATCGAGAAGGACAACATCCGCGTCGCTCGCTGCTTTAAGACGGCCTTTATCAACTCCTAAAATATCGGCAGGATTACTGGTTATGCTCATTAAAGCGTGCTCAATAGGGACGTTATATTCTTTGACTGCTTGCTGAAACGAGGTTAATAAAGATGCCTCTTTGCCCACCTCAAGCCCTAATAAATTAAAGTCTTTATCAAAAATAGGTAAACTGGCATGGCCATCTGAGCTCATAGTGAGTTGATTTGGTGCTACGCCTTGTTCTAAGCAGTAGGCAAGGGCATGGGCTGCTGCATATTCACCATGGGCTAAATCATAGTCGGTTGTGCTGGTGGTAAAGTCGATAGTACCGCCCTGATCACAAAAGTGAATACCGGCATCAAGAAGTGCTTTATTGCGGTTCATATGCGTAGGATAAAACTGTTTAAGCTTAATATCACTTTGCTCAGCCACCTGATGTAAAATAGTTAAATGGCTATCAACAGGGCCAACATGAATACTCACAGTGCCTTTTTTACCACTGAGCATACCGGCTACTTTGGCCTCTGCTGCCAATTCTGCTAATTGCTGTACCGTAGGTTGGCTACTACGATGATCAGAAATCGCCACTTCGCCAACACCTATAAACTCCTCTATATACATGATGTCGTCAGTAATTGAGTGGGTGAGTGTTTTCGCGGGTAAATGATACGAACCGGTATGGCAAAATACATTCAGCCCTTGCTCTTTTAGGCCTTTTGCTTTGGCAACCAAGTTGGTCAGTGTACGTGAGCTTGAATCGGTACCCAGTGCGGCCACCACCGTGGTGGTGCCCGATAAGGTTGCATCGGTTAGGTTCATTTCAGGGGTGCGGCTGGCAAATCCAGCCTCGCCACCGCCACCGGTAATATGCACTAAAGAATCAACAAACCCCGGCGCAACCAGCTTATTTTTACCGGCAATCCGTTTGACGAGTACACTGCTGTCGAGGGTTATATTTTCGTCAATAGCAATGATTTTACCACCGCCAATTAAAACATCTTGTGTGCCTAGGAAGGTAGGTGCATAAACGGTTGCACCTTGAATTAAAGTTAACATAACAAATTCTTTTTATTGATAATTAATAAAGTAAGCAAGAAATATAAAGCCGCTTGCTAATACAAAAAGTGCTAGGGCAAAGCGCCAAATAAACGCAGCCCATTCTCCCCAATCTAATTTCACTACCCCTAAACAACCAATTAAACTAGCTGAGGTGGGAATTAAAATGTTGGTTAATCCATCGCCTAATTGAAAGGCCAATACCACAATTTGCCTTGATACATTGAGCAAATCGCCAAGTGGAGACATCAGTGGCATAGTGATGGCAGCTTGCCCTGAACCCGATGAAACAAAAAAGTTAAATACACTTTGAAACACCAGCATTCCCCAAGCTGCAATGTAATCTGGCACACTGGCTATGCTGTTTGCACAGTAATAAAGCAGGGTGTTGAGGGTTGAGGGAGTGGTTAAATCACTACCCCCTAATAGTAATACAATGCCTTTAGCCAATGCGACCAATAACGCCGCTGGCAATAATTCTTGTGCACCGTGTTTAAACGCATCCGCGCACTCATTCGCGGTTAGCTTTTTAAACACGATGGCAATTATTGCACTGATAAGGCCAATGCAAAAAAACTGTGCAGCAAGCTCAGGAATATAATATTGGCGCGCCATCACCCCCCATACAACCCAAGCTATGCCCAATACAAACACTAATAATGTGAGTGCATCGGCTAGGCTAAGTTTAATCGTTGGCTGATCACCCGTTTTTTGGGGTTGTGTTTTTATCCGTTTTGCATAGCGCATAGTAAACACAAGGCCTACAAGGGTAAAACAAGCCCATGCTAACATACGAAAGCCCGCACCTGAAAACACTGGGATTTCAGCTATCGATTGCGCTATAGCAATGCTAAACGGGTTCATCCATGAGGTGGCAAAGCCTATTTGCGTGGGCACATAAGTTGTAAGTACAGTGACTTTAGCGTCGTAGCCAAGTTGTTGCATAATAGGGAGCAGCACAATACAAAAGGCAATAGCCTCTTCACCCATACCAAATACCGCGCCGCCTAACGAAAATAGTAAAAACAGTAAGGGAATAAACAGCCATTCAACCCGCTGGGTCTTATTAATAAGTGCCATAATACCGTTATTAATCGCACCGGTTTTCATAATAATGCCAAAGGCACCGCCAGTGATTAAAATAAACGCCATTACGCCAATCGCTGCACCATATTTATCACCCGATACGAGGCCTTCAAACAATACATTAGCTAAACCAATCTCGCCACCTTGTGCAAAAACAGGTGGTGATTGTTGGTCGTTAACGGCTTGATATTGTGAAAGCTGCACAGTATGGCTGTCAGGCTCAGCATTAAATACCCCAGGGGTAATAAATACCGTGGCCATATAGGCAATCACTGCCACGCAAAGCAAAATGATGCTTGCATCGGGCATAGAAAATTGTTTTTGTTTCATAATTTCACTTTAATAAAAGGTCATTCTGTTGATGCGTAAATAAACGCTTAAACGTACTTTAGCACTTAATAGGCAGTGTCACTGTAGCCATGACCTGTAATAAAAGGAATGCCGCAAAGCGTTTGCTTTGCGGCTAAGCGGTTAAAAACGGTAGCTAATACTTAATTTGTAATTAGCACCTAGGGCATTATGGTTGATTGAATCAAAGCCACGGCTTGAACCATAAAGTGTGGGTGGCTCTTTATCAAAAATATTATTGATGCGCGCGCGCAAAGTCAGCGATTTATTAACATAGTAACCCGCTGATAAATCCCAAACGAGCCAGTCATCAACCTGATGCTCACCTTTTGAGTCTAATACGCCAAGTGAATCTAGCTCATCAATTTCACGGCTACGCAGGCCTTCTATATCATCTTCGTAGCTGCTGGTGTAGTTTGCACCTAAGTTAAGGTAGTAACTTTGCGCTTCCCAATCTATTGACATACGCGCAATATTTTCAGGATAACGATAAGTTCCCACCAGCTTCTCTAACGAGTCAGACCCCGGTTTATTACGTTCAAACTCAAGGTAATGAGTGCCATCAAAGGCAAAGGTTAAATCGCCGCTTGGTAATACAAACCTATGGTCAAACTTAAAGTCTATGCCAGCTAATGTTTGTGTACCAGTGTTTTCAAGTGGGATTGCATGATCGCGAAACAGCGGTAAAAATAGCTCGTCATCACGTGGGTTAAATTCATCTATATAACTGCTTAAAATCTCAGTTAAATTAGCGCCGTCTTGCTCTATGTTTAAACCACTGTTGTCGGTGACATCACATAATGCTTCATCGTACGATATGCCTTGCTCGCCCGGTGGTACAATGCCACAGTGACGAAGTGACGCATCGGTTATGGCGCGATCTAACACAGCGGTCATGTTGGTATCGATTACTTCTTCATGATCAAACTGCCAATAATCAATGGTTAAATTAGTATTAGCCGAGGGACTCCATGCAAAACCGACACTAATAGCCTCAGATTCTTCTGCATTTAGATTTGGATTACCTAACTCTAACGAATTAACACTCACTTGGGTGCCATCACCCATACAGTATAAATCGGCTACAGCTTGGTTTGCACCACAGTCAAAAGTAGATTGTGTGGTTCTTAATTTAACGCCAGCCTGTGTTAATGATGGTGCTCTAAACGAGGTTGACCATGAACCACGAACAACTAACGAATCAGTTGGGCGATAGCTCAAACCTATTTTAGGATTAAAGGTGCCACCAAAATCATCGTAATGATCGTATCGACCTGCTGCTTGCAGCTCTATTTGCTCTGTGAGTGAAATACTTAATTCAGCAAACGCTGCATATTGAGTGCGATCGGCTTCTGATAAACTAGAGCCAAAGCCAAATACATCAACAAGATAGTCTTTATCTGCTTGAGCTTGTGAATCAAGCGAAGGAATGTCGCTTAGCTCTTCACGGCGTGCTTCTACCCCAAATGAGGCATAGGCAGGTAGGTCGTTAAAGGTAAATAGCTCACCATTAAAATTAGCATCCCAGCCGTAAACTGTACTTTCTCCGCTGCGTGTTGGGCGAGCTTGCGCTGTTGCCAAAACGGCATCATTAGCGGCGTCGCCTTGAAGGAAAGGGTTGTAAAAAGGCAGCAGTTCTCCCGATGCACAGTTTAAGTCAGTACCGTCATAACTTGCCAGCGTACCGTCTGAACATAGCTCGCCGGTGATAGCGCCATGGAACTGGTAACGATTATAAACTCCTGCA
Organism: Pseudoalteromonas sp. SD03; assembly: GCF_040937955.1. NCBI lineage: Bacteria > Pseudomonadati > Pseudomonadota > Gammaproteobacteria > Alteromonadales > Pseudoalteromonadaceae > Pseudoalteromonas > Pseudoalteromonas sp. SD03. The sequence goes on from NZ_CP162514.1 coordinate 1,347,883, forward strand.
ATCGCTTCTTGCTCTGAACGTGAGCGAGAAAAGGTTACCCCAGATTCCCAACCCCAATCACCAATTTCACCACTTAGACTGCTTACCAAGCGAAAGTTTTTCGTTTCTACTTCCACCGTTCTTGGGGCATTAAAGCGCGCATCAAATGCAAAACCATACACTTCTCGACCACTTTGGGTATCAAATGGGTCAATGTAGAGTTGATCTAATAAATCATTACTACCATCGGCATTATCGTAAATAAATAAGGCGTCTTCTAAAACATACGGGCCGTCGTCGTCATTAATTTGGTTAATAGGTGAGGGCGATGAGTACGCTTTTGCCTTGGTCTGACTGTAAAAAAAGTCAGTATGCCATTGCATACCACCAAGCTCACTATTAAACATAAAGCCGGTTGAAAGGCTTTCAAATGGCGTTTCTAGGTAATCATCTTGATTAGGGTAGTAAGCACAAATTTGTTCATCTAATTCAGTAGTAACTAATTCGGTTTTGCAGTTTGGTGATGGAAGTTCGTTACCATCTCGGCTGCTGAAATAATAAATATTAGGTGAGTTCTCCAGCTTAGGTAAATAGGAGTAACCATTCACTAAAGAGGGAGAGGCCGTGTAATTACGATCGGTCGCTTTAAAAGCGTTACGGTCATATATATCAGCAAATACCGTTAAGTTACTTTCGCCTATTTTTGTACCATAAACTAAGTTTAATTGTTTTTTACTTTCGTCATGCTGATCAAAGCTATCGGCAAACGAAGTATTAATTTCAGCGCCTTCAAAATCATCTTTTAAAATATAGTTAATAACACCTGCCACAGCATCGGCACCATAAACGGCTGATGCGCCTGTGGCTAAAATATCAATGCGCTCAATGGCGGCTAGTGGAATAGAGTTTACATCTACAAAGTTTTCAGTACCTGCAGCAAATGAACTAGGCGCAACTCGGCGGCCATTTATTAATGTCAGCGTTGCTGATGGCCCCATGCCTCGTAAGCTCGCTGCTGATTGACCGGCTGGTGTTGAAGTAGACGTACCGCCACTTTCAGAGGTTGAAAATGTGCCGCTTCCGCCCTTAAAAACAGATAAATCTTTGAGTAATTCATGAATGGTATTAGCGCCAGAGCGTTTGATTGCATCTTGGTCTAGTACGGTTAATGGGATAGTTCCCTCAAGATCAACGCCTTTTAAGCGAGATCCTGTTACTTCTACTCGTTCAATGTTGGTGTCGGTGTTGGTTTCTTGTGCATGTGCAAAAGTGATCGGGTTCAGTAATGCGCTTACTGTGGCCGCAATTGTTAGTTGACGAAACATCTTAAATACCTTTTGTCTTTTTAAGCGCACAAAAACATACAAACAGATCTGTGGCTTTTAATTGTTATATTTTTAGACAGGGCAGTGGTGAAATGACACGCTAAGCCCCTCACTGTGAAAAAGTGAGGTGGTGGGCTACTCGTCAAACCACTCCGAAAGGTAGTGTGGTGAGTAGAAATATGTTGTAAGCAAACGTGCTTTTTTAAACATAATTCTCATTCCAAAAGGTTTTTGACAAAGCCAGCAAAGGGGTGCTAGCTTACTCGCGTTTTAAAGTTCCTTTTTTTTATAGCAAGTGAGAGACGCTCTCGCAAGTTATTTCTTATAATTTTTTACATGAGTATAACATAATGGAACGAATATATTTACCAAACAAACGGTTAGCTAAATCGCGCATAATAACGGCTGTTTTTTCGTTTTTTATTGCTTTTTCGCTGCAGTTAAGCGCAAAAGAATCTGAACAAACGTTAGTATTAGTCGGCGGTGCACTCACAACGTGTGCTAGTTTAAGCCCTAAAAATTGTGAAAAAAACACACAAATTCCGGGTAAAATACATAATGTATTTGCGCTCTCCCACGCTAAAATTAGTCAAATAAAGCAACAATGGCCAAGTAAAAATACGCAAGCTAAAAACAAAACTATTAAAAATTTAGCAACAATGCAGGCTAAATCATCACCCACATTGTCAAAAAAAGAGCTGTTATGGTTATGGCGCGATATTGATAGTAAACAGCTCAATAGTTTAACGGATCAAGAATACAATTTTGTAATAGATATGCTTGAAGTAGCGCAGCTGCAGGGCGACAATACGCGACTAAAAGAGCAGGTCAATACCGCGCTTAATAGCGAATCCGCCGCGACAGATATTTTGCAATTTATATCGGGCAGTTTAAAAGTAAAAAGTACTAACCCGAGCATACTAGCCATTACCGCCTCAAGCAGAGACCCTTATGAATCTGCTGATTTTTACGAAGGATTACTTCGTTTTCCCAATGTAAATTCACAATGGCTTGCATTAACCCCTGCGCTTGCTAAAGCAATAACTACCAATAAATGTGATGATTTAAACACGCTTAGGCACTCTGAAATGGGGCTATATCAACGTGAACATATTTACCCTGATCGCACTCAAGCAGAATATTTGCTGTGTAAAAACGGCACAGACGCTTTAGTGCAGCTAATCAAAAATAGTACCGGTGTTATGTTTAATGGCGGCGATCAAAGCTTAACGCGCAAGGTATTGTTTGATGAAAATAATCAGCCATATCCATGGACAAAAGCGTTACAGTCTCGCCCTGTTGTTGTAGGTACAAGTGCAGGCACCGCAGTGCAAAGTGGCGGGCAAGCGCACGGTGGTAATGTGGTTATGATCACTAATGGCACAAGTTTATCGGCATTGAAAGAAGGCGCGCAAGCCATTGATGCGCCCAGTGAGCGCTCAAACAGCGATAGTTTAACTTACAACCGCTTTGGGGGTTTAGGCACATTTAGTTACGGTGTACTCGATACACACTTTAGCGAGCGAAACCGTACATTAAGACTAGGCACTTTGCTCGACAGCTTTGGTGCAAATCAAGCTCAACCCGCATTTGGTTTTGGTGTAGACGAAACCACCGCCTTAGTGGTTATTAAATCTGAATCAGGGAATTTAATGACCGTAATTGGTAAAAATGGTGTGGTGATGGTTAAATCAACAGGGCAGGCTCAGGCTGAAACTAAAACCTACAGTTACTCGTACTGGCCTGCTGGCAGTGTGATTGATATTAAAAATAATGATTTTACCTTAAGTCAGCGCAGTATTAGCCAAGCATTGCCAGCAATTAAAATACCGCCTTTGCCGGTTCAGCGTTTCGGCAGTATTTTAACGGATGCCAAATTGCGCTCTTTAACGCAAGCCATGTGCTTGAGCCAAGAACAAACAGCTGTTGGTCAGCAAGATGCGTTTATTATTAGTCTATCAACTAAGCCTGAGTCGGCTTATCACCGTATTAGTGCTGAGCAGTATGGCTGTGCGGTGAGTAATTTAGAAATTTCAGTGAGTACCTTTTAATTTAATTAAACACGCTGCTTAGTTGATTTTAGATTAAGCGGCCATACTATATTTAAAGCGTGTTATTAAATCACAACAAAAGGAAGGTTCATGAGTAAAGTAGCGGTTATTTATTTTTCTGGATATGGCCATACCAAAAAAGTGGCGGAATTTGTGGCTGATGGAGCAAACGCTCAGCTTATTGCAATCGATGAAAATGGTGATATTAAAGACACCGATTGGGATGCATTAAACAATGCAGACGCCATTATTTTTGGTGCACCTACCTATATGGGCTCATACCCTTGGCAGTTTAAAAAGTTTGTCGATGCCACCTCTAAAGTGTGGTTTACCATGGGTTGGAAAGATAAAGTGTTTGGCGGTTTTACTAATAGCGGCAGCCTAAATGGCGACAAACAAGTCACCCTAATTAGTATGCAAACGTTAGCTTCACAGCATGGTGGAATTTGGGTAAGCCTAGGGTTACCACCCGCCAATAAATTGGAATCAACCCGTCAAGACATCAATAACTTAGGCGGTTCGGTTGGCGTATTAGTACAATCACCTACTGATGCTGACGAAACGGCTATTCCATCAGGCGATTTAGAAACGGCTCGTTTATACGGTGAGCGCGTTGCTGAAATAGCAAAACGATTAAAGTAAAAATGACCTAAATTAAGTTTATTTAATCCGTAAAGCCACACTTAATTAGTGTGGCTTTTTAGTTTGATAGCCCCAGTTCTTGCTTATGCTCAAGTTGATATAAGCTTGAATATTCACGTTTATGCACTTCAAATAAATACGCTCTTAACTGCTCTTTACCATGGTGAATATGCTTTATTTTAGCTGCTATGCCACACTCACTGTGCCTAACGGGTTCTATGTCTAATGATATAGCCGCTTCATTGGGTAAAATAAATTGCATATTTTGTAACTCATCAAGTTCACTGTTTATTGATGTGGGTTTTAAAAATATTCCTGTGCTTGAGATAGATTCAATGCAAAAACCTTGGCTTTGAATATTTAATTCACTTAATCGCCAGCTACGTTGAGTGCCTTTAGTATCAATCACTTCTGGGGCTGCTAACACAGTACTGAAATGGCCTAATTCATCGGTTTTAAATTGAAGTGGAAACCACAGTTGGTAATGAGCTACTTCTGCTAATAGGGTTAATTTAGCCTGACCAAGTAAATGCGCAATACCATCTGGTATTGATGTTTGTACTGTTAGTTTTGTTTCATTAATTAATGCTGTACTTTGACTAGGTTCAAACAACCCAGATAAAAAGTTAATTTCTTCGTCAGACAAATCCATGTATTTTCCTTAATACGTAAACTGTAGATTCTATTCCTTACAAGGTTACTGCCCAATGAATGACCAGTTTATTATTTTGTAAGATTTGGCCTGTACGGCTTTATTTTTATACAATTTATAATCTCAACTTTCCTGGCTGAATTTATAAGTAATTGATTTAAATTAATTATATTTCATTTTAAGCTTGTTTAGTTAAATCACTGAATAAATCTTTTGGTATTCTAACCCCAATAACAGCAATAAGTTAAGTAATAAAGTGTACATAATTAAAGCGCTCTTCAACGTTTTTATACCAACTATGCGTAAATGAGACTTAGGTCTAGCTTACGAAGCATAAGGAAATACTTAGAATAGCGCCCAAATAATAATGGGGTTTAAGGGGTTCCAAATGCAATTAGAACGAATTCGTCGTAGTGACTTACACAACAAAGTGATGTCTGCAGAGCAGGCCAGTTTATTTATTAAAGACGGCATGACCGTGGGCATGAGTGGCTTTACTCGTGCTGGTGAAGCGAAAGCTGTACCACGTGCACTTGCCGAGCGTGTACGTGAAAACCCAATGAAAATTAACCTAATGACGGGCGCGTCATTAGGTAACGACTTAGATAAGCTACTTACTGAATCAGGTGCGTTAGCGCGTCGTATGCCATTTCAGGTAGACAGCACATTACGTAAAGCAATTAACAACGGTGAGGTCATGTTTATTGACCAGCATTTATCAGAAACTGTTGAACAGTTACGTAATCATCAGTTAACTATGCCAGATGTAGCGGTCATTGAAGCCGTAGCTATTACAGAAGAAGGCCACATAGTACCTACAACGTCAGTGGGCAACTCAGCAAGCTTTGCTATTTTTGCTAAAGAAGTAATTGTAGAAATTAATATGTTACACCAGCCAGAGCTTGAAGGGCTGCACGACATATACATTCCATCGTACCGTCCAACGCGTACACCCGTGCCACTAGTGAAAGTAGATGACCGTATCGGTAGTACTGCTATTCCAATCGATCCGGCTAAAATTGTGGGTATTGTATTTACCAATCAAAGTGACTCATTTTCAACAGTAACCGACCCAGATGCCGATACCGCCTCTATTGCACGCCATTTAGTTAACTTTTTTAAAGAAGAAGTAGCGCAACAGCGCATGCCTGCAAACTTAGGCCCATTACAAGCGGGTATTGGTAACATAGCCAACGCAGTCATGATGGGTTTACTAGACTCAGATTTTAAAGACCTCACTATGTACTCAGAGGTACTACAAGATTCTACCTTTGACTTAATTGATGCGGGTAAACTTAATTTTGCCTCTGGGTGTTCAATTATTTTATCAGAGCGTTGTAACGCACAAGTATTTAATAACCTTGAAAAGTACCGCGATAAGCTAGTACTTCGCCCACAAGAAATGTCGAATCACCCTGAAATTGTGCGTCGTTTAGGTATTATTGCAATTAACACGGCACTTGAGTTTGATATATATGGCAACGTTAACTCAACTCATGTGTGTGGTACTAAAATGATGAACGGTATTGGTGGCTCAGGCGACTTTGCACGTAATGCGCATGTATCGGTGTTTGTAACTAAATCAATTGCTAAAGGCGGCGCTATTTCAAGCGTGGTACCTATGGTAAGCCATGTCGATCATACCGAGCACGATGTTGATATTTTAGTGACCGAGCAAGGCCTTGCTGATTTACGTGGATTAGCGCCACGCGAACGGGCTGTTGAAGTAATTAAACACTGTGTACACCCCGATTATCGCAACGCTATGCTTGATTACTACGAGCGTGCTTGTGTACGTGGCGGCCATACGCCTCATATTTTAGAAGAAGCATTCAGCTGGCATACCCGCCTTGAACAACAAGGCACAATGAAGCAAAGCTAATACTTAAAACCCCGCATTTGCGGGGTTTTTACAAATACTTTTAATTTTGCTTTACAGAATGTTGTTATGACTTTGCCTATAAGGTGGTTTAAGTTTTTACTGTGTGCTGTAAAATAACCGCATATTATTGACAGACTCGCTATGGCGAGCAACACATAGAGCAACCACAATGGAAAACAAACTAACTGCAATCGACACCCTCGCTGAACTTGAAAGCTTTTTACTGCAAGTTGAAAACGGCGGCTTAGGTTTAACCGGCGTAGCAGGCGTGGGCATGGCAACTAACAATGCTGACGGCAGCCGTTTTGTCGCGGTGTTTGATGACAAGCAACAACTTTTATTAGCACGCGAAATTACCGAAGAGATTTTTCAAAGCGGCCAAGACATGGTGCGCAACGGCGTAGGGCGTAAGCATTAATTCCTTACTACTAATTTAAAAAGCGCCAAATGGCGCTTTTTTTGTGGTTTATTTTAAACAGGTGTTAAATATAAAATAAATTTATACTAACGGTGCTCTTTGTAATGGTTTTACTATATAGAAAAAAATAATCGATAAGGTGAGATTATGATGATTCAACCGTTATTAGGTGTTAGTTAGTATGGACTTTATTGCTATCGGACTTTTCTTTTTAGTCCTTCTAATCGCTTTATCTATTGTTTGGGGAACGCTAAAAACGGGAATTTCACCGATGATGAGCTCAAGCAAAGCGCGCCAAACTATGCTTGCTGCAATAAGCATGGATGAAAAAGGCGCATTAATTGATTTAGGTTCAGGTTGGGGAACGCTTGTTATACCGGTTGCCAAAAAGCATCCTAATAAACAGGTTATTGGCTATGAGTTATCGTGGTTTCCTTGGTTAATTTCAATGCTTTTTAAATATAGTTTAGGTTTAGATAACCTTACCCTCTATCGTAAAGACTTTAAAAATGCCGATTTTAGTACAGTGTCTACTCTGGTGTGTTACTTGTTTCCAGGTGGTATGGTAGCGCTTGAAGAAAAGTTAAAACATGACGTAGTTAATAATAAAATCACTATTGTGAGTAACACCTTCGCTTTGCCATCATATAAACCAACTAGAGTGATCAAGCTTAAAGATTTTTACCAAACACCAATTTATGTGTATCACTGGCAACCCAAATAGAGGAATATTATTTAGGGTCAGTGCTTAGTTGATGTCATATTTTTTATCCATAAGTTCATCTTCTCTGCAGACATTGGTTTGGCAATATAATAACCTTGCCCATGATAGCAACCCATACCGATAAGTACTTTTTCGAGCTCTTGTGACTCTATCCCCTCTGCAACTAGGTTATACCCAAATGCTTTACTTAGCGCCACGATACACGTAACGATGGACTTGTCTTCATGGTCTGATAGGAGCTTTTTAACAAAGCTTTGATCTATTTTTAATGTATCTAAAGGTAATTTTTTTAAGTAACTCAACGAAGCGTAACCTGTACCAAAGTCGTCTAGCGCAATACTTACCCCTAAATTTCGACAACCATTGAGAACGTCGACTGCTTGGTCAACGTTTCCAATTGTAGTGCTCTCTAAAATTTCCAATTCGAGGGTTTTTGGTTTTATATTATTAGTGCTGATGAGTAACTCTCTGAGGTTTTCAACAAAGCCCTCACTAAGTAAATGAGCTGGAGAGATGTTCACACTCATAGAAAGATGATTTCTTGTCCAAATTTTATGCTGTTTTAAGGCCTCAGCAAGTACCCATTCACCAATTAAAATACCAATGTGTGGATGCTCTAATGCCTCTGAAAAGTGACCAGGATAAAGTAAACCCAAAGTAGGGTGATTCCAGCGTATTAAGGCTTCAACGCCAATCAACTGGTGATCCATCAAATTGACCTTTGGTTGATAATGCAAAATAAATTCTTTGCGAGCAATGCCTTTTTCAGCAGCCAATAATAAATCATGTTTTGCATGCCTTAGGCTTTCTTCTTCTGGATCAAAAAACAGAATTCGGTTTGTTCCTGATCTTTTTGCTTGGTACATTGTTTGATCGGCTCTGCGTAAAATGTCATCACAAGTTAAGCCATCATCACTGGGAAGTGCAACGCCGATGCTGACTGAAATTTGAACGGAGCACGAAAACTCTGCTAATTTTATTGGGTCGTTTACCTCAATCAGCACCTCTTGTAACAGAGTCTCATATTCTTGTATCGTGTGCGCAGCCCCTCTTAATAAAAAGATAAACTCATCTCCGCCAATACGCGCGAGTGTATCTTCTTTGCGTAATGTGCTTTTTAGTCTTTGGGCAATAGTTTTCAAAACGAAGTCACCGGTTTCGTGACCGTATTTGTCATTAATGGGTTTAAAATTATCTAAATCTAAATAGGCAACGGCGAGCTTTTGCTCAGATGTAATGGCCTGTTGGAGTTGATCAATTAAAATAGGGCGGCTTGCTAAGCCTGTTAGGCTATCGTAGTGTGCCATGTCATGGAGTTTTTTTTCTAAGTTTGCGCGTTGAATGGAGCTAGATATAGAGTGTATCAACTGATCGCTTTTTAATTGATTTTTAAGTAAATAATCGCTTGCTCCTAGCCGCATAGCTTCTGCTGCTATTTTTTCATCTCCCAAGCCCGTGACCATAATCACAGCACAGTGGTTATTTTCAGTCTTTCTAATATTATTTAGCAGGGTAAGCCCCGATCCGAAACCTAATCGGTAATCAACAATGACACAATCAAACTCACCATGTTCAAGATAAGACATCGAGCTTTCAATAGAGGATGCCTCTGAAATTTTCGCCTGTATATTTGAGCGAGATATCATACGACGTATTTGTTCTCTATCAACCGCATCGTCATCAACAATGAGTAGGTTAATACTGTCGCAGGTTTCAAAATTATCTATTGAAGTTATCATATCCATATCTCTTGCAAAATGGCTTATTCAAGCTCAACGGCATGTATATAAGCATCCATAAGTGTCGCTAATTTGGCAAACTGCGGGCCAATTGCATGTTTCACCATATAACCTGCTACGTTGTTATGGTACGCGCGAGTGCGGTCGTTATCCTCATTGGAGGTTGTTAGTATAAATACAACGGTATCGTTTAATTTTTTATCTTTACGAATATGCTCTAAAAATTCAAACCCATTCATCACTGGCATATTCAGGTCTAGCAATACTAAGTAGGGCTCTGATATTACTTTTTGTTGTGCTTTTTCTCGTAACGCATCTAACGCCAGTTTTCCATTTTGTTTCCAAATTATTTTAATTTTAGGATCCACTTTTTTTAGGCTTCTTGTTACGGCTTCCGCGGCAACATCATCGTCTTCAACAAGCAGTATAGATAGATTTTTGATCATAAATTCTCTTTCCTTGCAAAGCGCGGCCACCAAACATGAAATGTAGACCCTTTTTGCGGTTCATTTGAGCTAACGGAAATGCGCCCACCATGAGCTTGTGCCAGACGCCGACTAATAGACAGCCCAATACCTGAGCCTGACTTATCGTCAGAGGTTGTTTGAAATAAACTAAAAATACGCTCGTAAGCCTCTGCTGGTATACCGGGGCCATCATCAGTCACAGTGATATGGCAAAGCGTATTTTCTGCTACACAACGAATCTCTATAGTTCCATCTTTAGTGTCGTGGTGTTTAATGGCGTTACTTAATAAATTGCGGACAACGGTTTCAAGTGGCGTCCATGCAGTGACGATAGTATCTAATTGAATGTCTTTATGAAGCTTCATTCCAGCCGGTAAATCTAACAGTTCGGTAACGTTAGAAATTAATTTATGCATATCGATTACTTGAGTATCTTGGGTAGCTTTACCCGCCCTTGCATAGGCCAATAAATTATCGATTAACGTCTCCATTTTATGAATACGATCATCAATACGCGTTAAGTTGTATTCTACTTCAGGCGTGGTAGTGCCTAAATCTTCTTTAATCCATTCAATTAAGTTTGAAATGCCCCGCAATGGAGAGCGTAAATCATGAGAGGCTACATAGGTAAACTCTTTCAGGCTTGTGTTATTTTCTTTTAGCTCAGTTTCCATTCGTTTTCGTTCTGTTATATCTAACAACGAAACAAATACCATGTCTTCATCATTGGTATTTATAAAAGGGCTCAAGCCCACTTCAACGGGGAATTCTTTACCGTCTTTGTGTAACGCGGTTAAATCTCTGCCTACTCCCATACTTCTTACACTGGGTTCACGGTGGAATGAATGACGAAGTGCTGAGTGATGTCCTTGGTAGCGCTGGGGCAATAGCATTTCCATTTTTTTATCGAGTAGTTCTATTTCACTGTAGCCAAAAGATTTGCATAACGATTGATTTACCGCTTGTATAATGCCTGCTTGGTCAACTATTAACACACCATGTGGCGCAGCCTGAATAGATCGTTGAAACATATTATTTGCGCGCAGCCTTTGCGATATATCAACCAATGTAGCTAAAACTAATTCTTGTTGTCCGTGTATTGGGTTTAAACCTATTTCAATTGGGATTTGTTTACCACTTTTTTGACTCGCAAATAACTCACGGCCTTCACCCATTAAGCGTTTTCGAGGGTTAGCAAAAAACTGACTCATCAAGTGGGTATGATTGGCTTTAAATTGAGCTGGAAGTAAACTATCTATGTTCATCCCTATGAGTTCTGAATCCTCATAGCCTAGTATTTCAGATAGTTGATTATTGGCAAAAAGGATCTGAGCATCAGTATTAACTACCATTGCCCCCATGGGTAAACAATTAACTAGTTGAGTTAAAAATGCTTCATCCATATTTACAGTTAAACTTGGTGAGTTAGATTTTTTATTTACTTTTTTAAGGTCCATCAAGCATCCCGCAAGTAAATTTAGTTCCCATAATATAGTAATAGTCGAACAAGTAATGAACAGCAAATCTAGCGAAAGATCATGTTATTTAAATGCTCATTTTAATGATTTCTTCTTATATTTTAGCGAGTCATTATGGACGTACTGTTCAGTGTAAGGTATATAAAAAAGGCGCGTTTCTTCCAGCTATTTACAAAAATAATTTCATACCAACACAAAGAGTTTAGGTTGACACTTGACCTGTCTATTACTCTATAGTTTACATTTAACATCGCACTTAAAAATGTATGGAGTTATATGTGTATCGTATTTCTGAGCTAGGTGCATTAGTTGGTTTGTCGAGGACAACTTTACTTTATTACGAAAAGCTTAATCTAATTTCTAGTAAGAGGTTAGAAAACGGCTACCGAGTATATAGCGAAAGAGATTTACAGCAGGTGCGTTTAGTTCAGCACTTACAAAGTGGTGGGCTGAGCTTGGCTGAATGTAAATCTTGCCTCGATAGTAAGTTAGATAGGTCTGTTCTTAAGTTTCGTTATGGCGAACTAGAAGAAGACATTAAACGAAAACAAAAGTCATTGGCTTTGTTGTCGTCCCTATTAGGAGAAAACAGTAGTAAGTCATGGCATGAAATGCTTAGCGAAGTCGCTCCAGATGCGCATATTGACTGGTTAAAAACTCAAGGGTTTAACGAAAAGCAAGCTCTAAGAATTAGATGGTTATCAAAAGATATGAACGAACATGACAAATATATGCAAGATTTTATGAACATATTTGCAGCACTAGAATCTTGGGGGCCTAATAGTGAAGAGGACACGAAAAAAGCGTTTCATTTACTTAGTAACAATCCTAAACGAATTTTAGAGATTGGTTGTGGTAAGGGTAACTCAACAATATCACTCGAAAGATTATCGAACGCAGAAATAATAGCGACTGACAATGATCAAAGTGCGCTTGATAAATTAGAAGATAAAATAAAGCAGCATAACTTGAGTGAGCGGGTATCAACTAAATGCATCAGCATGACAGAATTAAACTTTGGCACTAAAAAGTTTGACGTTATTTGGGCTGAAGCCTCGGCTTATGTAATGGGTATAGAAAACGCCCTAAAAAAATGGAAATCGTTACTCATCGACGATGGCGCTTTGGTTTTTAGCGATTTAGTTTGGTTAACTGACAGCCCAAGTCAAGATGCTATTGATTATTGGAAGAGCGATTATCCAGATATACAAACAGTTAATACTCGTAAATCACAAATAGAAAAAGCGGGCTACCAGCTTCAGCATACATTTACAGTATCAGAGCAGGCTTGGAAGAATTATTACGAGCCACTTGAACAGCGCTTACAAGATGTTGCATTAAAAATGACTGGGTCACGAGCTGTGGTTGATATTCAAAATGAAATAGATTTATATAAATCTCATTTAGGCGAATTTGGTTATCAGTTTTTTATTGCTAAAAGGCTTTAAGACATTAATAACCATGGGCTAAACCCATAGAATAAATAATTTTAGCTTAAACACTATCCATATTAACCGGTTGAATGGTGTTTTTAATTATTATTTGAAAAGTATTTAAACGAGGTGTGATGCCACATAATCTAAATACCATGGAAATCAAAAAGCAGAAAAACAGTCAATAAATTGGTTGGTGCGATAATTGTACGATATTTTTTTGTATTAAATTAGGTAGAACGAAAGGAAAATGGTTTTTATTGAATAAAACTAAGTTTTGAAGGGATTTAAATGGTCGGTATGGAGAGATTCGAACTCTCGACCCCTGCCACCCCATGACAGTGCGCTACCAAGCTGCGCCACATACCGACTTCGACTGCAATAGTACGTGTATTTTTAAAAAAATCAATAAGCATTTGTTTGTTTGGATGTTTATTGCGCAAGCGTTTAATATTAAGCGCTTGCGCCAGAAGTTTTACACGGCCTTACTCTTTATTTAACCACTGGTTGATCGTGTTATACATTTCATCTCGTAGTATTGGTTGCGCAGTTTTGTTAGGGTGTAAGTTATCGTTTTGCATTAGCTCGCTTTTGCCTGCTACTTTAAGTACAAAAAACGGCATTAAATACGAGCCTGTGGCTTTGCTAACACTGGCAAAACTATCGGTGAACATTTTACTGTAACGTGGGCCATAGTTAGGTGGAATATAAATTTCCATTAGCGCGGTTTGTGCATCTATTACTTGGCTTTTTTCAATTAGAGCGGTCAAGTTGTCTTGCATTTTAGTAACTGGAAAACCGCGTAGACCGTCATTAGCGCCAAGCTCTATGAGCACATGAGTTGGTTGATATTGCTCAAGCAATGCATCAAGTCTGCGCAGTGCGCCACCAGTGGTTTCACCGCTAATACTGGCATTAACTAAATTGATATTACGTTGCTCGGCATCGTATTTATCTTGTAACAATTGCACCCAGCCTTGTTCTTGTTTTAAGCCATAGGCTGCGCTTAAACTGTCACCAAGTATTAAAATCGTGTTGTTAGCTGCCGCAGTAAGGGGGTTAATAACTAAAAATAAAATAAATACAAAACGTAGGATTGAATGAGTCATATGTCAGCGCTTTCTCAATTAAATATAATTCAAGTAAATGGTTTGTCTAAAGTTGTATCTACCCTTGAAGGTGAGTTGTCCATCCTCAGCGACATCAGCTTTAATGTCAAGCACAGTGAGTCTGTTGCTGTTGTTGGCACGTCGGGCTCAGGTAAATCCACTTTATTAAGTTTATTAGCAGGGCTTGATACGGCAAGCAGCGGCGAAGTAATGTTAGATGGGGAGCCGCTGCACGAATTAGACGAAGAAGCGCGGGCCGCACTCAGAGCTGCAAAAGTTGGCTTTGTGTTTCAGTCTTTTATGTTGGTACAAAGTTTAACTGCACTTGAAAACGTGATGCTACCGGCAGAGCTTGCAGGTAAAGAAGACGCCAAAGAACAAGCGCTCGCTTTGCTTGAAAAAGTAGGCTTAAGCCATCGGGTTGATCATTACCCGTCGCAGTTATCTGGTGGTGAGCAGCAGCGTGTTGCGATTGCCCGTGCGTTTGTGGGTTCGCCAAAAATATTGTTTGCCGATGAGCCATCAGCTAACTTAGATAGCAAAAATGGCCATATGATTGAATCGTTATTATTTGATTTAAATAAGCAAAACGGTACAACCCTCATTTTAGTCACTCACGATGAAGCCTTAGCACAAAAATGTGAACGCATTATTCAAATAGAGGCGGGGGAGCTGGTACAAAATTCAACAGAGGAAATGGCAAATGTGGGCTAAATTAGCGCTTAAACTATTTTCTCGTGAGTTTCGCCGTGGTGAACTAACCGTAATAAGCGCAGCCATTGCACTGGCAGTATTAACCGTGCTTACTTTATCTATGGTAACTGAGCGAATTGCACAAAGTATTGCGCAAAAAAGCAGTGCATTTATAGCAGCAGATCGTGTTCTTGCCAGCAATCACGCCATAGATACCGCCTTTATAACCAAAGCAGAACAACAAAACTTACAAACTGCACAAATGGTGTACTTTGACACTATGCTGTTTGCAAACGATCAAATGCAGTTTAGCTCGGTAAAGGCTGCATCAAACAGTTACCCGCTTAAAGGCCAATTGAAAGTTAAGTCGGGTTTGAATGCTCAAACTGAGGTTGCACCCGGTGCGCCAAGCCCTGGTAACGTATGGTTAAGTGAGTCAGTTTTTTATAGCTTAAACATAAACGTAGGCGACCAAGTTGAATTAGGTGCCGCGTTATTTAATGTTGAAAAGGTGATTGTAGAAGAACCCGATGCGCCATTTAATGTGTTCTCTAGTAGCCGTAGGGTGCTCATAAACATAGATGATGTGGCAAAAACCGAAGTAATACAGCCAGGCAGTCGTGTATTTTACCGCCAGTTATATGCAGGTGATGAAAACGACATCAATAGTTTTTACGATTGGTTAAAGCCGCAACTCAAAGAAAACCAAAACTGGTATGGTGTAAAAGACCGCCAGTCTCCTATTTCAAATAGCTTAAACAGAGCCGAAAGCTTTTTATTGTTAGCAGGTTTGTTGGGCATTATATTAGCTGCAGTAGCCATTGCGGTGTCAGCTAAACGTTATTGTGAGCGCCAATACGACCCAGTCGCAATGATGAAAACTTTAGGCGGCAGCCGCGACATGATCCGCAAAATTTACCTTATGCACTTATTAATGGTGTGTACGATGGCGGTAGTTGTTGGCCTTGCTATTGGTTACGGTTTACAAGAAGTTGCAACTGGTTACCTTGCAAAAAGCATGGGAACCGAACTGCCCATGGCAGGGTTTAAACCGTGGTTAGTGGCCATTAGCACCGGGGTTATTTGTGCGGTTATGTTCTCTATTAAGCCATTGTTAGACTTATTTGATATTCCACCACTTAGAGTGCTTCGCCGTAATTTAGGCGATCGCCTTGCGGTAAGTAAAATCCATTTAGGACTTAGCGCCTTAACGGTATTTTTATTAATGTGGTTATTTAGTAACAATATTAAAATTACCCTTATTTTATTTGCCTCAACGCTTGCGCTTATTTTAGTGTTGTTTTTAATTTCTAAATTGATATTTGGCGGGGGCCGCAAGCTTGGTTTAAAGCCAGGTAACAGCTGGTCGTTGGCTATTGCGTCTATTCAAAAGCGCGCCAATGTTAATGCGGTGCAGCTAATTAGTTTTTCGCTAGCGATTAAATTACTGTTGTTTTTAATTGTGCTAAAAAACGACATTATTTCGGATTGGCAGTCTCAGTTACCAAGCGATGCACCTAATGCCTTTTTGGTTAATATTACGCAAAATGAGCTGGATCCGGTAAATGAATACTTAGCGCAAAAAGGCATTCAAGTGTCGGAGTTTTACCCAACGATTCGTGGCCGCGTGAATGCAGTAAATGGCGAAGCAGTAGCACGTGAAGTGTCATTGCAAGACAACGAGAAAAAAGACGAAGAAGCCCGCTCAGGCATTGGCCGCGAGCTTAACTTAACTTGGCTTAACGAAGTCCCCTCACAAAATGACATTATAGATGGCCAGTGGTTTGGCGATGACGCAGTAGCTGAGGCCTCACTTGAAGAGTCGATGATGAAGCGCCTTGATGTGAAAATGGGCGATACCCTCACGTTTTTAATTGGTGCGCAGTCGTTCGACGCTAAAATTACCAGTGTACGTAAAGTTAATTGGGCCACGCTTAAACCTAACTTTTTCATTATTTTAAGCCCTGATGTGTTGAGCAGCTTTCCGGCCACCTATATTTCATCAGTACGTATTGAGCCTGAGCAAAAGCGCGACTTTAGCCAGCTATTGCGAGCATACCCTACTATTACAGCGATTGATGTAGACAACTTTGTTAAACAAATTCAATCGACTATTGAGCAAGTGTCGTTAGCTATTGGCTTTGTACTGGCTATTGTGGTGTTGTGTGGCGCGTTGGTACTTATATCGCAGGTGCAAGCAAGCTTAGGTGAGCGCATGCAAGAAATTGTAATATTGCGTACGTTAGGTGCTAAAAGCCGATTAATAAAAAATGCCACCTTGTATGAGTTTTTATTACTGGGCGGTTTAGCCGGACTAGTTGCTGCATTTTTCAGTGATATAGCACTGTTAATAGTACAGCAGCAAATGTTTGATTTGGCAGGTAAGCTGCATCCTAATATTTGGGTTATTGGCCCCGTTGCTGGTGGCGTGTTTGTAGCAGGGTTAGGCTATTTTATGATTGCCCGTACGCTTAAACAAAATACTCAAGGCTTAGTGCGCGCTTTAGCGTAAACTTTGCGGCCAAATAGCGTTTAAATGCCTACTTTTTAAGTAGGCATTTTTGTTTTTGCTTTGTACTGGTAATTTATACAGTGCTCTGGCATTATTAGCACTATTAATAAATAACAATAATGAGAGTGCTGTTTGGCCATAATTTTAGGGATCGATCCGGGCTCGCGTTTAACGGGTTACGGTGTGGTTGCGCATCAAGGTGCCAAGTTTACATACTTAGGCAGTGGCTGTATTAAATTAGCCGATCATGACTTTCCCACCCGACTTAAAATGATTTACCAGGGCATTACGCAACTTATAGAGCAATTTTCGCCTGAAACATTTGCTATAGAAAAAGTATTTATGGCGCATAACCCTGATTCTGCTTTAAAGCTAGGTCAAGCCCGTGGTGCTGCGATTGTCGGTGCCTCTATGGCCGACTTACCGGTTTTTGAATACTCAGCACGGCAAATAAAGCAAGCCGTTGTGGGTAACGGTGGGGCAGATAAATCGCAAGTTCAACATATGGTTAAAAACATACTTAAACTGCCAGGTACGCCGCAAGCCGATGCGGCGGATGCGCTTGCAATTGCAATTTGCCATGCCCACTCTGAACAAAATTTAATAAAACTAGCGGGTAGCGCAAGCAAAACCGTTAGAGGACGTCTAAGGAAATAACAATGATAGGTCGCTTAAACGGCGTGTTAGTTGAAAAACAGCCCCCAGAAATACTATTAGAAGTGAGCGGCGTTGGCTACGAAGTACAAATGCCAATGACCTGTTTTTACGATTTGCCTAAAGTAGGCGACAACGCCATTGTGTACACTCATTTTGTAGTACGCGAAGACGCACAGTTATTGTTTGGCTTTAATAATAAAACCGAACGTGCGTTATTTAGAGAGCTGTTAAAAGCCAATGGAGTAGGGCCTAAATTAGGCTTAGCCATTTTGTCGGGCATGTCGGCGCAGCAGTTTGTAAGTTGTGTAAATAATGAAGATGCCACTGCCTTGGTTAAGTTGCCAGGGGTGGGCAAAAAGACCGCAGAGCGCTTAGTGCTCGAAATGAAAGACAGATTAAAAAATTGGGGTAATGACTTATTTACCCCATTTAGCGATAGCGCCGTAATAGAGCCTGCGAGCGATGCAACTATAGCCAATAATGCGGCCGATGATGCGGTTTCGGCGTTAGTGGCGCTCGGTTATAAATTGCCACAAGCGCAAAAAGCAGTAAAATCAGTAAGCAAACCCGATATGTCGACTGAGGTTCTAATTAAAGAATCTTTGAAATCAATGCTGTGAGTAAATTATGATCGAAGCTGATCGCTTAATAGATGCTGCTGAAAAAACCAACGAAGACACCATAGACCGTGCTATTAGGCCTAAGTTATTGGCCGACTATCGTGGTCAGCCGCATGTTAAGCAACAAATGGAAATATTTATTGAAGCTGCGCGCAGTCGTAGCGAAGCGTTGGATCACTTATTGATATTTGGCCCACCAGGCTTAGGTAAAACCACGCTTGCTAATATTGTGGCGAACGAATTAAACGTAAATATTAAAACCACCTCTGGTCCTGTGCTTGAAAAAGCGGGCGATTTAGCCGCATTGCTCACTAACCTTGAAGAAGGTGATGTACTGTTTATTGATGAAATTCACCGTTTGAGCCCGCAAGTTGAAGAAATACTCTACCCGGCAATGGAAGATTACCAGCTCGATATTATGATAGGTGAAGGCCCTGCAGCGCGTTCTATTAAGCTTGATTTACCCGCATTTACACTCATTGGTGCAACTACCCGTGCGGGATCATTAACTTCTCCACTGCGTGACCGTTTTGGTATTGTTCAGCGCTTAGAGTTTTACTCTGTGGAAGACTTATCGCATATTGTGGGGCGCTCAGCGCATTATCTTAGTTTAGAAATGTGTGACGATGGCGCGGCCGAAATAGCCAAACGTTCGCGCGGTACGCCACGTATTGCAAATCGTTTATTGCGCCGAGTGCGCGATTACACCCAAGTAAAGTCAGACGGTACGGTTAATGCTGAGGTGGCCCAACAAGCCCTCGACATGATTGACGTTGATAAAAGCGGTTTTGATTACATGGATCGTAAATATTTACTCGCCATCATCGAAAAGTTTATGGGTGGCCCTGTTGGCCTTGACAACTTAGCCGCGGCAATAGGCGAAGAGAAAGAAACCATAGAAGATGTGATTGAACCCTTTTTAATTCAACAAGGATTTATTCAGCGTACGCCGCGAGGGCGAATTGTCTCTGATAATGCGTACCACCATTTTGGCTTGTTACCTAAAAAAGATTAAATAACCAGAATAACTAGACTCTTTCTAAAGCCACTGTCATTTTAACGACAGTGGCTTTTTAGTATGAGCAAAAGCTAAATTTAGACGTATTTTACTTTGCCAATAATTCACTGAGCGTTAAGACATATCAGGCTATTGTGCGCCTGCTGTAACGTTACTGAGGCCGAGTGTAGCTGATTTGACAAATTGCGGGCAAAAAAAAGCCCGCAAATAATGCGGGCAAACAACAAGTTTAAGGAAGTAATCTAGGGAACTACGTTTTACTTATTGAGGTCATACCCCAAGAAGTAAAAAAGTAATACGAAATAAATCATATTACGAAGAACTGGATTCAATGAAATAGCTTTCATTTAATGCGCTAGCTCGGTATGGGAGAATAATACCGAAGCGGCAGAATTTGTTCAAACTAGAAAATTTATATTTTCAGATTAAAAAAACTAATAGCAAGGGTTTTCTGTTTTTACTTAATGTTGCATGTTAATTAACCATTAATTCTATAAGTTAATGAAATGCTTTGTTTATGTATATTAACATATAAACGTTCGGTATTAGTTTTACTATTACGTTAAGGTAAGCGTGTAGAGTTTATGAGTGCTTATGCATTAATTTTGAATAAACAGCGTATTTTTGTGACTCTTTAGTGAAATTAAGCGGGCTTATAGATAGCCTTATTGTTATTTATTTATACAGTAAAACAAGAGTTAAGTAGTAAAACTATTTTTTTAACGTTTTTTGTTGGCTATTCACAGCAATATCGTTGTCAGCAGGAAATACACTAGATACACTAGCTGAACTTTAATGGTGGCTAATGTGTTACAAAGTTACCTTACTCAAATAAATCAATTTGATGTTTTTAATTATTTAGGAGTTTAACGTGGGATCAGGGCTTAATTTTTTAGATCTAATTCTAGAAGCCAGTTTGCTTGTGCAATTAGTAATGCTAGCGTTGGTTGCTATGTCGGTTATGTCGTGGGCTATTATTTTTCAACGTAAAAAAGCCATCTCTGACGCCTTAGCAAATGCCAAAAAATTTGAGCAACGTTTTTGGTCTGGTGTTGACTTAAGTAAGCTATATAACGAAATTTCATCACGCGGTGGTCAATCAACGGGTATTGAAGCGTTATTCACCTCAGGTTTTAAAGAGTTTGCACGCCACAAAAAAAATACCTTTCAAAGTGCAGGCATTGTTATGGAAGGCACGCACCGTTCAATGCGGGTTGCGCTTTCTCGTGAAATAGAAAAACTAGAATCAAGCTTATCGTTTTTAGCAACCGTTGGGTCAATTAGCCCCTACATAGGTTTGTTTGGTACAGTATGGGGTATTATGAATGCCTTTATAGCCTTAGGTGAAGTAAAACAAGCAACCTTACAAATGGTTGCACCAGGTATAGCAGAAGCTTTGATTGCAACAGCAATGGGTTTATTTGCGGCTATTCCTGCCGTTATTGCCTATAACCGATTTGCTAATAAAGTTGAAAAGTTAGAATCTCATTACATTAACTTTATGGAAGAATTTGCCAATATTTTACACCGTCAAGCAGCTACCCAAATAGAGGCTCAAGCGAATGTACCAGCGTAAAAAGCGTCGCCCAGTCGCAGAAATTAATGTAGTACCATACATTGATGTAATGTTGGTGTTGCTTATTATATTTATGGCCACTGCGCCATTAATAACCCATGGCGTAAAAGTAGACCTACCAAAAATGGAAGAGTCAGACTTGGTTGATACCAAAGATACGCCGCCCATTATTGCCTCTATTGATTCGCAAGGTAAGTATTATGTAAGCATAGGTACTGATCCGGAAGAGCCAATGGAAGCATTAGATGTAGCCGCTGTAATTAAACTACAACTAATGAAAAACCCCGATACCCCAGTAATGATTAAAGGCTCAGGTAAAGTGTCGTATCAAGAAGTGTTACTGCTCATGGATTTTTTGAAGAATGCAGGTGTACCATCGGTAGGCTTAATGACCGAATCCTTTGAGGGGACCAAGTAGTCATATGAATACGTCGTTAATCAAATCAGTAATACTGCATTTAGCATTAGGGGGATTTTTGTATGCATCAGCAAACATTCATCAACCTAAACCTAAAGTAATGGAAGTGACGCTTAATGCCGCCATTCCTGAGCCAGAAAATGCGGTGTCTGCTGTGACCGTGGATCAACAGCAGGTTGAGCAAAAAATTGCTGAGTTACGCAAAAAAGAAGAAGATAAAAAGCGCGCTGAAGATAAACGCATTCGTGATTTAGAGCGCCGCGCAGCCGATGCACGTAAGCAAAGTGAATCTGAAGCAAGACGCATTAAAAAGCTAGAGCAGCAGCGCAAAGCTAAAGAGAAAGAAAGAGCTGAAGCCGAAGCTCAAGCTAAAAAAGCCCGCGAAATAGAACAACGTGAGCGAGCAAAGGCCAAACAAGCGCAAAAGCAAAAGCAAGAGGCTGAAGATGCTGCTAAAGCGGCTGCCGACAAACGCAAAGCCGAAGAAGCCGCGCTTAAAAAAGCGGAAGAAGAGCGTAAAAAACGTGCTGAAGAAGCTGAGCGTAAACGTCAGCAAGCATTGCAAGAACAAATACTGCAAGAGCAACTTGCCAAAGAGCAGGCTGCTCGTAATAAAATACGTCAACAGCAAGTAGTGAGTGAAGTTGATAAATACCGTGCATTAATTATGGCGCGTATTCAGCAAAACTTATTAATTGATGAAAAAATGAAAAACCAGCAATGCCGCATTAATCTCCGTCTTGGGTTTAATGGCTTGGTTACGCAGGTTAAGTCGTTAGGCGGTGATAAGTTAGTGTGTGAAGCTGCTTTAAGAGCGGTTCGCATGGCTGACACATTACCGGTATCGAAAGATAAAGACGTATTCGAACAATTAAAGAATATTAATATAACCATCGCGCCAGAGTTTTAAGGGATGACATGTTTAACAAAATTAAAATAGCCTGTTTAGTTTTAATATTAGGGTTTCAGGGCGTTGCACACGCGGCACTTGAAATTGTTATTACTGAAGGTATAGACGGTGCAAGACCGATTGCGATTGTGCCTTTTAAATACCAAGGTATTGGCCCTATTCCAGAGCAGCTTAGCGATGTTATTGCTGCTGATCTAATGCGCAGTGGTAAATTTAAGCCAGTTAGTGTTTCACAAATGCCTCAACAACCACATAAAGACGGCGATATTGATTACGGCGCTTGGGTTAATAAAGGCGTTGAAGCGGTTTTAGTGGGTGAAGTAGAACAGCAAACCAACGGACGTTACTTAGTACGTTATGAGCTTGTTGATGTTATTCGCGGCCAAATTACTGGTGGTGAAACACAAATGATGAGCAACGGTAAGCTTGTTCAAAGCCAAGACCATATTTTAGAAGCACGTCAAAGCGTAATTGGTGAAACTGGATTTCGTCGATACTCGCACCGCATCAGTGATGTTATTTATGAAAAGCTAACTGGCGAAAAAGGCGCGTTTTTAACAAAAATAGCCTATGTTATTGTACGTGATACCGAAGAAAAGCCTTATCAGTTAGTGGTTGCTGATTACGATGGTTTTAATGAACAAGTATTATTGCGTTCAAAAGAGCCATTAATGTCACCGGTTTGGTCACCTGACGGTACTAAGTTAGCGTATGTAACCTTTGAAAATCGCCAGAGCCAAATTTACATTCAAGACATTTATACGGGTAAACGCGAATTGATCACCAGCTACAAGGGAATTAACGGCGCGCCGCAGTTCTCGCCAGATGGTAAAAAGTTACTGCTAGTGCTGTCAAAAGATAAAACTGGTGCAACTGAGGTTTACTTATTAGACTTACTAACACGTAAAGAGACGCGATTAACACGCCATCGTAGTATAGATACCGAACCTTCGTGGTACCCAAATGGTGAAGATATAGTATTTACGTCGGAAAGGGGTGGTAATGCTCAGATTTATAAGTTAAATTTAAAAACTGGCAGAACGCAAAGATTAACCTTTGACGGTGACATGAACCTAGCGGGTTCTATTTCGCCAGACGGAAAAGAATTAGTGATGGTAAACCGTACTAACGGACAGTATCATCTTGCTAAGAAAGAGTTGGCTACAGGTGCGTTTCAAGTTTTAACACGAACTCGCCTTGACGAATCACCGAGCATAGCGCCGAATGGCTCGATGATTATATACAGCACGCTCCACAATAATAAACAGGTACTTGCGCTAGTATCGATGGACGGCCGTTTTAAAGCACGTTTACCTGTGCTTGATGGACAAGTAAAGGCACCGGCTTGGTCGCCATATTTACAGTAATAATTGCTGGTTTACTCAAAATAGGAATCTACTCAATGCAACTTAACAAAATACTTAAAGGCCTGCTAATTGCTGTGCCAGTAATGACACTAGCAGCTTGTAGCTCATCTTCAGATATCGACGAAAATGCAGCTAACCAGTCAAACCAAGCAACTGTTGAGCAAACAACAACGGATACAGTTGAAGTAGCCACAATGACGCCAGAGCAACAAGCAGAAGAGCAACTTCGTCAAAAGTACGAAGCGCTTCGTCAAGAGCAAATTATCTACTTTGACTTTGATAAAGCGACAGTTGAAAGCAAATATGCAGACTTACTTCGTGCACACGCTGAGTTTTTAGTTAAAAATCCTTCTGTTAAAGTATTAATTGAAGGCCACGCAGATGAGCGCGGTACGCCAGAGTACAACATTGCACTTGGTGAGCACCGTGGACAAGCAGTTGAAAAATACCTACAAAGCTTAGGTGTTTCTGCAAGCCAAATGTCAGTAGTTAGCTACGGCGAAGAAAAGCCAATGGTTAAGACTCGCACAGAAGCAGCTTTCGCTAAAAACCGCCGTGCGGTACTAGTTTACTAAGATAAGAGATATTATGAAGCCGAAAATTATTTTGGCAGCCATGATATTGAGCGGGAGCACCCAGTTAATGGCTGCTCCCGCTCCTGTTTCAGAAGCTGCAAGTTCACAGTCAAGCATTGAAAAGCGTTTAGCAACACTTGAAAGTATGATGCAACAGCGTAATTTTTTACAAGTAGAGTTACAGCAACAGCTCAATTTACTGCAAGATGAAGTTAGTCAAATACGCGGAGTAACTGAAGAGCAAAGCTATAAGCTTGAAAAAGTACTCCAGCGTCAACGCGAGCTTTATCAAGAAATTGAGAACCGTGTTAGCCAAGCGTATGCAAAGCCGACCGTTCCAGCGCCTACAACAGACTACACACAGCCAAGTAATGAGCAGAGCTACAGCAGCGATTTATCTGAAAACGAAGCGTACGAACGTGCTGTTGCGCTTATAATGAAAGATAAACGCTACGACCAAGCTATTCCAGAATTTCAAGCGTTCTTAACAACGTATCCAAATTCAGTGTACACCTCAAACGCACATTATTGGCTGGGACAACTATTAACGATTAAAAATGACGGTGTAAAAGCAGCCGAGCACTTTAAAGTAGTTGTTAACGAATTTCCAAATTCAAATAAACGCCCAGATGCGATGTTAAAGCTTGGTACACTTTTACAAGAGCAAGGTTTGAAGGCAGAAGCACAAAAAATACTGAATGAGCTTATCAATCAGTACCCAAGTACAACTGCTGCTAAATTAGCCACAGATCGCTTATCAAAATAAATGTTGATGCTTGATTAGACTGCTTTTTGTCATAAGCGGTCTAAAATTGCTCAACTAGACATAAAAACTTAAAAAAAGAGACAATTTCGGTTGCACTCATTTTATAAATAAGTATTATAAGCGCCCGCAGCAAACGAATGGTAACCCCACTCGAAATGCGACAAAAAGAGCGGGTCATTAGCTCAGTTGGTAGAGCAGTGGACTTTTAATCCATTGGTCGATGGTTCAAGTCCATCATGACCCACCATTCTTTATTGTTAATAAAGTTTGGTCTTAATCGGCGGATTTACGCAATGTGTTAACAAACACAATGAGCGGGTCATTAGCTCAGTTGGTAGAGCAGTGGACTTTTAATCCATTGGTCGATGGTTCAAGTCCATCATGACCCACCATTCTCTATTGAATGGTTATAATCGGCGGATTTACGCGTACTTACTTTTATAAGTAAATCAGAGCGGGTCATTAGCTCAGTTGGTAGAGCAGTGGACTTTTAATCCATTGGTCGATGGTTCAAGTCCATCATGACCCACCATTCTTTTTATATTAGAATGGTCTAATCGGCGGATTTACGCGTACTTACTTTTTATAAGTAAACCAGAGCGGGTCATTAGCTCAGTTGGTAGAGCAGTGGACTTTTAATCCATTGGTCGATGGTTCAAGTCCATCATGACCCACCATTCTTTACTGAATGGTTATAATCGGCGGATTTACGCAGCCTTACTTTTTATAAGTAAACCAGAGCGGGTCATTAGCTCAGTTGGTAGAGCAGTGGACTTTTAATCCATTGGTCGATGGTTCAAGTCCATCATGACCCACCATTCTCTATTGAATGGTTATAATCGGCGGATTTACGCAGCCTTACTTTTTACAAGTAAACCAGAGCGGGTCATTAGCTCAGTTGGTAGAGCAGTGGACTTTTAATCCATTGGTCGATGGTTCAAGTCCATCATGACCCACCATTCTCTATTGAATGGTTATAATCGGCGGATTTACGCAGCCTTACTTTTTATAAGTAAACCAGAGCGGGTCATTAGCTCAGTTGGTAGAGCAGTGGACTTTTAATCCATTGGTCGATGGTTCAAGTCCATCATGACCCACCACTTCTAGTACACTTTCTTAGACATGAAATATTTCCTACTATCTCCCTAATCTTTATTTATAAACTGCCTTGTTAGATTGCTATTATTTAGTGTTAGTTTCTCGTATAATTTGCACTATTAATTACACTGTAAATAAAGTGGACGAGAACAATGAGTTTAGCTCAAACTATTATGCCAGAAGGCTATATCTTTCCTCCTAAGCCAGCTCCGTTAACACAAGATGAAAAAGGCGAATATAAAGCGCGAATAAAGCAGTTACTGCAAGAAAAAAACGCGGTGCTTGTTGCTCATTATTACACTGATCCTGAAATTCAAGCACTCGCTGAAGAAACAGGCGGTTGTGTAGCCGATTCTCTAGAAATGGCACGCTTTGGCGCTAGACACGAAGCCGACATGATCATTGTCGCGGGCGTACGTTTTATGGGTGAAACCGCTAAAATTTTAACCCCCAATAAAACTGTGGTGATGCCAACACTTGAAGCGACTTGTTCATTAGATATTGGTTGCCCTGTGGATGAGTTTTCAGCATTTTGTGATCAACACCCAGACCGTAAAGTGGTGGTATACGCTAACACCTCTACCGCGGTTAAAGCGCGTGCTGATTGGATAGTTACCTCATCGTGTGCACTTGAAATAGTAGAGCACTTAGATGAGCAAGGTGAAAAAATTATTTGGGGCCCAGATAAGCATTTAGGCAGCTATATTCAAAAGAATACCGGTGCCGATATGATCATGTGGAACGGCGCATGTATCGTACATGACGAATTTAAAACCAAAGCCTTAAAAGACATGAAGGCATTGCACCCAGATGCGGGCGTACTTGTGCATCCAGAATCACCGGCTGAAATTGTTGAATTAGCCGATGCAGTTGGCTCTACTAGCCAGCTAATTAAAGCAGCGCAAACTATGCCTAATAAAAAGTTTATTGTAGCCACCGATCGCGGTATTTTTTATAAAATGCAGCAACTATGCCCAGAGAAAGAGTTTTTCGAAGCTCCAACGGCCGGTAGCGGCGCTACGTGTAAAACTTGCGCTCACTGCCCATGGATGGCAATGAATGGCTTACAAGCGATTGAGGAAGCACTGATTGATGCCAGCGGTAAAGAAGTGTTTGTTGACATGGATTTGCGCGAAGGCGCACTTAAATCATTAAATCGCATGCTTGATTTTACAGCCAATATGGCAAAATAATAGATGGCAATATAATGCATTAGATAAAGGCGATACTCAGGTATCGCCTTTTTTATTTGCTTATAGCTGGTTAGTTTGATTATTGAGCAGTTAAAAGCGTGATGTTAAAAAGGCCTTGCATCAAGCAAGTGTATTTCATACTATAGCGCGCTGTTGCAATGCAACATTGTGGAGAGATGGCTGAGTGGCTGAAGGCGCACGCCTGGAAAGTGTGTTTAGGTTAATCCCTAACGAGGGTTCGAATCCCTCTCTCTCCACCATTATAAATTATTGAAAATAAAAGAATAAGTACGTCAAATCCTCCTTTATTCTGCTCGGTGGTTCAATCGAGTGGTGCAATGTACTTAATCAAAGATAGAAATAATACTTATTATACTAGAATCCCTCTTCCTAAAGCATTACGGGACAGTGGATATCCATTTTCTGTAAAAATCTCCTTGAAGACCAAGGTCAGATCTATAGCAGTTGATAGAAATCTTTCAACCTCACTTTTTATTCGACGACTACTTCCTTATGTTTACTCTTGCGCCTCTGTTAATCAGTTCTCAGCATGGTTTCACGGTAAGGTCGCGGAGTTTAGAGAGCATAGCTTCAATAGCGACGTAATAGCTAATCAAGCAACTTTTGAGGGTAGCGAAATATTAGAGCCCTCGCTAAAAGTTAATTTATCGTCAGCGCTGGCTGAGTTTATTGAAGCAAAAGAAGCCGAGCAGATTTCATACCGCTCTCTTAATCAATTAAATCTAAGAATTAATCATTTTATCCAATGGTCAAAAGATCTTCCATTAAATACTGTCACGCCGAAAATGGCGATGGATTATCGAAATTTGTTGATAAATGAAGGCCGGAGTTACAAAACAAATCATAACTATCTATCAGCGATAAACCAGTTTTTTAAATGGTGCACTGTTCTGGAATATATCCAATCTAACCCTTTTGAAAAAATAAAACTTGGCCAGAAGCCAAGTAAGAAAAAGCATGAAGAAAGACTGAGATGGAATGAAGAACAGCTGGATCTACTATTTACCCATTTACAATCCAGATATCAAATTTTGAAACATTCTGAATTTAAACAAGCCGATCTCTGGGTGCCGTTATTATGTCTTTATGCGGGAATGAGAGTTTCTGAAGCTTGTCAGATTACTGTCGATTCTATCACTGAAGTTAATGGAATTAAGGTCTTTAACATCGACAGTGCTGATGAACATTCAAACTTAAAAACAGACAATGCTTACCGTCAAATTCCAGTCCATTCTCTTTTATTGGATTTAGGTTTTCTCAATTTCATTGCCAAGCAGAAGTCACGGGGAAAGAAATTACTTTTTAGTGAAAAGCCGGATGATGAGTATGGTGACTGGAGCAAAAAGATCAGTGCTCGATTTTTACGCATATTGAATAATTTAGGAATGAAAGCTGGTAATCGACCTACAATTTACGGATTAAGACATACATTTATTGACGAACTTCAACAGTTAGATGTTAATGAAAATATTGTTGCTGAATTGGTTGGACATTCTAAAGCAAATATAACGTTTGGAAGATATGGAAAGAAGTTAAACATTAAACTATTGAAAGAAAAAGTGGAGTTATTACCTAAAAAACTTATAAATCTGAAAATAATTGAAAAAAAATTTGAACAATTTCCACCAAAAAAATGATTAATGTTAACTCTATGAAAAATTTAGTATTTATTTTGGTGCTAATACACGATGAGTATTAACCAAACAATGTCGTATGGTGCTCATTGTGTATCAAAAAACCTATTAAAATCAGATGGTTGTAAGTTTTTTGATTTGACAGTTAATATCAATTAGTTATATCTTTGCCTCGCAGTTGCAATTCTGCAATTGCTTAAAAGGTAGTAACAATATGAGAATCGAAATATTTAAAATAGAGAATGAAACAAAATTAAGTGCTGTAATAGATCATGCCGTTCAATTGAAATGTTCAGGTTTGGCAGAGAGCACCATAATCGGACATATTAAAAAATCAAATCAGATTAAAGGCTGGATTGGCCAATATGCTGTAGGTCAGTTTAGAGAAAACGAATGGTTACAATTTGAAGCAGAGTTATTTGCAAAAGGATATGCACGTAGAACTATCAAGAACTTTATGGAAATTATTAATCCAACGATTAAACTTTTAACTAATTCGGGGTACTTGAAGTCTAACCCGCTTGGCA
Organism: Pseudoalteromonas sp. SD03; assembly: GCF_040937955.1. Taxonomy (NCBI): domain Bacteria; kingdom Pseudomonadati; phylum Pseudomonadota; class Gammaproteobacteria; order Alteromonadales; family Pseudoalteromonadaceae; genus Pseudoalteromonas; species Pseudoalteromonas sp. SD03. Next base: position 1,377,367 of record NZ_CP162514.1, read on the forward strand.
ATAAAGGCTTTCCTGTAGCAAATAATAAACCACCAGAAGTATTCACAGTTAATGATATTCGACGCCTAATTACGATTGATAAATCATTTCGAACTGAAATTTTACTTATTCAGTTTGCATTGCTGACTGGGTTGCGAATAGGGGAGCTGCTTGCTCTGAACGAAGAGGGTTTTAACAGAGAAAATGGGCAATATCTCGTAGAATTCACCCTTGCTATGGGGGGATATAAAGTGACGAAAACAACATCCTCAAGGAGGCTAATAGATTTGTCTGAAAATGCGATTTCTATTTTGGAACAATTAATCTTGTTAGCTAAACAGCGCCGAACTTCGATAGTTAATGTTACTCAGAGAGATAATATTACTGTTCAAAGTTATACACGAACTATGCTGGCTTTTAACTCGAAACGTAATGAAATATTCAATCATGTTGACGACTTTAAAGCGGATTTTTTCAAAGCTCATTGTCAATCTCGAGGAATTAAATATATAGCGCCAAAAAATTTAAGGCATACTTTTGCAAGTCAACTTTTAACAAAGGGTATACCGCTAGCTTGGGTTGCTAAACAAATGGGGCACACAACAAAAGAAATGATTGAAAAGCACTATGGTGTTTGGATAAAAGAAGATGCAACAGAAACATACGACAAAGTTGAAGAGCATTTTAGTAAGTACTTTGAGCTTCCTAGTGTGAAAGCTGCAAACGATGATGTATTTGAAACCCAGCCAATTTCATTTTGGAAAAGATTACTTTTGACTTTCTGTAAAAAAGCAAGCTAGCAATTAGCTTATAGTAATTAAAGGCTCGAATAAGAATATGAATAATGCCTTTATTTACGAAACTACTAACTCATCAAAAATTAATTAAATTTATTTTTACATTTCAGTTTATTACCATTCTTGCAAAACCAAAATCTTAAAATACAGTTTTTCCAAATACTTATAGAAATTAACCAAGGCTATATTTTAGGTTTAATGTATATAAAACAAATGGCCAATTAAATCAGTGGTTTAGGCTTGTTGACTGTGTGAGTTATTTGTGTTTTTATTAATATAATCCTTGTAAAAATTAGTTAAATTCTTGGTGCAGGGTAGGTCAAATAATCACTATTATCATAGTTGTTATTTTGACTGTATGTCTGCTCCCGCAGTACATAATAATATTAATCAGACGATTAATGGATAATGCTTAAATAATAAAAAACAGGAAATAATAGCAGTCGTCATAACATAAAGGTAATGTTATGACTGAAAATCATACAAATACAGATGAACGCCGAGTTCATCGAATCACTACATATTTCTCAAAAACAGAACTTGCAGAATTCTTAAAAGCGTTTAAAAAATCAACTATTACTAATAGTAGTCAATTTATACGCCATCAATTAATGCTCTCAATTGATCCTGATGCAAAAATTGTCATCTCTATTCCCAAGATCAATAAAGATATAGCCATTGAAATGACAAACTGTGTTTCAGCTTTAAATCGTTTAGTTTCTTTTTTAGAGCAAGAGGTACTCACTGATGAAACAAGATCAGATGAGTCTAAAGTTGATAATCTGAATAAAGCTATAAAGTACGTAAATGAAGTAGATAAAGCTGCTTGGATGCTCGCTCACTTTTTTAAAGGTGATATTCACAAAAAGCATGTTATGCAAAATATGGCACTTATAACATTAAGTAGCAATGAATTGCTCGAATTAGCCGCTGTCTCCATAGCTGAGGGGGACTTCGTACAATGATAGTTGAATATATCAAAACTAAAAAACAAGATGCACGAGGCACAGCACCTATATTAGTAAAGTATATTTGTAATATAGAGAATGCCAATACAGGAAAAAGCCATGACACTGTTAAATTCATCGGTACGAGTTCTTCTCTGTGTGTACCTAACCCATTTTATTCGTTTATTTCCAGTTCTAAATTTGATGCTAGTAAAATGGAAGTGGATTGCAGTGCAATTATTGAAGAATTTGAGAAAGCTGAGAGTAAAAATCGAAGAGTTAAACATCCTTATCTTCATATTGTAATTTCGTTACGCGAAAATGAAACGCTAACGTCATCAAAATGGCATGAGTTAATAAAAGACTACGTAAATAAAATGGGGTACACAGATCACCATTGGTTTGCATGTTCGCATTCAAATACCATAAATCAACATGTACATATAATGCTTTGCTGCATCTCAAATACACCACCATACAAAAAACTCAAGGATGGTCAAAATTATAAAAAGTCAGCTTTAGTTCGACAAGAATTAGAAGAAAAGTACTCATTAGAGCACGATAATAATCCTTATATAGGTGACTTATGTAACAAAGTAAATAACCCTACGATTAAGACGAAAATTCATGAAGTTAGAAGCGTCATTGACAGAGTTATTGTTAATTCAAAGGCGGAACAATTATCATTGCCGGAATTTATAAAGGCTTTAATAAATAAAGGTGTTGGGTGTCATGTACAATTACAAAAGGGGGAAGTTAAAGGGCTGAGCTTTAGTATAGGCGGTAACTCGTTTAGGGCAAGTAAAATGGGTCTTGGGTATAAATTTAAAGACTTGCAGCAAAAGGGAATTTTTTATAATAAAGATGAGCATTGGGGAGCTGTAGAAGATTCTAACGAGTTAGAAATTAAGGTTACGGATTTAATTAGTAATGGCTTTAAACCAGCTGGAATGGAGCTAAGTGAGCCAAATCAACATTATGTTCTAATCCCTAGTCCGGAAGTAAAAAAGAATCCGTTAGACAAATCAAATCACAGTTATCAATTTTTTAAACTTTGGATTCCCGTTTCTACCCATGGAAAAACCAAACAACAAATTGAAAGTGAAATTATGCAAATGAAAATGATTCGACTACTGCTAAAAGTATATTTTCAGTGGTTATACTCTATAAATAAATCTAAACAAGAACAAAACGGCGTCAGATTTAAAAACTCAAATTATGGAATATCAAAAGGTATAAACTTAAGCAGTGAGCAACTGGGAAATATAGTTAAAGTGCCCAATAATTTTAAAATGTTAAAATTACACGATTGCTTACTAATTTCTAAAAAAGAGTTTCTACGCTTAAAAAGCAAAGACAAAAGAAAAATATCAAAACCGCCATCGCAATTTGCGATGGATATATCTATGTTTTAGATGTTCTCTTTCTGTCCCAAACTTGCCGTATTTTATATATATAAATATGATGATTTTGGGACACATTCAATTGTTTCAATCAAAATTATGTTGAATATTATCATTTCATATTCGTGACCCCCCACTTTTATCAAAAGTATACTAGCCCCCTAATAGGGATTGTTGGGTAACTCATTATAAGCTTTGCTCTTGATTAAATATTGGAGCAAAAAATGAAAGAAAGTAGAAAAATTATTAAGTGTAATTATGGTGAACGGTTTTATTTAGAAGCGGCAAATGACGAATGTTATTACACTGATCATAAACAATTAGAAAAGCAGCTAAAAAACAAGAGTGTGGCTGTTATATATTTAGCAAATTCAGTCAACCTAAAATACGTAGTTAACTTAGCTTTTAAATATCAATGCGTTCTATATATAAACAAAAACACCAAATATGACTTTTCAAATAGATATGACGATAAACAGTCGAAACTTGAAAATGCATTAACATTACTTAGTTTAGCTGAAGAGCCAAAACTGTTGAGTAACGCTGTCGAAATTGTATCAGACATACTTAAGCACCAAATTCCCTTTAAAATGTCCTTGTGCGATGCTCAAGGGCATTTAGAGCAAAATATTAACCCAAACCTAGATGTAAAAAAGGCTTTATCTCAGTTTTTCAAAAAATATCAACGACACCGTAAATATATAAAAAAGTACATAGAACCCGATGCTAATAATAATATAAAAATTGTTAAGCTCAGTTATCAATTTGAGTTACTAGATTATCTGAAGTCGCACAAAGGTATGTTTGTTCTTAAAAGTGGAATGGGCAGTGGTAAAAGTAAATATGGTGTCTCTGCTTATTTTAAAGACTTGTGCCGGAATTCAGAATATAAACCAACGATACTTACTCCAGATATTGCTTTATCAAAACAGATTGTTCCCGAGCAAGACTCTAGGCATTATCAAAGTAAAAATTTACCAAAGGATATTACGAGTTTGTCTGGCTTAGTTTGTTGTGTTAACTCAGCAACGACAAACGATAAATTTTTCAGGTACATACAGGAATCTCAAATCCTATTCGTGGAAGAGTTTGAGGAATGTGCTTTAGCGTTAACACAGCAGCTAATCAAAACAGGTAAGTTAAGTGAACGCGGAGACGCAATGGCACGTTTTTTTCAGTTACTTAATAAAGATAAAGTTATTATTGCGGATGCATTATTTAGTGATTTAAGTGCTAGACAAGTTATTGAAGCAACAAATAAAAACATCACAATAATTGAAAATACTGATCCAGTTCTTACTCCAAAAAGATCTGTAACAGTTATGAGCCGGAATGTTCATTTTAAACAATTGATAAATAATATTAATGCAGGCTCTACAGAAATAACGTTTTCCGATCAAGGCCAAAAGTACTCAAGTAAGTTTTTCCAAAGCCGCGACATTGTGAAAGCTAATGCTGAAAAAAAGCGGGATTCCGAGGTTAGAACACTAATTATAAATAGTACGTTTCTTAAGAGTAAAGGAGGTCAGGAGCTAATAAATGATTTTGAAAATAGGATTAACGAGTACGACTATATTCAAATATCACCCTCGTTAACATCTGGCTTAAATTTTGATTTTAAAGCAATAACTAGAACTAATTTATTAGCAGCTAAAACTATACTACCCACTCAATTAATTCAGTCTAGCGGAAGATTTAGGAGGGTTCTTGAAATACTTTTATCATTTTCACAGTCTCAAGGTATTTATCACCGTGACGCTGAAGCTATCAAATTCCAAGAGCTTATCGAAAATGTCAATGAAGACGAATACAGTGAAGAGGTTTCAGCAATTAACAATAATTCAGATGTTGAAAGGGTAATATCACGAATACAGCACAATAATTTCATGAGATATCATTATGAAAATAACGTATTAATCATGCTTGAACACCTAGGTGTAGAGGTTAAATACGACCGCCAAACTAAATTAGTAGAAAAATATCAAACCAACGTGACCGTAGATAAATTAATGACGGTTAAAACCCTCCAAGCAAATGAGTATTCCCATTTAAAACACCAGTGGGAGGGATTGGGCGAAGGGCAACGTAACCAGTTGAGAAAGTATGAAACTCTTACTTATTTTAATGTTTTAAATTGTGAGGGTTTATACCGAAGGGTATTAGAGTTCGATAAATTTTCAACGGGAAGATTTAAGCTAAATAATATTTATTTATGTAGAACAAATAAACCAGAGAAAAAACTAACGGCGTTGCAACGCATTAAACAAAAAGTATTCCGAAAAATATTGGATATATTAAAAATAGATATACATACATTTTCAGGACAATATTTCATATCTGAAATATTAGAGCTAGAAAATTTTATAGCACACGGCACTATAGAATTAGATAATTCTATTATCGACATTCAAAGTATCAATAAATCAATATTTGAATTTAAGAGTGTAGCCTATGAAAATAAAGGATCTTTAGTCAGTGATATACTTAAAAATAATTTTGGGCTAGAACAAATTTCTAGCAGGCCCAGAATTCAAGGTAAAAGAGTGAAGAGATATGAAATATGTCCATTAAGTATTAAAAATATTGAAGAGTTATACCTACTTGTATATAGATAAAGGTAAGACTTTAGAAACTATATTTGCGATAGCAAATTGGAATATTTATCTGACTTAGAGATGAACGATCGTTAGGAGTTTGTGGGGTGTTATTGTATGCCCCAAAACTTTACGATAATTTAAGGTCAACAGTCGATTGCAAAGGCTACTAAGGCCTTTAATCAAGAATTTATTTTAGCAGTTAGCTATCAAAGGAATTGTAAAATGAAAAAACTAATTATTATCTTTCTCGCATTAATTGCTACTCCTTACGGTCATGCCGGCACGTTGAATTGGTATCGTGTAAATTGTATTGAAGATTCAAGTAAAGTGGGTATTTGTAATGCCGTTGTCAGCTCCACTATTTCTGGAATTATTTCTGGTTATGCTGTCGCTGATAAAAAACCATTTTTTTGTGAGAATAGGTACTTTGCATCAGAGTATCTTCATACCGCGAATAGATTCAAACCTTACGCAAAAAGTTTAACTGAAAATACTTATACAATTAAGCAGCAAAAAAGCATTCTTTTATCTGATTTTATAGTTGAGTATCTGAAATCTGATCTGCCATTGGAGGAATGCTCAGATAAATAAGCATTAAAATAAAGTCATTTTTATATGTTCTTATATTAAGATAACGTTTCTTAAGTGACAAAAGTTATTGATTCTGTTAGTTTTTAAAGCTTATTGTTCTTTAAAGTGTGTAATGTTTCGATTTTATTAAAGCAGTTCAGGGAAAGCCTAGTTATGGTTAAAAAAATAAAGAAAAAGGGAAGATATTTAGATTCTAACCCATCAATAACTTTCAAAAATTGGTTAATTAAAAAAGGTACTTTATCAACTGAGGAGCTAATTGGGTTAATCAACGAAATAAGGTGTACATCTAGGAATTTAATCGTAGCAAATTATATTGTTATGGAACTTTTTCAAGTTCCAATATTTAAATCTGCTTTTGATAACTTATTAAAGAATCGTGATTTTGAAGTTGATTTATTTAATTTAAATACACTGATTGAAAGTTCGATAGATGATAGCCTTCATTTTGTTTCTACTTTAATTACCCACTATTCTAAAGAGTGCAGTTTTTTTGTACAAGAGAGAAAGGTTTTAGAGAAGGCTCTTTTAGACGAAAACTATAACGTTGTAGAGTGTCAACTTGATAAAATCATTGAAAACTGTGGTCAGAGTATTTGGACAGTTTCCACTTATTTTTCTAGTTTGTTTTTTCAACAGAAAGATAAAGAGCTTTTAGATTTTCGTAATTCATTGCCCGAAGAGTTATCTAGAAAGTCATCCGGTACAATCATATATGAATTTTTAAAAAGCAGAAGTACTGCTACACATGAATCATATATTCAATCATTGGGGAGGCAACTAGAAGATCTTCGTGTACATGGATATGAAAATTTAGAAGATTATTTCAGGTTTATTTCAAATTTTAACCCTACCGATTCTTATGCTGATTTAAGAGTAATAATATCAAATTGCTCAGTTAAAAGAATCCCAGACCTTTATACGTACTTTATTAGAATTTTTAGATATTGTCTTGTTCATGGGATTGAACTTGAAAAAACTTTCAAAATGATAAGTGAAGTCCAAGATCAAATTAATGATGATGAGTTGACACTATTACTTAATAAATACCAGTCATCTTACGATGGAAATATTGGCCAAGAAAAGCATTTAAAAGAGATTTCAAATCAATACATAAGCGGTGATTTAGTAAGGGTTATAAAGAGTTGTGATACGTTATTTAAAGAACATCCCAATCTTTCTTTCCTTTATGAAATTGTGTCGAAATCGATCACTAGTAATGATGATTTACAAAGTTACCCGCCGATGGTAAAAAAGATAATTACTAGGTTTTATCAGTTAAATAATAAAAACGATATAGACACTTCTTTAAAAGAACTTAAATTAATTTTTTTAAATTTAAAACAGTTCGATTGGGCTTACCATATCAGAGCACAATTTGAAAAGTATGCATTTAAAAGTAGAGAAAGCATATCTACCTGTTATAGTTTTGCAGATTCAACTCAGGTTAGGATTTCCCCATTTGACCTTAAATTTTTCAGTTCAATTAAATCAAAGACCGTAAGAGAAATATTGTGCAGCTATTGGAAGGGAAATATATTTATTCAAGAGTTTTTAGGTTCATCTACCCAAGATACAATAGATTTTTCAAATAACATCCCTAGTTGGAGAAGCATCAAAGGAAAGGCTGAGTTTTTATTTCTTTCAGGTGAATATAATGAATCTCTGGCGCTTTTTAATAAATTAAAACATATCAGTGAACCTCAATTATGCCAGCAAGAAATCAGAGCAAGAGTTGTAGATTGTTATTATAAAAATGAAGACTATAAGCATGCTATAAAAGAAATGTCTATTAGCTTATTACACGGCATTGAGCCAGCACTTTTACCTCTAAAAACAATCTCTAAATATATCATTTCCCATATCAAAAGAAATAACGATATTGAGTTATTAGAGGCTTGTGCAATTTCGTTACATTATTTCAATTTAAAATATCCGACTACTAATGTTACACAAGAAATTTCTAATATCGTTGAGAATTTACTTTTTGAAATTGGAATTAAAAATCATTCAGAACTAAATCCTTTGAGTTGGCCTTTGTCTCATTTTTTATTATCTAAGGTAATGACTGTAGATGTAATGGATGGGTTAATCACTTTTTTTCATAGCGATGCAGATATATATAAAACGAGGCTTGATATTTGTTCTACATACATTAAAGAAAACCCTAAACATGACTTCATAAAAGACATAAGTTTTATAACAAATGAATACAACTCTGTTTTTAACAGGCTGATTTTATTTATATGCAGTTCTGATATTAACGAAGGCCGCATAAAAATTGAAAAAGAAGCTCTGAAGGTCTTACTTATTGAAGAGTACGCTGAAGGTTTGGAACAGCTTGATAGAAATGTTGCTATAGAAGATGTCAAATTTGTAGAAATAAAAAATAAGGATAAGTTTGACGTTACAGTTACAGGGTCAGATACAGTAAATACTTTAGCGGAATTATTACTTAGTATTTATCGAGAATATACGGTTAATAAATTACACGGTCTTGATAACTGTCTTAATCTTAGATTCAGGCATGGCGAAGTTAAGAATCATCTATGGTCCCCCCTTAGAAAACAAGGGCTTGCTGGGCGAAAGGCAGCAAATAATAAATTTAGTGTAGATGAGGTATTTGAAGACTATAGATTATTTAATGAGGAATCGTTGAGTCACGCTAAAACTTCTCTTTCAAATTTTTTAGTCGAGATCGAGAAAGATATTTATTCGTTCAGAGGGAAGTGTAATGCTGATTCTGTTGACTTAGTTGGTGAGGATGAAAGGTTTTTCCAGTATATATTGGCACCTCAAAATATTATTGACTTTGTAGAGCTATTTTCTGTTGGAAAAAGTTTTGAGTCATTAGTGGACAACGTATTTGTATGGTTAGACGATCAAACTGAATCAATTTTAACAGAATTAAGAACCGTCGCTTTAAACGAGCTGAAAGAAAAAATGCTCTTAAAATTTGATAAGTTATTAACTGAAGTTGAATTTGCTCCTTTAGCTTTTAAGCAAAAAGTGAGTTTAGCTAGGAGTGAAATAGCTGAAAGGGTAGACGATATGTCAGCATGGTTTGAGTGGGCTGAAGAGCCATCTAGTCCTTTTAACTTTGGTGCCGTGTATGAAAAATCTTCTGAGCTAGTGGAGTCACTATACCCATCAATTAGAATAAACAAAGTATTTAAAGATGATACACATATTTTAATAAAACCTGCTAATTTCACAACATTGGTAACGGTATTATCTTTAGCAATTGAAAACTCAACTCGGCACTGTGGTTTGAGTATTGAACTTGATCTTTTCGTAAGTATAAACAAAAGTGGCTCTAGTTATACTTTAGAAGTCAGGAATTCGATAAGTAAAGAAGTTTTCAAAACTTTATCAAGCAGAATAGACGTGATGAATGATGAGTTAAGCTCTAATAATTCAGATAAGGCATCGAAAGACACTGGAAGCGGTCTTTTCAAAATTAAAAGTTTATTAGCAAACAGAGTCAAGGTGAAAGCTAATATTTCAGTGGCGCTTAAGCAAGATGAATATAAGTTAATTATTCAAATAATAGATGGTGAAGGGTTACTTTATGAAAATTCTGATAGCTGATGATTCTGTTCAAAAAGTAGAGGATGTAAAAAATTTTTTACTTGGAGACTTCGGACTTTCTGAAATAGATATTTCTGTTACGACATCATTCAAAGACACAATAAGAGAAATCACTAGAACCGATTATGACTTAGTAATTTTAGATATGTCTATGCCTTCAAGCTCAGGCTCACTTAGCCGTACCAGTAGAGCATTAGCTGGAAAAGATGTATTAGCAACAGTTTCATATCGTCAATTAAAGACTGTAAAATTTATTTTGTTTTCTCAATTTAGTGAGTTCGGACGACATGATGATGTGATTTCACTAAGTGAAATTTATGATTCTTTGTCAGAAGAGTACTCAGAGTATTTAATCGACTTCATAAAATATAATGGCTCTTCTGATTTATGGAAAGTCAAACTAGAATCTATCATAAGATCTTTTAAAAATGATTAATATATTAGTAGTAGAAGATAACAAAGATAAACGTGAACACATTAATAGTGTGATTACATCAACGGGGTTAGATAAATCCAACATTATTAATTCAAAAAATGTGATGGAAGCAATTCAAGAACTCAAATCTAAACAGTTTGAAATTATGGTTCTCGATTTAAAGCTTCCCATTAGGGGGAAAATCCCTAAAGATAATGCTGGATTAACCATTTTAGAACAAATTCAGAGTGGACAAATTCCATCTCCTAAAAGCGTCATAGGCCTAACTAGCTTTTCAGATCTTAAAAATAACTCAGAAAAACAATTTATAGCGTCTGATATAAGTTTATATGATATTTCTAAGTCAGATGATTGGATTGAAGCTCTTAAGGGTAAAATAGCTTTTCAAAAAGGAGCTAATGCTAATCAGAAGGTCAATAGTAAGAAAAAGGTAATAGTTACGGTCCATGGGATTAATACCGCTGGGAGGTGGCAAAATTCTTTAGAGAAAGCATTAGGCTCTAATAATAATTTTGTATTTAAACCATACAAGTATATTCACAAAGCTCCTTTCAAAATTCTTATACCCATATGGCGAAAAAGAGTATTATCTGCCTTTGAAAGAGATTTAAAGCAGTTAGTATCAGAGCATCCTGAGGGGGAGTTTTATTTTTTTGCTCATAGTTTTGGGTCATATATCTTAGCAAACGCACTAAAAAAAATGTCATTTTTAAATGCGCCTAATATCAGACTTGTAACCTTAGCAGGTACAGTTTTGAAAAGAAACTTTAACTGGGCTGAAATTAAAAAAGAACTATCAGTTGATAATATTGTAAATGACTGTGGTGTAAATGATGGAGCATTACCATTCGCTTATCTCTTTGCTCCGGGTCTTGGAATGGCCGGTAGAACAGGCTTTTATGGGTTCAAAGAAGGAGTTGTACTCAATAGATATTATGATGGTGGACATTCATTCTTCGAAGAGTCAGAAATTTTTTATAGAGAGTATTGGTTGCCCCTCGTAACTGAAGATAAAATCAAAACCACAGGTCATTCTGATGTTGAGCCAAACGAATTGTTAGAAATTATATTCGATTCAGCTAAGTGGATACTTTATGGACTTGTTTTGCTTTTAGTATTTTATTCTTTCTTTTCAATAGGAACTGACTTAGTAAATAACTAAAATTTGTATGCTGAAAAGAACTCTAAAGCTGAGGGTTATGGACTAATCAGACCCTCGAATACTCATAATTAGGTATATTTATCATTCTTGTGTTTACAGATTATTTAATTTTAGTTACTGTTAGCTGATATATGATAGGCACACTGTTGTGGTGCAATTAAAAAGTTAACCCCGAGAATACTAAAGAGATAACTGATTTTATTACTTAATTATCAATTAGTTAATTTTTTCTGTTGGAGTGTTGAATATTTTTAGAGGGTTCGAATCCCTCTCTCTCCACCATTATTCTATATTAGGACGCTTTTAGCGTCCTTTTTTGTGCCTGTAATAACACTAAACGTGTTGACGTTTGTTTTTACGTTGGTGCTTTAATGTATACATTCGTTGGTCGGCTAAGGTTAAGCAGGCTTTGTAGTCATTACATTCCTCACTACTTGCTATGCCATAGCTCAGGCCTGATAGGGGCCAGTTTTTCTGTACTTGTTGATGAATATAATTTAACGATTCGTTGATGCTCAGGGTGAGTTGGCCGAGCTGTTGTGCTGATTTAACGTTACACACACAAATAAACTCATCACCGCCAGTTCTGCATACCTCACCTTTATCGGCTAACGCGCTTTTAATTAACCGTGTAACTTCAATGAGTAGTTTGTCACCGTGAGCATGACCTAGGTGATCGTTAACGCTTTTAATATTGTCGCAATCTATAAACACTATGAGGTAAAAATTATCTAAGTTATCGAGCACTTGTTGTAATTGCAGCCGGTTTCCTACTTTGGTGAGTGGATCTATGCGTGATAACTCTAGCGCTTTTATATAATTGTTTTGCTTTATTTTTAGCCATTCAGATAAAGAAAGCAAAATACAGATACAATCAATGGCCAGAGCAATAAGCACCCATAATTCAGGTGAACTTATTTCTATTAAATTTAGGTGCGATAAAATAAAAATAACCAAGGATAAGCTATAAACAAGGTTGCCAGTTAAAAAGTATTTCGCTCTAAAGTCCTTCATCCCCAGCATTGTAAAGCCAAGCTTTAAGCTTAAATACACCCAAATTGCAGCGAGGAAGTGAGCTAAATAGAACACCCAATGAAAGGATAAAAATAGGTTTAAAAAACCACAGGCAAGTGCCGTTATGGAAAAGTACTTTAAAAATCGGCTAATACCAGAACGGGTATGTTGGTCAAAGTTAAATAAGTAATAGGCAAATGAGCTGGCAGAGGCAATAGCAAAGGCAAAAATATACATGCCAAAGTAATGGGTGTTAATCGCATGGTAATTAAAAAGTAGCGCAGCTATCCCCGCTGCGAATGCCCAACCAATGCCATGTAACCCTATGTAACCTGCACAAAATAATGCCACGCGATGTCGTGTTTTAAAAAACATGATCAAGGCCATGCAAGCCAAGGTCAGCATTATCGTTATAGACACTAAGCTTAATGAATTGATATAAAACTGAAGTTTAACAAACCTAGATTGAGGAATAACGTTAATGCTGACAGGTTTGGCAAAGTGCTTAGCATTAACATAAAGCCATAAAACACCGTGTGAATTAGCTTCTAGTTGTAATTCAAAAGCTCGGCTGTGCATTACAATGGCTGATGGGATGGCACTATCTTGTGAAAAGTCAGCGACTTTTCTGATCCCACTAGCATCTTGATAAAAAGCAACGCCACTATCTAAGTAATTAACTTGGGGTATTATATACCAGCGTCCAGCGCTCGTTGTGGTTAAACTAATTTTTGCTATTGCACTGCCATTCGCACTGTACAGCGAAGTGATGGGAGTATTAACATTGTCATAGGCATTAACGAGTTGCTCACCTTGGGTTGGTTTAGCTAAATCTACTTGATGCCAAATAGCTGATTTTAATTGTAAGCTGTCATTTTCGTTTAGTGTTACAGCAGATGCACTAAAACCAATGGTTTGTAGTAGCAAACAACATATTAAATTGAAAGTGTACCGCATGTAATACCTAAGTTAGTGATCCTTAAAAATTATACTGCATTTTTAGCAGAATAATTATCGTTATGACTGTTTCAGCGTATTTTTACTTAAAATGTGGCTGTTAACTTTATATCGCTCCAAGAAGATAAATAAGTGAGTGGCAAATTATTACGCTACAGTACGTTGTTATCGACGCACGTCTTTTGGTGCGCCACCTTTTGGCCAGTCATCCGCTTTATTGGCAAAAATAGGGCGTTCTAAATGTGAAAAATAATAAGCAATATCAACAGCTTGTTGCTCGGTTAACATGCCTTCTTGGCCCAATGGCATATTTCCTTTAATAAATGCCGCTGCGGTGTAAGTGCGTGCCATACCCGCACCATCATTAAACGACTGACTGCCGGCAATGGCTGGGAACATGTAAGTATTATTAGGATAAAAGCCTTGACCGTCTAGTTGGTGACAACTTGTACAGTGCTGAATGTAAAGAGTTTTTCCGTTATCGGCGTTTGGTATTAGCTCTTTATTAATAGTGACAAAACCTGTGTTGTCTTGCAGATCGTCTTTGGTTTTTATATTTTGTGATAAAAAGTTCATGTAGCTGACAATAGCCCGCATATGCACTGAATTAGTAGGCAGTGGCTGGCCGTTCATGGAACGTTGAAAACAGCCATTAATTCTGTCTTCAATGGTGTTTATTTTTGCATTACGTGAACGATACTTTGGATATACCACATTCATGCCCACATAAGGCGCGGCTTTGGCTACACGCCCTTCATTAAGATGGCAAGTGCTACAATTGAGCTTATTATTTACGTTATTGGGAAGTTGTTTATAGGTATCAATAATTAATAAGCGCCCATAACGAATTAAATCCGACTCAGGGCTGGCATCGAGCTCATTAATAGCGGGCGTTACTAGAGTGTTAGGATGGTTTGCTGATAAGTTTATAATTGTGGGCGCATTACTTAACGCTTTTTGCACGAGTGATTGTGTTTGCGCTTCTTGTGAGCATACGGGCAAAGTAAATAACGTCGCGAATACAACACTAAAATGAACTTTAAACATAATTAAAACCTAAATAAAAAAGAGTATTTAAACGACAGTGCTCATTATTGCTGCAATGTGGCTAAGTGTTTTTAATACCGCTGAATTGGTAAGATGAATCAGTAAACCGTGACCCGCTATCATAAAAATATAGTTAATGATTACTTAAAGGGTTAATAATTTAGTTAGTTTAATTATTGAACAGCAGTGCTTAGGTGGAGGTGTCATTAGTTTGTGATTAATTTATATAAGTTTGGTATGCATAGCCAAATGATTATGAACCATAACGCTATGCAAAGTGAGGTGTTTTTTGACTATTTTATTTACAGTTATAATCCATAATTTTGTGTGATAAAGCGCTAAGTATGTCCACTACTTTAAAACTTGCTTGCTCCATAAGAGATACTTTTTCTACAGCAGTATTGATATCGCCTAATTGGAATGCTTCTAAAGCAGCAAAGCCATTCTTATGGACATCTTCATGTGGTTGCTCTAATGCTTTAAAGTCGTTAATGCTTGAATATTTTAATGCACCTTCACCTTGGTAATACCATTTACCTAAACGACACATGGTATGATCAGAAAAGTCTTCTGCAGTCTTATTTGATTGGCCTAAAATGACTTTATAAATATCGTATTTCCATACAATGTGATCCATTTTTACTGTTTGAATAAATGCATCGGCACTTGAATTAACAATAACGCTATACATATTTTGTGATAGTTCAACCACCTTTTTAGCGGTAGCATCAATTTCTGATGAGCTATTTGCAATGCCATCACTTTCTTCGCTAACGTTAGTAATGTTAGTTACAACGCTTTGCATTTGCTCATTGACCTTAGCTATTAAATTAGAGATCTCGTTAGATGCATCAGAAGAGCGCTGAGCGAGCGTTCTTACTTCATCTGCCACAACAGCAAAGCCTCGTCCTTGCTCTCCGGCTCTAGCGGCCTCGATGGCCGCATTAAGTGCAAGTAAATTTGTTTGATCAGAAATCCCTTTAATTATGTTTACAAAATCATTAATTCCGATTGTTACTGACTGCAATTCTTTAACGGATTTAGTGGCTGATTTTGTATCTCTTGAGATATTATGTGTTGACGATGAAGTCGTTGCTAACATATCTAAAATTGTATCAAGTAATTCTTGGGATGACTTAAATGACGTAATATCATTAATTAGTTTATGTGAAGTTGAGGCTAAGCTTTCTCTGATGTCACTAATTAAATCAGATGACTGTAATGATAATGTGTTTAATTCACGCTGTTTTACAAAGGCTGTATCATTTGCTATTTCATTGTCGTTTTGTTGTGATTGCTCGCTGTTTGCTGCTAACAATTGCGCTTCAAGCTTTTCATTGGTTTTTTTTAATTGAATTAACTCGTTATTTAACTCATTAATTTTGTTTTTATATTTTGAATTGAACAGCATGTAGACCCCAATTTAAACACAGAAAATAAACGTATATTTTTTATTAAATTTACCTGAACATTGATTACTTTATTCGATTTTTTACAGGGGTGGAATTGACGTCCACCCAGGTCGATTTTTATAAAAGTAAGTTACAACACTATAATAGATGCTTTATAACCTTTTGGTAAATAAACTTTTCTTTTAATGCTTATAATAAGCTTGTTTAAGGTGAACACTGCTTTAGAAGTTAGTACTTCCTAATTGATTTACTCAACTGGGCTTGAAACTCATCAGGGAATAAAATTGTGCCGTCGTCTTCTTCGGTAGGGAACACGGCCACCAGTAAGTCGTCTTCTTCAAGGCCAGGTGTCCAGCGGCTAAACCAATCGTTTGTTGGAATTGCTTTAGGTGTACAGCCTTGCCATTCGCCGGTTGCCCAGGCTTGTGCGAACTCTCGTGTTGGCCATACCGGCACGCAATCGTCGTCCTCGTTAGTGAGCATTACGCAGCCGTCGTCATCGTTTAAAATCCACACTTGCTTAAATTGCTGCACGGTTTCGTACATGTATGCGAGTCGTTTTTTTGCGCCAAGGCCTAAAATTACGTCGTCTTGCTTTGATAAATTATCGGTGGTCATTTTTGGCTCTCTCTCACTGTGGAGTATACAAAGAGCAGCGAGCTGCTGCGCTTTAAAATTTAGTTTAGCTGATGGCTGCTAGTAGCTCATTGGCTAGTTGGTTTAGTGCGTCGGGGTCTTGGTTTGTTAATGCGTAGGTGCGTAATCCATATATACCCATAACACAAAATCGTGCCAGCTCTATGGCACTTCGGCCATTGGTAATTTCTTTATTATCAATTGCTTTTTGTAACTGCTGCGCAAAAGCGTGCTCATATGCAGTTAAATTAGTACGCAATACGTGGCAAATTTGTGGATCGTTACCCTCTACCTCGCTAATGCTTTTTGTGAGCAGGCACACTTTGGTTGCTTCACCGTCGACGCATTCTTGCACAATGATATTAAGGTATTGTTTCAGCGTATCTAAAATACAACTGCTGTGCTCAAAAAGAGCAGTAAATTGAGTATTACGATCGGTTTGGTATTGCTCCGTAGCGGCTAAAAAAATGCCTTTTTTACTTCCAAATGCCGCGTATAACGAGCCTGGATGTAAATGGGTTGCTTGAGTCAGTTTTTGCATACTGGTTTTTGCATAGCCATGAAGCATAAACATCGCCATTGCTTGGCGCAGTACAAACTCTGTATCAAATTCTGCAGTTCTCATAATGACTCTTCTCGTTGGCAGAGTAGGTAAAGCGAACTTTCAGCAATAATCCTACTTTAAGCAGCGTTTAGGTAAAGCAGTTTACGCAATCTTGAACAAAGTTTCAAAATTATACTTGAATCTTCATTCAAGTGACCTTATCTTGAATGTACATTCAATAAAGGATAAACATTATGTCGACAGACTTACTTTCACCTTTTAAATTAAATAACAGCATTGAACTGCAAAACCGCGTACTAATGGCACCACTAACTCGTTGTATGGCAGATGACAATTTAGTGCCTACACAAGCTATGGTTGATTACTACGCTCGCCGTGCTGATGTAGGATTAATTATTAGTGAAGCAATTATTATTCGTGCCGATGCACAAGGTTACCCAAATACACCGGGTATCTTCACTAATGAACAAGTTCAAGGTTGGAAAAAAGTCACTGACGCCGTGCATGCCAATGGCGGTAAAATGTTCGCGCAATTATGGCATGTTGGCCGTGTTGCTCACCCTCACTTTTTTGGTGGTGATGTTCTGGCGCCATCGGCGATAGGGGTTGAAGGTTCAGTACCGCGTATGCGTGAGCTAACTTATATTACGCCAAAAGCTGCCACTAAAGATGATATTAAAGGCTTAGTGGCTGACTACGCTAAAGCGGCAGAAAACGCGATGGAAGCAGGTTTTGACGGCGTGGAAATTCATGGTGCTAATGGTTATTTAATTGACCAATTTTTACATTATGCGGCAAATGAACGTGATGACGAGTACGGGCAAACACCAGAAAATATGTCTCGTTTTGCACTGGAAGTAACCGATGCCATTATTGATGTTGTAGGCAATGAGCGTACCGCTATGCGTTTAACACCAGGTGCCTACTTTAATATGAGCGAAGATAACCGTGATAAAGCAGTATTTGACTACTTATTACCAGAGCTTGAAAACCGCAAACTAGCCTATTTACACGGCGGTATTTTTGACGACAGCATGCGTTTTGATTCACTAGAAGGTAAATCAACCTCTGAATTTTTACGAGCTGGTTATGCAAGTACCTTAGTGGGTGTAGGTAGTTATAGTTTTGAAACTGCCAAACAAGCGATCAACGATAATAAATTTGATTTAATTGCCATTGGTCGCCCACTTATTGCTAACCCAGATTACATTAGCAAAATTAAAAATGGTGAAGAAGTGACACCTTATAGTGATGAGATGCTTGCTGAGTTAGTTTAAGTTTTAAAGAGTTCTCACTAATAAGCCCACAAATGTGGGCTTATTACTTAAAAGCGGATTTATGAATCTATCTTTTTAGATAATTCTGCAAGCTCTTGAATTTTAGTAACCGTTTCTTTTATGTAGCCGTTTATTTCTTCAGAAGATGCCTTTGAATTGCCTGCAAGAGTTCTTACCTCGTCAGCAACAACGGCAAAACCGCGTCCCATTTCACCTGCTCTTGCGGCTTCAATAGCAGCATTGAGTGCAAGTAAATTTGTTTGCTCTGATATTCCATTAATTGTTTCTACTATTTTGCTGATGGTTTGGCTTATATCTAATAATTCTTTCATTGATATTTGAGTTTGATTAACTGCTTTTTTTCTTTCCGTTATGTTTAAACCTATAAACATATAACTAGTGGTTTGACCATTAACATCACGAAGAGCACATATTCTCGCATCAAAGGCACTGTATTGATTATTTTTTTCAAGTTCAAAAGTTTTTGAGATATGTTTGTTTTTGTCTAAAAATGCTCTTTCTTCAACGCTGAGATCAGAAATCAGATTTTTAGCAAACTCTTCTACAGAAAAATTGGGTTTTAATGCCGTTTTTAGTAATTCGTTACAATCAAGTACTTCACCATGAAGAGACACTTGCAACATAGCTATAGACTCGCCGATAGTTTCTAGTTTGTTTGTGAAATCAAGCGCCATTTGCTTTACTTCAGATATATCAGCTTGAATTGCAATGTAATTTTCTAATTTCCCTTCTCTTATTACTGGGTTGATAGATAGCGAGGTCCAGTAAGCACTCCCCGATTTTTTATAGTTTAATATTTCTCCATAAAAAGGAGTTCGATTTTTAAGATGTGTGCGTATCGTTTCTATCATGTTTTTGTCAGAATCTTTGCCTTGTAAAAAACTGCCTGGTTTCTTACCTTTTACTTCACTTAAAGCGTATCCTGTTAAACGTTCAAATCCATTGTTTACATATTGAATATAGCCGTTAGGATCGGTGATTATTACCGCGTTGTCTGTTTCGTTTGCAACAAGTGACAACATCCGTTGTTCTTCTCTAGTTATTACCTCTTGCGTTACATCTTTGATAAAAGCTGTGTAAATAACGCGATTAGCTAATTTAATTTTCGATAGCGATAATCGCCCCCACACGGTTGTTCCATCTTTGCGTTCAATTTCAACTTCTCTACTGGTACCAACTATTTTATCGACACCTGTGTCTCGGTTTGCATTTACAAGCTCATCATGGTTATGTTGTATTGCATGGGGTACTAGCATTTTTACATTGTTTCCCATTACTTCTTGTTTACTGTAACCCCACAGTGTTTCTGCGGCTTTGTTATACAAAGTGATACAATTATTTTCATCAATACATACAACTGCATCAAGGGCTTGCTCTAACGATTGCTCATTGATTTCTTTTGCTTCACGCTCTGCTGATATATCTCTTATAAAAGCGGTGTAATGTTTGTTGTTATTTACTTTCACCTGAGAAAGCGCTAATTCGACCCAAATGCGACTTCCCGATTTAGTTTGTAACTCAACTTCTCGGTAGCTGCCAACAATTTTGTCTTGCCCGGTTTCTCTATGATGATTTACATAGTCGTCGTGGTTTGTTTTATGTTCGTCAGGGACTAGTTTTCGTATGTTGTGACCGAGTACTTCATCTTCTGTGTAGCCCCATAATTTTTGCGCGGCTTTGTTATAAAAGACAATATTGTTTTTTTCATCTATGGAAACAATTGCCGTAATAGACTGTTTTAATGCTTGCTCAGCGCTATTAGCGAAAAAATTAAACATAGTGCAGCTACCTGTAATTAAAGCGTTAATAAAAAGATAGCCCAGAAAAAGCTGATTGCAAAATTGGTTTTTAACTTTGTATAAAACCGTGTTTTTGGGCTAAAAGTTATCACTTTATGGGCTCTTAACTCTTTATATCTAAGTTAAATAAGATTTTGATCAATTGCAGTTAGAAAGAGTGAGAAAATTTTATGACTTTAGAGAGTCCCTTGGCTTTTGGGTGCTGTTTTAGTCTGATTGCTCTTAATTACGGTGTGCTTGATTTGATTACTTTACGTCATAATTAACTCATATTTGTTTAACCTGTTTGTCAATAAAATTGCCCCTCGTTGTCATACTTAAAAAATAGACTGTGCCCGCTTTCATAATTACCTTTTTATAATTAGAATCAAATGGGACAACAATGTACGCTTTAAAAAATAAATCGATTTTGAGCATGGCTGTGGCCATGGCGGTATCAACTTCAGCTTATGCTAACGATAACGTGATAGAAGAAGTAACTGTTACTGCAAAACCAACCAGTTATGCAAACAACGTTATTGAACCTGCGATGCTAGAACAACAAAGCTCGGTATCGAGTGTGTTATCGGTAATTGATAACTTGCCAGGGATTAGCATAAACGAAGGCGACGCATTTGGCGGCGATGATTGGTCAACAACCATTACCATGCGTGGTTTTAGTATTGACTCTAACCAACAGCAATTAGGTATGACGATAGACGGCATTCCTAATGGTGGCTCTAATTATGGTGGCGGGGCTAAAGCGAATCGTTATCTCGATAGCGAAAACTTGGTGACAGTGGAAGTTGGCCAAGGTACCTCAGATATTAAATCTGCCTCATTAGAGGCATTAGGCGGTACTTTTAATTTTGTAAGTAAAGCACCGAGTTTAGATAAAAACACCACCTTTGCTTATACCTCAGGCAGTCACGATGCTTCGCGTTATTATGTTAAGCACGAAACTGGCACCATTTTCGATAATACCCAAGCGTACGTGAGTTACTCACAAACCGATACCAGCCGCTGGATTGGCTCAGGCAGCAATGGCGGAAAAGATAACCAACACGCTGAGGCGAAATTTGTTACCACTCTTGATAATTTAACTATTACAGGGCGTTTATCGTACGACGATGTAAGCGAGACCAACTACAATAGCGTGAGCCTAGAGCAATTTGAACAAACCCCTAATTGGGATCAGCTAACATGGAACTGGACAGGCGTTCCGCACTTTGACCAAATGTTTGCAGAAGGTTGGGGCACCCTGCGTGAAAATACTCTAGGCTATTTAAAACTTGAATACGCGATTTCTCCAACATCATTATTAACCGTTAGCCCGTATTATCATAAAAATTCTGGTCGTGGCGATTGGATCCCACCTTATTTAACGTCCCCTGTAGATGAAAATGGCAACCCAACCACCGAGGGGGGCACAAACGCGGGCTCTTATGGCTTTACAGATAGCAACGGTAATCCACTTGCGCCGAACGCAGGTTGTACCGCAAGTTTAAACTGGCCGTGGGAGTCGGGCCCTGAGCTTAATCCTGCGTGTTACGACGCTGATGCAACGCCTGTTATGTCTTATCGTCATACTCATTACAATAAAGATCGTTTAGGGGTAACTGCTAATTATCAAGCAAGCTTTGGCATGCACGATATAGAAGCGGGTTTTTGGTATGAGCAAAGCGACCGTGATGAGTCGCGTGATTGGCATAAAGTAATCGATGCCCGTATTTATCATCATTTTGATAACACCCCATACTGGACGCAATACAAAAACACCTTTGAGACTGATACGCTTAAATGGTACGCACAAGACTCAATGACAGTAGGTGACCTTACCTTAAACCTAGGGGTAAAAAAATACTTAGTGGATATAGAAAAGTATGACCACTATAAAAACGCCACAACAGCTAAAGTAAACAGTGATTCAGACCTTTTATTTAGTGGCGGTATTTTGTATCAGCTAAATAGTAATACTGAGTTATTTAGCAGCTATAGCGAAAACTTTGCCGCCATTAAAGATGGTGTGCTTGAACGCGATAGCTCTGACTTATCAGCTATTAAGCCAGAAACCGCTGAAAATATTGACCTGGGTGTACGCTATCAAAATAATGCACTTAAACTAACGGCAACGGCCTATTCAATTGAGTTTGATAACCGCATCACCTTTATAGCGCCAGGCAGCGACACCGGCGGTATAGACTACACCATAGGCACTAACGGCTCGTACCTCAATGTGGGCGGTATTGAATCCAAAGGTCTAGAGCTGTCAGCTAGTTATATGCTTAATAATGAGTGGAATGTATATAGCTCATACACCAATAATAGCTCTGAATACAAAGGCGATGCGCCAGGCTTTGAAGCAGGAGGCAAAGTAACTGACTCAGTGGATGATTTATTTGTGCTATCAACCGATTACTACAGTGGCGATTTCCGCTTTGGTTTATCGGCTAAATACACCGGTGAGCGTGGCGATGTAGATAGCTACACCGTGCTTGATTTAAACGCAGGTTATGCAGCCGAAGTTAACGCAGGCCCGTTTAAAGCCGTTGATATTGCCTTTGTGGTTTATAACATTACCAATAAAAGTTATTTGGCAGGTGGTACGGGCAATGGGAGTACTTACTTTATAGGCTCGCCACGCACAGCAGCGGTTACATTAACGGCTACTTTTTAAACCTAAAGTAATCTTATATAAGCCCATCATCGATGGGCTTTTTACTATATAAAGTTGATGAGAACACCATGAAAAGCATGATAACAATTATCGGATTAAGTTTAATTTTATTGTTTAATAATGCGGCATTGGCTGCTCAACAAAATGTAGTGTTAGTCACCCTTGACGGCGTGCGCTGGCAGGAAGTATTTAATGGTGCCGATAAAAACCTGCTCAATAATAAAGAATTTGTTAAGCAACCAGCACAGTTAAGCAATGAATTTTGGGATGAAAGGGTGCAACAGCGCCAGCAATTATTAATGCCGTTTTTAACACAAACGATTGCCACTCAAGGCGTCATTATGGGCGACAGAGCAAACGGCTCAGCGATGTCAGTGAGTAATCCATGGTATTTTTCATACCCTGGTTATAACGAAATTCTTACCGGCGAAGTGGATGAAAACATTAACAGTAACGATAAAGTCTTTAATCCAAATAAAACCATTTTAGAGCGATTAGATGCGCAGCCTGAATTTAAAAACAGCACGGCTTTATTTGGTAGCTGGGATGTGTTTCCTTACATTGTAAATACTAAGCGTAGTCATGTGTATGTAAATGCAGGATTTATGCCTATTGCCGATGATTTATTTGCCGATGCGCCCCTGTTAAACGCATTACAAACAGAAATCCCCAGCCCATGGCACAATGTGCGGTTTGATAGTTTTACCTATCGATTTGCTAAAGCCTATATGCTGGCTAAAAAGCCAAGATTATTGGTGATTAGCTTAGGAGAAACTGACGACTTTGCTCACGATGGCCATTACGATGCTTACTTAAAGTCGGCCAAACAAAGCGATGCATTTTTAAAAGATTTATGGCAAACCATTCAAAGCACAGCAGGTTATAAAAATAATACTACGTTAATTGTTACTACCGATCACGGCCGTGGCAGCTACGCAAACGATTGGCAACATCACAGCTCTAAACGGGCATTAGCAAAGTCGGAGCAGGGTAAAAAGGCATTTCCTGAGGGAATTATTGGCTCAGAGCATATTTGGCTTGCTGCCATTGGCCCTACAATTAAAGGTAATGGCTTAATAAAAACCGATAATGAGCTTAAACAAGCGCAAATTGCCGCCACCGTTTTAAAAGCACTTGGACAAAACCCAAACACGATTAACCCTAATATGGCACCGGCTATTAACGAGATTTTAAAATGAAACAGTTACTAAAAACTTTTAATCATTCAGCGCTGTTACTTGCTTTTGTTATTAGTGGTGGCGCAATGGCTACGCCGTCTAAAATATTGTTTGGCTCGTGTGGGCATCAAGATAAAGACATCCCCATCTTTAATGCGATTAACAAAGAGCAGGGTGATTTATTTATATTTTTAGGCGATAACATTTATGGCGATACTAACGACATGGCCGTGCTTAAAAATAAATACCAACGATTGGGGGCAAAGCCTGGCTTTAAAACCTTAAAATCAAATACACCATTAATAGCCATGTGGGACGATCACGACTATGGTCAAAACGATGCGGGTAAAGAGTACCCGCATAAAGAAGCATCACGGCAAATTATGCTCGATTTTTGGGATGAACCGGCAAACTCAGCGCGCCGTACTCGTGCTGATGGTATTTATACCTCGTACATGTATGGCAAAGGCGAGCAAACCGTGCAGGTGATCATGCCTGACTTACGTTTTAATCGCGATAAGCTTAATTCAGTGAGCGAACTTGAGTATTACACCAAGCGTAAAGCAAATAACCAAGGACCGTACAGTCCAACCGAAGTAAAAGGCGCGTCTATGCTTGGAGAGGCGCAGTGGCAATGGCTTGAAGCCGAACTTAAAAAGCCAGCAGCGATTAAACTAATTGCATCAAGCTTGCAGTTACTGCCTGATTTTACTGGCTGGGAATCGTGGGCAAATTTTCCAGAGGATAGAAACCGTTTATTTGCGTTAATTAAAAAACACCAAATAAATGGCGTGGTGATCATCAGCGGCGATACCCATTGGGGGGAAATTTCAAGGTATCAACACAATCTTGATTACCCACTCATTGAAATGACCAGCTCAGGCCTGACAGAAAAGTGGAAAGACGTTAGCCCCAATAAACATCGTGTCGGTGATTACACGCACAATGTTAACTATGGCGATTTAACCATTGATTGGCAGCAAGCAGATCCAGGCTTGTCACTTAAGCTCAAAGGCATTGATGGTAACGTAATAATGCAAAGTGATTTTAGCTTATCTAGCATAAGCCCATACCAATAAAGGGGTTGTTATAAAAACGCACAGTGACTAAAGTGAGTCCTGTGCGTTTAAAAAATCAGCTAGCTACTGGCTAACATGCTGATTTATTAACGCCAATGTCCCCTTAGCGCTACCGCTTAAATTGAAAATATCTTACACTGGCTTTATCTCAAGTAAGGCTGGTATCGTATGCTCAATATTATTCAATCAAACCGAATGGAAGCCCTGCAAGCGCAGTTTCATCAGCTATTAAAAGTAAACCCATTGCAAAGCCCATTTGATAAAGAAGTGGTGTTAGTGCAATCGCCGGGTATGTCGCAGTGGCTAAAAATTGGTTTAAGTGAAAATTTAGGCGTGGCTGCGCAGGTAGACTTTCCGCTGCCGTCGAGCTTTATTTGGCAGTTGTACCAGCAACTATTGCCAAACGTGCCTAAAGAGTCGGCGTTTAATAAACCGAACCTTGCTTGGAAACTGTTTGCAATTTTACCTACTTGTATTGACGAGCCACTGTATTTACCCTTAAAAACCTATTTAGAGGGGGATATTGACGGCCAAAAAACCTTTGCCCTATGTGAAAAAATAGCCGATGTGTACGACCAATATTTAATGTATCGCCCCCATTGGATAGCCACTTGGGATAGCGGTGTTGATACGCTTGACGATGTAGATATCAGCATTGCTCCTTGGCAACCCGATTTGTGGCGCCGCCTTGTCAAATTAAGTAAAACACTTGGGCAAAGCCAATTTCACCGCGCCAACATGCAAGGACAATTACTCAGCGCCCTTGAGAGTATGGATAGCAGCTTATTGCCAAAGCGTATTAGCCTATTTGGTATATCTGCGATTGCCAGCTCACAGCTTGACGTGTTTGAAGCCTTGAGTAAAAAAACTGAGGTGTTTTTATTCTTTTTTAACCCCAGCGAGCATTATTGGGGCGATATAATCGATGAAAAAACAGCGGCTAAAATAAACGCTAAATACGCCAAAATGCCGCTGGTGGAAGCGCAGCAAAAAAAGCAAACGAATCCTGATGAAGAATACTATTTTATTGGTAATCCGTTGTTGTCGTCGTGGGGTAAACTCGGCCGCGATTATTTTGAGCAACTGGTGCAGCTTGATGCCCGTTGGATTGATGGTTTTATTGATGCGTTTGACGATACCTTACTTGGGCAAGTGCAAAGCGAAATATACCAACTTGCCTTTAAAGGTGAATCGCTTACCGATAACAAAGAATGGTTTATAAACGATGAGGGTAAACTGCCCATAAGTGCAAACGATACCAGCATTACGTTAAGTGACTGCCACACACCATTAAGGGAAGTCGAGCGCCTGCACGACTACTTACTCAATTTGTTTAATCAAAACCCAACGCTTACCCCCAAAGACATCATCGTCATGATGCCTGATGTAGGTACTTATAGCCCTTACATTGAGGCCGTTTTTGGTGGTGCGCAGGGCAGCCGATTTATACCATACGCCCTTGCCGATTTAGCCATAGAGCAAGAAAAACCAGTACTGAGCTCGTTTGCCAGTTTAGCTAATTTACCGTTTTCGCGCTTTGGCGTGTCGGATATTCTTGATTTATTACAGGTTACGCAAATTGCCGAAAAATTTGGCCTAGAAGCCCATGAATACGAGCAAATACATTATTGGCTTGAGCGAGTAGGGGTAAAGTGGGGCATAAACGCTGAGCATAAACAAAGCTTTGATTTACCCGCCATTGATTTAAATACCTGGCAACATGGCTTGAACCGTTTATTACTGGGGATTGCCATGCGCGACGAACAGTGCCCATTTAATGGTATTTACAGCGCCGATGAAGTAGAAGGTATGGCGCTTGATACTCTCAATAAGCTGGTGCATTTTATTGATGTGCTTCAAGACTTTAAAGCGAAACTCACCCCTGATGATACGCTTTCTAATAAAGCCCATATATTAAGTGAGCTACTCAATGCTGTGTATGAGAGCGAAAGCGATGATAGCTGGGATTTATTAGTGCTGCAAAAGGTGCTCGAAGATATTGCGAAGCACCACGACAACGGCGACTACAGTAAAGCCGTTTCGCAGCGCATAGTGAGCTATCTAATCAAGCAAGGTATACAAGAAAAAGGTGTAGGTCAGCGCTTTTTAGTAGGACAAGTGAACTTTTGTACGTTAATGCCAATGCGCGCCGTGCCGTTTAAGGTGGTGTGTATGCTAGGCTTGAACGATGCCGATTACCCACGTACCGTGCAGCCTATCGGTTTTGACTTAGTACCTTATTCTAAAAAGCAAAAAGGTGACCGTTCACGTAAACTCGATGACCGTTACCTCTTTTTAGAAGCGCTCTTAAGTGCTCGAGATAATTTATATATGAGCTACATTGGCCGCTCGTGTTTTGACAACCAGCCGCGCATGCCATCAACTCTAGTAAGTGAGCTTTTAGAATACATTGGACGCAGTTTTAAACTTAGCGAACCCAGTGATAAACCCTTGCCTGAATGCCTTATTACGCAGCAGCATTTGCAGCCTTTTAATAGCCTGTATTACTCAGCTCCTAGCGATGAACAGGCGGGAGTAAATAATCACAGCTATAACCCAATTTGGCTGCCTAGCGAGGCTATTGAGCCAAAAGCAATCACTGCGCTTGATGTAACACCCCCTGAGCTACTTGATCTTGATGTGTTTATTCGTAGTGTATGCCATGCCCAAGAGAGCTTTTATCAACAAAGTTTAGGGTTACGCTTGCCGCAATTTAACGATATAGCGAAAGACGAAGAACCGTTTAGCCTAGATGCGCTGCGCCGTTATTTTTACCTTGACGAAATACTTGAAGCAAACATTAACAATACGCCGCTCAGTACCGAGCAAATACTGCAGCGCGGTGAGTTGCCCCAAGCCAATGTTGGCAGCTTAATTTATGAGGGTATGCAGCACCGAGTTGATGCGCTTGCAGGGCAAGTAAAAGAGCAAATAAAAGCCGGTAAAAGCGAACCGATAGAAGTGTTACTTGCGCTTGAAAATACCACCATTGAAGGCTGGCTTAACCATGTGTATATGCAAAAACAAGTGTTTTACCGCAGTGCCAGTATTAAAGCCAAAGATTTAATAAAAGGCTTTCTTTATCACCTGGCAGCTCAAAGCATGGAACAAGAGGTTGAAACCTTATTACTGGGTTTAGATAAACAAATTAGCTTTGCCCCTATGAGTAAAGCCAATGCCGACTTGCTGCTTGCAGATTGGTTTGAACTATACAAAGCATTGCGAAACGCGCCGGTGGCGTTTTTTCCGGTGAGTGGTTACGAATATGTGAAAAGCGGTGGCGATATGGCAAAAGCTAACAGTAAATTTAGCCCACAGTATATTGGCCGAGGTGAAGGGGAAAACCCTTATATTCGTCTCACGGTGCAATCGCTCAATGATTGCCAAGAGGAGTTTATACAATGGAGCGAAAAATTATTTGTCCCGTTATTTGAGCACGCCAAGGAGAGTGACTATGCAAGCGCTTAACCCACTCACTATGCCATTATCAGGGCAAAGCTTAATTGAAGCCAGTGCAGGCACAGGTAAAACCTACACGATCACGGGTTTGTATTTACGTTATTTATTGGGCATGCAAATACCCGGTGAGCTGAGTACGCCTTTGAGCGTTGAGCAAATCTTGGTGGTAACCTTTACCGATGCCGCTACCCAAGAAATTAAAGACCGTGTTCGTAGCCGTATTATTGCCGCGCGTGATGCTTTATTGGGGCAAGTGCCCAATGATGAACTCATTGAAGGTGTGATAGCGGGCGTTGATGATAAACATCGTGCGTTTGACTTACTCGATGCAGCAGCTAAATCAATGGATGAGGCGGCTATTTTTACCATTCATGGTTTTTGTCAGCGGATGCTAAAACAACATGCGTTTGAGTCGGGGGTCGCGTTTAACTTAGAGTTTATTTTAGATGAGCGCGAGATACTGCTTGAGACCATAAAAGATTTTTGGCGCGCGTTTGTCTACCCGCTTAATAAGCAAAAAACAAATGCGATTTTAGAGGTGTTTGCCGCACCTGAATCATTATTTAGCCAAGTAAGCAGTATTTTAAATAAAGCCAACGCCGAAATAACACCGCAAGTAAATTTAGAGGATGTGTGGCAAGCCCGAGATGAATACTTGGAGCTTGTACCCGCCTTTAAAAAAGCGTGCCTAGAGCAAGAATTTATTGGCGCTGTGAAAGCATCCGATTTAAGCGGCTCAAAAACACCGGCACGAAAAGGCAGCTTAGCGGCGCTTGAAGCGTTTTGTTTAGGCAATGATGACTTTTTTGAATTTGGTACTAACAAATATTCGTTTGAGGTTTGGAGCAGCGAGAATTTAAGTAATACCGCTAATTATAAAAAAAATGGCACATTACTGACTCATCCACTTATTAGCCAATTCGATACCTTAGCTGCACTTAACAATACCATTAAACAAGGGCTAAAAATTGCGATAGTGCAATATGCGGCAAGTTGGGTAAAAGCGGCCATAGTTAAGCGCAAACAAGAGCAAAGCGTGATCACCCCTGATGACCTACTCACTAATTTACATACGGCTCTTAATAGTGAGCAAGGTGACGTATTGTCGCAAAAAATTGCGCAGTTATTTCCGGTGGCAATGATTGATGAGTTTCAAGACACCGACCCTATTCAGTACGGTATTTTTAGTAAAATTTATGCTCAAAGCAATACCACTTTAGCCATGATAGGCGATCCCAAACAAGCTATTTATGGCTTTAGGGGCGCAGATATATTTACCTACATTGGTGCCAAAGAGGCCGTAGAGCAGTCGCAACAATTTACCCTAGGCACTAATTTTCGCTCCAGCAGCGATATCGTCAACAGCGTAAATAGCTTGTTTAGTAAATACGATAACAGCTTTATTTATAACGATGCCATTCCCTTTAATAAAGTGAAAGCCAAGGGTAAAAAAGCCAAAGATACATTTTTAATTGATGGCAAACCGGCCACCGCCTTTGAATTTAATGTGTTTGTGGATGAAGCTGGCGATGAAAAAGGCAAACCGACCAGTAAAGGCTTAGGGCAAGCTCATTTAGCCACCCATTTTGCTAATAAAATTGTTACGTTACTCGAGCAAGCAAACCAAGGAATAGCTTGTATTGGCAGTAAGCCGGTAAGCGCTGCTGATATTTGTATTTTGGTGCGCGATCGCGTTGAAGCGCAAATAATGAAGCAGGCCTTGAGCAAAGCCAATATTGCCAGCGTGTATTTGTCTCGTGATAGTGTATTTAGCCAAGAGCTAAGTCACCATTTACTCAACTTTTTAACCGCATTGCACGGCCAGTACGACGAGTCGCTACTACGAGGTGTACTCGCAGGGCCATTATTCTGTTTAAGTTATAACGATATTTTTGCTTTGGCCGATGATGAAAATGCATGGCAAGAACACTTAAACTTTTTTGCTCAACTTAGCCATATTTGGCACAAGCAAGGGGCTATGGCCATGCTTGAACGCTTACTGAGTCATAATCAACTCAGTGCCAAATGGCAAGGCTTGGGCTATAACGTAGAACGTTGGCTTACCGACTTTAGACACCTTGGTGAAATACTGCAGCAAAAACAAATAGAGCTTGAAGGGACACTTCGTTTGTTGCGTTGGTTTGCGCAAAAGGTGAGCCAACAAGATGGCGAAACTGTGCAAGTACGTTTAGAGAGCGACGCAAATTTGGTTAAAATTGTCACTATGCATGCCTCAAAGGGGCTTGAATATCCATTGGTATTTATGCCCTTTGCTAGTGGCTATCGTGAAACTAAAGACGCGCTTTATCACCATAACGGCAAGTTAATTTTTGATTTAAGTAAAGACGAAGACGCCTTGCAACAAGCAGAGCAAGAGCGCCTAGCCGAAGATTTACGCCTATTGTATGTCGCATTGACCCGTGCAGTGCATTTTTGTGCCTTGGGTGTATATAACATCGGGCAAGGGCAAAGTAGCCGCTTAGCGATTCAAAGTAGTGCGCTTGGGCATGTGTTGTTCTCAGGGTTAGCGTTAACCAGCAGCCAAACATGGCGCACTCATTTAAGTGAGTTTTGTGATGCCAATGATTCGATGGAATATCTGCAAATTACCTCGGGTGAATTACTCGAGCAGGGCATACTTCGCTTTAATAATGAACACGTTGAAAAGCAGGCGCTGAGTATTAATACTGTAACCACGCAGATTGAACGCGATTGGCGGGCAACCAGTTTTAGTGCCTTGAGCTTTAAAAAGCATACTGACCAACTGGCACCTGGGCGCAGCGATGAAGATCATCAAAGAGATGAGTTTGCGGTGCAACAAGATGAACTTCTCTCACCGTATAGTTTTCCAAAAGGTGCAAAACCAGGAAGTTGCTTACACGAAATATTCGAGCAACTTGATTTTACCAGCCCGCTTGTTCACCCCTCAAATCCAGAGCAAAACTTATCGGCAGTAATTAAACGTGCCTTTGAAAAATACCATATTGATGAGCAATGGCAGCAAATTACCGAGCAATGGATACTCGATGCGCTTAATTGCCCGTTAAATAGTGAAAATAATTTAAGCTTGAGTCAATTATCACCGAGTGATTGTCTTGTTGAAATGGAGTTTAACTTACCGCTTGCTAGCCTAAGTGCGCCTAAACTCAACGAAATGCTGATTAAACACTTTGATTTTAGCCAAAGCAAACTTGAATTTGCCCATGTAAAAGGCTTACTAAAAGGCTTTATAGATTTAATTTTTTGTTACCAAGGCAAGTATTATATTTTAGATTATAAATCGAATTATTTGGGCAGTACCCTTGCAGATTATGAGCCAGAGCAGCTTGAGCAAGCCATGACCAGCCACCAATATCATTTACAGTATTTAATTTATACCGTAGCGCTGCATCGATTACTTAAACAACGTATTCCTGACTATGCCATAGAGACGCATTTAGGCGGCGTGTATTATACCTTTTTACGCGGTATGCCAGCGGGTGAAGGGGTGTACTTTAAACAGTTAAGTACAGAGCAAGTTATTATTTTAGATGGTT
The DNA here is from genome assembly GCF_040937955.1 of Pseudoalteromonas sp. SD03. Taxonomy (NCBI): domain Bacteria; kingdom Pseudomonadati; phylum Pseudomonadota; class Gammaproteobacteria; order Alteromonadales; family Pseudoalteromonadaceae; genus Pseudoalteromonas; species Pseudoalteromonas sp. SD03. The sequence continues at coordinate 1,409,506 of NZ_CP162514.1, forward strand.
TGTTTAGCCAAGGAGCGATGCTATGAGTGATTTAAACCAACAACCCGGTTTGTTTGATGACTTTGACGACGCGCCTGTTGATGAGTCGTCGTTACTCAATGAACAACTAGCGGACTCTGTAACTCAAACACCTAAAGTTGTGCCGCTGCTTAGCTATTTAACTGAGCAGCACCGCGTACGTGTTGTGGATGTAAAGCTGGCTGAATTACTCAGTGGTAACAATACTGAACATGATTATGACGAATTATTTTATATTATTTTAATGCTGTGTTTATCACAGCAAAGCCAGCATAGTTGTTTAACTCTAACAGAAATTGATTGGGCTAATCCGTTTAATTTACGCCAAAGCGACTTTACTAAATTAGAAGGCACCGTACCTGACACTCTCACCCCATTTAGTGACGATTTTACGACTGAGGCAGCAATAAGTTACTTACACGCGCATCACAGTGTGGGGGATCACAAGCCGCTGCAATTGTTTAATCAGCGGTTGTATTTTTCGCGTTTAGCAGGGTATGAGCAAACTTTAGCGCAGCGATTACTGGCAATGAGTGAGCGACAACTCAATATTGATGATGAAGTCCTTACTGAGTTATTAACACGCTACTTTCCTGATAATCCAACGCTTGATATTGATTGGCAAAAGGTCGCTTGTGCCATTGCTGCAACAAAGGGCTTTAGTGTGATCACCGGTGGCCCCGGAACCGGTAAAACTACCACGGTGACAAAGCTGTTAGCCATTTTACAGTCGTTATATCAGGCTGCACCATTGAGCATAAAATTAGTAGCACCCACAGGTAAAGCAGCGGCGCGATTAACAGAGTCAATTTTAGGAGCTAAAAATAAGCTCACAGAAATACCGGCTGATATTAATGCGTTGATCCCGCAAAGTGCGCAAACCATTCATCGTTTGTTGGGAGTTAAGCCATTTACTAATAAATTCAGGCACGATAAAAGCAATCCGTTGCATGTTGATGTATTGATTATTGATGAGGCCAGTATGGTCGATTTATCGCTCATGGCTAAATTAATTGAGGCCTTGCCAGCGCATGCCCGATTGATTTTACTCGGCGATAAAGACCAACTCGCCTCGGTTGATACCGGCAGTGTAATGAGTGATTTATGCCAAGGTTTAGTGCTTGGGCAAACACCGCAATATTCAAAAGCACGCTGTGAGCAATTAAATAAGGTGTGTTTTAATGGCGCAGCTAAACTTGGCGCGCAAACTCAGAGTGAGTTTAAACTGGCTGATTGCATTGCCTTTTTACAACATAGTTATCGCTTTGATGCCCAAAGTGGCATAGGCCAATTGGCTTTGGCTGTTAATACCAATGATCGGGGTATTTTAAATTATGTTGAACAACACAGTACGCAAGGGCATTTTAGCGATGTTATTTTAGACTACGATTTTGTCTCTACACCGATTGAAAAGCTTATAAACAGCGCGGCAAGTCACTACGGTGATTATTTAACACTGATTGCCCAAGGAGCTAGTGTTGCCAAAGTGCATGAGGCTTTTGCCCGCTATCAATTACTTGCCGCGGTGCGTGAAGGCGATTACGGCGTTAATAGTTTAAATCAACGTATTGAGCGTGTATTGCAACAGCAAGGGTTAATTAGCGTTAACCCTAATCAGCGGCATTACACGGGTATGCCTATTATGATTAGCCAAAACGATTATCAACTTAAACTTTTTAACGGCGATATAGGTATTTTAATGCCTGATGACAGTGGCCAACTCAAAGCACTGTTTATTGATGAGCAGGGTAATGAACGTGCATTTTCACCTGCACGACTCCCAGCGCACGATAAAGTGTATGTTATGACCATTCATAAATCGCAAGGCTCAGAGTTTAGTTACACTGCTATGGTATTGCCACCACTTAAACAAGCGAGCGTCGGTATTAACCGGCAATTAGTGTATACCGGTATTACCCGTGCAAAGCAGACCTTTGAGCTGGTAGCAGATAAAAAAGTGCTGCAACTGGCGATGGGTAAAAGTGTGTCACGGGCATCAGGACTCTATGAGCGATTAGTGTAACGCAATGCTTATACTAATCGTTTATTTTTGGTGTTCTTTTTCTAAATAGATTGGGCTGCCAGCCAAAATGGAGCGCGCCCAATCTTAAAAAAACACTGACCAACAGCGAACCAAGAATGCACCATAAATAAGGGGCTTCTAATAAAAATAGCGCGGCATAGGTCAAGCCTCCTGCAAAACAGGCGGTGGAGTAGAGCTCTTCTCGCATCACCAACGGCACTTCTCGACAGATCACGTCGCGTATTAAGCCACCAAATATCCCCGTAGTCATGCCCATTGTAAGTGCAACCATCATGGTGGTGCCTTCAATTAATGCTTTTTCGATACCGACCACATTAAAGATAGCCATACCAATTGCATCAACCAACAACATGTAATAGTTAGACACATCGGGTAAGTGGCGAATAAACATAACAGTGACAAAAATAGCGCCATAGGTGACATATAAAAAATCGGGGTTGGCTATCCAAAAAACGGGTTGGTTAAGAAGTATGTCTCTGAGCGTGCCACCGCCAAGCGCAGTGACTGAGCCAACAACCACCACTCCAAATCCGCCAATATCTTTATCATGGCCTAATAACGCACCTGAAATTGCAAAAAAAGCCACACCAATTAGGCTTAAAAAATTAAAATATTCTGCTGTCATTAAGGTGTCCTTACCTGATTGAGAATTTATATAATTAAAGGTAAGCGAAAGGGGATTTATATTAGCTGAATAACACTCTCTAATAAAACAAGCACAAGGTTATTACCCCTGTGCTTGTTACGTTGAGTTGTTATTGTAAGTAGTCAACAACCAGTTGAGATAATGACTCTACGCCGAGTTGTAAGGCGCTTTCGTCAACATAAAACTGAGGTGAATGATTACTTGCTGCCGTTTTAGCGTTTTGATCTTTTGGAGTGACGCCTAAAAAGTAAAACAGCCCAGGGGTTTCAAGCGCATAGTAACTAAAGTCTTCTGCGCCGGTAATTAAATCGGTGGTAATAATATTGTCAGCACCAGCAATACGGGCAAGCGTTGGGGTCATTTTTTGGGTGAGTGCTACATTGTTTACTGTGACAGGGTAGCCGTGATCTATATGCACATCGGCTTTAGCACCAGCGGATTCGGCAACCAGCTCAGCGGTTTTAGCTAAACGTTTTTTAATATCGGCGCGCATAGTTTGATCAAAGGTTCTAATGGTACCAATCAGCTCTACATTATCAGGGATTATATTTGAGCGTATGCCGCCATTAATTGCGCCAAACGAAATGACTGAAGGTGCTTTAGTTACATCAACTTGGCGAGAGGCGATTGTTTGAGTTGCCATAATAATTTGTGATGAAGCAACAATTGGGTCTACGCCATTCCATGGACGTGAACCATGTGTTTGACGCCCCGTTACGTTAATTGTGAAAGAATCTTCACTGGCCATTAGTGGCCCTTCACGAAAGCCAATTTGCCCTGTATTGAGTGAGCTGGTGACATGTAAACCAAACACGGCCTCAGGCTTTTGCTTAAATAAGCCTTCTTTTAACATCAGCTCAGCGCCACCTTCTTCGCCCTCGGGGGCACCTTCTTCAGCCGGTTGAAATACAAACAGTACTTCGCCCGCTAACTGATCTTTTATTTTTACCAGTGACTCTGCCACGGCCATTAAAATAGCAACATGAGTGTCGTGCCCGCAGGCATGCATAACGCCTACTTCATTGCCACGATAGGTTGATGTTTGTTTAGAGGCAAAGGGTAAATCAACTTGTTCGGTAACCGGTAAAGCATCCATATCAGCACGCAATGCGATTAAAGGGCCTTTTTTACCGCCGCTTAATTTTGCCACAACACCGGTATGAGCAACACCGGTTTGTACTTCAAGACCCAGTGATTTCAAATGTTCAGTAATGTACTTGGCGGTTTCAAATTCGCGATTACTCAGTTCTGGATATTGATGTAAGTGACGACGCCATTTAATGACCTTTTCACTCACACTTTGTGTTGCTTGTTCAAGTTGGGTGTTAACACTCGCGGCAAAACTAGGCGCGGAAATGGCGGTTAATAAAAAGCCACCACACATTATTTTTTTTATCATTATGATTCCTTGGTTGTTCGTATGTAACTAACTTACGCTATTACGCTGATAAAAAGTAGTGCCATGCGATAGTTAATAAAAAAGTTCATGGTGTTTTCAATGGCGGCTTATAAAACTTATAAACTGTTCCAAATAGCACAATAGTTTAGCGCTTTTGTCGTATTTTAACGCAGATATTTAGCCTTAACAGTGAAAATGATAACAAAATGTTGCATTTTTTAACTTTGTTCCCAATACTGGTCAATGCGTTGCTTTTACCATGCACCGACAACAGCGTGTAACAAGCTAAGCATAATAAAAATATTGAATCAGTTAAGGATTAATATGAACAACACACACATATTTAAACGCGTCTCTTTATTTGCAGCAGCATTAAGCCTGCTGATGAGTTTTTCTGCGCTCAGTAAAGAGTATAAGGTAATTTTAATTCATGGTTTGCAGGTATCACAACTTACCAATAGAGCAGCCAGTGATGTGGTAAACAATGGACAAAGCTATTGGCAGTCTTATTGGGTGAACCGCGCAGATGAGCGCATCGATTGGCCTGCATATGAACGAATAGAAGGAAAAATCACCACCGATTGGGTATGGCCTAAACTACAGCAAATTTCTCGCTCAAATCTATGCGAGCCAGGCTGTGTATTTGTGACTCATTCAACCGGTGACTTAGTTGCCCGATATATTATAGATAACCAAGAAAACTGGCTTGAAAATGCCGGATTACAGCCGCTTAATATTATTGCCACCTTTGATTTAGCGGGTGCTGGTGGCGGCAGTGAATTGGCCGACTTAGCGGTGAGTACATTAACAGGCGCATCGTGGAATTTTGCTGTAGATGCCGCGCTAACGTGGTGGTTAGGCAGTGAAGTTAATGAGGCGGTAGGCGTATTGCACGATTTAAAAGTAAATAATGCACGCAGAATTGCGCCATTACCTGATGCACGCACACCTCGTTTACGTTTTGTAGCCGATGGTAATGCTTACTTAGGTTTAACGGCTGGATTTTTACGCGGTAATGACGACTCGGTAGTGGCTACTCACTCATCATGTGGTGCAAGCTCTGTAAACTCATTTGGTAGCTGTAGCACCAATATTGACACTAATGGGCGTTTAAAATCGCAAGGTGATGCTGTTAATAGTTTTATGCCATATCATTATCCATTAATGATGACTAACAGTTATAGTCATAACGAGATTCAACAAGCGCAGCGCCAAGGAAATGTAACGATTGCGATGAATAACATTACGGTAGCTGGCGACACGCTAGGGTTTGAAACCGTAGATGAAACCACAGGTAGTTGGTTTTGGAAGAAACAATATCGTTATGTAAAAGACTCAGATAATTTGAGTGCATCGGCACTTATATATAATGTGATCCCGTGATATAAGCATACTTAAAACATCGTGTAGTATACGTACTACACGTTTTATATAGGATAACTAACCGATGAAAAAGTCCTACGTGATTGGCTTTGCTATCAGCTTGGGCCTAATTATGTGGTTTTTAATTGATGAGGGTCATGCAAGTTACCCCCTAAAACAAGCCCCTCTTAATGATAAAAAGCCGATATCGACACCTCCTGCTCAGCAGCGCACGCTAAGCCAACCTGTGACAAAGGTAACAACAAAAACCAGCTCAGTAACTCAGTCAGCATTTGATGAAGACTTAGCCAAAGCCGCCTCTGTGGTTGCTGATCAGTATCAGAAAAGTTTGGCGTTTCCGCCTTATTCACAACCATTAACGGTATATGATGAGGACAGACTTAAGCCAAATCAGTTCTTTCCTGTTAGCAGCCCAGTGGGTGAGCAAGGAGGGGAGTTAACAGTGAGCTTGTCTCAATATCGGTATGTGTATCCACAAGCTATAGAGCTAACCGTAAGCGCCCCAAATTTAGGTAAGGCGGTAGTGACACTCAGTAATACAGACACCAAAAAGTCGCTAAAAACGCAAAGCGGTGTGGCTCGTCAAAATGAGCTGGCAATGATATTTAAAGGTGAAGAAGACTATCCACGTAATTTACAATTATTAGTTGAAGCAGATATCGCGGGTAAAATAGTTCCTGTGGTGGCACAAATACACTATATGCCGCCTAGTGCAACGCTAACTAGCTTTGATAACGCGTATCCACGTAATGATAATATGATAGTGCCTGCTAATTTAACAGTTATAAAAAGTGGCTTATACCGTTTAAGAGCTAACTTATACAGTGGCACCTCGCCATTGGCACATTTAGTTGCTAAAGCACGTTTAAATGAGGGCAGTCAGCAAATTGACTTTAAAGCGCATTGGTCTGTTTTGCCCAAGCAAACGAATGACTTACGGTTGAGGGACTTTGTTATTGAACGTATGTCGCCAAGCCCAGGTGAGCTTAACAGTTTTGGTGAAAGTGAAATTAGCGAGTTTACTATTGAAGATTTTGCTTACGACAGCTTACAGCAGTTGCCTTATCAGGCAAACAAACAAGAAGTGCAGAGTTTAGAGTTTTTACAAGGATTAGCTGCTGGTCAGTAGCAGCATAGAACAAAGTGAAGGGTTTGCATTACTGCAAACCCTTAAAAATTAGCTTAAATTAATGGTAACCACGTCGGCTTGGTTTGTTTCATCTTGTTCATTATTAACTGGCGCTTTTGGAATATCTGGTTTATCGAGCGCGATATCGCCCCCATCAATAACGTCACCCGTTTGCAAGTTGGTAAAATCAAATAATTGATTATCAGCTAAGTGTGAAGGCACAACGTTTTGCATGGCGGTGAAAATACTCTCTATACGGCCCGGGTGCTCTTTATTCCATTGCTCCAGCATATTTTTAGTGTGTTTACGCTGTAAGTTTTCTTGTGAGCCACATAAATTACACGGAATAATAGGGTAGCCTTGGCTGAACGCATATTTGCTTATATCGGCTTCTTTACAATATGCCAGTGGGCGAATAACCATATGCTCACCGTTATCGCTCATTAGTTTAGCCGGCATACTTTTTAGTTTTCCGCCATAAAACATATTTAAAAACAAGGTTTCTATCATATCATCGCGGTGATGACCCAGTGCAATTTTAGTCGCACCTAACTCTTTAGCCGTGCGATATAAAATACCACGGCGCAAGCGAGAGCAAAGCGAGCAGGTTGTTTTACCCTCAGGAATAATATCAGTAACAATACTGTAGGTATCTTCTTCTACAATTTTGTATTCAATATTTAAATTATCAAGATACTCAGGAAGCACATGCTCAGGAAAACCAGGTTGTTTTTGGTCGAGATTTACTGCAAATAAATCAAACTTGATAGGTGCAACACGTTGTAAATGTTGCAACATGTCGAGCATAGTGTAACTGTCTTTGCCACCCGATAAGCACACCATAATACGGTCACCTTCTTCAATCATGTTAAAGTCCATGACAGCTTGACCTGTGAGGCGGCGTAAACGCTTTTGAAGCTTATTTAAGTTGTATTGAGCTTTGGCTTGAGCAGAATGAGACACTACGCCCCCTTGTAAATAGTACGGCAAAATTAATTGCTAAAAATAAAGGGGCGTATTATATGCCATATGTAATATGGGAGCTACTGCAAACGCTAACTTTCTGCAAGCGGGCTTACGTACCCATCAGGTTTAAGTGCAAGTACATCACAATCAAGGCTGTCAATAACATGTTCAGCAGTGTTGCCTACTAAGGCAGCGCTTAAGCCAGTCCGTCCGACCGTGCCAATAACCACTAATTCGCTGTTTAAGCGTTTTGCAACATCCGGTATCACATCTTCTGGCAATCCCTCTTCAATAAAGCATTGATCAGAGGTTAGTTTAAACTCATTAGCGAGTTCATTGGTTGATTCAATATGATGTTTTTTAACTGATTCGTTATATAACCCTGGGTTAAACTCAGGGATCTCTATTGCTATATTAACCGGTGTAGCAGGGTATGCATTGACTAAGTTAAGTTTAGCATTAGCCAGTTCACTTAAAAATTGTGCATCTTTAATTATGCGTTTATTCAGTGACAGGTGCTGATCATTTTCACTGACTGCATTAACAGCCGCTAAAATATTCCCATGTGCTGGCCACGCCATATCTTTTACAAATAATACAGGGGTTGGGCATTTTCTGACTAAGTGCCAGTCTGTTGGCGTGAAAATAACTGCTTTAAGCGCACCATGCTGATGAGTACCTTTGATCACTAGGTCATATTTATCATTAATAACGGTATTAATAATGGCTTCGTAAGGGCGGTTATGCCAAATGACTTGGGTATTAATATTAATGTTTTGATAAGGAGAGACAAGATCTTTTAACCATAATTCGCGATCTTTTAACACCGCTTTACGCATTGCTTCACGTTCATCACCAGAGAGCATAGTAGTCATTTCGTAAGAGAAATCGTACACCGTCATAAAGGCGGTAATGCTAGCCCCTGATTTTTTGGCTAAATCTATTGAACGCGCGAGGGCATTTTGATCGTCTTTAGTTGGGTCAATAACCGCGATAATACGTTTAATCGTTTCCATTGTGCTACTCCATTCACTTAACAGTTATACCTTGAGTGTAACGCAAATACACAACAGTTAAAGGGGTAGCACTAATATTCTTGTTCTATATCAAGAAATAAAGTTTCTCTAATTTTAAAACTCTTTATCTTGGATAAAAGCATGTACGGCTTTATAAAAATTTAATTATTCTCAGGTTTTATTAAAGTGTTGTCTTCTACAGTGAATCCACTCGTTTTTTTCACAAAGCCCACTTCAGGTAGTAAGTTATAAACATTATCTTTAATGGTAGAAAACAGATAACTCTTTCCACCTCTACTGAATAAGTTAATAAGATACCAATATTTCTTTTCAGGATAAACAGTCATATCAACGTCAATAAAGTGATTGTTATTGATATAAATGCCTCTTACGTATTTGTCATCTATTAGCTCGCCGGTTACATCTGACTGTATTCTAATGCCTCCCTTAGAACGTAAAACTGTGTTGTGAGTAAAATAAATACTTCCCCAATTAAAAGGCTCGGTCACACTTTTTGGTTTGTTAGGGTAAGCATTGAGGATAAACTTATCACTGTCTATGAAGGTATTAGCAATAATTTTTACGTTAGAGTAATAAGTAATTTCTATAGCGGTGCCTTTGGTGTTTTTGAAAGTGTTATATCTTACTAGAGCCTTTGATACAGGTTTAACCGTGGCAAATTTCAATGATCCCTTCAATCCCTCAAAAATATTATCTTCAACTGTAATATCATGCGTACCTCCATAGTTATTATTCCACGGGTGAGTAGTTGTTACTTGTGTGACATTTTCAAAGTAATTATTACGAATATCAATTCTGAAAGAATTGATATTCGTATCATGGGATGATAAGTGTGAAGATGTTGCTCTTATAGCCGCATCGCCAAAATCAAAAAATTGATTATATTTAATTGAAATATCTTCGGAGCCGGCAAAAAGGATACCTTGCTCACCCCAAACATAATTAATTTTGTCTGTGGTTAACCCTCTAAAAATAAAACCATTAATTTCTATGAAGCGTGAATTATAAAAGGATAAAATATACTCTCCTTCAAATTGGTCACACTTTTTTAGTATAACGCCAGTATTAGCTGTAATAACAATATTGTTAAGATTTCTAACAATAATAGCTGAGCAGATGTCATAAACTCCTGGCTTGTCTATTTTAAGCTCAGAATTTTCTGCAGTGTTTAAAATCAAGTCTTTTAGTGCTTCTGAGTCATCAATGCCGTCATCGGGGATCATTGAGCTCGATGCTTGGCTACTAAATAAAATACTTAAAGAAAGAGCGATAAATAGAAATAAAGATTTAGGCATAAGATTGTCCTTCTATGTAAGAGTTTAATAGGACGTAGTTGCTTTTATATTAAAAAATGAGCCAGACAATTCATTCATCGACTCTTAAAAGTGAATGGTTAATACCTCTACTCAAAGTGTTAGTAGAGATAGAGCATAATTGCAATAATTACGCTCCAATTCAGGGTAGGATTAATTTTAAAATGAGAAATGATTATTAACGAGGCTTAACAATCGCAGCAGTTTTGGCTAAAGCGTCATTATCTAAAATAGTAATAAATTTACCTTCTACTTTAATTAAGTCGGCTTTTTGAAAACGGCTTAATAAACGGCTGATAGTTTCTACTGTTAAACCTAAGTAGTTACCAATTTCGCCGCGGGTCATGGTAAATCTAAATTCTTTACGTGAAAAACCACGCTCACCAAAACGCTCTGATAAGTTATAAATAAAGCTAGCAAGACGTTCTTCTGCTGATTTTTTATTCAGTAATAACAGCATTTCCTGATCGTAGGTTATTTCACTGCTCATTAAACGCATTATTTGTTGGCGCAATTTAGGCAGTTTACCGGCTAGTTCGTCAAGAGTTTCAAAGGGAATTTCACATACCATTGAGGTTTCTAGTGCTTGAGAAAAACTTTGATGTTGCATTTTATTGATGGCGTCAAAGCCAACAAGGTCACCCGCTAAATGAAAGCCTGTAATTTGCTCATCGCCTTGCTCTGACAAGGTATACGATTTAAACGACCCCGAACGAACTGCATAAATTGCATTTAAAGGTGCGCCCGATTCAAATAAGTAGTCACCCTTGTGTAATGGTTTTTTTCGCTCAATGATCTCATCAAGTTTATCCATTTCTTGGCCATTTAAAGAAAATGGTAAACATAACTGGCTAATACTGCAGTTATTACAGCTAATGGCACAATTACCTTTAGCACGACTTTGAGAAAAATCCATAAGTTCAATCCGTTAAATTTCTATGCACAACATTTACCAATGTTAATGCACTAGCTTGTCTGTTGCAATGATCAGAAGGTAGATACCATACCAAATGATAACACTGCCTAATATTATTCGCGTCCAAGGGTGATTAAAAAGCGTATTGAGCTTTTGTGCAGCCACACCTAAGGTGATCATGGCAGGGAACGTCCCTAGGGCAAATGCCAGCATAACCAGAGCACCATTTATGGCAGTGCCACTGGTCATCGCCCATGTGAGCGCAGAATATACTAAGCCGCACGGTAACCAGCCCCATAGTGCGCCATAACCAAGCGCTTTTAATGGGGAATCAATGGGCATTAAATATTTATTAAGTTTAATTAAGTGCTGCCAAATGAGGGTTTTGCCAAGTTTTTCGAGCCATTGTAATGTCGCGGCTAAGCGCATGATATAAACGCCGACCAGTAACATAAACACGCCCGCTAAAAATGATAAAAACAGCGCAAAGGCCGAGTTTTGTGTGGCAAATTGACTACTAATACCGGCGACTAGGGCACCAGCCAGCATATAACTTAGCGCTCTGCCGATATTATAGGCTAGAGAATATAACCAAGTTTGGCGCTTGTTACTGGCTAACTGTAATGAGCTGGCAATGCCGCCGCACATAGCAATGCAATGGCCACTGCCAATCAACCCCATTAAAAAAGCACTAACAAAAATCGGGTCAATCATTACTTTTATTATGTTGCTCTTTATCGTCTTCAAACAAAATACTGTGGCCTTGCTTGTTTAAATCAGAGAATTGCTCGCCTTTTACTGCCCAAAAAAACACGCCAATGGCAATTAGTACAAACAAGATAGCGATAGGAACTAAAATATAAATTATGCTCATAACTTTAATAGCCTTAGTGAATTACATATCACAATAATAGAGCTGGCAGACATACCAATTACCGCCATCCAAGGCGCAACTAAACCCATAGCAGCAAGCGGTAATATAGAGCCATTATATAATAAAGAAAGCGCTAGGTTTTGCTTAATTATACGCCGTGTTTGCTTAGCAATCGTCAACAAATGATCAATAGAGGCTAAATCACTGTTAAGCAGCACAACATCGGCACTGTTTTTAGAGATATCAGCTCCTGTTTCCATGGCGATTGATAAGTGGGCGCTGGCAAAGACTGGGCTGTCGTTTACGCCATCGCCAACCATAGCAACAACTTCACCTTGAGTTGACCAATGATCAACGGCGTCTTGTTTATCTTTTGGACTACAACTGGCTTGTACTGAATCAAGCTTTAATTTTTTTGCCACCTTGGCACCGGCATCTGAGGCGTCACCTGTTAGCATATGACAACTTAGATTGGCAGCCTTTAACGAGTTAATGAGTTTATCGGCATCTGTTTTTACTTTATCAACAAAGTAAAAGCGTGCAACGGGTTGCTTGTTTATGTAAAGGGTAGCTTGCGCATTGGTTTTTTTGGTATCAAACCAGGCACTTTTACCAATGGCGTAGTGCGTGTTTTCGTATTTAGCGCTGATCCCAACCCCTGGATGGAGCTGTACATCGTCAAATTTACGCTGACCTTTAAACTCTTTAAAGGCACTAGCAATAGGGTGCTCAGAATAGCTCTCAAGCTGTGCTGCAATATCAAGAATTTGCTCTTTGCTGTAGTTATCATCAAGTATGTCAACAACATCGAGGCTAAATTTACCTTGCGTAAGCGTACCGGTTTTATCAAAAGCAACTAAAGTAAGCTTTGAGAGTGTTTCGAGCACATGTGCTTGCTTAATTAATATTCCTTTACGAGTTAAGGTAGCCACAGCACACGTTAACGCGGTTGGAATAGCTAAACTCAATGCGCACGGGCAAGTGGCCACTAACACCGATATAGTGATCCAAAAAGCGACATCAGGGTCAATTTGATACCAGCCAATGGCGGTTAGAGAGGCAAATACCAGTAATACGGCAACAAACCACTGCGCGACTTTGTCGGTAATTTCTACTAACCGTGGGCGTTTTGTTAGGGCATTATGTTGCAGGCGAATAATTTGATTAAGCAGGGTATTTTGGCCCAGCTTATTGATTTTTATTTCAATAATACCATCATGATTAACCGTGCCCGCATACACGTTATGATCAATATACTTTCGTACTGGCTGATGTTCACCAGTCATCATAGACTCATCAACACTGGTGCTACCTTTGACTAAGATGCCATCGGCAGGGATAGTTTCGCCTGCTTTTATTAAAACGATATCGTTAAGCTTGAGCTTTTTAGCGGCAATTATGTGCTCTTTGCCGTTTTCATCGAGTGTACGGGCTGTCAGTGGCAGTAGCTTTTGTAAGTTGGCTGTAAATTCACTGGCCTTTAAGCGCGCTCTAAATTCTAAGTATTTACCTAATAAGAGTAAAAAGGTAAACATACAAATAGATTCAAAGTAAACTTCACCGACTTCCATTACCGTGGCGTAACAGCTTGCACCATAGGCACCAAAAATCGCCAATGATACCGGTAAATCCATATTCAGTTGTTTTGCTTTTAAGCCGTTAATTGCATTACTTAAAAAGGGCAGGGCGCTGTACAAAATAACGGGCGTTGCAAGGATCAAGCTGATCCATCTAAAGTACTGTTCAAAGTTGCTGTCCATCCCAGAGAACATGCCAAAGTACATAGCAAAGGCAAACATCATCACTTGCATGGTCATTAAGCCTGCCACGCCGAGGCGGCGAATATAGGCTTTAGCTGTTTGTTGTTTTTGCTGGGCTTCTACATCTGATTGGAATGGATAGGCTTTGTAACCTATTTCAGCCAGTGAGGTGATTAGCTCACTTAAAGGGGATGCGCTTTTATCCCATTGGATCATAGCGCGATTAGTTGAGGTGTTTACATCAACGCGCTTTACCGATTTAAGGTTAAGTAATTGCTTTTCAATAAGCCAGGCACAGGCGGCGCAGGTAATGCCCTCAACACTGAGAAGCACCTCAGAGTTGTCGTTATGCGTACTGATAAACTCATCTTGAATATCTTCATTGTCATAGCTTTTAATAAAAGCGAGTTGTTCAGGGACGAGTTGCTCTACTTTACCGGCACTAACAGTGCGATATTTGTAGTAGTCGGTCATCCCTTGGTCAATGATATTTTGTGCAACAGCTTGGCAGCCAATGCAACACATTGGCTCAGCGGTATTGTCTATAACAACATGTGCGCTAAATCCAGCAGGCACACTTTCAAGACAATGAAAGCAATTTTTAGACATACTAAATACTACTTATAGTTAGGAGTCACTAAAACGGTGGCGGTGGTTGGTAAACTAACGTTTTCTTTCATTTTCCAACTATTATCAACGGGTTCAATAAACACCGAATATGCGCCTGGTGTATAGCTTTCTAATAATGCAGTGAACTCTTGATTAGCATTTGGGGTGAGGGTGGCCTCAAAATCGTGCGCTTTTATAGTACGGTGAAAAAACGACAATCTTAATGCGTGTATATTACTGGTATCGCCTTTGGTAAATTTAAAGCTTACACGCTCATCTGATACATTTAGGTCGCCATGTAAATACAGCGCTTTTGCTTTATCAAACTTAACGAGTTCTAAGTTGATTGCTTTGCCTTTTTTATAGTAATCATCTACAACCATATCTGGGCCGTTACCAATGGCTGTAATAAATAAACTAATGCAGCCAATAATTGCAGCTAAAGGAAAGAAGATTAAAAACCAAGGCCAAAAATTTTTATACCACGGAGTCGGTTGCATAGTCGCTCTAAAATTAATTGATGTGCGGCTATATTATAATAAATAGAATGAAAAGACTAAAAAAAAGCCTCCGAGTGGAGGCTTTTTTGATCTGAATTAATCTACTGAAATAAAAAGATTAAAACTGAAACGTTTTGTTAACTTTATCGTTATTTATCTTGCGATAAGCTGTAAACGTAAGCAGTTAAAAGGTGAATTTTATCTTCGCCTAAAATCTCTTTCCATGCAGGCATTACACCAGCACGGCCATGGTTAAGTGTTTCTTCAACAGCGCGTTGAGAGCCACCGTATAACCAAATGTTATCAGTTAAGTTTGGTGCACCAAACGGTAGGTTATGGGCAACTGAACCTTTACCATCTGGACCATGACACGCAGCACACATAGCAAATTTTGCTTTACCTGCATCGGCATCTTTTTGGTTAACAGTACGACCAGATAGGCTAAGTACGTAAGCCGTCATTTCTTTCACGCCTTGCTCACCTAATGCATCACCCCAAGGTGGCATTGCTGCAACACGACCTAAAAGTAATGTTTCTCTGATCTTGTCAGGAGAACCACCGTACAACCAATCGTTGTCAGTAAGGTTAGGGAAGCCAGTACCACCACGAGCATCAGAGCCATGACATTGTGCACAGTTTTGTGAGAACAAACGTTGACCAATTTCAACTGCGAGTTGACCTTGAGTTTGCTCATGTTTAGTGCCGTTTTCTAGCGCAACTTGCTGTGCTGCATCACCAGCAAATTTAGACTCTACTAAATCTAGAACAGGTATTTGAGCCAATTCATTAAAAATAGGACCAAAACGTTCTTCAGCAGCGCGGTATTCAGCATCTAGCTTTACAAAACGGCCATCTTCTTTCGCTTCAATGACTGCTTCTTTCGATTCAGTTAAAGAGGTAATACCTTGGTTTGAGCTTGTCCATTTTGCTAAACCTTCCCAATTACCTAAACCTGGGTAGGCTGCTAAGTAATAAACAGACCACACAAACGTTGCGAAGAACATGTAAGTCCACCATTTCGGTAGTGGATTGTTTAATTCTTGAATGCCGTCAAACTCATGTCCACAGCTTTCACCTTCTTTTACACCTACATAGTTTTTTAAGTTCCAAACTAGTAGACCAAAGATAATGATTAAGCATGCAAGGGTTAATACAATAACCCATATACTCCAAAAGCTAGTCATTTCTCAGACCCCTTTTCCTCGTTAGAGAGTGTATTGTTGTGTTTTTTTTCATCTTCAAATATGACATTAGCAGCGTCTTTAAAACGACTTTTACTACGCTTGCTATATGCCCATCCAACAATCACAATAAATAATACTAAAATTACCAGAGTCAAAATGCCTCTGTATGTCCCGTAGTCCATAATAATCTACTTCAAATGTGTGCCAAGTTGTTGCAAATAAGCGATAAGGGCTTGCATTTCTGTTGCACCTTTACCGTCATTCATTGCATCAACCTTAGCAATGTCAGCGATTAATTCCTCGTCACTGCCATAACCTAGACCCGGGTGTTTTGGGTTTTCTGGATTAATAGCAAACGTGTCACGGAAAATTTGTAGTTTTTTCAGAGTCAGACTTGTATCAAGCGTGTTCTCTGCTAACCAAGGGAAACCTGGCATATTAGACTCAGGAACCACGGCACGTGGATCCATTAAGTGCGCATAATGCCAATCATCTGAGTAACGTTTACCTACTCGTGCTAAGTCAGGGCCAGTACGTTTAGAACCCCAAAGGAAAGGGTGATCCCATACTGACTCGCCTGCTACAGAGTAGTGACCGTAACGCTCAACTTCATCACGAAATGGACGGATCATTTGAGAGTGACAGTTAGCACAACCTTCACGTACATAAATGTCGCGACCTTCAAACTCTAGTGCGTTTAACGGGCGTAACCCATCCACTGGCTTGGTTGTATCGTCTTGGAACATTAGCGGCGTAATTTCTACTAATGCACCGAAGCTGATTGCGAAAACAGTCAAGATGGCCATGAGGCCAATGTTTTTCTCGATAATTTCGTGTTTGTTTTGTGAATTTTTATTGCTCATTATCTAACTCCGTTATGCTAACTGCGCTTGTTCATCAAGTTCTAACGAGTTATTTTTCGCTGAAACTGTACGATAAACGTTATAAGCCATAACCAGCATACCTGTAACGATGAATACACCGCCTAAGAAACGCATAACATAGAAAGGATGAGAGGCTTCTAACGACTGTACAAAGCTGTACATTAATGTACCGTCAGAGTTAACTGCACGCCACATTAGACCTTGCATTACACCTGAAATCCACATTGCAACAATGTATAAAACAACACCCACTGTGTGTAACCAGAAGTGTGTATTGATTAATTTAATGCTGTACATACGACCTTGCGAGAATAACGCAGGGATAAGGTGGTAAATAGCACCGATAGAAATCATCGCAACCCAACCTAATGCACCTGAGTGAACGTGACCTACAGTCCAATCTGTGTAGTGCGATAACGCATTAACAGATTTAATTGCCATCATCGGGCCTTCAAACGTCGACATACCGTAGAAAGACAATGAAACCACTAAGAAACGTAAAACAGGGTCAGTACGTAGCTTATGCCATGCACCTGAGAGCGTCATAATACCGTTGATCATACCACCCCAAGACGGTACGAATAAGATAATAGACATCACCATACCTAAGCTTTGCGTCCAATCAGGAAGCGCAGTGTAGTGAAGGTGGTGAGGACCTGCCCAAATGTAAAGAGAGATAAGTGCCCAAAAGTGAACAACCGACAAACGGTATGAATAAACAGGGCGACCCGCTTGCTTTGGTACAAAGTAATACATCATACCCAAGAAACCCGCAGTTAGAAGGAAGCCTACTGCGTTGTGGCCATACCACCACTGAACCATTGCATCTACGGCACCTGCATAGATTGAATATGATTTAGTCAATGAGACTGGGACTGCCATGCTGTTAACAATATGTAGAACAGCAACGGTAATAATGAAACCAGCATAGAACCAGTTAGCTACATAAATATGCGCTACTTTGCGTTTTGCAATAGTGCCCATAAATACAATAGCGTAAGTTACCCAAACAACAGCAATTAAGATATCGATTGGCCACTCAAGTTCTGCATACTCTTTAGAACTTGAAATACCCATAGGTAGAGTAATTGCTGCTAGAACAATAACTAACTGCCAACCCCAAAAGGTAAAGGCGGCTAATTTGTCTGAAAGAAGGCGCGTTTGACATGTACGTTGTACGACGTAGTAAGACGTCGCAAAAAGTGCACTTGTACCAAATGCGAAAATTACTGCGTTCGTGTGTAACGGACGAAGTCGAGAGTAAGTTAACCATGGTGTGTCAAAGTTAAGAGCTGGCCAAGCTAATTGGGCAGCTATCAGAACCCCAATACCCATGCCAACGATGCCCCAAATCACTGTCATAATAGCGAATTGGCGTACAACTTTATAATTGTACTCAGTTTGTGATGCTACTGTTTGGCTCATTTTCTGGCTTCCGCTGCAATAAATGCGTTTAGAAATGAATTACCTACTTGTAAAAGTAGGACCTACTATTATTCCAAAGTATACTATCTAAAACCCACAATATGTGGTTGTTAAAGATAATAATCTCAAGAAATACTTGTTTTTTTTGCGGTTGAAATGATAAATTTTTTGGCCTTAAAAAGATAGGTCAATTGCGTAATAATATGACATCAATCAAACTTTATTAACTTGCTGTCTATTTTTTGAGGTGATTTGTACCTTACTTGCCCATTAAAGCCGATAATCAACCAACGTGCCCAAATGTTGGGCTAATACATTAGATACTTTGAGAACCTGCATGTATATATATAGAGTATGTTTACTTTCTTTTCTACTATTCTTACTAGGTTGTGACTTTTCTGGATCAACATCAACACCAAAAGTAAATCAATCACAAACAGAGTGTAAAAATAACAACCCGTGTATTTTTCCAAATCAAGTTAAAGTTTGGCTAAGCGAAGAAACCCTATCACCAGAGACACCGTTTTCAATTTACACTCAGTTACCGACTGGTGTAACAATAACTGCAGCTAAATTAGAAGGCGTTAGCATGTATATGGGTTACATTCCCGTACAATTTAAAAATCAGGGCAGCGTTTGGGTAGCTAATACTATGGTAGGGATTTGCTCAGAAAAAAACATGGTGTGGAAGCTTATTCTTACTACTGTCGATACAAACACTGGCATAAGTGAAAATGTTGAATATTTTTTTAACGTTACCTATTAAAGGCTTTCTACTCAGGCGTGGTTTTTAACTGCGCCATTCCCGTAAAATTATAGCGGCAAAGCCAAATGCCTCACATTTAATAGTTATTTGTAATTAAAGTACATCTGATAAAATAACCATTCTTAATAAAGCTTTTATATACCCATTTACCTTCCAAGTTTATAACTTAAGCTCTGCTTGGCTTACTTATTCAATTGTGCTCATACGTGCAATAAAGCACCTATATCATTTATATGTAGATTTATCTAATGGACCCACTTTGATAGCCGTTTTTAGTTTAATTGGCAGCCCGTCTTAAACCTTCAATACACATAAAATTTGCATGATTAAAACTTATAACAAAAAAATTCAGACTAAATAAACAATCTACTTGCATAAATATGGTTAGGAATTAACACCTAGTTTTACCGTTTTAATAACGAGCTGTGATTAACATGTTAATTTTCCTGTTTAGGGCACATTATTGTAATAATTACATTTGATTACAAACTCTACTCATTTGATTTCAGCTGTGTTTTTTATGTGATTGCTTGGTCTTTAGTTTATGATTTTTAACTGTTTTTATTAATTAACAATGAAACATACTGTAACCTTTGTTCCTTTCGTGGGACGTCTTAATTTTCATTGATTGCATAGTGATCGCTCGTTAAGTTTTCATTCAGTTAAAGGCGCCTAAGTTGCTCCCGCTCACTCAAAATTCTCATAAAAGTGAGCATTACCAATTTAGGTAAATTTTCAACAAGTAGGGTTCATCCATGAAAAAATCAACTCTTGGTTTAGCTGTAATTGCAGCGATCCCAATGTTCTCAAGTGTTCAGGTTTTAGCTGCAGACGAAGCAGCAAAGTCAATTGAAAAAATTCAAGTAACGGGTTCTCGTATTAAGCGTTCAGATATGGAAACTGCTAGCCCAGTTACACTTATCGGTGCCGATGAAATTAAAGCATCAGGTGCAACATCTGTAGATAGCGTATTACAACAAATGACGGCTACGGGTGGTGCAATGACAAACCCTGGCGTTAATAATGGCTCTGGCGGTGGTGCATCTATAGATTTACGTGGTTTAGGTTCACAGCGTACTTTAGTACTTGTTAATGGTCGTCGTATGATCAATTCAGGTACTGGTGCGGCTTCAACGGTTGATTTAAATACTATTCCAGTATCAATGATCAAACAAATTGAAGTACTTAAAGACGGTGCTTCTGCTGTATACGGCACAGATGCTGTAGCGGGTGTTGTAAATATTATCCTTAAAAATGACTTTGAAGGTTTAGATTTAAACGTCAACACAGCCATGACTTCAAAACATGATGCGTCAGAAACATCAATCGACTTTACCTTAGGTACAACATTTGACAAAGGTAATATGGTTTTTGGTATTCAATACACTGATCGTGGTGAAGCAAGTCAAGGTGATCGTGGTTTCTCATCATGTCCTTTATTTGAAGGCGAAAATGGACTTTTCTGTGGCGGTTCTTCATTCAGCGAAGGCGGCCATATTTACAATGTTAATACAGCTAATATCATCAACGATAAAGGTGAAATCGAGAAGCAGGGTGTTGCTGACGATGCTGGTTTAAGTGGCCTTGGCGGTAACTTACACCGCTATACCGATGAAAACGATGCATACAACTATGCGTCTAAAAGCTACCTATACACACCTATGGAACGCTTAAACATCACAGGTTTAGGTAATTATGAACTAAATGATGACACAATGCTTTTCAGCGAGTTTACCTATACTAAGCGCTGGTCAGAGCAAAAGTTAGCACCACAGCCTATCAACTTTGGCTTTAAATATACCGAAGATATGGGTGACAGCTTACTGTCACAAACTTATGATAAGCGACAAGTCGTTAACGGTGCATTTGTAAAAGATGCTAATGATAATTACGTTACAACACCGACTAATTACGCCTATGGTGATGAAATAAGCTACCGTCGTCGTATGGCTGAAAGTGGTACTCGTGACTTATCGCAAACAGTTGATACTGTTCGTGTTGTTGTGGGTGCTGAAGGTATTATTGGTGATTATTCATGGGATGCATCAGCAAACTTTGGTCGCAATGATTCTGTTGATAAAATGAGTAATCTGCACAACGTTTCTGCAATCACAGAAGACTTAGCTGCAGGTACATTTAAGCCTTTAAATGAGGCATCTTGGTCACAAGAAAACATTCAAGATTATATATACACAGAGCAAAACTCAGGTGGAAGCCAGTTATTTATTTTGGCAGCTTCATTATCTGGTGAAATGTTTGAGCTACCTGCAGGTTATGCTGCATTTGCAGCGGGTGTAGAGCGTCGCCAAGAAAAGGCATGGTATAATCCTGATTCAATTGCTGCTCAAGGTCTAGGTAACGATCCACGTGTAGATCCAACAAGTGGTGGGTTTGATGTGAATGAGGCTTATGTTGAGTTTGCATTACCCTTACTATCTGAGCTTCCATTTGCAGAATATGTTGAATTAAGTGCGGCAATCCGCGCGTTTGATTACAGCACTTTTGGTTCTGATGAAACATGGAAACTTGGTTTTACTTGGAAAGCAAATGATGAATTGATGTTCCGTGGCGTACGTTCAACCGCATTCCGTGCTCCAACGGTAGATGAGCTTTACTCAGGTAATGCGCCATCTTATGAGCAAGTAAAATACCCAGGTGCTGATAGCCAGGCAGAAGTAACTGTGGGCGGTAATCAAAATCTAACACCAGAAGAAGCTGATACTTTAACGTTTGGTGTGGTGTACGAACCACAATGGTTTGAAGGTTTCTCAATGACCGTAGATTACTACGACATTGAAATCGAAAATGCTATTTCAACATACAACAACCAATTCGTTGTTGATCAATGTATTGGTAATTCAAACAGCAGTTCAAACGAACTTTGTGCAAGCACAGGTGCAATTTTACAAGCTGATGGTCGCATTGTTTTCAATAATCAGCTTCGTAATATTGGTTCTGAAAAAACATCTGGCATTGACTTAAATCTGAAGTATTCATTTGATGCATTAGGCTTAAGCTGGAGAGCTGGCCTTGATACAACATATTTAGATGAATACGTTGTTGATACGGGTGCTGTTGTAGATTACGCTGGTTACATTACGGGTGGAGCTGGTAGTTACGCAGATATCAAATCAAACTTTAACTTAACAGTTAAAGGAGATAACTGGGATGCAACTTATGAAGCACGCTACATTGCTGGCCTAGATAGCTTCGCATGTATTGATGGTGAGACATGTTATGCACCTTCAACGCCTTCAGTTGTGTACCATGACATTAGTGGATCTTACTTAATTAATGATACAGTGACATTGTCTGCAGGTGTTAATAACTTATTTGATAAAGAGCCACCGTATTACTCAGGTAATAACGATTCAAACACTGACCCGTACACGTTTGATACGTTAGGTCGTCGTTTATTCGCTGGCGTAAACGTTAAGTTCTAATTTTAATTCATTAGAACTACTAAAAGGTCTAGTTTTTACTAGGCCTTTTTTGTTGAACAAAATTAAAGAGGCACGTAAACTCAGGTAGATAACCAAAGGAGGCATCATTGTTAAAGCAAGACGAAAATTTATCGTTTGTTATTGAACCGCAACTATCACCGCGTGCAGAGCAGCGTCTCGATCTTTATTTTTCTATCCCAAACGAAATGGGTATTAACGCGCAAACACTCAGCGAAGAGTCTTACTTTAATAACCAATTTAAATCTTTTGTAGCCTATAACGCGAATAACATTCATCTTCCATTGGTACGAAGCCGCTTTGTGAGTAAAAACAAAGGTGAGCAGCAAGATTACCGACAAAATTTAAATTTATATTGTTATCAAGTGCGTCTAGCAATTGATGCCGATATTAAAGATGCGTTAAAAATTCAAGAAAGCGATGAGTTTTATCAACGAGCCATGGAGCTCTGTGAACAAAGCCAAAGCCTACTTAGAAAACTCAGACGTTACACCCCAGATAACGAAAAGCTGATCCCGTTTTATACTAATGCTGATAACTACCTAAGCTGGCAAATTGAACAAACTTTTTTAAAGCTACTTGATGAAGGCCCGCGTAGTAGCGATCACGCTAAAGAACGAAACGACTTATTAAACTTTTGTAAGTCAGAGAGTGAGTATCGAGCAGAGCAGCAATATAATTCTGACTCAACACTTAAAGACGCCAACAGAATTACTAATAAGATGCGTTTACTCCAGCGTTTAATAGAGCATGGAGTGATTTTACAGCGCCAAACACGCTATCTTAATAGCTATTTAAAGCGGTTGGTAAAAGGCTCTGTAACAGCTGTTATAATGGCTTTTGTGATGGTGGTTATTTTAAATGCGCGTTCTACCTTTACTGAAATAACCGCTTCATTAATTCTAATTTTAGGGGTTATTTACGGGCTGAGAGAAATATTTAAAGAAGATATTACCCGTATTATTTGGCGTGCTATTGTGCGAGGGCGGCCAAAATGGCGCTTTATTTTTAAAAACAGTATCACAAAAGATAAAGTGGCGAGTCAGTTTATTTGGTTAGAGTACACCCGGTTTAAAAAAATCCCCAAAGAAGTGAGGAAAATTTTTTCTAAGCGTCGTCAGCAAAACAAACAGGCGGCGCAATGGCTGCATTTTGCTAGTGAAACCCGGGTAAGTGCTAAAGAATTTTTGCCAGGCTACGATAGCTTGCAGCAAACGCTGCAATTTAATCTTGCGCCGTTTGCACGTTATTTAAAAAAAGGGGAAGGGAAGCTCTATCATTTAGAAAACAATAAAATTTCTAAACAGGGAGTAGAAAGGCGCTATCAGTTAAACATGGTATTGGTTCTAACCGAACCGGATAAAACGCTCTATCAGCGTTACAAAATCACTTTAAACCGCAGTAAAATAGTCAACATAGAGCTTATTTACACCAGCGATGCAAAAAAAGAGGAATAACATACGTTATTCCTTTGTTGTCCTTATTTATCCGTTAGCCCTTTTTTGCTGTAAAGCGTTACTTTGTCTGATACCAGGGTAATTTCGATGTTTTTAGCGTCATCACCCCAAGTACAGCTAGTATGTAATGTTTTTTCTACACAGTTATCAGCACTGCCTAAAAGTGCTTCAACTTCTGTTTTGTCCATACCAATTTTAATTTTTTCGTAATTTTCCATGCTTACTTTTGAACAAGCAGCAAGACTCAGTGCTGCAGCAATTATTAGGAGCTTCTTCATTATTATTTTCCTACTGTTAATGGTTAAATTTTCGAATTTGTACAATCATACCCATACGAGGATGATCAAAGTAATGAATATCTTCGCTGAAAACGCGTCTAAATTGTGAAAAACGGGCTGATTCTAGCTCACCATTATCTTGCTTTTCACTAATGTCGAAATCCGCATTAATGTATAAATAATGGCGTAAATGTATTTTCAATAAGCCATCTAACTCCCATTTCATGGTCGGAGACTGTGCTTTATTAAACAATGGCTCAGGAGTATCAAGTAAGCTAATAAAGTCGGAATTGGCGTAACTAAAACCGGTGTTCATATTGTTTTTTAATTGGTTGCCTGCAAATAAGTGCATACTAGGGGAGCGTGATTTACTTGCGCCTTCAAACCGCCAGCCGGTATGTAATATAGGGGTGAGTCCTTTGCGGTCTAAAGCTTGGCGTTGTTGTTCAAACTGCAGTTGTTCAGGAGCGAGCAGGTAAGTTTGCTCCATCGTATCTTGTACTGGTGCTTGAGGGGTTACTGGCAGCACATCGTAACTTTTTACATAATCAATGCTGTCGTTACACGCTGCAGACTGTGGGTTTGAATTAACCAAAGTGTCAGCAAATGTACGTGTTTGAAAGCGTGGGTCACCGTTTATACACGCGTCCATTGCTTGGTTTTTATAAGCAGAGGCCAATAAATCTAAGGTGTTTTTATCTTCAATGGCGTCATGCTTTAAGCTAAAGTCTTCTTGTAAGTAAGGAGCAGGGCGCTGTTTAAATATTAACACTTCTACTTCAAACCAGCGCTCTGCAAATGCAGTACTGCTAAATAAGCAGCATAAAATAACCAGCGATTTTTTCAGCAACATTAATGGCTAACCTTTTTTTCGAAATCTGCAATCATAGCAGTGATCATTTTTAAGCGTTCACGGGCATTCGCCTCGCTAATGGCAAAGCGTAATTTATTTGCGCCATCCATTTTATAAATGTGTGGCGCACTTTGTATCAAACCAATAATGAAGCTAGGATTAACCTTGGTATTTTGACTAAACTCAAAGTAGCCTCCTTTCGGGTTAGCTTCTATTTTGGTTATGCCCAAATTGCTCGCCTGCATTTTTAGTTGTTGTAAACTAAATAGGTTTTTAGCTGCATCAGGTAATAAACCAAATCGATCTATCAATTCTACTTGCAGTTCATCAATATCAGCAAGGTTAGCACAACTTGCTACACGCTTGTACATACCTAAACGCGCGTTAACATCATGAATATAATCATCAGGTAACAAGGCAGGTAGCTTTAAATCAACTTCGGTTTGTTTTTGTAATAAATTTTCAAGGGTTGGCTCTTGACCATTTTTAAGCGCGTTAACAGCCTGTTCAAGCATTTCCATGTATAAATTAAAGCCAATGGTTTGCATTTGTCCAGATTGATCGTCTCCTAATAGCTCACCGGCACCACGAATTTCTAAATCGTGGGTTGCTAAGGCAAAGCCTGCGCCTAAATCTTCTAATGAGGCAATGGCATCTAAACGCTTTTTCGCATCTTTAGAGAGCGCTTTAGGGTTACCTGTGAGTAAATAAGCATAGGCTTGGTGATGACTTCTACCAACACGTCCGCGTAATTGATGCAGCTGAGCAAGACCTAGTTTATCGGCTCTGTCCATAATAATGGTATTTGCTGTGGGTACATCAATGCCGGTTTCAATAATCGTAGTACATACTAGTACATTGTATTTTTGGTGATAAAAATCGGTCATGATCTGCTCAAGCTCTTGCTCTCGCATTTGCCCGTGGGCTGAGGTAACTGTTGCCTCAGGCACCCATTCGCTAATTTCTTGAGCAACACGCTCAATGGTTTCTACATTGTTGTGTAAAAAGTACACCTGGCCGCCGCGTTTAATCTCACGCAGTACCGCTTCGCGAATAAGCTCTTCGTCGCGTTGGCGCACAAAAGTTTTAACAGCTAAGCGTTTAGCCGGTGGGGTAGCAATAATAGATAAATCGCGCATACCACTCATGGCCATATTTAAAGTACGGGGGATAGGGGTTGCGGTCAGGGTGAGTATGTCAACATCAGCTCTCAGGGCTTTAATTTTTTCTTTTTGGCGCACCCCAAATCGGTGTTCTTCATCAACAATTAACAGGCCTAAGTCTTTAAAATTGATGTCTTGTTGAATTAGTTTATGCGTGCCAATGACAACATCAAGCTTGCCATTACTCATCTTTTCAAGGGTTTCTTTTTGCTCTTTGGTCGAGTTAAACCGAGACAATACACCCACTTCAATTGGAAAATCAGCAAAGCGGTCTTTAAAGTTATCGTAGTGTTGTTGAGCAAGTAGGGTGGTAGGGACTAAAATAGCCACCTGCTTATTATCGTTAACCGCAACAAACGCTGCACGCATGGCTACTTCGGTTTTACCAAAGCCTACATCACCACAGACTAAGCGATCCATGGCTTGTTTTGATTGCATATCACCCAGTACAGCTTCAATAGCGTTACGTTGATCATCCGTTTCTTCAAACGGGAAGCTATCACTAAATTGACGATAAGCTTGGCCATCCAGCGTAAATTTATTACCCGGCTTTGCTTGGCGCTGAGCGTAGATATCGAGCAATTCAGCAGCGACATCGCGTACTTTTTCAGCGGCGCGTTTTTTTGCCTTATCCCACGCATCAGAGCCGAGCTTATGCAGTGGGGCACTGGCTTCTTCACCGCCAGAGTAACGGCTAAGCATATGAAGCGCTGATACCGGCACATAGAGCTTTGCTTCACCGGCATAAATAATGGTTACAAATTCAGTAACCACACCGGCAGCATCAATTGTTTGCAGTCCTTGATAACGGCCAACACCATGGTCAAGGTGCACAACCGGTTGGCCTTCTTTTAACTCTGCTAAGTTACGAATTAGCGCATCTTGGCTTGCTTCATACTTGTGCTTACGGCGTCTGCGTTGTGATACTTTAATTCCAAGCAATTCTTGCTCAGTAATAATGCTCAGGCTAGGTTTTGTGCTAAGCACGACACTTTGTTCAAGTGGGCTTACAATTAAACCAACGTCACTACTGCTGTTGGTAAATTGCTCAAAAGTATCAAACTCTTTAAATTTTAAGCCGCTGGGTTTTAATATACTCAGTAATGATTCACGTCGACCATCCGACTCAACACTAATGACAACTCGGCCTTTTTTCTTTTTTTGCTCTGCCACATAGCTAATGAATGCGTTGTAAGGTTCATGTTGTTTATGATCAATGCGGACATTGGGTAATTCATTAACGGCAAGGTTTTTATTGCCCGCTTTAGTGCCCAATTTTGCTTGCGATAAACGAATGCGGCCATAATTACCTAAGTTTGAAAATAGCTCATTGATTGGCTGGTACAATTCATCCGGTGGTAAAAGTGGGCGCAAGGGGTCCACACGGTGGTTTTCATAGCGTACATTAACATCGTGCCAAAAGTTATCCGCCGCATGTTCTAAATCGCCTAATTGCATCACGGTCGTTGATTCAGGCAAATAGTCAAAAATAGTCGCCAAGCCATCAAAAAATAATGGCATGTAGTATTCAATACCTCCAGGCCAATTACCTTTACTAACTTGCATATAGACAGAGTCTTGCTCTGCGCTTGCGCCAAACTTTTCACGATAGTTTATTCTAAAGCGTTCAATATCCGTGTCGTTAGTGGGGAATTCATGGGCAGGAAGTAACTCAATTTTTTCTACTTTTTCATCTGAGCGTTGTGTTTCCACATCAAATAAGCGAATGGTATCAAGCTCGTCATCAAAAAAATCGAGCCTAAATGGGTGTTTACTGCCCATCGGGTATAAATCAACAATAGAGCCACGTATTGCATATTCGCCATGCTCCATAACTTGTTGCACGTGCATGTAACCCGCTTGCTCTAAGTTTTCACGCAAAGCGTGGGTGTCTAATCTATCGCCCACTTTAAAATTAAGCGTTGAACCGTATATAAACGAAGCTGGGGCCGTGCGCAGCATCAGCGTTGATACAGGCATAATGAGCACGCTTTGTTGCTCGTTTTTCAGGGTATTAAGCGTTGCTAAGCGCGCTGAAATAATATCTTGATGGGGAGAGAAATGATCATAAGGCAATGTCTCCCAATCCGGAAATATCATTACCGGGTTATCCGGAAGCAAATACTCTAATTCGGTTTCAAGGCGCAAAGCACTTGGTGTATCTGGCGTAACTATTAACACTAAGTTATCTTGTTGTTTTACACCTTGTGCAATGGCAATGCTCAAGCCACTGCCTAAAAGCTCGCCCCATTGAATTTTATCTTTTTGAGATTTTACCCAAGGCAAGGCTGCCCATTGCTCAAACGCCATTAATTACTCCATTAAATTAGGCTCTTAGCTGCTAAGAGCCATACTATTATTTAGTCGCGATAGATTTTTGTTAAATCTTGATAATGATCAATTCTGCGGTCGCGTAAATACGGCCAGATACGTCTTACGTTCTCGCTGCGTTTTTGATCAAGTTCAACCATTAATATTTGTTCACTTTGATTATCGGCTTGTGCCAACATTTCGCCTTGGGGACCTGCAATAAACGAGTTGCCCCAAAATTGAATGCCGTCACTTTGTCCACTCGGGTCGCGCTCAAGACCAACACGATTACAACTAATCACCGGAACGCCATTGGCTACCGCATGCGCTCGCTGTGAAATAACCCAAGCATCTTTTTGACGGGTTTGCTCATCTTTATCATCGCGTGGATCCCAGCCAATTGCTGTTGGATAAATTAAAAGCTCGGCACCTGCCATCGCCATTAAACGCGCCGCTTCAGGAAACCACTGATCCCAACACACCAGTACGCCAAGTTTGCCCACTGAGGTTTGAATAGGCTCAAAGCCTAAGTCGCCAGGAGTAAAGTAAAACTTTTCATAAAAGCCAGGGTCATCCGGTATATGCATTTTACGATATTTACCGGCAATACTGCCGTCTTTTTCGAGCACCACTGCGGTATTGTGGTAAAGGCCTGTAGCGCGCTTTTCAAATAAAGACGCAACAATCACAATACCAAGCTCTTTAGCAAGTTCACCTAACGTATTACTACTCGGCCCAGGTATTGTTTCGGCTAAATCAAAGACGTCGACATCTTCGGTTTGGCAAAAGTATAAACTACGGTGTAACTCTTGTAGCACAACAAGTTGTGCACCTTGACTGGCTGCATCGCGAATGCCAGCAATTGATTTTTCAATATTGTGTTCAGCGTTGTCACTGTTGCTTTGTTGCACTAAGGCAACTGATAAATTTGCAGGGCTTGTCATTGTGCTGCTCCAGCTAAAAATCCACGAGGTAATTGCATTGTAATGCAGTGAAGACTGCCAAATTGCTCAATAATAGGTAAACAATTTACCCCAATAATTGTGTGATCTGGGTATGCTTTTTGAACCTGTGCTAACGCGCGTTGGTCGTTTACATCGTTATAAGTAGGCACTAATACCGCATTGTTAATAATTAAGTAATTTGCATAGGTGGCGGGTAAGCGCGTGTTTTCATCATCGTACACGGCTTTTGGCCATGGCAACTCAATTAGCTTATATGGGGTGCGATCGGCAGTTTTAAAGCTTTGTAGTTGCTTTTGCATGGCATTAAGCGCGCTGAAGTGCTCATCGCTTTTATCGTCACATTGCACATACACAAGGGTATTATTTGGTGCAAAACGCACTAAGGTATCAATGTGGCTGTCCGTGTCGTCACCAGCTAGATAGCCATGATCAACCCATAAAAAGTCTGTTGCGCCCAAGTGCGCTTTTAAAAGCGCTTCTATGTCACTTGGGTTTAAATTTGGGTTACGGTTTTTATTAAGCAAACATTCGCTGGTTGTTAGCAACACACCATGCTCGTTTATTTCAATACCGCCACCTTCAAGTACCATATCGAGCGCTTGATAGTGGTTTTTTTTGCTACTTAACTCTTTTACCAAAGTACGATTAATTTGATTATCTAATGCGCTTTCAAATTTATTGCCCCAACCATTGAAAGTAAAATCATATACTTTTAGTTGCTCGGGTGAGTCAATAGCGCTACAAGTAAGCGGGCCATGATCGCGAGCCCACGTATCGTTGGTAGGGGTTACTACAAAATGAACACGATTCAAAGAGATGTTAGCGCTATTTAGCAATGCTGTAATATGCATTTTTAAGGCGCTATTATGCGCCACAATAACAAGCTTTTGCTGCGTTGTTATATGCTTAGCAAGCTCAATATATACAGGTTCTACACGGGCTAAATTATCAGCCCAATCTGTGTCTTTATGCGGCCATGTAAGCATAACAGCGTCTTGCTCGGCCCATTCAGGTAAAAGTCTAAAGTTCATGGATTTTTAATACAAATAAAGATGGGGCTAGTTTAGCAGTTCAATTACTGCTAAGTCACTTCTAAATGAGCGTTTGGCTCACAATTTTAAAGCGATTTGAGAAGTAAATAAACGCTAGCTTTTATCGTTTGTACTCTCTTTGGCTTTTTCAAGTTGTTGGCGCTTTTTAAGCTGGCGAGTTTGCGCATGTAAGCTGGCTCTTACAACCAGCTCTTGGTCGCTGTCTCTTATTGATACAAATAACAGAGTATATTGGTAGTGCTCATTATCTTGTTTTTCAATGGCAACCACTTCGCTATAACAATACACCGCAGAGGCCTCGTGTTGTAAAAAAAGTTTAGTACGAAACTTTTGCCCTAATGTATACAAATGTTCACTGGTAAACTTAATGCCGCCACCGCCGTAACTGTCGCAATAGATAGAGTTATCTTCTGGTTGTTCAGAGGCTAAAATATGACTCATGATCAAATCTATTTTGCGCGACTGAGCTTGTAAAAAAGTAGTTAGTTCTTGGGCAATATCACCTAAATTACGCAAAGGGCCTAAGGCGCTTTGCTCTAAACTGCTTACTTCGTTAGCAAGTTTAAATAAAGGCGGAATATCAGCCTCAAGTTCAGCTAAGCTTTTTGGCACAGCCGAATCATCTACGGCAAACAGATTGACGCGATTACTTTCATCAATTTGAAAATAAAGCTCAAAATCTGATAATTTTTGATTATTCATATGGAACTCCTATCCGTTAATAGTAGCGTTGCGACTACTAAATTACTACACAACACGCCAATAAAATTAAGCTAAATATCTGTTTGCCCTCATTATAAAAAGCCAAATCAACTAAAATTGCGCTAACTTTCAATATTTACCAAACAGGCATAATGATTAAAAAAGCTTTAAAAGGTAATACGTTTACATTGCACTATGTATGTTAGCAACTAATAAATAACCAATAATTAACAAAACTCCTTGTAATTAGCCCTAAAACTCGTAATCTTACGGTAATAATAATAACAAGGGACTACCCACGTGGCTCGAGGACTTAAATTAGCCAGTACATTCTCAGACATATCCACGCAACTGCGGCGCTTCGTGTCTAAAATTGTGTTGCCTGACGATGTTGATGATATTGTTCAAGAAACCTTTGTTAAAAGTTATGAAGCTGAATTAAAGCAAGATATTCAATACACCCGTAGCTACATGTTAAAAACAGCTAAACACCTAGCACTTAATCATATAGCTAAATGGGATAATAAATTTAGTACCCCTTTAAATCACGAAACTGAACTCCCCAAATTGCTTAAATCAATGCAATTAGAAGACGAATACACCTCTAAAGAGCGTTTTTTATTATTTTGTCGGGCGACTGAGCAATTAAGTCCTGTTGTAAGAAAGTGCTTTATTTTAAAAAAAGTCTATGGAATGAGCCAAAAAGAGATCGCACAGCAAATGCAGCTAAGTCAAAGTACGGTAGAAAAACACATTGCCAAAGGGTTATTAAATACCATGCTATATATGCGCGAACAGTCACACGATGAGAGCGACCATTGCCAACAAAGTGCGGACATAATGAGGGCAGCAAAATGAATAACATCCATCAATTTACCTCAAAAGAATTAATATTAGAAAAAGCATCGCAATGGATCAGTGCTATTGACCGTGGCCTTACAAAAGAAGAGCAAGAACAATTTAAACTGTGGATGCTACAAAGTACTGCTCATCAAAATGCGGTGTATGAATTAGCTCAGCTTTGGGATGACCTGAGTGTACTTAACGAACTCAGCGTATTATTTCCAAATAAACAATCGGCTAATAGCAAAACAAAGCCTGCGTATTTATTTGGCATGGCAGCAAGTATTGTTGCTGCATTAATGATGTGCAGCTATTTATTGCTAAATATAGATAGCAATTTCAACAAAAATTTAGCCAAGGTAAATTATACAAAAATTTATAAAACAAAAGTTGGCGAGCAAGCAACCTATGTTTTACCAGATGGCACAATTGTACAACTTAATACCAATAGCTCATTGGAAGTCGCTTATAGCCAAGGCCGTAGGCAATTGTTACTAAGTCGTGGCGAGGGGCGTTTTAATGTTGCTAAAGATGCATCACGCCCATTCAGCGTGATGGCCGGTGATAAAAGCTTTACCGCTCTCGGTACTGTATTTAATGTGCAGCGCAATACTTCGTCAGATCTCGAGCTGGTTGTTACTGAGGGTAAAGTGATGATCACCGATCCTAGCGTTGCTGTTAATGCTGATGATTTTAAAGCGTATCAACAAGCTGATAATAACAATCATGAAATTCGTCAAATTAATGCCAATATTGTGATTTCCGGTGAAAAAGCCATTATTGAACAAAGCGTTACCAAACCAATCACACAGTTATCGGTTGATGATGTACAGCGTGACTTAGCTTGGCAAAATGGCATGTTGATATTTAATGGTGAGCAACTGGTTGATGCCTTAAACGAAGTTAGCCGTTATACCGCCACGCGGTTTGAACTATCATCTGATGAGTTAGCCCGTATAAAAGTGGCCGGTGTTTTTAAAGCGGGTGATGTGGCAGGGCTGTTAGAGAGCTTGCAAAATAATTTTTCGATTGAACATGAACGTTTAGGCGAGCATGTTGTTAGCCTAAAATATCAAAAAAAATCATAGGTAATCGTAATGAAAATCACACCATTGTTAATCAATGTTGCCCATAAGGGTGTAAAAAGTAATTTAAAGATTAAAAAAATGATAAAAAACTATAGAGGATTTTTGTTTGCTAACTGTTTATATAAGTTGCGCAGTAACCATACGTGTCATTTAGCTCAGTTTGGCCTTGTTGCACCGCTGTTTTTAAGTATCAGTGTGTATGCAAGTCAAACCGAGGGACAAATGATGCAATTTGATATAAAAGCGCAACGAGCAGACAAAGCCTTAATAGAATTTGCTAAGCAAACAGAACAAACTGTGGTTTTTTCGTATGAACTTGCCAAGCAATACGAAGCAAATTCGTTGTATGGATTTTATTCTCAACTTGATGCACTAAAAGCATTACTGGCTGAGACACAGCTCGATGCGGTTGTTGATCAAAATGGTTTACTGAGTATTAAACTCAAACAAATCAATAGGAAAGATAACAACATGATGAAGCTTTCAGGAGTTAGTGCAGCTGTATTACCTGCTTTACTTGCAGTTAATTCACAAGGAATAAATGCCGCTGAACAAAGCGCAGAACAAAACATCGAAAAAATTGCTATTGTAGGTAGTCGTGTGGCAGGGCGCTCAGTTGAAGACTTACCTGTCCCCGTTGATATTTTAAGTGCAGAAGCACTCGAAAATACCGGCCAAACAGAAGTTGGCCGCATGCTTCAAGCTATCGCACCTTCTTTTAACTTTTCAAGTTCATCTATCAGTGATGGTACTGACGCATTAAGACCAGCAACGCTACGTGGCCTAGGGCCAGATCAAACGTTGGTATTGATCAATGGTAAGCGTCGTCACCAAGCCAGTATTATTCATATTAATACTTCGGTGGGGCGTGGTACGGCGGGTACCGATATGAACGCTATTCCAGCCTCAGCAATTAAACGTATTGAAGTACTGCGTGATGGCGCTGCGGCTCAATATGGTTCTGATGCAATTGCCGGTGTTATAAATATTGTGCTCAAAGATGGCAGCGAAGGTGGTAAAGCCGCTATTAACTACGGTGAGTACTCAGAAGGTGATGGCGAAACTGTTAACATCGACTTTAATAAAGGCTTTGCTTTAGGTGACAATGGTTATTTAAATACGACTATAAACTATCGTGACCGCGCACCAACTAACCGTGCAGGGCTTCATGGTTCATGTCAATTTTATGGTTGTACTGAGCTCAGTGACGGCACGTTACTGGCAGGCGACCCGCGTGAACTAACCGCGCCACGCGATACATTTAGAATTGGCGATGCCGACTCTCAACAATTTGGTTTAACGGTTAACACCGGCTACGAATTAGGAGCGGGTGAACTATACGGTTTTATTACCTATTCAACGCGTGATAACGAATCAGCAGCATTTTTCCGTCATAATGCCAATGCCGGTGGTAACCCAGTATTACAAGATGGTGATGCGACAGTTCCGGCTGGCTTTTTACCAAAAATAAACACTACGATTGACGATATTTCATATAACTTTGGTTATAAAACGCAGTTTGATAACGACTCAAGCTTAGACTTATCGTACACCTATGGTGAAAACAGCATTGATTACACCACTAGCGATACGATTAATGCCTCTTATGCCAACTTCTTACGTTACGACCAAGGCTTAAGCGCTGCAGATATTCGCACCACTATTCCACGTGAAGGCTACGCCTATGGTATGGAGTTATCACTGCAAACGATTAATCTTGATTTTACTCAAAATTTTGATGATTACTCATTAGCAATGGGCGCAGAAATACGCACCGATGAGTACCGTATTTTAGAGGGCAGCGAATACGCATACCGCGATTACGATACCAACAATGGTGTTAATATTTACGATGGACTGAGCGGTGGTATTG
Organism: Pseudoalteromonas sp. SD03; assembly: GCF_040937955.1. Lineage (NCBI taxonomy): Bacteria > Pseudomonadati > Pseudomonadota > Gammaproteobacteria > Alteromonadales > Pseudoalteromonadaceae > Pseudoalteromonas > Pseudoalteromonas sp. SD03. Next base: position 1,444,404 of record NZ_CP162514.1, read on the forward strand.
GTAGCGAAAATGCATCAGGTGGCACACAAGGCTTTGGTGGTTCATCGCCAGCATCGTCGGTTGATGAGTCGCGCGATGTGATCTCGTTTTATTTAGACGCTGAAGCTTACGTTATTGAAGATGTGATTATCTCAGGGGCGTTACGTTACGATAATTACAAAGGATTTGGCGATACAGTTAACTTTAAACTCGCGGGTAACTGGTCACTAACCGAAGATATTTCACTTCGTGGTGCATTAAGCTCAGGCTTTAGAGCGCCTTCAATGCAGCAGTTGTACTTTAACAATATCAGCACGCAGTTTGTTGTTGGTCCTAATGGCAATTTAGTGGCTGAAGAAGTGGGCACGTTTAGAAACGATTCAACCTTGGCGCAAAGTTTAGGTATTCCTAAGTTAACAGAAGAGAAATCTCAAAACCGCAGTTTAGGTATTGTTTATAATGTAAGCGATAATATTAATGTAACGCTTGATTACTACTCAATCGATATTGACGACCGTATTGTAATTAGTAATCGCTTAGGCAAAGGTTTATCAAACAGTCTTGATGCCGCGTTATTGAGCTCGGGTGCTGGTGCAGGACAGTTTTTCTTAAATGGGGCTGACACAGAAACGCAAGGTATCGACTTTGTGGCTACATGGAATACAGAAGGCCTAGGCGGCACACTTGATTTTACATTAGCGGCCAACTTTACCGAAACCGATGTTGTGTCGTTATTTACACCTGCAGGTTCTGGTCTTGAAACCGTGCCAGTCGATGATGTGTTTTCTGATCAAGAAATTTCTATCATTGAAGAATGGCAACCAGAAGATCGCATTAACTTAAGTGCGCTTTATCGCCGTGACGATTGGACTGTTAATTTATCACTTAATCGTTTTGGTGAGTATACAGTTGAAGATGGCGGCCGCCAGACTTACGGTGCTGAAATTTTAACTGACATTAAAGTTAATTACTTTGTAACTGATAATTTATCGGTAAATATTGGCGCAAATAACTTATTTGATGTTTATCCAGATGAAAACACCATAGGTAATTCACGTTCAGGCACTATTGTAGATGCTCAAGGTAATACCATTGTCAGCAGTGATGGGGTATTTAAGTACTCTCGTCGTTCAGCGCCATTTGGTTTTAACGGTGCTTACTACTACGTAGGTGCAGAATACCGCTTTTAATTAATAACTCTCCTATTGTTATTTAACAACCAAAGGGCCGCAAGGCCCTTTTATAGTTTTTAAACTTAATGTTTTTGCATTTTACTCATTTCAGCATGACAGCTTTGCATGGTAAGCAATACCTTTGACAGCGCCGCTTCACAATCATGTGATTGAGGCTTTTTTAACGCTGTTTTAATTTCTTCTAAGGTTTTATCTTCTACTTCTTCAAGCTCTTTAATGTAGGTTTGGTCGTTATCGCTAGTGAATGTACTGAGCAAAGCGGTAAATGCTCTGCGTGCTTCTACCGCGAACGAAGAGCCATCTTCACGTGCACCTTGTTGATTAATTGCATAGGGTTGTAAGCTTTCAACACTTACTTTGCGGGCGTCGATCATGCGCTGAAATAATGCACTTACGCTAGGATCTTGTACTTTATCTTGTGCTTTTTCGTAAAAGTCGATACCGCTATTCATTACTTGGATAATGTCGGTGATATGATTTATCTCTTGTCCTTGATGGGTGCTCATAATAATGACCTCTGTTAATTTAAAATACATAGATAACTAAGCAAGCGGCATTCCAACGCGGTTTTATTTTTTAACTAATTGTTTTTCATGGTTTTATTATTATGGGGAGGTCTAGGCAAGCTTGCTAACATGCTGCTAGCAAGCAAAATTTACATAAAAGCATGTAAGAAGGTTATTTAAGCTCTTCAGCTACTTCGGCTACTTTTTGACGTAACCAAATATGGCTAGCATCTCTGTGTAACAAAGGGCTCCATATCATATCAAGTTCAAATGGTGGAATTGGAAAGGGTGGTTCAAGTATTTTAAGCCCCGGATCGTCTACATAAATATTGGCCGCTTTTGAAGGTAAAGTCGCCACGAGGTTTTTTTCTTTCGCTAAATGAATCGCAACATGGTAGTTACGAGTAAACGTGGCAATATTTCGATGCTTCCCAAAATGTGCGAGCGCTTCGTCAACCCAACCCAGCTTTTGCACATCTTTTGGATCCATGCCAACCCCAACACCAAAGCCTGTTTTACTTACCCAAATATGACGGGCTTTTAAATAGCTATCTAGGCTAAAGTTTTCAATAATAGGGTTGTCGGATCTTACTAAACAGCAAAAGCTATCTTTCCAAATTCGCTTATGATGAAACGATTGCGGTAAGTTCTCGAAGCGGTTAATTGCCATGTCTACTTTACCGTTTTCTACATCATGAAAAGTTACATCGCTGGGCGTTAAAATATCTAATGTGGTGTCTGGGGCTTCTTCATGTAATTTCCCTAACAAACGCGGTGCCATGGTACTGGCTGCATAGTCACTGGCCATAATTCTAAACACGCGTTTACTTTGTTTAGCTTCAAATTCGCGATTAGGTGCTAGCGTTTCTTCAAGCGTCATCAAAATACCGCGAATAACAGGCTGTAACTCAATAGCGCGCTCGGTCGGCACCATACCATCACTGGTACGCACTAAAATAGGATCGTTAAAAAGGTTACGTAGGCGTTTAAGTCCATTACTCATTGCCGGTTGAGTAATACTAAGCTGGTTAGCGGCACGAGTAACGTTACATTCGCGCAGTAACGTATCGAGATAAACCAGTAAATTTAAATCTATTTTACTTATATTCATTGTGTGTCCTTAACGTTTACCAGTAATGGATAAAACGCTGTGCTGTAGGATAGGGATAAATATGACTCACCTTTCCATTTTTTATATTTTGTTGTGCTTGTTTCCAAAAGCTCACATCAAGTAGTTCTGGGTGCGTACTGGTTAAAAATTGTTTATATGTTGGGTTAGGCATTACAAAGGTACATAATTGCTCTGGAAATACATCTTGCGGAGCAACCGAGTAACTTTGTTCATCCATCAAATAATCATCATAACTTTTTGCTTTGGGTAGCGCTCTAAAGTTCATGTCTGTTAAATATTGCACTTCATCGTAATCATAAAAAATAACACGTTTGTGCTTACTTACACCAAAGTTCTTTAACAGCATATCGCCAGGGAAAATATTCACGGCAATCATTTCTTTAAGCGCCTGGCCATACTCTTCAATGGCATCGGCGGCACTTTTTTCGTCTGCATTTTCTAAAAACAAATTAAGCGGTGTCATTCGCCGTTCAATGTATAAATGTTTTATGATTAACCAGTCACCCTCAATCACCATCGATGAGCCAATGGTTTTGTGCAACTGTGCTAACAAGTTACTATCAAATCGTGCCAAAGGAAATACGACGTTTGAATACTCTATGGTGTCAGCCATTCGGCCAACACGGTCATGACTTTTAACCAGTTGATAGCGTTTTAATACCGTATCGCGACCAAACGGCTTACTTTCACCAAATTTATCTTTAATAACTTTAAATACATAACCAAACGAGGGTAGGGTAAATACCATCATCACCATACCCGGTGTACCGGGAGCAATGGTAAATTCATCATTAGAATGGGTTAAATGATTCAAAAACTCGCGATAAAACTCGGTTTTACCTTGTTTATGAAAGCCTATGGCGTTGTAAAGCTCGGCGAGGGTTTTATTAGGCATAAGTTGATTTAAAAACCGCACTAACGCTGAAGGAGCATGAGTTTCTACCATAAAATAGGCACGCGCAAAGCCAAAAATAACGCGCATTTGCGACGACTTTGTAAGTAAGGCATCTAAATAGAGGCCTTTATCTTCATGGTGTAACACGGCAATAATAAAAGGCTGAACGCCACTTTGTGATACAACGCGCCCCACAATGTAAGCGGCTTTATTACGATAAAATGGGGTATGTAATATATCAAAACGCATTTGCCAATGCTGGTGGTGTGTATCGGGTGCTTGTTTATAAAAGGCTTTAACTAATAAACGAATATCGCGTTCTAGGTTGACAAAGTCGGCCTTAAAATCAAAGTGATTAATAATACGCTTAATGGTGGGCTTTAAACCATCTACAACAGGAAAATAACTACGGTATTCAGCTTCAACGGGCACAGAAGGCGCATCTTTGAGCGTGGCTTCTACAAAAATAAAGTCATTGTGAAAATAGCGGCGGTGGTACAGGCGGCAGAATACTGAATTATAAAATGTTTCAGCAAGTTCTGCTTGCGGATGAAAACATAAAAAGTGTTGGTAAAGCTTTTTCACTTCAAGCCATAAGCTCTCGTTTAGCGCGTCTGTTTGCTGGCGTTCCCTTAGTGTTTTTGTTGTTTCGTTTACCCGATCATCGTAATAGCTTATACGCAGGCGACTTATATCATTAATAGCTTGCCAGTCTCTTTTAGCAAAAGCGTAGGGAGCCTTGGCTGTTGTTCTTTGAAACAGCAAATAATGCTTTTTAAAACCGGTTAAAATTAATTCAGCAATTTGGCGTGGTTGCATCAGTACTCCTTAATAGACGCCTTTAGGTGTTTAGGATAATGCCGGTGGTTATACCAATTTTATTAAAAACATGATCATTCTAGCGTTTTAAATAATCCGCTAGCTGCGTTAAAAATTATTTATATAGAACAACTATGTATCATAATTTTCGCCTTGTTATCGACTTATTTCTTTGTCGCTATAATAGATCACTAATTTAATGCAATTGGTATTAGTATTAAATCCGAAAAAGGTGGTCAAAGGAAATTACACCACTAAACACACAATAGAGTTTATGCTCTATAGATGTTAAGGGTATGTTATTTTATATTTAAAACCAAGCTAATTAAGATGATATTTATTGAAGTTAGTCTGATTAAGGTTGATAGGCATCAATCTTTTTTTGTAACTTTTTAATACGCTTTTCAATCAATGCTTTATCTTTTTTATATTGCTTATCTAATTTTTTCTGTGTGTTTCTAATATCTTTGCTAATACGCTTTTTATCATCTGCGCTCAATATATGATTTAAACGCTGCTGTTGTTTAAAATCAGCCCTGTCTTTTTCTCGTAAAAGTATTGCTAACTTATGCTGATTACTGCGCAGCTCTGCTTCTAGGTTGGAAATAATCGTATCTCGTTCCAGCTCGTTTAACTGTTTGGTATAGTTTATTTCTTTACCGGTTTGCTTAGGCTCAGTGGCGGTTATTGTGTGTGAGGTAGCATTATCACTACAGGGAAACTGAGAGAAAGTGGTGCCTTTGGGAGTGACGCACTTGAAATAGGTGGTTTGAGCTAATGCAAGAGAGCTAAAACATAAAATACAGACAGTAATGATCAGATTAATAACGCTGAACATAATGATTATCCTTTGTATATTCTGATCGAGTTAATAATTTTTAATGATAAAAACTATAACCTAGCTTGGGGGGATAGCAAGTGCAAAGGAGTAATAACAGAAACTAAGCGAGTCAGTTTTAATGACTCGCTCGTATTATGAGGTGCTATTGAGAAAATGTTTTAAGCTTTTTAATACCATGCACTAAAAATGGAATATCAAGCCCTTGTTCAATTGAAAACCCTTCAGCGGCAGAGATATTTCTAAAATTTCCATCACGATCAATAAGCGTGATTCTATCTTTTTTGTAAGCAATCACCACGCCTTGCGAGTAATTAACCCCAATATTATTACTTTTACTGTACAAATTTTCACCCAGCATAGTTTGTTGCGCAAGCGCATTACAGTTTAAGTATTGGCCAAGGCTCGTAGCGATAATATCGCTAGGCTGAATTAAACCGTTCACCTTAGAAATAAATTTATCGGAACTGTACAATGTTGACGTGGTTACAATTTCATTGCTATTTTGCGAGATACTAAAAGCAAAAAATTCAGTAGCGTCATCACGTACAGTGGCGTTTTCAGCCCCTTTGACAATTCTTATTGCACTGTCTTTGTGTGCTTGCTCGTTAATAAAGCTCAGCTCATCAATACCGGCCACTTCCACACTACGACGTTGGCTTTGCCAAACGGGTAAAGTTTGCTGCTCAATAATGTTCGTTTTGTAAAATGCTGGCAAGCCGTACACAAGCCCAAATAACATATCACTATGATCGGTGGGTTGTAAAAATTGCGTGTTTTTATAAATACTTTGTTGGCTGGCAACAAATTTTGCTAGCTGCTCGTCATTATCAAACACCAAGATATCAACTTTTGCTGCGCTGTAATCTTCACATTTTTCTAATGGAGCAGGTGCTTGATAATTAATACCTTGGTTATTAATTTTAACGTTGTGCGCTTGCTCGTAGCTTTCAACATCCAGCAAATCGTTTTTAGCGAGTAAGCTTTTTGCCGTAGTCGGGTACGAAAGCGGTAGTACATTATCTTGTTTAGTGATATCAAATTTTAAATTGGCATCAGCCCAAATATGAATGCTGTGGCTGAGCGCAAAACAAATCACTAAAAATGAACCAGCATAACGGGCAAATTTAAACTGTTTTAAACGCCCTAAATGATGCCAAGTAAAATTACTAACAGTCAATTGAAACGCTAATATTGCTAACACTATGCTGCCTGCTAGCAAGGTAGTAAGTGCGGGTGAGTTTGTTACACGATGCCACAACAGTGAAATAATTTCAGGCAGTGCAGAGGCATTTAAGTGATAACCTAAGTTAAAGTAGACGTAAGCGTCTAAAGTCAGTATTGAGGCCCCGACAGTTGCAATCACTGCTGCCATACCACGTATATGCCGTGGGTAGGGGAATACTAAACTCAAAGGGAAAACCGTCAGCACAAACGCTAAAAATGCAATAAAGCTAGTGTGGCTTAGCCAAGTAACCATCATATAGGTTATACCCATATAAGTGGTCGGTGGCGAATCGGCAAATAAATAGCTTAAGCTAATTAAAAGCGCTAAGCCAATATTGGCAAATGTAAACCAATGACCCCAACTTAATAATTGACTCGCTTTCGATGAAAACTGGTTGTGCTGCGATAAATTCATAGAGTTTACTTAACCGACTGCGCGAGTGCTTTTGCAAAGTTCTCGGTAACGGCTTGTCTTTTCCCTGTTGGTACATGCTCTTTTAAGATATGCGTGATAGAATTTCCTAAACACATAAGACTTAAATCAACCGGCGCATTATGTTTTGATAAAACATCAATAAGCTGATCGACGATTTGTTCTACTTCTTCATTAGAGTATTTTGATAAGATTGGCATCAGTTGGTTCAATAAAAAGAGTTATATTCCCGTATTTTAACACCAGAGGCGTGAAAAACAAAGATGGCAATAGATGTTAAAAAATTAGTCGTTCACTATGTAGACAAAAAAGACGACGACACTCAAATTCACCTTCGTAACGACGAAATGACTATCAACGATAAAGTGGCTGTATTCATTGAGCAATTACACCATGCCTACAATGGCAAGCCAGGCAAAGGGTTTTGTGCTTTTAGTGGCGAAAAAAACAGTATTGTAGCCTCTACCATGCAAAGCTATCGCAATAATGAGCTTGGCTTTTGGCATATGACCGAGCAAGCATCAACGGTATTAAAAGAAGAGTTAGATAAATACGCCTTTAATGAAACCGGCTATTTAGTATTTTGTCATTATCAGTACGTGGCGACTGATTATATGTTGATTGCCATGATCAATATTAAAGAGCATTACTCAATGACCTCTGAGCTTGATTTAGCCGCATCGCGTCATTTAGATATTTCGCGTATGCAATTGGCTGCTCGTATTGACTTAACCGCATGGGATACCCAGGCAGACGACAATCGTTATATTTCATTTATTAAAGGTCGTGCAGGGCGTAAAGTCGCTGACTTTTTCTTAGACTTTTTAGGTTGTGAAGAGGGCATTGATCCTAAGCAGCAAAGCCAAGTGATGCTAAGCGCGGTAGAAGACTACTTATCGGAGCAAGAGTTTGATAAATCTGAAAAAGACGAGTTACGTAAGCAAGTATTTGATTACTGTAACGACTGTGTTACCACGGGTGAAGAAGCTAATGTGAGTGAACTTTCAGCAACGCTTACCAAAGGCGACGACAACCCGTTTGAAAGTTTTTGTAAAGAGCAAAGCTATGACTTAGAAGAGTCATTCCCGGTTGATAAAAAAACGGTAACCAGCATGGTTAAATTTTCAGGCTTAGGCGGTGGAGTCAGTATCAGTTTTGAGCGTAAGCATTTAGGCGAGCGTGTAACTTATAATGAAGCCACTGATACGTTAGTGATCAAGGGCATTCCACCAAACCTAAAAGATCAACTACAGCGCTTTATGGAGCAACAGCAAGATTAAACTCACAGCGGGCTGCGAGCTACGGGTTTCGGGATCAGGCTCGTAACCCTAACCCCGCAGCCCGTTAACTTTACCTCTATCTTCATTTTTGAACCACGGAGTACACCGAGGCGCTACGCGCTGCACCGAGAATACAAAACAAAACCAATACCCTGTACTTTTTAATTTCATAACATTTGTATTTAATTATTTCCTCTGTTTTCTTCTATCCTCTGTGGTAAATAAATTACTAAAATCTTATTGTCATGCTTACGGCAATTTGCGAGCTACGGGTTTCGGGATCAGGTTCGAAGCCCGATCCCCGCAACCCGTTAACTTTCGATTGTAACTTTACCCTCTAAAAGCGCAGCGTCTCTTAGCCCTCTTTGTGAATAATTTTCTTAAAGATCTAATTGCACTGAGAGAAGAGAATGAGGAGTAAATGAGAAGATAAAACAGGTATTAGCAGATAACTGGTAGACATAGAGCTTGATCTCGTGTGAAGCGAAGCTTCGAATGTGATACGACTCTATAAAAGTGGACACTTATTTAAGGAATAAGTGTTATGAAAATCAAAACTAGGCGTAGTCATTCAATTGAATTTAAAACAAAAGCAGTTGAACAATCGTTAGACTCTCCAGATACTGTTAATGTAATAGCTCATCGGCTGGGCATTAACCCTGTCTTATTATCTAAATGGAGACGAAAAATGACGTCAAAAAGTACATCTAACCCAATTAAAAACCAAGGCCCTGATAAGTCATATAAAGATTTGGAGCGCCAAGTGCGTAAGCTTGAAAAGCAATTGGAAGATGCGCAGTTGGAGAACGATGTGTTAAAAAAGGCGAAGGCCTACTTGGACAGCCGAAAAGAATAAGATTTGAGTATATTCACCAAGCTGCGACAGCTAAGAAAACGATAAAAAAATTATGCACATGGTTGTCAGTATCAAAAGCTGGATATTATAAATGGCTAAAGCAATCATTAAGTCAACGTGCGTCAGAAAACGACTCATTGCTTGAGTTTTTGAAAAAAGTAAGTAGTGATGAGCACTGTATTCCGGGCTACAGAAAGTTGTGGAAAGCCGCTATAGATAATGGGTATGAGTGTAGTAAAGGCCGTGTGCAGCGATTACTGCAGAGTATGGGTTACCGCTCAGCCGCGGGTAAACGCCGATATACCGGTAGCGGAAAAAAGCAGGGGCATATCACTGCAGAAAACTTATTGGGTCGTGAGTTTAGTGTTGATGAACCCAATACGGTATGGGTGTCAGACATAACGCAAGTTCGTTGCAGAGAGGGTTGGCAGTATTTATGTGTAATTTTAGATTTATACTCACGCAAAGTCGTTGGTTGGGCAACAAGTCGAGTTAACAGCGCAGACTTGGTGATTAGAGCGTTAAAAAAAACATGGGATGCACGTAAACCTGATGGAAGTCGCTTATTATTTCACTCAGACCAAGGCAGCCAGTATCGTGCAAAAGAAACAATATCGTGGTTGAACAACCGACAGGTAACAATTAGCATGTCGAGAAAAGGGAATTGCTGGGATAATGCCTGCTCAGAAAGCTTTTTTGCCCAGTATAAAAAAGAATGGATGAACAATTTAAATGAACTGAGTCGTAGTGAAATGACAGTACAAAGTCGCTTTTATATCGAAAACTACTACAACTCAGTAAGAATGCATGGCACGCTAGGAAATGTGAGTCCCATGCAATACGAGTTAATGAATTAAAAACCCGTGTCTACTTTATCGGGGTCGTATCAATGTTTTAACCTTTAACCTTTAACCTTTAACCTTTAACCTTTAACCTTTAACCTTTAACCTTTAACCTTTAACCTTTAACCTTTAACCTTTAACCTTTAACCTTTAACCTTTAACCTTTAACCTTTAACCTTTAACCTTTAACCTTAAGTCTTTAACCTTAAGTCTTTACTCCTTACCCGATCCTCGCAGCCCGAATCCCGTTTGCCAGATACATAAATGCCAGGCATTAAAAAACCGCGTTAAAATCAATTAACGCGGCTTTTTTATGCTTTGAGCTAAACTCAGTGCTTATTCAGCACTCAGCGTTTTAGTCATTGCTGAGCTTGCACGACCGGCAGGTTTTACCGAGCCAGGGCGAAGGCCGCTGTCAGGGATTAACTCACGTTTGTCATGTGCCATTGCAACCGATGTATGCTTGGTTTCGCTATCGGCTACAGGCGCAGGCTGTGCCATTGGCGCACTTGCATGTCCTGCTGTAATCACTGTTTTAGCGTTTACATTAGCTGAACTCGTTTGCGAAACTGCCTTAGGTTTATTTTCAACCACAGGTGCTTCTTTCGCTTCTACAGGTGTTTCAGTAGCGCTAACCGGTGCTGTTTCAGCTTCAACAGCAACTTCTTCAGCTGGTACTGATTCTTCAGCTTTTACTGGTTCTTCAGCTTTTACTGGTTCTTCAGCTTTTACTGGTTCTTCAGTTTTCACTGGTTCTTCAGCTTTCACTGGTTCTTCAGCTTTCACTGGTTCTTCAGCTTTCACTGGTTCTTCAGTTTGCACTGGTTCTTCAGCTTTTACTGGTTCTTCAGCTTTCACTGGTTCTTCAGCTTTCACTGGTTCTTCAGTTTTTACTGGTTCTTCAGCTTTTACTGGTTCTTCAGCTTTTACTGGTTCTTCAGCTTTTACAGGCTCTTCAACTTTCGCTAATTCTTCTTCAACAATGTTTTGTTCAACTGCATCAGAGGCATCAACGGCCGTTTTATGTGCTTTTGCTTTTAGCTCTGCTTCGTATTCAGCAGCGGCTTGATCCGCAACTGGAATGAAAGCAGGCGCTTCATCAGACTTCTCTTGCGTGCCTTCACCTTCAGGACGACGACGACGTTGGCCAGATGCACGAAGATGACGCGGTGAACGACGTGAGCGGGTACGTGTTTGCTCTTGCTCTTCATCTTGTGTTGCCACGTTATCGTTTGCATCAACCACAGCCTCAGCTTGTTTTTTAGCAGGTGCAGGTGCTTTTTCATCAGATACCGGCGCTTGCTTTTCAACAACAGGAGCTTGCTCTTTCACTTGTGGCTTGTCTTCTTTAACCACTGGTTGCTCAACAGCTTGCTCAGTTGTTTGAACTTGCTCTGTGCTTTCGTCTTGTACGCGAACTTTTTTACGTAAATTACGACGTTGACGACGTACCTTAGGCTTTTGCTCTTTTGGCTCAGCATTCTTATCAGATTTAACTGCAGTATCCGTATTTTGAGTTGCCTCTGCTTTTACTTGCGTTTTATCTTCAGTTTTATGCTCAGGACGTTTACGCGTATTTGAATTACGACGGCGCTTATTGCGATTCTCATTCTTTTCTTGCGTATCATTTACAGGCGCCGACTCATTTTTAGCTTCAGTGTCTGCAGTACGTTCGTTACGCGGTTTATTACGAGGGTTATTATTACGACGACGTTGGTTGTTATTACGACGACGATTATCATTACCACGGTTATTACTAGGGCGATCTTGCGATTGCTTTTCAGTCTGTTTTTCTGATTTTTGCTCAGTATCAGACCCAAATAACGACTTAATCCATTTACCTAATGCGGCAAATAAACCAATTTCAGCTTTTGCTTCTACTACCGGCGCAGCTTTTGCTGCCGCTTGTGGAGCAGGCGTTGAAGGCATAACGACGCCTTTAAGCTTCGGCTCTTCACGAACAGGTGCCGCTGGCGATTTAGACATTTCAAATGCTTCAGGCTCAGGCGCAACAACTTGCTCGTAACTTACAGTTTCAAGCGTTTCATCTTTACGTAAACGCATTACTTCGTAGTGAGGTGTTTCCATGTGTTGATTAGGAATAATCACTACATCACATTTATGATGCTTTTCAATACGGTGAACGCTACGACGTTGCTCATTCAATAAATAAGCGGCAACAGCAACAGGCACTTGAGCATTAACTTGAGCGGTGTTGTCTTTAATCGCTTCTTCTTCAATTAAACGAAGAATAGACAATGCGATTGATTCGTTAGAACGAATTGTACCTTGACCACTACAACGTGGACAAACACCTTGGCTTGCTTCGCCTAGTGAAGGGCGTAGGCGTTGGCGTGACATTTCAAGTAAGCCAAAGCGAGAAATTTTACCAATTTGTACGCGCGCACGATCAGGGCGAGCAGCATCTTTTAAGCGGTTTTCTACTTCACGTTGATGACGTGGAGGTGTCATATCAATAAAGTCGATAACAATTAAGCCACCTAAATCACGTAAACGAAGTTGACGTGCAATTTCATCTGCCGCTTCTAGGTTGGTGTTAAGCGCTGTTTCTTCAATATCGCCGCCTTTTGTTGCTTTAGACGAGTTGATATCGATAGAGGTAAGTGCTTCAGTAGGGTCAATTACAATAGAACCACCTGAAGGTAAGCGCACTTCACGTTGGAACGCAGACTCAATTTGGCTTTCAATTTGGTAATGTGTAAATAACGGTGTATCACCTTGATAAAGCTTAACGCGACTCATGAAATCAGGACGAAAACGCTCTATGTGCGCTTTAGCTTCTTCAAAAACACGAGGCTTATCAATTAAAATTTCGCCAATGTCACGACGTAAATAATCGCGAATTGCACGGAAAATTACGTTGCTTTCTTGGTGAATTAAAAATGGTGCTTTTGCACTGTCTGCCGCTTGTTGAATGGCTTCCCAGTGGACTAATAATGCTTTTAAATCGTAGTTTAGTTCTTCAAACGACTTACCAACACCTGCGGTACGTACAATTAAGCCCATACCTTTTGGTAGTTCTAAGCGGCTTAGCGACTCTTTAAGTTCAGTTCGCTCATCACCTTCGATACGGCGAGAAATACCGCCAGCGCGAGGGTTGTTAGGCATAAGCACTAAATAACTACCTGCCACGCTGATAAAGGTAGTCAGTGCTGCCCCTTTTTGGCCGCGCTCTTCTTTATCAACTTGTACAATAACTTCTTGGCCTTCTTTGATCACGTCGCGAATATTCGGACGACCATGAAAGGTGTAACCTTGCGGGAAGTAAGTACGGGCAATTTCTTTTAAAGGAAGGAAACCATGACGATCAGCACCGTAATCAACAAATGCTGCTTCTAAAGATGGTTCAATACGTGTGATTTTACCTTTGTAAATATTGGCTTTTTTCTGTTCGTGACCTGGGCTTTCTATATCTAAATCATATAGGCGCTGGCCGTCAACCAGTGCTACGCGCATTTCTTCTTGCTGCGTTGCATTGATTAGCATACGTTTCATAATGTTACTCTACTAGTTTGTGTCGCTGACATGACGATGTTTTCTCGCCTGTTCAGGTGTTCCTATTTTTAGAATGTGCAGCCTCACGACTGGGTCTTTAACGGAACGGCTCTGTATTTAGTAAGCAGTATTTTAAATGCCGGCAAACAATAGGGTGTAATCACGCTATTAAATTCTAAGGGGATACAAACGTGTCGGCTTTTTAGCTCAATACTCGTTTTATCCAGAAGTTGGCCTGTCATAACAATCTTATTAAATGCATTCATACTAGGTGCGTAGGGCTCTTTAGCTTCAAACCATAGTTTCGTTTTTAAAACTACCGTTATCGTTTTTATGAGCAAAAATCGCTACCGATGTTAATGAACGCTTATTTATTAGATTTTTTTAGTTCTAAATAAGCTGCTGTACGGTACTACAATATTTGAGCGAATTCTGAACGGCGTTTTTTTACGCCGCCACTATCAGACAAATTATCTGTTCATTGCTTTTACTATCACTTTAAAAATCAATTCATGTTCAAACTTAAGCAGCAATATATTACGCGCATTGCCGTTAGTTGTGCGCACGTGTTAACTGGGTATGTATAAAAGCTTTGGAAAACTTAACTCGGATCTGTATGATCGGTTACCCAGAATGTGCATCACGAATGTTTTAATGTGTTAAAAAGCACCGTTGTTATTTGCAAATACTAAATATTTGCGCTGCTGATTATCCCACTATTATAACTGTGTTAGCAACTAAATTATTTTACTTAAATCAGTGATTAGGCAATGTCAGAAAAAACCGGCTTACAAGTAACTTTTGTCACTATCAACGAAGACCACCTAGGTCAGCGTATTGATAACTTTCTTATTACCCATTTAAAAGGGGTGCCTAAAAGCGCAGTTTACAAAATTCTTCGTAAAGGTGAGGTGCGTGTAAACAAAAAACGCATTAAACCTGTGTATAAATTGCAGCTAGACGACGTTATTCGTATACCACCAATCAGAGTGTCAGAGCGTGAAGAGTTTGTCCCTTCAAAACTCGATAAAGTAACTCGCCTTGAAGACGATATTCTATTTGAAGACAAATACCTGATGGTTATTAACAAGCCATCGGGTATGGCTGTGCATGGCGGCAGTGGCCTAAGCTATGGCCTTATTGAAGCATTACGTGTTTTACGCCCAGAAGAGCGCAGCCTTGAGCTTGTGCATCGTTTAGACCGTGATACATCAGGTTGTTTACTCATTGCTAAGCGCCGCTCTGTGCTGACTGCCTTGCATGAGCAATTACGCGAAAAAACCATGGAAAAAAATTATTGGGCACTTGTTGAGGGTCAATGGGACTCTAAAACAAAAAATGTGACTGAGGGCTTGCGCAAAAACACCCTAAAATCGGGTGAACGCGTAGTACGTGTTGATAATACCGAGGGCAAACCGTCGCATACCCGCTTTAAAGTGCTTGAGCGTTTTAACGATTGCTCATTAGTACAAGCATCCCCTGTAACCGGTCGTACTCACCAAATTCGTGTGCATACTCAGTGTCAAGGTCATGCTATTGCCTGTGATGACAAATATGGCGATCAAGGGTTTGACGAGTCAATGCGTAAACGTGGTTTAAACCGCTTATTTTTACACGCCCATGATTTAAGTTTTTACCACCCTAAAAACGAAACCACCATGCGAGTAGAAGCACCACTAGACAAAGCACTATCAAGTTGTTTAGTTAAACTTAGAGCAGCAAAAGCGTGATCTCACCCCCCATGAAAAACTACAAGCTGGTGATTTTTGATTGGGACGGCACCATTATGGATTCAATTAGCAAAATAGTTAATTGTATCCGCAAAAGTGCACAGTTACTCAATATTGAACCGCCGAGCGATACTGCCAGTAAAAATATTATTGGCTTGTCGCTTGAAAACGCAATAGCGAGCTTGTTTCCTGATTACAGTGAGCATCACGAAGCGCTTATTGCAGGTTATAAACAGCAGTATGCGCTTGATACCACCCCAACACCGGTGTTTGAGCACGTTGAACAGGTGCTCACTGAGTTAAAAAATCAAGGCGTAATATTGGCGGTTGCCACAGGTAAAAGTCGGGTAGGGTTGGAGCGTCTATTGGATGAGAGCCAGCTGCGTCATTTTTTTAGTGCTACGCGTACCAGCGACGACGCCAAATCAAAGCCAGCTCCTGATATGCTCTATCAACTACTTGAAGAGCTGGCTATAAGCGCCGACGAAGCATTGATGATAGGCGACACGCAAATCGACATGGCAATGGCAAAAGCTGCAGGTATGGATAGACTAGGGGTAACCATGGGCGTGCACAACGCTGCGCAATTAAACGAGTTTACGCCTATTGCAACCGCTGACAACTATCAGCAGTTGCAACAACTTTTACTTAGTTAGTTTGTGCGCTTAATACATCTAAGCCAAACTCAGCCAATAATTGGCTGAGTTTAATGAGTGGTAAACCAATTAAACTATTTGGGTCATCACCACTGAGCTTTTCAAATAAACAAATACCCAAGCCTTCACTTTTAAAACTTCCTGCACAATTATAAGGTTGCTCTGCATCGCAATAAGCACTTATTTGCGCCGTTGTTAACGTTTTAAAAGTGACATTAAAGGGCTCAACAAGGGTTTTGCTTTGCTTAGTGTCTATATCGTACACACACAAGCCAGTTAAAAAAGTGACCGTTTGCCCACTAAATAAGCTGAGTTGTTTTATGGCGTTTTCTTTATTGTGTGGTTTACCTAATATTTGGTCATTAAATACAGCAACCTGATCGGAGCCAATCGCTAAGCCTTGGCCAAAATGCTCGACCGCAGCTGCGGCTTTTAGTTCGCTTAAACGTTTAACAAGATCGTTAGGCGTTTCGTTGCTGTGAGGCGTTTCGTCAATATCGGGCGAAAACGCTTCAAAAGGCAGATTAAATTTTTGTAATAAAGACTGCCTAAAAGGCGAGCTTGAGGCTAATATAAGAGAGTGCTTCATGGCATGTTTTCCTAGCGTAAATCAGATTGAGTTAGGATAAATCAGATCCGTGAGTAAAACACGTGAAAAACAACGTAAAATTGGTTTTTTACTTTGACTAACCCACTAACTATCTATATGATGCAGCCCCTATGCAAAAGGTGAAAATTCCCATCACCCTTCATCCGGGCAAAGCAGCGCAACACCGTTTAAAGTATGACGGCATTGTACCGCTTGAGAAACTTCCTCGTTTACGAGGGGTTATCCAGGAAGAAGTAGGTGAAATAGCGGTAAAAATTCATTGCAAAAACGATGAGCAAGGTTTAGTTGTGATTAGTGGCAATTTGTCCACACACGTAACTGTCACTTGTCAACGTTGTAATGGTGATTTAGGGTTGGATTTGGATCAAGACTTTGTGTATTCGCCAGTCGGTTTGGATGCAGAGTCAGATGATCTTCCAGAAAGCTACGACGAAGTAGCACTTGATGAAAATGGTGAAATAGACGTGTTTGAGTTAATCGAAGACGAGCTTATTTTAGCAGTGCCATTAGTGCCTACCCACAACGAAGCTTCATGCAGTTATACAGCAGAGCCTGCCAGCTTTGGTGTTTTAAAGGCGGAAGATGATAAACCAAATCCATTTGATATTTTGAAACAACTTAAGAAAGATTCTTAGGAGAAGACTATGGCTGTACAAAAAAGCAAAAAGTCTCGTGCAAGACGCGGCATGCGCCGTTCACACGATGCGATCAGTGGTCCAACTTTAACTGTAGACCAAACATCTGGTGAGACTCATCGTCGTCACCATGTGACTGCAGATGGTTACTACAAAGGCGTTCAAGTAATTTCTAACTAAGAGATTGCTTATATGCTGACCAATCTAACCATAGCGTTAGATATGATGGGGGGCGATTATGGCCCCCGTTCATCTATCCCCGCAGCCGTTTCCGCGGTAAATGCTAATGCCAACTTAAAACTCATTTTATGTGGCAACGAGCAAGTAATAGCTAAACAATTAGAATCACTCGATTCACTTTCTCATCCCAGATTAATAATTCGCCATTGTAATGACGTTGTCACCAATGCTTGCGAACCCGCTGTTGCTATACGCTCAAAAAAAGATTCCTCAATGCGTGTTGCCCTTGATTTAGTTAAATCGGGTGAAGCGCAAGCCTGTGTTAGCTCTGGCAATACAGGGGCGCTATTTTTTATGGCGCATTACGTATTAAAAATGCTTCCAGGAGTGAAACGTCCCGCACTCATATCGGCTGTACCCACTGAACGAAAAAATCCTGTTTACTTACTCGATTTAGGTGCCAATGTGCACTGTGATGCGCAAATGCTGTATCAATTTGGCATTATGGGTTCGGTAGTGGCAGGACAAGCACTCGGGTGTGATAACCCAAAAGTCAGTTTATTAAATATTGGCGCCGAAGACATCAAAGGTCACGACGAAATTAAGCAAGCCGCGCAGTTAATGCAGCAAAGCGAGCTGATTAATTATATTGGCTACAGTGAAGGTAGCGATATTTTTTCTGGCAAAGCCGATGTTATCGTCTGTGAAGGGTTTGTCGGTAACGTAGCACTTAAAACCTGCGAAGGCATTGCCAAACTTATCATGAAAAAATTCACTCGCGCTCTCGAAAAACACGTTGTTTATAAGTGCATGGCGTTTATGTTGGCGCCAATCATAAAAAAACTCTATAAAAGAGTGAACCCCGACCAGTATAACGGCGCTTCTCTGGTAGGATTGCGCGGTATTGTTGTTAAAAGCCATGGAAATGCCTCAGCTAAAGCATTTCATGCCGCAATCGACGAAGCAGTGAAAGAAGTAGAACGTCAACTTCCGGATAAAATTGCTGCTATCTTCGAAAAAACACATTCTAAAGACACGGTGGCCAATCAGTAAATTGATGTGCCGTGTTATACATTATTTATTTTGTTTAATTAAAAGAGCAAACTATGGCACAAAAAATTGCACTTCTTTTTCCAGGTCAAGGCTCGCAAACTGTGGGTATGTTAAACGAGCTACTTGAAAGCTCAGACATAGTAAAAGCCACATTTGCAGAAGCATCAACCGCACTAGGATACGACCTAGCAGATCTCGTTCTTAACGGTCCAGAAGAAAAACTAAATCAAACTCACCGTACTCAACCTGCTTTATTAACAGCAAGCGTTGCTATTTACCGTCATTGGTTAGCAGCAAATCCAGATGCAGACGTTGTCATGGCAGGTCACAGCCTAGGCGAATACTCAGCACTAGTATGTAGCGATGTGATCAGCCTAAGTGAAGCCGTAAAACTGGTTGAAAACCGTGGTTTATACATGCAAGAAGCCGTCCCTGCGGGTGTGGGTTCTATGGCCGCTATTATTGGTTTAGGTGATGACGAAATTAAAGCGGCATGTGAAGCGTCTGCACAAGGTGAGGTTGTTTCACCGGTTAATTACAACTCGCCAGGCCAAGTGGTTATTGCCGGTCATAAAGATGCAGTAGATAGAGCATCAGTAGCTTGTAAAGAAGCCGGCGCAAAACGTGCGCTACCATTATCGGTCAGCGTACCGTCGCATTGTGAACTTATGAAACCTGCGGCTGAAAAATTAGCCGCCGATTTAGCGGCTTTAATATTTAATTCACCTAAGTGTGATGTAATTAATAATGTTGATGTAAAAGCTGAAGGTTCAGCCGATGCAATTAAAGACGCATTAGTACGTCAGTTATACAGCCCAGTTCGTTGGACTGAAACAGTGCAAGCATTAGTTGCACAAGGCGTAACGCAAAGTTATGAATTTGGCCCTGGTAAAGTATTAACAGGACTTGCAAAACGCATTGATAAAGCGATGGTGTGTGGCTCAGTTAACGACCTTGCATCAATCGATACAGCTAAATAAGAGTATATAATATGAGTAATTTATTTTCTTTAGAGGGCAAAGTTGTCCTGATCACCGGCGCTAGCCGTGGTATTGGTAAAGCGATTGCAAACACCTTAGTGGCACAAGGCGCAAAGGTAGCGGGCACCGCGACAAGCGAGTCAGGTGCGGCTAAAATTAGCGAATACTTAGGTGATAACGGTAAGGGTTATGCGCTTAACGTCACCGATCCTGCGTCAATTGAGGCAACATTAGCGGCAATTAAAGCCGATTTAGGTGATATTGATGTTTTAGTAAATAACGCCGGTATTACGCGCGATAATTTATTAATGCGCATGAAAGAAAATGAGTGGGACGATATTATCGACACCAACTTAAGCTCTATTTTCCGTTTATCTAAAGCGGTACTTCGCCCAATGATGAAGAAAAAGAACGGCCGTATTATCAATATTGGCTCAGTAGTGGGCACTATGGGTAACGCTGGCCAAGCGAACTACGCGGCAGCTAAAGCGGGTGTTATCGGTTTTTCTAAATCATTAGCGCGTGAAGTTGCTTCTCGTGGTATTACTGTTAACGTGGTTGCACCGGGATTCATCCAAACAGACATGACGGATGATTTGACAGATGAGCAAAAAGCAGCAACGCTTGCAAACGTACCTGCGGGTCGTTTAGGCCAGCCAGATGAGATTGCAGCAGCTGTGTGTTATTTAGCATCTGACGCCGCTGCGTACGTATCAGGTGAAACTTTGCATGTAAATGGTGCGATGTACATGGTTTAGCTTCGCAATGCGAAATAGTTAAACCACAAATTACCAATGAGTTTGCTAAAAAATATTGAATTTTTCGCAAACTTGCTTTAAACATACTTGAAATCGCTGTGAAAATAAGCGATAAAAGATAAAATAAACACTCAAGAGGTTTGACCAGCAAATTATTTATGGTCAAAAGATTGAATCAGAGAATTATCGGACGTAAACTACGCCGCAATCTGAAAATAACGCATTGGCGTTTTTAATAAAGGAAAGAAGAATGAGCGATATCCAAGAACGCGTAAAGAAAATTATCATCGAACAGCTAGGTGTTAAAGAAGAAGAAGTTAAAAACGAAGCTTCATTCGTTGATGACCTAGGTGCAGACTCTCTTGATACTGTTGAATTAGTAATGGCTCTTGAAGAAGAGTTCGACACTGAGATCCCAGATGAAGAAGCTGAAAAGATCACTACAGTACAATCTGCAATCGATTACGTTACAGCTCACGCTGAGTAATTAATCGCAAATTAAGGGCAGCATCCGCTGCCTTTAATCTTTATATCCAAACCACCTCAAAGTACATGATTCAATTCCAAACTCTCACCTATCATCAGCAATTAAGTTGTTATTGCTCAGCGTTGGTTATTGGTTTGAGACTCGCACTTTGAGGTAGCTTGGGTATGATCATCCCCAATACTAATAACATAACTAGCAACAGCGTTAACGCTGAAATAAACTGAGCTAAGTTAATTGGTATAATAATAATTCCTTATTGGAGGCAAACCGTGGCTAAACGTCGTGTCGTCGTAACTGGCTTAGGAATGTTGACGCCGCTAGGCAATGATGTGCAATCAACCTGGCAAGGCTTATTAGATGGTAAAAGTGGTATTCAAAATATTACCCACTTTGATACATCAAAATTTGGTACTCACTTCGCTGGTTTAATCAATGATTTTGATGCATCGGCTTATATGTCGCCAAAAGATGCTAAAAAAATGGATTTATTTATCCAGTATGGCATTGCAGCGGGTGTTCAAGCTTTTCAAGATTCAGGCCTCGAAGTCACTGAGCAAAACGCAACCCGTATTGGTGTAGCGGTAGGTTCAGGCATTGGTGGCTTAACCCTAATCGAAGAAAACCACATTAAATTACTAAACAGCGGTCCACGAAAGTTATCGCCGTTTTATGTACCGTCTACCATTATTAATATGATCTCGGGTCATTTATCAATAATGCATGGCTTGCGTGGTCCTAATATTTCAATTGTAACCGCATGTACCACAGGCCTGCATAACATTGGCCATGCAGCACGTATGATTGCCTACGGCGATGCGGATGCAATGGTTGCCGGTGGCGCAGAAAAAGCGTGTACGCCAATTGGTATGGGTGGCTTTAATGCCGCACGTGCGCTTTCAACGCGTAACGACGACCCACAAGCAGCGTCTCGTCCGTGGGATAAAGACCGTGATGGCTTTGTGCTTTCTGATGGCGCTGGTGTTGTGGTTGTTGAAGAATACGAACACGCTAAAGCTCGTGGTGCTAAAATTTATGCAGAGCTTGTTGGCTTTGGCATGAGTGGCGATGCCTACCACATGACCTCGCCACCAGAAGACGGCGCAGGTGCAGCACTGGCTATGGAAAACGCATTAAACGATGCGCAAGTAAATGCAGAGCAAGTTGGCTACATTAACGCACACGGTACGTCTACTCACGCGGGTGACAAAGCCGAAACCTCAGCGGTTAAAACCATTTTTGGTGATTCAGCGAAAGATGTGATGGTAAGCTCATCTAAATCGATGATGGGTCATTTACTAGGTGCAGCGGGCTCTGTTGAGTCGATAGTGTCTATCTTATCGTTGACCGAGCAAAAAGTAACACCCACGATTAACCTAGACAACCCAGATGAAGGGTGTGATTTAGATTACGTTCCGCACACAGCGCGAGACGCCAAACTTGATTACGCTTTATGTAACTCATTTGGTTTTGGTGGTACTAATGGCTCGTTACTGTTTAAAAAGGTATAATCTTTTTTAACAACGAACGACAATAAGAACCCAGTTGTTTAACTGGGTTTTTTTATGTGTAAAAAAATATGCAAACAATAATAACAGCAAGTGAAACCAGTACCATAAGTACCCGCGATAGGGGCTTAAACTATGGCGATGGTTTTTTTACAACCGCAATTATTACTCATGGACAGGTTGAGCATTGGGCTTATCATAAAGCGCGCTTAATTGAATGTGCGCAGCGTTTAGGGTTTCCAGCGCTTGAGTTTAAAGCACTTGAGTCGCACATTACTCAGCAAATAGCATCACAGGTTCAAGCGGTTCTTAAAATAGTGGTAACACGTGGCGAGGGCGGGCGAGGCTATGCGCCACCAAACGAATGTAATTTAAACATTATTGTGAGTGTTTTACCTTATCCAGCGCATTATCACAGCTTACACGAGACAGGAATTAGTTTAGCTATTAGCCCAATTAAACTGGCTTTACAACCGCACTTAGCAGGGCTTAAAACCTTAAATAGGCTTGAGCAAGTATTGATTAAAAATGCCCTACAAGCCGAGCAAAGTGATGATGCACTTGTACTTGACTACAACAACAATGTAATTGAAACCTCAGCGGCTAATATTTTTGCAATAAAAAATAATAAAGTAATTAGCCCCAGGCTTGATGAGTGCGGCATTAAAGGTGTTTTTCTGCAATCTTTATGTGATAAATTAGCAATTGAATTTAAAACTATCAGCGTTGATGAGCTTACCCAAGCAGACGCGGTATTTGTATGTAATAGTTTAATGAAAATTGTGCCGGTAAAAAGCATAGGCGAGCACTGTTTTGATATTGCTCACAGTAAGTCATTACTAACAGTAGCCAAGGAGGCTTAGTGTTAAAAGTTATAGTATCAGTATTATTGCTGGCTTTTTTTAGCTCAGTGATTGGCTATCAGCAATTACAGGCAACCATTCAAACGCCATTACAGATAGCCGATAACACCCAATTTGAAGTTAAAAAAGGCACCGGCTTTAATAAGTTGTGCCGTCAATGGCAGCAGCAACAGTGGGTAGAAGACTGTTGGCGTTTTCAAATATTAGCGAAGCTCGACCCAACCTTGACCGATTTAAAAGCAGGCTTGTACGAGCTAAGCGCAGATAGCGTGCTTAATAACATCAAAAAAATAAATCAAGGTCAGCAAATTAGTTTCAGCTTTACCATTATTGAAGGCCAAGCACTTAGGGATGTTTTAAATACCCTGAGTACTTCTACACACTTACAAAACGATTTAAAACTTGAGCAACTTGGCGAGCAAATAATAGGTAAGCAAACCCATCTAGAAGGGTGGTTATTCCCCGATACCTATCATTATCATAGCAATGATACTGCCAGCAGTTTATTAAAACGAGCAGCGCAAAAAATGCAGCAAACGTTGGCTGATGCTTGGCAGCAACGGGCAAGCGATTTACCTTACGATACCGCCTATGAAGCACTGATCATGGCCTCTATTATCGAAAAAGAAACCGCGCTTGCCAGCGAGCGTCCGTTAATTGCATCGGCATTTATAAATAGATTAAATACCAATATGCGCTTACAAACCGATCCAACCGTAATATATGGGCTAGGCGAAGATTTTGACGGTGATATTAAACGTAAAGACTTGAGAAATTACACACCGTATAATACTTATCGTATTAACGGATTACCGCCCACACCCATTGCCATGCCATCCAAAGAAGCGATTTTAGCCGCGGTAAACCCGCCTAAAAGCGAGTATGTTTACTTTGTAGCAAAAGGCGATGGCAGCCATCAGTTTTCAACCACATTAAAGCAACATAATGCGGCGGTTAACCGGTATATTTTAAATAAAAAGAATTAGTGTTTATGAAACCAAAATTTATAGTTATAGAAGGCCTAGAGGGCGCAGGTAAATCAACCGCTATTGCCTTGTGCCAAAACTTTTTAAACCATCATCATATTGATTTTATTAATGTGCGTGAACCCGGTGGTACACCACTAGCTGAATCCTTACGTACTTTAGTAAAAGCAGAGCATCAAGAAGAAATTGCCTTTGAAACTGAGCTACTTATTATGTACGCAGCTCGCTCACAGCTAATGCACAATGTAATAAACCCTGCACTTGAGCAAGGGCAATGGGTATTGGCTGATCGTCACGATTTATCGTCACAGGCGTATCAAGGCGGTGGACGCGGAATTAGTGCAAACACGTTAGCGTCGTTATCCTCTATGGTGTTAAAAGGATTAAAACCCGATTTAACCATTTACCTTGATATTGACCCTGTTATTGGTCTTGAACGGGCAAAAGGGCGTGGTGAACTCGATAGAATTGAACAAGAAGCCATTGAGTTTTTTCAGCGCACCCGTATGCGTTACATAGAACTGGCAAACGATGATGAAAGCATTAAAACCGTTGATGCTAACCAAAGTATTGATAAAGTACACCGTGATATTACCAATGTACTGCGCACATTTTTTTCAGGGTTAAAATAATATGGCATTGCCATGGCTTAACGATGTAGAACAACGTTTAGCTCAAAGCTATAAAGCACAGCGCTTTCATCACGCGCAGCTATTTTGCGGGCCTATTGGGGTAGGCAAGTTTGAGCTAAGCGATCAATTAGCTAACAGTTTGTTATGTCACAATACACAATCGCAGTTGAGTGCACCTAATAGCGTGTTAACGCCGTGTGGGCAGTGTAAAAGCTGCTCGTTAAATCTAGCTGGGACGCACCCAGATAAACGCGTTACCCAAGTAGAAGGGCAAAGCATAGGTGTAGACGACATACGCGGCATAAGCGATTTTATGCACCAGTCGGCGGCGCAAAATGGCAACAAAGTGGCGATTATTGAAAACTGCGAAAAAATGACCACGGCGGCAGCAAATGCATTATTAAAAACCTTAGAAGAGCCAAGTAACAGCCGGTTTTTAATTCTCACAACCAGCCAAGTGGCACAATTACCAGCGACTATTTTAAGCCGCTGTGCTAAAACTGAGGTCAAAGTAACCAATAGCCAGCTAGCACAGCAGTGGCTAAGTTCTTTAGATGTGCCTAACTACCCATGGTTATCATTGTTTTACAGTCAACCCCTGCAAGTAAAGCAGTGGCAACAGCAAAATCAGCTAGAAAGCATTGATACACTCTATAAATTTGCAACTGAGTTTAAACAAAGCCATAATTTCAATGCGTTAGTCGATATAATAAATAAACAGCCTGAGCTTGTTCGTATTTTTACCTTATTTTTAAGTGAGCAGCTAAAACAGCAGCTTTTAAACGGCATGAGTTTTGAAGCCTACCAAGTTGCACAGCAAGCCTTGAATGATTTTTTACAAAATAACATACAAATTCTTGGGCTAAACTTACCGCTTGCGGTATCACGACTAGCGTATACATTACGCAACCAATAAAAAGGATTAGATATGCAAGAGCTATTAGTTGATATAGATGACCTTGACGAACTATATCGCTGCTACATGCCTTTTTTAAAAAAAGGGGGGCTATTTGTACGCACCAATATGCGTTATGAGCCTGGGTATTCACTCGCTTTACGAGTAACCTTACCTGATGCCTTAGAAGACGATGTGGTCACCGGCAAAGTTACGTGGATCACTCCGCAAGGTGCACAAAGCTCAAACCCTCCGGGGATCGGCATTAGCTTTTTAGATGATAAAACAAACCTAAACGCGAAGATCGAAAAACTGCTGGGGACTATGTTAAACTCCGGCAATCCAACTTATACCATGTAGTAAAAACAGGCCTTATTTTGATTGTAGATTCTCATTGCCATTTAGACCGTCTTGATTTTGATAAACTCGATTTAAACCTAGACCAAGTACTTGATAACGCCCGTGCCAAAAAAGTAGAACACTTTTTATGTGTGAGCGTCACACTTGATCAGTTCCCTAACATGCTAGAGCAAATTAATCATTACGACGACGTATCAGCGTCATGTGGTGTACATCCGCTTGATCAAAAAGACGCGCTCAACAAACAGCAACTAATTGATTTAGCCTCGCACCACAAAGTAGTGGCTATTGGCGAAACCGGGCTTGACTACTATTACGCAAAAGACACTCACGCAGTGCAGCAAGCAAGCTTTGTTGGCCATATTGAAGTAGCCAACGAATTACAAAAGCCACTTATTATTCATACCCGCGACGCACGTGCCGACACCATTAATTTAATGCGTGAACACAAAGCAGAAAACTGCGGTGGGGTATTACATTGCTTTACCGAAGATTGGGATATGGCTAAAAAAGCCATTGATATGGGTTTTTATATTTCTATTTCAGGTATTGTAACCTTTAAAAACGCGATAGAGCTTAAAGAAGTGGTAAAACAAATCCCACTTGATCGACTCCTTATTGAAACCGACTCGCCGTATTTAGCCCCAGTACCGTACCGTGGTAAAACTAATCAGCCAGCGTATGTGGAAGACGTTGCTTATTATATTAGTGAACTAAAAGGCATTAGCTTTAACGAGTTGGCAAAGGCCACCACCGATAATTTTTATTCTTTGTTTAAATTAGCAGCTAAAGGCTAACCTCATGACGACTCTCTCGGTGCAACACCCGCTGTTACTTATGGGGCCTATGGTGCGCCGAGCAGAAAAAACCACAGTTTGTATTCAGTTTGCTACCTCAAAGCAGGTAAACGGCCGTATAGAGCTAATGGGCTACGAATGCTATAGCGAACAAAACAGCGTTAGACTGGGTGAACATTTATTTTTACAGTTTATAGTTATTAAACCCATAAACAGTCAGTTCCCGCGCGACATATTATTACAATATCAGTTATTTTTTGATGACAGCCCCGTTGATTTATCAGCGTTTAGTTTTAATGATGGTGCGTTACCTGCGTTTGTGATCCCCAAAAGATTGACGCAAATATTACATGGCTCGTGTCGTAATGCACATCATCCCGCAAAAGACAGCCTAGTTAGTTCAAGTCAGTGGCAAGCTACTCAACGCAGTCATAATCAACAAGGGGCGCAGTTGCTATTGCTCTCGGGCGATCAGGTATATGCTGACGATGTAGCAGGGCCTATGTTATTAGCTATCCATCAACTCATTGAGCAATTAGGCATTTACAAAGAGCAAGCGCTTGCGCTGGATTTACCCGACGATATTAGCCAACAGCTTTATGGCCGTCATCATTTACTCCCTACCACCTCATGGAAAAAGCGCTCTAAATTAGGCATAGGTTACTGGTTAAAAAAAGACGAGCCGCATTTTTCTAGCGTAAAAGCGTATAACCACCTTATTCATTTTGAAGAATTTGTGGCACTGTATTTACTTAATTTTAGTAGTACCGCGTGGCAATATGTTGACTTATCAAAGCTAAATTACTCAGGCGGTAACGAAAAAAGCCAAGCATTGTTTAGCACAGAAAAAGCCACACTCATTGATTACGCTAAAGGCTTAGCTGAGGTAGAGCGATTATGTGCCAATGTGTCTACCTTAATGATGTTTGACGATCACGATGTCACTGATGATTGGAACCTCACCGCCGGGTGGGAGCAAGCCATTAATCAAAACCCCAGTAGCAAGCGTATTGTAAATAATGGCTTAGCAAGCTATTGGCTGTTTCAGGGAATGGGGAACGACGCACTGCAAAAAACCGGTGCGCTACTTACTCCATTTACAACAAGTCTAGCTGGGGATAAGCAATGGCAATTCAAAGCATTTGATAAACATCTAAACGATTTTAACCATTGGCATTATGAGCTAACAACTATTCCTAAAGTGGTGGTGCTTGATACCCGAACACACCGCTGGCGTAACGAGCAGAACTTTAATGAACCCTCAGGCTTGTTAGATTGGGAGCGTCTCACTGAGCTTGAAGAAAGCCTACTCAGCCATGACCAAGTCATTATTGTATCGCCCGCACCGGTGTTTGGAGTCAAATCAATAGAGGCAATTCAAGCGGTGTTTAACATGTGTGGGCAACCGCTTATGGTTGATGTAGAAAACTGGATGGCGCACGAAGGCTCAGCTAAAAAATTGCTCGACACATTTAGACGCACCGACACCCCAAATGAAACGCTGATTTTATCAGGCGACGTGCATTATTCGTTTTGTTTTTCAGTGCAAAAGCGTTTTGGCGATCACCCCAACAGAATTTGGCAGCTCACAGCTAGTGGCATTAAAAACGAGTTCCCGCGTAAGCTAATAAATGTGCTTGATAAGCTCGACTCCATTTTATATGGCCCTAAAAGTCCGCTTAACTTTTTTACCAAACGCTGGCACATGGAAGTCGACAAACACCAAACTAAAGGCAAAGGGCAAAAGTACCTAGTAAGTGATTCGGCTATTAGTTTGGTTTCCCTTAAAGGCGGTAATTTAGTCCGTTACCAGCTCATACACGGCGACGGCCACACCACCGAATTTGATTTAGAAGAGCAGTAAATTGGAACAGGCGATAGGTTTTAGGTGCTAGGTATCAGGTCGATATTATTGCCGATTTGTAGCAGCGACTTCATGTCGCGGCATTTTTTAATGTCGTGAGCGACGAGCGACGAGCGACGGGCAACGGGCGACGGGCTTCGAGTTGCGGGTTTCGGGATTAGGCTCGTAACCCGCTCCCCGCAGCCCGTTAACTTTCACTTCGCCGTTTTTTAATCCGCTTTGGTGCTGGTAACTTATTGGTTAATAAAGCTAAACATAACACCACGATAAATAACATCGAATTAGCCCCTGCTTGCAGCGAATAATCAACCGACGAATGCAGCATCATTGCTACAATAGCTGTAGCACAACCAAACGCCACACCCTGATAAAGGGCCGTTTTGCGCGTTCGCATAGTATTAATACATAACCATAAACAATAAACCACTAACAGCCCCAATAGCGCCGTAGTAGGAATACCCAGCTCAACTGCAAATTGCACATAATCGTTGTGCGCATTGTCGTAATAACCAGAGTAGGGCTCAGACTGATACGCGGGAAACGCAGTATAAAAAGTACCGCCGCCCGAGCCTAATAACGGGTTATCTAAAATCAGCGGGATTGAGTCGCGTACAACTTCATCGCGAGTTTCCGATTGTAAACTGGTTTCGCTAATACGTTGTTTTACCTTTTCTACATCGAAAATGGCACCAATGATGATTAAATCGATAATGAAAAAGCTGACAATCAGCAATTTAAATGCTTTAGGCTTTTGCTTATAAACAAACAGCGCCAGTAAGCTCACTATAATTAAGGCGATAAAAAAAGCCGAATTACCCATGCGACTACGGGTTAAAATAAGTGCCACAATTATAATAATTAGCGATATACGCAAAATTATTTTAGAGCTTAATATAATCTCAGCCCAAGCACGTAAGGTTTGTTTTAAAGTAGGCTTGTAGCCGTTGTTAGTGCGTTTTAGTTCGCTAATTAAAACACCAATGCCTAAGCATAAACACAGCGCTAAATAGTTAGCTAAAAAGTTAGAATAGGTAAAAGTACCAATAGCTCTGTCGGTGTGTTTGTAGCCAAATAAAGGGCTAACAATATCGGGCGATAAGTTTAAGTAACTAGCATACAAAGCCTGAAAAACACCGGCGCAAATGACGGCGTAAATTAATTTTTTAATACGATTTACATTATTACAGTAATTAAATATTAACCAGCTCAACATTATTAAAAAACTGGTTTTTAATAACATTTGTTTGGTTTGAAAAGCATCAACACTTACGCCAAATAACTGAACCGCGCACACAAAAGCAACAATGCCTAAGGCAGTAAATAACGGCCAAGTATATCGAGGAGGTAAGAGTGCTTGCTGGTTATTTAAAACACTGTTTGCCAAGTGAGTAATAAAGGTAAAGCTAGTTAAAATACCAATAGCTAAAATTGCCCAAGGCCTGTAACTACCTAAAGGAAGGGGAAGCAAAAAAAGGATCAGACAAATAAGAAAAAATATAAAACGATTCAAAATAAACTCAAACAAAGTAAAAACGCAGCCAATTGGCTGCGTTTGAATATACTAATAGTAAAAACTAGTTACCGACTTCAGATATACCGTTATCACCGCCTGTACCACCAGAACCTGGAGGTGTTGGTAATGTTGGTAAGCTGCCTACTGGCGGAGCAGGCTGACCTGCACCAGGACCTGCAGCAGTTGCTTCAGAAGCGGTTGTTGCATCAACACCTGCGGTAATTGCTGCTAGGGTAATTGCATCAGTATCTAAACCAGCATCCGAAAGAGCAGCTAAAAAGTCAGAAATTAATGGATTGTCTGCACCAAAACGTGCCACAACAGCAGCAACCATTGCATCTATATCAGCAGCGCCACAAGCGCCATTAAGCAGTTTTTCGTCTAGCTTGATTTTTTCTTTATTTTTACAAATACGTTTAATCGCTTCTACTAAATCTTCGCGTAATTGCTCTGGCGTAGTATCTGCTGTTACGTTATTAAGAATATCAATAATGCTATTTATGCTCACTTCTTGAACCACAGCATTATTATCCGTTTGTGCATAGGTTGGCAAAGCAGTTAGAGCAGACGCACTAGCTACTAAGCCAGCTAAAATTAATTTTTTCATTTCTCGTCCCTTGGTTGAGTACTAATTGCAAAATTTTAGCGCATCGGTGCAAAAAGTAAACTCTTTATTTACGCCATTTTCATTAGATTTAATAATTTTTGATGGTGGTAATATTAAATTACCTTGTACCCCATCACATCCTAGGTATTCAAGTATTTCTAAAGTCTCGGTTTTTTCAATTAAACAGGCTAAAACTTTAATACCAAAGCCATGACAAATATTATTAACTGTTTGAATATAAAATTGACTTTGCGGGTTAGTTACCAAATCTTGAATGTAACTACCATCAATTTTAACGTACTCAATATCAAGACCTTGTAAATACCTAAACGACGTTAAGCTAGTACCAAAGTGCTCAATACACACATTAATACCCAGCTCTTTAATTGCATCTATATGTAAAGACGCAACATGCACGTTATAAAGTAAACCAATTTCATGTAGTTCAAACACTAAGTTTGTTTTAATTACCGGTTTAGTGTGCGAGTAAAGGGTAAGCCATTGTATAAAGTCGGCTGAATACAAGGATGCTTTACTAATATTCAACGCAAACACATCATTAGGGTAGTGCTCTTTTACATCTACAAAGCTACGTATAATTTTTTTATCGAGTTCTTCGGTTAAATTTAACTTTTCAGCCATCGCAAATAAGTGACCATTATTTACCTTTTCGCCTTCATGAATAAAGTGTGCAAATACCTCAAAGTAACACTGAGAATCAGTTTTATTAGCTTGTTTAACAGGTTGCACCGAAAAACTCACTTCGCCAGCATTTATAATCGACTTAATTAAGGTACGCCATTGGTTAACACTAAATAATGACTCTTTATCGTTTTTATCAAACGTAGTGTCTTCACCTATAGTGCAACCAGTATCAAGTAGCGATAACACTTCACCTAAACTCGCTCCTTGCTCAACACCAACAATCGCTAAATTAGCGTAACCGTTTATATGTAAGCTGTTTTCTTTTTGACTTAAATTATCAATGAGGTCTAAGCGGGCTTTATTTAAAAATAAAACGTCATATGGGGCCAGTAATACAAACGTACCCCCATTAAGCCTAAATATAGTTGAATTTGGTAGCTCATCGGCAACATGCTTAAGTATTTTAGCAGCATCAAGCACATGCTGATCACCATCTTGGTAGCTTACCACTTGGTTAATATTATTTAACGAGGGTAGGGTAAGCATCATCGCAGTAATTGGCGTATCGTCAGTAATATTATTTACAACAGAATTAAAGTGGTTTTCAAACGACTTACGGTTACCCAACCCCGTTAACGAATCTATGTATACTTCTTCAGTAAGCGCTTGTGTTTGTTTGGTCAGCGAATCAAACGTACTTTGTAAGTTTATAACCATGTTATTTATGGCTTGGGTTACTGTGCGAAGCTCCCGTGCTACTGGTATTTCTTTATTTAAGGTAAAGCGTTTTCGAGTCACTAAAGTGGCTTGATCTTCTACTGCTTTTAACGGCTTAAATACTGCGCGTAAAATTAAAAATGCAATAGCCAGCGATGCTGCTAATAGCAAAAATGAGCTATATAAGCTGCGGAGTGTGTGTTGCCACAACGTAAGGTAAGATTGCCCAGTATGGCTAGTTACATCGAGTGTACCTGCCATCATCCAACCATTGTTTATTTCAGAGTGCATAGTGGGCGCACTCAGTTCAACAGCATTAATAAACCAACCAGGAACAGATTCAACGCGTTTAGGGTTTTGTAACTCAAACACTATATTATTTTGCACATCGGTAAATTTAATTTGGCTGTAATAACCAGAGTCAAAAATAGCGGTTGCCATCGTTTCGGCAATCATTAGGCTGTCGTCTTCTAAATAAGGTGATATAGAAAGCCCTAAACTGGTAGCGGTGTCTTGCGCATGGCTGGCCATTTGCGTTTGTAAATAATTACGGGTTGTATCCACATCGGTTATAACGCGTACACAAAATGAAATAACCGAAATTAATATGATCAAGCCATATACTTGAGTTTTTAAACTCAATCCATATTTAAATATTCGAGACATAACTACTAGTTCCTTTATTGTTACCGGCGGCGGGGGCAAGCTCACCTTGTTCAATTCGTTCAAGCATAGTGTTCCAAGCAGAAACGCCACGACTATTTTTAACCTTATTACCTAACCCTTTCGATTTGGCTAACCATAAACCTTGGCCATTAAAACTGTATATAGGTTTTAAATCGCCCCGATTGCTTGCAGGCACTAATTTTGTATTAAAGTTATCAAGCACCAACGGTATTTGGTTTGGTTGTTCAAAGTATATAAGCACCATGTGTGGTTGATTAACCGTACGCTGGCGAACATACATAAAGCGTATTTTATCTTCGGGGATACCTAAAGCGATTAAAGTAAAATATTTAGCAATAACATAATCTTCACAGTCACCCATGCCAACACCTAGGCTTTCTAGAGGGGTGGCCCAGTAATCTTTTTTTTGCCAAAGTTCGTCATCGGTTTTGTACTTTATATGCTTATTAAAAAAATCATTAACTAAATGAATTTTTTGCCATTCGCTCTTATCGGCGGAGTCATCTATAAAACTCAGCCACGTTTTTATTCGTTGGTGGCCAGCATCACCGTAAAACTGTTTGGCACGGCTTATTATATCGCTATTTCGCAGATGCAAAAGCATGTCTTGTGCACAAGCAAAAAAAGACACTAATATAATGATGCAAATTCCAACGCGCACAAAGCCCATCCCTAAAATGTTAACAAAGCCATTATATTCCCATTGAAAGTAAATTGATAGATTACAAAAAAAGCAAAAATAACCCGTTAACAAAAAATTAACCTAAAACAATCAAAAAGGCTGCTTTTTATATTGAGCGATTATTTGTGTTGTGTATAATACCCGCCCATCTGGTTAGTAGTATTTAAAACTCGCTACTCGCAGCGGTATTGTATAAATAGCTACGTTATAACCAAAAGTAACTATAAAAGGAATTGAAGTGAAAGTATTAAAAGCAGTCTTGCCTGTTGCAGGCTTGGGTACCCGTATGTTACCCGCTACCAAAGCAACACCAAAGGAAATGCTTCCACTAGTCGACAAACCTCTCATTCAATACGTTGTAAACGAAGCCGTAAAAGCCGGTATTAAAGAAATTGTACTGGTTACTCATGCTTCTAAAAACGCAATAGAAAATCATTTTGATACCAGTTTTGAGCTAGAAGCCACTCTAGAGGCGCGTGTAAAACGTAGTCTGCTAGAAGAAGTTCGTTCAATAATCCCAAGAGATGTAAGCATTATATCGGTTCGTCAATCGGCGCCGTTAGGCTTAGGCCACGCAATACTTGAAACTCGTCCAATCATTGGCAATAACCCTTTTGCTATTTTATTGCCCGATGTAATTATCGATCAATATAAGTCAAATCTTAAGGTTGATAACCTAGCGCAAATGATCGCCCAATTTGAAGGCACTCAACATAATCAAATTATGGTTGAACCAGTCCCTCATGAGGAAGTGCACAACTATGGTGTGGTTGATTTAGCAGGTAAAAAAATCCAGCCTGGTGAAAATGGAGCCATTACCAACATGGTTGAAAAACCAAATAATGACGAAGCACCAAGCAATTTAGCAATAACAGGGCGCTATGTTGTATCGCCCGCTATTTGGGATTTACTCGAGTTTACGCCTCCTGGGGCTGGCGGCGAAATACAATTAACAGATGCATTACTGCAGTTACGTCATCTTGAAACAATTGAAGCGTACCATTTAAAAGGTAAGTCACACGACTGCGGCTCAAAATTAGGTTACATGCTTGCAAACGTAGAATACGCAATGCAATCAAGCCTAATGGGTGAAGAATTTACAAAGCGCGTTAAGCAATTAATGGCAAATGCATAAAGTTATGCAAAACCGGTTAGTAAAAAACTGAATACTAAAGTATCGCTAAAGCTAAAATTAACCGTAAAGAGCTTATTTATACAAGAAATCATTTTTAAAATGGGTCTTTTCATATGAATTTAAACTCAATTAAAAATGATGGAAAATCACAATTAATAAATTTTGCTAATTAAAATAAAAGTCAGCTTAATATTTTGGTTTGGCTGAAGTTGACTTACTTTTGGTGAGCTTTGTATTTTATTGCATTTAGGTTATTAATAAACAGGGAATTATTTAATGAATTTTTCAAATAAAAAAATAGGGGTTATTGGCTTAGGTTATGTCGGCCTTCCTTTAGCTGTTGAATTTGGGAAAAAGTATCCAACATTAGGGTTTGATATAAATCAAGGTCGTGTTGAGCAGTTATTAGCAGGCCATGACTCTACTTTGGAAGTGAGCGATGAAGAACTCAAAGCTTCACCATTTATGAGTTACTCATTTTCTCCATCTGATTTAGAAAGTTGTAATGTTTATATAATTACAGTTCCTACCCCTATAGATGAGCACAACCAACCAGACTTAACACCTTTAGTTAAAGCAAGTCAGATGCTAGGTTCTGTTGTTAAAAAAGGGGATATTTTAGTTTATGAGTCAACAGTATACCCGGGTGCAACTGAAGAGGTTTGTATTCCTGAAGTAGAAGAAGTATCTGGCTTAAAGTTTAATGTTGACTTTTTTGCTGGTTACTCACCGGAGAGAATTAATCCAGGTGATAAAGAGCATCGCGTTACTAATATTTTAAAGGTGACAAGTGGCTCTACACCTGAAATTGCGGAACAAGTTGATCAACTTTATAAGTCAATTATTACAGCGGGGACGCATAAAGCTTCATCTATCAAAGTCGCTGAAGCAGCTAAAGTAATCGAGAACACTCAACGTGATGTAAATATTGCTTTGATCAATGAACTGTCGATTATTTTTAATAAATTGGATATTGATACCCTTGAAGTATTAGAAGCTGCAGGTACAAAATGGAATTTCTTACCATTTCGTCCAGGTTTAGTTGGTGGGCACTGCATAGGTGTTGATCCGTATTATTTAACACACAAAGCACAAAGCGTAGGTTATCATCCAGAAATGATTTTAGCCGGCCGTCGATTAAATGATGGTATGGGTGAATATGTAGTATCACAATTAATTAAAAAAATGCTAAAAAAGCGAATTCATGTTGAAGGCGCAAATGTGCTAATTATGGGCTTAACATTTAAGGAAAATTGTCCAGATTTGCGTAATACCAAAATTGTAGACATTGTTAGTGAATTAAAAGAATACAATATTAATATTGACATTACAGACCCTTGGTGTTCAAACGAAGAGGCTCACCATGAATACGGCTTATCTTTGGTTGAGAATGTACAAGACAATCATTATGACGCTATTATTTTGGCCGTTGGGCATAATCAATTTAAAGAGCTTGGCGCAGAAAAAATTCGCGCATACGGTAAACAAGAACATGTTTTATATGATTTAAAATATCTGCTTGATAAAAGCGATGTTGATATGCGCCTTTAGAATTTTACACATTTAACTTTAAAGAGTGAACAGCTGTTCGCTTCAATATCAAGGTATTCGTTACTCTATGTCACAATTTGAAATAGTAAAAGCAGAACTTCTTACATCACCTAAAACTTGGTTAGTCACAGGAGTTGCAGGGTTTATCGGCTCTAATTTATTAGAAACATTACTCAAGTTAAACCAAAAAGTTATTGGTTTAGATAACTTCGCTACAGGTCATCAACATAATTTAGATGAAGTGAAAAATATAGTAACGGAGGTACAATGGTCTAATTTTACTTTTCACAATGGTGATATTCGCAATTATTCAGATTGTGAAGCTGCAGTAAAAGGCGCTGATTATATTTTGCATCAGGCTGCATTAGGTTCTGTACCTCGCTCAATTGCTGATCCGATAATGACCAACTCAGCAAATATTACAGGTTTCCTAAATATGTTGCAGGCCGCAAAAGAGCAAAACGTTAAAAGTTTTACTTATGCCGCAAGCAGTTCAACCTATGGTGATCACCCTGCATTACCAAAATTAGAGGAAAATATAGGAAATCCGTTATCGCCATATGCTGTAACTAAGTACGTAAATGAACTTTATGCTGCTGTGTTTGCAAAAACATATGGTTTTAAATCAATTGGCCTACGTTATTTCAATGTTTTTGGCCAACGCCAAGATCCAAATGGTGCATATGCCGCAGTTATACCTAAATGGACTGCATCCATGATTCAAGGTGAGGATGTTTTCATAAACGGTGATGGTGAAACCAGCCGCGATTTCTGTTTTATTGAAAATACTGTACAAATGAATATCTTGGCGGCAACTGCAGCAGAAGAAGCAAAAGATGAAGTTTATAATGTGGCAGTTGGTGACAGAACTACACTGAATGAATTATATAATGCGATAAAAGTATCTTTAAATGAAAATTCAACTCTAGTAAAAGGTGAATTGATATATAGAGATTTCCGAGCTGGTGATGTACGCCATTCTCAAGCCGACATAACCAAAGCAAAAAGCTCCTTAGGTTATGAGCCCCAATATAATATAAACGATGGAATTTCAAAGGCCATACCTTGGTATATTAAATCAATTTAGTTAGCAATTTAAAAATAATTATAATTGAAATCTTCTTATGAAAAGGAATAGCACTTGAGTCGCAACACAGTATTTGTAATAAACTCTTTCGGAGGGGGAGGAGCTGAAAGGGCATTAAGCAAAATCTTACAAGATCCAACTATTAATGACGGCTGCCTAACTTTAGTTACACTAGACCATGCAGAGTTTGCATATAGGATCCCAGATAATGTAAATCATGTTTGTTTAAATACAAATGGCAGTTTCATAAAGAGTATATATAAATTAGTAAAGTATTTAAAAGTAAATCAACCAAAGCAAGTTATGAGCTTTTTGGCTCGTGCTAATTGCTGTAATGTAATTGCAGGCAAGCTACTCAATTTTAAAACTATCATCAGTGAAAGAACATACACAAGCACTTACTACAACAACTCGATATCTGGCCAGCTTTTTAAATTTTTAATAAGAGCTTTGTACCCGAAGGCTGATAAAATAGTAGCTGTGTCTAAAGGAGTCGCAAAGGACTTAGAAGTCAATTTTTCAGTCGATAGTGAAAAAATAACTGTTTTATATAATTTTTATGTAAATCAAGAGATAATTGATGCCTCTAATGAGGAAGTTATTAAGTCCCTACCCAGTAAGTTCATAGTTGCTGTAGGGCGTTTACAAAAAGTAAAAAACTTTTCAATGTTAATTGAGGCTTATTCGAAGGTTGCTACATCCCACAAGCTAGTGCTGCTTGGTGATGGGCCTGAACTTAATCATTTAAAAAATATTGCTAAAGTAAATAATGTAGAAGACAAAGTTATTTTTTATGGTCATGTATCGAACCCGTATTCTATAGTCAGTAAGTCATCATTATTCGTCCTCTCATCTAACACTGAAGGCTTCCCAAATGCTTTAGCTGAGGCAATGGTTTTATCAAAGCCAATAGTTGCAACAAACTGTATGTCGGGACCAAGTGAAATACTGGCAGATCAAGTTACTTTAGATTTTGAAAATGTATTTGAAGCAAAATATGGTTTCCTTACACCTGTTGGTGATGCTTTAGCAATGTCAAAAGCAATTACTGATATGCTGAAGGAAGAAAACCTTCATAAATTTAAATGCTTGAGCTATATAAGGTCTCAAGATTTTAGTCAACAAGTGTTTTTTGAAAAGCTTACTAAGATATTAGATTAATGGCTACTATTTCTAACCTATTAAAAGAGATAAAACTATGTGGCTATTAGTGACTTTATTTACTGCAATAGCAACTTTATATTTCATTTGTAAAAGCTTTAAAGGAGTAATGGGGTTAGAAATAAAATTTTTAGCACTAGCTATTTGGGGGAGGTATGTTTTATCTGTTTTGAACGAATATACTTTTAAGCCAATTGTTGCTGGTTTATCAGGAAATGCTCTATTCTCAATTTTCATTGTGATTTTATCCATTTTTATTATTACTAATAGAGCATTTAAGCTAAAGATACTTTTGCCTTATTACCTTCTAATTTTTATTTCAATAATTTCATTCTTTAACGGTTTCAACATTACTGGGTTGATAAATTTTATAATGAAATGGATGTATTTTATATGCATTAGTTTACTAATTTATACTGCTCTTAAAAAAAATGGTTCAGAGAAGGTCTTAGCTATTTTATTAAAAGTACATACTTTTCCATTGCTAATGCAGTTATTGTCTTTACTTTTAGGGGAAGTAAAAGCTACCGAAAATGATGGGTCAGTTAGTGTTATAGGCGGCTACGGGCATGAGTCTGCTTTTTCAATGATTTCTTTGACGATTTTGTTGCTATCAATGTTATACATGCCATTTAAAGAAAAAAAAGCAATAAAATTTTTGTTTGTTAGTGTAACTTCGTTAGTGCTTGCTAACTATAGAACATCTTTATTATCTGCAATCCCGCTCCTGGTTAAGTTTGTTTTTACGTACGCTAAGGCAAAATTTAATAGTCAAAGTCGAATTTATATTTATATTTATATCTCATTGTTCACCGCAGTTTTATTAGTTATTGGCTGGGCGTCAATTTATGAGCGTTTTGTAGATATATTTGATTTGTTTTTTGGTGATGTAAGCTTATTTAAAAATATAAAATATTATAGCGAAAAAGAAATTCTTTTATTTTCAGCTCGTTTTTATATATGGAATCAATATATTGCAGAGTTTTTAACTGGGGATTTTTTTAGTTTGCTATTGGGTAATGGCCCCAACTCTTGGGAGGATTACTTCCGAGTATATGCACACAATACTTTTGTTTCTTACTTATTTGAATATGGCTTTTTTGGGTTATCAATTTTATTTTACATCTTTATTTTAAATTTAATAGCTTGTTTTAAGTCGATTCCAAAATTCAGGTTTACTTTAGTACTGGGCCTAATTGGCTTTTTTATTTTGAACCTGATGACAATGCCTTTGTGGAATATTGAAGGTAACATTTTGTACTCTATTTTAGTTTCATTTTCTTGGTATTACCAAAAGGGATCTGTTAGTGAAAAAAATTAAACGTTTATCTGTTATTGGGCTGAGAGGAATACCAAATGTTATGGGGGGAGTCGAGACTCACTGTGCCAATTTATATTCTGAGATTATAAAATGTTCAAATGATTATGAAATTAACGTAATCGGAAGAGATCGTTATATCATTGACTCTACTTACTTAGGTATAAAAGTAAAAGCGTTACCGAGCATATATACTTCAAGCCTTGAAACGTTATTTCATACTTTTATTAGTATTTTTTATGCAAAGTTTTATTTGAAAAGCAATATAGTACATCTACACGCCGTCGGCTCAGGTTTATTTATGCCTATGGTTAGGTTGCTTGGTATGAAAGGCATATTAACGGTTCATGGTGCTGACTATAAACGTTCGAAATGGGGGCGTGTTGCTAAGTTTTTACTCAAGTCAGGGGAAAGGCTTGGTATTACTTTTTCAAATCAAACCATTGTTGTTGGAAAACAGCTATCGGAAGAGTTAAAGTCTGAATACGGTAAAGCAAACAATAAAATAACATATATCCCAAATGGTATTGATATTAATGTTGATTATGATTCTGAATTCGCAGAGCGCGACTTTTTAGATTCTATGGAGGTGGAGCCGAAAAGTTATATTCTTTATGTCGGTCGTTTAGACCCAGCTAAAGGAATAGAGGATCTTATAAAAGCTTATAAGAAAAGTGGTACTAAATTAAAGTTATTAATTGTCGGTGGTAGTGAACATAAAGGAGATTTTTATCATCATATTACTTCTTACGCAGATAAAAATATAATATTTTCTGGAGTACTGAGTGGTGATAGGCTCATGGCTGCCTATAAAAATACTGCATTGTATGTTTTACCGTCATATCATGAAGGGCATCCAATCTCAGTCCTAGAAGCTATTAACTTTAATGCGCCGATAATAGTCTCTGATATTATACCCAACTTATCGTTGAATCTTCCTAGTGAAAGTTATTACAAACTGGCCGATATTGATGATCTAGCGTTTAAATTAACTGAAGGTAAATTTAACACTGTCGACCGAAATCAGTATATAGAATTATATAACTGGCAAACGATCGCTAAAGAAACATTAATTGTTTATTCTAAAACCTCTTAAAACAGTAATACTCCTAATATGAATAAAGAAATTCAAAGCCTCAGGGGCATAGCATGTATTTTAGTTGTTTATTTTCATGTGATTGGTACAGCTAACACAGGCCTTAAATTACCACCAGACAGCATATATAGAATATTATCGGATTGTTTAATTTATATCAGAATGCCGCTATTCACGTTTTTATCCGGCTACATATATGCTTATCGTCGCTTTAGTTCAGGAGCTTTATATTATGTAAAAGGAAAAAGTAAACGGATATTAATGCCATTAATTTGTGTAAGTGTTATTTTTGCAATAACCCAAGCTTTAACTCCAGGTGTAAACAATAGTTACGATGGAGAGCTTTGGCGGTTATTTTTATACCCTTATGCCCATTTTTGGTTTTTACAGTCGATATTTACAATATTCATGCTAATAGCGCTAATTGATTTTATAAGTAAGAAAAATAACAGGGTTTTAATTGTTGTTGCATTACTTAGTGTGCCATTTTTTTTGTTTTCGGATAAATTTACAGAGCTATTTTCATTTTCGCGTACCTTGTACTTATTTCCTTTTTTCATATTTGGAATGTTATGTAACATTTATAGTGCGCAAGATATAAAAACTAGTCACTTTAAATTAATTTCACTCTTTTTTTTACTGTTAATAGGCTTCCATTTTCATCAAGTTTCAATTGGTGTTACTCCTAACCGAATTAGTTTACTCTCTTTAGTTATAGGATGTATTGGTTCAATGATTTTAGTGAAAATTGGTATAAAAAATACATTACTTATCTTTGTTGGTGGATTCTCTTATAGCATATATCTCTATCATGTTTTTGGTACTGCATTTTCTCGCATATTTCTTAATAGGGTAGGGGTTGATTCTATAGTTTTAAATGTGTTTTTTGGTTTGTTAACAGGTGTAGCACTACCAATTATTTTCCATTTATATATTAAAAAAATAAAATATATAAATTTAGCGTTGTTAGGTAGTGATAAATGCAAGTAAAAACAACTTTAAAACTGCTTAAGGGTATATAAATGCATCTGAAAAGAATCATTGGTTTATCTATTATTTATAAATATACGGCAGTATTATTAGCGTTATTGTTTTCTATTCTGGTAGGTCGTACTTTATCAGTTAGTGATTTTGGGAAATATAACTTAGCTATTTCGATCGTAACTGTTTTAGGCAGTATTTTATCTTTGGGCACAGAGCATTGGTTAATTAAAGAGGTATCTAAAAATAGTGAAAATATTTTCATTCTTATTAAAAAAGCTTTACTTTTGAGGTTTACCGCATTATTTGTAGCTTTGTTATTTAGTGCATTGGCGTTTATTTTAGGGTTAGCTAACTTTGAGTTATTAACTTTTTTAATTATGGTTTTTTGTGTTTTGGCCATGCTTACAGCTGGTAGCCTGGCGCAAGCAACTAGAGGGCTCGAAAAAGCAGATAAAGCATTTCAATACCATGATTTATATCGTTTAATATTTTCTTTTGTTTTCTTTTATTTATTTTTTTTCCTATTCTCAATTAGTTTCGAATCTATTCTTTTTATATTTTTTTTAAGCACACTAATTGGAGTTATATTTAATGTTACTTACTTGAAAAAGCTTAACTTAGTTACCTCTAAATTAGTTTCATTTGATATCAAAAATACGTTTTTAGCCGCACTGCCTTTCTGCGGTATTTCTATACTAGCGATAGTTAATAATAATCTTGATGTACTAATGCTAGGCTTTCTTTCTGATACATCGCAGGTTGCTGGTTATTCTGTAGGTGCAAAAGCATCACTAATTGTTAATTCAGTGACCCTACTTGTTGTGTCTATTTTAGCCCCTCGATTCTCCCGTTACTTTTGTAATAATGAAGCTGAGAAATTAAAGCAAGAACTTTTCATTTCAACAGTGATACTTTTCTTTTTTGGTTTAATTATTATTATTGCTGCTTATTTTCTATCGCCATTATTAGCCTTGTGGGGGGAAGAGTATTTTCTATACAAAAATACATTTTTAATTTTAGTTGTTGCTCAAGTAATCATGTTTGTAGGAGCGCCACTTAGTGCTCTTTTAACTATGACTAATAAAGAAAAATTAGAAAGGAATTGTTTGTTTTTAATGTTAGCTACTAATGTCTTGTTAGGGTACTTCTTAATTCATATGTACGGTGCTTTAGGCGCTTCTCTATCTACTTTAATAAGCATAATTTTTGTGTTCATGGTTAGGTTGATCTCATGTAGGTACTTGTTTATGGAAAAAAATAGAACTCATTAGAGATTTAACTAAAGCTATTTTCACTGTTTATCCTTTTCTGAGCTTAAATCACTTAATAACTCCTTAGTTGCTTTATATTACAGTCTTATTTTGACAAAGGTAAATACGTACTGAATAAAACGCCTTTAATTAACATTAAATTAACATTTACTAGTATTTTAATTTGGTTAATTCGTCTTTTTTGAGTTTTATTTTTTCGTAACTCATTGATATTATGTTTTTGTGTCTTCTTAGATGCCGAAAATTAGTACTTTCGTAGTGTTTTTTGTTCCTTTTGATTTTATTTGTGTATATAATGTTCACCAAGGTTTCGGTGAATTAACTTTCATTAAACAAATGACTTAAATTTGGTGCCTTCATGCACTTTTTCATTTTCGAGGGATAAAATGACTAACTCACTATTAAAATTAAAAAAATTGAGTGCAGTGATCGCACTTACTTTAGCTAGTTCTTCAACACTGGCTGCAGATTTAGGCGTTGCCAATAATTTTTCTGCATTTGTTTTTAATGATTTTAAATCGAACTTTGGCCGTGCTGACGGTGCTATCGCCGCAGGTGAAATAGATCTTAAAGGCTACAGCGTAGGCTACACACGCCCATACAGCCCTGAAGAATATTACTTAATTAGTGAATCTATCATCGATTTTAAATATGGTCGCCAATATGTAGGTAGCATGGTAGCCGGTGGCGGTACTGATATTCACTGGAGTGTTCGTTGGGGTATGGAGTGGGGCTCTAAAATACTTTCTAACCAAGATGAATCGGCTTTACCATTTAACTTTGATGAGCAAGAGCAATATTACAAAGATTTAAGTGCACAATTAAGTGAACTAGATGAAACAGGCACTGTATACCGTAAGTGGGGTGGCCTTTATTTACAAGGTGATGGCAGTTCTGATAGACAAGTATTTAATTTAGATGCGCGTGACTTTGCTAAAGCGCACACTTTTAAAGTATGGGGTATTCCTGCGGATGCCACTGTAATTTTTAATATTACAGGTGATGACAACGTAGTTGT
This sequence comes from Pseudoalteromonas sp. SD03, assembly GCF_040937955.1. Classification (NCBI taxonomy): domain Bacteria; kingdom Pseudomonadati; phylum Pseudomonadota; class Gammaproteobacteria; order Alteromonadales; family Pseudoalteromonadaceae; genus Pseudoalteromonas; species Pseudoalteromonas sp. SD03. The sequence continues at coordinate 1,488,383 of NZ_CP162514.1, forward strand.
AAAAGGTAAGAGCTTTGCACGTTTACGCCATCATGCAAGTAAAACAGTATTTAACTTTACTAATGCCCAAAAGTTAGATATTAAAGGCAACCGCTGGCAGGGTGTAATATTAGCACCACATGCTGATATTAGAGGTGTGTACGGTACAGCAAAAATGCCTATAATTGGTCAAAGTTTTTATGGCTCGATGGCATTACTAGGTGGCGAATTTGACGGCAATCTGCCAGAGTCTGATCTCGCATTGTGTGAAAACATAGACCTTTCAGAGCAGTATACTTGGAATAGAGATAATGCTAATTATCTGCCAATCTATGACCAAATACTAGCAACGCCAATTGCAATTGATATTAATAACGATGGAATAAGTGACTTAATCTTCCCAACCTATACAGGCACATCTTTAAACTCAGGCGGTGTAATACGTGCGATCGATGGTAAAGACGGAAGCGAGATGTGGAACCTTGAGGTTACAGGGTTTGCGCTTGGGAAATATAGCTTTGCAGCTGCCGATTTAGATAATGATGGAATAATTGAGGTTATAGCCCCGATTAGTTCAAATCAAGTAGGTGTAATTTCACCCCAAGGTATTATAGAACGTTCTTATAATACTGACGGTACCTTGGGAAATATTGTTGTTGGTGAACTAAGTTCTAGCAACCCTGGTGCAGAGTTTATTATGGGGAACACGGTTTATGGATTACAAGGGCCTCTTGTAAAATTATTGCCAGGTAGTGATGCTCCTTCATTCGGTACTGATTCAATATTGTTTGATGCAAATAACGATAATCAATTAGATATACTTTCGAATGGGAAGTTATATATATTAAGCTCGCAAAGTGACGAGGAGAGTGTCTCTATAGAGGGTTTAATTGTCCTTGAAGATTTGAATCAGATGATAAGTGAATCAGATAACCCAATATTTTCTGCTGTTGCTGATTTTGATAAAGACTCTAGTCCTGATGTTGTTCAATTTGGTGCTGATGTAAACTCTTCGGAGTCAATTAGATTGAACATTTATGACGGTCAATCAGTTTTAGATGGTTCTACACCTAACTTGACAATTTCTGTACCTAATACTCATCGAAGCAGTTCATTGGCTATTGCCGATTTAGATGGAAATGGTAATTTAGAGGTTGTAGTTAGTGGCCGCGAAAGTGTTATGGCCTTTGAGGTTACAGTGAACGAGGGCGTTTACAGTTACAGTGAAAAATGGCGTGCCCCTATTAGTGACCGTAGCTCAAAAACGGGTTTATCATTATTTGATTTTAACGGTGATGGTAAAGTTGAAGTGCTGCATAATGATCAAGAGTCATTTAAAATATTTGCTCATGATGGTTCACTTCTTTTCAGCAAAGAAAACAGTAACGCTACATTGTGGGAATACCCATTTGTTGCAGATTTGAATGGTGACGGCAATGGACAGATTATTCTAACTGCGAGTAACTCTTGGTTAGGTGAGTCAGCTAAAAATACAGGGTTAACCGTATTAGAAAATGCAAACACGAGTTGTAGATTTGCGCCTGCGACAAGAATTTGGAATCAACATTCATTCTCAGGTACTAACATTAATCAAGATGGAACTTTACCAACACAGCTTGATAATAGTTGGCAAAAAACAAACACTTTTCGCTCTGCTAATCTAAAGTAAGTTTTTAAATTGAAAAAAGCCAATTAATTATTAATTGGCTTTTTTATTTGTTTAAATAAAGACATCAAATCTTTATAACTAAGTAAGAATTATTTTGTCAGAATTACGATCAGATCCTGCAGTAAAAAGTTTATTAGAAAGGATGCCTAAAAGTATTCAGGATAGTTTTACAGAAGAACAGCTCTCTCACTTGAAAATAGCCATTGGAGCCAGACAATGGGGTAATCATGTAATCGATTATAGGGGAGTGATTAAAATATTTAGATATAGATACTACTATGTTTTATTAGCTGGCCGTAATAGGCGAGTACTGAGTATTAAAGAACAGAAAATAGCGAGTGTTGCGCAAGCTATATTTTTTATCGGTGTTTTTTCACTAATAACAGTACTTACTTTTTTGTTTTTATATTTGATTAAGTCAGCTCTCGGAATAGATATGTTTAAGGGATTTTCATTGGGTGTTTGGGATTGGTTTAAAAGTTAATAAGGGTATGTTAATTACATTGTTCTAAATGGGGTAATATGTCATTAAATTGACCATCGAGTAAAAATACTGAGTTTGTAAAGCGAACAGTCGATGCATTATTGTCATTGTATCTTATGTCGCAAATTTTCGATGTTTCTTTAATTCTTATTGTTGAATCTGTTAATCTAACTGTTGAGCCTACCGTTTGTATAACAGAACTATTTGCTGCATTTATGTAGCATTCATCGCATGTAAAACTATTAAACCACAATTTTAAGTTGTATCTGGTTCCTTTTCCAGATAGTGACTTAATTCTGTTTAATGTTACATTGGACCCCTTTATATCAAAATCTGCGTCTCTACTGTTAGATACTGTTGTATTATTAATTGATATATTTTGAGCACCAGAGTTAACAACTATACCATCGCCTTGTTGATAGCTTCCGCAGTTATCAACACGGCCAATATTATTGAAAATAGAAACTTTATCCAAAAATATATTTTTTGATTGTCCACTAATACTTAGCCCAGAAATATAACAGTCGCGTTCTTCCTCTGTAGATGTTGACAATCCATTAATAACAGTATTTGTAATACTTATATTTTGTGTATTGGAGCCATTTATTCTAATGCCTGATTTATAATATCCTACTGAACTTAACTCATTGATTGATATATCTGCAACAGTTTTATCTAAGTCATAGTCGAACTCGATGCAGGTTGAAGTGTTTAAAGCGTTAATCCTTCTAAAGGATACATTGCTTACTGGATTATTTTTAAACCTAAAACAATAACGAGTATTTAAAAAAGATATATTTTCGAATGAAATGTTACTTCTTGCTATCACCAAACCAGAGTTTCCTCCAGAGTAGTAGTTAAAGTCACTTCTGAAGGTTACTTTTCCTATGCCGATGACTTCGACATGATGATTACCACCGTACAGATAAAGGGCATCATTTTGTTGGTATATTCCAGGTAAAATATTGACTTTATTAACATCAGTATCCATCATTAGCTGATTTATTTTACTGATATGTGCTGGTGTGTCTACAGAATAACCGTGACCATTACCGGTAGGGGCAATGTAAACAGTCTGCGATTGGGTTAATGTTGAGTTTAATATTAAAAATAATATTATTAATAAACATTTTTTATTCATCACAATTACCTTAGAAATTACATAGAAAGGTAATAAGTAATAAGATATTAAATATCTGTATTGCAACCCCGCTACCACAGATAGTTCGTTAGGCCGGAAGTTTTGCGTCCAAGACTTTCATCAAGTTTGCCCTTTCAATTACCACTCATATTAGCTCTTATTCATCAGATAACAAACAGATTAACATTCTTCTAAATATAAAAATATTATTTCTTAGATTAGACATGAACTAATTAAATGAAAATAATAGAGATAACCCAAAAATTAATTTGATTTATTAAATTACGATAGCTGGTTTTTAAATATATAGCTGCGCCTTTTTTTAATACTTAAATACGGGTTTTTATATTGTATAAATAAGTGTGATGGGATATTATTTAGTTTAGTTGTGTAGGGGATTTAGTCCATATTGGGCTTCTATAAGGAACAGTAGTATGACATCTTCAAGGACATTCAAACCTTCAGGTTCTTCTGATGCCAATTTTTACCGTTTATTTGATATATTTGCGCTGTTTTTAGCATTTCAGTGTGCTGCTTTAATCTATAGTTTTAAACTTACTCCTATCTATGCCGCCTCTGCGCTAACTGTTGCACTTAGCTATTTATACAGCGCTGAGCTTTTTTCTACCTATCGCTCTTGGCGAGCTGGCAAATTTAGAACAATGGTAATGTGTGCCTGGGGTAGTGTTTTAATTGCCTTTGCGTTTTTACTGGTTGTTTCTTTTTTATTTAAGTTTACTGAGTCACTTTCTCGCGTGGGAATCGCGATTTGGTTTATGCTTAGTGTGGCGTATTTATATGTTTGGCGTTTAGGGGTTTATTTATATAAACGTAGCCGTCGTAAATTAGGACTATCGCAACGCAATGTTGCCATTATTGGTGCTACAGAGTCTGCTGCTTATTTACATGCTGAAATAGTCAAACACGATGAGCTTGGGTTTAACTTTAAAGGTTTTTACGATGACAGAAGCCCTGAACGTTTATTTGAACAACTTGAAAAGCAGGGTGTTGAGGGCGGTATACAAAGTGCAGTAGATGCCGCTCGTAATGGTGAAATAGATATACTGTATATAGCGCTCCCCATGAAAGCACAAAAACGCATAGCTGATATTTTATTACAGCTAGGTGATACCACCGTTGACGTGCACATAGTGCCTGACTTTTTACTCTCGAATTTAATACATGCTCGCATTGAGCATGTGGGTGATGTTGATACATTAAGCGTGTTTGAAGCACCGTGTATTGGTGCTCATGAATTTATAAAGCGCACAGAAGATATAGTTGTTTCGGCTATTATTGTTACTTTAATCACCCCTCTATTATTGACTATTGCTGCCGCCATAAAGCTGACATCTAAAGGGCCTATTATATTTAAGCAAGATCGCTATGGCTTAGATGGCCGCAAAATAAAAGTGTGGAAGTTCCGCTCGATGACGGTAACCGAAAACAGCGATGTGGTGACTCAGGCAACTAAAAACGATGCCCGAATAACTCCGTTAGGTGGCTTTTTGCGCCGCACTAGCCTTGACGAACTGCCGCAGTTTATAAATGTTTTAAAAGGCGATATGTCTATTGTTGGCCCAAGGCCTCATGCGGTTGCCCACAACGAAGAATACCGAAAAAAAGTAGAGTTTTATATGTTTAGGCATAAAACCAAACCGGGTATTACCGGTTGGGCACAAATTAACGGCTGGCGCGGCGAAACCGATACTTTAGATAAAATGGCCAAGCGAGTTGAATACGACCTACATTACATTAAACATTGGTCTTTATGGTTTGATGTAAAAATAATTTTTATGACAATTTTTAAGGGATTTAAAAGTGAAAATGCGTACTAATACAATTACCACTTTACTTGTTGCGTTGGGCTTAAGTGCACCTGCATTGGCGGTAGAATTACAACCAGGCAGTGTAATGACTAAAGACGGCGCCGAGATTACACCTACGCTACAGTTAGGTGTGAGCAGCAACGACAACTTTTTTATGACGCCGTCTGCCACTCAGTCACGTTTAATATGGAACATAGCGCCGAGTTTAAATGCCTTAATTGAAGATGGTCCAGATAGCTATAAGTTTGATATTGCATCAAGCACGTCGTTTCATAATAAAGACACAACCGATAACTTTACTCAAGTAAATGTAGGCGCAGGTGTGCATAAAGAGTTTACTAGTCAACACCGTTTAGATGTTACTGGTGATGCCGACTGGTTGTACGAGCCACGTGGTGGCGGATTAACTGAAGGCCAGGGCAGCGCTCTAGATGAGCTTGTAAATTATCAGCAACAAAACCTAACTGCTCGCTACGAATACGGCGCACAAAGCTCTAAAGCTCAGGTTGCTTTAACAGCGGGTTATTATAACAAAAATTACCAAAATTTTACGGCCATATCGCAGTACCGCGATTACGATAAACCTATGTTGGGTATTATTGGTTATTACAACACCCAAGCTGGTACGCGTGCCTTTTTAGAGGTTAAACAAGAAAACTACCGTTACGATGTAATTGACTCAAACGGTATTACCCGTGATTCAGACGACGTAAAAGTATTATTGGGTATGGAGTGGGAAGCCACAGCCGTTACCACTGGGTCATTTAAAGTGGGTTATCAAAATAAAGATTTTGAGTCAAACCTGCGTGATAACTTTAGTGGTTTAAGTTGGGAGGCTGCTGCAGTTTGGAAGCCGTTGACTTATTCAACCTTACAACTAGTTACTAGCCGTGCCGCTAAAGACCCATTGCTAGAAGGCGATTACATTCGCGAAAGTGTTTACGGTGCAACGTGGCAGCACGATTGGAGCGATTTTTTGAGCTCGGTAGTAAGTGCTAATTATGTTGATCAACAGTACTCTGGTAGTTTTAACCGTAAAGACAAAGTTAAAAATGCGCGCCTTGGCTTAAATTATTTAGCCAGTAACTTTGGCATGGTAACCGGCTATGTTGATTTTATTGACCGTAATTCAACCCAAACTAATATTGAATTTGACCGCGTAATTGTTGGCCTTAACTTTACATTTGCATTAAAGGGAAATGAATGAAGGTTAAAATTTTAACTTGCTTAATATTGTTACTGAGCTTTTGTAGTTTTGCGAGTGATTCGCAAAACTATATTTTAGGTGCAGGTGACAAAATAGAAATTAAAGTATTTGGTCAGCCTGATTTAGATGTAACCTCATTGCTTGGTAATAGCGGTGAGATAAACTACCCATTTTTAGGTAAGGTTAAACTGGTGGGTTTAAGTGTTTCACAAGTTGAGCAAACAATAAGCGAAGGCCTGCAGCCGGACTATTTAGTTAACCCTAATGTGTATGCGCAAGTAGTAGAGTACCGTCCTTTTTATATACATGGTGAAGTTAAAAAGCCAGGTGGATACCCTTACCAGCCTGCTATGACGGTAAATCAAGCAATAGCATTGGCCGGTGGGTTAACCGAGCGTGCCTCGGTTGATAAAATATTTATTTTTAAAGAGCAAACCAAACAGCAGCAACAAAAAGGTAGTTTAAACAGCCAAATTGCAGCGGGTGACACCATAAAAATAGAACAGCGCTTGTTTTAAGCAGTTTAAGGCAGTAATTAAAAAATGAATACACACACCGAAAAACCTATCAACAACGAGGAAGTTATTGATTTAGGTGCTTATCTTAATGTTATTAAGCAAAGTAAATGGAAGATTTTAGGTTTTGCTATTGTAGTTACCTTACTCACTATAATGGTTGCGTTAACCCTAGTACCTAAGTATGAAGCCACAGCCACTTTATTGATTGAGTCGGAGCAAGCCAAAGCAGTCAGCTTTGATGAAATTTATGGTTTAGACTCTACCAAAAAAGAGTATTATTTAACCCAGTTTGAAGTGATTAAGTCAAATAGTATTGCCCGTGAGGTAATTACTAAACTTAATTTAAAAGATCATACCGACTTTATTGCTAAGCCGTCGCTAACAGACGAGTTAAAAGGCCTGGTTAAACAGCTTTTGCCTTTTTTAAATAAAAAAGAAAGCTCTGTTCTTACAGAGGAGGAGCAAGCCGAGCGTGAAATGTTGGGTTTACTCGCTACATTTAAATCGCGTTTAAGTGTATCCCCTATCATGAATACTCAATTAGTTAGTCTTAAATATGAATCTAGTGATCCTAAATTAGCTGCCTTAGTAGCTAATACTATCGGTGAGGTTTATATAGAAAGCCAAATGCGCGCTAAGATGGGTATTACTCAGCAGGCATCGAGCTGGTTAAATACGCGTTTATCAGAGCTACGTATACAACTAGATAACTCTGAAGCACGCCTACAAGCTTACCGAGAAGAACAAAAACTGGTTGATATAGAAGGTATAGCAGGGCTTGTTACCCAAGAGCTTGAGCAAACCTCAAAACAGTTAGTAGATGCTCGCGCGACTAAAAACAACCTTGAAAGCATTAACCGTGTTATTAACGAATATGGTAACGATAACATAGAGTTACTTGGCAGTATGCCTGAAATTACTTCGCATCGTGTAGTACAAGATGTTAAACGCGAAGTTGTATTGGTTGAGCGTAAGGTGAGTGAACTTAGTGAGGTTTATGGCCCTAAACACCCTAAAATGATTTCTGCTCAGGCAGAACTTGTTACAGTTAAAACTAACCTAAATAAGCAAATAAAGGGTTTAATTACCGGTATAGAAAAAGAGCTTAACAGAACAACACGTACTGTAAATGCGCTTGAGCGCGATTTAGCTAAAATACGTGCTGAATATCAAGACATTACCCGTAAAGAAACCCAATATAATCAGTTAAAACGCGAAGTAGAATCGAATCGTAATATTTTTAATACCTTTTTAACACGTTCTAAAGAGACCGAAGTAACCAGTGATTTTAGCTCTGCTGCTGCGCGCTTTACCGATCGTGCTTATGCACCAAACGAACCAAGTAAACCGAACAAAAAGTTGATAATTATATTCTCTTTTATCGCCAGCTTGGGTTTTGCTATGATAGTAAGTATCTTAGTTGACAACTTAAACGACACAGTTAAAAACAAAAATGATGTCGAAAATAAACTCGCGCAGCGCATGCTTGGCTTGTTGCCTCATGTTGTAGTGCCTAAAAAGAGCTATTTTCCTATTCATGCTTATTTAGAAGACACTTATCGCCGCTTTGCTGAGTCGGTACGTACCTTCCGTACTAGTTTATTGCTCACTCACCTTGACAGAGCGCATCAGGTTATAGCGGTTACCTCTACTTCACCAGGAGAGGGTAAAACCACCACCTCTGCCAATTTAGCGATGTCGTTGGCACAAATGGGCAAGGTATTACTGATTGATGCCGATTTACGTAAACCAACGTTAGCTAAACGATTTGATATACCCGTATTTCACCCAGGTTTAAGTAATTTAATGATTGGTACAGATCAATTAGCTGATTGTGTGCACCTTGATACTCAATCGGGTGTAGCAATTATGCCAAGCGGGCAAATACCATCTAATCCACTTGAGCTTTTATCAAACCCACGTTTTGCTGAATTACTCACTGAGTTAAAAACACAGTACGATCATATTATTGTGGATACACCGCCTACCCAAGCGGTAAGTGATGCATTAGTAATTGCGCAAAGTGTTGATTCGGTTGTGTATGTTGTTAAGTCAGACATAACCCGTATTAAACCAATTACAGCTGGCCTTGAGCGTTTATTTGAAGTAAAAGCCCATGTTGCTGGTGTGGTACTAAACAAGGTAGATATGAGTAAGTCTAAAGATGAGCATAGTCATGGTTACTATGATTATTACGATTACTCACAGCAACCTGAAAAGCCACAAGTGTAATTAAGTAATTTATGATTGATATTCATACGCATATTTTGCCGGGTATTGATGATGGCGCTAAAGATTTAACTGAATCTTTAGCGCTTTTAAAATTGGCTGAAAACGACGGTATTACTCATATGGTGGCAACGCCACATATACATGTGGGCCGCTTTAATAATTCGATTTCTCATATTTATGCTAATTTAGCAAACTTACGGCTTAATGCAAAAAATGAAGGGATAAACGTAAAATTAGCCGCTGCTGCTGAGGTGCGTTTAGACGTAGAACTGATGGCAATGGTGATGGCTAATAAACTGCCTTTTATTGGTAAAATAGCAGACAAAAATGTGTTGTTATTAGAGTTACCGCACTCTCACATGCCACAAGGTTACGATAAGTTTATTCAGTGGCTCGCTAAACAAAATATACGCGTTATTATTCCGCATCCTGAGCGTAATCGCGATATTCAGTCAAACCTTTATTATATTCAGCACTTAAAGCAGTTAGGTTGCGACTTTCAATTAACAGCATCGAGCATTGAAGGCGAGTGGGGCGAAAGCGCGCAAACTATAGCGTTACAAATGCTAAAAGATGGTTTAGTGAACTATGTTGCTTCTGATGCCCATTCAGTAAAACGTCGACCGCCTATTTTAAGCCAAGCTAGAAAAACAGTAGCGCAGTTAATAGGTGAAGAGCAGGCTACAGCGCTTTTTGTAACTAACCCGCTGCAATTAACCGAGAGCTTATTTAATGACTAAATTAAACATGGTCAAGGTAGTGCCTGCTGTTATTTTAGCTCTAATAGTGCTTGTAATTGCATATAGCAGCATGCAAAGTATGCGCGCTAATGCATGGTACTTTCATGCGCTTAATATTGTGCAAGAGTCGGATGGTGCTTTATCTGGTTCATCGCTTCAAGCTGCAGAAAATGCGATTACGTTAGCTACGAATATGGATCCCGAGCATCCTCATTATTGGCATTTTTTAGCCCATATAAAATTACTAAGCCTCAGTGGTATAGATAGCATATCGAGTGAGCAATCAGATAAAGTAAAGCAAACATATCAACAAGCTGAGCAGGCGCTATTAAAGTCGGTTGAGCTTAGACAAACTTGGGCACAAACTTGGATGAGCTTAGCGCAGGTTGTAAGTTATCAAGAGGGACCAACAGAGCGGGTATACAATTATATTCAGCAAGCCAAAAAAGTTGGCCCATATAAGTTAGATATTCATTTAGGCATTATTCAAATTGCGTTAATGCACTGGAGTGAACTACCACCTACCTACAAAGCCCTTTATGTGAATGAACTTAAATTAGCTTCTAAATATGGTTATAAATTTTATGATGTGTTTAGTATGGCTGAGCAAATGAATCGTTTGCCAATAGTGTGTTTATCGCTGCAATTTGGTTCTCATTATGAGGCTATCAGAGGTAGTTGGATGTTTAATAAATACTGTGGTTAAAACACGAGCCACGAGCTTCGGGTAACGGGCCTTGAATCTCGCAGCTCGTTTACTCTGAACTTTAACCTTTTTTGAACCACAGAGAGCACCGAGGCGCTTCGCGCTGCACAGAGAAAAAGCTTCAATTGCGGAAATCTAATAACTAACAACAGTTCTTTAATCTTTGTCTTTAATTACTTTCTCTGTATTCTCCTATCCTCTGTGGTAAATAAATCTTTAAAAGCTTATTGTAATGCTCAGGTCCGGTTGTCCGATCCCCGCAACCAGTTAACTATCTCCTAAAACCTTTTATTTTTGAACCACAGAGAATACCGAGGCGCTTCGCGCTGCACAGAGAAAAGCTTCAATTTTGGAAATCGAATAACTAACAACAGTTCTTTAATCTTTTTCTTTAATTACTTTCTCTGTGTTCTCCTATCCTCTGTGGTAAATAAATTTTTAAGAGCTTATTGTAAAGCTCGCGGCGGGTTGCGAGATTAAGCTAGTAAACCGACCCCTGCAGCTCGTTTACTCTGAACTTTAACCTTTATTTTTGAACCACAGAGAACACCGAGGCGCTTCGCGCTGCACAGAGAAAAAGCTTCAATTTTGGAAATCTAATAACTAACAACAGTTCTTTAATCTTTGTCTTTAATTACTTTCTCTGTGTGCTCCTATCCTCTGTGGTAAATAAATCTTTAAGTTCTTATTGTAAAGCTTGGGCGGGTTGCGAGATTAAGTGAATAAACCAGCCCCTGCAGCTAGTTTACTCTGAACTTTAACCACAGAGAGCATCGAGGCGCTTCGCGCTGCACAGAGAAAAAGCTTCAATTTTGAAAATCTAATAACTAACAACAGTTCTTTAATCTCTGTCTTTAATCACTTTCTCTGTGTGCTCCTATCCTCTGTGGTAAATAAATTTTTAAGAGCTTATTGTAATGCCCAGGTCCGGTTGTCCGATCCCTGCAACCAGTTAACTTTCTCCTAAAACCTTTATTTTTGAACCACAGAGAACACCGAGGCGCTTCGCGCTGCACTGAGAAAAAGCTTCAATTTTGGAAATCTAATAACTAACAACAGTTCTTTAACCTTTGTCTTTAATCACTTTCTCTGTGTGCTCTGTGCCCTCTGTGGTAAATAAATCACTAAGTTCTTATTGTAATAATAGGGCTGGGTGAGGGATTAAGCTCGTAACCCGACTCTCGCAGCTCGTTAACTTTCGCCTAGACAAAAAAAGACCCAGAGCTATAAGAACTCTGGGTTATAGAGGGGCTCGTATTTGAGCCCTGCGCTAACTAAAGACACTTTCAGATTCTTAGGGAGAAGAAGAAAGTTATTTAAGTATAGTCAAAAGTGCTAAAAATACACATTTTTGTTCGTTTTTTATACTGCAGTAATTACAGTGAGTTACATTTGTTATACACACCTTTATTAGAATTTACGCCCAGTTTATTAACTGCGTATTTTGTACTAAATCTCGTGGTAAAGAGTTTTTAACTTTATTTTTTTGCCATTTCCCTAAGCCAATAGGGCAACCACATAAAGTTAGGATTACCTCGCCGCTGGATTTGGTTACCTCTTCTAGGCGTATATCTTTACCATTAAAGTAATCGTTAGCCTGTTCATTGGTTAATGCCAGTACATTACTTTTACACTGTTTTCCAAATACCGTCGCAAATTCGTGCGTTAGGCGTACGCCATTTTTATGAATAACGCCTACCTGAATACCTAATCGCGCATATTTAATTTTGTTTTGTATCGCTTCAAATTCATCAGGAAACAGCCAAAGCTCTTTGTCGCGTTGTTTTAACGTACCTTGCAGACTCGTTAAACCAAATTGCTTTTTAAGGAAGCTCATAAACGCAGCACTTTGTTTACTATCAAAGTCACTAAAGGGGAACGCGCCTTTTTTAACTTTTAATGTTTGGTTTTCGCAGCTGCTGTGCTTTTTAAATTTGGCAATAAAAAAGCCTTCGCTGTCAAAGGTTTGCGGCCAAACATGTAAGTAGCCCTCTGCGGTGGTGGCTTTATCAGCCCCTGGGAATAAGTCGCTTAATGACTCAGGGCTTATATATTCGCCAAACTCATCTAATAATGCGCTGCATACTTGCTGGTTTTCGAGAGGGGTTAATGTACAGGTTGAATACACCAATGTGCCGCCAGGTTTAAGTGCGTAAAATGCACTTTTAATCAGATCTTTTTGTACTTGGGCAATGGTAATATTTGACTCGATAGACCAATTTTTTAGCGCGTCGCTATCTTTACGTACCGTGCCTTCGCCTGAGCAGGGCGCATCAAGTAAAATGCTGTCGAAGCACTCAAACATGTAATTACCAAATACCACACCATCAAAATGTGATAGCGCGCAGTTACCTACACCCATACGCTTTAGCGTGGCACTGAGTACTTTTAAACGTGATGACGACAGCTCATTGGCTACTAGCACGCCTTGATTGTCCATTATCGCGGCAAGTTGTGAGGTTTTAGAGCCCGGTGCCGAGGCCATATCGAGCACTGTGTTACTGGTTTTAAGGCTTTGCTTTAGTGCCATTGGCGGCAACATTGAGCTTGCCTCTTGCACGTACATAGCCCCGCTTAAGTGTAAGTCGGTATTACCCAGCGCTAGGTTTTGCTCTTCATCATTTGGGCGCTCTAACCAAAAACCTTCATCGCACCAAGGAATAGCGGTAAGTTGCCAGTTTTTTTTAGCCGCTTGTTGCTTAAACTCTTCAACACTCATTTTTAATGTATTAACGCGAACAGATTTACGCAGTGGACGACGACACGCACTTAAAAAGTCATCTAAGTTTAGGTGTTCGGGTAGATAGGTTTTTACGTCATTAATAAATGGCTCAGGGATATAAGTGTTTGCGTCCACGATTTGGCTCATACAGTCAAAATAAAGCAGGATAATAGCATTTTTAACGATTTTTTTCAGTGTTAAAAACGAAATAGTAACCCTTAAAAGGTGTCGACATCTTGTTGGGTAAAACAGCTTAAATACATTTTTTATTATACTTTCGGCTAATAATGTCGACAATATGGTGGTTTTTCACTCGATTTAAGTGGTTCTAGGGTTGACAGGTATAAATAATAAGCACATAGTTAGACCATAAATTGTCGACAATATAAAAATACTTTATGACACAGCACTTGTTAAATGAAACATCTATCACAACCGCTTCCGATAAAGTGTTTGTAGATATGCGCCGCGAAATTGTAGAGGGCAGCATTGCACAAGGCAGTAAAATATCTGAGCCGGAACTAGCAAAGCGTTATGGTGTGAGTCGTGCAACGCTTAGAGAGGCATTAAACCGTTTAGAAAGTTGTTATTTAGTTGAGCGTAAAGCCAATATAGGTTGCCGTGTTGTGGCATTAACCGCAGAGCGTTTAATTGAGGTGTATCAAGTGCGCAGTGCTCTTGAGGGACTTGCATGTAGGTTAGCTGCCGACAATATGGAACCAGATGAAGTACAAGGCTTGAAACAATTACTTAATCAGCATTTGCAAACTCAGCGTGTTAAAGAAGGTGAGTCGTACTATCAAGAAGCAGGCGACTTAGATTTTCATTATAGAATAATCAAAGGCAGTAAAAACGCGCATTTAATTCATTTGTTATGCCACGACCTGTACCAGTTAATAAGAATGTACCGTGTACAAATGGGTATGGTAGGGCCGCGGGTATCGAAAGCATTTGACGAACACTTAGCCATTATTAACGCCATTGAAAATCATGATGGTGAGCTGGCCGAAATGTTAATGAAGCGCCATATCAGTGCATCACAAGCAAATATCCAAACAAAATTTGATGGATATCAACAATCAGTACAAGCCACTCAAAATGAAGTGGCTAACTAGGGTCTGTTGACCTTTGCGGATTATAATTTGTTCAAACTAGGAGCGGTTTAATCACGGCGCGAGGTTTGTAACCTAGTGGGCTAAGTCAAAACCGAGCAACAAAGAGTAAATCGCTCCTAGGCAGAACCCGAAGGGCAGCGCCTGTTTAGTATTGATGCTGCGTTATCGCCTATTTATGGGGAATAACCACACCACATAGGCTCTGCCTTGCCTAAATACCAAACAGGCTGCTGCAAATTAAATTTTGAAAGGTCAATAGACCCTAATACAGATGTCACATTTTTAAAAAATACTAAGTTGCCAAAGAGCAGCCCCGTTCAAAGTTAGGAGAAGGTAATGTCAGCAGGATTAAAATTTAAACAGGCAATTGCAAATAACCACCCGTTACAAGTGGTAGGTACTATTAACGCGTACACCGCGATGATGGCTGAAAAAATGGGCCATCAGGCTATTTATTTATCGGGTGCAGGTGTGGCTAATGCCTCATTTGGTATGCCAGATTTAGGGATGACCAGCCTTGATAACGTGCTTGAAGATATTCGCCGTATTACCGGTGCTAGCGATTTACCTTTGTTAGTGGATGCCGATACAGGTTGGGGTGGGGCGTTTAATATTGCCCGTACCGTTAAAGAAATGACTAAAGCGGGGGCAGCAGGCTTTCATATTGAAGACCAAGTGGCGCAAAAGCGTTGTGGCCATCGCCCTAATAAAGAAATAGTTACCCAAGCTGAAATGGTAGACCGAATTAAAGCGGCGGTTGATGCTAAAACCGATAGCGATTTTTACATTATGGCGCGTACCGATGCGTTTCAAAAAGAAGGCTTAAATGCGGCGATAGACCGTGCAGCAGCTTGTGTTGAAGCCGGTGCCGATGCGATTTTTGCAGAAGCGGTTCATGATCTTGCTGATTATCAAGCATTTACTAAGGCGATTAATGTGCCTATTTTGGCCAATATTACTGAGTTTGGCCAAACCCCAATTTACACCAAAGAGCAACTAAGCGATGTGGGCGTAGAAATGGTGCTTTACCCACTTAGTGCGTTTAGAGCAATGAATAAAGCCGCACTTAACGTGTATTCAGCAATTTTGAATGAAGGTTCTCAACAAAGCCAAATTGAAAACATGCAAACGCGTGCAGAGCTTTACGACTTTTTAGATTATCACTCGTACGAAAACACACTCGATAACCTTTTTTCAGCAAAATCTGACAAATAATAAAAATTTCAACAGGAGACACATCATGGTAGATAAAGCATTAGGTGGCGCAGGCTTACGTGGCCAAGTAGCAGGACAAACAGCATTATGTACAGTAGGGCAAACAGGCTCAGGTTTAACTTACTGTGGTTACGATATTAGTGAACTGGCTGAAAAAGCACAGTTTGAGGAAGTGTCGTTTTTACTTTCTCGCGGCGAGCTACCAACATCAAGCGAACTGGCAGAGTACAAAGCTAAACTTAAAAGCTTGCGCGGTTTACCAGAGGCACTAAAAACAGTGCTTGAGAACATTCCTAAAGACGCACATCCAATGGATGTAATGCGCACAGGGTGTTCTATGCTAGGTAACCTTGAAATGGAAAACGACTTTAGCGAAGCAAACGATGCGATTGATCGCATGGTGGCAATTTTCCCAAGTATTATTTGTTACTGGTATCGTTTTACTCATGACGGTGTTCGCATCGAAACACAAACTGATGACGATTCAGTAGGTGCACACTTTTTAACGCTATTACACGATAAAGCGCCAAGTGAATTATTTGCACAAGTAATGAATGTATCACTAATTTTGTACGCAGAGCATGAATTTAATGCCTCTACCTTTACCGGTCGCGTGTGTGCATCAACGCTTTCTGATATTCACTCATGTGTAACTGGCGCAATTGGTACCTTACGTGGTCCACTTCATGGTGGTGCCAACGAAGCCGCCATGGATATGATTGAAGGCTTTAGCAGCGCCGATCAAGCTGAAGACGCGCTAATGGGGATGCTGGAGCGTAAAGATAAAATTATGGGCTTTGGCCACGCAATTTACCGCGAGTCAGATCCACGTAACGTTATTATTAAAAAGTGGTCTGAAAAGTTGGCGGCAGAAGTGGGTGATGAGGTGCTTTACCCGGTATCTGTTCGTTGTGAAGAAGTCATGTGGCGTGAGAAGAAGTTATTCTGTAATGCTGACTTTTTCCATGCATCGGCGTACCACTTTATGAGTATTCCTACTAAGTTATTTACGCCTATCTTCGTAATGAGCCGTGTAACCGGTTGGACAGCGCATGTAAAAGAGCAACGTGCAAATAACCGTATTATTCGCCCAAGTGCTGATTACACCGGGCCAGATGCGCGTAGCTACACGCCAATCGAATCAAGAGGCTAATTAGTTAGCGTTTAAGGTGAGCCTAGCTCACCTTTTATTGTTTATAGCGCTGATGATTACTCATTATAGCGCTTTAGCGTACTCTCCTCCGTCACCAAATTAGCGAATTTATTATGACCATTATTAATAACACCCAATACCGTAAGCCTTTACCAGGCTCAAATGTTGATTACTACGATACCCAAGCCGCCGTCGATGCCATTAAGCCAGGCGCATACGCTACACTACCTTACAGTTCGCGTGTATTTGCCGAAAACTTAGTGCGTCGCTGTGAGCCCGAAATGCTAACCGATGCACTGAGCCAAATAATTGAGCGTAAACAAGACTTAGACTTTCCGTGGTATCCGGCACGCGTTGTATGTCACGATATTTTAGGGCAAACCGCACTGGTTGATTTAGCGGGCCTGCGTGATGCTATTGCTGCAAAAGGCGGCGATCCTGCAAAAGTAAATCCGGTTGTACCGACTCAACTGATTGTTGACCACTCATTAGCTGTTGAGCACGCAGGTTTTGATCCCGATGCATTTGAAAAAAACCGCGCCATTGAAGATAGACGCAACGATGACCGTTTTCATTTTATAAACTGGACCAAAACAGCGTTTAAAAATATTGATGTGATCCCACCGGGTAATGGCATCATGCACCAAATTAACCTTGAAAAAATGTCGCCGGTTATTCAAAACCGTGACGGTATTGCCTTCCCAGATACTTTAGTGGGAACAGACAGCCATACCCCACATGTTGATGCTTTAGGTGTTATTGCTGTTGGTGTAGGTGGCCTTGAAGCCGAAAGCGTAATGCTAGGACGCGCATCATATATTCGTTTACCAGATATAGTGGGCGTAGAGCTTACCGGTAAACGCCAGCCTGGCATAACTGCAACCGATATTGTACTGGCGATTACCGAATTTTTACGTGAGCAACGTGTGGTATCGACTTACCTTGAGTTTTACGGTGAAGGGGCTGATGCACTAACCCTTGGCGATAGAGCCACCATTTCGAACATGACCCCAGAATTTGGCGCCACCGCTGCTATGTTCTACATCGACGATAAAACTATTGATTACTTGCGTTTAACAGGCCGTGATGAAGATCAAATTGCCCTGGTAGAAAACTACGCTAAAACAGCAGGTTTATGGAGTGATAGCTTAAAAACTGCTCAATACGATCGCGTACTCAAGTTTGATTTATCAAGCGTAGGGCGTAACATTGCAGGGCCTTCAAATCCGCATCGTCGTGTATCTACCAGCGATTTAGCAGCGCAAGGTATTTCGGGTGTTGTTGAAAATGAAGAAGGCTTAATGCCAGATGGCGCCTGTATTATCGCCGCTATTACCAGCTGTACTAATACCAGTAACCCGCGCAATGTAATTGCTGCAGGTTTATTAGCGCGAAATGCAAACGCTAAAGGCTTAATGCGTAAACCGTGGGTTAAAACATCCCTGGCGCCGGGTTCTAAAGCAGTGCAGTCGTACCTTGAAGATGCAAACTTACTCACTGAACTAGAGCAACTCGGTTTTGGTATTGTTGGTTTTGCCTGTACTACCTGTAATGGCATGAGTGGTGCGTTGGACCCTAAAATTCAACAAGAAGTGATTGACCGCGATTTATACGCAACGGCTGTGCTTTCGGGCAACCGTAACTTTGATGGCCGAATTCATCCGTATGCTAAGCAAGCGTTTTTAGCGTCACCACCTTTAGTAGTTGCTTATGCAATTGCGGGCACCATTCGTTTTGATATAGAAAAAGATATACTCGGTAAAGATCAACAAGGTAACGATGTAACCTTAAAAGATTTATGGCCATCTGATGAAGAGATAGATGCGGTTATCAAACAAAGCGTAAAACCAGAGCAGTTTAGAAAAGTATACGAGCCAATGTTTAACTTAACTGTTGATTACGGCGAAGATAACGACCCACTTTACGATTGGCGCCCAGAAAGTACGTATATTCGCCGCCCACCTTATTGGGAAGGGGCTTTGGCAGGTGAGCGCAGTATGACAGGTATGCGCGCGTTAGCAGTACTTGGCGATAACATTACAACCGATCATTTATCACCCTCTAATGCGATTATGGCAAGCAGCGCAGCAGGTGAATACTTAACTAAAATGAACGTACCAGAAGAAGACTTTAACTCATACGCCACTCACCGAGGCGATCACTTAACCGCTCAACGAGCTACATTTGCAAACCCTAAACTATTGAACGAAATGGTATTAGATGAAAACGGAGAAGTGAAGCAAGGCTCGTTCGCACGTATAGAGCCAGAAGGTGAAAACACACGCATGTGGGAAGCAATCGAAACCTACATGCAGCGTAAACAGCCACTCATTATTGTGGCAGGTGCTGATTATGGCCAAGGCTCTTCGCGCGATTGGGCAGCAAAAGGCGTTAGGCTTGCTGGTGTTCAGGTTATTGCAGCCGAAGGGTTTGAACGTATTCACCGTACTAACTTAATTGGTATGGGCGTATTGCCGCTTGAATTTAAACCAGGCACAACGCGTAAAACACTTAATCTAGATGGTAGCGAAAGCTACGACGTGAAGGGCGAACCAACACCAGGTGCAACCCTAGAGCTTGTTATTACGCGTAAAAATGGCGAGGTATTAAACGTACCCATGAAATGTCGACTAGATACGCAAGAAGAGCTCTCTATTTATGCGGCAGGCGGTGTGTTACAACGCTTTGCGCAAGACTTTTTAGAAGCCACGCAAGTATCATAAGGACACACGTTTATGTTTAAACCACAAATTAAAGTGCCTGCGACCTATATGCGTGGTGGCACGAGTAAAGGGGTTTTTTTTAATTTAACCGATTTACCCGCACCTGCCCAAGTGGCAGGTGCGGCGCGCGATAGCTTATTATTGCGCGTTATTGGTAGCCCAGATGCTTACGGTAAACAAACCGACGGCATGGGCGGAGCAACCTCAAGTACCAGTAAAACGGTTATTTTGAGTAAGAGTGAACAGCCCGATCACGATGTTGATTATTTATTTGGTCAAGTCGCCATTGATAAAGCGTTTGTTGATTGGAGTGGTAACTGCGGAAACTTAACCTCTGCCGTGGGCGCGTTTGCCATCAGCAATGGTTTAGTTGATAAATCTCGCGTACCGGATAATGGCATTGCTATTGTGCGCGTATGGCAGGCGAACATTAAAAAAAGTATTTTAGTGCATGTACCCATGACCAACGCTCAAGTTCAAGAAACCGGTGACTTTGAGTTAGATGGTGTGACGTTTCCTGCCGCTGAAGTAAAGCTTGAATTTATTGACCCTGCTGATGGTGATGGTGCGCTATTTCCAACAGGCAATGTGGTTGATGATTTAGAAGTACCAGGTGTGGGGACATTAAAAGCAACTATGATCAACGCAGGTATCCCGACTATTTTTGTAAATGCCAGCGATATTGGTTATTCCGGTACTGAGCTACAAGATGATATAAACGCTGATGAAGCCGCACTCACTAAGCTTGAAACCATTCGTGCCTATGGCGCGGTAAAAATGGGACTAATTAGTACTATTAATGAAGCGCAAGCACGCCAACACACACCTAAAGTGGCGTTTGTGGCTGCACCGCTTAATTACAAATCATCAAGTGGTAAGCAGGTTAATGCAAGCGATATAGATTTGTTAGTACGTGCAATGTCAATGGGTAAGTTACACCATGCGATGATGGGCACAGCCGCCGTTGCTATTGGCACAGCAGCCGCAATTGACGGAACATTAGTTAATTTGGCCGCTGGTGGCGGTGCTATTAACGAGGTTAACTTTGGTCACCCATCGGGCACACTTAAAGTAGGTGCCGAGGCGGTTGTTACAAATGGCCAATGGCAAGTGACTAAAGCGAGTATGAGCCGCAGCGCACGTGTATTAATGGAAGGCTGGGTAAGAGCGCCATTTGATTATGACTAACTAGCACCCAAAATACGTACTATAGTAAAATAATAAGCCGCGAACTTAACTTAGTTTGCGGCTTTTTTATTTAGCAATTCAGTAGGTTGTAAAATGTACTTTGTTGAGGGGTGCTCAATAAACAGCAACATTTTTTCTGTTATGTCGGCAAATATTCACTTATATTAAAATGAACATTAGGGTCTGTTGACCTTTCAAGGTTAAATTTGCAGTAGTCTGTTTGGTATTTAGGCAAGGCAGAGCCTATGTGGTGTGGTTATTCCCCATAAATAGGCGATAACGCAGCATCAATGCCAAACAGGCGCTGCCCGAAGGGTTCTGCCTAGGGGCGATTTACTCTTTGTTGCCTAAATGGATGTAGGTAAGGGGCGTGAGCAGGACGCCGAAGCTTTGCTCGGTTTTTACTTATTCTTACATGGATGTAAGCCAGTAGAATAACGCAGGAGCAGTTATCGAGTCCACTAGGTTACAAACCTCGCGCCGCGATTAAACAGCTCCTAGTTTGAACAAATTGTAATCCGCAAAGGTTAACAGACCCTAGCCCGTGTATTTTTTCAATACAGTTTGTACGGAGTACATTAATGGATTTATCAAGGCTAAATGCAGAAAGGTTAATACAAAACTTACAAACCGGTGTGGTGGTGCATTCACCAGACACAGGAATTTTGTATGCAAATCCTGCGGCTTTAAATATTTTACGTTTAACAAAAGAGCAAGCGTTAGGGCGCGACTCGTTTGATAGTAAATGGAAATTACTGGATGAATTTCGTCAACCACTGCAGAATTCTCAGTATCCTGTTAGTGTTGTTATTAAAACCCAAAAACCATTGATGAATCTTGAAATAGGTATATGTGACAGCTCAAGCGACGAAATTACATGGGTGCTATGTAACGCTTATCCAGAGTTTGACGAGCAGAATAACATTGCTGAAATAGTCGTCACTTTTATCGATATTACTCATCAAAAACAAGCTATTCCATTTAAAGAAATTGTTGAATTAGCCAGCGACGTTATTTTAGTTACCGAGGCAAGCCCTATTACTAATGATGGCCCTAAAATTGTTTATGCAAACCAATCGTTTACTAAAGTAACGGGTTATCATTTAGATGAAGTTAGAGGTAAAACGCCGCGCATTTTACAAGGCGCTAAAACTCAACAAGCCACACGCGATAAAATTAGGCATGCGCTAGAAAATAAACAGCAAGTATCTGAGCAAATTCTAAATTATAAAAAATCAGGTGAGCCTTATTGGATTGATATGAATATTTTTCCATTAAAAAATGCGTTAGGTGAGGTGGCTTACTATGCAGCGATTGAGCGCGATATTACAAAAATGAAGCAGTATCAAGCACAACTAAAAGATTTAACCATTAAAGATCCGCTTACTAATTTGCTCAACCGAAGAGGGTTTATGGAAACAGCTAAACTTGCACTTGATGAGTGTATTAAAGACAGCCAGCACTTAACCCTTACGATGATAGATATAGACCACTTTAAGCGCATTAACGATCAATTTGGCCACGAAGGCGGAGATAGTGTGTTGCAAAGCATAGCTGCTACGTTTAAATCATTTTGTGACAGTGATGATATTATAGCGCGTTTAGGAGGAGAAGAGTTTTGCATTGTTTCTCCTACCAAATGTGTCAGTACCGTTGTTAAAACCTTAGCAAAGTTGCAAGATCATTTAAAAGATAACCCAGTGCATTTATCAAGTGGCGGGCAGGTGAGTTATACAATAAGCAGTGGTGTATCAAGTTTGACTTCTGAGTCGTGTTCGCTGCAGGGATTATTAAGAAATGCCGATACAGCACTTTATAATGCAAAAACAACCGGACGGAACCAAACGGTGGTGTTTAACCAAAGCCTTAGACTATGAGTAGATATAACTGAAAACAGGCACGCTCAAATTTAGCTGCCTATGGCTTAATCGAGGTTATAACACTGCTGTTTTTTAGTTTTTATGAAGCGCTCAAATTCATTATTTGCACGCATAATCGCTATTTCTGCGTTGATATCATCTAAGATAAATTGCCAATTAGGCGTACTTTTACTGATTTCATAATACAGGGCTTTGTATTCTATGCTTGGCGTTAATGCAACTAGCGCGCTAAGCATCCTCTTTTTTTCTCTAGCTGATAATAGTGATTTATAAATACTGGCTTTTAGCACTTCTAAGTCGGCAACAATAAGCTCAACCCGACCATTTAAAAGCAAATGAATAAGCTGATACTCACTGTTAGCAACAATGGTTTTTATTCCGCCTTGTTCAATAAGTTGATCTAATTCTTTACTATTTTTATATGAACGTACCACCCCCAGAACCCTTTTTTTTACAGACTCAATACTGCCATCGTAATTTATGCTGTGATCTCTAAGTGCTACAAATGATAAGTCGCCACCAGGAATGGGCTCAGATAACGCCAATAACTGATTACGTGTTTTGGTTAAAATGTTTTCTGACATTACATCGTCACTAATAAAATACTCAGGAAATAAAATATCAGCTTTACCTAATTCAGCTTCACGAACGGCACGCGCCCAAGGGTAAAACTCTATATGTACACCATAGCCGCGTTTTACTAACATGCTTACTGTAAGTTGATATAGCCAGCCCTTATTGCATAAGTGATCGTCTATATAAGGGGGCCAATTAAGTGTAACTAAGCGAAGAACTGTATCGGCTTTTAAATTATAGCCATAGCCGCTTTTGTATTTCTCTCCGGGAAGTGTGATATTTTTATTGTCGACCGTATAGGTTACTGGCGCAGGTTGTGCGTAAGTGAAAAATGATAGTACTAAGGCAGCGATTAAAAATATTCTCATAAGGATAATGCATTTTTATCTTTAATTTTAAGTTTAGTGCGTTATTTGGAATAAACAACTTAAATAGTGAGGTTCTTCTAGTATACAAACAATTAAATATAGCCTTAAAAAGCGATAGCTATTAACATGCAAAGGTAAGTAATTTAACTTTAATACGGCATAACAACTAAAAGTCTTTTTACTAGAGGGAATTTTTATGGCTAACAAGCCAATAAGTGAAGACAATCCATTTGCTAATTTATCTGATGTGCAGTGTGAGCAGATCCAAAATTGGTACCAAAAGCATATTTCTTCAACCTTACATTCTTTACTTAAAGGCAGTAAGTCTGGGCAAGTTATTGAGAGTAAGTTAGAAAGTACTTTAAATAAAGCGCTCTCTCAGAGCAAACAGCTTACTACTTATGCTATTGAGGGTAATTCGAGTATTAAATTAAAAAATGCCAGTGTTATGGCTGAGCTTAATGATACCCGTGATTTGTTTTATGGCGCGCAAGTTAAAATAAATAAACTAGAGCAAAAAATAACAACCAGTGCTCAAGAAATACGATTATTAGAGACAGAAAAAAGCGAATTGCAGCTAGAAGTACGTAGCTTAAAGCAACGTTTAAATCACGTACTTTCAAGGCTAGAATCGCAAGGTGTCTCATTCCAAAAAAGCCATTATGTAGGACGTATATTAGTTCAGGCTTTGCGAGCAAGTTTTGAAAATTGGCAGCAAACTCCACAAGGAGAGCCCTTTAAAAATCATGATTTTTACAAGCTTTTCCCGCGTGTTTTGTACTCAAGCTTATTAAAGGAAATAGAAAAACTGCTAGGGGAGCACGATTATAATCAAATCGAGCGTTCACTTAGTGATTTTGTGTTTAAGCAAAAGGGCTCGCCTGTAGAAAATTGGCCAGATGAAGACCCGATTTACGAGACGCGGTTAATTAACCAAAAGCAGTCAGAGCTGTTAATAAAATTACATAGCCAACACCTGCAACGAAAAAACTTTACGTCCTATTTAGAAAAACGCCTTTCTAGTACTGGCTTTACCCATAAACACAGTGATTTATTGATGACTTTAGTTGAGTTTGCGACACACGATGAAAATAGCAAATTTTCTAGTTATTGCCATTAAGTTATTAGTAATGTTATTAGTATTAAAGCAGCATCACTAAATATCATGTTGTTGTAGGCCAAGTATCTTTAATTTGGTTGCTAGGGTATTTTGTGCAAGTGTTTTTTTTACTATTTTATAAAGTGTGTTTACATTAAGTTGGTGTGTAGGGCGAATTAATAATTGGTGTTTATAGGTTTGCGCGACGCGTTCAGAGATAAGCAGCTTTTTTTTACTTTCTGGGTATTTATTGAGGTATTGATTTAAGTAAGAACGGGTAACAATCGCCATATCGCTGCGTTTTTTTAATACTAATTCAATACTTTTTTTATGACTGCTCAGTAACGTCATTTTATATTCGTTTTCAAGTATTGATGGATTGTTTTCAAAGTTTGCTAACTGATAATGATAGCCTAAAATCCCAATGAGGGTTTTATCGTCTAAGTTATCAAACCAAGCTTGTGACTTTGCAAATTGCTTTAAAGCAATAAATACTTCGCTGTCTGTTGCTATCACAGGGGAGTTACTGATTATATGGTTGCCTTGCAGCCACCCCCAGTTTGGATCTTCAAAAAATACCGCATCGAACAAACCTTGCTGATAATCTTTAAAGCGCCGAATAGGTGTGGTGAGCACAAGCTCAAAATGATAGTCAGATTGTATTTTATTAAGTTCGCTAATTAGCTCTACGGTAAGGCCTGAAGCACGGCTGTCAATAATCTCTATGTAGGGAGGAAATTCATAGCCACCCACTTTGACTAGGGTTTTAGCTTGAACTTGCCCAGCAAAAATAAATAGCAATAGTAATGTAATGAGTGCGGCAGACTTCACAGGTAAATCCTTTCCTAGAATACTTTCTGATATTTCATCTTATAAGATAGCCTACTTGTTAACATAGTATTAATTTTCAAGCAATAAATTCTGACTTTGCAACGTGATTAAATGGATGTTACCAAATATTTATTAAGGAAGTTTAGAGCGTGTGCGCTTTTTTGGAGCTTTTTGATGTTGGCGTTGCTTGATGGCGGGTGTTTCCCCAATGTCGGGTGTTTCCCTCAATGTCGGGTGGCCGGCTTCGCCACTTAACCGACCTACGTTCTTAATAATTAACGTAGGTTGGATAAGCCAGAGGCGCCATCCGACGATGTTGGATAATTCAAAGGCGTTATCCTAAGGTATTGAATAACCCAGAGGTATTAGCCGTTTATTATAAGGAGATTTTTTGTGAGATATCGTAGAAATTATCAACCGGGAGGAACGTATTTTTTTTACGGTTAATTTGCAGGATCGTAAAGAGTCATTATTGGTTGAGCATATTGATTTATTGCGTGGGGCTGTGCGCTGGGTAAAAATGCATAAACCATTTTATATTGATGCGTGGGTGGTGTTGCCTGATCATATGCATGCAGTGTTAACTTTACCCGAAGGTGATAGCGATTATTCTGGTCGTTGGCGCGAAATTAAAAAACGTTTTTCTAAAGGCTTGCCTAAAAACGAACATGTATCACTCGCACGCATTAATAAAAATGAACGAGGGATTTGGCAACGCCGTTTTTGGGAGTATACCATTGTTGATGAACGTGATTATTGGCACCATGTAAATTATGTTCATTTTAATCCGCTTAAACATGGTTTGGTTGAACGGGTAGTTGATTGGCCTTATTCAAGCTTTCATAAAGCGGTCGCATCAGGAATGTACAGCCGTAATTGGTGTGGGGAATAATTAATACATTTTATGTCGGGTGTTTCACATACGTTACCAATAATGAACGTAGGTCGGATAAGCCGGAAGCGTCATCCGACGATGTTGGTATTGGTCATTACCTGTGCATGCTTTGCTTTATGTTGGATGGTGTTTAGTGTTGGAATGTTACCTAATTTATGGTGTTTTACCAATGTCGGGTGGCGCGGCTTCGCCACTTAACCGACCTACGTTCTTTTTTTATTGGTACGACTGAGTGGATTCGAACCACCGACCTTTGGAGCGGGTGATTAAGAGTAGGTAGTGCTTTTTCTTGAGGTGTTTTTTTTAATTGGTGCGACTGAGTGGATTCGAACCACCGACCCTTGGATCGGGTGATTAAGAGTAGGTAGTGCTTTTTCTTGAGGTGTTTTTTTGAATTGGTACGACTGAGTGGATTCGAACCACCGACCCCTACCATGTCAAGGTAGTGCTCTAACCAACTGAGCTACAGTCGTACAATATGAAATTCTTAAACTTTAAATACAGCATTTACTCATTTTGGTACGACTGAGTGGATTCGAACCACAGACCTCTGGATCGGGTGATCAAGAGTAGGTAGTGCTTTTTCTTGAGGTATTTTTTGAATTGGTACGACTGAGTGGATTTGGAGCATTGACCCTTGGAGCGGGTGATTAAGAGTAGGTAGTGCTTTTTCTTGGGGTGTTTTTTTGAATTGGTGCGACTGAGTGGATTCGAACCACCGACCCTTGGATCGGGTGATTAAGAGTAGGTAGTGCTTTTTCTTGAGGTGTTTTTTTGAATTGGTACGACTGAGTGGATTCGAACCACCGACCCCTACCATGTCAAGGTAGTGCTCTAACCAACTGAGCTACAGTCGTACAATATGAAATTCTTAAACTTTAAATACAGCATTTACTCATTTTGGTACGACTGAGTGGATTCGAACCACAGACCTCTGGATCGGGTGATCAAGAGTAGGTAGTGCTTTTTCCTTTATCGTACTTTAAATACAGTATTTACTCATTTTGGTACGACTGAGTGGATTCGAACCACCGACTTCTGGACCGGGTGATCAAGAGTAGGTAGTGCTTTTTCTTTCAACGTACTTTAATTAAATCTTTAAAAATTTGGTACGACTGAGTGGATTCGAACCACCGACCCCTACCATGTCAAGGTAGTGCTCTAACCAACTGAGCTACAGTCGTACTATGAGTTTACGTACTATTTAATTCGTCCATTAAGCTTCATCCTGTCGGCGTCCTGCCTCCACCTCGTTCGGCTGCGAAGCTTCGCTTCGGTCCAATCTCGCCCAACTGAGCTACAGTCGTACTTCTGTATTTAAGAATTGTTAATTGCTTAACAACGGTCGCTAATATATAGCGTGATGAGTGGTGAATCAAGCATGTTTATGGTTTTTAAGTTTATTTGCCGTTTTTTTATTCATATTGGACTGATTTCGCACGTTTTATAAAATTTTTGCCACCAGATAACATGCTCTTTTGCTGACGCTTTTAGCTGAGAGAGTAAGTTGTTAGAATTTGGGTCAAGTAGGGCATTTACCGCTTCACTACTCACTGCTTGATTAAACCATAGCTGCATATAAAGCGGCTGCAATGTTTCTAAATACCCGCTCAGCTGTGCTTGATAGGGCTGTATTTGTTTTAAATAATATTTATTAAATATATTACTGACAATTTTAGCCTGCTGCTTGTTTTTCCCTTTAGGGCAAATATCTTCTACTACTAATGAATTTACAAACTGGGTTGCTGTATGATTTAAGCTAATTTGTTCTCGCGCAGCTTGAATAAGCTGTTGGTCAAATTTGTATCTGTTGAGCGGTTCAAGCGCTGACAAAATATCATCGCTGTTTATTGCCATACTCTTTTTAGTTTCTATTTTGTGTTTAATGGTCGTTAGCTTGTTAAGCGCCTCAACCGTGTCACTAAACCCAGCCGGTTGGGTGCTGAGTTCTTGGCCAGTTAGCTGCCAAGTGCTGCTCAGTTCAGGTTCACTATATAAAACATTATTAAAATAATGAGCGAGTTGAGTTTGTTTTTGGGTTTTTGCCGCTGCAATTTTACTGTGAACGTTGCTTTGTTTATCTAAGGTGTTTAAACAGTTTTGCGCGCTTTGAATAAAATCTATTTGGTACTTCAATTGGCTAGCAGCGGTGGCTGTTTTGCCTAATTGATTATTATGCTCGCTTATCAGAACGTTAAGTTTACATTGGCTAATACCAGCTAGTTCAGTTATGCCAATTTTAATGGCAGGTTGCAACGCTTCAACTGGCTCTACTAAGGCTAATTGTTGCAGTGGCTTTGCGTGTGGCTCAGGCGTTTGTAAGGTATTACTCAAGCGAGACAAATAGGTTTTATTTGCCTCACTGGGCTGCTCTGAGCAGCCCAAAAGCACCATACAACATGCCGCCAATAACCAATTAAGCGGCAGTTTGGTATAGATTGATTGTTTAAGTGAGAATAAATGGTTCACGTTTAAATCGCCTATGAACGGTCAGCATCAGTAGTATAGCTGCAACTGATAGGCCAACGATAATGCCTATCCAAAAACCATGCGGGCCCATTGCTGGCACTATCATGTCTGTTCTTGCTAATACGTAGCCTAAACTAAAGCCGATTAACCAATAAGAAATAAAAGTGATATACGAAATAGGGGCTGTGTGTTTTAAACCACGTAAAATACCGTTTGCAGCTACTTGTAATGCATCAGGAAGTTGGTAAATACAGGCTAAAATCATAATTGATGAAGCAAGCGCTAGTACCGCAGGGCTATCGCTATATAATTGGCTAATCACATCACGCCCTATAAATGTAATAAAAGCGATAAACAACGCAACCATAGCCGCCATAATATAACTTGTTGATACTGCTACTTTTAATTGATCTAAATGATTTTGCCCAAATAAATTACCAATTCGTATGCTAATGGCAATTGAGAGGCTCAGAGGCATCATAAATAACAGTGCAGTCACACTGGCTGCAATTTGATGGCCAGACACAGCCACCGCACCCAAATGCGCAATAAACAGGGGAATACAGGCAAACAAGGTCACTTCAAAAAAAGTAGCGAGTGAAATAGGAATACCGAGTTTGGTAATAATACCAATGGTTTTAAAATTGGGTTTTTCAAAGCCAGTTAATAAGCCTTTGGCATCTATTTTTTTACTCAGCTGGCAATAAGTAACTTGCGCAATAGCCATTACAGTAAATACCAGTGCGGTGGCAATACCACAGCCAGCGCCCCCAAATGCGGGTAGACCAAATAAGCCCTTAATAAAAATATAATTGAGTGGGATATTTACCGCAAGTCCGAGTAGGCTGATATAAAACGCAGGCTTGGTCATCCCCATGCCTTCGGTCATATTTCTATACACGGTAAAAATTAAAAAACCAAATACACCCCATTTAACAAAATGAATGTAATCAAAAGCAAGTCCCGCAATCGCCGGGCTAGTATCAAGCTGTAAAATAACGGTGTTGGCAAGCTGGGCAGCACAAAAACCTGCAATACTTAAAAGGAGCGTTAAATAAAGCGCTTGCTGAAAATAATGGCTAATGCCGTTGCGGTCTTTAGCACCCGCAAATTGAGCAATGACTCCCGTTAGGGCTAATAAAATACCTTGTATTGCTAATAAAATTGGGTTCCATATTCCTGTAGCAATTGAGAGGGCAGCGAGATCGGTTGGACTCACTTGTCCGGCCATAATGGTATCAACCACTGACATTAATACTAAGGTCACTTGTGCTAAAAAAACGGGAAAGGCGAGGGAAAGTAAACGTTTAGCTTCCCAACTACAAAAAGTCATAAAAAACAGCTATTCAGAAAAACATGGGCGCATTGTAATCTATTGTGATTGCTCTATCTATGTAGACAATCAGCGAATCTATTAAATTGCTGCATAAGCTTACTTTTGTTGCGAATAAAAGTGCTATTAAGTGAATTATTTTAGCGATTGATACGTTAAACTAGCACTTTGTTAGAAAGAGAAGCGATTTTTATGTTTACCGGTATTATTCAAACTCAAGCAACAGTAGTCTCTAGAACCCATACGCAGGGTGTATTACGTTTAGTCGTTTCTGTTAATGAGCAATACGTAAAGCATTTAGACTTAGGTGCTAGCATCGCTATAAATGGTTGCTGCTTAACGGTAGTTAAAGTAGAGCTTAGTAATCAAGATGTGGTGGCTCAAGTGCATTTTGATGTTATTGACGAAACTCTGCAGCTTACTAACCTTGGACAACTGGAATTGGGTAGTTTAGTCAATTACGAGCGTTCTGTGTCGTTTGGTACTGAGCTGGGTGGGCACATAGTCTCTGGCCATATTCATTGTACTGCCAAAATAGTGCAAATAGTTAAACTAGAAAATAACTACAAAATGCAGCTTAGCCTTCCAAAAAAATGGCAAAAATATGTGTTATACAAAGGGTTTGTATCTATTAATGGCGCCAGTTTAACGGTTGGCAATATTGATGAGCATGGCTTTTGGTTACACTTAATACCAGAAACACTCGATATTACTAATTTAGGTGCAGCCGTTGTAGGTGATGAATTTAATATAGAAGTTGATCAGCAAACATACACTATTATAAACACCGTCGAAAACTACATGCGCCAACATAGCTAAAATATTTGTTCGTCATCGCTGTCCACGTGTAACTCTAACTTATTACGTGCATAGTCTATATGCATATTTAAATGAATTAGATTACAGCAAGCACTGCATTCTTCATAGTAGTCTTGGTCGCCCATACTGGCATCAAGGTCTAAATGAATATGGTGTCCACAATGTGGGCAGGCGATACGTTGTGATAAAAAGTCTTTCATAACACCCCCTTAAAAATAAAGTTATTTTACCTAGATAGTACATAATGGCTTGACACTAAGTAGCTTAAACTCTGACTAAATGATTTACTTATATTGAGCTCTCAACAGTGACTTATTACAAGTAAATTTAATCAATTAGCGTTAAAAATAACGCTTGAATAGATTTATTTTGTAGAGTTCAAGTATAAGTATAGTGCTTATATTTTGTTTACTCATTTATTTAAGTTTAGTAGTTTTTCAACGTGTTCTTTAGCCTGATTTAAGTAATGGCCTGCATAAATATTGGCGTGGTTTAAAATAGGGTAAAGCTGATAAATAAGCTTACGATGTTGGTAGTTCTGAGAGAGTGGATAATGATGATTATAGGCGCTATAAAATTCATCGGGTAATGGGGCAAAAAGCTCACTCATAGCAATATCGACCTCCCGATCACCGTAATAGCAGGCAGGGTCAAATAGGGTCGGAATATTATTTACAAATCCCATGTTTCCGCGCCAAAAGTCGCCATGTAATAATGAGGGCAAAACATGATGATTATGCAGTTGCTCTTTTACTAAATTTATCAGTTGTTCGGGGTCTGCCAGCACAATGTCTTTTTCAGCTAATAGCTGTAATTGCCAACCAATACGTTCTTCTGCAAAAAATACATCCCATTTTTTATGCCATTGATTTGGTTGAGGCGTAGAGCTTAAATAATTGTCTGTATCAAAACCAAACATCGCTTGCTCGTGTTTTTGATGTAACATGGCAAGGTGTTCACCCATCGTTGACCAATGCGTGTGGGGAAGGTCATCAAGTGTAAGCCATTCTAATACAATAAACGCATATTCTATATTGGCGCCAGTTGTAATACAGTCGGGCACCATAAATATACTGTTTTGAGTGAGTTGTTTTAAGCCCTGTGCTTGTGCTTCAAAGCGATCAAGCTCATTTTTTTGCGCAATTTTAACTAAATAATTGTGCTTGCCATCACTTATATGGAAAAGCTTATCGGTTGATGTGTTTTGCAACTGACGTTTATGGGTGTGTTTAAAATCGTAATGGATAGCTTGGCTGATCTGTTGATTGATTGTTTTCCACATAACAATTGCTCACCTTTTAAACCTATAAATAAACTATGGCAAAAAGGGATTAAATAAACAAATTAATCGGTGTAAAATTAAGACTATCAATTTCTGATACAAATCACTGAAACGGAATAAAAATGAATAAAAGTTTTATCACTAACTTATTGGCAGCGTGTTGTGTTGTTATTGGTTTTGTATTTGATCAAGCCATTGTACTTTCGGTGGGCTTATTTGCACTCTCTGGTGCGGTTACAAACTTACTCGCTATTCATATGCTATTTGAAAAAGTCCCGTTTTTATATGGATCGGGGGTGATTGCGCTCAAGTTTGAAAGCTTTAAAGTAGCTATAAGAAATTTAATACTTACGGAGTTCTTTTCTGAGCATAAAATAGACAAGCTTCTAAGCAAGGCGCAGCCAACGATAGACTTTGAAGCGGTAATTGAAAAGGTAGATTTAAATCCCGCTTTCGATAATTTGTTAGTGGTGATAGAGCAATCACAATTTGGCAGCATGCTGGCAATGTTTGGCGGTACAGAGGCGGTAGAGCCAATGCGAGAAAAATTTATCGAAAAAATGCAATTATCACTGGTGCAAATAAGCGGCACCGACGATTTTAAAATGCTACTAAGCGATATGCTTACTCAAGGCAATAACGCGGAAAATTTACATAATACAGTACTCAAATTAGTGGATGAACGCCTAGATGAACTCACCCCTAAAATGGTAAAAGAAATAATTCAAACTATGATCCGCGAACACTTAGGCTGGCTCGTTGTATGGGGTGGGGTATTTGGTGGCTTGTTTGGTTTGTTGGCAGCGCTTATTTAATAATAAATACACGTTAAGCAGGTACTAAGCCCTGCTTAACGTGTTTGATTCGCGTAAATTGAACGTATTAAAACCGATTTCCTAGTTATAATTTGGGTTATTTAGATCCCGCCATAATAACCACCATCGGTTTATTTACCTTTGCCAAATCCCTTATTGATGTGCTGGTGGTAGCCTCAATATTGAAAAAGCGTGCAGATTTGTCTAAATCATAAAGCGCTACAAAATCATTCATTGATAAATCATTGCAGCGTAATTTTTTGCCAATTACATGCTTGTTGGTATGGAGCTCTTTAATTGTTTTGTGCAGTGTCAGTTGTTTGTTAGATGCAACGGCCATGCAAACTTGTGTACCGGGTGATGAATCAGCGGCAACAAAAGTGGTTGCCATTACAGGCGCTGTTAATGTTGCTGCGCCCAATAATACAGTTGAATATAGAGTTGCTTTGAAAGAAATCATAGTATTTGCCTCTTTGTTTATGTGCAACTTAAGTATTGCTTAATGTAGCCAGAATGTTGTTAACTGAATGGGGCAAGCTGTAAGAAGATGTGTATATAAATCGTGCAATTTTGTAGGTGTATGAAAAGTTGTTCATAAGTAACCTGAACTATGGATAATAAATCTATCTCAAGCAGCTATTTTCAGCGCTAACTGCGTTGAATTTACTTGCAATAGGCCCACTATTGACGCGAAAATTCGCCTTGTTTTCACTGTAAATTTCTGGCTGGAGAAAACGAACTAAATTATTGATATAATTCAATATATTAGTAAATCTCTTAACCAAAGTTCAGGTTAAATAATTTATTTTTGACACACTTTAGCGTTTTCATACTGAAATATTTTTTCAGACTGTTATTATCGCGCCCTAAATTTGTGGCATTTTATATTTTTGGAGCGCAATTGTGAATAAAACGTTAGCCAGTTACTACCAGCAAGCTTATGCGTGTGAGCAACAGCATTTTAACCAATGTTTTTATTGCGGGTGTGAGGCAACAGAGCGCGATCATTGCCCACCATTGCACATGTTACAAAGTATTATTGATTTAGGCGAAGAAGCAGATTTTGTTGCTATTGCGGCTTGTTATGAATGCCATGCATTACTTCATAATGAACGCTTAATGACCATTGATGAGCGTTTTAGTAAGCTTAAAAAGAAACTATCAAATAAATACGCCAAGCCCTTACGTGTGTACAACATGTGGGAAGAAAGCGAGCTTGGCGACATGAGCGATGAATTTGCGCACAGCATTCAAGCGGGCATGAAACTCGGTAAAGAAGCGGCTGAGCGACTCGCCTTTACAGGGTTTAGTTATGCCACTGAAGAAGCGCGCGTTACGGTGCGCGAAAAAACCAAAGAGTTTGATGTAGAAGGCACCGTATTTACCGACTTTAAAGAAGCGCTTAACTATTGCATTACTGTATTAAAAGTACAAAAAAGTGATTTTTATAAAATTTTAGTCGAGGATTATCAAGGCGATTTTAATAAGGCATTGAGCCAATACAGGCATCGTCATGATAAAGTCACCGCCGCAAAAGATGGTAATACATTAATTAAAGATTTTTCAAAATTACATAAGCAAAATTCGGATTTTGTAACCCGAACGGTTAAACACTTTATTAGTAAAGATCCATCGCTCACCACAGAAGGGGCACTGGATAAGCTTTATAACAATTATATAAAAAAATAATTACAGAAACTCACCTTAAATAACCGCCTTTTCACCTGTTTTTTTAGCTTTATGCGTTTGCTTTCGCTAAAGTAGTAAAAAAACAGGAGAACCTAAAAACATGCAAAAATTTGCTCCCTCATTGTTAGCTGTTGGTTTAGCAGCGGCTCTTGTTGGTTGCCAAGAAAGCGGCCCGCAAGATGCAAAAGTAACCATTAATAAAAACCCATACCCAAGTACTTATCAACCCGTTGCTACATCAAGCACATTAATTACCAATGCCACTGTATTAACGGGCACGGGTGAGCGTTTAGATGAAGCCGATGTATTACTTGTTGATGGTAAAGTACAGCAAGTAGGTAAAGATTTAACTGCTAACGCAGACACCACTATCGATGCGCAAGGCAAATGGGTAACACCAGGTATTATTGATGTTCACTCTCATTTAGGTGCTTATCCAAATCCGTCGGTTGAGTCTCACCAAGATGGCAACGAAATGACTAGCCCAAATACAGCAGAAGTATGGGTTGAGCATTCAATTTGGCCACAAGATCCAGGCTTTAATCGCGCACGTGAAGGCGGTATTACCTCGTTACAAATTTTACCAGGTTCAGCTAATTTATTTGGTGGACGTGGCGTTACCCTTAAAAATGTACCGGCTCACACCATGCAAGGGATGAAGTTTCCTGATGCACCATACGGTTTAAAAATGGCGTGTGGTGAAAACCCTAAACGCGTTTATGGCCGTAAAGGTGAATTACCGATGACACGTATGGGTAATATGGCGGGCTATCGCACAGCTTGGATTGGTGCGCAAGAGTACAAGCGTGCTTGGGATAAATATGATGCTGATTACGCTGCGGGTAAAAACCCAGAAGCTCCAAACCGCGATATTAAATACGATACCCTTCGCGGTGTTTTAGAAGGTGAGGTTCGTATTCACAATCACTGTTATAAAGCTGAAGAAATGGCGATGATGATCGACCTTTCTAAAGAGTTTAATTACCATGCGGGTACATTCCATCACGGTATTGAAGCCTATAAAATCGCAGATTTACTGGCTGAAAATGGCTCGTGTGCAGCACTTTGGCCAGACTGGTGGGGCTTTAAAATGGAAGCCTACGATATGGTACAAGAGAACGTAGCGATTGTTGATGCAGTTAAAAACTCATGTGCCGTTGTGCATTCAGACTCAGACACGACGATTCAGCGCTTAAATCAAGAAGCCGCAAAAGTAATGTACAGTGCAAACCAAAATGGTTTTGATATTTCTGAGCAGCATGCAATTAAGTGGATCACGGCTAATGCCGCTAAATCACTCGGCATTGAAGATAAAACAGGCTCACTTGAAGCAGGTAAACAAGCTGATGTGGTTATTTGGAATCAAAGCCCATTTAGCGTTTACGCAAAAGCAGAGCAAGTGTTTGTTGATGGCGCAAAAGTTTACGATAGAAACGATAGCGCATTCCAAGCACAAAGTGATTTTATGTTAGGTCAACAATAAGGAGCACCCAGAATGAAAAAATTATCACGTTCGTTTTCGCTTTCTCTGGTTGCTGCAGGGTTACTAGCATCGGGTGCGGTGAGCGCTCAATCTCTTGCTATAATTAACGCAACACTGCATACATCCTCAGATCAAGGCGTATTAGAGTCTGCCAGCATCGTAATGAATGATGGCAAAATCACTGCAATTAATCCTAGCGATGTTAAAGCAGATAAAATTATTGATGCCAAAGGTCAAATCGTGACCCCTGGTTTTATTGCCACTGTAAATCAACTTGGTTTAGTTGAAGTAGGTGCGGTTGCGGGCTCTCGCGATGCGGGAGAAGAAAAAGCAGGTATTGATTTTGATGCAAGCTTGGCATTTAACCCTCGTTCAAGCCTAATCCCTTATGCACGTAAAGGCGGTGTTACTCGCGATTTGATCACCCCGTACGGCGGTGACAGCATATTTGCAGGCCTTGCCAGTGTGGTGGATTTAAGCGGCAGCTTTGAAAGCGTAAACAAAAAGCAAGCGGCATTAGTGGTTCATTTGGGTGAGCGAAGCAAAGGCTCTCGTGCATTTACATTGCAAACACTGATCAATAAGTTAGATGAGCACCAAACTAAAGCAAGCAAAGAAGCTAAAAAAGACGATGCTAAGCCAAGTGCTGAAGATAAAATAATGGCTAAAGTACTAAAAGGCGATATGCCATTACTAATTAGTGTGTCGCGTGCATCGGATATTGTTGAACTTATAAAAGTGAAACAGCAGTTTGGGGTAAATATTGTTCTTAATGGTGCGCAAGATGCCGTTGTAGTTAAAGATCGAATCGCAAAAGCGGGTATTCCTGTGATCATCAGTGCAATGGATAACTTACCAGGCAGTTTTGATTCATTACATGCAAGCCTAAATAATGCCGGCATACTAGAAAAAGCAGGTGTTAAAGTACTTTTAACTGTGGGTGGCGATGCCAGTCATAATGTTTACCAGCTTCGCTATGATGCCGGTAATGCAGTGTCTTATGGTATGAGCCAGCAAGGCGCATTAAAAGCGATGACTTCAAATGTGGCTGATGTATTTGGTATTAATGCTGGTAGCTTAGAAGTGGGTAAAGCCGCTGATGTTGTAATGTGGAGTAATGACCCGTTTGAGCTGAGCAGCCACGTAAATAAAATGTTTATTAATGGGGTTGAGGTAAGTACTGAATCTCGCCAAGATAAACTGCGTGAGCGTTATACAACAGAATCAAACATGCCACGTGCATACACTAAATAAACTTGTTTAGTTGAATTTAAAGGCCGCATTAGCGGCCTTTTTTATGAACAGCTTTTACTTATACCAATCCGCAAAGTAAACCACTTAAATAAGCGAATTGGTATTAGGCACAAAAAAAGGCGCTCTTTGGAGCGCCTTTTCATTCATTTAATGGATTTATACCAGTTTAGATAAAATCTCGTTAAATGTTGTGCTTGGGCGCATTGCTTTAAAAGCTGCATCGTCATTTGGCTGGAAGTATCCGCCAATGTCCATTGCTGGGCCCTGTGCATCGTTTAGCTCGCTAACAATTTGCTCTTTGTTAGTTTCAAGGTCGCTAGCAATTTGCGTAAACTGCGCTTTAAGCTCGCTGTCATCATTTTGCTTAGCAAGTTCTTGTGCCCAGAATAAAGATAAGAAGAAATGAGAGCCACGGTTATCAATCTCTTTTACTTTACGTGAAGGCGACTTGTTTTCAGCTAAGAATGTGCCGGTAGCTTTATCAAGCGTATCTGCAAGTACTTGTGCTTTTTTGTTACCTGTTGTTGTGCTTAGGTGCTCAAGTGACGCAGCAAGTGCTAAGAATTCACCTAAAGAATCCCAACGTAAGTGGTTTTCTTTTTCGAATTGTTGAACGTGCTTAGGAGCAGAACCACCCGCACCTGTTTCAAATAGACCACCGCCATTCATTAGTGGCACAATTGAAAGCATTTTAGCACTGGTACCCAATTCTAAAATTGGGAATAAATCTGTTAGGTAATCACGTAATACGTTACCTGTTACAGAAATCGTATCTTTACCTTCTTTGATGCGTGCTAGTGAGAATAAGGTTGCATCCATTGGCGATAAAATTTGAATATCTAGGCCAGCAGTGTCGTGATCTGGCAGGTATTTATTTACTTTTTTGATTAGCTCAGCATCGTGTGCACGTTCTGCATCTAACCAGAAAATAGCCGGATTACCTGTTGCGCGAGCGCGGTTTACTGCAAGTTTAACCCAATCTTGAATAGGTGCATCTTTAACCTGACACATGCGCCAGATATCGCCTTTCTCAACACTGTGCTCAAGTAATGTATTACCGTTTGTGTCTACAACACGGATAGTACCGTCAGCTTTTGCTTCAAATGTTTTATCGTGTGAGCCGTACTCTTCTGCTTTTTGAGCCATAAGGCCAACGTTTGGTACGCTACCCATAGTCGTAGGATCAAATGCACCGTGCTCTTTACAAAAATCAATCGTTGCTTGGTAAACGCCAGAGTAACAACGATCTGGAATTACAAAGCTTGTGTCTTGTAATTTATCGTCTTTATTCCACATTTGACCGCTTGAACGAATTGCAGCAGGCATAGAGGCATCGATGATCACATCACTTGGTACGTGTAAGTTTGTAATGCCACGATGAGAATCAACCATTGCGATAGCAGGGCGGTTAGCATAAACAGCTTGAATGTCAGCTTCAATTTCTTCGCGCTTAGCGTCATCTAAAGTTTGAATTTTAGAGTAAACATCGCCTAAACCGTTGTTTACATCAACACCTAGCTCTTCAAAAAGTGCACCGTGTTTTGCAAAAACGTCTTTGTAAAATACTTTTACAGCGTGACCAAAGATGATTGGATCAGATACTTTCATCATGGTTGCTTTCATGTGAAGCGAAAATAACACGCCTTTTTCTTTAGCTGCATTAATTTCAGCTTCAAGGAATGCTTGTAATTTTGCAGCACTAATACGTGATGCATCAATTACTTCACCAGCAAGTAGCGGTGTGCTTTGCTTAAGTACAGTGATATCGCCATTAGCCGCTACGTGTTCAATACGAACATCCGTTGCTTCATCAACAGTTAGTGACTGCTCTGAACCAAAGAAGTCACCTTCTTCCATGCTTGCAACATAAGACTGTGAATCTTTGCTCCATGCACCCATAGAATGTGGGTTATTACGTGCATATTCTTTTACTGAACTTGGTGCGCGACGATCAGAGTTACCTTCACGAAGTACAGGGTTTACTGCACTGCCTTTAATTTTGTCATAGGCGGCTTGAATCGCTTTTTCTTCATCGTTTTTAGGTTCTACAGGGTATTCTGGAAGTGCATAACCTTTTTCTTGAAGCTCTTTAATTACAGCGCGAAGTTGTGGAACTGAGGCACTGATGTTCGGTAATTTAATGATATTAGCTTCTGGTGTTTTCGCCATTTCGCCAAGTTCTGCAAGTGCATCACCAATGCGTTGTTCTTCTGTTAGGTAATCCGGGAAGCTCGCAATAACACGACCAGCGAGTGAGATGTCGCGTGTTTCAACTTCAACACCTGCCGCATTTGTGTACGCTTGGATAATAGGTAACAACGAATACGTTGCTAATGCCGGAGCTTCGTCCGTTTTTGTATAGATAATTTTTGATGTCATCATCATTCCTAGATAGTAGGCCGCATTGGCCAAATTCAACAATGCAAAGAAATCATCGCCTAATACCTTATAAATAAAGTATTAATGTATGCAATGAGTAGTCTGTTAGGTGTTGGTACTCGTATAACCTAAACAAGGTAAGAATAATCACACCTGACGGACTAGTGTCTTTTATAACTAAAATTTATGTAAATCTAAACTAGCCATTAGGCTAAAGTAATTACGTTTTACAGGATAAAGAGTGTAACAAGCTTGGCTAAAAAGGGCTAGGATTACGCGCTAAACGCCAGCAGTTAAACATCTAATAGTGAAATTATTGGGGTAGATAAAATAAAATCAAGGAGTGGGGTTGAATTAACGAACAATGAAGCAATTAATATGGAAGTGGTTAGGGGGGTTAGGGAATTAAGCGAGGATCTAAATAGGTCGCTCGCTTTAGTCTCATATTTACAATCACTCTAAAATATCGCCGTTAGGGGCTATATTAGTAGCGTGTAGACCTTTAGGGCCTTGTTGTAATTCGAAGGTAACATCTTGACCAGCTTTAAGTGTCTTGTATCCGTCCATTACAATAGTGGAGTAATGAGCAAAAATGTCGTTCTCGCAACCGTCTTCTACGATGAAACCAAAACCTTTGGCGTTGTTGAACCATTTGACTTTACCACAAGCCATACTTCTACATCCTTCTATAAGTTGACTAATTTAGTTATCCTAAACTGTATTGTTTGCTAGACTGACTAAGGTTTAATCAATCACCATTTGACTGTAGTTTATTTAAGCAACCAGTCAAGTGTTTTGGGTTATTTTTTAACATTTTATTTATTTTTTTATTCAAGTTTGCTTGAGTTACAAAGACAAGACTATATTTAATTATGAGTGGTATGAAAGATTCTGGTGTTATCGACACCGTTCGCGATAGTGAAAAGCAAAAGTTGCAGCCACCGCGAAAATATAAAGTTGTGTTAAACAACGATGATTACACGCCGATGGATTTTGTAATTGAGATCTTGATGACGTTTTTTAATATGGATAGCGATAGAGCAACTGATGTGATGCTGCAAATACATCAGCAAGGTAAGGGCATTTGTGGTGTTTACAGCGCCGATGTAGCACATACCAAGGCTGAGCAAGTTAACCGCTACTCAAGGGATAACGAGCATCCACTGCTATGTAGTTGTGAGCAGGAATAAATACCACAAAGGTGAACTTTCATCTTTGAAGTGCGGTATAAAATTATTATCTCTGTAAGGGGTTGCCAATGCTAAATAAAGACTTAGAACTAACTTTGAACACCGCGTTTCGTGAAGCGCGTACACGTCGTCATGAGTTTATGACCGTAGAGCATCTTTTATTAGCTCTACTCGATAATCCATCAGCTGGAGAAGCGCTTAATGCGTGCGGTGTTGACATTTCTGGATTAAAAACAGAGTTACTTGAATTTATTGATGAAACCACACCGGTTATTCCTGATTTAGAAGAAGAACGCGAAACTCAACCAACGCTTGGTTTTCAGCGTGTATTACAGCGCGCGGTATTTCATGTGCAATCTTCGGGAAAAAATGAAGTGACTGGTGTAAATGTACTGGTGGCTATTTTTTCTGAGCAAGAAAGCCAGGCAGTTTATTTACTTAAAAAGAATGATATTTCTCGCCTTGATATTGTTAATTTTATTTCTCATGGGATTGCCAAAGGTGACGACGAATTAGGCGATGATACTGACGATATACATGAAGAAGTGCAAGAAGTTGCCAGTGAAGAAGCGAGTAAGCTCGACAGCTTCACCACTAATCTCAACATACAAGCCAAAGAGGGCAATATTGACCCTCTAGTTGGTCGCGACAGCGAAGTAGAACGCACTGTACAGGTGTTGTGTCGTCGTAAAAAGAACAACCCATTACTGGTTGGTGAAGCTGGCGTGGGTAAAACCGCTATCGCTGAGGGTTTAGCGTATCGAATTGTCAACGAACAAGTGCCTGAAGTTATTGCTGATGCGGTTGTTTACTCATTAGATATGGGCGCTTTGCTTGCAGGTACTAAATACCGAGGCGATTTTGAGAAGCGCTTTAAAAGCTTATTAAAAGAGCTGCAAGCTAAACCAGGCTCTATTTTATTTATAGATGAAATTCATACCATTATCGGTGCAGGTGCTGCATCGGGTGGGGTAATGGATGCCTCAAACTTAATTAAACCGCTACTTTCTAGTGGTCAATTGCGTTGTATGGGTTCTACCACCTATGGTGAGTACAAAAACATTTTTGAGAAAGACCGTGCCTTGGTACGTCGCTTTCAAAAAATTGATGTGCTTGAGCCCAGTGTGGAAGACACCACTAAAATTCTTAACGGCTTAAAAGAGCGTTATGAAGCACACCATGGTATTCGTTACACGCAAAAAGCGTTGAAGGCGGCAGCCGAGCTTAGCGCTAAGTACATTAACGAACGTCATCTGCCTGATAAAGCGATTGATGTTATTGATGAAGCGGGTGCAAGCCAACGCTTGTTACCTACCTCTAAACGTAAAAAAACGATTGGTGTTTCTGATATTGAGCTGATTGTGTCAAAAATGGCGCGTATCCCGCCACAAAATGTATCATCGTCTGATAAAGAAACGCTGAAAAACTTAGACCGTAACTTAAAAATGTTAGTGTTTGGGCAAGATCAGTCTATTGATGCATTAACTTCTGCCATTCGTTTGTCGCGTTCAGGTTTAGCGAATGAGAACAAACCGGTTGGTTCGTTCTTATTTGCAGGCCCAACGGGGGTCGGTAAAACTGAGGTTACCAAGCAATTAGCTAAATGTATGGGTGTTGAGTTTATTCGTTTTGATATGTCTGAATATGTTGAGCGCCATGCGGTGAGTCGTTTAATTGGTGCGCCTCCGGGTTATGTTGGTTTTGAACAAGGCGGCTTACTAACAGAAGCGGTCATTAAAAATCCACACGCTGTTGTACTTTTGGATGAGATTGAAAAAGCCCATCCAGATATCTACAACATTTTATTGCAAGTTATGGATCACGGTACGCTAACTGATAATAATGGTCGTAAAGCCGACTTTAGAAACGTCGTAGTCGTGATGACCACTAATGCCGGCGTGCAAGAAACCACACGTAAGTCGATTGGCTTTAGTGAGCAAGACCATACGCACGATGCAATGGGTGAAATTAATAAAGTATTTTCACCAGAATTTAGAAACCGCTTAGATAACATTATTTGGTTTAATCACCTCGATAAAGAAGTTATTTTACAAGTGGTTGATAAGTTCGTTGTGGAGCTTCAAGCGCAACTAGACAAGAAATCAGTTAATCTTGAGCTGACGTCTAAAGCACGTGAATGGTTGGCTGACAAAGGCTATGACAAAGCAATGGGCGCACGCCCTATGGCACGTGTTATTCAGGAAGACCTTAAAAAGCAATTGGCAAACGAAATACTGTTTGGCGAGCTAATCTCTGGCGGTACAGTAAAAGTATCGGTTAAAGATAAAAAGCTGCGTTTTGATTACGAAAGTGATTTAACCCCAGCCTAATGGTCGTTATACAAAAGCCTGCTTTGCGCAGGCTTTTTTATTTGCCAAAGAAATAGACAACAAAAAACCCAGCAAAGGCTGGGTTTTTTGTTTATTAAATGTAATTACTGGCTACTAGGGTCTGTTGACCTTTCAAGGTTAAATTTGCAGCAGTCTGTTTGGTATTTAGGCAAGGCAGAGCCTATGTAGTGTGGTTATTCCCCATAAATAGGCGATAACGCAGCATCAATGCCAAACAGGCGCTGCCCGAAGGGTTCTGCCTAGGGGCGATTTACTCTTTGTTGCTCGGTTTTTACTTAGCCCACTAGGTTACAAACCTCGCGCCGCGATTAAACCGCCCTTAGTTTGAACAAATTTTAATCCGCAAAGGTCAACAGACCCTAGCATTAATTACATTTAATAAACGCTTAAAGCTAGTTTTCACTAGCCAAAAACTAAATCTCGTTTACGCACTTACTTAGCGAGCACGGAATACGATACGACCTTTCGATAAATCGTAAGGAGTCATTTCTACCGTTACTTTATCGCCGGTTAAAATACGGATATAGTTTTTGCGCATTTTACCTGAAATATGAGCCACAACTACGTGACCATTTTCTAGCTCAACTCGGAACATTGTATTTGGTAAAGTATCAAGGACTGTCCCTTGCATTTCGATTACGTCTTCTTTCGCCATGTTTAGCGTAACACCTCTTTAATAGTTAAACGCTGCAGATTTTGCCCAAAATACGCCAATAAGTAAAGGCGCAGGGGCTATTTTTGTAAATTAAATAGCCAGCCACTGGTCATTGCACTGTTTTTGAGCAGGTAAAAACTGCGTTTTATAGTTCATTTTGTCGCATTCATCTATTTGATAGCCTAAATAAACAAATTGTTTTTGTTGCAGTTTAGCAAATTTAAGTTGCTGTAATATCATCACAGTGCCTAAACTAAAGTGCTCATAGTCAGGGTCAAAAAATGTATAAATTGCCGAAATAGCATTGTCCATACAATCAGTTACAGCAACAGCCACTAAGTTTTCTTGATCCCAAAGCTCTATAAAGGTAATGGTTAACCAACTACAAAACAAAAAGCTTTGAAATTGTGATTTATCAGGTGGATACATACTACCGTCTTGGTGGCGCAAGCTAATGTATTTACTGTAAAGTGGATAGTATTGTTCGCGTTCAACTTGAGAATATTTTACCTCAAAGCGGTTTTTTGCTTTGTTAAGTTTACGTTTTTGCGATTTTGTCGGCATAAACTCATTTGCTAAAACGCGCACAGAACTACACGCGCTGCAAAT
The DNA here is from genome assembly GCF_040937955.1 of Pseudoalteromonas sp. SD03. NCBI lineage: Bacteria > Pseudomonadati > Pseudomonadota > Gammaproteobacteria > Alteromonadales > Pseudoalteromonadaceae > Pseudoalteromonas > Pseudoalteromonas sp. SD03. The sequence goes on from NZ_CP162514.1 coordinate 1,532,981, forward strand.
AGGGCAGTGCGGACGGTAAATTTGGTTACCACTGCGACGAAAGCCCAATCCTAATAATGACTCAAACTTATTGCTGCTGTAACAACTTGGATCGAGTATGACCAACAGTTGCTCTTGACGGTTAGGCAAATAACTGCATTCAAATGGTTGGCTTAGGCCAATACGAGCGGGAAGTTGTTCATTCATAAATCGCTAATAGCTCCTGTGGTTGCCACATGCTGTCAGGTGGGGTGTAACACTGTGCTTTATTAAGTTTAGTTAAAAATTCTTCACGTGGAATAACGCTAGCACCTAACGACATTAAATAAGGATTTTCTAATTGGCAATCAATAAAATGCGCATTATGGCGTTTAAGCCAATTAACCAGCGCCCACATAGCCAGTTTGGAGCAATTTGTTTGATGATGAAACATTGATTCACCACAAAAAACACCGGTTTGCATGATGCCATATAAGCCACCTGCAAGCTCTCCCTCGCGCCAAACTTCTAAACTATGAGCAAAGCCATGGTGATGGGCATTAATGTACGCCTGTTGCATTTGTGGGGTGATCCAGGTGCCATCGGTATCAATACGTTGATCGCGACACGCTTCTATCACTTCTTCAAAGGCATGGTTTATGGTTACGGTGACCGGGTGCTTTTTTAAATGTTTTCGTAGGCTTTTACTAACATGAAAGTCATTGAGCTCAACAATACCGCGCTCACTAGGCGACCACCACATAATTGGCTCGTGCTCACTAAACCACGGAAAAATACCTTGGCTGTAGGCATTTTTTAATCGCGCTACCGATAAGCATCCACCAATGGCAAGTAAACCATCGGGATCATCTAATGCATGGTAGGGATCAGGAAAAGCAAAGTGGCTTTGAGCGAGTTGATAGAGTTGTTTAGTCATAACACCGATTGAATAACTGCATGGTCAAGGTAAAGTGTAACCTGTTGCTTTAAAATCACAAACCACAAATTATTGTGTTGTCCATAGGGTTGAGCAGGGCTTACATTCCTGTTAGGTAAATTTTAGACATAAAAAAAGCGCGTTAAAAAACGCGCTTAATTAAATGGTAAACTAATCGAATTAGCTAACCACTTTTACAGGTACTGCTTGTCCAGCGTTAAACTTAGTTGTCATTGCTTCTTCAACAGGTGTAAACGAGGTAAGGTCAATACCTTCAACCGCAGACTTATACTCTTCGATAGTCGGGAAACGACCAAGTACAGTAGAAAGTACTACAACCGGCGTAGAACCTAGTAGTGACTCACCTTTTTTCTCAGATGTATCGGCTACTACACGGCCTTGGAACAGACGAGTTGATGTTGCGATAACAGTGTCACCAGGTTCTGCTTTTTCTTGGTTACCCATACATAAGTTACAACCAGGGCGTTCTAGGTATAGGATATTTTCATACTTAGTACGTGCCGCTGTTTTTGGTTTTTCATCGTCAAATTCAAAACCTGCGTATTTAGCAAGAATATCCCAGTCGCCTTCCGCTTTAAGCTCATCAACAATGTTGTATGTTGGTGGCGCAACAACTAATGGTGCTTTGAATGAGATAGAACCGTTTTTCTTTTCTAGGTTACGCAGCATATGAGCAATAATTTTCATATCGCCTTTGTGAACCATACACGAACCAACGAAACCTAAATCAACAGGTTTGTCGTTGTAAAAAGAAACAGGGCGGATCACATCGTGAGTATAACGCTTAGAGACGTCATCGTTGTTCACGTCTGGATCGGCAATCATTGGCTCAACGATTTGGTCCAAATCAACCACAACTTCTGCGTGGTATTTAGCGTTGTCGTCTGGAGAAAGTGCTGGCTCTTCACCAGATTGAATACCTGCAATACGTTTGTCAGCTAAGTCGATTAGACCTTGTAGCGTTTGCGCTTCGTTATCCATACCTTTGTTGATCATGATTTGGATACGTGATTTAGCAAGTTCAATTGACTTAATTAGCGTTTCATCATTTGAAATACAGATTGACGCTTTCGCTTTCATTTCTGCAGTCCAGTCAGTGAAAGTAAACGCTTGGTCAGCCATTAGGGTACCAATATGCACTTCAATGATACGACCTTGGAATACGTTTTCGCCACCAAATTGCTTAAGCATTTGCGCTTGCGTTGCATGTACAACGTCGCGGAAATCCATGTGCTTAGCCATTTTGCCTTTAAACGTCACTTTAACTGAATCAGGAATCGGCATCGCTGATTCACCGGTTGCAAGTGCAACAGCAACAGTACCTGAATCGGCACCAAAGGCAACGCCTTTAGACATACGAGTATGCGAGTCACCACCGATGATGATAGCGCGATCATCAATGGTAATGTCGTTCAATACTTTATGAATAACGTCGGTCATTGCATGGTAAACGCCTTTCGGGTCACGTGCAGTGATCAAACCAAACTTATTCATAAACGCCATTAGTTTAGGAATGTTAGCTTGTGCTTTGCTATCCCATACTGATGCAGTGTGACAACCAGACTGATAAGCACCATCAACAAGTGGTGAAATCGTTGAAGCAGCCATCGCTTCTAATTCTTGTGCTGTCATTGGACCGGTTGTATCTTGCGAACCAACGATGTTCACTTTAACGCGAACGTTTGAGCCTGCATGAAGTGGTGTATCAGATAGAACACCTACCGCATTACGGTTAAAGATTTTTTCAACCGCTGTTAAGCCTTGGCCTTCATGTGAAATTTCTTTTGAAGGTGCATACACAAGAGGAGTTTCAATGCCGAGCGTTTCAGCAGCAAACGTTTGTAGTTTCTTACCAAATACTACAGCGTAAGAACCACCAGCTTTCATGAATTCAACTTTTTGCGGTGTGAACGCTGATGATACATCAACAAGCTCTTTATCACCGTTATAAAGCTTCTTCTCTTTAGTATTGATTGTTAGCACAGTACCAGTAGCAACAGAGTAGGCTTCTTCAAGCACAGCGTCACCATTTGCATCAGTTACTGTATTGCCGTCTGCATCTACTTTTTTAACCCAGTTTTTAAGGTCAAGACCAATACCGCCAGTTACATCAACCGTTGTTAAGAAGATTGGTGCAATACCGTTAGTACCTGCAACAACAGGTGCAATGTTGATGAAAGGAACGTATGGACTTGCTTGTTTACCCGCCCAAAGTGCTACGTTATTCACACCAGACATACGAGATGAACCAACGCCCATTGTACCTTTTTCAGCAATAAGCATTACTTTAGCGTTAGGGTGTTTCTTTTGAAGTTCAACGATTTCTTGTTGTGCTTCTTCAGTGATCATACACTTACCGTGTAATTCACGGTCAGCACGTGAGTGTGCTTGGTTACCTGGAGACAGTAAATCAGTTGAGATGTCGCCTTCACCAGCAATGTAAGTTACTACTTCAATTTTTTCTTCGATGTCAGGTAGTTTTGTGAAGAATTCAGCTTTTGAGAAACTCTCTAGTAATTCTTTAGCAATTGCGTTACCTGCTTCGTAGGCCGCTTTTATGCGCTCCATATCAGCATCGTATAAGAATACCTGAGTTTTAAGTACTTCTGCAGCCTGTGCTGCAATTGCTGCGTCATCACCAAATGCTAAATCAATTAGCATTTCAATTGACGGGCCGCCTTTCATGTGTGAAAGCAGTTCAAATGCAAATTCTGGAGTGATCTCTGCAACGTGCTCTTCACCTAAAATGATTTCTTTTAGAAACTGTGCTTTAACGCCCGCAGCACTAGTTGTTCCAGGTAAAGTATTATAAATAAAGAAATGCAGTGAATCTTTACGGTGCTCGTTATTAGTATCTTTAATTTGATTAATTATTTCTGATACTAGTTCAGCGCTATCGATTGGTTGTGGGCTTAATCCAAGCTCCGTTTTACGGGTTTGGATTTCTTCCATATATTTTGTATACAAACTCATAGAAAACTCTCGGTAATTTACTTGATATGAAGTTAAGCATTTTAACTGATTTTACAGTTTCTAGTAATGCCTAAATGAATAAAGCTTTTATTCCTGACGATAATTATAGCTAGTTTTACTTATATAATTTGACGGTATTTGTTGCTCACCCTTAGATCCTATCGCACCTAAGCCATTAATTGTATAAATAAAACTAATTTCAATTATAAGTACAATGAATTTTGGTGTGAGTACAGTTATGTTTGGGCACAAAAAAGGGCTGAAAATTCAGCCCTTTTTTAATTTAGATTCTAAATTACAGATTATCTAAAAAGCGTTCTGCATCAAGTGCAGCCATACAGCCAGTACCGGCAGAGGTAATCGCTTGACGGTAAATATGGTCAGATACATCACCAGCAGCAAATACACCTGGCACACTGGTTTGAGTTGCATTACCGTTAAGACCAGATTCAACCACTAGGTAGCCGTCTTTCATTTCTAGTTGACCTTCAAACATATCGGTGTTTGGCTTATGGCCAATGGCAATAAACACACCCGCTAAATCAAGTTCTTCAGTAGCATCTGACGCCACATCTTTAATGCGAACGCCGGTCACGCCCATTTGGTCACCAAGTACTTCATCAAGTGTACGGTTGTAGTGCATTACAACATTACCGTTCGCAGCTTTTTCAGCAAGGCGGTCAGCAAGAATCTTTTCACTACGGAAACTGTCACGACGGTGAATAACATGAACTTCATCAGCAATGTTAGATAGGTATAACGCTTCTTCAACCGCTGTGTTACCACCACCAACAACCGCTACTTTTTGACCTTTATAGAAAAAGCCGTCACAGGTTGCACAAGCAGAAACACCACGGCCTTGGAAATTAGTCTCAGACTCTAAGCCTAAATATTTCGCAGAGGCACCGGTTGCAATAATTAAAGCATCACATGTGTAAGTACCTTGGTCACCGGTTAGTGTGAAAGGGCGCTTAGATACGTCAACTTTGTTGATGTGGTCGAATACAATTTCAGTTTCAAAGCGTTCTGCATGCTCTTTCATACGATCCATTAATGCAGGGCCGGTTAAACCGTGTGCATCGCCAGGCCAGTTTTCAACTTCAGTGGTGGTTGTTAGCTGGCCACCTTGTTGAATACCTGTAATTAAAACAGGGTTTAAATTAGCACGTGCAGCGTAAACTGCAGCTGTATAGCCTGCAGGGCCCGAACCTAAAATAAGTAACTTACAATGTTTTGCTTCAGTCATGATCTTTTCCTAAACGTTTAATACGGTTTTAATGCGCCCGATTCTAAGAAAAACAAGCAGGAAGTAAATAAAAGATGAGATTATTTTTTTTCGCAAATTCCGAAGCTGTTCATTAATGTGTACTAGCAAATGACTTACAAGCAGTGCTCGACTAATAAATAGACTGTTAGCCAATAAAACGACGTTAATTCATGACCAGCCTGATTTTTTTTGTTATCTTTTAACTAATTTTGATTTGTCACGGCTTAATTATGTGACCTAAGTGAATAGGCAACTATGTTATTTTGGCAAGAGAAACCCGCATTTGGGTTGACTTCAAAAGACGTTAACGTCTTAACCAATGCGCAAGAATACCGTACGCAATTGTTAGATTTAATTGCCAACGCAAAAAAACGAATTTATATCACCACACTTTACTTACAAGATGATGAAGCGGGTCGTGAAATATTAGCCGCACTACACAGTGCATCGTTAGCTAACCCTTCGCTTGAAATTAAAGTACTGGTTGATTTTCATCGCGCCCAACGCGGTTTAATTGGTGCAGAAAAGTCAGAGGGCAATGCAAGCTTATATTGCGACGATTTAGAAAAATTTAATTCAAACGTTCAAGTGTATGGTGTTCCCGTAAAAGCCAAAGAACTGTTTGGGGTATTGCATTTAAAAGGCTTTGTTATTGATGACACACTGCTCTACAGCGGTGCCAGTTTAAATAATGTGTATTTGCAATATAGCGACCGATACCGGCTCGATCGCTACTTTTTAGTATCGCAAAGCGAATTATGTGACTCAGTAGTCGATTTTATTGAATCAACTTTATTAAGTTCTGAAGCGGTACCAAGAATTGATCAACGACCGCTTAAACGTATGGCTGACTTTAAGCTTGAACAAAAGCAACTTATGCGTGAGCTTAAATCGGCAAGCTATAAAAGTGCGCAGAACTTGAATACTCATGCAATGGGCATTCGTTTATTTTTAGGTTTAGGCCGTCGTAATAATGAGCTTAATCGCTTAATTAAAGCGTTATTTGATACCACCGAGCAAGAGCTGGTGTTATACACGCCGTATTTTAATTTTCCGGCGCCATTAATGCGCTCTTTACGCAGGCTATTAAAGCAAGGTAAACAAGTCACTATTGTGGTGGGCGATAAAACTGCAAACGATTTTTACCTGCCACCTAGCGAGCCATTTAGTAAAATTGGTGCGTTACCGTATTTATACGAAACTATTTTACATAAGTTTGTAAAATCGCAAAAACGCCACATAGATAATGGCAACTTAAACGTATACCTTTGGAAACACGAGAGTAACTCGTTTCATCTAAAAGGGATTTGCTGTGACCGTAAAGTGCATTTACTTAGTGGGCATAACCTAAATCCGCGCGCGTGGGGGCTGGATATCGAAAATGGTATTCTGATAGAAGACCCTGAGCAAACGATAATGCGCGATATTGATAATGAACGCCAAGAGATTTTAAAGCATTGTCGCCGTTTAACCGGTCCAGATGATTTAGAAACCATGGACGATTACCCGCAGCCGGTGAAAAAACTGCTTGGTCAAGCTAAGCGCGTAAAAGTCGACTTTATTATTAAACGATTTATATAACATTAGGGTCTGTTGACCACAGACCCTAAAATTTAGATACAAAAAAAGCAGCTAATTAGCTGCTTTTTTAATGCTTATACCTAAATTATGGCTTAGGTATAAGCGGTAACAATAACAGTTACGCGTTTTCTACTGCAGTGCGTGGGTCAACATATTCCATGTTGAACGCTTCAGCTACTTCTTTGTAAGTTACTTGGCCTTTAATTACGTTTAAGCCTTTTAAAAAGTGAGCGTCATCTAGTAGTGCCTTTTTGTAACCTTTGTTTGCAAGGTTAATAATGAACGGCAATGTTGCATTGTTAAGTGCAAACGTAGATGTACGTGGAACAGCACCTGGCATGTTAGCAACACAGTAGTGAACAACTTCATCAACGATGAAAGTAGGATCAGCGTGCGTAGTTGCTTTAGAGGTTGCAATACAACCACCTTGGTCAATCGCAACATCAACAATAGCAGCACCTGGCTTCATTGCTTTAATGTGTTCAGCAGTCACTAGTTTAGGTGCAGCAGCACCTGGGATAAGCACGCCACCAATTACTAGGTCAGCTTCTAATACGTGCTTTTCAAGCGCGTCAGCTGTTGAGTAAATAGCTTTAACTTTGTTACCAAACTGTGCGTCTAGTGCACGTAGTACGTCGATGTTACGGTCAAGTACAACAACCTCAGCACCTAGGCCAACTGCCATTTGTGCAGCGCTACGACCAACCATGCCGCCGCCAATAACAACAACTTTAGCTGGCTCAACACCTGGTACACCACCTAATAACATACCACGACCGTGGTTAGCTTTTTCTAGCGCTTGTGCACCTGCTTGAATAGACATACGGCCAGCAACTTCACTCATTGGCGCTAAAAGTGGTAAACCACCGCGTGAATCAGTCACAGTTTCATAAGCAATACAGATTGCTTTACTTTTAACAAGGTCTTCAGTTTGTGGAAGATCCGGTGCAAGGTGAAGGTAAGTGAAAAGAATTTGGTCTTCACGTAACATTGCACGTTCAACAGCTTGTGGCTCTTTTACCTTGATGATCATTTCTGCTTTTGCAAAAACATCAGCAGCTGTTTCTAAAATTTCAGCGCCTGCTTGAACATAATCATCATTTGTAAAACCAATGCCCATACCAGCGTTAGTTTCAACAATCACTTGGTGGCCGTGATTTACAAGTTCGCGAACACTCGCAGGAACCATACCTACACGGTACTCATGGTTTTTAATTTCTTTAGGTACACCAATAATCATAATTTTGCCTTGTTAGAACGGGATAAAAATTTTTCACTATTATATTCACGCTAGGGTAGTGTGTCCCACCTTTTTTTAAGCCCCTTGTAGTGTTAGTATCTGTAAAATTAATTTTATTAGAATAAAAAACTAAAAAGCTATGCATAACTTATTAGACCGTATTGATCGCAAAATTTTAGTCGAATTACAACTTGATGGCCGCCTGTCAAATGTTGAACTGGCCCGACGAGTTGGCCTAAGCGCCACGCCCTGTCTAGAGCGAGTGAAAAAGCTTGAACGAGAAGGGTATATTTTAGGCTACAAAGCGGTGGTTGATCCCGCCAAGCTTGGTCAAGGGCTTTCTGTGTATGTGGAAGTAACCATTACCAAAACATCGCCCGACGTATTTGAAGAGTTCAGTGCCGCTGTTAGAAAGCACGAAGAAATTATAGAATGTCATTTGGTTTCGGGTAATTTCGACTTTTTATTAAAAACCCGGGTTAACGATATGTCAGAATACCGAGGCGTGCTCGGTGATATATTATTAAAGCTGCCTAATGTGAGTGAAAGCCGCACCTATGTAGTCATGGAAGAAGTAAAAGGTGAAGAGGGTGTCGTTATTCGTCCTTTTGTTGCTTAATGACAGAGTAACAGCCGTTAATATACTTTTATTGTTGCAGCCAACTTTGCTTTTTTTAATTAGTGTACGACTAAATAATAAAAACTTGTTCATAATCAGGCCATCATGGTTAAGATAAAGTGCATCAAAATACATTTCCTGCTAAGGTATTCTATTGCCAAGTGAGTGTAAAAAATAATAATGAGGGATAGGTAATTATGCGCCTAAACGGTGTACAAAGACTATTAGAAACGGGGCTCATCGTCAGCACCTTTGCAGCGGTATTTATTTTATGTGCTTTAATTAGTTTTCATCCTGCCGATCCTGCTTGGTCGCAAACGGGTGAATTTACCAACGTACAAAATATTACGGGTACAGCGGGCGCGTGGGTGGCCGACATACTATTACTTACCTTTGGCTGGCTTGCCTATTTTGTGCCAGCGGCTATTCAGCTGCTAGGTTACTTGGTGTTTAAGCAGCCACACCGTATTTTACAACTCGATTACACCACACTTGGATTACGCATTATTGGTTTTGCGCTGTTTATTACCTCAGCAACCGCTATTAGCAGTATTAATTTTGATGATATTTATAACTTTTCATCCGGTGGGGTAGTGGGTGATGTGATTGCATCAGCCATGATGCCAGCGTTTAATTTTACCGGTACCTCTATTTTACTACTGTGTTTCTTTTTTGCAGGCTTAACACTGTTAACGGGTGTGTCGTGGGTACAATTTGTTGATTACTTGGGTGATTTAATTGTTAGGTTATACCGCTTTTTGGTGACCTATGCCCGGGGCTGGATGCAACGCGAACGCATTGCAGGTAAAGTACAAGACGAGCAACCCGATGCTTATTTTGAAAACGATACACGCCAACAAGAACCTGAGCTTGCTAATAAAGTAGCAGACAAACCAAAAGCAATTGATAAACCAGCAACTAAGGTTAATGCCCCTCAAGACGACGAATTTATGCCGTTTGACGAGCTTGACCAAATACTCGATCAAGAAATTAGTTTCAGCGCCATAGACGATGAACCTATGGACACAGAGGCAGCACTTAACGCGCTGGATCAAAGCCCTGTGGTTGAACCTGAAAAACCAGCCACAACCGTGGTTTCACCAGCAAGGCCAATTAACAAGCCAAAATCAGGGTTTCAACCGCCGCTAACTGCCAAAGAGAAGTTTGAACAATTATTAGAGCAAGAGCCACCTCCGGGGCCATTGCCATCATTGGATTTACTAGACAGACCCGACAAAGCAAAAAACCCAATTTCGCAAGAAGAGCTTGATAGCGTATCGCGCCTTGTAGAAACAAAACTACTTGATTTTAACGTACAAGCAACCGTGGTTGGGGTTTACCCGGGGCCTGTTGTTACTCGTTTTGAGCTTGATTTAGCACCGGGTATTAAGGTGTCTAAAATTACTGGGCTTTCAAAAGATTTAGCGCGTTCACTTTCGGCAATTAGTGTGCGCGTGGTTGAAGTTATTCCGGGTAAAACCTATATCGGTATTGAGTTGCCTAATAAATACCGTGAAATTGTACGTTTATCAGAAGTCATAAACGCGCCTAAGTTTGAGCAAAACCCATCGCCACTGACCATGGTGCTAGGTAAAGATATTGCAGGGCAACCTGTGTGTGCCGACCTAGGTAAAATGCCACACTTACTGGTAGCTGGTACAACCGGTTCAGGTAAGTCAGTGGGCGTTAATGTAATGATATTAAGCTTACTGTATAAATCGGGCCCTGAAGATGTACGTATGATCATGATTGACCCGAAAATGCTTGAGCTTTCAGTTTACGAAGGCATTCCGCATTTATTGTGTGAAGTTGTAACCGACATGAAAGAAGCGGCTAACGCACTGCGTTGGTGTGTAGGTGAAATGGAACGCCGCTATAAGCTGATGTCGGCTTTAGGTGTACGTAACTTAAAAGGTTACAACCAAAAAGTAATGGAAGCCAAAGAAGCGGGCTACCCAATTATGGATCCATTATTTAAAGACACCGACGGCATGAAAGATGGCCCAGATGAGCTGGATAAATTACCTAGCATAGTGGTGGTTATTGACGAGTTTGCCGACATGATGATGATTGTAGGTAAAAAAGTTGAAGAGTTAATTGCCCGTATAGCGCAAAAAGCGCGTGCTGCGGGTATCCATTTAATTTTGGCAACGCAGCGTCCGTCGGTTGATGTAATAACCGGTTTAATTAAAGCGAATATACCTACACGGATGGCGTTTCAGGTATCAAGTAAAATAGACTCGCGTACCATACTTGATCAACAAGGCGCTGAAAACTTATTAGGCATGGGTGATATGCTTTATTTACCGCCAGGTACCAGTGTGCCAGAGCGTGTGCATGGCGCGTTTGTAGACGACCATGAAGTACATGCCGTGGTAAACGATTGGAAAGCCCGTGCTAAACCAAATTACATAGACGAGATTTTAAATGGCGATGCCACGGAAGATATTCTATTACCAGGGGAAGCCAGTGAAAATGGCGATGAAGAGTCAGATCCGTTATACGACGAAGCGGTCGCCTTTGTAATAGAAACCGGTAAAGTATCGGTATCGTCAGTGCAACGTAAATTACGTGTAGGCTATAACCGTGCTGCACGTTTAGTAGAACAAATGGAAACATCAGGTATCGTGAGTGCACCAGGACACAACGGCGCGCGCGATGTATTAGTACCTAATGGAGCAAATTAATGAAAAAATTAAGTAGTTTATTATTGGTATTGGGCAGTTTAGTGGCGATGCCAAGCTTTGCTGACGACAGCCAAGTATTACAAGATAAGTTATCGACCTTAAAAAGCTTTAAAGCACAATTTAAACAGAACGTAACCGACGGTGAAGGCCAACTGGTAATGCAAGGTCAAGGCAATATTGCGTTGCAACAGCCATTAATGATCCGCTGGCAGCAAACTAACCCAGACGACACTTTATTTGTATCAAACGGCGATAAAACCTATTACTTTGATAGCTTTGCTGAGCAAGTAACCATTATGAAAACCAGCGGTTTAATTGACTCAACGCCGTTTATATTGCTCACCTCTAAAGACCCTGCGCAATGGGAAAAATACAGCGTGATCGCTACTGACTTAGGCTTTAGCATTACCCCAAATAAAGGCGTAGAAAGCCAAGTAGAGCAGCTTGATATTACTTTTGCTGATAACGAGCAAGGGCTTGCAAAACTGGTAGTTAAAGATAATTCAGGCCAGCTGTCTGCGTTTACATTTAGCAATGCACAGGTTAATACTGAGCTTGATAAAACAACTTTTGAATTTACCCCGCCAGCGGGTGTAGAAATAGACGATCAGAGTAACGGTGAGTAATTTAGGATTTAACTTTGGGCCCGATGTGCGCCCACTCGCTGCGCGTATGCGCCCTTTATCGCTTAACGATTACATAGGGCAGCAACATTTACTCAGCGCTGATAAACCTCTTCATCAAGCGATAGTAGCAGGGCGCTGCCATAGTTTAATTTTATGGGGGCCGCCGGGGGTAGGTAAAACTACGCTGGCGCAAATTATTGCCAACCATGCCGACGCTGAACTAATTCAAATGTCGGCAGTAACCGCTGGCGTAAAAGATATTCGCGATAGCGTAACCCAAGCGCGCGATAACTTACAAAGCCGTGGTCAGCGCACTTTGATGTTTGTTGACGAGGTACACCGCTTTAATAAGTCTCAGCAAGATGCGTTTTTACCGCATATTGAAGATGGCACTTTTATATTTGTAGGCGCCACCACCGAAAACCCCTCGTTTGCGCTTAATAATGCAATTTTATCTCGCGCAAGGGTGTATGTATTAAAATCCTTGCAGGAAAGCGATTTATACACAGTAATAGAGCGCGCACTCAAACAAGACGAACAACTTAGCCAAAAGCAAATCGTGATTGCAGATAACGCCAAACAAGCGCTGTGCCAAGCAAGCGGTGGCGATGCACGTAAAGTGCTTAATTTACTCGAGCAAGCAGTTGATTTAACCACCGAGCAAAACGGCAAGTACAACGTAGACGAACAGGTACTGAGCCAAGTACTGCCCACCCATTTAGCCAAATACGATAAAGGCGGCGATGAATTTTACGATTTAATTTCGGCGTTTCATAAATCGGTGCGAGGCAGTTCGCCAGATGGTGCGCTTTACTGGTACTGCCGTATTTTAGCCGGTGGCGGCGACCCGCTTTATGTTGCAAGGCGCTTACTAGCAATTGCTACAGAAGACATCGGCAACGCCGATCCACGAGCGATGGAAGTGGCTTTAAACGCATGGGATATTTTTCAGCGTGTTGGCCCAAGCGAAGGTGAGCGCGCCATTGCACAGGCCACTTTGTACTTGGCTAGTGCACCTAAAAGTAATGCGGTTTATATGGCGTTTAATCAAGCCAAACAAGACGCTAAAAACGAGCCAAGCTACCCAGTACCAGAGCATTTACGCAACGCCCCCACTAACTTAATGAAAGACTTAGGTTATGGTGCAGAGTACCGTTATGCGCATAACGAAGAAGGCGCATTTGCTGCTGGCGAAAAATACCTACCGCCAGAAATGGATGGCAAACAATACTACCAGCCAAGTGATCGTGGACTTGAGCAAAAAATTAAACAAAAGCTCGATTATTTAAAAGAGCGCGACGCACAAAGCCCAATAAAACGTTATGAGCATGATTAAACTTTACATGATGATAGCCCTTGGCGGAGCGTCAGGAGCCTGTTTACGGTTTTTTATTAGCGAAACCATGCTAAAACTCCTCGGTAGGGGATTCCCTTTTGGCACGTTGACGGTTAATATTCTGGGTTCATTGTTGATGGGCATTTTATACGGTTTAATAGATAAACAAGTTATTGCCGTCAGTCCTGCTAAAACCCTCATCGGAATTGGCTTTTTAGGTGCGTTAACCACCTTTTCAACATTCTCAATGGATTCGTTGTTGTTATTACAACAAGGTCACTTTATTAAAATGGCCCTCAATATCATCTTAAACGTGATGGTGTGTATTTTTATGGCTTGGCTGGGCCTTCAGCTAGTAATGCAAAAAGGTTAAAAAACTAACATGTTAGATTCTAAATATTTACGTCAAGATGTCGAACAAACTGCAGCACGTTTAGCCGCACGTGGTTATGAGCTAGATGTAGCGGTAGTGACTGAACTTGAAGAAAAACGCAAAACATTACAAGTAAAAACGCAAGAACTTCAAAGTCAACGTAACGCCAGTGCTAAAGCTATTGGTCAAGCAAAAGCAAAAGGCGAAGATGCACAGCCATTGCTAGACGCAGTTGCTAACTTAGGCAGCGAGTTAGACGCAGCTAAAGCTGAGCAAGACGAAGTGTTAGAAGCAATTAAACAAATTGCCTTAGCAATTCCAAACTTACCGGACGAGTCGGTACCAGAAGGCGCTGACGAAGACGACAACGTAGAAATTTTAACTTGGGGTACACCAAAAAAGTACGATTTTGAAGTTAAAGACCACGTTGACGTAGGGCAAGACCTAAACGGCTTAGACTTTGAAATGGGCGTTAAAATTAGTGGCGCACGTTTTACCGTAATGCGCGGCCAAGTAGCGCGTATGCACCGTGCACTTACCCAATATATGCTAGACACCCACACAGATAAAAACGGCTACACAGAAATGTATGTACCGTACTTGGTTAATAGTGCAAGCCTTTACGGTACCAGCCAATTACCTAAGTTTGCGGGCGATTTATTTCACACGTTAGGGCTAGTGAACGATGATGGCGAGCAGCAAGCTGGCTTTAGCTTAATTCCTACAGCAGAAGTACCGCTTACTAACAGCGCACGTGATGAAATTTACGAAGAAAGCGATTTACCTATTCGCCTAACAGCGCACACGCCATGTTTTAGAAGTGAAGCAGGCAGCTACGGTCGCGATACACGCGGTTTAATCCGTCAACACCAGTTTGATAAAGTAGAGCTTGTACAACTTGTAAAACCAGAAGATTCAATGCAAGCACTCGAAGAGCTAACAGGCCATGCTGAGCAAATTTTACAAGCGCTAGAATTGCCATACCGTAAAGTGATTTTATGTATGGGCGACATGGGTTTTGGCGCAGCTAAAACATACGATTTAGAAGTATGGTTACCAGCACAAGACACCTATCGCGAAATTTCATCATGTTCAAACATGGTTGATTTCCAAGCGCGCCGTATGCAAGCTCGTTTTCGTCGTGAAGGCGCTAAAAAACCAGAGCTTTTACACACACTAAATGGTTCAGGTTTAGCGGTAGGGCGTACACTTGTAGCCATACTAGAAAACTACCAACAAGCCGACGGCTCAGTAGTCGTACCAGAAGTATTACGCCCATACATGGGTGGACTTGAAGTGATTGGTAAAGCGTAAAATACTAGCTGTCAGTTTTTTGCTATAAGCTTTAGAAAGAAAGCCGCTGTTTGTAATTAACAGTGGCTTTTTTTGTTGACCAGGGTTCAGTTAGCAAGTTAGCGAGTTGTGAGATTAAAGTTTCTGCTCACCTGTAGATACAAGGGCGTGCTTTAGCGCGTTTATTTTTGATAAGGACCAATTTGTACTTTTCTAACCAGCTTTATAACCTAGAAAAAGGACTAATTACGCCATTAGCACCTTGTTGTAAAACATGCGTATAAATTTGTGTTGTTTTAACGTCCGAGTGACCCAACTGAGATTGTACGGTCCTTATGTCAGCTCCGCTTTGTAGTAAATGAGTTGCAAAGGAGTGGCGTAAAGTATGTGGCGTGATAAGTTTGGTTAACTTTGCCATTCTTACAGCCTTTTTAATCGCCTTGCGAACGCCTGTTTGGTGAAAATGGTGCCGTCTTATTTCTCCAGTTTCAGGATCGGCACTTAATTGATGAGACGGAAATAAATATTGCCAGCCTAAAGACGTATTAGCAGCCGGATATTTCTTTGCAAGTGCATGAGGCATCCAAACGCCAGCATATTGCTCATTGTGTGAGTCTAATTGTAAGTATTCATCAACCTGTGCGATCTGATTTCTAAGTAAAGGGATTAACTCAGTGGCAAGCGTCACAATCCTGTTTTTATTGCCTTTACCATTCCATATTCGAATACTCTTATAATCAAAGTCAATATCTTGAACCCTTAGCTGAACAGCCTCCATCACTCTTAGTCCACTACCGTACATTAGCCCAGCAATAAGATAGTAACGTTTACTTAAATGCGACATGAGCACTTTAACTTCTTCTGGCGTCATCACTATGGGTAACTTGGGCTGGCGCTTGCTTCTGATAAAAGTTAAGTCTAAACATAACTCGTTTTTAATAATGTGTTTATATAAAAAAACTAATGCATTTAAAGCAGTGGCTTGAGTTTTAGGCGCTACGTTTTTTGTTAACACAAGGTAGTCCAAATAGCTGACAACTTCGTTATTTCCCATTGAAGCAGGATGTCTTTTTTTATGAAAATGAATATAAGAAGCAATCCACTTTAAATAGGTATTAATGGTCCTAAGTGAGTATTGTCTAACTAACATATAGTCAGAAATGTAATTCAAAAATGGTGATTGTGTTTTCATAAATATCCTAAAACTTTGACTGTATATATATGGCGCTGATCCATTTCTGTGTTGGTTTGCTATACTAAGTAAATCAAATCATGTTAGGAGCGTCCATGAATAATACTCAGTTTGCCAATCTTCAAACAAAACTAGAAGATCTAACTTTTGTTCAGTTGAAGCGTCTCCGACAGCACCTCGAAGAAATGATCTCTTCGAATCATGTAGGTAAAGCTATCGCTGTGCATGAGGAAGGCGTAGGCGAATGTGCCCATTGTGGTAGCGATGAGTTCACAAAATACGGAACAACAGCACGAGGGCAGCAGAGATACAAATGCAAAGCTTGTGTTCGAACGTTTAATTCACTTACAGGTACTCCGTTATCTGGCATGAAAAAACAAGATAAATGGCACCAGTATTCTGAAGGCATGTGGTTTACAGCCAAGATCAGAGAAGCAGCAAGTGAGCTAGGTATTAATGTTAAAACCGCTTGGCGTTGGCGTCATCAGTTATTATCTAAACCAAGACAAAGAAAGCCTTCAGAGCTTCATGGGATCATTGAAGCCGATGAAACCTTTATTAACGAGTCGTTCAAGGGTAAACGCAAGTTGGAAAGACCTCCACGTAAGCGTGGTGTTAAGAGCCATAACATACCTAAAGTACCAGTTATGCTTGCATTAGATCGCAACGGTGCTGTCACTCACTGCGTCTTGCAAAGAAACACAAGAGAAGAGCTGGAGAAATCACTAGCACCAGTATTAACACCTGAGAGTGTATTGTGTACCGATGGCAATTTGTCATATCAAACTATCGTTAAAAACCTTCCTTTTGAGCTTGATCATAAACGCCTTATAGCTATTGATAATCAAAGAGTTATAGATGGCATCTATCACATACAAACACTAAACAATTGGATGATGCGCTGGAAACAGTGGCTAAGGCAATTTAATGGGGTTGGCACAGATTATCTTGATAACTACATCGCTTGGTTTAGGCAAATGGAGCAGTCACAAGAAGACGATAGCTGGGTCGTTTTAGCACTATAAATATTTGGAGTTTTAATGAAGATACTTAAGATATTGATCATTGTTTTTATTACGTTTTTTATAGCTTCATTTGGTTACTTTAAAAAAGATGCCATTGCTTGCGAACTGATAGGGGTAACACACTTCAATGAAGTGTCACCAGATTTTTATGTTGACCAAAGTATCGACACTTCGAAACAAGTTGAGCTGTCTCATGCTGTAGAATCAGCATTTAAAAGGGTTTCGGATATCTATGGCACTCCCACTTCCAACCCTAGAATCATTGCTACAGCCGAAACAAAATATGCCAAGTTCGGATTTAACCCCACAGGTATGCAAAACTCTGGTTTATTTAGGGAATGTATATTTCTAGGCCCTAAAGGACTAAACACTGATGTAATAGCCCATGAACTTGTTCATGCAGAAGTCAGACACAGAACAAACCTGTTTGTTGAACTAACTCAATTACCTGCTTGGTTCATTGAAGGTACAGGGATCAAAGCAGATTACCGAAAGCCATTTTTATTAGAAAACATTGATGTGAAAAATGATGACGTAGATGAGATCAAATCGGTGTTTTACCTTAGTGACTTCCCAAACACCAAGGTAAAGTATTATCAAGCATCGCTAATCGCTGTAGAGCCGATGAACCCAAAGGACATGTATAGAGGCTTAGAAAGGTTGAACAATGGTGAACAGTTTGAGGACGTTTTTGACGAATTCTTTTAATTGTTGATTAATATTGAAATTTTATTCTATCAACACAGAAATGGATCACAGCCATATATATACAGTTATAGCTTGGATGCCCCTATAGTCAAGAAATCGACCCGATGGGTCGTTTTTGTCGGTTCCTAGTAAAATGTTAATTAGTTATATATTTGATATAGAATAATAAAAGATATTTTGTTATTAATATAGATATGATACTACAGAACCAATGTTGGGTAAAAAACGACCCTTAGGGTCGATATTAAATTGTTATGTAAATATACAAATAATTAAGAGTGGGGATATGAGTCAAGATTTAAAATCAATAATTGATGGTTATAAAAGTGATGAGGAGACGGTTTATAATAGCTGGTTCGTAAATAATGACGAACGACTAAAAGCATTTAGAACTATCCGTAGGGGTGTATTTGATGTAATACAGGATATTAAAAATGGAAGTTTTGGGAATGATTTTAAAGGTTCATCTTTAGAATTTGTTTTAAACTGTATCACGGAACAAAAGCAAGTATTTAAAGGAGCATCGCATCCCTTTTACTGGAAGCCAAAATTACGAATACCTGATATTTATGAAAATGAGGAAAATAAAGTTGCATTTGGCCAATTCTTGGAAAAATGCATAAATGCCACAAAAGAAGAACAAATAATTAAGGAAATAATCTTATTAGATCAACGGAAAATTAAAGGATTAGGTCCAGCAGTTGCAAGTATTCTTTATTTTTTACATCCCACTATCATACCTCCATGCAATACTGCTATTGTTAATGGATTCAATACGCTCTTCAAAGATAAAGTAAAGCTCGGGTCGTGGTCAGATTATCTCAGGATGAGAGAAATTATAATAGAGAAAAATGATGAACTAAAGTCTGAGTTATCGAATGACTTGGGTGCTTTTGCAGGGCTTTTATTTGATGTTGGCGAAAAGAAATTACTGATAAGTGACGATCATCTTTCTGATGAAGAACGAACAAAAATAGAAAAGAAAATAAAAAAACGGCACAAAGAAGTTGTAAGTGAAATGGAGGAAGAAGATCTCCACACTGAAATGCAACATCGCATTCTCACTATCGGAAATTCAATTGGTTATGATGTTATTGCCGCAGCAAACGACAAATCAAGATGTCATAATGGTAATAGCTTGTCTTTTATCTGCGTAGATAAGTTTCCAGAAATAGACGTTGATAAAGACACTTATAAAACAATAACACTTATTGATGCAATTTGGTTTGAAAAGGATTCAAATAAAATCACTTGTGCTTTTGAAGTGGAAAAAAGTACATCCATCTATTCTGGGATATTAAGATTAACTGATCTTTATTATTCATTTCCAAATAACCTACCATCTTTGTACCTTATCATTCCTGACAAGCGGGAGAAAGAAGTAATATTGCAGCTACAGAGGCCATCGATTAAAAATAGTGACATTGAAATTCATTACATACTATTCAGTGATTTAAGAAAAGATTGTGATGCAATTTGCAAGTTTGGAGAAGATAAAGATATTCTCAAAAAAATATCAAAGGTGGTAAATTGAAATTATTACATAACAAACTCATCCAGCAGACTGCCAAAAGTGTCGCGAATTTTGCAAAAAACGCAAAAAGTCGCGCCACTTTCGTCAGCGGCTGATGAGGGCGTTAGGTAACAAATCAGGTGTATAGAATCATGGATAGAGTAGTAATTTTCGTTTTGTGTTTCTGCCTATTTATAGGTGGTGCAACTCACATATTCGATAATTTATATTATGGATTCTTGCCTTATAAATTTGCTCCTGAATGGGTTAATATTTATTGGACAGCGTTGGCTGTTATAGATATTGTGGCTGTTTACTTGTTAGTTAAATGGCGTAACGCTGGTTTGGTGTTAACACTGGTTATAATGCTTAGTGACGTAGCAATTAATTCTGTTGCTTTTTATTCATTAAACGTTCTTTCGGATAGTTCTGCTTTACAACTTCAAACATTGTTTCTAGGTTTCTGTATTGGTTCTTCTATTTGGTTATGGCAGTCAAAAAGTAAGGCTAACGTGGTAAATGTTACCTAACAAACAATTAAACAAGGACAAAAACCGTTGGTTTTGCTCCTTCGTCGCTTATTTTAACCAACTATTTTTTGCCTGTTAATTGGGCGTTGGTATGACTCCCACTGTCAAGTTAAACGCACTGATCCTTGCTTAACTTTTTAAGCCATAATTACTTCAGCTCGAATTAGAGCGAGTTAATACATAGGATGAAGCAAGTAAGTTCGTCGGTTATCTTGCTGATATTCGTTGGTTATTACTATTTCTAGTAACAGAGCAGACCTTACTTATTCCGTCGTGGCACCTGTCTTCAGTCTATGTTCGTGGTTCAACGCAGCGTTAGCTGCATTGCCATCCTAACGCCGTCGGTGGTTGTGCCACACCCGATGCTTGATCCCATGCATTAACTCTAATTCGTTTATCATGCGGGTACTCTTGCCAATCTAAGTTTTGTATTCACTGGCGTAAGCACCACTTCTTTAGCAATGGCCCATATGTACGCAATCATTTCTCGGGCAATTGCGGTGACAACCAGGTTGTAGTGTTTCCCTTTGGCTATCATTTTTTTATAGCGCTTGCAGAGCCTAAGTTGTGCTTTCCACGCAATATCAATAATGTCCTTTGGTAAACCTTCTTGTCGTTTTTGCATATCTGTCGATATATTTGCTGCATATCGATAAGTGTGCGCGCCTTCAACAAGGAGGCGTCTTGCTCGGCCATTTCCGCATTTTGTGATAGCGCCAATATGGCGTTTGCCACCACTCGAGTGTTCACTGGGTACAAGACCGAGATAACTCATTAATTTACGGGGATGATCGAAGCGCGTTAAATCGCCAAGCTCAGCAACAACACCGGTGGCGACCAACAAACGAACACCTCGCATTGCTTGTATTGCTTTAACAACGGGATAATAACGCCATTGATGGACGTGATGTGTAAGTTCATTATCTAATCGTTCAAGTCGGCTTATTCGCTCGGTAATTGTTTGTAAAAACTCTTGTAAAACGATGTGCTGTGCTGGGTGTGGAAGCACAAGCTCAGTGAGCCAACGTAAATGTTTTTGTGACCAATTTGCAGTGCCTTTGTAATTAATATTATTACGAAGCAGCAGTGCTTTTAATTGATATTTAGCATCTTTTAAATCTTTCATGGCTACTTCGCGTGCGCGAGATAAATCGCGTACGGCTTCATCTTCAGGCTCGGGAACATAGATAGGTGTTAAATCTTCAGATTTAAGTAATTTAGCGAGCTTAAGGGCATCACGTTTATCGGTTTTAATTTTTTCACCAGGTTTTTTAGGAATAAGAGACGGGGCAACCACATAACAGCAATGGCCAAGGCTTGTGATTAATCTGTAAATCCAATAACCACAAGGGCCTGCTTCATAAACAAAGTGTAGCGTTGCGCCAGGGTATTTAGATTCAAACTGACGGACAAGCTTTTGAACGGCCATTTTGGAAGAAGAAAATCGACCTAGGTGAACAGGTTGAGCGCCTCTATGTTCGTCAATATAGGCGACTTCATTGAATTCTTTATGTGTATCAAGACCGATAAAAAGTATGCTATGTTTATTCATGTTAGCCTCTGCTGTTTAGTTATTTGACAAACTAATTATGGCTCTGGTTTTGAATTAAGCTAACCCACGAAAAGCGGAGGCTAACACCGTGTGGGAGTCATTATGTCTAGTTTTCAAGGAAATTTATGGGGTCAATTTTGAGACTATTTTGTATTAGCTTAATCATGTTTGTATCTGGATGTGCAAGTATTTACGGAGTTACTGGTGCTGATGAAGGAAAAAAGGTTGGTGATTCGTTTGAGTATCACGTAATACACCCAGGTTTAGATGTAACAATCATTGAACCATATAGTGAAAAATTAATTCCTATAGAAACTATTGGTAAAAGCTCTCTCTCGCCCTTAACCCATACGATAAAGTTCGGGACTTCCGAGAAGATACATATTTTAAAGATCGTTGGGAAGTATGAGAAGGACTTGTATCTTGATGATACATACTATGGTTCTATCTGGAATGGAGATGTACTTGTAAAAAATGGAATACTATTTATTAATGGTAGAATTGCTGACAAAATTGAAAACTAACAAACCAAGTCATCGGAAAACCACTCACTGGCTGCGCCAAAAAACCAAAGGGGTCAAATCTTGACTTCAGACATCAGAACTTAAATTTCTCCAAGCGGCTTAATTTAAGCCATTATATTCCTCTAAAAGCGCAGCGTCTCTTATCCTCTTTGTGAATAAATATCTTCATTAAAAAGTACTCAGATAACAATTGAGCGTAATTAGTTAAGTTCTAACTATTTGTTAAATAGTAAGTTATCTTTGGATTTTTCTTCCTTATAACTTACTCTATGTACCTCATTGGCAGATTAATAAGTTGGCGTCATATGCCAAAGGATATTTATGAGTACTAAAAGTAGACGATTACGCAAAAAGTTGTATTTAGATGAATTTGCTATTCTAGGTTTTGAATTTACTTGTAATTTAAATGCTACAGAAGCGGAATTTGATTTATTACTAGATGAGCTTTTAGAATTCATCGATAAAAGAAAACTTTGTATTGCTGGTGGAGGTGACTGTAAGTCATTCAGTGGCTTTATTTGTTCTGTTAATCGTTACGGTTCGGCGACTAACCAAGATAGAGCAGACGTTGAGCTTTGGTTAAAGTCTAAAGAAAACATTTCAAATATTGTTGTTAGTCAACTAGTTGATGCAAACTACGCAGTGTAATGATTTATTTAAAGATTATTTGGTTGAAGACCAAAATGAGCAAATATTAACTTCACATATCAGAACTTAAATTTACAAAAGCGACTTAAAAGCCGTTATATTGCATATTAAGCACAGCATGATAAATCGGGTTGCCCCAAGTAAATTCATCATTTTTGTCGGATGGCGTGGCTTCGCCACTTATCCGACCTACGTTAAAAAGTAGGTTGGTTAAGCAGAAGGCGCCACCCAACAGAGTTCTTAAAGTTATTAAAGCGGCTTAATTCAAGCCGCTACTTTCCTCTAAAAGCGCAGCGTCTCTTATCCTCTTTGTAAATTAATTTGCTTTAAACAACATTAACTTTGCCTCTTTTCCATCCGTTAATATCGCTACATTACCTTCAGCAGTGACAAACACATCTCTGAGCCTGCCTGTGGCTTCTGGAAAAATATGAGTCTGGGTGTATTCACCATTCGCTAAATTAATACTGTAGAGCTTTTTATCGACCAATGTAGTAATAAGCACGTGGCGTTGCAGTGAAGGGAAGGCTGTATGCTTAGAGCCATAATATGCCATGCCTGATGGGGCGATTGAGGGCGTCCAATCTACGGCTGGTTTAGCCATTCCAGGGTAATCTCTAAAGGGGGAAATACGTGCTTGTGAATAATCGTCACCGTTGGTTATTACTGGCCAGCCGTAATTGGTGCCAGCTGTTAAATAATTGAGTTCGTCACCGCCAGCGGGGCCGTGTTCGTGGCTAATAATTTGCTGTGTATCGTGATCATAAACCAAGCCTTGCAAGTTACGGTGCCCGAGTGAATAAATGGCATGCGAGTTAGCGTTTTTGTGACTAATAAACGGGTTATCGCTTGGTATTGTGCCGTTTAAGTTTATGCGTAATGTTTTGCCAAGTTGACTGGTAATAACCTGTGCTTGCTCGCGGTAGTCAAAACCATCACCACTTGAAAATAATAAGGTATTATCAGGCAGCACAAGCGCGCGGCCAGAATAATGCTGCGGTGTGCCTTTATCGGTGGCGACTTTATAAATAATTTTTGGCGTTGAAAATTGCGCACCATCAAACGTGGCTTTGGCTATTACTAGCCTGTTTGCATCAAGCTCACCTTGGGCGTAAGTGAATATAATTTCTTTTGATTCACTGTAATTTGGCGAAAGCACTACATCAAGTAAACCACCTTGCCCTGCAACGTATAAGCCCTCGAAGTTTATTTTAACTCGGGTTTGTTGGTTGTTTTTAATGATAACAACATGGCCATCACGCTCGGTGATTAACCAGGTATTGTTTGGGAGTTTAACCATGCTCCACGGTGAATTGAGCCCTGTTGCTAAAGTACTAGCTGTGTATTGCTGTGTTGGTAACTCTGCACTGGCGTGACAAGAAAACGCTAAAAGTGACAGTAGCGTAATACAATATAGAGATTGTTTACCCTGCAAGCCTTTGCTAGTGTAAGGAAAAAGTTTTATTTTAAGTTGAGATAACCATGCAGTTTTTAACACGTATACTCCCGTCATTTTTAGTTTCTTGGTTACTTACATTCACTCTTGCTAGCTTGTTTCATAGTCAATACGTTGTCAATCAATTAGTTAATGTAGGTGTTGTAGTGAGTCTTAATGACCGTGTTAACTTAATCCTTGAAGATTGGCTTGGCTTGCTACCGACCTATGGCGCTATTATTGCTGTAGCACTTGCCATCGCGTTTTTATTAGTTACTTGGTTTATTGCTAAAAAAATGAACAAGCAAGGTACACAACTATTTGTTATTGCTGGTGTGGTGGCGTTTGCAACGGCGTTAATTGCGATTGAATCTATTATGAATATTACTATTATTGCAGGTGCAAGAGGTTGGGGTTTTTATGCGCAATTATGTGCAGGTGCAGTAGGGGGTTATGTATTTGCAAAACTTATTAAGGAAAATAAGCACAAGGCAGCGCATCACGGCTTTTAAGTCAGTATTGGTCTGCAATGTAAAAAGCCGCTATTAATATAGCGGCTTTTGTGTGAATAAATTGCGTCGTGATATCAAAAAATCAAACTAAACAGCTTGTAACCACTTAAGCCAAAAATAAGCACTAACATCGGTAAAGTAAGTAAGTTTACCAACATTGAGTTGGTGTATTTGCCCATTACTGATTTTTGGTTAACCAGCCACACTAGGTAGGTGGTTACAATAGGCAGTAATAGGCCATTAGCTGCTTGGGCAAAAATTATCACGGCAACAGGGTCTAAACCCAGAGATGCTACCGCCGCACCAAATAATAAAATAACAATGGCGACACTTTTAAAGCGGGTGTTATCCATTTTATTTGACCAACCTAACATGCCACATACTGCATATGCACCGGCAAGGGGAGCTGTTATTGCGCTGGTTAAACCTGCTGCAAATAAGCCAATAGCAAAAAAGTAATGGGCAGCATCGCCAAGTAATGGCTCAAGTTGTACCGCCATGTTGGCAGCGCTAATTTGCCCTGCATCTGTGCCATAAAATGCCACTGACGCGGTTGATAAAATTGCCAGCGTGATCACGCCACCTAAGGTGATAGACACACCCGTATCTACATTAGTTTGCTTAATAACTTTTTGCTTATCACTTTTGCTGTCGTGTCTTGCAGCTAAAACACCTGAGTGTAAAAATAAGTTATACGGCACTATGGTGGTGCCCACTAATGCCAATACGGTGGTAATTGAACCCTCAGGCATACTAGGAATAAACCCTGCTAACACATCACTCAGCGAGGGAGCAGCCATAACAAGTGTAGAGATAAACACTAGGCTCATTAAAATCACTAATAAAATAAGCGCGTTTTCAACGACTTTGTGTTTACCGCTGTAAAGTAACACCGCACTTAAAAATGCAATGAGTGGCGTCCAAAGCTGGGCATTAACATGAGGGAATATTTCAATTAATCCCATGCTGGCACCGCTAAGGTTGCCAGCCTCGTAGGCGGCACTACCTACTCCAATGGCGCTGATCACTAAAAATATAGCGAGAGATTTAAATAGGGGCGTTTCAATGTGAGCTCTTAGCGCTTGCGCTAAATCTTGCCCGGTGGCTACGCCAAGGCGCGCCGCCATAGATTGTAATAATATGGTGGCAATAACTGAAAACAGTAATGTCCATATTAGTGCAAAACCAAAGTTTGCACCTGCCACGCTGGCAGTCGTAATAGTCCCTGGTCCAATGAAGGCAGCGGTGACGAGTAGTCCTGGTCCTAATCGCATAATTGACCTTAATAGTACTTTTGTATATTGCTATTTAAAGTTACATCTAACGTTTTATAACGCGATGCCTGTATTATTGCTGCCACTTATATTAAGTGCCTTGCAGCGATAGCCGCCCCTTGGCAAACCCTTTTTTGATGATAATCATATGTTAAAAAAGGTCGCGTAGCATACCAACTTATGTATAAATTTAAAGGGGGTGTGGCGCGTTTGCACAAAATTAGTACAATCAACAAATAAAAGTAATAACTGCTTACCTCAGTTTAGGACTTATTTAACGACTTAAAGAATGACTGAATAACCTTAAATTGTTCACAGGTTTATGCCAATAACTATAGGCACTATAAACGCTTTGCACGCACTGTATTCAAGCAAAGGGTTTGAATGCCCTAAATATCAATTCATGCCATCACGGCTTTAATGGCCTCTAAGCCTTTTCGCAAAGTGCTGGCATCGGTTGCATAATTAATGCGAATACACTGGTGTTTGTGTGCCCAAGCATCATCAATACCAATAAAAAAATTATGCCCGGGAATAATATAAACATCCTGCTCTTTGAGCTTTTGGTAAAGTTGTTCGCTGGTTATTTTTGCCTCTTTAAACCACAGCCACATAAAAAATGCGCCTTCTACTTTGTGTAAGTAAACGGGGAGGTGGGCAAATATTTCATCAAACAAGTTCATTGCTGTTTGTGCTTTTTCTCGATAAAAAGGCAGCACTGAATTTTTACACAGCGGAAGGAGTTCATCTTCATTAATAAGGCGCGTTACTAAACTTGGGCCAAAACTGTTTGGCGATAAAACCATACTGCCATTTATACGGCCAATGGCTTTAATTATGTCATTGTTAGCCACTACAATACCGGTTCGCAAACCCGGTAGGCCAAGCTTTGAAAGTGACATGCATAAAATAGTGTTTGAGTTCCAGGTTAAGTTTGCGTCGGTATAAATACACCCAGGGAATGGGTCGCCGTAGGCGTTATCAATGATCAGTGGGATATTATATTGCTTAGCCAATAAATCGAGATGCTGTACTCCTTCATCAGTAATGACATTGCCTGTTGGGTTAGTCGGGCGCGATACACACAGTGCGCTAATGCTGCTGTCGCTTGCTAATACTTGCTCAACAGCTTTAAGATTAATGGTATATTTAAATTGGTTTGAGCCACTTTCAGTATTTAAAATTTCGATATCGGGCTTTATTGCTACAAACATATCGTCAGTTAAGCCTTGATCTGCATAGCCTACATATTCAGGTGCCAGCGGAAATAAAACCTTTTTATGGCCTCCATCAGGCATACTGCCAGCTAACAGATTAAATAACACAAAAAAATTGGCTTGGCTGCCATTACCAAGCGCTATATTATTTGCGGTTAAATCCCATGAGTATTCACTTTTTAGTTGCTTGGCCAGAGCTGCACGAAATGCATCATTACCCGTAGGGCCATCGTAAAGTCCAAATACGTTGGAAAGTGTATTATTAGCAACAAGCTTTTGTAACTCATTGATAAAAATATTATTAACCTCAGGCACTAAGGCCGGATTACCACCACCGAGCATAACAATATTTGGATTGTTACTGTTTTTAGCATCGCCTAAATCTTCCATTAACTGAGTAATACCATTAGGTTGAGTAAATTTAGTGCCGAAGTTTGAGTAATCCATAATGACCGTGTGCCTTAAAAAATGATAAGTTAGTGTAAATTAACACTATGAATTTGATATTGAAAAATTTTCACCGCTTAGATTACTATAGCCATAACCCGCTATAATCGTTTTTCATATTTTAAGTAGGGCAGCCTTATCAGCAACCTTGAATCACACACTAAAACACTTTTAAACACCACAGCAGACGATTCGGTTATTACTGATACGATTCTTAAAATTGCCACTTTTAACTTGTTTAATTACCTTGAGCCGCCTAATGCCTATTATGAATTTGAACGCATATACACCGCAGAGCAGTGGGCTAGGAAGCAGCGTTGGCTTGTAAATTACTTAACCGAACATCAGCCTGATGTGATTGGTTTTCAAGAAGTATTTAGTATTGAGTCGCTTAAAGAATTAGTTAAAGAGCAAGGTTATGCGTACTTTGCCGTGGTAGATGAGCCCCAGGTAATCGACGACTTTATTTACAAACGCCCTGTTGTGGCAATAGCCGCAAAATACCCAATTGCTGAAGTGGCAAGTGTTGAGCATGACCATGAGCTTGCTGAAACCCTTGGTTTAACTGAGGATTTTACATTTAGCCGAAAGGTGCTTAGAGCTACAATAACCTTACCGCATATCGGCAACACGGATTGTTATGTGGTGCATTTTAAGTCTAAGCGCTCAATGATAGAGCTTGATGAGCAAAACAAAGACCTCACACCCGAAAAAAATATTATCGAGCTATTAAAAGCCGATATAGCAGGGAGTTGGGGCTCAACTATTCAGCGCGGCAGTGAAGCCACATTACTGATGATGGACATCATTGCACGCCGCGAATCTTCACAAAACCCAATGGTTTTAATGGGCGATTTTAACAACGACTTAGCTGATGGCGTTTTAAGCCATTTACTAACAAATACACTGCGCTTTGCCCCCACGTTTGACAGTAAAACTTACCTTGCAAAATATTGCCTTAACGACGCATGGCAGTTATTTGCAAAGTCGCAATTAAATTTGGCTAATCAAAATAATGAAAATACAGTGGATTTAAAGCGAAAGCCTACCCATTATTTTGGCGCGAGCAGCTCAGTGCTTGACTACATTTTGTTGTCTTGCGAGTTTGACTCAAGTTACGACGATAGCTTTTTTGAGGTGAGCCATTACCATACTTACGATCGTCATTTAATTAACCCTGAATTTGAGCGTGATGATTTAAGCACAGATCATGGCGTGGTATTGATTAGCTTAGCATTAAGGTCGTAGCGGGTTTTGTTACTATAAATAGTAAGCTAATCTGCCGCTGACATAATTAATATTAAGGCGCTCAGTTGGTGCCTTGATGTTTTCTCTTTCTTTTATCCTGCTGTTTTAAAAAATCACTAATAATTAGTGCATTAACTCTAATTTATATTGATCCACATCATCTTTATTAACGGTGAGAGTGGTAGATTAGTGACGCTGGATTTTTAAGTTCGTTTAAATCGCTTATTACAACTACCCTTGTTGTACTTACAAAGCAGGGTTGCTTTTATATAACAAATAGCGTGCTGTATCCTAAAAATTTTTACCTTGACTACCCTCACTTACATTACTTTATACATACATGGAGTTTTAGCACATGACAATTAAATCAACGTTCAAATCTTTGAGTAAGCTCGCTGTTTTGGTCATTGTGGGGGGGGCTGGCTGGTATGCTTGGCAAACCTTGCAGCCTACATCATTTGCTGAACAACTCCCTGACAGTGTTGCCTATGGGAATGGGCGAATTGAAGCGACTGAGTACGATATTGCTACAAAATTACCGGGCCGCTTAGTTGACGTTATGGTGCAAGAAGGCGATATGGTTAAAGCGGGTCAAACGCTAGCGGTTATTGACACTGATGATTTAAATGCACAGTTACGTGAAGCTCAGGCGGGACTTCGTGTTGCCAATGAGTCTCGTAAATACGCATTAGCGATTGTAGAGCAGCATAAAAGTGAGCTTAATTTTGCACAAACTGAATTGCGCCGCTCTGCAAAATTATTGGAAAAAGGCCATATTTCAAAAGAAGTGGTAGATCAACAACGAACCACCTCTGCTATTGCGCAAGCTGCTTTAACCGCGGCAAACGTAAAAGTTGTGCAGTCGGATGCTGAAATAGAAGCAGCGCAGGCACGTATTGAGCGATTACAAAGCAACATAGCCGACAGCACGCTCACAGCACCAATCAATGGACGTATATTGTATCGATTAGCTGAGCCTGGCGAAGTGCTTGGCAGTGGTGGCAAGGTTTTATCGTTATTGGATTTAACCGATGTTTATATGAGTATATATTTACCAACAGCGCAAGCGGGCAAGGTAACAATAGGCTCACAAGCGCGCATTGTTATTGATGCTGTTGCCGAGTATACATTGCCGGCTAAAGTGACGTTTGTATCTGCACAGGCGCAATTTACCCCTAAATCGGTAGAAACCCGAAACGAGCGCGATAAACTGATGTTTAGAGTTAAGGTAAAGCTCGATTCGCAGTTATTAAAAGATCATATCAAACAAGTAAAAACAGGGGTGCCAGGGCTTGCTTATGTGTTGTTAGCGCCTGAAAAAAATTGGCCTACGTCATTACAGGTACGAGTGCCTGAATAATGGATAACGACGATAAAAACATTCAACAGCCACCAAGTGAAAGTGTGGTTACGCTTACTAAGGTGAGCCATCGCTATGCTAATAATCGCGTGCTGGACAACATTAGTATTTCATTACCTGCCGGGAAAATGGTCGGGTTTATAGGCCCTGATGGCGTAGGAAAATCAAGCTTGCTGGCACTTATAGCGGGGGCAAGGGCGATTCAAGAGGGGGAGGTTGAGGTATTAAACGGCAATATGCGCAGCAGTGGTTTTCGTAATACGGTGTCGCCACGCATTGCTTACATGCCTCAAGGGCTTGGCAAAAATGTGTATCCAACACTTTCTGTGTTTGAAAATATAGATTTTTTTGGTCGTCTATTTTCTCAAAATAAAGCCGAGCGAAAACAACGAATTAATAATCTTTTAAAAAGTACAGGCTTAGAGGCATTTGCCGATCGCCCCGCAGAAAAGCTCTCTGGTGGGATGAAACAAAAACTCGGTTTGTGCTGCGCACTGATCCATGACCCTCAATTATTAATTTTAGATGAGCCAACTACCGGAGTTGATCCGCTATCGCGTCGTCAATTTTGGCAATTAATAAACAGTATTCGCGCTGAAAATACTCAGATGAGCGTACTGGTTGCGACCGCCTACATGGAAGAAGCCGATGATTTTGATTGGCTAGTTGCTATGGACGATGGAAAAGTAATCGGTACGGGCAGCCCACAAAATCTAAAAGCACAAACTAACAAAGAATCGCTTGATGAGGCGTTTATAGCATTACTTTCTGAAGAAAAACGCCATGATCATCAGCGGTTAGTTGTGCCACCTCGTAAACAAGACTTAAGCACAACCCAGTTCGCTATAGAAGCAAATGGATTATGTAAAACATTTGGTGATTTTACCGCTGTTAACAAGGTGAGCTTGAGTATTGAACAAGGTGAAATTTTTGGCTTTTTAGGCTCAAATGGCTGTGGAAAAACCACCACAATGAAAATGCTTACCGGGTTACAACCGGCAACCAGCGGCGAAGCAAAATTGTTTGGTGAAAAGGTCGATGCCAATAACATAGAAAGCCGCAAACGCGTTGGTTTTATGTCGCAAGCATTTTCGCTTTATAACGAGCTTACAGTGAAGCAAAACTTGGTATTACATGCGCGTTTATTTCACTTAGCCGCAAAGAAAATAGAGCCGCGCGTTAAAGATTTAATTACTCGGTTTAACCTTAAAAAATACAGTGACGATTTTCCTACCGATTTGCCCCTAGGTATTCGCCAGCGTTTATCGCTTGCTGTTGCGGTAGTACATAGCCCTGAAATGCTCATACTTGATGAGCCCACATCGGGGGTAGACCCCGTTGCAAGGGATGACTTTTGGCAGCTACTCATTGAGCTTTCGCGCGAACAAGGCGTGACTATTTTTATTTCGACTCACTTTATGGATGAAGCGGCTCGTTGCGATAGAATTTCGTTAATGCATGCAGGTAAAATACTTGCCAGCGATACGCCAGCTGCACTGTGCCAAGCGCGTAATACCGACACACTAGAAGCTGCCTTTATTGAATATTTAGAAGAGGCGGTAAATGCAGCGGGAGCAAGCTCGGCGATACAAGCATCGATAACGGATAAACCCAAAGCTTTGGCTACAGCGCCCGCTACTCGTAAGAATAACACTAACCCCGCATTTAGTTTGTTGCGGTTATTTGGTTATGCGCATCGCGAAACGCTAGAGTTATGGCGCGATCCTATTCGCCTAACGTTTGCTTTACTGGGCTCGATAATTTTGCTGTTTATTTTAGGTTACGGCATTACATTTGATGTTGAAGATCTAAGCTTTGCGGTACTAGATCAAGACCAATCGCCCGAGAGCCGCAACTACATTCAAAATATGGCAGGTTCACGTTATTTTATTCAAAAAGCAGATATTAAAAGCCCGCAAGAACTTGATAAACGAATGCGCAGTGGCGAGTTAAGCGTGGCCGTTGAAATTCCACCTAACTTTGCTCAGCAATTTAAACGCGGCCGTAAACCTGAAATTGTAGTGTGGATTGATGGTTCTATGCCGTTTAGGGCAGAAACGATTAATGGTTATATGAGCGGCGTGTATTACAGCTATTTAACCAACTTATCTTTGCGCACTTATGCACAAGTACCAAACTTAGTGCCAGCTAATATTGAATCTCGCTATCGTTATAACCAAGATTTTAAAAGCATTGAGGCCATGGTGCCGGCGGTTATTCCACTACTATTGGTGTTTATTCCTGCAATATTGATGGCGCTTGGCGTAGTGCGCGAAAAAGAGTTGGGTTCAATCATAAACTTATATGTCACACCGGTTAACAGGCTGGAATTTATTATTGGCAAACAGCTGCCTTACATTTTAGTGAGTATGATCAGCTTTTTTGGCTTAGTCGCACTTGCTATTACCGTGTTTGGTGTGGCGCTAAAAGGCAGCTTTTGGGCGCTTAGTTTGGCTGCATTATTATACGTTACAGCGACTACGGGGGTGGGGCTGTTAATTTCGGCTTTTACAAAAACACAAATTTCAGCACTGGCAGCCACTACGGTAGTTGTGTTGATGATTGCCGTTAACTTTTGTGGGCTAATTGACCCTGTTTCTTCCTTGGAAGGGTTTGGAGCGATTATTGGCAAACTGTTTCCAACCACCTACTTTTTAGAGGCGTGTCGGGGGGTCTTTAATAAAGCGCTTAATTTTTCTGATTTATCAGCCCAGCTACTGCCTTTATTCGCTTTTATACCCGTGCTGACTCTGGCCAGTGTATTTTTACTTCCAAAGCAGGACAAATAGCCATGCAACGTCGCGGAAACATTATTAATTTAGGTATTAAAGAGTTGCGTAGTTTATGGCGTGATAAGGTTTTACTGCTATTCGTTTTTTTTGCTTTTACTGGGCTGATTTATGTGGTGGCTTCAGCCACGTCGATAGAGTTAAATAATGCGCCGATTGCAGTTGTTGATCACGACCAATCGCAATTATCTAAGCGTATTATTAATGCCTTTTATGAGCCTTACTTTAAAACGCCAGACAGTCTTTCATTAAGCGATGTTGACTCAGCTATGGATAATGGACGTTATACTTTTGTGCTTAATATACCGCCTTATTTTGAGCGTGATGTACTTGCAGCTAAGCAACCTACGATTCAAGTAAATATAGATGCTACGCGTATGTCGCAAGCATTTATTGGTGATAACTATATTCAAACCATTATTAACGGCGAAGTAAATGAGTTTGTGCAAGGTTATCGAACCGTTTATTCACTGCCAATAATGCAATCGGCGCACATTATGTTTAATCCAAACATGACAAGTGTATGGTTTGGTAGCGTGATGGAATTGATGAACGTGATCACAATGATTTCGATTATTTTAACTGGCGCCGCGGTGATCCGTGAACGCGAACACGGCACATTAGAGCATTTATTAGTGATGCCATTAAGCCCCTTTGAAATAGTGATGGCGAAAATTTGGGCTAATGGTTTAGTGATTTTATTACTGACTGCATTTTCATTATTTATTGTGATCGAAGGTTTGTTACAAGTGCCTATTCATGGCTCGCCAGGCTTATTTTTATTTGGCGTTGCTATTCATTTATTTGCGACCACATCGCTGGGTATATTGTTAGGCACACAGGCGCGCACCATGCCGCAACTCGGGTTATTGATGATCTTAATTTTATTACCATTACAAATGCTCTCTGGCGGTGTTACGCCGCGTGAAAGTATGCCTGAGGTAGTGCAAAATATTATGTTATTGGCGCCAACAACGCATTTTGTAAAATTTGCTCAAGCAATTTTATACCGAGGAGCAGGGTGGGATGTAGTTTGGCCTTACTTTTTAGCATTAACTGTTATTGGCAGTGTGTTTTTTATTGTTGCATTAATGCGCTTTCGTAAATCAGTGGCACAAGGTTAGGGTAATATACCAACCTGCATAAATATTTGAACAATTTAACGAATTAAATCACCCTATAACGTTGTTAAAAATTTTTCATTTAGAACAACTAGATATCAAAAATTTTGCCTAGTTATAGAGCAATTTTCTTATCGTTAAAATAGATCCCATATCCAAGCAGATTGGTATTAAATATAACGCGTGTTTTCAAAAAATGACTTTAAGATAAAGCCACCCGTTAACGTTAAAGCGCTAATGGGTGGCTATTGAAGTATGGGGGAGTGATACCATCCGCAATAATAATTAAGCGAATGGGGATGACTTAGTTTAGTCTTGGGTTAATTTCTAAAGGAGACAGCGTAATGGTCGCATTACTGCTTGCTCCTTTATATTCTTGATAGTCTTTGTTTTCAAACAGCGTGTAAAAAACATCAACATAATCGTCATTATTAGTAAACCACTCATCCGGCATTGCTTTAAGTAGTTCATTGGTCAGCTTAGGAATAATGGCATAACCTTGCGCTTGTAAATCAGGAATGCTCGCCATTACTTGCTCTGATATTTCTAATAATTTTATTGCTAGAGTTTTATAGTTGGTGTTGTCATCTTGTTCCATTAAGAGTAAATCAACCGCCTGCCAACGATAACGCTGCCAATGAATTAGCACCTGATTAGGGCTGTAATCGGTTTGATCATGATCTAAATACGGTAAATCAACGATATCTAATATTGGTTCATCTCGGGTGGGGTCGATACCCGTTACAATGGCATAAATTTCAGCACCACCTGAGATCCATGGTTCTTTGTCATCTTCTAAGCGTATTTTTTTCAATACACTGGTTTGCAGGGGTTGTTCATTGCTTAACTGGTTTTTTGGACTAACCGTGCTTTTACTGAATTTGTTAGCAGATAAAATTCCTCTCATTACTGCAATACCCGCATCTTGTACTTTTTGTTGATCTAATTCGACAATAAAGACAGGTTGGGTCGGCATTTGGTCAACACTAAGATAATGAATGTCACCATACTGATCGAACGCTTCAATCTCGCTCCATTGCGTATCGTCACCAGCGGGTGCAAATGCAAATAAAGGGCGTTCGCCTTGCTGCCAAGCGCTAAGCATTTTATCGCTTGCCAAACGCACTTGTAACAAACTACCGGTGTTGTGTGGTAAACCTTTCAGTTGTTGTAACGCGTTGTTTGCTAAACGAGTATTTTGTTGTGTGTGCATACCTAAAGACGGTAGCTGATCCGCATTCAAAACCAGTTTATATTGGCTTAGTGTTTGTTTAAGATCAGCGTTTAATACACTGTAATTAAGCGCTATTTGTTTTGCGAAATTGCGTTTAATGGTGGCTACGTCTTTGTATTGCGCCAACTTAGCCAAGTTTTCACCTTTTTCGATTTCATATTGAGCTGAAAAAGCGGGCGCTGATACACAGTTCAATAGCGCTAAGGTTACCAAGCATTTGGTTATTTTATTCATCATATTCATTTTACCGTTCCGTTATCAGTAACACTATAAAACAACACCTAGAATAAATACTCAAATAAAAATTATAAAATACGTAATTAGTACTGGTTTTAAGTTTCGCTCAGACTCTAAAAAAATACCAAGACGCTGTGATAGAGTAAGTTTTATATAAAGAATGAATCTATTACAAAAAATTATTTTACTAAAAAGTAATTACTATATACATCAGTGGCTTATCTTTGGCTTGATAGTTGCTGTAACTACTACTCTAACAACACAAAGGATTAAACAATGACCGATATAGCACATTCAGCGTTTATAGCATTTTATTTATATTTAATTATGATGTTAGCTCAGTGGGCAGTGGCGACGTTTAGTAAAGCCAAACAGCCTGGGGCTGTACCAGGAAAAATTGATAAAGACCTATCTCATGAGAGTTTTATATTTAGAGCGCATCGCACCTTTCATAACACATTAGAAAACAGTGCGTTATTTATAGGAACGGTTTTATTTGCCTTTGTGATTAATTACCACAGTTCGGTTTTTGCAATTTGTATTTGGCTATATGTGATTGCACGTTTAATTCATATGGCACTGTATTACGCCATTGCCACCGAGAAAAACCCCAGCCCGCGTAGTTACTTCTTTTTGATTGGTGTGATTGCAAACATTGTGATGTTAGTGCTGTTAGGACTGCGATTAGCAAGCTAATTAAATGATTAAAGCGAAAAGCAGACAGCCTCTAGCTTTTCGCTTACTTATTTTATTGGGCTGGCTTTGTTTTTCGGGTTACCATAAAACACATTAATGAGCCTAATGTAACTAATACTACGCCTTGCCAAAATGCGTTGGTGAGCGATAGTGATAAGTAAATAGAGGCAAATAGCGTAGACAATACAGGGATAAAGTAAGACAAGGTGCCTAACAACACTAAGTTACCGCCAATGATTGCTTGGTTCCATAGTGCGTAACCTCCACCAATAACCACCCCTGCCAGCAATAAAGTAAAACTAGAATATACGTTAAACTCAAAGCTGGGTTCATTACTCAGTCCGTAACTTATCCATAAAGAAATTGCCGTGGCTGCAAAAAACACATTAATGGCATTTTTACCCTCGCTAAGTTTAACCGTTACACTGCAATACACAGCCCAAATAAACGCTGCTGCAAACGCCATAGAGTAGGGTAATGGGTTGTCGCTAATATTAGCGGTTAATACAGCCATAGATAAACCACTGTTGCCAGCAATACACCATGCAACGCCTAAAAACGCAATCAGTATGCTCGGGTAGACTAATACGCTTACTTTAGTGCGGTTAATAATAATCGAAAATAAAATGGTTAACGCTGGCCAAAGGTAGTTAATAATTGCCATTTCTAACGCTTGCTGGCGACTATTTGCAAAGCCGAGGGATAACGCTAAACACATTTCGTAAATAACAAATAAGCTGCCACCAAAGACTAAATAGCGTTTTGGGTAATTGCTTAGTCTTGGTACACCCATGACAAACATTAAAAAAATCGCACTGACGCTGTAAATTAAAGCAGCACCGCCAATAGGGCTAAATAACTCTGATAAGTCACGAATAAAGGCAGTTAAACTGCTCCAGAGCAAAATTGCGAGCACCCCAAACAGGGTGTATTTGTGTTTACTTAATAAAGACATAATAAAATTCAAAGCGTGATGATAAAACACGGGGAATGTGGCATTTTATGATTTAAAGAACAAGCATATGTATCAAAATACCGACTAAATGCTTATAAATTATATTTAAGATCAATAGCTAAGGACAGAATGTAGCATTAAGCAGGGCAAGCTTAATATTCAGCTTGCCCTGTTAACCTAATTACTCAACGCCAATAAAGCCGCCGGTTTGATGTGCCCAAAGAGCAGCATAAATGCCGCCTTGAGCAATTAATTCATCGTGACTGCCTTGCTCTACAACGCCGCCTTCATCAAGCACGATAAGTCTGTCCATTTGTGCAATGGTTGATAATCGATGGGCAATGGCGATTACCGTTTTGCCTGTCATTAAATCATCTAAGCTTGCTTGAATAGCCGCTTCTACCTCTGAGTCTAAAGCGCTGGTGGCTTCATCAAGTATGAGGATTGGTGCGTTTTTAAGTAGTACGCGTGCAATAGCAATACGTTGGCGCTGACCGCCTGACAGGGTGACCCCTCGTTCGCCAACTTGCGCATCAAAGCCTTTGTTGCCTTTGCTATCTTCAAGGTCGGTTATAAAATCAAGGGCTTTGGCTTGCTTAGTCGCATCGAGCATTTCGGCTTCTGTGGCATCGGGTCTGCCGTATAAAATGTTATCTTTTACTGAGCGGTGCAGTAGGGATGTATCTTGGGTAACCATAGCAATATAGCGGCGAAGGCTTTCTTGGCTTACATCCGTAATATTTTGGCCATCAATACTAATGCTGCCTTTGTCGGTGTCGTAAAAGCGCAGCAACAAGTTAACTAATGTGGATTTACCCGCGCCAGAACGACCCACTAAGCCGATTTTTTCACCGGGTTTAATGTTTAAGTTTAATCCGTTTATTACGGGGCCACGGTTATTTTCATTCGCGGCTTTACCGTAGTTAAAATGTACATTATTAAAGTCGATTGCCCCTTGGGTGACCTTTAACGTTTCGGCTTCTGGTTTGTCAGCAACCGCAATAGGATTAGAAAGGGTGCGCATGCCATCAGCCACGGTGCCAATGTTTTCAAACAAGCTGCTAATTTCCCACATGATCCATTGGGCCATACCATTAAGCCTTAACGATAAACTCAATGCCACGGCAATCGCTCCTGCACTAATGGCGCTTAACGACCATAAATACAAAGACACTGCTGCTACCGAAAACACTAACAAATAGTTTAAGCTTTGAATAACCACGTTTAAGCTGGTGACCAAGCGCATTTGTTTATAAACAGGCTGTAAAAATACATCCATACTTTGTTTAGCGTATTGTTCTTCGCGTTGGGTGTAAGAAAACAGCTTAATGGTTGAAATATTTGTGTAGCTGTCGACGATACGGCCGGTCATTTCTGAGCGTGCATCAGCTTGTGAACTTGCAATACTTTTTAATCGGGGTACAAAGTAAATTTGCACGCAAATATACAATGCTAACCACACTAATAATGGCAACATTAAACGCCAGTCTGAGGCGGCCACTAAAAACACCATTGAGCCAAAATAAACAGCAATGTACATAAGTACATCAAGTAACTTAGTGACTGACTCACGTACTGCTAATGAGGTTTGTAATACTTTTGTAGCGATACGCCCAGCAAATTCGTTTTGATAAAAGCTGACACTTTGACGCAGTAGATAACGGTGTGCCAACCAACGAATCGACATCGGATAGTTGCCCAATAGCGATTGATGTAAAATAGCCGATCTAAAAAATACGACTACAGGCATGACGACTAAAAGCATTAAACCCATTTTTATTAGCGCGGATTGTTGCTGCGAAAACAGCTCTTCAGGTGTGTACTCGCCAAGCCAGTCAACCAGTTGACCCATATAACTAAATAAAGAGACCTCTAAAATAGCGAGTAATGCGGCACTGAGCGACATAAGCACTAACGACAATTCCATGCCTTTAGTGTAGTGGCGACAAAATGCAAAAAGGGTTTTAGGAGGCTGAGATGGAGAACGCTCTGGGAACGGTTTAGTCATCCGTTCAAATAGTCGATACATATTAACTGCTTAATTAAATATTTATAAAGATGTCCCACTATACCATTGTAAAACACAAAGGCGCAGTGGGAATAAGGTGTACGTCAGTTAACTCAAGTTGAGTTAACCGTTTATAGCTTAGTGTGGCCGGTTTTATTTTTTACCAGCCAATACGATATACCCAGTGCTAAGGTAACTAACGCAAGGCCAACAATTTGCTCTGAGGTCACTAATTTTAAATCGAGGACAATAATTTTACGCGCCACAGCCATCAGTGCGGTAGCAATAACCAGTTCAACGGGCAGCGAGCTAGAGCCCAAATATAACCGAATGTTAGTAAATATTTCTACCGCAATTAGCACCACCATAAAGGCACCAAAGGTTTGCAGAATGTCTTCAATATTTAATAAAAAATAAGGCGGAGAACTTAACCGCATGTATAAAACATACACTACATCAGCAATACTCCAAAAAATAACCAGCACCATGAGCACTGCCAGTATTTTAATTGCAAAGCGAATAGCATGATGTAAATACTGCATCAGGGGATCAACATGATCCTCTGGTAATTCTTCGTGTTTCTTCATGTTATTTCAGCACCTTATTGATTAAATTAGCCTTTATAAAATAATAGCTGATTAATTATGTTTAGCACTATATACGGTCAAAACAGTATAAGTGATTATTTTTATTAAAATAGTGTGCTTGAACAGGGGACTTGTTTGGTGAGGGTTAAATTCTAAGTAAAATTCAAGGTGTTAATAATATGTAATTAAGCGTGTGATTTTTAGTGTCTATCTCAAAAGGTTTGCGGTTATTGGTTTCTGCTGTCATGTTGGTGGCATTCATTATGAGGATAACAATGCTATGTCTAATTTAGGTTTAAAGTTAGTTAATCGACTTATAAAGTATGGTGTGTTGGCATCATTAAGTTCTGTAACGCTTACAAGCTTTGCTGGCGAGTCTACACAACAAGCATCATTGCATAAAATTGCACAAGAAATTTCGGCGCAGCGTATTGAGAGTGATATTCAAACGCTGGTGGGTTTTGGTACGCGACATACGCTATCAGAGACTAAGTCTGATACACGTGGTATTGGCGCGGCAAGGCGTTGGATTAAAAAAGAATTTGAAGCGATTTCGGCACAATGTGGTGGCTGCTTAGAAATAATAGAAGTAAAACAAACCATTTCAGGAGAAAAGCGTATTCCTAACCCTGTAGAAGTGGTTAACATAATTGCGATTCAGCGCGGCGGTACTGAGCCTAATCGTATGGTGATGATGTCGGGTGATATAGACTCGCGTGTTAGTGATGTAATGGATTTTACCAGCGATGCGCCAGGGGCAAATGATAACGCTTCAGGGGTTGCCGGTGTTATTGAGGCAGCGCGTGTTTTATCGAAATATACATTTAATGGCTCGGTTGTTTACGCGGCGCTCTCAGGTGAAGAGCAAGGTTTATTTGGCGGTAAAATTTTAACCGCTTATGCGCAAAAAAATAATTGGCAGGTTCATGGTGTTTTAAATAACGACATGATTGGTAATATTACCGGTATTAATGGCGTAACCGATAACACCACTGCACGCATTTTTTCAGAAGGGACGCGAGTGGTTGAAACCAAAGAGCAAGCGCGTACTCGTCGTTTTACAGGTGGCGAAGTTGACTCAGCGAGTCGTAATTTAGCGCGTTACATAGACACCATTGCCGATAAATACATTGAAAATTTAGACACTATGCTGGTATACAGACTCGACCGATTTGCTCGAGGAGGGCATCATCGCCCATTTAATGATGCGGGCTTTGCGGCTGTACGTATAATGGAAACTAACGAGCATTACGACCGTCAACATCAAGACCTACGCACCGAAAATGGCATAGTGTACGGTGATACCATCGATGGGGTTGATTTTGATTACGCCGCAAAACTCACGTCATTGAATGCGGTGAGCCTAGCGTCAATGTCATGGGCACCAGCGCCACCGAAAGAAGTGAAAATTAGTGGTGCCGTACGCGCCAGTACCACACTTTCTTGGCAACCATCGGATGATAAAAATATTGCCGGTTACAAAATTTACTGGCGCTATACGAGTGAGCCACAATGGCAATACAGCCAATGGGTTGATAATGTTAGCGAGTTTACGCTTAAAAATGTGGTTATTGATAACTACTATTTTGGCGTTGCTAGCGTGAATAAACAGGGTGTTGAATCGCCAGTGGTGTTCCCCGGTGATGTGGGGTCGTTTGATCACAACATAAAATAATCGGTTTGCTTAAAAACCCAGCAAACAGCTGCGAATAAGATGTTAAGTACGCTATTTATGCTTGCGCCTTATTTGTTATGCCCTTAAAGTGTAAACAAAGAAGTAAAAAGGTTATTAAAATGCAGCAACAAGAACATAAACCATTAACACCAGAGCAGCAAGCTGAACTTCAGCAACAAGAAATTCAATGGCAGCGCGAATGTTTTCAAAATGCGCAAAAACATTTAGCTGAAAAAGGCATTATGCCCAAAACATTGCTTGAAAAAGAAAGCCGCTTTTTAGCGCCTTTATGCGCGCTATGGAAATTTAAAGCGCAAAACGGTAAAAGCTACTGGGTGATCACCGGTCGTTTACCAACCGATCACGCTGAAGCATCTGCAGCAAAAGATGCACGCGATGCTATGCGTTATTTTTCACTGCAGTGGCAGTTAAAGGCCGATCAAATTATTACCGCAGGTGCGCGAGATAAAACCCAAGCTGATTTTGCAAATTTACTGATTAACCGTGCTCATGGCTTATATGAAATGCATGAAAACGAGCAGCTGTGGGCAAAAGAACCCGCTTAATAAGTAAAAGTGAATACATTTAAAAAAACCTAACTTTGTGACCTAAGTTAGGTTTTTTGTTGGAACTTTCAGAATTAAGCTCGAAACATAAATAGACTCTAATAAGCGCTATCTACGCGCACTGTGTTGTTGGTTAAATAAATAAGGCGTACATTATCACCTTGGTGAAAACGCATAGCGGGATCGCTATCTTGTACCACCATAAATTGTTCACCACTTTCTACTTGTATAAGTAGTTCAACTAATTGGAGGTTTTCATAGCGTTGTGTCTGTTGCTGATTATGCGCAACATTACCACCAATCACTGATCCTAAAATAGTCGCTACCGTGCGACCGCTGCCACCACCAAACTGGTTACCAATAACACCGCCTAATAGGGCACCGCCAAAGGTTTTCCAACCGTTACTTTTATCGTGAACCAATTGTTGCTCTGTAATGTTGCGCACCGACTTCACTTTACCAAATAGTACTTGCTGTACAGGAACGGCTTTATTGCGTTCGTACTTGGCAAACGTTGGGGTACTTA
Organism: Pseudoalteromonas sp. SD03; assembly: GCF_040937955.1. Classification (NCBI taxonomy): domain Bacteria; kingdom Pseudomonadati; phylum Pseudomonadota; class Gammaproteobacteria; order Alteromonadales; family Pseudoalteromonadaceae; genus Pseudoalteromonas; species Pseudoalteromonas sp. SD03. The sequence continues at coordinate 1,575,471 of NZ_CP162514.1, forward strand.
CTACTAATAAAGCGCATAAAATTAAGCTAAGCGTTTTCATAATTCGCTCCTGTTATTACCAACCAAACGTTGATTTTTCACGCGTTTTACGAATTTCAGTTTCGTCAGCCCATTCAACAAGGCCGCTTTGCATATCCATTAAACGCATTGTAAATTTGTAGTACACATCGGCTTTATCTGCATTAGATTTAACAATGCTTGATAGGTTACCGTACAGCATATATTGCGCACCAATTTGCTTACCAAAAGCCACCGCAGTACTTGGGTTGACTAAGGCGTCTTCGTTTTGAAATGTAATTTGCTCACGAACCGCCTCTACACGGGTCATATCAACAAATCTAAATTTGCCGCTACGCAGTAATTGAGTAGAGATTGAGTCGGTGATTGATTCTGTATCTATGTGTTCACTGGTTTTATTTTTAATACGCTCTACAAATACCACAGGGCGTGTATTGGCGGTCATAGTACCAACCACAGGCGAACTAAGCAGAGAGTCGGTCATTTGCGAGGCAACTTTTTGTAAGTCAGTAGAGCCAAAGTTTATATCTGTGGTTTCTACGGCTTGGGCATCACCATAGCTGACAACCGCTTTGTTGGCACAGCCGGTTAGTGTGAGTGCGGCTAAGCCAAAAATTGCATAGCCAGAGAGTGATTTAAATTGTTTATTGATCATCATGGTTTCCTTAATCTTTAAATTCTTGTGCTTCAGTAGACACTTCTCTTACAGCTAAAGAGAAAGTAACGGCATTAGGGCTAGGTGCTAGTCCTGCAAGCTGAGTTTTAGCAAAGCCAAATAATGTTAGGGCTTGCCACGGTGAGTGGTTGCCTTTAATAACAAAGCCATCTTTATCAAACCAGTTAAATTGATACTGTAAGTATTGCGACTTTTTATAGGTACTCGCTAAAGTAACCACTACATCGGTCAGGTTATTTGTTTGACGCGTTTTTACATCACTAATTAAAAGCTTTTTAGCTAATTGCGGGTTATTAACGTTGAGCTGCTCTTTGTAGGCGTTGGTAGTTTGTTCAACTCCAATGCCTGAGGTTACAGGTCGGCTGCTACATGCACTAAGCATAAACAACGCAATAATGGGGAGTATGTATTTCATGATGGCTCCTAAAGTTGCACTACATGGGAGTTAAAATAGTTATTAACAGAGGTTAGGTAGATTAACGTTAACCTTTGCTTACTAACGGTAAAATTTATTGGCGGTTGTGAGCCAACATTTAAGGTATGTTCGCCTGCAGTCACTGCACTGCGGGCAAGACTAATTTGATTGGGTAAGGTAAGCCAGCTGCGGGTATCGGCTTGCTCAGAAGCAAGATTATATAAGTTTGCTAAAATATTCCCCACATCACCGCCACTGCGGGCAAGCTCAGCGCGCAGCTTTTCTTTCGCCACTAAGCGCAATATTTGCCTCGATACGCGCCCAGCAACTTGCTGCTCTAACGTTTTAGCGGCCAGTGCTTCTAAGTGCACTAGCGGGCTTAGTGATAATAAATGGTCATTAATTTTGACGTTGTTAACGGTGCTTACATAAGCATTATTTATATAAATGGGCATGGCGAGACTATAAAAGCGGGCGTCTCCTTGTGAAGTATAAATGGGTAATCGTAATTTAAATTCGTGTTGTTTTGGTATCAGGCCTTGTTCGAATAATATAACCACTTCGCCTTGGTTTTTTTCTAAGCTGTTAACTTCACCAAACTGGCGTTTAAATTGGCTATAGTCATCGGCAAAACCTTGCTGCTTAGCAAGACGCAGTACATCGTGTTGTAAATACGGATTGTTAGGTTGTATTTCGAGCGCTTTTTTATAGTCTATGTAGGCATCATCACCTTGCTTTGCCGTTTCATATAGTAACCCTGATAAATAAAACGTGTACGCATTTTGAAAGCCATTTTTGACCGAGCGAATTAAGTTATCCATATCGGGATAGTGTTGCTGTGCTTGGGCAACCGCATTATCAAATTCGCTTTGATTACTTAATAGTTCATCAACTTGTACTTTATTAGCACGGCGTATTTCAACTAAGGCGCTTTCAATATCATGTTTATAAACATAATTGAGCGCTTTGTAGCTATGCAACATACTCATTTCGTAGGCGGGCGGTGTATAACCAATAGCTGAGTCGTTGGTTAACAGCGCATTACTTTGCTCAAGCCCAGCACTTACTTGTATTTTTGCAGCTTGGCGCTTAGATTGCATTTGTTGATAGACAGTTTCAAAATGAACTTGTGGGTTATCGGGGTTATTGGCTAAATCCGCGATACGGCCTTGTTCTAATTGGCTCAATAAATAATTACTGTGTGTTTTGCTGTTTTTGCTTATTAAGGAGCGTGCACTCTCAATATTATTATTCGTAATGGCTTGCCTAATAGGGGTGGTATTAGTGGCGTAATCATTAAAGAGATCGTCAAAGCCAATGGTGCTGCAACCACTTACAATAAAGCAAAGACTAAAAATTAAAATGTGACGCACGCGCACTCCTTCTTATTTATTCTGTAAGGTTAACATACTGCCAATAAATACAAGTGTGAAAGATTGTAAAAAAGCGTAGTGTATAAACATAGAACAAAAACCCTTAATAAAAACTTTATCATTTAAAAAATAACCATGGTAACGTTTACAACATTGGACGTTAATTTAATCGGTATATAAATACGGTACATATTTATCAATACGTTAGGAATTAATTTGAAAGCAACACTGTTTACTATTATCGCGTTAGTTGCCTTTGCTGCAAATTCGTTATTATGTCGGTTAGCGTTGGCGCAAGGCTACATTGATGCGTGGAATTTTACCGTTATTAGGTTACTGAGCGGGGCAGTGTGTTTGACCATTATTATGCTGCTCTATACTAGGCAGTTAAGTAAAAAAGCGCAGTTAAGTAATCCTATTATTAACGATACTGGCAGTTGGCGAAGCAGTGCTAGCTTATTGATATATGCGCTGTGTTTTTCTGTTGCTTATATCGAGCTTGATACCGGCATGGGGGCGCTTATTTTATTCTCGGCGGTGCAATTTACAATGATTGGCTGGGGCATATATAAACAAGAGCGTTTAAGTGCTGTGCAATGGCTTGCATTTATAGTGGCGTTTGCGGCATTTGTTTACTTAATGCTGCCCTCACAGACAGCCCCACCGCTGATGGCTGCATTATTAATGAGTATAAGTGGCATTGCGTGGGGAATTTACAGTATTCGTGGCAAGGCGTGTGTGTCGCCGCTAAGAGCCACTGCCTTTAATTTTATTCGTAGTTTATTAGTGCTACCTATTTTAATTGTGGTGGGAATGAGCCAGCTTAAAAATATTCGTATCGAAGGGGCATTACTCGCAATAGCCTCAGGTGCCATCGCATCTGGCGTAGGGTACAGTATTTGGTATGTGGCTATGCCACTATTAAAGAGCACGCATGCAGCCATAGTGCAGTTATGCGTGCCCGTTTTGGCGGCTATTGCAGGGGCAGTGTTTTTATCAGAGACATTAACTCTGCAATTTATGCTCCCCAGCAGTATCATTTTACTAGCGGTATTGGTTTTTACTTTAAATAAAAAGACTAAAACTGCTTAGCTGGTGGACTTACATTGATCACAAAGCGTTCATACAATGCAGGTAAGTGGGTTAAAATAGCGTCTTTACCTAATAAATCACTGTGCTTAATGCAGTCGTGCAACACTTCTGGCGTAAGGTGACGAACAAGCTGCGCTGATTGCGCTATGTGGCTAATATGCCAAAGCTCAGGAGCTACCCCGCCCAAGTCGTACTGGTAAGGTCGATAAAATCCAAATTCTGCTAGATGAGTGTCTAGCCATTGGCTTAGTTTAGCAAAAGGCCCACCTTGCTGATATTCATTAGGGCTCAATTGCAAAACATAATCGTCACTCACTGCGCCTTTATCGTAAATATCTAAATCAGTCCCTAAATGATGGCGACTTGCCCCCGGTAGCGCAGAATAAAGCATAATGGCAATGCATTTCTCAATATCACTGAGCGAATTAATATCAACGTGTTGCTGCGCTTTGTTTAATACCGGCCGCTTAGCGGAAAATTTAGCGTTCCAAATAGCTGATTGACGGTTAAAATCCCGAAAACTTGATGCAATACATAAATCAAAGCCTGCTGATGCAGCCGCTGTTTGCAGTGCAATAAAGTCATTTACAATATCGGCATGCAAAAAGTGATTTTGTATGGCAACTAAATGTGCATCACTTTGGCCAGTGATGCATTGTATGAGTTCTTTATTTGCAGTCATTAAGTTAACAGGTGCTCTAATATTTGTTCGTAAATATCGGCCAGCGCGATTAGATCGTCGGTGCTAACACACTCGTCCACTTTATGAATAGTGGCATTACGTGGCCCTAATTCAATAACTTTAGCACCCGTTTGTGCGATAAAACGACCATCTGAGGTGCCACCTGTTGTTTCTAAGTTAGTGGTTAACCCCGTTACCGATTTAATGGCGGCTACGGTGGCATCAACCAATGGGCCGTGATCGGTTAAAAACGGCAAGCCATTCACAATCCAATTGAGTTTATAATTTAAATTGTGTTTTTGTAAAATGGAATTTACTTTTTGTTGTAGTTGTTGATAAGTAACTTCGGTACTAAATCTAAAATTAAATTGTACCTCAAGCTCCCCAGGGATCACATTGCCTGCGCCCGTACCGCCATTAATATTAGAGATTTGAAAGCTGGTGGCTGGAAAAAAGTCATTACCCATATCCCACACAGTTTGGCTTAACTCGGTTAAAGCTGGCGTGGCTAAATGAATTGGGTTTTGTGCTAAATGTGGATAGGCCACATGACCTTGCACGCCTTTTATAGTTAAAAACCCCGTGAGTGAACCACGGCGGCCATTTTTAACCACATCACCAAGTACATCGCGAGAAGAGGGTTCACCTACAAGGCACATATCTATTTTTTCACCGCGCTCCTCTAAAGTATCAATCACGCGGGTAGTGCCGTTAATAAACGGGCCTTCTTCATCTGAGGTAATTAAAAACGAAATGGAACCTTTGTGATCTGGATGCTTAGTCACAAAGCGTTCGGTTGCCACAATCATCGCTGCTAATGAGCCTTTCATGTCGGCAGCGCCACGGCCATGTAATAAGCCGTCTTCAATTAGGCCTGCAAAAGGCGGGTGCTGCCAGTTTTTTTCAGGCCCAGTGGGCACCACATCAGTATGACCGGCAAAACAAAAATGCGGTGATTGCGTGCCTTTTCGTGCCCAAGTATTGAGCGTGTCAGTAAAAAAGAGCGATTCAATATCAAAGCCAATGGCGCTTAGGCGTTCATTCATCATATGTTGGCACCCGGCATCTTCAGGTGTAACCGACTTTCGCTGAATTAAGGCTTGGGCTAGGGTAATTACTGGATGGGTCATTATTTAAAAATCTCATCGTATTGTGCTGCTTTAAAGCCTAAGTGATATTGCCCGTTATTAACAAGTACAGGGCGTTTGATCATCGCCGGTTGTTCAACGAGTAAATCTATGGCGGTTTGTTTGGTTAAGCTTTGTTTTTGCTCATCAGTGAGCGCTCTGTACGTTGTGCCACGTTTATTAACCAATTGTTCCCAATCAATATGTTCTGCAAAGTCGCTTACCATGTCGTTATTAACGCCGTCTTTGCGGTAGTCATGGAAAGTGAATGCGATGTCGTTATCGCTTAGGTATTTTTTTGCTTTTTTAATTGTATCGCAGTTGCTAATGCCATAGAGAGTGATCATAAATCTACTTCTTTTTAATAATAGTTAATAAGGTATCTACACCGGCATTAACTTGCGGGTGAGAATAATGAAAAGTGCCTAAATTATGGCCATTGAGAATTATAAGGCTGGCTAAAATAGGCGAGTCGAGCTCACGTAAATCAAAATAAGCAAGGCGTTGGCCTTTGGTTATTTTGCTGCCGTTAAGCTGAGCAATATGAGTATGCGTAAGTGTTTGTGAATCGGGAACCGCTAGGTTTATTAATACTTTTAAGCCGTTATTGGCTTTTAAAATAAATTCACAACCGGCACTTTTTACCTGCAGTAAGGTGCCATTGAAGGGCGCTAATACTTTATGACTCGATAAACTAACAACAATACCTGGGCCGAGTGTGCCAAAACGAAAAAAGGGTTGTGGATGCTCTTCCATTGGCATCACTTTACCACTGAACGGACTCGTGATTTGTATCGCGTTTCGGCCAATTTTATTTTTAGTTAAATAGCTAACGTCTTCAGATTTCATTATTTATTGAGTTACCACGTTGTAGCCATCGGCTTTAAGGGCTGTAATTGCTTTGGTGACCGTTTGTTTTTTTACTAAAATATAGTCGGTATCGTAGGTCGATATCGAAAAAATGGACACGCCGGCTCTGGCTAATACGCCTGACAGGTTTGCCATAATGCCAGTTAACGAAAACCCTAAAGGACCTATTACTTCCAGTGCTTGCCAATTAGATTCAGTATCTTGGCTATCAATAATAAAGTCGACAGGGCAAACAACTGACAGTTCATCATGCGTTTTTGAGATAAAAAATAACGGTTGTTTTAACAGCGCAGGCGGTATGTCAGCATCAAGGGCTAAACTATGAATAGATAACACGGTGCTGTGTAATTGTAATGTTTGTTTTGACATTAAACGTATCGCCAGCAGCAAAATAATAGCTTTATAGTATAGAGTATTGAAGCTAAATTAAAGGCTCAAGTTTAGGGTCTGTTGACCTTTCAAGGTTAAATTTGCAGCAGTCTGTTTGGTATTTAGGCAAGGCAGCGCCTATGTGGTGTGGTTATTCCCCATAAATAGGCAATAACGCAGCATCAATGCCAAACAGGCGCTGCCCGAAGGGTTCTGCCTAGGAGCGATTTACTCTTTGTTGCTCGGTTTTTACTTAGCCCACTAGGTTACAAACCTCGCGCCGCGATTAAACCGCTCCTAGTTTGAACAAATTGTAATCCGCAAAGGTCAACAGACCCTAGGCAGTGCTATATTTTTATTAGCTAAAAAATAATTGTCCACAATTTCTGTGGATAAGCTTGGGGGTTGTGAGGTATAAATAGCCTAACCAGTTAATTATTAAATAAAAAATGGCTAGGCTATAAAAAGGGCATGTTAATTACAGCCCTTTATTAAGCGCTTCTACTTGCGCCGCCTGAATGGCTGTTAAAGCAATGGTATACACAATATCGTCAACTAACGCGCCACGGCTTAAGTCGTTAACAGGTTTGCGCATCCCTTGTAACATAGGACCAATACTGATCAAATCGGCGCTTCGTTGCACTGCTTTGTAGGTGGTATTACCCGTATTTAAATCAGGGAAAATAAACACGGTTGCTTTACCGGCAACCGGGCTATCTGGCGCTTTTTTAATAGCTACACTTTCCATAATGGCCGCATCGTATTGCAATGGCCCATCGATAATGAGATCAGGACGCTTTTGTTGGGCAATTTTTGTTGCTTCGCGGACTTTTTCTACATCAGCTCCACTGCCCGAATTACCCGTGCTGTAACTTATCATTGCTACACGAGGTTCTATGCCAAATGCGGCAGCAGAATCGGCAGATTGAATTGCAATGTCGGCTAGTTGTTCAGCATTAGGATCAGGGTTAATAGCGCAATCACCATAAACCAAAACCTGATCAGGCAATAGCATAAAGAATACAGAAGACACTAATGATGAACCTGGCGCGGTTTTAATTAACTGTAACGGTGGGCGAATGGTATTGGCAGTGGTGTTTACCGCACCCGATACCAGGCCATCAACTTTACCTTGCTCTAGCATCATAGTACCAAGTACGACGTGATCTTGAAGTTGCTCTTGGGCAACTACTTCGGTAAGACCTTTATTTTTACGAATTTCCACCATAGGTGCTACGTAATCATTTATGATACTGCTTGGCTCAATTACGGTTACATGCTCGTTAAGCTCAATGCCTTGCTGCTCGGCGATACGCAATATTTCATCGCGATCGCCAAGTAAAATTGTTTTAGCTATACCGCGCTGGCCACAAATGGCAGCGGCTTTAATGGTACGAGGCTCGTTACCCTCAGGCAACACAATCGTTTTATCCGCTTTACGGGCTTTATCGGTTAATAAATACCTAAAGGCAGGGGGGGATAACTTGCGGGTTTTTCCCACACTTTTTGCTAATGTGTCCAGCCAATAAGAATCGATATGTGCAGCGTTATGATCTTTTACTTTTTCTATGCGCTGTTCATCATCGCTTGGCACTTCTAGGTTAAAGTTATGCAGTAATAACGAGGTGCGCCAAGTGTCGCCTTCGGTTGCTAAAATAGGCAGCCCTGTTTGCATGGCTTGTTCGCACAGCGCCATGATGCGCGGCTCAGGCTCAAAGCCACCGGTGAGCAAAATAGCGCCTAGTTTAGTACCATTCATAGCAGACAAGCAGGCTGCAACCAATATATCTGAACGATCGCCTGGGGTGACCAATAACGCACCTGGGGTAAAATAATTTAGAATATTTGATACCGTGCGGGCGCAAAAAGTAATGCGTCTTAGTCGACGATGTACCATGTCACCTTCGTTAATAATAGTGGCTTTTAAATAGGCACTTAAATCTTTAACGCGCGGCGCTACCAGCTCAAAATCCCACGGAATGGCACCAAGTAACATAAAAGGATTTTTTCTAAAAATAGGTAAAGAGGCCAGGCGGTTAAGCTCGTTATCAAGCGCTTCTGGCTTGTAAGTATCGACTAAATCAGCGCGAGCGCGACCTTCTTCATCTAGAGGGGCATTTACTTTATTGAAAATACAACCCAGCACACGAGGGTGATCTATGCCACCGTAATTTCCAGCGGCTATTTCAAGTCGGTCTTCAATTTGAGTAATGTTGTAATTGCCAGGGGTAAGTACAAAAACGATATCCGCCCCTAAAGTTTGTGCGATTTCGCGATTAACTCTCCCCGCATACGGTTGGCGACGAGTAGGCACCATGCCTTCAATAATAGCCACTTCATCATCGTTAATTTTACTTTGAAAACGCTCTACAATTTCTTCTAGCAGGTCATCGCCTTTGCCATCGCCAATCATTTGCTCGGCGTAATCCAGCGCAAATGACGTGGGTGGATCAATAGGTGAGCCTTGGGTAACAATTTGTGTTGACTTTTCTGGGCCTGTTTCACCCGCGCGTGGTTGGGCTATAGGTTTAAAAAAATTAACTTTAACAGTTTTTTGTTCCAGCGCCCTTACCAAACCCACCGATACTGAGGTTAAACCAACCCCAGTAGAAACGGGGATCAACATAATACGACGAGCCATATTATAACTCCTTGGTGATGTTTGCGGCATCAAGTGCGATCACCCATTCTTCGTTAGTGGGCATAACAACCGCTTTGCTACGTGAATCAGCTGTACTAATTAACCCAGCTTGGCCAAAACGTGCATCAAGGTTTGCTTGTGGGTCTAAATTAATACCTAAAAAGGCCAATTGTTTAAGTACTTTATCACGGATAATATCGGAATTTTCGCCAATACCGCCGGTAAAAATAACTGCGTCTAGCTGTTGCAGCGGAACCATGTAAGCGGCTATTTGTTTTGCGAGGCGGTAACAAAACATATTAAGTGCCAGCATAGCTTGCTGGTTGCCTGCAATAGCGGCTTCTTCTATGGTGCGACAATCGTTAGACAACTCGCTTATGCCTAATAAACCACTTTTTTGATTGAGTAAGTCATCAATTTGCTGAGCAGTGTAATCGAGTTGCGTGGTTAAAAAGTTAAATAGGCCCGGATCAATGTCGCCACAGCGCGTACCCATAACAAGCCCTTCAAGCGGGGTTAACCCCATACTGGTATCAACACTTTTGCCATTTTTAATCGCACACACTGAACAGCCGTTTCCTAAGTGGGCGCTAATAAAGTTACTGTTTTCAATAGGAAGTGCCAACAACTTCGCAGTTTGTCCTGCCACATAAAAATGGCTGGTGCCATGAAAACCATAGCGCCTAACACCAAAGTCTTTATAAAGCTGATAAGGAAGGGCATAAAGATAAGCGACTTCATCCATCGTTTGATGAAATGCCGTGTCGAACACGGCTACTTGCGGTAAATTTTTAAATGATGCTTGCGCTGATGAAATACCCAGTAAGTTAGCGTGGCCATGCAAAGGTGCTAGCGTAGCTGCTTGCGTGATACCTGCAATAACGCGTTCGTCAATTAATACTGATTGGGTAAAATGCTCACCACCATGCACAACACGATGACCAACAGCAACTAGTTGCTCATCAAGATTGTGATCTTTTATTAAATCAACCAGCGTATCAATGGCATGGGCATGTGCCTGATTAGCAGCAAGTTTAATGGTGGTCTTTTCTCCCTTAAATTTATATTTTATTGAGGGAGCATCTGCACCTAGGCGCTCAGCTAAACCTGAAATAATGTCGTTTCCTGTGTTTGCATCAATAATTGCAAACTTTAAACTTGAGCTTCCACAATTAAGTACCAAAACATGGTTTGTTTTTTTTGGGAGAGTTGGCATAGATTCATTTTCCATTTAAATATTAATCAGTACACTTGGTTGATATATAAGCATTGTAAGCTTAAATGGGTATAGACTAAAGTGTAGTTGACTTTATTAAAAGGGCTTTGTGGAATTCTTTCGATAATTTATGCTTTTTGTGAGTTTTACTAATGAAATTAAGCATTTTTACCGATAAAGTGAGAGTTGTGTTACACTTTTATAAGCAAGATGCTTTTACAAGTGTTAAATGCCGTGATTGTGAGGATTTATAATGCAAAAAAGTGTGATATCACAAGTTCAATTAGGGCGCGCTTATGCTAAAACATGGCCTATGCGTAAAGAGGTCGCGCCATTATTTGCCGAGTTTAAAGTGATCAGAGCAACCGAGCTTGCGATTACAGTAATGCCTATTTTAGCCATGCTAACTTTGTTTTTTCAGCTTAATTATTTAGGCCCTGATTTTTTACCTCAAGCTATTGCCAGTAGTCTATTTTTTATCTCCTTGCCGTTACAAGGGCTTTTATGGCTAGGTAAACGTGCGCAAACAGAATTAGAACCCGCTATGCTGCAATGGTACAACGAGTTGTTTGCAAAAATGATCGCCAACGGTTACGACGCACAAATGGGGAAAAACAAGCCCCGCTATTTGGAGCTTGCTGAATTGTTAAAAGACATGTTTGATAAAATGGATAAAACCTTTACTAAAGAGCAGTTTTAACAAACTGGCTAATATAAAATGACAAGGTAACCTTGTGATGCTGTTTTTGTTCAAGTGCCTGCCAATGCTCGGGTCTGAACTTCCATGCAAAGGGTGTCATCATTATTAAATTTCTTACGTCGCTAAATGTGAGTGACACTTGCTCTGTAATGAGCTGTTGCGATGATTGTTTAAAGCCTGTTGGCGTAGCAACTTCAGTATGCTCATTTACCGTATTATAGATATATTTCTTCAACTCTTTGAGGTGCATAGGCCCAGGGCTTGCCACCACTAAACAGCCATCCTCTTTAACAAGGCGAGAAAGTTCATCGTCAAACAAAGGGGCAAACACGCTAATTAACACATCAGCAAGGTGATCATTAAAGGGCGCGTGGCTTATTGATGCCACGCTAAATTGACATTGTTTGTATCGTTTTGCTGCGTATTTTACCGCCGACTTAGATATATCAACTCCATACACAGTAGCTTGCGTGTTATTTGCTATAGCATGGGTGTAAAACCCCTCGCCACACCCTAAATCAATCACTATATTTGCATTGAGCGGTTTGACTAAATTAGCTAAGGCTGTCTGTAAAAATGCATAATGGCCTTGCTCTAAAAAAGAACGCCTGGCTTGTACCATTTCTAAAGAGTCACCGGGCTGTTTAGAGTTTTTATTTTGCACGGGGAGTAAGTTTACATAGCCTTCTTTGGCAAAATCAAAGCTGTGGTTATTATCACAGCATAATGTTTTTTCATTAAGTGCCAATGGAAGTTTGCAAATAGGGCAATGGTAATGAAGACTCATGAGCCTAAATAGTCCTTATCAAAAAAAGTTTTTACCCAGTGCGGGCGATAGGTGATCATAACAGTTATTGCCATACCGTTTAGCATTGCTTCAGGAAACGCTAAAATAGGACTGAGATAAATGTAGTTTTCTGTTAGCTGATGCCAATTATATTCGCCAATTGCGTAATAAAAAACACCCCCGAGTATAATGTTAACGCAAGCAACGACACCAGCCGTTAAAAAGCTACAAACAAATATATAGATAAAAAAGTGCCGCGCTAAGTAGTGGTAACAAAGCATAAATACAAAGTAGCTTAATAATACTGGAATAAACGCACTTATTAGTAATTTTACCGCAATCAGCTCGAATGCTATTTGTCCAAAAGCAGTTAGCAGGGCTGTTGCTAATACACAACTTAAAATAGCCAGACGCCAGCCTAAAATCAGCGTAACAGCAGTAATGCCCAATATATGAAGATCAAGACCAGGTAAAATACCGGCTTTTATACGCCATAGTAAAGCGAGCACCAGCGCGCAGGCAAACACGCCGGTTTGCCTAGCTGGCGTATTAAATAAATTGGCGTATGTTGATTTATTAACACTTAAAAAGCCAATAGCAATAACACCAATCCACAGTAATGCCTGTAATTGCACGCTTAGCATAATCGTTAATTAAACTCAGACCAAATAGGCGCATGATCTGAAGGCTTGTCGATAGCACGTAATTCGTAATCTATACCGGTGTCGATACAGCGAGCTGCTAAGTCATGCGTTGCCAGAACCACATCAATCCTTAGTCCACGATTTTCAACAAAACCCTTAGAGCGGTAGTCAAACCATGAGTATTGATCGTTAGTTTCTGGGTTTTGCTCCCTAAAGGTGTCTTTAAAGCCCCAGTTTAATAACGTTGCTAGCCATTCACGCTCAACGGGTTGAAATGAACATTTTCCGGTTTTTAACCAGCGTTTTGCGTTTACCTCACCAATACCAATATCTAAATCGGTTGGAGAGATATTAATATCGCCCATTACAATTACATCTTGATCAGGCGTGTAATGACTATTTAGGTGAGTCATTAAGTCTTGATAAAATTGACGTTTATAAGGGAATTTAGTTTCGTGGTTGATATTATCGCCTTGCGGGAAGTAGCCATTCATGACATGCAGGTCACGGCCATTTTCTTGCTCTACGGTAACGCCGATCATTCGCTTTTGCGACTCATCTGTGTCGGTGGAAAAGCCTTTTAATACCGACTTAGGCTCTTTTTTGCATAACATTGCCACACCGTAATGCGCTTTTTGTCCATGAAAATAAACGTGGTAACCCATTTTTTGTACATCGTCTAGCGGAAATGCTTCATCGTGCACTTTTATCTCTTGAAGACCAATAATATCTGGCTGGTGTTTATCAATAATAGCTTGTAACTGATGTAGGCGAGCACGCAGGCCATTGATATTAAAAGAAATCACTTTCATAAAGTTTACCTTCAAATTTATTTTCATTGTTAGCTAAATTGTATCAGTATTTGGAGCGACATAACATGACTGAAACGAGAAAATAGCTGCACAAATGTTGATCAATTTTTGCTTAATGTTTAAACATTGTAAATGCAATATTAAATAATAAAATAAATAAAATATTCAATTGATATGTTAAAAGTTGTCTATATAATGCGCAAAAATCGTTTGTTTAACTCGTTCAAATAGGACTACCTGATGAAAACTCAATTACTTTTAGCCGCCTCTCTTTTTGTTTCTGTAACTGCTACTGCGCAAAGCAATACGTATTACAGCCAAGACAACAAATTAGAATCTAACTTATGTGTAGTAAGCGCCAATGAGGGGTTTTCGGCTGCTCGTAAAATGGCAGCAAAGCACGGTGTATATTTATCGCGTTATTCAAAAAGTATCCTATGTAACGGTCAAGACATCCGTGACATTGCAAAAAAAGAAGCAGCAACTCAATCAGTTGTGTCTAAAGTAGAAGTATTTGCAAAAGATTCACACCAAGAAACACAGTTATGTATGACTGCATTAAAGCAAGGCTTACAACCAGTACGTAAGCAAATTGGTAACTTAAATTCATTAAAGTGTAATGGCCAAAGCGTTACTGATTTTGTTAAGCGTTACCAAAACGCTGCAATCTAAATTACCGTATTAGATATAAATAGCTCGGTTCTTACCGAGCTTTTTTTTTGCAAAAATTACCAGAGTAGCTTGCAAAAATTGCATTATTAAATATCGTAATAGAAGTTGTTCTTGGTTAATTGTTTGATTTTAATGGTTTATTTTTTTTGGCATCGTATTTGTATTACTAGATTTGAAATTTATTAATACAAGGATACGTCTGATGAAAAAATTAACGATAGCTTCTACTGTTTTAGCCGCATTGAGTTTAGCCGCTTGTTCTTCAAATCAAGGTTTAGAAAAAATCGACAGTGATTTTGCAAGCTTAGATAACGACAGCGATGGCTTTATTTCTAAAACAGAAGCCGACGATGATAGTATTTGGCAGCACTTTTCAAATATAGATACAAATATGGATAACCAAATAAGCCGTAATGAATATGATGCTTATATGCAGCTAAATGCTGGGAAAGTTGCTACAGATAGTGAAGTGAGTGAGTCTGCATTTAAGGCTGATATTGCGAAGTTTGATAAAATAGAAAATGACTTTAAAAGCTTAGATAATGATAGCAACGGTTTTATTTCAGTTTCTGAAGCTGACGATGATGATATTTCAAATCATTTTGGTTACATGGACAGCAATAAAGATAAACGAGTAAGTAAAAAAGAGTTTAATAGCTATATCAAAAAGCATGGTGATTCTGTTGCAGAGGACGATGCACTTGAGCAATTTAAAAATAGCTAAATTACATTATTAAATACACTTGATACCAAGCCAGTGTTTTTCACTGGCTTTTTTATACCTATAAAATGTTATTTTATTAATATGTTTTCCTAGTTTGCCGTTGTTCTGTCATAATAGATGGCTGTGTGTTTTTATTAACTTTAGAGTGATTATGGTTGGTCGGCGAATTAGTGATGAACAATTAATTGAAATCATTGAAGCGGCGATTTTTGTGGCAGGCAAACCCGTATCAAAACGTCATCTTAAGGACACGGTTTTAAACGACTTAGCAATTTCTATGGCGCGCATTAATGATGCTGTAGAGGCCATTCAAGTTCACTATCAGACGCGTGGAATACGTTTAGTTGAAGTAGGCAGTGGCTATCGTTTTCAAGCGTGCAGTAGTTTAAGCCCATGGTTGAGTAATTTATGGCAAGAACGTGCCCCTAAATACTCGAGAGCTTTACTCGAAACCCTGTCGTTAATTGCATACAAGCAACCCATTACCCGTGGTGAAATTGAGCAAGTGCGGGGTGTAGCAACTGGCTCAAATATTATTAAAACTCTGCTTGAAAGAGAGTGGATTAAAGTAGTTGGGCATAAAGAAGTACCAGGTAAACCGGCACTTTATGCAACGACTAAACAATTTTTAGATTATTTTTCGATAACGGGACTTCATGATTTACCCGCATTGCCAGAGCAACAGCAAAGTAAAATTACCCAGTTATTAAGTGATCCTTCTGTGAGAGAACCATCCGAATGAGTATACAAGGTGAAAAGTTACAAAAAGTCCTAGCCCGTGCAGGCGTAGGCTCACGCCGTGAAATGGAAAAATACATTGATGCAAATCGTGTGAGTGTAAATGGTAAAGTAGCTAAGTTAGGCGACAGGGTTGAAGAAACCGATTTAATTCGTGTTGACGGCCATACCGTTAAAATAGAAGAAAAAGCAGACAGAATTTGTCGTGTAATTATGTATAACAAACCAGAGGGTGAGTTAAGTACGCGTAAAGACCCTGAAGGCCGTAGAACCGTTTTTGACCGCTTACCTCGTATTGATGGCGATCGCTGGATAGCAGTAGGCCGATTAGACGTTAATACCTCAGGCCTAATGCTGTTTACCAATGACGGTGAATTGGCAAACCGCTTAATGCACCCAAGCTATGAAGTTGAACGCGAATATTCAGCACGTGTATTTGGTGAAGTCACTGACGAAACAATGAAAAACTTACTGCGTGGCGTAGAACTTGAAGATGGCCCCGCAAAGTTCACTGGTATCAAGCCTATGGGCGGTGAAGGTATTAATCGTTGGTATAATGTAACGCTTAACGAAGGTCGTAACCGTGAAGTGCGTCGTTTATGGCAATCACAAGATGTGGAAGTATCACGTCTTATTCGTATTCGTTACGGTAAATTAGAGCTTGATAAGCGTGTACCGCAAGGTGGCTGGATTGAGTATGATTTAGATACGGTTAACTATTTACGTAAAACAGTAAAGCTTGGCAAAGAAACACAAACTAAGCTGTCGGTTATTCCTGAAAAGCGTAAAGACAAGCGCGCTAAAATAAACCAAATTCGCAAGGCGGTTAAAAAGCACAATCAACGTGTAAAACCGACTAAACGTAAGTAATTAAAGCATAAAACAACAAAGCCGCTTTTTATAGCGGCTTTTTTACGTTTAAAACTAAATATTACTTTTTAGCTTGTGCGTCTAACGATTGGCCATTGATATTTTTTGAGTCATCACTCATTAAATACAGGTAAGTTGGCATTAAATCTTCAGGTGTTGCTAGTAAATCACGATCTTCACCTGGGAATGCACTTGCACGCATTGATGTACGTGTTGCGCCTGGATTGATGCAGTTAACACGGATTGGCGTTTTTTCAACTTCACACGCCCATGTTTGCATCATACCCTCTACCGCAAACTTAGAAATAGCGTAAGGTCCCCAAAACTCTCTTCCTTTACGACCTACACCCGATGAGGTAAATACCACTGAAGCACTTTTTGACTTACGCATTACAGGGAACAACGCTTTGGTGATCATCGCTTGTGCTGTTACGTTTACTTTCATTACATTTTCGAATGTTGATGAACAAAAGTGCTCCAACGGCCCTAAAGTACCTAAAATACCAGCGTTATTTAATAGTCCATCAAGGCGGCCAAATTGGCTCTCGATAGTTGCAGCAAGGTCGCGGTAGTTTTGTTTAGTTGCACCTTTTAAGTCCATAGGCACAATCGCTGGCTGTGGGTAGCCTGCATTGACGATTTCGTCATACACACATTCTAGTTTATTAGTTGTTTTTCCTAATAAAATAACGGTTGCACCATGTTTAGCATAAGTAATTGCTGCAACACGGCCGATACCATCACCTGCGCCTGTTATCAAAATTACTTTATCTTTAAGTGCGTTTTCAGTTGCTTGATAGGTATGCATAAAAGTACCAATGTTTAAATTTTTTTTGATTTTAACATAGCAAATCGACAAGTAATCGAATTTATTACAAATTTAGGTGGCGAAACTAGAAAGTTTACGTTAAGTTTAACTGGTCTAATGTCTCATTAATATACTAGCTACATTATTTTAACTTAATTACACTGACTATAAACACACTATAAAAATAAGATTTGTGCGGAGAACACTATGAAAAAAATGCTACTCTCGCTCTCAGTTGCAGCTGCATTAGCAGGCTGTGGCGGCGGAGAAACGTTAGAAGATGTTAAAAACGATTCAGTTACAGTTATTCCAAAAGCTACGGTAAAATTTGACCCTGCAAATGGTGTAATTTCGGTTCCTAATGATTTATTGATGAGCGGTACGCGCGATGGCACATTAAACATTCCTGGTGAGCTAAATGACGAAAATGTTTCTATCCCTCGCGCTGCGTATGCGGATCCGCAACTTGCACTAGGGGCACTTGATGGCTGGTCTACGCAAGTTCCTTTTAAAATAGATTTAACGTTTCCACCGGGCATTAGCCTAGATGAAACGTCTGCAGCTTCACCAGGCTCAGTACGTATTTTTGAAGTGATCATGGGTGCAAGCCTAACAGATGCCGAATGCTCACAAGCACCAGCCGGTGCTGCATGTAAATTAGTGGGCGAATTAACCTTTGGTGTTGATTTTGTTACACAAGGCTCTGGAGACGCGGTTGCAATTATTCCACTTAAGCCATTTAAGGCTGGTAGCTCGTACATTAATGTATTAACGACTGGGCTTAAAGATTCAGAAGGTCGCTCAATTGAGCCATCATCAACATATGCGACTGTTAAACAAGAAGCGCCGTTAGTAACGCCATCACAACTTGCGCTGCAAGGGGCTGTTAACAGCTACGAAAACGTAGTGGTAAGCTCAGGAAATATCACCAAAGACGATATTATTTACTCAGCTGCCATGACAATGCAATCAGCAGGTCCTGTGCTTGGCACAATCAAAAAGATTTTAGCAGCAAGCTTAACAGAGCCAACAATTCCAACGCCTGCGTTGCAAATTCCAACACAGCCTATGGCTAATGTACAACAAGCGTTTGCAATACAAGGTGTAACGGTGCCTGACGTATTCCAAGTAGCACAGTACCAAAAGGGCAGTATTCAGTTACCTATGTATTTAGGTACGCCGAAGGGTAAAGAAATCAGTGATTTAAATGATACTTACTGGCAAGGTATGTGTGATAACGCAGTGGCTATCATGGGTTATAAAGCGCAAGCGGGTGAAGCGTTCCCAACTGATCCTATTAGTGTTAACGATGCAACATGTGCAGCGTTAAGTGATGGACAGCTTCGTGATTTAGGTTTAGATAGCACGCGTCATTTAACCAAGTATAACGTTATTCCTAAAATGCAAAGTATGGCGACTGTGCCAGTACAAATTACTAAGCCTATTTTACCGGTTGTGAATGCATACCGTGCAGGCTTAGGTTTAGAGCCTTTTGCTGCTATGCCAGAAAATGGCTGGCCAGTGGTTATTATGCAACACGGTATTACCACACAAAAAGAAAGCATGTTGACACTAACAGCACAGCTTTCACTTCAAGGCTTTGCAACGGTTGCAATTGACCATCCTCGTCATGGCGAGCGTGGAATAGATGTTGATGTTGATGGCACAGATGACTTTAACGCAACATCAGGCTCTGTACTTAGTTACATGAACCTAAGCTCGTTATTGGTCGCTAGAGACAGCTTACGCCAGTCAAGTGCTGACTTACTTGGTTTACGTTTAGGCTTAAACTTCAGTGGTGATAGTTCACTCAATTCTAGAGATGTATCTTATATTGGCCATTCACTGGGCTCAATTGTAGCGCCTGCATTTATTGCACAAGCGAATAGCCCATTGGCTGATCAAGTAGACCCACTCTTTAAAGTTAATGCTGTTGCATTGGCAAGCGGCGGTGGCGGTATTGCTAGCTTCTTATTAGAGTCAGCCGCGTTTGGTCCATTTATTCAAGGCTCTGTACTTTCTCAAGCTGGAACTGCTGAAGCTGACGAGTTTAATGCATTCTTAAATGCTGGTGCGTTATCAAACTGTGGCGCCTTGTTACCAGACATGCAGGACTTCTTAAGCTGTGGCTTTAATGAATTTGCAGCATCGCTAACGATGGCGGGAGAAGCTGATAAATTGGCTAACATTAAGGGCGTGATGACGCAGTTTGTATTTGCAGCTCAAACCGCATTGGATAGTGGCGACCCGACTAACTATGCAGCAACGGTTAAAGCACTAGAAACACCTGTGTATATGAATGTTGTTGTTGGTGATGGTACTGATAGTAACAAGCCAGACCAAGTTATTCCGCCGATGACTGCTAACAATCCAATTGCAGGTACACTACCTCTAGCTAACTTTATGGGGTTAGAAACAGTGAGTACAACTCAAGCACCAACAGAGATGGGCGCTAGCTATTTAGTTAAATTTAACACAGGTCATCATGGCTCGGTATTGACACCGGCGCAAGATGAAAGACAGTCGTCTACAGCAGCGGGCAGCGCAGCAGCTAATGCAGAAATGCAATTGCAAATTGCAACTTATCTAGCATCGCGTGGACGTTTATTATCTGTATCAGATACTGACATTGTGACTAATTAATAATCAACCACTCAATTAAGTCTAAAAAGCCACTGTATAGTGGCTTTTTTTTATTTTAAAGCATGCTAAATTGGCTGAAATTTATAAACGGAGAACACAGTTGGAATTTTTATACGAGTACGGCTTATTTTTTGCAAAAACCATTACCTTTGTTATTGCTATTGCTGTGATTTTAACCTTAATTGTAAGCTCGGCTGTTAAGCCAAAAGCGAAAAAAGGTGAGATTGAAATTGATGACCTATCAGAGCAGCTGACCAATATAAAAGAAAGCTTTTTAAATAATACGCTAGGTAAAAAAGAGTTAAAAGCCTATCAAAAACAACAAAAAGCAGAGCAAAAAAAAGCGGACAAAGAAGCGCCTAAATCACGACTCTATGTTATTGACTTTAAAGGCAGTATGGACGCACATGAAGTAGAAAGCTTGCGCGAAGAAGTGACCGCGATAATTTCGATAGCGGATGCAAAAAAAGATAAAGTGTTAGTTCGCCTTGAAAGTGGTGGTGGCGTGGTACATGGCTATGGTTTAGCCGCATCACAATTACAACGTTTAAAGTCAGCCGGTATTGAGTTGACTGTATCAATAGATAAAGTCGCCGCCAGTGGTGGTTACATGATGGCTTGTGTGGCTGATCATATTATTGCAGCACCGTTTGCAATTGTTGGCTCTATTGGTGTTATTGCACAAATTCCAAATTTTAATAAAATTTTAAAGAAAAATGATGTCGAGTTTGAGCAAATTACGGCGGGTGAATTTAAACGCACGTTAACTTTATTTGGTGAAAATACCGATAAAGCCCGTGAAAAGTTCCGCGAAGAGATAGAGCAAACTCATGTATTGTTTAAAACTTTTGTGAGCACTCAGCGCCCAAGTTTAAATATGGATTTAGTGGCAACGGGTGAACATTGGTTTGCAACCCAAGCAATTGAAAAAGGGTTAGTCGATACTATTAAAACCAGCGATGATGCGTTGTTAGAGCAACAACAGCAATATCAAATTTATAAAGTGCAATACAAGATTAAAAAAGGATTAAGTGACAAGCTGGCAATGGGTTTGAGCCATGGTGTGAATAAAGCGGGTGTAAGTTTAATGTCAAAGTTTAAGGCGTTAAACCCTTAATAATTTAATCACTTAAACCCAACAAAAAAGCCTTGTTACTTAACGAAGTAGCAAGGCTTTTTTTATGACTATTGTCAGAAATACTAATCAATAGATTTGTGGTAGTCCTCTAAATCTTTTGCTGCATTTGGGTCGTTAAAGATACTTTCATCTAGTTCACCTTCGCTTTTAGCGACGACACACGTAACCATACAGTCACCCGTTACGTTTACTGCTGTACGGGTCATATCAAGCAATCTGTCTACACCAATAATAATGGCGATGCCCTCAACAGGTAAGCCAACTTGGTTAAGTACCATGGCTAGCATAATTAAACCAACACCAGGTACACCCGCCGTACCAACAGAGGCAAGCGTTGCAGTTAGTATCACCATTAAGTAATCAGAAATAGTTAAGTCAACACTAAATACCTGAGCGATAAATACCGTAGCCACACCTTGCATAATTGCGGTGCCATCCATGTTAATGGTTGCACCAAGCGGAATAGTAAACGAAGCGACCGAATTATTAGCGCCAAGCTTTTTAGTTGCCGTTTCAAGTGTAATAGGCATAGTCGCGCTTGAACTTGAGGTACTAAAAGCAAATAAACAAGTGTGCTTCATTTTAGCCAAGAAAGTGAGCGGGTTTAGACCCGTGAGTATTTTTAGCAGTAGGGTGTAGTTTACAAATGCGTGTAGTAATAAGGCTAATACAACCACGCCAAAGTACTTAGCTAAACTCACAATTAAGTTTAGTTCAATGGTAGTGAACAATTTAGCCATTAAGAAAAATACGCCGTAAGGGGCAATGTTCATTAGCAAAGTAACCAGTTTTAAGATAACGGTGTTTAAGTCTTCAAATACAGTAGCGACACGTTTACCTGCTTTTCCGCTAAGTGCCATTGCAATACCGAATAATAGAGCAAACACAATTACTTGTAACATGTTGCCCTTTGCCATTGCTTCAAAAGGGTTGGTAGGGAACATATCAATAATTACGCGAGCTAAAGTAGGCGCTTCTTTGGCATCATAACTTGCTTGAGAGGGTAACCCAATGCCTTCACCTGGGTTAAATAGTAACGCTAAGGTAATCGCGACTGTAATCGCTATTGCCGTTGTAACTAAGTATAAACCAATTGATTTACCGCCTAAACGGCCTAGTTTCTTCGGATCGCTTAAACTGCAGGTACCACATACCAGCGATACAAATACTAAAGGCACAACCAGCATTTTCAAACTGGCTATAAATATTTGCCCACCTACATGGAAAAGGCCATCAACAAAAAAGGCTTTAATTGGCAAAGAGAATAACCCAAGAGGAATTAGGTAATCGTCTTCACCAGCTAATATAGCCTGAAATATAAAGCCTACTGCAACACCAAGCACCATACCAATCATGATGCGAGTAGTTAAACTCATTGAACGGATTTTAGACATATTTCCAATCTATTTTTTATAAATTTGGCATAGACTAACAGCATGTAATTTTTTTTACAGAAAAAACGTCAACTTTTTAAAAATTTTTATCAAAAAAAGGAGTAAAAAACTGAGATTTTAGACTAAGTTATAGGTTAACATTAAGTAAATAAGTTTAACTTAGTAATAGCGCAACGGAGAAACCTATGCCTTTAACTCGTTTGCTCAGCATTATATGGCTCAGCACATTACTCATAGCCTGTGGCGGTGGTGGCTCACTGGAAAAAGAAAGTGGAACCGTTGGCGGTGATACTGGAGGCACCGGTGGAGACGTTGTCGAACAAGCAATTCAAGTTGAACTTGATTTTGAAGATAGAATTGTTACTGCTGATAACCCGCTAGAGGTGGTTGCAACGGTAACCGGAAGTGATGGTCAACCTGTTGTGCGTCAAGAGGTAAGCTTTACCACAACACTGGGTTCTTTTATACCGGCTACAGGTAGCGCTTTAACAAATTCCAGCGGTGTTGCAACTATCGAGCTTAGCGCGGGTAGTGTTGAAGGAGCAGGAACCATTGTTGCAAGTTACGAAGATGCCACAAGTAAACTTGGCTTTTACACGGCAGGTGATGAGCCTCAATCGAATGACTCAACCGCAAATATTGACATTAAAATTTTACAAAACTGCCCTGATAGCTGGTTAAATATAGACAGAGATTCTATAGAGCTTGATCCATCTGAATGTTCTCAAAATAGTAATTTACTCGGGCAACAAGCTATTGTATACGCAAAAATCACCAAACCTGGCAGTAATACGCCAGCAAGTAATGTACTTGTTCAAGCTACAACAACGCTAGGTATTTTATTACCTGAAAGCTTAACGGCTAAAACGGATGCGTTTGGTGTTGCTATTTTGAATTTATTGCCTGGCAGCAGCTCAGGTGTTGGCCAAGTTGAGTTAACCGCTCAGGGCGGCGTTGCGAGTGCTTTATTTGAAATTAACGCTGTTCAAGTAAATGTCAATTTAAGCGCGGGTATTGCAACTGGTGATGTGTTGTCTGCAGGTTCTACTACTATTATTACCGCTCAGATTGTAGATAGCAGCAATAACTTATTCACCACTCCACTTGAAGTACAATTTAACTCGGCATGTGCAGAAGAATCTACTCCTAGAGCCACTATCGATAGTGTGGTAACTAGCATTGGCGGCACGGCAAGCGCAACTTATAAAGCGGATGGTTGTAATGGTATAGATACGATTACAGCAACCGTGGTTACCGGTGGCAACGTTGCCACTAAAACAATTAATATTAATGTAGCTGCCGCTCAAACGGGTTCAATCGCGTTTATGGGTGTGACCAATCAAGTGTTAGCTATTAAAGGAGCTGGCGGTCAGACTCTCACTGAAAACTCAGAGCTTACCTTTAAACTTTTAGATATTAATGGTAACCCTGTTGGTCAAAAGCAGATTGATTTTGCTCTTTCGCAAAACCCCGGCGGCGCGTTGCTAGACAGTGCATTTCAGTTTACCAATAACGAAGGTTTAGTAACTGTAAATGTCCGCTCAGGAAGAGCCGCAGGAGTTTTATCTGTTATTGCATCACATCAAGTTGTGAGTGGCGATACATCACAAAATAATGTGATTTCTATTGTGTCAAATGACATAACCATTACCACTGGTGTGCCAGATCAAGACAGTTTTACGCTTGCAGTGCAAACATTTAATACCGAGTCATTAAATGAAGCCGGGGTGACAACAGACTTAACTGTATTTGCAGCCGATCACTTTAATAATTTTGTTCCTGATAACACGGCAATTTATATAGCCAGCGAAGGTGGTGCAGTAGGCACAATAGATGATCAACAATTTACACCTTTATTACTTTGTCGCACCATAGATGGTGTGTGTAAAGCGCAGTGGCGTAGCCAAAACCCAATTCCTTATCATTACAGCATTTATAAAAACTCTGTGGCTGATAAGTGTGACCGTTTTTTTGGTCAAGCAGCACCTTGTACATTAGGTATCAGAGAGTCACAACTAGACACAAACGGCAATCTACTTACCTATCTTGATAGTAGTGGTAACCCGATATCACTTGCGGATGCGCCAAGTAATGCGCCAATAGATTATCCATTAGGTGGTCGTGTAAGCTTGCTAGCATACTCAGTGGGTGAAGAATCATTTAATGATGTATCTGCTAACGGTGAATTTAATCAAAACGAGTTTGATTCTACATTACAAGATTTACCTGAAGCATTTATAGATTTTAATGAAAACGGTATTTTTGACGGAAATTTACCCGCACCTGCGAACCCTGTAAATTCTAATGGCGGTGAGGATGAGTGGTATGTGGAGCGCTCTGGTGCACTAAATAATGGTCAGTTTGATTCCGGCGATGGCATTTACAATGGCTTGTTATGTAGTGACGAGGCGCTTGCTGCAAATGCATGTACGCGTGAAACAGTAAATGTACGCGATCGTTCAGAGTTAGTGATGTCTGGAAGTACACCTTACATTAGAGCTGTAACGGCTTTAGATGACTGTAGTTTAAGTGATGGTATTCGCTTAGAAGCTTCCGATATGGCGGGTATGTGTGACATAAACCTTATTGATATTAGCAATTCCACACCTTACAGCGCGATTTCAGTGACTATCTTCTTCAGTGATATTCATAATAATCCATTGCCTGCAGGTACTACAGTTACTGTCACTGCCGACAATGGTGTGTTAAGAGGGTTAACAGATTACACCGTTGTGAATACTGCTCAACAAGTGCCTATCTCTGTTTCAGTAAATATTACAAAAGAGGCTGAGCCAAATGATGTTGATTCTGGCTTTTTATACATCGAATTTGTGACCCCTGGTGGAGTGAAAACTCAATATACCGTGATGTCGATTTTAGACGAGCCTAAGGTTTAAAATTAATAAAGCATAGAAAATGCCAACCAATAAGGTTGGCATTTTTGTTTCTATTCTATATATTCCACATCAATTATTCAAAAAGCACTGGTTTGATTAAATTTACAACAGAAATTGTTTGTTTATTCAGTAAATACTGAAAAGTTTGTATTAAAAGCTTGTAAGAACTAGTGTTTGTAGATATACCTATAAATATTCGCGCCGCATGAGTCGGCTAAACACATTTAAAAAACTAGGTTAGAAATAGGCAACTATGGGCAAATCGCTAGTAATTGTAGAGTCACCTGCTAAGGCTAAAACAATTAATAAATACTTAGGTAATGATTTTATCGTTAAGTCCAGTATTGGACACGTACGAGATTTACCTACTTCAGGTTCTGGCAAAAACAAAGCACCAGCAAGCAAAACGCCTGCTGAGGTGCGTAAAATGCCACCTGATGAGAAAGCAGCGTATAAACAGCAACGTGACTATACTAACTTAGTCGCGCGAATGGGTATCGATCCTGAAAAAGGATGGGAGCCACATTACGAAATATTGCCGGGTAAAGAAAAGGTTGTTCAAGAATTACAAAAGCTTGCCCAAAATGCTGATCAAATCTATCTCGCAACGGATTTGGATAGAGAAGGGGAAGCTATTGCTTGGCACCTTCAAGAAATTATTGGTGGCGAGCCAGAAAAATATAAGCGTGTTGTTTTTAACGAAATCACTAAAAATGCAATACAACAAGCATTCGAAACCCCAGGTGAGTTAAACACCGACATGGTTTATGCACAGCAGACCCGTCGCTTCTTAGACCGTGTTGTTGGCTTTATGGTATCGCCCCTATTGTGGGCTAAAGTAGCGCGTGGTTTATCAGCGGGTCGAGTTCAATCTGTTGCAGTGCGTTTATTAGTTGAACGCGAACGTGAAATTAAAGCATTTATTCCTGAAGAATTTTGGGATATTCATGCCGATGTTAAAAATAGCGAGTCTGACCTACGTTTAGAAGTCACTAAACAAGCAGACAAGCCATTTAAGCCAGTAAATGAAGCTCAGGCTAGTGCAGCAGTTAAAAGCCTTGAGAATGCCGAATATAAAGTTGTCAGCGTTGAAGAGAAACCAAGTAAGAGCCGTCCAAGTGCGCCATTTATTACTTCAACAATGCAACAAGCAGCAAGTACCCGATTAGGTTATGGCGTTAAAAAGACCATGATGCTTGCCCAGCGTTTATACGAGGGGGGTTATATTACTTATATGCGTACCGATTCAACTAACTTATCGAAAGATGCGGTTGAAATGTGTCGCGAATACGTAACCAATGAGTTTGGTGCCAAGTATTTACCTGCTGATCCGATTAACTATAGCTCTAAAGGTAATGCACAAGAGGCGCACGAAGCGATTCGTCCTTCTAGCGTATCAGTGCTTTCTGGGCATGTTGAAGGTGTGGATGCCGATGCGAAAAAGCTTTATGAGCTTATTTGGCGTCAGTTTGTGGCCTGTCAAATGGTGCCAGCTGAGTACGATTTAACCACCTTAACGGTCGCTGCCAACGATTTTACATTGAAAGCAAAAGGACGTGTTTTACGTTTTGATGGTTGGACTAAAGTGCAACCGGCAGTACGTAAAAAGAATGAAGAAGATCAATCGCTGCCTGCTGTTAAGCATGGCGAGGTGCTCACGTTAGTTGAGCTTGATCCTAAGCAGCACTTTACTAAGCCACCGGCTCGTTTTAGTGAAGCAAGCTTAGTTAAAGAGCTCGAGAAACGTGGGATTGGTCGTCCATCTACGTATGCCTCTATTATATCAACGATACAAGACCGTGGTTATGTACGAGTAGAAAATCGTCGCTTTTTCGCTGAAAAAATGGGGGAGATTGTCACCGATCGCCTTGTTGAAAACTTTACCGATTTAATGAACTTCGATTTTACCGCTAAAATGGAAGGCCGTTTAGATGATATCGCCGAAGGTGAGCGTGTTTGGACGCAAGTTCTCGATAAATTTTACGCTGATTTTTCAACGCAATTGAATATTGCCAAAGGTGAACCCGATGAAGGCGGTATGCGTCTTAATCAAATGGTAGAAACCGACATTGACTGCCCAACGTGTGGCAGAAAAATGGGTATTCGTACTGCTTCAACGGGCGTATTCTTAGGATGTACTGGTTATAACCTGCCACCTAAAGAGCGCTGTACTACCACTATGAACTTAGTGTCGGGTGATGAAGCGGTTGCAGCTGATGTTGAAGACGTTGAAACAGAAACATTAATGCAAATGAAGCGCTGTCCAATTTGTGAAACAGCGATGGATTCATACCTTATCGATGAAACCCGTAAACTACACGTGTGTGGTAATAACCCAGCGTGTCATGGGCATGTGGTTGAAGAGGGTACGTTTAAAATTAAAGGTTACGACGGCCCTATTATTGAATGTGATAAATGTGGCGCTGATATGGAATTAAAATCAGGTCGATTTGGTAAGTATTTTGGCTGTAACAATGACGAGTGTAAAAATACCCGTAAGTTATTAAAAAATGGCGAAGCCGCTCCACCAAAAGAAGATCCCGTTCATATTCCTGAATTAGAATGTGAAAAGTCTGAAGCCTATTTTGTATTACGTGATGGTGCTGCAGGTATTTTCTTAGCAGCAAATACGTTCCCTAAATCACGAGAAACACGCGCCCCCAAAGTAGAAGAGTTACAGCGTTTTAGAGATCGTATTTCGCCTAAGTTTTACTACTTAGCTGATGCACCAGCTAAAGATCCTGATGGTAATCTTGCTATTGTGCGTTACAGTCGTAAGAATAAATCACAGTATGTAATGACTGAGGTTGATGGCAAAGCAACTGGTTGGACGGCACACTACGAAGGTGGTAAATGGGTAGAAGAGGCAAAGAAAAAAGCCGCGCCTAAAAAGAAAGCCGCCGCTAAAAAAGCGCCTGCTAAAAGTAAAGCGAAAGCAAAAGTAAAAAAAGACGATGAATAATTAATTATTCACCGCTTTAAGTAATAAAAAACCGGAATGCACAGCCTGGACAGTTCCGGTTTTTTTTGTCAAATCAAACCTATCGCAATGGCATTTCTAATCTGTTTTTTTACTTTACAGGATTAAAAAATGTAACCAATTTAGGTTCAATTCACTCAATTATTCATTAAATTTTAACAGCAGTGACTTTGTTATAGCCTTCAGATGTTAGTTCATCATTCACACACTTTAAAACATAGTTATAAAGCTCTTCATTGCTTACGTCGTCTTCTTTAGCCCAACTAACACACATTTCTGTGAATTCTTGAATCGTCTCAGCTGAAGCGTCTGTAGCATCGTTTGCCACTGCATTAGCAGCAGATAAAACGAAAAATGGTGCAACGATTAACGCGAGTAATGCTTTATTCATTTTCTTATTCCTAAAAATGGAGTAACAATCGAGTTATGCATTCATACAATGCCTACATAAAACAAGTGTAACCAAGCCAGAACATCTCTGTTGGTATATTGATTTTTAATCGAATATAAAATAAAGGGAAACGAAATATTTTTATCGTCAAGATGAGCGTATCGCGTAAAAGTGTTTAACCTTAACTAATTGTGTTACAGCTAAATTTAGGCTAATGTCGCGTTTTAATTTTTAGGTGTTCTTATGTCAGAGCCAGATACAAATAATATAAATAAAAAAATACAACCTGTTCATAAAGTAGAGCATGCTCTTGAGTCGTTTATATTCAAAGGACGCTGGTTATTAGCCCCATTTTTTGTCGGTTTACTATTTGCTGTGGTTTTATTACTAATAAAATTTTTTAAACAGCTGTATTTGATGGGGATCGCAACGTTTACTGCCAGTAATCAAGAGTTGTTGGTGGGTATATTAACTTTGGTTGATACCGCTTTGTTAGCTGGACTTTTATTAATTATTATATTCAGTGGCTACGAAAACTTTGTCTCTAAGCTTAATATAGAAAATCATGAGGACCGTCCCGTATGGATGGGAAAAGTAGGGTTTTCTGGTTTAAAAATGAAACTGATTAGTGCAATAGTCGCCATTTCAGCCGTTGAGCTACTAAAGGTGTTTATAAGCTCTGCATCTCATTCAAGTGATGAATTACTCTGGAAAGTGCTCATACACGTTACCTTTGTTGTGTCGGGTGTACTGTTTGCATTTACTGATTACTTAAATAGTAAAACAATTAGCCATTAAAAATGCTAAAAAAACCCGAGCAGTGCTCGGGTTTTTTATAATAATATAAATATTAACTGCAGTGGGCGTAATAACAACCAAATGGCTCAACTGTCAGTGTTTCATTATCAAGCTTTGCGTTGTGATGAGAAAGGTCGCTATGTTCATTTTCAACACTTGCATTAATAGTAAGTTTTGCTTGTGAAGCACTCAAATTGAATACACACAACATTTTTTCATCGTTTAGAGTACGGTAAAACGCTAAGATTGGCTCTTTGGTTTGTAAAAACTCAATATCACCTTCAAGTAATACCGGCTGGTTTTTACGCCATGCCATAAATTCACGGTACGCATTTAATATTGAGTTTGAATCATTCTCTTGTTCAGCAACTGCTTGCAGTCTATGTTGTTGATCAACAGGTAACCACGGTTTTACTTCACTAAAGCCCGCATTGTGAGCATTGGCATGTGAGCTATCAAGGTTTTCCCAAGGCATTGGGGTACGACAACCATCACGGCCTTTAAAGTTTGGCCAAAACGTAATGCCGTATGGGTCTTGTAAATCTTCAAACGCAACACTGGCTTCACCTAGCCCGAGTTCTTCACCTTGATACATACACACGCTACCACGTAACGAGGCCAATAGGGCGGTTAACATCTTACATTGCGCAGGGTTTACTTCACCCGTTTCGCTCCAACGACTTGCAACGCGCTCTACGTCATGGTTACTAAATGCCCAGCAAGGCCAGCCTTCAGTCATACGTTGTTCAAGTGTAGTAACGGTGTTTCTTATATATTCACTCGAGTAGTCATCAGTTAGTAGCTCAAAGCTGTAACCCATGTGCAGTTTATCGCCGCCTTGGGTGTATTCTGCCATGGTGGCTAATGAATCTTCAGATGAAATTTCACCTAGTGACACGGTTCCTGGGTATTTATTGAGCAAGGTGCGAATATCACGCATAAACTCAATGTTTTCTGGCTGTGTGTTGTTGTAGTAGTGATACTGAAAAGCATACGGATTATCTTCACTAAAACCACGGCCCTGACGCTTTTCTTTTGGTTTTGCAGGGTTATCACGAAGCTGTGCGTCATGGTAGCAAAAGTTAATTGCATCTAACCTAAAACCATCAACGCCTTTTTTAAGCCAAAACTCAACATTATCTAATACAGCTTGGCGAACATCAGGGTTATGAAAGTTAAGATCTGGCTGTTCCGTGAAAAAGTTATGTAAGTAGTATTGTCCACGACGCGGCTCCCATTGCCATGCACCGCCACCAAAAATTGATAACCAGTTGTTTGGTGCTGTTCCGTCTTCTTTAGCATCGGCCCATACATACCAATCAGCTTTATCGTTGGTTAAATCTTCACGGCTATCAATAAACCATTGGTGTTGATCTGAGGTGTGACTAAGCACTTGGTCTATAATAATTTTAATATCGCGTTGATGTGCTTGCGCAATGAGCTCATCAAAATCATCTAAGTTACCAAAAAGGGGGTCGATATCGCGATAGTCGCTAATATCATAACCAAAATCTTTCATAGGTGATTTAAAGAAAGGTGAGATCCAGATAGCATCCACCCCTAAGCTTTTAATGTAATCAATGCGATTAATTATCCCTTTTAAGTCACCAATGCCATCGTTGTTGCTATCTTGAAAGCTACGCGGATAAACCTGATAAATAACCGCACCTTTATACCATTGCTTTTGGGCCATGCCTTTCTCCGTTTTCACACTGTCTTTGTGTTGTTCTTTTTTAGAGGTGTTAATCCTCGTTTATTTGAAAAAGCATACTTGAAGCCCGTCATACTGTAAAAAGTCTGCATACGTATGCACCGTTTTAAGGCCATTAAAAGAGGTTAAATCAATCGCTTATTTCATCGATTTTAACGCCGGTTTATTGAATATCTCTTTACCAATTTGGTTTGTTAAATTGTTAATTTATTGTTTGCGTTATTTAGGTGCTTAAAAATAAGGGGGTGCACTAAATTGGTGATTATTAATATTGGTCTTACCAATTGTACATAAATAAATGTTCTCCATAATAATAAATTAGAAAATAAAATAGCGTCGTGTCACTTTATTTATGTTTACTGACACACTTATTTTATCAAAAAATAAATAATGACTATCATTAAAGCTATAAATGCTAATTGCACTAAAATAACTCATAATAAAACAGTCACTTATAAAATAGTGTGTAAATTTAATGTTAACTTAATGCGTGTGGTGTAACTTTGAATACGTATGCATAAAGTTGTTAATAAAATAATACGAGCGTTAATATTCATCCTGACAACAAAATAAGCTCGCAGGCTTAACTATCACTTAAGCAAGTAAGCGGGTATCACATTATGGGTAACGGGAAAACATTATGGCTATGTTCAAACCAAGTATACTAACGCTAGCATTAACTGCTGCCGGACTATCAAGCTTTGCCACCACTGCGGCACAAGAAGAAACAATAAAAAATGATGATGTAGAAATCATCGAAGTAAAAGGTTTTCGCGGTAGTGTTGTTGAATCAATTAATACTAAGCGTTTTTCAACACAGGTGGTTGAGTCAATTTCTGCAGAAGACATTGGTAAACTTCCAGATACATCTATTGCTGAGTCAATTGCACGCTTACCTGGTTTAACAGCCCAGCGTCTTGATGGCCGTGCTAGTCGTGTAAGTGTTCGTGGTTTTAGCGAAAACGAAAGCGCAACCACATTTAATGGTCGTGAGCAAGTATCGATTGGTGACAACCGTGGTGTTGAGTTTGACCTTTACCCATCAGAAATAATGAGCGGCGTAACCGTTTATAAAACACCAAGTGCTAGCATTGAAGCAGAAGGTATTGCCGGTGTAATCGACATGCAAACGGTAAAGCCTTTAAGTAAAGGCGAGCGCGTGATCATGTTTAATGGTCAGTTAGAGCAGTCAGGTTTTGATAAGCTAAACCCTGATGGTGATGATAAAGGCTTTCGTGGCACGGTTTCATACATTGATCAGTTTGCAGATGACACTATAGGTGTTGCATTTGCTTACAACACAATGAGCTCACCAAATCAAGAAAAACGCTGGAATTCTTGGGGATACCCTGAATTCGACGTTGATGGACAGAATTATTCAATCTTAGGCGGCGCTAAACCATTCGTACGTTCATCAACACTTGAACGTGATTCAGCGATGCTAGTAGTGGAAGCTGCACCAAATGATCGTCTAAACATGACGTTTGATGCGTTATATGTAGATTTTAACGATGAAAAAATCTTACGTGGTATTGAAGTACCTTTCGCCTGGGGTCAAGGTAGCATCGACCCGAATAGTGTTACTGTAGATGAACAGTCTGGCTTTATCACCAGTGCAACAACGCAAGGTCAACGCGTTGTAGTTCGCAATGATGTTGAAGAACGTGATGCTGAATTAACGCAATTTGGATTTAATACTAAATATGACATTGACGATTCATGGTCGGTAGAGTTTGATGCGAGCTTATCTGAAGTTGAGCGTAAGGACTGGAGCTTACAAAGTTATTCTGGCACAGGCCGTGGCGATGCAAACGGTATTGCTGACAACATTGGTTACTCACTTGATGGCGGCAATACCGGCGCCAAATTTAGCCACGAGTTAGATTATAGTGATTATGCTTTAATTCAGTTAGGTGGTCCTTTGTCATGGGGAACCAGCTCAGCGCTAAATAATAAGTACGGCTTAAATGATACGGCTTATCAAAACACCGCACAAGATGGCTTTATTAATGCACCTGAAGTTAATGATGAACTACATACTTTAAAACTAGCAGCAAGCAAGCTATTAGAAAACGATTACTTAAGCAAAGTAAGTTTTGGTATGTCATATCGCGACCGCGAGAAGAGTAAAAAGTCTGAAGGGTATTACTTAACATTAAGCGATTTCTCATTAGATAATCCTGGTACGCTTGTCGTTCCAGATCAATATCGCCTCGGAACAGCTAGCTTAGGCTTTATCGGTATGGGGGATATGATTGCCTATGATACCCGTGCACTAGTTGACGATGGATATTATGACTCAATTCAAGAAAGTTTAACGGATATAAAACACACTACGCAGTCGTACACAGTTCAAGAAAAAGTTACGGCTTTTTTTGTTCAAGCTGATATTAATGCTGAAGTAGGTGAACTACCATTAACAGGTAACTTTGGTGTTCGCTATGTTAGAACTGAGCAATCTTCGCAAGGTTTTGCGGCTGTGCCGAATGACGTGACTGGTCTAGTTGACGCCGTTCCTAACAATGTGTCACACGATTATAGTCATGTTTTACCTAGTCTTAATTTATCTTTAGCGCTAGATGAAAATCAAACTGTGCGTTTTGGTGCCGCTAAAACTATCTCACGAGCCCGCCTAGATGAAATGAATGCTTCTGTTAATGCGAGCTACAATTCTGAGCGTCCTGATGAGAATGGCAACTATTGGTCAGTATCTGGTGGTAATCCTACACTTGAACCAAAAGAAGCAACGGGTTTTGATTTTACTTATGAAAACTACTTTAGTGCAGAAGGATACTTCTCAGCGGCTGTATTTTATAAAGACTTAAGCCAATGGATATTTGATGGTGTATACGAAGTTGATATGTCAGGAGTTGCTAACCCTTCAACGGGTGAGATACCAGAGAATAGTACCGGTACTGGATCAGGTAAAGTGAATGGCGGTGGTGGAGATCTTTGGGGCTATGAATTGTCTCTTGCTCTACCGTTTAATATTTTTAGTGATTCATTAGAAGGTTTTGGTTTAATTGCCAGCCATACAGGAATTGAACAAGATATTGAAGATCAAAACGGTAATGAATACGAATTACCTGGTTTGTCGGATAAAATTGAAAGCATAACTTTTTATTATGAAAACTATGGCTTCCAAGCACGTACTAGTATGCGTAAGCGTAGCGACTTTAAAGGTGATATTTACAACGCAGGTTATGAAACTCAGCAAGTGAATATCTTAGGTGAAACAATTTGGGACGTACAAGTTGGTTACGATTTTGGCGAAGCAGGTGTTGAGAGCTTAGATGGCTTAAATGTGACATTCCAAGTACAAAATATCACTGAAGAACCATTCACAACACTAAGTGGTGATAATGCTTTACAAGTGCGTGATTACCAAGATTATGGGCGTAACTTTATTCTTGGATTTAGCTACAAGCTTTAACTGAAATTTAGTTAAGTTATTAGCCCTTGTAATTAGTTTTACAAGGGCTTTTTTATAACTACCTTACCTAAGTTTTATCAAACTTTTTAAATTCTGATTTAAAAAAGTGAGCAATAATATGAAGCCAATAAAACACGTCGTCATTGCAGGCGGTGGTACAGCTGGATGGATAGCCGCTGCACTGTTAAATAAAGTATTAGGTAAAGTAATTAATATTACCCTAATAGAATCAACTCACATTGGCACAGTGGGCGTAGGGGAAGCCACTATACCCCCTATAATGCAGCTAAATAATGCATTGGGTATCAATGAACAACACTTTATAAATGCCACTAACGCGACGATTAAGCTTGGTATTGAGTTTGAAAACTGGAAAAGCTCAGCACACAGTTATATGCATGCGTTTGGCACTTTGGGTAAAAACTTCCCTTTTTGTGACTTTTATAATTTTTGGCTTAAAGGCCAAACGCAAGGCAACAAAGATGATTTTTGGGATTTTTCATTAAATTATCAGGCTGCGAAAAACAACAAATTTGCTCCACTGAATACCATTTCTAACACGTCGTTGCCAGGATTAAGCTACGCGTATCATTTTGACGCCAGTTTGTATGCTGAGTTTTTAAAGCACTTAGCCACAGAGCGGGGGGTAAAACATCTAGATGCTAAAATTAATGAGGTCATGCAGTGCCCAACCAGTGGCAATATTCAGAGCCTAACCCTTGATGATGGCAGCAGTATCAGTGGCGATTTATTTTTAGATTGTACGGGCTTGCGTGCCTTATTGATTGAGCAAACACTCAATACTGGGTTTGTAGATTGGTCGCACTACTTACCCTGCGATAGCGCCATTGCAGTACAAACAGCATCAAATGATGAATTAAAACCTTATACACGTTCAATTGCGCACAGTGCCGGTTGGCAGTGGCAAATTCCATTACAGCACAGAATGGGGAATGGCTTAGTATATTGTAGCCGCTATATATCTGATGACGATGCAAAACAATTATTACTCAATAATCTTCCTGCAGAGCCTATTACTGAACCCCGATTAATTAAGTTTAAAACGGGTCGTCGTTTAAAACAGTGGCATAAAAACGTCGTTGCCATTGGCTTATCGAGTGGGTTTTTAGAGCCACTTGAATCAACCAGTATTCACCTAATACAAAGTGCTGTGACGCGTTTAATTAAGTTATTTCCTCACCATGGGGTTAGTGATGCGTTAGTAACAGAATTTAATAAGCAAAGCATCACCGAAATCGAGCATATTCGTGACTTCATTATTTTGCACTATAAGCTAACTGAGCGGGAAGATACTCCATTTTGGCGTCAATGTAAGCAAATGGAAATTCCGCAATCGTTAGCGTATAAAATGGATTTATTTAAACAAACGGGCAAAGTAGTGCGCGAAAACGATGAGTTATTTGCCGAAGTGGCGTGGCAACAAGTCATGATAGGTCAAGGCCTAATACCTGATGACTATAACAGTATTGTTGATTCGTTAAGCAGTGAACAGCTAACAGATTTATTCTTAACTTTAAAAACACTAATAAATTCAACGGTAGAGCAACTGCCAAGTCACACCGTATTTTTAAGTAGTTTAAAACCAAAATAAGTGCCTTGGCTAGTAACATGCTTAGCAGTTTAATTCTTGGGTTAACAGGGTCTGAATATAGCTGTGAATACGTATGCAGCAACTGTAACCAAACTACAGTTAGCTTTAGTATAAACCAATGACAACACTGAAATAAAAATGACACACACAATGAAAAAAAGATTTTACATACCCTTGCTGCTATCAAGCACATTAGTTGTGCAAGGCTGCAGTGATGATAATGAAAGCACGCAAGCAAAAACGGTTGTAAATAAGACAGAGCCTGTAAAGCCAGTTGTTTATCAAGTGTTTACTCGTTTATTTGGTAATACGCAAACAGCTAATATTCCGTGGGGTACTAAAGAGCAAAATGGCGTGGGTAAGTTTGCTGATTTTAACGATGCTGCGCTTAAAGGTATTAAAGAGTTGGGTACTACGCATGTGTGGTATACCGGCGTTTTACATCATGCCTTAGTGGGTGATTACACCGAATATGGTATTAGTCAGGATGATCCAGATGTGGTTAAAGGGCGTGCAGGCTCGCCCTATGCAATTAAAGATTATTACGATGTAAATCCTGATTTGGCGGTAAATGTAACTAACAGGCTCGAAGAGTTTAGCGCGCTTATTGAACGTACCCACGATCATGATATGAAAGTGATAATAGACATTGTGCCCAATCACGTTGCACGTGATTACTACTCAACGGCTAAGCCTTATGGCGTTAAAGACTTTGGTGAACAAGACGATACCAGCAAAGACTATGATGTTAATAATAACTTTTATTATGTACCTGGTGAGTCATTTCAAGTGCCTTCGAGCGACAGTTATCAAGTGCTTGGCGGAAATTCTCATCCCTTAGCTGATGGTAAATTTAATGAAACACCGGCTAAATGGACAGGAAACGGTGCACGCTCTCCACAGCCTAATATAAACGACTGGTACGAAACAGTAAAAGTAAACTACGGTGTTAAACCCGATGGTAGCCTAGATTTTCCAACTTTACCTAAGGCGCTAGAAAACCAAGACTACCGCGCTCATTACGCCTTTTGGCAAGATAAAGAGTTGCCTAATAGCTGGTATAAATTTAGAAATATTGCGCTTTATTGGTTAGATAAAGGCGTGGATGGCTTTCGCTATGATATGGCTGAAATGGTGCCGGTTGAATTTTGGAGCTTTTTAAATTCATCGATAAAAATGCATAAACCCGATGCATTTTTACTTGCAGAAGTGTACAACCCATTGATGTACCGAACTTATATTCACCAAGGTAAAATGGATTACTTGTATGACAAAGTAGGCTTTTACGACACCTTAAAAGCCATAATGCAAGGCAAGCAAGCCGCAAGTAGTATTTTTAATGCTCAGCAAAAAGTGGCTGACATAGAACAACATATGCTGCACTTTTTAGAAAACCATGACGAGCAACGTATCGCAAGTCCTGATTTTGCCGGCGATGCCGCGTTGGGCAAGCCAGCAATGGTGGTCTCTCACTTAATCAGTCGCTCGCCAAGCTTGCTTTATTTTGGTCAAGATGTGGGTGAAGATGGCTCAGAAAACGCGGGGTTTGGTAGCCCAACTCGCACCAGTATTTTTGACTATATTGGTGTTCCTGCTCACCAAGCGTGGATGAACAACGGTAAATTTGATGGCGGTCAGTTAACAACTGAACAAGCGCAATTACGCCAATATTACATTTCAATTATGGCACTTAACGATTTACCAGCGATTGTTGCCGGCGAAATGGCGCAACTGATGATCACGGGGAGTGACAGCGTGGTTGGTTTTGTGCGTACCTTAGGCCAACAATCATTATGGGTGCTGAGTAACTTTAGCCAAAAATCGCAAACGGTTACCGTTACACTTAGCCCGCACCAAGCTTTAACTCTCAAACCTAATTCAACGTTAAATGACCTGTTAGAGGCGCATAACGGTATTTTGGTTAATCACGATCAACAAAACGCCACCTTTACACTGACCCTTGATGCATTTAGTAGTGCGGTTTTAATTAATAAGGCTGAAAAATGAATAACAATAAAAACAAACCAGATTTAAGTTTTTGGCAAATTTGGAACATGTGCTTTGGCTTTTTAGGCATTCAATTTGGCTTTGCACTGCAAAACGGTAACGTAAGTCGGATTTTTCAAACCCTTGGCGCTAATGTCGACGATATTCCTATTTTGTGGGTAGCAGCACCACTTACCGGTTTAATTGTACAGCCAATTATTGGTTACTGGAGCGATAAAACCTGGGGCAAATTAGGCCGCCGTCGTCCGTTTTTTTTATACGGCGCTATTTTAACCACATTATCGTTATTTATTATGCCAAACTCACCAACACTTTGGATTGCAGCGGGCATGTTATGGATCATGGATGCATCGATTAACGTCACCATGGAACCATTTCGCGCCCTTGTAGGCGATAACCTACCAAACAAACAGCGTGCTACGGGCTATGCAATGCAAAGCTTTTTTATAGGCGTAGGCGCCGTGGTTGCTTCTGCACTGCCTTGGATGATGACAAACTGGTTTGATATTGCCAACACCGCCGCTGCAGGGCAAATTCCTGATTCAGTAAAGTACTCATTTTACTTTGGTGCAGTTGTATTGCTGGTCGCAGTGGGATGGACAATTATAACCACCAAAGAATATTCACCTGAAGAATTGGCCGCATTTAATCAACAAGAGCAAGCTCAAGTTGAACAGACGGTTTGTGCACAAATTAACTTTAGTAAAGGCGGCAGTGTATTTACCGTGCTAGGGCTTGCCGTACTTGGTTTAGTCACGGGATTAAACCTAGAAAAAGAGCTGTACCTATTAGCAGCTGGCTTAGTGAGTTTTGGCGTTATTCAATTTATTGCAGCCGCACTTCAGGCAAAAAACCACACCAGCGGTGGCTTTTACCAAGTCGTTAACGATGTATTCACCATGCCAGAGGCGATGAAACAACTTGCTTGGGTACAGTTTTTTAGCTGGTTTGCTTTATTTGCCATGTGGATTTACACCACCTCAGCGGTAACCAGTTTTCATTATGGTAGCAGCGACACAAGTTCAGCGGCGTATAACAATGGTGCAGACTGGGTGGGTATTTTATTTGCGGCTTACAATGGTTTTGCTGCATTGGCGGCTTTATGTATCCCGATCATCGTTAAGCGTGTTGGTTTAAAACTAGCACATGCACTTAACCTTATTTTAGGTGCGTTAGGTTTGGCGAGCTTTATGTTTATACAAGAACCGAGCTTACTTATTTGGCCAATGATAGGTATTGGTTTTGCGTGGGCGTCTATATTGTCGTTGCCTTACGCCATGTTAAGTACCTCAGTACCGAGTCATAAAATGGGTGTGTATATGGGAATATTTAACTTTTTTATTGTGATTCCACAATTATTAGCCGCCAGTGTACTTGGCCTGATACTTCGTCACTTTTTCCAAAATCAACCTATTTACGCATTGATGCTAGGTGCTGTGTCTTTTGTACTTGCAGCGGTTGCCGTACTGCGTGTTAAACAGTCTTAATTTAAGGGGCTAAAATGAAAAAATATAACCTAATTACCGCGACAATATTGGCCGCAGGCCTTGTAGGTTGTGGCGTGCAAAATACGCAAACCAGTGCAGTAACGCAAACATCAGTGAGTGCGCCAGGCGCACCAGGCGAAGCCCCATTTTGGGCATACGCAGGCAAAACTGGGATAGGCACGTCTTTTGAGCAATACCAAAATGGCCATTACAGTGACGAAGCACCTACAGGTAAAGTGTCAAAAGTATGGTTTTCGATTGCCAAAGGGATGATCACCGAAACCATGTTCGGGCTTATTCATCAAGCGCAAATTAAAGACATGCAATTTGTTGTAGTCGGAAAAGATTTTACAGTCACTGAAGCTGACGATTTAGACGTTACCATTGATTACTTATACAAAGACGATAAAGGCCGCCCGTTATCATTAGTATACAAAGTAGTAAGCAAAGATAAGCAAGGTCGCTTTAGCCTCGAAAAACATATATTTACCGACCCAGACGGTCAAAGCTTATTTGTACGCAGTATTTTTAATACCCAGCTTGACGGTGTAAAAGCATATGTAACAGTTAACCCGTATATAAACAACAACGGCTTAGATGACTTTGCAAAAACCACCGAGCAAGGATTGGTAGCGTGGCAGGGCGATAATTACTTGTCATTGCAAGGTGCACAGCCATTTAAACAAACAAGTGTTGGTTTTACAGGTGTGAGCGATGGTTTAAGCCAGCTTAAAACAACTCAGCAGCTTACCCGAGTTTATAAAACTACCGGTGAAAAATCGGGTAATGTTAGCCTACTTGCAGAGCTGGGTGAAATTGGTAAAAACAGCCAGTTCGATTTAACCCTAAGCTTTGGTAACAACCAGCAATCAAGCTTTAAACAAGGGCAAGCTACGCTAGCCAAAGGTTACCAAGCTGTGCTTGATAATTACAACGGTAAAGGCGAAGCGCTTGGTTGGCAAGACTACCTGCAAAGCCTTGCACCGCTAAACAACATGAGCGAACAAACCGCTGATAACGGCAAGTTACTTTACACCAGTGCTATGGTGTTAAAAGCCCAAGAAGACAAAACTCATGCTGGGGCACTTATTGCCTCTTTATCTAACCCATGGGGTGAAACCGTATCGGCGAAAACCGGCTCTACCGGTTACAAAGCGGTATGGGTGCGCGACTTTTATCAAGTTGCCATGGCATTTATGGCACTAGGCGATACCGCAACAGCCAAAACCGCATTTGAATACCTTGAAAAAGTACAAGTAAACAGCAAAACCCCGGGCAACAAAGGCGACACAGGGTGGTTTTTACAAAAAACACACGTAGATGGCGAACTTGAATGGGTAGGCGTACAGCTAGACCAAACCGCTATGCCTATTATGCTAGCGTGGAAGCTTCATCAGGCAGATTTGTTAAGTGATGCTGAGCTAACTGATTGGTATACCCGCATGTTAAAACCGGCCGCTGACTTTTTGGTAGACGGTGGGCGCGCTAAAATCCTATGGAACGACATGCAAATAACCCCACCTGCGACTCAACAAGAGCGTTGGGAAGAGCAAGAAGGGTATTCGCCATCAACCACTGCTGCTGTTGTTGCCGGTTTAATTACCGCCGCTGATATTGCAAAAATGGC
Organism: Pseudoalteromonas sp. SD03; assembly: GCF_040937955.1. Taxonomy (NCBI): domain Bacteria; kingdom Pseudomonadati; phylum Pseudomonadota; class Gammaproteobacteria; order Alteromonadales; family Pseudoalteromonadaceae; genus Pseudoalteromonas; species Pseudoalteromonas sp. SD03. The sequence goes on from NZ_CP162514.1 coordinate 1,616,823, forward strand.
AGGTGATGAGGTGAATGCTAAACGCTACCTTGCAACGGCAAAAAGTTACAACGCCGATATAGAAAGCATGATGTTTACCACCGCAGGTAATTTAGAATCAAACGCATCAGACGGCGAATATTTTATACGTATTGGTCAAGACAAAGACGCCAATTCAAATACTAAAATTAACGCTAATAATGGCCGTGAAGGGTTTAATAAAAAGCAAATACTTGATGGTGGCTTTTTAGAGTTGGTTCGCTATGGCGTACGTGATGCGCTAGCGCCTAGCATAGTAAAAACACTGCCAGAGTATGATGACGAAACCCTAACAGATAACTTACAAGTTAAATACAGCTTTGAGTTTACAGATGGTAGCGGCACATTTGCAGGCTACCGCCGTTATGGTAACGACGGCTACGGTGAAGACGAAGTAACTGGCGCTAATTATGCGCAAGGTGGAAAAAATAGCCCAGGGCAACGTGGGCGAGTTTGGCCATTTTTTACCGGTGAACGAGGTCATTACGAAATTGCCGCCGCGAATGCCAATAATACGTTAGATGCAACTAAACAGCAGGCTATTAAAAATAGCTATGTAAAAGGGCTAGAGCAATTTGCTAACGAAGGTATGATGCTACCAGAACAAGTATGGGATGGCGTAGGCGTTAATAAAGCGGGTTACACTTTAGGCGAGGGTACAAACTCGGCCACACCACTGGCGTGGACACATGCGGAATACGTAAAGCTAGTGCGCTCATTAAGCGACAAACAAGTATGGGATCATTACCCGGTGGTAACTAAAGCACTAAAATAACCGCAAACTAATTAACATAGCCGTAGTAAAATACGGCTATGTTATTTGTTACAATAATAACGAGGCTGAAATGAAAACATTTACCTTGAGCGCATTAGCATTAGCAATCATGCTAACAGGCTGCCAAAGCGCACCATCATTAAATAACAACACGAATAACACCGAAACATCGCTACTAAATACTGAACAACAAGCAAGCCCTTGGTGGGAAAGCGCCATTTTTTACCAAATTTGGCCCCGCAGTTTTTACGACAGCGATGCTGATGGCCATGGCGATTTTAATGGTATGACCCAAAAGCTCCCGTATTTACAAGAGCTCGGCGTAAATGCACTGTGGTTAACCCCCATGTTTGAAGCACCGTCGTATCATGGCTATGATTTTACTGAATTTTACCAAGTAGAAAACGACTACGGCTGCATGGCCGAGTTTGAAGCCTTTATAAAAGCCGCTGATGATAAAGGCATGAAAGTCATACTTGATTTAGTTATAAACCATATATCAAGTAACCATGAATGGTTTCAGCGTTCAGCAAAACAAGAAGCCCCTTATGCTGATTACTTTATTTGGCGCGACGATATGCCAAAAGCAGGAAGTGGTTGGGGGCATGCTTGGAGTAATAACGACCAACCCGACGCAGTATGGCATTGGAATGAAACACGTCAGCAGTATTACTATGGTGCGTTTGGAGCCAGCCAACCTGACTTGAACTTACGCCACCCTGATGTTGTTGCCGAAATGGAAAAAATGGCTAAGTTTTGGCTTGATAAAGGCGTTGCAGGGTTTAGATTAGACGCAGTACGTTTTGCCATGGAAGGTGGCGCAGATGCGCAAGCCGATACCGACGAAACCATTGCATATTGGCAGCACTTTAACCAATACGTAAAAAGCGTTGATCCAGAGGCGTATTTAGTAGGTGAAGCTTGGGCAGACATTCCCGTTGCAGCAAAATACTTTGGCGAAGGTAAAGGCCTCGATCAAGGCTTTGATTTTGAAGTGGGCTATAAAATATTGGGCTTATTAAAACCCGATGCCAGTGGTGAAGCGCAATTTGGCACTATGCAATCTAATCAACAAGTGAATACAGTTGATGCCAATGTGCTCAAACAAAATTTACAACAGCGTATTGATTCAACTGCACCGCTTGATTTTTTTGCACCGTTTTTAACTAATCACGACCAAGAACGTATCGCTTATCAACTTGCAGAGCACGACGATAAAGCAAAACTTGCCGCCGCCATGTTATTTAGCTCTCCGGGTACACCGTATATTTATTACGGTGAAGAAATTGGCCTAACACAAGGTGGCACAGGTCACGATGTGTATAAACGTGCACCTATGCAATGGAATAACAGCAACCAAGCTGGCTTTACTCAAGCTCAAACAAGTTGGGTTGAGCAGGCTGAACTGTTTGGTGATAACTACACCCAGTGGTGGCCAGAATTTTTAGCACAGCAAATTAATGCTGCTGATCGCAATGTAAAAACGCAACAAGCACAATCTGACTCACTGTGGCGTTTATATCAGCACTTAATCGCACTAAAAAAACAGCGCCCAGAGCTGGGTATAAAAGGCAGTTATGAATTAATACAGCATAACAACGGCCTAGTTGAAATAACCCGTGAGTTAAACGGCAGTAAAAGTATGTTTGTGCTTAACTTAACCGCTAACCCGCAAAGCATCAATAGTATTAAACGCGATGATTTAACGCCTAACTGGCAACACGACCTAAATGACGAGCAACTCGCTGGTTACGGTTTGTTGTTACTGAATAACACACTGTAAATAAAACACACACAAAAGGGGCTAACATACGTTAGCCCCTTTAGGTAAAAGTGCTTTTATTGCATTCCCTCCAAGTTATAGCTCATTTTAATGAATCATAAGTAGCTTAACTTCTTCTTACGTCATGGCGCTTATCATGAAAATCACTATAAGATGCAATCCATCACAGGTAGGTATTTACGGTACGTAATGAATACTGATGTACTAACATAGATTCAGCGATGTAATTTAAAAATGGGAGGCGCGTTTTCATGTCATTACCAATGTCGGTGGCTGTATAAACATACAGTGTGGTTGTTTTTCTCTCATATTCAAGAAAATGAGCGATGAGCGCATTTTCTTCTTTGTAATTATATTTAGTAGCAAGAAATAATTATAGCTAGCAATGAGTTAAGTTATTTGTTAAAAAGTAATTAATGAATATATTAGCGTGCGTTGGCAGAAATATACGCGACGAGCGCACTATAAAATTGTTAGTTTTCACGGAAGAATTTCGCATATGAATGAAAATTTGAGAAATAATACACAATGGATTACTAATATTTTAACAAGTATTGGTGTGATAGCAGCTATAGCTTTCTCTTTTTACAACTCTCAATACAAGCCTAACGAAGCTAATTTACAGATATCAGAATCATATCTAAAAGAGTATAGAAAAGTAGTTGCATATAATGGCGGTCAAGGTTTGTGTTTAGATTTCTCGCTGCATTTCCCTAAAGCATTAAAATCAGCTTTGCTATTTTCAAATTACGAAGAAACATCACTTACAAATGTTGAAGTAGCATGTGATCAAAAAAATACTTGTACATCTGCAATTCCGAGAATAAAAACTACTACGTTAGCAGCAGAGTGCAAAAACGGTGTTTGTACTTCATTTGTTGGGGTACTTAAGCCAAATGAGTCTGTTGCCTTTTTATTTGCAAACTTGCCTAGCAATGAAGTCAGTGTTTCTTGTGTCGATCAGCAAGTGTACAGTGAAAACTAACAAAGCGCTTAAGCCTCTCCCTTCGGTCGCTGGGACGCCTATACGCGGGGCGGCTTCGCCATTATGCCTCACGTATCGGCGCCCCTTAGCTTAAAGTTAAGCTGCTTTTTAAGTATGAGGTTTAACTTAATTGAAAGTTTATAAATACCTGCCGTTTTCGAGCGGATCCAAATGCATTTTGACTGACGGGACTATGAAGTTTAGTCATCATTCGGAGTTTAACGATCCATTTGATTGTAAAACTGTATACGATATCGAAAAGTCCATAGTGTACTTAAAATCTCGTCCCGATTTATTTAAAGAGGCGGGAAGACGATTAAAACTCTCTCCTGCTCAAAGATTAAGTAAAAGAAAGCAAATGGAGCATGGTATAAAACGTTCATTGAAGAGCGGTGAATTTCGTGACGGAGTAATTGGAGAAGTTGGAATATGCTGTTTGACTAAAAAGCCAGATAATATATTAATGTGGTCACATTATGCTGAGAATCATGAAGGTTTTGTCGTTGAATTCACCGTTGATGATAGCCCTCAAAATATCTACATGAATAATGTTGAAGAGCTACTTTTTGGTTGGGATGTTGAGTATACCAAAGACATGCCGATAATTACTGCTGGAGAGAGGGGTTTTAACGCCGTCAAAGATGTGTTTCTTATGAAGTCACCGGACTGGAGTTACGAAGCGGAGTATCGAGTTTTATCGATGAAAAAAGTGCAGGGATTCATGCTTTTGACCAGAAGCGAATTTCTAAGGTCATAGCGGGAGTTAAGATGCCTGAGCAAGCATTTGAAGAACTCAATGAACTCGTCAATCAATTGAATGACAAAATTGGTGGTAATGTGGAGTTAGTAAGAGCAAAAATGTCTAAAACAGAATATCGCATCCTAGCAGCTTAACAAACGCTTCAACCGGACAGTCAACGCTCGGCGGCTTTAATTACCAGCAGTTAGCTTTGGTGATTATGGCGTGCTAATTCGAGTTTTGTGGTGGCGTTGTCTGCTAGTTAAGAGGGCGTTAGGTATAAAAGGTTCGGCATAAACTAATAAATATAATGAATAAAATAAATCTTAAAAATAAATTTTCTATATCTGAAAGTCTACTTTACTTCGAAGGAACGATTATCCCTTTTGAAGAAATAGAGTTTTGCAAATGTATTGGAATCGGAGCTAACGGTATTGTGTTTGAAGCTAAGGATATCAACTTAGATCGAAAGATAGCCGTTAAATTCTGGAACAACAGAGGGCGTAGTGATTTCAAGAAAGCCCAAAATGAGGCCAAAAAGCTCGCATCAGTAGATCACCCATATTTTGCAAAAATATTTTCATCTGGAGTCAAATCAGGTTTGTTCTATATCACTATGGAATTTGTAAATGGAGTAAATCTTAAAGAATACCTTTTTAAAGAACCAATAACTATACTTCAAAGGTTTGGTCTTTATTGGCGCTACTCAAACGCACTCGATGCGATTTATAAAAATGAAATTTTACATGGAGATCCTCATACTGGGAATGTAATGGTATATGAAAGTAGTTTTCAAACTCCTAAACCTATAAGTTCTAAAAACTCATACCCTGATGCTTTACCTATTAATTTAGGTTTCAAAGTACTGGATTTAGGTTCTAGTTCTTTTTGGGAAGACCGTGAGAAATTTACCACATTGGATTGATTAACATATGTAACTATTTTATGCCTAACACATATGAGCCTTAACTCTGTCAATAGGCATTAGTGTTCTTTTTGACCGTTTTATCAATTGACGGTCAATTCTAAATCAATAAACAAATTCGTTTACTTCGTCTGTCGATGCGGCTAATAAGCAAGTTGCTTACGGCAAACACATCTAGGGTGCGTTACGCAGTAATTTCTTATTGCGATCTCATCGCAGCCAGGTTTTTCCCATATCCTTTTGGGGTAGCTGGGGCACTAGACATTTATCGGTTAACCTCATCATGGCACTATTCAAGGCGGCTAGTTTCATCATTGTGATCCAGTTAGTTAGGTGCATAACGCAGTTATCAAGTCAGGTGTAAGCGACTTTGTTTATTGTATTAATGCACGCGTACTGAGGGTCTAATCAAGGCAAGTGGCTTTGGTCTGTAGGCATATAATCAGGTTAAACCTTGTTGGTAATTAACTCACCCAATTGATTGATGCTCAGCCTTATATCCAGATAGATGTTCAGCTCACTCAGTACCGTGACTAACTCTTTAAGAATTTTGCTTCATCGAATACCGTCTCTTTTTTAAGCATATAATAGACGCAGCGCCAAGCTTATGTGCAAGCGCAGACAGTGCTTTGGCTTTGCTCATTCGCTTTTGTAGTTTTTCAAGGTATTTGTTGGCGTTTTGATTGTGACGCAGCAGCAATACAGCGGCTTCGGAGAACGCCCATTTCAGCTGTGCATTGCCAATTTTGTTACCTTGGGTGCCATAGGTTTTACCAGTAGATTCCGTTTTTAGTTTTACAAGTCAGCATAAAGCGTGAGCCTTTGTGCGCCAAGAAATCGATTGATATTTCTAATTTCATAAATAGTTCGTCTTGTTATTAAATTAACGATTTATTGCGTGATGGGTGTGTGAAGTATTAAAAAGATAAAACTTATCACAACAAATTGTTATTGAGATGGTTGCCTTTCGATTAGCTACTTGGTTTATTTGTTTTAACATTATTAACATTATTAACATTATTAACATTATTAACATTATTAGCATTATTAACATTATTAACATAAAAAGGTTATATTCAGTCATCTTCTAATAGTAAAGGGGCAAAATTAGCCCCTTTAATTTTTAAAAGAATTAACTTTTGGGTTTTTAGTTATTTAAGACTACATTTATTATCAAACCATGATAATAACTCAGTGTAGAATTCTTTTTTATGTGCATAGAAAAGTGAATCCGAGAAATGGTCAGCATCTTCTAGCTCTATATATTTAAAGTCTTTTTTATACTTTTCCAGCTCAGAAACAAAATCACGACTATGTTTAATTGGTACTCTACTGTCGATATCACCGTGAATAATCAATATAGGAACATTTACTTTATCAACTTGTTCTACAGGAGATACACCAGAAATAGTAGGGCGTTGTAAAATACTTAAAAATCGGTTTTCGTTTAAAGTTGCATTAATTCGACTTAGATCACTAACCCCAGCACCTGCAACAACGCATTGATAAATATTATTTTCACGCATAGAAGCTGCAAAAGCGGCATATCCGCCATAACTCCAACCAAATAGCGCGAGTTTATCTTTTGTAGCTAAGCCTTTTTCGACTAAATACTGTGCGGCATCGTCAAGATCATCTTGTTTCTTAAGACCCCAATTATTATCGCCTGCTATCCAATGCTCAAGCCCATAGCCAGTTGAACCACGATAATTTGGTTGAATTACTACATAACCATGATAAGCGAGCAGCTGAGCCCAATCATCAAAAATAATAGAGTCACGAACCCAAGGTCCACCATGTGGTAAGACAACCGCAGGGTGAGGGCCCTTAGTTGCAGGAATTGTCACATAAGCTTTTATATTTCGCCCATCTCTTGCTTTATAAGAGATATATTTAACAGTTCCTAACTTACTTTTATCAATAAAAGGAAGTCTATCACCAATTTTGGTTAATTTTTGTTTATTTGTCACTATGTAGTAGCTACCAGGATTATCATCAGCAGACACATTTAAAACAAGAACATTATCGTCATCAGAACGACTCATGATTCGAACAAATTTACCTTTGAATAATGAGGCAATAGACTCTTGTAATGCTTGAGCATTGGGATCTATGTAGTAATTTTTAGGTTGTTTGGTGGTGTAGCGAAAGCCCTTAATAGTACCGTCAGAATCAAGTATTACCCCATCAGTATCAACAGATTCAAGGCCAAATTGCCGAGTTGAATATTTAGCCGTTTTAATATTGTAGATATAAATACCGGTGGTGTTTTCTCCTAGATTAGCATTGATATAAACTTCATCAGGGTTGTCTTTTGTGAAGCCTAGTATCTCAAAGTTTTCACGCTTTTTGGGACTAACCTGTTTAATAACTTTCCAATCATCATCACCTTTAACACGCGCATAATGATCTATTGCATTGTCGGATTTATTCCAACCTTGTGCAATTCTGATATCACCATCGTAATCAGAAACAAATGATCCAGATATTTTTTCATTACCACGCATGATAGTAACGCTTCTACCTGTATTTATATTAAAGCGAACTACATCAGGGATGTAATTATTATTAATATCTACTTCGACTAAGACTTCATCTTTGTTGTCTGGGAGCCGATTTATTATTTGAAATTGAACATTTCGTTTGTCTTTAAAAGGTAATAACCAATCACCTTTGCCATCAGCATCTGTAATTGCAAACTTATTAACCCAATATTTCCTGTTTCCGTCTTCCAATATCTGCCTAAACATAACGCCAATTTTTTCGTCGTTTAACCATATGATAGAAGAGATGAGCATTTTATCTGCACCTAATCTAACCGGATCTTTTTCTAGGTTATTAGGATCTCTAATTTCTATTATGTAATCACCATCTTTTGTTGTTGCTCTTAATATGGCAAGGTTTTTACCATTTGGTGATGTGACAACACTTCTTATAGCTGAAGCCATAGAAAATGCATCAATACTCGAAATTTGCTCTGTTGCCTCAACTTGTTTATTAGCATAAGAATTCAAGCTTAGAACAGATAAACCTAATAATATTATTTTCTTTAATTTCATTTTATTCCCTCAAAAAAATGGCCTAAAAAGTAGGCCATTTAAACTAAGTAATTAGGTAGTTACTTGTATTAGAATGAAGCTGTGAAGCTAATATAAGGGCTTCGGCCTGAAGTGTCATAACCAACACCTAATGGGATATTAGTATTAGAGAAAGAACCACTTGGATCTACTTTTGGTGGAGCCTCATTAAATACGTTGCGAACACCAAAATTAACTTTATAAGCATCGTTAGACCATGTTAAGCCCACATTGTGAACAAAATAGTCATCGGTAAAGCCTACAGGACGACACTTAAGTGCATCTCCGTTTGCATCGGTTAAGCCACGACAACCAGCAGTACCTTCTTCAAATTCACCTAAGTCATCTTCATCTTCGCGGCCTTTTCCAATGAAGCGAGTTTCCCAGTTAAATCTAAAATCAGAATACTTAAGTTGAAGACGAGCAGAACCACGCCACTCAGGTGAGTCAGGCTCGCCCATATTATCATCTATAGTACCGAGTACATCGTATACTTGTTCAGTCATGCGCGTAGCTTGTAAGTCTAATGTAATACCTAAGTTTTCTTCTGCTATTACAGTGTCCGTTTCAAAGTAAACATTGTAATCAAAGCCTTTAGAAGAAATTAAGCCAATATTAATAAAGCTAGCATCAACCATATCAATCTGACCGTTAGAATCTCGGCCAATTCTATTACAGAATGCTTCGTTTCCGTCGGCAGAGTAACATTGACCGATACTATAACCAGCACTTGGCTCTGCTATGCTATTTGTAACTTCAATATCAAAACGAGTAAGTGAGAATGTTAAATCAAACTCTTCAGAAAATGGTTGTTCAAAGATTAGACCATACGTTTTTGCAACGGATGTTTCTGGCGTAAGTTCTGTTGTGCCACCTGTTTCTATTTCTGCACTGTAAGTTGCAGTGTAAGAGTCTGTACCATTTTGGCCTAAACCTAATGATGTAGGATCAACACCAGATGCTTGACACGCATTCAAGACAGATGTGTCGCGAGTTTCTTCGGCTGCATTATATGTTGCTGCTGAACCAGGGTTTAATGGATCAATATTTCGTGCATCTTCAGGTACAACACAAGGATCTGCAATTGTATTAAAGCCCGATGTACCATTTAAAAAGCGTTCACGAAGGTTTGGAGCTCTATAAGAAGTCCCTTTTGTTGCTCGAAGCGTAAACCATTCAACAGGACGGTAGATTGTTTTTATGCTGTATGTTGATTCTGCATCATAAAAAGATTCTTCAGAAACACGGCCTGAAGCGGTGAATGTAAGTTCTTCTGCACCTTTAACACCTTTAAGTAATGGAAATTCAAACTCTGTGAAGATTTCTTTAAGATTTCGAGAGCCATCAGCGCCTTGGTCAGCAAAGTAACCCCAAAGCAAGCCTTCAGCAGTTGCTGCATTTGGATTTGATTCAATTTCGTCACGACGGAATTCAACACCAACGATGCCGGCTACGGTCTCATTATTCCAAGGTAAATTGAAGAAGTCTCCACCCATAAATGCATTAAAGACAAACTGATTTACTTTTGTTTCGATATCACGATCGATAAATAAGTATGCAGCTTCCTCTGGTGATAATGTACCACCACCTTCTTGGAAGATACTATCAGCAAATAAGTTAACTGGCACACAGCCATCTGAACCTGTTCCACAGGTAATTGTCCCATCGTCATTAAGTACTGATGTTTCTAAAGAGTAAATAAGACGCTCTTCGTTGATACCAACACGATGGTCGGTTCCTTTCGAAGCACTATAAGATGCTGATGCATCATAATACCAGTTATTTAAGCCAATGTTTTCAAACATGCCTAAGTTACCAGTAACACCGGATACGAGACGATATTGCGATACTTCTACCTGTGTTTGATCACGGTCGCCACGAATATTAATAATTGGCTGTACAGCTTCTGGACCACCAGGGCCTACACCTAGAACACCAAAACAATCTATTCCGTTAACGCCACAAGGGTTATATGGGTTAGATGCTGCAACTTGTTGAAATATCTGAGCTCCAGGGCTAAATATTGGAGACTCACGTTTTGCATATAAACCTTCGTAATAGAAGGTTGTATCATTATCATCTTGGAAGTTATACTCACCATTAAGCATTAATGATACGCGTTCATTTTTGCTTCTGTAATCACCGCTTTTGTAGTAATCAGACTGTTGGAAAGCATATAGAGGGTTTTGAAAGTCAACATCACGGAAACCGTCACCATCTCCGTCAACAAATACACCATCATTAATACCATCACCATCAAAGTCACCTGCAACCCATGATGGGAAAAACCCTTCAAGACTCGCAGGAACTGTTGATTCACTGAAGTTAGGAATCCCTGTGTTTGTAAAACCTGGGGTGTAATAAACACTACCAAAGAACGATGGGACACTAATACGATTTGTAAGAGGGAAAATATCACATGAATCTTCACCGCTAGCAACAGGACCATAACCACTATTTCTAGTAATGATTGAGCCATCTTCAGCTTCCCATATACGTTCTTCACAGCCTTTAACAAAAGGGTTTCCAGATAAAGATTGTGATTGCTGCTCTGAATATTCTACACCTACAGTGATAAAACCATTATCCATGGTTGTACCCCACATCCCTGAAAGTACGGTTTCTTCACCGCCTTCACCTTTAGGTTGTCGGTACGATGCATCAAATGTAAATCCTTCAACATCTTTTTTCAAAATAACGTTTGCTACACCGGCTACGGCATCAGAACCATATACAGTAGAGGCGCCGTCAAATAAGTTTTCAACTCGTTCAACCATAACGCCTGGTATTAAATTTAGATCAGGTGACGTTGGAGCGCCACCCACACCAGCAGGAGCCATACGACGTCCGTTAATTAAAACGAGAGTTCTTTCAGCACCTAAGCCACGAAAACCTATAGTTGCGGCACCTGGACCATTGTCTAATACAAACCCGCCAAATGTGTTATCAATTTGCGTACCTGCTGCTTGGCTAGTTGATTGTAGCATTGAGCCCGCATCAAACAGTCCCATTTCACGCGATAAGTCACCGTTTATGATTTGAATTGGAGATGCATTAGAAAACTCAGCTTTTCTTATTCGTGAACCAGTTACTACAATTCTTTCTGGCGCTTCTTCTTCTAATTCTACATCAGATTTTTTTTCATCTTGCGCAAACACGCTGGGTGCTATAGCAACAGAACCAAGCAATAAAGAATATCTTATTGCATTTGATAAGGTTTTGGTTTTAAACATATTGAATTTCCCTAAGTATTGTTTTTATCTTTTTTAAGGTTACATTTTATTAATGAAGCCAAAACTAATTTACAATTAATATACATTTATGTAAACTTTTTTTTATTAACATATGTCCCTATTATTACAATAGTGAAATATTATTTTTTACAGGGTTGTAATTATGTTGCTATTTAATTAGTGGGGCATATTGAAATGCTTAAAAGTAATATATTAAATGCTCTCAGTTTTAATCTAAGCAATTTTTCAAGAATTTAATTTTTTACAAAACTCAAAATGTACAGTTTTAAACGACTAATTACGATTAAGGCTTTAAATTTGAGTTAATAAACCGAAGGCAAAGATTGGTAATTTTATACTTTTGAGTCAATTGATTGCATTAAAGAGCTTCAGATGAAAGAAGTACTTTGTGATTTCTTAAGAAGAATAGTTAAAATACAATTAAGTAGCCCTCATTTTGTTTGATAGGCACTTGATTTTAGATCAAGCTATAAATCAATATATACAACTTTACAGAGCTAGTCGAAAAGCTTAGATTTTAATGTTAACTCACAGAGTTGATTTACTTATTACTTTGGGAGGTCGAAGGTTAGATACATAGCATAACTCACCAATTTAATTTCTGTACTACGTACAACGATGTAAAACATTTGACATGTAAAGTACTAAATTATAAGTCTCAAACTAACAAGTCATAACACAACACTTAAAACATCATCATCAAAATACTTTAAATGTCTAACCGAAGATAAATAAAATCTTTGCACCTTACAGTCAGTAGGTGTTTAAAAAGCTTTAGGAGCTGGATTGGCTGATCAATCAGTTCTCAAACTTATAAAAAATAGTCTTATTGTATAAATACCATTGAAGACTCCATAAGTAGAAAAATAGTTATCGAAAAACATCTTGACATAATATGTCATGGTAGTTACTTTTAATACATAATATTAAAAGGAAAACTAAAATGGAAATTTGGAATTTATTTACTGCTTTTATTGTGCAATTAATCACCTTTTTTACTCAAGAAGTGGGCGTAAGCCAAGCGGTTGCAATTATTTTGTTTACCGTTATTGGACGATTAGTTTTAATGCCGATTAACCTTGTTGCTATGGTTAACATGGTTAGAAATAAAAAAGCAATTGCCGCACTAAAACCTGAGCTAGATAGCATAAAGAGCAACTATAAAGACCAGCCCAGTGAAATCGCAAAATTAACTATGGCGCTGTATAAAAAGCACAACATTAAGTTTATCGATAAAAAAAGTGTGATTAATATGGCAAGCCAAGGGGTATTTGGCCTTGGAACTTTTCAAGCTCTGCAACAAATTGTATTGAATAGTAAATTCGCTTGGATTACCAGTATTGCAAAGCCTGATATTGCGCTTTCGTTATTAGTGGGGGCTATTACATATTTATCTATGATGATGATGCCAGGTAGCGCAGAACAAACCAGCACCTTATTGTTCCTAATTCCCGCAATTATTTGTGTGGTTACTCTCGTTAATTTTCCTTCTGCAATTGGTTTGTACTGGGCTACATCCAGTAGTACTAGCTTGTTGCAGTCATTATTAGTAAATAAGTATTTTAAAAACCATCAGCCGCAGCATGCTTTGTAAAAGTCGCTAAACAAAGGAATGGCAATAATGAATATGTATTATCAGCCCACAGCCGATTTAATGGTTTCTGCACAGTTAACCTACACCAACATGCGTGAATATTATGAGCAGTATGGCGTTGATTGGCAGCAACTTAAAATATATGAACAAATTTCAGAGCTTGAAAATTGGGATGTTTTGTTAAATGGCGATGTAGTGGGTGTAATGCGCTTGGCTTTCGATGATAAGGGTTGCTATATACGTGACTTACAAGTAGATGCTGCGTTTCAAAATATGGGTATTGGTGCAGCAGCAATTAATGAGTGTGCTCGTTTAGCTGTGCTCCGAGGTGCTATGCAACTTAGGCTTCGGGTTTTTAAAATAAGCCCTGCGCACAAGCTTTACACACGTTCAGGTTTCAGCATAGATAAGGAAGACGACAGATTTTATTATATGTCTAAAAGCTTAGTTTAATGACTGTGACTTTTATTTTAAAAATTAATGTTGCTCAGTCACTGTAGATTAATATTCGCTCATTCAAACTGCTATTCTCACAATTTAATAAAATATTTATGGATAGTTTATGCGCTCTTTTACAAACAAAACAGCCACATTGAGTGTTTGCTTTTTATTGCTTGGCACGGGTTTTATGCTGATAGAGCACAGTCTGTATCAATACGTTGATAATAACGGTGTATTGCATGAAAGCTTATTTTTGCCTTTGAGTATATTGTGTTTTGCTTTGGGGTTATTTTTTGTGGCCAGTTTATTAGCCCGCAAAGTAATAGGGCTCTTTAAAAGCGCTAGGGCAGAGGAGAATTAACCCCTGCCTTTATTGCTCATTTTTCAAATTAGCTGTTTCTAACAAACTAAATGTAGGCAAACGCCATTTAAAGCGCACCGATGCCATGCGTATAAAATACCCAACAACTAGACTTGTAATCACGCTGATATTGTCGTCAATGTTGTAGTGATGGAGTGCTAAGTATAAACACGCGACTATCAGCGCTACGCTTGCGTAAAGTTCATGGTGTAATACGAGTGGTGCTTGGCGACAAATTAAATCACGCAATAATCCACCAAATACGCCGGTAACAATAGCAGCGACCACACAAATACCATAGTGCAAACCCATATTAAGCCCAACTTGGCAGCCGATAATACTAAATGCGGCAAGCCCTAAGGCATCTAAACGCATAAATATGCCTTTAAATTTAACCACCCATTTTGCTAGCCAAGTTGTAACAATACCCGCCACGCATGTGATCAGTAAATATTCTGGGTGTTTAACCCACGTTAACGGGTAATTGCCAAGTAAAATATCGCGTACGCTGCCACCCCCAATGGCTGTGGCACTAGCTACTAGCATAACCCCAAACCAATCCATGTTTCTGCGCCCAGCGCTGAGTGCACCGGTCATGGCTTCTGCTGTAATTCCGATGATGTAAACAATAGTGAGTAGCATGAAATAGTCACTTAAACTTTTAAGAGCAAAAATAAAAGTGCGATTGTAGAGATAAAATAGTGCATTGACGAGTGAAAAATTACATTAAAAACAGTCACTTTCAGATTAAAAAAACTAATGTTATAGCAAGGTGTGAATAGGCTGTTAATCTAAAGAACGCTTTTGGTTTGCTGGTAAAAACAGCAAGGACAAATGACCGCAATTAAGCCAATAAAGCCCAAATAAATATAAGGGTAAGAGGAGGGGGATTTTACTACTTTTTAAAGGGTGGCCCTCCACAGTGAGTTAACTTGAGCCGCGCGCAATTAAACGCGGTGGCAGCAGGGTGCTTTGTACTTGCTCACCACGAATTAATTTGAGTAAGTTTTCAACTAACATTTGCCCCGCTATAGTGGTGTTTTGCTCTATGGTTGTCAGCGGCGGGTTAATGTAACTTGCAATAGAAATATTATCAAAACCTATTACGGCTACATCTTTTGGCACGTTAATATTGGCTTCTTTTAGCGCGCGTATTGCGCCTATGGCAATCAGATCGCTGGCAGCAAAAAGTGCATTAAAAGTAATATTATTAGCAATTAAAGAGCGAGTAGCATGGTAGCCAGATTCTTCGGTAGAAATTGCGTTGGCAATTTTACGATCATTTAAGGTGACACCGTTTTGCTGGAGTTCGTCTTTAAAGCCATTAAAACGGGCAAAAAACTCAGGGCTGTGATCAGAGGCATCGCCAATAAATGCACAATCAGTTCGGTTATGCGCTAGTAAATGCTCAGCGGCAAGTTTACCACCGCCATAATTATCGCAACTTATGGTTAAATCAGGGCGGTTATCAACGCTTGCTCCCCAGCAAACAAATTTAGTGTTTTGTTCAAGCAAGGTATTAAATTTTGGTTGAAAATCAATGTAGTCGCCATAGCCTAATAAGATTATTCCATCTGCTCGATGGCTGTCTTCGTAGTCTGCTTGCCAATCAGCGCTGGCTGATTGAAATGAAACAAGTAAATCGTAACCCTCTTTTGCGCAGGCACGAGTAATACTGCCCAGCATGGCTAAAAAAAACGGATTGATTTGTGATTCATCTGAGGTTGGGTCTTCAAACAACAGCAATGCTAGGGTACTGCTTTGTTGAGTGCGAAGGTTACTGGCGTTTTTGTCTACTTTGTAATTAAGTTTTTTAGCAATATCGTGAACACGTCTTCGTGTTTCGTCATTTACCAGTGGACTATTTCGTAAAGCACGGGAAACTGTAGATTGAGACACCCCAGCATAGTGGGCTATATCAAACGAGGTGGCTTTACCTTTCATCACGATTACTTACTTAAGAGGACAATAAGGGGATATTCTCGTTTATTAGTGATTTTTTTCAAGCTTATTTGTCAATAAAGGCATTTTTTTATTGATTTTTTCATGACACCGGTGTCACAATAAGGGCGTTTTATCATTTTGTTGTCAAAACGTATTAGCTACCTTTATTATTAAAGGTAGCATTTTTTTACAGTGATAGCTGCTTTGAGGTGATAGCTCAAAGTAAATAAGTATCAATGATACCCCATTAAAATAATAAGTACTCATTACTTAAACAAAAGAGATAACACTATGGGTTTACACTCTAGCACACACTTTGATCCTATTCTGGTTGCCGATATTGGCGGCACAAATGCTCGTTTTGCGTTGATCACTGGGTTCGACGAATCAAGTAATCAATTTACCATTGAGCATAATCATACTTTTCCCAGTGCTAACTATGGATCGCTCGAAAGTGCTACCGAGTACTACTTATCAACAGTGTCTCATATAACCCCTAAACGCGCATGCCTTGCAGTAGCAGGCCCTATAAATGCAGGGCAAGTTCATTTAACTAATTTAGGTTGGCACTTTAGCGTTAATGATTTTAAACACCACTTTGACCTTGCTCAATTAAGCGTTATAAATGACTTTGCTGCTTTTGCCTACGCAGCACCGTATTTAGACCCTTCACAAAATGTCACTGTTAAACCTGGTCAAGCGGATGAGTCTGCCAATATAGGTGTAATGGGTCCAGGCACTGGTTTTGGTGCAGCATGCTTAGTTAGAACCGCACATTCGTGCGCGGTGATGAGTTCAGAAGGCGGGCATATTTCGTTAGCAGCCGTTAATCAACTCGACGCTCAACTTATTCAAGAACTTAAAAAAGATCACCCTCATGTATCGGTAGAAACGGTATTTTCGGGCCCTGGCATTGCTCATTTATATAAAGCCATGGCTGCGGTTAAAGGGGTGGCTGCAAAAAATTTAGATGCCGCACAAATTAGCAGCTTAGCCAATAGCGGTGAATGTGAAGTGTGTGATGCAACGCTTAATCAATTTTGTGACTGGATTGGCAGTGTTGCGGGCGATTTAGCATTGGCCTACGGCGCCTTAGGCGGCCTTTATATTGGCGGTGGAATTTTACCACGCATGCAAGCTCGTTTACTTGAAAGTCGTTTTATTGAGCGCTTTTCGCAAAAAGGTATTATGTCGCAGTACACAGGTCAAATTCCGGTGACGTTAGTAACACAAGACAACATCCCATTAATTGGAGCTGCCGCGTGTTTGCATACAAGCCAACAGGATTAATCGCTTTGCATAGGTTTGGAAATAAATAGATGAAAAAAGTCACTATAAACAGCGTTGCCAGTCATGCAGGTGTTTCTAAAAAAACCGTGTCGCGAGTACTCAATAATGAGCCTAATGTCAGTGCAGCTACACGCGAAAAAGTGTTAGCCGTATTTAAAGAGCTAGATTACACCCCAAACCCAATTGCACGCGGCCTTGCACAAAATCGCAGCTTTATCATTGGTTGCATTTACGATAACCCTAGTAAAAGTTATATCACCCGTGTGCAAACAGGCGCACTGGCTGCCTGCCAAGAGAACAACTATAACTTGCTTATTCATCCTTGTGAGCTCAGGGGCGATGCACTCATTAACAATATTGAGCAGTTATTGCAGTCATCACGCCTTGACGGTTTAGTATTAACCCCGCCCTTTTGTGATTTTGGCGAGTTGGTAGATTTTTTAAAGTCGAAAAAAATCCCTTATGCTCGAGTCGCTTCTGCAATTTTAGATGATGATTCTATTTCTGTGACCAGCAATGACGAGCAGGGTGCGTTTGAAATTACCGAGCATTTAATAAACCTAGGACATACGTCTATCGCGTTTATTAAAGGTCACCCAGATCACAGTGCCACTGAGCAGCGTTTTAAAGGTTACAGGCGCGCATTAACAACTCATGGCATTGAATTTAATGAACGCTTAGTTGAAGAGGGTAACTTTAGTTACCATTCAGGAGTAGACAGTGCGCGTAGTATTTTAGATTTATCGCCTCGTCCTACCGCTGTATTTGCATCAAACGACTACATGGCAGCGGCAGTGCTCAAATTAGCCACGCAGCGTAACTTACGTGTACCTGATGATATTTCTATCGCTGGGTTTGATAATGCACCAATAGCGCGCCACATTTGGCCTGGGCTGACCACCATAGCGCAACCTGTAGAAGAAATGACAAAACAAGCCGTTACGCAATTGATCACCCATATTATTGAGCCGCAAGAGTCGCCATATAAAGTGATTTTAGAAGCAAAATTAATCACGCGAGAGTCAACTGCAGCCGTAAAATAAAACCCTTTTTTCACAGTAGCCCGAGTATGAGTGACGCTTACTCGGGCTTTTTTTTGTCTGTACTTTTAATTTTCATTATTTGCTTGCTGGTATTTCACTAAAAATTCACGTTTATTTATTGTACATGTTAAAAAAATTGGCTATTTTTATGACTCAGGGTTGACACCGGTGTCAATGTCATGCGTTAATACCCTGACACCGGTGTCAGGGTTGTTGTGAGAGGCTCCCTGGTAGCGTACCTTTGAACGGGTAAGTCAAAGATGCTCAGTACAGTTATTTTCGTGGAGTCTATAATTGTTACTGAGCCTTTATCCTCTAACGAATAGAGATGAGTAAAATTATGTTGCACCCTCGAATTCAAGAAGTCACAGAACGCGTTATTGAGCGCAGTAAACAAACCCGTCAAGCCTATTTAGATCGTATTTCGCACGCAAAAAAACAAACAAGAGTTCGTGCTGGATTAGGCTGTGGCAATATTGCTCATGTAATGGCTGCGTGTAGCAGCGATGACAAAGCGCGTTTAAAAGCAGACGAGGTGCCAAACCTTGCAATTATCAATTCATATAACGACATGTTATCTGCACATGTGCCTTACAAAGAATACCCCGATTTAATTAAAAGCATTGCCACTAAATTTGACGCCACCGCGCAAGTTGCTGGCGGTGTACCTGCGATGTGTGATGGTGTTACGCAAGGGCGTGATGGCATGGAACTATCGCTTTTTTCTCGTGACGTTATTGCTATGTCTACTGCGGTTTCGTTATCGCATGACGTGTTTGATGGTGTGTTTTGTTTAGGTGTATGTGACAAAATTGTCCCAGGCCTATTAATTGGTGCTTTATCATTTGGTCACTTACCTGTGTATTTTTTACCAGCAGGGCCTATGCAATCAGGTATTCCAAACAAAGACAAAGCCCGTGTTCGTCAAAAGTTTGCACAAGGACTGGTATCTCGTGAAGAGCTACTAGAAGCTGAAAGCGCTTCTTATCACAGTGCGGGTACCTGTACGTTTTATGGTACCGCTAATTCAAATCAAATGTTGATGGAAATAATGGGCTTACACTTACCAGGTAGCTCGTTTATAAACCCATACACAGAACTGCGTGATGGCTTAACCGGTAATGCGGTTGAAACCATGCTTAAGCAGCTTACTGAAAACAAAGATGGCCCGTGTTTAGCGGATGTGATCAGCGAAAAAACTATAATTAACGGCTTAGTTGGCTTGTTATCAACAGGTGGCTCAACCAATCATGCAATCCATATTGTGGCGATTGCTAAAGCGGCTGGTATTCAAGTTACATGGAAAGACATGTCTGATTTATCAGCGGTTGTTCCACTACTGACGCGTATTTACCCAAATGGCTCAGCAGATGTTAATCACTTTCAAGCAGCCGGCGGAATGGGCTTCTTAATGCGTGAATTAGCAGGTGCTGGTTACCTTCATACAGACGTAACCACTATTTTAGGCGAAGGCCTTGCACCTTACATGTGTGAGCCACTACTCGATAAAGACGACAACTTAATTATGAGTGATGCGAATGGCCCAAGTAAAGTTAAATGGGTAGCGTGTCCAGAAAACTCACATGATGAAGAAGTACTTCGCCCAGTAAGTAACCCATTTAGTAAGCAAGGTGGTTTACAGCTACTAACGGGTAACTTAGGTAAAGCGGTTATTAAAGTCTCTGCGGTTGCAGAGTCTCATCAAGTGGTGTCGGCACCGGCTAAAGTATTTAGCTCACAAGGTGAGTTACAAGATGCCTATAGCCGTGGCGAACTTAACCAAGATTTTATTGCTGTACTTAAAGAGCAAGGGCCAAAAGCCAAAGGCATGCCTGAGCTTCATAAGCTCACACCGGTAATGGCAACATTACAAGATCAGGGCTATAAAGTGGCTATTGTTACCGACGGTCGTATGTCGGGCGCATCAGGCAAAGTACCAGCGGCAATCCATTTAGCACCTGAAGCGGTTGAAGGTGGGATTATTGCTAAAATTCATGAAGGCGATATTGTTACTCTAGATGCGCCAAATGGTATTTTAAAACTGCATGTTAGCGATGAAGAGCTTGCACAGCGTGAGCTACAAATTAGCCAAGCAAGCCAAACGTTTGGTACAGGTCGTGAATTATTTACTGGATTTAGAAACATAGTAAGCAGTGCCGATTTAGGTGCAAGTGCTTTTGGACTTGAATAATAATTAGCCATATTGGGTAATGAGGAACAAGTAATGAGTATTGAAAAAATCTTAGCATCGGCACCGGTAGTGCCAGTGGTGGTAATCGAAAAATTAGAAGATGCAGCACCACTTGCAAGAGCGTTATATAACGGTGGCCTAAAAGCACTTGAAATTACACTGCGTACACCCATTGCAGCTGAGGCTGTAAAACTAATGAAAGCAGAAGTGCCCGAAGCTTATGTTGGTACAGGTACTGTGGTTGATAAAGCAAGCTTTAACGCATCAGTAGAAGCGGGTGCTGACTTTATGGTGAGTCCAGGTGTTAGCGATGAATTATTAGCGCTGGCAAAAGAGTCTACTATTCCATTTTTACCCGGTGCAGCGACCCCAAGCGAAGTGATGAACTTAGCTGCTCATGGTTTCAAATTCTTAAAGTTTTTTCCTGCAGAAGCTGCAGGCGGTGCTGCTATGCTTAAATCTATTGGCGGCCCATTACCTGATATTACTTTTTGTCCAACCGGTGGCATTAGTTTAGCAACCGCACCTGATTACTTAGCACTTAACAATGTTATTTGTGTAGGTGGTACGTGGATGTTAGATAAGCAACTTATTGAAAATAAAGACTGGCAAGCTATTGAAACGCTTGCTCGCCAAGCATGTGAAGTTAATAGGAGTCAAAAATGATTAATGTAGCAATTAATGGCTACGGCCGAATTGGTCGTAATGTATTACGTGCATTGTATGAATCAGCGCAAAATAATGAAATTAAAATTGTGGCTATTAACGATTTAGCCCCAGCCAATGTAAATGCTCATCTGACTCAGTTTGACTCAGTACATGGTCGTTTTTCACAGCAAGTAACGCTTAAAGACAACACCATGTTAATTGGCGATGATGTGATCACCTTAACGCAAGAACGCGATCCTGCTAACTTACCGTGGAAAGCACTAAACGTTGACATCGTACTTGAATGTACGGGGTTATTCACGTCACGCGAAGCGGCTAATAAGCATATTGAAGCCGGTGCTAAAAAAGTAGTGGTATCGGCACCTGGTACAGATATGGATGCTACCGTAGTTCATGGTGTAAACAGCGATGTAATTAATGCCGATAGCAATATCATCTCAAACGCGTCGTGTACAACTAACTGTTTAGCACCAGTGGCCAAAGCAATAAACGATACGGTAGGGATTGAACAAGGTAGCATGACTACTATTCACGCTTATACCAACGATCAAAACTTATCTGACGTATACCACCCAGATTTATACCGCGCGCGTAGTGCGACTCAATCTATGATCCCAACTAAAACGGGCGCTGCAAAAGCGGTTGGTTTAGTATTGCCTGAGCTGGCAGGTAAATTAGATGGCATGGCGGTACGTGTACCTACAATTAATGTGTCGTTAGTTGATTTAACGTTTATTGCTAAACGTGACACAAGCATTGAAGAAATTAACCAAGTGGTTAAAGCAGCCTCAGAAGGGCCAATGAAAGGTATTTTAGAGTACAACGAGCTGCCGCTTGTTTCTATCGACTTTAACCATAACCCAGCTTCATCTATTTTTGATGCAACGCAAACACGTGCTGATGGTAAATTAGTTAAAGTAATGGCGTGGTACGACAACGAATGGGGTTTCTCAAACCGCATGTTAGATCAAGTTAAAGCGCTGGGTGCATATTTATAAATTTTCCGTGTAGTTAATTTAGCTTTATCCGGCCAAGCCACGCATTGCGTGGCTTTTTTGTGTTTTAGTTAGCCCAAAATTTGCTAGAATATGCGCACTATAATAGGGACTGCATATTATATTAAGGAAAATAATGCTAAAACACGTCACTAAAAAAATATTTCGCACCAGTCACTTGCAAATTGGTGAGGGTAATATCAGCGGTTATATTGCTTGCTTTTTGGCAATATTAAGTTGCTTGGGAGTGCTTGCATTCCACTTCCCTGAATATTTAACGACTCCAGAATTGCGTAAAAGTTATAGCGTCGAGTTTTTACGTCAACTTATGTTTGTTGCCCTTATTATTTCAGGAAGCCTGGGTTTACTTAATTTTGTACGAAATACTAATAAGCGATTGGGTGCCACTGCGTGGTTTTTTATTGTACTGGCCATTAGCTTTGGCGGCCCGAATGTTGAAGTGAATGACTTTGCAGATAACACTCCTTATATTGGCTTAGATTGGTTTATATTAGACTTATTAGGCTCAACCTTAATTTTTATCTTAATTGAAAAACTACTTCCGCATCGAAAAGAGCAAAAAATACTGCGTAGTGAATGGCGCGGGGATTTAAACCACTTCTTTGTTAACCACTTAATAGTGGGCTTTGTATTACTGGTTACTAATCATTTTGTTCATTATGGTTTTGGCTGGGCGGTGTCGAGCACACTGCAAGCTTACATAGCGCAAATGCCGTTTATACTGCAGCTATTTTTAATTATTTTGGTGGCTGATTTAATGCAGTATTGGACACATCGTGCGTATCACGAAGTCCCCTTTTTATGGCGATTTCATGGTGTCCATCACAGTGCCAAAGAAATGGATTGGCTCGCAGGCTCTCGTCAGCATATTTTAGAAATACTGATCACCCGTAGTTTAGTGTTAACGCCTATATTTGTGCTGGGTTTTTCACAGCAAATTATTAGTTTGTACGTGATTATTGTAGGCTTTCAAGCGGTATTTAATCACGCTAACGTAAATGTAAAATTTGGGTGGTTAAAGTATTTTATGGTTACACCGCAGTTTCATCATTGGCATCACGCATCCGATAAAGCCGCAATTGATAGAAATTACGCAGCCCATTTTTCGTTTTTAGATTACTTGTTTGGTACTGCAGTAAAAGGGCAAGCAGAGTGGCCTAAAGAATATGGGGTTGTGGGTGATTACATGCCTGTAGGTATGCTAAAGCAACAAATTTACCCGTTTAAAAAACAAAAATAGTGATCATTCTAGCTTGCGGCCATAATATTAATGGCCGCATAACCATTATAAAAAGTCAGCTAATGCGCTAAGTGTTGGCCGCTGTGCGATATTTTCGCTCATGCATTGCTGCGCAATATGTTTTAAGTGCATGACTTCAGCGCTTTGCTCTTGGCAGGTTGTGAGTAAATCCTCGATTAAACACCCCAAAGCACGCACTTCTATTAACTGCATTTGTTGACGTTGATAGTCACTGAGCATAGTAAGATCAGTGGCCGCGCCAAAATCCCCAAACAGCACACGCGCGTGCGGGTCAACCATGGTATTGTGCGCATATATATCACCATGGCTTATATTGTGCTGGTGCAAGTGGGCCACAGTGCTAACCATTTGCTGCGTTATGGCATAAATTACTTGGGTAGAGTAGTGGCACTCGCTTTCAAATGTATCTCGAGTACAGGTATTAAGGCTCGGCGGTAAGCCTAGATTTGTAAAGCTTGTATCAATTAACTCCATCACTAAACCAAGCTGTTGCTGTTGTTCAATGTAAGCCAGTACTTTAATTAAGTTTGGATGCTCAAGCGCTTGCAAGCAGCAATTAACTTCATCCAGCGGATAACCATCGCTTGTAATAGTCCCTTTAAATAACTTAACAGCAACCGGCTCTTTATTCGTTGAATAAGCAAGATGGATAATCCCTGATGCGCCTTGGCCTATTACTTTACTGAGCGAGTAGTCACTCAGTGGTTTATTGGCTAAATTTGATTGGGTAAGGCACTGTGATTTATTAAAGCAATTGCCTGCAAATGCAAGCCAAGTCAGCTTTGGTAGTTCAAATAGCCAATCATCAATTTGAGTTAACTGATTTGCAGAGAGCCTAATTAGTTCCAGGTTATGGCAGTTTGCCATGCTTATTGGTAGCTCACTGAGCTGATTACCTGCCAATGCCAGCTTTTTAAGCGCAGTGTATTGGCCAAATGTTGCAGGCAGCTTAGCTATTTTATTATCTGTAAGAATAAGCCA
Organism: Pseudoalteromonas sp. SD03; assembly: GCF_040937955.1. NCBI lineage: Bacteria > Pseudomonadati > Pseudomonadota > Gammaproteobacteria > Alteromonadales > Pseudoalteromonadaceae > Pseudoalteromonas > Pseudoalteromonas sp. SD03. The sequence goes on from NZ_CP162514.1 coordinate 1,641,170, forward strand.
TTCAATCGCTTTAGGTAGGCAGTAATCTGCAAATTCAGTGATGTAATTACCTTTAAATGCAACCATGATCAAAGCAGGACACTTAGCAAGTATTTTAGGTATATGTTTAAACTGATTAAACGATAAAAACAGTCGTTTTAATTTTGTTAGGCAGGCAAATTCATCAGGTAAATCAGATAAATTGTTATTAGATAAATCCAAGACTTCGAGGGTATCCGCGAGGGTAAAAATTTCCTCTGGAAAGTGGCTTAGCGCTTCAACTAATTGTAGGTGTTTTGCACCATGTAATTGGCCGCTGCGAAGTTGTGAAAGGGTATTCAAAATTAATAATCCATTTTAAAATCAACAAAAAGGCCAACTAAGTTGGCCTTTAAACACGATTAAGCTTTAACGCTTAAAATTGTGCGTTGTGGTACACGTTTTGTACGTCGTCACAATCTTCAAGCATGGCTAAAAAGCGTTCCATCACTTCTACATCTTCGCCTTCAATAGGGGCTTCTACTTGGGGTACAAAGGCAATTAAGTCTTCGTCAAATTCTGTCACACCCATTTCTTCAAGTGCGGTACGCGTATTGTTGTATTCAGTGTGTGGAGCAAATACGGTCACTTTACCGTTTTCTACTTCTACATCGGTTACATCAACGTCAGCCATCATTAGCGCTTCAAGAACGGTTTCATCGTCGTCACCGTCAAATACAAAAATAGCAAGGTGATCAAATAAGTGTGATACCGAGTTTTGTGCGCCAATTTTAGCGTTTGCTTTAGTAAAACACACACGTACATCAGCAAAGGTACGTTTGTTGTTGTCGGTTAAACAGTCAACAATAATCATGCAATTACCTGGGCCGTAACCTTCGTAGCGCGTAGCTGCATAGTCTTCACCGCCGCCGCCTTTGGCTTTATCAATGGCGCGTTCAATTACGTGAGCCGGTACTTGGTCTTTTTTAGCGCGTTCAATTAAACGACGCAGTGCTAGGTTACCGTCTGGATCAACACCGCCGTTTTTAGCACAAATATAAATCTCTTTACCGTATTTTGAATAAACTTTAGTTTTAGCACCCGCAGTTTTAGCCATTGAATCTTTTTTGTTTTGGTAAGCTCTTCCCATCTGCGTTTCGCCTTAATATGTATAAATAATTGAAAAAATTTGCAAGCCCATATTCTAAAGGTAAATGCCGGGCAGGGCTAGTAAGTATTGAGATTGATTACTAAGTAACGGGGGAAACAGTTATTATGAATGGAAAATAAAACAACCCGCCGAAGCGGGTTGTTTATTCGTTACAAATGATGAACGTTTGTCAGAGTATTACCAAATACGAACACGTTCGTCTTCTGGTAAGTACAACTCATCACCTGGTTTTACATCAAATGCTTTGTACCAAGCGTCGTGGTTACGAGGAGCTTGTGCTCTAAAGCGACCTGGCGCATGCGTACCGCCACGTAATTGGTTTAACATGCTTTGCTCAGTACGTTTTTCTTTCCATACTTGTGCCCACGCTAAGAAGAAACGTTGATCGCCGGTTACACCATCAATCACAGGGGCTTCTTTACCATTTAGGCTTAGTTTGTAAGCATGATAAGCCATGGCTAAACCACCTACATCACCAATATTTTCACCTAAGCTGTTGCGGCCATTTACAAAGTTACCCGGAATTGGCTCATATTTGCTGTACTGAGCCGCCAGTTTGTCGGCTTTAGCATCAAAAGCAGCACGGTCTTCGTCAGTCCACCAGTTACGTTGTATGCCGTTAGCATCTGATTTTGACCCTTGGTCATCAAAGCCATGGCCCATTTCGTGGCCAATCACGGCACCAATACCACCGTAGTTTACCGCAGGATCTGCATTTGGATCGAAAAACGGCGGTTGTAAAATAGCGGCAGGAAATACAATTTCATTAAATGAGCTATTGTAATAAGCATTTACACGTTGTGGTGTCATACCCCAGCGATTGCGGTCGGTCTTTTTCAGCTCTTTTTCAACGCTATCGGCTTGGAAAAACTCACGCATATTTTTTACATTAGCCATTAAATCATTTTTGCTAATGCTTAAGCCTTCGTAAGATTGCCATTCATCTGGGTAACCAATTTTTGGCACAAACGCCGCTAATTTTGCACGCGCATTTACTTTTGTTTCTGCGCCCATCCAATCTAGGTTATCAATACGCTCGCCAAGGGCTGTGCGTAAGTTTTCAACCAGCTCAGACATTTGCTGCTTCGATGACTCAGGGAAGTAACGATCTACATAAATTTTACCAATCGCAAAGCCTAGTGAACTAGTGCCTGACATTTGGCTGATCGCACGTTTCCAGCGCGGACGAGGCTCCTGCTGACCATTTAACTCTTTACCAAAGAAAGCAAAGCTGGTGTTAAATATGTCTTCTGACAACAGCCCAGCGTTACCATTAATTGCATGATATGTTAGGTAGTCTTTCCATACGCTTATATCTTCGTTGTTGATTAAATCAATCATGGCCTTTACAGGTTCAGGCTGCGACACGTTTAGCTGCGGTACTTTGTAACCTGTTTGCGCAAAGTATAAATCCCAATTAAATCCAGGGTACTGAGTACTTAACTCGTCGCGTTTTATTTGGTTTAACGTTATGTCACGATTACGGCGTTTTTCACGTGGCCAATGACCTTCTGCAATTTTTGTCTCTAGCGCTAAAATTGCTTGTGCACGTTCAGTGGTATTTTCAACACCAGCAAATTTAAGCATGTCGGCAATATGTGCAACATACGCTTCACGAGTTTTGACAAAACGCTCTGCATCTTCAAGGTAATATGAACGATCAGGTAAGCCTAAACCACCAGCACCTAACGACATTTCGTATTTATTAGGATCTAAGCGGTTAAACCACATACCACCACCAATTGGGGCGCTAACACCAGTGAGCCATGAATTACCAAAGATTTTTGCTAAGTCATCAGTTGAGTCGACAGCGTTAATATCGTTAAGCAATGGCTTAATGGGAGTCACACCGAGCTTATTTAGCGTGTCGGTATCCATGTACGAATTATAAAAATCAGCAACTAGTTGCTCTTCTGCATTTAAATTTTCACGTGCTGCAATATCTTCAATAATTTCTTTTACACGCTCTTCACTGCGTTCAGCTAACGCAGAAAACGCACCATAGCGTGTTTTATCTGCTGGCATTTCGTAGTTGTCGTACCATGAACCGCTGGCATACATAAAAAAGTCATCGCCTGGTTTTACAGCTTCATTGCGGGCAGTTAAATCAACCCCAAAAGTGCCTAATTCAGCTTGCTCAGTTGCTTGTGGTTTTTCAGCGACTGCTGCGACTTGCTCAGTTTTTGTAGTTTGTGGCTCTGAACAGCCGGTAATAAATGTAGCGGCGAGTGCCGCTGCAATTAAACTTTTTTTCATTACTTTCCCCTATGAATTCACGTTATTTAATTCGTTATATTTTTGTTATAAAAATAGCTATTTGATTGTATTGATAACTTCACTTCAAACAAACCTTTTGAGGTGAATAACCGTACCGGTCGATAAGATGAATAAAATACTATCAAAATAGCAAAAAAACACTCAACTACTTAAATCGTTCTTGAGCGACTTAGTTTATTGCGCCTTTGACTGCTTTTGCTGTAATGCCCACATACGGGCATATTCACCGTTTTGATTTAGTAGTTCTTGGTGTTTGCCTTGTTCAATAATTTCACCAGCTTTTAAAACAATAATTGAGTCTGCGTCGGTTATGGTCGAAAGTCGATGTGCAATAACAATACTGGTGTGATCATTTGCCACTTCTCGCATTGCTTTTAAAATAGCTTGCTCTGCATGAGAGTCGAGCGCGGAAGTTGCTTCATCAAAGATTAAGATGGGTGATTGCTTTAAAATAGCACGGGCAATGGCAATCCGTTGTTTTTCACCCCCTGAGACTTTTAACCCGCGCTCACCCACGAGGGTTTTATCGCCTTTGTCTAAGCTATTTATAAAGTCGGTTAAGTGCGCCATGTTAATTGCTTTATTTATTTCATCTTCAGTTGCTGAGGGTCTGCCATAGGCAATATTCTCACGGATGGTGCTATTAAACAGCACAGTATCTTGGGGGACTATCGCAATGGCTTTACGCAAGCTTGCAAGAGTAACTGTATTAATTGCTTGTTTATCTATGCTAATAGTGCCTGATGACAGCTCATAAAAGCGATACAGTAATCGGGCTAATGAGCTTTTTCCTGCACCACTTGCACCCACAATCGCGACTTTTGAGCCGGCAGCAACATTAAAGCTAATGCTTTTTAAAATAGGCCTTTTACTGTCGTAGTGAAAGCTTACTTTATCAAAGCTAATTTCACCTTGTTTAATGACCAACTCTTTGGCCTCATGAGCATCCGCCACTTTAGGTTGAGTATTAAGCAGGCCGAGCATGTTTTCAAGGTCGGTAAGGGCACGGCGTATTTCGCGATATACAAACCCTAAAAAGTTGAGCGGTAAAAAGAGTTGAATCATATACGCATTGATCATCACAAGTTCACCAATCGTTAACTCGCCCGTGACAACTTCGCTTGCGCCAAGCCACATTAATGCGGTTATTGCACAGGCAATAATGAGTGCTTGCCCTGAATTTAGCGCCAGTAACGAGAGTCTGTTTTTTAATCGTGCTTGTTCCCAGGTTGCTAAAAACGTATCGTAAGTTTTAGCTTCATACTCTTCGTTATTAAAGTATTTAACGGTTTCGTAATTTAATAAGCTGTCGATGGCGCGGGTGTTACTTTGGTTGTCAGCAGCGTTTGACTCACGAATAAAGCGGTTTCGCCATTGGGTAACCGTCACCGTAAAAAAGATATAAATAGCCACAGCAAGTAGGGTGATCAGCGCAAACCAAATAGAAAACAAGGTGCCAAAAATAATCGCCACGGTCATTATTTCAAACAACGTGGGCACAATATTAAACATTAAAAAGCGCATTAAAAAGCTTAAACCACTGGTGCCGCGCTCTATGTCTCGACTTATACCGCCAGTTTGTCTGTCTAAATGAAAGGCTAAATCTAACGAATGCAAATGTTTAAATACTTTAAGGCCAATATCACGCATGGCATGCTCGGTGACTCGAGAAAATACAGCATCGCGTACTTCACCTAAAAACACGCTGGCAAATCGCAGTGCGCCGTACATAACGAGTAATAAGGTTGGGACGAGGAGTAGCGGGTTAATTGATTTATCAACCGCATCAATTATTTCTTTTAAAGCCCATGGCATGAGCAATGTCGCGCCTTTAGCACCCACAAGCGCTAATATGGCAATAAGCACACGCCCTTTAAATTTAGTGATATAAGGCCAAAGAGTTTGAATGCTTTGTTTTAAATTCATGGCATCGGGGCGTTTTACTGAACTTTGTCTGGAGCGCATTGAGGATCTCAGTATTTGTTTTTATATAAATGAAATAGCTTAATGTTGGCTATTGTATTTTAATTAGCTGCCCTTATATACTAGCTATCCTTTATTTTAGTTTTAAATGACAGATGTTTAAATTTCGCGTTTTTTTAGCTACTTGCTTGTTTTTTGCTGCACTCTTTAGTGTGCAAAGCCATGCTATGGGCGTAAAGCACGAATTAAACAGTAACCAAAGCAGTTATAGCCATGTTGTTAATGTCGAAAACTTAACTAACGCTCCCACACCGTTAAAGTCACTAGGTAATTTACAGCATAAAAACTCAAAGCATTCTGAGTTTGCTGCGCATCAACCTAGGCTAACAGCCAATAACTCCTTTTTATTTTTACACAGTGCGCAGGGCGATCCTGAATACGATGTAGTGCATGAGTTTTTTGCGCTAAATGGGTGTAGGCATATTTTTTTGCGACCGCAAGCAGTCACCATAAATCAGCCTTGGTATACCTGGGTATTTAAAAGTAAAAAGTCGCGCTTGAGCGGCTGGAAAGATGCGAATCTGTTATACACCGCTGTAACCACCTACCACGCTTAAAGTTCCTTAATTATCGTTAATTGGTTTTAACGCATCGCGTTTTGACCTTAAGTTTAATTGTGCCTAATAGGTACGTTACTGGGCTATGCCGAGTAATAAGGAACAACTATGTTAAGTTTAAAAAAACAAAAAAAGCCATTTATGGCTAAATTTAAATTAAGCTATGTAGCCATGTTGGTTGTATTGGTTTTACTGGCAATAAGCGCTTTACCTAATTTATACCCGAATAAATCGTGGTTGCATATTAGTGCCGCACCTGAGGTTAAAACACAAGCAATACCAAGTACTGAAAACATAGTGCGCTTTTTAAATAGCCAAGGTTTTGAGGTCAGCCAAGGGGTAGAAAACCAAGCAACAATTAATGTGCTTTTAAATACACCTACGCAAAGTGCCCAAGCTCAAGCGGCTATAAAATCGAATTACCCAAATACACAAGTTAAAATTGTAGAACATGCAACCAGCCCTGTTTGGTTACAAGAGTTTGGTTTATCGCCCATAAAGCTGGGTCTTGATTTAAACGGCGGGGTATTGTTTGTACTTGATGTTGATTTAGATAAAGCCATTGATGAGCAATTACTCAGTGCTTACCAGCAAACGAAAGCCATTATTGTTAAACAAAAAGCCTATGGTGTTAAAGCAAAGCAAACTAACCAAGGCTTTGAAATAAGTGCATTAGAAAATGCAGCCGAAAAGCTAACCTCAGTTATTAACGACCTTAAAAGCCGCTTTGAAAATCTAACTATAACCACATCAACTCATGGCAACTTACAGGTCGTTAAAGTGAGTTATTCTGAGCAAGGGCGCAGCGCATTTGATAAACAAGTCATGAGCCAAACACTCACTACGCTTCGCTCACGCATTGAAGAGTTAGGAATTACCGAGGCGGTTACACAGCGCCAAGGTAAGCAGCGCATTCGCATTGAGCTACCCGGCGTCCAAGACCCAGCCGAGGCAAAACGTATTATTGGTGCTACCGCGTCACTTGGGTTTTATCAACTTAAAGAGATTGGCGGGCAAACATTTAATTTGCAATCGGGTGGGACTATTAAGCTCGACCCTGTGCCTATTTTTACTGGTGAGCATATTAATAATGCCAATATTGGCCGTGATGACTGGGGTAAACCTTTAGTACAACTGAGCCTAGATAGCCAAGGTGGCGATGCTATGTCGGCGTTTTCTAAGGCGAATATAGGCAAGCCGATGGCAACGCTCTATTCAGAGTATTCACAAAATGCTAAAGGTGAAGTGGTTAAAAAAAGCGAAGTCATTAATGTGGCGAATATAGCCCAGCATTTAAGCTCACGCTTTAGTATAACCAATATGCAAAGCCAGCAAGCGGCTGCCGATTTAGCGCTATTACTCCGTGCAGGATCGCTTACGGCGCCAGTGACCATAGTACATGAACAAACTATTGGTCCAAACCTTGGCCAAGACAACATTAACAATGGATTGGCGGCGTTAATGTTAGGCATGGGGTTAACGCTTGCCTTTATGGCGCTGTGGTATCGTCGTTTAGGGCTTATTGCAAATGTTGCGTTAGTTTTAAATTTAACGTCTTTAGTTGGGTTAATGTCATTATTACCTGGGGTGGTTTTAACACTTCCTGGTATTGCAGGTTTGGTGCTAACCATAGGAATGGCGGTTGATACTAACGTGATTATATTTGAACGTATAAAAGAAGAGCGCCGCAAAGGACGCCCTCCATATCAAGCGATACAAGAGGGCTATAAACAGGCAGCGAATACGATTTTAGATGCCAATATTACCACGATGATCACCGCGATTATTTTATATGGCATAGGTTATGGCCCTGTAAAAGGCTTTGCTATAACGCTGGCGCTGGGACTTATCACATCGGTATTTACTGGTGTGTATGTATCGAAATATTTAAGCCAAAGCTTATATTTAAAGCTGGGTAAAAAAGCAGGAGTAAACGCGCATGCTTAATTCTTTTTTAAAATGTGAGGCAGGGTCTCGTATACGTTATACAGGCATGCTGATCAGCGCCATATTTGTGTTGTTGTCGGTATTCACCATTGCACAAAAAGGGCTAAACTTTGGCCTTGATTTTACGGGTGGATACTTAACAGAGTTTACCACCAGCCAAGGTGTTGAACTAAAACAGCTTGAGCAATTTATTGCAAAAAATCATCAGGGTGAATTTGAGCTAACAGCACAGGGCAATAATCATTTTCAACTAACACAAGGCCCCAATAATACAAGCAATAACGATGACTGGAAAACGGCTATAATCCAAAACTCAACTATAAATGCTGAGGTTTTATCATCGGCTTATATTGGCTCTCAAGTGGGTGATGAACTATTTGAACAAGGCTGCTTAGCATTATTTGCTGCGATGGTCGCGGTAATGATTTATTTAGCTGTTCGTTTTGAATGGCGTTTGGCATTAGGCTCTGTGGTGGCTTTATTTCATGACTTAGTGCTGGTGGTTGGCTTATTCTCATGGTTACAAATAGAGTTTAACCTAACTGTTTTAGCCAGTTTGTTGGCGATTATTGGCTACTCACTAAATGACTCAATAATAGTTGGAGATAGGGTGCGCGAGCTGTTGCGCATACCAACAAACATCACACTCAAACCAAGCAGTATTATCAACAGTGCTATTAAAAGCACCTTAACTCGTACGCTTATTACCTCCGGGACTACGCTCGCAACGGTGGCAAGTGTTTGGCTGTTAGCAGGGGCTCCGCTTCAGGGATTTGCAATTGCTCTGTTTGCAGGAATAGTCGTAGGCACGTTATCGTCCATTTGTATTGCTGCAACATTACCCGAGCTACTTGGGTTAAGTGCTAAAAACTACGATAAGCAAGTGGATCAGCAAACGCAGGCATTAATGGATATGCCATAGGCTTAAATCAGCATTGTTGTTACACAGTAAAGGGATAGTGTTAGGTGTAGCAACAATGCTAAAATGGCAAAATTATTTTACCGTATTTAGTGAATTTCCAAATGAATAAAGCCCATGTTACAGAGCACCTGCGTTTTGCCTTAGAAGAGCAGCTTAATACTGCGAAAATTGCAGCTCAAACAGCCCACGATACCGCGACCCACGAAGAAAGCATTGCAGAAACTCAATATGATACGCTCGGGCTTGAAGCTGCGTATTTAGCGCAAGGTCACGCTGATCGGGTGAATGAGTGTTATAAAGAAATACAACTATTTGAAGCCATCTACAACGACGTCGTTACAGGCACAATAGCAGTCAGTTCATTGGTGTGTTTAGAAGATGATGCAGGCACACAAAAATGGTTTTATTTAGGCCCAGCAGCTGGTGGATTAACCGTTGATATTAAAGGCACAACTATTCAAGTACTTACCTCTGGTGCACCATTAGGCCAACAGTTATTAGGTAAACAAGTCGATGATGAAGTTAGTTTAACACTCGGTGATGTAAAACATAGTTACGATGTGGTTAAAGTGCTTTGAATGTAGTATTTATTTGTCTCTTACGCTGAGACGCAGCATCTCGTAGGCCTCTTTGTTAAATAATTGCCTGAAACTTAAAGAATAAAATTAAAGATGAGCCGTTTATGAACTTAGTTTTGGTTAGTGATATATTTGGTAAAACAGCGGCTTTAAAAGCATTAGCTGAAGAACTAAACGCTCAGTCTATTGTCGATCCCTATGGCGGGGTGGATATGGCATTTAACAGTGAACAGCAGGCCTATGAGTATTTTAGTCAGCATACTGGCCTTGATGAGTATGTAGCTATTTTACAAAAAACGATTAAACCACTCGCTGGTAACATCATATTGATTGGTTTTAGTGTTGGCGCATCGGCAATTTGGTCAATGTCTGCACATCCGGCGATTAAAACGATAGCTAAGGGCATTTGTTTTTACAGCTCGCAAATTAGGCACCATACTGAGCTAAACCCGGCATTTGAAATAGAGTTAATTTTTCCTCACTATGAGCAACATTTTGATGTGAAAGCACTTCAGGCTAAGTTGGCAACAAAGCCTAATGTTTCCGCTAAGTGTGTTGATTAATTGCATGGTTTTATGAACCCGCATTCGAATAATTTTAATCAACGCGCTTACGATGAAACATTAACTGTATTATCTAATAAGCTAATATAATAAACTAGTTAAGGAGTGTTTATAACTCGATGTTAGCCGGTTTCACTCAATCACAACTAAGGCATTTATAGCGTGAACTTATAAGATTTGCTTGAGTCTGATAATCATTAACGGATAAGCAGTTAAATAAAGGACATAAATTTAAAGGAATATTATGGAGATAGGGATTTTTACCGTCACAATTACGGGTGTTTTACTCACGGCTTTAATTATAAAGTACTTAACGTTTAGGCCTGAGCGTGTTTTTTCTGATATTGGAGAAAACGTTCTACTTTGCAAAAAACCTCACTGGTTCAATAATAATAAAAGTAGAATGCAGCTTATTCCTAAAGGGGCGATAATTAAAATACAGCTAGCGTCAAATACCGTTACTTTATTTTGTAAAAGTGGCAATGTTATTGATATACCAGTGCCAAACTCAAAGTTTACTGCCGATGTTTTGCAAAGCGCAAAAACACACTTTCACAAAGCAGAAGTAGTAATACTAGACAACTAACACACCACTTTGAGAACTTAATTTAGATTTTCAATTTTTAAAAGGCGATGAAAATCAATTAGTTAAAGTGGATGTCAGTTTGTTAATGCAATAAAGCGCCAAGATTACGCAGGTTATTGCTGTATTTAATTGTTTATTTCAATGGGTTTAGGCTTTTTTAACAAATTTAGCCGTCACCATCATTTCACCTATGCCATCTACTTTACAGTCAAGCTCATGATCTTTTTTATCAAGTACACGTCTTACTAAGGCCTTGGTGCCAATTTTAATAACTTGTGAGCTACCTTTAATTTTTAAATCTTTAGCTACGGTTACTTTGTCGCCATCAGCAAGTAAAGTGCCGTTTGCGTCTTTCACTAAAATAGCGTCTTCGTCATTAGTAACATTCGGGTTCCACTCATAGGCACATTCTGGACAAATAAGCAGCTGTTGGTCTTCGTAAACGTATTCACATTGGCATTTAGGACAAGCGGGAAGAGACATGATGATCACTTTTAGTATTAAATTTTGGCTATTTTAAAACACAAATTAGCAATAAAAAAGTTCATCAAAAATTTTTATCTTTACGCTAAAAATATCTCGTTTGTGCGCATCTAAAAAAGGGCATATAAATCACCTGTCGCTTAAGCAATTTAAGCGCTAACGTTTATAGTAGATATTCGTTAAAGCACCTATCGTATTAAGTGATTTGCTAAATGCTGCACTTAGTGCGATAGGTGTTTCTATTTGCTGTTTTATTCGCTGAGCTAACTGATTAGCAAGGCTGCTTTGTATATTTTGACTTAACTAGGAAAAGTCGTGTTTAAAACCTTAATTGTGGTTGATAACAATGAGCAAACGCTTGCTCTTTCATTTGAAAATGTCATTACCTTTAACACCTATTTGCGTGACTACCCAAAACGCAACGAACCAAAAACCCGCATAATAAATCTATGTGATGCTAGCCAGTATTTAAGTAAAGGCTATTACTGTTCGTTACTTGCTGAGGCGCGCAAGCACCAAGTATTACCGAGTGTAAAAACAATTAACGCGCTTCGAAGCAATCAAGCGTCATTACAAAATATTGGCCATATTGATGGTGCTGTTTATTTTGGTCATGCGGGAAATGATCAACAAGCTAAAGCCGCTAAATCGGTATTTAAACAATATCCGGCACCTATTTTATTTGTTGATGAGCAAGGCCTATTACAACAAGGATCATTAGCGTCCCTAAGCGAGCAGCAATATGCTGCGTTTATTGAAAAGCTAAATGAGTTTACCCAAACGCAATGGCGTATTGGTAAAGTTGAGCGCCGTTTTCGTTGGGATATGGCGATATTGGTTGATCATAACGAAAAAGTACCGCCAAGTGATAAAGATGCAATAGCCCGTTTTATAAAAGCAGCAGCGAAACATGGTATTAACGCAAAAGCACTCAGCTTTGAGGAAATAGACAATATTGCCCAATTTGATGCGTTGTTTATTCGCCAAACAACAGCGATTGATCACCCAACGTACCGCCTTGCAAGTAAAGCGCAAAGCCTAGGTTTAGTGGTGATTGATGATGCGGAGTCTATTTTACGATGCTGTAATAAAGTGTACTTACATGATGCATTCAATTATCAAAAAGTACCGAGTTTAAAAACCGTGGTGGTGGCAGATCAATCAAAAGACACAATTGAGCAATTAGAAGCGTCGTTTACTTATCCGCTGGTATTAAAAATGCCAGAAGGGTCGTTTTCAAAAGGCGTGTATAAAGTTGCTAATCGTGATGAATTAGAAGCTAAGCTTAGTGAATTATTTGCTTTAAGTGCTTTAGTTCTGGCGCAAGAGTACATGTACACAGAATATGATTGGCGTGTAGGGGTACTTAATGGTCGTGCTATTTATGCGTGTCGTTATTTAATGGCGCGTAACCATTGGCAAATATATAACCATGACGCGAAACGGTTTTTCTCGGGTGGCTTTGAAACATTACCTACGTTTGAATTACCTAAAGCTGTACTGGATGCTGCTTTAAAAGCATGTAAAACCGTGGGTAAGGGTTTATACGGTGTGGATGTAAAAGAGCATCAAGGCCGTGCGTATGTGTTGGAAGTAAACGATAACCCAAGTATTGATCACAAAGTAGAAGATGGTTACTTAGGTGATGAGTTATACATGATCATTATGGATGAGTTTAAACAGCGCCTTGAAGCACGAGGTCGCGGCTAATGCTTAACGCATTGTCTGATATAACGATTTTTGCAGGGGCGGATATTAGTATTCGCCCTGCAAGCGCGAGTGATTTAAACGCCTTAGTGGCGCTTGAAAATGCCTGCTTTAGTAACGATAAGCTTAGTGCGCGAAGTTTAAAGCGCTGGCTTAGTGCTAAACATGGGATTTTATTAGTTGCCGAGCACAATGCGCAATTATGTGGTTACGGTTTGGTGTGGTGCCATAAAGGCACGCGGTTAGCGCGTTTGTATTCGTTAGCCGTATTACCGACGATGCAGGGCAAAGGAATCGCTAAAACGCTGCTTAAAGCCCTTGAAAAAGCCACTAGTGAGCGTGGGCGTATTTATTTGCGTTTAGAAGTGGCAGTAAATAACGACAGCGCCATAGGGCTTTATAAAAGTGTAGGGTATCGTGTTTTTGGTCAGTACAGTGATTATTACGATGATCACATTGATGCCTTGCGCATGCAAAAAAACATCCGTCAAACCAGCGAGTTGCAAGTTGAGCGTTTAACGCCATGGTATCAGCAAACTACCGAGTTTACCTGTGGGCCTGCGGCATTATTAATGGCAATGGGCTCGCTTGATAACAGCACAGAGCTGAGTCAGTCACACGAATTAGCTTTATGGCGTGAAGGCACCACCATTTTTATGACCTCGGGACATGGCGGTTGTCATCCGTTTGGTTTGGCACTGGCTGCAAATAAACGGGGATTTAAAAGTGAGGTCATTGTTAATACCTCAGAGCCATTATTTTTAGATGGGGTACGCAGTGATAATAAAAAAACGGTGCTGGCGACAGTACATCAGCAATTTGTTGAAGGCATAGCCTCGGCTAATATTCCTGTTACCTATAAAGATGTTGAACTAACTGATATAGAAACGTGGTTAAACCAAGGTTTTAGTGTGTTACTGTTAATAAGCACTTATCGGTTTGATGGAAAAAAATCACCGCATTGGGTATGTGTTACTCATTTAGATGCGCACTGTGTGTACGTACATGACCCGTTTTGCGAACCAGGTAACGACAATCAATTAGCGATTGACTGTCAATATGTGCCAATTGCACGCAGCGATTTTAGTAAAATGTCGGCTTTTGGTAGTCAAAGGCTTAGAACGGCAGTTGCTATTGGTAAAAAATAATAGATTAGGATTTTAAGTGACATTTTTAGATTTTATCGATGTAGCCCCATACTCGTGGGCAGCTATTGGTACGGCGGCTTTTTGTGGGGCTATTATTGGTATAGAACGGCAATTGCGTGGCAAACCTGTAGGGATCCGTACTTCTGCACTGATCACCTTAGGTACTTACTTGTTTTTATCGACTGCGTTTAATTTACAAGGGGATGTGATTGATCATTCTCGCGTAGTCGGGCAAATAATTACCGGCATCGGCTTTTTAGGCGCAGGCGTAATGCTCGCAAAAGACGGTGCGGTAGTCGGGGTTACCTCTGCTGCCACCATTTGGGTACTGGCTTCCATTGGCGTGATGATAGCAACCGAAAACCTCGGGGCTGCTATTAAGCTCTCGGTGCTTGTGGTGGGTATTTTATACGGCGTTGACGTGCTAGAAGCTAAGTTTAAAAGCTTAAGTAAAGGTGTGCATGCTAAAGTGAAAAGTTATCATAAACGCTATTATCGAAAAGACAGTATTGATACCGAGCGCCACTAATTAGTGGCGTTTTTATGCGGGTAGTGCTTTGTTTTGGAAGCTAAGCGCATCTTCAATTGGTGCGGGGCGGCCAATAAAATAACCTTGTACACTGTCTACATTGAGTATTCTTAACGAGTTTAGTTCTTCTGCGGTTTCGATCCCTTCGGCAACAATGGTGCAGTCGATTGCTTTTGCAAATCCACACAATGCTTTTGCCAGTAAAAATTTACGATCGTCTGTGTTTATATTTTGAGTCAGGCTAATATCTAATTTTATAATATCGGCCTCAAGCTCTAGTATGTGCTGAAATGAGGAAAAGCCAGCGCCTACATCGTCAATGGCCAAGCGCAGACCTTTGTTTCTGAGAGGCCTAAGTGGAGCTCGCATTTTTTCGTAATTAGAAATTGGCGAATGTTCAGTAATTTCTAATACCAGCCTAGTGCAGTCAATCTGTTGTAATGTTCGTTCAAGTGCACCGCTAAGAATGTGCGAAGGCGAGCAATTAATGGCAATGTAAGTTGTATTATTAAACTTTGCCATATTGGCTATTGCATTTTTAATGGCCAGCATTTCTAATGATTCACTTAAACCCACCTTACTCGCTTCCTCAAACCAGATATCAGGGGTTTTATAAGGGGTGGTAAAAAAACGTGCAAGCGATTCAAAACCTACAACTTTATTATTTAGTTGACTATAAATAGGCTGAAAATAGATACTAATATCATTATCGCTAATAATTTGCTCAATAGTTGATTTTGTGTGGTTGTACGATACGCTTTTATCTAAACTCTTTTCAATTAATCCGGTCGCTATTTCTGAAATAATATTTAAAAAAGATAAATCGCGCTCATTTAAGCTCTCATCATGGTGTGATTTATAACAACAAAACGTACCATATAATTTCCCGTTCGACAGGTTGATAGGTACACCTATATATGCCCCTATACCTAATTTTTTTGTAACCGGCATCGCTTTGGTTATTGGGTTTGCTTTGGTATTAGTAATGATAGGGCTAAGCTTGTTGTCGGTGATTTGTTGGCAATACGTTTCATTAATCGGATCGGCATTCCCCACTTTAACAATTTGGTTTTCAGAGGGGTTATCGACCACTTTAAAAACACGCTCATCGTTAATAAATTCAGATATAAAAGCAACATCCATATCTAAATGTTTACGAACCAAAGTGAGTAAGTTAGCTAGTTTAGCCTTAATGGATGCATTGTTGTGTTGTTCGACAAGCAAATTGGTTAATTCATCCATCGGCTATCTCCCTATGTTAATACCACTACACCTAATGAGTAATACTATAATTTATATATAAAAAGATCTAATCAAGGCCTATCAATCTTTGTTCACGCATATTTAAATTTAGGCTAATATTAGCTGTTATAGTAAGTAGGCTTACATATAAGTTGTAGTTATTATCTATTTTCTAATGCTAGGCTGATATGCCTGAAGTTTATGGGAGGTAATAGTTTAGAGGGATATTAATGCATCAGCATTCATTTGATAAAACAGAATCAGTCAGATTAACCGTATTCAAAAATATAAGCTTAATAATTACATTAGTTGCTTTAGTTGTGGCTTACGTTAATGTGTTTATGAGTAAAAATTATGTTTTGGGCTTTATTGAACTTGCATTAGCTTTTTTTTGTATTTATACCTATCACCAAACGAGAACAAACCGCTCTAAATTATGGCATCGCTATGCTGTTATTTATATTTACTTTGCGGTTGTGTTGCTTGCTATCACCGCAATTAACTTAGAGACTGGCATATCGCATTGGGTGTGTACTCTTCCTGTATTGGTTTACTTATTGTTTGGAAAAAAGCATGGCTTTATAAGCAGCTTTAGCTTTTTGATTACGTTGTTACTGCTGTTTTATGTGATCGACAAACGGTTAGTTGAAATAAACTTTAAGCTCATCATTAATCTTTCTCTGACGTATATTATTGTGTGGGGTGTTTCACATGTTTTTGAATCGATGAGAGCCTCTAATCAAGAGGAAATTATTAATTTAGCATTACGCGACAGCTTAACGCAGGCTTATAACCGGCGTGCTTAAAAGCCATTTTCATAACCATATCGACTTTTCTAACCCCTATTGTTTTGCCTTAGCTGATCTGGATTTTTTTAAAAAAGTAAACGATAAATATGGGCACGATGCCGGTGATGCAGTGCTGGTACAATTAACACAGTTATTTAAAAAACATTTAGGCGATGAACATGTTTATCGTTTTGGCGGTGAAGAATTTACATTGGTGGTAAATGACGACATAGAGGTCGCTATAATCACAATGGATAAGCTAAGAACTGACATACAAAATCATCAATTTACTTATATGCAGAGCACGTTAAACATCACTATCAGTATTGGCTTGGTCGGTATTGATGCACATGAGCATACTCACCTGAGTGAAATTTTAAGATTAGCCGATAATTATTTATATTTAGCTAAAAACAACGGTCGAAACTGCGTCGTCAACGGCCTGACTAAAATATCAAACAAGGGCAAAGAAACATTAACCAAATAACTTTCGTCTGACTACTTTTCTGTATTCGCTCGGGGTTTGGCTCAATACCTTTTTAAACACACGGGTTAAATGGCCTTGATCGTTATAACCAACTTCTAACGCGACTTCCTGAATTGATAAGTTCGATGAGGCCAGTAATTCTTTTGCACCTTCAACACGTAGCTGCTGCCAGTACTCTATAGGGCTTTGATTTGTAGCAAGTCGAAACCTGCGTGTAAACGTGCGGTAGCTTAAGCTAAATTGTGCCGCGACTTCTTGTAAATCTAACTCACTAGATAAATTAGTTTTTAACCAAAATTGTATTTGTGCAATAAGTTCATCAGCATGTCGGTTAACGGCGCCTTCTAAATAGCGTTGATCTTCGTAGGGTTTACGTATTTCATGTGAAAAGTTCCGCTCAACATGCTGCGCCGCTTCTTTACCATAGTATTGGCTAATAATATGAACAATAACGTCAGCTAAGGCATTTAAACTGGCTACCGTATACATGCGCTCTGATTGGGTAATAAAAAAATCAGGTTTTAAGCTAACGTTTGGATAATCTTGAGAAAATTGCTTGGCATAATGCCAGTGAGTGGTTGCAGGGTGACCATCAAGTAAACCGGCTTCTGCGAGCAAACAATTGCCGGTACCAACACCAATAATATGGCTTCCCATGGTAAAACTCTCATTGAGCCAATTAACTATTGGTTGATTCGTTTTAACAACAGGGCGTGGATTACGCCAAATACCCGGAACAATGATTAAATCGCAATAGGGGGCGTTATCACTGCTGCAATCAGGCACGATGGCTAAACCTGTTCTGGTTGCAATAGGAGCCATATTTTTAGCAATTAAATGAATATTCAGCGCTCTAAAGTGTTGCTTACTAGTGTGCCCCTTGGCGAACGCTTCACCTGCTCGGAGCATTTCAATTGGCAGGGTTAAACTAGTTACCAGTAGATGCGAGTAAACAGCAATGGCTATATTTAATGGTGGATTTGTTGGATTATTGCTCATTTAAATGCTCCGACCAGTTGTTTCTGGCCTTTTATGCTTAATATTTGGCTATTAAAGCACAAAGATATGTGCGTAATCCATTTAAACTAACTCCATATTCTTATAACACGTTTTTTTAAAGGTAAATTATGACCGCATTACCCGTCATTGTCGGCATGGGAGGCATTAATGCCGCTGGCCGTACTTCTTTTCATCAAGGTTATCGTCGTATCGTGTTAGATAGCTTAGAGTCTCAAGCTCGCCAAGAAACATTTTTAGGCCTCGCGACATTAATGAATTTAGTGAGTGTTGTGAATGGACAACTACAAGACATGCAAGGCAATAATGTTGAGCAAAGCGACATAGAAGCACGTTTTGGTGAGCAAATTATTGCAGGTACATTAATTCGCAAAATTGAAAAACAACATTTTGATGTAGATGCCACACCATGGCAGCAAAAAATGACGTTAACCGCATCGGATGAAAACGCGATTGTGTTTGAAACACGCCGTCGTGATTTACCTTCGCCAGTACCTGAAAGTTGGCACGTAGAAGAGCTTGAAAATAAAAAAGTGAAAGTAACTATTGCAGCTCAATTTGATATTAAACATGATTCTACTCGCGATAATCCAATTAAATCTGCTGGGCAACTACCCACAGGGTTTGATCCGTCAATTATGTACAATAGCCGCTACCAACCTCGTGGTTTACAAGCCACTATTTTTGCTGCCACCGATGCAATAAAATCAACCGGACTTGATTGGCAATACATTATGAATAGTGTTGAGCCTGATAAAATTGGTACCTATTCAGCATCGGTTATTGGCCAAATGGACGATAAAGGCTTAGGTGGGTTAGTCAAAGCGCGCCAGCAGGGTGATCGCGTCAGCACTAAGCAGCTAGCACTGGGTTTAAATACAATGTCGACCGATTTTATCAATGCCTATGTTACGGGCAATGTAGGGACTACTTTTTCTACATCGGGTGCGTGTGCTACTTTTTTATATAACTTGCGCGCAGCAGTAAATGATATACAAGCAGGGCGTACACGTGTTGCAATTGTGGCAAGTGTAGAATGTGCGATTACCCCTGAAGTGGTTGAAGGCTTTGGCAATATGAGTGCGCTGGCTAATATTGAAGGTTTGCGCCGCTTAGATGATTTAAGTAATGACGATGAACCTGATTATCGTAGAAGCAGCCGCCCATTTGGCGAAAACTGTGGCTTTACTTTAGGTGAAGGCGCACAAGTGGCTATATTAATGGATGATGCGCTGGCACTTGAACTAGGTGCAGACATTATGGGCTGTGTGCCTGATGTATTTGTTAACGCCGATGGAGTAAAAAAATCAATTACTTCACCTGGGCCTGGTAACTACATTACCATGGCAAAATCGGCTGCACTTGCCAGTAGCTTACTAGGTAAAGAGGCATTACAGCAACGTAGCTTTATTTTAGCCCATGGTTCAAGCACACCACAAAACCGCGTAACTGAGTCGTTAATTTATCATAAAGTAGCGCAAACATTTGCAATAGATAATTGGAAAGTAACCGCCCCTAAAGCGTATGTTGGCCATACTATAGCACCTGCCAGTGGCGATCAGCTTGCCATTGCCTTAGGTGTATTTAGTCATAATATTATGCCGGGTATTACCACTATAGATAAAGTGGCTGATGATGTTTATGCAGATCATTTAGATATTCGTAACAGTCACTATGATTGTGGTGATATGGATATTGCATTTATAAACTCTAAAGGGTTTGGTGGTAATAATGCAACAGCCACAGTGCTTTCAGCAAAAGTAACGATGCAGATGCTTGCTAAGCGTCATGGCGATGAAATGATGGGGCTTTATACCAGCAAGCATGCAGCGGTAAATGAAGCACAACAGCACTATCAACAACAAGCAGATTTAGGTCAATACGCGCTAGTTTATCGTTTTGGTGATGGGCTGATTGATGAAAATGACATTGTTATTGATGAGCACAGCATTCAGCTGCCAGGCTTTGAAAAAGCAATTATATTCAATACAACAAATTCCTATCAAGATATGTTCTAAGCACACATACTTGTTAGCAAGGCGCTTTTTAAGCGCCTTTTTTAATGTATGAACCCATATTGTAGTTTAACTAATGCGCTAATTAGTTCCTTAACAAAAATATTAAAACTTCACCTCTTTGCAAATACTTCAAATTACTAATCTCTTCTTCCGCATTAAAAATAAAGCACCTTGATAAATTGAAAATATTAGGTTTGTTGCATACAATATAATAATTAATTAGTAGTATGTTATTTATTTTATTAAGTTAAAAAGTGTTGTTTATTATGCATCAAGAACTTTATAAATAGTTACTATAATTTTTGCTCAGATAGGTTAAATACTCAATTTTATTAATTACTTTAGGAGTAGTGATGAAATTAATACCATTAAAACGCTGGCTTATAGGGCAAAAAAGTCTCACTTTATGTACTTTACTCTTTCTGTCTAAACTTAGTTTTGCGTCTATTATTTTATTTGATGACAAACCACGTAATGGTACTTCATTGTGGTCAACCTCATCTAGTGAATCGACTTTAACTAAAATTGGTGAGCCTGTAGCTGATGGCGAAAGAGCTATATTAATGCAGGCACACTACTGGACTCAATCAGGATTACGTATTGCTCAAGTACCTCCTTTTAAAAATTCAATACTTGAGGCAAAAATATACAGAAAATCAGGAAATAAGGGCACTTTAATGTTTCGTCGCGGTAACGATTCATTAAAAATAAATCTTGATGAAACCAATAACGAATTTTGGACATTGGATGGTTTGCCTGGCCATAATAATTTTTCAGACGATACATGGCACACGATTAGAATCAATCTCAATGGCTTTAATCTTGATGTAAATGAGAAAGTCCTGGCTATTGGTATTCAAGGCCCTCTTGGAACAGGTAGATTTTACATGGACTCGGTTTCCTTTGTTGAGGGAGAGCCAGATAATAACATTTCTCCGCCGTTAGCTGGTAATTGGGAGCTGACTTTTGAAGATACTTTTAATTCAACTTTATTAAACCCTAATAATTGGCATGTTGGAAAGCAATATCTAGGAATGAGTGGTATCACAGGTAATGCTGGGCGAGAAACTATTCGCATTGAAAATGAAATGTTACGGTTTGAAGCAGAAAAAAACACATTAAATCAAGGAACCAATCGTTACTTTTATAAAGCCGCTGAGGTAAGTACTTTTCGTAAATTTAGACAAAAATATGGTTACTTTGAAGCCAAAATTAAGTATGACTCAGTACATGGTGCTTGGCCTGCATTTTGGTTACTACCTGACAAAGGCATTTATGGTAACGATACTTATAGGAGGCAGTCATTATTAAAATTTAATCTTGATGATGTATCTACTACTATTTCTTCTGCATTATTAAGATTTAAGATCTCTGAAGCAAACACTCAAAGCAGCATAGCTGTGCATAAAACACTTTCCGCAGATTGGTCCCAAGATACTGTAACTTGGAATACTAAACCGCAGGTCGATCCCTTATGGTTTAGTCATAGCTATGGAGAGGTTACGGGAAACATAATTGAAGTGGATGTTACCAGTTATATAAGAGAGCAAAAAAGTTCTGGTAAAGAGGCGAGCTTTGCATTGATTGACAATTATATGCGTAGCCAGCTTATAAAAATTTTTAGCAGTGAAGCGAATAATATTTCTGATAGGCCCGCTTTAATTGTAAATGAAGAAAGTTTATTCCCGACTGAAGATGCTTTTGTGCGTGGAGGTAATTATGCAGATACTAATTATGGTCAAGAACCATTTCTTTTAATTAAAGACACTTGGGGAGATACCTCACCTACATTCGATCAGGGAATGGAGTTTGATATTATGGAGAGTTTAGGTATCTGGGGGGAAGACATCAGTATCTCAGCTCTGCATTGGGATGGTTACGGTAGCCAACATAAGTCAGTAAATTCCGGCGAGCTTTATCATAATTATTCCTAAGATGGTTTCCATATATATGGCATGCATTGGCAGCCTGGTTATGTCGGTATGTATATAGATGGTGAAAAAGTCTGGGAGCACTATGACGACCGAGTTGGAAGTTTACCTTCTTATATTATTTTATCGTTACAAGTAGGTGGTTGGGATGGTAATGAAAAGAATATCAGTGATGATTTTGAGGCTAACATGCTAGTAGATTTCGTTAGGGTCTGGAGTAATTCAGAGTTCAATTAACAACAAGAGCGAACCAAAGCGTTATCATTTATAAATGTCGATTATGATGCATTAAAAAAAGCACTCAAAAAATTAAATTAATCTATCTGATAAAGTGACGAAACATTTTATCGAGTATTTCCCCCACAATATATTGTGGGGGCGATTACTAAATATATTTAGCAATCAGGCTGTTTTTATTACGATATTTCCAGTTTAAGTAGCGCTTAGAGAGTAAGGCGGTAAGCACAACCACTACAGCTATCATCGCCATGGTCGCAATATAACTCATACCATACCCAGATGGTAAGCCAACAAGGGTTTCACCATAGGTCATATCACTAAAGTTAAAACCAAGAGCAGGTATTAAAAGCCAACTGATAGCATGTAGCAAATACAAGTGAGTGAGGTAGGAAAACATGCTGGTTTTACCTAGTACTTGCAGAAAATTTTGCGAAAAACTAGCCTTTAAGTGGCTCAACAGTTTTAACGCAATTAAACCAAGCCCTACAGTAAGTAACATAAATTGTAACGACAACGGATATTTAGTCGGATTTAAAAACGACATAATAGTCAGCAGTGGATCTGTATGTGTAGAAAACTGTGACATATCACCGTATAAATTAAAGCCGCGTAGTATTGAATATAGTGCTAGGCAGCTCATACCCATAATAAACGCGTAATTCATCACTTTTTTACTATAATGCTGAGATTTATAATATACACCTGCACAATAAGCCAAACACATGAGTCCAACAATAGGCGCAACGGGGTAGGTCGTTCTAATAGAAAAACCAAACGGCAGTGCTAATACATTTTTTTGATGAACGATAGACCACAGTGTATGCGCTATTGTATTAGTTTCAAAGGTAATGCCATCAAGTAAGTTATGACCAAATACCAGTAATAAGCCAGCTATAAATACAGGGTATATACCTGTTAAGCGAAGCAAGCCAAGCACCACAAAGCCCCAGCCAATCGCCCAAATTACTTGAGCATATAACATCGGGAAAAGAGGATTAAAACTCCATGACCATGACACAATTGTAAACTCAAATAAAATAAGCACTAAGCCTCGAACTATTAAAGCGTTAGCAAACTGACGAGTACACGCGTATTTATGCTCTGTAATAGCGGCAGAGAGGCCTGCTAAAAATACAAATAATGGCGCACAGAAATGCGATATAAAGCGTGTGAAAAAAGTAAGCGCATCTGTTCCGGGTATGGTCATGGGATCAGTTACTGAATAATTTAGACAATAATACATGCCGTGATCTATCACCATAAATATGATGATAATGCCGCGTAATAGATCAATATGATGCAAGCGACTTTGCGATAAAGATAATGACATAAATATAATTAACAAGAATGAAAAAAATGAACTTGATTATATGTTATATTATATCAAAAGGCGAGTTTGAAGATTGAATTTAACAGGGTGATCGCATCAGCGCTAAGCAATTAATTATAATTTTCATTATTTAAATTTTTTAACATACCTAAGCGTTATGAAGTTTATTACTGCCAACAAAATAGCTATTTCATAGCGGCTGTACGCAATAGCGATACCAATTAAACCCATATTCCAAATACTCGCAGCTGTTGCTGTTCCAGATGTAGACTGGTTATTTTTTAAAATAGCGCCGCCACCAATAAAACCAATACCTGTAATAATACCTTGTAACATTTTAGATTGCGCCTCTGCGCCCTCCAAAACTGACATAGCAATCAGTGCATAACCACATGATGCGACGGCAACTAAAGGAAACGTTCTTAGACCTGCACCATTATGGCTATGCTCTCTATCATATGCCATTGGCAGGGCAAGTAAATACGCCATGCCAAGATGAATCAAGTTATCAATAATGTCTCTCCACTGTAGATCAATTTCCATTGCTATTTCCACGGATAAATTTTAAATAAGTAGCAAAAATTGAACCAAGGTATTAATTTAAATAAAATCATTGTGTTACCTTTGTTTTATCGAGGGGGATGAGTGGCGTTAGCAATATTTACACAATAAAGTGCGTTTTTACCCAGCAATGAATTTCAGCTGCGTACCACACAAGCAAACTCTATTATGTAAAATTGTGGGGCTTACATATTTTTACAACACTCCCTTTTTAAGTCGTATATAATTTGGCTTATTTGCAACGAGAGTTTACATGCGCATTTTATTAATTATTATCTTTTCAAATGTATTAAGTGGTTGCACAGTAATGGGTATATTTTTGGATGAAACGGCGAGATCCAAGTTAAACATCAATAGCACTAATAGTTTTGTAAAGGATAAAGATAGTTTTAGTTTTAGCAAACTTGGTTACGAAACTGATAAAGCCATAATTGAATTTATAAAAGAAGATAACGGTGTGATTAAAAAATGTAGGCAGGTTACTAAGGTCTTAAAAGAATGTGTAGAAGTAGATAAATCTACTCTACACAGTAATGAATCTAAGCCGATAAAAACTGATGATGAAATAATAAGTGTTGGTCTATAAAGCTATTAATAAAAAAGTAACTATGATCGTAGCCAGCGTGCATTTCGAGCTGCAGCGGATACGCTTTTTTATTAGCGATATCGACCAAATTTTGCGGCTTAAGCTGCTCTTCTAAAAAGTTATCAGCATCACCTTGGCTTACCAGCATAGGTAAATAGTTAGCTTGCTCGGCTTGTTGCATTAATTCGCAAGTATCGTAGTGTGCCCACGTTGTTTTGTCGTCGCCTAAGTAGCCTGTAAATGCTTTTACACCCCACGGACACGCCATAGGATTAACAATAGGACTAAATGCCGAAGAGCTGGTGTACGATTGTGGGTTTTTAAGTGCAATCATCAATGCGCCGTGCCCGCCCATTGAATGACCACTAATTGCTTTTTTATCTGTAACAGGAAAGTGTTGCTCAATTAGTGCCGGTAACTCATTAACAACGTAATCATACATATTAAAATGGGTGTTGTAGGGCGCTTTTGTGGCATTAAGGTAAAACCCAGCACCTTGTGCAAAATCATAGCTGTCTTCGTTTGGCACGTTATCACCACGTGGGCTCGTATCTGGCGCTACAATGGCGATACCCAGCTCCGCTGCTTTTTTAAATGCGCCTGCTTTTTGCATAAAGTTTTCATCGGTACAGGTTAAACCTGATAACCAGTACAGTACCGGCACCTTATTGGTTTCACTGGCGCCTGGCGGTAAAAAAACTGCAAAACGCATAGTACAACGAGTGCTTGAGGCGCTATGGCTGTATTGCTTATGCCATCCGCCAGCTACTTTAGCGGTTGAAATATTTTCTAACATAACAATCCTTAAAAGCCGTTACTTAATAGCAACGGCTTGTGATGGTAATTAAGTGAAATGGGCGTATTAGTAATGAATTACAGTACGAATACTTTTACCTTCATGCATTAAATCAAAGGCATCGTTAATTTCTTCTAGGCTCATGGTATGAGTGATAAAGTCGTTTAGCGCAAATTCACCCGCCATGTAACGCTCCACAATTTCAGGAAGTTGTGAGCGGCCTTTAACACCACCAAATGCGCTACCACGCCATACACGGCCAGTAACAAGTTGGAACGGACGAGTTGAAATTTCTTGGCCAGCACCGGCTACACCAATAATCACAGACTCTCCCCAACCCTTATGACAACACTCAAGCGCAGAGCGCATCACATCAACATTACCAATACATTCAAATGAGTAATCAACACCGCCATCGGTCATCTCAACAATGACTTCTTGAATTGGCTTGTCAAAGTCTTTTGGATTAATTAAGTCGGTAGCACCTAGTTTGGTCGCCAAGTCAAATTTAGAGGTATTAATATCAATACCAATAATACGGCTAGCACCAGCCATTTTAGCGCCAATAATGGCAGATAAACCAATACCGCCTAAACCAAAAATAGCCACGGTATCGCCCGCTTTTACTTTAGCCGTATTTGTTACAGCGCCCATACCGGTAGTAACACCACAGCCTAATAAACAAATTTCTTCTAACGACGCTTCTTTGTTTACTTTAGCCAATGAGATTTCTGGCAATACTGTGTATTCAGAAAATGTAGATGTACCCATATAGTGGTAAATAGGCTCGCCATCTTTGAAAAAGCGAGTGGTGCCATCTGGCATTAAGCCTTTACCTTGCGTTTCGCGAACTGCTGAACACAAGTTTGTTTTACCTGAAGTACACATTTTACATTCACCACATTCTGCGGTGTATAAAGGAATAACGTGATCGCCAACTTCTACACTCGTAACGCCTTCGCCCACAGCGTAAACCACCCCAGCGCCTTCATGACCTAAAATAGCGGGGAAAATACCTTCAGGATCTTCACCTGATAAAGTAAAAGCGTCTGTATGGCATACACCAGTGGCAGTGATTTTTACCATTACTTCGCCTTTTTTAGGCATCATCACATCAACTTCTTCAACGCTTAAAGGCTGATTAGGGCCCCAGGCAATCGCTGCTTTTGATTTTATAAATTCAGACATGTGTATATCCTTTGTAGTGGTTTGAATATGAATTGTAGACCCATACTGTTTGGGTGATGAGGTTATTGTATTTGTTTCTCAGATAATGATAATCTTCAATTTAATAAAACACTTTTACAGTATGGTAATAATTATGCGTTGGGAAGGTATTGATGAGTTTATTGCTGTTGGCGAAGAGGGAAGTTTTACCCAAGCTGCACAGACGTTAGGTTTATCGGTTGCTCATATTAGCCGCCATGTTACAAAGCTAGAACAACGGTTAAATACGCAATTATTAACACGTACCACTCGAAAGGTTGTGTTAACCAAAGAGGGCGAGCAGTTTTTACACCAAGTTAAACATTTACAGCACGCAATGGACGAGGCCACTCAAGGCTTAGCATCGGTACAAACCTCACCTAAAGGTAAAATTAAATTAACAGCACCGGTTATGTATGGTGAAAGTTTTATTATGCCCATTGTGCATTCATTTATGCATGATCACCCAGAGGTAGAAGTAATCGCAACGCTCTCTAACGAGCAAGAAAACTTATTAGAGGGGGGCTTTGATTTAGCCATTCGACTAGGCCATTTAAAAGATTCAAGCTTAAAAGCGCGGCGCTTGAGCTCGCGACGATTTATTATGTGTGCTTCACCTGCATATTTAGCGCGTTTTGGTGAGCCTCACACTTTGGGGGAGCTTAATAATCATCAATGTTTAATTGGCAATAGTAGTTATTGGCGAGTAAATGAAAATAATCGTGATAAACATATTAAGGTAGCAGGGCGATTGCATTGTAATAGCGGCTGGGCACTGGTTGACGGCGCTAAAAAAGGTTTGGGTATTGTTCAGTTGCCAGATTACTATATTGAAAATGAAATTAAATCCGGTCATTTAGTGCCTATATTAACTGCATACCAACCACAACAAGAGGGCGTGTGGGGTCTATATCCGCCACGGCAATTTGTGGCTACTAATGTGCGGGTATTACTTGATTACTTAGTAACAGGGCTGAAAGTTTAGCAGGGTTTACTGGCTTGTTTAAAATATAGCCAAGTATCAGATTTATAAATTATTTCTTACATTTATGGTGTTATTCAATTGCGCTGAGTTCGTGCTACTATAACGCCACACTTTTGGCATTAATGTTTTAATTAATATGTTTCAACCTGTTAGCCTATTTATCGGACTCAGATATAGCCGCTCCTCTAAAGGCAATGCGTTTATTTCGTTCATTTCGTTTTTTTCTATTGCAGGTATAGCGATTGGTTTAATGGCGCTTTTTACGGTCAGCAGTGTAATGAACGGCTTTGAGAGTAGTTTAAAATCAAATATGTTGGGGCTTATTCCACACGTTGAAGTGCAAGCCAAAGATCACTCCAAAGCGCAAATGAATTCGTTAAAATCTGCGCTTGAGCAATCACCGTATGTTGATCATGTTAGTTTGTACCGCCACGGTGAAGCCATATTGCAAACCAATAAAGATCTTCACGGGGTGTTATTACAAGGGCTTTACGACAATAACGGCTCGCTGTATAAAATCACCGACAAAATAGTGCAAGGCAATTGGCAAAGCGTACTAAATAATAATTATAATATTGCAATAAGTCGTTATTTAAGCCGCAAACTTGGCGTTGGCTTAGGTGATAAGTTACGTGTAATTATGCCTAACGCATCTACGTACACCCCACTTGGGCGCATGCCAAGCCAACGTTTATTTAAAATTGCTGCTATCTATGAAACTGGCTCCGAAATAGACATGGGACTGGCATTTACCAGTGGCGTATCACTACAACGGGTTTTAAAACTTAGCAACAATACGGTACCTAATTTAAGCGTGTCACTGCATGAGCCGTTTGCACTTGACCAATTTATGCAAGACAGCCAACACATACTCAATGACTTTAAACTCACCGACTGGAGAAGCAGTCAAGGCACTTTATTTGCCGCCGTTGCGATGGAAAAACGCATCATGTCTATGCTCCTTGGCTTAATTGTGCTGGTGGCGGTATTTAATATTGTATCGGCACTGACCATGATGGTCAGTGAAAAACAAAGCGAAGTAGCAATTTTACAAACATTAGGACTCACACCAAGCCAAGTGCAAACCGTATTTATGGTACAAGGGCTCTATAACGGAGTAATTGGCACGGCCGTGGGTGCTTTTTTAGGTCTTTTATTAAGCTTATATATAAATGAACTGCTGGCTTTGGTTGGTTTAAATTTACTATCGGGAATTTCACTCCCCGTCAAATTTGATGTGGTTAGTTTAAGTGTTATTGCCGTTTTAAGCTTAGCAATGAGCTTTTTAGCGACTTTATATCCAGCACGCCAAGCCGCTAAAGTAAACCCAGCAGAGGTATTACGTTATGAATGATTTAGTAATTAGTTGTGAAAAAATAAGTAAAGTGTACCAAGACGGGCAAAATCAGGTTGAGGTATTAAAAGGGGTTGATTTAGCCCTAACGCAAGGTGAAATGCTGGCAATTGTAGGCAGCTCAGGTTCAGGTAAAAGCACCTTGTTACATATTTTAGGCACCTTAGACACGGCCAGTGCGGGTAGTGCAAAAATAAAAAACCAAGACGTTGCTAAGTTATCTCGCTCGCAGCAAGCGGCTTTCAGAAATAAAAACTTAGGGTTTATTTATCAGTTCCACCATTTATTAATGGAATTTAGTGCGGTTGAAAACGTTGCCATGCCATTACTCATAAAAGGGTTGAGCGCGAAAGAAGCCAAAAAGAAAGCACTTAACATGCTAGATAAGGTAGGCCTTGCACACAGAAGTAGCCATAAGCCTTCGGCTCTTTCTGGTGGTGAACGTCAGCGTGTTGCCATTGCACGCGCTTTAGTGACAGAGCCTGCGCTGGTACTTGCTGATGAGCCAACGGGTAATTTAGATAAGCAAAATGCGATTAAAATTTACGATTTAATTAATGAGTTAAATAAAAGTTTAAACACCAGCTTTGTGGTAGTGACTCATGATTTAGAACTGGCAGATAAGCTGGGTAAAATAGCGTACTTAGATGATGGTAAACTATCAATAAAAGAGTCTAGCCATGTTGCTTAGTGCCTTTATTAGTAAACGCTTTAGAGCCTATTCAGGCCATAAAGATGAAAAAAATGCCTTCGTAAGTTTTATAGCCAAAGCATCCACTATTGGTATTTTACTTGGTGTTGCCGTGTTAATTGTGGCGTTATCGGTGATTAATGGGTTTGAGCAGCAATTAGTGCATCGTTTATTAAGTGTAGTGCCGCAAGTTGAATATGTTGCCCCAAGTAGGCCAATTGCCGATTGGCCCACTAAAGTCGAAAAGTTAAAACAGCAACCACACGTAACAGGCGCAGCCCCATTTATTGCCGTTAATGGTATGGCGCAATTTAAAAGCCAATTAAAAGCGGTTGAGATCCGAGGTGTTGAGCCTTCGTTGGAAGGTGATGTGTCAGCCATTAACCAATTTACACAAGGTAAATTAGTCAGCCAGTTAACAGGTGATGATGTTATTTTAGGCAAGCAAATTGTTAAGCAACTTAATATCGCATTAGGTGATAATGTGACCTTGTTAATCCCGCAAATTAGTGAAAAAGGCCAGTCATTACTCGCCCCAAAACGTGTTACCCTCTCGCTTGCGGGCATTATAGAAATGGGCGGACCAATCGACAGCAGCGCTGCTTTTATTCATCTTAACAAAGCACAACAAACCTTAGGCTATGATCAAAGCCAAGTAACAGGGTTACGCTTGCGTGTTGATGATGTGTTTTCGGCGCATCAAATAGCGCTTCGTGTTGGCCAGACTATTACCGATTATGTGTATATTTCGAGTTGGCTTAGAACGCAAGGTAGCTTGTATCAAGATATTCAAATGGTGCGCACGATTGTTTATATTGTGGTGTTTTTAATTATCGCGGTGGCGAGTTTCAATATTGTGTCTTCACTGGTAATGGAAGTGCGTGAAAAAGAAGGCAATATTGCTATTTTAAAAACCATGGGTGCCAAAGACAGTACCATATTGGCTACTTTTGTCATGCAAGGCTTAACCCAAGCATTTGTGGGTGTACTTTTAGGCTCAATTGTTGGCGTGATTTTAGCAGTTAATATTAGTGAGCTATTTACTTGGCTGAGCTTGTTACTGGGTGAAAACCCGCTAGAAGGTGTGTACTTTATCGAATTTTTGCCCAGTAAATTAGTTTGGCAAGATATTGTGTTGACCGTTATAGCCACCTTTGTGCTTGCGATATTGGCGACGCTATATCCAGCATGGCAAGCAACACGCGTAGATCCGGCAAAGGTATTGGGTAATTAAACACAGTATTTAATAGGGTGCTTAGTGTAACTCTGATAAACTGCGCCGCTACTAAACAGCTTTTGTTTGCTGAGCGCTTATTTACCTTGGGATTTACTTTGACAAATAACGATATTTTACGCCGTATTCGCTACACCTGTGATTTAACTGATTCAGCTATGGTTGATGTTTTCGCCGCAGCAGCGCAGAGCGTAAGCACTGAGCAGGTGATTGCATGGTTAACTAAAGAGGGCGAGCCTGGGTATACCCCAATAAGTGACACTGAATTTGCGGTATTTTTAAATGGTTTTATAAATACCAAGCGTGGCAAGCGTGAAGGTGAGCAGCCAGAGCCTGAAAGTAAATTGAACAACAATATTATTTTTATGAAGCTACGTATTGCTTTAAATATGAAAGCAGAAGACGTGATCGCGACCTTGGCGTTGGTTGATTTTGATTTAAGTAAACATGAGCTAAGCGCATTTTCACGTAAAGTTAAAAACAAGCATTACCGTGTGTGTAACGATCAAATATTGCGTTTATTTTTAACCGGTGTACAGCGTACTTTTCGCCCAGATGGCGAAAAAGCTTAATGCATTTTATGGAGGTTGAATACGACCTCCATTTTGACCTCTCCACATTTACTCAATTATCAGTCTATCCTTCTACAACTTCAGTCTCATAAAGCAGTTTATTTTGTCGCTCTCGTAAAAATGTAGAGTCGTATTTTGTTTTACTATTTTTTTAATACTTTTAACGTGTTATTCATTCAAATGGGTATTTTTAGCATATAAATTCTTTTTTAATGAGTTTTTATACAAAAGAAACAACAATTTAATTCAACATCAAACACGTGCATCCAGTTTATCTATGATGTTAAAGTGTGAAAATAATGATCGGATAATTAATTTCTTCACTAACAATAGCATTGATCATTTTTCCTATTTCAAATTAAAAAATACCTACATGGAAGAATAAATATGAATTATATACACACAACCATTGCGCAGTTAAAACAAACGAGCCCTGCGCAATGTGAGTTTTATCAAGCAGTGGAAGAAGTGCTTGACTCACTTGAACCTGTATTTGCGCAAACAGGTCATTACCAACAACAAGCAATTATTCAAAGAATGGTAGAGCCAGAGCGCCAACTAATGTTTCGTGTGCCTTGGGTTGACGATGAGGGCAATATTCAAGTGAATAAAGGCTACCGTATTGAATTTAATTCGGCGTTAGGGCCTTACAAAGGCGGCTTACGTTTTCACCCGAGTGTAAATGCCAGCATTATAAAGTTTTTAGGCTTTGAACAAATTTTTAAAAATGCACTAACGGGCTTACCAATTGGTGGGGGAAAAGGCGGTGCGAACTTTGATCCTAAAGGACGCTCTGATGGCGAAATTATGCGTTTTTGCCAATCCTTTATGAACGAGCTATACCGCCATATTGGCCCGACTACCGATGTACCTGCCGGCGATATTGGCGTAGGTGCCAGAGAGATTGGCTATATGTTTGGTCAATACAAACGCTTAACAGGGCGTTATGAAGGGGTGCTAACGGGTAAGAGTTTACTTTGGGGTGGATCGCTTGCCCGTAAAGAGGCTACAGGCTATGGCGCTGCCTATTTTGCTAATAATATGCTTGAAGAGCGTAACGATAGCTTATCGGGTAAGCGCTGTTTAATTTCAGGCTCTGGTAATGTGGCTATCTATGCCATGGAAAAGTTATATCAACTTAATGCAACGCCAATTACCTGTAGTGACTCTAAAGGCACTTTATACGATGAGAATGGTATTGATTTAAAGCTGATAAAACAGCTCAAAGAGCAATCAAGAGGGTGTTTAAGTGACTATTTAGATAGTCATTCACAAGCCAAGTATACGCCTCGCGATGACTACCCAGAGGATGGTCATACGGTATGGCGCTACAGTGCGGATGCGGCATTCCCTTGCGCCACGCAAAATGAATTGACCGAAGCGGATGCAAAAGCGCTACTTGATAATGGCTGTAAATTAGTATGTGAAGGAGCCAATATGCCCTCAACCAAAGAAGCGATCGATTGCTTTATTGAAGCAAAAATAGCTTATGGCCCGGGTAAAGCGGCAAATGCCGGTGGGGTGGCAACCAGCCAACTAGAAATGGCGCAAAATGCCAGTATGCAAAGCTGGACGTTTGAAGAAGTTGATGAAAAGCTCAAGCAAATAATGAAAGATATTTTCACAACAGCAAGCGATACCGCAAAAGAATTTGATCAGCCCGGTAATCTATTACTAGGCGCTAACATCGCTGGTTTTAGACGTGTAGCAGATGCAATGATTGAACAAGGCGTTGTATAGTAGCGCCTCGGCTATTTAATTAACTCTCTACTTTTATTCGTTATATCCTGAATAAGAATTGTTCAGGATATAGCAAAAATAATGTATAATATTATTTAATAAGGTAAATTTAACTCGCTAATTAATAACAATAAACTATAGTGTGGATAAGGATCAGTGAGCTTATTAAGGAGAGTGCAGGTGCGACTTATTCCCGCAATTTTTTATTTTTCAAGTGCGACAGAGCACGACTTCCAAAATCAACTTAATAAAAGCTCAATGCGCCTTGCTGATGCATCACTCTACCTTGTAACACTTTTTTTATTGTCTTTTATTTTTATGGCTTGGTTTAATCAACAAGAGCCTGCTAATTCAACCATAACAATTTTACGTGTAGTTATGGTATTGCTATCGATAGTTCTGATTATTATAAATAAAACACTAAGTTCAGAGTACTTACATTCGCGCTTTTTTATTTATGCGGTTTTATTTTGTTTTTTATTTAGTTATTTCTTCTGGGTATATGTTCAGCGTTACGGTGAGTTGAAAGAGGGAGGGCCTATGCTTGTAGCGGCTGCATTTATAGCCATACCGATGCTGCACTTAGGACATAAACTGGTTTTATGGTCAATAATCGGAATTGCCTTGATATTTATTGAGCTTTTTT
Organism: Pseudoalteromonas sp. SD03; assembly: GCF_040937955.1. Classification (NCBI taxonomy): domain Bacteria; kingdom Pseudomonadati; phylum Pseudomonadota; class Gammaproteobacteria; order Alteromonadales; family Pseudoalteromonadaceae; genus Pseudoalteromonas; species Pseudoalteromonas sp. SD03. The sequence goes on from NZ_CP162514.1 coordinate 1,675,003, forward strand.
CTTCTACTTCGATTGTATGGACACTTTATTTTTATTTTAGCATGGTGATTGTATTGGCTATTGTGCAATATCAACTAGATACCTTATTAAGAAAGCAATATAAAGCGGAGTTATTTGAAACGGAAAAAGCCAACACCGATCAGTTAACAGGTATGCATAATCGGCATAGTTTTGATCGGCGCTGTAAAGCATTAATTAACAAGTTAGCGCCATCACAATATTTAGGGTTAGCCATGATTGATGTCGACTATTTTAAAAAATATAACGATAACTACGGCCACTTAGAGGGAGATAACGTACTAATAGCAGTAGCAAACCGATTAAAGCATTGTGACGCTGATATTGTGGTGCGTTTTGGTGGTGAAGAATTCATATTGGTAAAAACATTGCAAGCGAATGAGCTAGATTGGTTAAGTGACTTACCTAAGTGCTTCGCAGACGACCCCATTGCACACCAATATTCACCTTTTAACCGTATTACTGTCTCTGCCGGTATTGCAATTGATCAATACACGACATACAGACCTTCAATAAAATCATTGTTAGCAACAGCTGATGTAGGGGTTTATAAAGCTAAAAATGCAGGACGAAATATCAGTATTACCGATTTTGTTGACCCTAAACAACCTGAAATTGAGTAAGACAATGCAAAGCACTAAGCTGATAGTGCTTCGCATTGAATCGGATTACGAAAATGCAGACTCGGCGAGCTCTTCTTGCATTTGTTCACGCATTTTAAATTTTTGCAATTTGCCGGTTACCGTCATCGGGTAATTTTCAACAAAGCGAATGTATTTAGGTTGTTTAAAGTAGGCGAGTTTATCCTTTAAAAACAGACGAATTGCTTGCTCATCAAGCACTTCACCTTCTTTAGGCTGGATCCAAGCACAGACTTCTTCGCCAAATTTTTCATCACTAATGCCAAAAATAGCGGCGTCTTGTATACCCGGATAGGTGTAAAGCACTTCTTCAATTTCACGCGGATAAATGTTTTCACCACCACGAATAATCATGTCTTTAATTCTGCCAACAATGCTGACAAAGCCCTCACTGTCCATTACCCCTAAATCGCCCGAGTGCAGCCAGCCGTCATTGTCGATAGTGGCTTTGGTTTTCTCTTCATCATTCCAGTAGCAACGCATAATGCCGGCCCCACGGCTACATACTTCACCAGGCTGCCCGATTTTTTGAATGTCACCAACCTCATCAATAATTTTTACTTCGGTGTGTGCAAGTGCTCGGCCAACCGTAGTGACTTGACGCTCAATAGAAGAGTCGGTTTCGGTAATGTTATTAATTGGGCTGCATTCTGTTTGCCCATAGGCAATTACCACCTGATTCATATTCATGAGTGTTTGTACTTTACGCATCACCTGTTCAGGACAAGTTGAGCCTGCCATAACACCCGTTCGCAGTGTACTTAAGTCATACTCGTTAAAGTTATTAAGCTCTAACTCGCTTATAAACATAGTGGGTACACCATGAAGGCCGGTGCATTTTTCTTGTTGTACCACCTCTAATGTGGTTTTTGGATCAAAAGAATCACTTGGATAAATTGCAGCGGCCCCTTTACTGACACACAATAAACTGCCTAATACCATGCCAAAGCAGTGATATAGCGGAACAGGAATACAGAGCTTATCGCGCTCAGTAAAGTGCATAGCTTGTGCGACTAAAAGCGCATTATTCAATATATTTTTATGTGTTAGTGTTGCACCTTTAGGGTTCCCGGTGGTGCCAGAGGTAAATTTAATATTGATATCTTGATTGCAATCGAGGGTTTTAGCCACCGCTTGAAGTTCTAATTTATGTGCATCGGTGGGCATGCTCATAACCTCATTAAATGAGAACATCCCATCGACGGGTTCATCACCAATACAAATTACATTTTTTAACGTGGGTAATTTGGCTGCGGTTAACTCACCTTTGTTACAACGGCTAAGCTCAGGTGCTAAACTTTGCAGCATATTAATATAGTGGCTGCCTTTAAATTCAGTGGCGGTAATAAGCGTAGAACACTCCACACTGTTTAGTGCATATTGCAGTTCACTGGGACGATACGCTGGGTTAATGCATACCATAATGGCACCTATTTTAGCGGTGGCAAATTGTGTTAAGCACCACTGTATATTGTTCGGTGACCAAATACCGACCCGTTCACCAGGTTTTACCCCTAAAGCCAGTAACCCCATAGCAAGTTGATTAATCTGCTGTTGAAATTGCTTATAGCTTAAACGTATATTTTGATGGGCAACGACTACGGCCAGAGCGTCTGGGTTATTGTCGACAATGGTGTCAAAGTAATCGCCTATGGTTTGTTCTACTAATGGTGTGCTCTGAATTCCTTTAAAATAACTGCTTGATAGCGGTATAGTGTTTATTTGCTCTACTTCTTTTATCACTTTTTGTGTCGCTTTCATGACATACTCCATGTTTTTATTTTTGAGAGGCCTGCTGTTTAAATAAACACGAATTGTCGACAAAAGGAAGAGGGTTAGACTAATGTATTATACCAATCGGCAATAATACTAAATCATTTTGAGGGGGCAAATCAGACGCTAGCTGTGTTAAAAATTTCTCATTTAGAACAACTAACTAACGAAATTTTTGCTTTGATATCGACACGATTTTCCTCCCTCAAATTAGATCACTTAGTTAAGCGAGTTGGTATTACTGTTTTTATGTAGAATTTAAAGACAAAAAAACGCGTACTCTCTAGCGAATACGCGTTTTTATAAGGATGTAATTAATTTACATTTCGTCGCTGCGATACGTTTTTTTCATGATGTAAACGTAAGCATTAACAAATGCATTTTCTTGATACTTTTTAAGACCGGTGTCTTCAAACGCGATAGGTATCGGATTACGTTTTACTTGTTCTTTTATTTCGGTGGTTGAAAACACGCGTACATCGAGATTATCGATTAACTGAATAGCGGTTTCCATTTTGAATCCTTTAGCGCTGCCAGCAAACTTACCTTTAGGTTGGCGTTCGCGAATGGCAACCGAATCAATTTGGTAATCTTGCATTAACTTGGCAAAATCAAACTGAAACTTACGCATTACTTCAGTGTCGTTACCGTTACCTAAGGTAAAGCGTGTTTGGCGCACATCACGAATATCAAAAACGTCATTATCTTTACTTAAAATACAAAGTAGTACATCACTACCGGTAATTTCTACACCACATGTTCTCATTGCTAATCTCTACTATAACTTAATTACCCGTTATTATACGCAACACGCATTAAAATGCGAGTTTAAGCACTTACAGTGGTGTTTTTGTTAGCGCTTAACGTCCATTCGTCATTTTGATGTAACAAGGTCTGTTTATCTTTGCGGCTAAATGTGCAGCCCTCCTTTTTTTAGCCAAGACAGCGCTATGGTTTGTTTACTTTAAATAGGTGTGAGCGTTGCTCAATTTTTTACTTAGCGCCAGGTGATAGCTCCCGGGCTTTAACTAAATCGCCCCTAGGTTGAACAAATCCTAATATAGAAAGCCAACAGACTCCTATTAAACGTTATTAATTGCACTTTTATTGTAAAATTGGGTGGTTTTTAATAGCTTAAAACTTGTAATTAATGCTGCAGCACGCGACAATAACTCTCTTGTAGTTGAGCAGACTCAGCATCTACATTAGCCATTTTTGGCGAAAAATAGTCAATGCTTATTCGTAAAAGCGTTGTCGAGTCATTCTCATTTAATTAATTAAAAATACACGTGATACATTGTAGGTGTCACCACTGTATGTAAGGATTTATAATGCCAGTTATTACTCTTCCTGACGGTAGTCAGCGTAGTTTTGAAAACCCTGTAAGCACACTTGATGTAGCAAACGATATAGGCCCAGGTCTTGCTAAAGCCACCATTGCGGGTCGTGTTAATGGCGAACGCGTAGATGCGTGTGATTTAATTAGTGACGATTCTCGTCTTGAGATCATTACCGCAAAAGACGACGATGGTCTAGAGATTATTCGCCACTCGTGTGCGCACTTAATTGGTCATGCTGTTAAACAACTTTTCCCTGATGCAAAAATGGCGATTGGTCCAACAATTGATAACGGTTTTTACTACGATATTGATATGGAACATTCGTTATCTCAAGATGATCTTGATGCCATTGAAAAACGTATGCTACAGCTTGCAAAAACAAACTACGACGTAGTGAAAAAAACCGTTAGCTGGCAAGAAGCGCGCGACACTTTTGCAGCGCGTGGCGAAACATACAAAATTGAAATACTAGACGAAAATATCGCACAAGATGACCGTCCAGGTTTATATCATCACGAAGAATACATCGATATGTGTCGTGGTCCTCATGTGCCAAACATGAAGTTTTGTCAAAACTTCAAAATTATGAAAGTGGCCGGCGCATACTGGCGCGGTGATTCTGAAAACAAAATGCTACAGCGTATTTACGGCACAGCATGGGGCGATAAAAAGCAACTTAAAGCGTATTTAAAGCGTTTAGAAGAGGCTGAGAAGCGCGATCACCGTCGTATCGGTAAAGCACTCGATTTATGGCACTGGCAAGAAGAAGCGCCTGGTATGGTATTTTGGCACAACGATGGTTGGAGCATTTACCGCGAGCTAGAAGATTTTGTGCGTGAAAAATTACGTGAGTACCAATACGAAGAAGTGAAAGGTCCAATGATGATGGATCGCTCTTTGTGGGAAAAATCAGGGCATTGGGAAAAATATTCAGAGGCAATGTTTACCACTGAATCTGAAAAGCGTGAATACGCAATTAAACCAATGAATTGCCCAGGCCACGTACAAATTTTCAACCAAGGTTTAAAATCGTACCGTGACTTACCACTGCGTATGGCAGAGTTTGGTTGTTGTCACCGTAATGAACCATCAGGCGCGCTTCATGGCTTAATGCGTGTACGCGGCTTTACCCAAGATGATGCGCATGTATTTTGTACAGAAGAGCAAATCATGGATGAAGTATCGGCCTGTATTAAAATGGTTTACGATACCTATGAAACATTTGGTTTCGAAAAAATTGTTGTTAAACTTTCAACTCGCCCAGAGCAACGTATTGGCGAAGATGAAATGTGGGACAAAGCAGAGCTTGCACTTGCTGACGCACTTAAAGCAAATGACATTGAATTTGATTATTTACCAGGTGAAGGGGCGTTTTATGGCCCTAAAATTGAATTTACTTTGTACGATTGCTTAGACAGAGCGTGGCAGTGTGGTACAGTGCAACTAGATTTTGCATTACCGGGTCGTTTGGGCGCTACTTATGTAGCTGAAAATAACGAACGTCGCACACCTGTCATGATACACCGCGCTATTTTAGGGTCTATTGAGCGCTTTATCGGTATCTTAACAGAAGAGTACGCTGGTTTATTCCCAACGTGGCTTGCGCCTAAGCAAGTGGTGATTATGAATATCACCGATAAACAAGCACCTTATGTGCAGGAAATTGTACAAAAATTAAATAAACTTGGAATTAGAGCCGCTGCTGACTTGAGAAATGAGAAGATTGGCTTTAAAATCCGAGAACATACACTTAAGCGTATTCCTTACTTACTGGTTGTTGGCGATAAAGAAGTTGAACAACAAGAAGTAGCAGTACGAACTCGCACAGGTGAAGACCTAGGCAAATTTAATGTCGATGATTTTATCGCTAAAATCAGTGAAGAAATCAAAAATCGACAGTAAAAATCGAGCGTGTAGGGCAATCACAAACAGCCAACTACACGCTTATATTATTGATATTCTTGGAGGAACGTACCATTAGAGGCGGCAAGAAAGGGCAACAAACAGCTCAAAAAAATCGTATTAACGAAGAAATTACAGCGCTAGAAGTTCGTTTAATCGACATCGACGGCGAACAAGCTGGAATTCAGTCATTAAAAGACGCGCAAGCTATGGCTGATGCAGCGGGTGTTGATCTTGTAGAGATCAGTCCAAACGCTGAGCCGCCTGTTTGTAAGGTTATGGACTACGGTAAGTTCATCTTTGAAAAAAGCAAAGAACTAAAAGAGCAGAAGAAGAAGCAAAAGCAAATCCAGATTAAAGAAATCAAATTCCGTCCGGGAACGGATGAAGGCGATTATCAGGTTAAGCTGCGCAACTTACGTAAGTTCTTAGAAGCTGGCGATAAAGCTAAGATAACTATCCGCTTCCGTGGTCGTGAAATGGCTCACCAAGAAATTGGTATCGAATTATTAAACCGTATTAAAATCGATTTAGAAGAGTTAGCAGTTGTTGAGTCTTTCCCAAATCGTGTTGAAGGTCGTCAAATGGTTATGATGATGGCACCGGTTGCTAAAAAGTAATAATTAGGCGATAATACGCACCGAATTTAGCTCAGGTTTGCAAGTGATGTGAAAATGTCCACCTGAGTTAACCGGTTTTAAAGTAAAATTGCGGTATTTATATCGGGTTTTCACCGGAACATAGCAGTAAGTTAGGCCTTTAAAGTGGAGCTATAGCAATATATCTCACGCCTTCTTACTAAATTTAAAGCAATACAATTGGAGTTATTGCAATGGCTTACAAGCTAAAAAGTCACAGAGGCGCAGCTAAGCGTTTCAAAAAGACTGCTTCTGGCGGTTTCAAGCGTAAACAAGCGCATCTTCGTCACATTCTGACTAAGAAAACTTCTAAGCGTAAGTTACACCTACGTCCTAAGATGATGGTTCATAAAAATGACCATGGTCTAGTTTCACGTATGTTACCATTCGCTTAATAGGGGTTTTTAGAAATGGCAAGAGTTAAACGCGGCGTTGTCGCACGTGCACGTCACAAAAAAGTTTTAAAACAAGCGAAAGGTTACTACGGAGCACGTTCACGTGTTTACCGCGTAGCTTTCCAGGCTGTTACTAAAGCGGGTCAATACGCTTACCGTGACCGCCGTGCTAAGAAACGTACTTTCCGTCAACTATGGATTGCACGTATCAATGCTGCTTCACGTCAAAATGGTCTGTCTTACAGCCGTTTTATCAATGGTCTTAAAAAGACATCTGTAGAAATCGATCGTAAGATCCTTGCAGATATCGCTGTTTACGACCAAGTTGCATTCGCAGCGCTTGTAGCAAAAGCAAAAGAAGGCCTAGCGGCAGCTTAAGTTTTTGTATAAGTAATGAAAAGGAGCCCATGGCTCCTTTTTTTGTGCCTGTAATTTATTATCTTTTTTATGCGCTTGTAGGCTTTTTCCTTTATTTATTACCGTTGTGTGTTCGTTTTTTTAGGTACTTATTAGCCCTTTTTATTCAGTAGATGTTGATAGCGTGGCTGGGCTGCAACTAAAAATGCCGTTGGCTGTATTTTTTTGTTGAACCACCGCAGTTTTGGCAACTAGAAAAGTTTAATTGCTATAATTTTTCTTAATTAATGGGTTTGTTAGAGAAGTATATGTTTATAAGTTTATTGGTTTTATCTGCAAGTATGGCAAATAGCAATCATTTACCGCCATTATTACCATGGGAAGGTAGTAGTACCTCACTATTGCAACAACAGGGACCCTTAACCACAGACTTTGAAATTTCTGCAGGAGTCTCGTCTCCCAATTATGCTAATACCATGGCATTTGTTGATAGATTAGTGGCGGCGAATCCCACTCAATTTAAATCAAAAACGATTGGCTATAGTAATAGTAAACGAGCAATAAAAATGTTGATTGCCAGCGAACAAGGTTTTTTTAATGCGGGGCAAATGGCCAATAGCACCAAACCAACCGTGCTTATTCAGGCTGGTATTCACGCTGGTGAGATTGATGGTAAAGATGCGATGTTTATGCTGCTTAGAGATATTGCTACGGGTAAACGACGCGATATATTAAAAAAGGTAAACATTTTATTTATCCCAATATTAAACGTTGATGGTCACGAGCGTAGTAGTGCGTTTAATCGTATTAATCAGCGTGGCCCTGTAAAAATGGGTTTTAGAACAAACGCAAATAATCTTAATTTAAATCGTGATTACACTAAGCTTGATACGCCAGAGGTTAAAAGCGTCCTTCAAGTAATTAATGATTATAATCCGAATTTGTATATTGACGTACACGTGACTGATGGGGCTGATTACCAATACGATGTAACCTATGGCTATAACCCAGTATTTGCTAGCGAGTCGCCTGCCATTTCAGATGCGCTTAACCGTTATTTTAAACCAATGATTGATCAAACCCTCACTGAGCAAGGCCATACTCCGGGCCCTTTAGTGTTTGTTATGGATAAACAAGAATTTAAATCAGGGCTGGCCGGTTGGGTTGCCACACCGCGGTTTTCAAACGGGTGGGGTGATTTAAAGTCATTGCCTACCATTTTAGTTGAAAACCATTCTTTAAAGCCATACAAACAACGCGTGTTAGGGACTTATGTGTTTATAGATGGTGCTATTGAAGCATTATCAGCGCATAAAGATAAACTCGCTAATGCAGTAAAAAAAGAACAAGAATTTGTTCCTAAGCAATTAATTGTTAAGCGTGGTTATTCTGAGCAGCCTGATCATATCGCGTTTAAAGGTATTGCTTATTCTAAAAGCCTGAGCCCATTGTCAAATCAACAAGAAGTAAGCTATTTGGGTAAAAAACAGGATTATGACAAGCTGTCTATTTTTTGGCAAAAAGAGGTGCAGCACACGGTTGAAGTACCAAAATCATTTTTTATTCCACCTGTTTACACCGATATAATTGAGAAATTAGCCCTGCATGGGGTGTCAGTTAATAAGCTCAGTGGTGCCAACACTCAGCCATTAAAAATGGCAAAAGTAGCGCAATATAGTTTTGATAAAGCGCCATTTGAAGGGCGTTTTAGAGTGTCGGCTAGTTTTGATTATGTACCAGCTACAAATGTGGATTTAGATGGTTGGTTTGAAGTGAGTACGCAGCAAAAGGCAGGAGAGTTAGCTGTCCACTTGCTACATCCTGAAGCACCAGATTCATTTTTTGCTTGGGGGGAGTTTAATACTATTTTTCAGCGCACTGAATATATGGAAAATTATGCTTTGATACCGTTTGCTGAAAAAATGCTTGCTGATGACCCCAAGTTAGCCCAAGAATTTGATAAAAAAGTAAACCAGGATAAAGACTTTGCTAAGAACGCTGAAGCACGTTTAAATTGGTTATATGAGCATAGCCCATTTTATGATCAAGCTTATTTGAAATACCCAGTTTTAATGTCATACCAAGAGAATATAGTTATTCCAGCACAAAAAGATAAAGAAATATAAGATGAAAATAATCACTATTCCCGTAACCCCGTTTATGCAAAATTGCCGCATTATAGTATGTGAACAAACCCAGCAAGCTGTCGTGGTCGACCCTGGCGGTGATGCTGAAAAAATTAATGCATCACTTAAGCAGCATAATTTATCATTAGCAGCGATTTGGTTAACCCATGGGCATTTAGATCATGTAGGCGCTGCGCATAATTTACGCGAGCAACACAAGGTAAAGATGATTGGGCCTCATGAGGATGAACGTTTTTGGTTCGACAATTTACCGATGCAAGCCACTATGTTTGGCTTTAAACCGATCAACTCCTTCTATCCTGATGAATGGTTAGTCCATGGTGATAGTATCAAGATTGGGCAGCTTGAATTTAAAGTACTTCATTGCCCAGGGCATACGCCAGGGCATGTTGTGTTTTATCAACAAGCACAGAATACGGTTATCGTCGGGGATGTTATTTTCAAAGGTTCAATAGGGCGTACCGACTTTCCTAAAGGCGACAGCAAGCAGCTAATCGACTCTATAATGCAACATATCATGACATTACCATCGAACACTGCAATTTTAAGTGGCCATGGTGACAACACCCATGTTGCTCATGAACAGGCTACTAACCCATTTGTAAGTGGCCAGTTTGGTTGATGTGCATATTTGTTAAAAATAAGCAGACTGCTTTTTAAAAAGGCTGTATAATTTAACCAATTTATTAGATAAATAAGAAATAAAATGTCTCTAAATCACGTAGATCGCCAAATATTGGCACTTTTACAACAAGATGCAAGTTTATCAACTGCTGAGATTGCAGACAAAGTCGGACTTTCTCAGTCTCCTTGTTGGCGTCGTATTGCTAAATTAGAACAAGATGGCTACATCAAAAGTAAAGTCGCATTGCTTGATGAAAAAAAGCTGGGCTTTGATATGTTGGTTTACGCCCATGTACGTTTATCAAACCATGGTAAAAAGAATTTAGCTGAGTTTGAAAAATTAATACTTAGCTATGATGAAGTGACTGAATGTTACACCATGGCTGGCACTATGGACTTTATGTTGCGTATTATTTCTCAAGGCATAGAAGGTTATGAGCACTTTGTACGCGATAACTTGCTTAGCTTAGAATATGTACAAGAGGTTCATTCTAATGTGACCATGACGTGTGTTAAACGAAGCACGGCACTGCCACTTTAAACTTTACTAAGCAGCTAAAAACACACAGGCTGAATTAACTATAATTGTGAAATGAGCGCTAATTTGATAAAATCTAGCGCTTTTTTTGTTAGCGAAATAAAACTGAGGAACTCAATGTTTAACTTACTCAGCAGAGCGCCAAGCTCTGCTAAAAACGATATTCTCTCTGGATTGACAGTGGCACTTGCCTTGATCCCAGAAGCTGTTGCATTTGCCTTTGTTGCAAATGTAGAACCTCTTGTTGGTTTATACGCCGCATTTATTGTGGGCTTAATTACGGCTATTTTTGGTGGTCGTCCGGGTATGATTTCGGGTGCAACCGGTGCATTAGCGGTTGTGATGGTAAGTTTAGTACTTGATCACGGAGTGGAATACCTATTTGCCACTGTGTTGCTGATGGGACTACTACAAATATTGGCTGGGGTATTTAAGCTCGGTAAATTTATTCGTATGGTTCCGCACCCTGTTATGCTCGGTTTCGTTAACGGTTTAGCGATTGTTATATTTTTAGCCCAGCTTGGACAGTTTAAAGTGCCTGATGGTGCTGGCGGTCAAATGTGGATGACGGGCAGTGCGCTTTACATCATGTTAGGTTTAGTGGCGCTAACGATGGCAATTATTCACTTTTTACCAAAATTAACTACCGCGGTGCCTTCATCACTGGTTGCTATTGTTACTGTAACGGGTTTAGTGATTGGTCTTGATTTAGAAGCACGTACGGTACTTGATTTCTTAAAAGGCATGACAGGAAATGAAGCTGCAACCATTGCCGGTGGCTTACCACAGTTTCATATTCCTATGGTCCCTTTTAACCTAGAAACACTACAAATTATCTTTCCATATGCGCTTATTCTTGCAGCAATTGGCTTAATTGAATCGCTGTTAACGCTAAGCTTGATTGACGAAATTACAGAAACCCGTGGCCATTCTAATAAAGAATGTATTGGCCAAGGTGCGGCCAATGTCACATGTGGTTTCTTTGGTGCAATGGGTGGCTGTGCCATGATTGGCCAATCTATGATCAACATTAATTCAGGTGGACGTTCGCGTTTATCAGGTATTAGTGCCGCATTGATGTTACTTGCATTTATTATCTTCGCTTCAAGCTTAATCGAAATGATCCCACTGGCCGCATTAGTTGGGGTTATGTTTATGGTAGTGCTGGGTACGTTTGAATGGGCGAGTTTCAAAATGATGAAACGCGTGCCTTTATCTGATGCTTTTGTGATTGTATTAGTTTCGGGTGTAACGGTTATTACCGACCTTGCGATTGCGGTGTGTGTAGGTGTTATTGTCTCTGCGTTAGTGTTTGCATGGCAGCATGCAAAACATATTTACACAACTAACTATATTGATAAAGAAGGTTCAAAAGTGTACGAGCTACATGGGCCTTTATTTTTTGGTTCGGTTAAAAACTTTGCTGATTTATTTGATGTTAAGAATGACCCTAAAGATGTGATTGTTGAGTTTAAATACAGTCGCGTTGCGGATCATAGTGCGATTGAGGCCATCGACAGCTTAGCTGACAAATACAATAAAGCGGGTAAAAAGCTGCACTTGCGTCACTTAAGTAAAGACTGTACTGAACTACTTCATAAAGCACGTGACTTAGTTGAAGTGAACGTAATTGAAGATCCGACTTATAAAGTTGCTTCAGATAAGCTTGCTTAAAAAATAAAAGTAAACATTGATAAGCGAAAGGTGGATGCCTTTCGCTTTTTTTATGCGTTTTAAACCATCCGCAAGGGGTAATTGCAACACGAGTTTTAATTTGTTTAACGTAACAACTAAACCAGAACTGAGCATCTATCCAGTGTTTATTTAATTTATTGTTTGCGATAGGGCTATTAAAAAGTAAGACAGTTGGTAGTGCTATACCTGACGATAAATCGATATAATAGTGACAAATTTACAAGGTAATAATTAATTTTGAATTGGCAGTCTTTAATTGATAACAGACAACGTTTTTTCTGGCTTTTGCAAATTGCAGGCTGGATAGGTTATGCGTTAGTTAACTATATTGGTTCTAAAGTATTCGAAATGCGTGATATTTACGTATTCGTTATTTTACTAAACGCCTATGCGGGCTGTTTAATGACTGTGCCTCTGCGTTATATTTATCGCAAAATTTGGAATGCCTCACCTTGGGTATTAATTATTGTTGTATTTGGCGCCTCTTATATAACCGGTACATTATGGGCCGTGGTGCAAAAGTTTAACCTGTGGGAAATTTATCGCCACGGATACCGTCCTGAAGAATGGTTTTATTATTTACAACAAGGACTTGATTCTGTTTATATTATTTTGTGTTGGAGTGGTTTGTACTTTGGTGTTAAGTATTACCAGTTATTACAAAGTGAACGTCAAAAAGCCTTAAAAGCAACCACAATGGCGCACGAAGCGCAGTTAAAAATGCTTAGATACCAGCTAAATCCTCATTTTTTGTTTAATACGCTCAATGCAATATCAACCTTAGTTTTGGTAAAAGAAAATAAAGATGCTAACTTGATGGTATCTAAATTGAGTGACTTTTTACGCTATACGCTTAATACTGATCCAATTAAAAAAGTGCCGCTGGAGCAAGAGTTACATGCATTAATGCTCTATTTAGAAATTGAACGTGTACGTTTTGATGAGCGCTTACAAGTTAATGTGGACGTGAGTGAGCAGGCCAAACAAGCGCTAGTGCCAAGCTTAATATTACAACCGATCATCGAAAATGCCATTAAGTACGCCATTGCCCATATGTCAGAAGGTGGTGTTATTGATATAAAAGCGCAAGTTTTTGCTAATGAATTATTACTTGAAGTGGGCGATAATGGGCCTGGCACTGATATTGAAAATGGTCAGTTAGTTAATGCACAAGGCGTAGGGGTGGCAAACACCCGAGACAGATTAAAAACGCTCTACGAAAATAATTACTCGTTTGTATTATCACATAATACGCCAAGTGGGTTAAAAGTTAATCTGCGAGTCCCGTTTGAGAAGGCTGTGAAGAAATGACAAGAATAAAAACGCTTATTGTTGATGATGAACCATTAGCACGTAAAGGTTTAGCCGTCAGGCTTGAAGAGTTTTCTGATATTGAAGTGATCAAACTGTGTAGCTCAGGTTTTGATGCGATTGAAAGTTGTAAAAACGAAAAAATTGATCTTGTCTTTCTTGATATTCAAATGCCTGGTATGAACGGTTTTGAAGTCGCACGTGCTTTAAGTGAAAGCAGTAAAGATTTACCTGCCATTGTGTTTGTTACGGCGTTTGATCACTTTGCTGTTAAAGCATTTGAAATTCATGCTTTAGATTACATTTTAAAACCCGTTGATGATAACAGATTAAAACAGGCGGTAGAAAAAGTGCATACCTATTTAAAAACTCAGCAGGATAACGCCCATAAGAAAAAACTAGCGAGTTTCGTAGCAGGGATAACAGGCAATAACTGCGAAGAAATTTTAAAGAAATTAGCCACAGGCGATACCCTTACAGATCGTCGTTATCCTGAGTCATTGGCCGTAAAAGAGCAGGGCGAAATTGTCAGAGTACCCGTTGCTACAATACAGTGGGTAGATGCGGCAGGTGATTACATGTGTCTGCATTGCCAAGATGGGCAAACGCATATATTACGTAAAACCATGAAAGAGCTTGAACAAGAATTGGATCCAAGCTTATTTGTACGTGTTCATCGCAGCGCGATTGTTAACACCAAACAAATTAGCAAGCTGGTAACTCAGGTTAGTGGTGAATATTTATTAGTGTTAGATAACGGACAAGAGCTTAAAGTAAGTAGAAGTTACCGTGATAAAGTAAAAGCAGCATTAGCTAGCTAACTTTAATAAATAGCATAAAAAACGCGAGCTTTTAGCTCGCGTTTTTTATGCGCGTTACAGTTACGAAACTGTGACTATTTTCATCGTGTTGGTTGCACCAATCGTTTCCATCGCATCACCGTGGGTAATAATCACGGTATCGCCTGCTTGTAATGAGCCTGCGGCTACGAGTGTGCTTAGTGCATCTTTAACCATGCTATCTTTTTCACATTTTGTAGAGTCAAAAAATACAGGGTAAACACCACGATACAGCGCTGTTTGACCTAATGTACTTGCATGACGTGAAAGTGAATAAATAGGCAGTCCAGAGCTAATACGCGACATCAATTTTGCCGTGCTACCTGACTCAGTCAAGGTGATAATCGCTTTAACAGAGTCTAAGTGGTTAGCTGCATACATAGCTGATAAGGCAATTGATTCGGCATTAGAAGAAAAACGGCTGTCTAAACGATGTTTAGAAACGTGTGTTTCTTTTTGTGATTCAGCACCTAGACAAACACGCGCCATAGTAGCAACGGTTTCTTCCGGGTAATCACCAGCGGCTGTTTCAGCAGAAAGCATCACTGCATCTGTGCCATCAAGTACTGCATTGGCAACATCCATAACTTCTGCACGTGTTGGCATAGGGTTATCGATCATCGATTCCATCATCTGCGTAGCGGTTACAACGGTACGGTTCAATGAACGAGCACGACGAATAATGAGTTTTTGTTTACCCATTAGTGCAGCATCACCAATTTCAACACCTAAGTCGCCACGGGCAACCATAACAGCGTCAGACGCTAAAATAATGTCATCAACTGCCTCTTGTGTTTCTACTGCTTCAGCACGCTCAATTTTAGCTAAAAGCTGTGCATTAGAGCCTGCAGCTTCCGCAAGTGAACGCACATAACGCATATCATCGCCACTGCGAGGAAAAGAAACCGCAATGTAATCAACGCCAATTTCAGCAGCAGTGATTAAATCTTCCTTATCTTTTTCCGTAAATGCAGGTGCCGTTAAGCCTCCACCTAAACGGTTAATCCCTTTATTATTAGAAAGTACGCCGCCAACAGTCACAATGGTATGAACTAAGTGACCTTCAACACTTTCTACGGTGAGTTGAATTAAGCCATCGTTTAATAGCAATAAATCACCAGGGGCAACATCTTGTGGTAGCTCTTTGTAGTCAATACCGACGGCGTTAATATCGCCTTGGCCTTTTTCCATTTTGGCATCAAGAATAAATTTTGCACCAACAGATAAGGTCACTTTGCCTTCTTTGAAGGTTGAAACGCGAATTTTTGGGCCTTGTAAGTCAGCGAGAATCGCGATGTGCTTACCAAGTTTAGTTGCAATATCTCGAACAGCTTGTGCACGGTCTTTATGATCTTGTGCAACACCGTGTGAGAAATTTAATCGAACGACATTTGCGCCTGCACGAATAATTTTTTCTAAGTTATTATCTCTATCTGTTGCAGGTCCAAGTGTCGCGACTATTTTTGTACGTCTTAACATTAAATTCTCCTGTGTGCTTTTTTTAAGCAAGTTGACGGTTATTTTGTTTTTAGTGATTACTAATAAAGAGCAATCTTTAGTTTTATGCAATTTTTATAACATTGCGACTATTATATACAAAATGAATATGTCATCATTATGACACCGGTGTCACAGGGCGTCAATGATCTAAAAATTTAAATAGCACTGCTATTTCTTCCCCTGAGAGGGCGGTTGTTTGATATAATTGCGGCGTTTATTTTAACTGTAATAAATGCATGTAGCTTTGCTCATGGCTACGGTCTGAGTATAATGCACGCGGTATTATTTTAATTTACTAACCAAATAGTTGTTACCGAGGAGGGCACTAAATGCAAGTTGCATTAGTAGGGTTAGGCGTTATGGGGAAAAATCTTGCCCTGAACTTGATTGAAAAAGGGATAACGCTTGTCGCTTATGACAAAAACCCAAATGCGGGTGAAGAATTACTAAGTTGTGCTAAATCACAAGGCATGGCTGATAAACTTCACATTGTCTCTGATCTAGGGGATATGGTTAGGCGTTTAGAAGCACCGCGTTCTATTTTATTACTTGTGCCTGCTGGTGAGTTAGTTGATGCGGTTTGCAACGAGCTTATTGAAGCGGGTGTTCAGTGTAGTGATATTATTGTTGATTGTGGTAACAGTAATTATAAAGACGGTATTAACCGTAAGCTCAAATACCAAGATAAGTTTGAATTTGCCACTATGGGTATTTCAGGCGGTGCCGAGGGTGCACGTCACGGTCCAGCTATGATGGCCAGTGGTTCTGAAGGTGGCTGGGAGCGTGTCGAGCCATGGTTTACAAAGGTTGCTGCAAGCTATAAAGGCGAGTCGTGTTTTGCGCGTGTAGGGCAGTCAGCTAGCGGCCATTTTGTAAAAATGGTTCACAATGGAATTGAATACGCACTCATGCAACTGATTGCAGAAATGTATCAGCTATTGCGTCACGGCACTAATCGCTCACCTAAAGAAATTGCAGAGATATTTAACGAATGGTCTCAAGGGCAGCTAAATAGCTATTTACTGTCAATCTCAAGCCATATTTTATCACTTGAAAATTCGCATAATGTGCCGCTTGTAGATTTAATTGACAATAAAGTAGGCGCAAAAGGCACCGGTTTATGGACAGCACAAAACGCCCTTGAATTAGGTATTGCGGTACCGTCGCTAGTGGCTGCTGTACAAGCTCGTCATTTAACTAATGCGTGTAATACCACTGCCGCACAAGAAATGACGTACAGCGCACAAAATACCACGCAAGTTGATATTGATTTAGACGAGCTAAAAGATGCGTTTACCCTTGCGAGCCTATTGGCATACCGTCAAGGACTTGCATTAATTAAAGGCGCTTCACGAACTCATCAATGGAAAGTTGATTTAGCGAAAACGCTACAAACATGGCGTGCAGGGTGTATTATCCGTGCTGATTATCTAGATAGTGTAGCGCAAGGCGTTGAGTTTATTGATACGCTTGAAAAAGAGTCATTAGCGATGCGTAAAGTGACTGGCCAAGCCGTTATGACGGGTCTGGCGTTTCCTGTGCTTAGTGCAACACAAACCTACTTAGCAACGTTAACAACACCAAGTAATGGGCACTTAGTTCAAGCCCAGCGTGATTACTTTGGTGAGCATGGCATTAAAACCCACAGTGGTGAAACGTGTCATTTAACTGACTTAGTTGATATTGACGCAAAAGTTCGTTAATAAAATCTAAGTAATCAAAAAGGACGCTAAGTAGCGTCCTTTTTTGTTATTCGCTTAACTGATTACTTAACGGGTCAGCTCACCACGCAGGTTATCTTGCATTAAATGGCGAATTGTTTCAATTTCTAGGTTTTGACTAAACAAGTAATGCAGCTTAGTTAAGCATGCTTCTAAGGTCATATCGTAACCGCTGATCACGCCTATGTTTAACAGCGCATTACCCGTGGCATAACCGCCCATGTTCACTTGGCCTTTTAAACATTGGGTTAAATTAGTAATAATAACACCCCGTTTACTTGCTTCATCCAGAATATCTAAAAACTCAGGGTCTTGTGGCGCATTGCCTACGCCAAAGCTTAGCAGTACGAGGGCTTTAATATTGCCATTAACTAAGCTTTTTACTACTTCTTTGCTGATCCCTGGGTATAAATACAGCACGCCAATAGCTTGCGGTGTAATAGGGGTAACTTGGAGTTCATTTTCTACATACGGGCTTAATTGCCCTTTGATCAGCTGAATATTAATACCTGAAAGCGCAAGCGGCTCTAAGTTAGGTGAGGCGAATGCATCAAACCCATCTGCATGGGCTTTGGTGGCACGATTACCTCTGAACAACTGATTATTAAAAAATAAGCTGACTTCTGCAATTGGGTAGTTAGCCGCTAAATACATGGCATTAAGTAGGTTAACTTGACCATCAGAGCGTAATTGAGACAGCGGAATTTGTGAGCCGGTCACAATAATAGGTTTAGTTAAGTTTTCAAACATAAACGACAGAGCTGATGCAGTATAGGCCATAGTGTCAGTACCATGCAGTACCACAAAGCCATCGTAATCTTGGTATTTACTTTTTATGTCATCGGCGATGAGTTGCCAATGAGCAGGTGACATATCTGAAGAATCTATAAGCGGGCAGTATTCATGAATATCAAATAATGGCATTTCTTCACGATTAAACTCTGCGTTATTAACCACGGTTTCGGTTAAAAACCCTTCAGCAGGAATATAGCCGCGAATTGATTTTTTCATTCCTATGGTACCGCCAGTGTAAGCGATATAAATGCGTTTACGTTTCATAAAAAAAGCCCAGTAAAAAAACTGGGCTTAGTATAACGCTAACTGCTAATCAATACAGCCTGTTAAGGCACTATTGTGCAACTGTACACTCTAAACAGCGGGCATAAACACCTTGTGGATCGTTATAATCTTTTAGGTTTTCTACTTCACTGCTTAATTGTTTAATAACACTTTGCAGATTAGCTTGGCTGGCTAATACTGCTGTTTTTTGTGTTTCAAGCCCAAGTACTGATTTAACGGCGGCACTGCCGAAAATATCTTGAAGCATTTTTTCTTGTGGGCTAAGCGATTGCTTAATTGTTTTAACGTCATAGTAGTTAAGCTTTGCAAGCTCTGCAGCTGCTTTAATCGCATCTTGTTTATTACCAAGTTTATCAACTAAACCAAGCTCTTGAGCTTGAGAGGCAATCCATACCCGACCTTGGGCAATTTTATCAACTTGCTCTGGGGTCATATTACGTGCCTCAGCAACCACATCTAAAAAGCGTCCATACGCTTCTTCAACACTCATTTGAATAACTTTAGCCATTTTCTCGTTAAGTGGGCGAGTGATTGAAAAACCTGCCAATTCGGTGGTCGCTACGCCATCTGAATACACGCCTATTTTAGCGAGGGTATCTTCAAATGTCATAAAGGTACCAAATACGCCAATTGAACCGGTAATTGTACTCGGCGCTGCCCAAATTTCATTGGCCGCCGAGGCAATCCAATAACCGCCTGATGCAGCTACTGAGCTCATTGATGCAATAACGGGTTTACCAGCAGCTTTAAGTGCAAGTACTTCAGCACGAATTACTTCTGAGGCAAACATGCTGCCACCGCCTGAATCTATTCGTAAAACCACCGCTTTAACCTTGTCATCAAGTCGCGCTTTGCGAAGTAGGGCTGCAGTTGAATCACCACCAATTTCACCAGCACGGCGCTCACCATCAACAATAGTGCCTTTAGCAACCACAACAGCGACTTTTTCAGTCATAGGGTTATCAAACTCAATAGGCGGTTTTACTAAACTTAAGTATTCACCAAAAGAGACTTGTTTAAATGTTTTTCCATCTTCATTTTCTCCAACCAATTCAATTAATTGTTGGCGAATTTGCTGATTGGTTTTTAATGAATCAACCCATTGGTTATCCAGTGCATATTTACCGGCATCACCATTAGCGGCTTGCATTTTAGCTAAATAAACATCCATTGTTTCATCAAAGTTTGACTCATCAAAAGGACGTACAGCACTAACGTCTTGCTTATATTCATTCCATAAAGCACCAAGCCATACACGGTTTGCTTCTTTAGCTGCCTCTGACATATCGTTTCTGATAAACGGTTCAACGGCCGATTTAAAGGTACCTACACGGAATATATGCTGAGTGACTTCTAATTTTTCTAATGCGCCTTTGAAGTAAAGCGGGTACATACCGTAGCCTTCAATAAGCACACTACCATAAGGATGCATCGCAATTTCGTCTGCATGCGCGGCAATGTAATATTGTGCTTGGGTGTAGTAATACCCTGAGGCAATCACTTTTTTACCGGTAGCTTTAAATGTTTCAAGTGCTTGCGTGATTTGTTTGAGCTTATTTAAATGTGCTTTTGGCATTTCTTGTAAATCAAGCAAAATAGCGCTTATACGCGAGTCTTGTGCTGCTTCATTAATTACTTCAACTACATCGTCGAGCAATATTTCACTGGGTGAGTCAGCACTGGCCGTTGCATCATTAATAGCGGCTTCAACAGGATCTATATAGGTTTTTTCTTCGACAATAGGGCCATTAAGGTTAAGTCTAAGAACAGAGCCCTCTTCGACAATAATTTTATCACCGTCACTTGATACCGATACGATAAAAATGACGACCAAAAATAAAAACAATACGTTGAGTATTAAACGACGTGAGAAGTTGATCCCCGTCCATATACCTTTAAATACCTTTGCTATCAAAATAGCTCCTTAAATTGGTACAGCTAAAACGTTACTGCCATCTTAGCGTAGAATATAAATAAATTTAACTGCTAAATCGTAACGAAACATTTATAAATTCAATTACACTTGAGATTAAACACGTGTTTATTTAATAAATAATTACTGAAATTATGGCTGTAGTCACTACTTTTATCACACGCTATTGGTCAAGATAAACGCAGTTAACAGATTTTGAGTTAAAAAATTATTAAGTTTAATCTGCTCATATATTGCTTATTGTTGGTCATTAAAGCAGAATTGACTAAATGCACACAGGTTAGACCAGTTATTGGGGCACAGGATGTTAGAACAAAAATTAGAACTAAAACACACACAATTACGTAACCGTTTAGTAATGGGATCAATGCATACCGGTCTCGAAGAGGGATGGCATAATCGTAAACGCCTACGTGCTTTTTATGAAGCACGTGCTAAAGGTGGCACAGCAATGCTCATTACGGGGGGATATAGCCCTAATCTTCGCGGCAAGTTAACGCCTATTTCATCATCATTTAATAGTTATTATGATGTTTTTAAACACCGCGCTTATACACAAGCTGTTCATCAACATGGTGGTAAAATTTGCCTGCAGTTATTGCATGCTGGGCGCTATGCTTATCATCCATTCAATCAAGCCCCAAGTGCTATAAAAGCACCGATTAACCCTTATAAACCTAAGGCTATGTCTTTAAGTTCAATTAAAAAAACCATTAAAGATTTTGCTCACTCTGCATATTTAGCAGAAAAAGCAGGTTACGACGGCGTAGAGGTGATGGGCTCTGAAGGTTACTTAATTAATGAATTTATGGCACCGCATACAAACAAACGAGACGATGAGTTTGGTGGCAGTCTTGAAAACAGAATGCGTTTAGCTGTTGAGATTGTAAAAGCAGTAAGAGCTAAAGTTTCAGATAAATTTCTAATTATTTTTAGACTGTCTGTTATCGATTTAATTCCGAATGGCTCAACTCCTGAGGAAGTAACACAACAAGCTATTGCACTTGAAAAAGCAGGTGTTGATATTTTTAATACTGGCATTGGTTGGCATGAAGCACGGGTACCGACAATTGCAAGCATGGTACCCCCAGGCGCATTCAAAGAAGCGTCAAAGCGTTTGAAAGATGTTATTAGCGTGCCTGTTATTGCCGTAAACCGCATTAATACACCAGAGATTGCTAATGATATTTTAACGGCGGGTGAAGCTGATTTAATCTCTATGGCGCGCCCTTTACTTGCCGATCCTGAGTTTTTTAATAAATACCAAGCCAAGCGCTCTGACCATATTAATATTTGTATTGGATGTAATCAGGGCTGTTTAGACCACGTATTTAAAGGTAAACGTGCTACGTGCTTAGTTAACCCACAAGCGGGTTTTGAACTTGATTACCCTCTAGAAAAAGCCGCAACAGCTAAAAATGTATTAGTGGTTGGAGCGGGTCCTGCTGGGCTTTCTTCAAGTTGTTACTTAGCGCAAAAAGGTCACAATGTAACGCTTATTGACCAAAAGCAGCATATGGGTGGGCAGTTTAATTTAGCCATGCAAATACCAGGTAAAGAAGACTTTAATCATACATTGGCTTACTTTACCAATGAACTTAAGCGTTTAAACGTCACCATTGAATTAGGCAAAGCATTTGATGATAGTATGCTGAGCCAGTTTGACGATGTGGTTTTTGCCACGGGTGTAAGGCCACGTGAAGCCTCTATAGAATGTAGTGATGACAAACGTGTTTTTGCCTACGATGAAGTCATTCGCGGTGAGGTTGAACTTGGTAATTCGATTGCGATTTTAGGCGCAGGCGGTATCGGTTTTGATATGGTGGCATTTTTAAGTGAACATAAATCACAAAGTATCAGCGACTTTAAAACCCAGTGGGGAATAGAGTGCGATGCTCAGCCTCATAAAGATGAGCGTCAACTTTATATGCTTAAACGCAGTGAAGGGCGCTTTGGTGGTGATTTAGGCAAAACAACCGGTTGGATACATCGTCAAGTTGCTAAACAACATGGCGTTAAGCAAATAGCCAATTGCCAGTACCATCGTTTTGATAAAAACGGCTTAACTATCAGTGTTGCTGGCGAAACACAAGTATTGCCAGTTGATACTGTGATTGCTTGTATTGGCCAAGTGTCTAATGACGAACTATTTAAGGCGCAAGCAGAGAATGCCAAGGTTCATGTTATTGGTGGCGCTAAACTAGCAGCGGCTATTGATGCCAAGCGCGCTATATTCGAAGCCTTACAAGTTGCACGCAGTATCTAATATGCAATTTAAGTAAGTACACGGGTCTGATTATTTTTTAAAGATAGTTAACTTATAATCAGACCCTTATATTGTTGTTTTTTACCTTACCCCATTCCTTGTATAGCTAATAAATACGCTATTACGATTTTTAATTGTGCCTCGGCTACAACGCTTAACTTGCAAAATTAAATTTATAAAGCCCATCATTAGTTCGACCTAATTATTTACACGCAAAAGGCGAGCGTCACTTTGTAATGGCACAAATACACGGCTATTTGGGTTGCGATATTATTTGTGTACTTTTTAACCTAGGTACTTTCTTGATAAGCAAATAATAACAGCGGGGGGCCCATTATATTTTAACCTAAGGGTTTCAATGGTATGCTGTTGTTTTGTCTTTTGAGTAATTATAATGGATGCTATTGAGCTTTTATTAACCCGCCAGTCAGATGCAAAACTGACAGAGCCAGGCCCTAATGAAGAACAACTAAACATTATTCAGCAGGCTGGGCTCAGAGTTCCCGATCATGGCTGTATTGCGCCTTGGCAATATATTATTGTTCAAGGGGATGCACGTCATAAGTTGGGTGAAATTTATTATCAAAGCGCTTTGGCCGAGCAGCAAGCTGAAAAAGTAATTAATCGTGCTAAAGAGTTACCCCTTAGAGCACCCATGATCATTATTGCCATTGCAAAATATCAACAACATCCAAAAGTACCAAGAATAGAACAAGTTCAAAGTGCAGGCTGTGGTGTGCTGGCTATGCAACAAGCTGCATTTGCACAAGGGCTTGGCGGTATTTGGCGCACAGGTTACTTTGCACAAAGCCCCAGTGTTAAAAAAGCGCTTAACTTAAATAATGATGATGAAATAGTGGGTTATTTGTATTTAGGGACGCCAGCAGTTGAGTGTAAAAAGTCACCGCGCCATAAGCCAGAAAACTATTTTAGTTTTTTGTAGCAATAGGATGAACTTTTTATATTCAATATAGTCATAATTCATTAAGTTAATCGTGTTACACTACCGCGGTTAATATTGTAGCTGCGAGAAGCGCACGGAAGCACCATACGCAATAAATCTTCTTCAGTTTGTTTTTTAATCGGTTGTTTTTTGGTAATGTATGGAAAGTCTTACCAATAATAACGATAAAGAAGACGAAAATGATGGGAAATTTATTTTTACGTGAAAAAGAAAACTGGTTTGCTTGGTCAATCTGGGGTGTTGTTGGCGCGCTTGCGACATTTTATGTTGCAATGAATACACAAGCAGCTCACTTTATTGCTGCAACTGCGATGGGTGTCCTAGTACTGCTAACATGGTGGATGCAACAGTCTCGACGATTTGATTTTGGCAGAGCCTTTAAAATATGCTGCTATGTTCTATTATTCACCGTACTACCTTCGTTTGTGTTAGTTGTGATCCCAAGTGATGATTTAAAGCGCTTCGATTTAATATTTCAAAGTATTGCATTTTTAACTGCCAGCTTATTGGTGTGTTTAGTATGTTCTTGGATTGCCCGCAGACCTAAACAATATTACTAGGGTTTATGACTATCCTGATTAATATTTAACTATTTAACCGATTTTGGTAAAATAGGGCTTTACAAGCTAAGCGTATGATCTTATTATGCGCGCCGTACGGAGAGATGGCAGAGTGGTCGAATGCACCGGTCTTGAAAACCGGCAGGGGTTTATAGCCCCTCTAGGGTTCAAATCCCTATCTCTCCACCATTATTTAAAAAACCGCCTTATTGGCGGTTTTTTGCTATCTGGAGCTTTATTATGTCACAGTCCCCGGAGTTATCCTTCTCTAAACGTTTACTCAAGCACATCCTGCTATGGACTGTGTTTGGTTATTGTTACCAAAGTGCCATATCGTTATTACAAAAAATGGCCATTGATGCATACCCAGATAATGCGCTGATGATGACTTTCTTATATGGCATCGGATTTAATCTTTTATCCGGGCATTTAATCACAAAATACGATCATTTTTGGCCAGTGTGGGGTGCGTTTTACATTGGCATTATCGGTTTGGTGGCTGTGCCTCTTTTGTTGATCGGCGTGGTCGGATTGTTGCCGATGAGCTTACTTGTTGGAATTTTGCTCAGTTTACCTGTATGTACCTTTGCTATTGGTTTAATTAAAGAAAAACTCAATAAAAACTAGCCCCAAACGGCTTTTATTTTGTGATAGCATATACGGGTCTTTTAACTAACAAAACGTGAATAACACATTATGTCAGATAATTTTACTACAGATGCTGAAAAAGCAAGTTACGGTATTGGCTTACAAATGGGTGAGCAACTTAAGGCTAACCCTTTTGAAGGTTTAAACTTAAATTCAGTATTTGAAGGCATGAAAGATGCGTATGCAGGCAGTGCTTTTCAAGTAGAGATCCCTGAGATCCAAGCTGCATTTGAGAAAATCAACGAAGAGATCCAAGCTCGTCGTGAAGAAGAAGCTAAAGTATTGGCTGCTGAAGGTATTGCATTTTTAGAAGAAAACGCAAAACGTCCTGAAATTACAGTTACTGAGTCAGGTCTTCAGTACGAAGTACTTGCAACAGGTGAAGGCGAAAAGCCAACTGCGGAGTCTACAGTACGTGTTGATTACCACGGTACTTTAGTAAACGGTACTGTTTTTGATAGCTCATACGAGCGCGGTCAACCTGCTGAATTCCCAGTAGGTGGCGTGATCAAAGGTTGGACTGAAGCATTACAAATGATGCCAGTAGGTACTAAATGGCGTTTATACGTTCCTCATGAGCTTGCTTATGGTGAACGTGGTGCCGGTGCTGCAATCGCACCTTACTCAACTCTAGTATTTGACGTTGAGTTACACGCAATTCTTTAATTAGAATTTAGTTGTAAAAAAACCGCATTCATTATTACGAATGCGGTTTTTTATTGTCTGATTAAAAATGAGCGCGTTTTAAAAGTAGCCTCTAACGCCAAATTGGAAGTTACGTCCAGGAAGAGGTGCCGTATCTTTAATAAATGAACTATGTACAAAACCAAGTTCATCAGTAATGTTATCAACACTTAGGTATAGCTGCGTGTCAACTGCGCCTAAATCAAGTTGATAATTGGCTTGTAAATCAATTAATGTATAGCCATCCGTTGCCGTTTCGTAAGCACTAATATCATTTTGCTCAAAGTAATGGGTTCCTGTTAAGGTAAATTGCGCATTACCTAGGGTATATTGTAGTTCTGAGCCCAATTTATTGGCAGGGATACGTGGTAAATTACCTTCATTATCTTTTAGTTTGGCGCGAGTAGAGTCACCAAATACTTTTACCATGGCGCTGGGGTTTATTTGATAATGTGCATCAAATTCAAAACCATAAAGCTGCGCATCTTTACTGGTAAATTGATAAACATCAATTGCATCGCTGTGTCCATTGGCAGCAGACTCAAAGCCATCCATCTCATCAAACACTAATCCGGTGTTTTGTTGATAATAAAAGTTTTTAATATCGTTATAGAAAAAGTTGACGGTGTAGCCAAAGTCACCGCTAAAACGACGTAAACTAATATCAAGATTGGTTGAGGTCTCTTGTTTAATTTCTTCAGGTTCAAAATGCGCTTCTGCCCCTTCAATATGATAGCCCAAACCAAGCTCATAAGTACCTGTGGCAACATGCACACCATTAGAGAGTAACTCAGCTGAAAGTGGCGCACGCTCTGAATGTGATAAGCTAACGGCTAGGTTGTGACTTGGCATATACTCCCAAATTGCACCGGCTGAGGCACTTACATTAGTAAAGCTTTGGGTGTAGTTAATAGTCTCATCTGCCGATACAGGTTGTTCATCATGGCTGTGCTGATGTGTATCTACATCACTTTTGATATCATAATCTTCTAGGCGGGCGCCAAGCTCTACGGTGACATCGCCAAATGTGCGTTCTTCAAGTAAATATAACGCATGAGTGGTAGTGACACTTGCAGGCGTAAACGCTTCTTCGCCAATTGCATCGTAATCAGATTCACTATAGTGATAGCCAATCATGCCATGCCATTGGCCTAACTGATGCTCTACATTTAAACGTGCTTCAGTGGTTTCGTTACTAAACGTGGTGCCAATCGCGCCATCTTCAATTTCACTGTGAGTGTAGTCGGTGTAGCCAAGACGAAGATTAATCGATTCAATCCAGTTATCATGAAATGCATAGCTTACCAGTCCTTGCCAACGATCTTGCTCTAAATGAGCATAAACGGGAGTTTCTATATGTTCTTCATCCGCATGATCTTCATGATCGCCTTCTTCTTCATGGGCATGACCGTGATCATGTGAATGCCCTGGAATGCCATAGTCTGTTTCAATATTGCCGTATGAAAAGCCAACGGTTAAATGCTCACCGACATAGCTGGTACCAAAGTTCACTGTTTCACTGTCGATAAAAGTATTTTCAACTGAAGTGGCTGTTTCTTCATCGCCCTCAATGTGTACTTCACCTTCTTCATGTTCATCTGGTAGGTTAAAGCGAGGCGTTTGATAGTCATCACCACTGCGTTTGGTGCCATCAAAATGAAAATTAAAGTTATTGCTGCCTGTTTCTAATTTTGCCGCATAGGTGTTCGCATTTGAAACGGTATCGTGTGTGTATTGTGCCGCTCCCGAGAGTGCGTCAATATTATTGGTTGGAATACGGTTATCAACCACATTTACTACACCGCCAATAGCACCAGAGCCATATAGTAGGGTGCTTGGGCCTCGTAGTACTTCAATTTGTTCAGCGGCTAAGCTATCACTTGATGTCGCGTGATCTGGACCGATACGTGATGCATCACTGCTATCTAAACCGTTTTGAGTAATTTTAACACGAGGACCACCTAGGCCACGAATAATCGGACTTGAAGACACAGGACCGAAGTAGCTAGCGTTTACTCCTGGTATTCCTTTAAGTGTTTCACCTAGGGTCGGTTTCGCTTTATTTTTTAGTTCATCCCCTGATAGTACGCTTACAGGTGAAATCATTTCTAAGCTATTTTTATGCAGTGCCGAGGCATACACAACCACAGTTTCAACCGAAGACGGCTTTAATGTAACAGTAATTGTATCGTCTACATTCTCAAGCGATATACGTGAATCGATGTAGTTATCTTTACTAATGTGTAATTGGCTTTTAGCATCTATGTCGATACTAAACTGACCTTGTTCATTGCTTTTCACGCTTTGTGACTTTCCATGAACATGGATAGTTGCATTAGCAATAGGTTGTTTTTTTGAATCTGTTACTGTGCCGTTAATCGTTGCTGCTAGGGCAGAGTGAGAACACAAAACAGACAGTAGCGCTGAGGATATGAGTGTTAACTTTGTCATAATTACTTCGAATCGTGGTTGTTATGTTGTGATATAATATAACACTACAAAATGGCATCATCAACAATGTTATACTATAACTTTTAATTTTGCGTTGAATGGCAAAATAATCGCGTTAAATTTACATTACCAGCTCATTATTACAGATCAGTGCATTTGTTATATTTATTCGCTTAAGAGCGGCTGTCTATCATTAGTATGTCTAATTTTTTTTGTGCTTTGAAAGGATTTTGTTTATCGATTGGTTCAAGCATTTCACAGTCATCGTTTATCATTTCTGAAATTAAACTTGGGTAGTGTCGGCAATCTTGAGGACGGTCATGGTAAATACTGCATGTATATTTATCTTTTTCTTGTGGATATTTTTTACTGCTAAGTACTAAAAATGGGCATTGCGTTAATTGCTCGCCTGTTTTGGGATCAAACCATAACTGATCGTTTTTAACATATTGAAATATTTCTGGGTTGAATAACGCCCACATTTCAATTTCATCCTGATTTGTATCTAAATCTGCCGCACCATATTTAGTGCAGCATTTACCGCATTGATTGCAATTTTGCATAGGGTAGGTATTTACTATTGCGACTTAAATTAAGCGTTAAGTGTAGCACTGTAATATCCAGGTTTTTAAATTAAACCTCTGTTTTTATCGCTTATAATACTTTTGTAACAACGCAGCGCTTAATAATAATGTACTATTAGGGAATATATTTCGAATACGATGCCTTTAATAAGTCAAAAAAGGCGCGTTAATAAGGTAGCGAGTAATTATGAATACTAAAGTATACAAAGCGGTTCACGACTTGGCGGAAAAGCTGATGGCAGCGGCTAATAAAAATGATACTAAACAGTTTGAATCTTTATATGCTGAGCTAAAAGCTATTTGTATTGAAAACGAAAATACAGCGAAAGATCACCCTGTTCAGTGGGAAACATTGGCTGATTTCACCGAAGAGCTAGAAGAAGCTATCGAGACTTACGAAAAAGCGTTACAGAAGTCGATAGAAATTAATAACAAAGATCATATGTCGTCTGTTGCCTTTTCTATGGCTACTTTACAGCTTGAGCTGGGTGATAAAGAAGCGGCAATTAAAAATCTGCAAGATGCTAAAATCAGTGCGAATAAAATTGAAGACAAAGAATTAAAATCAGAGATCCATGAGTTATTAGAATCATTGGTTGAAGAAGAAGGCTAGGCAACTTTATAGCCATTATTAATAATAAGCGTCAGTAATAATACCATTGGCGCTTTTTTATTGATAAAAGCAAATTCTGCGTCATTAAATGTTTATGCTTAAATTAAGTCACTAAGCAAATTTTTTGGAGAAAAAATGCTAGCGCAAATAGAACAATGGATTGATAAAACGAATAGCGAGTATGTTCATCAAAGAATATGCTGTGATACATTTGCTAGCGAATTTGCTGGCTTTTACCCGCATGAATTTTTGAAAACTGCATTTTATGTGGTTGTTGAACACATTCCCAAGCCTGACTTTGCTGGTTTACGTGAAATTGGTTTAAGCGATTTTATTGACATGGATGTAGCAGGGATCACCTATAAAAACACTTATTACATATTACCTCATGTTGCGCGTAATTTAAGAGTGCATTTTCATGATCTGGCTCATGTCGTTCAATGGCGCGAGCTCGGTGCTCACGCTTTTATTATGCGCTACATCAATGAAATCCAAACCTGTGGTTACAATGATGCTCCGCTTGAAAAAATGGCCTATGCACTTGATGCGCACTTTACCAGCAATGGAAATAAATTTAATATTCCTGACTATATTACTCAACAGCTTTAGTTAATAAATATTATAAAAGGAATTTATATGTCGCGCTTTATGCTCTATTTACTAGTTTTATCTGCCTTTAATGTGCAGGCGAGCTCTTTTGATGACGATATCGTCAATGCATTGATCCACAGAACAACGCAACAAGTAACTTACGATGGCGCCTATCATAGGCTTGAATACCCTGGTGGCGATGTGCCCGATAATATTGGTGTGTGTACTGATGTTATAATTCGATCCTATCGACAGCTTGGTATTGATTTGCAAAAGTTAGTACATGAAGACATGCAGGCCAATTTTCGCGCATATCCTTCTAAGCGTATTTGGGGATTAACCAAGCCAGATAAAAACATTGATCATCGACGTGTACCTAACTTACAGGTTTACTTTGAGCGCCATGCTCAAGTGTTAACTAAATCGCTTAATGCAGCAGATTATAAAACCGGTGACATAGTCACTTGGATGCTGCCAGGCAATTTACCGCACATAGGTATGGTCGTTAATCAAATAGCGCAGGACAGTGGTCACCCGCTTATTGTGCACAATATTGGTCGCGGACCTGAAATGAGCGATATGCTTTTTGC
This sequence comes from Pseudoalteromonas sp. SD03, assembly GCF_040937955.1. Lineage (NCBI taxonomy): Bacteria > Pseudomonadati > Pseudomonadota > Gammaproteobacteria > Alteromonadales > Pseudoalteromonadaceae > Pseudoalteromonas > Pseudoalteromonas sp. SD03. The sequence continues at coordinate 1,705,406 of NZ_CP162514.1, forward strand.
CTATACAATTACGGGTCATTACCGATTTGTACCTGCTGCTTATTCAGAGTAAATAACACGGCTATAATCGTGATTACTTGAGTAATAATTGCAGCAAACAGGTAAGTGAATAAAGCGAGCTGTTTGGCATTATACTGTGTTGTTTGCTAGTTACTTTAAATTAATACTGATATCACCATTGGGCTTGCAGCAACACAACAGTATTTCACCATCACGCACAAAGGCTAACGGTTCTTCATTGTAATTGACTTCACCAGAGACAAGCGTAGCACGACACGCACCACAATATCCCTCACGGCACTGGTAAGCAGCATCAATTTTATTCGATTCTAAGCAGTGTAAAAGAGAAGGGCAGCCAGCGGTAAAATCTAAGCACTGGCTGTTATCTGCAAGCGTGACACTTGCAGTGGTTCTATCAGTCATTATAAATCAAAGTCACCAAATTCAGCTGCATCAACCTGTGAATCAATTTGACCTACAAGGTATGAGCTAATTTCCGCTTCTTGTGGAGCAACTTGCACGTTATCAGAAACAAGCCATGAGTTGATCCATGGAATAGGGTTACTGTTATTATCAAACTGTGCTGGTAAACCAATAGCAGTCATGCGTGCATTGGTAATGTATTCAACATACTGACATAAAATATGTTTATTTAAGCCAATCATTGAACCATCTTTAAACAGGTACTCGGCCCATTCTTTTTCTTGCTCTGCAGCGTCAACAAACATTTTGATTGCTTCTTCACGGCACTGTGCAGCAACAATTGCCATTTCAGGGTCGTCTTTGCCATCTTGCATAATATTTAAAATATGCTGAGTGCCTGAAAGGTGAAGCGCTTCATCACGGGCAATAAGCTTAATAATTTTAGCATTGCCTTCCATTAGCTCACGCTCGGCAAACGCAAATGAACACGCAAAGCTGACATAAAAGCGAATAGCTTCAAGAATGTTCACTGACATCATCGCCAGATACAATTTCTTTTTCAGCTCAAATAAATTAACCACAACGGTTTCACCATTAATGTCATGTTTGCCTTCACCGTACAGGTTGTAAAGCGACACTGAATTAATTAAATCGTCGTAATAAGTGGTTACGGCATCGGCACGTTCACTAATTTTGTCATTGCTAACAATGTCGTCAAAAATGAGTTCAGGGGCTTGAGTTACATTACGAATAATATGTGTGTATGAACGGCTGTGAATGGTTTCACTAAACGCCCATGTTTCAATCCATGTTTCAAGCTCAGGAATTGACACAATTGGCAATAGTGCAACGTTAGGCGAACGGCCTTGAACACTATCAAGCAAAGTTTGGTATTTTAAGTTACTTAAAAAGATATGCTTTTCGTGATCAGGAAGCGCTTGAAAGTCTAAACGGTCTTTACTTACGTCAACTTCTTCAGGACGCCAAAAGAAAGACAATTGTTTTTCAATCAGCTTTTCAAAAATAGGGTATTTTTGTTGATCGTAACGTGACACGTTAACGGTTTGACCAAAAAACATTGGCTCTTGCATTTGGTTATTATGATTTCTGCTAAAAGTAGTATAAGACATGTTTATCACTCAAAAAACTATCACTAAAACTATCAGGACAAAGCGGGCAAGGCGCCCGCTTTAAGTTTAACTATTAAATTTTACACGCGCCGCCTGCACAATCGTCATCTTCCACTTCTGGAGCGTCTTCTTGTGCATCTGAGGCGCCATCACGGGTGTTATGGTAGTACAGCGTTTTAACACCTAGCTTGTAGGCACCAAGTAAGTCTTTTAATAAGACTTTCATAGGTACTCTACCGCCTTCGTATTTATTTGGATCATAATTAGTATTTGCTGAAATCGTTTGGTCGATAAATTTCTGCATTATTCCTACTAATTGTAAGTAACCATCGTTTGATGGGATATCCCACAGTAACTCATAGCTATCTTTAAGGCGTTCGTATTCAGGGACAACTTGTTTTAAAATACCGTCTTTACTTGCTTTAACACTAATATGGCCACGCGGTGGCTCAATGCCATTGGTTGCATTAGATATTTGCGATGATGTTTCTGATGGCATTAATGCGCTCAGTGTTGAGTTACGCATACCGTGCTCTTTAATACTGGCACGTAACGCGTCCCAATCAAGATGAAGTGGTTCATCACAAATTTTATCTAAATCACGCTTGTACGTATCCGTTGGCATAATACCTTGTGAGTACGTTGTTTCGTTAAATTTAGGACAGGCACCACGTTCTTTTGCCAGCTCATTAGACGCTTTCATTAGGTAGTACTGAATTGCTTCAAATGTTCTGTGCGTAAGCGCATTTGCGCTGCCATCTGAATAACGCTTACCGTTTTTAGCTAGGTAGTATGCGTAGTTAATAACGCCTATGCCTAGCGTACGACGTCCCATAGTTGCATTTTTAGCTGCAGGTACTGGGTAGTCTTGGAAATCAAGTAAGTTATCAAGTGCGCGTACTGCAAGCTCGGCTAACTCTTCTAGTTCATCTAAAGACTCAATGGCACCTAAGTTAAACGCAGATAATGTACAAAGTGCAATTTCACCTTCTTCATCATTCACGTTGCTAAGAGGCTTAGTCGGTAACGCAATTTCTAAACACAAGTTAGATTGACGGATCGGAGCCACTTTTGAGATAAACGGGCTGTGTGTATTACAGTGGTCAACGTTCTGTAAGTAAATACGACCCGTGCTAGCACGTTCTTGAGCAAACATAGAGAACAGCTCAATCGCTTTAATTCGTTTTTTACGAATTGACTCGTCTTGCTCATATTTTACATATAGCGCGTCAAACTCGTCTTGGTCTTCAAAAAATGCATCGTAAAGGCCAGGCACGTCAGAGGGGCTGAATAACGTAATGTAATCGTCTTTAATTAAACGTGAGTACATGAGTTTATTAAACTGTACGCCGTAATCTAAGTGACGTACGCGGTTATCATCAACGCCACGGTTGTTTTTAAGCACTAATAAGTTTTCAACTTCTAAATGCCAAAGCGGGTAGAAAAGGGTTGCTGCGCCACCACGTACACCGCCTTGCGAACAGCTTTTAACCGCTGTTTGAAAGTGCTTATAAAACGGAATACAGCCAGTGTGATACGCTTCACCGTTACGAATAGGGCTACCTAATGCACGAATACGACCAGCATTAATACCAATACCAGCACGTTGAGAGACGTATTTAACAATTGCTGATGATGTAGCGTTAATTGAGTCTAAGCTATCGCCACACTCAATAAGTACACATGAGCTAAACTGGCGTGTTGGTGTACGTACGCCCGACATAATTGGCGTAGGTAAAGAAATTTTAAATAATGAAACCGCATCATAAAAACGTTTAATGTAATCAATGCGCGTTTCACGAGGGTAATCAGAGAATAAGCTTGCAGCCACTAAGATATATAAAAACTGCGCGCTTTCATAAATCTCACCCGTTACACGGTTTTGGACAAGGTATTTACCTTCAAGTTGCTTTACCGCTGCGTAGCTAAAGTTAAGATCGCGAGAATGATCTAAGTACGCATCTAGCTCATCTAATTCTTGCTCTGTGTAATCAACAAGTAAATGTGCATCGTAGCGTTTTTGTTCAACCATGTTAGTAACATGGTCAAAAAGACGCGGTGGCTCAAACTGGCCATAGGCTTTTTTACGTAAATGGAATACAGCTAAACGAGCAGCAAGATACTGATAATCAGGTGATTCTTTTGAGATCTGATCCGCAGCGGCTTTAATAATCGTTTCGTGGATGTCTTTAGTACGAATACCGTCATAAAATTGAATATGCGATTTAAGTTCAACTTGTGAAACCGAAACGTTATTTAAACCTTCGGCGGCCCATTCAATAACGCGATGGATCTTATCAAGATCGAGTGGCTCTTTACGACCGTCACGTTTGCTTACAGATAACTGTTGGTTCATAGCTTTGCCTGTATTCCTTGGGAATTAAATATTTTTGACCAATGCGTGCACCTAAAAAAGCGCAGTGCCTATTCGTTTATTGTTATTTTCACCGGTTTGGTGAATTTAATTGAATAACATTTAGCCACAATATCTGGTGTTGTTCAAATTAGAGATCACAAGATAGTGTGGTCTGGTATCTTTTGCAAGGGACAGAAACCGCTCTCATTGTGGATAACGTTGGGATAACGTAATTGTGTTAGTAGGCATTAACCTTTGATCAATCGGTTAAGTTGAAATTTGTAAAAATCAACTAAGGAAAGATTAAATTTACGCTTTTTTAAAATAAATTTTGTCTGCTTTTTTTATCATCAAGCTTTGCGTAAAAACTAACACAATCACAATATGTAGTGTTTATTAATTAACATGGCACTATATGTGGTTAAATGCATCTATAGGACTGTGCCAATTAAAATCCGCATTCCAAGCCAATGCCTCGTCAACACTCGGTACATATCCCCATAGTGCGGTTGCGGTGTGCATATTGGCTGCTTTACCTGCTTGAATGTCACGCTGCGCATCACCTATATATAAGCAACGCGAAGGATCAACACTCATTTGCTCAGCGCAATACAGTAAAGGAAGGGGTGAGGGCTTAGATTCAGCTAAGGTATCACCGCTTATCACAATACGTGCATTTTTTAATGCAGGAATCGCCTTGACTAAAGGATCAGTTAAAAATCCGGGCTTATTAGTCATAATTCCCCAGGGTATTGCTTTGTTATCAAGTGCGATTAGTAATTGCTCTATTCCTACAAAACATCGAGTATGGGTGGCAATATTGGCAGCGTATTGCGTGACTAGCTCATTTAAAAGTTGCTCTTGCGGCTGTTGTGCCCAGCTTTCTTTAAAACCAGCAGCCAATAAAGCGGCAGCACCGTTTGAAGCCGCGGGGCGATATATATCACTGTCCACTTGGGGCTGTTGATGATTTTGCAGCACGGTGTTTAGTGCGGCGCCTAAATCATCAGCGGTATCGAGTAAAGTGCCATCTAAGTCAAACAGCAATGCTTGATATTCCATTGGGACAATGGGGGTTTGAGAGCTTGCCATTACGCTAACTTCTCAAAATGCAGCATATAATTTACGCTTACATCATCATTCATTGTGTATTGCTTAGAAAGCGGGTTGTAACTTAAACCAGCACTGGCACGTACTTTTAAGCCAGCTTGCTCTGCCCATGCAATTAATTGTGCAGGTTTAATAAACTTTTTATGGTCATGGGTACCCTCTGGGACCATTTTTAACAGTTTTTCTGCACCGACAATAGCGTATAAGTAAGCTTTTGGGGTTTTATTAAGAGTAGAGAAAAAAACATCAGCCCCAAGTTTTGCTAATTTAGCCACCGCATGAATAATAGAAGCAGGGTCGGGGACGTGCTCTAACATTTCCATACAAGTGATCACATCAAAGCGCTCAGGGTGCTCATCTGCAAACTGCTCTGCAGGTACTTTTATATACTCAACGGGGACACTTGTTTCTAAGCTGTGTAACTTAGCTACGGTTAAAGGCTCTTGGCCCATATCGATGCCTGTTACGTTTGCGCCCATTCGCGCCATGCTGTGACTTAAAATGCCACCACCACATCCTACATCTAGGGTTTCTTTATCAAATAATCCTTTGGTTTTGTCTGCGATGAAATCTAATCGTAATGGATTAATTTCGTGAAGCGGCTTAAATTCGCCTTCTAAATCCCACCAACGTTCTGCGATGGCTTCAAACTTTGCTATTTCTGCGTTATCTACATTTTGATGTTCGGTCATAAAATACTTCCTCGTCAATCTGAGGCCATTATATAGGCCTAAATTGATAAATCGCAAAGTTTTGCGCCTGTAAATTAAAATTAATTGTGATAGCATGGTTACTTAGAAATAATAACAAACACTCTTAATACCTAATACTGGGTTGTTAAGAGCTGATACTGAAGGAATGTGATATCAAATGACTGATCTCGCCAATGAAATTCTGCCAGTCAATATTGAAGACGAGTTAAAAAACTCCTACTTAGATTACGCCATGAGTGTAATTGTAGGACGTGCATTACCAGACGTGCGTGACGGTTTAAAACCTGTTCACCGTCGCGTTTTGTTTGCAATGAACGAGCTTAGTAATGACTGGAACAAGCCTTACAAAAAATCGGCCCGTGTGGTCGGTGACGTAATCGGTAAATACCACCCACACGGCGACAGTGCAGTTTATGACACCATCGTACGTATGGCTCAGCCATTCTCACTGCGTTACATGCTAGTAGATGGTCAGGGTAACTTTGGTTCGGTTGATGGTGATTCAGCAGCGGCAATGCGTTATACAGAAGTACGTATGGCAAAAATGTCGCACGAATTATTAGCCGATCTTGAAAAAGAAACGGTTGATTTTGTGCCTAACTACGATGGCACAGAGCAAATTCCTGATGTGTTACCCACTAAAATACCTAACCTGTTAGTTAATGGTTCATCGGGTATTGCGGTTGGTATGGCAACAAATATTCCGCCACATAACTTAACAGAAGTCGTGAATGGCTGTTTAGCGCTTATTCAAAACCCTGAATTGACCATTACTGAGTTAATGGATTACATTCCTGGGCCTGATTTCCCAACTGCGGCGATTATTAACGGTAAAAAAGGCATTGAACAAGCTTATCAAACCGGTCGTGGTAAAGTGTACATGCGTGCGCGTGCTGACATCGAAACCGATGAAAAGACGGGTCGCGAAACCATTATTGTTCATGAAATCCCTTACCAAGTTAACAAAGCACGTTTGATTGAAAAAATCGCCGAGCTAGTTAAAGATAAAAAAATTGAAGGGATCAGCGCATTACGTGATGAATCAGATAAAGACGGTATGCGTATCGTTATCGAGATCAAACGTGGTGACGTAGGTGAAGTTATTTTAAACAACCTTTATTCACAAACTCAGTTACAAACAGTGTTTGGTATGAATATGGTTGCGTTAATTAATAACCAACCTAAGTGTTTCAACTTAAAAGAAATGCTTGAAGAATTTATTATCCACCGCCGTGAAGTTGTTACCCGTCGTACGGTATTTGATTTACGCAAAGCCCGCGACCGTGCGCATACGCTAGAAGGTTTAGCGATTGCACTGGCTAACATTGACCCAATTATCGAACTTATCCGTAAGTCGCCAACACCTGCTGAGGCAAAAGTTGCATTAACAGCGCGTCCATGGGAATTAGGTAATGTTAAAGCCATGCTTGATAAAGCAGGCGAAGACAACGTAGCACGCCCAGATTGGTTAGCAAGCGAGCTTGGTATTCGTGATGGTCAGTACTATATTTCTGAGCAACAAGCTCAAGCAATATTAGACTTACGTTTACATAAACTTACTGGTCTTGAACACGAAAAAATTCTTACCGAATATCAATCATTACTTGAGTTGATTGCTGAGTTATTATTCATTTTGGCAAATCCAGAGCGTTTAATGGAAGTTATTCGTGATGAGCTCGTTGAAATTAAAGAGCAATATGGTGATGAGCGCCGCACTGAAATAAATGCTGCAGCACACGATATAAGCCTTGAAGATTTAATTAACGAAGAAAACGTAGTTGTTACGCTTTCACATGAAGGGTACGTTAAGTATCAAGCATTAACTGATTACGAAGCGCAGCGTCGTGGTGGTAAAGGCAAGTCAGCAACTAAGATGAAAGATGAAGATTTCATTGAACGTTTATTGGTTGCCAACACTCACGATACTATTCTTTGTTTCTCTACAGCGGGTCGTTTATATTGGCTTAAAGTATACCAGTTGCCACTTGCCAGTCGTGCAGCACGCGGTAAGCCAATTGTTAACTTATTACCACTTGAAGCAGATGAACGTATTACTGCAATCCTGCCAGTACGCGATTATGAAGATGATAAGTACATCTTTATGGCGACAGCATTTGGTACGGTTAAGAAAACGCCATTAACGGCATACAGTCGTCAACGTGCAAGCGGAATTATTGCGGTTAACTTAAACGAAGGTGATAGTTTAATCGGTGTTGATATTACCGATGGCAGCAACGAAATTATGTTGTTCACTGATGCGGGTAAAGTTGTTCGCTTTAAAGAGGCTGAAGAAACAGCTGTCGTTGATGAAAATGGTAACCCAGTACTAGACGAAGAAGGCAAACCTGAAATCCGTTTCAAAGGTGTACGTCCTATGGGCCGTACTGCAACGGGTGTTCGTGGTATTAAGATGCCAGACGATCAGCGTGTTGTATCACTTATTGTACCAAAGAATGATGGTGCAATATTAACAGTGACAGAAAATGGCTACGGCAAGCGTACCCAACTTGAAGATTACCCATCTAAGAGTCGTGCAACTCAAGGTGTTGTATCAATCAAAGTGAGTGAGCGTAACGGTGCTGTTGTTGGTGCTGTACAGGTTGATGACAACGACGAAATAATGATTATTTCGAATCGTGGAACCTTAGTGCGTACTCGCGTTAATGAAGTTTCTACGGTTGGACGTAACACCCAAGGTGTTATTTTGATCAGAACTATTGACGAAGAGCAAGTAGTTGGTTTACAACGTATAGAAGAAATTGAAGTGACTGAAAGTGACTTGGTTGATATCGAAGACGTTGAAACAGTAGATACAGTTATTGATGAAGTGGCGGATGACAATCCTCCTTCAGAATAATTAGATTGAAAAAAGCGGCCTTGGCCGCTTTTTTTATGTGGTTGAAAAAAATTAAATTAGTTTAATTCAAGTTAAATTACTGGAATGAGGAAAAGGTAATGAGTATATATAATTTTTGTGCAGGCCCTGCAATGTTACCACCGGCTGTTATGCAAAAAGCGCAAAAAGAGTTTTTAAACTGGCAAGGTCTTGGTGTATCGGTGATGGAAATAAGTCATCGTAGTCATGAATTTTTAGCATTAACCGCTAAATGTGAAGCCAGCCTGCGTCGTTTAATGAATATCAGTGACGAGTTTGAAGTGCTATTTATGCACGGTGGTGGTCGAGGTCAATTCAGTGCCGTACCTTTAAACCTTCATGTTAACGGTAAAAAAGCAGTTTATTGTGAAAATGGCGTTTGGTCAAAAAGTGCAACCAGCGAAGCCGATAAGTTTACAAATACACACGCTGTTGATGTGCGCAATGATGATAACGGCCTGTTTTCTATTAAGCAGGTAGCCGATTGGGTTTTACCTGCTGATGCGGCTTACATTCACTATTGCCCGAATGAAACCGTAGACGGCCTTGAAATATTTGATGTACCCAGTCATCCAACGGCGCCGATTGTGGCCGATATGTCGTCGACTATTTTATCGCGCGAAATTGAAGTTAATAAATTTGATTTAATCTACGCGGGTGCACAAAAAAATATCGGTCCGTCGGGCATTGCTATTGTGATTGTTCGCAAAACGCTACTTGAGCGTGAAGGGCTCGCCAAGCCGGGTATTTTAGATTACGCCCTTGAAGCAAAACAAGGCAGCATGTTTAACACCCCACCGACTTTTGCTTGGTATTTAGCGGCAGAAGTATTTGCATGGCTTGAGCAAACCGGGGGTGTAAAAGCCATGGAAGCTCATAATATTGCCAAAGCGCAGCTGCTTTATGATTTTATTGATGGTTCAGATTTTTATACCAATAAAGTAGCGAAGCATTGCCGTTCACGTATGAATGTGCCTTTTTGGCTGGTTGATGAAAGCTTAAATGATAAGTTTGTTAAAGAGTCAAAAGAAGCGGGCTTGTTAGCGCTTGAAGGTCATCGTATTGTTGGCGGGATGCGCGCCAGTATTTATAACGCGATGCCATTGGAAGGTGTACAAGCCTTAGTTGACTTTATGGCTAACTTCGCCAAGGAGAATAGTTAATGGAGCAACTTTTCTTAGCCCCTATTTCACAAGTGAATGGCAGTGTGACATTACCGGGCTCAAAGAGTTTATCAAACCGAATTTTATTATTAGCAGCATTATCTAACGGCACCACGGTTGTTGAAAACTTACTCGATAGCGATGATATTCGCCATATGCTGGGTGCGTTAAAGCACTTGGGCGTTAATGTAACGCTTAATACTGAACGCACCGTAGCAACCGTAGAGGGCGTGAGTGGCGTGTTTAATACGCCAACTGAGCCGTTGTTTTTAGGTAATGCAGGTACAGCGTATCGACCATTAACGGCAGTACTGAGTGCGATTGCTGGTGAGTATGAGTTAATTGGTGAGCCGCGCATGGAAGAGCGACCAATTGGTCATTTAGTTGATGCCTTACAAGCCTTGGGTGGTAATGTAAGTTATTTAAAAAATAAAGATTACCCACCACTTAAAATTATCGGTGGGAAAATAGCCGGTGGTGAAGTCGAAATTGACGGCAGTATTTCAAGTCAATTTTTAACGGCGCTGCTCATGGCTGCGCCGTTATTTAAAGGCGATACATACATTAAAATTAAAGGTACCTTAGTCTCTAAGCCTTATATTGATATTACTCTGGATGTGATGGCGCGCTTTGGTGTAACTGTTGAGCATGATAATTACACCACGTTCTTCGTTAAAGGTGCTCAGCAATACCAAGCGGTTGAGCGCATAATGGTTGAAGGTGATGCTTCATCGGCTTCTTATTTTATTGCTGCTGCAGCAATTGCCGGTGGCGAAATAGAAATTAAAGGCGTTGGCGCTAAATCAGTTCAAGGTGATATTGGCTTTGCTAAAGTGATGGAGCAGGTTGGTGCCAAAATTGATTGGTATGACGAGCATTTAGTTGTTCGTAAAGGCGAGCTTAACGGTATCGATATAGATGCTAATGCGATACCTGATGCTGCAATGACCTTGGCGACTGTTGCCTTGTTTGCTAAAGGGCCAACCGCTATTCGTAATATTTATAACTGGCGGGTAAAAGAAACTGACCGTTTACATGCAATGGCCACCGAGCTTAGAAAAGTAGGGGCTGAAGTGGTTGAAGGGCACAACTTTATTGAGATCACACCGCCAAAGCAATTTAATAATGTGGCTGTAGATACCTACGACGATCACCGTATTGCCATGTGCTTTGCAATGGTAGCGGTAGGGGGTAAGCCCATAACGATTAACGATCCGGCCTGTACTTATAAGACATTCCCAACATTTTTCAAAGTGTTAGCATCTGTCAGTAAATAGGCTATTTATAAGTATTTATAAAAAGTTACATACTAAAAGCGGATAATCTTTATTAATTGGCGTATAATGTGGCGGTTTATTTTGGTGTGCATTGAAGGAGGTTTTAAATGCCGGCGTTATTAATGCCCGTAATCACCGTAGATGGCCCAAGTGGTTCTGGTAAAGGAACTGTTTGTCGCCTATTGGCTGAAAAATTAGGCTGGGATGTGTTAGATAGCGGAGCAATTTATCGCGTACTATCACTTGCAGCACTTCATCACCAAATTGCGTTAGATAACGAAGAAGCACTTGTCCCACTAGCTGCAAATCTTGATGTGCAGTTTTTGATAGACAGTGACACTAATGCAGGAAAGATTATTTTAGAAGGCGAAGATGTCACAACCACTATTCGAAATGAAGAAGTGGGTGCTGCAGCGTCTAAAGTGGCCGCATTACCGCGTGTTCGAGAAGCGTTGCTTCGCCGCCAGCGTGCGTTTAGAACAGAAAACGGTTTAATTGCCGATGGCCGCGATATGGGCACTGTGGTATTTCCAGATGCGCCATTAAAGATATTTCTAACCGCAAGTGCAGAAGAACGTGCTCGCAGACGTTTTGTTGAGTTGAATGAGCGCGGGCTTGATGTTACACTAAGTGGTCTATTACAGGACATTCAAGCACGTGATGATCGCGATATGAATCGCGCCGTTGCGCCGCTTGTACCTGCAGAGGATGCGATTGAGCTTGATACTAGCGAACTCAACGCACAGCAAGTCTTTGATAAAGTTATAACTTTATTAGATGCGAGCATCTCAGAAGGTAAGCTTCCTAAACGAAGCTAAATACATTTTATGCACCAGCAGGATGCTAGTGCTATTTTAACAACCCCATGCAGCATGGTTGCTTATTGGTATTAATATATGAGACGTATATTCGTATGTCAGAAAATTTTGCGCAGTTATTTGAAGAAAGCTTAAAGGGTTTTGAAGCAGAGCAAGGCTCTATCGTTAAAGGTACAGTAATCTCAATCGAGAACAACATTGTACTTGTAGATGCTGGTCTTAAATCAGAAAGTGCTATCCCTGCAGAGCAGTTCAAAAATGCTGCTGGTGAACTAGAAGTTGCTGTTGGCGACGAAGTAGATGTTGCACTAGATGCAATCGAAGACGGTTTCGGTGAAACTATCCTTTCTCGTGAGAAAGCGAAGCGTCACGAAGCGTGGATCCGTCTTGAGAAAGCATGTGAAGAGCAAGAGACTGTTACTGGTGTTATCAACGGTAAAGTTAAAGGCGGTTTCACTGTTGAAGTTGATTCAATCCGTGCTTTCCTACCTGGTTCACTTGTTGATGTTCGTCCAGTACGTGACACAACTCACCTTGAAGGCAAAGAGCTTGAATTTAAAGTAATCAAGCTTGATCAAAAACGTAACAACGTTGTTGTTTCACGTCGTGCAGTTATCGAATCAGAAAACTCACAAGAACGTGAAGAGCTTCTTGCTAACCTTGTTGAAGGTCAAGAAGTTAAAGGTATCGTTAAGAACCTTACTGACTACGGTGCATTCGTTGACCTTGGTGGTGTTGATGGTCTACTACACATTACTGATATGGCGTGGAAGCGTGTTAAACACCCTTCAGAAATCGTTAATGTTGGCGACGAAATCGCAGTTAAAGTTCTTAAATTCGACAAAGATAAAACTCGTGTATCTCTAGGCCTTAAACAGCTTGGCGAAGATCCATGGGCAGCTATCGCTGGTCGTTACCCAGAAGGTTCTAAACTTTCTGGCCGTGTAACTAACCTTACTGATTACGGTTGCTTCGTAGAAATCGAAGAAGGCGTTGAAGGTCTAGTACACGTTTCTGAAATGGATTGGACTAACAAGAATATCCACCCTTCAAAAGTTGTATCATTAGGTGACACTGTTGAAGTTATGGTTCTTGAAATCGACGAAGAACGTCGTCGTATTTCTCTTGGTCTTAAGCAATGTATTGCTAATCCTTGGCAGGAATTTGCTCGTCTACAAAACAAAGGCGACCAAGTTACTGGTAAGATTAAATCAATCACTGACTTCGGTATCTTTATCGGTCTTGACGGTGGTATTGATGGTCTTGTACACCTTTCAGACATTTCTTGGAATACACCTGGCGAAGAAGCTGTACGTGAATTCAAGAAAGGCGACGAAATCACTGCTATCGTATTGCAAGTTGACCCAGAGCGTGAACGTATCTCTCTAGGTGTTAAGCAAATCGAAGCTGACCCATTCAATAACTACCTTGATGCAAACAAAAAAGGTGCTATTGTTAAAGGTAAAGTGACTGAAGTTGATGCGAAAGGCGCAACTGTTGAACTTATCGAAGGCGTTGAAGGTTACATCCGTGTAGCTGATATCGCTCAAGAGCGCGTTGAAGATGCAACTACTGTTGTTTCTGTAGGCGACGAGATTGAAGTTAAATACGTTGGTGTTGATCGTAAGAACCGCACTTTAAGCTTATCTGTTAAAGCTCTTTTCGAAGCAGAAGAGAAAGAAGTACTAGAGAAGCTTAAGAAAGAAGAGCCAGTGTTTGAAAACGCAATGGCAGCTGCTTTCGCAAATGCACAAAAAGACTAATTAATTATAGTCTTTTAATTGGAAGGGCAGTTTATGCCCTTCCACTATTTCTTTTTAAGGAAACGCTATGACTAAGTCAGAACTGATAGAAACACTTGCTGAACAACATTCACATATTCCTGTGAAAGATGTTGAGAACGCTGTTAAAGAAATTCTTGAACAAATGGCCGGCTCATTATCTTCTTCAGATCGTATTGAGATCCGAGGTTTTGGAAGTTTCTCTTTGCATTACCGTGCGCCTCGTACAGGCCGTAACCCTAAAACAGGTGAAACTGTAGAGTTAGATGGTAAGCATGTACCTCATTTTAAACCAGGCAAAGAACTACGTGACCGTGTAAACGAGAGCATTGCTTAGTAAACTTATTGGAGTAGTTACTTGTTCAAGGTATTAAAAATTATTCTGGCGGCACTTTTTTTAATTGGTGCGTTTGTATTGGGTTCTCAAAATCCACAATTAACACAAATTAACTACATAATAGCCAGTAATACATTACCTTTAGCCGTTATAATAAGTATCTGCTTTTTGCTAGGTGTTGTAGTGGGTTGTTTTGTGAGTTTTAAATTGTTCACGCAATTAAAGTGGCAAAATTACCGTTTAAAAAAGCAATTAACGCCTGAAAAAGATAATAAAAAGCGTATTGCCAACAAAGACACCTAATTATGATTGAGCTGTTGTTTTTACTGCTTCCCGTTGCTGCCGGTTATGGTTGGATCATGGGGAAAAACAGTGCTAAAAATCAGGCTCATCAATTTAATCGTCAAATTACTTCTGAATACAGTAAAGGGTTAAAGTTTTTACTGGATAGAGAAGAAGATCAGGGGCTTGAGCACTTAATTAATTTGCTCGAAGTAGCTGCTGACTCTGTTGAACATTATTCTACTTTAGCCACCATGTTTCGCCGTCGTGGTGAGCTCGACCGCGCAATAAAAATTCATGAACTGCTGCTAAAACACCCAAGTCTTAACGAAAAACAAGCCGCTAATAGCCGTTTAGAACTAGCCGAAGATTATATTATGGCTGGCTTATTAGACAGCGCAGAAGAACATTTAATATGGCTGGTAAAAAATAGCCATGCAGATGCACTCGATCCGATAATTTCTTTATATTCACAAACCCGTGAATGGGAAAAAGGCATTAATATGTTTGAAGCGCATACTGAGCTTTTTTCAAAAGAACAACACTTTAAAGCCATCGCTAATTTTTACTGTGAGCATGCCATTGCCAGTAATAACCCACAACTTATGCGCAAAGCCATTAGCTTAAACTTTAAAACAATTAGGCCTTTATATGAGCTTGGACTGTCAGCTTATACCAAAGAAGATTACGTAAAAGCAATTTACTATTGGCGAGAACTAATCTGCCAATTTACTTTTTTTGCGCCATTGTTTATTGAAAAGTTAGCTCACAGCTATAAGCAATTAAAATTAACTCACCAATTTCATGAACTCATTACTGAGTTATTAGAAAAAGGTGGGGTGATGATAAAAATACAGCATTGCCAAGCCTTGCTTGAGCAAGGACACACTGAACAAGCCTTTGAATTTTTAACTGATAATTTAAAACGTCAACCCACTATTCGTGGCTTTAGTTTTTTATTACAGTTAATGAGTACAGAAAATAAAAATACAAAAGATGTGCTTAATCAAATCGATAAACTTGTTACTTCGTACATTGCCACTAAGCCTGACTTTCAATGTCAGCATTGTGGCTTTACTAGCTACACCATTTATTGGAATTGCCCTTCATGTAAACACTGGGAAACCATTGTGCCTAGCAGAGGCTTAGACGGATTTTAATCTTTATACTTTTCGCTCACTAGTAGGATAGTTATGTCTTTCGAAAAATCAAAAAAAATTCTTATCGCGCTTGATTATGATGATCAGCAAACTGCTTTAGCATTTGTAAAACAGTTATCACCAGATACTTGTCGATTAAAAGTGGGCAAAGAAATGTTTACTTATTTTGGTCCTGCATTTGTTAAAGAATTGGTCGATTTAGGTTTTGATGTATTTTTAGATTTAAAGTTTCACGATATTCCAAATACCGTTGCTAAAGCGGTGACTGCTGCGGCTAAAATGGGTGTATGGATGGTCAATGTGCATGCATCGGGCGGTTATGAAATGATGCATAAAGCTAAACAAGCACTTGAGCAGTTTGGCGACAAAGCGCCATTACTGATTGCGGTAACTGTATTAACCAGCATGGACGAAGCTGAACTTGAGCGTTTAGGTATAACCAAATCACCCCAAGAGCAAGTTATGCATTTAGCTAAATTAACAAAGCAAGCAGGACTTGACGGTGTTGTTTGTTCCGCGCAAGAAGCGCAAAGTTTAAAGGCTGCTTTAGGGAAAGAGTTTAAATTAGTTACGCCAGGTATTCGCCCAGCGGGCAGTGATGCGGGCGATCAAAAACGTATTATGACACCTAAAGAAGCGATTGAAGCGGGTAGTGACTATTTAGTGATTGGGCGTCCGATCACCCAGGCACAAGACCCTGTAAAAGTACTAAATGATGTAAATGAATCAATAGCTTAAATTAAAAATTAGCATAATTGAGAGCAGTTCCTTACAACTGCTTTGCTTTGTGCTACATTTAAATTATGGGTGTGCAGTGAGGGATTTGCTTTGCGTATAATAATATTTTTAGTTGTAATTATCATTAGTGGCTTTGCTGTAAATAAATATGTTTTTTCAACTAAAATGTATGATGATGTTTCAAACGTTACTGACTTGGTATCTGGTTACCCCGTTGATTTATTCAAGTTTAAAAAAATTGCTCAAAATTATGCCCAGCATCTGTGTTACACCAATGAAGGTGTGTTAGCAGGAATAGATGTTAGCAGCAGAGACTGTGTTGCGACACATGATGAAATGCAAAAAGAGTGTACAGAAAAAGTTTTTAGACTAGCGCCGTTAAATCTAGATTCTAAAAAAGAATTAATTGAATACTCAAATGAATATTCTCGCTGTACCTTACCTTATAAAAATATTAGGTTATAAATTTCAGATACTAAAAAGCCACTTAGGTTTAAAACTTAAGTGGCTTTTTATTTAATTATTTTAAACGAATAGACTTAGCTTCAATATCAATTAAGCCTTGTTTAAATAAACCGCCAATGGCTTTTTTGTAATTTGCTTTGCTGGTCGAAAACACTTTTTTAATTAATTCAGGTTCAGACTTATCGCCTATGGCTAATATACCACCCTCATCCTTTAGTTTTTCCATTATTTTTTCACCAAGCTCGCTTACTTTACCCATGCCTGGTTTTTCAAGTATGACGTCAATTTTTCCGTCTTCACGTACTTTTTGAATAAATCCTTTTAGCTTTTGACCAACAAACAGGTTTTTAAACACCATGTTGTAAAACACGACGCCAAAATGGGATTCTTCAATAAGCACCTTGTAACCAATATCAGTTTTGCCTGCTACAATTAAGTCAACTTCTTGTAAGTGACTATACTGAGGCTCATCTTTTGATAAAAAACGGTTAAAGTTAGTTGAGGCACAAATACGCTGACTGGCGTTATCAAGATATAAACGCACTAAATATGAGTAGCCTTCTTGCATACGTGGTTTTTGTTCATTAAACGGTGCAAGTACGTCTTTTTCTAAGCCCCAATCTAAAAACGCGCCTATGCTGTTTATTTCTTTTACACGCAGTAGGGCATATTCACCCACTTGAGCATGCGGCTTTTTAGTTGTGGCTGTTGGCAGGTTTGCATTATCTAAAAAAGTGAATACGCTGATGCTATCGCCGGCTTCAAGCTCATGTTTTATTTCATGTTTAGGTAAAAAAACTTCACCTAAGTCGTGCCCATCTAAATAGGCACCTTCGTTGCTGACTTCTTTAACAAAAAGGGTTTGGGTGGTTCCTAGGTAACTCATAATTATTCCTGCTCAGGCTTTTTTTTACGACGCATCGGGGTATCACCATCAATATTAATAGGTGCTTTAATTGGGGCCGCTGGCTTTTTCGGTTTTGCTTTTCGTTTTGGCTGTGGCTTATTCGCGGTCACTGCTTTTTTAGTCGGTTTAATTGGCGCTACTTTTTTCTCTTTAATACCTTTAAATTTCGCTTTTAAACCCTCAACAGCAGCAAACGATAATTCATCATTTAAAAATGATTTTATTGCCAAGTAACTTGCCCAATCTTTAGGGCCCACAAGTGATAATGCGTTACCTTTAAAACCAGCACGACCAGTACGACCAATACGATGAACATATTCTTCTGCGTGTTTTGGTAAATCAAAGTTAATAACATGGGTAACACTGAGTAAATCTAAACCGCGCGAAGCAACATCTGTAGTAATTAATATTTTAAAGTTTTCACGGCTAAACGCATCCATAATATCAAGGCGCTTACTTTGAGTTAAATCCCCAGCTAATGCGACAGATTTAAAGCCTTTACTATTTAATGATTCACTTAAACGGCTGGTATCAGCTCGTGTGGCAGTAAATATAATGCACTGGCCAACGTTATCTTGATTTAAAAAGTGCTCAAGCAGTGCTTCTTTATGATCAAGATGGTCAGCTAAATACAGTGTTTGTTTAATATCACTGTGTTGCTCATTGGCTGCACTGAGCATAATTTGTTTTGGTTTTTTTAATAAATTACGCGATAACGCATCAACTTGAGCATGATCTAATGTCGCCGAAAACAATAAAGTTTGACGAAGACGATGATCGGCCAGTTCATTAATTAATTTAAGTTGATCGGTAAAACCTAAATCTAAAATACGGTCAGCTTCATCAAATATAAGTAACTCTAGGCCACTTAATTGTAATGAACGTTGCTTTAAATGATCGGCTAAACGCCCAGGTGTGGCGACCACAAAGTGAGGGTCGTTACGCAGTGCTTTAATTTGGTCGTTAAAATTTTCGCCACCGAGGATTTTAACGGCCTTTATGTTGGTACCGGCAATAAGTAATCGAAGTTGAGTAAAAACTTGGGTCGCAAGCTCACGAGTTGGAGCAACAATAAGTACACGAGGATCACGTTTACTGAGTGCTTTTTGTTTCATTACACGCTGCACAGCCGGTAATAAAAACGCTAAAGTTTTGCCTGACCCAGTTTTTGACTGAGCGAAAATGTCATGTCCCGCCAGTGCCGTTGGCACAGCATGAGCTTGAATATCGGTAGGCTGGGTGATCCCTTGGTGCGCTAATTGTGTTTCTAGGCGAGTATCAATCCCAAGATCAGTAAAGTGCAATGTATGTTTCTCCAATATGAGCAAGTCTGTATAAATTTATCCGCGCATTATAGCCCACTGAGCTACTGCGCTAACAGTAAAAAGCGCATTATCATCCATTTTTTTGCATTTAAATAAAAAAAGCGTAAAATACGCGCCCCATATGCGCCGGATTTACGATTCGGTAAACCGCCCCTTGCGGGTTTTAAAAGCAAAATAGGAATACCATGACTGCTGTCCATAAAGACAATGTAACCAGCGAACACTTTGTTGTATGCGCTCTGTATAAATTTGTTTCTCTGCCGGATTTTGAAGCACTTCGCCAACCTTTACTTAATGTAATGGAGCAAAACGAAGTACGAGGCACTTTATTAATTGCCGCAGAGGGGATTAACGGTACTGTCTCTGCAAAACGTGAAGGCATAGATAATTTACTTGCGTGGTTAGACACCCAACCAAATTTAGACAACATTGTTACCAAAGAATCATTTGATGACGAATGCCCGTTTTACCGTACAAAAGTTAAGCTAAAAAAAGAAATTGTGACTATGGGTGTTGAAGGCGTAGACCCATTAAAAGTAGTGGGCAGTTATGTTAAGCCACATGAATGGAATGCCCTTATTTCTGATCCAGAGGTGATCCTTGTTGATACCCGTAATGATTACGAAATTGAAATTGGTACGTTTCAAAACGCAGTAGACCCAAACACTAAAACGTTCCGTGAATTTCCTCAGTGGGCCAAAGAAAACCTAGACCCATCAAAACATAAAAAAGTAGCCATGTTTTGTACTGGTGGTATTCGCTGTGAAAAATCAACAGCCTATATGAAAGAGCAAGGTTTTGATGAGGTATATCACCTTGAAGGCGGCATATTAAAATACCTAGAAGAAGTGCCAAAAGAAGAAACCATGTGGGAAGGCGAGTGTTTTGTATTTGATAACCGTGTAGCGGTAAATCATGACTTACAAAAAGGCTCATACGATCAATGTCATGCATGTCGCATGCCTATCACAGAAGAAGAAAAGCAAAAGCCAGAATACATGGAAGGGGTGTCGTGTCACCACTGTATTGACAATGTAACCGATGAACAACGCGCTCGCTTTGCAGAGCGCCAAAAGCAAATAGAGCTTGCTCAAGCGCGCGGTGAAGGCCACATTGGTAACGAAGCACAAGCTGTTTTACAACAACGTAAAGAAGCTAAAAAAGCGCAAAAAGACGCACAGCGAAATAAATAAGCGGTACTTTTTGTTTGTACGTTATTAATAAAAACCTCAGTTTCAACTGAGGTTTTTTATTTTAAACTCTTTTCACAATTGCTTGTATCTGTAGTAGAGAGCGTGACCTTGTTGGCAGCATTGACGAGCACACATTTTGTGTTTTTATCGAGCTTTTAGATTATACTGATACGCGGTGTTGCCCCCTTCAAATAAAGCAGTAAATAATCCACCGACTAATCCACCAACAATGGCGCCGCCAATCATTTCTTCTTTATTGCCATCTAAGCTATCTACAAAGCCAAACCCCGCACCAGCAGCTATTCCAGTTCCCACTTCTGAGGAGAGTGTTACTTTTTGTATTGATTCAACAGACGCATAATAACGTTTAACAACTTGATTTTGATCTGCCCGATCAATCCCTGGTGATGCACAGCCTGATAGCAAGATCACCATAATTAAACTCTTTTTCATAAATGTGCCTTTATTAAAAATATTGATGAGCTAAATCATAGTCATAAATGTAATTTAAATATGTGTGGATTTTGTATGCAGCTGTAAAAATATGTAGAGTGGCTAGCATGCTTAATTTCAGCTTATTGTTTTGCTAATTTATCGTACTTAGCTATTTATTGATCATAGAGCTGTTAAACTGCGTAACATAATGCAAATAATAATTAATTAGGGTGATCCTTTGAAATCGCGAATTCTTTTTACCAGCGTGTTTTTTTCTTTAATGTCGTTAAGTTTATCTGTAAAGAGTGCCAATGTCGTGGTGGAGCAGGTAGCGATGGAACGTGCTAAAGAGCAAGTTCAGGCTGTCGGTAATGCCGAAGCAATTCATTCGGTTATTTTATATCCGGCTGTGGGCGATAAAGTAACGGCGGTGCATTTTAAACCGGGTGATAGCGTAAAGGCCGGTGATGTGTTACTTGAACTTGATTCACGCAGACAAAAAGCAGCACTTGAAGAGGCAAAAATAAAACTTGCTGACACCCAAAGAACCCTCGCACGTTTAAAGCAAAGCCAAGCAAAAGGGGCTGTGCCACAAAGTGATGTGGATGATGCAAAAACAGTTGTTGAATTAGCAAAAGTGACCCTTACCCAAGCAGAAACAGAATTTGAAGACCGCCAAGTTCGTGCGCCTTTTAACGGCACTATGGGACTTACCGACGTTGAAGTGGGTGACAGAATTACTCCCCAAACGGCGATTGCAAGTATTGATGATACGCGTGCTTTATATATAAATTTTAACGCCCCAGAATCGGCCGTTTATATGCTGCGCAATAAAGGCAATGTAAAAGTATTCCCTTGGCAGTCACAAAATGCTGTAAACGCAAAAATTGCTTATCTAGATTCACGAATAGACCCACAAACCCGCACCTTACGTGTAAAAGCGCAGCTTGAAAACCCGCAGCAAAAGTTCTTACCTGGCATGAGTTTTCGTGTTCATATTGAAGTAGAAGGGCAACGTTTTGCTGCTGTACCTGAGGCGGCATTACTGTGGGGAGCAACAGGCCCTTACGTTTGGACAAGTGTTAATAAAAAAGCCACTCGAATTGATGTGAAAATTGAACAGCGCCTTGCTGGTCGTTTATTAGTTTCGGGGGCTTTAAAAGAACAAGATAACTTAGTGGTAGAGGGCGTACAACGCTTACGTGCGAACCAAGAGCTAAGCTTCTCAGCGCCAATCGCTAATACGCAGGAGTAGCCATGAAACAGCAACCTATGATGCAAGACTTGCCATCAATGGCTATTCGCCGCCCAGTGCTTATTGTGGTTCTGAATTTACTGATTATTATTGCCGGAATTGCCGCCATAGCAGGCGTAGAAGTTCGAGAGCTTCCAGATGTAGACAGACCCCGTATTACTGTATCAGCCTCGTTCCCTGGTGGTTCACCTGAAACCGTTGATACCGAAGTTACCAGTAAACTTGAAGGTGCCGTGGCCCGTGTGAGCGGTGTTAAATCGATTCGTGCGCAAAGTGAAGAAGGTAATTCACGTATTGTGGTTGAATTTAGACCGGGTGTTAACCTTGACGACGCTGCAAATGAAACGCGTGAGTCAGTTGCTCGAGTGCAAAGAGAGCTCCCTGAAGAGGTAGAGCGCGTTTCTATTATTAAGGCTGATAACGACGCTGAAGCGGTGGTTTCATTAACAGTATCAAGTGAAAGTTTATCGTTAGAGGCATTAACAGAGCGGGTTGATGTTGATTTAGCGCCGCAGTTTTTAACTATTCCTGGTGTTGCCGACGTACGATTAAACGGCGATAGAGAACGTGTGCTCAGGGTTCGCATTGATCCATTAAAGCTCAGCAGTTTTAACTTAACGATTCCAGATGTTGCCGATGTACTTAGGCAAGCCCCCTTTGATGTGCCTGCAGGGAGTTTAAAATCAAACGATCAGCAAATAATAGTGCGCGCTGATGCAACGTCTGTTACCCCCGCACAGGTGGGCGACATTATAATTCAGGGCGATACTCGTATTAGCGATATTGCTGCCGTGTACTTTGGTCCTGCCGATCCGCGCTCTATGGTAAGACTTAATGGTAAACCTGTTATTGGTATGGAAATTATTCGCCAAGCACAGTCCAACACTATCGAAATTTCTGATGAAGTACTCAACCTTATAGAGGGGATGCGTGAGCGCTTTCCTGAGATGGAGTTTACGCTAACATCAGATGACGCGCAGTTTATTAGAAGCTCAGTAGATGAAGTGATTAACTCATTGGTTCTAACGGTACTGCTAGTGATCATCACCTTATGGGTGTTTATTGGTTCATGGCGTGCAACATTAGTCCCAGCATTTGCCATTCCTGTTGCGCTTATAGGTTCATTAGCTCTGATATGGGCACTTGGGTTTTCAATTAATATTTTAACCTTATTAGCACTGGTATTAGCGACAGGCTTAATTGTTGATGATGCAATTGTAGTGAGTGAAAATATTCAACGCCAGCGAGGGTTAGGCCTTGGAAGGCGTGCCGCAGCGGTTGTTGGTACCCGTGAAGTATTTTTTGCCGTTATTGCCACCACTGCAGTATTAGCGGCTGTGTTTGTACCCATCGCATTTTTACCCTCTACAGCAGGGCGTTTATTTAGGGAGTTTGGTGGCGTACTAGCTGGTGCGGTAATTATATCTAGCTTTGTTGCGTTATCGTTAGTGCCGGCGCTCACCTCTAAACTAAAGCTTAAGCAAGGTGGTTTTCATCCCTTTGCGAAATTTGGTAACGTGCTTGCCAATATTTATACCAAAACAATTCATAAAGTACTGGATCATGCGTGGGTTACCTTTATTGTTTGTTTATTAGTTGCAGGCGGTTCGGGTGCTTTGTATATGAGTTTAGATAACGAACTGCTCCCTACTGAAGACCGCGGTAAAATTAGAATATTTGCCCGCGGACCTGATGGCGTAGGGTTAAACTTTATGGATAGACAAGCCATTAAAATGGAAGATACCTTATTGCCTTTCGTTGAAAGTGGTGAAATTGAGTCTATCTACACTGTGGTTGGGCAATGGGATCCCAATATTGTGTTTATTACTGTGCCATTAAAGCATTGGGATGAACGTAACTTTAGCCAACAAGAAATTATTAATAAAATTCGCCAGCCTTTAGGCAACATCCCAGGCGCACCAGCTTACCCTGGTGGGGCAAATAGCTTAAATTTACGTGGCCAAGGTGGCGGCATAGAAATCGCTTTACTGGGACAAGATTACCTTGAAATATTTAAGGCTGCACAGCAGTTCTCAGCTGATCTTGAAAAAGCCGTGCCAGAAGTTGCGCCGGTAAGAGTATCGTATCAGCCATCGCAGCCGCAATTGCGTGTTAATATTGACAGACGACGCGCAGAAGAACTTGGCGTGTCTTTAAGTGATATCGCAATTACGTTAAAAGCCGCTATTAATGGTGACGATATCGCTGATTTAAACATTGGCGATCAATCTATTCCTATTATGCTACAGGCACAAAATCAAACTATTAACGACCCAAGTGATTTAGCAAACTTGTTTATTAGAGCTCGTAATAATCAATTGGTACCGCTCAGTAGTGTCGCTAACATTTCAGAGGAAGGGGTTGCCGCCGAGCTTGAGCGTCATGCTCAGCGCCGTGCCATAGGCTCAGTATGGAGCTGCCTGAAGGCTTAACAATTGCCACCCTAGTGGAGCAAATAAAGCAAGTGTCTGAGCAATCATTACCAGCAGGTATTACCCTTGCGTTTAAAGGGGAAGCACTGACATTTGAAGAAACCTCCAACGAAGTATTAATGACCTACGTATTGGCATTTTTAATTGTGTTTTTAGTACTTGCGGCGCAATTTGAAAATGTTAACAGTGCAATCGTGGTAATGATCACTGTACCATTTGGGATTACATCGGCCATTTTAGCGCTGTATTTAACCGGTACCTCACTGAATATTTACTCGCAAATAGGCCTAGTGATGTTAATTGGGTTAATCGCTAAAAATGCAATTTTATTGGTCGAGTTTGCTGATCAATTAAGAGATCAGGGGCTGAGTGTTCGAAAAGCGGTTGAACAAGCTGCATTGGTACGTTTAAGACCAATCACCATGACCTTAATATCGACCTTACTCGGTGCGTTACCCCTAATTATGTCAACTGGTGCCGGAGCAGAAGCACGTAATGCCATTGGCTGGGTGGTATTTGGTGGACTTGCGTTAGCGGTATTGTTTACGCTTTACTTAACACCGGTGATTTATTTAGGATTAGCCCGCTTTACCAGTCCTCGTGGCGATGAGTCAAAGCAATTAGCCCAAGAGCTGGAGCAACTTGACTAACTAATTACGCTAATTGGCTATTTTTCTTTGAAAAAATAGCCAATTAAGCCCACAATTCAACTAGATTAAAGCCACAAGGATCACCCATGCAGGCCGAGCAAGTTGAAATAGCCCAATTTTTAGTTGAACACCCCCCTTTTGATACGCTTGAGAGCGAGGCACTAAACGAACTAGCAATGCAAATTGAAGTTGCTTATTTTCGTGCGCAAACTGATATTTTACATTTAGGCCAAGATATTAGTGACTTATATATTATTCGTAGTGGCTCGGTTGAAATTTCACGTCGTAATGGCGAGCTCTATAATCGTTTAGCCACAGGCGGCATTTTTGGCCAAATGGGCCTATTGATGAACCGCAAAGTGCGCTTTCCGGCTCGAGCCCTAGAAGACACCTTAACCTATTGTATTAACGTTAATACCTTCAACGAATATTGTGATAAATACGAAACCTTTGCCGATTTTTTTGAAGTGGATGGTAACGTACGTTTGCACCAAGCCATTGTAGAGCAAGCCGACAGCAATGATTTAACCACCGCGAAAGTGAAGTCATTATTACACCGTGATGTGGTCACAGTAACAATGCAAACTGCTATTCAAGACGTCGCATTTTTAATGACGCAAGAATCGGTCTCTTCAGTGTTAGTTACCGACATAGAAAAACAAATAAGCGACGACCCAGAAGAAGACGACGGTCAAGTTGTTGGGATCATAACCGACAGAGATATTCGCACTAAGGTGGTTGCCCAAGGGTTAACATATGATACACCCGCCAAAGAAGTAATGACATCAAGCTTAGTACTACTTGATAGCAACGCCTATGTGTTTGAAGCCGTATTAGCCATGCTAAGAGATAACTTACATCATTTACCTGTGGTACATAAAAAACGGCCTATTGGGGTAATATCGCTGTCTGACATTTTACGTTATGAATCACAAAGTAGCTTACTGTTAGTACGCGGTATTTTAGCGCAGCAATCAGTTGATGACTTAGTTCATTACGCGCGCCAATTACCTAATGTATTTGTACGTATGGTTAATGAAGATGCAAATTCGCATATGATCGGAACCGCTATGGCGGTCATAGGGCGTACCTTTAAACAGCGTTTGTTAGCACTGGCCGAAGAAAAATTTGGCGAGCCGCCTATTCCTTATTGTTTTATAGCCTTAGGCTCAATGGCCCGCGACGAGCAGCTAATTGTGACTGATCAAGATAATGCTCTCATTTTGGATAATAGTTTTGATGAGGCACTGCACGATGAGTATTTTCAAAACCTATCAGATTTTGTATGTGATGGTTTAGCTAAATGTGGCTATACCTATTGTGACGGTGAAATTATGGCGTCGTTTAAAAAATGGCGTATGACCCGTACACAATGGAAAGAAAAATTTGCTAGTTGGATGGCCGAGCCGAAACCGCAAGCACTGCTTAATAGTTCGATATTTTTTGACTTAGATGGTGTATGGGGCAAGCTAAAATGGGCCGATGAGCTTAAAACGCTGGTGGCCAAAGAAAGCAAAGTAAACAAACGCTTTTTAGCGAACCTTGCTGCCAATGCGCGCAATAGAACGCCGCCACTAGGATTCTTTAACGGTTTTGTGCTTGAGCATAATGGCCAGCATAAGCGGTCAATGAACTTAAAACGCCGTGGTACGGCGCCGCTATCTGATGTGGTGCGCGTGCACGCCTTAGCGGTTGGCTCACGTAAACAAAACTCCTTTGAGCGCTTAGAAGATATTATAGAGGCAAATTTACTGCCTAAAGGTAAAGCACAAGATTTACGTGATGCGTTTGAGTATATTGCCACAGTACGTATTCGTCATCAGGCGTGGCAAATAGAGCAGGGTGAAGCCCCAGATAACGATCTAGACCCCCATTTACTTTCACCCTTTGAGCAAAGTAATTTAAAAGAAGCCTTTGCTATTTTAGAAAAAGCGCAAAGCTTTTTAAAATTTAGCTATTCTGCGCACCCGGGTGTGAAATAAGTTATGGCTAAATCACCGTTAGATTGGTCACAGCGCTACGAGCAGTTATTGCAAACTGCGCAAAACCCGTTACTTAAAGACTTTTATCAACAAGCGTTTACCAATCAGGCTGCTCCACTTAAAGATGTCCCTTTTGTGGCGCTCGACTTTGAAACAACCGGCCTTGATGCGAATAGCGATGATATTGTTAGTGTGGGGCTGGTGCCTTTTAATGTAAATCGTATTTATTGTAAAGAGAGCCGTCACTGGGTGGTGCAACCACGACGAGATTTAAGTGAAGAGTCAATAGTTATTCATGGAATTACTCATTCAGAAGTGGATGAAGCCCCTGATCTTAATCGAATTTTAGCGCCACTGCTTGATGCCCTTAAAGGCAAAGTGGTGGTGGTACATTATGCTGCAATAGAACGTCATTTTTTTTATAACGCGCTACTTATGCGTATAAAAGAGGGCATTGAGTTTGCACTAGTTGATACGATGGAAATAGAAAGGCGGGCGCTTAAAGCGCGGCAGGGGTTATTAGGCAGGCTGTTTAATTCAAAGCTAGGATCACTTAGGTTAAGTGATACACGGGAGCGTTATTCATTGCCACTGTATCAAAACCATAATGCGCTTACTGATGCACTAGCCACTGCCGAGCTGCTGCAAGCGCAGCTGAGTTACCACTATAGATCAGACACGCCAGTGAGTGAAATTTGGCTTTAGCTATTGAAGCATTACTGTTAAAAATAGAGCACAAAAAAAGCCGCAATTTGCGGCTTTTTTATTATGGAATGTGTTGTGTTATTTAACTGGGCGAGGCTCAGTTCGTAAACCTAAAATTAAGCTTACACACATCAATAACAATACAATGGTAAATGGCAGACCGGTTGATATAGCCCCCGCTTGCAGTGCTTCAATCGCTTGAGTGCCACCAATCCAAAGTAATGCAGCAGCGATAGCACCCTCAACAGACGCCCAAAAAATACGCTGTGGTACCGGCGCATCAATCTTACCACCTGCTGTGATTGAATCGATTACAAGTGACCCTGAATCAGAAGAAGTAATAAAGAATACCAGTACTAAAACAATAGCAATGAAAGATAAAACGTTCGCCATTGGCATTTCATCAAGCATTTGGAACATCGCCATAGGCACACTTGTTAAACCGTCAGTTCCTAGGGCACCAATTCCATTAACTACTTGGTCAATTGCGATGCCGCCATAAATAGACATCCATAAGATAGTGACTGCTGTAGGAATAAGTAGTACAGCGGTTAAAAACTCACGAATTGTACGACCACGTGAAACACGGGCAATAAACATACCTACAAACGGTGACCACGAAATCCACCAAGCCCAATAAAATACTGTCCATCCATGCATCCATGTTTCATCTTCACGACCATGTGGGTTACTTAACGGAATAATGTTTTCTACATAGCCCATTACCGTGTTTGGTATATTACCCATAGATACAGCAAAACCAACTAAACATACAAATACCAGTAGCACTAAAGCAATAAGCATATTGACGTTACTTAGTAGCTTAACGCCACCATCAATGCCTCGAATAACTGAGACAATGGCTAATAACGTCACCCCTGTAATAACCAGAATTTGTGAACCTACGCCACCTTCAAGGCCAAATACGTGGTTAATACCCGCTGAAGCTTGTTGAGCACCTAATCCTAAAGACGTTGCCAAACCAAATAAGGTCGCAAGCACAGCTAAAATATCGATTATATGCCCCGGCCAGCCCCATGCTTTATCACCTAAAATAGGGTAAAAAATTGAGCGTATAGAAAGCGGTAAGCCTTTATTGTATGTGAAAAACGCTAAAGAAAGCGCGACAACCGCATAAATGGCCCAAGGATGAAGACCCCAGTGGAACATAGTTGCGCCCATTGCAAGCTTTGCTGCTTCTGGGGTGTTGGCAGCCACATTAAGCGGTGTTTCATACCAGCCGGTGTAATAAGCCACCGGTTCAGCAACTCCCCAAAACATTAAGCCAATACCCATACCTGCTGCAAATAACATTGCCAGCCAAGAAATACGAGAGTGAGATGGTTTAGCATCGTCGCCGCCTAAACGGATATTGCCGTAAGGCGAAAAAATTAAAACTAAACAAAAAATAACAAAGAAGTTAGCAGCCCACATAAACAGGCCGTCAAAATTATTAATAATATCGGTTTTAATACCATCTAGCGTTGTTTTAGCAACTTCGGCATCAGATACTAATACGGCAATTAAAAACAGCGCTATTAACCCTGCACTTATTCCGAATACAGGGTTATGTATATCAAACCCCCATTTTTGCACGTTGTCTTGACCTACGGTGTAGTCCGTATTGTCAATACTGTACTTGTCATGATTCTCGCTCATGCAATACCTCATTGGTTAATGAAACAGGCTGGCTTAATGCCAGTTTTTTATAGTTCACTGTATTCGTCTTATTAGATTCTTTGCCAAAGCTAACAACACGAATAATTAGAAGACTAACTAATTTAATTGCCCATCATACCTTTACTGCTAGGGGAGTTAAATATTAAATACGAAAGAATTAACACTTTGCTAAAATTTTGAGCTGACTTTGTCTTTTTATTGTACATGTCTGGTCGCTAAGAAAATGAAAACTAACGCGTTAGCACTTTATTTTATAGTCGTAAATAGCAATGAATGCAAAAGCTAAGTTAATGAATATTCATATTAATAGGGCGTATAAACAGATAAATCACTTAATTTGATACGCTAAAAGCGTACTCTGATTTTTAAAACTAAGAGTAATTTGTTAAATGGGCTTTTTTATGACTTTTTAATTACATTTTTATAGCTTTAGATTTTTAGCCAAGGGGAGGTTAA
The DNA here is from genome assembly GCF_040937955.1 of Pseudoalteromonas sp. SD03. NCBI lineage: Bacteria > Pseudomonadati > Pseudomonadota > Gammaproteobacteria > Alteromonadales > Pseudoalteromonadaceae > Pseudoalteromonas > Pseudoalteromonas sp. SD03. The sequence continues at coordinate 1,735,054 of NZ_CP162514.1, forward strand.
TAGAATCAGCAATGAAAATAGCGATGTTAAAGTAGTTTTTATAAAAAGGTGGCATACTTATTTTGCAGTTTAAACTAATTTGCTTTCTCATTTATTTTGAGTCTTAACAGCTTAACTCACGAAGAGGGTAAAGAGACGCTGCGCTTTTAGAGAAGTAACAAAGCCACATAATTAAACAAAAATGATGAGGCAGAATGGCTTTTACTTTCTCATTTTCTTCTCATTCACTTCTCTCAGTGCAATAAGCATTTTAAGAAAATTACGCACAAAGACACCAAAAAAAGCTGCAGCTTTAACACTGCAGCTTAGGATGGTTAAATTTTCATTTGTACGCTTCGTTATGAACGCCCGCGGCGCGCCCTGATGGGTCGGCATTATTTTGAAATGTTGCATCCCATGCGAGTGCTTCTGGGGTTGAACACGCAACTGATTTACCATGTGGTACACACTTAGCCGAGGCATCGCCTGGGAAGTGCGACTCAAAAATACTGCGGTAAAAATACGCTTCTTTAGAGTCTGGCGTGTTAATTGGGTATTTAAATTTGGCATTCGCCAATTCTTGATCCGTTACTTGCTCATTAACAAATTCTTTTAAGGTATCTATCCAGCTGTAGCCAACGCCATCAGAGAATTGCTCTTTTTGACGCCATAACACTTCATCTGGGAGGTAACCGTCAAAGCCTGCACGTAAAATGTGTTTTTCAATTTTGCCGTCTTTACACATTTTAGCTTCAGGGTTAATGCGCATTGCCACATCAACAAACTCTTTATCTAAAAATGGTACGCGTGCTTCAACACCCCAAGCCGCCATTGATTTATTGGCACGTAAACAGTCAAACATATGGAGCTTTGAAACTTTACGGTTCAGCTCTTCATGAAATTCTTGTGCATTAGGCGCTTTATGAAAATATAAATAACCGCCAAATAATTCATCTGCACCTTCACCTGAGAGCACCATTTTTATACCCATGGCTTTAATTTGACGGGCCATTAAGTACATTGGGGTTGATGCACGAATGGTGGTTACATCGTAAGTTTCAATGTGGTAAATCACTTCTTTAAGTGCATCAATACCTTGTTGAATAGTAAAGATAATAGGGTGGTGAATAGTCCCTATCATATCAGCTACTTTTTGCGCTGCGGCTAAATCGGGGGAGCCTTCTAAACCCACCGAAAAGGAATGCAGTTTAGGCCACCAAGCATCGCTTTCATCGTTATCTTCAATACGTTTTGCAGCAAAGCGCTGGGTAATAGCGGAAATAACCGATGAATCTAAGCCACCCGATAGCAATACGCCATAGGGTACGTCACACATAAGCTGGCGCTTAACCGCCGCTTCCAATGCATCTTTTACATCTTCTGCTTTGGCATCGTTGTTTTTAACAGCGTCGAAGCGTTGCCAATCACGTTTATAGTAAGGGGTTAATTTGCCGTCTTTGCTGTACAGGTAATGCCCCGGCGGAAACTCTTCAATGTGCTTACAAATAGGTGACAGCGCTTTGAGCTCTGACGCTACATAAAAGTTACCGTGCTCATCGTGACCTGTGTACAGTGGAATAATACCAATGTGATCGCGACCAATTAAGTACGCGTCTTGCTCTTCGTCATATAAACAAAAAGCAAAAATACCATTTAAGTCATCTAAAAATGCCGGCCCTTTTTGTTTATACAGGGCTAAAATCACTTCACAATCTGACTGGGTTTGAAAATCAAAGTCGACCTCTAAATTAGCGGCCAGCTCTTTGTGGTTATAAATTTCGCCATTAACCGCTAAAATATGGGTTTTTTCTGGGTTGTAAAGGGGTTGAGCACCGCTTGATACGCCAACAATGGCTAAGCGCTCATGCACTAAAATTGCTTTATCAGATGAATACACACCAGACCAATCAGGCCCACGATGACGTAACAGTTTAGACATTTCGATTGCCTGAGTGCGTAACTGGCTGGGATCCGATTTAATATCGAGTACACCAAAAATTGAACACATAATTTTTCCTCATTCCTATTAAGTGCCTACGATAGCGAGTTTGCTAAAGACTAACCTTGTTTTATCAGAAATAAATAACTAAGTCACACGGCTTTTTTAAATTAATAAGAATAATTTATGCACCAAACAAGTTACTGGTGCACCAACATGGTGAGGTTGATAGTGTGATAGCAACTGATTGTACAATTTTTAATTTAAAACAGGCAGGGATAAGCATTTAATGCTCATGAAAATTTATATTTGCACCAAGTGGGTGCAAATATAATCATTAAGAAAACAGCGTTATCGCATTATGTTAATTAGCCCAATAGCGATTTAAACTCAGTTTAAGCTGAGATAGATGCGCATCGAGTTTATTTTTTGCCGCGGTTGCTTGTTCAAGCGTTACAAATTCAAAAGTAATAGAATCGGCGGTTCTAAACTGAGCAAACTGATGTAAATCCGCCTCTATTACATGGCCTATCAATGGGTAGCCCCCCGTTGTTTGTGCATCATTTAATAGCACAATTGGGTTGCCATCGGGTGGGAGTTGCACGCTTCCCGGTGCTACCGCGAGTGAGTGCAGTGAGAGCGAGTGTTGCATTATTTGGCTATTATTATGATCTAAGCGTACTCCCATTCGATTACTATTCGGGTTAATAGTAAATGAGGTGGTACAGAAAGCGTTTATACACTCAGGTGTAAGTAGTTCATGATGTGGGCCTTGATGTAGCCGAATAACTTTTCGTTTAGGCGGTGTTAATGCACCTTTATTGCATAGCCAAGGCTGAGTATATGGGGTTATTTTTATAATATCGTCGCTTTGTAATGCTCGGCCATTAAAACCACCAATGGCTGCCCCTAAGTCGGTTGATTTAGAACCCATAACTTCAGGGCATTCAATTCCACCTTTTACGGCAATGTAAGCTCTGGAGCCACCGCGTCCTGTATCAAATTTAAGTGTTTGTTTTGCTTTTACCGGATAACTCCACCCGGGGTAAACGGCTTGAGCGTCAAGTTTAGCGTTTAAGTCGGCTCCATGCAGAGCAATGACGGTATCGCACTCAAATTGCAATTCACATAACCCAACGGTGAGTTCAAGTACGGCATCGTTATCGTGATTATTTACTAAGCGATTGGCAATAATGTGCGCATAGGCGTCTAAGCTACCCGAGCGGCTAACCCCTAAATGACGAAAACCCACACGGCCTAAATCTTGGATTGTAAGCTGTATACCGGGTTTGATTACTTTAATCATTGTTTACTCCTTTTAACAGGCACAAATTCAAGGGTGTCACCGGGTTTAAATAAACAAGGGTTTGAGGCGGTTGCATCAAATAAACAGGCATCAGTATGAGCAATAATATGCCAGCCACCAGGTGAGTTTTCAGGATAAATGCCTGTTTGGTCTGCCCCAATCGCAATCGCGCCTTTAGGAACACTGACTCGTGGGTTATCACGCCTTGGGGTAAACAGTTGAGAATTGAGCCCATGTAAATAAGGAAAACCGGGCACAAAACCTAAAAACAACACATGGTAAATTTCTTTACTGTGTAAATTAATTACCTCATCTATTGTTAGCTTGTGATAATTAGCCACATAGTTTAAATCCTCACCTTGGTAATAGGTGTCTATTTTATGATGCTGACTTTCAAAGGCGTAATCATCAACCTCATCCCATAGTTTTGTTAAGGTGTTTTGCCATTGATGTAAATTACTGGCTGATTTTAAATACAAGGTTAATGAGTTCATCCCGGGGACTAAATCTATAAACTCATTGGTGTTTTTACAATACTGTGACAGCGCCCAGAGTTTTTTTTGCGTCGCAAGTATGTGTTGTTCGCTGTAGTGAGAAACATCAAAAAGCAGACTAGAATTTGTTAATATTTTTATACTTGGCAAAGTGCTCATACAGATAACTTATTAATATTGTTTGTATTTAAGCTATCACAGTCGTTGTGCTATTACGATATTAATAGACAAACTCGGATCGATTAAATTCCCGTCTTCGTAAAGTTTTATTGCGTGTGAAATTTATTCTTGAGTTTACAGGTCTGCTTTAGGGTCTGTTGACCTTTGCGGATTAAAATCGCTCCTAGGCAGAACCCGAAGGGCAGCGCCTGTTTGGCATTGATGCTCCGTTATCGCCTATTTATGGGGAATAACCACACCACATAGGCTCTGCCTTGCCTAAACACCAAACAAACTGCTGCAAATTTAACCTTGAAAGGTCAACAGACCCTAGAGTAACTAAAACTAAGAGGTCATCGTATGTTTAAGCGGGTAATACTATCGGCGTTTGCCATTGTGGGCTTACTAAGTGCAATGAGTGCTATATCGTCAGATGAAATAATCAAACCAACTGATTTAGATGCAACCATGCATGTTGAAAAAATAGTGCTGGGTTCGGGCTGTTTTTGGGGTGCAGAAAAACGCTACGAAGCACTTAATGGTGTGTTAGACGCTGAATCGGGTTACGCCGATGGCCGGGGGTTTAAGCCAACCTATAGAAATATCACTAAGTTATCCCGTCGCTTTGATGAAGATAATTACGCCGAAGTGGTGCAGGTTACCTTTAATAGTAATATTATTTCAGCAAGAGAGTTGTTGCAAAATTACTATGAGAGCCACGATCCAACGCAAAAGAATCGTCAAGGTAATGATGTAGGCACGCAATATCGCTCTATTATTTTAACCACTACCGATCAGCAAGCGAGCATCGCAAAAGCGGTCACGAGTGAGTATCAGCAATTATTAAGTAAAGCCGATTATGGAAAAATAGTGACGCAAATAAAGCCACTTGAGCGCTTTTATTCGGCTGAAGAGTATCATCAAAATTACCTTGAAAAAAATCCAAACGGCTATTGCCCTGATCATTCAACCGGTGTTGTATTTACTCAAAGTGATAAACCGAAGGTAGATAATACTGCATTATTAAATGGCAAACAGATTGTTATTTTAGACTCGCAAAGTTATTGCCCTTACTGCGAAAAGTTTAAAGCGGCCGTTGCCAATGATTATAAAGGCACAATTCCAATGACTTTCCGCCATGCTGATCAGCTTGATGGGTTAACGATTAAATCGGCGACATGGGCTACACCTACCATATTATTTTTAGAAAATGGGGTTGAGGTCTATTCTCGCCAAGGCTACATGAACCCAGAGCAATTTTATGAAGCATTAGGTGCGTTTAAGCTTGGCAACAGTGAAGCTTATAAGGTGGCTTTTAATGCTAAAACCGACAGCCCTTACTGCAAAGAATATGATATTTTTAAAAACACGCCCGATGGCATCTTTATTGATAAACTAAGCGGTGAGCCATTATTTGATACCCGCGATAGATTTAACTCAGGCACCGGTTGGCTTTCATTTACCCACCCAATAAAAGACAGTGTAACCCAACATGAAGATAATAGCTGGGGAATGCAGCGCATTGAGCTTAAGTCTAAAAGTACCGGTATTCACTTAGGGCATTTATTTCCGGGTGAGGGGCCTAGAGGGCAAGATAGATATTGTATTAATGCGACTGTTTTAGAATTTGTAGCCAGAAAACAGTAAATTTTAAGCAAAAAAAAGCAGCGATGATTAAGTAGATACTTAACGGTCGCTGCATTTCAATTGACAACATCTTCACACACAATAAAGATTCGGGGGTTTGTATTAGTACAAAACTAACTCTGGCTTATTGTTGTTGATGAGAATGAAAATAAAAACAACCCAAGCTCAGTCACCACCGGACTTGAGTTGTTTTTTACACTGACAACATCTTCACACACAATAAAGATTCTTAAGTTTATTGGCGGGTGCAAGGGTAAAAATAAAAACAACTCAAGCTAAGTCACCACCGAACTTGAGCTGTTTTTTACACTGACAACATCTTCACACACAATAAAGATTCTTTTTTACTAGCTCGTTGTTACAAACTAATGAAATCTGATTTTGGTAACACGTTTTATATTTTTTAGCGTGTTGCCGTTTGGTTGAGTTAACTTTAGAGCTTTTACTCAATTTCGACAAGCGATAAAAACAAAACTAATAAGTGAAAAAAACTAACTTATGGGGTTTTAGATTTTTCCAATATGTAAAGTACTGATAAATAGACGCTTTTGATTTTTTCCGGTAGGGGGATTTTAAAAATAAAAGTTGCACACTTTAAAATTAGCTAATAAGCGCTCAACAAGAAGCGCTTAATTGAATGTGCTATTTAGTTTGCCTAAAGGTGTTAATCACCCATTTCGCAAACAAATCGAGAGGGTGATTAGCGGTACTTGAGCCATGCTGAACTAAATAATATTTGTCTTTTGTTGTTAGTGGTTGCTCAAACAGTTTGTAAAGCCATTGCTCATCCAGCCAGCTTTGGCTTATTGGTAAAGGAATAAGCGCGATGCCCATACCTTGCTGTGCAGCGCGTGCAACGCCAAACATACTGTCTATTTGAATAATTTGTGCAGGGGAAAAGTCATCAATACCGACTTTTTCAGCCCATTGATGCCATGCCCAAGGCCGTGCTTTATGAACAATAAGCGGCACTTGATTGAGTGCCTGGCAGTGATCGTTTTGCCACTGATCGAGCAGCTTTTTATTACACGCTGGAATATATTCTAAATTAAATAACTCAGTAGCCAGCCCATCAAGCGGTTTACTTGAAGATAAAATGATTGATAAATCACTTTGGCGAGTCAGCTCTTTGCGCGTTTTAAGGGTGTCCATGTGTAAATTAATATTAGGATGCTCACTCGTCCACTCACTGAGTTTTGGCATTAGCAATTCACTGGCAAAAAACTCGGGCAGGGTAATGGTTAAATTTACATTTTGTTGTAACTGACTAAATTCGGTAATGGTGCTTTCCAGCATATTTATAATGGGGTAAATCGCTTCAAAAAAGTTTTTTCCAGCTGGCGTTAAGCTTATGGAACGGGTTTGCCTTTGAAATAAATCAATGCCCAGCTGCTCTTCTAGCTGCTTTATTTGATGGCTGACCGCCGATGGCGTTAAATACAGCTCTTTGGCGGCATGTTTAAAACTTAAGCTTTTTGCGGCAAAACAAAAAGAGCGAAGGCCGCGAATAGGTGTTTGCATGGTATCCAATATAAAGTTATTTCAATCACCTTATTACAGGCAATTATTAAACCAAAAATAAAAGTTAACTATATCAGTTATTTAATTTTTTTATTAGGGCGAATTCACCTAAGGGGTGCGTTAAATTCTCACTATAGTGCAAAAACTAAAATAAAGGCAAAAAAAATCCCTCTTGCGAGGGATTTTGGGTAACTCAGCGCCATTGGCACTGGGAATGAGGTCGGTACAGGGTGAAATTGTGAGTAGTTTAAAACACCATCTCAGGAATATCACCGTCAACAAGCAATTTACCTGCCGTTTTACTAATAATTTCATCAACTGATACGCCTGGTGCGCGTTCTAGCAAATGAAATGCGCCGTCTTTAACTTCTAATACGGCTAAATCGGTTACTATTTTTTTAACACAGTTAACGCCCGTCAGCGGTAACGTACAGCTTTCTAATAATTTAGAATCGCCGTGTTTACTGGCATGGGTCATAGTAACAATAATGTTTTTTGCACCAGCAACTAAATCCATTGCTCCGCCCATGCCTTTTATTAATTTTTTAGGGATCATCCATGAGGCTATAGACCCGTTTTGGTCTACCTCAAATGCGCCCAGAACCGTTAAGTCTACATGACCACCCCGTATCATGGCAAAACTATCTGCACTATTAAATATAGCTGCACCGGTAGCTGCCGTCACGGTTTCTTTACCCGCGTTGATCATATCTGCATCTACAGTGTCTTTGGTTGGGTATTCACCCATACCTAATAGGCCATTTTCGGACTGTAGCATAACTTCTATGCCATCGGGTACATAGTTTGCGACGAGTGTCGGAATACCTATGCCTAAATTAACATAGTAGCCATCTTGTAGCTCTTGAGCGACGCGCATTGCGACTTGTTCACGTGATAATGCCATTTTAAGTGCTCCTGCTTAATCTCGTGTGGTAACACGTTCAATGCGTTTTTCAAAGTTGCCCTTGATCACGCGATTTACAAAAATGCCAGGGGTATGAATTTGACTTGGCTCTAGCTCACCGGGTTCAACAATCTCTTCCACTTCGGCAACGGTAATTTTACCTGCGGTTGCGGCCATTGGGTTAAAGTTCATTGCGGTATGGCGAAATACTAAATTACCGTAACGGTCTGCTTTCCATGCTTTTACAATGGCAAATTTACCCGTGATTGACTCTTCTAAAATATAAGGGCGACCATTAAATTCTTTTACTTCTTTACCCTCAGCTACTGGCGTACCGTAACCCGTGGCGGTATAAAAAGCAGGAATACCGGCACCACCAGCACGCATTTTTTCTGCTAGAGTCCCTTGCGGTGTTAGCTCTACATCAATTTCGCCATTCAGTAGTTGTTGCTCAAAAAGAGCATTTTCGCCCACATAAGAGGCAACCACTTTTTTAATTTGTTTGTCTTGTAATAAAAGTCCTAAACCAAAGTCATCAACGCCGCAATTGTTCGATACGACCGTTAACTCTTTGGTTTGCATTTTTTTAATTTGGGCTATTAATCCCTCGGGAATACCGCATAAACCAAAACCACCAGCGATGATAGTATCGCCGTCTTTTAAACCTTCCATTGCAGCTTCGTAACTCGAAACTACTTTATCAAAACCGGCCATGAGTGACTCCTCATTCTATGCTATTGCAATTATTGTGTGTGTAATGCCACTGAAACTTTACTAACAGGCTGTTTATTAAGCGCATTAGTAATTTGCCAACCTGCTTGTGCAAGCCTTTTTAAATCAATTCCATGTTCAATGCCAAGCCCTTGCAGTAAGTAAACAACATCTTCGGTGGCAACATTTCCTGACGCACCCTTAGCGTAAGGGCAGCCACCAAGGCCAGCAACGGCAGCGTCAACCGTTGAAATACCTAGGCTTAAGGCAGCGTAAATATTTGTGAGCGCCTGTCCATAGGTATCATGAAAATGTACTGCAAGCTTACTTTTATCAATATGCTTGAGCAGCAATGTAAGCAGCTCAGTCACTTTACCTGCGGTGCCGACACCAATAGTATCGCCAAGGCTCACTTCATAGCAGCCAAGTGCTAATAACTTTTGTGCCACGTTTAAAACAACCTGAGGGTCAACGTCTCCCTCATAAGGGCAGCCTAAAACACAGCTTACATAGCCTCGAACGCGTATATTATTCGCTTTAGCAAAAGTCATTACCTCGCTAAAACGATCAATACTTTGCGCTATTGAACAATTTATATTTTTTTGACAAAACGCTTCGCTGGCCGCCGTAAATATAGCAAATTCTTTAATACCAACAGCATGCGCAGCTTGTGCGCCTTTTAAATTTGGCGTTAAGGCACTTAAATTAATCTCTGGAAGATCAAGGGCACTGATCACTTCGCTTGAGTCTGCCATTTGTGGCACCCATTTTGGGGATACGAACGCACCAGCTTCTATGTCTTTTAATCCCGCGGCGGCGAGGGCATTAATAAGTGTTACTTTATCTTCAGTGCTGACGGTTTTTTCATTTTGTAAACCATCACGTGCACCCACTTCAACAATACGAACTTTGTTTGCAAAGGCACTCATTAAGCACCTTCCTGTACAGTCGTATCTTCAACAATGGCTAACAGTGCGCCGTGTGAAACTAGTTCACCTTCACCAAAGCAGTAACTCTGTAATATGCCGTCATGCGGTGCATTAAGTGTATATTCCATTTTCATGGCTTCAATAATAACAACGGCATCACCTTTGGTGATAGTGCTACCTAATTCAATTAAATGTTTTACTACCGTGCCATTGAGTGGCGCAGCGAGCGGCAGCGCGTCATTTTCGTGTGAACTAATATAATGTTTATCAACACATTCAAACTTAGTTTGCAGTGCTTTATTCATTACAGTAATTTCATTATCAGTTATGTTGACATGCGCACTGTGCTTTTCACCGTTAATAAATACGCAGCACTCACCATAATTTAACGTCCCTTGAACACTGTATACGCCCGTACTGTGTGTCACATTGTAACCCTGCGCAGTTTTGATAGCGCTTAGCGGTAAATCTACAAATGGGATTTTAATTGCCTGCGGTGCATTTAAAGTAAACCCACTCAGTTGTTGCCAAGGGCTGGCACTATTGTTTTGTGCTTGGCGCGTGTTTAACGACTCTAAATAGGCAAAAGCGGCAATAAGCTGGCTTGATAGCAATAATGACTCATCAACTGCAGCGAGTGAATCACCTTGCTCAGCAATAAAGTGTGTACTTGGCGCGCCTTGTTTAAAACTTGCGTGGCAAGCTAAGTTATGTAAAAAGCCAATATTTGTACTAAAGCCTGCTAAATGAAATTGCTCAAGCGCCTGTTGCAAACGAGAAAGCGCTTGTTCGCGATTATCATCATGAACAATTAACTTTGCAATCATTGGGTCGTAGTAGGGGCTTATTTCATCACCTTGGGCAATCCCGGTATCTATGCGAACAAATTCACTATTAACGGGGACATGTAGCGCTTCAATGGTGCCTGAGCACGGAATAAAGTCATTTGCAGGGTCTTCGGCGTAAATACGCGCTTCAAAGCTATGGCCTTGCAGTTGAATATCAGATTGCTTTAACGGCAGTGTTTGCCCGCCCGCTATATTAATTTGCCAGTTCACTAAATCAACGCCGGTTACCATTTCGGTCACTGGGTGCTCTACTTGCAGGCGAGTGTTCATTTCCATAAAGAAAAATTCATTACCGCAAAGTAAAAACTCAACAGTACCCGCACCACGGTAATTAATGGCTAATGCACAGCGAACAGCCGCTTCGCCCATTTCTTTACGCAGCGCGTCAGATAAACCTGGAGCAGGGGCTTCTTCAATCACCTTTTGGTGTCGGCGTTGCAACGAACAGTCACGATCACCCAAATAAACACAGTTACCGTGATTATCTGCAAATACTTGTACTTCAACATGGCGAGGTTGATTAACGTAGCGCTCTAATAGCACTAAATCGTTACCAAAACCGGCAATGGCTTCACGTTGAGCGCCTTCAAGTGCAGCTATAAAGTCTTTCGGCTTTTCTACCACTCGCATCCCTTTACCGCCACCGCCAAAGGCCGCTTTGATAAGAACAGGGTAACCAATTTTTTCAGCCTCAGATTGCAAAAAAACAGGGTCTTGTTTATCACCATAGTAACCAGGTACTAAAGGAACGTTTGCCGCGGCCATTATTTCTTTAGCACGGGTTTTTGAACCCATTGCTTCAATACTCGTTGCTGGTGGGCCAATAAAAGCAATGTTATTTGCTTCACAGGCTTTAGCAAATTCACTGTTTTCTGATAAAAAGCCGTAGCCTGGATGAATGCAATCAGCGCCACTGGTTTTAGCAACCTGCAAAATTTTATCTGCGACTAGGTATGAATCTTTACTTGGGGCGGCACCAATATGGTAGGCTTCGTCGGCCATTTTTGCATGTTGCGCGTTTTTATCTGCATCTGAATACACCGCAACCGTGGTTAAGCCCATTTGCTTTGCGGTGCGCATAATACGACAGGCAATTTCGCCACGGTTAGCAATCAGAATTTTTTGTAATTGTACTGTGTTCATAATGCGTCCTAGAGTTGCCATTGGGGAGGGCGTTTATCAAAAAAGGCGCTCAGTCCTTCTTGGCCTTCAGTTGATACACGAATTTTAGCTATACGCTCTGCAGTCAGTGCAATTAGCTCCTCGTTTATCTCTTTATTGGCAACATCGTTAATAAGTGCTTTTGCGGCTTTAACGGCAATAGGGCCGTTATCAATCAAGGTTTGCAGCAAATTATCGAGGGCTGTTTCTAAGTTCCCAGTAATTTGATGCACTAAACCCAGTTGCTTTGCTGTGTGGGCATCAAACACTTCTGCAGTTAAAAAATATCTGCGTGCAGCACGCTCACCAATGGCCTTAATCACATAAGGGCTGATCACGGCAGGTATTAGCCCAAGTTTAACTTCACTTAAACAAAATTGTGCATCGTCTTTACTAAGCGCAATATCACAGCAGGCAATTAAGCCTAATGCCCCACCAAAGGCGGCACCTTGTACCGCACAAATTGTAGGATGCGGGCTCTGTGCTAATACTTGCATAAGTTTAGCCAGTTGCATTGAATCAGCTAGGTTATCGTTATAGTTATTATCTGCCATCGATTTCATCCAGGCTAAGTCGGCACCGGCTGAAAAATGTTTACCTTCGGTTTTGAGTACTAAGGCACGAATATCGAGCGTATTAGCATGTTCAATACATTGAATAAGCTCATGGATAACGTCGCTATTAAACGCATTACGTTTTTCTGGGCGGCTTAAAACGAGTACAGCCACATTAGATTTTGTTATTTGTAGTGTTACTGACATTGTGCGCTCCGGTTACATTCTAAATACGCCAAACTTAGACTCACGCTGTGGTGCATTTTTAGCTGCAGTTAATGCAAGCCCCAACACATTACGTGTATCGACAGGGTCTATAATGCCATCGTCCCATAAGCGGGCACTGGCATAATAAGGATGACCTTGTTGTTCGTATTGACTAATAATTGGCTTTTTAAAATCGCTAACTTCTTGCTCGCTCATGCTTTCGCCTTTACGGGCTAATCCATCTTGTTTAACTTGTGCCATAACACCGGCAGCTTGCTCACCACCCATGACTGAAATACGGGCATTTGGCCACATCCACATCATGGTCGGTTCAAATGCACGGCCACACATACCATAATTGCCGGCGCCATAAGAGCCGCCAATAAGCACGGTGAATTTTGGAACATCAGCACACGACACCGCCATCACCATTTTAGCGCCATGTTTAGCAATGCCTTCGGCTTCGTATTTTTTACCGACCATAAAGCCAGTAATGTTTTGTAAAAATACCAATGGAATATTGCGCTGGGCACACAGCTGAATAAAGTGCGCGCCTTTTTGCGCTGACTCACTAAATAAAATACCGTTGTTAGCCACTATGCCCACAGGGTTGCCATAAATGCTGGCAAAGCCTGTCACCAGTGTTTCGCCAAAGTAACGTTTAAATTCATCAAAAGACGAGTCATCTACAGTGCGGGCTATTACTTCACGCACATCAAATGGCTTTTTAAGATCAGTACCAACAATGCCGTAAAGCTCGTTAATATCGTATCGTGGAGCTTTTACGTCAGCTAATAATGGGGCGGTAGGGCGTGTGTAATTAATTCGCTCTATACATTGGCGTGCAATTGATAATGCATGCGCATCATTTTCTGCGTAATGATCGGCCACACCCGATGTTTTACAATGAACATCGGCGCCGCCAAGCTCTTCTGCGGTGACTTCTTCACCGGTTGCCGCTTTTACCAGTGGTGGGCCTGCTAAAAATATAGTGCCTTGCTCTTTTACAATAATACTTTCATCGGCCATAGCGGGCACATAAGCACCGCCTGCGGTACATAAGCCCATAACCACTGCAATTTGAGGAATGCCTTTACCCGACATACGTGCTTGATTGTAAAAAATACGCCCAAAGTGCAGTTTGTCTGGAAATACATCGTCTTGCTCTGGCAGGTTGGCACCGCCAGAATCAACTAAGTAAATACACGGTAAGTGGCAACGCTCAGCAATATCTTGTGCGCGTAAATGCTTTTTAACAGTAAGCGGGAAATAGGTGCCACCTTTAACTGTCGCGTCGTTTGCAATCACCATACATTCAACGCCTTTCACGCGACCAATACCTGCAACCACACCGGCACAAGGTATCTCTTGTTCATACACACCAAATGCAGCAAATTGCGATATTTCTAAAAAGGGTGAGCCTTCATCTAATAAAGTACTGATACGGTCACGAACAAACAGCTTTCCTCTGCTTTCATGGCGCTCTTTAAGTGCAGCGCCACCACCTAAGCTAATATTGGCAACTTTATCGCGTAAATCATCCACCAGCGCCGACATATTTTTGTGGTTTTGCACAAAACTAGGATCGTGGGGATTAACGCTCGATTTTAAAATCGTCATAAATTAATCCTTAACGGCTTTCAGTAAATAATTCACGGCCAATCAACATGCGGCGTATTTCTGAAGTGCCTGCGCCAATTTCGTATAATTTCGCATCACGCAGTAAGCGACCTGTTGCGTATTCGTTTATGTAGCCATTGCCGCCTAAAATTTGGATTGCATCAAGGGCCATTTTAGTTGCAAGCTCTGCAGCGTATAAAATTGCGCCAGCTGCGTCTTTACGGGTGGTTTCGCCGCGATCACAAGCTTTTGCTACTGTGTACACATAAGAGCGGGCTGCATTCATTTGTGTATACATATCGGCAATTTTGCCTTGAATTAACTGAAATTGACCAATCGGGCTGTCAAACTGCTTACGCTCATGAATGTAAGGCACCACAATGTCCATACATGCTTGCATAATTCCTAACGGGCCTGCAGCTAAAACAACTCGCTCGTAATCAAGGCCGCTCATAAGTACCTTAACGCCTTCGTTTAAGTTACCTAAAATGTTTTCTTCGGGTACTTCGCAGTTATCAAAGACCAGTTCACAGGTGTTTGATCCGCGCATACCGAGTTTGTCGAGTTTTTGTGCGGTAGAAAACCCTGGGAATGTTTTCTCAACAATAAAGGCGGTAATACCTTTCGCACCGGCATTTAAATCTGTTTTTGCGTAAATAACCAGAGTATCAGCGTCAGGGCCATTGGTGATCCACATTTTATTGCCGTTTAAAATGTACTTATCGCCTTTTTTCTCGGCTTTAAGTTTCATTGATACAACATCAGAGCCTGCGTTAGGCTCACTCATGGCCAAGGCACCAATGTGTTCACCGCTAATAAGTTTAGGTAAATATTTTTCTTTTTGTGCTTGTGAGCCATTACGGTTTATTTGATTAACACACAGGTTTGAATGCGCACCATAGCTTAAGCCAATAGAGGCACTTGCACGGCTAATTTCTTCCATGGCAATAACGTGCTCTAAATAACCTAAACCCGCACCACCAAATTCTTCATCAACGGTCATGCCTAAAACGCCCATTTCACCCATTTGCGGCCAAAGTTGATTGGGAAACGCATTATCAAGATCTGTTTTTTCAGCTAGTGGGGCAATTTCTTGACTTGCGAAGCTATTAACATGACTGCGGATCATGTCCGCTGTTTCGCCAAGACCAAAATTCATTTCTTTATATAGTGAAATAGTGCTCATGATTCATTCCTGTGTGTTTGATGACGTTTATAATGTTTTATTCATCTATTTTGCTAAGCGTGTCGCGACAACGACGTTCTGCGGTAACCAACTCCATTAGTACAACTTTAATGTCGTCCATTTGTTGAGATAGGTCGGCCTTTTTTTCGCTAATGAGGTCAAGCATAGTAACTAACTGTTTAGCGCTTGATTTGTCTGCATCATAAAGTTCAAACAAACGACCGGTTTCAGCCAAAGTAAACCCTAAACGTTTACCACGTAGTATTAACTTTAGGCGCACTTTATCGCGCTTTGAGTAAATACGAGTTTGGCCATTGCGCTCTGGCGATATAAGCCCTTGGTCTTCGTAAAAGCGAATAGAGCGCGTGGTAATATCAAATTCTTTCGCTAATTCGCTGATACTAAAAGTTTGTTCGTTTTTAGCCGGCTCATTGGCTGAATTTGCAAAGTTTGTTTGATTATCTGATTTCATTGTAATGTTTACCTCATTCGAATATCACCAATATAAGTGAAGTTTACGTAAAGGTAAAGTGCGATCTGGTTGTTATACTTTAGACGTACAAAATAAATGCGGATTTACAGTAGAAGTTGAGTGTTTATAAACGTTATAAGCCATTTATGGAGGTTGTAATACATTTTCAGCAAGCTTACTTTACAGTTTTTACACTAATTAGAAAGTTGATTTTAGATTTACGTTGGCGTAAACGTAAATTTTATGTATGCTCGTATTTATCAGATTAGTTTAAACATTAAGCTAAACATAATAAAACATGTTTGCGGTAATTGAAAATGGAGCCTTTTTATGTCTTTTGAAAGCGTTGTAATTGTAGCAGCAAAACGCACCCCAATGGGTGGATTTATGGGCGCACTAAGTGATGCGCAGTCTACCGAACTAGGTGCTACAGCTATTGCAGGTGCACTTGCTCAAACGGGTTTAAGCAATGATGCAATTGATGAAGTGATTATGGGCTGTGTATTGCCTGCAGGCTTAGGGCAAGCACCTGCACGTCAGGCTATGCTTAAAGCGGGGCTTGCACTTAGCACCGGTGCTACCACTATTAATAAAGTATGTGGCTCGGGTTTAAAAGCAGCGATGTTAGCGAATGATTTAATTAAGGCGGGTTCTATTGAATCAGCAATCGCTGGTGGTATGGAAAGCATGACCAATGCGCCTTATTTTATTCCTAAAGCACGTGGCGGCATGCGTATGGGCCATGGTGAAATAAAAGATCATATGATGAGCGATGGCCTTGAAGATGCTTATGACAATAAAGCAATGGGTTGTTTTGCTCAAGACACGGCTGATGAATACGGTATTGGCCGTGAGCAAATGGACGCGTTTGCACTGGGTTCGTTAAGTAAAGCAAACGCAGCCATAGAAAATGGTAGCTTTGACAACGAAATCGCCCCTCATACTATTAAAACCCGTAAAGGCGATGTAACAGTTTCAATTGATGAACAACCTGGTAATGCCCGCCCTGAAAAAATCCCAAGTTTACGTGCAGCATTTAAAAAAGACGGCACCATTACTGCGGCAAACTCATCATCAATTTCAGATGGTGGCGCAGCACTGATTTTAATGAGCGAATCAAAAGCAAAAGCAGAGGGTTTAACGCCACTGTGCAAAATTGTTGCTCACAGCACGCATTCTCAAAAACCCAGTGAATTTACCGTAGCGCCTGTTGGTGCAATGAACAGTGTGCTTGAAAAAGCAGGGTGGACAACCGCAGATGTTGACCTATGGGAAATTAACGAAGCGTTTGCCATGGTTACCATGCTAGCTATTAACGAGTTAAAGCTTGATGAGAACAAAGTTAATGTTAACGGTGGAGCCTGTGCATTGGGTCATCCTATTGGTGCCAGCGGTGCGCGTATTTTAGTAACACTTATCCATGCACTTAAAAACCGGGGTCTTAAAAAGGGCGTAGCCTCTTTATGTATTGGTGGCGGTGAAGCCGTTGCCATGGCCGTAGAAGCACTTTAACTAATAATAAAGCCGCAGCAACTATAACAAAAACGCTGCGGTACCCAATTTAATCAATAGGATTTTAATCATGCACCAAGTACCCTTACTCATTAACGGCGAATTTATTCAATCAACTTCAAATGAATTAATTGATGTTGTAAATCCTGCTAATCAAGAAGTGTTAGCGCAAGTACCTTGTGCTACAGACGCTGAAATGGACGCGGCTATTGCCTCTGCAAGCGAAACGTTTAAAACGTGGAAAGACGTTCCTATTACAGAACGTGCGCGCATTATGATGAAATACGCGGCGCTGTTAAAAGAAAACCATGATGAATTAGCCACTATTATTTGTCATGAGCTAGGTAAAACATTTGAAGATGCCAAAGGCGATGTGTGGCGTGGTATTGAAGTAGTTGAGCAAGCTGCTAATGCACCATCATTAATGATGGGCGAGACGATGGAAAACGTAGCGCGTAAAATCGATACCTATTCATACATGCAACCACTGGGTGTATGTGCAGGTATTACGCCATTTAACTTTCCGGCCATGATCCCTCTTTGGATGTTCCCACTGGCAATTGTGTGCGGTAACACCTTTATTTTAAAGCCCTCTGAGCAAGACCCACTTACGCCAATGCGTTTAGCTGAGCTATTTATTGAAGCCGGTGCGCCAAAGGGTGTTTTACAAGTTGTGCATGGTACTAAACCACAAGTTGACCGTTTATTAGAAGACAAAGCGGTTCGTGCTATTTCGTTTGTTGGCTCGTGTGGTGTGGGTGCATACATTTATTCTAAAGGCACACAACACCTAAAACGTGTGCAAGCCTGTGTGGGCGCAAAAAACCACATGGTGATTATGCCTGATGCAAGCAAGTCTCACGTAGTTAATAACTTAGTAGGCGCATCAGTTGGTGCGGCAGGCCAGCGTTGTATGGGTATTTCAGTGGCGGTATTTGTTGGCCAAGCAAAAGACTGGGTTGATGAAATTAAAGCTGGCTTTGAAGGTGTACGCCCAGGTGTTTGGGATGATGCAGACGCTGCATATGGCCCGCAAACATCACCAGCTGCAAAAGCGCGTATTTTATCATTGATTGCCGATGGTAAAGCACAAGGCGCAACCAGTTTAATTGATGGCTCTGATTTTACTGTTGAAGGGTTTGAGCAAGGTAACTGGGTAGGCCCAACGTTATTTACTGATGTAACCAAAGAGATGAATCTTTACAAAGAAGAGATTTTTGGCCCAGTACTGGCGTGTATGTTTGTAGATACGCTTGAAGAAGCCATCGCCCTTATTAACGAAAGCCCTTACGGTAACGGTACTTCATTATTTACATCAAGTGGTGCAGCTGCACGTAAGTTCCAACACGAAATTGAAGTAGGTCAAGTGGGTATTAATGTGCCTATTCCTGTGCCTTTACCATTTTTCTCGTTCACGGGTTGGAAAGGCTCATTTTATGGCGATACGCATACATACGGTAAACAAGGTATTCGTTTTTACACAGAAACCAAAACCATTACTTCTCGTTGGTTTGAGGATGACATTGCCTCAGGTCCAAACATGAGTATTAATCTTAAATAATATTGCACTGAATAATTAATAAAAAAGAGGGGCACAACACACAGTGTTGTCGCTCCTCACTAATTACTCCCGTTATGGGATGCACCGACAACAAACAAAACACAACAAGAGGTCTACCATGGACTTTAACTTATCTGAAGATCAACAAGCCTTTGCGCAAACCGCTCGCCAATTCGCAGAGTCTGAACTAGCACCACACGCTGCCAAGTGGGACCGCGAACATATTTTTCCTAAAGACACAATTAAAGCCGCTGGTGAGCTAGGTTTTTGTGGTTTATACACCCCAGAAGAAGCCGGTGGCTTAGGTTTATCTCGCTTAGATTCAAGCATTATTTTTGAACAGCTGGCGATGGGCTGTACCGCAACAACGGCCATGTTAACTATTCATAATATGGCAACCTGGATGATAGCCAGTTTTGCGACCGATACCGTAAAAGAGCAATATGTTGAACAATTAGTAATGGGTGAGTTGTTAGCCTCTTACTGTTTAACTGAGCCAGGCTCTGGCTCTGATGCTGCGTCATTAAAAACTAAAGCAGTTCGCGATGGCGATGAGTATGTTATTAACGGCTCAAAAATGTTTATTTCTGGCGCCGGTGAAACAGAAATTTTAGTTGTAATGGCACGTACAGGGGCTGATGGCCCAAGTGGCATTTCAGCGTTTGTTGTACCAGCAGATGCACAAGGCGTTGAATACGGTAAAGCAGAAGAAAAAATGGGGTGGAATGCACAGCCCACACGTTTAATTAGCTTTGAAGATGTGCGTATTCCAGCCGCAAACTTATTAGGCCAAGAAGGTGAAGGCTTTAAATTTGCAATGCAAGGTTTAGACGGCGGCCGTATTAATATTGCCACTTGCTCTATTGGTACAGCACAAGCGGCACTTAATACCGCACGTGAGTATTTAAAAGAGCGTACCCAATTTGGTAAGCCATTGGCTGCGTTTCAAGCGCTACAATTTAAAATTGCTGATATGAATACCGAGCTTGTAGCAGCACGCCAAATGGTGCGCTTAGCGGCGTTTAAACTCGATACTAACGACAGTGAAAAAACCACTTATTGTGCTATGGCTAAACGCTTTGCAACCGATGTAGGTTTTACTGTTTGTAATGACGCGCTGCAAATTCACGGTGGCTACGGTTACATAAAAGAATACCCGCTTGAGCGCCATGTTAGAGATGTACGTGTTCATCAAATTCTTGAGGGCACTAACGAAATTATGCGTGTGATTATTGCGCGTCGTATTTTAGCCGAATCAGCCAGCGAAGTTTTATAAGGAGATTAGTATGTCAAATCCTAGCATTGAATTAACTATTGAAGGTCATGTAGCTATTTTAACCATGTCGAATCCGCCAGCGAATACCTGGACGAAAGACACCTTAGTGGCGCTTAAAGACACGGTTAACCAATTAAATACCAATAAAAATATTTATGCGTTAGTACTGACTGGTGAAGGCGAGAAGTTTTTTAGCGCCGGTGCCGACCTCAATGTATTTGCCAGTGGCGATAAAGGTGTAGCTGCAGATATGTCACGTGTATTTGGTGAAGCGTTTGAAGCGCTAACTAATTTTAGAGGTGTGTCGGTTGCAGCCATTAATGGCTATGCAATGGGTGGCGGCCTTGAAGTAGCGCTTGCTTGTGATATTCGTATTGCAGAAGAGCAAGCACAAATGGCGTTACCTGAAGCAAAAGTGGGTTTATTACCGTGTGCTGGTGGAACGCAAAACTTAGCATGGCTCGTAGGTGAAGGCTGGGCAAAACGCATGATTTTATGCGGTGAGCGCTTAAAAGCCGATAAAGCCCTGCAAATTGGTTTAGTAGAAGAAGTGGTTGCACAAGGTGAAAGTTTTGCCGCAGCATTAAAACTGGCAAACCAAGTAGCAGAGCAAAGTCCATCGTCGGTTGCTGCATGTAAAACCTTGATTCAAAAAGGGCGTCATCAACCAATGGCGAATACATTGCCACTGGAGCGTGAACTGTTTGTTGGTTTATTTGATACCGAAGATCAGCAAGAGGGCGTGAACGCCTTTTTAGAAAAACGTAAAGCTATTTGGGTGAATGGCTAATGACAGAACTTACTCGTTTAAATTCAGCTGATGCTGCCGTGGTATTTGAAACGGCAACCACAGACAATGGCCGACTCATTGGTTTTGCAACCTTAAATGCGCCTAAATCGTTAAATGCCCTTAATTTTGAAATGATCAGCTTACTCGAGCCGCAACTACAGCAATGGGACAAAGACGATAACATTGCATTAGTGGTTCTTAAAGGCGCTGGTGAAAAAGCATTTTGTGCCGGTGGCGATGTAGTGAGCTTACACAAAGCAATGAGTGAGGGAAAACCGAGCTCACTGGTTGAAGAATTTTTTACTCAAGAGTATCAGCTCGATTACCTAATTCACTGTTACAACAAACCCATTTTAGTGTGGGGTAACGGGATTGTAATGGGCGGCGGTTTAGGTTTAATGGCCGGTGCCAGTCATCGCGTAGTGACTGAAACATCACGCATTGCCATGCCAGAGCAAACTATTGGGCTTTACCCTGATGTAGGCGGCAGTTATTTTTTACATAAAATGCCCGCCCATGTTGGTTTGTTTTTAGGGCTGACCTCGGCATCTATAAATTGTGAAGACGCTAAGCTTGTATCGCTTGCCGATCACTTTGTAAATGCCGACAAGTACCCAGAGCTTGTTGAAGCATTACTCAATACTAAATGGGGTAAAACAGCAAGTTTAAATCACGACAAGCTAAGTACCTTGCTTATTGAGTTAGATAACAACTCTAGCCGTATGCCAAAAGGCAATTTAAAAGCAAACTTAAGCTTGATTCAAAAGCTTGGCGAGTTTGACACGTTACAGCAGCAGGTAGATTACATTTTAAATCTAAACACTGATGATAAATGGCTACAACGCGCACAAAAATCGTTGGCGCATGGTTGCCCATTAAGTTGTGCCTTAGTAAGTGAGCAGCTCAAACATAGCAAAGGTAAAAACTTAGCTGAGTGTTTTAAAATGGAATTGGGCATGTCGGTTCGTGCCGGTGAAGTGGGCGAGTTTCAAGAAGGTGTACGTGCCTTACTAATCGATAAAGATGGTGCGCCACAGTGGCAGTTTAAATCGTTAGCTGATGTACCAAAAGAAGTAGTAGAGAGCTTTTTTGCAAACCGCTTTGGCGAGCAACATCCGCTAGAGCCGTACTTTTCACAACTAAATTTACAAGGGTAAAGCGATGAGTAAACTTAATATAGGATTTATTGGTTTAGGAAACATGGGCGGCCCAATGGCAGCAAACTTAGTTAAAGCAGGCCACAGTGTGCGCGTGTTTGACTTAAGTGCAGAGGCCGTAAAAGAGCTTGTGAATCATGGGGCTAGTGCGGCGCAAAGCGCCAGTGACTGTGCTCACGAGGCTGATGTGCTAATTAGCATGCTACCGGCAAGCAAACATGTTAAATCACTTTATTTAGGCACAGACGAGCAATCGGGTTTAATTAAAGTACTGAGTAAAAGTACCTTAGTGATTGATTGTTCAACTATAGATGCACAATCAGCACGTGACGTTGGCCATGCCCTAAGTGAGCAAAGTATTGCGTTTGTTGATGCACCGGTATCGGGTGGTGTAGCAGGTGCAACAGCAGGAACGCTTACGTTTATCGTTGGTGGTGAGCAAGCTGCATTCGATAAAGCCAATACTGTATTAGTCGATATGGGTAAAAACATATTCCATGCTGGTGATATTGGTGCTGGGCAAGTTGCCAAAATATGTAACAATATGCTGTTGAGTATTTTAATGGCAGGCACCAGTGAAGCCATTCAAATGGGCATTAATAACGGCCTCGACGCAAAAGTACTCAGCGACATAATGAGCGCAAGCTCGGGTCGAAACTGGACGTTAGAACTTTATAACCCCTGCCCAGGCGTTATGGAAACCGCACCAGCTAGTAACGACTATAAACCTGGCTTTATGGTCGATTTAATGGCTAAAGACTTAGGCCTTGCTATGGAAGCAGCGCAACAAAGTAATTCACTGACGCCAATGGGCTCAATGGCTAAAAATTTATACACTATGATGCAGCATCAAGGTGCAGGCAGCGATGATTTTAGTGCCATTTTTAAATTGTTTTCGAAGTAGGAAAGTATTGTGGAAATAAAAAATAATACCGTAGTTATAACCGGTGGCGCACAAGGCTTAGGTTTTGCAATGGCGCAAAAGTTTGCCTTAATGGGCGCTAATATTGCGTTAATTGATATGGCACAAGCCCAGTTAAATGAAGCAACCGAGCAGCTATCTGCATTAGCAGGCGTAACGGGTACTATAAAAGGCTACAGCGCCAATGTAACCGTTGAGAGCGAAGTTGAAGACGTTTTTAATACCATTAACAGTGACTTTGGTCACATTGGGGTATTAATTAATAACGCCGGCATTTTACGCGATGGTATGTTTATAAAAGCCAAAGACGGCAAAGTGGTTAAAAAAATGTCGCTTGAACAATTTCAATCAGTGATTGACGTTAACCTAACAGGCGTATTTTTAGCAGGGCGCGAAGCGGCAAGCCACATGATTGAATCAGGCAAAGGCGGCGTAATTGTAAACATGTCGAGCGTAGCGCGTGCGGGTAATATTGGCCAAACAAATTACGCCGCATCAAAAGCGGGTGTTGTGGCATTAACCACTACATGGGCTAAAGAGCTTGGCCGCTTTGGTATTCGCGTTGGCGCCATTGCCCCAGGTGTTATTAGCACCGCCATGACCGATGTAATGAAGCCAGAAGCCAAACAGCGCATGCTTGCTGTAACGCCCGTAGGGCGCTTAGGTGAAACCGCTGAAATAGCCCATACTGCTCAGTATATTATCGAAAACGACTTTTTTACTGGTCGAGTAGTAGAGATAGACGGCGGCATACGTTTATAACTTTGTTAGATCTAGTTTAATTATTGAAAGCACAGCTCTTTGGGCTGTGCTTTTTTGTTTTAAATAATGTCGTTTTTTATTTTTTAAAAAATAGCAATACTTCAACCTGTGAAAGCACGACGGGAAGTTTCTGATTGCGGTTGCTTTTAACAAAATTTAAATCTAATGAAAGCTCATTTTTTATAATATGCTTATATAAAAATAAGCGATTGCGTTTAATGCGGTTGATTGTGTTCTCGCTGCCACTCTTTTAGTGTCTACTAGGGGATTTAGTTTTCATTTTAAATATCGATATCTGTGATTATATACAGTGCTGGTGTTTTTCTTCTTAAGTTAAGAAATGAGGATGTTTTCCTCTTTTTTGCAGATTATTTAAATAACAGCCTGACTTAAAATTTAAAGCTGGCAATGTGTTACAGGTTTTGTTACTAATGTTAAAAAATAATAAAGAGGACTTGCATTGCTCATGAAAAGAGGAAAGTGTCCTTAGATAAAGTGTTACATTGCAATCATAGAATGGAGTTCAAATGTCTCAATGGGATGATAAATTCAAAAATCATGCGATACATGCCACTTTAGATAATTTAGAGGAGCGCTTATCTGATGAAACTCTTAAAACGGATGACTTATCAGTTCTTGAGCATATTGACAGAATTGCTCAACTTAAATTATATGCAGAAACCTGTCTTGAGAATCTAATTCCAGCATTAGTTAATCATGGGCATCTTAATAACACCAATAGTTATATCCAGAGTTTAATCTCTGAACTTAACAATTATATTGCGAATAAAAACGTTGCACACTTAAATAACACCTCATCGCATATTGATAATGCAATGGCTCAACTTATTGCGCTTCCAATGCAGAGCCTTCCTATTTCTAAACAATCGTTTACCAAATCACTGCTTCAATTTAAATCGTTAGCTGAAGAGTCACTATCAGAAATAAAAGAATCAAAAGATAATTTGGATGCATCTATTACCACTATTTCTGAAGATGCTGTTAATCAAAAATCAAATTTAGAGAATTTGGTTTCAGAAATTCAGAGTCATAGCGAAAAGATTGAAACCTCATTAAGCAGCTTCACTGAAAGGTTTGAGAATACAGAAACTGATTTCACAAATAAATTTGATTCAACCGTTAGTGAAATTGAAGAAAAATATGAAAGTTATACTCAAGAGTTCAATTCTCAACTAGATGATAAAATTGAAAGCACGGAAGGTATACTTCAAGAAAAAATAGGCGAACAAAATGAGACATTCTCAGCTCAACTAGAATCACAAAAAACAGATGCACAAAGCGTACTTGACGTACTTGAAGAAAAGAAGGAAGAAGCATCTAATTTACTTCAAATCATTGGGAATATTGGAATCACTGGTAACTACCAGAATATTGCTAATATTGAAAAAGCAGCCGCAGATAAATGGCGTAATATTGCCTTATGGTTAATGATTTCAATGGTCGCTGTTATTGGCTTTACTATATTTATTTCTGCTACAAATGGTTTTGATTGGAAACTTGCGCTATTTAGAATCGGTGCGGCTTTAGCTTTAGCAATTCCAGCAGCATATGCAGCTAAAGAATCGGCAAAACATAGATTGCTGGAGAATCATAATAGACGCTCAGAGCTTGAACTTGCCTCTTTAGATCCATATTTAGAAAAACTACCTGAAGATACAAGAAATAAAGTGAAAGAGGAGCTAACTAAAAAATTCTTCGGCTTAAATAATTCTCAAGAGAAAAAAGTAGAAGAACCAGTTTCAAATGTAGCTATCCTCGATTTATTAAAGACAGCGATTAGTAAGAAGTAGAGCAATGTAACAAGTCGTTTAAAAGGACAAAAACAGTTGGCTTTTGCTCCTTCGTAGCTAATTTTAGCCAACAATTTTTTGCCTCTTAATGAGGCATTAGCCATAAAGCAAAGAAAGGATTAATCATGCCTAATAAGAAAATCGAAGTTACTGAATATAATTATTCTGAGAAACTAGAAACATCCTACTTTAACAGTCCTGCTGAAAACGCTTCCATCAATTGCACTAACCCTGAATGTAATAATCCTAATGTTTTGGTTAAATTTGATGTTGCACAATTTAGTTGCAGCGGTAAAGAAAAAATTGGTAGAAATTGTATGAGGTTATTCCAAGTACAATCAGTTGATTAGTGCGTTTAACCAAAGGGGTTACCCATAAAAACAAACTTGACACCCACTCTTTTTTTAGTTTGGCGAACTAAGTACTAGGCTTTCATCAGTGTGAAAAAAAGCAGGGTGTCTTATGGCAATCGCAAGAAAGCGTCAAGTAAGTTTGGTTGATACAAAGTACTACCACTGTATATCACGTTGCGTACGCCGTGCATTTTATGTGGAGAAGACCATTTTACGGGTCAATCTTACGAGCATCGCAGAGTGTGGGTTGAAGACAAACTGCTTGAGCTAGCGAAGATATTTTGTATTGACGTCTATGCTTATGCTGTTATGAGTAACCAGCAAAATGTTGGAACATTTTACAACAGCGCAGCTGGCCCGGAGGGCGGAAGGCAGGATGCCTGAAGTACACGCATTTAGTGTTGTATGTAGATGATAAGAAAGCTAATAGGTTAAATGACAAAGCGATTGTTATTCGCTGGCACAAGCTGTGCAAAGGCACCGTACTTACGCAAAGGTACATACAAGGTGAAAAGCTAAGCAAAGCCGAACTTATCTTTTTTAATCTAACAGTAAAGGAATACCGAGAGCGCTTATCAAGTATTAGCTGGTTTATGCGGTCGTTAAATGAAGACATTGCGCGCAGAGCTAATAAAGAAGATAACTGCACTGGCAGGTTTTATTCGCTGCCATCCATGGCGCTCACCCTTCGGGCTGCCTAACGGCATTCAAATTTATTCCCTATAAATTTATGGGAAGGTCGCTTTAAATCACAAGCACTCCTTGATGAAGCGGCGCTTGCCGCGTGTATTGCATACGTCGATTTAAACCCTATTAGGGCTAAGATGGCTATCACTCCAGAAGAGTCTCACCATACCAGTGTACAAAAACGCTTAATATACGCAAAAGAAGGCAAGCAGCCAAAACAACTACTTCGCTTTGCAGGTATGCCGCGTCAAATTATGCCAAAAGGGCTGCCGTTTGAGCTCAAGTCGTACCTCGAACTTGTTGAGCTAACAGGACGAATAATGCGAGAAGATAAACGCGGCCATATTGATAACACCCAACTTCCTTTACTGGAAAGACTCAATATATCTCCTGAAAACTGGTTAAAACTCACCACACAATTTAAACGCGTATTTCACGGCGCAGTTGGCCGGCCGACCTCACAAGCAAGTTATTGTGAAAATTTGAATCGAAAACGGCGAGCCAATACAAGTAATTGTGAAAAGCTATTAGCATAAACTTTAAATTACTCAGTAGAAAGGTTGAAACTGCATCATGCAGTTATTTTTATGCGTGGAATTTAGATTTAAGAGTAATAATTGCTTATTTACTGGATGAAACGAAAGTAACGTAGTCGTAAAGCATAAATTATTAACCTATAAAATAAATATAAGAACTTAGCTTTTGCTTGTTAAATTAAAGTGGGTGTCATGTTTGTTGTTTTTTTGGAAGAAGAAAATCGACCAAGGTGAACAGGTTGAGCGCCTCTATGTTCTTCAATATAGGCGACTTCATTGAATTCTTTATGTGTATCAAGACCGATAAAAAGTATGCTATGTTTATTCATGTTAGCCTCTGCTGTTTAGTTATTTGACAAACTAATTATGGCTCTGGCTTTGAATTAAGCTAACCCACGAAAAGCGGAGGCTAACACCGTGTGGGAGTCATTATGTCTATGCATCTAGGTAGATTGAGCAATGGAAGCGAGACCTAACAAATCTGAAGAGTTATTCCTCAGTCTTGGATACAATCGGTTTTACGACTTGTACGATGAGATCATGGAGGATAATTTCTGGGAAAAAGAAAGTTGCTATAGGTTTGGCAAGGTATCGAGTATCTTTGCAGTTTACTCGGAGCTTTTATCCTACGAACCATTCAAGCATGTGCTTGAAGCGATAAAGATACAGCGACCTCCGATGGAATCCGAGATTGGAGGCCCACTGTTTAAGTTCGTACGTAACATACTCGCTCATTTCCCCTTATTTGAAACGTGGGATGAGGTGTGGGCAAGTAAAGAGCTAGTTAATTGGCAGAAAGAAGGCCTGACGATTGACCGCTTCCTTAAGAAGTATGCAGGTCACGGTGAAGTGAAGTATCGCTTTTGGGAAGAAGATAAAAAACGCATGACTTATATGAGCATTCGTTTTCCTGAAGAATACGGTAATAACAAAATACATCTTAAAGATATGATCGAAGAAAAAGACGGGGTGAAATTTTCACTCATTATGATGCGCCAAATACTTAATACACAAGTAGAGTCAGTTGGTGAAAATGTATAACAAACAAAGGCAGTCGGACTCGTTCCTCGCTCGCTGCTTTGGGCGTTAAGCTTCTCGGAGAGTTATGGACAGTATTCAACTACAGAGTAAAACGAAGGCGCTTAAAGGAAGCATTGAGGCGTACTGGTTCGAAAACGAAAATATTGGCTTAGAAAATACGCAGTTTCATCGTATAAGTATTCCTTTAGAGCCTTTTGATTCAGGCTTAGATTACGAAGAACAACCAGTGAAAACCGAAATAATATTGGACTGGTATAAGTTGGGTATCTCATCTCCAGATGACTTAGATGGCCTGAATTTGAAGCACGAGTCATATCCTGATGCAGAAGGTTCAATATATGTTGGTACTGCTCATAATTGGTGTGACGTTAAAAAGTTAGAAATTTTCAAAAATGAAGATGCTAGCTTTTGTGTAGTTGGCGAAATTTATGTCGAATTCGAAAATGAAGGTGTGGGAAAAAACGAGCTATTTAAATTTGAAACTAATGTTGTATTCAGCAAAGCTTAACAAGTGTATGCACACGACAAAAACTGCGTCGCTCCGTTTGTGTATGGGCTTCGCCCATTTTACACAAACATCACTGTGGTCGTCTGCATATTTTAAGCCTGAATATTGTTGAATTGCAGCGGGGTTAGCTAAGTGAAGTTTAAATTATGTATCTATTAAAGCGTCGACTAACCAGTACCAATTAAATGTTGATTCGACAACAAGCCCTTTTAAGTTGTCTTTATAAGGACTTAAAAAAGATAAAATGACAGACATGTCATTATTTAAACGCTTAACGGTAAGTGTTTCACCTTGTTCATTAATGATAGCAATAACACAATTATTTGAATGCAAGTCAATTCCACCATATAGTTTCATACCAAGCTCCTCGGTTTCAGTTTATGTTTTGGTCAACACAACTGTATCGAAAAACCCGAGGAGCTTTCTATATGATTATCAAATCTTGACTTCAGACATCAAAAGAGCCAATTCTACAAGCATTCGCTACTCTATTAGCTGAACTCGATACTCTTTCAATTGCAGCGGTTTAATACGTTTAAACACGAATGATTTTTTAAAACGGTAACGTAAAGTTGCCGTTTTTTTATGTCTGCTATTTAATTTTAATAGTACATAAGTTTATTTTAAGTTTAATAAAGTACGCTAAATTTCTAGCTAACAAATAAACAATATGATTAAGAAGTAACGCATTTTATGTTTTAGATCAGTAAAGCATGCGTGATTATACGCTAGGCTATTATTGCAAATTTATTACGCATAAAGTGAGCACATTACTCAATGCGTTTCTTCACTAAAAGAGGCCTTATGAATTTTAAAAACACAACAACTCATTACAATACACTCTCTATAGCCTTACACTGGCTTATGTTTATTTTAATAGTCACTGTTTACGGCAGTATAGAGTTACGTGAATTATTTGATAAAGGCACTGAAACCCGTGATGCCTTTAAAATGTGGCATTTTATGTTGGGTTTATCGGTTTTAGCTTTAGTCAGCGTGAGGGTAGTTGCGCGTGTAGTGGGCGGCTCGGTACCAGCCATACACCCTGAGCCTGCAAAGTGGCAAGATAAGTTAGCTAAATTTGTACACCTTGCGCTGTATGTGTTTATGTTTGCTATGCCTATAGCTGGTTGGTTAATTTTGAGTTTAGCAGGTAAACCTGTGCCATTTTTTGGTTTAGAGCTGCCTCCATTGGCAAGTGAAAACAAAGAGCTGGGTAAAACCATTAAAGAAATACACGAAACTGCGGGCGAAGTGGGGTATTACGTAATAGGCTTACATGCGGCGGCTGCATTATTTCATCATTACATTTTGGCTGATAATACCTTTAAACGTATGCTGTTTTCTAAAAAATAAACACATCACTTACAAAAAGGGAGACCATATGTCTCCCTTTTTATATTAATTAATGACTTGTACTCTTAAACCCTATTCTAAACCCGCCCCAATGTTTACCGTTTACATAAATTGGCACCGAGAGGTCATGCAGTATTTCACCGGTATCACGTTTATAGGTTTGTAATAAAAAGCTTTCGGTGTGGCTACCACAGCGAATTCCTGTCGGGTCATTAAAAATACGTTTAGTACGGTTGTTTACTAAATCTTTTTCAAAGTTACCGGTTAGAGCTTGGCTATAGCGTTTGTTATGAGTAGGAAAGTAGCCCTTTGTATCAACGGCTCCTGCAAAAATAATGTCTTTATTTTCCAGTATTGGTTCTTGTATAGCCGGCAATGATTGATCTGTAAGTTTATCGTAATCGGTTGTGTACTTGGTTGGATTGGTATTTTCGATGGGTTTATAGTTTTGCGAAAAAAGTTGTTGCTGGGTTATTTTTCCGCTTTGGATCCAACCCTCAAAACATTCGCCAATTGCTTTACTGGCGTGTTTAGCTGATGTCAGAATTGGTTTAAAGAATGCGTCATACTCTATGTTTTCAAGCTCTCTAAATATTGATTCTGATCCCAGCGATAAAGAAGACGCTTGCTGAGAAATTGTACTGCCTTTTTTAGTAACTTCGCCCAATAAACTACTAATACTAGTGACTGAGCTATTTATTTGTGTGGTTGCATGCTGAAATGCAGAAACAGACTGATGCATACTATCAAGCGCGGTAGATGAGGCACCAATATCTTGGTTAATTGTTAAAAAGGATTGAGTCACGTTTTCAAGCTCTGATTTTACAGAAATACTTTGCTGTGAAACCTGCTTCATATCTTCATTGGTTTTTATACTGTTGGCGTTGATGTCTGTGAGCATGTCAGCAATTTGTTTGGTTGCTTCATTGGTTTTATTTGCAAGGTTGCGCACTTCGTCGGCAACAACCGCAAAACCACGACCTTGCTCACCTGCGCGAGCGGCCTCTATGGCTGCATTTAAGGCAAGTAGGTTGGTTTGCTCTGCAATGTTTTGAATAACTTGGGTAATGCTTTGTATATCACTGGCACTTTTTAATAATAAATCTAATTGCTGGGCCACTTTATCTATAGAGCCTGATAACGAATCAATTTGGCTGGTGGCCGTTTGTAAGCGGCTATCGGCAGAGCTTGAGGCTTGCGCTGTTTGTACCATTGCTTGATTAATAGTGGTCATGCTGTCACTGAGTTCAGTACTATTTTGTGAAAGCTCGTGTGTGGCACGCCCGACAGTTTCACTCTCGTTATAACAAGCGTCTATTTCTTTAGATAAGCTATCAACATAAAATGACACTTCAGCTGCGCCTATGGCATTTTTTGAGGTGGCTTTGGTAATGTTTTGTGCAATTTTGTTATTGAACGACTGCACGGCACCTAGTGACGAATTGTTATTTGCTGATTCAGATTTTGCTGGTTTTATATAAAAAATTGCAGATAACAGCACTATAATTGCTGCAGCAGTGGTGGAGAGCTGTTCAAAATAGAAAAGAAAACAAATGCTTAAATAAAAAATGCTGTAGAGCAGGTAGGTTATTTTCATTCCTTTGACCTCGTTACTAATTGTTCCTTCTATCTTTGACTATAAATCAAACAAAATCAAATAATAAACACACTTTTAAGGATTTATTAATAGTGATGTATTGAGCTCTATAAAACTGTTTTCGTACAAAAAGCGCCAAAGTAGTAAACCTACTTTGGCGCTTTTATTAGTATTAATAAACAATTAGTTAGCTAATAACCATTCGCTTAATAAGCGAACACCAAACCCCGTTCCCCCTGGTGAAAGCTCATCTTTACCTTTTTTCACTAAGGCATTACCTGCGATATCGATATGCACCCAACGGGTATCGCCAGCAAAATGCTCTAAGAAAGTGGCAGCAGTGGTTGCACCTGGGCCACCTGAACCCACATTTGTTAAATCAGCTATGTCAGACTCCAACATATCTTTATACCCTAAAGGTAGGCGCCATAGGTTTTCGTTTACTTGTTTACCGGCTACCGTTAGTTGAGATACTAGCGTATCGTCATCTGAGAACACTGCCGCGTATTCATTGCCTACAGCACGGATTTTTGAACCGGTGAGTGTTGCAACATCAATCATAATTTCTGGTTTGTAGTGCTCACGTGCATACCACATAGCATCACTTAATACTAAGCGTCCTTCGGCGTCGGTATTTAAAATTTCAACACTTAAGCCCTCTGCGGTGCGAACAACATCACCTGGGGCTACAGCGAACTGCGATACCATATTCGCAGCCATGCCCATAACGGCTACTACGTTTTTGTCAGCTTTAGCTAACGCCATTGCTTTAACTGTACCAAGCACTGCAGCAGCACCGGCCATGTCTGACTTCATACGTGCAATAGATGCACCGGTTTTAATGCTGTAACCACCTGAGTCAAACGTAATGCCTTTACCAACAAGGGCAATAGGGGCATCGTCAGACCCTTTATAATGGGCAACCACTAAACGGGCACCTTGCTGGCTACCTCGACCAACAGCTTCTAATGCACCCATACCAAGTTCTTTTATTTCTTTAGGCTCCAATACTTTGATGGTTACGCCCAAAGATGCTAATTCTTTTGCCGCATTAGCAAAGTCAACAGGTGTCATTTCGGTAGCGACTTCAGATGTTAAATCGCGGGCTAAAAAAACACCGGCTTGAATACTTTCTAATTGGGTGTAAAGCTTGCGAGTTTGCTTAGTGTTATCAACATCAAAGGTATAGCTAACTGTTTCAGTGTTTGGTTCTTTTTTATAGTTTTCAAAACGATGATCGCGTAAGTTTGCACCATGGGCAAAGTTAGCAGCAAGTAATGCATTGTCACTTACACCGGCTACATCTTCAAATACAACGCTGGCAGTGCCAACTTTGGCTTTAACTAGTTGAGCGTGAATATTACCGCCTAACTTAGCTGCTTTTGCTTTATCAAGCTCGCTAGTTTTACCAGTACCTACGACTAAAACGCGGCTGTAGTTACTTTTACTTGGCGCAACAAGTTGTGCCACTTTAGCGTAATCGCCGGTAAAATTTTCTATATCAATAACGCGTTGCAATTGGCCATCGAACTGCTT
Organism: Pseudoalteromonas sp. SD03; assembly: GCF_040937955.1. Taxonomy (NCBI): domain Bacteria; kingdom Pseudomonadati; phylum Pseudomonadota; class Gammaproteobacteria; order Alteromonadales; family Pseudoalteromonadaceae; genus Pseudoalteromonas; species Pseudoalteromonas sp. SD03. The sequence goes on from NZ_CP162514.1 coordinate 1,768,096, forward strand.
GTCGAGTGCTTTAAATTGGCTGTTGTTTCCATCTTGGCTATAAAATACAACCAGCGTATTTGCATCGTTGTCTACTTTTGTAGAAAAGTTAAAGTCTGCGGCTTGAGCATTCATGCACATACTCAGAGCAAGCGCGATTGAAGAGGCTTTTATAATACGTTTCATTTTTTTAACCTAAGAATAATATAAAGGTGTGTTTTACCCTATTTACGATGCTGTGGTTAAGTAGGATACGGCGAAATAGCAAATAACAGCGATATATGTCTAAATCATGACTAAATATCATGACATAACGGCTTGATAAACATATTGTGATGCTTAAAGGTTTAATTAACACAATGCTCGCGTTACTATCAAATATAAAGGTAACACTGCGCTTTTAACAACTAACCTAGAGAACCCGCATTGAAAGCTAAAGAAATTCGCAATTTTTATATCAACGAAGAGCAGTCGGTTTATTTGCTGTCACACCGTGATGCAAAAAAACATCGTCAGTGGCTTAATATTTGTATTAAACAGCTCACTTTGCTTGGGTATAAAAAGGTAGAAATGATTGGCTCAGGGGCATTTGGGTTTGTATTTGCAGGGGATGATGAACATGGCCTGCCTTGGGTGTTTAAGTTTTCTAGAATTACGCTCGCGCAAAGTGTACGTGATCGCCTTGAAGATGAAGCGTATATGCTTTCGCAAATCAAAAATCCCTTAGTGCCAACATTTTATGGTTTTGAGCGAATAAAAAAACAAGGTATTTTGATGATGGCGCGCGCCATTGGTGAAGACCTTGAAAAAGTATCACTAAAGCAAGGGCGCTTACCGGCCGCCAAAATAATGAGCTTAGCGGTTAAATTAAGAAATGTGTTGCTTGATTTACGTCGTCATAAAAATGGTTTAAGCCCGCAGCCTATTGTACATGGTGATATTAAACCCTCTAACTTGGTGTGGGATGAAAATGAAAAGCAGCTATCCTTGGTTGACTGGGGAAGCTCTGTTTATGCCCAAGTAGATGAACAAGGAAACCCAATTGCCAGTAATTTTATGGATTTAATGTCCGGCGATTTAAGTACCACTAACGCACGAATGGGTGATGTTTATTTTATAGGTGATGCGCAAATGTCGGGTGAAAAGTCGTCCCCTCGTTTTGATGAGCAAGGGGTTGCATCAACGCTATATGCACTTGCCTCAGCGCAGTCTTGCCGATTTGGTGCTCAGGCTATACCGGCCAGTAGTTTAATGTTACCTAAGGAGCTGGCAAACGTTATTGATGGCATGCTTTCAAAAGAACGGTTGGTAAGGGACAAAGCGGGTGACTATTTTATGCGTAACATAGAAACCATGGCAAAAGCGTATTTACCACAACTACCAAAAACAGAAACTAAAGCGGCAATTCCGTTTTGGTTTAGCCAAGACCCCGAACCCGAAACCGTAGTTTATAGCTCTAGAAAACAATTTTTACGCCAAGCCGATCATAAACAACAACTTTTAGATGTTAACGATGCTCAGCTTGATAGGTATTATAAAGAGTTTTTATTTGATACTGGGGATACCGAAAAAGCGTTTTTAGCCTCTATTAGCCGCTTAGCTAAATATCCTGTAGTAGGAGGGCTCAGCTTTCATTGGAAAGATGAATCTTTGTATGTTGAATCGTCACTCATTATGCATGACGAGACCCTCGCAACCGCATTCACCGATGCAGTAAACAACACAGTAATGTTAGCCCAGGCTATTAGCCAAAAAGGCTTATTTAAGTGTTGTTTATTTGATGCCCGTAAAACGATTCAACTAGAGCGCGATGGCACCGGTGCATTTAAATTTAACCAGTTACCTGAGCTTGATTATGAAGTGGTTAATGTAAAAGCCAGCGAGGTAACCCGTCCGCATTCATATTTTGAAGATGGTAAAGACCCCGATGAGCAACTGCAACTACCTAAAAAGGTGATTAAATGTGTATTTGAGCTAAACCAGATACATCATACCGGCTGTATTATTTTTGAAGCGCTGCCAGATAGGATGAAAATTCATCATTACTACAGATTACTTGATGCCAGTAAAGAAGTTGAATTTAAACGTTTACTAAATAAGCTTATGCAATACGCGGTAAATATTACCGACGTGGGGGTGGCTGGTTTTATGAAGTTGCCGTATAAAAATACTCGCGAGTTTAGTTTATGCGAGCAGCAACCCAGCAACTACTACCCTAAAAATCCAAAACAACTACTTAATTAATAAACCGCTCGCTTAAGCTGGTGGCTTAAAAATTGAAAGTAAAAAATAGAAAGTTCAATGGCAAAATCTAAACCACAAATTACATTACAAAGTTTCGGCATATATAGTCACTGGGACAAAGACAGTAAATCACTACCGCAAATTACTCAATTCACTACGCAAGTCAAAGCAGAACTTGATGTAGAATTTGGTCTGATAGTTAATATTAAAAAAGCCAAAGGCGAAAAACTACATTTTTGTATTTACCACCCAGGTATTATAGATACCAATGGCGAAGTGATGCTGCCTTTTGAGGGCACTGTATATGTTAAAGATAACGACTGGTCGTTTTATTTAGGCGATACGGTATGGGAGCCTATAGAAGATAAAATAGGTGACTGGCGTATGACCCTATCTTTAGCGGGGAAAGTCATTGCGGATAAAACATTTAATCTTATCAATGAAAAAACCAAAACTGAAGACGACTTTTGGAAATACCGCGGTTATTAATTACTACAGTTTGCAGTAACGCAAGAGCTAACGTTTATTGTTAACTCTTGCCTAAAAGGTGTATTAGTTACCCCACGGGTTACTTGAATTTGAACGTTGCTTACGGGTACGCGCACGTTGTTTTGCTGCTTTTTTTTCTTGAATACGTTTTGCATCAGAAAAGCTTAACTCGCAAGGCTCACCTGGTTTATCGCCTTCAGGAATAATGCGGTCGCGTGGAGGCAGTTCGTATTGTACGTCATCTGGGCGAGGTAAGTTTTTAAGGCGGTACAAATAGAAATTATCTACTTTTTGTTGTGCCCACTCGGTTTTACGCAAAAATTTAACTGCAGATTTAATGTCTGGATTATTTTTAAAGCAGTTAAGTTGTAAGTAGGCATGCAGAAGTTCCCACCCATATTGCTCAACCAGTTCTTCAACCACTTGCTCTAATTTAACGCCTTGCAGTGGGTTATTACTGAAAAGTTCTTGGTTGCTCATAGGTGTTCTCTCGTTATTAAAAAATCAGCGAACATTATAAATTTAATAACGAGAGTTTAGTAGCAAAAATGCTTAACTTTGACAATTAACCACTACACGACCACGAATTTGGCCTTGCATTAGTTGCTCGGCGCTTTCAATGACTTGATCAAGATTTATTTCAGTTGAAATTTTATCCAAGTAATCGGCATTAACTAATGAAGCTAAACGTTCCCAAGCTTCAACACGATCCGCTTTAGGGCGCATAACGCTATCAATACCCATTAATGAAACCCCACGTAAAATAAATGGTGCAACCGAGGCCGGTAAGTCCATACCTTGAGCAAGCCCGCAAGCAGTAACAACCCCCCCATATTTAAGTGATGCACAAATATTTGCAAGTGTGTGACTACCTACAGAATCAATAGCTGCAGCAAAGCGTTCTTTTTGCAAAGGTTTACCAGGGTTAGAAAACTCATTTCTATCAATTACATTAGTTGCTCCTAATGATTTTAAATAGTCTGCTTGCTCCATACGACCTGTTGCAGCGGTGACTTGATAACCTAGCTGGCTTAGTAAATAAATAGCAAAACTGCCTACGCCACCATTAGCACCGGTCACTAAGATTTCACCTGACTCGGGAGTAACGCCTTGCTTTTCTAGTGCAATAACACTGAGCATTGCCGTATAACCGGCAGTACCAATTTGCATAGCTTGTTTAGGTGATAAGTTAGCGGGTAGGGGAATTAACCAATCACTGCTCAGTGCCGCTTTTTGAGATAAGCCACCCCAGTGCTTTTCGCCAACACCAAAACCATTTAAAATAACGTGGTCGCCACTTTTAAATTCAGCACTGTCGCTGCTAGTCACTGTACCCACTAAATCAATCCCCGGCACCATAGGAAAGCTACGTACAACAGGGCCTTTACCCGTGATGGCTAAGCCATCTTTATAATTTAAGGTACTGTAAAGCACATCAATTAATACATTTTCGTTTGGCAGATCGTCACTGTTTATGGTGCTTAGGGCTGCAGTGTAGTTGTCGTCTTGCTTATCTATAACAATAGCTTTAATAGAATTGCTCATTAGATTTCCTTTTAGACCGATCGTCTTTAAATTGGTAATAAAAAATGCATTAACTGAGTAATGCGCGTAAAAACATTTCTGTGTATAAAGTAAGTGGCTTACTTGATTGGGTTAGTTTAGCTCGCATTACTGCGCCTTCCCAACCCACCCAAAAATATTCACTCATTTGTTCGGTATTAATGTGTGGATTAATAGTTTGTTGCTGCTGGGCTAAATCTAAACATCGTTTTAATTGTTGTTGCCAAGCGATGTAGCTTTGCATTAAACGGGTTTTAAAGTCGTCACTTAAATGATTAAGCTCTTGATTTAAGTTACCCACCAAGCACCCGCGTTTGTAATCATATTTTTGCATTCCAGCAATTGCGCTTTGTGTGAAATTAACAATGCGCTCAAGTGCGGGGACTTCAGATTGCTCTAGGTAAAATTTAAGTTTATTTATAAAAAAATCGTCGTAGGCATCAACAAGAGCCAAGCCATAGGCTTCTTTACTTTTAAAGTAATGATAAAAAGAGCCTTTTGGTACTTTTGCTTTTTTTAATATGGTATCGAGCCCGGTGGCACTAAAGCCAAACTCAGTTAAGGTTTCTAAGCCCATACGAATGAGCAGCGCTTTTGTATCGGCACTGTCTCTGGCTATTTTGGGTGGGCGGCCACGCCTAGTTGCAACTGCTGGTGTTTTGTTCATGCTTCATATTAGACCGATCGGTTTTAATTAATCAAGCTTTTATTTGGAATGTTTTTAAAACAGCTCTGACGTTCATTTTTTGATTACAAATTAATTGGGAACTTAAGGGTATATTGTTAGTCACAAATATGACACTTATGTGTTTTGAACCGATGTACCGGAACATTTTAATAAAGTTAAATTGGTTAAAGTTGATCAATAAAATTATTTTTAAATTAATTTATCATTGCATCAGCAGCTTAGTTAAAGTCAAACAAATTAATTGTATTTTGTGTTTGAATTTAACATTTTTGTTGGCTATTTATTAAATGTAGATGAATTTAATGCTACAAAAATATAAATATAAAGGTGAGGATTTTACCGATGAAGAGACAGAAAAGAGATCGTTTAGAAAGAGCTCATTCTCAAGGTTTTAAAGCTGGTTTAGCTGGTCGCTCAAAAGAGCACTGCCCTTATCAACAAGTTGATCCTAAGTCTGAGTGGCTTGGTGGTTGGCGCGAGGCAATAGAAAATCGCAATATGTATAAAACATAAACTCACAACGAATTTAAGCAAAAAAGCCTCTAGTTAGAGGCTTTTTTGTTGCGTGCGTTAAAATTAAAACGCGCTAGTGTCTTGGAATAAGCCCACTTTTAAATCTTTTGCTTCGTATATAACGCGGCCGTCTACTTCAACAGTGCCATCAGCCATGCCCATAAACAACTTACGTTTAATAACGCGTTTCATATCGAGACGGTAAGTTACTTTTTTTGCCGTTGGTAGAATTTGGCCAGTAAATTTCACTTCGCCTACACCTAATGCGCGGCCAAGACCAGGGCCACCAGACCAGCCTAAGAAAAACCCAACCAGTTGCCACATTGCATCTAAGCCTAAACAACCCGGCATTACAGGGTCGCCTTTAAAGTGGCAGTCAAAAAACCAAAGGCTAGGGTCAATATCTAGCTCAGCAATAATTTGGCCTTTACCGTGCTCACCACCATCATCGGTGATAGAGATGATACGATCCATCATTAACATGTTGTCACTTGGTAAACGACAATTTCCTTCACCAAACATTTCACCTTGACCACAAAGGATCAAATCTTCTTTTGTATAGCTATTTTTAGGTTCCATAACACTTTATCTTTGCTTAGAAATTGCCCCGTACTTTAGCGTACACTTGTACGCTAAACAACTCGGAGCAGTTAAAAAATGGTTTAAATATAGCCAATCAGACAATGCAACTGATTTTAGTATGATTAAACCGCGCAATTACTAACAGAAATCATTATAATTAGGGCTGACTTTTAATCAGTTTAAAGGAAATTTATGACCCTTTTTGTTAACTCACTCACTGTGATTGATTTTTCTTACTTATGCAATAAACGCGGTGCAGTTGGCGAAAGTTGGATTGTTGATTTGACTTTACATGGCAAACTAAATGAAGAGTCTATGGTTTTAGACTTTGGCTTAGTTAAAAAGCAAATAAAAGGCATTATTGATGAGTGTATTGATCACCGTTTAGCTGTTCCAAATAACCTAAACGGTAGCATTAATGAATTTGCTGATCATAAAACATTAGATTGTACATTTGGTGAGAATAAGCACCTTGCAATGAGTGCGCCTCATCAAGCTTTTTGCCTGATAGATACCGATAAGATAACCATTGAGTCGGTTACAGAGTATTTAGTTGCCACAATACTGCCACAGCTTCCTGATAATATTGAAAAAATTGAACTGGTATTAAAGCCTGAGCACAACCAAAGTTTTTACTACCACTACAGCCATGGCCTTAAAAAGCATGATGGTAATTGCCAGCGCATTATTCATGGCCATCGTTCACAAATTGGTATAAGCCTTGGCGGTATCTCTATGCCTCGTTTACAAAAACAGTGGGCTGATAAATGGCAAGATATTTACTTAGCTACCAGCGAAGATCAAATCAGCTCCTCTGAATTAAAACATATTATCGCCAAAGAGGATGACGTGTGTTTTGCATATACAGCCGCGCAAGGTTATTTTGAAATGGCTATTAGCGAATCGCGTTGCGACATTTTACCCATAGATACCACAGTAGAATGTATTGCTGAGTATATTGCCGGCCAAGTAAAACTGCAGCATCCAGAAAAAGACGTAAAAATTACCGCTTATGAAGGCGTTGGCAAAGGGTCAATTAGTTATGCTTAAATCCTTATTAGTTTCGGCGTTAATTGCATCATTTAGTTTTAGTGCTTTGGCAGTTGAACTAAAAGGGCATTTAACTCAAGGCGGCTTGGTTACAGGGCAATTAAATAACGCAAAATCGGTTAGCTTAAATGATAATCCATTAAAGCTATCTGATACTGGCTTATTTGTATTTGGTTTTGGTCGTGATGCAAAACCAAACCACACTTTATCATGGGTTGATAAAAGTGGAAAAAACCACAGCCAAGATTTAGTTATAACCCTTCGTGACTACAACATCGATAAAATAACCGGTGTTGCAAAAAAATATGTATCGCCACCAAAAGCGGTCAGTGAACGTATTAGCCGTGAAGCGGTCGCGGTAAGAAAAGCGCGCGCTGTTAACTCTGACCTAGAGTACTTTTTACAGCCTGTGCTCAGGCCTGCTGAGGGCCGTATTTCAGGTGTTTATGGAAGCCAGCGTTACTTTAATGGTGAACCACGCAGACCACACTTTGGTTTAGACATAGCAAATAAAACAGGCTCTCCTGTGTATGCGCCGATCAGCGGTACCGTGGTATTTGCTGAACCAGATTTATATTACTCAGGTGGCACATTAATTTTAGATCATGGCCACGGTGTTACCTCGACTTACATTCATCTAAGCAAGCTAGATGTGAAAGTGGGGGATAAAATTACACAAGGTATGAAAGTGGCTGAAATAGGTGCTACGGGCCGTGTAACTGGCCCACATTTAGATTGGCGATTTAATTGGCAAGGTGAACGCCTTGACCCTGCATTATTGATGCAAGACACATTAGCAAACAAAAAGTAGAGATTATGACTCAAGTAGAGCGCGAAGCAATTATTGCGCAGCGTATAAAAGATTCGACCACATCGGTTACAAAAGCGGTATTTCCTGGGCGTACTAATCACCACAATACGCTATTTGGTGGTGATGCATTAGCGTGGATGGATGAGGTTGCTTTTATAGCAGCTACCCGTTTTTGCCGTAAGCCATTAGTGACTATTTCATCTGACAGAGTAGATTTTAAAGAGGCTATTCCGGCAGGTTCATTTGCTGAATTAATCTCAAAAGTGTCGCATGTAGGGAAAACCAGTTTAAAAGTAGATGTTGAAATATTCCTAGAAACTATGCACAAAGATAATAAGCATTCTGCCATTACGGGTAGTTTTACCTTTGTTGCCGTGGATGATAACCACAGACCAACACCGGTAGTATGCGATAAAATGCTACATGGCTTTGAGTTATAACGCTAAATAGTAAATTAATATAAGCACCTAGTTTGGTGCTTATATTAAAACCCATTAAGAACACATCATACTTTATTTCTTGGTGCTACAAACTTAGCATTAGTGTTTGTTTGGATAATGAGTAAAAAGAGGGTGTAAATTTCAAAATAAAAAGGCGTACACAAAGCACACCTTTTAAAAATTAAAGTACCATGGCGGCTATCCAGCCGAATACCAATAGCGGTAAATTAAAGTGAATGAAGGTTGGTACCACTGAATCCCAAATATGATCGTGCTGACCATCAGCATTAAGGCCGGAAGTTGGCCCTAAGGTGGAGTCGGAGGCAGGGGAGCCGGCATCACCTAATGCGCCAGCAGTACCAACAAGTGCAGTGGTTGCCATAACCGAAAAGTTTAGCTCTAAACATAAAGGAACAAATAAGGTGGCAATAATAGGCACCGTTGAAAACGAGCTGCCAATTCCCATCGTTATAAATAAGCCGACTAATAAAATTACAGCCGCAGCCATCGGCTTATTACCATCAAAAATTGCGGCGCTACTGTGAACTAAGCTGGCTACGTGTCCGGTTTCTTTCATGACCGCGGCAAAACCTTGTGCTGAGATCATAATAAAACCAATCATGGCCATCATTGCCACGCCTTTACTAAATACGTCGCCGTTTTCTTCCCACTTAACCACACCAAATACACTAAATATAACTACGCCAACTAGGCCGCCTAATATCATAGAGCCACTGGCATTTTGAGCAATTAACGACGCAACAACAGCAAATAAACCAACCATCATTACTTTTTTGGGGTTATCAATTTCTGTTTGTTTACTCTCAACGGTAAGGGCGGTATTTGTATATTCTCGGCGTTTTCTATAAGTAATAAACAGCGCAATTAACAACCCCACGAACATGCCAATAGCAGGAATAATCATCGCCAAAGGTACGCTGGTATTGACTATTTCAAGGCCATTATCCACTAGGTTTTTATGTAATATTGAGTATAAATAAATTCCACCAAACCCATAAGGGAGTACCATATACGAGGTGGCTAAACCAAAGGTTAAAATACAAGCAATGGCGCGTCTGTCTAATCGCAATTTGTTAAACACCACTAATAGCGGCGGAATTAGAATAGGAATAAACGCAATATGAACAGGGACTAAATTTTGTGATGAAATAGCACAAATCAAAATAATAAACAGGATAAAATAGCTGAGCAGGCTTTCGCTTGAGCCAGTTTGTGCGTTAACTTTTGCCAATAACTTCGCGGCTAAAATACGTGTTAGGCCTGACTTAGAAATTGCCACGGCAAATGCGCCCAACATAGCATAACTTAAAGCAATCTCGGCACCTGACGATAACCCTGAATTAAATGCATCGATGCTTTCTTTCAATCCCATGCCAGCGGTTAATCCGGCAACCAGTGCACTTATCGTCATTGCAACAATCACATTTACACGGACTAAAGTGAGTCCAAGCATTAAAATAACGCCGATAATAACTGCGTTCATAGATTTCTCTGTTTTGTAGATTTAATTAATTTTATCAGATCTTTAGCCTGATTTTTACGTTCTTTAGTAAATGGATGCCTTGCATAGCGCACTTGCTTAAATAACTCACAAAAAGCGGTTATTTGTTGCTCTGCATGGGGCGCTTGATTGCTAATGTGTTCTAAAGTTTGGGTTGGCGTGGCATTTTCAGGATAGCTAATCGCGTGTTTATTAGCCCAACAAATAATTTCATAATACTCATTGACCAGTGGCGGTTGTTTTGTTGAGGCTTTAGGTCTGTTTAAATAAATAAAGTAAGCCGTAAAGCTCAAAATTAAAATAATAATAACCCCAAGTGGCACCAGCCAAATAAACTTATTACCAAATAAGGTAGCAAATAAATCTTGTTGTTTGTCTTTATCAAACCCAAGCACCCAACTAGACCATTGATAATCTAAGTTTTCTAATTCAAGTCTAAGCCAATTAATGGCGGCATAGTTACTTAAACTAACGAGTCCAAAGCTAATATTATTTTTAAATTCGTCATTAAGGGTGGTACTTTGTGACAAGGAGCCGTTTAACCGCTCGGGTGCGACAACCGCTGTGGCATCAAATACTTTCCAACCGGCACCGGTATATACTTCAACCCAGGCATGCGCATCGTATTGACGAATAGTCATATAATCACTGTTTTTATTTAGCTCGCCTCCTAAATAGCCACTGACAACACGCGCAGGAATACCTGCACTTCTAAAAATAAAGGCGGCGGCACTGGCATAATGCCCGCAAAAACCGCGTTTATTATCAAACATAAACTGATCGAGCGTATTTTCGCCGCGCATGGGGGTGGGTGTAAGTGTATAGCTAAATTCATTTTTTGAAAAATAGCTTAAAAGTCGATTAAAAAATTCATCGGCATTGGCGCTATTATTTTTTAATTGTTGCGCTAACTGCTGAGATTTTTGATTATTACTAACAGTTAATTGGCTATAAAACCGCTGTTGGGACTTATTAAGCGATGTACTAGATAACGGTTCACTATTAACTGCATATTGTAAAACCTTGGATTTATATTGTTGTTTTCGTAATAAACCTAAAGTATTGGCAATAACATTGGGGCTTTCACTGCTTGAAAAACCAAGCCCATATAGCCAATCTGAAATAGCAGGCTCAGCTATAACCGTATACTGAGCCTCATTTTCACTCGTGCTTTTTTTAGCGGGTAATATCAACGCTTGCTTTAAAAAGGAGGATGTTTTCCACACTGCACCATCAAATTCATCATGTACAATAGCGCGCCAATAATAGGGCGTAGGGGGTGGTGTACCATTAAATTTTGCTCTAAATACCAGTTCATCAGAATTTGATAACTTTGCTATATCAAACGGATCGACTTGTTCAGATAATCCTGTTTGTGCCATTTTTGGACCAGGTAGTTGCCAAAATGCCGGAAGTTTAGGTAAAAATAATAAAAGTATTACGGCTAAAGGAAAGGCCAGTAGCATAATTTTAGCACTTTGTTTTGAAGAGAGTTTTAAGCTATGACTAGACTCTAATAACCCTAGCACCGCAAAGTTTAAAATATAGAAGGTGCTTATAACTAAGGTAGTAAAAATGGTTTGGCTAAACAAATATACCGCTGAGAGTGAAAAGAACGTAAGGGTAATGATCAATTGGTAATGCTGTTTTGATTTTGCCTGCAATAATTTAAAAACACACGACAATAACAGCATGGCTACAAACAATACAACGGTATCTTTAAAGCCTATGCTGCTTAGCATAATAATTAATGCAATGGCGGCCAATCCATTAGCAAACCACGCGTTGGGTTTCTGCTTTTGTTTAACTGTTAAATAAACATTCCAGCCACATAACACGCTAAGCATTGCAATAAAGGGCAGGGGTAAGTGCTCTGTAAAAAAACTGACTAGCCCTAAATAAATAAACGATAGAGCAAAGTTAATAACGCGATGGTTTTTAATCTCATTCATTATCATTACCGACTTGGCTTAACGCTTGTAAACAGCGCTGATGATGCAGCTTGCCTGAATTGGTGGTGATTAATTTATTAGGAAGTTTTAAAGAATAATTAATATCACTTTCAAATGCTTGGCAAACTAAAAAACAGAGTTGCCCTAAACGCTGTTCGGTATCGCCCGTGACTAAGTTAAAATCGAATTGTGCTTCCGCTGATTTAAAATCACTAAATTGTTTTACAAGTAATTGCTGTGTTTTTGCATAGTGCTTCCATGATATTCGCTGTAACCCCATTTCTGGCAAATGAGTAATTAAACTTTCAAATTCATCATCACCTTTATGTTTTTCAGTGCCTTCATCGGTATTATTTGCAACTAAGTTTTGGTGTTTTTGATTTGTTGTTTTAATTATTGACGGATAAACATACACTGCTTTATTCGGTTGTATATAACTCCACACACTGACTAAACCAAAGGGGTAATTACTGGCAATTTTTATTGGCTTTAACTTGTAACAGCCTCGCTTGGTGTAAGGTAATGATAATTGGCATTTTATTACTTCATTTTTAACGCGCGTAATGTAACACGCATTTTTTAAATCCTTGGGGTAACTCAATGTAATGGATTGGCAAGGATCATCGGCTTCTATTTGCCAAACTAGCTGTGGTGTCTGAGGCGCAAAACTGTCAATGGCGTATTTAAAGCTGACAGTTAAACCTCTGGCATTACTGTAGCCCAATAACAATGCAAAAAATATAATCACAAACATTAAATAAGCCATAAACAGAATTAAATTATTTTGATAATTAATCCCCATTACAAAATTTAATGATGCAACAACGCTAAAGTAAACGCCAAGCGTGGATGGTAAAACATAAATAGTATTATGTTTTAAGGTGATGCTATTTTTTTTGTGCTTATTTTTTAATAAGGCAGTTAAAATCGCGCTTTTTATATCGTCAATAAAAGTAGGGCGCTTAAATTTATAAATACGCATTTACCTAAACGGGCACTAAAACATGTTTTAAAATGGCCGCTATTTGTGTATCGCCCGCATCACTATGTAAACCTAATCGATGCTGACACACACTTGAAAAAACAGCCTGTACATCTTCGGGTAGTACATAATCACGGCCTTCAATATAAGCCCACGCTTTGGCCGATTTAGCCAGTGCCATACTGGCTCTTGGGGAAAGCGAAGTCGTTAATGTTTGAGACTCACGAGTATAAGTCACTAACTCAATTATATAATCAACCACCGGCGAACTTAGCGTGATATTTGATATAGCATCTTGAATTTGCTTAAGTTGATGTTGTTCAATTCGCTGCGGTAACTGCGAATAGTCACGTTTTTGATTATTTAACAGTAACCGTTTTTCTGCATCTTTAGGTGGAAACCCTAAACTTATTCGCATTAAAAAACGATCTAGTTGTGATTCTGGTAACGGGTATGTACCTGCCTGATATAATGGATTTTGAGTCGCAATTACAAAAAATGGAGTAGGGAGCAGGTACTTGTCTCCATCTACTGTTACTTGATGTTCTTCCATCGCCTCCAATAAAGCACTTTGTGTTTTAGGACCCGCGCGATTTATTTCATCAGCGAGCACCACTTGGCTGAAAATTGGGCCTTTATGAAATGAAAAACTATGTTCATTATTATTAAATATATTGGTGCCAATAATATCAGCGGGCAATAAATCGCTGGTAAATTGTATACGCTGATACGATAACCCCAGTACTGCAGCTAATGCATGCGACAAAGTGGTTTTTCCCATGCCGGGTAAGTCTTCAATTAGTAAATGGCCTTCACTAAATAAACAGGCTAACGCTAATTTTATTTGTTGTTGTTTACCAAATATAACGGTAGATAGGTCATCAATTATTGTCGTAACAATGTGCTGCATAATTTCCTTTAATCTATGAGTTCTAAACGTTTCATTACCGCATCAACTTTTTGCGCGTTAAAGGGCTTAGCTATAAATTCTTTTGCGCCTAGCTCCCAGGTATTTTGCACTGTTTCAAAGCTATTGTGGCCTGAACACATAACAACATGTGCATGAGGGTGTTCGTTGTTAATCGACTCTAAAATTTCAATGCTTTCAGAATCAGGTAAATCAACATCTAAGAATATAACGTTGGGTGATTTTTCAATAAGCAGAGGTTTAGCACAATTAAAATTATCGCACTCAATAATGTCATCAAAACCTAAACCGGCTAATACTTGGCTTAAATCAACGCGGATCTGTTTAACATCATCAATAATTAAAATTGGTTCGAGTGGGCGTACAAATTCCATATGAATACTTCAATGTTTTTTACGGCTTGTGCTTTAATATTAAGCTAAGCATTAAGGAACCTCAAGGTGATAACTATGAATAACCATAATAGTTGTTTAAAGTCACTTAATGTCCGATACCGTCTAGTATTGGACTTAGTGAGCTTAAAGCTTTTAAAATAGAGCGCTGCTTATATATAGATATATTACCACCTATAATTTATATTATGTTAAATAGCATATATATGTACTTAAGCAAACTAACTGTAAGGGGTTGTTCATTTCTAGAATAATGATGATATGAGGATTTTCGCCCTCGTCTTTTGGAAAAGCCCATTATTACTGGGGTTAGCTAATCCTGAGCGGAAAATTAGTTAAATTTGAATTACGCTTGGTTTTAGACGAAACCTGTTCAAACTGACTCATTACCCAATCATTCCTGCTCATTATACGTTTAGAATTAGATCATTTCTGATCGTTTAACTTTCCTTTAAATACACTTTAAACGCCTTTTAAACGCTGTTTAAATATTTTGAGCTGCCGATATTTAAAGTTTTTCGGCAGCTATTATTGTATTGAACGTTGGGCCTAGCTCTACTGTGATCATAAAACCTTGGTACGATATTTTTACTTGGTTGCCTATATAAGCAAACGTATTTGGATTTTGAACAGCGTTCATTAGTTCGTGTATTTGTTCAATTGCTAATTGGCCAGTTAAGAGCTTTTCAATTTGAGCGCTGCTCACTGTAACAGTGCTACTATATATAGGTGCGTTTTTACGTGATAACTCGTTTAGTAAATTTACTGGCAAGTGCCCTAGCGTAAATTGCTGGCCATCGGCTCCTGATTTTTTAAGTGCCAACTTTGCTGCTTGCAAGTTTACCTGCTTTATATAGTACTGCTTAGATTTTAAAACCGCTTCGTTAAATTGTGGTACCGCCAGTTGTTGTAAATCCTTTGACAGATTTATGACTGACTTACCCGCTGCAATGTCTGCACCTAACCATGCTTTCCCTGGATTATAATCCCAACCTAAATCAATGCCTGGTAACTTACTTAGCTCTTCACCTGTTGATGGATCAACAACATTAAATGACTCCATAAACTTATCTACTTTTTCAGGCTTGGTAACAGATAATCCCATACGTGCTATATCGCGCGCATTAAGTGACACCACTTTACATCTGCAGTTATAACCATTCGGTGGATAATGTGTATCCCAAAAAGGATGATCCACAGGCAATAAAATATAATTCCATTTACCGTGTTCAGGTCTTACGCGGCTATCACCAGCAGTTAAGTATAATAAATAAGGCCTACGCTGTTTTATACGTTCTTGTTGTTGCCAACGGCCAGCTGCAAGCGCGGTGTTTTTATTGTTTTGATAAATAACTTTTGTGCGCCAGCCCCGCTTGCCATTGTATGACCAACCTTGATCACTCACTATTTTGTCAAAGCGTTTTCTAAAGTCCGATATAGTTTCGCCATCACTAATCGCTTTATCTACTGCTTTATATAGCTCGTTTATAATTTCGATTTGAGTTGCACCGGCAACAGTAAATGCCTTGGCGTGAATTAAGCCTTGTAAATCTTTATATGATTCACTTGTTAGCTTAATTTTGTCTTTAAAGTGAGAAATGGCTTCCTTGAATTTTACAAGGTCGCCATATTGTGGAGCTGGTAAGGTCATATTATTGCTCTTTTAGTGACTGTTGAATGTCCTGAATTTCATTTCTGCGTGAATTATCACGGCTATTACCAAAGAAGAAATTCAATATTGACGCCACAACGGTGCCTAAAATAAAGCCTAAAATGGTGTCTGCAAAGCGTGTGGCGGTATCAGGAATGGTTAAAAACGTTATACAGCCTATGTATATAACCGTTGCAACAGACCAAAACCACGCATAATAATAAATGAAGCGCTTAGAAAACTTATCATCTTGATTAAGTGCCTGTATTTGCATGTTGCGGGCGCTTTGAGTGTTTTTAAACGCTAAATCATCAAGCTCTTTTTCACGGTTTAATATGGTTTGTCTGAGCTCTTGTTGTAATGCACTCGATTGCTGAATACGGTTCATAGCCTCTTGTGGTGAACCGCAATTAGTGAGTGTTTGCGCCATATCAACAACTTTAGACGCGACCTTTGATCCATTGTCGCCCCCTATCCAACTGCCTATTTTTTTATCCAAGCCAGTAAGCTTTGCAAGGCCAAGTGCTATTGTAATTGGGTCCATAGTTATACCTTTATATAGTCATCAAATGATTTGCCGCCAATTTTAATAAGCTCTAAACCTTCGAGCTTTTTATACTGACGAACGAGGCTTTTAGCGGTTGTAAAATCGCATGTGTGGTATTCAGTTACTTCATAAAGCTCTGGCATTTCTTTTTTTGCACGGCGCTTACCCCATATTTTTTCAAAACTTTTAATTGATTTAGCTGTATATTTTGCGCGGGTTCGTTTACGCCACACATCAGGAATACATGCAGGGCGCTCGTTGTCTTTAGAGTACCAGCCGCCTTTAATTACACCGTCTACGTAAACCACTAAGCTTGTTTTCGATTCTGATACTCGACTTCGCGTTACAGTAACTTCAAACTCACCATATTTGAAAATAACGGAGCTAAAAAGCCCAGCTAAGTGCTTTTCTATCTCTACCCACTGCTCTTTTGTAATGGCCATAAGCGCCCCGCTACAGTTTTGCTATATCGAGTGAAATTGCTTGTTCAATGCCGTTATCATCTTGCTTGTAAAAGCGGATGAAGCGGGTTGAGTCAACCACGCCAACGGATTCCGCAATAATGTTCATGGCTTTAGCCCATTTGCCTGAATCGTCAGTAATTTCGAGTTTACGCAGCGCTAAAATGCGTTGCGGGTTAAGTGAACCTTGCTTATCGGTATTGAACGTTTTGCTAACAATAGCCTTAATGTTTTGATTGCCGCCTTCGGTCCATTCATCTAGGCATTGATCAATTAATTGTTTAGCAAGGGTAAGTTCTGGGCCAAGTTCAATGCGTTCTTGCGTTTGCAGAGTTACTTTTAATTGGCTGTCAAAGGTGCGTAACATCACATTGCCTTTTTTACCGCCTAAGTTAACGCCATGTTCTTGAGCTAATAGCTCTATAAAGTCGTCGGCCTCAGCCATTAAACTTTGTTTAAACTCTGCCAGTGCTTCTTGCATTTTAATCGCTTTATCAATGGCTTTTTTAACAAACTCGTCTTTGATTAAATCGGTTTGTTTGATGTTAGCAATGGCGACTAAATTGCCTTTGCCGTCTTTTAAATACCCGTCAGGAACATTATTCATTGTCTATCTCCACAGTTTTAGAATTAGCCTCGTTCATGCCTGCCATAAACTCATACTCCATTGCTGATTGGGCTACTTGCACCAGCGTAGAGTCTGAAATATCGGGGAATTGTGAGGTGATTTTTTGTTTAAGTTCATCCAGGTCTTTTGATGCCTGAGCAAAATTAAAAAGCTGTTTAATGGTGTCGTCTGTTGCGTGATCAAACACATCTAACTCGTTGGTAAGCTCTACGCTTTCAGTTGGCTTTTTGGAAAACTCGGTTTTAGCAGGTGTTGCAATGCCATGGCCTTCGTCGGGCACATCAAGTACTGCTTCACCGTCTTTTGGTTTAGGTACACCGAGCTCTTGATAAGCCCAGTCTTCACCAACTGGGACAATACGGGCGGTTTCGCGCACGCGGGTTACGGTGTCGGTGTTAATTTCGCGTTTGTCTTTAAAGATGAATTTTGGCGGTTCGCCACCATCAAAATTTACCGTATGAAGCGAATTTAAAAGCTGATTGCGATATGACGCTACAAGCGCCCTGTCTGAGCGTTGGTTGTCGCCTGCACGTTTTGCATGAGTTTCGCTGGCAGCACGTGCGCCGCCATTTTTTTGCTCTGTTGCTAAGGTTTGACTGGTTAAAGCTTTGCTTATTTCAGCATTACAAAAGTTAACCAAGCGCTCGGGCACTGGCTCGCCAGATAGCTTGCTTTCGATGATTTCAATGCTGGTGTCATCGGGTATGGCGGCTATGCCGTCTTGAACAAGCCTAGCTAGCCCATCAAGTAAGTTATTTATGTCTGAATCTTTACTGCCTATTGGGTATTTACCTACAGGAAATGGAATACCAAAGCGCTCGCACAGCTGTACAAAAAACTTAAAGCCGCCATGCTTAAACGTCCATGGCCAAAAACAACTACTTAATAATGCAATACCATACGGGTTTTCGGCACTTGGCATATGGCGAACACACGACCAACGACGAGAATCGACTATTTCGCCCTGTGGGTTTTCACTGGTTTTTACTAATAGCTCGTGATCACTATTAAACGCAAAGCGGCTGTTACGCCATGTTTCTACGTATTCGGGTTGCCAATGGTCTTTGTTTTTAATGTACTTGCCCAAGTGGGTAACACTAAAACCGTTTAAAATGGCGCTGTAATTGTGCCAGTCCATATCGGCCCATTCGGTATGTGGGCATGGTTTACGGGCAAAAAAGGCTTTAGCTAACTCATAACTTTTTAAACTGGCTGCGTCGTCACCGCCTGGTACAAGCTCAGTGTTAAAGCTAAATAAGCCACTGCGCAGTGAGCGCAACTCTCCAATAACGTGCGCATCACGGGCTATTTCTTCATAAATAGCGGTGTTTTTACCCGCACGGCGCAGTATTGGATCTGGATTTGGTAGCTCAGTAATAAGCGCTGTTAGGCTTGGGTCTAAGCGGTTTTGGTCAAACATACGGTTAAGCGCAGCGTATGCTTTTGATGTAATACGTGGCTTGCTTTTAAACATGATAGCCCCTTATTTGTTTTGTCACTTTACGGCTATTTACACGAGGAACGCCGCCTGCCCCTGTACTGGCTATCATCCATAAAATAGCCAGGGCACAACTTAAATCGTAGTGATGGGTTGTTTGCTTTTCTGGCCAGTTTTCAAGCTCGTCGAGCAGTAAGCGACACCGTGAATGAAAGGCAATTTGTGCCGGCGTATTGGTTACATAAGTTTCAAGTGAGCCTATACGTTCCTCTGCAGATATGGTGGCAGTAACACCACGTAAAGGCAGTGCTATACCTTGCTCTAAGCCTGTAGTAATAAATTGGCTACGCATAAAATCAAAGGCATTGTTATTTTCAAAGCCCCATACGCGGCAGTTATATTCTTTTTGGGCGCGAATTAAGTCGTTAAGTAAACGGCTAGTACCACGAACCTTACGGCTTTCGTATTCAACGTGCAGCTTTTGTAAATCTTGGGAATAAAAACCCACTAATATAGCACTGGGATCGGCTTTTTCTGTTTTGCCCATACTTGGGTCGCACGCGCCATAGGGTATCCATTCGTTTAAGCGGTCTACCCAAAAATCAAACTGGTAAAATATGGCTTCTTCGTCACTTTTGGCAATGCCTTGCATTTCACGGTTAAACTCACGTTTATTAGCCGCCCACATACACATTAAATCGTAGAGTGTACGCACACTTGGCCAACTGGTTTGGGCACCTTTAAGCATTTGCTTTTTACGCTTTAACCAAAATTTAAACGAGGGTTTTTGCTCAGTTGAAACAGCCTCACCCTTTGCTGCAGCGCGTTTTTCAAAGCGTTTGTCGTCATGCACCATTAAATCGCGGCACTCTTCCCATAAATCCATACGCTCAGGCATTTGTTTAATGGCTTTAAAGCGGTGAACAATATGCCCTGGTGCTTCTTCGGCTCGGCTGATTGGGTCGTCATTATTTAAAACGGTGTTTACACCTAAAAATTTAACGGTGCCATCGGGTGGGCCAAGGTATTGCACGGCTGCTTCTAAAAAGCGCCAACGGTTATCACGTTCTGTGGGCGATTTAGCCTCGGCATCGGTAATAATGTCATCAGATAGCAGTAGCTTAGGGCGGCTGGCACCATGGAACGTACCGCGTACTGACTGCTCAGCACCACGGCTTTCAAAGCGCACGCCTTGCGCTGTTACAAACTCGCCTAACTTCCATACAGGGGATTTTTGGCACACTTCGGGAAAGTCTAAAGCCAAGTTATTATTGTTAAGCAACTCAGTTTTAACTACCTCGAGTGTTTTGGTTGGCATTTTTGTTTCAGCACCAAACAAAATTACAAAATCAATAAATTGCTTTATTTTGGCAAGGCCCAGGTCTTGGCAAATTTCAGGGTCTTGCAATAGCGCCAGCACCGCTACATACACAGGGGCAATTTTTACCCCAAGGGTACTTTTGCCTTCACCACGCGGGGCTACAAACCAGTTTTTCCAGCCATTTTTAAGCTTGAGTGCTTCGGGAAACCAGTTCATAAAATAGCTTTGGAACTCAGACGCTGTTTGATCGTCATCAAGCCACATATGATGCGGAAAATACGTATAAACAAAAAACTCAAAATCGCCGCCAAGTACACGTTTTCGGCGTGATTTTATTGCAGCGGGGCTTGGGTCTATGTTGCGCTCTTTTGCTTCAATATCGCGGCGTAACGAACCGGTTATTTGTTCTATTTCAGCTAAAAACTCGCGTGAATTCATATCGGCCATTAGTCGTCTAACTCCGTATCGAGCTTAGGACCAAACGCGGTAAGTATTTCAACAAATTCGGGCGCAAAGTCAGGGTATTTGGTTGACACAAACTTAGCCAAAATTTTAAGCACTTCGGTGGCAATGGTACGCTTTTCAAGCTTTTTATTCCCGCCCGACACTTTCATTACCTTGCTCATCATATCGGTAAGTGAGCTCAATATTTTTGTGCGTTGGTCAAGTGGCAGTGCTGCGCCTTCGGCTGATTTTAAAAGCTCAAAGGTTTCGTTTACTTGAATGGTAAACTCTTCAATAAAGTCGGTGGTAAACTCCCCTGCTGTGCCTTCGCTACGGCGGCTTGCTGCACGGGCTAAGTCCCAATCGTCACCATTGTCTTTAGCTTCCATTTTCCAGCGTCGTGCGGTGCCATCGGCCACACTGTGCTTAATAGCGGCAACACTTAACGCAAGCAGCTCGGTTACATAGCTGTGGCGTACGGCGTTTTTCTTTTCAGCTGGGTGTGCCATTAGCCCGCCATCCCATTTTTTACAGCATAGGCAATAAGCGACACAGCCAAACCCGCAGTGCCACCCATGGCAGCGACTTTAACGCGTTGGTTTGTTAGTTTTTCTTCAACCTTGCTTAAGCGGTCATCTTGCTTATTAATGGCTGCAATTTGGCGTTTTTCGCTTTTTTCTATATCAAGCTTTAAGCCATCGGTTATTTCTTTTTGACGCGCTTCGCTTTTTTCAATGCTTTGATGAATATCGGCTTTTATATCTTTTAGGTCATTTAAAATAGCGGCTTGGCTGCCCTGTATTTCACCAATGGCCTGAAAAAGTAAGTTTTCTTGCTCTTGATTCATGGGTGTTCCTTACGGGTTAAATACTTTAATGCCCGTCCAGGTAGGCGTGCGCACATCAAAATGAAACCAGCTCACTTGCCCTTCAATGGCGGTGATATATGGGAATTCTTGTGGGTGGGTTAATACGTAGTCACGTACTTGTTGAGCAGTGTAGTTTTTAAAGCTGCAGTCGAATGCTTTGCCTAGCTTATGTTGGCTGCGTTTAGCACCTATTGTGCAATCAAGTGGGCGGTAGCCACGGTATTGATTTGCGCCGCCAAAATACCAGTTGTTTACGGTGCATGGGCCAAACGTGTCGCGTAGTTTTTGCAGCATGCGCAATGCGCGGTCATCAAATAAATGAATTAAAAATAATGGGGTATCGTTAAATAGTTCAAACGTGGCTTTAGGTACCAACTCTTGAAATATAAAACTAGGGGCAGTAGGAACGGCCACTCTTTGTTTAAGAGCCATGCTGTTGAGTCCTTATTTTGTTGGTTAAACGTTGTTTTACTAGGACGTAACAGGCAGGTAAGCGGGTATTACGCACCGGCTTTTTATTCGCTGGGTTTAGCAGCTCTTTCACGCGGGTACGCAATGCGGGCAGGTCTTTTAACGGGCAACGGCGAGAAATTGCAATTTGCTCGGCTTTAGAACTGGCCTTAATAATTTGTTGAGCTAATAACTCAATAAATGGCGCATGCACTGTATTTGTCATGCTGGTAGTAAATCAATTTAGGGGATTGGGTAACACTGTAAAGTTGTTTGCGGCTGGGGGTTTTAGAGCTAGCTTATTAGGTTAAATTAAAAAGGCTTGCCAATACAAGGGGGCAAGCCAATTTAATTTAAATAAGGTTTAAACATGGTTTAAATACAATTATATTTTTTTGAAACTGGCGTCCCAGTCGCTGTAATCAGTATCGATAAAATCACTAGGTGAGCGTGTTACTTTAAGCTGCACTTGTATTTCTTCTTTACCACTTAATAATACCCCTAATGACACTTCATTGTCTGCGTAATCACCAGCAAACATATCACTTAACAGCTCTTCGATATTATCAACTGCTTTGCCTGCTATTTCTCTTGCTCCACTCATCATTTACCTTTAATTTCTCTAAATGCTTCGCGGTATTCGTCCATCATGCCTGTCGTGTTTAGGCCAAATAACTTGCGTTGGTTGATATACCGGTTAAGCAGGTTTAAACCGTATTCGTACTGCCACTGCTTAGGTTTAGCGCCGCCGCTAAGTTGCAACGCAGTGAGCAGTACAAAGTTATTGCTTTGCATTGTTTAAATGCGGTGGTATTTGAGTACGTACCTTATGGTGATCAGACATTTTCAAGAATATACAATCACACCGCCAACAGGTTGATAGCGTTTCCCATTCCTGATCAATGCCAGGGCGTGTAGTTAATAATTGCGTGTTACAGCTAGGGCAATCAAATGCAAGTATCGGTACTCCGCGCTTAATTAAACGTATAAAGTGATGCTGACATTGGGCTTTTAATTCAGTGTTCATAGCCTTTATAGCTCCTCTAAATAGCTTCAAGGTGATTGATGCTTACACCACCGCTTTTACCGCTGATTTTGACAACCATTTCACCGCAAATTTCCCAGCATTCACTTATAACTTCATGTTCAGAGAAAATGCTTTTGTTTGTAATGATTGGGTAATATTTTACTTTTGTGCCTTTTTTAATTAATTCATGTGCCATGTTATTCCCCTAATACTATTCATCTAAAGCTATTTCAAACTCTTCGGCGCAATGCTGACAACATGCTACTTCTGCCCGAAGTTCAGATTGATGCACTTCTGTTTCTTCTTCACAGTTTGGGCATTTTGCTAAAACATAAAATGTTGTTATTTTTCCTTGCATATTTATCCCCTACAAACTTAAATTTAATTGTGTTTCGTGCGCCCGTTCGTCTTGGTATGCACTGTAAATGCTGCTTACTTGCTGGCGGGTTATTTTAAAACGCTTAACCAGCTGCTGAATGTTGCAGGCTTTGGTGTCTAGCGCTTCACAAATTTGTTGATTACGAATTTGCATAAGCACTTTGTGCAACATGGGTATTTGGTAGCTTGAGCCTACATTGGCATTTATTAGCTCTTGCACGAAGGCTTTACCAAATACCTTTACTACTTCGTGATTCTCGGTTGGCTTTTCAGGAATATAAAACATTTGCCCTTGTTGCTCGGTAAGTACGGCAATGGTTTGTTCAACCCCTAAGTGTTTAACAATGCGACGTAGGCCGTGGGGTAATGCCCGTAAATCTATGCTTGATTCGCTCATGATTGCTCCTCAAATAAATAATCTAAGCCGTGCTCACGATCTATTCGGCGTTGCTCTTGATAGGCTTCTACATCACGGCGAGCACGGCATTTTTGCTTGTCTTTTTCTTTTACATTACGGTAGCGTTTTTCCTCTGTATAAGCGGCCTTACGCGGGTTAATAGTAAAGTTTTGGTACTCTTGGTAATTAGCCATTTACGCCCCCTGCTTTGCTTTATGGCGTGCAAGCCATTGCTTAAGTACTTCAATAATATGCGGCCATTGCTGGGCGCTTTGGCTTAGCTTTTTACCTTGTAAGTGCTTTTCACAAAACGCATCGCAGGCCTGTTTTGAATCAATGTTTACCGCACCTGCGCGGCTCAATTGGCCCCACAGGCTGTAAATCATTTTTAGTTGTGCGGGTAACTGTGTTTTACCCGCATTTGGGTTCATAGCACGGTAACGTGCAAGCAGTTGCTGTTGCTCAAGCTTGGTTAGTCCTGTGCAGGTATTAACACGGCCATCGCAAATGTACGACACATTAAGTTGGTGGGTATCTTGGTCGATACCCGCCGCCTTTTGTGCAATTTTGATTTGCTGGATCAAGTTGCTCACGCTATGTCCTCCAGGGCTTCAATTTCAAAGTGTGGCGCTTGGCCTATGCCAATAATTTTAATGCCCCAGTCTTTCATGCCGCTGGTATAAACCAGCGGAAAATCACGATAGATATTATTAAAACGTCTTGCTGTGTGGGCATGAGAGTTAATTTCATGCACATGGTGAATACTAAATAACTTGTCGGCAGCAAGGGTTGCAAAGGCCGCTTTAATGTTGCCATCGCATTTATCTATGAGCTCGCCTTGTGGGTCTTTTTTAGCCAGCAGGCTAAGCATTAATGCGTTTGTAACCAACGAGCTAAATGCTAAATGCGCTGTGTAACGTGATGTGTTTAATTTTATTGAAAATGCCATGATTAAATCCTTATTTAAATTATGTTTAAACGGCGTTTAAACCGCTGGTTTATTAAGTACTGATGAAAAAATGCCATTAACTAACAGCTTGTCTACGGCGGTGTCTGGGTTTTTGTTGGTGTGGTTAAGCAAGTGCGGTAGCAGGTTTTCAACCAGCTCACGGGCGTTACCTTCAACGCGTTTGTGCAGCCATTGCCACCATTTTGCATCGTCTTGAGCGAGTTTTACGGTGCCTTCGGTGAGTTCTAAAAACAGGGTGCGTATATCTTCAACGGTTATTTGGCCGATAGGTTTAGGCCAAAAGCACACGCGGCTTGCAATGAGTTCGTAGCGCTCTTGGGTTTGCAGTTTGTCTACTAGTTGAATGTTGCCAACCAGGGTTACGCCTACAATAGCTTGGTCGCTTATGGTGCGCAGTGGGTCGAGCGAGTTAGGTTTGCATTTGTCGGCTTCGTCTAAAATTATTAAACGGTCGGTATCGCGCAGTGCTTGAATAATTTTTTGCATGTTTTTATACGCGCTTGGGCAGCGTGATAAGCCCAGGGCTAACGTTAGTTGCTCAAGCACTTGGGTGCTGCTGGTTTGCTCACTGCCAGCAATTAAAATGGCTTCTTTGTTGTGGCGGCAATACTCCGCAATACCCTTGGTTTTACCCAGCCCTGCTTGGCCTGCAAACACACTAAAGCGTTTACGTTGGCGAGCTTGGTCGCAGGCCATAGCAATAAGCTTAGATGTACTGGTAGGAATAAAGCGCACATCACCGTACACAATGCTTATTTGTTTACGCTCAGTAAGCTCGCCGCTAATTTTGCCTTGCTCTACCTCTGCAGGGCAAATAAGCGCCCAAATGTCATGCAAGTGCTTAGTAGGCTTGGCGTTGTATTTACCGTTAATGAGTTGGCTTATTGATGCAGGGCTTTTACCCATGCTCACCGCAATACTGGCGCTGGTGATGTTTTGGTCGCGTATTTCGGGTGATTGCAAACGCAAGCAAATACGCGCTGCCAGTTCACGATCGGCTTTGTTGTACGACTTATTAAAGCCATTACGTTTTTCAATATCGGTAATAGCGGCTTCACCAAATAGCTTATGCCACATAGCCACAATGATTTTTTCAGGGTTAATGGTGCATTTATTTGCTAGTACTTCTTTAACTGATTGCAGGGCAAAGCCACAGTTAAGTTCTTCGGCTGTCATGCCTGTGGTGCTTAACTCTTGGTTAATTAACTCAACACGCAGCGTTTGCTCAGGCGTGTATGGGTGTGGTTGGCTATAGCTCATAGGTTGTTTCCTTGCGTAAATTAGGTTGATCAAGTAATTCGTTTAGGTCGATTTCGTGCTGCGGCTGTGTTGGCGTTACATCAAAATCAAAAATGTTTACGGGTGATTGTTGTGCTTCAATACCCTTAATAGGTGCAGCAAACTTAGTTACAGACTCAACATCAATAATGCGTGTACTGGCTTCTTGGGCGCGCACTTCTTGTAAATGTACTTGTAAGCGTTTTTCGCGGCCTGTAAGGCGTTTTTGCTGGGCTTGCTCAATACGTGACGTAGGCACTGCGTGCGATTTAGTTTTTAAGTTAGCGAACATTAAAAACTCACCGTTTAGCTTATAAAGCTTGGTGTAGCTGTCGTCGTGTAGGTCGTAGGCGGCAACAAGCTCTTGGCCATTAAACTGGTGTAAAAAGTCGGCACTGTAATCACGTTGGTGCAAGCGAAAACGGCCACGACGAATGTTGACGGTTTCGCGTGGTAGCATTACAAAGTCGCCCTCTACTGGGGGCACGCGCTCTATGTTTTCGTCCCATACTTGCTGGCGGGTTTTGCCCTTAACTTCAGGGTGCTCACTGTTATGGTAGTCGTTTAAAAAGGCTTTAAACTCAGCTATCCACTCGTCTACCGTAGGCAGTTTTCGTTTGCCTTGTTTAGCCTCTTTAAGTACCAGTTGCTTATGGCGGTCGTCGTGGTCGCGCCCGCAATAGGTGCTAAAGCGTTTACCTACGCGGTCTTCCATGTGTAAAAAAAACCGCTCAATCCACTTAACACGAGCGTTGCCTGGTATGGCAAAAATAACGTCTATTTCAAACTGGGCGTAAAAGCCAGTTGTATCGTCGTTCATGAGTTTGTTTTTGTAGCCTGAGCCGTTATCTAGGTAAAACATGGCAGGCACGTTGTTATGCACTTTAATAGCGCGACTTATTGCTGCTAGCGTATCGAGTGTGCTTTCGGCATAGCCAAGTTCCCAGCCCACAATGCAGCGGCTTGCTACGTCTTGAAACGCGGTTAACTCAGCACGGTAAGGCTTACCTGTTTTAGGGTGCGCTAGGTATACGTCGAGCGTGTGGCCATCGCCGTTATACATAACGCCTGGCTTAATATTATTAGTAGAGCGCAACAAATGATCTTTATGTTTTTCACGGTACAGTTTTGCACCCATACGATACGGGCTTTGTGGGCCAAGCTCGTGCGGCAGTGCATTAATAAAGCGGCGCACTTGATGATGCTCGGCTTTATAACCCTCTTTATTTAGTTGGTCGCTCACTTGTGCAAAGCTTGGGCTGTTTGGGCTGTGATAAAGCTCAAGGCAGCGTGCAAGCCAGCTATATTGTGTTTGCGCTTTGCCTTTATGGTTTGGCAATAAGCTGTTAATGCCGTTGTCTTTGTAGGCATTACACCAGTTATAAATGGTTGCGCGCCCTGGTAACTTACCCAGTGCATCAATAGCGGTTGCAAGTGTGGCCATTGCTGTATTTGCGCGGTACGCGGTTACAAGCGCTTCAAACGCTTTAGGTATGCCGCACTCTTGCGTTAATAAATGGCGAACTATTACCGCCCTACTCTGGGCTTTTTTACGGGCTGTTTCGCTGGCATTTTGCCAACTTAGTTCCAAGCCTGTGCTTGGCAACTTATTGTATTTTTGTACTGCAGGATGCATTGTTCTCTCCTACTCGCGGGTTTTAATACGGTCGTTAAACATGGCGAGCATGTATTCACGGTTTGCTTGAGCGTCTTGCCATTCGTCTTCGGCAAATTGTGGTATGCACTCAGCACCGGCTAAATGCTCAGGGCCAAACTCGCCGCTTAAGCGGTTGAGCATGTGGGTAATGCGTTGTTGTATGCCTAACCATAAATGCCACGTGGTTTGTGCCGCACCTATGCGGTGGTTTAAATCAAGGTCACGGGCGTTACATAGCTGCTCAATCATGGCTATAAACTCTTCGAGCGACTCGTTAACAACGGCATTATGTGCAAACGATTTTTGTCGCACCTGTGCAACTAGCATAGGTAGCTCGTACATTTGTTTAGGGGCCTTGGTTAAGCGCTCAGTTTCAAGGGCGTTTATAAGCGTGGCTGTTTGCTCTTCAAGGTCGGTGTGCTTGTCTTTTAGTTTGCGAATTTCTTTACGGAACTCACGCACTGATAAATCGTTAAGCGTTTCAAGGTCGTCGTCATCAAGCGATTCAACGGTTTCAACCGGTAAGCGCGCCATTTCAATCAGTTTGCTTTTGTTCATGTTTAAAAGCGCAGACGTCTGCACTTTTGAATCTGGCAGCGCTAAAAACATTTTTGATACCGCTATTGCGTTAAATGCGTTGCGACGAGGAATACCTAGTTCTTTTAACTTTTTATCGAATTCACCATATTGAATATGTGACTTAATACTTAAATAAAGTAGCCCGCGTTTTGCTGTATCAACTAGCGCTTGCTCTTCCATACGCACAAGCAATTGCCATGCTTCGTCAACTGAATCTGGCATTACTAGTTGTATGTGCCCTGCCATCTTTTCGATTTTGGCACTGAGTTGTTGTTGCTCTTCGGCACTAAAAACCTGAATTTCAGACGGTACTTGGTCTTTGATAGTCATTGTTTTGGCCTAAAAATTAATTGCTTGAGGTGTTTGGTAAAAGTGTGTTTTGAATTTCACGCTGTTGTTGTGTGTGCTTTTCAATTTCCATTTGTAACTCAGCGTGTTTTTGCAGTAACTGTGAACGTTGATCAATGGCTTTAAACAATAGCGGCTCAAGCAATACGTTTAGTGGCTCAATGCTTTTGATTGCCCACAAAAGTGCTGGCAATTGGTGTGCAGGTAGATATTTTTCAGTGCCTGGGGCTAGGTATTTATTTAACAGTGTTTCGTTTATTACAACGTCATCGACTTTTAATGCATTGTTCATGCGGTTAACAATACCTTGGCGTGTTAAACCACTTGTGCGGGCAGCAGCATTTACAGCGTAAAGGAACTGGTGGTATACATCGCAGCTTGGCGCTTCGTCTTGATTAAATATTGACTCTAAATCAGTAAGTTTCATGGTAATTATTCCCTGTAAAATTATTTGTGTTAGCCACGATGTTAGGTAAAGCTAGATTCTGGGATAGGCTGATTATTGCGAATAGCATTAATAACTTGCTGTTTTCTGGCAGCTCGGTCTTGACGGCCTCTTGCTTGGTGATCTTGGTAGGTATCGCCGAATACTTCTTCGATAGACATGTTTAGTGCAGAGCAAATTGCATCAGCAACTGGCTTTGATTTGTTGTTACGTTTTGCAATTGAGTAAACGTGTGCTCTTGTTACGTTTAGCCCCTCTGCTAGGTCTGACAATAGAATGTCTTTTTTGAGAAGTTTTTTGCGTATATCTTCAAATACTAAACCGTTAGAATTCATGCTAAGTTATCCTATGTAAAGTTAGTTGCATACATATGTAATGTTTTGTTGTTATTTAATCTGAATCATTACATTTGTATTGTCAAGTGACCTTAAACATTATTTTTGTATTCTTTTAACATTACATATGTATTGACAAGTTAACATGACAACTGATACCTTAAAAAAAGTTGATATAGAAACAGCTGCTAAAAAGCTTAAAAATGAATTTGGTGTTACTAGTGAAAGAGCACTTTCTTTAGCTATGGGGCTTTCTCAGTCTGCATTTTTAAATGCAATGAATAGAGGAACCTTGCCATATGAAGGGATTGTTAAGTCATGCATAGAGCGTGGTATTTCTCTTGACAATATTTTCGGATTGGAGCCAAAAGCAGAGAGGACTTATCAACTAAAAGAGCCAACTCCAAAATTTATACATAGCGAAGAGTTTAAAAATGAAGTAATTCATATAGACACGCTTGTAGAGTCAATAATGGATGAGGTTGTAATTAAAGATAATCTCCCAGTTGAACGATTACTTGCTGTACGTAAATCACTTAGGCCAATACTTGTTGATGCTGCAATTGAATACGATTGTGATCACGCTATTGTCAATGCTATTGCGAGGAGTAGTTTAAAACTGGTTTAATTTTCTAAGGATATGAGATGAAAACCTTATATAAAAGTTTCTTAATCAGTGCTGCACTGGCAGTTTCTTTTTCTGCTACTGCGCTTGAACCTATGAAAGAACGAGCCCAAGTGAAACATATTAACTCTACTCTATTAATGCCTGATGGTAGTGATATGAATGTTGATATGAGCCTGGATTGTGGATCAAAATTTAATAATACAGGCATTATCATTACCACCGAGCAAGGTGCTAAGTTCTTAGCCAATGCATACTCTAAGCTTTACAGCTTTGCAGCAGGTGAAAAAGTAAGACAAGCTTGGCAAATGAAAGCCAACCCTGATGACCCCCGAAAACCAACTATGTTATTAATTAATGAATTTGGCGCATTGGAATGGCCTGATAATTCTTCTAAGTTAATTAAATCAAAAAACTTTAGTAATTACTCTGCCCGGTCAATTAATATTGGCCCTAAAGTATTGCAATTGTGCGGTACGCGCAGTCACCACCCAACCGAGTTACAATAATAATTATTAATGGAGGCTAGGGCTAAATCGCCCTAGTTTTGCATATGGAACACTCATTTATTAAGTCCATAATTTGCTCAATAATGCTTTTTACAAGCACAGCAGGCGCTACTGAACTTGCTGGCTATAGCTTTGGCATAGCGCAAGATAAGAATGGTTTTATTTATCAAGCTAGTCAACAAGGTGGTTTTAGATTAGATGGGCAAACTCATACCCCATTAGCTGATTTATATAACGTACCTAACAATTGGTTAGAAGATGTTAGGTACATTAAAGATAAAAACCAACTTTTATTAGCGTATGGTGATTTGGGTTTATATCAAGTTGACCTAACTACTAATACAACCACCCGACTGATAAATAGCGGGTGTTGGCGTGTAGGTTTAATAAATGATGTGATCTACTGTTTGCGTAGCCATAAGCTTAGTAGCTTTGAGTATCAAAATGGTGTGCTCACCCCTTTAAAACTATTACCTGACGGTTTACGAGTGAATGCGATTGCTGACGGCTACATTGATACTGATGATGGTCTTTTTGCAATCGACGGTAATACTGCAAAATTGATTGATGCTACACCCGCCACCTATACCAAAATTAGTAACAATCAATATGGGCTTATAGCGTGGCGAGATAAAACCCTTTATTACTATGATGCATTTGGTAAGCAAAAATCAACGCCTTGGCCTACATATCCAAAGTCGCTTTATGCTAATGGTAATACTGTTTATATAGAAAAAAATGGTGCTGTAGTACATTTAAATTTAATGGATTTTTCAGTTATCAATGAAAAAGTAAATATGATTAAATCACCTGTGCGTCGTATATTTAAGGATAATTCAGACAATTTGTGGTTTATATCAAGTAACGATGTACAAATAAAACCAGCTACGATAAATCAATTAAGTTTACCCTACTCATCTGACTACAATATCAAAAAACATTTCCGCAATGGATTTTTTGTTGGTACTGAGCGCGGTGTTTTGAGTCACACAAGCCAGGGCTTTAATATTGTTGGGAGCCCTGCTGACTATGGTTATGTGATCACTGATATTGCAGTGATTGGCGATAGTTTGTTTATTGCGTCAAATAAAGGGCTGACCGAGTACAATTATAAAAACAATGAAACAGTAAAAATTTACGATAAATATGTAATTGCTTTGACTGTTAAGTCTGGTGAATTATATGTTTCAACCAGTTTCGAGGGTGTGTTTACATATAAGAACGATATTTTTGCAACGCTACATGACGTAAATTCACTTTTGCATAACAACGAAATCCTAGACGTTAAGTTTATAGACAATGATATGTATGTGCTTTCAGCCGAGGGTTTTTACATAAAAGATAAACTGCAACGTATTGGCTACCATGGAAATGAGATTGGTATTGTTGTGGATGCAGTAAAACTTAATGGCTCTGTTTATATAGCGACGTTTGGGAATGGCCTTTACAAGTTTGCTAATGGAGAATTACAACGTTTAAACAGCCCGCAAAGCATTATTGATTTACAGGAATTTAATAGCCAGTTATACATTGGTACCATCGATGGTGTTTATAAATTTACTAAAACAGATTATTCGTTAGTGCCAGGAACTGCTGGCCTAAACGTTACACCAAACTCAATGATGCTAGAAAATGAAAGTGATTTAACGTTTGGTACGCAATACGGGATCACAACAATTAAACTCGTTAATAAAGTTATGACTAATCAACCTCGAGTAACTGCTGTTAAAACTGAGAATAAGTATTTCGTGAATCAGACAAGCCACACTTTTGATGCTATCAGCCAAACCAGTTTATACCTATCTGATCTTAACTTTATTGGCAATACTGAGTTTGCCTACGCTATAGATGATAACTGGATTGATAGTGGTTCTGGAATTATTAATTTTCATAATATTAGACCAGGTAACTATACATTAAAGTTTAAAAGCCGTTTAAACGGTGGAAGTTGGGTTGAGGGTGAAAGTTTAAACCTAGAATTTATTGGGAAGTGGTATGAGTCGAACGTAGTTACTTTGCTACTCTTTGTATTACCTGCGTTAGTAATTATGTTTATTATCTTGTTTGCTGTATTGCTGTTAAAAGCTAACTACGGCGTACATAAAAAACTATATGACATGATTGGCTCATGCAAAATGAACCTAGCGCTTACTAAGTTGCTAAAAGCCAAGAGTGCTTGCAGTAGCCCTGATTTAAATAAAATGGCGGATGGACTTGTTTATTTAGATGAAGCCGTTGACGTAATTGTACCATTGGCCCATGGCAATGCTGCGCTTGGTAAACGTAGTATTCAACAGGGGTTAGCTGCTTTACAAGCTGCATTGCAATTTGAATGCACTGGGCTTAATTTTGAATACACAATATCTTTTAGCGACAGTGTTACATTAGACGCAGGGTTAGAAAGAGATATATACGCGCTTGTTTACCACTCAGTACGTAATTCAATTGATCATGGTAAAGCTAGTCAGGTTGAAGTGTTTGTTGAGCAGGTTCGTAGCCAAGTACATGTAACTGTTATAGACGATGGTAAGGGCTGTAGTTTATATGTTCGTACATTTAAATACGGCTTAGGTTTATATGTAATGCGTGATGTAGCAAAGCGCTATAATACTAAACTCAGATTTAAAAGTAGCAAAGCTGGTACCAGTATCGCGATAGGTTTCCCGCTTTGCGTAAAAAGCGTAATTAGCAGAAATGAAAAAGCCCCTAGTTAGGGGCTTGTTGTTTTAGTTTTTGCCTTAGGGCGTCATCAACGCGATCTTCCCAATCTCCACACCACCCTTCACTTATTGCTTGTTCGCATAAAGCAATAACATCATCCCAACGCTTTTCTTTTTTATAGATAATGGCAAGTTGCCTATACCCTGCATGGCTGGGGATGTGAAATGGCGTGTTTTCGATTGTTAAGTGACGCATAGATTTGTATTTTTTAGAGCTAATAGCAATAAAGCTTAAGTGATCACGTTTCATTTGTTGTACCGTGGCAGCAGCAATATCAATTTGTTTTAACGCATATTCTTTTGCTAACTCGTAGTAGCCCTCTTTTTTTCTGTCTTTGTAGTAAAGCTCCATCATTCGACCATATAAAAAATGCTGATCTACTTCTGAGGTTGATAAGTGAATATTAGACTCAGCTTCTTGAAGTATTTTTAGGGCTAATGGTCGGTCACCTTCTTTGGCTATAAACCACCCTCCCACTTCTTTTAAAAACTTCACTGTGCTGCTTGATGAATGGGTGTAATTACCTTTATCAATATTACTGTCACTCATAGGTGAATATTGGTTACGTATACGCTGGCGTTCTGATGCTGTTAATTTTTCTAGCCACCACTTTTGTAGTCGATGGTATTTGATCATGCCTTGTGGAGTACGTTCGCTAGGTTTTGGTTTATTTGACTCAGGAAAAATGCTTTCCATACTTAGGTTTCCTTTTTTGTTTTTAATCCTAAGGCTTAAATTAACCACGCCGTTTTTATATGTAAAGGTTTTTAAACGCTCTGTTTTTACCCGTTGCTCTTTGTAAACGCTAAAACCCATTAACTCCTGTAAGCGATTTTAAGCGCTCTATTGATTTTTGTGGCTACATTGCCATGCGTGAAAACCGTTTAAACGCGCTCAATCGAATTTAAACACGGTTTAAACATGGTTTAACTTGTATTTAAAGTTATGGTTTTATGTTTTGGTGGTTAAGCCATGCTTTATGAAACTGCTTTTTGATTGGACTGAACTCTAGATTTAAATCTGTTGCCATATTGAGGTTGTACTTAAGTGTTAAACGAATGTACTCGGGTTCGGTAATAACTTGATCAACATATGCCTGGTTAAGGTCGGCTACAAACTCTCTACTTGGGTTTGACTTCAATTTATTGGTAAGTGCAACGTAGAGTTGCGGCATGGCCTCATCGGGGTTTGATGAAAGGTACTTATCTGGGTTGTTGATATATAAATACACACCTATTCCAATACCAGTCAAAAGAAAGTATGCAGCTATAGTGATGAGTGTTTTATTTAAGGTTTTTAAATGAGCTTGTTTTAGCATAACCATTCCTTGGTTGTTTAGTAGTGATACTTAACTATAAAGCAATTTCAATTTAATGCTAATTGGATTTTAAAGGTTAATTTTTAAGTGTATTATGATTAAAACAAATAATAATACGTATAAGGAAATCAAATTGTGGTTAAAGAATATCTTATTTTACGCTATTCGTTAGTTGAAGAAGCGCAAAAAGCACTTAATGTAAAAGCTATTCCAACGGTTAAAGGACATGCAATTTTACCTGCAATAAAAAGTGACAGAGAATTTAAATCAGCTGGGGCCCTTTATAGTGTACTTGGATTTAAAGAGCTCGTTCCGTCTTTTGGATATGACTTTCCCAGTGAACGATTTTACTGTGGAAAAATAGCTAAGCTTAAAAAGCAACAAACAGGCGAAAAAGTGCCAGGTGACATTGTTGAAGTTGTGCATGACAATTGGATTCCATTATCAGTTGTAATTGATATTCAAACACAGCACATATTTGTCAGAAAGGATTGGCGTTACGGTGACCCTGAGCATATTGCGAGGTCATTGCAGTCGGCTTTTACAGATCCAATACTTGCTACTTTTAACCATCGTATCTTTATTGAAGGTAAATCAGAGTCAGCTAAGTTTTGGAATATTGTAGACTCGAAGAGTAAAATTTATAGGCTAGAATTTAAGTTAATATCTCCAAATATTTTAGATACAAACCAAAAAGCAAGAGATGCAGTTGAAGCATTGCAAGATATATTTGGACAAGATGAGATAGACATTACTTTAAAAAATGACTCAGGTGATTTGAAAGTACCCGAAGTACTAGTGTCAAACTACTTAGAGTATATTGCAGAGGGTGAAGGCAGCTGGGGTGTTGTTACAGAAGGTGAAAGGGGCGGTAAAAAGGCGCATAGAAGTAACGAAAATATTGATACAGTAAACCTACCATCTGTTGAAAATGAGAGTCAAACAGATGATTCTCAAATGGAGTTAGGTGAAAAAGCTGATTCTGTGCATACCTTAAATTATAAAGAGTCAAATTTAGGTGCTGAAGTTTATGCGACAATTAAACATATGGGTAAAAGTTAAAAAACCATTATTAATTGGTTTATATATTTTGGTGTCTTTAATTCTATGTTTCGCTGTTCTTCACATAACTAACGGGGCTGCAAAAAAGTTATTTGATACTGTATTGGCCGTTTTCCCTTTTTTTGT
The DNA here is from genome assembly GCF_040937955.1 of Pseudoalteromonas sp. SD03. Lineage (NCBI taxonomy): Bacteria > Pseudomonadati > Pseudomonadota > Gammaproteobacteria > Alteromonadales > Pseudoalteromonadaceae > Pseudoalteromonas > Pseudoalteromonas sp. SD03. The sequence continues at coordinate 1,803,814 of NZ_CP162514.1, forward strand.
TACTGCTGCAAGCGCACTAACATGGGCGTTGTTTAACTACATTGAAGGTGTGTTAAAAGATGTTAGTGAAATAAAGGGGGCTCGAAAAAAGATAGATAACGCTATAAATTTACTAACTGATTTAAAAAAAGAAGTCATTAGCAATGCTGCTTTTATCATTTTATTATTGATTTTAGATGCTGTGTTTAATGGCCTTTCTAGTTTGTATGGGGAGGATTCAAACCTTTCACAGTGGCTATTTTTGTCTGTGAGGGGAGCGATTATCTCCTTAGCAATTTATGCTGCATATGATCAATTCCAAGGTTTTAGAACAGCACAACAATTTAGATTAGTGATTAATCAGGGTAAGAATAAAAAGCAGTAGTAAATATTTATATGTACAGTTAGATAAAACCCGCATTTAGCGGGTTTTTTTTGTGTCTTTTTTATGCGCACATTTATTTGAGCAGTAAAATTCGCCGTTTAACTTAATGGGTGTGTACAGTGGGCTATTGCAGGACTTACAAAGTGAGAACGCCTGGGCGTGGGCATCAAATTAGCAGTTTGAGCATTGGCCGTCAAGAAACGTTATTTCGCCTTGAGTTAGAGGGTTGTTACATAAATTGCAGTGCGCCATAAAATATTCCTTGCAGTGTGGTTGATACCCGCTTAGCCTATATAGGTTACCCCATTGTTAACGCTGTAAAGTCTTTTCCAGCGGTTCAATTGCCACTCCCCGCATACACTGGGTGCCACTTAGTTAGTTTATTGGCACTTGGAACATGGCAAACAAAACAACCCCAAACACCTCATTTAATTGGTTTGAAGTTTTTAGAGCAGGTACACAAACCGACTCTAAAGGCGTTGAGCACACATTTAGCGACGCTGATTTAAACAGCGTAGTCGCTAACTTTAAACCTAAAAGCGCACCACTGGTTATTGGCCACCCTAAAATGGACGACCCTGCGTGGGGTTGGGCCAGTGAGCTAAAAGCAGAAGGTGGCTCTTTGTTTGCTAAAGCAGAAGATGTGTGTGCTGAATTTGCTCAAGCGGTACAAAGCAAGCGATACCCTAACCGCTCGGTTAAGCTTGAAAAGGTAGCTAATGGCTACCAACTTGCCCACATTGGTTATTTAGGGGGCAAGCCCCCTGCCGTTGACGGTTTAGCCTGGCAGTTTAACCAAAGTGATGACGCCGATACCCTAACCCTAGAATTTGCTGCCGGTGATATTGACAACATATCGCTTCGCACATCAAACACCCTTACCCGCCTAATGGGCAATTTACGTAACTTTATAACTGACCGTTTTGGCAGTGAAGCGGCTGATAAAGTTGTGCCCGACTACGAAAGCGAATGGTTAAAAGAAGAAACCATTATTGCTGAGCACGAACGTGCCAAGGTGAATAGTGGCGAGGGAGCCGAATTTAGTAAAGGCGATGATGACGCCACACCACCCACCCATGAGGACCATGCAATGGATGAAAAAGAAAGAAAGGCGCTGCAAGACCAGATTGATGCAGCTAACGCTAAAAACGCACAGCTTGAATTCGCGCAGCGTGTTGCAGCAGCTAACACCTTTATTAACACCGAAATTAATGGCGGCAAAGCCCCGCGCTTAACAAACACAGAGGGTGTGGCTGAGTTTATGGCCAAGCTTGACGATGGCGACACCACCTTTGAGTTTGCTGCCGCAGACGGTAAAAGCCAGGAACTTAAACCTGCAGCGTGGTTTGAGGGCTTTTTAAAAGGTTTGCCTGAACAAACGGGTTTAACTCACGAGTTTAACAAGGACGATAAAGACGGCGAAGTGACTGACGACAGTGCAGAAACACTCGCAGCAAAAGCGCTGGAATTTCAACAATCACAATCTAGCAAAGGCATTGAAATTAGTATAACTGCCGCGTTAGACCACATTAAAAAGGCATAAAACCATGGCACAACCAGGATTTATAAGAAACTTTAGTGCTGAAGACGTTATACCGGCTAACCGCTTAGTGGTTGTATCGGCTGCGGCTGACTTTCATGTTGGGTTAGCGGTTGATGCCAGCGCAATGTATGCCGGTGTAACAGAGCAAGGCACTGACGAGCATTTACGTGTTGATGTAGTAATGACACAAAGCGCGCCTGTTGAGTTTGGTGAAGCGTTAATTGCAGGCACCCCAATTGTTGCTGATAGCGAAGGTAAAGCCGTTGAGTTTGACCCTGCTAACTTTGTGGGCCAAACCGAAGTATACGTTGCAGGTTGGGTAATGGAAGACGGCGAAGCTGGAGTGATTGGCGACGTGTTTTTAAACCCGCATGTAGTAGCAACAATTCCAAGCGCTTAAGGCGCTTGGGTTAACTTAATTATTAATAGTGAGGATTTGCCATGAGTAATGGTATGCCATTTACCCCCGATGTTGAGCAAACGGCCATAGCCATTGCTTATCGTAATAGAGCGTTAGTTGCAGACACACTTGCGCCCTATTCACCCGTTGGTTTACGTAACTATAAGTGGACCGAGTATAAAAAAGGCGAAAAGTTTACCGTTGTAGACGATAAAATTGGCCGTAAGTCATCGCCGAATCAAGTTGAGTTTAGTGTTGAAGAGAAAACCGGCTCAGTGGTTGATCATGGTTTATCTGATGTGGTGCCGAATGACGATGTTACCAATGCGCCAGCAAACTACAACCCGCGTACTCATGCAGCGGAGAGCTTAACTGACTTAGTTTTGCTGAACCGTGAAATACGTGTGGCAACTATGTATAACAAAGCCGCTAACTTTGGGAGTACTCAATCGTTAGCTGCAGCAGGCCAAAAACGTTTAGATGACCCTGCACTTGATATTTTACCGTTTTTTTTAGAAATGCTAGATGCACCACTTATGCGCCCTAATGCAATGACATTATCGCAAAGCGTGGCAACTAAACTGCGTACACACCCTAAGTTACTTAAAGCGTTTAATGGCACTAGTGGCGACCAGGGCTTAGTGCCGTGGAGCTACATTAAAGAAGTGCTAGAGCTTGAGCATATAACCGTTGGCCAAGCGCGCCTAAACACGGCTAAAAAAGGCCAAGCCGTTAACTTACAAAAGGTTTGGCAAGATACCCTGTCGTTTACGTATCACGACCCGCTAGCGTCGTTTAACAACAACCGCATGACCTTTGCACTCACTGCACGTTATGGCTCGCGTACATCGGGCAACCGTGACGTAGCTGCGGGCATAAATGGTGGGGTTGAAATTATGGTAGGCGAATCGGTGCAAGAGCAAATTATTGCAAAAGACTGCGGTATTTTGCTGACCAACGTGCTGACGCCAGCATAATTAATTATTGTTGTTCCCTGTGTAAAGGCCCCAGTACCGACTTGCTCGGGGCCTTTTTTTACTAACTGAGGTGCCCATGTTTACGACAGAACAAGCAGTTATAGATAAAGTTGGCATTAATACGCTGTTGCAATTTGCGACTGCTAAGTTTGCTGCGGTTGGAAGCCGCCCAACGCGAGACGATGTTGAAGCAGCGCTTTTAAGCGAAACGTACAACGAGTTGCAAGAGCAAATTAATGCCTGGTATGTACAAGCACAAAAAAATGTAAATGCGGTTATAGCAGGCTATGTAGCACGGTTTGCATTAAACCAAGACGATATAAACAACTCGGTATTGCCAGGCATAGCTAACGATTTAATGCATTGTGAGTTAGCCCCTAACATTGCTGACGAAAACCTTAAAACCCTAAAAAGTAACGCCATGGCAATGCTCGATAAGGTTAGTAAAGGTGTGATCCAAATTAAGGAAGATGCGCCTGCAGGCGTAAGAACTGGGATGCGAACTAAACCTGCAGGCTCTCAATTTAATTGGCCAGGGTATTAAATTGGCGGGTGTATTTATACACATAACGGGTAATGCCCTGCCGCGCTTAACCCAAATTGCAAATACAAGTGGTGAACCCGCTGATGTATTGGATGATATTGGTGCATTTTTAGACATGGACGTTACAACCCGATTTTTACGTGAAGTAACACCCGAAGGCCGTAAATGGGAGCAATCGCAAGCAGCAAAAGACCGTGGCGGTTTAACACTAACCGATGAGCGCAACCTTGCAGGCTCTGTTACGCACAACGTAAACGGTAATACGCTTGAGCATGGCTTAGGTGAAAAGTACTCAGCAATACATCACTTTGGTGGTGAAACGGGCCGCAATAAAAACGTTAAGTTACCCGCACGGCCAATTATTGGTATAGCTGCTGTGCAAGAAACTGAGATTAACGACATTATTACTGATTGGTTAATTTAAAGAGCATTTAAATGGCATTTAACTTTGATTTAAACAACATAGAAACCCTGCTAAGTAACACAGTGATTAATGCAACAGTAGGGTTTGCTAGCGACTTTAACCATGTGCGCGAGCATGCTGTACACAGTGCCCAGTTGTTTGTATTGCCGCTGGCCGATGACAACACCAACACTAATGAAGTACACGGCCTTGACGAATACCAAATTAAAGATGTGTTTGCAGTGATGATTGTAATCCCCTGCTCTGCAGGTAATGCCCACAGCGATATGCAAATAAAGCAATTACGCAGTGATGTTAAAGCTGCTGTAGCAGGTTGCCAGTTCGCAGGTTGGAACCCTATAAAGCTTGATAAGGGCCGCACAATTGAGCTTAGCAAGCAAACTAATAACTTAATTTACCAGTGCCAGTTTAGTGTAACTGGCCTACATACCGTAACTGTGAAGGTGATGCCATGAGCAAACAGACCGAGCCGCAATCGAGTAAACCCGCTGAACAACAGGCTGACGTGAACATAAAGCCTAAAATGTCCCGCGCGATGACGATTGCCCAAAACGTTAACCAGGCTTTAGCTAAAGCAAAAGGTAACAGAGATGAAATAGCCGGCGCTTTTAACTTAAAAAGCGGTGAGCTAATTAAAGTGGAGAATAAATCATGAGTAGCTGGCGATTTAAAGACAAACTCATTTTAGCCGATGCCCTGGGCACAACCTTAACGGGCCTGCATGCCATTTATGCCAGTGACGTTGAATTATCGCTTGAAAGCGAAAGTGAAAAAGACGAGCTAGAAACCAGCTACAGCGGTGCCAGTATGGAAACCTTTTATGGTGAGCATATAAGCCTTAACTTTAAAACCCCACTTGCCATGAGCGGCACAGCTGGTAACGAACCTGCCTTTGCCCCGCTGCTACTTGCTTGCGGCATGGTGCAAGTTGCGGATGCAACAAGCGTTACCTTTACAAAAGGGGCCGCTGTTGCAGTTACATGTTTAGTACGCTTTGGTAAAAATACCCACAACATTAGCGAAATGAAAGGCAACGTGAGCTTTGCGCTTGAAAAAGGTAAGCCCATGCTTAACTGGCAGTTTAAAGGCTTGTTTAGTGCGCCGGTTGCAAGTACTGCCGCCCCTGCGGTTGATTGGGATCGTTGGGTACGCCCTGAAGTACTTGGCGTAAGTAATAGCAGTGATTTTAAGCTTAATGATATTAAACGTACGCTGCACAAAATTACCATTGATTTAGGTAATAACGTGGTGTTTGACCGCGCCATTAACCACGAAGAAATAATGATAACCGGTCATGAAAGCAGCGCTAATTTTACGCTAACAGCTGAAGAACTGGCCACCTTTAACCCGTTTGATGACGTTGCTAAAGTGCAAATGTTTGAGTTTACCCATGGCACAGCCACAGGTAAAAAAGTAACGATTATTGGCCGTTACCAAATGCCGTGGCCTAAGTACACCAGCCTGGACTCAGAATTAACTGGTTATGAGTTTGACGGCAAGCTAGTGCCCAGTGGTGCAGGCTATGACGAACTAACGATAGTGTTTGAGTAAGTTAGTTATTCATAAATAACAAATTAGGACAGCAAAAATGAAATTAAAACTATTAAACGCGTTAAAAAATGCGGTTATAAGCGCCCCGCTTAATTTTGAATTTGGTGGGCTACCTTTTAAGTTTACGGCAAAAATTAAACTGGTACCTGAAAACGAGCTTAAAACACTGACTGAAACACAAGGCACGACTGATGGCGAAATAGTACGCGAGCTGTTAGTGGGTTGGGATGACTTTATTGATGACGGTAAAGAGGTGCCATTTGATAAAAGTACCCTTGAAGAGCTGCTTGTTTATAGTGGACTAACTGCCCGCTTAAGTGTTGAGTGTATTAACGCTCAGTACCGTATCACTGAAAAAAACTAGCCGATGTTGCTAGGTGGTTTTTGGGCGACCTAGCAGCAGACAGTAAAACTCTTGATGACGACGAAGCCCATTTTGGCGCACCTAAACAGGTTGTGCCACACGATGAGGAAACATTGTTTGTATTGCCCCAGAACCATACGGCTGTAATTGCATTAACCACTGCCAGTAGCCAGTGGCAACGGGATAACGACGGGGTAGAAATTGCCCTTGACTATGCCAGGGCTGATATAGCCTGGCGCTATGCAAATATAACCCTTAACACCGACGATTTTGCAAAACTGCAAACCCTAGAGCGCACCATAATTGGACTAATAAGGCGACCCGATGAGCAACAACTTGAATTTGGCGTTACGCTTATCCTATGACGGTAAAGCAGTTACCACCGGTGCGCGCCAAAACGTAAACGAACTAAACCGCATACCCCAAGCAGTACAGCGCCAGGTTGCGGCTAACCAGCAATTAGGCGCAAGCCAAGCCCGCATTATGCAACAGCAAGGCGCTATGACCCGTCAACTCGGGTTAATGAATAGCGCCTATGCACAAATAGGCGCAACCCTCACGACTTTAGTGGGTATTGGTACCGCGACTATGTTTGTGCGTGACACAGGTGCTGCACAATTGCTAGATACCAGGTTAAAGGGATTAACGGGCTCAGCTGAAAACTATGTCAAAGTACAAGAGTATTTATTTGCTACATCTGATCGCTTAAATACCGGTTACACCACCCTTGCCGACTCTTACAGTAAAATTTTAACCCTGCAAGAGGTTGGCGTTGTTACTCAAACCCAAGGTAAAGCGATTTTAGAGGGCATGGCTAACGCCGCTGCTAAAACAGGTGCGAGCAATGTGCAGCTTGGGCAGAGTTTGTTTGGTATGACCCAAGGGATGACTGCCGGCGTTTTACGTGCAGAAGAGCTAAACCAAGTAACCGAGCCTATGCCAGGGCTTTTACAAAAACTCGATAAAGCAGCGGGTAAAGCCGCCGGCGGTTTTAGGCAAATGGTGAACGATGGCCAAGTAACCAGCCAGATGTTTAAAAACTATCTGATCAAAGCGCTTAACGATTATGCCGGTGCGGCCGAGGCCACTGAGGGTAAAATAAACGCCAACTTTGCTGAAATGGGTAACGAGTACCAACGCTTAATACGCAAATACGAAGAACCAGTAAACTTTGCTGTTACCAGCGTGGTTGACTCAATTACCGATACCATGGCGTATTTACGTGAAAACGAAGAGGCTGTGAATAATTTAGTGGTGGCAACCGGTGCATTAGCTACGGTACTTACAGGCCATTTAGTTGCAGGATTAAGTGCCAGTGCTTCGGGTTATGTTACTAGCGTTGCTGCCAAGAACCGCGCATTAATTGCGGATGCAGCCCTTGCAAAACAAAACCAAGCTAATGCAGCTTTAGAGCTACAACGCGCTGCACAAATGAAAGCATATGCACAGCATACATTGGCTGTGGCTAATACCACCAACTTACGTACTGCAGCTGTTTCCCGCTTGGCTGCTGCTAATACGCGCTATACAGCAACACAAGCTGCGGCCACTACCGCTACCAACATTTATACTGCTGCCGCTGGGCGTGCAACGTTAGCCGCACGTGGCCTTAGCACAGTAATGGGCTTGTTAGGTGGACCCGTCGGATTACTGGTAACGGCTGGGCTTGGCCTTGCTTATTTTGCAAGCCAGGGCGATGACGCTACCGACTCAGTTAATAAACTAAAAGAAGCCAGTAAAGACCTAAACCCGTATGCCAATTTAACAAGTAGCCAGGCACAAGGTTTGTTGTTAATGGCACAGGGCCGCATTAAAAATGCGATTCAAATGGCCGATGAAGCAAGGGAACGTTTTAATAACCCGTTTTTAAAAGGCAAGTTTTCTGACGTTGAAGCTGCACAACAGCGCGTTACTGATTTAAAAAATGAAATTGTGGCGCTACAACAAGTGCTTGCCATTAAAGAAACAGAAAAGCCTAAGCCTGCCCCTGTTAGCTCAAGCGCCCTGCCCGATAACATTAAGCGTTTAGAAGTAAGCCTAATGGGCGAAGAAGCCCGCTTAAAAGACAGCTACGAAAAACGTAAGCAAATGGTCATTGTTGCTCGTGAGAACGATACGGCTAACAAAGTTAAATACGACGCCATTTTAAAACAACTTGATGTTAAATACGGTGAAGACCTAAAAGCAATTACACTAAAACGTGAAACCGAAAAAACACGTATACAAAACCAAGCTGAAGAAAAACGTAAAAACGATTTACAGCGTGATTTAGAAAACCGTATTGCTACCGTTAAAGGCTTTGCTGGGCGTGAAGCACTTGCCGCTTATAATAACGAACTAAGTGTAGAACAAGCACGCCAACAAGCACGGGTTGATGCCAAGCGACGCTCACAATTAGGTTTAGCGGCCAATGATGAAAGTGGCGAGCTTAAATATAACGCAGATAACCAAATTCGTGAGTTAGAGCGCCAATCTGAACTTAATGCTGCAAATGGCTACCATAGCCAACGTGAAGCGAGTGAAGCCGCACACCAAGAACGGTTGATGCAAATTAAAACACGCCACACAGGTGCTTTACAAAGCAACATTTTAGCGTTTGCTAACTTTGAGAAAAAAACAGAAGCTGAAAAATCTAACGCCATTGTTGGCTTGGGTGCCACTACTTTTAAAGCAATGGCTGGACAAAGTAAAACAGCATTTAAAGCCTATAAAGCGTTTGCAATTGCGCAAGCTGTTATAAATACCTACCAAGGTGCAACAGCGGCTTATACGTCTTTGGCTCCTATTCCTATTGTTGGCCCAGTACTGGGTGGTGTTGCAGCTGCGGCAGCGGTTATGATGGGTTTACAACAAGTTCGCCAAATAAAAGCCCAACAGCCAGCGGGTATTGCCCACGGTGGCTTAGATTATGTGCCGAATGAATCTACCTATGTATTACAACGTGGCGAGCGTGTATTAAGCCCTAAACAAAATACTGAAATTAGCCAAATGGCACGGCGTTACAACGCAGGTGGTGCGGCTAATGATGGTGGCGGCTCTGGTGGTGTAAATATACATATAACCAACCAAATTACCGTGCAAGGTGGTGCTAATGAGCAAACATCGCAAGCGGTTGGCCAAGACATAGCCCGCCAGGTGGTGGGTGTTGTAGTGGCTAATATACAAAGTAATGGTGCAATTATTCGTGCAGTACGTGGTGCTGCTTAGTTGTTAAGTGCTTGAGATTGGTGTAAAAAGGAGTTTTAAAAAGCAAGGGAATGTTTGTGAGTAATAATCTTAAAAAAACAACAAACAAAATTTTGAAACAGTTAATTAAAAACCCCGTAATATATTTTATCTTTATAGCAATATTTGGTTGTAGTATTTTTGTTTTTGAGTTCTTCAGTATATTTAATTTTAATTTAAATACCCCTATTGAAAGATGGGTCGCAACTGCTACATATTTCAGTAATGTTTTTTCCCCTATCCTATTATTCGTATCTATACTCCTGCTGTATAGAACTTGGAAGGATTCAAAAGAAGCTTTAGAAGTTCAAAAATTAGAACTCATAGAGACAAGGATTGTTTTAAAAGAGCAATCTGATACACAAAGTTATAGTGTATTCAAAGAAACGCTATTCCAAGTTATTGATCAAATTAAAAAGTTAAATGATAAAAAGTGTAAATTAAAACATGATGAAAGAAAATGGAGTATCATTACAGATGATAATTTTGATTTCAGAAGTATAAAAGAATCAGATATGCCATTTGAGACTTTTTTACAAGCCTACTTTTTTGAGATGAGATCAAAACCGCTGGAAAATGATGAGCTTTCCTTAAGTTTTAAAAGGTTAATTTTTGAAGGTACAAATGTCTATATAGAAAAAATAAAAACGATAGCTTTACTATTGAGCAACATAGAAGGCAACAGATATAAGTCTATATTAGAAATCTCTATTTTTAATAAGTTAACAATATTTACATGGTTAATGTTTGTTGAAATATCATTTCATCTATACAAGCAACCCAATAAGGGCGAAGAAATTGAGGCTGAGCTTGTTTTTGCAGTGATTGCTGGTTTAATATGTAGGCAGCTTAAAGACGTTTATTGGATTGATGCACTTTCTGATGAAGTGCTACTTGAATTAAAAGCTCGTAAACTACTATAACTATGTAAACCCCTTTCCAGCCGAAAGCTTACCCCTTAAATTTTATACTCGTTACCAGTGTTTTATTATGAAACTTGGTAACGATGCAACCACTCCCCTTACCCAAACGGCCTAAGATTTCTAACTTTACGTTAGTGCCCAATAGCCAAACTCATTTAAACAAAGCCAATAACGCCACTGAGGTTTATGACCTTGAAGGTGCTTACTGGGAATTTGAAATTGAACTTGCCAATGTGCCAGAGCGCGATGCCCTCGCCCTTGATGGCTTTATTGCCAGCCTACGCGGGCAAGTGGGCACGTTTACGTTAATCGATTACCGCCGTGAGCAGCTAGATAAAGACTTTACGGGCTATGTGCGTGGTGCAAACCAAGACGGTAATATTTTAAATTTATATGCGCTACCCGCTAACCAAACCTTACTGGTTGCCGGCGAACGTATGCAAGTTGGCGTTGGCCAAAACACTGAACTTAAAATATTAACGGCTGACCTGGTAAGTGACTCAGTTGGCCAAGCGACGGCTATTTTTGAGTCTCCTGTACGAAAAATACCTGCAGAAAATACCCTTATTACATTTAAGCAACCAGCTGGGTTGTTTCGACTTGCTGATAATAAGCAAGGGCTTGCTAGTGCGCAGTATAAAAACGGCATAGTTACCAGCTGGAAAATTAAAGGGCGTGAGGCGTTTTAATGGAGAGCTTAAACTCAGGGTTACTTGCGGATTTAGCCACCAGTGGCCGTGCTCGTTTTTTTGTGCGACTCGCGCTTAAAAGTGGCGATGTATTGCTGCACACAGGTGTAGGCGAGCGACGCTTTGCTAACTTAACTTGGCACGGCGTGGGTATGCTTGGCACTGTGAGTGAAATACCCGCTAATGATAACAACGACAGCGCCCGCATACGTTTAACCCTACACACTCAAGACCAAGCAATTTTAGCCGAAGTGGCCGAGAACGACCCGATAAGCCAGGCCTGCGAGATTTACCTTGTTACTGTTGATGAACATTACCGTGTTAGCCAAAGCCAGTTACTTGAAAGCGGCTACATTGTGGCATGTGATGTAGAGCGCGGCGATGTATCGCAAGTGCAGCTTAGTGTTGCAGGTGAAAGTGAGCGCTGGAAAGACGCACGGCTACACCAGCGTTGGAATGATGCGACCCAAAAAGCCCTTTACCCGGGCGATGTGTTTTTTAGTGAGCAAGCCACGACCAACAAACAAAACCTTCCTGATACACAACCTGGTAAATACATAGGAGGCAACCGCTATGAACGCCAGCGCTAAACTTGCTGCTTTTATAAACCGCCGCAACTGTGAACCCTTTAAATGGGGTAAAAACGATTGCTGCTTATTGGTAGCCGATTGGGTGCTATTTGCAACCGGTAACGATGTGGCTGATGATTTTAGGGGTAAATACCGCACTAAAAGTGGTGCATTTAAACAACTGTTTAAACGTGGTTTAAACGATGTTGAAAGCGTGTTTAAAGACCGTTTAAACCCCGCTATACCTATTAACTATGCTCGACGTGGTGACTTGGCTTTAGTTGAGTTTAAAGACGAATATGTAGGCGGGATTGTAACCGTTAATGCGGTGGTATGTGTTGGCGAAAATGGCTTAGTGACGTTACCAATGGACACAGTAAAAGCGGTTTACCCATTGGAGCCGCGAAATGTCTAAGGTAGTTGATACGGTTGTAAATGTTGTAGACAGCATATTTGAAGTAACAGGGCTGGGTGCGCTTTGGGACTCACTATCGCCTGATGTGCCTGAAAAAGATTTAGCCACGCTTGGCCAAGGCTTACAAAAAGGCATAGACCAACCCCGCCGTATTACATTTGGTCGTGACCGCGTTGGCGGTGTTATTGCCCACCAAGCGGAAGTTGAAAAAGGCGGTAAAAAATGGATGCAGTTAATTGTATTGATTAATGGCGCCCCTATTGATGCCCTTGAAGAAATTTACATTGCTGATAAAAAGCTCACTGATTACCCACGAGAAAGTTGGGATTACTCTTTAAGCGATGGCCGCCAAACCACAGCTAACGCAAAAGCGGTGGCTAAAATGGCGGGATGGACGAGTAAACATGTTGGCTTTGGCCAAAGCTATGTTTTTATTGAAATGGAAAATAATCGTGAAGTGTTTGAAGATGGCATAAACGATATGGGCTTTTTAATACGGGGTACCCGTGTATGGGACCCACGAGATACAGCCCAAAACCCTGACGATGAAAGTACCTGGCTTTGGAGCCAAAACGCCGTACTGTGCGCCCTGCACTATGTGCGTTTTTATGGAGCCCATGAGGTTCCTTTTGAACGTTTACCGTTACAGTGGTGGATTGCTGCCATTAACGTGTGTGATGAAGATGCCGAATTTACCGACGTTGAGGGCGTTGTTACCACCGAGCCGCGCTACACAACCAATGGTAGCTTTACATTTAGCTCAAAGCCACTTGAAGTGTTAGGTCAGCTAGAAGCGTGTTTTGCGGGTAAAATATTTAGGCAAATGGGCCAGTGGTATGTACGTGTTGGCGCCTGGTATGGCGAACCGACCTACACCATAAATGCTGATGATGTTCACGGTAATATTAAAATTAAATGGCATGCTGATTTACGAGAGCGCGCTAATGTTGTGCGTGCTACGTTTACAGACCCCGAACAAAACTACGACCGTACTGACGCGCCGCCTGTTGTGTCTGCGGGGTATCAGGCTATTGATAATCAAATATTAGAAAAGTCTATATCACTCCCCTTTGTGCGCAGTAGTACTACAGCACAACGCCTGGCGACAATACATTTAGAACAAACACGTTTAGGCGAAATAGAGTTACCCCTCAAACACAAAGGCTTGGCTGCAGCTGTTGGCCGTACTGTGTACTTAAACTTACCTGGCGAATCGATTAATAATAAGGTTTACCGTGTAACAGAGCGCCGCTTTAGATTAGATGGTGGCGTGACCTTAATGTGTGTTGAAGACGGCCCCGATTTATGGGCTGATAACATAATACCTGGTGCGCAGGATTTAACACCAAACAGTGACTATTTAGTGGGCAAACCACAGCCTGTTTTTGATGTACGGGTAACAGTGGATGGTGATGCTAACGGTATTATAAAGTGGAATCACCCTACTCCGCTTGCAGTGAACGAATACGATGTTGAGTTTATTAATACTGCTGCTAACGAGTCGGTATTTAAAACATCGGTAACATACACCCAAGTAACAATCCCTAATTTGCAGCTGGGAGAATACACCGCGCGCATTAGCGCTAAAAACATATTTGGACAGCGCTCACAGCTTGTTGCTGTGCAATTTAGTGTGCTGACCCCTACCTTGCCGACTGTGTATGTAACTGTTGATTATAACCAAATTACATTAACCGCTAATATTGCCGCAGCAGGCATTGGCACCGCGTTTGAATGGGAGTTTTTGGGGACAGCTGAACAACCGCAAAGCGGCGAACGTGTGTTGGCACAGATTTATAACCGTATTGGTTTAAAAAGTGAAACTGAATATAAATTTAGAGTGCGCAGCGTTAATCACCTGGGCGCAAGTGACTGGGTTAATGTAACAGCCACTACGACCACCGTTGATTTAACCAAGTACATTAATAATGTTGAATTAACCCAGCTAAGCGAAGATGCACAAACTTTAATTGAGGATATGAACCAGCAAGTTGATCGCTTGCGACCTGACACTGAAAACAATCTGCCCGATGTACTTGAACAAACCGTTAGTGATTTAAACCTTGAAAAGCGCCACCGCCAAGATATTGAAAAAGGCGTACTCGATTTATCAGCTAATTACACCAATTGGCGCCAAGAATACGAGCGCAGACAATTAGGTAACGAGCGCTTAATTGATGCCGTGGTATACGTTGATCCTGAAAACGGCTTAATCGTTAACCGTGCGTTTTCATACACCGATGACGCCTTTAACGAGGCTAACTTATTAATTGATGGTGTAAACGCAAGCATAGCATTACAAGCTAACCGCATTACCCAAAGTGATACCCGTTTAGCACAAGCCGAGTCTGAGCTTGAAGTGCAAGCAGGCAAAATAAGTCAACGTGCCACGTTTACAGAAATGCGTACCGAAATAGCCGGTGCCATTGAAGCATTAACCCCTGCGTATAGCTGGCACTTCAACACCTCAACTGAGGGCTTTACGGGCGATGTAACATACAGCGCACTTGGGTATGTAACACTTAATACCACAGCTTACACCCCCGCCATTAGCTTTATTGCTGATGAAAACCCCATGCTACGAATTCGCTTTAGAAAACACGCTAATACACCGTGGTTAGGTAATATTTACCTAGGCGAATCACAGCTATTAGTAAACGTGCTAGAGCCAGAAACAGAAAGCTGGGAAACACGAAACATCGACCTAAGCACCGAAGATGGCTACACCGGTGAAGTTACAAGCTTAAAGTTTGACTTAGGCCATGTTGATGTTGATTTTATTGAAATAGGCAAACGTGGTGTAAACGACTTAGCGCTCAATGATATAACTGCCCGCGCCACCATGCTAGAAAACGACATAGACGCCGCCACGGGGGTAATGGCGCAGTATGCAACCACTAAGTGGGTTGATGAATTTGGCTATCAAACAGAGTCAAATGTAAACCAAATACTCGACACATTTAACAGCACGTATCGAGTTAGCGCGACACTTCAACAGCTAACCGATAACGACACCCTTGAAAAAGCAAACGCAGCGCAGCAGTTTATTAACGGCGCCGAGGCGTACATTAAAACGCAAATTACCGCGTTTAATGCCGCTGAGGGTGGTATTGATGCTAAGTTTTCAAACGTTGAGCAAAACTTAGACGCCATTAGCGGCACTATCAGCGATAACATAGTGCAAGTGCGTGGGCTTGAGCTAGAGCTTAAAAACGCAAACTTAAATGATGTGATTGCCGCCGCTAACCAGCTCATTCAAGGTAATGAACTTGCACAGCAAGGCGTAAAGTTAGCCGTTGCACAGCGCAACTTAAAAGCCAATGCCACCGACATAGAGGCCGTTGCCCAAGAGTCACTAGAGCTAAGTGCCCTGCTAGGCCAAAACCAATCACAAATACAGGCATTAAACACAGCGTTTGTAAACGAACAGCAAGCCACGGTCGCGCGCGACGAACGCTACCAAGCAACGTTTGACAATGTAACCGCCCGTTTTAGCGATGTAACTACGGCCATTGCAACTATTGACCAAGCAAACACCGTTCGCGATCAAGAGTTTGAATCCTTTGTTGCCGATACGGTATCAAGCTTTGACGAAGTGGCCGAAACCTTTGCAAGCCAAAACCAAGCTTACACAACGCTTGAGCAAACACTGACCTCAAAAATTAACACCGATACCGCCGAGGCGAAAACTCAAGCAATCGCCACAGCGCAAGAGTACACCCGTACTGCAGTGGGTTACTGTTTAGATGCCCAAGGCAACATCACTAACAGTAACGATGCTGTGCAATGTGTTGCTGATGGTGGTTCGTGGGTTAATGGCCCATTGGCTGAATTTATTGCCAACATGCAAATAAGTGACGGCGCCAATAGCGCCAGCATTAAGCAACTACGACAAGTATTTAAAACGGTAGATGGCCAGCTAGTTGCCCGTGGCGGCTGGCAGTTAGATAACAATGGTCGTGCTGTGGGCGTGGTAGGTTATAACGATGGCAAAGTGGGTAACTTAGACTTGGTTGGCGATGTAATTCGCCAAGGCTTTATGGTTGGCAATACCTTTGTACCCACGTCATACCTCGACAACACCGACCCAGCCAACCCTGTGCATAACTTTAAGGGGCGGTTAATTTTAGGTGATGGCCATACAGTTGAAAGCCTTGAAGATATAAAAGCGCAGGATGGTAAAGACTCAGGCAGCATTAACCTTGCTGACCACTCAGAGGAATGGGTAATTGGTCGCCGTGGCTCACAAGGCCCATTCATTCAAAATGGGTCGGATAATGAAAATACTATTATTGCCGATACAGGCCCATTAGGTACCGTCGAATCAATATGGTATGCACAAGCGGGCGATAATAGCGGTGATGGTGGTTGGAATATGAATGATATTCCAATTAACCATGAAAAAACCTATCGCTTTTCAGTGTGGATGAAGCAAGAGATTGGCATTGCTAACAGCTTGTATTTAGGGTGTGATGACTGCTTAACTTTAGCCGGTGCTACGAATACCAACCCTTATTTTTGGTCGGGTGATTTACCCCAGATAAATAAGTGGTATTTAGTTGTTGGCGTATTGCATTCATCTAAAAAAACCAGTGGTACTATCTCGGGTTTGTCAGGGGTATATGACCCAGCAACCGGTAAACGGGTATTGGTCGGTACGGATTTTAAGAGTATTGCTAATCGCAATGTGCAAACTCACCGTGCTTATCGTTATTACGTAACGAACCAAAGTCATACGGCTAAATTTGCGCGCCCACGTTTAGAAGTGATGGACGGCGGCGAGCCCTCAGTATTTAGCTTGCTGGGCACCCTTACAACCACTGACCCTGGCACCCGAGGCGCAGGGCGTTATGATATGGGTACCGCAACGGGTGCTTGGTCGGATACTACAGCAAACAATATTGTACCTAATGGTGTGCCTGTAACGGGTGATGTCGTGACGATATTTAAGGCAAGCGATCCTAAAGTACAAACCACTAAACGCTATACCGGTTCAACGTGGCAATCCTATGCGCTACACATCCATGGCAGCGCCTTAATTGAGGATACCTTGGACGGTAGCGTATTACGTGCGGGTACCCGTATCGAATCGCCGCGCATTGACATGATAGGTACCAACTTTTTAAAAGTGGAGTTTGTGAACGGGTTTGGCCCCGATAATTTATGGTATTGGTATGGGCCAAAAGTTTTAGTGAATGGCCTACCCAACCTGAATGCGCTAACAAAAGCGAACGCTACAGAGTGGAAAGATGTATATGGGAACTCATTCACCCGAGGCACATTTGTAGCTGGTTCACTAGAAACCAGTGCCTCTACGTCACAACTAATCAGTACACCATCAAGAGAGATTGAATTTACCAGCAACGGTCGATTAATCCATCTTGCGGTGAGCTATTCATATAGTCGCTATTCTATTGGGCCGACTAATGGCGCACCAAACACGGTTTATTGTCCAAGTAGCCCCGTCATGACACCTGTAAGTGGCACGGTTTACTTAGAGCGTTGGACGGGTTCGTCATGGGTTGTTGTTCAACAGAAAAACTTTTCAGGAACCTATGATTGTACTAATGGGTTTTACGAAAGTGAACCTGGCTCATCCAATGACCCCTACAGAGCGACGACAAACTCTAATACCAGTTTTACAGCCACCGAAACGCGTAGTGCGGGATATGTTAAGTACCGCGTTAGAGCGGTTGTAAATAACTTTATATCAACGACGCAAACAGGCCAATACCTATCAATTGCGGCTAGCGAATAGCCGCAAAGACTAAAGAGGATTAACCATGGCAACGTATACCGCCAATCAAGTAAGCATAAATAACGGCTCAAAGCTCGTTACTATTAACAGTAATGAAAGCCCTGAAAGCGTAAGCCAAGGGGATTTTATTCAAATAGCCAATTACCCACTGGCTGAAATAAACCGCACATTTTTAGACGCAAACAGCAAGCATATTATTGAGCTGGTTAAAGTTTGGAAACACAGCGACCAAATAAGCCAGCCCGCCATTGTGGTACCCACAACAGTAGATTTTAAAGCCACGGTTGATGCACTAAAAAAAGCAAATATTTTAGTCAACGACAACACCCAAGCTATGCAAGATTGGCAAACAAAGCTAGGCGAGGTCACGTTTAGAAATATTGATGAAACGCAAACAACAATTAAAACATTAAAACAAATGGAAAGCGATTTTAATGAACTTATGGCGCGCCTTGAGGCACAGCCAGAGCCCCAACCCAACAATAACGCTGCTTGGTTTGATGCAGATAGCACCTGGAGATAAATAATGGCTAACAAAGTAAAAATTACAATGAAAAACGTACCTGAAGGGCTTGACTCAATGTACCTAAAGATTGAAGAAACCGCTATATCTGAGGGGGTGCGTAATGTTTTATTCTCAGGTGTTAAACCTGTAAATGGCAATGTTGTAGAAATAGATATAGGCAATGCGGGCACTGTCGGCGCGGGTGTAATTTTTTCAGCAGATAACTTCACAAACGCGGTGCAGCCATTTAAAGCGATGAGTGGTTATAGTGTTATTGAGGGTACCGAAACATCAGAACCAATGTACTTTACATATAATGCTGTATCAGGAAACAGAAAAGGTAAAGTTGTTTTCCCAGATATAACCTTAACTGGTGATTTTAGAATAAGTTACACCGGTACGAATATAGGCTCACCTATTGGCAACCAAACAAGCTTTGATAATGTAATACGTGAAGATTTTGAAACTATACGTTTCGGTAACAACCGCCACATTATAGATACAACTTTCCTTGACGTGCTAAAAGGTGGTTTAGAGTGTGAGTATATTTACAAATACGTTATAGAAAGAATATCAAATGTTCTTACCATTAGGGTTTATAACCCTATAACCGACGCGATAATCACACAAAGTTCACCTTTTAGTGACGCTATAGGTGATTTATACTTGAACTCAATATTTGGCATTGCCACAAGTCAGCTAGGCGGTGGTGCAGTAGACTTAATCATTGAAGATTTAACAGATCCAGCATCAACTAAAAACAGACACTACCCACTTAAAGAGGAATTTGGGAATGATATTGCTGTTGATTTAATTAGCGGCCAAAATGGAGCATGGTCTGAGCGGGTCGAGGGTAACACGGTTGAATACTTAATAACGCCCTCAGGCTATACATTGTCAAAGTTTACAAGATTAAATCATCACGATTTTGACCCCGCAACACAGCAAGTTATGGCAACGTTTTCAGCATCTATTTTAAGAACTGCGCTTTTAGAAAATGAAGCGCTTATGCAATTTTTGTTTGCACAACAAGGTATTGATTTAGATTTTCATATGTATGCACGTGGTGGGGAAACTATACAAATAGCGATAGATAAAGTTCCTGAATATTTGGCAGACTTGGGTTCAAAAGGTTACACGCCAAGCAATGTAAAAGCACCAGTCCACATTGGCGGCAATGACGTAAGTAATTCACTGCCTTACGACCAGAATAAAGATACCCATGATGGCATTATAAATATGCGAAGTAGGCTTGAGCAGTATTATAATTTAATATCGGCAGAGGGTTACGATATTATTTGGCTTCCGATTTCTTGGCGAAATTATTATGCAGTCATGCCACCAGAGTCTAACGGGTCATTGCCTTACAATGAAAATGTAGTCATACCTTTTATAAGAGATATTGTTGGCGAATCATCTTATGCAAATGGGGCTGTTAAATATGATTTTTATAACTTTATAAAAGAGGAGTTCGCTAAAAACCCTGCATTCTTTAGTGATACCGTTCACCCATCAACTGACATTGGCGGGCCAATAATGCGAAATAAATTTTTAGAGTGGTGGAGCCCTTTATTTTCAAAGTTCTAAAAGAGGGTTTATTAGTTATTAAATAAAAGCCTGCGCTTACCACGGGGTTAACTAACCCACTGGTTTGCTCAATTAGTGAAGTGAGCGAAGTTAACGCCCATTTCACCCCGCCGGATGAGGTGCCAGAATGAATAAAATAGCTATAACATCAGCAATAACCTTAGTTTTTTTTAATTTTAGTTGTATTCTTTTTAGGTGGTTTCGAACCCAAACCAGCCGAGCCTGTAGAAGTAAAACCGTTTAAAACAGCTACGGGAAATTTTGTTATTGAGCAAGACGCTAACTTGCCCACATTGGGCAGGCACCAAACCGTTGGCGGTGTGTGCTTTATAAAGCTGCAGCGTTACCCTGTGTGTATGCAGCATGAAATGCGCCACTGTATCGAGGGTGATTGGCATAAGGGGGTGAAGTCTAGTAAAGATTGTTACGAGTAATCCCGCCTTAACTAAAACCAACTTTTATATTTTAAAAGGGGTTTAAACATCATTTAAATCCTTTTTATTTTATAATCCATTTAAATATGCCCTTAAACATCATTCAACTCTCAACTATCAGCTTAAACAGAGCAAAATACCCCCTATTTAACATAATTTACTTATTCTAAAATCTAGCGTTTTTTTTTCTAAATTCCTGCGGCGGCTTACACTAACTATCGGCAATTACGTCACTTATAAACATGGTATTTTAGCCCTTTTATTCGCACATTATTTATTTATAGTAATATGCTCTACTTTATTAAATATAAAAACGCTGTAATGACATTTTAATCAATCAAACTATTTAGCTCATCAATTAATTGCTTAAGCTGTTTAGTTTTGTCGTTTAGCTTTTGCTGATACTTTTCAACTTTGTCATGCTTACCTTGGCGCTTAGCTTTTTTAAGATCGGTTTTATATTCTTCAATTTCGCTATTGGTATCATCTATTTTTTGTTGCAACTCTGCTTTTAATCCATCATGAGTACAATATGCGTTTATATTATTGAGTGCTTTATTAAGACCTGCAGCTTGGTGTGAATTACCTTGGCGTTTTGCAGTTAATAACTGGTGGTTAACTTCACAGGCTTTTTTCGCACACCCCGTTAAATCTGCACAATCATCTTTGGCCAATACGACTGTTGAACCGGCAAATAAAAAACTTATTGCAATACCTTTAATAATCGTCATTTTAGAGTTTTTATTATCTCGCATTGGTCATTATTCCTCTTTAATTCATTGTTAGCGGCAAAATACAGATAACAGCCCTTGCAGCTCTTCATTTATAACATGTTGTTTTACAACATCTTGCATAGGAGTATTTGATATTTTGTTATTTAAAATACCCACCATTTTAGCGCTTTCTCCAGCACATAAAGCCTTAACACTGTGTACGCCTAATCTTATTGCTAACATACGATCCGCTGCAGATGGATTACCGCCGCGTTGTAAGTGCCCTAGCTTAGTTACGCGCAAATCTATACTGGGATTAACGGCACTTATTTTCTCACATATATGTTCAACGCCAATTTCATCACCTTCAGATACCACCACAATAAAAGCATGCTCACTGTGATAATCGCTAATTTTATCCACTAAATAAGTTATGTCTTCATCACTTTCAGGTATTAATATCGAATCGGCGCCAGAGGTTAAACCGGCATAAGTGCCAATATAACCAGAATCACGTCCCATTACTTCAATAACAAACACCCTATTATGTGATTCTGCAGTATCTCTAATATTATCAATACATTGCATTGATGTGTTTACTGCGGTATCAAACCCTAAGGTGTAATCTGTACCCGCAATATCATTATCAATAGTGCCTGGAATGCCTATATACGGTATGTCAGTAATTTGTGATAACCATAAACACCCTCTAAAGGAGCCATCTCCACCTATCACAATTAAAGCGTCAATATTATTATGTTCAATTGTGGCTAGTGCTTGATTTCTACCGGCATCACCTCTAAATCTTTCACTACGCGCTGTTTTTAACACAGTACCACCTAAGTGCATGGTTTGTTGTAGGTTTTTGCAATCAAGTGTCACTAAGTCATTATCAATTAAACCCTCAAACCCTTTTCGAACGCCCGACACTTTTATTCCATGTTGTTGAGCGGTTTTTACTATGGCAAATAATGCGGTGTTCATCCCAGGC
Source organism: Pseudoalteromonas sp. SD03 (assembly GCF_040937955.1). Taxonomy (NCBI): domain Bacteria; kingdom Pseudomonadati; phylum Pseudomonadota; class Gammaproteobacteria; order Alteromonadales; family Pseudoalteromonadaceae; genus Pseudoalteromonas; species Pseudoalteromonas sp. SD03. Next base: position 1,825,790 of record NZ_CP162514.1, read on the forward strand.
GCATCGCCCCCTGAGGTTAGCACGGCTATATGTTTAATTGGTTGCATCGGTTCACATCCTTCGACAAGCTAAACTTTAATAATTCATAATAGCTGTTTATTAGTAGGCTGTGTAAAGTAAGCGCAGTAAAGTTGATCTACTTAGGGTTTATTTGATTGTTTAATTAGTATGAAGGGAGCAGTTATAAATTGAAAAGTTGGTATGTTGCTTTTGCTTTTAAAACAACATACCGTAATTTTTAATGAAGAGCCGCTGTAAAAGGAATGTTTTTACAAATTTCGGCTTCTATTGTTAGTAGCTCGTCTAAGCGTTCGTCAACTTCTTGCTTATCAAAGTATTCGTAGGCGAGTTCCACAAATAAATTTTTATGTTTTTCTTCTGATTTAGCAATTGCGACATAAAAATCTTTTTCTTTTCCTTCAGGTAGTGCCTCGGCAACTAAAGAAAAACGTTCATGTCCCCTCGCCTCAATTACCCCACCTACTAATAGTCTGTCCATTAAAAAACCGTCACGACCATGCCTAAAGTGTGCACGAATTTGTTTAATGTATGGATCTTTTTTATCATCACCCAAATTAGTATCGCGTTCAATTAATAGTTTAAGCACTTGTTTAAAATGAATTAACTCTTCAAGAGCTAAGTCAGTCATGGCTTTAACTAATTTACGCTTATCCGGATAATGTGAAAGCATTGACATAGCCATGCCAGATGCTTTTTTCTCAGCAGCAGCGTGGTCTTGTAAAAAGGTTTCGAAGTCAGCTAAAACAACTTCGGTCCATTCAAATGGCGTGTGGTATTTTAATTCAAACATAGGGATACAACTTATAAAATAATGCGTGGATTTTAGCGTATTTAAAAATAAAAATCTTTGATCGCGATTTAAATTTAACTTTCATAAGGCAAAAACTTATCAATTCGCCCTTTCGACGTTGACTCAATTTTTAATGGGTGCTTTATATCATTCCATGCAGTGACTTTACCGCCCATGTTCATTTTTTCAAAACCAGCTAAGCTGCTGATAATATTTAAAAACTCACATAGCTTATTAAAACTCTCGGGGTTTGCTATATCAATGGCTAAAAAATCATTAGGCCGGTCAGCAAAATAAGCATTAGCACTATTAAAATGAGTGTTATAACAATTAGTTAAATATTCATCCTGATTAATGTTTTCGAGTGAAAAATCACTAAACGTATTTAAATAACAGCGCTTTAAATGAATATTAAAGCCGCCATCGGCACGCGTTAAATTAGTATGCATACGCAGTAAAAGCTGTTTGATTGAAGGCAACCACGCGCTAAGTTCTCGCTTTAAATATACAAATTTAGAACCTGGGTAATATTTATCTAATGTTTGATAATCGTTAAATACAGGTGTGTCTGCGATAGCCACCGCATTTTCAAAACAAGCGTTAGTGTAAGCAGTATGGGCAGTAGGTATACCAAAATCTAAAAATGCATTACATACGCTAGTCGTCCCAGTGCGTGGTAAACCAATAATAAATATTTTTTGTGTCATGGCGTTTTAAATGTCTTTTTCTGAAAACCAAAGTGATGCATCATTAAGGGGTGTTAATGCGGGTAACTGATTGTTTTTTAATTTAATGATGATTTTATTTTTTATATCTGCATGCTCAATCGCACTGCGATGATAAGCCTTAAACAAGCGATCAAACTCACCGTTTTTACGCATAATAGCTAAGCCTTTCTCAACCGCTTGCGCTATTTCGGGCTTTTCTTTACTAAAAAAGAAGTAGATTGCACTTGGATATTGCAACAATAAGTGTGGCACTATCGTGAGGTTAGCACCGGCTTCATCTTTAAAGGTATTGAGCTCAGTTTCAACCTCTAACACAGAACGAGGAAATACATCACCTCGGCCTTTTATCAACATATTAAATAACGAACTATATTCGATTGATGTAGATACAGTTAAGCCGTTATCCTGCAGTATTTGTGTGTCAGGCCAATCATGCCCTTGAATAAAATGTATACTTTTAAAGTCGCTCAGGGTATTGATGTTTAATAAGGTATTCACTTTATCCTGTGTAGTTACCAAAACACGCCACCCATATAACCCCTTAAATATAGGCACTCTAACGGGTAGTAATCGTTGCTCACGCTGTTTAGAGGTCATGGTCCAAGCGACGTTTATTTCATCATTATGAAGAATTTGCTTTAACGAGCGGCTCTGTGGCATCGAAATACTTGAGGGTTGTAATGTAAAATTTTCTCCGCTGAATTGCAGAGCTGTTCTTAATAGTACTAACGGGTAAAAAATTTCATCTTCACCACTGCGCATTGTTTTGGGGTATACAACATGCAAACTAGAAACGGTGTTTTTGCTATTATTTTCTATTGCCCATGCAAATGATGTCAGCGAACTGAAAAAATAAACACATGTAAAAACAATAGCTAACCGCATAATCGTTTATCTACTTAAAAGTAATAACACCGCGCTTACTATCACAATAGCAAAGGTGATCATCATGCTCAATCCACGTGCCTTTAAATTATTGTTAATAATGGCAGAACCATGAACAACACGGCTGATAAATAATAAACCGCCTAGCGCATGCACATAATGACTAGCTAACCCTTGATACTCCAATAAAAAAACTAAAATTAAGCTAATGGGCACGTACTCAATAAAATTACCATGCGCTCGGGTTGCACGTTCAAGCGCGGTATTACTGCCATTACCTAACGAAATCCCTTCGGCTTTACGTATTTTTATAACATTAACACTCAAATAAATATAATAAAGGGCCAATAAGGCCGCATAGCTAGATATGATCACAGTATAGTCCATTTAATTTTTCAGCAATAATAACACATAAGTTAAGCGGTAAATCAGTAGTTTTATCATGAACTATGCTAGAGTAATTTATACATTGGAATAGTAATAAGTAAGGATAATATGTATTTAAGAACAAAAATCACCAATCACTATCGTGAAATAATAAACAGTATTGGCTTTTATCCCTCACTCCTGTCTGTTGCGTTTTTAATTTTTGCTGTACTCACTATGTCTGTTGAGTATTTAGCCCCTATTGAGCAATTTAAATCATTAATCTCATTTGTATTAGTAGACAGTGCAGAAAACGCACGAACCATATTAAGCACCTTAGCTGGCAGTATTATTTCGTTAACCGTATTTAGTTTTTCTATGGTGATGGTGGTTTTAAATGCGGCCAGCGCTAGCTTGTCACCCAGAGTCGTTCCTGGGCTTATTACCCGTAAATCGCATCAAATGGTATTAGGGTTTTATTTAGGCAGTATTATTTATTCTATTATAATGCTCATTAATATTAATAAGTTAGATAACGGAAATACGGCAATACCCTCATTAGGGGTGCTCTTTGCATTAATTTTTGGTTTGATTTCTTTGGGCTTGTTCGTTTTTTTTATTCACTCTATTTCAAAAGCAATTCAGGTTGATAACGTATTAAATGGTTTATTTAGACAAACCAAACAAGAGATCCAAGACATCATCAACAAACAAGGCGATAACCCCGTTGATAACTTTCCTGAATTTTCAAATTGGCATTCAATAAAAAGTACTACTGAGGGTTACTACAAAGGGGTTCACACAAATAAGCTGTGTGCTATTTTGGCTGAAGAAAAAATAGAACTTTTTATTACCGTTAAGCAAGGTTACTTTACCGTTAAAGGCTACCCGTTCTTAAAGTGTAATAAAGACATTTGTGAAAACGAAGAGTTAATAGAGAAAATTTTAGACTGCTTTATTTTTTATATAGAAGAATACATTAGCGATCATTACCGTTATGGATTAACCCAAATTTCTGAAATTGCGGTAAAAGCAATGAGCCCAGGGATTAACGATCCGGGCACAGCGGTTAAAGCTATTGATATGCTGAGTATTTTATTGATTGCTCGCCTAAAGATTAATGCGATTAACTACGCATGTTATCAACCAGAAGAAGCCCCTTTGCTCTATTTTCATGAAACCAGTTTTGATGAATTACTGCATGATAACTTCACTCCTTTGCGTAATTATGCCAAAGCAGATGCCTATGTAATGACCAACGTTATTGAAGCATTTAAAAATATTTTGTTTATTGCCAACGAGGATGTTGAAGCTCGAAACAGTGTGTTTAATTATTTAGGTGCCATTGTTGATGATATTAATCAGCACATTTGTAATGAGTATGACCGACGAGAAATTAGAAATATGCTACAAGCAATAGTGCGAATTAGTGAGTTACAAGGTAAGCAGTTGGTGGCACGTTTTGAGCAGCACCGACCTATTAGCGAGTAAGCTCTGTAGAGCTATTTATTCTGCCGAGGGGCAAAGAGCTATCGCTCCTCGGCAGCGCCTATTTGGCATTGAAAGATCATCAAACCCTAATCTATATAATAAATTGCATAGCTTGACGCGCTAATTGTAATTTCACCCGCATGATAGGCATCTGGGACATAATTACCAGGTGCACTGTCTGCCATCATTACTTTTTCACTGCGCATGTACGGTGTAGATGGCATATCAAGCGGGGTTAAAGACGCGCTATATAAGCCTTTTAACTCTACATCAAAGTCGTCACTTAGCTCTTTTGCCGCGGCTTTGGCTTGTTTAATTGCCATTTTTTGTGCTTTTTTATGCAGCTCATCGTAGTTGCTAGCTAAAAATTGAGTCTGTCTAATTTCATTAATGCCATTATTAACTAAGCTTTGTAGTAATTCAGGGTATTTATTAATTGCAGAGAGTTTAATAGTGAGCGTTCTTGATACTTTAAAGCCAGTAAACTCTTGTTTACCTGTTTCACGATTATATTGGTTATCACGGTATATAGAAATTTGACCGGCATTAATATCCGCATCATCTACCCCCAGTTTTTTTACTAAACTTATTGCACTGGCCATAGTGGTATCGGTTTGTTTTTTTGCTGCAATTAAGTCTTTATCTATTTCAGTAATGCCCACCGTTAATAAAACATGATCCGGCATCGTCGTTAGTGAAGCTTCACCTTTAACATAAATATGCGGCTCTTCTGGGGCGTTGCTCGCATAAGCTGATGTACTGAGTAATGCGGCGGTTAAAATCGAAAGCGTTTTCATAAGTCTATCCTTTTAAATTTGATTGCCTCAGTTAACACCTTATGCGGTTAATTAAAGATGAACAAGCATAAAAAAAACAGGCAAAAGCCTGTTTTTTTTAATCTCTACTGTAATTAAATGCTGCAACGTTTGTAGTTACGGTATTTTGGTAACCAGTAGTTTTTGTCGATGGCTGCCCACAGCGCATCGTCTGAAATTTCAAGGGCTACGCCCTCTTCAATTGCTTTTTTAGCCACTGCAAACGCAATACGTTTACTAAGCGTTTCAATTTCAGTCAGTGCCGGTAGTAAGCTGCCTTTACCTGTATTAGCTAAAGGTGACGACTCAGCCAACATTTCGCTCGACATTATTAGCATCGCATCGGTAATACGCGTCGCTTTAGCGGCAATAACACCTAAGCCAATACCTGGGAATATGTAACTGTTATTACATTGTGGAATTGGGTAAGTCACACCGTTATAAACAACTGGGTCGAATGGGCTGCCAGTTGCAACAATTGCTTTGCCATCGGTCCATTTAATTACATCTTCTGGGTAGGCTTCTACTTGTTTAGATGGGTTACTTAACGGGAAAATAATTGGCGATTCACATTTAGCATGCATAGCGCGAATGACTTGTTCGGTAAATAAACCAGGTTGGCCAGATACACCAATTAAAATATCTGGTTCAGCACAGTGCATTACATCTAATAATGACGCGTATTCGCCGCTGTAAGTCCAATCTGCTAGGCAGCTAGTTGGTTGTGCAAGCATTTGTTGAAAGTCGCGTAAGCCTTGCATACCATCTGTTAATAAGCCAAAACGGTCAACCATAAAGACTTGGCTACGTGCCTGTGCTTCACTAATACCCTCAGCAACCATAGTGCTAACAATTTGTTCAGCAATACCACAGCCTGCAGAGCCTGCGCCTACAAAAACAACTTTTTGAGTTGATAATTTAGCACCTTTAACACGACATGCTGCTAATAAAGACCCCACAGTGACCGACGCAGTACCTTGAATGTCATCATTAAAGCTACAAATTTCATTACGGTAACGCTTTAATAATGGCATTGCATTAGGCTGAGCAAAATCTTCAAACTGCAGTAACACATTTGGCCAGCGACGTTTAACTGCTTTAATGAATAAGTCTAAAAACTCATCGTATTCGTCTTGTGCAATACGTTTATGGCGAGCACCCATGTACATTGGGTCGTTTAATAATTTTTCGTTATTGGTTCCCACATCGAGCATAACCGGTAACGTATAGGCTGGGCTAATACCGCCACACGCGGTATACAAAGAAAGTTTACCAATTGGAATGCCCATACCGCCAATACCTTGGTCGCCAAGGCCTAAAATACGCTCACCGTCGGTAACAACAATCACTTTTACTTTGCCTTTTGTGGCATTACGTAAAATATCGTCAATGTGAAAGCGATCTTCATAGGAAATAAATAAACCACGGGCACTGCGATAAATATCAGAAAACTTTTCACACGCATCACCCACCGTTGGGGTGTAGATAATAGGCATCATTTCTTCAATATGATCGCGCACTAAGCGGTAATAAAGCGTTTCGTTGTTATCTTGAATGGCGCGTAAATAAATGTGCTTATTTAAGTTGTCGTTAAAACTTGAGTACTGCTGGTAACAACGCTCAACTTGCTCTTCTATTGTTTCGTAACGAGGAGGAAGTAAACCAGCAAGATTAAAGTTTTCACGTTCTTTTTGGCTAAAAGCACTTCCTTTATTCAATAACGGGGTTTCAATTAGGCCTGGGCCAGAATAAGGAATATAAAGATAATTTGGATCGGTATTTGTAGTCATATTTCCAAGCTTTACTGAATCTTAAGTAATGATCTGCCATTATCATTGTTAAAGGCTAAATTGCAATGACATTTAAGCTTGTCAGACCATTGAAAATTTACAAATACAAGCGCTACTTTAGTATAAAGCCACTCATATTTGGTGAATATGTTAGCTGGCTGTTGTGAGTTTATAAAAATTAAAACGAGCATTAGACCAGCGTTTGCTGTGTGCAATGATTACAACAGTGTCAGTTATTTTTAGATTTGCTAATTTTTTACGTTAGTTAACATACTATTTTCAATCAAATAATCATTAACTATTAAGCTGTTACATAAATAACAGCAGGTAATACATTAGCTGCAAACCTGCTGTTGATTATACATGTTTTAGAATTTAAATGAGGCTTTATTATTACTTAAATCCGATAAAGCCATCCCTTCCCTGCGAGGATCGGCGGCGCCATACAAACGGTTATTTTTAACTTCTACCGCATGCAGCCCAGAGTTTAAGTCAATCACGCGCACATCATGGCCGCGCTTTTTAAGCTTTGGTACCACCGCTTCAAGTGCAGTGCCTTTTTCAATGCTGGTGTAGTCGTTGCGATTAGTGGTACGCGGTAAATTAATGGCTTGTTGCGCGTTCAAATTCCAATCTAAAACGCCAATAACAACTTGCGCTACATAATCAATAATACGACTACCGCCAGGAGAGCCAACCACTAAACGTAAGCTCCCATCTTGATTAAATACCATCACGGGTGACATTGAGCTGCGCGGACGTTTATGGGCTTCTACTCTGTTAGCCACTAACTTGCCATTTTTACGCGGCGAAAGTGAAAAATCAGTCAGCTGATTATTTAAAATGAAGCCATTAACCATGACCGTCGAACCAAACGCCATTTCTATAGAGCTGGTCATCGAAACAGCATTGCCTTTGCTATCAACAATCGAGACATGTGACGTAGACGGAAGTTCAAAAGAGTCATCATTTGCGTAGCTTAAGTAATCAACTGGATCACCAGGAAATGCTTTTTGATCTTTTTCAGTGATTAATTTTGCGCGGGTGGCGATATAGTCTTTGTTTAATAACTCCTCGGTAGGGACTTGGGTAAAATCAGGATCGCCAATGTATTTATTTCGATCGGCAAACGCAATGCGCGATGCTTGGCTAAAGTAATGAATAGCCTCTGCGCTATTAGCTTTAATATTGGCCATATCTTTATGTTCAAGCAAGCCTAAAATTTGTAGCACCGCTACACCGCCACTACTAGGTGGTGCCATAGAGCACACTTTGTAAACGCGGTATTTAATACATACAGGGGCGCGCTCTTTGCTGGTGTAGTTAGCAAGATCTTGCTCAGATAATTTACCCGGTGCAATTTTTGATTTCTGCACTGCACTTACCATGGCTTTTGCATTATCACCTTTATAAAAAGCGTCAATCCCTTGTGAGGCAATGTCTTTGTATAAATTAGCAAGCGGCTGATTTTTTTTAATACTGCCTACTTTGATCACTTCACCATTGGGAAAAAAATACTCATTTATGACCGGCATACTCATAACACCCGGGTTTAACTGCCTAACGAGTAAACCATGTAATCGTGGAGATACTTCAAACCCTTGTTCAGCTAGCGCAATAGCTGGCTTAAATAACGTTGCCCATGGCAAGTTACCATATTGTTTATGGGCACTGGCAAACGCATGTAAAATACCTGGTACACCCACCGAGCGACCACCTACAACTGCTTCAATCCATTTAACAGCTTTGCCATGTTCATTTAAAAACAGGTTTTCATCGGCATTACTGGGGGCTGTTTCGCGACCATCAAAACTGGTGAGTTTATTGTTAGCTTTGTTGTAATACATCATAAACGTACCACCACCAATGCCTGATGATTGCGGCTCAACTAATGTAAGCACTAATTGGGTGGCAATTGCGGCATCAACGGCGCTTCCGCCTTGGGCTAAAATGGCCTTACCCGCTTGTGAGGCATAAGGATTTGCAGCCGCAACCATGTATTTATCGCCAGGTACTAACTGCTTTTGTACTACCCCTGTGGCGGCTTCTGGTTCACGGGTTTCAATTTGGCTTGCTTGCTGTGCAAATAAAGGAAAAGACAGTGCACTTAAAGAGAGAGCAAATAAAGAGTTGAGCTTAAAATTCATAATTACTGATTAAACTTAAATTGCATGGAAGATAATTGGCATCTTAAAGTTAAACAGGCACAATATGCAAAAATAAATATAAAAAAATGATCATTAAATGCTTAATTTACCCCTTCAGCCGCGTTATGTTTTACCCCCCTTGTGTTTAATTGTATTAAGTACGCTCTTATCATGGCTTGGTATGAACAATGAGCTTGAGTTTAATCGCCCATTAATTGAACAAGGCCAACTATGGCGCTTATTTACGAGTCAATTTGTACATGCTAACTGGGTACACCTAGGTTTAAATTGTGCTGGTATCGCGCTTATTTGGTTATTGCACGGTGAATATACTACACCTAAGCAATACAGCTTTAATATTGCACTCCTTGCGCTTTGGTGTGGCTTGGGTGTTTATTGGTTTTGTCCAACAATCATTATTTATACAGGGCTGAGTGCGCTATTGCATGGCGTGATCGTGTGGGGGGCCATAAAAGATGTCACCGTCGGGCTAAAATCAGGTTATATCTTGTTTATTGGTGTATGGATAAAACTTATTCTTGAGCAAGTTAATGGTCCAAGCGCAGAAATAGGTCAACTCATTCAATCAACGGTGGCCGTTGATGCGCATTTAATTGGTGCAATTGGTGGGGTTATATTAGCTGTGCCGCTGGTTGTAAAACACATCAAAAACGATACTAAACACAGTTAAAAAAACGCCACATAAGTGGCGTTTTTATTTTTAGTCGATTAAAGCGTTTCTTTAAACAGTTTATAAATTCGACGGTATTCATCTAACCAGCTCGAAGGCTGAACAAAACCATGCGGTTCTACTGGGAAGATTGCTGTTTCAAAGTTTTCTTTTTCAAGTTCTATTAAACGCTGTACTAAACGTACTGAATCTTGAAAGAACACGTTATCATCAACCATAGGCGCATTTATTAATAAATGCTTTTTAAGCCCTTCTGCATAATAAATAGGTGAACTACGCTCATAGGCAATCGGGTCAACATCAGGGTGATTCAAAATGTTAGCCGTATAACCTGTGTTGTAATGAGCCCAATCAGTCACTGGACGAAGCGCTGCGCCTGATTGAAACAAGTCTGGTGCGGTAAATAACGCCATGAAGGTCATAAACCCACCATAAGAGCCACCGTAAGTCCCTACCGCTTGGGTATTAACATTGGCATTATCCGCCATCCATTTTACGCCATCGGCTAGATCTTGTGTTTCAGGTGTTCCCATTTGGCGATAAATAGCCGTTCGCCAATCACGACCATAGCCTTTAGATGCGCGGTAATCCATATCCATTACTACATAACCTTCATCTGCTAGTAATGAATGGAACATAAATTCACGGAAGTAGCCAGACCACCCCATGTGTGAATTTTGCAAGTACCCTGCACCGTGGTTAAAAATAACCGCTTTGCGGGTTTTACCTGTTTCACCCTCTTGGTAATCAGCGGGGTAATAGACTTTGGCGTATATGGGCTGATCTGTATGACTTGATGGCACAGCAACAATTTTAGGCGCTGTGAGTTTTTTAGCTAAAAACGCATCAGATACCGTATTGGTTAAACGAGTCGCGGTTGTGTTTGCTTTAGCCTCTGCCACATAAAGTTCAGTCGGCATAGTGATTTTAGAATGTCTAAGTAATAACTTAGATTGATCAGGGCTTAAGGTGTAATCCGTCATACCGTTTAAGTCGGTTACTTGCTCACTAACACCTGTTTGTGGATTAACGCGGTATATTTCGTAAAGACCCGGATGCTCAATATTCGCTTTATAATAAATAGCACTATTGTCATCAGTAAGGGTTAAGTCAGACACTTCAAACTGACCTTGTGTTAAAGCCGTAGCCTTGCCATTTAAAGGTTTTTTATAAAGCTGACTGTACCCCGACTCTTCCGATAAATAATACAGCGTGGTTGAGTCATTTAACCAACCAAAGTCGTTAAACGCATACGCAATCCACGCATCGTCATGTAAACGGTGTTGAGATACGAGTTTGTTATTTTCAAAATCAACGGTAGCCAACCAACGATCTTTGTTATCCCATGCTTCAAGCATAATCGCAACTTGGCTGCCATCATCGTTCCAGCTGATAGGCGATTGATCCCATCCCCAGTCTGAAATTACATTAATGCCACGCGGTTGCTTCTTAGACTTATACGTTTTCCCTTCACGGGCATAGTTTTCTTTTTTAACCTCAGCGAGTACATCTTCATCAAAACCAGGCAAGGTATTAAACCCTAAAGTAGTTTGGCTTTGATCTGCAAGGTTAATATAAACAATTTCAGAAGTTTGCTCTTTAGCGTCAGCCACACGACGGCGAACTTTTTTAGGCTCTATAGTCGCATCATCAGTGATGTAGTTAGGCATAATGTCGCCTTCACCACGCCATGAACTTTTTTCTTGAACAACCACAATTAACGCGTCGCCATTTGGAGAAAGCTGGGCCTCATCAACCGTGTTGCCATCGCCTAAATAGTAATGCGTGTTGGCAATTGAGCTATTTTGGGTTTTAACTTGCTCATTTCGCGCATACTTGTCTTGTTTGTTTTTATGCTGCAGTGCAATGTAATCAATCAGCTTATGTTGTTCTTTGGCAATATAAGTTGTTGGCTCTTTTATACCTTGTGGTTTGTCAGCCAGTTTTAAATTAGCAATTTCACGGGTTAAACCTGTGGTTAAATCTACTTTAAAAAAGATATTACCTTGGCGATACGCTAAGTTACCATCGTTTAAAAATTGTGGTTTTGACTCGGTGGCTGAGCTTTGCGTAATTTGCTTAATTACGCCTGACTGTACGTTTTTAATAAATATGTTGCCTTCAAACACATAAGCTTGAAGTGATTTATCGTTAGAAAAAACAGCTTTACTTGAGCCTACGCTGTGAAGCTGATTTAAAGCCACTTGCTCTGCTGTTTGAGCGTTTACAGCTTGAGTGAATAAATCTCTTAGCTCACTACCTTGTTGTTTTCGCGCGTAAATAACAGTACTTGAGTCAGCACTCCAAAATGCACCTTGCGGTTGGCGTCCAATCCAATCAGGGTGAGCCATCGCTTGTTCAAGCGTAATTTTTGAGACACCCATGTCTGCAGGTGTGTTAACAACACTTGCAACCTTGGTATTTGTTTGAATAGCTGAGTCATTAGAAGTTGTGGCGGTTGCTGTACAGCCCGCTAACATAACACTTGACGCAACAGCCATTGCAACAAGTGTTTTAGAAGATGAAAATTTAAAAATCATAGTGCTTCTTGACGGTTATTATAATTAACCGTATTTAAGCAGAAGCACCTTTATAATTGCAATTATTTAAGATAAACAACGCTGATATCGGGGTGAGTAACCCGTTTATTCAACCGTTAAATCAAGCCATACCATACGGTGGTCACTTGATGCGTTTCTATCTTTGATTAAACGGTACAATTCGCTTTGTTTTTTCGGCCAAAATACGCCACCATCTTTAATGGTTAGTCCATAATTTGAAGGCAGAACGTAATCAACGCGTGCCTGCCAATTAGCAGTATAATTTTTAGCATAAGCTTGTGGGTATTGCTCTTTAGCGCCCTCACTGGTTGGAATAAAACCGGCATTAATCATCGGGCTTTTAAGTAACTGATCTGTTGTATTTGTGCGCTTTTTATCGCCCTCAGGGGCGGCATTTAGGTCACCTAAAATCACAAAGCGTGATTTTGCTGCAAGACCGCCCTTTTTACCGTTATCGTCATACAGGTAACTTTCGTTATTAACGTAATCAGCAATTAATCTAATTTCATCATGATTACGAATGCCGTTTCTGTCTTCATCACCATCAAACACAGGCGGCGTAGGATGCGAGGCTAACATGTGAACTACTTTATCATTTACTTTTACCGGTATATCCCAAAACGATTTAGAGCTTAAACGTAAAGCATTCCATTCTTCTTCGTTATACCAATTTGTATTGGTTTTTGGATCTACCGGCATTTTCACATTCGGTAAATCTTTGTGCTTAAACGTTTGCAGGGTTCTGATGTTGTCAAAATCAATGGGGTAACGAGACAAAAACGCCATTGCGTAGTGGCCTTCAAAAAATCCAAAACCTTGCGCATCGCCCATCACACCATTTTTTTTGCCATCGTTGTCTAAATCAAACTCTGTGGCTAAGCCTGTGTTAACTGGTGCAATGTAAACATAAGGATAATCGATAGCCGCTTGATCATTTTGTCCTACATTTAAGTAATGGGTTTTAAAGTATTCTATCCCTTGTGATTTAGGGACGTAGTCAAATTCATTTAAAAGCACTACATCTGGACGAACGCGTTGAATTATTTCAGCAATATTTTTAATTTGCTGGTGGTCAGAGCGCAGCGCGTTAACTAAGGCATCGCTTTTTACTTTTTCATTTTTAGCGGTGTAATTGGTTGCATCCATACTGACATTAAACGTTGCGACCCGTAATGACTCTGCGTGAACATAGCTTGCTGAAACCAGTGACAATAAAAAGCCACCAATAATTTTAATACCGAGATCATGTCTCATTATATGAATCCATCTATAATTAATAATAAAATAACACTGCTAACCACGATCCAAAGAATCACAGCCATTAAAAACGGTTTAATTCCCGCTTGCTTTAGTACCGATAACGACAAACCACTGCCAATTAAAAACAGTGTCATCACTAGTATTTGCTTCGCTGCAATGTTTATCAACTCCCAATAAGATGAAAGCGACGGCACATAGGTATTAATTAATGCGGCTAATAAAAAGCCTACAATAAATAATGGAATACTCGCCTTTTCATCTGAGCGCATAAACACACCCGCAAGCGTAGTGTATGGAATAATCCACATAGCACGAGTAAGCTTCACTGTTGTTGCTATGCTCAGTGCCACTGCACCATAAGTAGCCGATGCACCTACCACGCTGCTGGTATCATGAATTGCAAGTGCAGCCCATAATCCAAACTGCTCTTGGGTTAATTCAAAATAGTGCCCAATTGCAGGGAATAATAATAACCCTACACCATTGAGTAAAAATACGATACCCAGCGCCACAGCCACTTCATGATCTTTGGCTTTTATAACCGGTGCCATGGCCGCAATAGCGCTACCACCACAAATAGCGGTTCCAAAGGAAATTAACACGCCTGTGTTACGATTAAGTTTAAACACTTGAGTTAAAATTTCGCCAAGTCCAATTATGGCAGTAATACTGACAATTGTTAACACTAAAGAGCTGCGACCAACCTCAATTACCTGATTAAAATCAACAGCAAACCCCAGCCCCATAACCGCCAACTTTAGCATCCATTTACTGGCCTTTTGTGATAACTCAGCAAACGGGTTACCCAAGGTAATCGAAAATAACGCCCCCATAACCAAGGCACTACCAGCGCCAATAAATGGAGTGATGCACAAAGCCAGTAATATTATAAATACAGGTTTATGTAATTTAGCGATAATCATAACGTTAAGCGCGAATGAGTTTATTAGTCAGTTTATGGACAACGGGGGCAACAAATATAACCGTTGGAAAGGCAATACAAAAGGCAAATAACCACGCTTTAAGCCAGATAGATACGATGTTATCGACCATACCAACATTAAATAGAGAAATAACTAACGACATAAAACCTGACATGAAAAGTGCCATAAAAAAGGCAAACACAATAGTACGAAACTTTGGATGGATCATTGAAAAGAACCTTTAGAAGGTAAAGCGATATATTGAAGTTAAGTTCAATTTATCGCTTTGTTTTTTAACTTATAATAACGATTTGCTGGTAGCTAATACACCGGGGTAATCTTGCTCTGGTAAACACATTGCGAGTTCACCAAGGCGTTCACCTAATTGCTGTAAATTATCAGCAGATACATTAATGTGGCCCATTTTGCGACCAGGTTTTACACTTTTACCGTACCAATGGCTGGTTACATCTGCTGTTTTTAACACATCAGTAGGTATTTGTGCTTGGCCTAATACATTTATCATAGCAGTCGGTTGCTTAAGTTGCGTACTACCTAGAGGTAAGCCGGCAACAGCACGCATATGGTTTTCAAATTGCGAGCAATGAGCACCTTGTTGCGTCCAATGGCCTGAGTTATGAACTCGCGGCGCAATTTCATTAACCAGTAATGTACCTTGCACATCAAAAAACTCAATGGCGAGTACACCCACATAATTAAGCTCATTCGCAATTCGGGTAAATGCCGTGATTGCTTGTTGTTCTAGTTGGCTATTATTGTTTTTACCTGCAACCGAAAGCGTTAACACACCCTCGGTGTGCTCGTTTTCAGTTAATGGATAAATAGCAACATGGCCGTGTTTATCGCGCGCACCAATAATAGAGACTTCACGATCAAACGGGATCATTTTTTCTGCAATTATGGTGTGCGGAGCGTGCTCAGTGCCTGATGCAATAAAATCAGCCATTTCAGCCCAAATCTGTTCAATTTGATCGTCTGATTTTAAGCGCCATTGGCCTTTACCATCGTAACCCGCTTGGCATGTTTTAATGACTAATGGCTTACCAAGTGTTTGAACCGCGAGTTCAAGATGCGCTTTTTCAGTAATTAATTGATATGGCGCGCATGCGACCGCAGTTTTATCTAGGAGCGCTTTTTCAAGCGCACGGTCGCCACCGGTTTTAATGGCTTGTTTGCCCGGATAAAACTTATTGCTATTACAACACTGTGTAAGTACATCATCTGGAATATGTTCAAACTCGGCCGTAATAGCATCAGCGTTTTCTATCGCTTGTTCGAGCGTTGTTGGGTACACTTCATTGGTAAGCGGATGTACAATCTTTGCGCTGCCTACATCATAAGCAACCACATTTAAATTAAGCGGTGCACCAGCTAAGCTCATCATTCGTGCTAGCTGCCCTGCCCCTAAAATTAAAATATTCATGATCACTCTGCAGGATTTGGGTTAGCTAAAACAGTCTCAGTTTGTTCTTTACGGAACGCTTCGATTTTTGCGAATATTTCTGGATTTTGACATCCTAAAATTTGTGCCGCTAATAAACCTGCGTTTGCAGCACCGGGCTCACCAATAGCAAGAGTACCTACCGCAACACCTTTTGGCATTTGGCATATAGATAACAGAGAGTCTACACCGTTTAGCGCTTTAGATTTAACGGGTACGCCTAAAACTGGCAGAGATGTAAACGCTGCCGCCATTCCCGGTAAGTGCGCCGCGCCACCTGCGCCTGCAATAATAACTTTAATACCGCGTTCTGCGGCTGAACTTGCGTAATCGGCAAGTAATTGAGGAGTGCGGTGGGCAGAAACCACTTTAGTTTCATACTCAATGCCAAATTTTTCTAGCATAAGAGCGGCGTGTTCCATGGTTGGCCAATCTGATTTAGAACCCATAATAATGCCAACAGTCATAAATACTCCTCAGTAATGTATTTTAAAAATAGCGGACTTATGTCCGGTTTTATGGCGGGTATTATATACTTAAATGCTGCACTAATGCGACCAGCAGGCAATAAAAAAGCCATGTTAAACATGGCTTTTTTTAAACAGCGAAACAATCAGCAATTAAGCTTCTTTACTCGCTAAATATTCTGAGTAGTTACCTCTAAAGTCGATAACTTTACCGTCTTTAATTTCCCAAATACGGGTGGCAACTGATGATACAAACTGACGGTCGTGTGACACAAACATCAAGGTACCTTCATACGCTTCAAGTGCTAAGTTAAGCGCTTCAATTGATTCCATATCCATGTGGTTGGTTGGCTCATCCATTAATAAGATATTTGGTTTATGCATCATGATTTTACCAAACAGCATACGACCTTGCTCACCACCAGATATTACTTTTACTGATTTTTTTATATCGTTTTGTGAAAACAACATACGACCCAAGAAGCTACGCACTACTTGCTCATCGTCGCCCTCTTGTTGCCATTGCTCCATCCACTCAAACAAATTCATGTCTTTTTCAAACTCATCGGCATGATCTTGTGCATAGTAGCCAATGTTTGCATTTTCAGACCATTTAAACTCACCGCTTTTAGGCGCTAAACGTCCTGCTAAAGTGTTTAATAATGTTGTTTTACCCACACCATTTTCACCAATAATAGCAATGCGTTCACCTACTTCAACTAGGCCTTCTAATCCTGAGAATAAAGTTTCTTCAAAGCCTTGCGATAAGCTAGTCATTTCTAGTGCGTTACGGAATAACTGCTTTTCTTGTTCAAAACGAATAAATGGCGACTGACGTGACGACGCTTTTACTTCGTCTAATTGAATTTTATCAATTCGTTTTGCACGTGAAGTGGCTTGCTTTGCCTTTGATGCGTTGGCAGAAAAACGCGATACAAACTGTTGAAGCTCTGCAATTTGGCTTTTCTTTTTAGCGTTTTCACTTAATAAACGTTCGCGTGCTTGAGTAGCTGCAAACATGTATTCATCGTAGTTGCCCGGGTAAATACGTAGCTCACCGTAGTCAATATCGGCCATGTGCGTACATACCGAATTTAAAAAGTGACGGTCATGCGAGATGATGATCATGGTACAGTCACGTTGATTCAATACATCTTCAAGCCACTTAATTGTATAAATGTCCAAGTTATTAGTAGGCTCATCGAGCAGCATGATATCAGGGTCTGAAAACAACACTTGAGCTAGAAGTACACGAAGTTTAAAACCTGGTGCAATTTCTGACATAGGTCCGTAGTGCTGCTCTGTAGCAATACCCACACCTAATAGTAACTCACCCGCTTTAGATTCAGCCGAGTAACCGTCCATTTCAGCAAATTCAGTTTCAAGATCGGCTACTTTCATGCCGTCTTCTTCACTCATTTCAGGTAGGCTATATATACGGTCACGTTCTTGTTTGATATCCCACAATTCTTTATGACCCATAATCACGGTATCAATAACAGAATATTCTTCGTAGGCGAATTGATCTTGGTTTAGTTTAGCAACGCGCTCATTTGGATCAGTACTTACGTTACCCGAAGATGGTTCTAATTCACCACTAAGGATTTTCATAAAGGTCGACTTACCGCAACCATTAGCACCAATTAAACCATAACGGTTTGATTCGCCAAATTTAGCTGAGATATTTTCAAATAACGGTTTAGCACCAAATTGCATGGTGATGTTAGCTGTACTAATAATAGCGCTACCCTCCAAGGGAGACTGAAGTATTTAAATTGCGCGCAGTTTAAACCAAATCACCGTTTTTTTCTATGAAAGTTTATAGCACCAAACTCAAAGTAAACGGTGGCTGTTTATTAACTATAAAAGCAATTAAATAGCCAAAGTACTGGGCGAGTAAATGTGCTGAAAAGGTGAGTAAAACTCATTATTGTACTGTTGATGCAGTAAAAAAATGTTTAATAAAAAAACAACTAGCATAAAACCTTTTATAAATTATTTAATCGCGTTTACAGGCAACTTGGTCGCATTTTACTTTTATTAACAATTAATACGGCTATATTAACGTCTTTTATAGTATTAGAGTTTTAGCTCTACCCATGCCGACAGGCACAACTATGAAAAAAATTCAACATCCCCTCTCCTGCATTTAAGCCTAATGTCTTATTCCAAAATTAAATGGCAGTTTATACGGCTACAAAATAAAAACAGCATTAACTTAAAATGAACAAGCTGCGTGTTTTGTGCTAATTGTCATTGATAATTTTTCACTTTTGAGCCTTTTATTGCTTTGCTAGTCTGCACGACTTCGAATTTAGTAATTATAAAAACGTCTTTAATTTAGGCAAGGCACACACAATGAAAAGAAAATTAGTATCGCTAGCAATTGCGGGTATTTTAGCTGCTCCAAGTGTTTCAGCAGTAGAAGTGTTTAAGGATGAAAAAAATACAGTCGCAGTAGGCGGATATATTGATGCGCGAGTGATAAATACTCAAGGTCAAAACGAAATCGTCAATGGTGCCTCACGAATTAATTTTGATTTTAAACGCCAACTAAAAAACGGCTGGGAAGCAATGGCTTTAGTTGAATGGGGTGTCAACCCTGTTGGCAGTAGCGATATTGTATACAACAACCGTTTTGAATCTATTCAGGATGAGTTTTTATATAATCGTTTAGGTTATGCAGGACTTAAACACGATAAATACGGCCAAATTACGATTGGTAAACAATGGGGTGCGTGGTTTGATGTTGTGTATGCAACAAACTACAGCTATGTATGGGATGGTAACGCTGCCGGTGTTTACACTTACAACAAAGACGATGGTGCAGTAAATGGTACTGGTCGTGGTGATAAAACACTGCAATACCGTAATAGCTACAACGACTTTGACTTTAGTGTTCAAACTCAGTTAAAAAATAGCGCTTTTTATACTTGTGATGTAAGTAATATTACAGAATCACAATGCCAAGCAAATTTTGAGTCTGGAGATGCTGCTGCACAACAAGTTGAATTTAACTATACGTTTGGCGGTGCAGTAACCTATAACGTGACTGATAAGCTAAAACTGACCGCGGGTATTAACCGCGGCGAGTTTGAATTAACGTATGGCGACGGAACAACCCGCTCTGTTGACGATTTAATTTATGGTGCAGGTGTTATTTGGGGCAATATTGATGCGCCAGGCTTGTATGTAGCCGCTAATATCAACAAAAACGAAAACCACGATACAGATAACATAGGTCGTTTAATTAAAGATGCGATTGGTATTGAAACATTTGTGTCGTATCGCTTTGATAACGATTTTAGACCATTTATTGCCTATAACTTATTTGATGCAGGTGATGACTACGTAATTCAACCAAACTTTAATGCCGATCCTAACGATGTATTTAAGCGTCAGTTTGCAGTTATTGGTGTGCATTACTTAATTGACCAAGACACACAACTTTATGTAGAAGCACGTAAAGACTTTGGTGATTTTGAAAGTAATAATAAACAGCAGCAAGCGCTAATGGAGCAATATGAAGATGACGGTATTGCTTTTGGTTTTAGATACGTTCTTTAATATCAGTTGAGCTTTCAAGCTTAAAATCACAAAGCTAAACTTAAAGCCCTGCAAAATAGCAGGGCTTTTTTCGATTTGTTTAGTTGAAGCTTGAGCTATTTTTTCTTAAATGCTTTTTTTAACGCACGCGTCCCCTCTGTTGGCCCTAGAATAAGCCATAAAAAAGCAACCCCTCCTGGGACTAAAACTGCTTTTAATATTGGCCCTAGCAAATAAAAATAAAAATAAATTAGTGGAATAAAAAGTACATAACCAATAACACGTTTGATAAACTTCATGTAACATCCTTATAAAAATGAGCATGCTCACAATATTAATTGAGCGCGCTCAACTAATCAAATAATGGTTTAGCCCTTTTATTTAACAAACAAGTAAAGCATTGAAATATAATGAGTAAAAAAGAAAAGACACGCGATAAAATTTTAGCTTCAGCATGGGAATTATTTTTGCTGCAAGGTTACGATCACACATCAACAAGAGAAATAGCGGTTGCAGCCAATGTTGCTGTAGGTACAGTGTTTAGTCATTTTGAAAATAAAATTGATTTATTGATGGCCGGTATGCAACAACAAATAGCCGTTATTATTAACCAAGCAAAGCAGTTAGATACGCAGCACTCCCCTCGCTTAAAGTTACGTCATTACGCTCATCCGCTTTATTCTTTTTATTGTGAAAATAGTGAATTTAGTAAGCTATTAATTAGCGACATCATTTGGAGAACGTCTTTTTTTAAAGCGCAGATGGATGAATTTAAACAACTGCTTTTTAGTGAACAACCGAAGTTTGATGAAACAAAAGCAAGCGTAATGATGGACTGTTATTTTATGACCTTAATCGATGGGTTAAACGATCCCTTACCAAATGCTGAAAATATGCTTAGACAGTTAAGTAATAAAATAGCGCTTTTGTAATTAAGTCCTAAACGTATAGATCGGTGCTGATATAAATAAAGCACCGCCCACCTTTTTTGTTATTTAAATTCTTTATTTAACGATCCAGATAGCCAAACTCAATAAGCGTTATAAACCCACCACTCCACTTATGAGTAAATCGATAATTTATATTACGCCATTGCTAAGATTACATTTAAACACAATTTAGTATGATGTGTTCTTACATGTATTACCTTACATCCTCCAGCCATTTACACCATAAAATAATTTATAGCAAAACGGCTTAACTGTACATATATACAGTTAAGCCGTTTTGCTAGTACTACTCTTAATTAAAGTTCAACAATATTATTAATTAATAAATTCATCATAGGCCATTAAAGCCCCCGTAATACTCAATGCTGGATTATCATTATGCTTTGCATCAGGGTTTACTTTACTGCCCCACACTAACCAGTTACTAGTATGGCTGACTAAACTTTGCTCCAAGTTATTATACGCCTCAAGCATTAATTTATGCTCAGCCCCGCCAACAGTAAAATATAATAAGGCGGGTCTATAGTAGCTCTGTGTTTTAACTTGTAAAAAGGTATTAAGATGATTTACTACGGTCATATCGTCATACCAAGCCGCAGGGCTAAATGCAAAGTAACCATTAAATAGCGATGGTTTGGTATGCAGCGTATATAAAGTAAAACTGCCCCCTGCCGAAAATCCCGTTAATATACGGTTTTCAGTTAACCTGTAGTTAGCCTCTAAATAAGTAAGTAGCTCTTGCTCTATAAAAGCTAAAAACAAATCAGCTTTACCAAAAATTTCTGGCGAAGTTTCATGTTTAGGTCGAGGATTTGTATTTACGTCCTTCCTGGCATAAGGTGGTACAAGATCACGATTTCGGGTATCAGTAAAAAACTGATTAGGTATAGCAACTAAAATAGCCTCATTTAATATACTTTCAGGATTTAATGCTTTTAGCGCTTTATCCCAATTAGCTAAATTAAAATTACCATCTGTTTTTATAATAAGTGGATACGCTTTATTTTTATCAAAATCATCGGGGAACCTTATAAATACCTTACGAGACTCATTAAGCACTTTCGAATCTAAGGTTACATCAACAAAGTCTGAAACATTATTTTGATAATAACTAAACCCAGTTATTGCAAACCCAAATACACTAACAGCAAACAATACATTTAAAATAATCGCTTTTTTAATTCTCATGCGCCATCCATTTTAGTTAATTGCTTATGCCATACACCGTTATTAAGTTGCTGCTTTAATACAAAGCCAAGTTTAGTAAGCAAGTTATAACAGCGTACGTTTTTACCATGAATTTCTGCATATAAGTGCTCAATGTTTATAGAGCTATGCACTTCACTGACAAAGCCTTTAAGTACTTCTTGCATTAAGCCTTGCTGCCAATAAAAAGGATCGAGTTCGAAGCCCAAATAAGCACTTTGGGTTTGGCTATTTATGTTATATAAACCACAGGTACCAATTAGGTCACCAGATATATTATGTTCAATCGCAAGCCGAACACCTTCACCTTGGTAATAACTCGAGATATCATCTTGAATTAACTGCTTAATATGCTGTTTATTTAGCGGGGTTTTATAATCGTTAAACTCATAAACGAGTGGATTATTTAAAATTGTTAATAGCGCTGCGCCGTGTTTGTGGGTAATTAAACGTAAGGTAACGCGGGGTAATTTTATAGTTTTAAACATGCCTACGCCAAATAAAGTAAACGCGCTTTAAATAGCACTTTATAGAGCGTCATTATTAACTTACCATACCGTATTCACAAGCATTAATTGAGATAAACTATGAGTGACAATTTTAAAGTAATACAACCAACTACTACTGTTTACTGCCCAAAACGTGGTGAAGGTTGGACCCTTACCGGCATTACTAATATTAACGAGTTTACGTCGGTTATGTTTGATGGTGTGCGTTACACCTTACCAGCGAGAGAAATTGTAGAGCAGTTGCTGCCTAACCAATTAGCGCGTGAACAGCAAAATAGCTAAATTAAACAAAATTTATCACTTAACCATATGTACACAGTTTTCTGGTAATGGGCTTAAGTCATGATTTTCTGGGGTATTAGCAGCAACTTTAAAGCCTAGCTTTTTATAAGCCGATACTGCTGCTCGGTTGTATTTATAAATAAACAATGAGCAATCATTAACATTTAAGTTTAATTGCCCATGTTTACATAATGCTTTAATTAGGGAGGCTGCAATTCCCTCCCCCCTTCGTATAGGGTT
Source organism: Pseudoalteromonas sp. SD03 (assembly GCF_040937955.1). Lineage (NCBI taxonomy): Bacteria > Pseudomonadati > Pseudomonadota > Gammaproteobacteria > Alteromonadales > Pseudoalteromonadaceae > Pseudoalteromonas > Pseudoalteromonas sp. SD03. The sequence continues at coordinate 1,848,920 of NZ_CP162514.1, forward strand.
TACTATTAAACGCGCCAAATGACATTTGTTTTTTTGTTGATAATATTGCCCAAAAGCGAGTAATACGTTTTGTTGTCCAACCAATACAAAAGAAGTCGAGACATCAAGGTTTAAGTCTTCAATAAAAGTCTGCGCCGTAAATGGGTACCTAAAGTAAGGGCCAGCCCATTGAGTTATGTCATGTTGATCATTAAACCAACTCATTAGCTCGATAATATGCGTATTATTAAGTGGTTGTAATGTCATTCGCCTTGTTGATTCCTTCAAAACGCATCATCTTCACTGTATACATTTACATTAAGTTCGTCGTTATCTTCAAATACAACAAACGAAATCGGCTTACAACACACTTGGCAGTCTTCTATGTATTGCTCATCAATATCAGCCACATCAATTAATACTTCTATGGTTTCGCCGCAGTAAGGACAACTAATTGACTTTTCGGTTAACTGGTTCATGATTTCCCCTTTCAAATTTACATAAGGTTATAATTTCACTTTAGTAAACAACCTTATATATGACAATGCTCGTAAAGTGACTTAAATATTCAAATTTAAACAGCGTTAGCTAAAATATTGTTTAACTTAATTAAATCAACTAAGCCATGTAGGTTCTGATTTAAAAAATAATCGCATTGCCAACGCTGAGTGACTTTAGCAGAATTACTAAATGCGCCAGTCCCTTTTAATGCCCTACTTTCGCTCCAAGGCGGAAATACTCTAAAAGCCGTTTTGCCTTTTTGGTTTCTACCTGTGACGATGCCTTTTTTAACTAACAACTCAACCGGAAATAAAAAGAAACCGCTTTGTGTATTTGCTACTTGGTTGTTACTAGTGGTTAATCCATCACTTGAAACCGCTACTAATAAATAGTCAAACTCATTGGCCAATGGAATTGGTTTAGAATTACTCAAATCCGCTGGGCGTTTCCATAGTGCTAAAAAAGCGCCAGGTCTGTCGGGTGTAATTTTAGCTTTTCTGTAAATTATACGTTTTTGGTTTAAAGTAAATGCATAGCCATGGTATTGGGCATTTTGATTATGAGGTATCAACTCATCAGCGTTTGGTAGTTTATACCCTGAGGGAGCAAAGTTGTTTTGTAAAATGATTAATAATTCATCATGCAAATGATCATTCGTCATTAAACTTTTCATATCTCGCATCCGTTTTATATAAAGTGAGTTCAAACCCTTAAGCAACTTTGTAATGAAAGAGTTTTTAAAGTTAGCGGGTCTTACTATACAAGTATTTATACATAACTAAAGGTGAACATTTTTATGAAACACACATTAGCGCTAGTATTGACCTCTATGGGGATTTTGTTTAGCTCATTAACATACGCTAAAACCGAACAAGCTATTTTAGCCGGTGGCTGTTTTTGGTGTATGGAAAGTGACTTTGAAAAACTCGAAGGTGTAACCGATGTGATCTCAGGGTTTACTGGTGGTGAACTTAAAAATCCAACCTACAATGGTAATCACCAAGGCCACTACGAAGCTGTGCTGGTTACCTACAACACTAATGTATTAAGCTATCAAGATATTTTAAACCATTACTGGGTGAATATTGATCCTTTTGACGCAAAAGGTCAGTTTTGTGATAAAGGCCCAAGCTACCGTAGTGCGATTTTTGTTGCTAATGAGCAACAGCGACAATTAGCTAAGCAATCTAAACAGGCGGTAGTTAACGAATTTCCTGAGCAAACGGTAGTAACCCCTATTCTCGATGCTAAAACCTTTTACCCGATAAAAGGCGATGAAAGTTATCACCAAGATTATTACAAAAATAATCCTATTCGTTATAACACCTATCGCTGGCGTTGTGGCCGTGATAGTCGCCTAGAAGACATTTGGGGCGATAGAGTTACCCACTGAGTTTAAAAAACCAAAAGGCTGCAAAAAATGCAGCCTTTCTAATATTTAAGCAAAGTAATAGCAGACTAATTATTTATTCTATGCTCAAAGCTGCAAGCCCACTTAAACAATTCATTTTTTAAGACGGTTAAATAGGCTTCCTATCATGACGATTTCTTTTTTATAGGAAACACCTTAAACCAAAATGCCATTTCAAAAACAAAGCCCGCAATAATAAAAATAAATAAGCCAGTAGTGCTACCATAAGAATAACAGGCAATAGCAGCAATAATTAATGCAGCTAAAATCAACCATTTTATAAACACATTCATCTTTAATACCTTCGGTTCTGTTGATTTATCGTGGCAAATTCCATTTAGGTAATCAGATCCTATGCATCATGATTATTCACCAAAAAAGTGTGTCTAGCGTAATTACTCGTTTATTGTTTGTCTATTAAAACGTATCGTAAAATGTTACGCATTGTTTCTACTGAGTTTTTATTTTAAAAAACGCGTTATTTGCAGAATCTTTAATTACTAATACCTCAAGTAAGTACACCTTCGCTCACAATAATTTATTAAATATTCTAATACAAAGGTAAATTTCTTGTTGCCACAAAAGGGACTAATGAGTACTTTAATTAAATAATTAGTTTTATAACTTTAACTAATTATTAAGTACTAAATACAATTTCATGTCTTAAATTAATACAGGAGATTTACCTTGCTTGATATCATAGCGCTTTTTATAAAAGTAAATCATTACAAAACATTTAATGAAGCGTCAGTAAAGTTAAATATTCCTTTACCCACTTTACAAAGAAAAATAAAAAAACTTGAAGAAGACTTATCGTTAGCGTTGTTTTATCGTGAAAAAGGAAGTTTGCGATTAACAGAACCTGGAAAGAGTTTTTATAGCCACTGCCTAGCCCATGTAGAAGGTTTACAAACTACGCTGTGCAATTTTAAGAATTTCAGTGAAAATAAAGTGAGTAAAATTAAACTAATAGCGCCGCAAAACTTTATAAAGAGTGTGTACTTCTCAGGCGTTATAAATCAATTCACATTACTTTATCCAAATATTAAAATTCATATGATGCTATCGGATGAACGCCTTGATTTAAAAGCTACCGAGTTTGATTTAGCCATTAGAATTGGAAAACTAGATAGCTCTCAAAATATATGTAAAGTTATTAACCAAATGAGTTTTGTTTTAGCTTGTTCATCGAGTTTAATTGAGCAATATGGCATACCAAGTAATTTTGACGATTTAGCTAAACTACCCCACATATCGTGCTCGCCATTCGAAAACTGGTCCTTTAAAACAAATAAAAATGAACAGGTAATTTTTAAACCTCAACCTAACTTTATTTCTAACGATATAGAAATGTGTGCCTTAGCTGCTATTGAAGGAAGAGGTGTATATTATGGCCCTAAATATTGTTTATTACCGCATATAAAAGACGAAAGCTTGGTTGAAGTATTAACGCAATTCAAACCCATAAAGCGAGATGTAAACCTGATATGGCCTGATAAATTAATTCCAAAAAGCACACGCTATTTAATTGATTTTTTAGAGCACTCTCTCAAAGGAATCAAAATGTAGCTACCGCAGCATTAATAATTTAATTAATTTTTGTAATGTTTAAGCAACTAATATTTTTGAAAAATCAACTTTCATATAACACTCTATAAAAATAAAGCGAGTTCTTTAGAATCAAAATCGGTCCAAAATTAGATTATTTAATTAGGACCTCATTTAAATATAATTTTAAAGGATGTAACTTAATGAAAAAAATATTACCCCTATTGCTGTTGTCGCATACAAGTTTTGTAAGTGCTAATACAACTGCAATTTATCCAGATCAACTTAAAAATGAAAGCTTAGGTGCTGGAGTTTGCTCAACTGATAATAGACTAATTACAAAGGCTGAAGCGCAAACCTACAGAAATGAACTTACTAACAAAATGGGTAAGTGGCAAATAACGGGATTAGCTAATGGCTGGGTTATTATGGGTTCTGGCTACGCAGGTGAAATAAAACAAGGGACTGCTGCAAATTCTTGGTGCTACCCTAACGATCCTATTAATGAGATCCCTACATTAAGTCCCGTAAAAGTATCGCCAGGCAGTCAAAGCCAAATTGAATGGGACTTAGTGAATCAAAAAGAGGGGTTTATAAAACCCCTTTCATACCTTGCCCATACAATGGGATTTGCGTGGGTTGGTGGAAATCGCTCTAGCTATGTGGGTGATGACATGGAGGTAACCAAAACGGGCTCAGGGTGGAAAATACAAGGTTACAATGGTGGCAGTTGTGATGGTTATCGATGTGATGAAAAGTCAGCTATTACCGTATCTAACTTTGAATATGTGATGGATAACGAGTCATATAAAATAACAGGTGATATTGTTGCTGCCGACAAAGAACTAATAAAAACGTTAACAGTCCCTGCAGTGAATGACACGTCAGCAGCTCAAATGTCAGTGGTTACAATTGAATACGATGCGGCAACCAACTGGTCTAAAACCAATGATTACAGTATTTCTGAGTCTGTTACATTATCTAATACATGGAAGTCTCCCTCTGTTACTGGCGGATCAGACACTTCGCTATCAGTCACAATCGCAGCGGAGCAAGCATGGGGAACAAGTAATGGCGGCTCAGAAGCTGAGCGAGTAGTTGTACAGGCAAGAACCAATGTACCAGCATACACACAGCTTAATGCAAAGGTCGATTTGTTTAAATCATCAATATCGTATCCTTATGCATTCGATGCTGATATTACCTATGATCTATCTATAAATGGCTTTATGCGATGGGGAGGCAATGCTTTATTAACCCACCCAGAAAACAGACCTAACGACACTGCTAATTTTGTAATTGGCCGTTGGTCAGGTCAAGATAAAAGCATTGAGTATCAATGGGAACACCGCTATATACCAGGTGAGAATAAAAAATGGGATTGGCCTTGGATGATACAACAAACAAGCTTATCAACAATGCAATACTATTTAAGCCATGTTTTAAGACCTAAAAAAACAACCCTAACAGGCCACTTTTATGCACAAAGCCAATTTGCGGGCAGTGTTTACTTTGGTGACGAAACCCCAATTGTCACTAACCAAAGAAGTAAGCGAAGTGTTTCATCTAGTGAGTACTCTAGTGCAGAAAAGTTAAAAAAAGAGTTTGAAGATGCGGGTTTTAAAAATGTCGTTGTTAATATTGAAATGATTGATTTATAAACACCTGTGGGCTCTCATAATGAGAGCCCTATTTCATAAATTTAAACAAAAATATTATTACTACTCACCTACTTTACTATTCCCTTTATTAAAATACATATACAGCTGAACCAACCTCGCCTTTAGTTTATTGAGAAATTATGCTTTGATGCATTAATAAAACTATTAATCACATTAGTCTATTAACATACACCAGCACAAAGTGATTATAAAAATAATAAGAGAACAACAATGGCACAAAATACAAACAACAGCGTAGTAATACTCAGTGCGGTTCGTACCGCTATCGGCAGCTTTGGTGGCAGTCTCAAAGATTTTAGCCCAGCTGAGCTTGGCACTTTGTGCGCAAAAGAAGCCCTAAATCGGTCTAAACTTATCCCTAACCAAGTAGGTTCATGTGTGGTAGGCAAAGTTATTCATAACGGCCCTAAAGACGCTTACCTATCCAGAGTCATTGGTCTCGATGCTGGGTTGCCTATAAGCAGCCACGCTGTAACGCTTAATCGCTTATGTGGCTCTGGCCTTGAAGCCATTATTCAAGCGGCACAACAAATTCAATTAGGTGATGTAGATGCAGCCCTTGCTGGCGGAGCAGAAAGCATGAGTAGCTCTGCCTATACCCTTGAAAGTAATCGCTGGGGGCAAAAAATGGGTAATAGCACTATGGTCGATGAGCTCACCACGACCTTACAAGACCCATGGGATAATAACCCGATGGGAATAACTGCTGAAAACATTACAAAAAAATATTCAATTAGCCGTCAGCAGCAAGACGAGTACACAGCAAACAGCCATCATAAAGCCGCAAAAGCCATTGCTGCAGGCCATTTTAAACAGCAAATAGTACCTTTAGAAATCAAGTCGCGAAAAGGGACGCACATTTTTGACACCGACGAACATGTTCGCGCCGATACCACAGCCGAAAAACTTGCCACCTTAAAGCCCTACTTTAAAAAAGATGGCACCGTTACCGCAGCAAGCTCATCCGGTATAAACGATGGTGCGGCCATGTTAGTACTCATGTCTGAGCAAAAAGCCAATGAGCAAGGCTTAAAACCGCTCGCTCGTTTAGTGGGTTATGCTAGAGCAGGCGTTGATCCTACTTTAATGGGTATCGGCCCTATTCCTGCAGTACAACAGGTATTTGAAAAAACCGGCTTAACCATTGACGATATGGATGTAATTGAGTCTAACGAGGCCTTTGCAGTACAAGCTCTGTGCGTTGCAAACGAGTTAAATTTCCCTCCCCATAAAGTAAACCCGAATGGCGGCGCCATTGCTTTAGGGCACCCTGTTGGCGCAACGGGCGCCATACTAACCACCAAATGCTTGTATGAACTCAAACGAATTCAAGGCAAGTTTGGGTTAGTCACAATGTGTATTGGCGGCGGGCAAGGCATTGCAGCCATTTTTGAAGCGCTTTGATTCTAAGTTTATAACAACTATTTGATATCACAGTAGGTTTAAGTATAAAGGCTTTATTCACAAAGAGTACTAAGAGACGCTTTGCTTTTAGAGGAAATAAAAACGTGGAAGTTATATTCTTTCGTACTCCCCCTCTTGAGTTTCTCTTTGTGAAAATCGATTTTAAGGCTTTTTTCACTTAGAGAGATAAAAGTTGCGTCAACTTATAGGTTAACCATCAAACATGAGAAAAACTCTCGTCTACAAAACGTGTTTTATAGTTAACTTTCTTACGCCTACTAAAACACCACCAAATGAGATTAAAAATAATATTGGCAAAAACAGTAATGTTTCTGTGTTTTCTATATTTATAGCTGGGCTGCCAATAACTGCCAGCGTATTAATTAACAGCAGTATTAAACTTGATTGCAGGTAGCCCTTGTAACCAATAGCTCCTGCAAACAACAGCATAATAAATGATCCTGATATCGCAGGCGTAAAAGGTGCAGCGGCGAGTAACATGCAAACAAACGAAAATATGACAGCACAACCAATTATTATTTTAAACATAACATCCTCCATGGTGTTTAACAGTTAATTCAATATAGCTTAACTTAAAGCACCTTATCGTGCCTTTTTTCCACCAGCTATTTATAGCTGTATTATCAAAAATCGTATTCCACCTAACAGGTTTCAACTAACTTTTTGATTTATCAATAACCCCAATATAAAACTACTTATTTCCAAACTGCCGCTCACAGGGCTCGCCATCTCTATCACCGTCCATTTTAGTATTTGGGCAATGTTGAATAAAAAATAACGCCTCTGCATAGGAGGTCATTTGGCTACAATGTTGGCGGCCATCACAGCGAAATGTTGGTGGTGTTTTAGTAGGTGAGTTTGAACTAGCGGGCATAAATGACTCTAAATTAGCATTAGTCACTACAGGTGTTTGCTTGGTATTTAAAAAACCGGTTTTATACACACTAAAACCAATACTAAAAATAATGGCAAGCGTTATAAGTTTCATTAACGGTGAGTTTTTACGTGACGTTTTGCTTATTTTAATCGGCCTTGTTGAGGCCTTTATTTGTGGTTGTGCTAATACGCCCTCAATACGGCAATTTACTGCTTTGGTTTTGCCGTTAGGCTCAGTTGCAACCTCAAAATAGATAATGTCACCTACTTTAGGTTTTCGGCTCATATGTTTGAGCGACGATATGTGTATAAAGGTATCGTGTTGCAGTGTAGTTGATTTAATAAAGCCAAAGCCTTTATCGTCATTCCACGATTTTAATAATCCTTTGTTCATCCTTGAGTCGCCTAGTTTATTATTTTTAATTTTACAGCCGTTTTAAAAGAGGCTTAAAACCAAGCAAACCTTGGTGAGCCCACCAACAACCTCACTTTTCCATATTAACTAACTCATTTTGCAAAAAAGCGTATTTTTGCTTCTTTTAATGTGCTTAAAAATACAGAAAACGCACAAATCCCGCCACACATAAACGCTATTTGAAAGCTAGATAGCGAAGAAAAACTAAATTGCTGAGAATACATGTACTGCCCTAACAACTGTGCAAAGGTAGCCACACCTAAAATAACCAAAAATGGACATACAACTAGCGTAAACCAAAACCAAATACGTTTAATACCTTTCATAAAAAATCCTTTTCTTTTAAATTTAACTTAGAGATTAATTAGCTTATAAGCTACCAGCATTTTAAAAGCAGCTTATAAGGTTGCCACATGAGTTTGATGTCTGAAGTCAAGATTTGACCCCATTTGGTTTTTATAAGAGTCACGAATATTCATTAACCTTACGTCAGATGTTGAGTAAGGTGTGCGAGTCAAAATACCTGCATCATTTAGAAAATCAAAATCACTACATTCAAATAACACCATAGATGTTAAAGGAACTTCGATTTTATCCCAATACAGTAAGTACTTTCGCAATTCATCTTGATCTACTGCTGCTTCAAAGTAAGTACTACCGTTTGGCAGAAAGTGAAAATCTGGTGATATGACGATTCCTCGTTCCATGCTAATTCCTTATTTATTCGCCTAACGCCCAATTAAGGGGTGAACAACGCCTCCACCCTAACCTAACGCATTGTGCCATAAACACTAAAACTGAAGTAGAAGCAAAAGTGCCAAGCGTTGTGAATCCCTCTTAAATTGCTTGTTATACAAATTATTTCGACATTACTTCAGAACGGTATATCCATATCAAACTCAAACGTCTCATCTCTGTTTGGGTTGGTTCTCCAGTGTAAGTGAGATAACCCTAGAGAACTCACAAGCATACAAACTACTGAAAGTAAGAAAACCTTTATGTCATCTTTAATACGCTTATAAAAAGAGTTCAGTGATTCATAGTCAAAAAGTTCTAAGTCACGAAATTCTACAATTGCTAATTCTTTTACTTCTTGAGTGATTTTCGAAGAATGCTTCAGAGCATTGTTAACAACACGCAACTGATTAATTGGCACATAATTGTCAGCCTCACTTATTTTGACGTTTCTTGAGTTATACTCTTTTTTCAAAGATTTCCAATTGAATAAAGATTTTTTGTCAACGTTATCAAAAGCTAAAGACAGCAAGCTCTTAAGCGTAATTTCCAACTGTTTGAATGAGTAGATCACTTGCATTTCCACTAAAGCAAATACTTGATCAGCAATGTATTCACTGTGAGCTTGTGATGCTTGGCAGTCTAAAAGCAAGTCATGATACTCATCGATACTAAATTCAACGTACTCATCAGTAGCTTGGTTTTTTGCGTCGTAATCCGACTTCCAGTCATCGTAACGTTTTTCAGCTGTATCCAACTCCCGCTTAAGTACAGCGTACTCCTCATTCATTTGCGTATTCAACGAGGCTATTGTGAGATCGAACAGGTTTTCGCCGCATTCAGCCGAATGAAATAACTCATCAACCAGTTTTTGTTCTGTGCTATACACCGAAACTCCTCATTTGTATAACAGCTTATTGAATACCATTTTGGGGGGTTATAACACCCCAAAGCAGCGTATATTACATTGTTCAATAATTCCACTAAACAACTTCAATGTAAACAAGTAATTACGTAGGCTATAAAAATGACTATTGTTAAAGTATACCAAAACGACTTTTAATAATGTTATGAGACAAAAATAAATACTGTATAAGTAAACAGTATCGCTAAATATGCCATTTTCCGCTTACAAAGCACCCAACTAACTGGCTGGTAATTTAGCAAGGTGGTTTTAATTTTTGCTGCTGTTTATTATGATGAGCGTACACCCTGCCTTTTTAAATCCATTAAGGTTTTAAAGTTATTTTTTAAGGATTATTTCATGTCTAGCTATAACGAATCTCCAGAGCAAATTGCACAAGCCACTGAGGGCTATGTAATGCAGCAAACTATGTTGCGTATTAAAGATCCAAAACCGTCGCTGGCATTTTATGAAAACGTATTGGGCATGAAGTTGTTAGGTAAGTTCGACTTTCCTGGTATGGAGTTTACCTTGTACTTTTTAGGCTACGAACAAGACATGCCAAAAGGCGATGATAAACAAAAAACGCAGTGGGTGTTTCGCCGCCCTGCACTCATTGAGCTTACCCATAACTGGGGCACTGAAAACGACGACAGCTTTAGCGGTTATCACAGTGGTAATGAAGAACCAAAAGGCTTTGGCCATATTGGTATAAGCGTACCCGATGTATACGCAGCCTGTGAGCGCTTTGCTAAGTATGATGTGGAGTTTGTAAAACAGCCAGACGGTGGTTCAATGAAAGGCCTTGCCTTTATTAAAGACCCTGATGGTTACTGGATTGAAATACTCTCGCCAGAGGGCATTACTGACATTATTCAATCGCAATAAAAAACATTAAAAATAAAAAAGCCTGCAAATGCAGGCTTTTTGTTTACAAGTACTGTGAAAAACTTGAATTTTTTTAACGACGTAGTGCGTCTATACGTGCGTCAAGCGGTGGGTGAGATGAAAACAACTCAGCCATGCCTTTACCACTGGCAATACCAAACGCCATCATTGAGCCTTCTAATTGCGATGGGTGGTTTTGCTTTAATCGCTCAAGGGCTGAACGCATTTTGTTTGCGCCTACCAACTGAGCTGCACCGTTGTCGGCTGCAAACTCACGTTTGCGGCTGTAATGGGCAACCACTATGCTTGCCAGTACGCCAAATAATATTTGGAATAACATATCGAATAAGAAGTAAGTCCAGCTGCTGCCGCCCTCTTCTTCATCGCTATTTATAAAATTATCTACAATGCCCGCCAGCACTTTAGCGGCAAAAATAACAAAGGTATTAACCACACCTTGAATAAGCGTTAGCGTTACCATGTCGCCATTAGCCACGTGCGATACTTCGTGGGCAAGCACTGCCTCGGCTTGCTCTTGGGTCATGTTGTGTAATAAACCTGTGCTTACCGCCACCAGCGAATTATTTTTACTCGGGCCCGTTGCAAACGCGTTCATTTCTGGGCTGTCGTAAATCGCCACTTCTGGCATGTTAATACCGGCTTTTTTAGCTTGAGCAGCCACAGTGCTTACCAGCCATTGTTCGGTTTCGGTACGAGGTTGGGTGATCACTTGCGCACCGGTTGATTTTTTTGCGATCCATTTCGACATAAATAACGAAATAAACGATCCACCAAAACCAAATACAGTCGCAATTAGTAAAATTCCGCCAAGGCTACGATGGCTTAAGCCCAGCGCGCTCATTATTATTGAAAGCACCACACCTAATACCAACATAACCGCGAGGTTAGTTAATAAAAACAAAAATACACGTTTCATACGAGTTCTCCAAAAATAACATTTATTGCTGAGCGATTTACTATGTTTGATCGGCTTTGAGCAATCACTGCGTTATGACACACTATGTCATAACGTCAGCGCTATTCTGTGACAAACTATGTCACAACACAAGGGTTATTTATGGATTTATCGATAATTTTTCAAGCAGGGTTTTATAAATTTGTAATTTAGGGGTTTGCTCGGTATAGGGGCTTATAGCAAGCAGTGGAAATGGTAAACGTGTTTTCAGTGAATCTAGGTTTGCTTGGTATTCATCCATAGTGGCATCAACTTGGTTTGCAATCCACCCTACACAATTAATCCCTAAGCTTTGCATGTGTGCAGCAGTGAGTAAAGCATGATTAATACAGCCTAGTTTCATCCCCACCACTAATATTACGGGTAGTTGCTCTACTTTTACCCAGTCGTATAAATATTCGTTGTTATTAATTGGTAATGCCCAGCCGCCCGCGCCTTCGGTTAACAGGTAATCGGCACCTTGCTGCTTAACATGTTGATAAGCCGTGCTGAGCTTTTCTACTGTTATGTTTAGTCCCGCTTGATCTGCAGCAATGTGCGGAGCTATTGGCGGCGCAAATGCAAATGGGTTAATTATGTCGTATTTAGCACTGACTGTGGCACTTTCCATTAGCATTAGTGCATCTGCGTTTACGAGCTGCTCAAACGCCATTTCACACCCAGAGGCAATCGGCTTAAAACCTATTGCGCGTTTTTTATGTTGCGCGAGTAACTTTAACAGCAAACTGGTTACATGAGTTTTACCGGCGTCGGTATCGGTACCGGTAATAAAAAACTGGTTCATGGCATGGCCTTATTATTTTTACTGGGCTTTTTCTAATGATAACAATACTACATGGTAAGATACATGGGCTTTATTGTTTATAATCGGATAGGCATCACATACTTTTTGCAGCGCTGATTTGGTTAATAAACCACGACGACTTGTTGCATGATTTTGTGTGGTGGCACCAATGGCTTTAATCGATTTTATAGCCGCTAATGCACTGCTGTGTTGATCGGTATAAATGACTTTTTTTGATGCGTTTATCTTAAACCCGGCCTTTTCGACCGATTGGTTTATATTATTATGGCTTGCAAACTGATTAATATGATTATGTGAATCAAGCACTGCAAAGGCGGTTTTGATCTCGTTTAATGACCCTGCAACAACCGTACTAATATAGGCTTGCCCGCCTGGTTTTAATGCTTGGTAAAGCGAGTGCATTAAGGCTTCTAAATTAGCAGACCACTGCAGCGCAAAATTACTAAATAGCACGTCAATACTGTTAGCTTGCAGCGGTAAATTATCCATGTCGGCGCACAGTTTTGGGGTGTTTAAATTACTGCTTTTTAGCATGTTAAAACTCAAATCTATGGCAACAACTTGGCCAAATAATGTCCTTAAAGCCTGAGTATTAACAAGCGGCCCTGCGCCTAGGTCAACACAGAGCTTATTAGGGTTTGCACTAATGAGTTTAAATAAATCATTTGCCGCTTGTTTTTGCACATTAGCATGCTGGCTATACTTGTTTGCTGCTTTTGAAAAGTTATGCGCTGTGGTTTTTTTTAAAGCCCGAGTCGCTAAATACACAGTTGTAGGGCTAAGTGGCTTAGTTTTAATTGCCTGCGGGCTTATCATGAAATAACCTTTTGTAAACCACCAACGAGTTGTTTTATATCCTCATGGGTGTGGGCTGCACTTAAGGTAATACGCAAACGCGAGGTATTGTGTAAAACAGTTGGCGGGCGAATAGCCGTTAGCCAAATGCCCTGCTGCTTTAGTTGCTCACTGGCTTTTAACGTTTGCTCGGCGCAGCCTAAAACAATTGGTTGAATCGCGGTGTTAGAGTCCATTAACGCAATGTGCTGCTCTTTTGCTAAGCATTTAAATAGCGCAATATTAGCGTTTAATTTAGCTCGCCTGTCGTTGGCGTCTCTTATGCTTTTAATACGCGCCAAAGTATGAGAGGCAATAAACGGCGACATAGCGGTTGAGTAGGTATAAACACGATTAAACTGCAGCATGTAATCTATAAAATGCTGCGAACCTAATACGCACGCCCCACTACTAGCAACCGCTTTACCAAAGGTGATCACTAAAATATCGGGCAAGGTGTCAGCTGCAATTAAGGCTTCACAACTGCCTAGCCCCGATTTTCCTAAAGCACCAAAACCATGGGCATCGTCTATCATTAGCCAGGCGTTATGCTGCTTTGCTAAGGTAAATAGCGCTTTAATTGGCGCGGTATCACCATCCATGGAGAACACACCCTCAGACACAATGAGCTTATTGCGCGCTTTTGATTTTTCTAGCCGTGAGCGTAAATGGTTTATATCGTTATGGTTAAAGCGTATTAACGCGGCGTTGGCGTGTAATGCGCCATCAATTAAACTGGCGTGATTGAGTTTATCTTGAAAAATCGCACTGTGTTGCGCTGTCGCTTTATCTTGAAACAAGGCTTTAATCACACTGCTATTTGCGCTAAAGCCCGAATTAAACAACATGCCTGCTTCATAACCCAAAGCACTACATAAAGCTTGCTCAAGCGCTTGCTGTGGTTGTTGATAACCCGTCACTAATGCTGAACTGTGGCTACCGAGTAATGGCGCACTGGTTAACTCCACCGGCGAATCGCCAAACCCTAAATAATCGTTACTCGCAAAGTTAAGGTAGGTTTTATCATTAACCGTAATAGTGCGCGCCGTTGCGCTTTGCACTACATAGCGTTTACGCAAGAGCTGCTGTGCTTTGCGTTCATCTAAATGGGTGTTTATAAATTCAAATGACATAAATGCTTTAACCTTCAACGCGATACTTTAAACCATTAGCATAGTACTGAGCACTTTACGCTTCGTAAAACAATTCTGAGGTTGCTTTATCAGCCACTTGCGATGACAAAGACGCAGCAACGGCTTCATCAGAATAATCGTGGCGTGTTTCTGGGTTCATCCCGAGTTTTTTAATTAATTGCATGTCGGCATCGGCTTCTGGGTTTTCGGTAGTTAGAAGTTTATCGCCATAAAATATAGAGTTTGCACCGGCAAAAAAGCACATTGACTGCATTTGCTCGTTCATAGCAGTGCGTCCTGCTGATAAACGTACGTAACTATTGGGCATCATAATACGTGCTGTGGCTATGGTACGAATAAACTCAAACTGGTCTAAGTCATCAACGTTTTCAAGCGGTGTTCCTTTTACCTTTACTAGCATATTAATTGGCACACTTTCGGGCTGCTGGGGTAAATTAGCCAACTGCATTAATAAGCCATAGCGGTCGCTTGCTTGCTCACCCATACCGACAATACCGCCGGAGCAGACTTTCATACCAGCGTCTCGCACATTGCCTATAGTATCAAGGCGGTCTTGAAAGGTACGAGTTGATATAATTTGCTCATAGTATTCAGGTGAAGTGTCGAGGTTGTGGTTATAGTAATCAAGCCCTGCACTGCGCAGTTCATGGGCTTTTTCGTTATTTAACATGCCTAAAGTCATACAGGTTTCAAGGCCAAGGGCTTTTACTTCTTTTACCATTTGCGAAATGTATGGCATGTCTCTGTCTTTTGGATCTGACCATGCAGCCCCCATACAAAAACGAGTGGCGCCTTTTTGTTTTGCTAACCGTGCTTGCTCTACCACTTTTTCTACTTCTATTAAGCGCTCGCGTTCTAAATCAGTTTTGTAATGCCCCGATTGCGGGCAATATTTACAGTCTTCTGGGCAGGCACCGGTTTTAATAGATAACAACGTAGAAATTTGTACTTCGTTTGGATTAAAATTAGCGCGATGCACAGAGGCGGCTTTAAATAATAAATCGTTAAATGGCATTTCAAATAAGGCTTTCACCTCACTGTGGGTCCAATCGTGTCGAACTGTTGCAAGCTCCATAATACTCTCTTTTATTTTTTGCTCTTGGTGTTATTGGCTTAGAATACGTATTGCCGTACCATTGTCAACGAAGCCCACTTAGTTAAAGTTTACATATGATTAATAAACAAACGATAGACCTTGATTTTGATCGTCAGCACATTTGGCACCCCTACACCTCAATGACTCAACCTATTCCGGTTTACCCCGTAACGAATGCAAGTCACAACCTTATTCACTTAGAAACGGGCGAACAACTCATTGACGGTATGGCCTCATGGTGGAGTGCTATTCACGGCTATAACCATCCGGTTTTAAATGAAGCGATGCACGCCCAGATAGATAAAATGAGCCATGTAATGTTTGGTGGCATAACCCACCAACCGGCAGTAGAGCTCTGTAAAAAGCTGGTAGCGATAACGCCAGAGGGATTAACAAAGGTGTTTTTAGCCGACAGTGGCTCAGTAAGTGTTGAAGTAGCCATAAAAATGGCGCTGCAATATTGGTTAAGCCAAGGGGTTACAACAAAACAAAAATTAATGACCCCGTTTAAAGGCTACCATGGCGATACGTTTGCAGCGATGAGTGTGTGCGATCCTATTAATTCTATGCATAGTTTGTACGCTGGTTTTTTGCCTGAGCATATTTTTGTGCCTGCCCCTATTAGCCAATTTAATAGTGCGTTTAATCAAGCTGAGGCCGATGAACTCGAAAGCTATTTTTTAAAGCACCACCAGCAAGTCGCCGCGTTTATTATTGAACCTATTGTGCAAAACGCCGGGGGGATGAATTTTTATCATCGTGAGTATTTAGCCTGTGTGCGTAAGCTCTGCACTCAATATGATGTGCTGCTTATTTGCGATGAAATTGCCACCGGATTTGGCCGCACCGGCAAATTGTTTGCTGTAGAGCATGCCAATATAGAGCCCGATATACTGTGTATAGGTAAAGCGCTGACTGGTGGCGCAATGACCCTTTCAGCAACCATAACTAGCGACAAAATAGCCACAGGAATCAGCGAAGGAGAAGCTGGGGTTTTGATGCACGGACCTACATTTATGGGAAATCCGCTGGCCTGCGCTGTTGCTTGCGCCAGTATTGATTTATTACTAAGCCAAAACTGGCAACACTGTATCAGCGAAATAAATACTCAATTACAGCAGCTGCATAAATGCCAAGCGCTCAGCGCCGTAGCGAATGTACGTACTTTAGGAGCTATTGGCGTAGTAGAGCTTACAGAAGAGGCTGGTAGCATTGATGTCGCTAAAATTCAGACTTATTTTGTATCTCAAGGAGTATGGATACGCCCCTTTGGTAAGCTAATTTATCTAATGCCACCGTATATAAGTGACAAAAACAGTATTCGCGCTTTATGTGATGCTATTTATAACGCCATAAAAGGTAAACATTACGTATAGATAGGTTAACTATTATTAAGGGTTACGTTAAAATTTATGCAAATAATTAGTTTGCTGCCTATTCGTCCCAAAACATTGGTATTTTTAGCCCTGACCTGTCATTTAGTGTGTTGATCTGAGTGATCTTTAGGGATATGATAATGCCTATCATTTACAATAACATTTATGGACTCACTTGCTATGAAAATATTACTTAAGCCTGCCAAGACATTAAGTGCAAGTTTTTTACTCGCCTCTGCGATTTTTGCACAACCTGTATTTGCTAATGGCCCTATTGGTGAGCATGTTAATCACCTTCAAGCTAATTTAAAAACTTACAATGAAGACGTTGAATGGATGATCTCTAAAGTCGATACCATGGTAAGCGATTACGAGAAAAAAGGCGCAAAAGCAGTCAATAGTGATGATTTGGTTGAGTACTGGGAATCAGTTAAATTCCACAGCGCAATAGAAACTAATTACGTGCCTGTCTATGCCTCTATTTGGCAAGGTTTGTATGGCATAAAAATGGCTATCGATAATAAAAAACCAGCGTCAGAAGTACGCAAACAACAACAAGCAATGAATAATGCCCTATGGCAAGGATTAGGCGCAGTTAAACTGGCGGCTAAGTTTCAACAAAAAGGGTTATTAGATAGCGTAAAAGCTACAGCAACTAAAGAAATGACGCAAAGTGCGACTATCGACGAAATTAAACATAAATTAGACCGAGTGGTCGCTAAATACGCAGAACGTTTAAGCGATGAAGCCACCAACATAGTGCACGATACTTACCTACATTTATTTGAAGGTGTTGAAGGTACACTAATTGAACAAGACGCGAAGTTAGTAGAAGTTCTAGAAAAAGACTTTAACGTAACACTTCCACAAGCAATTTCTAATAATAAAAGTGTTGATGAAGTTCGTGATGTGGTTGTTGATATGCAAACCAAACTAAGCCGCGCTCAAACGCTGATTGAAAAAGCAGAAAAAGCACGTAAGGATGTATTTTAAGTGAAACGCAGAACCTTTATTCAAGGCTTAGCTGCGTTAGGGGTAGCGGGTGCTTTACCGCTATCGCTTTCACGCGCTTTTGCCGCTGATATTGCTATTGCAAACCCCGTGTCTGTTGATACATTGCCTAAATTAAAAGGTGCATTGACGCTTTATTTAGGCCGTGGTGAAGGTGGCTTATACGAAAACGTATTACAAGCCATTCAAAAAAAGAACCCTGATCTTGACCTTGCCATTCGTCGCGGCCCTACCGCAGCGCTTGCCAACACCATTGTTGCCGAAGCAAATGCAGGGGTAAAACGTGCCGACTTATTTTGGGCAGTCGACTCTGGGGCAATTGGTTTAGTTACCGATGCCGGCCTTGCCAAGCCCATGCCGAGTGATTTATCAGCGCAATTACAGCCACAATTTAGATACGATGAATGGGCACCTGTTACTGGCCGTATTCGTACTTTGCCTTTTAATACTGAGCGTTTAACCAAAGAGCAAATTCCAACAAGCATTATGGAAATAGCCGACAGTGATTTAAGTATTGGTTGGGCGCCTGCTTATGCTTCTTTTCAATCGTTTATAACTGCTATGCGACTTTTAGAAGGTGATGATAAAACAGCTAAGTGGCTCAAAAAAGTTAAAAAACGTTCTAAAACCTACGCAGGTGAACTCGGTGTGGTAATGGGCGTTGAACGTGGTGAAGTAGACATTGGTTTTGCTAATCATTACTACACGCTGCGCTTAAAATCAGGTAAGCCAGATGCAAAACTTGATTTAGCCTTTACGCAAAATGATGCTGGGTGTTTAGTTAACGCTTCAGGTATTTTATCGTTATCTGAAGACCCACTGGCAATCAACTTTATGCGCTATTTACTTAGCATTGAAGTGCAAAGTTATTTAGCAAGCGAAGCCTATGAAATCCCACTAGTTAATGGCATTACTCAACCCGATGGATTGCCAAAATTAACCAGTATTTCGCCACCTAAAATTGATTTAACCCAGTTGGCTGATTTACGCCCAACTATAGATTTAATGCGCAGCAGCGGCGTTTTATAATGCGAATACCTACATCTTACCCAATGGCGCTGCTTGCAGCGCTAGTGACCCTGACTCCTATTTTTGTTTTAATTACGCTTGCCTCTGACGCAAGCTCTTTTTTTGATAGCCATAATTTAACTATTTTAGGCAATACCCTGTCGTTAATGGGATTAACTGTATTAGGTTCAATTTTAATTGGTGTGCCCTTGGCATTCATTAGCGCCTATGTGCAGTTACCGTTTAAAAAGTTTTGGCTGGTGGTGTTTGCAGCCCCGCTTGCTATTCCCAGTTACATTGGCGCTTTTACGCTTTATGCTGCATTTGGTCCCGGCGGTGAAATAAACAACTTACTTGGTTTTGAAACCCCTTCTATGTATGGGTTAACGGGAGCCGCCATTGTCATGACCTTGTATACTTTTCCGTTTGTTATGATGACTACCCGTTCGTCTTTACTTAGTTTAGATGCCAGTATGGTCAACGCTGCTCGCACACTGGGTATGTCGATGACGCAAAGCGTATTTAAAGTTATTTTACCCCGCGTAATAAATGGCATTGCTGCAGGGTCATTATTGGTTGCGCTGTATACCTTATCTGACTTTGGTACTCCCGCAATGATGCGCTTAGATACGTTTACCCGTGTTATTTATGTGGAATACAATGCTTTTGCCTTAAGCCGTGCGGCTATGTTGTCACTGCAACTGATGGTGATTGTTGGCTTTTTATTAATGATTGAATCACAGATAAAAACCGCCTCAGAGCGTCAAGGTCGTTCGCTTATTTTATTCCCTAAAAAATGGCAACTAGGCGCTATGTTTGCCACCTTTGCGCCTATTTTATTACTCGCTATTGGCCTACCTTTAGCAGTATTTACTTTGTGGTTAGTGCGTGATGGCTTTAGCTCGTTTGATTTTAGTATTGCCTGGCATTCAACTTACGCTTCAGCCATTGCCGCTATTGTTACAGTTATTGTTGCCATTCCGGTTGCCCATGCGGCTTTAAGTGGTAAGGCCGGTAAAGTAATGGAACGCGTTACTTACTTTGGTTTTGGTATTCCGGGTATTGTTATGGGCACAGCGCTTGTGTATGGCGGCTTACAACTACCGTTTTTATATCAAACGCTGGGCTTATTGATTATTGCTTATATGCTACGTTTTTTACCACTTGCGGTAGGTTCTGTGCGTACCAGCACCGAGCATCTTGACCCAAGCTTGGTAAAATCAGCGCGGGTATTAGGCGCAAGCCCGCGCGAAGCCTTTACGCGTATTACTTTACCCCTGACTATGCGTGGTATTATTGCAGGTGGCGCCTTGGTCTTTTTAGAGTCAATGCGCGAATTAGAAGCCACACTTTTATTAGGCCCCACTGGCTTTGAAACGCTATCTACCTACTTATGGCGTGTTTACGAAGCCGGTTATTTTGGCCGTGCCGCTATTCCTGGCTTATTGTTGGTGGTGATTTCTGCGGGTGCTTTAGCTATTATGATGTCTGGCGAAAAACGCAACCAGTTTGAACATTAAGGATTTATAAAAAATGCTATCTGTAAGTCAGTTGTCTATAGATTATGGCAGTAATCGTGTTGTTAGCGATTTAAATTTCACCTTAGGTGAAAGCGAAATATTAATGCTTGTTGGTCCAACAGGTTGCGGAAAAAGTACTATTTTACAAGCGTTAGCGGGGCTTTTGCCAATTAGCGAGGGTGAAATTAAAGTGGCTAAATGGACAGCGACACCAAAGCATACTGTGGCGCCTGAAAAACGCAGCGTAGGTATGGTGTTTCAAGACTTTGCGTTGTTCCCTCATTTAACAGTTGAACAAAACGTATGTTTTAAACTTAAAGACAGCAGCCCTGCCGATCACTGGCTAAAACTTCTTGGTTTAGATGCATTTAGGCATAAAAAACCAGCCACACTGTCAGGCGGGCAAAAGCAACGCGTAGCATTAGCGCGTACCCTTGCCCACCAACCTGACTTTGTATTACTTGATGAGCCGTTATCTAACCTTGATGCTGCCTTAAAAGATATGTTGCGTTGGGATATCCGTAACGCATTAAAAGAAGCTGGTGTACCGGCAATTTGGGTAACGCACGATCAAGAAGAAGCGCTTTCGGTGGGCGATCGTGTGGGTGTTTTAAAAGGCGGTAAAATACAACAAATTGACACCCCAGAGCAGTGTTTTAGTACCCCAAACAACCGCTTTGTGGCCCGCTTTTTAGGTGAAGCCAGCTTTATAAAAGGAACCCTAAATAACGGCCAAGCGCTTACCGATATTGGTAATGTACCTGCAAACGGCGTTGATTGTGACACTGGAGAGGTAGATGTTTTACTTCGTCCAGATGATGTATTATTAGTACAAAGCAGTATTGGTAATAATGGTGAAGTAATTTGGGTACGCTTTGAAGGCGGTAGCCGTTTATGCGCGGTTAAACTTGCATGCGAAACCGTGGTAACTAGCCGAGTAAGCCATGAAGTGGTTGTACACCCAGGTGACAAGGTACATGTTTCGCTCAGTACATCTCACCCATTGGCGGCATTTAAAAGCTAGCGCGTAATAACACGAGTAGTTTTATGAAAAAGCCCTAATTTTGGGCTTTTCTTATAATTACCACTCAAACATGTAGGCCATTTTACTAATGGTTTTAAGCGGTATGTTATGGCTGTTGCGCTTGGCATATAAGTGCTGCATTGATTTGTCTTTTACTTCACCAACAATCACTTCTTTTACTTGATACCCTAAAGCTATCGCTGCTTGCGAATAGGCAATGAATTCCCATTTTTTAATGTTAGTGTTATCAACAATAACCAGTTCAATACCTTGTGCTAACGCGTTAATAAAACGTGCTAGGTTTAGGTTATGATATTGCGATAATTTAAACTTATCGAAATGATATTCACCCTGCTCGTTTACAAAGTAATCATCTGTTGAGCAAATAAAATAATTGCTTTCATCTGCGCCCGATAATTCGTCAGCGAGATTTTGCGCATAATATGACTTACCACTGCCTGGCAGTCCTCGTAAAATAAAAACTTGTTTCATAGCATCCATTTTTTATTAATGGTAAACGTAAATTTGGTTTGTTTACTAATAATGCCACAAATTGATGAATTTTCAGAGTAACAAATGGTAATAGTGGCCATTTAACACTAAAAACTGGTTAAAAAAACCGCGCATGACTAAAAACTTTTAAAGAGTTGCCCACAACAGTTTTTTTATTTTACTTTACTAGGTATTATACAAGGTTCAAGTGCAGTGACCTTACATACATAAATGCATGAGTAACGCACAATTAATTTATATAGTTAGGCAACTTATATCATTGGAGTGAAGATGAGCCATTTAGCGATTTCAGAGCTATTAAAAGGCAATGTTGCGGTAGACAGCCAAGTAACCATTAAAGGCTGGATCCGTACACGCCGCGATTCAAAAGCAGGAATATCATTTTTAGCCGTTCATGACGGTTCGTGTTTTGATCCTATTCAAGCGGTAGTTCCTAATTCACTGAATAATTATGATGAAGTTACAAGCTTAACAGCAGGCTGTTCTGTGTCGGTTACCGGTGTATTAGTACAATCAGCAGGACAAGGGCAATCTTTCGAAATTCAAGCTAACTCAGTGACTGTGTTAGGTTGGGTTGAAAATCCAGATACTTACCCAATGTCGGCTAAGCGCCACAGCATTGAGTATTTACGTGAGCACGCTCACCTTCGCCCGCGCACCAACATGATTGGCGCAGTAACGCGTGTACGTAACTGCTTAGCACAAGCGATTCATCGTTTTTATCATGAGCAAGGCTTTTACTGGATCAGTACACCAATCATCACAGCCAGTGACTGTGAAGGTGCGGGTGAAATGTTCCGCGTATCAACCCTTGATATGCAAAACCTGCCAATGACAGATAAAGGCGAAATTGATTACAGCGAAGACTTTTTTGGTAAAGAAGCATTCCTAACGGTATCTGGCCAGCTAAACGGTGAAACATATGCATCTGCTATGTCAAAAATTTACACCTTTGGTCCTACGTTCCGTGCAGAGAATTCAAATACATCTCGCCACTTAGCTGAATTTTGGATGGTAGAGCCAGAAGTTGCGTTTGCTGATTTAGAAGATATCGCAAAATTGGCTGAAAACATGCTTAAGTACGTGTTTAAAGCCGTACTTGAAGAACGCCGTGACGACATGGAGTTTTTTGCTCAACGTATCGAAAAAACAGCCATTAGCCGTTTAGAAGAATTTGTTGAAAAAGACTTCGCACAAGTTGATTACACAGACGCTGTAGAGATTCTAAAAGCGTGTGGCAAGAAATTTGAGTACGCTGTTGAATGGGGTGTAGATTTACAGTCTGAGCACGAGCGCTACCTAGCAGAAGAACACTTTAAAGCACCGGTTGTTATTAAAAACTACCCGCGCGATATTAAAGCATTTTACATGCGTCAAAACGAAGACGGCAAAACTGTTGCGGCTATGGACGTAGTAGCACCTGGCATTGGTGAGATCATTGGTGGTTCACAACGTGAAGAGCGTCTTGATGTATTAGATGCACGCCTTGACGAAATGGGCTTAAATAAAGAAGACTACAGCTGGTACCGCGACCTACGTAAATACGGTAGCGTGCCACACTCTGGCTTTGGTTTAGGGTTTGAGCGCTTAGTTGCTTATGTTACCGGTATGGGTAACGTACGTGATGTAATTGCATTCCCTCGTACTAAAGGCAGCGCAACGTACTAAGCCACGCTTTGTAACGTTAAATAAAAAAACCAACCTAAGGGTTGGTTTTTTATTGTCCTAAATCTTTATAAATATCTTTCGCTTATAAAGCATATTTGAAATTAACCAAAAGCCAATAACATGTAATAAAGCAAAGGTGAACGATGCCAATTTAGCACTCATAACTAAAGCGAGTTGCTCATACATCCAATCCCCCAAGTTTAGCTCGCCAATATTAACCAGTGAATAGCTCAGTACCCACACACCCGATAACACATAAATAAACAACGGATTCGAGCCATATACAATTAATGGATTAACAAGACGTTCGGGTTTTACTATGTCGCAAAGCCACACAAAAAAGGCCAGTACAATACAGGCAATCCCTGAGGTGTAAATAACAAAGGTGCTGGTCCAAAGCGATTTATTAATTGGCATAATCAGCGAGCCTAATTGCCCTAAAGCGATACCAACAACCCCAATGACCAACAAACGCTTAATACTTGTCCATTGACTGCTAGAGCTGGTAAGTAAACGGGTAACCTCAAAGCCAAATAAAACACTTACTACACTTGGTAAGGTGCTCAAAAGCCCTTCTGGATCAAACGCTAATCCTTTACCTTGCCACAAATGCGATTCACCTAATACCGCTATATCAACCGTTCTAACTAAGTTATTCTCTAGTGTATACGCATTATTAGGACCAACACTTAAAAGCAGTAACCAATATGCAATTAAAATAACAACCGATAAGCTGATCACCCCTCGCCTGTTGAGTAACAATACACAGATAGACGCTAAAATATAGGCAATGCCTATTCGCTGTAATACGCCCAGTATTCTTAAGTTTTCAATGCTCGTGGTAAAGGGATACATATTTAACGCTAAGCCAATAGCAAAAATAATTGCTCCTCGTTTTATCAGCCGTAACACTTGGCTTGCATTAGCTGTGCTGTTGGTTTTTTTAAATGAAAAAAACATCGCAGAGCCAATAATAAACATGAAAAACGGAAAAATTACATCCGTTGGTGTACACCCATGCCAATCGGCATGAAGTAAAGGGGCATACACGTGGGACCACGAACCCGGTGTATTTACCAGTATCATTAATGCGATGGTTAACCCTCGCATAGCATCAAGCGCTTTATACCTTGTCATTTTGGCTCCTATTTAATAATTTGTATGACTACAAATGACAACGCTGTCACTTTGTTATAAAAAAAAGCCAAGCGCAAGTAATTTAGATAAGTGGCGTTATTGAATTAAAAAAGCCGCAGAATCAAGAATGAAACGGCGGCTTTAAATCAGAATATTTAACTTTATATAATGCTGTGGTTATTAAACTTTATAAAGCTTGTTCAAGTTCAGGTAATACATCAAATAAATCAGCAACTAAACCGTAATCAGCCACTTGGAAAATAGGCGCATCTGGGTCTTTATTAATGGCCACAATAATTTTTGAGTCTTTCATGCCTGCTAAATGCTGAATGGCACCACTTATACCTACGGCAATATATAAATTAGGCGCTACAATTTTACCTGTTTGACCTACCTGCATGTCGTTAGGAACAAAGCCTGCGTCAACCGCTGCACGTGAAGCGCCAATTGCAGCTCCCAGTTTATCGGCAATACCATTAAGTAGCGCAAAGTTTTCACCATTTTGCATGCCTCGACCACCTGAAATAACCACATCAGCTGCGGTGAGCTCTGGGCGTTCAGATTCAGTTTGCTCAACACTTACAAAGCTACTTAACTGTGAATCAGAGACCGTATCTAAGGTTGTGACATTAGCTGGTGCTTGTTCGCCTTGTAAATCAAAGCTACTTGCACGCACGGTGATCACTTTTTTATTATCGAGTGATTTAACCGTTGCTATGGCATTTCCCGCATAGATTGGGCGTTTAAACGTGTCTGCGTCAATAACATCAATAATTTCTGAAATTTGTGCAACATCTAATAATGCGGCAACACGCGGCATAAAGTTTTTACCTGTCGTTGTGGCACTTGCCACAATATGGCTGTAGTTATCTGCAAGTGATAACACTAAATCTGTCATGCTCTCAGCGAGTTGATGTTCGTACACCGCGTTATCTGCAAGTAATACACTTGCAACACCCTCAATGCTCGCAAGTGACTCACTCATCGCACCTAAATTTATGCCAGCTAACAATACATCGACATCAAGACCTAATTTTTTAGCGGCATTAATGGTTTTTGAGGTTTCTGGTTTTAAGGCACCGTTATCGTGCTCTGCAATTACAAGAGTTTTCATTTAAATCACCTTTGCCTCTGTTTTAAGTTTTTCTACAAGCTGTGCAACGTCTTCAACAATAATGCCGCCGCTGCGTTTTGCTGGTTCTTCTACACGAACGACTTCAATACGCGGTGTTAAATCGACACCTAACGAATCAGCCGCAATAACTTCTAGCGGTTTACGTTTAGCTTTCATAATATTAGGTAGCGACGCATAACGAGGCTCGTTTAAACGTAAATCGGTGGTTACAATCGCGGGTAAATTAAGTGCAACAGTTTGCAAACCGCCATCAACTTCGCGGGTTACATTCACTTTGCCATTTTCAATAACAACTTTTGAAGCAAATGTACCTTGGCCGCGATTAGTTAATGCTGCTAGCATTTGGCCCGTTTGATTATTATCAGAATCGATAGATTGCTTGCCTAAAATAACCAGCTCAGGAGATTCTTGCTCAACCACTTTAGCAAGTAACTTTGCAATATGGAGAGATTCTAGGTTTTGCTCGGTTTCAACATGAATCGCTTTATCAGCGCCAAGGGCAAGTGCTGTGCGTAATTGCTCTTGTGATGCTTTAGCGCCAATAGTCACAACAACTACTTCGCTTGCAGTACCCGCTTCTTTTAAACGAATTGCTTCTTCTACCGCAATTTCACAAAATGGGTTCATTGCCATTTTTACGTTTGTTAAATCAACACCGCTGTTATCAGGTTTAACGCGAGCTTTTACGTTGTAATCAATCACTCTTTTTATTGGTACGAGAACTTTCATAGGGACTCCATAATTATTTAAACCTATAAGCTAACGTATACGTCAACCTATTTATTTTATGAAATCAGACTACTTCCTGTTGACGTAAACGTCAACCTAAAATAACCTTAAACTATTCACAACCTGTAACGTTTAATTTGCATCACAAAATAACAGGTTGCTTAGCTTACTTTTTGCCTACAGGGCAAAAGTGAGTCCGTCATAGATAAAGAGGTTATTATGATTGAACGCGAAACCATGGAATTTGATGTTGTTGTTGTAGGGGCAGGCCCTGCTGGGCTTTCAACAGCAATTAAACTCGCACAGCAAGCACAAGAAAAACAACAAGAGTGCATGATTTGTGTGGTTGAAAAAGGCTCTGAAGTGGGCGCGCATGTATTATCGGGTGCTGTTTTTGAAACCAAAGCATTGGATGAGCTACTGCCAAACTGGCAAGAATTGGGCGCGCCTGTTACGACTAAAGTCCAAAGCGATGAAATTTATTGGTTTAATAACGGACAAAAAGCAACCTCTATCCCTCATTTTGCAACCCCAAACACATTTCATAATAACGGTAACTACATTGTTTCTATGGGGAATGTATGTCGTTGGCTTGCTGAACAAGCAGAAAGCTTAGGCGTTGAAATTTTTCCAGGCTTTAGTGCTCATTCACTTATTATTGAAGATGATGTTGTTAAAGGCATTATTACCGGTGATATGGGGCTGGATAAAAACGGCGACGAAAAAGACGGTTACATGCCGGGTATGGAGTTACGTGCTAAATACACGGTATTTGCTGAGGGCTGTCGCGGCCATTTAGGTAAGCAACTGATCAATCAGTTTGCTTTAGACGATGAAAGCTCGCCACAGCATTACGGTTTAGGCTTTAAAGAAATTTGGCAAGTGGATGAATCTAAACACCAGCTTGGTAAAGTATTTCACGGAACCGGTTGGCCATTGAGTGGCGATACTGGCGGTGGTGCTTTTATGTATCATAGCGAAAACAACCAAGTGGTGGTTGGTTTAATTGTTGATTTAAATTATTCAAATCCACATTTAAGCCCATTTGATGAGTTTCAGCGCTTAAAACACCACCCGGTATTTAAAAACACCCTCGAAGGGGGTGAGCGTATTGCTTATGGTGCGCGCGCCATTGCCAAAGGCGGTTTACACTCTTTGCCTAAAATGCATTTCCCGGGTGGCTTGTTAGTGGGCTGTGATGCAGGCACGCTTAATTTTGCAAAAATTAAAGGTAATCATACGGCTATGAAGTCAGGCATGATAGCCGCTGAGGTCATTTTTAATGCGCTACAAAACAATTTAGCTAACACTGATTTAACCCAGTACACTGCTGAGTTTAAAAAATCATGGGCGTATAAAGAGCTGTATCAATCTCGTAACTTTGGCCCTGCAATGCATACATTAGGTAAATTTGCAGGCGGTGCATACAACACCCTTGATCAAAACATATTTAAGGGTGCCCTACCGTTTAGTTTTAAAGATAACGTACCCGATCACGCCACTTTAAAAGACGCTGATCAAGCTGAAAAGATTGCCTATCCGAAGCCTGATGGCAAACTCAGCTTTGATAAGCTTTCTTCGGTATTTTTATCAAACACTAATCATGAAGAATCGCAGCCGTGTCATTTAAAACTCAAAGATGCATCAATTCCGATTAAGGTAAATTTAGTTAAATTTGATGAACCTGCACAGCGATACTGCCCTGCCGGCGTTTATGAAGTACAAGAAGTCGAAGGCGAGCAAGCCTTTGTGATCAATGCGCAAAACTGTGTGCATTGTAAAACCTGTGATATTAAAGATCCAAGCCAAAATATCACCTGGGTCACTCCTGAAGGTGCTGGCGGTCCTAACTACCCCAATATGTAACAACCTTTCTAAAGAAATTATAAACTTATCCTAAATTGCAGGGGCTTCGGCCCCTTTTTTGCGCTATGCTGTTAAGTAATATGAATAAATGAGAGTGTGTTATGGCGTCGTCGAATGTAATTTTTCGTTTTTTAGCAGAGCCTACCGATGTAAATTTTGGTGGAAAGGTGCATGGTGGTGTGGTCATGAAGTGGATTGACCAAGCAGGCTATGCCTGTGCTGCAGGTTGGAGCGGTCATTACTGCGTAACCGTATCGGTTGCGGGCGTTAAGTTTAGCCGTCCTATTTTGGTTGGCCAAATTGTTGAAGTGGAAGCCAAAATTGCACACACTGGTAAAACCAGTATGCAAATTTTCATTCAAGTACGCTGTGGCGACCCTAAAACCCAAAACTTAGTTGAAACTAATCATTGTGTAATAAGTTTTGTTGCTATGGATGAGACGGGTTACCCTGTTGCCGTTCCTGAATTCACATCTGTTACTGACGAAGATAAAAAGCTAGAAAATTACGCCATTAAAATGAAACAAATAGCGATAGAAACAGAAAACTTACTTTATCAAGTCTAATTCGGTACCTTTTGCAGGTATGTATAAACTACAACAAGCTGTAAATTCTACAATTTTTATTTTTTTACAAATTAACAGTACGCTTAACAGTTGAATGTTTTGCGTACTAAAACCACCAAAAAAGTTCAATAAACACACTTTAAGAGCAAATATTAAACAAAAAAATTATTGGCATGTTCACTGCAATTAGTAAATCGACGTTTGATGAATCTATCGAACATTAGATTTTATTTTTTAAAGGAGCTATACAATGATTAAAACACTTTCTCTTTCTGCACTTGCTTTAGCAACACTGGGTTTTAATTCAGCAGCACAGGCTGATGTTACCGACATGGACTCTCCACGTATTTATACGGGTATTGGTTACGGCCAATATTCATTTCAGTTTGAAGATAGCGAAAACGACACCGATTTCGATGACGACGCGCAAATGTTAAAAGGTTATATCGGCACTCAATTTAATGAACATTTAAGCCTTGAACTTGCCTATCAAAATTTTGATGAAGTGAGTGACATAGACAGTAAAGCAGAAATTGATGGGGTATCACTAGCAGCGCGTTTTGCAGCGCCAATCACTGAAGATTTTTCTGTTTATGCAAAAGGCGGTTGGTTTGAATGGGATGCTGATTTAACTCAAGAACTACCAGTAGGCAGCGTTAGCGTATCACAAGACGGTGGTGACGTATTTTATGGTGCAGGTATTGAATATGCTTTCACAACCAATATGCAAGTGCGTTTAGAGTATGAGCGTTACGAATTAGATGATGATATTGATCCAGAAATGGACGTTGCGTCAGTATCTTTCCAATATATGTTTTAATAACAACTCAATAGTTGCAATGTAAGGGTAAGGCTAGGTTTAGCCTTGCCCTTTTTTATTCCACATTTAAACCAATCAGTCTAAACTCTCTTTATGCTGATTATATTAAGCTAATGCCACCAATGGTAATTACAGGTAGAATACCCACCTATTTTATTTGTTAGCGAGCATTATGAGCGATTATCAGATTTCGGCTATTGGCCATATTCAATCACCGTATAAACAAAAGTTTGCCATTCCTAGACAACCTCGATTAGTGCCAGAAGCAAAAGCTAAACTTATTTTTGCTCCAGATTTTAATCGTGAAGAATTTGTTCGTGGTTTAGATGAATTTAGCCACATTTGGCTGTTATTTCGTTTTCATGAAACCGCGGATAAAGGCTATTCAGCAATGGTGCGCCCGCCGCGCCTTGGTGGCAATGAACGTAAAGGCGTTTTTGCCACACGCGCTACATTCAGACCTAACGCTATAGGGATGAGTGCTGTTAAGTTAGAGGGAATTGAATACAAAAATGGGCAGTTAGCGTTATTGCTCGCCGGTATTGATTTACTTGATGGTACACCTATTGTTGATATTAAGCCTTATTTGCCCTATTCAGACGCTTTACCTGATGCAAGCGCTGGATTTGCCGATACGCGTCCAGAAACTCAAATGAGTGTTGAATTTAGTGAGCAAGCTTTGGAATTTATAAATAAACAAAGCCACTATCCTGAGCTACAAGCATTTATCAGCAATGTGCTAAAACAAGATCCTCGCCCAGCGTATAAAAAGCAAAAACAAGGCATGCAAAGTTATGGTATGAATTTGTATGAATACAACATTACCTGGCAAGTGACTGACTCTCATCATCTGGTTACTCATATAGAGCCCAGTTAAACTAACTTTAAAACCCTGCTATGGCTATAAAATGCGATAAAAAATCACTTAGCGCTTTAGTGTCAATGCATCCGCTGGTAAACTGAGCGCCTTAATTAAAAGAACATATTACTCTATTTCGGAAAAAACATGCGTACTAGTCAATATATACTCGCTACACTTAAAGAAACGCCATCAGATGCGGAAATTGTATCGCATCAATTAATGCTTAGAGCCGGAATGATCCGTCGCGTCGCTTCGGGTTTATACACTTGGCTACCCTCTGGTTTACGTGTGCTTAGAAAAGTAGAAAACATTGTACGCGAAGAAATGGATAAAGCAGGCGCAATTGAAATGCTAATGCCAGTAATTCAACCGGCTGACTTATGGGAAGAATCGGGCCGCTGGAGTGAGTTTGGTCCAGAGCTTATGCGCTTTACCGATCGTCACAATCGTGAATTTGCTATGGGTCCTACCCATGAAGAAGTGATCACCGATTTTGTCCGCAAAGAAATTAACAGCTACAAGCAACTGCCTATTACTTTGTACCAAGTACAAACTAAAGTACGTGACGAACGTCGTCCGCGCTTTGGTGTTATGCGTGCTCGTGAATTTACTATGAAAGATGCCTACTCATTCCATTTAACCGATGAATGTTTAGATGCAACTTATCAAGTTATGCACAAAGCCTACTGTAATATTTTTGAACGTTTAGGCCTTGATTTCCGCCCTGTTATTGCTGATACCGGCTCTATAGGCGGTAGTGTATCGCATGAGTTTCACGTACTTGCTGAATCTGGCGAAGACGCTATTGCCTTTAGTGATGCTAGTGACTACGCCGCTAATATTGAAAAAGCAGAAGCGCTAGCGCCAACTGAATCGCGCCCACAAGCAAGCAAAGAGCTAAAAGCATTCCCAACGCCTGATGCTAAAACAATTAATGAGCTGAAAAAACACTATGGTGTAAAACCACATCGCGGTGTTAAAACACTGATTGTTTATGGCGCCCCTGATGAAGACGGAAAACGTGGCTTAGTTGCACTAGTACTGCGTGGCGATCACGAGCTTAATGAACTTAAAGCTGAAAAACACCCACTGGTTGCTGCACCATTAGAAATGGCAACCGAGGCAGATATTGTGGCTGCCATTGGCGCAAAACCGGGTTCTTTAGGCCCTGTTGGCTTAAACATGCCAATTATTGTTGATAGAACCGCGAATGTAATGGCTGATTTTGTAGCTGGTGCCAACAAAGACGATGAGCACTTTAGTGGTATTAACTGGGATCGCGACGTAACAGACTACGAGGTTGCTGATATCCGTAATATTGTTGAGGGCGATCCTAGCCCGTGTGGTCAAGGCACGTTGCAAATTAAGCGCGGTATTGAAGTTGGTCATATTTTCCAACTAGGTACTAAGTACTCAGAAGCAATGAAAGCAGGTGTATTAAGCGAATCGGGTAAAAACCAAACAATGACTATGGGTTGTTATGGTATTGGTGTATCGCGCGTAGTTGCCGCTGCCATTGAGCAAAATAATGACCAATACGGTATTACCTGGCCTAAAGCCATCGCCCCTTTCGATTTAGCAATTGTGCCAATGAATATGCATAAATCGCATCGCATCCCTGATATTGCTAATAATCTATATCAAGGTTTGAAAGATGCAGGTTTAGATGTGCTATTTGATGACCGTAAAGAGCGCCCTGGTGTTATGTTTAACGACATGGAATTACTCGGTGTACCTTACACACTTGTAATTGGTGAGCGTAACCTTGATGAAAACAAGGTAGAACTTAAAAACCGCCGCACTGGTGAAAAGCTAATGATAGATATTGATAGCGCGATTGAAACAATCAAAAATCAATTTAATGCATAAGCTTAAAATTAATTAAAAAACCGCTGTATGGTTTTTTCATACAGCGGTTTTTTATTAATTTCTGTAAGCCAAGCTCGATTTTTTAAGTACTCATTTCAGCACTAAAACCTAGTAATAATTAATAAAAAAGGTCGCTCTGCGACCTTTTTTATACTTATGAATTATCTAAACAACACATCTTCACGATTAAACCATTTCACACAAAATGCCAGGAGTGCCCCAGCGATGATTGCTGTTGCTAGGAATATCAATCCCACTAGCGTGTAATCAACGGTGCCTTTAACAATTTCTTTAATCGCTAAGGCGACGTTAGTCACGGGAATAAACGCCGTTTTAGAAGTCAGTTCCATGTTAGGCATTATTGAAATAATAATCGGGAAAAACACGACCATGCTTAATGGCGTCATGTAATTTTGCGCTTCTTTAAACGAGCGTGCATAGATTGATATTGCCAGAGCTAATGCAGAAAAGGTTGCAGCTATAGGCAATAATAAGACAAAAATCATTAGTAAGTCTGTGATAGCCAATGTACTAAAAGCGGCTTTAATAAATTCAAGATCAGCAAAAGCCAGCGCTAAGGCTATCCAACACCCCATACTAATTACGGTTATAGTGGTTGATGCAATTGACGTGGTTAGTAGAGTAATGAATTTACCCAATACTAGCTCGGTACGAGTAATAGGTGTAAGTAATAAGGTTTCTAAGGTACCTCGTTCTTTTTCACCGGCCCCTAAATCAATAGCAGGATACGTTGCGCCTACCAGTACTAACGGAATAAGTAGATAAGGTAAAAACCCACCCACTTTTTCACCTAGGTTTTCACGCTTATCGGCAGTGTCTACTTTAACTACATTAACTGGCTTTAAAATAGATTCTTGTGCGCTTTTATCTATACCAAAGCTCAATAATTTACTTTCTTGTAAAGTATCGCTGTACTCTTTAGCAAGCTCTTTGACACGCTCAAATAAGAAGTTAATTGATTTTGAATCATTAAATACAACTTGCCATTCGCTTTGCTTTTGCTCATTTAATGTTTGCACTGCATCACTTGGCAGGTATATTCCCATGTCGATATCGCCGGCGTTTACACCAGCTTTTAGCTCCTCAATACTGTTGAAGGTTTTATCACCTTTATATAACTCAAAGCTTTTGTGATAAAACACTTTATCAGTAAATTCTGGTGCATAGTCGCCATTGATAATCACATAGGTATTTACTTTTTGTTCAGCATCAAGCGCAGCTTGCGAGGATATAAACGCAACCACAGCAAATAACAACGGGAAAACCACAATAGGAAATACCACCACGAACAATAAGGTTTTTTTATCGCGTAGTAGCTCTGTTAATTCCTTTTTAAATACTTCAAACATCATGTTTCTCCGTTAATATGTTCATAAACGCTTGATTTAATTCTTCACTGTTGCCTGCCTGTTTAAATTCAGCAAGCGTGCCATCAAAACAACTAACGCCTTCATTAATTACCGCAACGCGGTCACATAAAAGTGCTACTTCATCTAAATGATGCGTAGAAAAAATAACAGGAATACCTTGTGCTTTTAAGCCTTTAATAAAGTTGATCACCGTTTGGGTGGTCATAATATCGAGGCCGGTAGTTGGCTCATCGAGAATAACAACGTCTGGGTGGTGTACCACAGCACGCGCTATATTGGCTTTTTGCTTCATGCCGGTTGATAGGTTCTCAGCGCGTTTATCAATAAATTTATGCATATCAAGTAAGGTAAATAATTCTTCACAGCGTGCCTTAATAGCCTGCTTGCTCATGCCGTGCAGTTTTGCAAAGTACTCTATGTTTTCTTTTACCGTTAAACGACCATATAAACCAGTAGAGCCAGATAAAAAACCAATACACTTGCGCCCAATGAGTGGCTTTTTAATTATGTCGTTTCCTGCAATAGTAATACTGCCATCATCCGGTTTTAAAGCGGTAGAGATCATTCTTAACGTCGTGGTTTTGCCCGCGCCATTCGGTCCTAATAGCCCTAGTACTTCGCCTTTTGCACAGCTAAAGCTGACATTTTTAACCGAGTGAAAATAATCTTTATCTTCACGGGGGTCTATATCATCTATTTTATTTTTTTTATGATCTTTAGTGAGCTTAAACTTCTTTTTAAGCGCGGTAACTTCTATCATTTTCGTGTCCTTCGTTTCGGTCTAAAATAGTCCGTGTTATCGTAAAATGATGGATTGTTATTCTCATCAAACCAACCAGGAACACCTAATAAAGGTAAAGGTGAAAGCTGTTTGTTATCGGCTAAACAATCATCAGTTTTAATCATCTCATAAAGGCGCTGATCTAGGTACTGGTATTGAGTTACTAAATCTTTACAAAATATTTCATCCGGTACATTTACAAATAAGGCTTTGCCAGTCAGTCCAATATAAGGTTTGGTTAACATTTCATAATTAGCATGGCCAAACATGAAAGGCGCAATGGTTTTACCCCACTGTACTTTGTGCTCTACAAATGCAGTCTTCCATTGATGATCTCTTAACCACTCTTTCCACTGTGATTCGCTGACAGCTAGCACAACCCCACACTCGTCAAACAAGGTCAGTGCGTTACGGTGTTTACTTCGTTGTTTTAATCCATGCAACGCTATTTCATCAACATGACGCTGATTAATAAGGGCTTTTGTTTTTGGAAATAAGCACCAAATAAAACCACCAAACAGATCATGCCAGTTTTGTTGTCGGGTGGGCACGTCCCCTGTTTCAAAAATGACTTGTTCATAATAGCGCTCAGCAAAATCAACCTTGGCATCATCGACAAAACGAATTGGCAGATTATTAGCATTGATGGCGTTTAAATACGGGGTAAAGTACGCAGGCTCAGGCCAGTCTGTTTGCTGATCTATTTTAAACAGCTGACGAAGGTGCTCAAATGCACCTCCATTTATACTCGTTACTTGAAATTGTTCTGGGGGAGTAAAACGCTTCATTGTTACCTTTACTGTACATTTTTATCAGCAACAGTTTACCGCAAAAACTGGTTCTAATTAACAGAAGTTCATATACTAATGCCACTTAGAACAAAAAAAGAGCCAATATGAAACGTTATTTTTCTTTGACCCTAATAACAACGGCAATTTTAGCCGGCTGTGCAACAACAAGTATTACATCTGATGATGTCGCTAAAGGCTACAACAGCATTCAAGCGGATGAAATTGCTAAGCATGTAAAAGTGTTAGCTTCTGATGAATTTGGTGGACGTGCTCCTTCATCTGAAGGTGAAAAGCTTACGCTTGATTACTTAACAAAAGAATTTACTGCTTTAGGCTTTGAGCCGGGTAATGGCGACAGCTTTTTCCAAGAAGTGCCGCTTGTATCGTTAGAAGCAGACTCTGATATGGTGCTTAATATTGGCGGTAAAGACTACCAATACAAAAAAGACATGGTTATGGGTAGTAGCCGTATTAGTGCGCAAGAAGGAATTGAAAACTCGGAGCTTGTATTTGTGGGCTACGGTGTTAACGCACCTGAATATAACTGGAATGATTACGAAGGCCTAGATGTTAAAGGTAAAACCGTTGTTATGCTGGTAAACGATCCGGGTTTTGCAACTAAAGATCCTGCTTTATTCACCGGCGATGCAATGACCTATTACGGGCGTTGGACTTACAAATACGAAGAAGCAAGCCGTCAAGGTGCTGCTGGTGCTATTATTATTCATGAAACTGCTCCAGCGTCTTACCCTTGGTCTGTGGTTGAGAACTCATGGAGTGGCGAGCAATTTGGTTTCGTAAAAGAAAACAATAATATGGACCGTGTTGCTGTTGAAGGTTGGGTTACTGTTGATGTTGCAAAAGAGCTTTTTTCTAAAGCAGGCCTTAATTTTGAAACCGCCAAAGCAAACGCTGCCAAAGGTGCTTACCATGTTGATATGGGCGATTTAACAGCCACTGTGAATGTAAAAAACACCATCAAAAAATCGGTATCTTATAACTTCATTGCCACTCTTCCTGGTAGTAAAACACCCGATGAGCATATTATTTACTCTGCGCATTGGGATCATTTAGGAACGGATAAAAATCGTAAAGGCGATCAAATTTATAATGGTGCCCACGATAATGCGACAGGTACAGCCGGTATGATAGAAGTTGCCGAAGCCTTTACCAAACTAGGTAAACGCCCTGACCGTTCAATGACCTTTTTAGCGGTAACCGCTGAAGAGCAAGGTTTATTAGGCTCGAAATATTATGCCGCGAATCCAGTTATTCCAGCTAATAAAACCGTTGCAAATATTAATATGGACAGCTTAAACCTATTAGGTAAAGTAAAAGATATTAGTGTGGTGGGTATTGGTAAATCACAAATGGATGAGCTATTAGCAACTGCGGCCAAAGAGCAAGGCAGAACAGTATCGGGCGACCCTAAACCATCTTCAGGTGGCTACTACCGCTCAGATCACTTTGCCTTTGCTAATATGGGTGTTCCTGCCATGTATGCCGGTGGCGGTACACAAGCGTTTGACGATGAAACTGCAAATTACCGTAAGCGTATGAGCTTAGTACTGCGTGGTTGTTACCATCAACCTTGTGATAGATACCGCGATGAGTGGGATTTATCAGGTGCGGTTCAAGATTTACAATTATTTTATAAAGTAGGTTTTGATATTTCACAACAAACTCAGTGGCCTACGTGGAATGAAAACTCAGAGTTTCAACGTAAAAAGTAACTACTGCGGCAACACTTAAATGATATTGATTATCATTTAATGAAATAGTACAGTGCGATCTCATTCTTTAATTAGGTCGTACTGTATGTTTTTAACATCCCATTTAGGAGTTATTTCGCCAGCTGCAAAACGTGTTTTTCATCAAAATAAACGCCTAATTTTACCTCTGTTAATTTTAGTCTGTTTAGCCCTGCCCGATTTACGCACCATAACAATTACTGCACTCAGTGATGCTTTTTTTCAAGTGAGTGTGTTTGTTGCTGCGACCTTATTTATTTACTACTACGCGATTGATCATTTACCCCAACTAGAGCTTCGTTACCTAAATGCTAAGTCACCGGTATTAGAGGTCAGCTTTGCTGCTTTTTTAGGCATGTTACCAGGCTGTGGTGGCGCGATTATTGTGGTGACTCAATTTACAAAAGGCCAAGCTAGCTTTGGCGCAATTGTGGCTGTATTAACGGCGACTATGGGTGATGCCGCGTTTTTATTATTAGCGACTCGCCCTACCGAGGGTTTAACCATCATGGCAATAGGGTTTGTGGTTGGTTCTGTAACGGGTTTAATCGTCAACACACTTCATAAAACAGGCTACTTATGCCCAACTGATCAAAAGCACACACCACAGATTACCCTTTTACCGACGAAGATAATTACGCTCAGTAAGCCTATTTGGTACATCGCTATTATTCCGGGGTTACTCATTGCCTTTTTACTCGCTTTTAATATTGATTTGAGCCAATTTGGGCAGTACACCACATTCACTGTTACTCATTTTGGCGCATTAATGGCGTTGTTTGTCGTATTTATGTGGGCGTTATCTTCAAAAGGTGAAAGCTATAAAGAAGTAACCTCAGAAGATGATATATGCAGTCCACCTTCAAAACTCACAAAAGTACTGCAAGATACTCATTTTGTAACCGCGTGGGTGGTTGCCTCCTTTATATTATTTGAACTACTGGTAACAGTGTTTGGCCTTGACTTAAAAACATGGTTTTTAAATTATGCTTATATGGCCCCGCTCATAGCGGTATTAATTGGTTTTTTACCTGGCTGTGGCCCGCAAATAATTGTTACCACTTTATATATTCAAGGGGTTATTCCGTTTAGCGCATTAGCGGCCAATGCCATTTCCAACGATGGCGATGCGCTTTTCCCAGCCATTGCCATGACACCTAAAGCGGCTATTATTGCTACAATTTATACCGCCATACCGGCATTAATGGTTGGTTATGGCCTGTATTTTCTGAGCTAAATCAGTCTAGCTTTTATTTATTTAGTTATAAAAAAACCAGCTAGTTGCTGGTTTTTTAATTTATAAATGAATATAAAGACTTAGCGCATAGCCATCATCATTTTAGCTGGCTGCTCTAAGTATTCTTTCCATAAATTATTAAAGCGCGCGATAGTGCCGCCATCAATTACACGGTGATCCCCTGACCAACTTACTTGCATAATTGCACGCGATACCACTTGCCCTTGCTCGTCAAAGCGCGGAAGGTGCTGTAATTTACCTAAGGCAACAATCGCCACTTCTGGCTTATTAATAATTGGTGTAGCTATAGTGCCACCAATTGCACCAATATTAGAAATACTAATAGTACCGCCTTTTAAATCATCTGGTGCTACGCGGCCTTCTCGAGCTGAGTCAGTTAATTGCGTTAAATTATTAGCCACCTCTACAATACTCTTAGTTTGGCAGGCTTTAATATTTGGTACTAATAAGCCCACTTTAGAGTCCACTGCAACCCCAATATTGTGATCATCATAGTAGGTAATTTCACTGCAATCATCATTTACTTTTGAGTTAAGTACCGGGAATTCAGTCATTGCCAAAGATAATGCCTTAATAAAAAACGGCATCATCGTAAGTTTAACGCCCTGTGCTTTATATTGCTCTTTAAGATCAGTTCGAAGTGCAATTAAATCAGTTAGATCAATTTCGTCACTGTAAGTAAAGTGCGGAATCGTTGAAACTGAAGCCACCATTTGTTTTGCCATGGCCGCTTTAATGCCTTTAATTACTTCTGTTCGCGTTCCACCCGCGCTAGTTGCGTGTTCAGTACTAAGAGTGTTTTTACTCTGGGTAGTTTGTGGCTTGTTAAGCTCAGAGGTATCCATGCCAGATGGCACTTCATTTTTTATAAACGCTTCAATATCTTGTTTATAAATACGGCCATTTTTACCACTACCTGGTACGCAGGTTAAATCAACGTCAAGCTCACGCGCTTTACGCCTAACCGCCGGTGATGCAACCGCTTTTTCGTTAACTATTGCAGTTTGCGTTTGCTTAGCAGGTGCGTCTGACGTTGCGTTACTTTGTGCTTTTACAACTGCTTGGTTAACATCAACGTCTTCTTTTGCGACTTGCCCTGCAACCGTCATTTGAAATAATGGGCTATGCACCTTCGCAATTTCACCTTTTTGATAATACAGCTTTTGCACTGTACCGGTGTATTTAGCTGGTATTTGTACTAATGCTTTATCGGTCATTACATCACAAACGGCTTGATCTTCTTCTATTTCATCGCCCTCTGCAACTAACCATTCAACAATTTCACACTCAACAATACCTTCACCAATGTCGGGTAAAATAAAGTCTTCTAAGTGTTCACGAGTACTTGTTGGTGAAGAAGCTGTTTGAGTCTCTTCACTAGGCGCTTCACCGGCAACATCCATTGCAAATAACGGCGCATGTACTTTAGCAATATCGCCTTTTTTACAATGCAGCTTAGTGATCACCCCATCGTGTACCGCTGGAATTTGCACTAAGGCTTTATCTGTCATCACATCACAAATAGGCTGATCTTCTTTTACAGTGTCGCCCTCTTGTACCAGCCATTC
Source organism: Pseudoalteromonas sp. SD03 (assembly GCF_040937955.1). NCBI lineage: Bacteria > Pseudomonadati > Pseudomonadota > Gammaproteobacteria > Alteromonadales > Pseudoalteromonadaceae > Pseudoalteromonas > Pseudoalteromonas sp. SD03. Next base: position 1,888,793 of record NZ_CP162514.1, read on the forward strand.
GACTACTTCGCATTCAACTATGCCTTCACCAATGTCAGGTAATATAAAATCTTTAGCCATGGAAACCCCTAAAAGTTCACTGATTGTTTAATTGCGGCCATTACTTTTAATGCATCTGGAACATATTCTTTTTCGAGCGCCAGCGGGTATGGCGTATCTAGGCCACAAACACGTAAAATAGGCGACTCTAAATGCAGAAAACACTCTTGAGCGATGGTTGCGGCTATTTCTGCGCCAAAACCGTTAGTAATAGGTGCTTCATGACTAACAATAAGACGGCCTGTTTTAGTCACTGATTTAGCAATCGTTTCAACATCCCATGGTAAAATACTGCGAAGGTCAATCACTTCACAGCTAATGCCCTGTTCACTGGCTTGCTTTGCCGCTGCTTCTATAATTTCCATTTGTGCACCCCACGCTAATAAAGTAACGTCAGTACCCTCTTGAACCACTTCAGCTTTACCAAGTTCAATGCTGTAATCTTCCTCAGGCACTTCACCAGTTGAAGCACGGTATAAACGTTTGGGCTCAAAAAATAGCACTGGGTTGTCGTCTTTAATACACGCACGCAGTAAGCCTTTAGCTTGGTACGGGTTACGCGGCACGACAATTTTTAACCCTGGCGTGTGAGCAAAGTACGCTTCTGGCGATTGCGAGTGATACAAACCACCAGCAATACCGCCACCGTAAGGTGTACGAATCGTTAGATTACCCACATTAAACTCATTACCACTACGATAACGAAACTTAGCCGATTCATTCACAATTTGATCAAACGCAGGAAAGATGTAATCAGCAAATTGAATCTCTGCCAATGCAGGTGCACCAAAGGCTGCCAAACCATTTGCAAAGCCTAAAATACCTTGCTCTGTGAGCGGGGTATTGAATACGCGATGCTTACCGTACTTTTCTTGTAACCCTGATGTTGCTCTAAAAACACCGCCAAAATAACCCACGTCTTCACCAAAAATACACGCTTGAGGATGTTCATTCATGGTGATATCTAAAGCAGAATTAATTGCATGTAGCATGTTCATTTTAGCCATTACTTAATTCTCCCTGCTGTTGTTGGGTAGGCGTCTGGATGTGCTTTTATATGCGTTTTAAGTTCATCATATTGACGTTGTAAAGATGGAATTGGCGTATCGTAAACATCTGAAATTAGCTCTTCTAACGCCGGCTTATCAATTACTTCAGCGCGTTTTAGTGCCGCTAAAATATCATCACGAATTGTTTCTTTCGCTTTGATATCTTCTGCGTCATCTAACCAATTTTGTTTTACTAACCATTTTCTAAAGCGCTCAATTGGGCATGTTTTATAGTTTGCTTCTTCATCTTTTGAACGGTAACCGCTTGGATCATCTGATGTTGAATGCGCACCTAAACGATACGCTATCGATTCAATTAATACCGGTTCACCTTGTGTTGCAGCAATTTTGCGGGCTTTTTTAGTAGCCGCGTAAACGGCGAGCGCATCACTGCCATCAACACGAATAGTTTTAATACCATAACCCACACCACGCGATGCAATCCCATCGCCTTTAAATTGCTCATCGGCTGGGGTTGAAATAGCATAACCATTGTTACGTGCAAAAAAGATAACCGGTGCTTTATGTACTGCAGCCATATTTAAGCCTGCATGAAAATCACCTTCTGAAGCAGCCCCTTCACCAAAATAACAAATAGTAACGTTATCAATAGTACTTGCTAGTTCACCTGTTTTAGCATCAATGTGTTTTACTTTTTGACCATATGCGTAACCCGTAGCCTGTGGAATTTGTGTTCCCAAAGGTGATGAAATGGTCATGTAGTTAAGTGCTTTAGAGCCATAATGGATCGGCATTTGACGGCCTTTACCTAAATCTAATTCATTAGAAAACATTTGGTTCATAAATTGATCAAGGGTAAATCCACGGTAGTGCAAGGCTGCTTGTTCACGGTATTGCGCCATGATCATGTCATCTTGTTCAAGGGCTGCAGCAGAGGCTGTTACCGCCGCTTCTTCCCCTAAACATTGCATGTAAAAGCTGACGCGGCCTTGGCGTTGAGCACCCTGCATACGTTCATCCAATAAACGAATAAAACGCATGGTTTCGTATAATTTAATAGCGGTGTGTTTAGAAATATCAGGTGCAGGAGCACTAGGATGAATGTCGCCGTCCTCAGTTAAAATACTCAGGGTTGGAATATTAAGTGCGTGGCCGTCAATAAACTCAAGCTCATGATTAATATTCAGCGATACGTTATTGGGATTACTCATAACCTACCTTCTTTTGTTGTCGGTATCACAGCGCCCCTTTGGATTATTATTATGGGTGATAGTTGCTGAATAAACTTTGCAACATCTGCACTGTATTTAATTAAAGCTGCCAACACTTTACGTTAACGTAAAGTGTTATTCAACAAAACTGTGACCAAAGAAAAGTAAATAATGAGCAAAAAACTGGCAAGTTAACTATACATAAAATTAACCACTTATTAATCAGTTGGTTAAACTTTCATAACAAGTGGTCTGATGTGTTGATTTAGCTAAAGCGGCTATCCACTTGCATAGGGACTACCGTGAGTAATGCACGTTGCCCAATGGCAACCTGTGCGTTAGGAAAAATAATTGCTTCCCCTTCTACGTCGGCATATATGGCATTATCGCCATCGGTGGCTAAAAGCTCACCCTTTGCAAACCCTGTAAAATTCTCGGCATCGTCAGAAAACGGAAAACTAAAGTTTTGCTCTGTGCGGTTAATAGTTCGATGAACAGAAAACAACTCAAAGTCGCTTGCATTAAATTCTGGGTATTTTACTTCTTTTTGGCTAATTAATGCAGTTAGAGTTTGTTTTGTTTTTGCAAAGCGTGACATGTCGTTTTCACCAAAGGGTTTCACTTGCCCAAGCTCTACAGTAAATGAGTCAGCCCCATGCACAAACGACGAATAGTAGCTAAACGTGGTAGCAGGCGACTTCATCATCAATACTGTATTTACACCACAGCTTAATAAGAACTGCAGTTGCGACTTTTTCCAAGGCTTGCCATGTAAGAATGGGTAAACAGCAAATTTTTCGTTTTTAGAACCGCGAATAGCGGTATGTAAATCATAATGACAGCGATACGTACCCTGCTCTGAACGCGCATAAAAATCGCTAACATATTGCTCAAGTTTATCAGCGCGAACGCGTTCGTCGTTCATCGCAATGCCATCAACAGTGTGGTGGCCGTTAAACAAGCGGTTTAAGTTCTCTTCTACAAATCGTTTACCAATATTAATTGACTGAGGATTACCAAAAATAAATAAAACACGTTGTTGTAATTCAAGTTGCCCACTAATAATGTGTTTAATGAGTTCATCGCAAATTTCAATGGGGGCTGTTTCATTGCCATGAATGGCACTGGATAGCACCACATTTTTTGAAGTTATACAATCTGGTTCAAACTCAATTACTCCGGTATCGTGTATGGTAACCTGAGTATTGTTATTAAGCGTAAATTGACCTGCCTCTAAATGCCATTCATGGTTACGCGAAAGCGTTAAAAAATCACCATCTTGTTTTAATTGATTAATATATTCTGCAGTGGCTGACATAACGATAAAAGCCCTTTTTTTAAAATTATAGATACAAAAACGGCTGATAAAATCAGCCGTTTTTAGTTGTAATTGCATATTAGCTAATCACTGAATCAACCAGTTTTTTAGCTTCTTTTTCTAATAAAGCTAAGTGCTCTTCGCCTTTAAATGATTCTAAGTAAATTTTATAAATATCTTCCGTACCTGACGGACGCGCCGCAAACCAGCCGCTTTCAGTTACCACTTTTAGCCCACCAATAGCTGCATTATTACCTGGCGCATGAGTTAGCTTTTGTAAAATAGGCTCACCCGCTAAGGTATCTGCTTTTACGTCATCAGCACTGGTTGCTTTTAATCGCGACTTTTGCTCAGGCGTTGCTGGCGCATCTAGGCGTTTATAAAGTGGCGCACCAAATTCTTGCTCTAGTTCTTTATACAGCGCAGACGGTGTTTTACCTGTAACTGCAAGAATTTCAGCGGCGAGTAAGCCCATGATAAAGCCATCTTTATCTGTACACCAAACCGTGCCATCAAAACGTAAGAAAGCCGCACCAGCGCTTTCTTCACCACCAAAGGCCAATTTGCCTTTGTTTAAACCCTCAACAAACCATTTAAAGCCAACGGGTACTTCTTTTACTTTACGCTTGTTGCGCTCAGTTACCTTGTCAATCATTGAGCTAGAAACAAGGGTTTTACCGATTTCAACACTGGCATCCCAATCACGATGCGTTAGTAAATAGTCAATCGCTACGGCTAAAAAGTGATTAGGATTCATTAACCCATCTGGTGTTACTATGCCGTGACGGTCATAATCAGGGTCATTACCAATCGATAAATCAAAATCATCTTTAAGCGCAATTAAATTAGCCATTGAATAAGGTGATGAGCAATCCATACGAATTTTGCCATCTTTATCAAGCGGCATAAATGCAAAACGTGGATCAACACTGTCATTAACGACCGTTAAATCTAAATTATATTTTTGCGCAATCACTGGCCAAAAGTTAATGCCTGAGCCACCTAATGGATCAATACCAATCTTGATGCCTGCATCGCTAATCGCTTTTAAATTAATAATGTTTTTTAAATCATCAATATAAGGCGTCATTAAATCTTCGTAGCGAATAAAACCAGAACGTGAAGCTTTAGCAAAAGGAAACAGTTCTACTTCAACTAAGTCTTCTAATAATAATTGATTGGCTCTGTCTTCAATCCATTTTGTAACGTCTGTGTCTGCAGGACCGCCATTGGGCGGGTTATATTTAAAACCGCCATCTTCTGGTGGATTATGAGATGGAGTCACTACAATGCCATCGGCAAGCTCATTAGGATGATTTTTATTATAACTAACAATAGCATGGCTAATAACTGGCGTTGGAGTAAAGTCACCATTTTCTTGGGTGATAACTTGGACTTCATTAGCAACCAACACTTCAATTGCTGAGTTAAAGGCCGCCTCGCTCAGTGCGTGGGTATCTTTACCTAAAAATAACGGACCAAATATATCGTTCTGTTTTCTGTAATCACAAATAGCTTGGGTAATTGATAATATGTGCGATTCGTTAAATTTTACATCGTAGGCACAGCCTCGATGCCCTGAGGTGCCAAATGCAACACAGTGCTCGGGGTTTTGCTCTAAGTCAGGCTCATTTAAATAATACGCAGACACTAACTTTGGTACATTCACTAAAGCCGATTGTGGTGCAGTTTTACCTGCGCCGGAATGAATTGCCATGGTCTTTCCTTAAAGATAATCACGAATTTTTTCAGCTTGCTCGTTGCTGTAGCCTAAACTAAGTGCAACTTCATGCAGCATCATTTTTTTACGCGTGGTATTAGAATTGGTCATCACCCAATATTCACTGTCAGTGATATTTTTTGGGTTCATACTACTACCGCTATTCACTAAGTCTTCTTTACTGGTCGCGAAGTAAACACGATCTCGACCTTTAATATCTAGCACCGCAGAGAAGTCTGTTTTATGCGTTCGATAAAATGCACTTAAAATAAATAAAAAACGACCTACAACGCCTTTTTGCATCGCCAATTCTTCTTTATTTAAAATATTAAATACGTTTGCATTTTTTTTATTTACCGGCGGTTTTGCCACTTGGGTTGGCTGTTCAACGTCTGCTATAGGTTGTTCAAGTGATGAATTAGACACACTAACGGTTTCATTTTTATGATCAGTGTCTAGTTTAGTGGTGTTAATTTTTTCGCCGTTGAGATTTAATAAACGACGTAAAATAGTGGATGCACTCTCACCAATACTCTGTGTATTGCTTGCAATGTACTGATATAACTCGTCGTCTATGTCGATTTGTTTCATGTTCTTCCTGTCATTACGGGTCACATTTTTCTTTCGATATGATTATACCCAAATCACCTCAAGATGCGAGTTTCAGTTGGAATTAAAAGCGATTTAGGCAAGGCATTGATTGCAAACAATAGTCGTTCTATTGCTAAAACCAATAACGCAGTATAAATCGCTTTTAAACCAACCCTCTGGGCGTTTCACAGGAACTTACTCTCATCGTTGTTAATTTTTAAAAGGGATCACCATTGTTGCAAACTAACGCCTTGATATTAAGCCCCGGTGAAACGCTGAATTCTGTATCTTGTGATGGTTTGGGTATATACCCAATCCAGTTAGAAATGCGAGTTACAACCAACGCGACCCTAAACATAGTTGTAATTAATAATTACTAAATAATCAGGAAGCTAGGTATTTTTGAGTCCAACATACAAATAATATCTGTATTTTTTGCTTTTTAGGGTAATGCTCGGCAAACTATGCGCAAAATTGAAGGAGGCGTCTATGCAATTAAATTACAAACAAATTGGTCAAGGTCCAAATGTTATTTTGATCCATGGACTGTTTGGCTCTTTAGAAAACCTTAATGTGATTGCAAAACCATTAAGCGAGCATTTTTGTGTAACCAACGTTGATTTACGTAATCATGGCCTTTCGCCCCACAGCGATGAAATGGATTATACTGCAATGGCTAATGATGTTGTTGAATTAATGACGGCATTAAACATACAAAAAGCGCATCTGGTTGGGCACTCTATGGGCGGCAAAGTGGCGATGCAAATAGCACTGAGCCATACTGATTTAGTCGATAAACTAGTGGTTCTTGATATTGCGCCTGTGAGCTACCCTGCGCGCCATACTCAAATACTTGAGGCTTTAAATGCAGTTAAAAATGCAGATATTAGTGATAGAAAGCAAGCTGATTTAGTAATGCAACCGTATATAGAGGAGTTAGGTGTACGTCAGTTTTTATTAAAAAGCTTATATAAAAATGATGATGGGCACTTTGTTTGGCGCTTTAATTTACCTGTGCTCGATAATAAATATTCAACTATTACCGCAAACATTAATGCAAATAATTCTTGTTTGTGCGAAACTCTGTTTATTAAAGGTAATGACTCTGACTACATTTTAACCGAGCATCGCGAAGCGATTAATGCGCTGTTTAAAAACGTCAGTGCAAAAATCATTCATGGTGCGGGTCATTGGTTACATGCCCAAAAACCACAGGCTGTAAACAAAGCAATCAATGATTTTTTAACTGCAGTTTAATGTTATTTTTATGGCGTGTTTTTGATTTATCACACTAAATAATTAAAGATTTATGTGCTATAGTACGCGCCGTTTAATTTAAAGGTTATACGTCGATGGTCAGTCAGTTTATTAACGAATTTGATACCTTAGGGTTGTATTTTGGCTTAGCAGGTATTTTTATTTTTATCGGCTTGGCAATTAAAGACGTACTGAAAAGCGGCAATGTGCCTAAATTTGGTCGTTATATTGTGTGGCTGGTACTCTTTTTAGGTTGCTCTGGCTTTATTGCCAAAGGACTTATTCAGGTATTTTGGCAAGGTGCGGGTGTAGGTTAAGCATGGCCAAGTCAGAAACAGATAGAACAACGCTTGATTTATTTGAATACGAGAAACGTCCAGGTAGACCTAAAACTAATCCCCTTCCTCGGGATATGCAGTTAAAGGTTAATAAACGTAATCAAATAAAAAGAGATAAGGCACGTGGTTTAAAGCGTGTTGAATTTAAAGTTTCGTCACAGCTGTATCAGGCACTGAGTGATATGGCAGATGCACAAAATATTAGCCGCAGTGCGTTGATCGAAACAATTTTACAAGAAAGATTGGCTATTGATAGATAAAAGGTTTAAATCCATGGCAAGTGTAGGCATTTTTTTCGGAAGTGACACAGGTAACACAGAACACGTAGCAAAAATGATCCAAAAAGAATTGGGTAAAAAGCTCGTTGCTGTGCATGACATTGCAAAAAGCTCTAAAGAAGAGATTGCTGAGTTTGATCTGATCTTATTCGGTATTCCAACTTGGTATTATGGTGAAGCACAATGTGATTGGGATGATTTCTTTCCTGAGCTTGAAGAAGTAAGCTTTGAAGGTAAACTAGTGGCTATTTTTGGCTGTGGCGACCAAGAAGACTATGCAGAATACTTCTTAGATGCTATGGGCATGATCAACGATATCGTAACAGAACGTGGCGCTATTGTTGTTGGCCATTGGCCAACAGACAGTTATGATTTTGAAGCATCAAAAGGCATGGCTGATGACAAACATTTTGTTGGTTTAGGTATTGATGAAGACCGTCAGCCAGAATTGACTGAGCAGCGTGTTAAGCAGTGGTGTGCTCAGGTATATGATGAAATGTGCTTAAGTGAGTTAGCAGATTAATCCCCCCCTTTTAAATGCTAACTGTTTAAAATATTATCAAACAGTTAGCATTTTCCGCGTTAATATTGATATAGATCAATTGTTCTTTGCACTTCCTGCTAAGGCACGTTATCCTAACTGTTATTGTGACGAGTACATCTTGCAAGATGTCTAGTATAACTAAATAAAATTGAGACAGATTTAATGACTGATCATAACTTGGAACTTAAAAAAGCCGGGCTAAAGGTAACTTTACCGCGTATTAAAATTTTAGAGATTCTTCAATCTCCAGATAACCAACACATAAGCGCTGAAGATGTTTACAAGGTTTTATTAGATCTAGGCGAAGAAATTGGTCTTGCGACTGTTTACCGTGTTTTAAACCAATTTGATGATGCAGGAATTGTAAGCCGTCACCACTTTGAAGGCGGTAAGTCAGTATTTGAACTTTCTGGCAGCACTCACCATGACCACTTAGTGTGTTTAAAATGTGGCAAGGTTGTTGAGTTTGAAGATGATTTAATTGAACGTCGTCAACTCGAAATAGCTGAAGAAAACGGTATTAAGCTGACCAATCACTCTCTTTACCTATATGGCGAATGTGAAGATAAAGACGCGTGTAAAGCGTTTGCGCAAAGCAATAGTTAAAAGCCTATTTAGTTTAATAAAAAAAACCTGCTATTAAGCAGGTTTTTTTATAACTAGAAAATAGAGCAGTATTATTTGTGCTCTATTTTAGCCCACGAATCACGTAAGCCTACCGTTTGGTTAAATACCAGGTTTTCTGATTTAGTATCACGTGAGAAATAACCGGTACGCTCAAACTGAAAACCTTGTGCAGGTACAGAATTAGCCAATGAAGGTTCAAGTTTAGCATTAGAAATAACCACTAATGAGTCTGGGTTTAACGTGCTTTCAAAGTCCTCTGCGGCTGCAGGGTTAGGCACACTGAATAAACGGTCATATAAACGTACTTCAGCTGTCACTGACTCAGGCGCTGATACCCAATGAATAACCCCTTTTACTTTACGACCATCGCTTGGATTTTTACCCAATGTTTCAGGATCGTAAGTACAGTAAATAGTGGTAATTTCACCATTGTCGTCTTTTTCAACACGCTCTGCCTTAATCACATAAGCACCACGTAAGCGTACTTCTTTATCAAGCACTAAACGTTTAAACTTATTGTTCGCTTCTTCACGGAAATCTTCGCGTTCGATAAAAATTTCACGCGTGAAAGGCACTTCACGGCGACCCATTTCTTCTTTATTTGGGTGATTAGCCACAGAAAGCGTTTCTACTTTATCGGCTTCATAATTCTCAATCACAATTTTCACTGGATCAAGTACAGCCATTGCACGCGGAGCATTTTCGTTTAAGTCATCACGGATACACGCTTCAAGCATGCCCATTTCAACCATATTTTCCTGCTTAGTAATACCGATACGCTGACAGAATTCACGCACAGATGCCGGTGTATAACCACGACGACGCAGACCCGCAATGGTTGGCATACGCGGATCATCCCACCCTTCTACGTGCTTATTAACCACTAAGTCATTAAGCTTACGCTTTGACATAATTGTGTATTCAAGGTTTAAACGTGAAAACTCAATTTGTTGCGGGTGACATTCAAGGCTGATGTTATCCAATACCCAGTCATATAAACGACGGTTATCTTGGAACTCTAGCGTACATAATGAATGAGTAATGCCTTCAAGTGCATCAGAAATACAATGCGTGAAGTCGTACATTGGGTAAATGCACCACTTATCCGCTGTTTGATGATGATTAGCAAAACGTATACGGTATATAATTGGATCGCGCAGCACCATAAATGAGCTGGCCATATCTATTTTAGCGCGAAGGACACATTCACCTTCTTTAAATTCACCGTTACGCATTTTTTCAAATAATGCGAGGTTTTCTTCAGGTGATGTTTCGCGGTATGGGCTGTTTTTACCAGGCTCTTTTAATGTACCACGGTATTCGCGAGCTTGATCTGCAGTTAAGAAACAAACATACGCTAAGCCTTTATTAATAAGCTCTACCGCATAACCATAAAGTAGATCAAAATAGTTTGACGAATACTTAATCTCACCATCCCAATTAAACCCTAACCACTGTACGTCTTCTTTAATTGAATTAACGTAGTTAATATCTTCTTTTTCTGGGTTTGTATCGTCAAAACGAAGGTTACATAAACCGTTATAGTCTTTGGCGATACCAAAATTTAAGCAAATTGATTTTGCATGGCCAATATGTAAAAAGCCATTAGGTTCAGGTGGGAAACGGGTATGCGTTGTGGCATGTTTTCCACTTGCTAAATCTTCATCAATTCGGGTTCTAATAAAGTTATTTGGGCGATTCTCGATTTCCGCCATAGGATTATAAACCTCTGTATATTGCGTGATAACAAAACTACTGCATTATTACAAAAACCAACCTTAACATACAGTAATAGATGCGGGTTTATGCAGTTATTACCAAAGTTTGTTAGATAAGGGATAGTTTATGAGCAAAATTTGTTTTAGCGCAATATTAAAGTCATTAAAGCGATTTATAGTAAACGAATAACCCCAACTTAAAGGAACGAAGATGGCCTCATTAAATCAACACCGCATATATATTCCAAGTAATGCACGTGCAAATCATTACTTATTAGCCGAAATTACACCTAATGAAGATTTTTATAAAAACTTCAGTAATATTAATGCTTGCTATGAACGAATTGCGCGTCAGTTATTTGCATCATGTGATGAATATGAACTGCATAATGTCCATTTACTCGCAAATGATAAACTCCCCGTGGTGAGATTTCATGATGAGTCTTACCAACTTGAAACCGATAAGCAAATGTTGTTTTTTTATAACCCTCGTTACCATGAAGCGCATAAACTTCATCACACAGAAAATCAGCAAAGTAAAAAAATACGCCTATTGTTTTTAGCTACTGGCGAAGATATACGTGCCCACTCAGCGCAATTTCATACCAATGTACAAAAAGTATTGAGTCATTTACAAGATCAGTTATTTTTAGACCAGCCAAGCTTTAAACTGCGCGATCATCAACATTTAACCTATGACTTATTCGCTAAAGAAAAAGGTAATAAAGAAAGCTATGGTTATAAACTAAGAAGTTTGTACCCTCGTTATCAATCCAGACAATGCGCAATACCTAGTAGCCATGCTGAAATGACTTACGTCACCTTCTCTATTCCCGTGTCACGTAATATTAAGACGCAATTTCAAACACAAATTAATAGCCAAACTTATAAGCCGTTTTATAACCACTTTTCGCAGTTATTTACTCAACTTTGTGAAGATAATAAACTCACCCATGCAGCGATGGTTGCCAATGGGGCAATGCCAATAATTCGTAATAGTGAAGTAGATAGAAATGAGGGAAATGGTGAGTTACAAAAAATTAGTTTTGATATAGAAGATTCAGCGCCGCAAATTAAAGTATTTTTTGATGAAAATAAACTCGTAGAGACGCTACATTTTGTGATTGTTGCCGCCGCACATAACAAACATGAGATTGGCTATGGTCGCTTTATGAACCAAGTAGAGAAAACCGTTCATGCATTCTGTGATGAATTAGCTATTAATAAGCAGCGCCAAGATTTATCTCTGCGATTTTTTCAACATATTAGTTACCCGTTTTAAGATTAAGGGTAATACGCTCTAGTCATAGATAACAAAAAGGCTCGCAATTGCGAGCCTTTTTTAAAGAATAACCGCTGATTACCAGCCTGTTTTTTCTTTAAGTGCTTTACCAATATCAGCCAGTGAACGTACAGTTTTTACGCCCGCAGCTTCTAATGCAGCAAATTTCTCATCAGCAGTACCTTTACCGCCTGCGATGATTGCGCCAGCGTGACCCATACGTTTACCTTCTGGTGCAGTAACACCAGCAATGTAAGAAACAACAGGTTTAGTTACGTTAGCTTTGATGTACTCTGCAGCTTCTTCTTCTGCAGTACCACCAATTTCACCAATCATTACGATTGCTTCAGTTTGGTCGTCTTTTTCGAACATTTCTAAAACGTCGATAAAGTTAGTACCTGGGATTGGGTCGCCACCAATACCAACACACGTAGACTGACCAAAACCAGCATCTGTAGTTTGCTTAACCGCTTCGTACGTTAAAGTACCAGAGCGAGAAACAATACCTACTTTACCAGGCTTGTGGATGTGACCAGGCATGATACCAATCTTAGTCTCACCAGGAGTGATAACACCTGGACAGTTAGGACCGATCATACGTGTACCTGTTTGATCTAGTTTAACTTTAACGTCAACCATATCAAGTGTAGGAATACCTTCAGTGATACAAACAATTAGGTCGATGCCCGCGTCGATTGCTTCTAAGATTGCATCTTTACAAAAAGGTGCTGGTACGTAGATAACTGATGCAGTTGCGCCAGTTGCTTCTACAGCGTCACGTACTGTGTTAAATACTGGAAGACCAAGGTGCGTTTGACCGCCTTTACCTGGGCTTACACCACCAACCATTTGTGTACCGTACTCAAGCGCTTGCTCTGAGTGGAAAGTACCTTGACCACCAGTGAAACCTTGACAGATAACTTTTGTATCTTTATTGATTAATACAGACATTATTTGCCCTCCGCAGCAGCAACAACTTTTTCAGCCGCGTCTGTTAATGATTCAGCAGCGATGATGTTTAGATCAGACTTAGCAAGTACTTCACGACCCAGCTCAGCGTTAGTACCTTCTAAACGTACAACTACTGGTACGTTTACGCCAACTTCTTTAACTGCACCAATGATGCCTTCTGCAATCATGTCACAACGAACGATACCGCCGAAGATGTTAACTAAAACAGCTTTAACGTTGTCATCTGAAAGGATAATTTTGAATGCTTCAGATACACGTTCTTTCGTTGCGCCGCCACCAACATCTAGGAAGTTAGCTGGCTTGCCACCGTGTAGGTTTACGATGTCCATAGTACCCATTGCTAGGCCTGCACCGTTAACCATACAACCTACGTTACCATCAAGGGCTACGTAGTTAAGCTCGAAGCTTGCTGCGTGAGCTTCACGCGCATCTTCTTGAGATGGATCGTGCATTTCACGGATTTTAGGTTGACGGTAAAGTGCATTACCATCGATACCGATTTTACCATCTAGACAGTGAAGGTTACCTTCATCTGTGATTACTAGCGGGTTGATTTCAAGTAATGCGAAATCGAAATCGTTGAACATATTACCAAGACCCATGAAGATCTTAACAAACTGTTTCATTTGCGTTGGGTTAAGACCCAATTTAAAACCAAGCTCACGTGCTTGGTAAGCTTGAGGACCTACTAATGGATCGATCTCAGCTTTGTGGATAAGTTCTGGTGTTTCTTCAGCAACAGTTTCAATTTCAACGCCGCCTTCAGTAGACGCCATGAACACAACTTTACGAGAAGCACGGTCAACAACAGCACCTAGGTACAGTTCGTTAGCGATGTCAGTACAGCTTTCTACTAAAATTTTAGCAACTGGCTGGCCTTTCTCGTCTGTTTGGTAAGTAACTAGGTTTTTACCTAACCAGTTAGCTGCAAACGCTTTAACTTCGTCGATAGTTTTAACTAGCTTTACACCGCCAGCTTTACCACGTCCACCTGCGTGAACCTGAGTTTTAACAACCCACATATCGCCGCCAATCTTTTCAGCAGCTGCTGCAGCTTCTTCAGGTGTATCGCAAGCGAAACCTTGAGAAACTGGTAAACCATATTCGGCAAAAAGTTGTTTTGCCTGATACTCATGCAAATTCATGATGCTTTATCCAATTTTTTATATTAAAAGAGTTGAATATTTATGCAAATAAACAACTATCCCAAATTGCGTGCCTAGTATAGATCTCATGGCGCTACATGAAAACCCCAGTATGACCATAGGCACAAAAAAAAAGCTGTGATTTTAACTCACAGCTTATATTTCATACTACTTAATTAAACATCCAGCAGTAAACGTGTTGGATCTTCAAGTAACTCTTTAATTGTTACTAAGAAACCAACTGATTCTTTACCATCGATTTGGCGGTGATCGTAAGATAACGCTAAGTACATCATAGGTAAGATTTCAACTTTACCGTTTACAGCCATTGGACGATCTTGGATTTTGTGCATACCCAAAATTGAAGACTGCGGTAAGTTAATAATTGGAGTAGATAGTAACGAACCGAATACACCACCGTTGGTGATAGTGAAGTTACCGCCGGTCATATCGTCAAGCGTTAGCTTACCATCACGACCTTTAAGCGCTAGCTCACGAATACCCTTTTCGATTTCTGCAACAGATAGCTTGTCACAGTCTTTAAGTACAGGTGTTACTAAGCCACGAGGTGTAGAAACAGCAATGCTGATGTCGAAATAGTTGTGGTAAACAATATCATCGCCGTCAATTGATGCATTTACATCTGGGAAACGCTTTAACGCTTCAGTCACTGCTTTCACGTAGAAAGACATGAAACCTAAACGGATACCGTGGCGCTTTTCAAATACTTCTTGGTACTGCTTACGAAGATCCATGATTGGCTTCATGTTAACTTCGTTAAATGTAGTTAACATTGCAGTTGAGTTTTTCGCTTCAAGAAGACGATTCGCAATGGTTTTACGTAAACGTGTCATAGGCACACGTTTTTGCGTGCGGTCACCCATAGGTGCTGCTGGCGCTGCTTCTGCTTTTGCTGCTGGCGCAGGTGATTTCAAGAATTGATCAACATCTTCTTTAGTCACACGACCATTTTTACCTGAACCTTTGATTTTTGATGCATCAAGGCCTTTCTCAGCAATTAAACGACGAACTGATGGCGTTAACACATCTGAACTGTCGCTTGAGCTTTCTTCTTTGGCTGCTGGTGCATCCGCTTTTGCGTCAGATTTAGCGGGTGCAGCGCCTGCTTTTACTTTACCAATTACTTGCTCACCAAGAACAGTATCGCCTTCGTCATGAATGATTTCACCCATAACGCCGTCTTCTTGGGCAACCACTTCAAGTACAACTTTATCTGTTTCAATATCAACCAAGTTTTGGTCGCGTGTTACCGCGTCACCTGGTTGAACATGCCAAGTAGCAATTGTTGCATCTGCAACTGATTCTGGAAGTACAGGTACTTTAATATCCACTTCTTTACCTTCTGATGCTGGTGCTGATTGCGCCGCCGGCGCGTCTTCTGATTTTTCTGATGCTGAGCTATCTTCTTTTGGCTCTTTACTTGGTGATGCTTCTTGCGCATCACCAATTAAACCGATCACTTGGTCACCAAGTACCGTAGCACCTTCTTCTTGTGAAATTTCAGTGATCACACCGTCATTTTGTGCAACCACTTCTAAAACCACTTTGTCTGTTTCAATATCTACTAAGTTTTGGTCACGGCTTACTTTGTCGCCAACACTTACATGCCATGTAGCAACGGAAGCATCTGCAACCGACTCAGGAAGAACAGGAACTTTAATTTCTGTGCTCATTGCTTATCCTTTCTTTTCTATAGTAAGCGCGTCGGCAACGAGCGCTTGTTGTTCTTTAGTATGTACTGACATATATCCACATGCAGGAGATGCTGATGCCTTACGGCCTGCATATTTCAATTTTGCACCTTGTGGAATTGCATCAACAAAGTGATGTTGTGAACAGTACCAAGCGCCTTGGTTTTGCGGCTCTTCCTGACACCACACAAAATCAGTAACGTGTTGGTAACGTTCAATAATTGCTTTCATTTCGTCATGTGGGAACGGGTAAAGCTGCTCAACACGAACAATTGCAATATTGTCTTGCTCAAGTTTACGACGCTCTTGTAATAGTTCGTAGTAAACTTTGCCGCTACAAAATACAACACGTTCTACTTTCTTAGCATCAATCTCATCAATTTCATCAATGATGTTGTGGAATACACCCTCAGAAAGCTCTTCTAGCGATGACGTTGCAAGTGGATGACGTAGCAATGATTTAGGTGTCATTACAATCAGTGGACGACGCAGTGGTCTAACTGATTGACGACGTAACATTGCGTACACTTGCGCCGGTGTTGATGGCACACATACTTGCATGTTGTGATCAGCACAAAGCTGTAAAAAGCGTTCTAGACGAGCCGAGCTGTGCTCTGGACCCTGACCTTCATAGCCATGAGGTAACAAACACGTTAAGCCACATAAGCGACCCCACTTTTGCTCACCTGAACTTAAGAACTGGTCAAATACCACTTGTGCACCATTAGCGAAATCACCAAATTGTGCTTCCCACAATACTAATGAAGTCGGCTCTGCAGTTGCATAACCATATTCAAATGCTAATACCGCTTCTTCAGACAGTACCGAATCAAAAACTTCAAACGTACCTTGGTCTTCACTAAGGTTCTGTAATGGTAAATACGTTGCACCATCTTTTTGACTATGAACAACCGCATGACGGTGGAAGAAGGTACCACGGCCTGAATCTTGTCCAGTTAGACGAATATCAGTGCCTTCAGCTGCAATAGTTGCATACGCTAAAGTTTCTGCCATACCCCAATCAAGTGGTTTTTCGCCAGCAGCCATTGCTTTACGATCATCGTATATTTTTTTAACACGAGATTGTGCTTTGTACTCTTCTGGGTAACTTGCAACTATGTTACCAAGTTCTTTAAGCTTTTCTACCGAAACGCTAGCATCGTAATCAACACTCCATTCATGGCCTACATACTTAGCCCAATCTGAAGAGTGTGATGTTTCTGGCTGTATTTCTTCAACAACACAGTTGCCATCGTCTAAACCATTACGGTAATCATCAGCAAGCGCTTTCACTTCATCTTCTGTGAAAGAACCTTCAGAAATCAGCTGATCCGCGTAGATTAAACGAGGTACTGGGTGTTTTTTAATTTTTTGGTACATGATTGGCTGTGTAGCGTTAGGCTCATCAGCCTCGTTATGACCATGGCGACGGTAACAAACAAGGTCAATCACAACGTCACGTTTAAACTGATTTCTAAAATCAAGCGCGAGTTGAGTTACAAAAGCAACCGCTTCAGGATCATCAGAATTTACGTGGAAAATTGGCGATTGAACCATTTTTGCGATATCAGTACAGTAATCAGTTGAGCGTACATCGTCTTTTTTACTTGTTGTAAAACCAACTTGGTTATTAACAACAATACGGATACTACCGCCACAACTAAATGCATTAGTTTGCGATAAGTTAAACGTTTCTTGAACAACACCCTGACCTGCAATTGCTGAGTCGCCGTGGATAGTGATTGGAAGTGCTTTGCTGCCTGTTTTGTCATTAAGACGATCAAGACGTGCACGCACAGAGCCCATAACCACCGGATTTACGATTTCTAAATGCGACGGGTTAAACGCAAGTGCCATGTGCACGTTGCCACCTTTAGTCTCGAAATCTGATGAATAACCCATGTGGTATTTAACATCACCTGAGCTTAACGTTTCTTTGTGCTTGCCAGCAAACTCATCAAAAAGTTCTGATGGATTTTTGCCTAGCACATTAACGAGAACATTTAAGCGACCACGGTGGGCCATACCAATAACGGCTTCTTTTTGGCCACTTTCACCGGCACGGTGAATAAGCTCTTTTAACATAGGCACTAACGCATCGCCACCTTCAAGTGAGAAACGCTTAGCACCCGGGAACTTAGCCCCTAAATATTTTTCAAGACCATCAGCCGCTGTTAATCCCTTGAGGATTCGTAGCTTTTCATTTTTATCAAATTTTGGCCTAGACTGAACAGACTCTAAACGCTGTTGTAACCAACGCTTTTCTTCTGTTGATGTGATGTGCATATACTCGGCGCCAATAGAACCACAGTAAGTGGTTTTTAGTGCTTGGTATAACTCACCTAAAGGCATAGTATCGCGGCCAACGGCAAACGATCCTACGTTAAATTCGCGGTCAAAGTCAGCATCCGATAAGTCGTGGTACTCTAGCTCTAAATCTCGTACACGTTCTCGTTGCCAAATACCTAGTGGATCTAGGTTTGCATTTTGGTGTCCACGAAAACGGAAAGCATTAATAAGTTGCAGTACTTTAACCTGTTTAAGGTCGCCACCACTGCCCTCTGCTACCACTACTTCTCTATGCTTGTTTTTAGCAAGCGCCGCAAATTGTGAACGAACTTCTGAATGTTTTACTTCAACATCCACACCATCTACTTTTGGTAACTGTTCGAACACTTCTCGCCATTCTTCTGGCACCGAAGTCGCATCGTCTAAATACGCTTCATAAAGCTCTTCAACATAAGCAACGTTACCGCCGTTTAAATGTGAAGATTCTAGCCATGCCTTCATCACACCTTCGTGCATTTATAAGCCCTTTTTTTTAGCGCAGAAATTAATAGTTATATAACAAGATGGCTAATAAATTATTAGCCATCTTTCGTCTACTAGAAATTAAACCGAGCGGTTTAATAACATAGATTTTATTTGTCCAATTGCTTTGGTCGGATTAAGACCCTTAGGACAAACGCTAACACAGTTCATGATACTGTGGCAACGGAACACACTGAATGCATCGTCTAAGTCAGCTAAACGCTCTTCTGTTGCTGTGTCTCGGCTATCAGCTAAGAAACGGTAAGCATGAAGAAGGCCTGCTGGACCTATAAACTTATCTGGATTCCACCAGAAAGAAGGACACGATGTAGAACAACATGCACATAAAATACACTCGTAAAGCCCATCTAATTTATCACGTTCTTCGATAGATTGAAGACGTTCACCTGCAGCAGGCTCATCATTAATTAGATACGGTTTTACTTTTTCGTATTGAGTGTAGAACTGACTCATGTCAATAACAAGGTCTCGAACAACAGGAAGTCCAGGTAATGGACGCACTACGATTTTACCTTTGCCATTTTTTTGCAGCGTAGATAAAGGAGTAATACATGCTAAACCGTTCTTACCATTCATGTTTACGCCGTCTGAACCACACACGCCTTCACGGCATGAACGACGAAACGATAGTGTAGGATCTTGCTCTTTTAATAGTAAAAGTGCATCCAATACCATCATGTCTTGGCCTTCCTCAGTTTGCAAAGTGTAATCTTGCATACGAGGTGCGTTATCAACATCCGGATTGTAACGATAAACTGAAAATTGTACTTGTGCCATCGTCTCGCTCCTAGTAGGTACGTGCTTTAGGTGGGAAAGCTTCACGTGTTTTAGGCTCGTAGTTTACTTTACGCTTGCTCATTTCATCCGTTACCGGATTAAATACTGAGTGACATAACCAGTTTTCGTCATCACGATCTGGGAAGTCAAAGCGAGAGTGTGCGCCACGGCTTTCAGTACGGAAGTTTGCAGCTACTGCAGTTGAGTAAGCTGTTTCCATTAAGTTGTCTAGTTCTAAACATTCAATACGCATGGTGTTAAAGTCTGATGATTTGTCATCAAGACGCGCGTGCTGTAAACGTTCACGGATTTCTTTAAGTTCAGTAAGACCTGTAGCCATTGAGTCACCTTCACGGAATACCGAGAAGTTAAGCTGCATACATTGTTGTAGGTCTTTCTTGATTTGAACTGGGTCTTCGCCTTGACCAGCTGTTGAGTTTTCCCAACGGTTAAAGCGCGCAAGAGACGCTTCTAGGTCAGACTCTGAAGCCGCTTTAGAAATTTCAACGTCATTTAGGTATTTACCTAAGAAGTTACCTGCTGCACGGCCAAATACAACTAAGTCAAGTAATGAGTTACCACCTAAGCGGTTAGCACCATGTACAGATACACACGCAATCTCACCAACAGCAAATAAACCTTGTACTACTTTTTCGTTGCCAGCAGCATCGATATTAAGTACTTGACCATTTACGTTTGTTGGCACACCACCCATCATGTAGTGACATGTTGGGATAACTGGAATCGGTTCTTTTGCAGGGTCAACGTGAGCAAATGTTTTAGCAAGATCACATACACCTGGAAGACGTAAGTTAAGCGTTTCTTCGCCTAAGTGGTCAAGTTTCAACTTAAGGTGAGGACCCCAAGGACCATCACAACCACGACCTTCACGAATTTCTGTCATCATTGAACGAGCAACAACGTCACGAGACGCTAAATCTTTAGCATTTGGTGCGTAACGTTCCATGAAGCGTTCGCCATCTTTATTTAAAAGATAACCACCTTCACCACGACAACCTTCAGTTACTAGCGTACCAGCGCCAGCTATACCTGTCGGGTGGAACTGCCACATTTCCATGTCTTGCATAGAAATACCAGCACGTGCAGCCATACCAACACCGTCACCGGTATTAATGTGAGCATTGGTTGTTGATGCGAAAATACGACCTGCACCACCTGTCGCTAACACAACTGCTTTTGATTTGAAGAAGGTGATTTCACCTGTTTCAATTTCAATCGCTGTACAGCCTACTACATCGCCATTATCGTTTTTAACTAAATCAAGTGCATACCATTCTGAGAATACATTGGTTTTGTTTTTAACGTTTTGTTGATAAAGAAGGTGTAATAATGCATGGCCCGTACGGTCAGCTGCTGCTGCAGTACGCGCAGCCTGTTCACCACCAAAGTTTTTCGATTGACCACCGAAAGGACGTTGGTAAACACGGCCATTTTCAAAACGCGAAAATGGTAAGCCCATGTTTTCTAATTCAGTAATAGCTTCTGGGCCAGTTTGACACATGTATTCGATAGCGTCTTGGTCACCGATAAAATCGGAACCTTTAACGGTATCATACATATGCCATTCCCAGTTATCTTCATGCGAGTTACCTAACGCGACTGTAATACCGCCTTGAGCAGATACAGTGTGTGAGCGTGTCGGGAAAACTTTAGAGATTAGCGCACATGTTTTGCCAGATTCAGTAATAGCAAGAGCAGCGCGCATACCTGCACCACCGGCACCAATTACTACGGCGTCAAATTCACGAACAGAATATTTCACTTAAACACCCCATAAAACGATTAAACCCACAGCTACGTAAGCAACAGCCATTAGGTTTAGTACAAAGCCTAAAAAAGCACGCAATTTAGCGTTCTTTACATAGTCGGTAAGAACCTGCCAAAGGCCGATACGGGTATGAACCATAATGCAAACTAGGGTGATTAACGTTGCCCCTTTCATTGCTAGGTTTGAGAATAGGCCTGTCCAGGCTTCATATGTGACTTCTGGCATTGCTAAAAAATAGCCAATAATAAAGATTGCATACGCGCTGATTATTAATGCCGTTGTGCGTAAAGATACAAAATCTTGTACGCCATCACGTTTAAGAGTTGCTTGATTTAAGACCATATCCACACCCCTGCCAATACAGCAAACACAACGCCAAGTGCCATCGCAATTTTAGCGCTAGTATTGCCTGATTCAAGTTCTTCCCAATGCCCCATATCCATAATAATGTGACGGATACCACCGATAAGGTGATAACCCAATACAGAAAGGGTGCCCCAAGCTATAAATTTGGCAATGAATCCGTTAAACAGACTCTTGACGAATTCAAAACCTTCAGCTGAAGAAAGAGACTCTGACCAAGCCCAAATGACAAACGTTAAAGCAAAAAATAATGCAACACCGGTGACGCGGTGAAAAATTGAAGCTTTAGCCGTTGCCGGCATAGATATAGTTGTTAGATCTAGATTTACAGGTCTTTGCTTTTTCACAGTTACTTGCCCATCTTGCCCGCAGTGGGGCTCATCTACTTGTTTTTCTAAAACCCACCAAATGTTTCTGGTGGAACTATCAAAATAAACGTATTGATACTAATAAAGTTCACTTTTTATGAAAATTATTATGTAAAAAAAAGTTTACCCAAATACAAATTGGTTAAAAACCTCCGTTAGTATATATAGCCGGAGACTCTTTTACAATTCTTGTTTACTTTGAGTCGTTTGCGAATTAGCCAATGGTATAATATTCAATCTATACCGAATATTTATTATACATATGTGCATAATACTTATAAAAATTGACTTTATACCCCTCTTTCACGTTAAAATGTAAAGATGTGCTTAGAATAGATTTTAGAATATAAAAATCAGAATAGTTATCTTAATAGGAGATACATAGATGGCAGATAAGAAAGCCACGGTCCATATTGATGGGCTAGATCCAATCGAACTTCCAATTTATCAAGGTACTGCTGGCCAAGATGTAATTGACGTACGTACACTCGGCTCACATGGTCACTTTACTTATGACCCAGGTTTCATGTCGACTGGTTCTTGTGAATCTACCATCACATACATCGATGGTGGCAAGGGTGTTTTATTACACCGTGGTTACCCAATCGAACAGTTAGCAGAAAGCTCTAACTACGTTGAGTTATGCTACTTACTATTAAACGGTGAGTTACCAACTAAAGAGCAATACGATGATTTCGCTACAAAAATCACTCGTAGCACTATGCTAGATGAAAAAATCGCAAACTTCTTCCAAGGTTTCCGTTTTGACGCTCACCCTATGGCGATGCTATGTGGTGTGGTTGGTGCTTTATCTTCTTTCTACCATGAAGATCTGGATATCACTGATGCAGTTCAACGTAAAACAAGCGCTATTAAATTAGTTGCTAAGTTACCAACAATTGCAGCAATGGCGTACAAAACAAACATCGGTCAACCATTTGTATATCCACGCAATGACTTAAGCTATGCAGAAAACTTCTTACACATGATGTTCTCTGTGCCTGCTGAAGAATACAAAGTAAACCCTGTCACAGCTAAAGCAATGGATAAAATCTTCATGCTTCATGCTGACCATGAGCAAAACGCATCAACCTCTACAGTACGTTTAGCAGGTTCTTCTGGTGCTAACCCTTATGCATGTATTGCTGCGGGTATTGCATCACTTTGGGGCCCTGCTCACGGCGGTGCTAACGAAGCATGTTTAAACATGTTAGAAGAAATTGGCTCAGTTGATCGCATTGACGAATACGTAGCAAAAGCTAAAGATAAAGCGGACCCGTTCCGTCTTATGGGCTTTGGACACCGTGTTTACAAAAACTTCGATCCTCGTGCAACAGTAATGCGTCAAACATGTCATGAAGTGTTAGCAGAGCTAAACATTCAAGATCCATTACTTGATATCGCAATGAAACTAGAGCAAATTGCACTTGAAGACCCGTACTTTGTTGAGAAGAAACTTTACCCTAATGTAGATTTCTACTCAGGTATTATCTTAAAAGCAATCGGCATCCCTACCAGCATGTTCACTGTAATCTTTGCAATGGCACGTACTGTAGGTTGGATCTCACACTGGGACGAGATGCTTTCTCAACCTGGTCATAAGATCAGCCGTCCACGTCAGCTTTACACAGGTGAAACACACCGTGATTACAAAGCAACTGACAAGCGCTAAGCATTAAGTTAGTTTAAAAGGCCGCCTCTGCGGCCTTTTTTATTACCTGCTACTTGAGAATTATCTTAAACAGATTACAATTCCTGCCCACTTGATTAACTTTATGAGCCTATGTCTGTGTCCTCGTTTGATCCTAAAAAAATCCGTAATGACTTTCCTACTCTAAATCAGACAATCAATGGCTACCCTTTGGTTTATTTAGACTCAGCAGCAACAACACAAAAACCACAATGCGTGATTGACGCTACCACAGAGTTTTACACAATACAGAATGCAAATGTTCACCGCGGACGTCATACGCTGAGTGAGCAAGCTACAGCGGCTTATGAGCAAGTACGTCAACGCGTTGCCGATTATTTTCAGGTAACCAGTAGCGAAATTGTCTGGACCAAAGGCGCCACTGAAGCGATTAACTTAGTTGCTCATGGTTTAAGAAATACATTAACAGCTGCTGACACTATTTTAATTAGCCCAATCGAACACCACGCTAATATCGTGCCGTGGCAAGAACTGGCAGCGCAAACCGGGGCAACATTAAAAACTTTACCACTTAATGCAGATGCTACGTTTGATATAGCACAGTGTTGTGAAGTGATTAAGCGCACCAACCCTGCACTACTGGCTATTACTCACGCTTCTAATGCGCTAGGCAATATTACTGATTTAGTCCCCTTAATAGCCTCAGCTAAGGCGGTAGGCGCGCTAACCTTAGTCGATGGCGCACAAGGGGCGCTGCATTTAAGACCGAATTTAAAAAAGCTCGATTGTGATTTTTACGTGTTTTCTGCTCATAAAATGGTGGGGCCAACAGGGCTAGGCGGTTTATATGGCCGTTATACAGCCCTTAATGCACTATCGCCTTATCAAACAGGCGGTGAAATGATTGAAAAAGTAACCTTAACGCACAGTACTTATCGTAATGCACCGGCTAAATTTGAAGCAGGAACGCCAAATATAGCCGGTGTTTTAGGTTTTGGCGCTGCACTTGAGTATTTAATGGCGCTTGATCTGCAAACATTACAGCACTATGAACAGCAGTTGTTTATTTATGCAGCGAACGCATTGAGCAAAATAGACGGTATTATTATCTACAGCGACCTCAAATCGAATATTGGCACACTTTGCTTTAATTATAAAAATGAACATCCTTATGATCTGTCAACTTTACTTGACGGCTATGGTATTGCTGTACGAAGTGGTCATCATTGTACCCAACCTTTAATGAGTCATTTAAACCTAAATGGTTCACTGAGAGCGAGTTTTGCTTTTTATAATACGACTAAAGATGTAGACCAATTTATTGCCGCACTCAAAGAATGCATTGCTTTATTAGACTAATTTGGATAAATAATGACACACACATATCAACTCGTAACTAAAAGTATTCAAAGCAGTAGTAGCTGGCAACAAAAGTACCGTGAAATTATGTTACTCGGTAAAACGCTGCCACCTTTAGCCGATATATTAAAAACAGATGATGCGTTAGTGCCAGGCTGTGAGAGTAAAGTATGGATGTTTGTTGAGTTTGACCTAACCGAGAATGCACTGGTTGTAATTGGTGACTCTGATACTCGCATAGTAAAAGGCTTATTGGCGTTAATTTTAGCCCTGTATAACGGTTTAACACCCGAAGAAGTGTTAGCAGTAAATGCTTATGATGAATTTGAAAAGCTTGGCTTAATCAGTCATTTGAGTGCGTCTAGGGGTAATGGAGTAAAAGCCATGGTTGAAACAATACAAACCATGGCCAAACAAAAAGCGCTTTAAGCGCTTTTTAAATACTATTAAACCAAAACACTTTATCTAAGTATTTAGACGCGCACGCTTGTCTAAGTATTTTCGAACCGCTTTAGCGGCAACAAAAAAACCAAAACTACCGGTGATCATCGTCACTGAGCCAAAGCCATTATTACAATCCATGTTCATACTGCCATCAGCATTTTGCTTCGCATGACACACACTGCCGTCACTACCTGGGTAAACAAGCTGTTCAGTGGAATATACACAGTCAATATTAAATTTACGTTTTGGGTTTGAACTGAAATTATATTGTTTACGCAAAATGTAACGCACTTTTGCAAGTAATGGATCTTGAGTGGTTTTTGCCACATCGCCAAAGGTAATTTGACTCGGATCGGTTTGACCACCTGCACCGCCAGTTGTAATTATAGGCATTTTATTACGTTTACAGTGAGCTATTAACGCCGCTTTTTCTTTAACCGCATCAATACAATCTATTACATAATCAAAACCTTGAATATGTTCTTGAATATTATCAAGGCTAATAAAGTCATCAATCACATTCACCACACACTCAGGGTTGATAAGCTTGCAGCGAGTTTTCATCGAATCAACTTTAGCTTCCCCTATTGTGCCTGTTAAGGCATGAATTTGACGATTTACATTAGTTGCACAAATATCATCTAAATCAATTAAGGTGATTTTACCTACGCCGGTACGCGCTAGTGCTTCAGCAGTCCAACTGCCTACACCACCAATACCCACAACACAAAAATGTGCTTGCTGTAACCACTCAAATTGCTGTTGACCATACAGTCGTTTAATACCACCAAAGCGGATATCAGTTACTTGTTCACTCATTTACCAATCCAGTTTCCACGGCGTTTGCCAAGAATTAAAATCTTGATGTTTTATCAATTGCGCATACTCTTCACCAGATTCTGGCAACAGGGTATGTTGTATTTTTTGCCCTTTCCATAAAAAATCCAGCGCAAATGCATGTAAATAGGTACGCTCTGCAGGGCTGCCTGCATAACTCGCATCACCCATTATGGGGGCACCCAAACTCTTTAAAGCAACTCTGAGCTGATGGGTTTTACCCGAATAGGGTTTTAATAGGTAAGCTCTAAAACCACTTTTAAAACTAAATGAATAAAACCGCGTAATTGCGGGATTTATTTGCGAGTTTAATAGTTTAAAAGTACCCCGACGTGACTTCGCCATGTCTCCTTTAACCCAACCTTGCTTTTTTTTAGGCTTAGAATCACTTACAGCTAAATAAAATTTATTAATAGTATGCTCAGTAAACATCTGGGTAAACTTTGCCGCAGCGTCTTTATGCCGCGCTAATATGATCAGCCCTGAAGTCACTTTGTCTAGACGGTGAACCGCAAACAATTTTTCGTTTAGTTGTTGCTCAGCAAGAAACACAAAACCAGGGCTTTCTTCTGAATGAAAATTAAGCCCTGCAGGTTTAGTTATAATATAAAAATCATCGTGCGTGTATTGCACTTTTAACACAGGCGTATCTGCTTTATTCACGCGCTTTACTTTGAATATGCGCAACGACTTTAGCTAAATCCTCTGGTGTATCAACCCCAGCATGAGGGGTAACCACCGCTTGCTCTATTTTAATCGCATAGCCATGGTAAAGCACCCTTAGCTGCTCTAGTGATTCTAAAACTTCTAATGGTGATACCGATAATTGAATATATTGCTTTATAAAGCCAGCGCGATACGCGTAAATACCCACATGGCGTTGAAAAGGCGCTAAATTAAGTGGTTGCTGCTCTGCCATCATGGCACTTCTATCAAATGGAATGCTGGCTCTTGAAAAATATAAGGCATTTTTATTAATATCGCTGACCACTTTAACCGCATTAGGGTTAAAGACCTCATCACGCTCTTCAATGGCAACACTGAGGGTTGCCATTGGCGCGGTTGATTGCGCTAATAATGTAGCCACTTGTGACACGTTATCAGGGGATAATAATGGTTCATCGCCCTGCACATTAACCACGATAGTATCTTCTGATAAATTTAGTAAATCAACGACTTCTGCTAACCGTTCAGTCCCTGATTGATGATCTTCTCGAGTCATCAATACATCATTGGTAAAGTGTTTAGCCGCATCAAATACTTTTTGATGATCGGTGGCAATAACCACTTTACTCGCTCCCGACAAACACGCTTTTTCATAGACATGTTGGATCATTGGCTTGCCACAAATATCAGCAAGTGGTTTACCTGGCAAACGAGTAGAAGCGTAACGCGCAGGAATAACAACTACGAATTCCACTTTTCTACCTCTTCAAGAGACAATTCTCGGGCTTCATTTTCAAGTAATACCGGAATATCATCGCGTACAGGATAAGCAAGCTTTGCAGCTGTACTGATCAGCTCTTGGTTTTCTTTATCAAAGCGCAACTTACCTTTACACACGGGGCAAGCAATAATTTCGAGTAACTTCGTATCAAAGGCCATGATGGATCCCTTTTTCTTTTAATAGTAAATTTAATGTGTTTATTACCGCCGCTGTTGGTTGAGCATCAACAGGCAGGTAATACCAATTAGGTTTTGCAAAATCACGGCATTTAACCGCATCTTTTTCTGTCATTAATACACAGTCATCGCCAAATTGAGCGAAATCATCAGCGCTATAAGCATAATGATCGCGAAAATGATGTGTAGACAGTAATTTAATACCTTGTGCTTGCAGTGAAGCCTCAAAACGACCTGGGTTACCAATAGCACTCACCGCATGCGCAGCCTTTAAAGGCGTCGCTATATCCGTGTTATCGGCAACGCGTTTAATAACCGATGGCTGCAAGCGATAACTAAACTCATCCTCAGAGCCATTTTCAATTACTACGTCTACGCTCTTTAATCGAGAGACGGTTTCGCGCAGTGGCCCTGCGGGCATTAGCAAACCATTACCAAATTTTCTTTCGCTATCAACAATACAACATTCTATGCTGCGTGCCATTTTGTAATGCTGCATGCCATCATCAGAAATGATCACATCAAGCTTAAAGTTTGCGTTGAGCTTTTCTATATTGTGTTGCCTATTAGGGCCAACCACTAATGGGCACTGTAAACGATTAAATAAAAGTACCGGCTCATCCCCAGCCTCTAAAGTAGTCGTTTGTGCAGTAACCAATAACGGGTAATGAGTTGCTTGCCCGCCGTAACCTCGACTAATTAAACCAACAGATAAACCTTTAGCAGTTAAATAATCATAAAGCCACAATACAAACGGCGTTTTACCATTACCGCCAACGCTTATATTACCAACCACAATAACCGGTGTTTTGCTGATAAACGATTTAAAAATGCCGAACTTATAGCAATATCTACGTAGCAAAGAAATACAGCCAAAAATAGCGGACAGTGGTAATAGCAATAACGTAATTAAGCTAAAAGGTTTATACCAGCTTTGCTCTATTTTACTCACCCTTGCTCACCAAACTGCATTTTGCATAACGCAGAATAAGTGCCATCGTTAGCAAGTAAGTCTGTATGGGTACCACTTTCAATAACTTGACCACTGTCTATTACATAAATGCGGTCACTATTTTCAATAGTCGATAACCTATGCGCAATTACAATAGACGTTTTGTCTTTCATTAATGTATCGAGGGCATGTTGAATGAGTTTTTCTGATTCAGTATCCAGCGCCGAGGTCGCTTCATCTAAAATTAAAATTGGTGCATCTTTTAATATTGCGCGAGCAATCGCGATACGTTGACGCTGACCACCTGAAAGCATCACCCCATTCTCACCAACCATAGTGTTAAGTTGTTCCGGTAAATCTTCAACAAACTCCCAGACATGAGCTTGTTTAGCCACAGCATGAAGCTCTTCCATCGATACATCGCGTTGGAGGCCATAACAAATATTATTTGCAATCGTGTCATTAAAAAGTACCACTTGTTGCGATACTAAAGCAAATTGACGACGTAAATCGGTGAGCTTATATTCATTTAAAGCAATACCATCCAGTAATATTTCACTGGGCGCTTCTAAATCATAATAGCGAGGTAGTAAGTTTGATATGGTGGATTTACCCGAGCCTGAGCGACCAACAAGCGCAATGCTCTCGCCCGCTTTAATAGTCATAGACAAATTATTTAATACCGGCTCGTCTTTAGTTGGGTATTTAAAGGTGACATTTTTTACCTCAATATGACCTTTAACTTTGTCAACCGATAAGGTGCCCGTGTCTTTTTCTATTTCTTCATCTAGCACTAAAAATACACTCTGCGCAGCTGAAATACCGCGTTGTAAATCGCTGTTCACATTGGCAAGCTGTTTTAACGGGCGTAGTAACATCATCATCGAAGAAATGAGCACTACAAAATCCCCAGAGCTAATACTGTCTATCATTGAGGGCATAGACACCACCCATAAAATAACGGCCATTGCACTGGCGGCTAAAATTTGAATGATAGAGACACTTAACGCCTTAGTCGCATCCATTTTGATACGTTGCTGGCGATTATGATTATTAATTTTAGAAAATTGATCGATTTCTTGAGTTTGACCACCAAAGCCGTGGATCACTTTGTGACCACTGAGCATTTGCTCTGAGCTGCGGGTAACTTGCCCCATCGCAGACTGAATATTTTTAGATATATGACGAAAACGTTTAGATACCACCGCCACTATAATAGCCACTAATGGAATAATAACTAAAAAGATTAACGATAATTGCCAGCTGGTATAAAACATAACTGCAAGTAAAAACACCACAAAAGCGCCTTCACGAACTACAATAAGCAGTGCTTTGGTAATCGCTTGCTGTACTTGCTCTGTATCAAAGGTAATTTTTGAAATAAGGTCGCCAGTCGAGTTTTTATCATGAAACGATACTGGCAAATGTAATATATGCTCAAATAGTTCTTGGCGAAGCGCACGCACTACCTGCGAACCAACATAGCTTAAACAGTACGATGACATAAAATTAAATACGCCACGCCCGATCACCAACGCAATAACCACAAATGGCGCATAAGTAAGTACCTGACTATTACGCTCATTTAAACCTTCATCGATAAACGGCTTCATCAGTTGGATGAATAATGCATCCATACCTGAATAACCTATCATTCCAATAATTGCGACGATGGCAACCGACTTATAGGCACCAACGTAAGAAACAAGCCGTTTATAAATTTGTGTAGTACTTTGATCCATAACACTCTCTAAAACCACTGACAGCCTCTATTGTATCCTTAGCAACAGCAAAACAAAACGTCAATCTTTGATAAACCAATAACTTTCCTGCGCCCTCGCTGTAGTAAGCTCAAGGTGCTTAGCATAAAAATCAACCCTAACTTGTCCTACATCACCGGTGCTATATTGTTTGGCGTTTATTTTATTGTAACGCTCAACTACCGCTTTACTTGGAAATTGCCACTGACCTTGATAGGCACTTGAATGAATCACAATCGTTGGGTTTACTGCATTAATAAACTCGTCACTCGAGGAGCTGTCACTGCCGTGGTGTGGGCTTATCAAAACGGTACTTTGTAAATCATCTTTCTTTTTAATTAATTGCGACTCTCGCGTCTTTGATATGTCACCGGTAAGTAGCACACTATAGTTTGCAGCTGAGATTTTAACGATACAGGAATTATCATTACTATTATTAAATTCCTCTTTAGCAAAAGTTTGAATACTCAATCCATTAAAATCGAGTGTTGTTGCTATACAGTCGTTATATACACCATTTGGATGAAAATAATCAAAACTCCATGCATAACCGGCCGCTTTAAAATGCGCAACACCTCCGGCATGATCGTTATCTTGATGACTGACAATCGCGGTACTTACCGTTAGATTATGGGCGTCAATATAGGGTAGTAATACACTAGGCACACGACTAAAGCGATTAAAGTAACTCGGGCCAAAATCATAAATAAACGCATGCTTATCTTTTTTTATCAGTACCATAAGGCCATGGCCTACATCAAATACGTTCAACTGCCAAAGGCTAGATTGCGTAAAGTAATAATTAGAGAGTAGAGTCAAAAGCGGAATACACGCCAGTACGCGAAGCTCAATAAAATAAAGTAAAGGAACTACACTATAAAGCAGCACCACAGTGGTTATACTTACCTGACCAACATTAAGCCAACGTATGTGCTGCGGTATCGCCAGCAACATTTGATAAATATAGGTCAGTGGAAAATCATACAACACAATAAACGCATGCCAGTCGGTTAATAACCCCAGCAACACACTTAAAAATAAAGCAGGCATTAATACAAAAGATAAAATGGGAATAGCGACAAGATTTAAAACTAAACCTGCTAAACTCACGCCATTAAAAAAGTATAATGACAGCGGTAATAAGCCAATAAATAATCCCAGTTGAATAACAAAAAGAGTGCGAATATTGGCTAACAATGAATGACCTCGCAGCGGAAACTGTTTTAAAACCATAAAAATAATACATACCGCTAAAAAGGAAAAATACAGGCCAGGATTAAGCAAACTAAATGGATTAACCGCTAGAATAATAAACAACGCATATAAAATACTTCGCCATCTAAGCGCTTGCTTCGCTAAATAATAAAGCAACAAATAACAACCCAACATAATTAAGGCGCGGGTTGCCGAAATAATGAAATCACTCAAGTAAACATAAATAAAAGCGGCAACAAAGCCAGCAGCGCTATAAAAAATAGCAATATTTAATGATTGATTTAGTTCAGGCTTAATCAACTTAAGTAAACAGCGCACTGCAAAATAACAAAAGCCGAAAACCAAAGAGATATGTAATCCAGAAATAGCCAGTAAATGACTTAACCCAAGACTTTGCATTAATTGTTTATGCTCAAAGGTCATTAACGACTTGTCTCCAGTTAAGAGCACATAATATAGCCAATTAAGTTCAGCACTACTTACGAGCTTTTTGACATAAGTCCGGTAAGACGCGATATGATTATTGTGTGGGCGGTTGTAAATCGCTAACTGCTTATTTAATACTGTACCTTTAAACGCTATTTTTTGTGTAAAGGCATAGAGTTGACTGTCGAACACAGTAAAATTTTTAATCCCCCTAAAATTTTTTAACCTAACTTGAGCAGTAAAAGCATCACCTGGCTGAATAGGTTGTGTTGAATTAATACTTAATAAGGCATTAGGTGCTCTAAACTGACTATATTCGCTATCTTCCAAACGGGTTATTTTCACTTTTACGTATTGTGGAGGGGTTGAAGAAATGACCTCTTCGACAACAACATTGACAGAATATGCGTATTTTTCGTGCTGATTAGGTAATTCAAATGAATAAAACAAGATAAAATGTGCTGCTACACAGCAAATACCGAAAATAAAGCCTAACAATACAGTTAAAAACGGCTTAAAATACGTGCTCACAATGAGGATTGAAATTGTGATAACTGTAAATTCAAGGGTTTGGTAATAAAATACGGTAACAACAACTCCGATAACAAACCCAAGACTCATCCACACAGAAGTAAATGGTTGCTTTAAATGGCTAAAAAAACGATCCAACGGTTTTTACCCGATCCAAATAAAATTAGACATCACAAATCGCTAAGAATATTTGGCCGTCTTTTACATGATGCTAACCTTTGGCATTTAAATAGACGTTCGGCACGAGGTGCTTTTGCTGTTGGGCTCTTTTTTGCTTTCATCCCTGTTCCTTTTCAAATGGTGCTCGCGGCTGCCGCAGCGATAATTTTGAGAGTTAATTTACCCATTTCTGTTGCGCTAGTATGGATCACTAATCCACTGACTATGCCGCCAATTTTTTACGGCTCCTACCTTGTTGGTACATTAGTACTTAATCAACCAGAACAACACTTTGCGTTCGAAGCCAGTTGGGCATGGTTTATAGAAAGCTTAACGACAATTGGCCCTGCATTCTTAGTCGGTTCTTTGGTATGCGCCTCTATCGCCAGTATTATTGGCTACTTTGGAATAGATCTAATGTGGCGCCGCTCTGTAAGGCGGGCATGGGGAATGAGAAATAATTAGCCTCTCTTCCTTTAAATGCTTACATTACTATAGACAAAAAAAACCCAACTTAACAAGTTGGGTTTTTTAGTCGTTCTGTTTAACGATTTAAGCTCATTTAAAATCTAAATACACGTCTTAAACCAACAAGTGGTAGTAATAATAAACCAAACCAAGAAAAACTCGCTGAACTGCGTTCGTAAAATTCAGCATCTGGGGCTTTACAATTCTCAACTTCACCATTAGGGATAGGCGAAAGTTTTACCGCAACGGCTACACTTTCATACTCAATATTACCATCTACATCGGTAACAACTCCGCCCAATGAATTTCGTTTTTCAACTGTTTTAGTCGCAACACCAAATACTTCGTTGTTTTCATTAATCGATTTAGCTTCTACCATTTTATAGCTGAAACTGGTTTCACCATCACTGTCATAACAAGGCAGCAATTTATTTAGGTTAGTGATCTTGTCATCGCCAATTTTATAAATAAAGGCTTCTGAACGGCGGGTGTTCTCAGATTCACCAATTTCACCTTCACCAACAATGTAGCCTTGATTATTAATGTCATTTGCATATGAGCTTGAGCTTATAAAGTAATCTTCAGGAAACACGGTCGTGTTTGTATTTATATCATGGTAAAAAAGTTTGTTTCTTAGCGTGCCTTCTATTCGCTTGGTCGCATAACCTACAACAATATCGTTATCGTTGATAGCAAATGCTTTACCACTTTGCCAGTCATCTCTTTGTTCAATAAAATCAACTACTTCACCATCTTTAAAGTAAACTGGCATCGTTAAAATTGTGGAATCTCTATCAAAGTAACGGGTATTAGAAAAACCGGCCGCAACGCCATTTTTATTAACCGCTAATGCATTACTAATAAATGGGTTACTGTCTTCATCTTCTTTTGGTGTCAGCGCTAAACCTAACAATTCTGTTGAGGTTACATTATAGGCACTGTCTAGTGTCCACTTAACCGCTGTTTTATTAAATAAACCACGTGTGTTACGACTATTAATTGATTCAATACACGTCATTACAGGTTCATCAAGACCATCACAATTATCAGCAATTAAGGTTTGTCTCTCTGTAGGGATACTCACTGATACATTACCAACAACAACGTAACCCGTGTCAGTGGCAACAATATCAGACGCTTTACTCGTCCCACCATGTTCAGTAAATTCTGGAACAAGCGGCACTTCTACACCGCCTTCAGAAATTAAAATACCACGTTCTATAAACTCTCGGGTAAACCAAGTTTCTTCTTCAGTTTCACCATCTGGTGTAAAAGTGATTTTATCAAACGGTGCACTGCCCCAACCTACGGTCGTACCGTCCTGTGCAACAGCATTATAAAAGTTGCTAGTCGAGCGCGTTAATCCATCATAATCAACCGAAGCCACATCAAACAAAGATTGCTCTGTAATTACACCACTGTTGTAATTTGTAGCAACAATTGAGCTAATTTTTTGATATTCAAAGTTAGCAGATAAGTTTGACAAAAAACGAACCATAAAAGTATGCGCATCAGCATTGGTATAAATAGCGTCGTTGTTTTCGATGTCATCAAGTGTAAACGTAATTTCTTTGTCACTTAGTTCAAATGAATTTACTTCATTAGTATAAGCGTTCTTAATTAAACTATCGGTAAAATCAATATAACTAATATCAATTGGGATATTGTATAAGCCATTAGCAAGCCCAATGACATGTCCGTTTTCACTCACATCGGTAACATAAGTATGTTTTGCGTTTTCAAAGTTACCTAACTCCGTTAACGCATAGGTAGCACTTAATGCCGATGTACTCAGTGTTGCTAAAACACTGGCCGCGAGTAATTTATATTTCATTTTATTCCTTACTACTGATTCTTTAATTCTTCAAGTTCTTCCCAACGCTCAAAAGCGGCTTCAAGGTCAGACTCGAGTTGGGCTAAATGGTTCAATTCCTTAGCTGTTACATCACTGTCTTGCTTGAAAAAGTCTTCGTGACTTACTCGTTCTTGTTGTTTTTCAAGCTCAGCTTCAAGTTGTTCCATTTTATTAGGTAGTTGCTCTAGTTCAAGTTTTAATTTGTAAGAGAGTTTATTTGCTTTGTTATTACTTTTAACGGGTGCCGGCTCAGATTTTTCAACCTTTTTAACTGGCTGCTGTTGCTGCTGCTTTTGCTGCTCTGCTAAATAGTTGGTATAGGCTTCATAATCGCTGTAACCGCCAACGATATCTGTTACCTTGCCGTTACCCTCAAAGGCCCATACACTCGAACACGTATTATCAATAAACTCACGGTCATGGCTAACTATCAGCACAGTACCTTGGTATTGATTGATGATATCTTCTAGTAACTCTAACGTTTCTATGTCTAAGTCGTTGGTAGGCTCATCAAGAACCAATATATTTGATGGCTTTAAGAATAACTTAGCCAGAAGTAATCTATTTTTTTCACCACCTGAGAGCGCTTTTACGGGGGTACGAGCACGTGCTGGCGGGAACAAAAAGTCTTGTAAATAACCTAATACATGACGAGAACGCCCGCCCATCATGACCTCTTGCTTACCCTCAGCTACGTTATCTTGAACGGACGCTTCTTCATCAAGCTTTTCACGGTATTGATCAAAATAAGCAAACTCTAAATTAACACCTTGCTTTATTTCGCCACTGTCTGCTTTTAAATCTCCAAATAGAAGCTTTAATAAGGTCGTTTTACCAATACCGTTAGGGCCTACTAATCCAATACGATCACCACGCATAACCAAAGTAGAGAAGTCATCAGCAATTATTTTATCTTTAAATGCATGGTTTAAGTGTTTTGCTTCAAACACTAATTTACCTGAACGATCAGCCGTTTCAATATTGAAATCGGTTTTGCCTACTTGATCAACGCGTTTTTTACGCTCATTACGTAATTGTTTAAGCTCACGAACTCGCCCTTCGTTACGCGTACGGCGCGCTTTAACACCTTGGCGGATCCACGCTTCTTCTTCTGCTAAACGCTTATCGAACAATGCATTTTGCGTTTCTTCCACTTTTAAATCATGCGCTTTTTGTTCTAAGTAAGTGGCATAATCACCTGGATAAGAAATTAGTTTACCGCGATCTAAATCTAAAATACGTGTTGCAACGGCGCGAATAAAAGCACGGTCATGCGATATAAATACAATCCCGCCTTTAAACTCTTTTAAAAATTGCTCTAACCACATTACACTTGTCATATCTAAGTGGTTGGTAGGCTCATCGAGTAATAATAAATCAGGCTCGCTCACTAGCGCACGCGCAAGTGCAACTTTACGTAACCAACCACCAGAAAGTGATTCTAGTTTTGCATCGGGGGTTAATTCTAGTTGGGTTAAAACCAGTTGAATACGGCTATCAAAACGCCAGCCATCAGCTGCTTCTAACTTATTTGATAAGCGCTCTAGTTTGTTGAGTAACTGATCAGTACAATCTGTTTGCAATTGTGTACTTACATGATGAAAATCAATCAGTAAGTTAGCAATTTCAGGCATACCTTGGGCAACATAATCAAATACAGTGCCGCTTGCGCCTTTAGGCGGATCTTGTTCTAAACGCGATATTTTTAAACTACCGACTTGGTTTATTTCGCCGTCATCGAGTATTACTTGGCCATCTAAGACTTTTAGAAGCGTTGATTTTCCTGCACCGTTACGCCCTACAATACACACACGTTCACCGCTTTCTATAACCGCATCGGCATTATCTAATAATGGGTGCGTACCGTAGGCTAATTGTGCTTTTGAAATTCTAATTAAATCCATAATTAATCTTTACTCTTATTCTGCTTGCGCTAAAAACTGCTGCGCCTGAGGTGCAGTAAAAGGCCAAAATAATTGCTGGCCTTGTTGATTTTTTAAAACCGGAATACTGATTTGATATTCTAAAATTAAGGAGTTATCGCTCATAATATCAATAAGTTGTAATTCATCAGCTGATGAAAGTAACGGTTTTAACAGTTGCTCAGCTTGCTCACACAAGTGGCAACCGTCTGTGTGATATAAAACCCACTTAGCCATGTTTAATTAACCAGCTATTATGAATTTTTTTATTACGTTTAAAATCGGGAGATAAGGTTTTTTCTGAAATATTTTCCGCTTTTAAGCCTAAGCCCATTAACCCTACTTCGTCCATCACAAAGCCGCGTTTATTGTTAGAAAATATAAGCGTACCCGATGGGCTCAATATTTTTTTAACCCAAGTTAACAGCTTAATGTGATCATTTTGTACATCAAACGCATCTTTCATTCGCTTAGAGTTAGAGAATGTTGGAGGGTCTAAAAAGATCAAGTCGTATTGGCCTTGTGCATGCTCTAGCCATTTTAAACAGTCGGCTTGCTCAAACCGATAACGTGTATTGCTAATATCGTTAAGTGCAAAGTTATCTTGCCCCCATTTTAGGTAGGTTTTAGATAAATCAACGGTAGTAATTGCTTTTGCACCGCCTAATGCAGCATGAACCGACGCTGTTCCCGTGTAGGCAAACAAATTTAAAAAGCGTTTATCTTTTGCATTTTCTTGAATGTAACGACGCGCAAGACGGTGATCTAAAAATAGTCCGGTGTCTAAGTAATCAAATAAGTTAACTTTAAACTTAGCACCAAACTCCTCTACCACCATGGTTCTGTTTTGCTTAGCCATCGGGGTATATTGTTCTTCACCTTTTTGCTTTTTACGTACTTTTACCGCAATGTTTTCAGGTGCAATATCCAGTTGTTGCGCTGTTAAGCTAATAACATCTTGCAAGCGTTTTTCTGAGGTTTTTTCATCAATTTCTTTTGGTGCTGCGTATTCAAAAATAACCGCTGAATCACCATAAATATCAACCGCAACGTTATATTCAGGAATATCCGCATCATACACGCGATAGGCATGTACTTGATTTTGTTTAAGCCAATTTTTTAAGCCTTGCTTATTCTTTTTCAAGCGATTAGCAAAAGCCATTGAGCCTTCAAAGTTTAAAGCCGGTTTGTCATCCGTGGTAAGACTCACTTGCTTGTCATCAAGTTGATACAAGTTTAATTCAACATCAAGTGGACCATTTTTAAATTTATAACGTTTTTGCTTCACCAATTTAAGCAGTTTAAACAAGCTTTCATCCATGCCTAATAAAGCTAGTTTCCAGTGGTTGAAGTGTTTTTTAAAGCCAACACCTAAACTGCGATGTAAGTTAACCAGCTCAGCCATAGAGCCAATTCGCTCACCATAAGGTAAATTAGAAATAACAACACCCGGCAATTTAGCAACCGCAGTCAATTTAGTTGCATCGCTTTGTTTAAACTTAATTACCGTATCAAGTTCTGCGCGCTGCGCATTGGCAATGGCTTTATCAAGGACATTTGCGTCGTAATCATGGCCAATCAACCACAATTTAGGATCGGTAATATTTGCTAAAAGCTGCTCTTTAAGTTCTTTAAACTTTGCTACTCTAAAGCTAGGTAAACGTTCAAACGCAAAGCCTTCACGAAATAGACCTGGCGCTTCATTACGCGCCATTCCAGCGGCTTCAATTAAAATAGTTCCAGCACCACAACAGGGATCAAATAAAGGCTGATTAACATTTTCAAGCCAGCCACTGCGCTTAATAATTGCTGCAGCTAAATGTTCTTTAATTGGTGCTTTACCTTGACCTTGACGGTAACCACGCTCTGATAAACGCGGGCCTGAATAATCAATATAAAGTGAAACACCATGGCGATTTAAACGTGCAACCACTCGTACATTCGCATCTTGCTTATCAACATTTGGGCGCTGTTCATACAGATCATTAAAATAATCAACAATCGCATCTTTAATCACTAACCCTGAAAACTGGGTATTTTTAAGCGAGTCGTTTGTGCCATTAAAGTCAACAGCAAAGGTTTGCGTAGGCCCAAACCACTCTTGCCAAGGTTGTAAGCGTGCAAATTTATACAAGCTGTCTTTGTCATTTACGCCTTCTTTTTCTTCAATAAGCATAAGTACACGCGTAGCAAAGCGTGTTGATAAACACACCTTTTGCGCTAGCAATGAGTCAGCCTCAAAGCGAACAGAACCCACAGTTTGTTTTGACACCGTAGCGCCAAGCTCTGTAAGTTCATCAACCAATAAATTTTCGATTCCGATAGAAGTAAGTGCGATAAATTGCAAAGTAAAAACCCTTAATAGCTAATTGCGCGGGATTATAACATAGGTTTGCGTACAAATACGCCATAAACACGGTGGGAAAACTAAATTAGATTAAGCGGTTTGACTATCGTACTGTGAGGTAATAAGCGGGTGAACACGGTTGTTTAATACGCGGATCACTTCAAACTGTGAGAGTGATAAATTATCGTCAAGCGCAAAGGTTTCGCTTAAATTAATACACACAGAAGCATCAGGGCAATGCTCCACAATTAAAAACTCGCCAGTTTGAGATTCAGAGCTCAAGTTGATAACGGCTTCAGTACTAGGTGTTGTACCCGTGTAGGGTTTAAAAAACCAACTTTTAGCTAAAACGGGCTTTAATTGAAACTTAACCGCGGTGGCATTGAGCGCTATTTGACATAATTGCGCAGGATTCCATAAGTTAAACTGCTCGAGGTAATAATATACCTGCTCATAAAAAGCGGCGTCTTCTAAACTAAAGTGAGGGTTTTTAAAGGTGCAATCTGTTAATTGCCTTAGTTTATAAGGGGTGCATAGTTGCATATCGTCATTTAAATCAAGTAGTAAGCGGTTTTTTTCAGCACACGCTATCCACTGCCATTGCTTTGACGCTTGTAACATTTGCTCCTCCCTACTTAGTACTTAAAAAAATAAAATAAGACAATAAGCTTAGAGTATAGCTGCTTTTGACCATTTTTAAAACGTCTTTTTAGAACATTTATCGAACGATCAAAAGCTTACATAACTGATCCTTATAAGTCGTTAATGATCGACTTGACCAATTGTGGTCCTTTATAAATAAATCCAGTGTAAACTTGAATCAAATCAGCCCCTGCGTTCATCTTCTCTTTAGCCGATTGAACGTCATCAATACCGCCTACACCAATGATAGGTAATTGATTATTAGTTAAACGTTTTAGTTCAGAAACAATATGAGTTGAACGCTCTCTTACCGGAGCACCCGATAACCCCCCTGCTTCATCAGCATACTGCTGACCTTGCACTAGGCTACGCTCAAGGGTGGTATTTGTGGCAATCACACCATCAATTTTATTCGTTAATAATGATTCGCTCACTTGTTCAATTTGAATAGGATCTAAGTCTGGCGCAATTTTAACCAGCATAGGTACATTTTTATTATGCTTGGCAATTAAATCTAACTGTTCATTTTTTAAACTTTGCAATAGGTCATCTAATGCTGCGCCATATTGTAAGTCACGCAATCCTGGTGTGTTAGGTGATGAAATATTGACGGTTATGTAAGATGCATACTCAAACACTTTTCGCATACAGTGAATGTAATCATCTTTGCCTTGTTCATTCG
Source organism: Pseudoalteromonas sp. SD03 (assembly GCF_040937955.1). Taxonomy (NCBI): domain Bacteria; kingdom Pseudomonadati; phylum Pseudomonadota; class Gammaproteobacteria; order Alteromonadales; family Pseudoalteromonadaceae; genus Pseudoalteromonas; species Pseudoalteromonas sp. SD03. The sequence goes on from NZ_CP162514.1 coordinate 1,929,557, forward strand.
GCGTATCTTTATTTTTACCAATATTAATACCTAAAATGCCATCATACTTTGCTGCTTTTACGTTATTTACTAGATTATCAACGCCTTTATTATTAAAGCCCATGCGATTAATAATTGCATTCGACTGTGGCAATCTAAACATACGAGGCTTATCGTTACCTGCTTGTGGACGCGGTGTTACTGTGCCTACTTCGACAAAACCAAACCCCATTTGGGCGAATGCATCAATACACTCGGCATTTTTATCAAGACCAGCGGCAAGCCCTACGGGATTTTTAAATTCGAGGCCTAAAAAGTTCACAGGCTTATTTACCACGCTTTGTGACCACGCGGCACTTAACGGTGTATTAGCAAAGCGACGTAAGTTATTAAGAGCAAAATCATGGGCCCACTCCGCATCACGGGTAAACATAAAACGGCGAGCTAAATCGTAAAACATGAATATAATCCTCTTAAAGTTGTAGACAAAAAAATACCTCAGACAAGGCTGAGGTATTATATAACAAAAAACTGTTTAACGATTAATTTTAATCAGTTGCAGTTTATTACTTTGCAGAGGTATCACAGTTGTGGCCTAGTAACATAAGCTCTCTAAGTGCAACTGAGAATTTTGCAAAGTCATGACTTTGCGATGTTTTAAATTCAGTTAGCATCTGTTTCCAGCGCTGTAATAACAGATCTTGGCTATCCATCCACTGTTCAATTTGGCCATCAACATCACTACTATCACCTTCAAAGCTGTTTAACACTACTTCAGATAATGTACGTTGTTGCCAATCTAACTCTTCACGATATGAAGCACGCGCAAGTGCTTGCCAATGGTTTGAAACAGGTTGATTAGTAATTTGGTCTAAGAACCAATGTAGCCCCATTTGCGCACCAAGTTTGAAGTAAGTGTGCGATACCATGTCGATTTTACGATTAGAGTTTTGCGCAATTTGTGTCAAGTCCATTACAGAGAACAAGCTTGATAACGATACAATACGCTGAGCAATCTCAACCGGAACACCGCTTTGCGTTAGTTCTTCACGTGCACTTTCTATACGATCGCTTTCTGCTTTCACGATGTATTTAGTTAAGTTTTCACTTAAATCGGCAAATGTTGGTGCAAATGCTTCAATTGATTGCTCAATGGTTTGTGCTTTCGTACGGTGACGTAAGAACCAACGAGTTGCACGACGAACAGTACGACGTAACTGGTACAACATTTCTGTTTGTACGTTAGACGGTATCTTGTTATCTAAGTCACTAATTGATAACCAAGTGTCACGCATTTGGAATATTTCACTTGCGATTGAATAACATAATGCAATCTCAGCTTCGTTTGCACCTGTTTCTTCATTCATACGCACCATAAAGTTTAAGCCCATATCGTTAACAATATTATTTGCTAACTTAGTGGCAATGATCTCTTTGCGTAGTGGGTGATTATTCATAGCATCGTTAAACTTCTCACGTAATGGACGTGGGAATGATTTAACCAATAACTGACGATAGTAAGGGTTTTCGGTAATTTCGTCGGTTACTAATGACTCTTTAAGAACCATTTTCGCATAAGAGACCAACACTGAAAGCTCAGGACGTGTTAAATCTCTGCCTGCGGCAGCACGCTCTGCTAACTCCTCATCCGTCGGAATAAACTCAATCGTACGGTCTAACTTGCCCTCTTTTTCAAGCGCATGAATAAAACGAATTTTTTCTTTAAGCGTTGAAGTCCCTTTTGATTGGGTAATCGATAAAGTGTGTGTTTGACGATAACAGTCTTTAAGCACTAATTCAGATACTTCGTCGGTCATTGAGTAAAGTAACTCATCACGTTGCTTACGTGTTAAATCACCTTCGGCAACTAAACCATTAAGTAAGATTTTAATGTTTACTTCGTTATCTGAACACGTAACACCGCCTACGTTATCGATAAAGTCAGTATTAACACGGCCACCTTTAGCTGCAAATTCAATACGACCTAACTGGGTTGCCCCTAAGTTACCGCCCTCGCCAAAGACTTTAGCGCCAAGGTCTTTACCATTAATGCGCAGTGCATCGTTTGCACGGTCCCCTACATCCGCATCTGTTTCTTTAGAGTGCTTAATGTATGTACCAATACCGCCATTCCACAATAAATCAAACTCCATCATAAGTGAGGCTTTGATCAATTCATTAGGCGTCATGCTGGCTTTTTTAGTGCCCAACATTTTTTTCATTTCTGGGCTTAGCGTAATCGACTTAGCTGCACGAGAGAACACACCACCGCCGCTTGAAATTAACTCTTTGTTGTAATCTTCCCATGATGAACGTGGCAAATTAAATAAACGCTCGCGCTCTGGGTAAGAAGCAGCTGCATCGGGGTTTGGATCCACAAAAATATGTAAGTGGTTAAACGCCACTTGCAAACGAATGTGCTTTGATAACAACATACCATTACCAAATACATCACCGGCCATGTCACCAATGGCAACGGCAGTAAAGTCTGTGGTTTGACAGTTAATATCCATTTCACGGAAATGACGCTTAACAGACTCCCATGCACCACGCGCAGTAATACCCATTTTCTTATGGTCGTAACCTACTGAACCACCTGATGCAAACGCATCACCTAGCCAGAAGTTATATTCGATTGCGATACCATTCGCGATATCAGAGAAAGTCGCAGTTCCTTTGTCCGCTGCAACCACTAGGTATGCATCGTCTTCATCATGACGAGTAACATCAACAGCAGGTACAACTTCGCCGCGCTCAATATTATCTGTGATATCTAATAAGCCACGAATGAAGATTTTGTAACATTCTTGGCCTTCTTTGATAAACGCTTCGCGCTCACTAGGTAGTTGTTTACATACAAAGCCACCTTTTGAACCAACCGGTACAATTACGGTATTTTTAACCTGCTGCGCTTTTACCAAGCCCAAAACTTCAGTACGGAAGTCTTCACGACGGTCTGACCAACGAAGGCCGCCACGCGCAACTTTACCAAAGCGTAAATGCACACCTTCAACACGCGGCGAGTAAACGAAAATCTCAAACGCAGGAACAGGCAGTGGTACTTCTGGAATTAAACTTGGTTGAATTTTAAGTGAAATGTATGACTTAAACTTACCTTCAGCATCTTTTTGGAAGTAGTTTGTACGCAGCGTTGCAACAATCATATCAACGTATAAACGGATAATACGGTCATCATCAAGATTCGCTACGTTTTCTAACTCTGCATAAATTTCTAAGCCTAGTTTTTCAAGTGTTTTAGCACTTGCAGGACTTTTAACTGAGAATTTTTTAGCAAATAAATTAACGATTTTAGCCGCGATGTGTGGGTAATTAGCAAAGGTGCTTTCGATGTACGTTTGCGAGAAAGTAACCCCAATTTGGCGCATGTATTTAGCGTACGCACGTAAAATTGATGCTTCGCGACCGGTTAACCCACCCATTAACACTAAACGGTTAAAACCATCGTTTTCTAAACGATTTGCCCACACACTGGTTAGTGCGGCACGAAAACGTGCGGAAATTTTATCAAAATCGGCCATCCCTTTGCTATCAATCAGCATTGAGAAGTCCATGATCCAATTAATGCCACCATCACTGGTTTTAACTGAGTAAGGTGTTTCACCTACAACACGTAAACCAAAGTTTTCCAGCATTGGCATCACATCTGATAAGTGAATTGGCTCATCTTTGTGGAATAAGCTTAAACGAACAATATTGCTGCTCGCCTCTTCTTGTGGACGATAAAACAACATCTCAAGTTTGTTGTCATCGTTTAGCATTTCTAGCTTTTCAATATCAACAACAGCGGCACTTGGTAATACTTCTTCTTTGTATGAACGTGCAAAAGCGTTGCAGTATTTACGGTTTAATTCGTTACCACGTGCTTCACCAGCAGATTCGAGTAAGGCTGATTGGAGTTTATCTTCCCAGGTACGAGCGGCTTCAATTAGATTATTTTCTATGTCTTTCACGTTATATTCAATATTGTTATCGGTCACACGAACGGTGTAATGAGTACGCGCCAGTGTTGACTCTGAGAAATAGGTAGTAAATTCGACTTTAACGTCAGAATTAAATGCATTCGCTAAAATAGCCTGCGTTTCGCGGCGCAGCGCCGTGTTATAACGTTCACGTGGTACATACACCATACAAGATAGGAAGCGACCGTATGCATCTTTGCGAACAAATAAACGACACATATCGCGTTCTTGAATTTGTAACACGCCCATAGCAACTTCAAGTAGCTCATGTTCGCGAGCTTGCACTAATTCGTCACGTGGGTAGGTTTCTAAGATGTTTAATACCGCTTTGTATGCATGTGTACCCTTAGCAAAATCACACATATCCATAATGCGATTAATCTTGCTTTTAAGAACCGGGACATCAGCAGCGCTGTTGTTATAAAAGTTAGATGAGAATAAACCTATAAAACGGTCTTCACCAATCACATTACCTTTGTCATCAAAACGCTTAACACCCACATAATCAATATAGGCTGGGCGATGAACTCGAGATAATGAATTGGTTTTTGTTAAAATTAATAAGTTACTACTACGTGCTTCTTGACGAGCCACTTCAGGTAACTCAGAAAGCAAACGTGTATGCTCAGCATCTGAGTTTTTCATTAACCCTAAGCTGGTATCCATTTTACCTTTTAATTGATAATCACCTTGGACTGGCGAAAGCTCATATTGGCGGTAACCCATTAATGTAAAGTTGTCTTTTACTAGCCAATCTAAGAACTCAACGGTTTCATTTATTTCGTTATCATTTTTATCTTTGTGGCTTTTAGGTAAGCTTTTACTAACTGCGATTAGTTTTTCGCGAATAGGCTGCCAATCTTCAACCGCAACCGATACATCAACGAGTACAGATTCAAGTTCTTTTTTGAAAGACTCAATAACAGTAGCATCTGTTTGACGGTCAATTTCTATGAAGAATACTGTTTTTGTTGATGTTGATTCTTGCTCTGCTTTTAAGCTTGATAACCCTGATATTTTATCGTTTTTATCACGTTGAATTTTCAGTGGGCTATGTAGAAGTAAGTGAGAGGCAATGTTTTCTCGTGTCATGGCCATACGCACAGAGTCAACTAAAAATGGCATATCTTTAGCAATGATCTCTACAATGGTATGCGATGACTGCCAGCCATCTTTTGCCACTTCAGGGTTGAAAACGCGAATAACTGCGTCATCTGATGTATTTTTTTCTAGCGAATTCCAAAGGCTAAGTGCAGCACCATATAAGTCACTGTCGTTGCGATTTGCCAAATCCTCTTTAGACATATTGCTGTACAAGGCTTTGGCGAATTTCTCAACGAGTAACACATTATCAGCGCGAACTTTTTTCTGGATAAGCTTACAGACGTTATCTAAAATAACCGAGGCTTGGCCTTCATTTCGTGTCATTGTATGTTCCTTAATCTATCACTGCTAGTTTAGCAGAGTATTTGTACAGCCATTTATTAGCGTGGAGTCAGTTAAATTCTAACCCTTTTGAAACTAATAAACAGCCTTTTCGATGAAAACATTTTAAGCATTTCAGCTATTTGGTCATCTATTCACAAAATATAGATATAAATGGCCATTACTGGCCATTTTGGAGCAAATTTATTCACCTTATTTTTTCTGGTCAGTCCAGAGCAAGCTGCCAATTGCAGGTAAAAGTAACACTGCGCCCAACATATTTACTAAAAACATGAAGGTAAGCAGAATTCCCATATCAACTTGGAACTTCAAATCAGAAAAAATCCACGTACTTACACCAATCGCTAATGTAATACCGGTAAATAACACCGCACTACCACGTTCAACTAATGCATTACGATAAGCAATACTCAATGGTACGTTTTGTTTTAACTGCCCCATCATCGATGACAAAATATAAATACCATAATCAACACCAATACCTACACCCAGAGCAATCACTGGTAACGTTGAAACAGTCAGACCAATCTCAAGCTGTACCATCAGTGCTTGTGCAAGGGTTGATACTATGTACAAGGGTAATACCACCGCAATTGTTGCTTTTACACTCTTAAAACTAAGTAAGCATAAAATAATAACCGCACCGTATACATACAACATCATAGGTATTTGCGCTGCTGAAACAGACTCATTCGTTGCAGCCATAACACCAACTGGCCCTGACGCTAATTTAAAGGCAAGTTTATCTGTGCCCTCTTCATCGGCAAATTGTTTTACTTTTGCAATCACGTTATCAATTGTTTGTGCTTTGTGATCGTCTAAAAATATAATCACCGGCATTACCGAACAATCACCGTTTAATAACCCTGTACTGGTTTCTACACGTGACGTTGATTGCACTAAACTGGCAGAATTGCGCGGCAAACTTTGCCACTTTAAATTGCCCTCGTTGTAACCGGCATTGACCGATTGTGCCACTGAACTCAGGCTCACTGCTGACTGCACGCCCGCTAAGTTTTCAACTTTATATTGAAAACGCGATATACGTTCCATTACATCGTGCTCTGTACAGGCCGCAGGGTATGCTTCCACAATCACTTTTAAAATGTCAGACGAAATGGTGTATTTGTCCGATATTAAAAAGGTATCTTGGTTGTAACGTGCATCTTGGTGCAACGATGGCGCACCTGCGTGTAAATCACCTATACGCATTTTATCTGCTTGCCAATAACCCAATGCAAATAAAACCAAGGTAAAACCTATGATCATTTTTGCTGTTTTAGGGTCAGTTGCTTTAACTAATAAATCGCGCATTGCATCGAGTATATTCGGTTTGTTGGCATCACCCGATTGAATATGGATGCTGTTTTCAAAACGCATATACGATGCCCATACAGGCAATAAAATAAGATTAGTAAATATAATAACAGCCACCCCTAAACTTGCTGTAATAGCCAGTTCACGAATGATGCCGATATCTATAGTTAAAAGTGTTAAAAAGCCAACCGTATCTGATAACAACGCAATCCCACCTGGCACCAGCAAAGCTCTAAAGCTAGATTGACAACACACGGCGGTCGTTTTGCCCTCAGTGACTTTTTTACCAATGGCGTTGATCATCTGCACACCGTGGCTTACACCAATTGCAAAGACTAAAAAGGGAACTAAAATTGACATAGGATCAAGGCCAAAGCCTAAACTAGACAATAAGCCTAACTGCCAAATAACGGCAATAATAGAACACACAATTGGTAAAATAGTGAGTTTCAAGCTGCCACAAAACAGCCATACCATGACGAATGTAAACGCAATCGCGATGGCAAAAAATAAAACAACCCCTTTTGCACCTTCAGCGATATCGCCAGCCATTTTTGCAAAACCGATAATATGAATACTGATATTATCAGTACTTAAAGGTTCACGAATCTCGGTTTCTAATTTTTTTGCAAACGCGAGGGTGTCTAATTTTTCTTGTGTTTGCGGATCAGTCTCTAACAGTTGGGCGGTGACCATGGCACACGAATAATCGCTTGCTATCATACGACCAACTACTTTTGCCTTTTCAATGTTTTCTTTTACAACGCCTAACCCTTGCTTGTCTGCTTTAAAGTTAGCTGGAATGATAGGGCCACCAGCAAAGCCGTCTTCAACGACTTCAACAAAACGAGCACTGGGTGAAAAGATAGAATTTACTAAAGGACGATTTACCCCAGGAATAAAATAAAGCTGATCGTGCACTGCTTTTAATTGAGTAAAAAATTCAGGATTGAAAATATCTCCGCTGTCGTCACATACAGAAATTAAAATACTATTTGCACCACCGAACTGTTTCTCATGTTTAGTGTATACCTTCATGTATTCATGATTGAGCGGGATATTTTTATTAAATGACGCATCAAGCTGAATCTGTGTTGCTTTAAAAACCAACAAACAGGTAATTAGCACAAAACTTATGAGTACTACTGTGCGGTGCCTAAAAATCGCTTTTTCTAAGAAATCTAAAATTGCTTGCATTAAGGGGTCAACTCCTTCACTTTAATGCCATTTTCTGTCGCCATAATAAGTCTATCTTTAACAATTACACCATCAAGTATTGCTTTACCATCGGCCAATTGCTCGTATGACAGCTCATCATCTTTTAGATGAAAAATAACACCGCTATTAGCCAGTAATAGCCATTGTTTATTGTTGTAGTTGATAATGCTATTAATAGTGGCGGTTTTGTCATTTTCTAAATGCTGCCATTGTCCACTGTCGGTTTTATTTACGAAAATATTACCGCGTAGCCCCGCGACGATTTGTTGCGATGAATCAAAAGCAAAACCAAAAAACGAGCCAGGGTAAATTTCATCTATCCGTTGCCAAGTTTGGCCATCGTCATCACTTTTTGCCATTAAGCCCATCTCTCCCACTAGCATTAAACCCGTGCTAGTCGTTTCTATGCGGTTAAAATGTGGCAAAATAGACGAAGTTTCTATTTCATACCCTTCGGGATCGGTTTCTTTTAAATCGTTTAAGTACGCTCTATCTTCACTAGATAACAGTGAATCTAAAAACCGTTTTTGCCAATGTTCGCCGCCATCACTGGTTTGATAAAACATACCGTAGGCGCCCACGGCATAACCATGTAAATCGTCTTTAAAATAAATATCTAAACAGGGTTTATCAAGTAAGGGCTTTGCTTGTTGTAACTGCCAGTTTTCACCACCGTCGGTGGTATTTATAATTGTGGCGTCATGTCCACATGCCCAGCCGTGAGAATCATTAGTAAATTCAACCGCCGTTAGTAATACTTGTGTAGGCACTGATTGTGCTTGTTGCCAATTGTTACCATCAACACTTTTAATTACCGTACCGTGTTTACCCACAGCAATGAGCCCTGCTGAGGTTTGTGTGATATCGGTAAGGAGTGTTTTATCTGCATTAATCGCGCTAATCGCACTTAAAGGTGCGTCTTGTGCAAAACTCGCACCGCTTAGGATCAGGCTGGCATAAACCAAATACTTCATAAATTAAATTCGCCTTGAACTGAGGATTTGTTTGTCTGTTATAAAGAGGAAAACCTGTGCGTTAATAGACAAACGCGATGTGAAAGAAAAAAGGCACCTAGGAAACTAGGTGCCTGCTTTTATACTATCTGCCAGCGCGACGTAAAGCGCTCGATGTGAACTCATTATCATTAAATGACTGAGAAAAATCATACATCTTTTCTTGGTTATCTAAACCAATGGCTAAGTAGCGACGTGAGTTAAGGTCGTGGTAAACCTCAAGCGTACTCCACTGAGTCGGTACTTCGTAGTAGTTAAGGCCATAAGCCATTGCTACACGATACAGTTGGTCGCGATTATCGTAGATATCGGTAACATGTACTTGCCAGCTGTCTTCATCAATGTAGAACACACGTTTTTTATAAATATGGCGCGTGTCATCTTTTAAGTTTGCTTCAACAACCCACACACGGTGTTTTTCATAACGTGTATGCTCTGGGTTGATGTGGCCCGGCTTTAAAATATCATCATAGGTTAGCTTATCACTATGAAGCTTGTAGCTATTGTATGGGATGTAAAGCTCTTGCTTGCCTTTTAGCGTCCAGTTATAACGATTTGGTGAGCCGTTAAACATGTCAAAATCATCGGTAGTACGTAAGCTATCTGCTGCTGTACCCGGAGCATCATACGCTACATTAGGTGCACGACGAACACGACGCTGACCTGAATTATACGTCCACGCTTGACGTGGTGTTAATATTTGATCCATGGTTTCATGTACTAACAATGCCGTACCTGCCAAACGTGCTGGCTCTGTCACTTGCTGTTTAAACTTAAACAAAATATTAGAGTCTTGTAGTTCAGCCGGCGTTGCACTTGGATCAGAATATTTAACTAATAGTTGCTCATCAAAGCCAACATAGTTGTACGACCCCGATGCTGTTGGCGCTGCTTGACCACCAAAGCGCTCAATTGATTGACCACGATAGCGAAGTAAATGGTTCCAAATTGCTTCTAAACCTGTTTTAGGAATTGGAAATGGAATACCAATTGCTGTGTTCTTAATCCCGTTACCACCTTCAACTAATTCAGCTGTAGTAGCAAATTTCTTTGTCGCATCGTATACAAACTGTGGGTATGACGCTGAACGACGTGTTTTGTAAATAGGCATTTTAAACGTATCTGGGTACGCTTCAAATAATGCTATTTGCCCTGGGCTTAAATTTTCTTTGTACTTATCAATATTGCTTTTATCTATAGTAAACAATACTTCATCAGTTGCGTAAGGGTCTAAGTGGTGCATACCCGGCTCATAACCTGCTGGTGCAGCAGTAATACCGCCGTTCCAAGCTGGGATTGAACCATCTGCATTAGCTGCTTTTTCTGCCCCAATTGGGCTTAGGTCTTTACCTAGACGCGCAGCTTCTTCTGGACTAATTTTAGCCAGTGCTGTGTGACTTGCAAACAAACTACAAAACGCTGTAGCAATGAGGGTAGGTTTTTTAATCATAATAATGTTACCCCTAGATAGAATATTTTAAGTTAAAAGAAACGTAATCTCGGTCAGAGAAAGTGTTGGTGTCGCCACCACCCCAAAATGAGTTGTAACTTACATCTAAAGACCATGCATTTTGGTAATTAAAGCTCATAGTAGCACCTAGTGACTTACGATCTTCAATGAACAAGAACATTGGATCAGGCGTATTACCATTAACATCATGCGAGAACACAAAACGGGGTGAGAAGTTAATACCATTGTAAATATTAAAGTAATCACCTTTGGCAATTAAGCGATAACCCCAAGACGACGCCGTAGCAAACGATTTTTGCTCAGGACCATTTGATAAAGCCATATGCAATGCAGAATAGTCTGAACTACCTGGGCCTTGCATAATACCGCTTCGACCAGTACCAGAAACATTTAAACGCATTTCATCGTATTCAGGCATATTGTTGATGCGAACACCACCAATTTCACCGACAACTGCCCAGCTATCAGCACCTAATGAAGGGCCGAATAAATGCGTTGCCGTAAACTGTAGCTGTGAAGTATTACGTTCAATGTAACCTTTAGCCAGCTCGCCTGGACCTACAACACTTGCAGCATCACCTTTACTCATTTGCGAAATACCCGCAAATTCAGGGCGTAAGCCGGCAATCGCTAATTGCTCAGGCATAGCTGCATAAAGTAATTCTACGTCATCGATTTGCAGTGGTTCGTCTTCACGGAAAGTGAATTCACCTGCAAACGCGGTTTCACCCAGCGAGGTATTAAAACTCAAACCATATAGTTTAATATCTTCAGGGTATTCGTTTGTCGCTTTAGCAAATGCTTTTAAGTCAGAGACGTTATCAGAGGTAATTTCAGTGGTGGCAATCATGGCTAAATCTTGTTGCAATGATGCTTGCGTGAAATTAGATACGCGGCCCGAAATAAGTGGACGGCGGCTGTGATAATTTACATGGTAAAGTGCCACTTCTGTATCGTTCCACTCTGGCAAAAACATACCTAAGCGCAGACCATATTGACCGCCATCATCAGGCTCTGTTTTTCCATCATAGCCTTTACCTTTAAGGGCAACCTTAGTCGGGTACGCTAAGTACATATTGGCCAGTAATTGTTGTCCAGCTGCACTTGATGGATCAATACCTTGGCTCGCAGCCACTTGGCCATAAGTTGCCATCAGGTTATTCAAGTTATCTGTTAAAAACGCTAAGTCAATATCAGGGTTTGAGGTGAAACCAAGCTGTACATTTTGTTGATAACCGTTTTCAGCCGCAAAATCATTGGTAGAAAAATAAGTCCCTGCTGCAGGTAAACGTGTTTCATGCCATTGATACTGATAAAAGCCCTCTAAGGTCATGTTTTCTGTAAGCCCTAATGAGGCCCACAACATACCAACCGGAATAAACGCTTCTTTTAGTTCAGCACCTGGTGCTTTTAATCGGTCAATATCAACCGGATTTACGTTAATACCATGAGAGATTAATGTACTTTCCCCCCAGTTAACCACTTGTTGACCAACTCGAATAGAAAGCGGGTTTTTGCCTTCATTTAAATCAAAGTTTGCCCACACATACGCATCAAGTAAACGAATGTCAGCACAGCTTTGCTCTTTAGTATCATCATCATCACACGGATCTACACCCTGACCAGATGTTGGATTAACGTAGGCACGATCGCCGTCCATTAATTCAAAATCATAAAAATACATAAAACGAGTAAATAAGCCGTAGTTATCTTTACTTATTGATAGGTCATGCGTGCCTTTTAATAGCTTTGAAAAAGTTTCGCCGCTATCAAAGTTTAAATCGCCTGCATCACCATTATTTGAGTAAGAGCCCGGTTGAGCCCAGACATCTTGAGATGAATAAATTGTATTGATTGCTGGGTTATAACCTGTCCAATCAAATGATGGGTTATTACTTTTACCAATGAGGTTAAAGTCACGGTCTTCTACGCGAATACTTTGCCCATAAGAAAAAGTAGAGTCGAAAGCGATATCAAAACCGCCTACCTCAAATGTTGCAGCCTGTGTCTGTGCTGCTGATAAACCGATAGCCGCAGCTGTTAAGCCGAGTACTATTTTATTTTTAACAAAAAGCGATCTTCTTATCATTTTGGTTCCCCCCTGTCGCGGGTATTTTTTGTGTGATCAAGTTATTGTTTTTAGTGTAATCGTAACGATAGAAGCGAATTAAACAAATTACAAATGGTCGCCTTCAATCAGTTATAAGTTTTTTATTTGTTTAACGTTTACGTATTGGTAAGACGTCATACCAGATAATTTATACACGTAAATTAACAATAGAACAAATCGAAATTAACAAAAAGGCAATATTTGTGTATATCTATATCACAAAAAACAACAGCTAGGCTACTCGTTCGAGACGGATGAACTTGTTTTCATTACTTAAAATAAGTCTAAACCGACCACGAATACCTAAACTAGACATGAAGGGCCGAAGATAATGCGCAGCAAAACGAATTGTTTTGCCGCTATCAGCTGTTACTTGAATTGAGCTATACCGGCCATGGTAATAATCCATACACTCGTTATAGCTCAAATTTATATAAAAATAATGTTCTATCATGATTTATTGTAAAGCTTTTTCAACCTTTTCAAATAAATCATCGCTTAAACCTTCTAAATTCGAAAGGCGCTCTAATTGCGCTTTCATTGCACTGGCACGGGTTTCATCATAGCGGCGCCATGACATAAACGGCGTTAACATACGTGATGCATTTTGCGGGTTAATCGCATTAAGCTTAATTAATAAATCGCCAAGTAATGTATAACCTTGACCATCTAAGCGATGAAATTGTGCGGTATTAAAGTGCGAAAAACTCCCCACTAATGCACGAACTCGATTCGGATTTGAAAAATCAAAACATGGATGTGTATACAAGGCCTTAATTTTCTCAATGGCATCATCAGCGCTATTCATTGCTTGTAAAGCAAACCATTTATCCATTACTAGCACATCATGGCGCCATTGGCTGTCAAAATGCGCAAGTAATTGATTTGATAATGGGTGCGCAGCTTTAACTACACTGCTCAAAGCGCCAAGCACATTAGTCATATTTGTTGATGCTGCTGCCTGCTCAATTAAGCTTGCCGCCTTAGCACTATCTGTTTTTGCTAAATAGTGCAAGCAAAGTTGTTTTAAAGCGCGAATAGCCACCGCTTTGGCACTCACACTACCATCATCGGTGATTGCCTGATAACAACTTAAAAACTCAGTATGTAGTTGTTTGGCAATTTGTTGTTCGAATAGCTCAATATTGGCAATAATGTCATCAACCGGAATAACGTCAAACTCCGCAGCTAAAGTATCAAAACTAGGCAGTTTTAAGAGTTCAGCAATCAGCGCTAAATCACCCTCTCGTTGCGATATTAGCACCCTAAGTGCATCAATAACGGCATCGCTTAGTGGTGCATTACTAGCTGAAATAACGTTTGCCTTGAGTGCATTAATAAACAATTGTTGTTGTGCATCCCAGCGTGAAAAGTCACTGCGTGCAAAACGCATAATATGTAATAAATCAGCTTCAGTGATCTGTTGATTCAAAATACACGGTGCTGAAAAATCTTCTAGCAATACGGCGGTTGGACTGTGTTCAATATTATCAAAATGAAATGTTTGTTTAGCTTGAGTAACATTTAATACGCTATCAACCTTTTTACCTTGGTATTGCAATGCAATACCTTGGCCTTGCTGATCTAAAAGTTCAATCGCAAAAGGAATATGTAACATCGCATTATCAGGCTGATTCAGGGGCGCAAGTTGCTCTATAGTGAGCGTGAAGATTTGTGCACTTTCATCATACGCTTTGGTAACGTTTAAACGTGGTGTCCCACACTGATTATACCAACGCTTAAATTGTGATAAATCAATTGATGATGCATCACTCATTGCCGCAACAAAATCATCGCAGGTAACCGCTTGGCCATCATGACGCTGAAAATACAGTGTCATGCCTTTTTGAAAATTTTCCTCACCCAACAATGTATGCATCATACGAATAACTTCAGCCCCTTTGTCATACACTGTAACGGTGTAAAAGTTATTCATTTCGATGACTTTTTCTGGGCGTATTGGGTGTGCCATTGGGCCGGCATCTTCGCTAAATTGATGAGTGCGCATCACTTTTACCGCGTCAATTCTATTTAGCGCACGAGAGCCTAAATCACTGCTAAACTCTTGATCTCTAAATACCGTTAAACCTTCTTTTAAAGACAGCTGAAACCAATCACGACAAGTTACACGATTTCCGGTCCAGTTATGAAAGTACTCGTGGCCAACAATAGACTCAATGGTGTGGTAATCTTTATCGGTTGCCGTTTCTTGATTTGCCAGCACGCATTTGCTGTTGAAAATGTTTAACCCTTTATTTTCCATTGCTCCCATATTGAAGAAATCAACGGCAACAATCATATAAATATCAAGGTCATACTCTAAATTAAAACGTGACTCATCCCAAGCCATCGCTTTTTTAAGCGACGTCATAGCATGCTCTGTTTTAGGTAAGTTTCCTTTATCGACAAATAACGCTAGGGTGACATCCTTACCATTGCGGGTAGTGTATTTATCGTGTAAAACATCAAAGTCCCCTGCCACTAGAGCAAACAAATAACTCGGCTTTTTGAACGGATCTTGCCATTTTACAAAATGGCGTCCATCTTGCGTTTCACCACTGTCCACTTGGTTACCATTAGAGAGCAAATGCGGAAATGCCGTATCGGCAATAATAGTGACATCAAAAGTTGAAAGTACATCAGGACGATCCATGTAGTAGGTTATTTTTCTAAACCCTTGCGCTTCACATTGAGTACAATAAGCGCCTCCCGATAAGTACAATCCCTCAAGTGATGTGTTTGTTTGCGGTGAAGTTTGCGTCACTATGCTTAACTGACATTCATCAGGCAGATTATTAATGATTAATTGCTGATTTATAATTTTATAATCTGTGAGCTCTGCACCGTCAATCGATAAAGAGATCAAAGTTAAGTCAATGCCATCTAATACCAGGGGGGCATTTGAATCACCCACGCGTTTAAGCGTTAATAAAGCATTTACTTGAGTCGTTAATGGCTGTAAGTCGAAAGTTAGCTCAGTATGTTCGATTGAAAAATCGGGGGCTTTATAGTCTTTTAAATATTCTGCTTGAGGTTTTTGTAGTTCAGTCATGATCACTCCAAAAAAAATAGCCCCTTTTAGTGATAAAAGGAGCTACTTAAATTAAGCCGTTTGCTTAGGCTTGATACGAAGTATCTTAATACCTAAGTAAGCATAAATAACGGCTAAGAAAGGATTTATAAGGTTGAAAAATGCATAAAGTGCATAATCAAACGGATTGATTAATAGGACACTTTGCATATACGCACCACAGGTATTCCATGGTATGAGCGGGCTGGTAATTGTGCCACCATCTTCTAGTGTGCGTGACAAATTAACCGGCTTTAACCCGCGCTTTTTATATTCTTCTTTAAACATACGCCCGGGTACAACAATAGCAATATACTGATCGGCTGCGATAATATTTGTACCAATACAGGTAGCAATAGTTGAAGCAATTAATGAACCGGTACTTTTTGCGATTTTAAGAATACTTTTAACAAATATATCAAGTAGACCCGTTTTTTCCATAATCGCACCAAACATAAGTGCCGTCATGATCAACCATGTGGTTGTTAGCATGCCTGACATGCCACCGCCACTGAGCAAAGAGTCCATTTTTTCATCACCGGTACTAATAGTAAAACCGTCAAAAAAGGTGGTCCAAACCAGTTTAAAGTAACCAACAAACTCACCTTGAGTCATATCTATTTGATTAGCAATTAAATCAGATTGAAATAACAATGCCCATACAGCCCCTATTACAGCACCAATAGAAATAGCCGGAAACGCTGGCATTTTTCTTATTGCTAAAACTAGTAACACGATTAAAGGCACCAACATTTCTAAACCAATATTAAAGTTTTGTTGAAGAATTGATGTTATTTCATCAATTTGACCCGACTCGCCTGCCGCGGTGGCATTGAAGCCCATAAATACAAAAATGATTAATGCAATCACAAAGCTTGGAACAGTTGTCCATAACATATGGTGAATGTGTTCAAATAAATCAGCACCAGCAACAGCCGGTGCTAAATTGGTTGTTTCTGACAATGGGCTAAGCTTGTCGCCAAAGTAAGCGCCTGATATAACTGCACCGGCGGTAACTGTCGGCTCTAGGCCAAGTCCAGAAGCAACGCCAAGTAATGCGACACCTATGGTCGCTGCCGTGGTCCACGAACTACCAATACTCATTGCTACAATGCCACAAATTAAACAACTCGCGGCGTAAAACCAGCTAGGGTTGATAATTTGTAAGCCGTAATAAATTAAGGTCGGAACCGTTCCTGATAATAACCAAGTTCCGATAAGTGCCCCTACCATGAGTAAAATTAAAATAGCGCTAAGAGATAAGGTAATTCCCTCAATCATTGCATCTTCTAATTTTTTCCATGTGTAGCCATTTTTTAAACCAATCAGTGCTGCAGCAAAAGTTGCAAACAGTAATGCAATTTGATTCGGGCCTGATGATGAATCATCGCCAAATAAGTACACGGCGGCACCTAACAAACAAATTAATACAGCAATTGGAATGAGTGCATCAAAAAGTGTGGCACTTTTAAGTGGTTTTTCTTCAATGGGCTTCAAAATATAGACTCCTACACACATTCGATGCATGTTGATTATTTTTATTAGCACGTACGCGCATTTATTGAGCAGTGTTGATCTAGCTCAACTTTTGGTAATCCGCGATTATAACAATTTAGCAAATTATCGATAGTAAAAAAGGCGCCTAAGCGCCTTTTTTTAACTAGCAAAGCCTTAATTAGCGCTTAGCCATACGACCGTATCTAATATAATCTTGCGTTATTAGTGCCGCTTCTTCAAGGAATGGGTCGAGCTTTTCAATCACCTCTGGTACATCGTCAAGGTTTTCTACTGGCTCTTTACCTAAACGTTTTAAACGCTCGTTAGTACGAGCTAATGCACGTGCCTCATTTTCTTCTTTTTCTTTAATACGTTTTTTCTCAACTAAAGAAATAGTTTTACGATCTTTTTCTTCGTTGTAACGGGTAATATCTTCAAACACATAATTAAATTCAGGCTCTGTTTTAATTCGCTCATCATGTTGTTTTTCAAGATGACTGATGACCGGATCTAAACGCCCTATTTGTTTATACTGTGCTTTTACTATGCTATCCCATGGCAATGCATTGTCTTGTTTGCTTTCGCCCCACTCAGCTGGGTCAATGGCAGATGGGAACGTAATATCTGGGATCACACCTTTATGCTGCGTACTGCCGCCATTTATACGGTAAAACTTAGCAATGGTGTATTGCACACTGCCTAGCGGGTTATCGTATAAATCATAAGCGCGTGCGAGGCCTTTATGCTGCTGCACAGTGCCTTTACCAAAGGTTTGTTCACCTATGATAACTGCGCGGCCATAGTCTTGCATTGCCGCTGCAAATATTTCAGATGCAGACGCGCTGTATCTATCAACAAGTACCGTCAGTGGGCCATCGTAATAGGTAATGCCATCACGGTCTTTTTGCTCTTCAATGCGATTATTTAATGTATGAATTTGTACCACTGGGCCTTGATCAAAAAACAAGCCTGACAGCTGCGTCGCTTCATATAGCGAACCACCGCCATTTTGACGTAGGTCTATAATAATACCGTCAACTTTTTGCTCTTTTAATTTAGCAAGTTCTACTTTTACATCTTTAGAAAGGTTGTTGTAAAAGCCAGGGATTTCGATTACCCCTATTTTACTAGTCAGATCTGAATAGCTGGCTTCAAATACTTCTGATTTTGCTGCTCGGTCTTCCAGACGAATTTTATCACGGGTTATCTCAACTACCTTTGGCGTACCGTGAGCATCAGCACCCTTTAAATATTGTAAACGTACTTTAGTGCCTTTAGGACCTTTTATAAGATCAACCACGTCATCCAAACGCCAACCAATAACATCAACAAACTCTTCGCCCTCTTGAGCCACACCAATAATGCGATCATCGGCTTTAATCTGCTCAGATTTGTCTGCAGGGCCTCCTGGAACTAGACTACGAATAACTGTGTAGTCTTCATCAGGCGTTAATACTGCGCCAATCCCCTCAAGCTCTAAGTCCATGTCCATTTTAAATTGTTCAGCACGACGAGGTGACAAGTATGAAGTATGCGCTTCAATACTGCGTGCTAGCGAGTTCATTACAATTTGAAATGCGTCTTCAGATTTTGACTGAACAAGGCGTTTTTCTGCGTTTTTATAGCGCTTAGTCAACACCTCTTTAATGCCTGGCCAATCTTTGCCAGTCATTTTTAAACGCAGTGCATCATATTTTACCCGTTCGCGCCAAATTTCATCAAGCTCAGCTTGGGTAGTTGCCCACGGTGCATCTTCGCGGTCATAAAAATATTCATCTTCCTCGTCAAACGTCATTTCGTTTTCAAGTAGCGACAGTGAAAATTCATAACGTTCAAAACGGCGTTTAAGGCTTAAGTTGAAAATATCAAACGTAAACCCTAACTGACCGCTAAGAAGCGCGTTATCAAAACGGTTACGATATTGCTCAAATGAGTCTACATCGCTTTTTAAAAACACGCTTTTATTAAAATCAAGGGATTCGATGTAACGATCAAATACTTTACTCGAAAGCTCATCGTTAAATCGAACGGGTGTGTAATGTGAACGAGTAAATAGATTAGCCACTCGTTTGCTGGCTGTACCGTGCTGACTTTCTTGTTTTAACAAGGGTAAGTCTTCTAATGTTACCGGCTCTACTGCAGCAAATAGCGAACCTGAAAACAGCACAGCAACTAACGGAATGAGCGTAAACTTTTTACTCATACACAACTCCTTAATTTTTTTCGCAACTTAAATAATGTATAAGCTGTCGGCTTTGGTTTTTACTTGCATACCTGTCACTAGTTCAACGTGAACATCGTCTTTGTTTACTTCAGTGATTACTGCATTAACAAGTGCTTGGCCAAGTTTAACTTTAACCTTGTTATTAACCTTGACCTCGCCTGCAGGTAAAGGTTCAACTTTTCCTGAACGCTTAGGCGCAGCGGCTTTGGTAGGTTTTGCTGCAGCTGATGGATTTTTAGCTGAATGCGCTGGCTTCTTCTTAAAAGATTTTGCATCTGAGTCTTGACGTGGGCGTTGCTGCTTTTTGCGCTTTGCCATTTTAGCACGGCTTTCTTCCAACGCTTTTTGTGCGTGGTCGATATGCTCTTGCTCAACTTTCTCGCCTTGATTTCCGTCAAGATCAATACGGAACTCAGATTTAGTAACCGCTTCAAGATAGCGCCAGTTAGATGTGTATTTTCTAAGTGCTTGGCGTACTTGTGTTTTACTAACTTTTTCAGACCCTTCAATACGCTCAGCGATATCTTTAAAGATACCTACTTTAAGCGGCTGAATGCCTTCTTTTTGTTTAAAACATTGTGGAAATTCTTGGTATAAGAACTCCAATACTTCATTAATATCTTTTAGCTTGTTTGTGGTTTCCATTTTAGAACCTATTTAATCACATCTTTTCATCAAGGGCAGAATCAACATAGTGGATGCTCCAATCAACTAACTCTTCAAAGTCAGTTTCAATCACAGCCATATCACCACGTAAATGTTCCCAAATACCATTTATAATTTCATCAATTGAATCACAGTCTAAATCATCAGGTAGACGATCCCAGGCCATGTGAATCAAATCATTGAGCGTTTCCGCTACATGTTCTTCTTCACCTTCCCAATCACCTACATCTTGAACGGCGAATAGGTAATCTTGAACATTTAGCAAATCTTTCATTACAGGCTAGCCTCTAAGCATTTTACAAGTGCTTCAAGCCCTGCTTGGTCATCAGTATCAAATCGGCCAATACTTGGGCTATCTATATCAAGTACCGCAAATACACGGCCGTTTTTCATGATAGGTACAACTATCTCAGAATTTGACGCCGCATCACAGGCTATATGACCGTCAAACGCATGCACATCTGAAATTAACTGGGTTTGCTCGGTTGCCGCAGCAGTGCCACATACCCCTTTCCCTACCGGAATACGAATACAAGCTGGATTGCCTTGAAATGGACCAAGTACCAATTCTGTCGTTGAATCCATAAAATAAAAGCCCGCCCAATTCACATCTTCTAAAGAAGTAAATAACAGCGCGCTAATATTTGCCATATTGGCAATTATGTTTGATTCACCGCCTATCAGCGATTCAGTTTGCTTAACTAATGACTGGTAAAAATCGTGCTTTTGCATACCAAACTACTTCTTATTAAACATACAGTAGCTAAAGGTACTCTTTGTCACTAAAAATTGAAACCTTTTGCGGGTAAAAAAAAGGAAATTACATGGTTTTACGACACACTTGATTAAATATTCTGCAATTAGCTTTGTACCGATTTACGCAAGCCAAATAAAAACAGTCCTGCAGCAAATCCCGACATCACACTATTGATTAAAAATATCTCGCCAGTAGTCGCACTAAGCAGATAGCTAAAAATAGCGCCACCCAGTAAGCCAAGAGTTAATACCCCAGAATAATTCACCTTAGAATACTTAAACATAAGTAAGTAGCCTGGCACCACAAACGCAGCCATCGTTAACCCTACTATGTGGGCATTAGCAATGGCCGTCATCAATAGCCCTAAAAAGATAGACACCGCGTCACCACGCATAGTCAATGCGTAATATATTCCTAGCATACTGCCGATTATAACAGGAGATAATAATGAAAGAGCGACGCTTTTAGCAAGTTGATGTTTCATAGTAAGAACCTTAAATACACAAGCATAAATCTTATTTCTTAGCATGCCCTAAGAGCTGTAGCTTATAAATAGAGACTATGGTCGTATTTTTTAACTAAATATACTTGGTTTTGAGGTTAGGTATAGCGAAAATTAGACACAAAAAAGCCCGCTAATAAGCGGGCTTTAATATAATGGTGGAGAGATAGGGATTTGAACCCTAGAGGGGCTATAAACCCCTGCCGGTTTTCAAGACCGGTGCATTCGACCACTCTGCCATCTCTCCGAAAGTGCATAAACTACAAGTAAGCGTATACTCATAATTATTTTAATAAGGTGGTGGAGAGATAGGGATTTGAACCCTAGAGGGGCTATAAACCCCTGCCGGTTTTCAAGACCGGTGCATTCGACCACTCTGCCATCTCTCCGCACGGCCTGAATAATAGGGAAACCCATGGGCTTTGTGAAGCTTTTTTTTCAATTATTTGTTCAAGTGATTAAAAAACAACTAATTTGTTTAAACATAAAGCAAAAAGATCGATTCCTATACGCCGAGTGAACTTTTATTTAAATTTAGTTGTCTATTGATCTACAAAGGTTTGCCCAAACATATAAGAGTTGGTAATCTAATTTTAGTTAAATTACAGGAACTACTTAGTTTCACTTACAGGAGCTCTACAATGGCATTTAATCAATCGTACAATACTGCAAAGCCGGTAATGTCGACCATTGAAACAAACAAAGTGCTTAAAAACACTTATTTTCTACTTGCAATGACACTTGCATTTAGTGCCGTCACCGCCGGCATTTCAATGGCACTGCAATTACCTTATTTCATGGGACTAGTGTTCACTCTGGTTTCGTTTGGCCTTCTTTTTGTTGTAAACAAAAAAGCCGACACAGCATCTGGTGTATTTTGGGTGTTTGCGTTTACAGGATTAATGGGAGCTGGTTTAGGCCCACTCCTTAATCACTATGCACAATTACCTAATGGCCCTATGCTAATTATGCAAGCGCTAGGTTCTACGGCGTTAATCTTCTTTGGTTTATCTGCTTATGCACTTAACACTAAAAAAGATTTCTCGTTCATGGGTGGTTTTTTAACTGTGGGCTTAATTGTGGTTATCGTGGCAAGTATTGTAAATATTTTCCTAGGTAGCTCTTTAATGTTTATGGTACTAAACGCAGCCGTGGTACTAATCATGTCTGGCCTAATTTTGTTCGATACGAGCAGAATCATCAATGGCGGCGAAACGAATTATATCCGCGCAACGGTTTCTTTATACCTGAGTGTGTACAACTTATTTACGTCTTTACTTGCGTTACTTGGCGCAAATAATGACTAATTAAATAGTTCTGTTAAAATAGCCCCTTTATTGGGGCTTTTTTATTGGAATAGTTTTGGCACGCTTTGTACTTTCTTTACATACTCCACCATCGGATCACGATACCACACAGCGAATTGTTAAATTTGCTCACGCCTGTTTAGCACAAGGGCATAGTGTTGATGCAATATTTTTATACCAAAATGGTATCTATCATGCTTCTACTCATTTTGAGCTTGCCTCAGATGAGCTCAATTTATCCTCACTTTGGCAGCAGCTAGCCGACAAAAATATTAATTTAATGCTGTGCGTTACCGCAGCTGAAAAGCGTGGCTTAGATATGCAAAATACTGGTGTATTCGCTGTAGCAGGCCTCGCTGAATTTGCTATGTTAGCCAGTGAAGCAGATAAATGGATACAATTTAAATGATTAATGTACTCGTTATTAGTCAATCAAGTCCATTTGATGACATGCATATTCGCGATGCACTCGATATGACGCTTATTTTTGCCGCAGTTGATCAAAATATAAGTTGGTTGTTTAGCGGTCCTGCGGTGTTAGCTCTTAAAAAAAATCAAAGCCCGAATAGTTTGGGGCTTAAAGATTTTTTTAAAAATATTAAAACCCTAGAAATATATGATGTTGATAATATCTACGTGTGTGAGAAGTCACTCATTGACTACGGTTTAAGTAAAAATGAGCTACTTATTGAAGTAAAAACCGTTAACTTTAATGCCCAAAAACAGTTAATTCAAAATCAGCAGCACGTGGTAACGCTATGAGCACTTTACATATATTTTCAAAACCACTGAATTACTACAGTGCAAACAGTCTCGATAATCTGATTATGCTCACAGACAGTGTTTTACTCGTGGGTGACGCTTGCTTTGCAAAAGGGCAATATAGACAATTTGCTGACTCACTTTATATTTTAAAAGATGATGCAGAAGCTCGAGATATATCATTAAATATGAACGACAAAGCAATTAGCTATGATGAGTTTGTTACCCTCAGTTTAACTGCAAAACAATCAATTACTTGGTGATTTATGTTGGAATTTAATAATCAAACAATAGACACAGATAAGCAAGGTTACCTGCTAGATCATACTGATTGGTCAAAAGAGTTAGCCGATGTTATTGCACAACATGAAAGCATTATATTAACCGAGCAGCATTGGGAAGTTGTTAACTTTGTGCGCGCATTTTATCTAGAATACAACACCAGTCCAGCCATTAGAATGTTAGTCAAAGCCATGGCTAAAGCACTCGGTGAGGATAAAGGGAACAGCATGTACTTATACAAACTTTTTCCTAAAGGGCCAGCCAAACAAGCAACTAAAATTGCGGGTTTACCTAAACCTGCACGGTGTATTTAATGAAGCATAAAACTGAACATTCGCCCTCCTCAAAGGGTAAGCGCAATACAGGCCGTACTTACTCTCGAAGTGGTATCAATAAAAGGACAGTAAAAAGACCAATAAAACCGGCAATAGCGCAGAGCGATAAAAAAGTCATTTTATTTAATAAACCTTATGATGTTCTTTGCCAGTTCACTGACGATCAAAATAGGCAAACATTGGCTGATTTTATTCCTATAAAAGATGTTTACGCAGCAGGTCGTTTAGACAGGGACAGCGAAGGGTTGTTGTTATTAACAAACTGTGGAAAGTTACAAAATACGCTCACAGCGCCTGGTAAAAAAACCAACAAAACCTATTGGGTTCAGGTTGAAGGGATCCCAACACAAGCGTCTATCGATGCTTTAAATAAAGGTGTCGAACTCAAAGATGGCATCACCTTACCCGCTGAAGTAACTTTAATGGATGAACCAGCGCTTTGGGCAAGGACTCCTCCAGTGCGAGAGCGTAAATCAATACCTACATCATGGCTAAGTATTACAATTAACGAAGGCAGAAACCGTCAAGTTAGACGTATGACAGCTCATGTTGGCCATCCTACTTTGCGTTTAATTCGCTACAGTATCGGTAAATACACGCTAGAGGGAATAAATAGCGGAGAATTCAAAGATATTGATAATTAACCATCAAGTTGCGTTAATTATCTGTAGCTAAAGCAATACAATTTCTTCCTTGTTTTTTCGCGTAATAAAGTGCGTTATCTGCTTGTTTAAAAAATTGTGCATGATCGCTATCGTGTTCATGCTCTATGGTGTTTATTCCCATACTGACAGACAATATACCTGTAAAGCTGTCTTTGTGGGGAATGGCCATTTTTTCAATCGATTTTTGTATTTGTTCGGCAATAAATAATGCCCCTTGCTTACCTGTTTGAGGTAACAGCACGACAAACTCTTCTCCTCCGAATCGCGCTACAAAATCTTCTGGCCTGCAGACGGTTTCAGCTAATTTTTGCGCAACTTGAAATAAACATTTATCTCCTTCGAGATGACCATATCGGTCGTTATACTTTTTAAAATTATCGATATCAATAATGATCATTGAAAGCTCACGATGCTCGTTCGATAACTTGTTAAATTCAGACGTTAGTTTTTCATCAAAGCGCCGCCTGTTGGCTATTTTAGTGAGTGAGTCTAAAAACGCCATATCACTGAGTATTTCTTGAGTTTTTAAACGCTCAGTAGCATCGTTGAATATAGCAATAAATTCTCCTTCAACACTGATACCAGAAACTTGCATCACAATTTCACTGCCATCTTTACAAGAAATCCTGTAATCATTAGCTGGAATATCATCATTATTTTGATTGGCTTGCTCAAGTGACTCCTGCCATAACGTTTGTGCAAATGTTCTGTAATCTTTTTCAGGGTAGGCTAATTTCCACCAAACATTAAGATTAGGTACGTCTTGTAACGTGTAACCAAATACATCAATAAAACGTTGGTTCACTTTTAAAATATCACCAGTTACCATACAAACATCACATACCGGTAAGGGTAGAATCGTGAATAACCGCGCATAATGACTCAACTCATGCTTGCGCATAGGGTGTTGGGTAGTGCTTATAACATTATAGTCTTGTTCTTTGTTTTCACGTTCAAGCGATACATTCATTGAAGCGACAAAATGCCACTCTACCCACCATTTCTCTAACTGGCTTAAAATTGCCTTTTGTGATGATTTTAAAGAGCCTAAAGAGGATTCTATAAGCCTAAACAGCTCAACAATCGGATTAGGCTCTTGATAAAGATAGGGAGCTGGCACAGTTATAATGTCATAAAATAACTTATAAGCTGATTCTTTGAATTGCTGTAGTGAATAATCGTCTTCAAAAGTAAGATTTGACACCGTTTTTTCGGACGCATCCAGCACAAACGACTTAACCAAATGTGATTGCGAGGCGTAATTCATATATTCATTCCATTGATTATATTTTAGGTTATTTAAGTATTTACGTGTTTAGATACTAATTAAGATATGGTAGGTAATCTCAAATGTAAAGTTTTGTTAATGAAGAATAGCGCTACGTAATTAAATACGACAAAAGCAACTTACAAAGTATGAAGCCATCAATATAATTCATCCCTTTTCACTAGCCTAAAAATGAGTAAATTACACACCAAACTACGCCTTACTAACCATTGGATGGAAAAAGTTACAACAAAATCTATTCAATCCCCCATCCTCTCTTTAAGCACCAACAAAATACATGCTATAATCGCGGCCTTTCCAAGTTAACAGTAATCTGTATAAGCGAAATTATTCATGAGCGAAAATAGTCACATTAAAGTCATCGTTGGTATGTCCGGCGGTGTTGATTCTTCTGTATCTGCATATTTATTAAAACAGCAAGGCTACCAAGTAGAAGGCTTGTTTATGAAGAACTGGGAAGAAGATGACAATGATGAATATTGCGCTGCTGCTGAAGATTTAAAAGATGCACAAGCTGTATGTGACAAGTTAGGCATTGAACTTCATACCGTTAATTTTGCTGCTGAATACTGGGACAACGTATTCGAATACTTTTTAGCAGAGTACAAAGCCGGTCGCACACCTAACCCAGACATCATGTGTAACAAAGAAATTAAATTTAAAGCCTTTTTAGAATTTGCGGCTCAAGCACTTGGTGCTGACTTTATAGCAACGGGCCACTACGTACGTCGTGAGCTCAGAGATGATAAATATGTTATGTGCCGTGGCCTAGATGATAATAAAGACCAAAGCTACTTTTTGTACACATTGAGTCATGAACACATCGCGCAAACGCTGTTCCCTGTCGGAGATATTGCCAAGCCAGAAGTGCGCCGTATTGCTGAAGAGCAAGATTTAATTACCCACGATAAAAAAGACAGTACTGGTATTTGTTTTATTGGTGAGCGTAAATTTAAAGATTTCTTACAAAAATTCTTACCTGCCCAACCTGGTGTTATTGAAGACACAGATGGTAACAACGTTGGTGAACATGAAGGTTTAATGTACCACACCTTAGGTCAGCGCAAAGGCTTGTTAATTGGTGGCATGAAAGAAGGTTCAGGCGAACCTTGGTATGTTGTAGACAAAGACGTTGAGCGTAATGTATTGATTGTTGGCCAAGGTAAAAATCACCCTCGCCTTTACAGTAATGGCCTAAATGCCAACCAATTACACTGGGTAGATCGTGTTGGTCCTCAAGGTACTACTCGTTGCACCGTAAAAACACGCTACCGTCAAGAAGACCTAAGCTGTACCTTGTTAGTCGGTGAAGATGGTATGGCACGCGTATTATTTGATGAGCCACAAAAAGCGGTAACCCCAGGACAATCTGCCGTATTTTACGCTAATGAAGTGTGTTTAGGTGGTGGTATTATTGACTCGGTGATCAAATAATGAATCAACATCAAGTCATGGCGCTTGCAGCCATGTGTCAAGTGGCTAAGCAAGTTCAGAAGGTTGCCCAATATGGTCGCGCTGATGAACAAGATTTATCGATTTTATTATCAAGTATTGTGCAAACCTCGCCAGCTTCCCCAGAAGATGTTTATCAAGGTGAACATAACTTACGTGATGGCTATAAAACATTGATGGCACAACTGAGTGCCGGTGCTCAAAAAGATGTAGAAATAGTCAAATATGTGGGTGGTTTAATGCAGTTAGAGCGTGCGCTTAGTGCTAACAGTAAAAGCCTCAATGAATTAGGTAAACGTATTGATGATATTCATCGTCGTTTAGATCATTTTGCTATTACCGATGACAGTGTTGTTGCCGGTTTAGCAGATATATACTCGTCGGTGCTAAGCCCCCTTGGGCACCGAATTCAGGTTTATGGTAAACCCGAGTTATTAAAACAGCAGCTCACGCAAAATAAAATCCGCGCATTACTTTTAGCCGGAATTCGCAGTGCAGTATTATGGCGACAAATGGGCGGCAAACGTCGTCATTTCTTTTTTGCGAAAAGAAAAATTCTCGCCATAGCTAAAACAAAAATTTAATTATCGTTCAAACTAAAATTTAGGAGTTATTATGGAGCTTTCAGCGTTAACGGCTATCTCTCCGGTTGATGGTCGCTACGGCAGCAAAACCACTGAACTACGCAGTATTTTTAGCGAATTTGGATTAATCAAATACCGCGTAACCGTTGAAGTGCGTTGGTTGCAAGCGTTAGCTGCAGCAAGCGAGATTAAAGAAGTCCCCGCTTTTAGCGACGAAGCAAATGCGCTGTTGAATGCAATTGTAGATAACTTCTGTGAAGCTGATGCTCAGCGAGTTAAAGACATCGAACGCACAACAAACCATGATGTTAAAGCCGTAGAGTATTTACTAAAAGAAAAAGTAGCTGATAATGCTGAGCTACACGCAATTAACGAATTTATTCACTTTGCCTGTACTTCTGAAGATATTAATAATCTATCTCATGGTTTAATGTTAACTGAAGCGCGTAACCACGTCGTTTTACCTTATTGTGATGAGTTATTAAGCGCCATTAAAGAAAAAGCAATTGAGTACAAAGCCATTCCAATGATGACTCGTACACATGGACAGCCTGCAACGCCTTCGACTATGGGTAAAGAGTTTGCAAATGTTTACATGCGTTTAAAGCGTCAACGTGACCAAATTGCACAAGTAGAAATGCTAGGTAAAGTAAACGGTGCTGTGGGTAACTACAATGCACACCTAAGTGCGTACCCTGACTACGATTGGCATACCCACGCCGATAAGTTTGTAACTAGCCTAGGTTTAACACTCAACCCGTTTACCACGCAAATTGAACCGCATGATTACATAGCAGAGCTTTTTGATGCAATTGCACGCTTTAATACCATTTTGCTCGATTTTGACCGCGACATGTGGGGCTACATTGCACTTAATCACTTTAAGCAAAAAACCATTGCCGGTGAAATTGGCTCATCAACTATGCCACACAAAGTGAACCCGATTGATTTTGAAAACTCAGAAGGTAATTTAGGCTTAGCCAATGCTATCTTTGGTCATTTAGCACAAAAACTACCTGTGTCTCGCTGGCAACGTGATTTAACTGACTCTACCGTATTACGTAACTTAGGTGTAGGTATGGGTTATGCGGTAATTGCATACCAATCAACCCTTAAAGGTGTAAGCAAACTTGAAGTAAACGAGCAACGTTTGGCAGATGAGCTTGACCAAAACTGGGAGCTGCTCGCTGAGCCAATTCAAACCGTTATGCGTAAATACGGTATTGAAAAACCATATGAAAAGCTAAAAGATTTAACCCGTGGTAAACGTGTAAATCAAGAAATTATGGCTGATTTCATCGATGGTTTAGACCTTCCAGAAGCTGCAAAAATTGAAATGAAAAAACTAACGCCGGCTAACTACATTGGTCGCGCTGTTGAGTTTATTGATGATTTAGTTTAATCACTCAAATCTACTAATATAAAGCGAAAGGTACCTGCCTTTCGCTTTTTTCATTTAGGTCTTAACGTTATAGGCATTCTATGTATCAATTAAAAATAAATGAATTATCAGAGCAAGCGTTTTTAAGTCAATATTGGCAAAAAAAACCACTGTTGATCAAAGCTGGTTTTAAAGATTTTCAAGACCCACTTGATGCGAATGAACTCGCAGGCCTTGCTATGGAAGACAGCATAGAATCGCGCATTATTACTAACCACAATCAACAATGGCAATCGCATCAGGGACCATTTGACGATTTTGAAATACTCACTGATCAGCACTCGACACTACTCGTGCAAGCAGTGGATCATTGGCACCCAGAAGCTGCTCAGTTACTTGAACCTTTTCGCTTTATACCTAATTGGCGCATAGATGATTTGATGATCAGCTACTCAACCCCAGGTGGCGGTGTTGGCCCACACCTAGACCAATACGATGTATTTATTATTCAAGGTGAAGGTAAGCGCCATTGGCGGGTAGGATTACCCGACCCAACACTAAAACAATTTGCTCAAAATAAAACATTACTGCAAGTTGAAGCTTTTAGTGCAGTAATTGATTGTATTTTGGAGCCCGGTGATATTTTATATATACCACCCGGTTGTCCTCATGAAGGCTATGCGGTTGAAAATGCACTCAACTATTCAGTCGGTTTTAGAGCACCTAATCAACAAGATTTACTTTCAAGTTTTGCTGATCATATTATCGACACAGAAAGCGGCCAAAAAAGGTATACCGACCATACCCTCGCCCTACGTGATTCCAAAGGTGAGCTAACCCAAAGCGAAGTCGATAAAGTAAAAACGTTAATGCAAGCATTGCTAGAAGACGAGAGTTTATTTAAACACTGGTTAGGTAATACCCTTAGCCAACCTAAGCATGATATGGACTTAGCCCCTGAAGAAGACCCATTTAGTGTCGAACAAATACAACAACTGCTTGAGAACCAAGTAACATTTGAGCGTTTAGGGGGCACACGTGCTATTTATCAATGTATGGATACAGAGTTACTTCTAAGTATCAATGGCGAAAACTACGCTTTACCCTTATCTGATTTAGAAGCGGTAAAACAGCTTACTGATTTTATTGAATTTGATAGCAGCGTGCTTAATGCAACCACACCTAGCCTAGATTTTATCGAAACTTTTACTACACTGGTTAATGAGGGTATTTGGTTTAGCTAGGAGGAGGTCATGGTTTATACCGTTGACAAAGTTGATTGGCAAAGTGAAAAAAGTCAACTGCAACATATAAGGGAGCGAGTGTTTGTATATGAGTTACATATTCCTAAACGTATTGAGTTTGATAACTTAGATGCACTCGCTCAACATATTCTGGTCACCGATAATATGCACTCACCTGTTGCCACAGGTCGATTATGTAATGATGGTTTAATTGGAAGAATCGCCGTATTGCCGCAGCATCGCAACCGCAATGTTTATAAGTCACTGCTTAATTTCATTGTTAAATTAGCAGCGGAGCAAGGTATTGAAGCAATCAGTATTAATTGTATTTTAAACGAAGTAGAACGATTCAAAAATAATGGGTTTATTGTGCAAGGCCACGTCTTTATGGAAGCAGGTATCCCAAGGCAACGTATGCAGTGCCCTATTGCATGCTTTGAAACACGACCATTTACTTTAGTGCATTAACGAAAAAACGAGCCACTTGGCTCGTTTTTTTCTTTATTCTTGTCGGTAATCTTTGAAAAAACGCTGCATTTTCATCATTGCACTCGATAAATCATCTTTATTAGGTAAAAACACCAATCTAAAATGATCAGGCTCTGGCCAGTTAAAGGCGCGCCCATGTACTAACAATATTTTTTCTGCTTTTAACAAATCAAACATCATTTGTTCATCGCTTTTAATATTGAATTTAGCGGTATCCACTTTAGGGAAAGCATAAAGCGCCCCTTTAGGCTTTTTACAACTAATTCCATCAATCGCATTTAAGCCGCGCCAAGCAATATCACGTTGCACATATAAACGCCCACCGGGGTCAATTAAGCTATCAATTGACTGAACGCCACCCAATGCTTGCTGAATTGCATATTGTGCGGGCACATTGGCACAAAGACGCATTGAGGCAAGAATATCTAAGCCTTTAATTAAATCTGTCATTAATGCGGTGCGACCACTTAACACCATCCAGCCCATTCTCAGCCCAGCAGCACGGTATGTTTTAGCTAAGCCATTAAAGGTGATGATAGGGAGATCATCGCATAATGAACCAATAGAAGTATGGGTAACGCCGTCGTATAGAATTTTCTCGTATATTTCATCGCTTAACAGCAAAAGCTTGTGCTCTCGAGCAATATTGATCAACTCTTCAAGTAAAGCGTCACTGTACACAGCCCCAGTTGGGTTGTTGGGATTAATCAGCACTAATGCTTTGGTTTTAGAGGTGATTTTACTCTTAATATCATCAATGTCAGGAAACCAATCTTGCTCTTCATCACACAAGTAATGAACCGGATTACCACCTGCTAATTTTACCGAGGCTGTCCAAAGCGGATAGTCTGGAGCGGGAATTAACACTTCATCATCATTATTCAACAGTGCTTGAGTAACCATTTGGATAAGCTCACTCACACCGTTGCCAATGTAAATATTATCAACGTCTAAATTGTGTAAGCCACGCTGTTGGTAGTGCTGATAAATAGCAACACGCGCAGAATAAAGACCTTTAGAGTCACAGTATCCTTGAGCTGAATATAAATTACGAATGATATCGCGATGCATATCTTCAGGCATATCAAAGCCAAATGCGGCGGGGTTACCTATATTAAGCTTTAATACCTTTTGGCCCTCATCCTCCATTTTTTTAGCTTGCACTAAAACGGGACCTCGGATGTCATAACAGACGCCGTCTAATTTATGACTCTTTTTTATTTCTGACATTGTTACCTCTAAAGAGCAAGTTAGCCATTAGACTAACGCAGTAAAGCCGTGAATTACTAGGAAAATTAAGCGCTTAAAACTGAAAAAAATTCACGTTAACACTCTTTTTTATTACTATTGAAACGCGTTTAGCGCCCAGCTAACCATGCATTTAGTTTTGCTTGTGAACCAGTAACTTGCGCCATTAATCCATCGGCTGCATTAACAGCCTGCTCGTCATTCCCATTATTTAAATTATATTCAATTAAACGAGCAACTTCGGCTAAACTAGCCGCACCAAATTGAGCGGCGTTTGATTTAAGGCTATGAGAGTGGCGAATAGCAGCCTCTTTATCTTGCCCAAGCGCAGCAATTGCTTCGTTCCCCAATCGCTCAAATTCCGCACAACAAAATTCCAACGTATCTGGAAATTGTTCACCTAATAGCGATTCCATACTTTCTAAAGCGGATTCGTCAATATTGATCTCTGTCATATTCATGCCCTTCAATACGGTCCATCGATTTTCTTCTTATCTCTTACTCTATATCTAAGCACAAAAAAAAACCAACTTTATTAGTGCAAAAATGTATAATTACGGCAAATGTACCAACGAAATAGTGTATTCAATGGCACGTCCTCTTTGTAAACAGTGTAACTTTTCGCTAAGCACTTGTATTTGCAGCGCAATTACCTGTGTTAATAACCAAACACAGGTTATTATTTTGCAGCACCCCAGTGAAGCAAAAGTTAGCAAAAATACGGCGCAGCTATTAGCTTTAGGTTTAACCCACTGTAAAATTATTAGAGGCGAAAATAATCAAGACTTCGCCTGTTTACAGAACCTGCCTATTGAATCGAGCGTATTACTCTACCCAAGCGAGAGCGCCGTAAAATTAGACCGACCGAATAGTAAAGAAAATCTACAAGAGATTACGCATTTAATTGTGATTGATGGTACATGGAATAAAGCCTTTAAAATTTTGCAATTAACCCCGTTATTACAACAGTTTAAAACGGTAAGCTTTAGCCATATTCCCACCAACCGTTATGCTATTCGTAAAGCCCCTAGAGCAGATAGTTTATCGACACTAGAAGCAGTAGCACATAGTTTATGGCTCATAGAAGCACTAAACCCTGCGCCCTTGTATGGTTTATTAGAGGAATTAATAAAAAAACAAACCCAACACATGCCCGCTCACGTAAAAGCACGTTACTTGTAATGTATGAGCTGAAATAAAATAACCGATGCGTAATACCACATCTCGATTAAAACGCGGATTTTCTCGCCAAGGCCCCGACTATCGTTTTGACGATCAAGTCGATTTTAGTGATATAAGAACCACTTTTGGTTTTCGTTCTATGGTGGTTGGTAAATGGGTTACTAAAGAAGAGCGCTTTATTAGTGCCAACTTAATTTATGATGCGCTGGCTGATTTAGCGCAGATTTTGCATTTACCACCCACTGCCATTGGCCTGCGTGGCAAACTTAATTTCGCTTTTGGTCACGGTGGACAAAAAGGCGTGCAAGCACATTATAATGCGTATGACCAAACCTTAGCACTGGCTAAAAATGTAGGCGGTGGCGCTTTAGCCCATGAATGGTTTCATGCTTTTGATCATCATATTAGTGAGCATTTGTTTAAATCAAAAACCCGCTTTGGTTTCGCTTCTAAGTTATGGTTATCACACTCTCCCGACTTAAGCCATCCACTTAATGATGCACTTAATCAATTTTATAAACAGGTGTTTTTAGAGCAAAGCGGTGAACATGCCAATGAATTTGTAAATAAATGCATTGCGTTTGATAAAGCGCATAATCAGCAGTATATGAGTATGCCAGAGGAGCTTGCTGCTCGGTGTTTTGAAGCCTGTATCAACGAGCATCAAACAATCAAAAACAGTTTCTTAGTCGGCGGTTTGAGTAATAATAACTTAATTTATCCTGAGCTAAAGCACACGTTACTCGCCAATGAAGCGCTTAACCATTATTTTCAACTATTAGGTTATGCGCTTCATCAACTAGAAAAATAAGCTATTGTTTAGCTTAGTTATTTATCGTCACTGATACGGCTTGCTACCGCACTATTCTGATCTTTATATTTTGCATCAATGCGGGTGTTATAAGGGCTTTCACACGGACCGGTAAGTGTTTCAAAACTCATTGCGCCAATTTTCATCATAGGTCTGAGCGCAAGCGGTAACTTACCCGAGTTATAAAACTCTAAAACAATATTACCACTCCAACCAGGATCGATTCTGTGTGCTGTAACATGCACCATTAAACCCAAACGTGCCAGCGATGAACGCCCGTCTAACCAACCAACAATGTCTGCAGGTAGGGTTACTTTTTCATAGGTTATTGCCAACGCAAGCTCGCCAGGATGTAGAAAAAACGCTTCGCCTTCAGCTAATACAATTTCGTCGCTCATGATTGATTCTAACGCTTTATTAAGCTGATCTTTTGGACCACTTAAATCAACATAAGCGGCATTATGGGCATGAAATGTTCTAAACTTATTACCTAAGCGAAGATCAGCGGTAACCCCTGAAATCATTTCACTCGTTGGCGCGGGCTCGATAACAATGCGCCCATCGTTTAAGTATTCTTTAATATGTGTATCTGAAAGTCTCATTTTTAATCTTCCGTAATCACAACGTCAATCGCGTTGTGATGTTGTTGATAGTAAAGCGTGCTGGCAATCAATCGTGCGGCCGCGCTGTAAGTTTTGCTAATAACCGCATCTGTATCATCGGCAATCAACTTACCTTGCTCAGAGGATTCTCTGATATCAATCGCAAGCGGAATATGCGAAAGCACAGGCACACCATGCTTAAGGGCTAATTTTTGTGCACCGTCTTTACCAAATACATGGTTTGCCTCGCCGCAATGCCCACAAATGTAATGGCTCATATTTTCAATCAAACCGAGCACTGGCACATTTACTTTATTAAACATAGCAATACCCTTTTGCGCATCAGCAAGCGCTAAGTCTTGTGGCGTCGTGACAATCACGGTGCCACTGGCTGGCACTTTTTGGCTCATGGTTAATTGAATATCACCGGTACCTGGCGGCATATCTACAATTAAATAATCAAGTTCACCCCAATCGGTTTCATTTAAAAGTTGACTAAGCGCGCCTGAGGCCATTGGGCCGCGCCATACGGTGGCATCATCGCTGGGGACTAAAAAACCGATAGATTGCGCTTTAATACCATTGGCATCAAACGGTTGTAATTGTTTATTGTCTTTTGTAACCGGCTCACTGCCAACTAATCCTAACAACATAGGAATTGACGGACCGTAAATGTCGGCATCTAGTATACCTACTTTTGCGCCTTCATTTTTAAGCGAGCCCGCAAGATTTACAGCCGTAGTAGATTTACCCACCCCACCTTTGCCTGAGGCGACTAAAACAATATGTTTAATGGCTTTAAATTTCGCAGCCTCTTTAAGGTGAACACTAGCCGTTACGTTTACATCAACCTTTAAACGCTCAGTCAAAAATTGAGCCACATGCGGCATTTCAGATTGCGCCGCAAAAGGGAGATTGAGTTTAACCGTAATTGATTTATCAGTGTTTTGAGTGATATCAGCAATGAAATCTTGCTCAATACCCACAGCGAAAGCGGCACTGCGATAGGCCGCTAGAGCAGAAATAATCGGTTGTTTTTGCACCGATTTTGCAGAGAATAGTTTCGACAGTCCAAACATAGCAATAAAATAGCGTTTCTTTGATGAAAAGTGCCACGGAATTATGTAACATTCAGGGCATTAACACCAGTCAATTAGTAAATATCGATAAGCAGTGTGCTCTGTTATCACTTTGCTTATCGATAATGTAATAATTTTCATCTGTTCCTGACTAGGAACGCTTAATTCGGAATGATTATGGCACAGCGAAAGATCCTGATTACTAGCGCATTACCTTATGCCAATGGCCCTACCCATTTAGGGCATTTATTAGAGTATATTCAAACTGATATTTGGTCGCGTTTTCAAAAACTACAAGGCCACGAAGCGTACTATGTGTGCGCCGATGATGCTCATGGCACACCTATTATGCTTAATGCGCAAAAGCAAGGGATCACGCCTGAGGAAATGGTAAAAAACGTTAGCATTGAGCGCCAACGCGACTTTGCTGATTTTAATATCAAATTTGATAATTACCACAGTACCCATAGCCAAGAAAATAAAGAATTTAGTGAGCTTATTTATAATCGCCTTAACGATGCAGGTCATATTAAAAAGCACACTATTTCACAGTTATTCGATCCAGAAAAAGGCATTTTTCTGCCAGATCGCTTTGTCACTGGCACGTGTCCTACCTGTAAATCAGAAGATCAGAACGGGGATAGCTGTGATGCCTGTGGCGCAACCTACAGCCCAACCGAGCTGATTAACCCACGCTCTGTTATGTCGGGTGCTGAGCCTATCTTAAAAGATTCTGAGCATTACTTTTTTGATTTACCCGCCTTTGAAGACATGCTTAAAGAGTGGCTACATTCAGGCACAATTCAACAAGAAATGGCCAACAAGTTAGATGAGTGGTTTGCCGATGGTCTCCAGCAATGGGACATTAGCCGTGATGCACCTTATTTTGGTTTTGAAATTCCAAACGCACCGGGTAAATACTTTTACGTATGGCTAGATGCGCCTATTGGTTATATGGCGAGCTTTAAAAACTTATGTGATAAACAGGGCATCGACTTTGATGCATTTTGGCAAGAAGGTTCAGACGCTGAACTTTATCACTTTATTGGTAAAGACATCATCTATTTCCACAGCCTATTTTGGCCTGCTATGTTAGAAGGCGCTCAATTTAGAAAGCCAACTAACGTATTCGCCCATGGTTTTGTTACGGTCAATGGCGCAAAAATGTCTAAATCAAAAGGCACGTTTATTAAAGCGCGTACTTATTTAGATAACCTAGACCCAGAATTTTTACGTTACTACTACGCAGCTAAACTTAATAGTGGCATTACCGATTTAGATTTAAACCTTGAAGATTTTGCACAACGTGTAAACTCAGACTTAGTGGGTAAAGTAGTGAATATTGCCAGTCGTTGTGCCGGTTTTATTACTAAAAAGTTCGACGGTAAGCTGAGCAATACAGTTATGCAACCTCAATTGCTTGCAGAATTCCAGAACGCATCAGCGACAATCACCGAATATTACGAGAACCGTGAATACAGCCGTGCAATTCGTGAAATCATGGCACTTGCTGATAAAGCAAACCAGTTCATTGATAATG
Organism: Pseudoalteromonas sp. SD03; assembly: GCF_040937955.1. NCBI lineage: Bacteria > Pseudomonadati > Pseudomonadota > Gammaproteobacteria > Alteromonadales > Pseudoalteromonadaceae > Pseudoalteromonas > Pseudoalteromonas sp. SD03. The sequence continues at coordinate 1,967,058 of NZ_CP162514.1, forward strand.
CCGCGCCTTGGGTGCTTATTAAAGATGAGTCAAAGCAAGAAGAAGCGCATCAGGTTTGTTCACTAGGACTTAACCTATTTCGCGTGTTGATCACTTACTTAAAACCAGTGCTACCTGGCATGGCAAGTAATGTTGAAGCCTTTTTAAATGATGAATTATCTTGGCAGGGTGCGCAAACAGCGCTAGTAAACCACCCTATCAATAAATTTAAGCCGTTAATGCAACGTGTAGAAATGGATAAAGTGAATAAAATGGTTGAAGAATCAAAAGAAAGTTTAGTTGCTGAAAAAGACAAAATCGATCCTAATAGCCCGCTTGCGAAAGAGCCTATTAGCGAAGAGATTGAGTTTGATGACTTTGCAAAGGTAGACCTGCGTGTTGCTAAAATTGCCAAAGCAGAGCACGTAGAAGGCGCTGACAAGCTGCTTAAATTAACCCTTGATTTAGGCGGTGAAACTCGCCAAGTGTTTGCTGGAATTAAATCGGCTTACGCACCAGAAGACATTGAAGGTAAATTAACGGTAATGGTTGCTAACCTTAAACCACGTAAAATGCGTTTTGGAATGTCTGAAGGTATGGTACTTGCTGCAGGCCCTGGTGGTAAAGAAATTTACATTCTTAACCCAGACGACGGCTCTGAGCCGGGTATGCGCGTAATGTAATTATTATCGCTTAAAGCCGCTAATATTTAGCGGCTTTTTTTTCATCTGTTATTTAGCTATTCTAATGAGAATTTTTAACGCCGCTATTCTCTTGTTTGCTACCTGAAAATCATTAAGCATTATTGCGATTTTGTATTACTGCAACAACTTTTGCTAAGTGAATCACCAAGCTTTGCGAGCTAATATACACAAACCAGTTTACATAGCGCACTTGAGGATAAAAGCCTTGCCCCTGATTACCATAAATCCAAAAAGCACCAATAATGGCATCAGCCAATGCAGCAAGGAAAAGCCCTAAGCTCACCCACACTATTGATTTGGGTGCGTTAATCCCACCATAGGCAACAACTAATACCAGACCCATAAGCCCAACAGCCGTTATCACTAAACTATAGACCCCAGTCATAGCTAAAATAGTATCTCCTACCCCCTCAAGATACATAGAAGAGAGCGACGCACTACTTAGCACCAACACAACAACAAAAAAAAGTGCACTTTTTATAAGCGACACCCGACGTTTTATATTAAAAGCTAACACACAGGCTATAAATAAAAGGCTGTAACCAGGTGCAAAAAATAAGATTGAATCCACTAAGTAATCATGTTTTATCAAGGTACTATAGCGATAATAGTGTTGGGGTAAATTAAAATTAATCACATCACCCGCGATACACAACATAAAAGCGCCACTGCCTAAAAGAGCAATAAAGCGTAATTGTTGGTCTTTAAAACGTTTAAATACCCAAGCTGACATCGTTACACTATTAAACATAAGTAAGCAGAGGGAACTCAGTGACAACAGCATTAAAACACGTTTATTTTCAGGCGCAAGTAGCCCTATTAACATCACAGCTAAAGCGCACAGCCAAGCTATAAAAGTAATAATTTGATGCGGATGTTTTATAGATAACGGATTAATTGCACTATCCAACCTTTAAAATTAATAACGTTAACTTAGCAAGTTTTTATCGTCCAAGGCTATTTTTTGTTTTGCATGTGCTGTATTTCTTTTTGTGTTTTAAGCCGACATTGCGCTAACTGTTCGAGTCGAATTGCTTTAATAGCGGCTAATGGATCTTGTGCATTAAGTCCACCAGCATCATGGTTATTTTGTTGGTTTATTACTTTATTCTCACCGTGCTTATTGTGCATATCTTTTCTCTTGGAACTGTTTATCGATTTTAGGCGCGGTACCTTAAGTAAAAAAGTGCTTTAACGCTAAACGATTTACTTGAAAAACACCTGACACCCTGTATATTAGAACCTTCTAATGTTTAGAGGTGTATTATGCGCATTATTTTGCTTTTTTCCAGTTTATTTATTTCATCCGCTGCTTTTGCTAGCAATACCGACGAGGCACGACAAACCATCAAAGCATTTTCAAGTGATTTAAAACAGGTACTGGTTAGTACTATGAAACAAAGCGGCCCACTAGCGGCAATAAGTGTATGTAATACAGCTGCACCCGCTATCGCTTCACAACACAGCAATAGTCCTTGGCAAATTAGCCGCAGTGCTTTGAAAACTCGTAACTCAGATAATCAACCCGATGCATGGCTCAAAAATGTTTTATTAAACTTTGAACAACGAAAGCTCAATGGCGAGCCGGTAGCAAGCATAGAATATCAAGAGCAAAGACCGGATGGCTGGTATTTTGTAAAAGCGATTCCTACTCAAAAAGCGTGTTTAGCGTGTCATGGCAGTCAGATTGACCCCACAGTTTCTAAAAAAATAGCGACTTTATACCCTAATGATCAGGCAACTGATTTTAAACTGGGTGACATTCGTGGCGCATTTGTTGTTAAAAGGGCCAGTGAAAATTACCAATGATAATTCATTGACGATCAGCTATTAAATTTTACCGCATCGGATGCAATACGCTTTTTACGCCTAACATATAAAGTATGTGGCAGCATAAGTAATTGATTTAATAAAATAGCTAATACCAATGCAAACAACACTGCACTCGCGGTTAAAGGGATACCTAACTTAAAGTTATCAAGTGTATTTTGTAATCTGTCAACGCGCTCAGGGGAGAACATATACAGCATTTTTTGCACTAAATTACCTTGTTCAAAAATAGCCATCCCTTTTTTTAAATCGGCAAATTGCAGTAATGTTTGCTGTTTTTGATTTGCATCGGCTCTGACACTCGGTTCAGTGTTTGCTAAATGGCGGTTTATCATCGCTTGCGTGCTAGAAAAGTTATATTGCTTGGCCGTTTTTGCATAGCCGTCGACTTGCCATTTTGTTGCATGGTATAAGCCCGCTAAATGTTGTTGGTAATGATCACTCAGCTGCGGTAGTTGCAATGAAACAATAAAAGCGCAAGCAAATATTAACTTATCGAACAGGTTAACGATCATAATAATCCCTTGTGCTGCGTTTAATAAAAGTGACTACCGTTAACTATAGCAGGTAGTCGCTTTAGTCTAAATACCATGCGCTGCTGTGCTGTTAATCTGCTTGGTGGAATTGACGATGTAGGGCGTGAACCTGCTCAACAAGTGCTGGTACGGGCCCATAAACAGCGACATTTGGAGCAACCGCTTCAATAGGTAACGGGTTAACTGGCGACTTAGTCATTTTGAGCTCGCTAAGCCAGCTAGTTAATTGCGCAGATGAACTCACATACATAATTCGCCCTAAGCCAACCCAGGCGTGTGCTGCGGCGCACATAGGGCAATGTTCCCCTGAGGTATACACAGTAGCCCCAGCGCGTTGCTCAGGGGTCATATTGTTGGCTGCCCAACGAGCAATTTCAAACTCAGGATGACGTGTATGATCGCCACCCGCAACACGGTTGCGATCTTCCATACATACATTTCCTTCAGCATCAACAAGCACAGAGCCAAACGGTTCATCTCCTGCTTCTAACGCCTCTTTAGCTAGCGCTACGGTGCGTTTTAAGTGCGCTAAATCAGTCTCATTCATCATGTGTGCACTCCTTTAACTGTCATCATAACTTTATCTGTTAGCCATATTTTTAATAGTCTGAATGTTACTCTTTTTCTAACCATAACGCTTTGATCCCCGCTTTAGCAACACGTACATCCTCACTGCCATGAGCACCGCCAACTCCCACAGCCCCCACCACAGTATCGTTTATATAAATAGGCACCCCGCCATCCAATATTAAAATGTTTTCATCTAAATAACGAAGGTCTGCTGGAATAGTGCCCTCTTTTATGCCTTTTGCTATAACTGCGGTTTCTCGCTTTTGCGAATTGGCGGTATAGGCTTTTTTATAACTGGCACGAATAGTATGAACACCGGCACGATGATCGCGAAGTACTGCCAGCGTTTGCCCAGATGCATCCACAACGGTTATTGATACAGCTAAATTGTCTTTGTGCGCCGCTGCAGACGCTGCATTGACTATACGCTGTGCCATTTCACCCGTTAATTGTGCCACCATAGCCACATTTTCAAGCTGTTGATTATGAGTATTTATCTGCATTTCAGTTTGTCCAGCAACAGACGCTAATGAAGAAAGTGATGCAATGAGCGCTGTAAAAATAGCCCGTTTTTTCATGGTTTATTTCCTATTGTTAATTAATGACGTTATATCGCTGAACTGGATATAAAAAATTGAAAATAAACAGACCGTGTTTACTCATAAAAGCTTTCACTAGGAGGGTTAATAGCAGGCTTTGCTTTTTATTAAATACCTTTATTGGGATAAGGCAATGACTCACCCTTTTTTAAAATGATCGTAAGCTAGCAACCCGGCGTAACATTTAACCGACATCTAATCAATTTAAAGGAAAGTAACATGTTTAAGAAAATAGCGTCTGTTCTGACTTTTGTATTAGCAAGTTTAGCCCTATCTACAGCAGCTCATGCCGATCACCATGGTATGAAAAAAGATATCGTTGATGTAGCTGCTGCCAATGGTTCTTTTTCAACACTCGTTGCAGCTGTCAAAGCGGCAGGCCTCGTTGATACGTTAAAAGGAAATGGCCCTTTTACTGTATTTGCGCCAACTGATGAAGCATTTGCTAAACTACCAGCAGGTACCGTTGAAAACCTTCTTAAGAGCGAAAATAAAGACAAGTTAACTGCAATTCTTACCTACCATGTGATATCAGGAAAAGTAATGGCTGCAGACGTTGTAAAATTAGACAGTGCAGCGACCGTACAAGGTCAGTCTGTGAATGTAACCATCAATGACGGCTCTGTTATGATCAACAATGCCAACGTAGTAATGGCAGATGTAAAAGCGAGCAACGGCGTGATTCATGTCATTGATACTGTTTTGTTGCCAAAAGAGTAACAATCTAATCTCCACAGCGGAGTAAAATACTAACTCCGCTCACTATTACAAGCACAAAGTATTATTTTCTTTTACTAAATGCCCTCTTTTATACTAGTGATTTTTACACTATATTAAAAGATAATTAAGCGTCTGTTAATATTGAGAAAGTGTTTGTGGAAACAAATAAAAATAATACTACTGTTGAAGATAAACCAACTGAAGATCAAAAGAAGTTTTTCCTCGATTTACTCCCGGGAAAGCTAATTGATATACAATTTAACAATCCCATTCAGGTTCGCTTTAAACTCACTTTAATCGGCTACGACACCGGTAAATATTTAATATTAAAATACCCTGCTCAAGCAGGTAAAAATGATTACAGCGACATTTTAGTTGAAGGTAATGGGGCTATTGTACGTTATATCATTGAAGACGAACGGGGCGAATGTGTTGCTTTTTCAACCAGCATATTAGCGATTTCATTTCGCCCTGAACGATTAATTTATTTAGCTTACCCTAAAAAAATTGAAAGCCGCCAATTACGTGAAACTAGCAGGTTGCCTACACACATTCCGGCTAAAATTAGTTTACATAAAGGCGATATTGATGCTGATAATAAAAGCTTATTGCACGGTTTAATTATTGATATTTCTCCGAGTGGTTGTCGCTTTGCTATTCACGTAAGCTCTGGATTTGTTGCACTAAAAAAACGTCAAGTTTTTGTGCATATACTTTCTCCATTAGACAACGAGCCTGTTATTATTACGTCTTACATTAGGAATAACCAAATGAAAGGCAACCGCCTTAGCGTTGGTATAGAGTTTGATGCTTCAGAGCAAGTTAAGCTTAACAAGCTGTTAGAAGCTTACTCGATTGATATTGATTAATGCCTTAAATAATCCTACCTGCAAAAACAGCAATGGCTAACCAATCTTGCTTAGCCATTGTAATAGTTAGTTTTTTATTCTAAACGCTTCAAAAACCGGTCACTTCTTGGCAAGTAGTAATCATCATAATCAAGCGAGACAATCACTCGCTCTGCCCGACCCAGCAACTCATCACGTGGAATTAATCCAATAACCCGTGAGTCCGCACTGTTATCGCGGTTATCACCCATAACCAGATAATGATCTGCTGCTATTGGTGTTGCCGGAAACTGCACTAAGCTTGCTGCCGATTTGGTAAGCCGTATGGTATGAGCATGCCCCTTTAAGTGCTCAGTTTTATCTAGCCACCGAATACTCTCGTTTAAAGTGCTATAACTTACTTTCTCGCCATTAATGGTCAATTCGTTATTTTGCAATGAAACTATATCACCTGGTGTGCCAATAACGCGTTTTATTAAACGGTTATCCGCCACTTTAGAATCAAATACAATAATATCGCCGGTTTGTGGTTCTGCCAGTCTTAACAGGGATACATGCGTAAATGGTATACGTAAATCATACGCCATTTTATCGGTAAGGATTCGGTCGCCTTCTTCAATAGTCGGTTTCATTGAACCTGTTGGTACTTCGTACCAATCGGCGACGGCACTACGAAACACACTCATTAAAATAATAAAAACAATAGGGCCTGTTGACCTTTGCGGATTGGAATTTGTTCAAACAAGGGGCGATTTAATCGCGGCGCGAGGTTTGTAACCTAGTGGGCTAAGTAAAAACCGAGTAACAAAGAGTTAATCGCCCCTTGGAAGAACCCTTTGGGCAATACCTGTTTGGCATTGATGCTACGTTATCGCCTATTTATGGGGAATAACCACACCACATAGGCTCTGCCTTGCTTAAATACCAAACAGACTACTGCAAATTCAACCTTGAAAGGTTAACAGGCCCTTAAGAACGGTTATTTTTCCAAAATTTATAAAGTCGCTTCATGTTTTGTCCCTGCTATAGGTTAAGTATTTATTTGACTGTATAAATGCAGAGCCGTTCAAATGAGTGTGTAACAAAACATGTTTAGGGATAGAGACATGCATAAAACATGTCTCTAAAGATAGTTTACTGCTGGTTTAACTTGTCTTTCGCTTCTTGTACTTTTGCAAAATCTAAACCTAATTCATCCGTTGCTTCTTTAATTAAATGAGGTTGGGTCATTACTACCGCCATCAATTGCTGAAGTTTTTCAGGTGGTATGCCCAGCTCTTGTACTAAAGCCATAGCCATCATTGGGTTTTGGGTAAATGCTTCAAATAATGCCGCTACTTTTTCATCGCTGACATTGTGCTCTTTTAATATTGCAATAATTGGATTCATTATTAACCTTAAAATCGAAATAGTTTGTTAAAGTATATGGCCTCATACAGGGATTAACAATATTAATCCCTGTGGCATTACTTGTTTCACTCTACCAACAATACAACTTTACCTGAGTTTTCATTACCCTCTAAAATGGCATGTGCCTCACTAGCTTGTTGCCATGGCATGATTTTATAAATATTAAAGTCATATTTCTGATTGGCAATATCATCATAAAAGCGCGCTACAAATGCATCTCTTAACGCGCGCTTAAACGCGATACTGCGATTACGTAATGTCGAGGCATGAAACGAAATGCGCTTTTGTAATAAGCGTGCAAAATCGACTTCGGCAAAGCGACTATCTAAAAATGCGAGCATCACAATCTGACAATCCATTGCGGCCACTTTGGCATTTTTATTCAAATAGCGGCCAGAAACCGGATCGACTATGGCGTTTGCACTTAAGTTATGTGCCTTCATATATTCAACAAAATCAGTGGTTTTATAATTAATCACATGGTCAGCACCCAAGCTTTTAGCGTGTTCACATTTTTCATCAGACCCTGCTGTTATTACCACCTGTGCACCGGCACTTTTTGCCATTTGAATAGCCGCTCCGCCTACGCCACTGGCACCGGCATGAATAAGCGCCGTTTGCCCTGATTGTAGTTTTCCTAACTCAAAGAGTGCGCCAAAGGCAGTTAAATACACTTCACTAATAGCAGCACCTTGTGCCATAGAAATATTATCTGGCAATTCCATTAATTGCTGCGCATCGACCGCGACATATTCACTGTACGCACCACCGGCACATAGAGTAAAAATACGCTTATCTTGCCATTTAAGGTCTACCTCACTGCCAAGCTCACACACGGTACCTGCACATTCGAGTCCTAGAATAGGGCTATCCCCTTCAGGAGCAGGATACTTACCTTGGCGCTGCATACAATCGGCGCGGTTAACGCCAATCGCTGCTACTTTTACCAATACTTCATTACTGCTAATCTGCGGCTTGTCGGTTTGTTCAAACGTCAATTGCTGATCTTGATGTGAAATGTACTGCATAAATCTCCTCGTATTTTATTCTATTTGATTTTCGCCATACTTCGGCTTCAACTAACTCGTTATTTTCTGTGTAATATATTTAAAGTGTGTAGTGATTAGTAATTTTATTGATGTAACCTCGGGGTTTTAGCACTGGCAAACACAAAGCCTGACAAAAAAGCGAAGCCAACTAATTTAAACTCATAATACTCCTTTTGGAGTTAACAGCGCCTTAAGCACAAAAATTCAGTGCTGATTTAATCAGTTTATTGGCCTTTGTCGACTAACCTTTGTTCAATTTAGACCGAACTCGTTGGGCAGTACATGTTCTGCATTTATGCTGCGTTATTAGCAATTGCTGGGGAAGCATTGCCTAAAAACACAACTTCAAATTTAACCTTGAAAGATAAACAAAACTATAAATTATTAAAGCGCCAGCTTTGTTTATAAGGATATACATCAGGAAGCTGACCTTGCTCAATACCTTGCTGAGTCATTTGCCAGTACTTTGCCGTAAATAAATCACTATGATAATGATTAAAATGGCTAAAGGCACTGCTGCTTGCACTAAAAAACACCTTAAATTGACTCGGGAATATATCATTTTGGTCTATATCAAAATAAGAATGTGAGCTTATTTCCTCTAACGCGTTGTCAGTATTTGGCACTTCTCTAAAATTACAATCAGTAAGAGGGCAAATTTCATCGTAATCATAAAATACCACTCGCCCCCAACGTGTCACACCAAAGTTTTTCATTAGCATGTCACCGGCAAAAATATTAGCACTGGCAAGCTCTTTAATCGCTTTACCATAATCAACCATCACCTGCTGCAGTGATTTACTGGTACATTGACCGATATATAAATTAAGCGGTGTCATTTTTCGCTCAACATAGACATGTTTGAGTATTAACGCTTTACCCGAAATAATTAAGCTATCACCAATGTGTTTTTTCATTTGTGTAAGCAATTCATTACTAAAACGACTTAAATCAAAGGCTAGGTATCTAAATTCATGAGTATCAACTAATCGCCCTACTCTATCAGCCTGTTTTACAAAGTTATATTTATCTTTTACCTGCTGTTTTGTCGCCGTTTTTGGTGCACTAAATTTATCTTTTATTACTTTGTACACATAGTCTAGGCCATCAATTGTAAAAACAAGCATGACCATACCTGGTGTACCTGGCGCTAAATGATATTTATATTGCTCGGGGCTACTTTTAGTCGTGTCCACCTTATAGCGATAAAATTCTGTTTTCGCATGTTTAATAAAACCTATCGCATTAAACAATTCAAACCGTTGTTTGTGAGGCATTAACACACTTAAGTAATCTACATACCTTGCAGGTTGGTCGGTATCTACCATAAAGTACGTGCGCGCAAAGCCAAATAACAAGCTAAGCTGATCAGCGCCCATCATCACAGCATCAATTGTAAGCCCGTCAGGGGTATTTAAAATGGCTATTGCAAAGGGCATATTATCGCCATTTTTAGCAATACAACGTCCTATTACATAACACGCTTTATTTCGGTAAAAGTGTGAATTGGCGTACTCAATATAGCCGTCATTTAAACTTATTAGCTCATACACTTGTCTGCATTGTTGCTGCGCCCCTTGGGTTAACGTTGCTTGTAGTTTAGCTAAGTCCTCGTTTAAATTTTTAAATGGCACTCTAAACACTTGTTCATTAACTAAGGTTTTAACTGCTCTGTCAAACCCTTCTTTTAAGGAAATACGACTCACAAGCCCTTCATAAGAACGTGGTTGCCCCCGGTACTTTGCTTTTAAAACAAATAAATGCACCGTACGAATTTTTTTATCATCCCAAATAGCGCCAAAAGTAGAATTAAAAAACGTATGTGCAATTGGCTGGTTTTCATGCTCTTTAACCATTTCGCCATAAATATTTTTTGCACGTTGCCATGTTTGTGGACAGTTTAGTTCATCATAGGCAATCACTTTAACGGCCTCACTCACCTGCTTTACTTGACGCTCATACACTTGCAAGCGCGCTCGCATTGCCGCTTGCACCTCATGATATTGGCGTTGTTCAAAGCGACTTTGTGCCCCTAAGGTAATATTTAAAAACTGTGCAAACATAGCTTCAAAGCCAGCAAATACAGCGCGTGCTAACTTAGTGGCTATGAGTTCTTGTATAGGATTGTGGGTAGACGTTAACGACGTGCTAGGCATAGTATAGGCGCTTCTATTTTTAGCAATTATGCTGATTATTTTTTATTAGAGGTTTACACCTTAGCAAGCACGCTTTAATTTAGATAATTAATACAGCAAATAAATAAAATTGATCATATGAATATAAGAAATGTCGATCTCAACCTACTCGTCTATTTAAATGTATTAATAGATGAAAAAAGTGTGTCTAAAGCGGCCAATAAACTCGCATTAACACAACCGGCTATGAGCAATGCGTTAAAACGCCTAAGAGATTTATTTGACGATCCTTTGCTGGTACGAGCTGCGGGCTCCATGACCCCAACAGCTAAAGCCCTTGCCCTTAAGCCCGAAATTGAATCGCTGTTAAAAATGGCAGAAGAGATCACGCAGCCCAGTGAGCAGTTTAATCCGGCTACTGCCAACGTGACGTTTCGTATTATGGCAAACGATTATTTAGAATCGACGCTAATTGCTCCCTTTATTTGCGAGCAGCTAGCTAAAAATCCGGGCATTGACTTCGATGTACTTAGCCCCAGCGACGTTAACCTGCAGGATATGGAAAAAGGCACTATCGATTTGGCAATAAACCGTTTTAATGGTCTGCCGCGCTCTTTTCATCAAGCTACTGTATGGCGAGATAACTACTGTTGTTTAACCCATCCACATAATCCATTTTTAAACGATGCAAACTTAGACCAATACTTAAAAAGTGAACATATTTGGGTTAATCGAGCCGGCTGGGGCCCCGAACCCGCTGTGACCAATAAATCAGGTAAACAAAAATTAGGCTGGGTCGATGAGGCATTATGGCAATTAGAACAAACACGTAAAATAAGAGTGTTTACCCGTCATTACATGATTGCCAGTTTACTGTGTCAATCTGAGCAACTCATTGCAACCCTTCCGCGTCGTCAAGCAAAGCTTTTAACTAGCCATACTAATTTAGTGATTAGCCCTGTGCCATTTCAAATCGTCCCCATAGAAATAAAAATGATATGGAGCCCGTTATTACACCATACACCAGCGCACCAATGGCTTAGACGCGAGTTGTTGGCGTTTGCAAATACAGTGATTGATAGGTAAAGAATTAAAATATTGATCAAATCAATATCAGTTATTGAAAACAACAATTTCATTAATATTACACTTAGCGCTACAGTGAAGTTAAGCCAACAAACTAAGAGTAATAATTATGCAAACATCAGCAAGCTTCACACAACAAGACGGATTATTCATTGATGCAAATTTACATCAATTCATTGAACAACAATTGTGTCGTAAAACAACACTTCAAACGCAACACATTTACCAAGCGTTAGCCACGTTAGTTGATGAGTTTGGGTGTGCATGTCGTAAAACAAAACACCAAGAAAACGACATTCTCGACGTGAATACTTTATTAAATGCATATCAACGTAAAAGTCATCCACATTGTCATTTAGATGCACAAACAACCGCAGCCGTTCTAGATGAATACTGTTGCCAAGTGCCTGCAATTATTGTGGTTGCTTTAATGGATACGCTTAGTGGCACACTCTGTGATGAGCCAAGCGCCCATAAACTTTACCACAGAGCTGCAGAGCTGACAGAGCGTCCATGCGTTCATCGCGAGCAAACAGCTAACGCCTCTGCAGCGTAAAATGCTGCCCTTTAAAAGTGCTCGATAACCTTGTTGGCAAATTGTTTGCAACTTAAGGTTGTCGAGTTATGATTTGATTGAGCTAAATCAAATGTAACCTGTCCACTGGCAAATGTGCTTTCAAGCGCGTTTTCAATTAAACAAGCAGCCTCACTCCATCCCATAAACTTAAGCATTAACACCGCACTCAATAAGCTACTGCTCGGATTTGCCTTATCTTGTCCTGCTATGCGCTCAAATGTACCATGTGTGGGTTCAAAAAACGCAACTTCGGTATTTAAGTTTGCCGCCGGCATAATCCCTACTCCACCGACTTGTGCACTGAGCATATCGGCTAAAAAGTCTCCGTTTTGATTAGTGGTGGCCACCACATCAAATTGAGCAGGATCCATTAAACACTGCTGAAGCATATTATCGGCAATTACTTCTTTAATAACCAGCGGCGGTAAATCAGCACGTTGTATTTCAAGCCAGCGCCCGTTTTGATGCTCAATGGCAGCATATTCACGTTTGGCCAGTGCAAATCCCCAGCGCTTAAATGCGCCATCGGTGAACTTAAGTACATTACCTTTGTGAACTAAAGTGAGTGATTCACTATTATTTTTTAGGGCATAATTAATTGCATAGCGTATTAATCGCTCTGATCCCTCTTTAGAGATATTTTTAATACCTAAACCACACTCTTGGGTAAAACGAAGCCGAGTTACGCCCATTTCTTCACATAAAAAATCGAGCATTTTTTCACTTTCAACACTGCCCGCTTGCCACTCAATTCCTGAGTACACATCTTCACTGCTATCACGCAGCACGGTAATATGCGTGGTAAATGGGTTTTTTAATGGTGACGGTAATGCACTAAATCCTTTAATGGTTCGCATATTTACATACAAATCCATTTCATGACGAAGCGCGACATTGAGCGAGCGAAATCCGCCTCCAAGCGGTGTTGTTAAAGGGCCTTTAATCGCGATTTTACAATCTCGTACTGCATTAATCGTTTCTTGAGGGAACCAATCACCGTCATAAAGCTTGGCAGCTTGCTCACCATTGTAAACTTGCATCCAATGAATTTTGCGTCTTGCGCCATAACTATGCTCTATGGCGGCATCCACTACTTTTCGCATCACTGGCATGACATCGAGGCCGACGCCATCACCATCAATATAAGCAATAATAGGGTGTTCGGGTATATGCCACTGTCCTTGTTCATCAATAAGTATATGTTCACCATTTTCTGGCACAGTAATATGTTGATATTGCATTGTTAACACCTAGAAAAACATCCTCTTTTCATTAAAGCATGTTCGTTAATAGGTGTCTGTAATTGCATTTTTATAATTGATATCACCGCAGCGAATAACTGCACGGTATTCACTATTAGTAAAAATAAGGGAACGATTTTTTAACCAAGGTGGCATCAGGCATTTTATTTAACACCCGACCAAATAGAACATTACTGAGTAGAGCATAACTGCAGATTAATTTTAACCACCGGATGATTATAAAATTAACCTGCTAAGTGAGATTACTTATAATAGGCAAATAAGTATTTATTAAAGCTATATTGACTTTGTATAACCGCAATAACAAATCCTGCTTTACCATCTAAAAAGCCACGTCTTAAAAAATAATGGCGGATAAAAGCAAAAAAAGCGGAACTACTTGCCTTCAAGAGTGATGGTTTTTTACCCTTTTTTTCCATTTGCTCTGCACCTATGTGCGCATAATGGTTTCTTTTATTCATATAGCCAAAAATATCTTCATGCTGAAAATGTAATATATTTTCTTTCAGCTCAATTGGTTTACAATCAAGCATTACAACAGACTCATGCACTAAGTTTTGGTTATAACCTGTTATTTTTTTATTGTAAATACGCGCAATACGATCAGGATACCAGCCGCTGTGTCGAATAAATTGGCCACAAAAATACGTTAAACGGTTAAGCTTTAAAATATTTTTCTCATTGCATTTTGCCAATGTCGTTATTATTTCTTCCTTTAAACGCTCACTGACAACTTCATCACAGTCAATTGCAAAAATCCAATCGTTAGTTGCTAATGCTTCTGCTCTACGTCTTTGCTCACCAAACCCTTGCCAGTCATCACGCACAAATACTTTATCTGTGTATTTATTTGCAATAGCACGTGTTTCATCAGTGCTACCTGAATCAAGTACAATGATTTCATCTGCCCACTTTACTGACTCTAAACAACGCTCAATTTTATCCTTTTCATTTTTACATATAATACAAACAGATAGCTTCACAAAATTTCCTTTTTAATAACACTGTATTTTAAAAATTATCTTCCTATTATAAACAGATCATAACAACATAGGAAACAAGGCTTTAAAAAGTATGGTTTTAAGCTTCTAAAATAACGTCAATTGTATTGAGTAAAGCCTCTACTTGATGTCTATCAAGCACGGCGTTAGCGGATTTTAATCGTTTTTCAAACTCAACAGCTTGTTGATACAGTGCTTGGCATTCAAACATCCCTGCCGTTCCCTTAATCATATGTACGCTGCGTGCAAAACCGATTATATCACCCTGCTTAAATTGCGACTGTAATGTGTGTTTTTGTTTTTTTAATCCTTTAATGTATTCTTGCTTGAGCAGAGCAAACTCATCATCAGGCAGCTTAATATTTTCGCATATATCAATATCAAGATAACTTGCGATTTTACTACTAAAACACCGTCTATCGATGGGTTTGGCAATATGATCGGTAAAACCTTGTTTTAAATAACGATCTACTTCATGCTTCATCGTGTTCGCAGTAAGCGCCACAATCGGTGTTGTTACTCCTGTTGCTTGCATAATACTAATTGCTTGTTCACCATCCATAATTGGCATTTGAATATCTAATAAAATTAAATCAAATTGTTCATCAAGTGTCGCTTGCGCGGCATCTCGGCCATTTTCTACTGTCACCACGGTTAAACCCATTCGTTCTAAAATCCGCTTAATCAGCTGTCGGTTTTCTGGGTGATCTTCAGCCACGAGTACCCTACCAATCAAATTTCGCTGGTTACTATTTAAAGGGATCTCTTTGTTTTGTGACTTACAGATATCGTCAAATGCGTAAACCCATTTTGTATGTTCCGTTGTATGCAGTGCCATAGAAAAACAAAACTCACTGCCGCTACCGAGTACAGAATAAACCGTAATATCGCCATCTAGTTTAGTTGCTAAGCTTTTTGATATGTTTAATCCAAGTCCAGTGCCACCGTATTTACGAGAAATCGACGAGTCAGCTTGATGAAAGGGAGTAAATAGGTCTTTTTGCTCACTGTCGGTCATACCAATTCCCGTATCTTTCACTTTAATAATTAGTTGTTTTTTATTACAGCTAACCGTTAGCTTTATATAACCTTGGCTGGTAAATTTAAGCGCATTGGTTGCTAAATTTAATAATATTTGTCGCAATCGAGTTGGATCTGAGACTATCCAATCAGGTAGCGGAAATTGATAATCAACTTTAAATTTTAAGCCTTTATCACGAATTTGTTTTCCTAATAACGATTCGATTTCAGCAATAGTGGCAAACAAGTCCGTTTCAACTAGCTCTATCTCTAGACGATTAGCCTCAATTTTTGACATATCCAAAATGTCATTAATTAAGCCAAGAACATGACGACTATTTTGCAAAATCACCCGAATGCCATGGTTTCTCTCATGAGGCTGTATATCACCTAAAATAATACCATCAGCATAACCAATGATTGATGTCATTGGGGTGCGAATTTCGTGGCTCATATTGGCTAAAAATCGACTTTTAGCTTCACTTGCATCACGAAGTTCTTCAGCTAATTGTTGTAACTCTTGAGTACGCAACTGTACTTTGTGTTCTAAATTTTTAGTCAATTCAACATTCTCATGGTGTAAAATGCTAAATTTATTTGCCACGGCAAAAGCAAGTAGCACTGCATCGAGTGCGGTACCAATGAGCCCAAGTAAATAGAGATCTATCTTTATAGGTTCAATTAGCCCTAAATTAGTTAAATTGCCGACCATATTAGGAATGGCCATCGCCAAATACGCTAAAACAAAATAGCGAGCGGGCTTAAAGCCACTTAACCAACTTCGTATACCAACAATCATACCCAGGCACAAAGTAGCCCCCGTTACTAAAGTAGCCCATATAAAGCCAAAACCTGGCCAAATGATTGTAAATGGAGTACCTGCGGTAGCAATAATGCCCAAGTAAATTGAAAACCGTGATAATTGAGGAGACGTTTCCTTTAATTTAAGTAAGCTGTTAAAAAATAGGATATTTGTGATGGGAATTAAGGTAAAACCTAGCCAATGAAAATGGGCGTTGTAAAAACCAAAAATTTGATCTGGTATATGAAAAAACTGACTCCAAGCTAATACCCAGCACGCGGTAAACAGGGCGTAATGCAAATGGGTTTTATCTCTATCACCCAAGTAAATAAGAAAATTGTATAAACCTAATGCAATACCAACCCCAAAGCACAGCAGCATAATCATGTTATATGATGTTTTTTTCACAAAAAAATCATCATAAGGTGAAAGCACTAATTTAGGTGGGGTGTAAAAGTATTCACTTTGAAATTTTGCAATTAACATATAGGGACGATTAGGCGTCAGCTCAATTCTATTACCATAATGAAATGCAAACTCATTAGGGTAAATGCCACCCGTTGTATAACGATTTATTGGCTCATCAAAATTCGACATATCATAAATACGCGTCTCAATTTTTGAAAGCAGCGTGTTATAGGGATATAACACAAGTTCATTTAAATCAGTTTTGTTTTCCAGCTTAATCACAAACCAAAAACTACCACCAAAAAACGATGTTCTCGATTGTGGTTGCTTTTTTTCAAGCCACGTTTCTATATCGCTATGGTCTCGGGGAAAAGCGCCATCAGTGACTTGAAATACACTGCCTTGATTAAGCAAATCAGTATCTTGTTGTTTCAAAGTATAAGCAAAAGGCTCAAGTGCATTTGCCACTGCTAAATTGCTAAAGCATATAAATACACAATATATAAATAGCTTTAGAGCTGCCTTTATTGGCATACTTTGCACCTTAAATTAAAACTGATAACTAATATCCAAGCCAAAACGCCGGCCTTCACCCTTAAAATCTTCAAGCATGCCAAGAAAAGAACTTAAATCAAATTTTAAGTGACTGTATTGAGTACCAAACAGGTTTTTACCCCAAATGGCAACCCCCCAGTTATCGTGTTGATAGTGTATATTGGCGTTAAAAATACTATAGCTGTCTTGCATCGCATAGGGGTTTTGATTCTGATCAAAATAGTAATCGGATTGATAATCAACTAATAATTGAGTAGTTAGTGGGTGATTAGCCACCTCAAAAGTGTATTCAATACCCGCACTGAGATTCCATTTTGAGGTAAACGGCAAACGATTATTAGTTAACGCATTCCCTAGTGGATCAACATATTCTTCAAACTCTGCATGAGGTATATAACCCATAGCAAACTTAACATTCAAATTATCGGTCAGCCAATACTCAAGATCAGCTTCTAAGCCGTAAATAATGGAGTCAGCCACATTTTCTAATAATTGAATTGGCGGGCTCTGCTCAGATGTTGAAGGCTGATTCATAAAGACTTGTTGATCATTATAATCATAATAAAATGCAGCCCAGTTAAATCGAATACCCTGCTGTGGCCACCAGGACTTTGATCCGATTTCATGTGAGTTTAACCGCTCTTTTTGATAGTCAGCGAGTTGGGCCTGTTCAACCGATGATAAAAATCCACCGTTATAGCCTCCGCTTTTGGCGCCATTAGCAAAACGATAATAGGCGTAAGTTGAATCATCGACTTTAAAGTTCACTCCTAACTGCCCTGAAATGCCATTATCTGACTGCTCTCCTTGAACACGATAAAATGGAACCTTAACCCCTGTTAAATCGTCAGCATCTATTAAAACGTTAAGCTGAGATACTGAGTCGTAGTCTAACGATTCATAAGAGTAACGAAGCCCTGCAGTGATCAACCAATCTTGGTTTAATTGATAATCGAGTTGCGTAAACGCAGCCATACTCTTTGTGTTTATTTTATTATTATAAAAAAAAGTAGCGGTTAAATCTGTCGATAAAACTCCCCGATAGTCGCGTAAAATATCATTTACATTATCTTGAACAATAGACTCATCAGCATAATATATTCCCGTCGTTAAAAAATGCTCACCCAACTGAGATTGCAATCGCAATTCTTGCGTCACCAAATCAGTATTTAACCCTAAGTTGCCCTCACATAACTGTGCGGGAGAGCCATCACAATTAAAAGCATGGTCCCGTTTTAATTTGTTATAACTGCTTAAAAAAACAAGCTCATTGTGTGTGTCTAATTGCCAATTAGCATGGGCACTAACCCCCTTACCATCGGTTTTATGTGGCGAATTATTATTAACGCTTACAGTATAAAAATCATCACTGGCATCATTAAAGCCAAAATTATCAAAACAATTGGTTGAACCCGCTTGTGCTGGCGAGCATCGCTCTCCTTTTAGTGGATTAGCAACAATTCCAATACTGCCAACCGGCTGTACTATGCCATCCCAATCGGCAATATGCCCTTTTATCAATAGCTGTACCGTGTCAAAATCAGCTAAAAAGGAAACTCGGCCATTCGTTTGTCGCATGCCAGCTTTCGGTGAGTCGGCAAAAATATTGTTAGTGGAATAATCATAATCTTGATGATTAAGCGCTATACGAACGGCAGTGTTTTCACTAAGTGCTGAATTAAACATAGCATCAACACTGGTCGCATTGTTATTAGCAATGCCAGTGCTTAAATAACCACTTTGTTCAAACTCAGGGCGTTTAGAGCGGATTAAAATAGCGCCCCCAGTAGAGTTGCGACCAAATAAAGTGCCTTGAGGACCACGCAAAATATCAATTTGTTCAATATCAAATAAATTAACAATTTGGTTACTTGCAGAGCCAACAGCAATGTCATCAACATACATCGCCACAGGGGATGTATTCGCCGTATTGTAATCAACTAGCCCTACACCACGAATGTTAACCGCTGGCGGTGTGCCTTCCGCTGCGTTTTGACTAATTTTTAGATTAGGAGCAAATACAGACAACTCTGTCGAATCTTTAACGTGTTGTACTTGAAGATCATTACCTTTAATGGTGCTTACAGAAATGCCAACTTCTTCAATTTTTTGCGCTCTTTTTTGCGCATAAACTTCTATGATTTCCATATTACGCGCATTCGCACTTTCATCATCTACAAGTACTTTCGCCTGCAGTGGCAGTAAGAAGCCTGGTAAGCATATCAACCCTATTTTCTTATTGAGAAGCTTGCCTTTATTTTTCATTTCTTGTGACCTTTACGCTAGACAAATGTAAACAGCATGTTTAATTATATACTAATCAATCGATAATACGGTTATATGAATAATATTTTAATGTTTGAGGGCTGCAAATGCATCTTCGCCACTAATGTGTTGTGGGTAACCCACCATTGCTCTTGCTGTTTGCATACCAGCCATGACAGCCGCTTCAACACAACCGGCATTAACGCCTGTTTTTATCCAGTCACCGGTAATAAAAAGATTGGTAAATTGTGTTTCATCAGTTGCCAGACGATATTGACTTGAGCCCGCAACTGACAAAACATAGCGCTCACTGGGATCCACATTTACTCGCCAGTATTGAGCATTTAATCGTTCATCCCCTGATAACTGAGAGCCATGCAAAACAGACCAGTCAAATTGATTATTTTGATACGCTATTGGCCAAATAGCCTGTATGTTATTTTCTAGCATACCTTTAAGATTAGCTTTTACTTGCGATTTTGCTTGAAAAACAAATTGATGTTCACTTTGTGGCGGGTAATAGTCACAAGGAAAAACACTGCAAAAGTAAGCAATGTTTTTAGGAGAACAATCGATAGGCCATTGTTCTTTGTCGATTAAATTCATCATCGCAGCCCATGTATCAAATGGTTCGCTAAAGCCACTGAGAATGGGGCCTTCTTTGCTAGGTGGCCTATATTGCCAACCTAATTGCTCGTCAGTCTTACTAAGCCACAATTGGGCTGCCTGCGTTGCCACCGTTTTAACTTGCTTTGCTTGAGCTGCAAAATTTGTATCCAATGCAAGTAAAGAAGGACATACATGTTCAAGTGAGGCAACAGATACGCCAAGAATAATCCTGTCAAAGTCACCTTTGTAGCGTAATTCTTTTATTGGTAGGGGCTGCCCAAAATGGTTTTCATACTGAGCTGGCCAGTTAGACCAAAAAGATTCTAAATTAATATTATGCTGTTTTAATAGTGCAGCTTGTTCACTATTAATTTGCGCATAAAGCGGCTCACTTGGCCAACAAGGTAGTTTTTTCACATCAACAAGTGGTTGATATTCAGCGCCTGATTTCAAAGTAACTTGTTGCTGTAACTTAATTATCTCAACAAAACGTTCACCCTGCTCATTTAGGCTGGGTTCCAGGTTTTGCAATTGATGGAAATACTCAAACTTAACCCCTCTTTTTTTTAGTAGCTCATACAGTGGAGCAAAAATGACATCGCCCATCCCCGCTTGCATTTTCCACATGACGCCACCGCGATAACACAGCGCAATACGTAACATAGCCAGTGATGCAACACCGGCTTCAACATTAGGCTTACTGATGTCTCCATCAGCGTAAGCAAATACTAAATCATAAAATCCCCGTATTGGCGCAGAGTTAGCGCTGTACTGCTCATTTGCCCCATTTCTTATCAGCCACTGTCTAAAATCAAATTTGTTTATGACCCCAAACCCATCTCGATATACTTTGTCTTTGACCAGGCCAACCAACATTGCAATAGCAAGGTCTGCACAAATATATAATCGTCTAAGCTGCGCATTATTGTCTAATAACTCAATCATTTCGCTATTTAGCCAACGCTTTAGTTTTCTAACTATATACCAAATGACAAGGCCATCTTTTTTCTCTTGTACTTGGGGTTTTAATGTATTGTCAGCGTGAGCAAACTGATTTAATTTACTTATTAATAAGCTGGGAGTAGAGGCTATTTCACTCGAGTATTGTTTTATATCATCAGCAAAGTGTTGCCAAGTTTCCTCTGTATCATCAACCAAGTCCGCTATTTGTTGATGTAAATGGCGTAATAAAGACTGATCACGAGATTTTTTTGTGCTCAAATTTATATTTTTATTGGCTTTTTTTGCGGCTAATTGTAAATCCAGTATCCACTTTTTTAGCCAAGCTAGGGTCATTTTAATAAAGTCCCATGGCGTAATATCCAAACTACCCTCCGCAGGATTTCCAGGTAATAAGGGGAAATCTATTGGCCATGTTTGCCATTGATCATTAATATATTCTTCTAGTGCTATAAAACTATGCGGCTTTAATGCTTGCTGCCATGTAGATAAAGGTGAATCGACTGGGCGTTGTAACTGAGTGTAAACCGTTTCTATTGTTTTAAAGCTATTTACATAAGCACCAAACCATACATGCAAGCCATGCTCTTCAATACGCTGCCCACGAGCCGCATTACGGCCACTTGCGCCTTTACCACCTAAACGCCAACCTTGTTGGTATACAGTAATAGTTCGATGCTGTTGCCAATCACGCTGCTCAGTTAAATACAGTGCAGCAGTCATAGCCGATACACCGCCACCAATTATCACAATTTTTTCTTGGTTCATGGTAAATCCTTCTAAGCAATTTAAATTTTAGTTGCGGCTAACTGGTCAAAATCCATTTGAACATAAAATGGTAAGTGCAGCGCTTGGCTACCTAACTTCAGACCAAACATATCGGCAAGGGGGAAACTATCTAATTTATTAAGATGTAAAGTAAACTCAGGTTTCAGAAATTTAAAGCGATGTATTTTTTTAATCATAGAGGGTGAGTGCATTACGCTTTGGTATACCGCTGAATCACTACTGCCATCGGGAAATTGCTTAAACAATATTTGATCCATTTGTGGATTAACAAACCCACTCAATAGCTGCTTTAATAATGACAAATCAATGCCTAAATGTTTACGAGAAAACAAATTTGCTACTTGCTCGCCAAAATCATCTAGGACAGAGAAAAAGTCATTTTCGTGCCCCTGAGAGTTTATTGTAATTGTAAATAACTCATGCATTTGCAGCTTTGATTCAGGCGAAAAATGATCAAAGCATTCTAAAGATAGTGAAAAATTCGAAAGCTCAGTTACACACTCGGGCATAATGTAATCACATAAATATTTATTATAGCCCCACGTTTCGCGACCATTTATGAGTGCATAAATGTTATTAACGCAGATAAATGCTGGATACCAATATAAGTAGCTTATATCCTCATTTTCAACTTTAGCGACAGGCAACCAGATGATAATATCTGTTTCTTGCATCCAACCATGCTGAGCGAAAGGCGGTGTCATTGAGGCTATTTTTTCAATATCTGTAAATGTAATAAGCGCAAACTCGCCAAGTATTTTAAAACGAATATTTCCTTTAACGCCTACGTTTAGCGTTGAATCAATATATCTTTGTGATTTAGCTAATTCTACCTCAGCAAAAAAACCATACATATTCGCATTGTGCATACGACAAGGCGGCTTTGCTATTGGATTAGATAAAAAATGTTGATATGGCGTAGATAGTGAGCTCATTTGACCCCCTCAGTTAAAAACTGAGTATAGTCAGATATATTAGGGTCTGTTGACCTTTGCGAATTAATATTTATGGCTATATGTGAATTCCACTCGATTCAAAGTATTTTAATAAATTGCTTGCAAAGTAAAATGTTGTGAAGTAGTATCGCTGCTTGGCTATAAAAAGCCCTAGCGGTTAACCTCTTTACCCTGATCCAGTAAGTCCCGCAAAACGTATATTCAAAAGCTAAGTTATTGTACGGCGAGAACCCCTATTAATACCTTGATGATTTATTTTTAATATCATCGTAAAAGTGTCATAAAGATCGTCAACACTGTAATGAAGCTAAACACAATTAGATTATTTATCATCTGTAATGTGCTTTAAGAAAAAGCCCAGAATAAATAACAAAAATAAAGTGAGTTTTATTATGTCATACAAATATAACGGATCTATGATCCAAATAGCACATCCAGTGCAATCAATTTCGGTTAACAAACATCGTGTAATCTTTAGCGATACACAAGGTTTGAAAAATGCATTGTTTCAAAAAGCAAGTGATGCACGTCAATTTGTAAAGTGGCTCAAAGCCAGCTAATTATCATTGATAAGTTAAACACTTATAAATAAATCTAAATGCCAGCGTGAAGCTGGCATTTTACTTTTTGGTGTATTATTGACTACACTTAAATCCTTGTTTATTTATTCGTTGTAGTGCCAATGCGGTTTTCGTGGTTAATACTGTTAGTCTGTGTATTTTTAAGCACAAAGTGTAATGCCAGAACAATAAAATGGTTAACACATGATTTTGCGCCCTACTACATTATAAGCGGGCCGAACAAATCACAAGGTCGTGACGAAAGTATTATTTCGCTTTTAGAACAGCAGCTGCCGCATATTACCTTTGAAAGAGTGATCATCCCCTCAGGTAAAGTGATTCAGGAACTCGCAAACCTGCAGTCTAATGCCTGTGCTTTGTCGCTCTATAAGAATAAATACCGCGAAGAGCGTGTTTATTTCACACATCAAAGCTCTACAGCAGGGCTTTCGCCATCAATTGCCATGCATACCAAGCTAAGTAGTGCGCTTGAGATTGAAGACGCTAAACCGGTGTCATTAACCAATTTATTAGTTAATAAAAAGCTTACCTTAGGTGTATCTATGAATCGCTCCTATGGCAGTGAAATTGATAAAATAATCAACACCACACCCGGTATAAATCTGGTCATTCGACCAACCCGCGATACCCTCAGTACGTTAACATATATGCTTAACCTTAAAAGAATTGATATTTTATTAGGTTACCCAAGTGAACATTATTATTTAGCAAAAACAATGGGCTTTACTGATAATTTAACCCAGCGGATGCTCACTGAAGCACCAGAAATAAGTTACGGTTACATTGGCTGTACTAAAAACGAGCAAGGTGCAGAAGATATTGCTACGCTTAATCAACAACTCAAACTGATTAAGCAGACTGAAGACTATAAACAGATATTAACTCGGTGGTTACCAAGTCATTTAAAACCCAAATTAGAAGCACATTTACAATAATAAAAAGCTAAGCGTGTTACTAATTAGCGCTTAGCTTTTTTAAAATAGTCTTACTGGCGAATACCTTCAATAAATAAACCAATATCAACATGGGTAGATGCTGGGCCTAAGTTATAGTCAATACCGTAGTCGGCCAATTTTAAGCTAGTTTCTCCTTCAAAACCAACACGGTAACCACCCCATGGATCTTTACCTTCACCTATTTTATCTATTTCAAAGGTAATTGTCTTCGTAACACCGTGTAGAGTAAAGTCACCGGTTACTGTGGCTTCTTCACCGTCTTCGTCAAACTTAATCGCTGTACTCTTAAAGCTTGCCTGTGGGTATTTGCTTACGTTTAAAAAGTCACTACCACGTAAGTGTTTATCACGTTCTGCGTGATTTGAATCTAGGCTTGCCGTATCAATATTTACACTAATTTGAGACGCATTTGGATTTTTAGCATCGTAGTTAAATTTGCCATCAAAGGTATTAAAACGCCCGTGCAGCCAGCTGTAGCCTAAATGTTTAATCTTAAAGTTTACAAAAGCATGCGCACCTTTTGTGTCAATAACATAATCTGCGGCATTCGCAGTGGTCGCTGTCATAAACATCGCTGCTGATAACGCTGAAGTTAAAAATAATTTTTTCATTTTAATCATCCTTTTGTAATCTGATCATTCTAATTAATGTTTTATCTTTATCGATAAAGTGATGTTTTAGCGCACCTAACACGTGCAATACTACAAATCCAATTAATAAGCATGCGCTATAGAAATGGATTTGCCCGGCTATATCAGCCTGAGAATCAAACGCAAAGTCGATAGCTTTTACATAAAAAAAGCCAAATACTTCTATGGGTCGTCCATCAGCCGTCGAAATTAAATACCCTGACACCATAATGATCAGTAAAAACAGATACATTAAAATATGTGCTGTTTGGGCTAATTGATTTAACTGCTTGTTACTGCCAATCGGACTTGGTTTAACACTAAAGTGTCGCCATAACAGCCTAAAAACAAAAACCGCTGCTAAGCTAAGGCCAATGCTTTTGTGTAGGTCTAATGATCCTTTATACCAACTATCATAATAAGTCAGCTCAACCATATATAAACCTAAACCAAACAGACCAAACACGGTCAGCGCCATTAGCCAGTGTAAAAATATAGCCACCACGCCATAGCTGGTTTTTGAGTTTTTAAACATTCCCTACTGCCAATCTCTTATTTAGTAATAACACTACGATATAATGATTAAGTGGTGATTAAAATAGCATATGCAAACACTCATCGTGCGTATACGCACAGTAAAATGTATAAGGTTAATATAATTGCAAATGACGTTGAGAAGGGATTAGCTAGCAGCTGACTCGTTAAGAGACACGTATATTTGGCTATCAGGTTCAACCTGTAAGCAGGCAATCAGGCCCTCTTTTATTAGTTCTAACATAGCGATAAAACTAACAACAACCCCACTGCGTCCCTCTTCAAAGGTAAATAATTGAGTAAACGCAACAGGCGCTTTTGATTGGGATAAGGTATTTAAAATCAAGCTCATGCGCTCACGCGTTGAAAGGGTTTCAGCGCTAATTAAATGATGCTCGAATGTTTTTGCACGCGCCATGACATCGCTTAGCGCTAACAATAAATCTTTGACTGCCAGTTCAGGTAATGGCTGGTTTTTTTCTGCTAGTTCTGGCACGCTTGCCTGCGCTATAAAGATATCGCGGCCAACACGAGGTAGGCTGTCTATGTTTTCGGCCGCTTTTTTAAATTGTTCGTACTCTTGTAGACGTTTTATAAGCTCGGCGCGGGGATCGTCTTCTTCTTCTAACTCTTCATGAACAGGCAGTAACAGCCTAGATTTAATTTGGGCCAGCAATGCCGCCATTACTAAATATTCACCCGCGAGTTCTAGCTGGAACTCGCTCATCATTTCAACATATTTTACATACTGCTCAGTAATGCTAAAAATAGACAACTCAAGAACATCTAGCTTATGCTTTTTAATTAGATAAAGCAGCAGATCCAAAGGCCCTTCAAAGGTCTCTAAAATAACTTCAAGCGCATCAGGCGGGATATATAAATCTTCGGGTTTATCAACAACGGCTTTACCATGTAAAAAAGCCAGAGGCAGCTTTTGCTGCACTGGCATATCAGGTATTGGCGTTGATGATAGCGTCTCAGACTGTTTCATTGTTATTCAAATGGCGTTGTATCACCGCAACCAACACGAAGAATTTGAATATCATCTTCTGATAAATCAATCACTGTGGTCGCCTGCTCAGGTAAATACCCACCATGAATAATTAAATCCACATGTTTATCAAGGCGCTCTAAAATGTCATCGGGATCAGCTTGAGTAAACTCTTCGCCCGGTAAAATAAGTGAGCACGACATTAAGGGCTCACCCAGCTCAGCTAATAAAGCACACGCTATTGGGTGCTCTATAACACGTATGCCTATGGTTTTTTTCTTGTCGTTTAATAACCGCTTAGGCACTTCTTTTGTACCTTTAAAAATAAACGTGTAAGGCCCTGGGGTATTATTTTTAATAAGCCTAAACATTTGGTTATCAACACGCGCATAAGTAGACAGCTCAGATAAATCACGGCATACCAAAGTAAAATTGTGATGTTTTTCAATACCACGAATACGTTCAATGCGCTCTTTAGCTTGCTTATTACCTAAATTACAGCCTATCGCGTATCCTGAATCTGTAGGATACACAACTACGCCGCCTTGTTTAATAATATCAACAGCTTGAGAAATTAATCTAGGCTGTGGATTATCTGGATGTATATGAAATAATTGACTCATAATGCAACTCCTTCGTGCTTTTCCCATGTTTGCCAAACCCCTTGGCAATCTTTAGGTAAGTATAAATTTTTTCCAAGTTCTAAATAGCTAGTCGGAAAATGAAAATCAGAGCCTTGTGAGCAAAGTAGCTCGTATTCTTGGCTCAATAGCCCTAAAAACTGACGTTCACTTGGCGCCTGCTGCGGCTGAGCAACTTCCATTGCATCTCCGCCTACTGATTTAAATTCCACTAACAATTTACGTAGCCATTTGTTCGACATTTTATAGCTACTTGGGTGCGCTAAAACGGCCACCCCACCTGCGGCATGAATCGCCGCAATAGCTGTTTGCATATCACACCAATTACTTGGCACGTAACCGGTTTTACCTCGCCCTAAATACTTTTTAAATACCCCAGGAAAGTTTTTAGCTACACCACGCTCAATCAATGCTCTGGCAAAGTGAGCGCGAGTAATTTGTGCATTTTCGGCCAGCTCGCGAGCTTGTTGGTAAATACCATCGAATCCGTTTTTATTTAGTCGATGGCCAATCTCTATCGCGCGGGTTTCGCGTTTTTGCTGCTGCTCGCTCAGTAACGTATGCAAGGTACTATCGTTGGTATCAATATTTAGTCCAACAATATGAATTTCAAAACTTTCCCACTTGGTTGATATTTCAACCCCGTTAATAAGTTTAAGCGGCAAGTTTTCACGTTTGATAAAAGCCTGTGCAGGTTCAATAGCAGCCACCGTATCGTGATCGGTAATAGCAAATACATCAATATTTTTATCGACTGCTCGCGCTAATAATTCCTCAACGGTTAAGTGGCCGTCTGAGTGCGTGGTGTGACTATGTAGGTCGTATTTTATCAAATGAAAACTACTTAAATTTAGGGTTTAACGGTGTTTCACCCAGTATAACAAGTTTTTAACTAAATTGTTTTAAATAAACACTTGACACAAAAGCAGTTGATACGTTTTACTGTAGCCACTTTTAGACATTAAAGAATTAACAACAATGAAAAATACAATTCACAACATCATTTGGTGGTGGCACTCTTAAAATCAAGGGTGATGAATTGTCGTGTCTAAACAAAAAATTCTAACCCGCTACCATGCGGGTTTTTTTATCACTAAATTTTGCAATACAAGATTAACAGGAATTAAAAACATGAATAACGTAAACACTCTTACACATCATTGGTGGTGGCGCCTGGCATAGCGGGACGGTAATGGTCTATCTATAATTTAGACATCGTTATTCAAACCCCGCACTGCTTAGCATTGCGGGGTTTTATTTTTTTAGGGGATGAGGTTTGATTTTTAGTCATATAACAACAACACCAGGTGAAGTGACCAGCATAACGCAAGTACGAGACTACATAAGTAGTCCACTTGCATTGTATGCAGCACTTGATAAACCTAACTCACTATTACTTGAATCTGCAGAGATAGATTCTAAAGATAGCGTAAAAAGCTTAATACTCGTTGATTGTGCACTGCGTATTGTCTGCCAAGGCAATCAAGTGAGCGTAACAGCACAATCAAATAATGGTCAGCAGTTACTCAGTTATTTACAAGCTAATGTAAAAAACTGCGCATCACAGTTATCCGATACCACATTAACACTGGAGTATCACCCAGTAGATGACACCATTGACCAAGCCAGTAAGCTGATTGCAGATAACGCTTTTAGTGCATTACGCAGCTGTTTAAATAGCATTAAAAGTACCACCAACAATCCATTCTCGGTGTTTTTAGGCGGCGTATTTGCCTACGACATGGTGGCTAATTTTGAACAACTCACCGATGTACCCGACGGGGAAAACACCTGTCCAGACTATGTTTTTTATTTAGCAGAAACACTGGTTGTTATTGATCATCAAAAACAAACAACGGAATTAATTGGTAACGTATTTAATGGCCCTGATGTACATGCAAACTGCTTTGAAGTAGGCAAACAATTAGAGCGTTTGAATACATTATGCGACCATGCTGCTGACTTTAACGCACCAAGCCAAACTGGCGACTGCCCAGTGAGTGTTGATATTAGTGATGAGCAATACTGCCAGCAAGTAATTAAGCTCAAGCAACACATAGTCGATGGCGATATTTTTCAAGTGGTGCCTTCTCGTACCTTCTCACTACCCTGCCCTGACTCTTTACATGCCTACAGCCAGCTAAAAAAACAAAACCCTAGTCCGTACATGTTTTATATGCGCGATGAAGATTTCTCATTATTTGGCGCATCTCCTGAGTCCGCGCTTAAATACGAAGTTCAATCTCAACAGGTCGAGGTTTATCCGATTGCCGGCACACGCCCTCGCGGCAAATTTGCTAATGGACAAATCAACCCTGATTTAGATAGCCGTATTGAGCTTGAGCTTAGAAACGATCAAAAAGAACGTGCAGAGCATTTAATGCTGGTTGATTTAGCGCGTAATGATGTGGCCCGCATTAGCGTGCCGGGTACGCGCCATGCCAAAGAGCTATTAAAAGTAGACCGTTACTCACAAGTAATGCACTTAGTGTCGCGCGTGGTGGGGAAATTAAAACCCGAACTAGATGCCCTACATGCTTATCAAGCCTGTATGAACATGGGCACATTAGTGGGCGCGCCAAAGGTAAGAGCTGCAGAGCTTGTGCGCCAAACCGAAGGAAAACGCCGCGGCAGTTATGGCGGCGCAGTTGGCTATTTAACTGGTGATGGTGCAATGGATAGCTGTATTGTTATTCGTGCAGCCTTTGTTAAAAATAATATTGCTTATGTGCAAGCTGGCGCTGGGGTTGTGTTTGATTCAGACCCAATGTCAGAGGCTAACGAAACCCGCGCTAAAGCACAGGCGGTGATCACCGCGATTAAATCGACATATGAGGCTGTATAAAATGAGTGAAGCACACCCTATTAAAATTTACTTTTTAGATAACTTTGACTCATTTAGCTATAACCTTGTTGATGAACTAACAATGCTAGGTGCTGAGTTAGTTGTTTACAGAAATAACATTAGCGCTGAAGTAATATTCAACAAAATGCAGGCAGAGCATAAGCAGGTATTACTGGTTTTATCGCCAGGCCCAGGGGCACCCAGTGATGCGGGTTGCCTAATGGAGTTGATTAGCTTGTGCAAAGGTAAATTCCCGATGCTGGGCATTTGTTTAGGCCAACAAGCACTAACACAAAGTTATGGCGGAGTAATCGGTCATGCTGGTGAAACCGTACATGGTAAGTCATCAATTATTGAGTTAGACGATCACCCGGTATTTAACGGGATGGGCAGCACTATGCCAGTGGCGCGTTATCACTCATTAATGGCCAAAAAAGTGCCTGATAACTTAGCGGTTATTGCAAAGTATCAAGATATTCCAATGGCTATTTATCATCATCAAGACACTGCGCTGGGTTATCAATTCCACCCAGAATCTATTTTAACGCCCAATGGCGCTATGCTGCTACAGCAAAGCGTTGCCTATTTAACGCGTGCCAAATAAAGGGAACATTATGACTACACAATTACAAAACTCGCTTAATGTTCAACAGGCTATTGAGCACGTTATTGCCAAGCAATCATTGAGCTATGCACAAGCAAAAACACTTTTTGATCAAATAATGCAAGGGAATATGAGCGATATTGAGCTCTCTGCACTGTTAATTAGCCTTAAAATGAAAGGTGAAATAAGCGATGAAATCGCCGGTGCCGCGGCCTCAATGCGTGAAAACGCCGTGGCATTTATAACCAATAAAACTCAACTTGCCGATAGCTGTGGTACCGGTGGCGATGGTTCGAACACTATTAATATCAGTACAACCGCGGCAATTGTGGCAGCCGCTGCCGGTGTTAATATGGTAAAACATGGCAATCGCAGTGTATCGAGTAACTCAGGGTCTGCTGATTTACTCAAAGCCTTGGGGATCAATATTGATATGACTCCCACACAAGCGGCTAAATGCCTTGAACATACAAATTTTACCTTTTTATTTGCACCGCACTATCACAGCGGCGTGCGCCATGCGATGAACGTACGAACCACTTTAAAAACCCGTACTATTTTTAATATTCTTGGGCCGCTAGCTAATCCCGCTGCTCCAGATGTTCAATTACTGGGGGTATACGATGAATCTTTGTGCCTACCTATGGCGCAAACTCTTCATACTCTGGGCACTAAACGCGCTATGATAGTTCACGGCTCTGGCACCGACGAAATTGCCTTGCATGGCCCAACACAGGTTGTTGAGCTGGATAACGGCAAAATCACCCAATACACACTCAACCCTAGTGATTTTGACCTTGCAAACTATTCACTTGAACAATTAGCCGGTGAAGGCCCACAATACAATGCAAACGCCAGCCTTGCCATTTTACAGGGCAAAGGTAGCGAGGCACATAACGCCGCTATTATTGTTAACGTTGCTGCATTGCTGTACTTAACTGGCCAAGCACAATCGTTAAAACAAGGTGCACAAATAACACACTCATTATTACGTTCAGGCAAGGCCATGGACACACTAAATGCAATTATTGAGGTAAGTCATGGCTAATGTATTAGACAAAATTATTGCCGATAAAAAAATAGAACTCATTGAACGCAAAGCGGCACGCCCACTTGAGAGCTTTAAGCATCAAGCTGAACCGACTGAGCGTAGCTTTTATCAAGCGTTAGCAGCACCTGGCACGCAGTTTATTTTAGAGTGCAAAAAAGCATCGCCTTCTAAAGGGTTAATTCGTCAGCCGTTTGATTTAACAGAAATCACCCAAGCGTATAAGCAGTATGCCACTTGTATGAGTGTATTAACTGACGAAAAGTACTTTCAGGGTAGCTTTGATTACCTTGAGTTTGTGCGCAGCCAAGTAGAGCAGCCACTTATTTGTAAAGACTTTTTTATTGATGAATACCAAGTCTATATGGCACGTATTTATGGTGGTGACGCTATTTTACTGATGCTATCAGTGCTTAACGATGAGCAGTATAAAGCGCTTCATGCCGTCGCCGATTCGTTAAATATGTCGGTACTAACTGAGGTGAGTAACGAAGAAGAAGTGCATCGTGCACTGGCACTCAATGCACAAATAATTGGGATTAATAATCGTGACTTGCGCGATTTAAGCACCGACTTAGCCACAACCGAGCGACTACGTAAGCTTATTCCTAACGATAAAGTGGTTATTTCAGAGTCAGGTATTTATACCCATCAAGATGTAAAGCGTTTAGCGCCTTTATGTAATGGATTCTTAATTGGCAGCTCATTAATGGCTGAGGCTGATTTATTACAAGCGTGTCGCCGCGTAATCCTAGGCGAAAACAAGGTTTGTGGATTAACCCGTAATCAAGATGCCATTGCGGCTTACGACAACGGTGCCCTTTATGGCGGATTAATTTTTTATCCAAAATCACCGCGCTTTGTCGATTTAGATTGCGCCAAAGAAATCAGCCAAAGTGCCCCTTTAAAATTTGTTGGGGTGTTTGTTAATGCCGCCATAGCAGAGGTTACTGAGCACGCTAAACAACTAAAACTGTCTGCTGTTCAATTACATGGACAAGAAGATGCACATTACATTGCATCGTTACGTAATGAACTACCACGTCATTGTGAAATATGGAAAGCACAGGCCATCAAAGATGCTTTGCCTCAACCGATTATAGGAGCCGATCGCCATTTATACGACACTCACAGTGATTCACAGGCTGGCGGCACAGGCAAAACATTTGATTGGTCGGTACTTCGCGATGCAACGACCCCATTTATGCTTGCTGGCGGCTTAAACCCAGACAATATTAGCGATGCACTTTTTCAAGGTGCTCTTGGGCTTGATTTAAATTCAGGTGTTGAAGAGTCTCCAGGTAAAAAGTGTGCAAACAAACTACATCATGCTTTTACAAGTATCAGAAATTATTGAGGTTAAAATGCAAAATCCAGCTTATTTTGGCGAGTTTGGCGGTATGTTTGTACCCGAACTGCTTGTCCCTGCGCTTAAGCAGTTAGAAAACGAATTTAATAAAGCACAAAAAGATCCTGAATTTCAGGCAGAACTAAGTAAATTACTTAACGAGTATGCAGGTCGTCCTACCCCGCTTACTTTAACGCGTAACTTAGTTAAAAACCCAAAAGTAAAACTGTACTTAAAGCGTGAAGATTTACTCCACGGTGGTGCGCACAAAACAAACCAAGTTTTAGGCCAAGCTCTGCTTACCAAACGTATGGGTAAAAAAGAAGTCATAGCTGAAACAGGCGCCGGCCAGCACGGCGTTGCAACGGCACTTGCCTGTGCGTTACTTGGACTAAAATGCCGCATTTATATGGGTGCAAAAGATGTTGAACGCCAACAACCAAATGTATTTAGAATGAAACTCATGGGCGCTGAAGTTATTCCGGTAACTGCAGGCTCGGGTACATTAAAAGATGCGGTTAACGAGGCACTGCGTGATTGGTCTGCCAATTATCAAGAGGCTCATTACCTTTTAGGTACTGCAGCGGGTCCTCACCCATTCCCGACTATTGTACGTGAATATCAAAAAATTATTGGTGAAGAAGCAAAACAACAAGTACTTAAAGCCGAAGGCCGTTTGCCTGATGCGGTTATTGCGTGTGTAGGCGGTGGGTCTAACGCAATTGGTATGTTTACCGATTTTATTGATGAGCCAAGCGTTAAACTCATTGGCGTTGAACCTGCAGGTAAAGGGTTAGACACGCACGAACATGGCGCGACTATCTGTAAAGGAACAAAAGGTATTTTGCACGGTACTTACACTTATATTATGCAAAATACAGATGGCCAAATTGAAGAGTCTTACTCTGTATCGGCGGGACTAGATTACCCCGCAGTTGGCCCTCAACATGCCTTTTTGCACGAAACTGGCCGTGCTCAATATGTCGGTATTACCGACACCAAAGCACTTGATGCCTTTCAAGCATTAGCTAAACACGAAGGGATTATTCCTGCGCTTGAATCAAGTCATGCGCTAGCCTATGCCCTCGAATATGCAGAAGAGCAAACGCAAGACAGTATCATTGTTATTAATTTAAGTGGTCGTGGAGACAAAGACTTAGCCCACGTACACAAGGTATTATCAGAGGAAGGTCAACTATGAGCCACGTAAAAACTGACCGTTATGGACAAATGTTTGCCGCGCTTAAAGAGCAAAACCAGGGTGCTTTTGTACCGTTTGTAACCATTGGCGATCCAGGTAAAGCGCAAAGCATCGAAATTATTAAAAGCTTAATTGATGGCGGTGCTGACGGGCTTGAATTAGGTATTCCTTTTTCCGACCCGATTGCCGATGGCCCTGTCATTCAAAAAGCCAATATTCGTGCCTTAAACGTGCATATTAATACGCAAGACTGCTTTGATATTATTAAAGAGATCCGTGAATATAACGCCGACATTCCAATTGGTTTGTTATTATATTCAAACTTAATATTTAAACGTGGCTTAGAAAAGTTTTACACCGATGCAAAAGCAGTGGGTGTTGACTCTATTTTAGTGGCTGATGTGCCATTACATGAGTCTAAAATGTTTAGAAAAGCCGCCATGGCCAATGGTATCGACCCGATTTTTATCGCTACACCGAACGCCAGTGACGATACCCTGCGTGAATGTGCATCATACGGCCGTGGCTACACCTACTTGCTTTCTCGTTCTGGGGTAACAGGTACAGACACAAAAGCACAAATGCCAGCAACCCATGTGGTTACGCGCTTACAAGAGTACCACAGTGCACCTGCATTATTAGGCTTTGGTATTTCGACGCCTGAAGATGTAAAAGCGGCACTTAAAGCCGGTGCTGCGGGGGCTATTTCGGGCTCTGCTGTGGTAAAAATTATTGAAGCAAACTTAGATGATTTAGATGCGATGACCTCGCAGCTAAAAACATTTGTAAGCGATATGAAAGCCGCTACTGCGCTTTAATAGCGAGCTGTGTTTTATCATTATCAATAAAAAAGGGCATGTAATATGCCCTTTTCTATTTAAAAGCCCAGAGCTAGTGCGCTTGGTGCTTACCTTCGAGTATTTCTTCAATAAATTTTGCATTAAATGCATCTAAATCTGCAGGGCTGCGGCTAGTGACTAAGCCGTTATCAACACACACTTCTTGATCTACCCAGTGAGCTCCGGCGTTAATTAAATCGCTTTTAATACTAGGGAAGGAAGTCACCTTTTTATCTCTGAGCTTATTAATTTCAGCTAATAACCACGGCGCGTGGCAAATAGCGGCCACGGGTTTGTTTTTCTTAGCTCCAAAAAAGCCATCAACAAACGCTTTGGCATCTGTATTTTGACGTAAGCTATCGGGATTAAACAAACCACCCGGCAATAAAAGTGCATCGTAGTCAGCGGCATTGGCATCGGCAGCTAATTTATCAACGGTTACTTTTTCACCCCAATTATCTTTATTCCAACCTGTGATCTGCCCTTCTTTAATAGACACCACCTCTATATCGGCGCCCGCCTCTATTAATGCGCTTTGCGGCGAAAGTAGCTCACTTTGTTCAAATCCATCGGTGGCTAAAATGGCAATTTTTTTACCTTGTAAACGGGTGCTGCTATGTAAATTACTCATTAAATACTCCTTATCTTATTTTTTGATACACAGAGAGGTTTGCATATCACATACCAAAAATAACATACTGATAATATTGGCGTTTTATATAAAGAGATGAGAGTGCTATGTAAATTATTTACAGTGGTTGCAGATACTACACAGCCACTTAGTAATAATAAAAATAGCCTGCAAGGTACATGCTTTGTTTGAATAACAAAACTCCCTTACAGGCATTGACAATTAAAGGCTGTCTTTTAACGCTTTGGCTGGCTTAAATACGGCTTTATTAGCCCCTTCTATTTCTATTGCTTCGCCTGTTTGTGGATTACGACCCGTACGGGCTGGGTAATAACTTAATGCAAAAGTGCCAAAACCAGATATTTGTACCTGATCGCCTTCAGACAATGATTTGGTAATCACCTTTTGTAAGCTGGTTAACGCTAATTGCGCCTCTTTTTTTGTTAACTCGCTCGTGTGTGCCATGGCTGTAACAAGTTCTGCCTTATTCATTTTTTGCTCCTAAATACACGCGCTGGCTTTAGCCAACTAGCGTGGCAATACAATGATGTAAAAATAAAAGCAGGCAGGCTAAGGGTTGCAAGGGGGTAAGTCAACCTTAACCGAGGGCTAAGGGCCTTAGTGAAAGTCATTGGGTTTAAATATAATCAGCTTGGCTGTTTTATAGTCATAAAGATGACTTAATCGCTTGCTAAGGTGAAATAAAAATCACCGTGAGCAAACGTGAACGCTAATCAATACCGCTGGTTTGAATTTACCTTTATTTTTATCATCCTGCCTTTAATTGGCTTTAATATTCGCCAGTATTTATCTAACTGGCTTATTCCAGCACTGATCATTTTAATGAGTGTGTGCTGTATGCTGCTGCTAAACGACATTCACTTTAAGCGCTTTAGATTAACCAGTATGGGGCAGTTTTCTGCTGTGAAGCGCCGTATGTTTAGCTTTTTCTTTATTGGCGCATTATTTTCAGGGGTGTTTTATAACCTACTCTACCAAGGACACTGGTTTACTTTACCGCGTGAAAACCTCACCGATTGGCTGATGCTATTGCTGCTCTACCCTTTATTGTCGGTGATCCCGCAAGAGTTAATATTTAGAACGTATTTTTTTCATCGCTATAAGCGCATTATGCCCAGTAAATGGTTGCGCATTATTATTAGCGCCAGTGTATTTGCATTGGCACATATTATTTACGCCAATTGGATAGCTGTTAGTTTAGCGTTTGTCGGTGGCTTGCTGTTTGCCTATACCTACGCACAAAGTCGCTCAACTTTTGCCTGTGTTATTGAGCACAGCTTATGGGGCATTTGGATGTTTACATTGGGGATTGGTGACTACTTAGATTCGGGTGCACTGAATTAACTAACCGCAACAAAAAGCCGCGATAAGCGCGGCTTTATTAAATTAAGTTTTAATTAAAAACCAAAAATACTGATATTAAAAAACTTGGTCGCAACGGTGTTTACAAAAATAAGCAGTAAAATCGCTGGGATAAATGTTTGTAATGAAAAGTTAACGTACTTTTCCATAAAGCTATTCGCATAATTAGGCGAACCTTGTCTTAGCTCTTCACTTAAACGAACTTTCTTCCATTTATACATTACAAACAAACATACCATTAAACCATTGAGTGGTAAAATAGTGTCGTAGAATACGTCATATACAATATCAAAAAAGCTCTTGTTACCACTGCCGTAGCTAGTAAAGGTAGTTAGGCTGTCAATCATACCAAACGACATAATACACATAATGGTTAACACACCGGTTGATAAGGTAAGTATGCCTAGCGCTTTTTTACGGCTAATGCCTTTACGGTCACTTAGTGTGGCAGTCGGCACTTCTACAATTGATACCAACGATGTAATTGCAGCAAAAAATACCAGCAAAAAGAAAATAAACGCCACGGCTGATGCGCCAAAGTAGCCAATATCGTGTTGTAACGCTAATAAGATTTTTGGTAAGTACACAAAAATCATTGAAACTGACGAGTCAGATAACTTTGTCGGATCGGTATTTGGGTCAAAGCTAAAAATAGCCGGTAACACCATCAAGCCTGCAACAAAGGCAACTAATGAGTCGGTAATGGCAACCATTTTCGCACTGCCCACAATGTCATCTTTTTTAGAAATGTAAGAGGCATACGTAATTAAAATACCCATACCTAACGACAATGAGAAAAACGCTTGGCTCAATGCGCCATTAAGAACACTGGCATTCATTTTACTAAAATCAGGAATAATATAGTACTTCACACCCGCCATTGCGTTATCAAGGGTGAGTACGTAACCCACTAATATGATAAGCATGACAAATAACGCCGGCATCAAAAATTTAGCCGCTTTTTCTATGCCATCTTTTACGCCACCGACCAATATTAAGTTAACAATCACCACAACCAGTGCCATGTAGCCAAACACCGTGTAGCTGTTAATAAACTCATCAAAGTGCCCAGGGTTTGCCAACTTATCCAAATTACCAAATGCGGTTTGGCTTAAGTAACCAAAAATCCACACCGTGATCACCATGTAAAAAACGGCAATCATAAATGGCGTTAACACGGCTAAAAAGCCAGCAAACTTCCATTTTTTGTCGTTATTAGCTAACGCCTTGTATGCACCAAGAGGATCTTTTTGTGCGTGGCGACCCATAGCCATTTCGGCCATCATGACGGGTAAACAAATGAATGCGACGAACAAAGCATAGACGAGCAAAAATGCACCACCGCCATTCTTAGTCGCAGAAACTGGAAAGCCTACTAAGTTACCAATGCCCACAGCAGAACCCGCCGCTGCTAATATAAATCCTAAGCGGGAGCTAAAGTGCTCTCTATTTTCACTCATGTAATAACCTTGTTATTATTTATCTTATCCAAGGGACTCTACCAGTGTTACACAACGCTTTTCAAGCAATTACCGCGTAAAAAAACATTCTTGCTGTAAACATCGCCATAAACACTTTTAATTCACCATTTATCAACGCTATGCTAGTATGCAGTTAATTAAATTTAACAAGTTTTGAGAGTATTTTTATGTTGTATATGATTTATTCAACGGACGTCCAGAACAGCTTAGAGCACAGAAAAGCCGCTCGCCCTGCTCATTTAGCACGTTTACAAACGCTAGAAAACGAAGGCCGACTATTAACAGCCGGACCCCTTCCAGCGGTTGATAGTGAAGACCCTCAAGATGCGGGCTTTACTGGCTCTTTAGTGATTGCTGAATTTAACTCTTTAGAAGATGCCAGAGAATGGGCCGCAGATGATCCTTATGTTGCGGGTGGCGTATATGAAAACTCAATCGTTAAACCATTCAAAAAAGTGTTCCCTGCTTAACATTAATGTGAGTTCCCCTGTTTAACTGCAACCAGTAATTCAGGGTTTGTTCACTCATTTTTAATTAGACTTTGTCTTATAAAAATTTAAATACCCAATAGAGTAATTAAATTTTAGTGGCTTAGTTTTTTAGGCTAAGCAGGTATGTTCTAGGAGTTTCGTAATGCGTGTATTATTAACACTCAATTTAATTGCTGTTTTTTGTTTGGCTAATGTTGCCCATGCAAATAATACTAACAGCACACCCGATAAAATTGAGATAAGCAAAAAGAAAGCAGTAATACTTGCAAAACAAACCACAGACGGTACAACATTAAAAATTTCAGAAGAAACACAATTTTATACAGTACGAATTTTAAAAGCTGACGGCCACGTCGTCGATTTGAAGATAAACAAAAAAACTGGCGAAGTGAAAAAGGATTAACCAATGCGAATTTTAGTAATAGAAGATGATTTACATTTGGCAGATAATCTGCGCAATGCATTAGAAAAAGAGCGTTACAGTGTTGATTTATGTCACGATGGCGAAGCAGGCCTTTTTCATATAACAGAATACCCTTTAGACATGGCAGTGGTTGATTTAGGCCTGCCTAAAATAGATGGCATAGAGCTTATAAACAAAGCTCGCGCCCAAGGGATCACTATCCCTATTTTAATTTTAACGGCGCGCGATCGCTGGCAAGACAAAGTTGAAGGCCTCGATGCGGGCGCTGACGACTACCTAACTAAGCCATTTCATGTTGAAGAACTCATTGCTCGCTGTAATGCGCTTATTCGTCGAAGTGCAGGTAAAGCAAACCCAGAAATGACAGCCGGCCCTATTAAAATTCATACGCGTTCACAACAAGTGTGGGTAAACGACAAAGAGCTAAGCTTAACCGCATACGAATATAAAGTACTTGAATACTTAATGGTTAACCCGCAAAAAGTAATTTCAAAGTCTGAGTTAACAGAACATATTTATGACCAAGATTTCGATCTTGATTCAAACGTCATTGAAGTGTTTGTATTGCGTTTACGTAAAAAGCTCGACCCTGACGGTGTGCTTAACCCAGTAGAAACACTACGTGGGCGTGGTTACAGGCTTAAAAGCCAGTGGTAGCACCGCAAATTTCGTTAAAAATAAGGCAAGGATTTATCCTTGTCTTTGTTTTATTAGTTGCCTTACCTATTTTGTTTTACTCCATAGGTAAGGCGTATTACGCGTCACTTGTTGATGCCACCGAAAAAAACCTCGAAGCGCACCTGTATTCACTCATCTCCGAGGTTGATTTTACCGAGCGCGGTATTATCATGCCCAGCTCTATCTTAACGCCCGAACTCAATAACCTAAACTCAGACACCTACGCCATGATATACCGTGACGATGTGCCTATTTGGCATTCTGAGTCAGCGGTTAACGTTAATTTTGTACCTCAGTATATAGAACCCAAAGCCGGTGCTGCAGACTTTAGACGCGTGGTTTATAACAACACCGCCTATTGGCAGTTAAGCTTAACGGTCATTCTTAATAATATTGACCAATCAGAGCAAGCACGATTTATTTTATTAAAACGCAACGACGCCCTACTGCGTTTAATGGACGGGTTTAAACAAACCTTAGTCGATTGGATGTTTATAATGGGGATTGCTATAGCAGGGTTAATGGCTATTGGTTTTATTTGGAGTGCAAGGCCGCTGCAGCGCCTAGATAAAGAAATAAAAGCTATTGAATCAGGCGATATTCAAGAAATTAAAGGCTTATACCCCGTTGAACTACAAACAATAAAAGCCGACCTCAACCTATTATTAGAGTCGCAGCAACGCCAAAAAGAGCGCTACCGCGCCTCACTCAGCGATTTAGCACATGCACTTAAAACGCCGTTAGCTGTATTAAAATCAAGCCCACTAGCCAATGATGCCGATGCACAAGAACAACTCGACAGAATTAATGTGATGATCGAGCACCAATTAAAACGTGCTGCTACTGGGGCTTCCGATACATGGAAAAAGCAAACCCCCATCAAACCGGTTATCGACTCTATTTTAAGTGCGATGGGTAAAGTTTATCGCGATAAAGACATCATATTTAATTGCAAAGTGAGTGATAAAGATTACTTTTTAGGCGATAAAACCGATTTAATGGAGTTATTAGGTAACTTAATAGATAATGCCTGCAAAGCCTGTCGCTCCCAAGTAAGTATTGACGTTTCACAAGCTAAAACACTTAGCATTAGTATTTGTGATGACGGCCCGGGTATTCAACCAGACAAACGCGAGTCATTGCTTCAACGCGGTACTCGCCTTGATACTTACGAAAGTGGCCATGGTGTTGGCATGGCGATTGTATCTGACTTGGTGAAGTCGTATCACGGGTTGTTAACTATTTCTCAGTCGCA
Organism: Pseudoalteromonas sp. SD03; assembly: GCF_040937955.1. NCBI lineage: Bacteria > Pseudomonadati > Pseudomonadota > Gammaproteobacteria > Alteromonadales > Pseudoalteromonadaceae > Pseudoalteromonas > Pseudoalteromonas sp. SD03. The sequence goes on from NZ_CP162514.1 coordinate 2,008,288, forward strand.
ACGTTTGGGCGGCGCAAAATTTATTCTCGAGTTTAATTACCATGAAAAAAAATAACTATATCCTTTTTTTTACTCTAGCTCTGTTATTTGCTTGGGCTGTTCCAAGCGTTGCAGCGCCGCTTGAATGCACACTTGAAAAAAACGCCCTACCCGAACAAATCAAAGCATATACACAATGTTTAGATGCCAAACTAAATAGAGTACAGCAAGAACAAGATAGCTGGATCCAAAAGCGTACCTTTGAACTATCTGCATTAGAAAGCGAAACCGGCAACACCCAAATTTTGTCATTATTTAAGCTAAGCATTAACGCTAAAGACAACTACATTCAAAGAAGCTGCCAATGGCGCTACATGCTAAAACAACCTAATGCACAACAAGCTGTAGTAACTTATAAAGAGTGTGAAATAGCCATGACCGAGCAATTTATTCAGCAGCTTAAAACGGCTCTTTAATTAGCTCATAGGTAAGCGATGTGTGCTGTGGCTTGGTAATTAAGTGAATAGTTTATTGGTGTTTTGGGAAGTGCAGCCTTAAAGACTGCATTTTTGTAGTTATATAGTTTGAAATGTGATTACTCTGACCATACCGCAAATTCATTTCCATTAGGGTCGCTAAAGTGAAATCGTCTACCACCGGGAAATGAAAATGTAGGCTTAATTATTTTGCCTCCAGCTTTTTCAATTTTATTTTGAGTCGCTTCAAGGTCATTACTGTATAACACAATTAACGGGCTTCCGTTTTTAGTAGAAACAACTAAATCAGATTTAAAGAAACCACCATCAACCCCTTGCGCGGTAAAACTACAATATTCTGGGCCATAATCTACAAATGACCAGCCAAACACCGTACTGAAGAAAGCCTTTGTAGCTGCAATATTTTGTGCAGGAATTTCAATATAGTTAATTTTATTATTTTGAGTCATTGTAGTTTTTACCCTTATTATCACTTATCTTATTTGTGGCTTGTGCTAGCAATAAATAAAGATAGCAGTAATGCTCGACTGTACTTAAACCAGAACAAATCTCAGTGTTATTAGGTATCATATTTTTGATAGGGTTTTAAATATATTTTGGGTAAATGCAGTCCTAAGACTTCATTTTATTTTTTCATTCCAGCTATATTATTATAATAATCGCGTCATTATTTAAATTACGACAACAAAACAGAGATTCATATCAAATTTGAAATATTTACCACTGCCCATTGTGGCAGCCTTTTTGATTACAATACACAAAGTTGCCTGTTGTTTTTTCATCAACTAATGTCCAATTTGCTGTAATTTTAACGTCGTTTTTGACATATGTTACCTCTGCAGAGCAATTTGGGTACTCAGTAAATGTTGTACTTGATATATCGGTGCCGCCTAGGCTTCGCCCTTGATAATATTCAGTTCCATCATCACTTCTAGACCAAGATACCTCGGCTTTAGAACCATCCTCGTTAAACAATGTCATATTACCATTCCAGTAATTTGGAAGTTCAGATGAGAGAAGCAGCTTTATTCTTTTAGCACCAGTTTCAGCATTGGTTACGTATTGTGTCATTGTATATTGGGTATCACTTTTCCATTCAGTTTCCATACTAATAAGCCGCCCTCCATGAATATTCCTTTCATAATTACACTTATTATTAATTGCATATTCCTCATTGCACAACGCTAATTGTAAAACAGGAAAAACCGTTTGCATTGAAGCAGCAATAATGCCCATGGACGCAAACGAATATGACATAATTTCTTTAACAGGAACGCTCTTCATCTTTTGTCTAAACCCTTCATCATAAGCAGTAAATGAATTCAGACCGACAAAAATGTCTACTCTTTCTTCTCCTCTTTGTAGTCGGCTTTTTTTATCTTTTTCACTCTCAACACTAACACAAGATTTGCTAATATTCTGATTCTGTAGTGATGTTGCATAGCTATTAAATGTAACTAAGATCAGGCTAAAGCCTAGCGCTGTTTTAAACTGTTTCATTGTCATTTAATTAATTCCTTTTAAATATTTAATTCACAGGCAAGGGCAAGCTATAATAATGTACAAAAAATTATAGGTTAAAATGGAACGAAAACAGTCAACTATATTTTTGCTTTTTTAACAGCTTGATATACGCTTTTACGCACTACTCAACCTGTGCTTTTTCCCACCATGGTTTGGAAAAATCGACTTTATCCTCTGGAATAACCATTGGGTGTTTTCTCAAATAATACGCCCAGAAAGCTTTTTCATATTTTGGGTTATAAATTTTAAAATTCCCTTGGGCTTGATACTCTTCTAAAAGTTTACGGTAGGCTCCTACAGGTTCATGAGGGTTTCCCTGTTGGAAAATAACTGTGCCTCCATACGTTTCATAAAGATACTTACTAATTTTGTAAGTTTTAACGACGTCTCTATTTGCCTTAAATGAAGCTTCTTTCATCTCAGAAGTTAATGTCTCAGCTGATGGCTTTGAGCTTAAACGATGCATGGCTTCAGTAAAACTTCCTACTTCTTCGGCTGTTGGTTCTAAATTATGTTCATCAGATAACTTTTGGATAATTCGTTTCCAAATTATTGACGTTAATTTATTTGCTCGCATTTTATCAAGCACATCATCTTCTGATAAATCAGGATAAGATCGCTTATATCCTTTTAAAAACCTCAAATCTATTTCTAGATCAGTCCCGTGTATTGTATCCCCTAATATCTGGGCTACTTTTGCTGAGCTATCCTCTTGAGCAAACGCATTCAAAGAAAGCGTTAATAAAAAAGAACACACAATAACCATAAACTTATTTTTCATAATCTACTTCTATGTTTGGTAATACATGATTAAGCTAAAAAGTGCTTTTCATTTTTATCCGCTTAAAGCTTTTGTTAGCCATCAATTGAAAAGTACTAATGTTAATAGGGAGGTAATCGAATACGCCTCATTTAAGTTAATATCTCGAAGTTTAAATAAATCGGTAAACAATCGATTCCATATATTTCGAAAAATTTATGCAAAAACTAGCATCATTGTTATAAGCATTACAAATAAGAACAGTGATTTAAACAACGAAGATTCAAAGAACAAATCAATAAAAACGGTGTTCGATTCAGAGTGTGGTTCATAATATATTAATTCGTTGACAGTTATCGCTAGCAGTGCCACGAATGTTGCTACTGCGTTAAATGTTGTTGTGATTTCCTTTTTCATAGACCTTCCTTTGTTTAAGTATGGCAGACAATTTTATAGTCGGTGACTCTCGTATATTTATACCAGCGCTGCGCTTATTTTTTCTACTACATATAGTTTTAACAAATTAGCTAACACATTGCTATCATTAAGTTTTATTCTTTTAAGCAGTGCTAATTAGCATACTATATGCGCGTCGCTCATTTTCTGAGTATGATTGCACACTAAAGCTTACTCACTTAGCCCATAAAACGTTTTGACAAATCTGCATAAAAACCACAAACTACCTACCAGTAGATTGATTTAGCTAAAGTGATTTTAAAATGCATAAACCTGTGGTTATTATTGGTGGTGGCTTAGCGGGCTTATATGCCGCTTACAGCCTAAAAAAACGAAATATTCCGTTTTTATTATTAGAGGCCAAAGCCAATTTGGGCGGTCGTATTTCGTCTCACTTTTTGGCAGCCAACAACACCATTGGCCACGATTTAGGCCCTACCTGGATATTTCCGCACCAGCCTAATATTCAACAGTTAGTTGCTGCTTTAAACATCCCTGTGTTTGAGCAATACACCCAAGGCGATGTGTTGTATCAAGCATCGCATACTGCCCCTGCTCAGCAAATTGCAGGCGCAGGTGAAATGCAGCTATTTAGAATTCAAAACGGTATGAACGAGCTTATTAATGCGCTTTATCAGCAGCTTGACCCAAACACCCTTAAATTAGAACACGCTGTTAGCGAAGTGAAAAAGCTTTCCGATGGCTGGCATATTAGCGCTAATTACCAAGGGAGTACGCAGTACTTTACTTGCGATCAGTTACTGTTGGCGTTACCCCCTAGAATGATCAGCCAGCATTTAACCCCGCATTTATGGGCTGATAATGTTTTAGCCCAGCGTTTAGCGTCAGTGCCGACGTGGATGGCAGGCCAAGCAAAGTTTGTTGCCACTTTTGAGCACGCTTTTTGGCGAGATAAGAACTTATCGGGGCAATGTTTTAGCCGTGTTGGCCCGTTAGTAGAAATTCATGATGCCTCAGCAAGTGATCATGCTCACCCTGCTCTATTTGGCTTTATTGGTGTGCCTTACTTGCAGCGAAGTCAAGTAACTCGCGAGCAATTAACCCAAGCTTGCCTTGATCAGCTTGGTTATTTTTATGGTGAGCAGGCTTATACTGCCACTCATTGCACATTAAAAGATTGGGCTGAGGATGAATTTGTGGCCAACAAGGATGACCAACTAGGTGTATCGCAGCATCCTGAATTTAATTTTTCAGAGCTTGGCGAGCAGCTTAAACAGTTAAAAGTGCATTTTGTGGGCAGTGAGTTTGCAAAGCAGGAGGCTGGCTATTTAGAGGGGGCTATAAACGCCGTAGATAGCGCCTTAGCTAATTTAATAAATACTTAATAATGTTAAAGGCGTGCTTAGCCACGCCTTTGTAAGATATTAGTCTTCTGATTTAATGACGGTTTCTTCACCTGTGCCAAGCATGGTTGCTAACCAACGCCCTTCGTCACTGGCTTCTAGCGCTATTTTTACAATCATGGTTAACGGCACCGATAACAACATACCCACAGAGCCTAATAGCCAGCCCCAAAATATTAACGATAAAAACACCACTAACGTAGAAAGCCCTAAACCTTTACCCATGTATTTAGGCTCAACAATATTACCCATTACGGTGTTTATAGTTAAATAACCCGCGCCAACAAGCCCTGCCACTAAGGGGCCTTGAGTAATAAGCGCCAGTAACAGTGCTGGCACAGCCGCTATGATTGAACCAATGTTAGGAATGTAATTAAGCATAAATGCCAATACGCCCCAAAGTACAAAGTAATCAACATCGAGTATCCACAAGTAAAAACCAGCAATTACACCGGTGGCTAAACTTACTAGGGTTTTAATGGCCAAATAAGAGTTAATAGAGTCTAAAAAGCGGTCAATTTGCTTAATTTTGCTGTCGGGGTCGTCTAGTGCTAAATGAATTTTTTTGCCAAGTATGGGCCCTTCAAACAGCATAAAAACAACCGTTAAAATAATTAAAAACATATTGGCCATTACGCTACCTAAGCCGGTTAACATATTGGTGGCAACATCAACCATTTTACCGGGGTCGAACATAGACAAAATTTGTTCTTTATTAATTAAAATATTGTATTGCGAAGCCATATCAACCAGCCATACAAATTCTTCTTTTAACTGTGCTTTGTATTCTGGTAACTGCTTTGAAAAATCGTTAACCGACTGCCCCACTAAACCGCCTAAGCTAACACCTAAGCCCATAATAATAAGCACTACAAGCACCACCGCTATGCCTTTTGGAATACGGTAGCGAGCAAAAAAATTAATGAGTGGGCTACAAATAATGGCGATGAATGCTGCCAAAATAAACGGAATAACAATAGCACTTGCGGCTTTAATGCCCGCTAATACAATGACCAACGCTGCAAAAATAATTAAGCTTTTATTTACCCCAGTTAAACTTGCCAATACTCTTATCCTATTGCTGTTATTTGGCTTCAGTGTAAGGCAAAACCCAATAGAATGAAATATTTATGGGTGATCATAATAATGATTAGTACGTATAAATTTGCAAATCGATGAGCTGGGGAGTATAAATTTTAAACATCCCGCTTTATTTATAATTTTGGAGTTGCAATGCATATATTTTTTACAGGCGCCACGGGCTTAATTGGTAGGCACCTTTGCCCTTTCTTGTTGCACCACCACGACATTACGGTATTGAGTAGAAACCCAACCAAAGCTAAAGTATTGTTAAGCCACAGAGTAAATGCTGTTAGCAGCTTAGAAGATGTAGATTTTAATACGGTCGATATTGTCATTAATTTAGCCGGCGAACCTATCGTTAATAAACGCTGGAGTGATAAACAAAAAGCAAAAATACGCGATAGCCGAATTATTATTACCCAAGCCATAAGCGATGCAATTAATCAGTGTCATACACCGCCACATACGTTTATTTCAGGCAGTGCAATAGGCTATTATGGTCGCCAAGGTAAAACCCAAGTTGATGAAAACAACACAGAAGCCCACGATGAATTTAGTCACCAACTTTGTAGGGATTGGGAACTCGCTGCATTAAAAGCTGAGTCTGACGATACCCGTGTTTGCTTACTTCGCACAGGTATTGTACTGGCTAAAAAAGGCGGCGCACTTGGAAAAATGTTGCCTGCATTTAAGCTTTGTTTAGGCGGGCCAATTGGCAATGGCGAGCAAGGTATGTCGTGGATCCACATTGATGACATGGTGCAGCTCATTTTATTTTTGATTCGTAATCAAGATATCTCTGGTGCTGTAAATGCCACTGCCCCGCATCCGGTAAGCAATAAACAATTTAGCCAATCATTGGGTAAAGCATTGTCACGCCCTGCCTTTATGCCCATGCCTGCAGCTGTGCTCAATGTTTTAATGGGAGAAATGGCAGATCTACTCACAACCGGCCAATTTGTGGTGCCTAAAAAAGCATTAGAAAATAATTACCGTTTTCACTTTTCTGAAATCGATGCCGCATTAAAAAGTTTAGTTTAACGACTGGTCTTAAAGGGTTAAGTTTGTACCAAGGGAGTATAAAGTTAATACTTTTTACTCCCTTGCTATTTTAGTGTTACTAACTAATAATGAGTTAAGCGTTATTTCTTATTCAGCTAAAAGAGCAACTAAAACATGCTTCATTTACCCACATTAATTAGCCTCTGTTTTATTCTTAACTTGTTTATTGCAGTATTCTTTTTTTCAGTGTATTCATATAAAAAACAACCTAGCTTTTTATTTTTTGCTACTGCCTGCTGCTCGTTTATAACCGCTATTGCCCTAATTGGTTTAAGAGGGGTGATTGACTATCCACTTTTAACTTACTTTTTTGCTTACCTGTTTATTATTTTAACCCCACTCCTGCTTATTTTAGGGTTAATACCACAAAGTACGGTGCCTGCAGTAAAGCTAACGCCTTTATATTATGCCTGTGCTATATGTTGCACATTGCTACTTGCTGTGTATCTCATTGATGCGGGGCAAATTATTACCAGTATCATTACTGCCGTACTATTTAGCTACGCGGCCTATTTAATGATCAAAACCCCCAGTGTTGCTAAAGTACAGCAACGACTACTAATTGCCTGCTTTTCACTACACAGTGTAGTAATGCTGTTGCAAGTTGTACTCCTTGTTTTACCCTACTTTAGCCAAATTAGTCAGGCGAAATTAGCCGCAGGGTTACAACTATTATTGGTCTCGCATTTATTTTTAACCACAGCCAGTGCGTTAATTCTGCCGTTTATTGCTTTTGCCAATGAAGAATCAAAACTAATAAACTTAGCGAATCACGATCCGCTCACACAATTATTAAACAGGCGAGGCTTTTTCCGCCTATGTAAAAAAATAACCCACACTGCACCGCTTAACAGCAGAGTGTCGTTAATTATGCTCGACATCGATCTTTTTAAACAAGTGAACGACCAATATGGCCATGAAACTGGCGACGAAGCAATAAAGTGGATTGCACAACATATTAACGAATTGTTTTTTGAAGCAGGCATTACCGCTCGAATTGGCGGAGAAGAGTTTGCTATTTTCCTTAACCAAAAAAATCTTACTCAAGCAAGGCAGTTAGCCCAAAAGCTATGCAGAAGTATTGATCAATATCCCTTTTATTTTAACGGTAATAGTATTGCATTGTCTGTTAGTGCTGGAGTAAGTAGCGCACTTATTCGCGATTTAAATATGCAAGAGCTGCTATTGCAAGCTGATAAACGCCTTTACCTTGCTAAAGAAACGGGCCGAAATAAAGTTGTTACTCATGATGAAAAAAGCGCACTCATGAATAGCCCCTCTGCCATTATTTAATTTAGCGATAAAAAAGCGGGGTCAAACCTGACCCCGCTTTATAATCAAACCAATTAATTTTATTACTTACTGATCCAAGGCGTTACTTTAATTACCTCGTTTATATCAGCCAATACTTTGGTGTCGTTTTGCCAGCTGTCTATTACTTCAAAATAACAAACTGATTTTTCGCATGTTATGCGCTCATCATCAAATTGTTTAGGCGCGTTAAAAGTAACAACCACCCCTTTTTGCTCAGGCAGTAAAAACCACATTAGTTTGCTAACAAAAAAGCCCGACAAGTCTGTTAAAAGCGCTTCAAGCTCATTATTAATGGTTAATAATGATTGCTTTGAAAAGGTTAGCCCTTCTAGCTCGTTGGCCTCTATTTGAAGCTTTAACTGACAATCATGAACCGGATTTTTAGGCTGAACCACAATCACCGCTTTGTCAGTATCGAGCTGCTTATCATACGGTAATAACAGTTGCGCTTTGTCAGTGTAATTAAGCGGGTACTCATTTTTTTCAGTTAAAATAGTCCCGCTTTTGATACTACATACTTCGTTAGTACCAATATCGCTAATATAAAAGTTTACGCGGGCATACTGAAAATCGCCTTTGTTTACTACTTTTAAACGGTCGTAAAAACCGTCATACGACATAACAAACTCTTTAGCATAGGTGTTATTTGCCGCTATTGCTAAAAAGCAGGTCGCTATAGTCGTAACTAATTTTAATACTGGTTTATTCATCAAAGTACGCTCGGTTTTGATTGATCATCGTATTTAGCTCTTCAATATACGCTTCACCACGCTCTGAGTAGGACATCAGCCCAAGGGTTAGCTTAGTCGCCTTAATTGGCTTTTGCTGTGCGCGTAAATCTTCACGTATACTGCGTAATTGTTTATAGGCATTATGCGTATTAATATTTCTAAAATATGACGTTACAGCAGCGCGAACCGATTTAAATGCAGCCACTTCATGCTCGGCTTCATTATTACGTCTTCTTGGCACCATGCCACAGCCTTTTTTGTAACACCATTGGCCAAAAAAGTTTAAGCCTATTCGGGCAAAGCGTGAGGTACCCCATGCCGACTCATTAGCAGCTTGCATTAGGGCAAGTTCTTTAGGAATAATATCTACACGGCGCAGCGCTTGAGTTAGTGTAAGCGTGTCTAAGGTTTCAGGTAAGCGGTATAATTTAAGTATTTTTTTAATATCGCTCGCTTGTTTTTTACTTAACGGCTCGTCGTGTTCTAGCATCATGCGCGCAATTTCAATGTTTGCACGTTGCTGTAAAATCTTTTTGTTTTCGGCTTCTACATGGGGCTTAATGAAGTTAAAAAACGCATGCTTTTTCTCTTTTACATCGGTGTATTCTGAGAATTTTGGCAACTTGACATTGTGCAATGGTTTTTCTTTCTTCTTTTCTTTTTTAATGTCGTCAGCACGTGTTTGTTCATCTGAAACAAACTCATCAGTTTGTATAAATGGATGAGTAAGTGCCCAAATAACAAGGGCGGCTAACAACAACTGAAAAATAGTTTTTAACATGTATTATCTCAATTAAACTCTAAATTATGTACGGTGTAGTCACATACATACGAACACTCATTATACCTAAGCCACTTTATAAACGCGAATACCGAACAACTGAATAAAATTCATACGCCTATTGTGAGTTATTTATAATATACTAAGCGTTAAAGTCGTAGATATAGAGATAGGTTGTGACATGGATAAACAGTGGCAAAATAGAATAATTGAACAATATAAGCACCGCCCAAACGATAACCGCTCTCCTTGGCAAATAGACCGCTCTCGAATTATTCATGCTGCAGCATTTAGACGCCTTCAAGCCAAAACTCAAATAATGGGTATTGGTTTAAATGACTTTTATCGCACACGTCTTACCCATTCTTTAGAAGTATCGCAAATAGGCACGGGCATATTACGTCACTTAAAAGCCCAGCACCCTCGTTTTGAACATTTTCCATCAACCGGATTACTCGAAACCTTATGTTTAGCGCACGACATCGGCCATCCGCCCTTTGGGCACGGCGGAGAAATTGCACTTAACTATATGATGCGTGATCATGGTGGGTTTGAAGGTAACGCACAAACGCTACGAATAGTAGCCAAACTAGAGCCTTACAGTAATGGCTATGGCATGAACTTAACAAGGCGCACATTATTAGGGTTTATAAAGTACCCTGGTTTTATCGACCAGCTGTGGTACAACATTCCCAAAGTGGATAAACAACGCGCGTTTATAAAAGCCGACGACTGGCGACCTGCTAAAGGCATTTACAATGACGATGCACCTATATTTAATTGGATCATTGAGCCACTGAGTCAAAACGATAAAGCATTATTAACCAGCCAAAATATTGTAGATTCATACCGAGCTAAAACACGCTATAAATCTCTCGATAGTGCCATTATGGAACTGGCTGATGACATTGCCTATGCCGTTCACGATCTTGAAGATGCCATAGCCACCGATGTGTTAAGCCTAGACGATTGGTTAACCCATGCATTGCCGCACTTACAAGCACTCAACTATGATTGGTTAAATACGCTACTTAAATCACTTACAGAGCGATTATTTTCAAAACACGAACATGAACGCAAAGATGCCATTGGTGAATTAGTAAATACCTTTATTATTCATATTCATTTAGACATACAAAACGATGCCTTTGAATGCCCTATTTTAAAGCACACCGCTAAATTAGATCAGCAATACGAAAACGTATTACAAATACTTAAACATTTTGTATTTCAACGCTTGATACGCGACCCACAAATGCAACAAATAGAATTTAAAGGGCAGAACCTGCTTATTGAACTGTTTACTGCATTTGCCAGCGATCCAATGCGGTTATTACCCGAAACCACGCAAGCACTTTACCTAGAAGCCGAAAAACACCATCAAGGCATGCGAATTATTTGTGACTACTTAAGCGGTATGAGTGACGAATACGCTTATAAAACTTATCAACGGTTGTTCTCTCCCATACAATAAAGTAGTGAGCATAAAAAAAAGCCGAGTCATTTAAGTAACTCGGCTTTTCGTTAGCTTATAAAGTCACATTAAAGTGATTTAATGCCCATGTTGTAAAGCGTAAAACCGTACATGTCGGCATAAAGGTCAATAATTTTACTTGTTGGCGTACCCGCACCGTGGCCTGCATTGGTTTCAATACGAATAAGCGTTGGATTAGTGCCCGCTTGGTTCGCTTGAAGCTCTGCTGCAAATTTAAATGAATGCGACGGTACAACGCGGTCATCATGATCGCCTGTAGTGATCATCGTCGCCGGATATTCAACCCCTGCTTTTACATTATGAATTGGCGAGTAGCCTTTTAAGTAATCAAACATTTCTTTACTTTGGTCGCTAGTACCGTAATCGTATGCCCAGCCAGCACCCGCTGTAAAAGTATGATAACGAAGCATATCCAGTACACCTACCGCAGGTAGCGCCACTTGAAATAAGTCAGGTCGCTGGGTCATTACGGCACCGACTAATAACCCGCCGTTTGAACCACCTCGCAGTGCTAGGCGCTTTTTAGAGGTGTATTTTTTATCTTGTAAGTATTGTGCAGCAGCAATAAAGTCGTCAAATACGTTTTGCTTTTGCAATTGCGTACCTGCTTTATGCCACTCTTTACCATACTCACCGCCACCACGAATGTTTGCCACTGCGTATACGCCGCCTTGCTCAAGCCAAGCCGCTGTTGTTGAACTAAAGCGAGGTGTTAAGCTTATATTAAAGCCACCATAGCCATATAAAATAGTTGGGTTGCTACCGTCTAATTTAATATCACTTTTGTAAGTAATAATCATCGGTACTTTAGTGCCATCTTTAGAGGTATAAAATACTTGCTCAGAGGTGTAGTTGTCGCTATTAAAATCAATCCCTGACTTACGATATACTTTAGACTCACCACTTTGTACGTCAAAACTGTAAGTCGTGCCAGGTGTTTTGTAGTTAGTAAATGAGTAATAAAGCGTAGTTTGCTCTTTTTTACCGCCAAAACCACCCGCCGTACCAACCCCTGGTAAACTAATATCACGGATCAATTCGCCCTGCTTGTTGTACTGCTTCACTTTAGAAATAGCATCAACCATGTAGTTGGCAAAAAATGTATTACCGCCAAGCGTTACATTGAGTACGTTTTCGGTTTCTGGAATAAAGTCTTGCCAGTTTTCAGGTTGCGGGTTGCTTGCATCAACCGTCACTACTTTTTTATTCGGAGCATTTAAGTTAGTAACCAAAAATAGCTTGCTGCCTTCGTTATCAATCACACTGGTATCAGAGTCGGTATTACCCACTACGGTAACAAACTCGCTATCTGGCTTAGTTAAATCTTTAATAAATAACTTATTGCCTGAGGTCGATACGCTAGCACTAATAAACAAATAACGGCCATCTTTGGTCGCTTTAGCGCCTACATAACGGTGTTTTTGCTCAGCGGTATCGCCAAATACTAGCGCATCCTCGCTTTGGGCTTGGCCTAATTTATGATAGTACACTTTATGTTGATCAGTTTTTGCAGAAAGCTCACTGCCTTCTGGTTTGTCGTAGCTTGAATAATAAAAACCATCATTTGCCAACCAACTCACGCCACTAAATTTAACATCAACCAGTGCTTGCTCTACTTGCTCTTTGGTTTCGGTGTCTATAACAATGATTTTACGCCAATCACTGCCACCTTCCGATATTTGGTATGCTAACAATGAGCCGTCTTCTGAAAATGATAAGCCCGACATTGAAGTGGTACCATCTTCACTAAAGGTATTAGGATCTAAGAAAATCTCAGCCTCGCCGCCGTCTTTACTGCGGTATAAAACGTACTGATTTTGCAGGCCATCATTTTTGTAAAAATAGGTGTAATCACCTTCGGTGAACGGCGCGCTGATTTTTTCGTAGTTCATTAACTTTTCAAGGCGCTGCTTTAACGTATCTCTGTACGGTATTTGCTCTAAATATGAAAAGGTTAGGTTATTTTGTGTTTTAACCCATTGAGCCGTTTCATCACTCATATCATCTTCTAACCAACGATACGGATCAGCCACAGTTTCACCAAAGTAGCTATCAACCACTGTGCCTTTTTTAGTTTCAGGGTAATCTAGAGAGTTAACTGCTTTCATTGCTGTTTTTACTTCATTTTGAGAGGTGTTTTCTGCAGGTTGTGAACAACCCGCAAGTGCGATTACAACCGCACAGGTCAGTGTTTTTTTTAGCATTGTTATTTTATTTCCTTGTTGATAATCAATCTAAGTTATTAACTTTTCCTGCTTTTGTCTATTAAGATGCGGTAAACGTCATTTATCGCTGTTAACCTGCGCTTAGTTACGCTTAAATACATTAATGAACAACGTTTAAACACCAATAGGCTAAGTAATGACAGAAACCCAATCCTTTAAAAGCTTTAAACGCTTTTACCCTTATTACTTAAAAGAGCATCGTAATCAAACCTGCCGTAGATTGCATTTTATAGGCAATAGTTTAGTACTGTTACTGGCAGGCTATGCGTTTTTTAGCTCACAACTTATGTTGTTATGGTTATTACCAGTGATTGGTTATGGCTTTGCGTGGGTTGGGCATTTCTTTTTTGAAAAAAACCGCCCTGCTACATTTAAGCACCCGTTATATAGTTTATGGGGCGATTGGGTAATGTTTAAAGATATGCTCACAGGTAAAATTAAATGGTAAATGGCGACTTACGCTACAGGCTACTCAAATAGTCCACCTGCCGCTGTAAATAAATTGTAGATTGAATGTAATTCAATTGACCTTGGTTGTAAAAATGGTCTACCTTGACAACAGAAATTTCAATTAGTTCATTAATAATTGAATTACCTGTAGAGCATTGAATGAGGGAAACTAATCATGCAACTAAAACAGCTATTTACAGCAAAAAAAACCATTACACTCAGTGTTGCCGCTGCACTACTTGGCTCGTGGTCGGTAAATGCCGCACAGCAAGAAACACAAGCAGAAGAAAATATTGAACAAATTAGTGTAATTGGCTCTCGCCGACTCGGCCGCACAGTTGAAGACAGCCCAGTTCCGATTGATATCATTAGCGGTGATGCCCTAAAAAGTTCAGGGCAAACTGAAACCAATGCACTACTGAGCACTTTATTACCAAGCTTTAATTTCCCTCAGCCATCAATCACCGATGGCAGCGACCATGTGCGCCCCGCTCAACTGCGTGGCTTAGCACCTGATCACACCTTAGTGCTCGTAAATGGTAAACGTCGCCATAGTAATGCACTGCTTAATTTAAATGGTTCAACCGGTCGTGGGTCATCATCGGTTGATTTAAACGCTATTCCAGCCAATGCCATTGATCGAATAGAAGTATTGCGCGATGGTGCCGCTGCGCAATATGGCTCAGACGCCATTGCCGGTGTGATTAATATTGTCCTTAAAAGTAATAGCAGTGGCGGCAGCCTAGGTGCTGTATATGGAGCAAACATCACCGAAATGCAGGGTGTGCCTCAACTAGAATCCGTTTCTGAAGATGCCAATGGCAACTTAGCCTTTAATGAAGGCAGCGACCGTTCGCTGACCGACGGCCAAACCTTAACCCTGCAAGGTAATATGGGGTTTGAATTGGGCGATAACGGCTTTTTAAGTATTTCTACTGAATATCGCGACCGTAGCTCAACGAATCGCTCTGATTATGACCAGCGCGAAAATTACGCCCGCCTACCTGATGGCTCTCTTGATCCGCGTGAGTTCACATGGGATCGTTACGATCATAACTTTGGCAATGGCACCGTTGAAGACTTCGCGCTGTTTTATAATGCCGGTTATCAATTAACTAACGATGCCGAGCTTTACTCGTTTGGCTCTTACAGCAAGCGTGAAGGCGAAGGCGGAGGTTTTTATCGTCGCGCACAAGATAGCCGTAACGTAACAGAAATTTATCCTGATGGCTTTTTACCGGTGATCACCTCAGATATTGACGATTTTTCGTTAGCACTTGGCGTAAAAGGTTTTGCTAATGAATGGAATTACGACGCTTCTGCTGTATACGGCCAAGATGCCTTTAACTTTGGTGTTATTGATAGCTTAAACACCTCATATGGACCTAGCAGTCAAACCAGTTTTGATGCCGGTACACTTACCTACGATCAGCTGACTATTAATCTTGATTTTAGCCGCGAGATTGATGCAGACTTTTTAGCTAGCGGAATCAACGTCGCAGTGGGCGCTGAGTATCGTCGTGAAGGCTACGAAATTCAGGCAGGCGAAGAAGCCTCATACGGACAAGGCACTTTTGGCCCTGGTGGCGCAGTAACCGACCCAGTTAATGGCCCATTTGGCTCTGCAGGTTCGCAAGTATTCCCAGGTTTCACACCTGAGTCTGCGGGTGATAACAGCCGCCATAATGTTAGCCTTTACATTGATTTAGAAGCCTTTATTACAGATAACTGGAACGTTGCCGTCGCTGCGCGTTACGAAGACTACTCTGATTTTGGCGATACGCTTAATGGTAAAATTGCCACCCGTTATACGCTAACAGAAGATTTAGCATTACGCGGGTCTGTATCAACCGGCTTTAGAGCGCCCTCTCTGCAACAGCAATATTTTACTTCAGTGGCCACCGTGTTTGTTGATGGTATTCCAACACAAACAGGGACGTTTGCCCCAAGTAGTGATGTAGCCGTTGCATTGGGATCACCGGGCTTAGATGCAGAAGAAGCCACCAACTACGGGGTAGGTTTTACCTGGTCAACCGACTTTAATTTCAGCTTATCTGTGGATTATTACCAAATATTAATTGATGACCGTATTGTGTTATCAAATAACCTGTCGGGTGCAGGTGTAGCAAGCTTACTTGAGGGCACTGGAGCTAACCAAGGGCGGTTTTTCTTAAACGCGATTGATAGCAAAACCCGTGGCCTTGATGTGGTTGCCTCTTACAACCTAATGACCGATAACTACGGTGATGTAGCGTTTAATTTAGGCTATAACTACGGCAAAAACGAAGTGACTAATATTATTGCCCCACCCGCTGAGCTACAAAGCGTAGGTGTTGAACAAGATAATTTGTTCTCGGGTAATGAACTGCGTCGTTTTGAAGTAAGTACCCCGCGTAATAAATACAACCTAAGCGCTACATGGACACTAAACGAATGGCGTACCACACTTCGCAGCACTCGCTATGGTGAAACACAAGACCCATCAGAAATTCCAGAGCGTAACGAAGTGCTCAAGCCAAAGTGGATCACCGACTTAGATGTTGCCTATGCACTTAATAACAACATTACTCTGAGCTTAGGCGCGAATAATGTGTTTGATGTATACCCAGATCCAACGCGTGATTTAGTGAGCGATGTAACCACTTTCTCTCGTTTGTTCTCTTACTCGGGCTTTTCGCCATTTGGTTTTAATGGCCGCTATGTTTACGGCAAAGTTGAAATGAAATTTTAAGCTGCAGCTAAAAACAAAAAGCCACACTATTTAGTGTGGCTTTTTAATAGATTAGGGTCTGTTGATCTTTCAAGGTTAAATTTGCAGCAGTCTGTTTGGTATTTAGGCAAGGCAGAGCCTATGTGGTGTGGTTATTCCCCATAAATAGGCGATAACGCAGCATCAATGCCAAACAGGCGCTGCCCGAAGGGTTCTGCCTAGGGACGATTTACTCTTTGTTGCTCGGTTTTTACTTAGCCCACTAGGTTACAAACCTCGCGCCGCGATTAAACCGCCCCTAGTTTGAACAAATTTTAATCCGCAAAGGTCAACAGACCCTAGAACCCGATTAGATTTTAGTTAACCAACCGTGTGTATCTTCACTTTTACCCCATTGAATATCGTTCAATGCTTGGCGTAAACGTGCTGTTGTTGGTCCTGGTTCACCATTACCCACTTTGTATTCTTTATCGTTATGGATAAACGTACCTACTGGTGTTAATACTGCTGCAGTGCCTGAAAGTGCTGCTTCAGTGCCTGGTTTTGCTGCACGCTCTAAAAGCTCAGTTACGGTAAAGTTACGCTCGCTTACCGTCATTCCTAAATCTTTCGCAATGGTTAAAATACTATTACGAGTAACACCATGTAAAAAGGTGCTGTCGAGTGCTTTAGTAATGATTTCGTTGCCATCAATTAATATAAAGTTGGCCGCACCGGTTTCTTGTACATCGCCACCTGGGCAAAATAAAATTTGGTCGGCTTTATATTTAGTGCGCGCTGCTGATATTGGGCCAAGCGCGCTAGCATAGTTACCACCGCTTTTAATCATACCCATATGCGGGGCACAGCGCATGCCGTCTTCTTCTAATAAAACACGTAACGCGGTAGCACCACCTGAAAAGTAGTCACCCACTGGCGATAATAACGTATAAAGCAATGAGCTCATTGAAGGTGCAGCCGCTTTGCCAATGGCAGCTTCAGTACCAATGTGGGTTGGGCGAATATACATAGAACCAGGAGGAAGCGGCGTTTCATCGGCGTATTCACGAACAATATCGATGATCATTGTTTTTAGCATCTCGCCATCAACCGCTGGTAAACTTAATAATTCAGAACTTTGCTGCATACGCGCAATATTTGCATCCATTCTAAAAATATTTACCGAACCATCTTCATGGCGAAAGGCTTTTAAACCTTCAAAACATGTACTTGAATAATGAAGAACGTGTGCACCTGCATGCAACTCAAGCTTATCGCAAGGAACAATTGAGATTTCGCCCCACTGATTGTCAGAAAACTTAGCTTGAATCATCTGCGGCATAAACACAGTACCAAATGCGGCCATTTTTATTCTCTCTTGTGTGGTCTATTTTTCTCCATTGTATGACAACCCGCTACTATTTAACCATAGCAAAACAGGCTGTTTTTAAATTAATTAGACGAATTTTTTGCATGTGCTGATGATTATTTAATCAAAAAAGCACTTACCAACTCTTTAATGCAATAATCAGCTAACAATTTAAGGTTAGCTGATTATTTAATGCATACATTATAGTAGCGGCTATTTTATTAACCTCTATTTAAATGAATAACGAAATATACGTTTTAACACCGAGGTATATTGGTGAAAAAAACCGCCGGTGTTGTATGCAATGCCCTGCTTTTGTAAAGCAGCTTGCACTTGTGGTGCTATTTCTTGGTAGCGTGACGATGGCATATCAGGAAATAAGTGGTGTTCAATTTGAAAACTTAAATGCCCCGTTAAAATATGAAACCAACGCGCCCCTTTAATGTTTGACGACCCAAGCGCTTGGCGATAATACCACTGACCTTGGCTTTCGTTTTCACAATCTTGCTCGTAAAAGGTATGCGTTTGCTCGGTAAAATGGCCACAAAAAATAATGGTTGATGTCCATAAATTACGAATTAGGTTCGCCAATAAGTTACCGCTTAGCACCCATAAAAACAGAGGCCCCGCTAAAAGTGGAAACAGCACATAGTCTTTAATTAATTGGCGCGCCCCTTTACTAAAAAAGCGTTTTTTTAACGTACTATGCGCTACAGCCCCTTTGCGGTTTGGCTTCTTTTTACCTATAAACACACGCTCACCCGCCAGCTCATGGTACGACACGCCCCACTGAAATAGCACACTTAAATTTAAATAGGTAATAAACTGCCAAGTATTTTTTAAACGCCATTTAAAGTCATTACTTAATCTTAATAAGCCATAACCAAAATCGCGGTCTTTGCCAATAATATTAGTGTAAGTATGGTGCTCAAAATTGTGTACTCGGTTCCAACTTTGGCCGTCGCAGGCTATATCCCACTCGTATGTTTTTGAATTAAGCTGTTTGTCGTTCATCCAATCGTATTGACCATGCATTACATTGTGGCCAATTTCCATGTTGTCGAGAATTTTAGCCAAAGCCAGTAATAACACACCCGCCACCCAAAGTAAGGGCTGAATAAAACCAAGCATTAATAAAATGCGCCCACCTATTTCGCACAGTCGCTGCTTGCGGACAATAGAGCGTATATAATTAGCATCCTTTTGCCCTACTTTGGCAAGCGTCGACATTTTTATGCCATCTAAATCTTCGGCTAATTGTTGATAATTTATGGTTGTCATAGCTGTAACTCCAAATCACTGACCGCTTGGCTAACACACAGTTGAATTAACTGCTCGCCGTTATCTGATAACTCACCGGTTTTTAAATTGCGCACCACGCCCGTTTTTTTAATGCACTGGCATTGATGACAAATACCAATCCCACACCCTCGCTGCACAGGTAGTTTTTTTGCCTCAAACTGAGTTAACAACACCTCATTCGCTGCTACGTCGTGGTGATCATTATTAATTTTTACAGTAAATTGACTGTCATCATTTAAGCTTGGCAATGCAAGGCTAAAGGCTTCTTGGTAATAGGTTAAATGATGCTGGTTTGCAAAATGTGCAATTTTTTGCATAAACGCTGCTGGCCCACAGCAGTAAATATCAGGATTGTCATCGATGTTTATATGCGTAGTTAATTGCGGGCTCATATCGCGAGTGAGTAACAAGTAAGAAAAATGCGCATAACGCTCTGCTAATGCGGCAAGTTCTTCAATGCATTGGTGCTCATTAGCTTTTGCAAAATACAGTAATTTGATGGTGTGCTGAGTATTTGCTAATTGCTGGCTAAGCATTGCCAGCATAGGTGTAATACCTGAGCCACCAGCAACAAAGGTGCTGGCTTTATGCCAGCTTTTAAATACAAAGTCGCCACTTGGCGCAGAAATATTACACCACGACGGCGCCTTTAATGTGCTTTGCAACTGAGCTGTAAAACGTCCTTGCTCATTGGTTTTAATTAAAACTCGCAGCAATCCGGTTGCTTTGTATTGCGCGGGGCTGCAAGCAAGCGTAAATACACGGGTAAGCAAACGCCCGTTGAGCTCAAGCGTTAAACTAATATGCTGGCCCGCAATGTGGGCGCGCCACTGTTTATTGGGTTTAAGCGTTACACTTAAAAACTGACCACTCAACGCGTGTACATCAACAATTTGCGCACGAAAAAAGCCAGCTCGCCATGCAGGTTTAACGACCTGTATTAAGGGCTCTATGTAAGCGGCAAAGCTTTGATGGTGTAAAAACCATTTTGAAAATTGGTCTAATACCGAAGTTAACATGGTGATTAATTCTCTACTTAAATCGACTACCCATCACTTTGTGTTAAGCGAATTCACGCAAACACATGACTGGGCTTTAAATATTTGAGCCTACACGTGTAAGCTCAACTTTAAGCGCACAAGTGTACGCTCGAATTTTTAAATTTCAACCCCAATAGAGTAATTATTCAATTTTTTTAAAGCGGTCTTTAATCCCTATATCCGCAAAGTTAGTTAAACACCTAAGGGGCATAAACAAGCTCATAAAGCCTAAAAACCAACATTAAACCGGTTAAATAGCGTGCAATTTCATTCATCCCAAATACTTAACACTGTGATTAATAGCGTGCTAAGGTGGTTAAAATTTAGTTAATTTTGGAAGCCATTATGAACAAAGTAACAACGCGTAAAAAATTTTCTACACTCGCCACAGCCAGTTGTGCATTGGCATTTTCGGCGCTTACCAGCCTTAGTGCTCATGCAGTTGATTTTAAAGAACTGGATAAATTAGCGCTTAATGTAAAACCGGTCACTGTTGCCCAAGGGATTTCCATTCCGTGGGCTATTGAGGCTCTGCCAAACGGTGATTTATTAATAACCGAGCGCAGTGGCACCTTGTATTTACTGCGTAAAAATACCACCAGCTTAACTAAAATTTCTGGGCTACCTAAAATTGATGCCAACGGCCAAGGCGGCCTACTTGATTTAGAACTGCATCCTGATTTTGCTAATAATCAATGGCTGTATATCACTTACTCAAGCAGTGAAGGTGACGGCGCTGGCAGTAACACCGCACTTATGCGTGCAAAGCTAAGTAACGATCACAGCCAATTGCGCGAGCCACAACAATTATACAAAGGCGAGCATAACTCTAAAAAAGGCCAGCACTACGGCAGCCGCATTGTGTTTGATAACCAAAATTATGTGTATTTTTCCATTGGCGATCGCGGCTCGCGAGATATTAACCCACAAGATTTAAGCCGCGATGGCGGTAAAATTTATCGTTTACACGACGATGGTAAAATTCCAACCGACAACCCATTTGTAAACCAAAAAGACGCAAAATCAGCGATTTGGTCTTACGGGCATCGTAACCCACAAGGCATGTGGTTCGATGGTGAAAATAATGTATTTTGGGCACACGAACACGGCCCCCGTGGCGGCGATGAGCTTAATATGATTAAGCCTAAAACTAACTACGGCTGGCCAGTGGTAAGCTATGGTATTAACTACAGTGGCACCTCGTTTACCGATTTAACCGAAAAATCAGGCATGCAAGCGCCCACATTACAATGGACACCCTCTATTGCTCCTTCAGACATGCTGCTCGTAAAAGGTGACAAATATCCTGAGCTTAAAGGAAAATTTTTACTCGCTTCAATGAAATACGCGTTTATTAGCGTACTTGAAATAGCAGATGGCAAGGTCGTTAAACAAAGTAAATTACTGGAAGGCATTGGTCGTATTCGCAGTCTAGCACAAAGTGATGATGGCACTATTTACTTAGGATTGGACGGCCAAGGCATTATGCGCCTTGACCCACAATAATCTTTTAATAAGCTAATTACAGTAACAGAAAACTTTTTGCGCCTTCACTGCGTATTGTTACTGTAATTAGCTAATAAACAACGAGGGTGTTGATGTTTTCATTTTTAAAGCCAGATCCAATCAAAAAATTACGTAAAGAATACGACGCAAAATTAGAACAAGGCATGCAAGCGCAAAGAAAAGGCGATATAAAAAGCTATGCGATGTTAACCGACGAGGCTGAAAAAATTTGGAATGAAATAGAAGCGCTCGAAGCCAAAAAAGCCCAGTAAACATTTAACCAAATGAGTTTAAACCTATCCCCCGCATTAACAGTGCGGGGTTTGTATTTCCCCGACTAAATAACTTCGATAAACATTTATCCAACTAAGTAAAATTAGATACACTTCTTATAAGTTCACTTTGCATTTCCCCCATCACGTTATTACAGCCCTATTGTTACGACACTCAAAAGCCATTTTATTTCTCGCATAATCATTTGTTTACATTAAAGTTAATTAGTGAAATTATTTACCTAATACGACAAGGACTTTATGGATTGTTTGAAATAGCAAACCATTTAAGCGCTAATGGTTATGTGGATACGAGAAAAGCATTTTTAGTGGGGTGTGTAATCAAGCCATAAAGCGTCAACAATTTACTGGCAAGAATACAATATAACGAACAAATTATATAAACCAAGGAATACAGATGTACACAGGTAGTTGTTTATGTGGCTCAATCAATTTTTCAATTAATGGTAAAGTTACTGATATTATTCATTGTCATTGTTCGCTGTGTCGTAAGGCCAGTGGCAGTGCTTTTGCTACTAATGGATTTATTAATGCCAGCGAGCTAACGTTAACTGATAAAAATGGGTCGCTTACTTTTTACCAAAGTAGTGAAGGTAAACGTAAGTACTTTTGTAAAACCTGTGGTGCACCAATTTATAGTGCTAATGCACAATCTCCTCAAAGATATCGCCTTCGATTAGGCGCGTTGACCTGCGATATTACAGAGCGACCAATATCGCATAATTTCATCACCTCAAAAGCTAATTGGGAAGATTTAGATGCTCAACTTCCTCGTTATGAGGGACATGAGCCAGGGCGAAAGTAAATCGCCATAAATTTATCTATTTTTTTGTAGTGGGAGTTTACATGAAACTGAATCAAGTAACTTTGCCAGTCAAAGATATGAATGAAGCGGTGAGTTTTTATCGCTCACTTGGCTTTATCCAAATTGTTGACACACCGCATTATGCACGTTTTAGTTGCCCTGAGGGTGACTCTACATTTTCATTGTCTCTAGAGAGTGAATTTTTTGAAAATCATTCTGTAATTTATTTTGAAAACGATGACATTGAGCAATTGTGCCAACAATTGATCAAAAAGGGGATCGTATTCGAACAGCAACCCACAGAGCAAAGGTATCTATGGAAAGAATCGATTTTAAGAGACCCTTCAGGCAATAAAATTAAACTCTACAAAGCTGGAGAAAATCGATTAAACCCACCTTGGAAAGTACAAAAATAGCTATTAGCTTTACACGAATCAGCATTGCGCTCAGGGGCTCAATGCTGGTGTTTAAGTACTGTACTTAGTTATTTATATTCTACCTTAGCGGTTAATCGATTAAATAAACTAGGGAAAAACCGTTTTATAAACGGTGCCCAACCGCTTAACCCTTGGCCTATTACAACTTCGTCTTTTTTATTATAGATTGCGGTGAGCATTTTCGATGCGGCTACATTTACATTCATACCATTTTCTATTGAAGGCTCAGGTTTGTTTTGTGCCTCTCCCTGCTCGTTTAATGAGTTATGGGCAATAGCCGTTTTAATGGAGCCGGGGCAAATAGTTAAGCAATGTATATTGTGCTGCGCCACTTCTGCACGTAAGCAATCCATAAAGCCCACCACCGCGTATTTAGTACCTGAATAACCCGTTCTAAATTTAGAGCCCACTTTGCCTGCCACGCTACTAATAGCCACTACAGAACCACTTTTTCGCGCCACCATTGAGGGTAGCACTGCTTTAGTGAGTGCAATTAAACCAAAGTAATTTACTTCCATGAGTTGGCGGTACACTTTAAAGTCGTTTTCTAAAAATAAACTACGCTGCGAAATTCCGCCGTTATTAATTAAAATATCAATCGGGCCTAAGCTATCTATTTGCGCTGATACATCCTGCAGTACGGTTTCGGGCTTTGATAAATCAAGCGGTATTACCCGATGCCCTTGCCCTTTTAACTGTTCTTTTATCTCGTTGAGTTTATCAACGTTACGCGCTGATAAAATAACCTGAGCACCTAACTCTGCAAATTGTTTGGCGAGCTCTTCACCAATGCCAGATGATGCACCGGTGATCCACACTGTTTTATTATTATAATCCATGGTTTACCTTATAGTCTTTGACTGATTATGCTTTAGTTGGGCCCGCTATTTCATTAACTTGCTGTTCTAAATTTTTATAAAAGCCCATTAAAAATAACAGCTCTGCGGTGACATACAAAGGGCCAATAATTAAACCCACTAAATCATCAACAAAAGCGGGCTTTTTGCCTTCAAAATAATGACCAATAAACTGTAACACCCAGCCAAATACAAACACACCCACACCAATCGTCAGCCAAGATGTAAAGGGCATTGCGGCGATAGGCTGCGCTGCCACTAACAATAAAGTAAAAATGATGCCCATGATTAAACCTAGCGAAAAGCTCAGCATAAAATAGTAAACCACACTGGCAAGGACAAAAAGCTGCGCCCCATCGACATTAAAACTCCCTAGAGGAATTTCAACACGCGCTAGTAAGCACAATGCCGCAAATACAATCAGTGGAATACCAAAAAAGTGAGTTAATACGTTACGCTTTGAACGATGATACAAGCCATACTGGCCAAGTTGTTGTTGTAGAGTTTTCATCGGTTGATCCCGTTGTTATTTTTATAAGCAAAGTTCACCTTATAAAAAAGTGCGCACAATAACAACAAATACCGATGGTTATAAATTAAAAGGCTAACTAATGGCTCTCTAATTGGGAATTGATGTAAACTATTTAAAATAAATGTTTAACTGTTGGCCTTTGTAATATAAGGAAATCATCATGTTATTAAAAGCCCTAGCCATAGGCTTATTACTTGCTTTGGGCGAGATAATTAATGGCAACATTAGAGTGCGAGTTCTGCATCGATTATATGGGCAACGACGCGCTAAAACACTTAGTTTACTCTCAGGCATCGCCATTATTTTTGCTATAACTTGGTTAGCCCTACCATGGGTTGCCCCTACAAGTTACCTAGACTGTTTAAAGTTAGGCTTAGTGTGGCTAATGATAATGCTTAGCTTAGATATTTTTGTTGGCCGGTATTTATTTAAATATAAGTGGCAGAGAATTCTTGATGATTTTAATCTCTTTAAAGGCAATTTGCTTAGTGTAGGTATGTTGTTACTTTTTATAAGCCCAAGCTTGGTTTTTTGGTTGCAGATGAAAGTTATGGTTTAGATCACTGCTCTAAAAGCGCAGCGTCTCTTCGCTCTCTTTGTGTATTAATCACTTAAAAATAATTTAAACTGATAGAAATGAATGAGGATAAAATAAGCAGGAAAAAATAAATTTATTTCAGCCGCTTACTCTAAAGTCGCAGCGTCTCTTCGCCCTCTTTGTAAATTGATCATAAAAAACAGTATGAGCTGAGAGAATTGAATGAGAAGCCATAAAAAATATGCTTTAGATCACTGCTCTAAAAGCGCAGCGTCTCATTGCCCTCTTTGTGCATAATTCTTAAAATCTATTTAAAATCAGAAGTAAATGAGCTTGCAACGTGTCGTTATCTAAGCTAACGCGGTTACAAGCTTGCCTTTTTCATGCGTAGGTTGCATGGCCATTCGATCAGTGCCTTTTTCGTATTCTTGCTCCAGCATTTTTTGTAACTCTGCAAGCTGCTCTTTAATGGTGTCTATATCAGCACCTTGCTCTTGAAGTTTTTCTGCCAATGCTTCGATTGCTGCTTTTAACTCAGCAATTTTTTCTTTATCAACCCCTAATCGTTGATAAATAAGCGCCTCTTGCGCATTTTCTAAAAAGCTTTTTTCTTGTGGCTTGGCGCTTGCGATTTGCGTTTGTTCGCTATCGCTGGTTTTAGCTGTTGCCGCAGGGCCAGAAGTTGCCGCTACTTCGTCAGCTTTTGCCGGTTTATTTATTGTACTAATATAAGTATTGTATTGATTTTTAAAGGTTATTGATGTCATCAGCTCAAATCCATTTTTGCGTTAAAATATCTATCTTTAACTATTTTCACTTAGATACTTGTATGTGAATGACTACAGCAACTTTAATACCAACTTATATTTGTTATTCGCTTCGCTTTAACTCTTTAATGTAAATTAAGCCCATTTAGCTCATTACGCACCCATTGCTTATCGAGATATTGCTCTAAATTCAGCTGGGCAAATTTTAAAAAGCTGCGCGCAGCATGAGAAATATGCCTGTCTGTTCGCACTACAAAATACCAATGGCTGGCTAAGCAGGTGTCGGTTACATTGAGCACTTTAAAACTGTTATCGCCTTTTGGTAATACATGATGGGAAAGCACCGCAATCCCCATTCCCGAGGAAACTGCAACTCGTATGGCTTCGTTACTGGCCATTTGCACGCTATCGCTAAGGACTAAACCACGGCTTTGTAATTCGCTTTCAAAAAGCATACGCGTAGCAGAGCCTGGCTCTCTTAATAAAAATCGATATGGCATTAAATCAGCTAATGTTAATGCTTTTACATCGGCAAGCGGATGATCAAGCGGCACAATAAAAACTAAGGGGTTATGTAAAAAACGCGCAGCCTGGGCATGTTCAAGTGATGGTGGGTGGCTAAACACATAAATGTCGTCTTCTCCACGCTCAAAACGCGCTAACACTGCAGAGCGGTTGCCAATTTCCAATGGCAGCTCTACATGGGGATGGGCATTACTGTAAGGCCCAAGTAACTTAGGCAAAATATATTGTGCAGTGTTTACCATGGCAATTTTACAGCGCCCGCGCTCCCCGCCTTTAAGCTCGGCTATATAGTCTTGGTAATCATCAAAGTGCCCAAACATTTGCTCACACGTTCTAAATAATTGTAAGCCAGCCTCGGTAACCTGTAATTTTTGCTGTTGCATAACAATTAAAGGCTCATTAACGGTTTCTTGTAAGCGCTTAATTTGCAAAGAAACGGTAGGCTGGGTTAAATGCAATTGCCGAGCTGTTTCGCTAATGGAGCCGGTTTTAACTACACTCATAAAGACTTCGAGTAGCCTAAATGATAGCTGCCTTGTGTTCATTATTCACCTCATAGATGTTTATCTATAAGATACTATCATTCATTTTATTATTTACTATACAAAGATAGGCTTACAATAGCGCCGCTTAACAAATTGAGTAACTAATAACAAAAAGGAGAACAGTGTGCCTGATATCGTCGTAATGTTTTTTATTTTAGGATTAGTGGCGGGGATTTTACGTTCTGATTTAGCGATACCTAAAGCCACTTATGACACGCTAAGTCTATTGTTAATGCTCACCATAGGGTTAAAAGGTGGCATGGTGCTGCATGGAAATTTAAGCTGGCAGCTTCTTCCTGAAATGGCCTCGGTTATGTTACTCGGTGGCCTTATTCCCCTCACTCTTTACCCTATTTTAAAATATGTTGTTAGACTCAGTGTGGCTAATAGCGCCAGTATTGCCGCGCATTATGGCTCGGTAAGCGCAGGTACCTTTGCAGTTGCATTGGCTTATGCAGAGTCGGCTAAATTAGAGGTAGGTGCTGAGGTTACACTGTATTTAGTGATGCTCGAATTACCTGCCATTATTGTCGGTTTAATGCTGTATCGTAAACTCGATAAACAACATAGCCAAAGTAATACACTGTCACTCAAAGCGCTTTGGCACGAAACACTCACTAACAAAAGCGTGATTTTGTTAGTTGGCGGTGTGATCATCGGAATGATGTATGGCACACAGCAAGGCAGCCAAGTAACCAGTCTTTTAACCAGTAGTTTTAAAGTAGTACTGGCATTGTTTTTACTTGAAATGGGTTTAGTGGCTGCGCAAACTCTGCGCCCATTTCCTTGGCAGCATTGGAGACTCGCTGCATTTGCTATTATCACTCCGCTATTTTTAGGTACTATTGGCGTGGCTGTAGGCACACTATTAAAATTAGAATTAGGCTCGGTGGTGATACTCGGTAGTTTAGTGGCTAGTGCGTCTTATATTGCAGCCCCTGCGGCAATTAAAGCAGCCGTTCCCAAGGCTGATATTGGCCTAGCTATGCTGAGCTCTTTAGGGGTAACGTTTCCGTTTAATGTGATTGTTGGTATTGGTTTGTACCATAAGCTTGCGCTAGCCATGCATTAAAATAAACACCAATAAAGCCCAACATGGGCTTTTATTTTTTAACTATGCCCCGCCATTACTAAGTTATTACCCTCTTTAAAAACTCAACAAATATAAAACAAAAACGCTAACTTATTTCTACAATCAGATTGCAATTAAGCGATTAGTTTACGTAAAAAAACATTTTAAAAATTATTTTGATTGAGCAATTAAAAAACACTTTACTTGGTATAAAAAGCAGCATAAATTCGCAGCCAAATTAATCTGCTTCAAATAATCGCGCCACTATCACACCTAAATCAGCAATTATTTAAACCCTTTTTATCGGAATAATCTAATGGTGGAACTTGCCGCTAATAGTAAATCAAATAATCCTTTAGCCCCTGTTATTGGTTTATCTTTTTTTGCTATTGCTTCGGGCTTTTTAATGAGCCTGATCCCGTTATCACTGAGTGCTTTTAAGTTAAGTATTGATCTTGCGCCTTGGCTTGCCAGCGTCTTTTATTTTGGTTTACTTATTGGCGCGCTGTGTATTGAGCGCGTGGTAGTAAAAATTGGCCACCGTATGGCATTTATCGCATTTTTAATGTTGCTGATCATCAGTGTTATTGCACAGATCATTTCCCCTACAGCCACAATGTGGTTAATTGCTCGCTTTGTTGCTGGTATTGCTGTTGCGGGAGTATTTGTAGTGGTTGAGTCGTGGTTGTTAATGGCGAATACACCTAAGGCGCGAGCTAAACGCTTAGGTTTATATATGACCTCTTTATATGGTGGCAGCGCTGTGGGGCAATTAGCAATCACACCGCTTGGCACTGAAGGTGCCGTACCGTATTTATTTGTCGTGGCCCTTTTGGCGTTGGCTATTTTAGCACCATTATTAATTACCACAGGCCAACCTAATGCTCAGCAATTACAAAAGCTGCCACTTAAAGAGTTAAAAACTCTCAGCCGCCCTGCTATTTTAGGCTGTTTAGTATCAGGATTATTACTAGGCCCTATTTACGGGTTATTACCAGTTTATATAGCCGCGCAAACTGATAAAGCCCAATATACCGGCTTACTTATGGCGGTGATTATTTTAGGTGGCATGCTGGTGCAACCTTTAGTGAGTTATTTATCAACCCGTATTATAAAAAGCTTACTTATGGCTATTTTTTGTCTTGTTGGTGCTGCCAGCGTAATGGGAATATTAAACGCGCATAGCTTTGGCGGATTAGTTGTAAGTTACTTTGTATTAGGTGCGTGTAGTTTTGCACTTTATCCGATTGCAATTACTTTAGCGTGCGACTCCTTACCTATGGCAAAAATAGTGTCAGCCACTGAAATAATGCTGCTCAGCTACAGTGTCGGCTCTGTATTAGGCCCGTTGTTGGCAACGCATTTTTCTGATGCAAGCCATGGTGTGCTTTTTTATTTAGGTGGTTGTTTAATTACCACCTGTATTTATATGCTCATAAAAAGTATGAAAAAAATACCCACAGGTAACACCCCTGTTGCAGGTTAACTAACGCAATAGACCGCTTAAGCTTATTCGTTTGCCACTAAGCGGTTTATACCTGCGCTACCACTTTACTAGCTATGTTTTTTAACTCTTTTAGCTCAATTTGATACTCGTTTATGAGCTCGTCAACAAAACAGCTGCGGTTGTTGTCATCACTTATGATAAACACCTTGTGTTTAGCACGAGTGAGCGCCACATAAAATAAGCGTCGCTCTTCGCTAAAGGCATACAAATCTTTAGCGGGTAACAGAGCTTCTAACATTGCAGGCGATGGCTTAGTGCTCGGAAATCCAAATTGCCCGCCATGCATACCTAATATAACTACATAATCGGCTTCTTTACCCTTTGAACCATGAAAGGTATCACACTCAATTTGTAATGAAGAAAAGGTGTGCTGCAAGGCGTTAATATCGGCTTTAGTAGGTAACTGAAAGCGATAGCGTGCCAGTAAATACACAACAGCGGGCTTATTTTTGTTGATAGTGTCGAGTACATGGGCAAGTGCCCCATTATTTAGCTCAGCTATTTTTGTATTTTTGCTTGAGACAACATTCGCTGTTTTTAATATGCTAATAGCGGGCTTTGTCACTTGTGATAACGAGTTAATTTGCTTAGCTAACTGGGCAGGGTTTTTCATGATAAAACATGAAGCAACCTCACTAATTTTATTATTAAAACGAAACGTAACATCCAGTATGGTTTGTGTGGTAAAACCAAAATGTGCGGCAAATTCTGTGGTAAGGCGCATATCAGCACCACTAAAACGGTAAATAGCTTGCCAGTCATCGCCTACTACAAACAATGAGCTTCTAGGCTTACTATCGCGCAGCGCTTTAACCAACGCCGCACGCGTAGGCGATATATCTTGAAATTCATCAACCATGATATAACGCCAAGGTGATATAAACTTTCTTGTATTAACATAATCGAGGGCTTTGAGGATCATATCGTCAAAGTCTATTTCACCTTGAGTATGTAAATAATGGTTATAGTTGGCTAATAATGGCTTTAATAATTTCCAAGCCTGCTGTATCTGCTTTGAATCGTTCTCAAGCGTTATATTTGCTGTTTTATACACGCTAATTAATTGACTAAATAAAGTCGCTAATTTGGTTAAATAACCGCCAGCTTTTATCTCTTGTAGAAGCGCTATATGATTAGGCTTTGCAGTGCTTAATTCAAACCCACTTTTAACGTCATTAAGATTGTTATTTATATAGTTTACCAATGCTTTAGCATACTGTGGCTTAGCATTAGCAAGCGATTCAAAACACCCTTCAACCCATTTTATTTTAGCTTTTTCGTTTTCAGCAAGTTTAGATATTTTAGGCGTTTTTCTCTCAACCTCACTAATAATTGTTAAACCTAAGCTGTGAAAAGTGGCGGTTTTTATAGCCTGTGTATTCAGCTTAGTTTTAATACGTTCGTCCATTTCACTGGCAGCTTGCTTACCATAAGCGAGTAATAAAATATCATCGTAATTAGCTTGATCACTGTTAACTAAATAGCCCGCTCGCGCCACCATTACACTGGTTTTACCTGTGCCGGCTCCGGCTAATACGAGGTTATTATCGTCATCGATAATGCATGCCCGTCTTTGCTTTTCAGTAAGTGGGTTTGCTTCAACGTTATCGAAAAAACCAGCATAACGCTGCAATTGTGTCTGTGTGTATTTATGCTGTAAAAAGCGAGTTAATGGATCGCTCCACTGACTATATTGTTCGAGCAGTTTTATTTGCGTGCTAACGACTGCCAATGCCTCACTCTTTTTTATCCAAGGAAACCAGCGGTTGTATTGTTGTTTAACGCGCTGTTTTATATCTGCCACATAGGATTGACGCAAAAATTGATGATGTGCAAATTGGTTAATATTTTCTAGCAGCTCATTTAATGGTTCAATATTATTATTGACCCATAGCTGATCCGTCTTAGCTTTAAGTATTCGGTGACTGCCATAAGCCCTCATCCACACTCGATACTGCCTAGACTTTGTTGAAAAACGTAGTGTTTGTCCAAAAACCCCATATTCATAACAAATAGGCGAGGTTAAATCGCACCAATTCAGTGTATCTGTGTGCTTTTTGTTGTTAATGACTAAACCTTGTTGATTAATATCAACAGCGAGGTGTGGGGTAAACAGGCGGCCAAATACGCTGGGGAAAATAGAATTCATTAACAGCAGAATTCCTTTATAAAAATGAACCAATTAACGCTATTTTAAGGTAATACGCGCTGTAAGGATAATAAATCTGGCGGTAAAATTTTCAACGCGTTAAAGTAGAACAAAAAACAACCAATCAATTTATCCATTTCCTTGGCATAACTCCCTATTGTGACTAATATTTACTCTACATACAGTGATTTAACAAGGATTGAAACATGCGAATTAACTCAATTAGAACCAAAGTTATTTTACCTATTGCTTTTTTAGCACTGATCCTTGCAGGTTTACTTGTTTCAATTGCATCAATTACTTACATACAAGACAACGCGATGAAAAGGCAAACCGAAACCTTTTTTGAAGCCGTTACCGTTATTTTAAATGCTGACAGAGACATATACCAAGCACGTATTGCACTGGAAAATCTACTCAGTGCCACAGGCGATAATGAGACCAATAAAGCAGAGTTTTTAGAAAACGCTGAACAAGTCAAAGACCGCTTCAACAAATACTTAACGTACTTAAAAGATGAACAAGCACTATTGTCAAAACATGACTCTTTTTCTCGTTTTGAGCCTTTATACAATCAATGGCTAGACCACAGTAAAACGTTAATGGATTCCAGTCACTCACAAGGTAAAATGCAAAGTGATTTGAATCAAACTGAATCTGAATTTTTACAAATACGAGAAATGATGGATCAAGCAGGTGAAGAGCTTCGCATCCATACCAATAAACAGCAGCAAGATAAAGTCGGCTCAGAGTTATTAAGTCGCTATGTAGAAGCAATGGCCGAGGTGCTCAATGCAGATAGAGATATATACCAAGCTCGACTAGCAAAACAAAAAATTGTAAACCAACATGGCGAATTGGCACAAAACCAAAAACTATTTGAAGAAAATGCAGCTCAGGTTATTCGTCGTTTTAATAGTTACCGCAGCTACTTAATTGATGAGCCACAACTGACACAAAAATACGCTAATTTTGATCAACTTTATCAACAGTGGTACGAGAAAGGAAAAGCGTTAGTTTACTCAAGTTCGGCTAATCAAATAGCCTTAATTGATGATAATTTAGCGCAAGCAGATAAAAGCTTTAATGAATTGAGAGAAATACTTGATATAGCGGGCGAAGAAGCGCGAACCTATGCCCGAAAAGTAAAACATGAAGTGCAAGCTAGCATTCAACTTTTTGAAAAAATTGTGTTTGTTATCATTATTATTGCCTTTATTGTTGCTTTAGCTGTGGGTTATTACATCCCTAAAAAACTCACCGACAATATAAATAATATTACTCTACGAATCCAAGAAATTGCCGCTGGTGATGGTGATTTAACGCAAAGAATTAATACTACATCACATGACGAGCTCGGTGAGCTGAGTAATGAGTTTGATAACTTTTTAGCGCACCTGCAGCAAATAATAAAAAACATTCAGCAGCAATCCATTCAACTAGGTACTGTGACCGGCGATCTTAATAATGTCTCTGATACCGCGATGGACGTGACCCAGCAACTTGCTAATGCGTCTGACTCTATTGTAAGCGCTGGTCATGAAATGGATATGGCAAACCAGCAAATGGCTGAGCTGGCTAAAAATACCGCCCACGAAGCTGATATTTCTAGCGAGCAGGTACAGCAAGGAGTTCAAGCCATTGATGTATCGAGTAAAGCAATTGAAGATTTAATCAATGATATTCAATCGGCTTTATCTAATTCTATTGAATTAGAAAGCAGCTCAACCGATATTACGTCTGTACTTGAGGTCATTAGAAATATTGCCGAACAAACTAACTTATTAGCGTTAAATGCCGCGATTGAGGCTGCCAGAGCTGGCGAGCAAGGCCGAGGGTTTGCCGTTGTCGCTGATGAGGTTAGAACGTTGGCTACTCGCACACAACAAAGCACCGATGAAATAGATACAATGATCCAACGCTTAAATAACAATGTAAAAGCGTCATCAGATTCTATTAAAAACAGTCAAACAAATGCTAATGCCACACTCAGTAATTTTGATGCCGTTATTAGTATTTTTAGCAACCTAACTCACGCCTTTGAAAAAGTGCAGCAAATGTCGGCCGAAACCGCACAAGCAACACAAGAACAATCCCATGTAGCAAACGAGATTAATAGAAATTTGGTATCGTTAAAAGAACAGTCAGCACAAATGAAACAAATCTCTGAGCAAACAACATTGCAGTCAAAAAATGTATCAGCGCTTTACAAGCAAATGAAATCGCAAGTAGATAGCTTTAAGGTATAGTGCTGTATGTTTTTAAAACAATGGCGCAGTGTTTACTGCGCCATTAAGATAAACCCAACTAAGCCGAATAGCCTAGGCTAGTGTATCAATAATAATTATTTCACACTCTGTTGCTGCAGTTAGCGTGATAAAATCAGCATGAGTGACCTCAGCACCATCCCCTTTGTTCATGGTAATTACACTGTTTTTGTCATCTACAGTAAATGCACCATCAGATGCAAGTACATAAGCTTGATGATCAATACGCTGAGTGATGGTGGTACCTTTTGCAAGCTTTCCACCATAAATGCGTGCTTGTTGATTGATAAATAAGGTGTTACCCGCATCTTCTGCATAACCCGACACTAAAAGCGTAAGCTCGTTAGCTACGTCGGTCAGAAATTTTTTACTTTCCCAACGCGGCGGCACATCTTGTTTATTACTTTGAATCCAAATTTGATAAAAAGTAAGTGGCTCATTGGTACGATTATACTCAGAATGCACAATACCTGTGCCTGCACTCATTACCTGCACTTCACCTTGCTCGGTTATGCCTTTATTACCCATACTATCTTGATGAGTAATGGCACCACTGCGTATGAAACTAATAATTTCCATATTTTTGTGTGGATGCGCTCCAAATCCCATTTCAGGTGCAACCCAATCATCATTAACAACGCGTAGTGTACCAAAGCCCATACGTGTCGGATTATAGTAATGTGCAAAACTAAAATGATGTTTAGATTTAAGCCAACCGTGATCGGCACTGCCTAAACTATTCTTTGGATAATGATTGATCATGGTCTTTCCTCAAAAAGAATAAACATTAATTAATATGGACGTTCACGGTCGTGTGGAGCATCAAAATGATGCTTTGCACCCAGCGGTACTATTTGTGTTGGATTAATCGTTAAGTGGCTTACATAGTAATGCACCTTTGTGTACTCTAAATCGACTGTTTCTTTAACACCCGGTACTTGGTACAGCTCGTTAACGTAATTGCTAATATGGTGAAACTCGCTTAATTTTTGACGGTTACACTTAAAATGCCCGTGATACACCACATCAAAGCGAATGAGGGTTGTAAATAAACGCCAATCAGCTTCTGTAATAACATCACCAACGAGATAGCGCTGCTTAGCTAAACGCGCTTCTAGCCAGTCTAAACTATCAAATAGTGCGGTGTAAGCCTCGTTGTAAGCTTCTTGTGTAGTAGCAAAACCGGCTTTATATACGCCATTATTAATGGTGTTATAGACACGGTTATTCACGGCTTCAATTTCTTCACGAAGTGGCTCTGGATAATAATCATCAGTATTGCCAGTGAGCTCATTAAACGCACTATTAAGCATACGAATAATCTCTATTGATTCATTATTTACAATAGTTTGCGTTTTTTTATCCCATAAAATCGGCACAGTAACCCGCCCTTCATAACTAGGATCGGCTTTTAAATACAATTGATAGGCGTAATCTAAGTTATAAAGTGGATCGCCCTGCTCGCCAAATTCCCAGCCGTTTTCCATCATGGGAGCTTCAACAATACTCATAGAAATAATGTCTTCGAGCTGCTTTAATTTACGAAAAATAATCGTTCTGTGCGCCCAAGGGCACGCTAGCGATACATATAAATGATAACGCCCCGCCTCAGGGGTAAATTTGCTTTGTGGCGCTGATGAAATAGTATCCCTAAAACGGCTGTCTTGGCGTACAAATTTACCGTCGCTTTTTTCGGTGTCGTACCATTTATCGACCCATTCACCGTTAACAAGTAATCCCATGTCCGTCTCCTAAGTATGTAGAATGTGCCAACCTTACGCAGATTGGCAGCTTAAAGTTCAATCAGTTATATGATCAGCTTATTGGTTTAATTTGTTATGAATTTTTCCATCAAGGGATAGCTTTCCAGCTCCTTGAATAAATAAGGCCAAGGTAATTGCCAACAACGATAAACCAAACTCGTAACCGTTGTTGCTCATAAATAAGCCGTTATCTATATGTACGGTAAAAATAGCAACCACCATAGTGATAGCCAGTGCAAAACTCGCAGGACGCACCAGCAAACCAACGATGAGTAGTAACCCACCAAAAAATTCAGCGCCACCCGCCATTAATGCCATTAAATAGCCCGGTGCTAAGCCAATCGACTCCATCCATTGCCCTGTGCCTTCCAAGCCATAGCCACCAAACCACGCAAACAGTTTTTGTGCCCCATGAGCGCTAAACACTAATCCTGCAATAAGCCTTAATGGTAGTGTTGCAAAAGACTGTTCAGTTTTTGTGATGACAGCTGTGATATTTTTAATCGTCATAATGTTTACCTGTATTGTTTCTGTTGATTATGCAGCTATTGTATAAGTTGAATTAAAATTAAATAACTCCTATTATTTGCTTTATATGTTCAAATATTTTGAACAGTTAATATTTGGTATGATGATGAATACATCCCCCATTAGCATAGAAGCTTTACTGGTATTAGACGCCATTGAGCATCGTGGCAGTTATGCAGCCGCTGCAGAGCAACTTAATAAAGTGCCATCAGCCCTGTCGTATATTGTTAATAAACTTGAAGAGCAATTAAATGTAACTTTGTTTCAGCGCCAAGGTCGGCGAGCAGTTTTAACCCCCGCAGGTAAACATTTACTGAGCGAGGGGCGTAAAGTGCTCAATGCTATAAATAATTTATCGGAGCAAACACAAACCATAGCTAATGGCTGGGAGCCTAGAATGCGGATTGCTTGTGACTCAATTATTGACGTAACTAATGTTTTTGCTGCTTTGCAACAATTTTTAATTGAACATAAAAGCATTGAAATTGATGTAAAAGAAGAGGTCATGAGCGGTACATGGGAGGCGTTAATAGAGGACAATGTTGACTTAGTGATTGGTGCACCCGCCCCCGTGCCTGCTCAAAAAGGGATCAGAGCAGTGAAAATAACGGATATTCAAAATGTACTTGTGGTTCACCCAACCCACCCTTTAGCAAAAGAGCAAAAACCCATCAAGCCTAGTGAGCTTGGTCAATACACCACAGTGATAGTTCATGACTCTGCAAAACAAAGTATTCCGTGGTCAGCTAATTTAATCGAAGGTAGTCAACGTTTTTATGTAAGCTCCGTAAAACAAAAAATTACCGCTATTTTATCGGGAATCGGGATTGGTTATTTACCAGTAAACCTTATTGCTGAACATATTAAAGCTAAAAAACTTCATGTTGTGGAGCTCATTGAACCACGTCCTATTCAAGACTTATACCTTGCATGGAAAATAACCAACAAAGGTAAAGGATTAAAAAAATTGACTCAACTTTTAATCGACAATAATTTACAGACATGAAATAAGCCAACTACATAAATGCAAAAGCCCATGCTAACTAAATTAGCATGGGCTTTTTAATCACTAATAGATGTTATAGAGCAAGATCTTGCTTAGCACGTGTTAAATTGTGTGACACTAACTCGTTACCTGATATTTGCTGTGCTTCGTAAAAGTCAGATAACGCTGCGGTTTCGTTTTTAGCCATTAAACGGCCAACACCGCGGTTACTTAAAGCAAATGAGGTTAGCTCACGTACTTTAAAACGTGGGCCTGTACTTTGCTGTAATAATGTAATTGCTTTTGAGCAAATTTCTTCAGCTTGGCTGTAGTTTTTTGATTTTACATTTAATGCGCAACTGTTAAATGCAACTTCGAATTCTTGTGGGGCTGTTGCAGCCTCTTCAATAACCATTAACTTGTAGTCACTTTGATCAGCCATTACAGCAGCTGAGCAAGTTAATAAAGAGCCAAGAGCGATGGTTTTGATAAGTGAGCGTTTCATGATTAGTTTCCTATTTGGTTAGTCGTGCTTGTTGCCGACAACTAAACTTTAGAGTGTTTACTTAATCTCGACAAACGATTAAAAACAAACCAATAAGTGAAAAAAACTAACCTATAGACTTTAGTCTAATTAAACTGAGCATATTCGTTTTAATAAAAGCGACAAATAACCGCTCGTTTAACTAGGCTGCAAACCCGGCATGATTATTTACTGATTTAAGTAATCAATAACTTCTTCTTGTAAATCAATATATTCATCTTCAGACATATTTAACTTTTTAAGTATAAACGGTTCAAGGCGCTCCCAATCTTTAATTTTTTCATCACGTAAAATACTATTTACTATGCTTTCAGAGAGCTTTAACACACAAAAACAGAGCTGTTGATTAGGATCGGATGTGTCCTCAAGTAAACTTAAATCATGATGGCGTAGAATAAGCTGGCAAATATCTCTTGGTAAATGCCAACTCGATGCTAAGTAATAGCCGATAATGGCATGATTAGCGCCATAAACACGATCTTCAATATCAACTAAACTTTCTTTACTGCTTCTATTTGAACCATGCAGCACATTGACGTAGTCGTCATATTTAATCGCCATCGGAACTATGCCGCAATCATGAAATAAACCGAGAGTGTATAAGTATTCAACTGGAATTTTATTTTTTACTCGCTGTCCAACAATCATGTTTACATTAGCAATTTCAGACGCGTTATCCCAAAAACGCTCTAAACTAATACAACATGTTTTTTGTAAAAACATTTGCTTTAATTTAAGCGCAGGAATAAGTGCTTCTATACCATTCCAACCTAAAAACATGATGGCTTGTTTTATGTCAGCAATGCTTCGCACTAAGCCGTAAGCGGGTGAATTAACAATTTTTAAAATAGCAGACGATATGGCCACATCTTTAGCAACTATATCTGCAGCAGCCATTAAAGACGGCTCATTTTGACGTGCTAATCTATCAAGATCATCTAAAATTTGCGGTTTTGGGGGAATAATAAAGTTTTTGTTTACATCAGATAATACCTGCTCATTAACGACAAACATCGATGTCTAGCCTCCAGCTAAGCTATATGGATTATTTATTTAATTCCATTTGAACTTTTATACTAGAAGTTGATTAGAGATTTATCAATTTGTAGGTGCTGAAATTGGTAGGGTAAAAATAATTTTTAAAACGACAGCAGCACACGCCCATTATATAGACGTGTGCTTTGAATACTAGCTTATTAGAAGTAATAGCCAATATTAATGTTGAAGCGGCGTTCAGTTTCGCTGCTATCGCCCGCTAATGACCCACCAACAAACGGCATGTTTTTACCATGAACTAAGTCAAAGTATGTAAATAAACCACCTGCAGCGACCGAAAAACCGGTTACGTTCATCCAGGTATCTTTGCTGTTGTCTGATTTGTCGTAAATAGCGCTGTAGTCATTATAAAACTGTAAGTTTGTTACTGCACCCCATTGCACCGGCACACTGTATGCTACGTTTGCACTCGACATAGTTGCTTCCGCTGCCATGCTATCGTAAAACGAGTAAGCGCCTACAGCAATACGGTTTACGTTATCAATATCGTAGTTGTATTCGCCATGTTGTAATTGCAAGTTCCAAGGGCCCATATTACTGTTTAAGTGAAGCGCCCATGCGTTATAGTCACCTGCGCGGTCAACACCATCATGCAAGCCACCAGCAAGCGCTGACACACCAATTTCAGTTTTACCACCCTCATGCTCTAGGTGATAGCCGTAACGACCTGAGAACGTATTATATTCGCCAATTGGATTGGTCGGCTCAGCGTAAACACCATCACCAGCTTCTCTAAAACCAACAATATCGTATGAGTAGCGATCGCTGCGGTTATCTACATAACCATCAACACCACCTAATTCATCATTTTTGAAAAAGCCTAAATCAAGCTGCCAGTTATCGGCAATTTTACGCTTAAATAACACCCCTAAATCGTGGTCGTCTTCAAGGCCTACGTAATAGTTAGTGCTGAAAAAGTAGTTATGTGAATTGTAAGGCCAGTTACCAAAAGGAACCTGAGTAATACCTGCTTGAACTTGCCAATCATCAGCAAAATCGTAAGCAGCATAGGCGTATTTAACAGCTGTCATGTAATCAAAAAAACGAATTTCAGCGTTTAGTTTTACATCACCCACATCGCCTGAGAAATTTAAGCGAAAAATATCAAAGTCAAAATCGCCGCCGCGATTTTTATTGTCGTCATCATACGAGGTGTGGCTATAGTTGGTTCGAACAGCACCGCCAATTTTAATTCCCTGAGGCTTGTGTTCATGTTTAGCTACTTTAACTTCAGCTATATCTTCTTTCTGTTCAATGGTGCGCTCGATTGTCTTTTCACTTTTTTGCTCTGCTTTTGCAAGTTGCTTTTGCAGCATTTCCACTTGTTTTTGTAAGCTGCTTAATTGCTGCTTTACTTTATCAAGATCTGTATCTGCATGTGCCGGATGTGAAAAAACAACCATAGCCACTGCCAGTGCTAAAGGTTTCATAGGTGTCATAATTTGTCCTTGCTTGCCTTGTTGATGTTATTAACTCGAACTTGGTCAGCGTGAGCTAAGTACCTGCTTGATTTTACATATTGTTTTACAATGATAACGTATTTTTACAACTCTTCAATTACACTTTATGATTTTGCGCAACACAACAGCAACACACACTACTTTTTAGCAGGGTAAGCATGACAATTAATCATCATTTTAATAAATGAAAGCAGCAGCTTGCAAAATTAAAGCTTAAAAAAATAGTAGGATGATCATGTACCTATTTTTAATGTGTTATTATTTAAAAAGCATATTTAAAACAGCCAGTTTGTTGCTACATATATAAATTAAGGACTCTCCAAAAATGAAAAATAACGATACCTTTAACACAATTGCTACGTTAATTTTTAAGCATCTTTATAATAACTTTCCAAGCCCAAGCCAGTTAGATCCTGAACAATTAATTAGCGATGCCTCAGATCATCAAGGTGAGCAAATAAAAGGAACAATTGCGTTTCTTCTTCATGAGGAATATATATTTTCGACGCCCAGCGCCACTTTTTTGCTAACCGAAAAAGGCTTTAGCCACGCTTTGTGTCCTAAGTTTTAAACTCACCACTTACAAAGCGATACCACAAAAAAAGCCCTAGCAATTAAAGCTAGGGCTTTATAATGATTTTTAACGTTTATTTTTTCTCTTTTTCTAAACGCTTCTTAAGGCTCAATGCCGCGTCGGCCGCCAGTAAGCGCATAAATTCAGAACCATTATTTTGCTCACCCTGCCCTGCACCTATAACAATTTCAGGCACTAAGCGACTGTTACCTAAGCTATTAAATAAAGCCGTTTGAATTTTAACTTCTGCTTTAAGTGTTTCATCAAATACATACTTAGGATCAAGCGCTGCTGATTTTGCGCGTAAACGTGCTTCAGCTAAAACGTCCATACCTAATGCTTCTAAGCGTTGCTGTTTTAAAATTTCTTCTTGCTCTTTTGCAAGCTCCGCTTTAACAGCTACACGTTGCTGGGCAGAAATAATCGCATTCGCTTTTATTCGTTCTGCATCAATTTGCTCTTTAATTTTTAGCTTTT
Organism: Pseudoalteromonas sp. SD03; assembly: GCF_040937955.1. Lineage (NCBI taxonomy): Bacteria > Pseudomonadati > Pseudomonadota > Gammaproteobacteria > Alteromonadales > Pseudoalteromonadaceae > Pseudoalteromonas > Pseudoalteromonas sp. SD03. The sequence goes on from NZ_CP162514.1 coordinate 2,049,596, forward strand.
CAGACTCAGCTCTTTGCTTTGCAATCGCTTGTTCGCCTAATGCCACTTCAGTACGTGCTTGTTGCTCTGCTTTTTTAAGGTTTTGTCTTGCAAGAGCTTCATCAGCAGCCGCTTGTTTTTGCGCCTCTAAACGTGCATTTACTTTATTTTCGTAATCAATATCAATAATACTCGCATCAACGACTGTGATCCCGTAAGAGCCTAAAATAGGCGCATTACGTAGCGGATTACCTTCAGCATCCTTCTTTATATTAATAGTAACGCGCTGTTGCTTACTTAAATTACTTAAATCATCTGTTTTATCACGCTCACCGGTACTAATAATTTGCTCAGTAACAAAAATACCATTAGTAAGTTGATCAGAAAAATCTTGGCTTAACTGGCCATTACCACCTGAATAATGTTGCTCCACCGACATCATACGTGCAGACGCTTTTACATTTTCTGTTGTTGCACGCATTAAAAGGTTAGAAATTAGGGTTTCTTGGGAGCCAAATTCTTCATGAATTTTTAATAAACCACGCAAAGCACCCGATTCACTAGCGGGTACGTTGCCAGGTAATCTAAAGCGGGAAACACCGCGTGCCCCACCGGTCGTGGTATCTAAGAATCGAATAGGAATGAGTGGTACAATGGCACTGGCTGTTGCGCTGCTATCGCCGGTAAAGTTAATTGAAATAACTTTTTTATAGGCTGATGTCGTACCAAATGCTTTTAAGTAAGGGCCCGCTTGATTTATTACCGTTAAATTACCGGTAAAAGCTGACTGATGAACTAGCCGTTCATCGGCTTCATTCCATGAAATAACCTGCGACGTTAATGTTGCAATCACTGCTAACACCACGACAACGGATGTTAGTAAAATCACATTACGACGACCAAAACGTGCCATAAATGAGGTGTTTTTTGCCTCAGCGACTGCTTGTTGCTCGCTATCCATTTTTAGTACTCTCCATGTTTAGTTTCTTTTTAACAAAATACGTAATTTCTTGTTCGCTTAAATGCGCACAAAAACTACCCGATCGATGCAAATCTATAAAAGTTGCAAGGATCTCTTGTTTGCCTTTAATTGTTTTTTCCTGGTTTTCTTGGGTTTGGTTTTTCTCGCTAAGTTGAGCAATGAGTTCATCAATAATGGTGTCTTTATCAAATAACACATTATATTCTTTTGACTTTCTTACTCGGCTCTTACGTATATTGCTGTAAATCACATAAAGCGCCACACACAAAATAATAACAAGCGTACTTAACCCAATAATATAAAAAATCATAACGTCTGCTTATATTAATTGAATAATTAACCCCAACAACAAATGTAACGACTAGGTCACAGGTGTTAAGCCGATAATTTTACAGAATAACGACCCAAAGAACAGAATTAAAACTTGGCTTGTGTATATTTTTGTAAACTAAAAATTAATCAGTGCGATTAAGTAACCTGACTAGCTGGGTGATCACCATTTCTGGCTCATCATTTTGTGGATAGTGGTAACTTTCACTGGTTAGCACTATCTCACCTTGAGGAAAAGCATTAGCCCAGTTTAAATGCAGTTCTCCCCACATTTCACGCCCTTTATCAGTAAAAAATAACACCGATGGATTTTCATATTTTTTAACTGAGGCAATAACCGTCACGGGAATATCTGCTATTTGTGGATAATCGGGCAAAGGTCGCTTCGACCAAAAGTCTAAATACTGATTCGACATGCCGTTTTTCATATCATCACGTTTTATAGCGGCAATTTCTTTTTCAGCGCGCGGTAAATCAATCTTACGCATAATATCAACATCATGCTCTGAGGCGGGTTCAATTAACATTAACGCTTTAATGTTATCAGGGTAGCTTGCTGCAAATACCCTTGCGATATAAGCACCATAAGAATGCGCGACATAAATCACAGGTTCTTCAATTTTTAACGCTTTAAGTAATAGTAAAGCTTCAGCAGCATACTCCTCAGAGCTATAGTTTTTCTTTATTTGCGCTGAGCCGCCATTGCCAATTCGAGAATAGCGAATTACTTTTGCATGCTTGATAAGCGAGTTATAAATGGGATCCCAATCACTCAGCCCTGCAGAGCCACCCGCCTCGAGTAAAACAGTGTGTTTACCACTACCCGCTATTTCATATTTAATATCAAAGCCATTTACTTTAACTTTAGCAAGCTCAGCACACACAGCGGTAGAGGTGATTAATACCCAAAATAGAATCGTTTTTATTATTAGTTTCATGTTGTGTCAACCATATTCTAAATGAAAAAAGTACCTACTTTTCTTCACAGGGCTTCTTAGTGTGATCTTGAGCTTTTTAGTAAGTGTTAATAATAAAAAAATATTTTTAAAATTACATCTTTCTTATCGCTACTTTCGCCTCTTCATTTATTTCACTGCTAGGCATTCCTATAATTGCTTTAGCCAATTCCATATCAAAATTTAATGCAAACTCTTCAAAAAGCTCATTTTTGGTAATTTCATCATATTCACAGATATTATTTATCAATCTTGATAATGCATTATTTATGACGTTAAACTCATTACTTGAATAAAAATGATACCCTAAAAGTATATTTAAACACTCTTCCTTGTCCTTCATTTTTATACAACTACTAAAATCAGGTTTAAGTTCCTTATTTATAGACACAACATAACGATGTAGCGCTGTACTTACATAAAAACCTCTATTAAAAATTAATGAAGTAAGCTCCGCAGCTGTTACCTCACTGCTTCCCGAATTAAAGTTTTCACTAACATGATTAGTAAGTAATTTTGATAGATTAACCCTATCATCACAACTAACTGTTCCATGTAGTAAGTTAATTAAATCATTAGCAACGTTTGAAGATGTTCTTATATCTATCTTTTTATTTATTTTATCGTTTAGATTGTTAATTCTACGAGAGAAAATTTCTAGAGAGTTTTTCTTTTTTTCTTCAATTAATTGTATATCTAATAAGCGTCTTGTTAATTTCATTTCACTTTTTGTTGTTACCCAGGTCAGCCAAAGCAGAACTATACTAACTAATGCAAGGATAGGTGAAATTAAACCATTAATTATTGTTGCAGTATTATTCCAAGCGCTTTGTGTATTTGAACGAATGGGGAATGCTTCCCTATACTCGCTCAACAACATCAAGCAACACACGGACAAAAAAAACAGAATAAAATATGGGGTTATTTTTCTTATAGTTTCCAATCCCTTGCTCAACATTTTTTAACCTTTATAAACAGATATCTGTAAAAATATAATAATACACGAAATAATTTAATTAATAATGAATAAGATCTAAACCATAAGTAATTTTTATAATATTTGAAATATCAAGATTGAGTTTTGATAACATTTATAATCCATGCCTATAAACCTCTGTAACCCTATGCCATAATCTAAATAATTCATAAATTTAGTAACTTGGCGGTATATAAACCGTTTCAAGCTAACTTATAGGGTTTTTTAATGGCTTATCAAGAGCAAAAACAAGCAACAATCTATTGGCACGACTACGAGACCTGGGGGGCAAGCCCGCAAAAGGATAAGCCGAGCCAATTTGCCGGTGTACGCACCGATCTTGATTTAAATATTATTGGCGAGCCGCTTATTGAGTACTGTAAGCCTCAAGCGGATTATTTACCGCATCCTGAGGCGTGTTTAATTACTGGTATTACCCCACAAGTGGCGATGCAAAAAGGCTTAGTTGAGGCTGAGTTTATTGCTAAAATTCATGCCGAATTTAGCGTGCCCAATACCTGTGTGGCTGGTTATAACAGTATTCGCTTTGATGATGAAGTAAGCCGGTATAGCTTTTATCGTAACTTTTACGACCCGTATGAGCGTGAATATAAAAACAATAACAGCCGTTGGGACATTATTGATTTAGTGCGTGCCTGCTATGCACTGCGCCCTGAGGGTATTGAGTGGCCATTAAAAGAAGATGGCAGCCCAAGTTTTAAACTTGAGCATTTAACCGTAGCCAATGGCATTGAACATGCCGCCGCGCACGATGCACTTAGTGATGTAACGGCTACTATTGCACTGGCTAAATTAATAAAAGAAAAGCAGCCTAAGCTGTATCAGTTCTTTTTTAGTTTGCGTGGTAAAAAAGCACTCGCTGAAATGGTTGATGTATTTAATATGACCCCATTAGTGCATACCTCGTCACGTATTCCAGCAACCCAAGGCTGTACTACCTGGGTGGCACCTATGAGCTTTCATCCTGTTAATAAAAACGCGGTTATTTGTTTTGATTTAACCCAAAACCCACAGGTATTACTTGATTTAAATGTAGAAGAGCTACGCAAGCGTTTATACACCAAACGTATAGATTTAGCAGAGGGTGATTTACCCGTAGGTTTAAAGCTGGTGCATTTAAACAAGTGCCCTATTTTAGCACCGGCTAAAACGCTACTGCCTGAAAACGCTGCTCGCTTGGGTATTGACCGCGAGCAATGCCTGGCTAATTTAGCCATTTTAAAAGCCAATACCGAGCTACGTGATAAAGTCACTGAGGTATTTAACGAGCAAGGCGATTACAGCGCCACCACGAACGTGGATTACTTATTATATGATGGGTTTACTAGCCATGCTGATAAAGCTAAATTTGCGATTATTCGTGATGCAAAACCTGAAGACTTGGCAAGTTTAAAGCTTGAATTTGAAGATCCTAAATTTAATACTTTGTTGTTTAGATACCGCGCCCGTAACTGGCCACAAACGCTAAACCAACAAGAGCTTGATCAATGGCGTCAATATTGTCAAAGCAAGTTAATGCATGGCGAAGATCAACCCTCAATCAGCGCACAAGATTTTATGATCACCCTTGAAAACCTAGCGCACGAGCATGACGACAGTGAAAAAAATCTTACAATTTTAAAAGCACTGTATAACTACGCGCAAAGTATGTAATTTGCTTTAGTGTATATAATCCATGAAAAACGCGACCCTTTAGCAAAAAGTGTCGCGTTTTTTGTATATAGTTAGGTAAGCGAAAGTAAGTCCCACAAAGAGAAGCGAATGAGGCATAAATGAGAAACACATAAAACCTATAGTTATTTTTATGTGTATCACTTTCTCTAAAAGCGCAGCGCCTCTTAGCCTCTTTGTGATAAATCAATTTACGGGCTTTGCCCGTCATGCAAGCAAGCTACTCGTCTACAAAACAACCCTGCACTTAGACCTAGGGGTAGAAGCCCAGCTTGCGCATGTGAAAAGCGCACTTTTAAAGTAAACAATATTGCACAAAGAGAAGTACTAGAGGTGTACTAGAGGAGTAAATGAGAAAACATAAAACCTACAATTATTTTTATGTATATCACTTTCTCTAAAAGCGCAGCACCTCTTACCCTTTTTGTGAAAAGTTTACTTTTACCAATTACATTACTTTTTATGCAGTGCTTCAATACGCGCTAGTAAACTTGAGGTATCGTATCTGCCGCCGCCAAGAGCCTGTACATCGGCGTAGTATTGATCGACCGTTGCGGTCATTGGCAGCGTTGCACCGTTATTTTTAGCTTCATCAAGTGCTATGCCTAAATCTTTACGCATCCAATCTACAGCGAAACCAAAGTCGTATTCGCCTGCCCACATTGTTTTGTAGCGGTTTTCCATTTGCCACGAACCAGCTGCGCCTTTAGAAATAGTTTCTATTACTTTTTCGCCATCAAGCCCTGCTTGTTTAGCAAAATGTAACCCCTCAGCTAAACCTTGCACTACACCTGCAATGCAAATTTGGTTAACCATTTTACATAATTGCCCAGAGCCAACTTCCCCTAATAACTGGCTAAAACGGCTAAACGCCGCCATAACTGGTTGTGCTTTAGCAAATACCGCTTCGTTGCCACCGGCCATAACGGTTAACACCCCGTTTTCAGCGCCTGCTTGACCGCCAGATACCGGCGCGTCAATAAAGTCGATATGCTGTAAAGCCGCTTTTGCCGCAACTTCACGTGCTACTTCAGCTGAGGTGGTGGTGTGATCGATTAAAATCGTGTTTTTGTCCATACCAGCTAAAACGCCATCATCGCCGTATACCACTGACCGTAAGTCGTCGTCATTGCCAACACACATAAATACCATATCGGCACCACTTGCAGCTTCACGCGGGGTAGGTGCAAAACTGCCGTTAAAATCTTCAACCCATTTTTGTGCTTTAGCTGCTGTGCGGTTATAAACACATACGCTGTGCCCCGCTTTTGCTAGATGCCCTGCCATTGGGTAACCCATTACGCCTAAACCTATAAATGCAATTTTTACTGACATAAAAATGACCTATTTAACTGATAACTTAGAAACATAAGCTCGATTATGTCAATCGGCCGCTAAAAAAGCGAATGAAAGTCTTTTAAAATTTCCCTCATACGGAAATTAGGTAGGTAATCTATGGATAGTATTTATCAATTTAACGCACCACTTTGTAATAACGATGATTTTTCTTTGAGTCAGCTAAAAGGAAAAACGGTTCTTATTGTTAATACCGCCAGTAAATGTCATTTTTCTGCGCAATTATGCGCGCTAGAAAAGCTATATCAACAATACAAAAACGATGGGTTTACTATTTTAGCCTTTCCGTGTAATCAATTTGATAAAAATGAGCCATTAGAGGGAATGGCCATTAAAGACTATTATCAAAAACATTTTTCAATTAATTTTGAGGTGTTTAATAAGGTCATGGTAAATGGCCCAGATACGCATCCACTGTTTAGTTATTTAAAGTCTCATACACGAGGTATTGCACAAAACCGAGCAATAAAATGGAACTTCACTAAGTTTTTAGTTAATGCACAAGGGCAGCTGGTTGCTCGCTATGCACCGCGAACTAAACCGGAGTCATTACATAATGTAATAACAAGCTGCTTAGAATCAGTGCCCGTTATAAAACCGACGACCGCTCGTTTAGGAGTCCGTTCGGCTGTATTAAAATAATCCTGTCGTAATTAAAACAACAAGAGTGAAGCATCTATAGTAAGAATAGTTTATGGTAATAAAATAATTGATTACTTGGAGCTAGTTAATGGATATTGCTTTTTTTAGTGCTCAGAAATATGAGCGACCTTTTTTTGAGCAAAGTTTAAATGGCTTTTCTAACATCACTATTACTTATTTTGAGCAAAGTTTATCGCCGCAGACGGCAATATTAGCTAAAAACTTTGACGCTGTGTGCGTATTTGTCAACGATACAGTAGATAAAGCAGTGATTGAGCAACTTTCCACATTGGGTGTTAGCGCTATTTTATTACGCTGTGCGGGGTTTAATAACGTTGACTTGCCTGTTGCCAAACAGCATAACCTCAGCGTATTACGCGTACCCGCCTACAGCCCTGAGGCAGTAGCGGAGCATTGTGTTGCCCTTATGCTTACCCTCAGTCGTAAAACACACAAAGCTTATAACCGCGTGCGCGAAGACAACTTTGATTTAAATGGCTTACTTGGGTTTAACTTACATAACAAGACCATAGGGATTATAGGCTGCGGTAAAATAGGCTTGGCACTGTGTAACATTTTAAATGGTTTTGGCGCTAACGTTTTAGTGTGCGACCCTTTTGCAAAACCAGGCAATTACACTATTACCGATTTAAATACCCTACTTGCCCAAAGCGATATAATTTCACTGCACTGCCCGCTGAGCGAAGACACGCATCATTTAATTGATGACGCCGCATTTAATAAAATGAAAAAAGGGGTCATGCTCATTAATACTTCTCGCGGTGCGCTGGTAAACAGCCAAGCGTGTATTAAAGCACTTAAATCACAAAAACTGGGGTACTTAGGGCTTGATGTGTACGAACAAGAATCAGAACTGTTTTTTAAAAACCACAGTGACGAAATAAATCAAGACGATATATTTTCTCGCTTAGTGAGTTTTAGAAATGTGTTAATAACAGGGCATCAAGGCTTTTTTACTCAAGAAGCTCTAACCGAAATCGCTAATATAACATTACAAAATGCAAACGAGCTTGCTCAAGGGCAAACGCTAACCAATCAAGTATTGTAATATCAAGTCATTTAAACTGTAAAAAGCGAACTTTCGGGTGACTCCCAATAGTTCGCTTTTTAAAACTGCATTTTTAAATTCGCGTTTAAAAGTTTTTAACCAAACGCTACATTTGCAAATACTAAGGTCATAAGTACAGGACACACAAAGCGAATATATTGTGCAAACCAATAGTGCGGCCCACTACTTGCCTTGTTCAGTTTATTACCACGTTGCCATAGCCAGCCTACCGTTATAAAGTAAAACAGCCCCATTAACGGCAATTGGTATTGAGTAAATACCATAATCACTAAACCAAATAACCAATCAAAGTTTAATATAATGGTACTGGCACAAATAAGCACAACAGCACTGACTGCCCATGTTGCTTTGGTTCTATCTACACTGTGGTTTTCAACCAAAAATGCCACAGGGATCTCAGTTGATGAAATAGTTGAGGTAACTGAAGCTATCGACATCAAAACAAAAAATAATAAGCCAACCAATAAACCAATTTCACCCATAGTGCCAAATAGCTCAGGTAATATGGCAAAAATAAGTTGCCCCTCACCAATTAGTTTACCGTTACTAAAGACTTCAACGCCATTGTACTGGGCAACATAAATAGCCGGAATTATTAATAAGCCCGCCAAAAACGCCACGCTGGTATCAAGTAGCGCAACACTTGCGGTTAATTTTGGTAAGTTAGCTCCGGGTTTTAAATATGAGCCGTAAATCATCATACAGCCTACCCCAAGCGACAACGAAAAGAACGCTTGCCCCATTGCGGCAATAATTAAATCCGGGTCGAGTATTTTGCTAAAATCAGGCACTAAATAAGCAGCAAACCCTTCGCTTGCGCCATCTAACGTTGCAATATAAATAATAAGCCCAATAAGGAGAACAAGTAAAAGCGGCATTAAACGGCGTGACCAGGTTTCTATTCCCGACTTCACCCCTTTTAAAATAATACTGGCGGTTAAAATAAGCATAAGCGGCGTAAAAATAAAATTACGTAACATAGAGTCGCTATGTAAAAACTCACTCAAGCTATGCAAGCCAAAAAAGCTACTTATAGGCTCTATAGCGTAGGAAAGCATCCAACCGGCCACAATTGAGTAAAAACTTAACATAACGATGGCACCGGCAAGGCCAATATAGCCTGCTGCGGCTCCCACTTTAGGGGCATGATCTTGCCATGCTTGGCTTAGCGCTTTAACAGGGTTAGCTTGGGCTTTGTAACCTAAATACAGCTCGGTGTACAAAGCAGGTAACGCCAGCAAAAAAATAACGATAAAGTAAACCAGTAAAAATGCGCCGCCACCATGATTAGCAGCCTGCGTAGGAAAACCCCATATATTACCTAAACCTACCGCTGCACCGGCTGCTGCCAATACAAAACCTAGTCGACTTTGAAAACCATCACGCACTTGTGCCATACACCTACAAATCTGTTATTATTTTAACGAATGCGAATTAAACCATATTTAAGAGCGGCTGAGTAATAAAAATGTACTTAGCGCTCACAACAACTAACAACCGCTCACAAACTATCCAGCTTTGGGTAATAAATATGTAATCGGTCGTCATTTATAACGAGCAATGATGAGTGTAACTTACTTTGAAAACCAGCTAAAAGCCACGCCCGCTTTCGCAAATAACAGCCATTGCATTGCGTTGCTTAACGCAACCACCCTCAATGTGGGTGAATTTGATTTACCCCACTATTTAAGCCCTTTTGAGCTCAATGTTATTAATCGGCGTAAAAATCCACAGGCTAAACAAGAATATTTAGCCACACGTTTAGTGCTTAAATACCTAGTAAAAACCGCTTGTTCTTCTTATGCATCATTAAAGCTGTGTGATATTAGTTCTGAATTTAACCCCGATAACAGTAAATTAGAATTACATATTAAAAATACAACAGGCGTGATCAGTTGCTGTATTTCTCATTCTCATGGTTTTGTAGGTGCAGCGTTAAATGTAGCATCAACTCAATTTGGCTTTGATATTGAAAAAATTAGTTTAAAGCGCCCTTTTAATAAACTCGCTAAACACTTTTACCACCCAGCCGAAGTGAGTTTAATAACCAATACAGATAACATAACAACTCAAGCACATCATTTTTTTAGGATTTGGACATTAAAAGAAGCGCTGGCTAAAGCCACCAGCCGCCCCATTGCTCAATTATTAAGCCCTAATGTGTTTAACGAACTTAATAACACTCAGCTTACAGCTTGTAGCAATACCGTGGTTGGAGCACATAACGACATGTTTGATATTAGCGTTGTGGCAAAAAAAAGCACCGACTGGCGGTGCTCAATAATAACTATTAACGATTTACGCAGCGCAATCACTTTCTAGTAATCGACTATGAATCGCTTGAACCACTGCATCAGACTCGCTTTGCTCAACTAAAAAGCACAAGTTATGTTTACTTGCACCATGGCAAATAAGTCTAATATTAAAATCACTTAATACTTTCATTAAATTCATTTCGTGCTGACGCAATACAATTTCAGACCCAATAAGTGCTACTAGGGTTAAATTGTTCTCAACCGATACATGGCAAAATTCAGCGAGTTTATCTAAGCACTCTTGATCTAGCTCTGGGCGTGATGCATTAGGCGCATTATCAAGGGTAATTGCTACACTAATTTCAGAGGTGGTAACCAAGTCTACCGAAATATTGCACTCACTTAAAATAGTAAATATACGGGCTAAAAAACCACTCGCTAATAACATTTCTGGGCTTTTAAGGGTTAATAATATTTGATTTTTACGTTGCGTTACCGCACGAATACCAGGTAGCTGCGATTTTTCACGTTCAATCCACGTACCGCCAAGTTCTGGTTCTGTGCTTGAGCCAACAAACACATTTATATGGCTGCGACTGGCAGGCAAAATTGTAGCTGGGTGCAGCACTTTAGCGCCAAAGGTCGCCATTTCTGCTGCTTCATCAAAACTTAAACGCGCAATAGGAGTGGCTTTTACACACAAACGAGGATCGGTGCTAAAAATACCCACTACGTCAGTCCAAATATGCACACTTTTAGCGTTAATAGCCTCAGCAAGCAGTGCAGCACTATAATCTGAGCCGCCTCGACCGAGCGTGGTCGTTAAATTGTTTGCATCGCTACCAATAAACCCTTGGGTCACAATAACGCTATCATCAAGCAGCGGAATTAAATGTGTTTTAGCGGCTTGCGCTGTGGCGGCCACATTTGGTGTTGCTTTACCAAATTGGCTATCGGTTTTAAGCACCTGGCGCACATCAAAACGAGTGGCTTTTAAACCCTTTAACCTTAGTACTTGAGTAAATAAGTAAGACGATAAACGCTCGCCAAAGCTAAGTAGCTCATCGAACTGCTGCTCAGTATTGAGTGTTTGTGCCGCCAACGTTTGAAATGCATCTAGCGTTTGATTAAACCCAATGGCTAAATCCTCATCTAACGACAGGTCATTTAAAATAGCCTGCTGAATCGCAAGGACACCATCAATATGCTGTTGGCGTTTAGCGGCTTCAATACCCGCTTTGCAAAGCTCCACTAAATGATTGGTCACTCCGGCACTGGCGCTTACTGCAACAATACGTACATTTTTATCGTTTACGATAATTTCGCTACAACGGCTCATCGCCTCAAAGTTAGCAACGCTGGTGCCACCAAATTTGGCAACAATGTAATCTGATTTTGTGCACTGTGAACTTTGTGGCACTGGTTGGGTAGTCATTTCGTCTCCTTTCGCGGCATCCAAACCGCAATAAAACAAGAAGAACTTGGCAGGAAATAAAGATAAGAAAAATCTACTGCCAGAAGCTCTCCACCTAAATTGGTGACAGTTTTGAGGATTCAGCCCCATAAACCGAAAAACAATGGTAACGACCCATTATTTTCCTCGGCGAGTACTTCCCTCCTTAATGATCGCAGGCTGTCGTTGCCTCACATTAAGTACCTAAGTATCGCACCTCTTCTGAATGTATTATTAACCTGTGGCTAATAAAACAAAACCGCACTAAGAGTGCGGCTTTGAAAGTTATCGTTTAGACGTCTAGCTGTCAAGTCGTTTTACTATAAAATCAAATAAAACTACCCATTAAGTAAGAGCCCGCATAACCAAAGGTGTAACACAGTAATAAATACAGCGATAAGCGAAGGTAACTTGCAAACGTCAGCTCTTTTACCTTACTCATGGCTATAATACCGGCCGCCGAGCCAATGATTAGCATAGAGCCACCTACACCGGTTGCATACGTAAACGACAACCAATGCTGTTGACTCATTACAATGTCGGCTTTTAATAACGCTGCCGTTAGTGGCACGTTATCAACACCTGCGGATAAAATACCCATTAAGTAGTTTGCGTACTCTGGCGCCATTACCGTATACAAATTAGTAAATTGGCTCAGTACCCCAACTTCTTTTAACGCACCAACAAGCAGTAACACACCCACGAAAAACAATAAGGTGTCGTACTCTATGTCGCGTATAAAATCGATCATATCTTTGTTGATGTCTTTTTTGCGCATTAAAAATTGCGCGACTAAAAACATAATAGATAAACCCAATAAAAAAGTAAGCAGAGGCGGTACACTGTATAAAACACTCAATGTAAGCGTAGCAATAACCGTAGTGAAGAAAATAACCGCAATGGTTATGTCGGTTTTTTCAATACGTTTAAATTTAGTTTTTTTAAACTCGAGTTGCTTATTCATGCCAATTGATAACAAAGTAGCCAGTAATAATACACTTAGTAACGCAGGCACAATTAACAGTAATAAATTGCTAATTGTTACTTTACCATCAAGGAAAATCATAAGTGTGGTTACATCACCCGTGATAAGTGATACACCACCGGAGTTTACAGCAAATACAATAAGCGTGGCGTACTTAACTAACTTTTTGGCTTCAAGTTTTAATGACATAATCACTGCCAGTGATATTAGCGTGGCCGTAACGTTGTCTGAAATAGATGAAAATAAAAACGCAAAACACCCCACCAAAAACATCAGCTTTCGCTCACTAATGCTGGTTGGCATAATCCGATTCACAACATTTTCGATAAGTCCTTTAGAGTTTAAATAGGCGACAAAGGTCATTGCGGCCATTAAAAACAGCCATAAAGAAGCAATTTCTAAAATATTGTGGTCTAGGAGGGTTTGAATCGTTTCGGGGCTTTGCCCATTAAGAGGAAAAATAAAGGAGATAATCCAGCAAAGTGTACCAAAAAATAACGTCGTTTTGGCTTTGTTAACGTGGATCACATCCTCAATAACGATAAGCAAGAATGCAATCGCTATCAGCGTCAGGATAATCGAGGAAACCATGATATTAAACAACCTTCGGGGTTAAGTAAAAATTGAAACCATGTAAAAAATATACCCACAAACTCTATGTGCCTATATTCGGCGCGGATACTATCACTAAGCGGGTGTAAAAACTATTATTAAATCGTCGCAAAAACGAATACCATATAAGTTCGAGAAATATAAAATAACGAATACTAGGAAGTTGCAACGCCTTATGATCCCAGCTAAAAAGCTACTTAATACCCTAAATGAACACTGGGGTGTATTAGAGCTATTATTTAAGCGCTTTAAAATGGCCGACTTTAGTATTAAAGATCTTCAAAATGCCATTAAGCAAAAGCAACCCACGTGGAATAATGAGCGTATTTATAAAGAAACCAACCGGTTATTAAATCAAGAAATTATTATTCCGCTGGCTAAATCGTCACAACTGGAAATTAACCGCGCCATTGCCGATTTTGCCACCTTTTTACTGCAAGAAGAACATTTAGGCTTAGCACAAGAAATAAGTGTATTGGTTGATGATTTGGCCCGTTTAGGTAATCGGCTATCTAATGCCGGTGAAATGGAAGATTTTGATGATTTACGCCGCTTTAGCCGTATTATGGATGATCGGGTGCGTAAAATAATCAAACTGTTTTTACACAACGAAAACGCCATTTTAAATATTGTTGAGCAAGCCAAATCTAATAATGCAGTGCAGTCGCTACAAAAACGCTATAAAGCCGTGATAGAAGCGTTTGATGAGTATATAGAACCCATGCTGGAAATGGTGGATATTAGAGGCGACTTTCATGCCTGTTTTACTTTAATTGAGCAACAAATTAGCACCCAAATAGAACATATTGAACGTTCAGGCAAAGCATACAACGATAAACGCATGCTTGAGCAATTGCGTACCCGCATTCTAGAAATGCACTTAGTTGGCCGGATAAGCTTACGTAAAAGTGCCGATATGCTTATGCCACTGCGTGAAGAGTTGCGCCGTAATAACCTTGTTACCCGCCAAGTAGCAAAAGTATTAGGGCTAATACGTAAAAATGGGGTAGATAATATGCTCAGCGCCGTGCAGCCACATTTTGTAAGCGATGCGCAAAAGTATTCATTGGGTCAACAGCGCCATATAGTAGCCTACATGGCAAGCCTGGCTGAATTTGAGCATCATGAATATCAGCTACCAGAGCAAAACGATGTGCCTGCGTTTGTCACGCCAAACATTCCTGACTATCACGATGTAAAAGCGCAGTTTGCAAAACGCTTCAAAAAGCAGCGTAAAAAACCACAGCCTCTGCTGCAATTTTTAGACGAAAGCTACCCAGAGCTTGAAGCCGATGAAATGCTGTTTTTATATCAAAAGCTAGTGAGCGATACCACCCTACACATTAGCCAAAGCGATAAAAAAGCCCGCGTTAACATTGCAGGCCAGCACTTTTCTTTGTACCCCTTTAATTCAGAGCCTCAGGCTGATAAAGCCGAGCACGAGTAATGACCATGACACAGATAAACTTAAATGAGCTTTCTCACTTACAAGCCATTAATAAAAAATTAGTCGCGGGTTACCACATTTGCGAACAAGACACCCTAATGTGGCAAGAGCTTGACCAACAAATTGAAGCCTACAGCGCCTTATTCACAGCATTAGGCCATGATTTAAAGCACGACAGTCGTGGCTTTTATTATTTTGCTAGCGATGAAAGCACCCCCAATATGGGCAAAATATCGCGCGCGATAGCGCTCACTATTTATATTTTAATCGAACACTTTGCCAACACAGGTAAAGACCCAATGCGTGCATTATTTGATGAGCCAAACGATTTAGAGCTAATGCAAACCTTGGTACAACTTAATAAACATTTATTTGATCAGCTTGAAATATTCTCGGGTTCTGATTTACGCAAAGATGTGTATTTACGCATGGTACGTTTAGGCCTTGCCCGCGAAGTGGAAGGCGGCTTTATGCTACAGGCGCCAATTCATCGCTATATTGATGCCTTAATGGAAGTAAATGAAGAAACCTTTTTAGGAGAGGACGAGGAATGAAAAACTTATACGGACTGAGTAAACTCGCCCTACTTAATACTGCAGGCTATGCAAAGTGTGTGATCCCACTTGATAAAAGTAGCTCGATTTGTGCGCCTAACAACACAGGTAAAAGCTCAGTTATTAATGCACTGCAATTTCCGCTAATTAACGATTTACGCCTTACCGAGTGGGATGGCCACGATTTAGATGAAACCCGTAAGTTTTATTTTTCATCAGATCAATCGTACATTTTATTGCAAGCCGATTTACCCCATGGCTCAGTTGTCATTGGCGTAGCAGGCTTAGGTAAAATTGCCGGTTATGCACACCAATACTTTTGCTATCAAGGCAAACTTGATTTAGCCCAGTACACCCAAGGCAATACCATTATTAAGTTTACCAAGCTGTTTAATCACTTAAAGCAGCAAGGTTACAACCCGATAGAGCTTAAAGCACAAGAGTTAAACGCCCTACTTACTGGCGGTGCAACGCAATTTGATGGTGAGATCAATTTAAAAATGATCCCCCTTAACAACGTTCAAGACTCTGCAATATACAAAGAAATATTTCGTCGTATTCTTAATTTACATAAATTAGGCGCAAACGACGTTAAGCGCTTTATGTTACGTGTGTTTGAACGCCACATGTCAAATTCAAAGGTCGACTTTTACGAAGTATGGCGCCGGTCGTTTGATAAAGTAAACCGCGCAAAACGTGAATTAAAAGCCCTTGAGTCAATGCAAGAGCCCATAGCCGCCCTTGAATCTATGCTTGAAAACCAAACCGTTCTTAAAGGTAAACTGGCCGCTTATGCACCAAAAATTGACCAAGCACTGATTGATTTTGATACGTATCAGGAAGAGCAACTAAGCGAACTCAACATCGCTCTTGAAGATATTGAGCACGAAAAACACGAGTTTGAACAAAAACAAAGCCTATACGTTCAACAATCGCGCGATATAGAGCGCAAACAAACCCAAATTGAACAGTGGTTTTTAGATTACAACGCTCTTAAAAGTGAGTTTGAGCTGGTTAATAAAGCCACGCTCAAAACCAGCTTAACGCAGTTAAAAAATGACTACGAGTCGTTGTCACACTCAATAACGAGTGCACAAGGTCAAAGCCTGCACACCCTTGATTACCGCATTGGCGAAACACAAAAACAAATTAAAAGCTTAAAGTTACAACTTAAAAACTTAGAATTTAATTTATTCACTCGTATGCGTGAAGACTTATCACTGAAAGAAGTTGAAGAAATATCGCGACTATTAAACCCCGATCTTCTCTCCTTTGCTACCACCAGCAATGGCGATATCACTATTGATGATGACGACGCTTTCGGCGAATTTTTAGCGCAGCTTAGTGAAAACGTAAAAGGCGGTGTACTCACCCTGCCCGGTGCCAGTATTAAGCTTAAAAAACTCTCGCCTGTGCAAATGCAAAGCGGCGAAAACAAAGAGCAACTGAGTGCTCAATTAACCGCACTTGAGCAATCATTAAAAGAGTTTAAACAACAGCGCGAAGTGGCCGCCAATGTTGCAGATAAGCAAAAAGAAAAAGACGCGCTATACGATGAGCTTATGAGTGCTGAAAGTGCACTTAAACGCTTAGAGCAATTTGAAGTGATGCAACAATCGGTTGACGCCCAAGCAATGCTAAAAGAGCAGCTTTTAGCCGAACGCGAACAAGTTGACGACTACCTACAAGATATTCAAAAAAACAGTGGCTCAATTGCTGATAGACGCTCGTTAATTAAATCAAAACAAGCGCAAATTAATCGTCAAACAGAACGCCTGCGCCAAGTTAAAACCGAGCGTATTGACCACACGTTAGATTTATACAGTGGTAAAGTGACACCTTACATGATTGATATAAAAATCGATTTTGATAATTTAAGCGATTTAATTCATCACTTTAATAAGGACTGCCAAGAGCTACGTAATTTCGATATAAATGTACGTAATACCTATATGCATATTTATAATGCTGGTATCACTAAGTTTGATAACGAAAACGATGAGTTTAGTAAATATCAAAAGCTTATTAGCGCGTTTCATAACATTGATAACGAGCGCGATGCCGTTGAGCGCCAAGGTCGCGTTGCCCTCACCGAAGTGGCCGCCACGATTAAAGGCTTACGTGAAGATTTAGACCGCCTACGCCGTGAAATGAATAGCTTTAATAAAGGCATAAGCCAGCACCGCATTTCAAACCTGCAAGCGTTTAAAATTAATATTATCCCGCGAAAAATGTTGGTAGATAGCATTGATACCATTATCAGTACATCTAACCAAATTGAACAAGGCGATACCCTGGATTTACTCAGCCAAGAGCCGTACAGCGAAAGTGCGGTAAACGACGCAAAAGATCATTTAATTAAACTCGCCTCAGACAAAGCAGGCCTGACCCTTACCGATTTATTTGATATTCGTTTTGAAGTGGTTAACCGCGCGGGCGAAACCGAGCACTTTGAAAAAATAGATTCGGCTGGTTCAAATGGTACGCGTATCACCATTAAGCTATTATGTGGCATGTTGTTTATTCGTTACTTATTAAGCGATCAGGAACAAAACTTATACCGTATACCTATTTACATAGATGAAGCGGCTGATATCGATCCGCAAAACCAAAAAGCAATTATAGAAACCGCCCTGAGCTTTGGCTTTGTGCCAATATTTGCTTCGGTTAAACCGCAAATAAGTTGTGATTATATTGTGCCAATTCGTTCAGTAAAAGACGGCGCACAAAACTGGGTAGATGAAAAAGATTGGATTGAGGTTGAACATAAAGCCTCTCTACTGGACTAAGA
The DNA here is from genome assembly GCF_040937955.1 of Pseudoalteromonas sp. SD03. Taxonomy (NCBI): domain Bacteria; kingdom Pseudomonadati; phylum Pseudomonadota; class Gammaproteobacteria; order Alteromonadales; family Pseudoalteromonadaceae; genus Pseudoalteromonas; species Pseudoalteromonas sp. SD03. The sequence continues at coordinate 2,067,696 of NZ_CP162514.1, forward strand.
GTTAATTGGCTATTCATCTTAGCCAGTTACACTTATTTTTAGATTTTAAATTACCCTCGCCCATGGTAGTTTAAACAAACGCACTTTATTGGAGCAAACGGTATGAAACATATATTTATTGTCGCAGCACTGGCGCTACTTACCGCCTGTACACAAACGCCCGATTGGGATTACGATAAATCAGCAAACTTTAGTAACTACAAAACGTTTGCTTGGGTAGAAAACGCGAGCCTAACTAAAGACACGAATAACTACCAAATCAGTGGCCTTATGGAAAAACGCGTTCGCAATGCGGTAAACAACCAACTAAGCCAACAGTTAGGTATGCAATTGGTTGACGTAGCGCAAGCTGATGTACTTGTTAATTACCATGCAAGTGTTGATAAAGAGCTAGAAGTAGATACCTTTAATGTAGGCTACGGTGCACGTTGGGGTTACTGGGGCACAGGCTTTAACCACGATGTAAGCGCACGTGAGTATGAAGTAGGCACGTTAGTTATCGATATTATTGATCGTGAGTCAAACCAATTAATTTGGCGTGGTGCTAAAGATGGTCGTTTAAAGAAAAAACAAACACCATCACAACGTGAAGCCGCTATTAAAGAAACGGTTGCCAATATTTTAAGCAACTTCCCGCCTAAAGCGCAGCAATAAATTTTAATTAATATTTAAAAGCCCGCATGTTCGCGGGCTTTTTTATAGCTTAAAAACTGTTTACCTATAATGTAATAAGTTGCGCATTAACAAGGTGATAGCTCAATGCTATAGTAACCATGTTACAGGGATAAAGCTTAATCAATAAGATGTTTAGTAAACCTAGTGTTTAAAGTTGTGAGGTAAATTAAAGGATTAAAATGAAAGAAACATGCCCAAATTGTAAAAGTAATTTTGCAGCTAAAGATATAAAAAATATTAACAAAAATAGTATTTTTATTGAAAAACAATGCCCTTCTTGTCAAACATGGTTTTGTTTGAATAAAACACTAACGATTATAAAAATTATTGGTATTTTTTTATTGTTAATAACCAGCCTATTAAATATCTTCAATATTAAGAGTGAATACAGTCTGGTTTTTTCAAGCATTGGCTTAGTAGGCATACTAATGGCAATCATTATTACTTTTTTTGGCCAAAATGAAGCAATCAAAAAATAAAAAGAAACCAAAAGTAAAATATGTAGATATAAGTAATACGAGAATGCTATTGAATCAAATCGCATTCTCTTTAGTCTTTTGGGCTTTAGGCCTTTTATCTATTTTATTTGCGATAAAGTTTATACATGATGGCTATATTCTGACCCCAACAGATTACCGGGTCGAATCTGACGTTTATTTCTTTTCAGCGTCGCCGTTTACTTATCTATTTTACCTTTTTCTTTATTTAGGAACTGGGATCTACTTTTTAGCTGTGCCCTATCTTTTTAGAGATATGTTCCCACGAAAAAAGAAAAAGCCTAATAAATCTAAAAAAAAGCATAAACGAGGTAACAGCTAATTTTAGCTTTATTAGTTACCAGCCTTTTTTATTTAAATACGCATCAATGAAGTTGTTATTTATACTTGTGTAATAAATCAAGTGGGATATGGCAATAATCATCTGGGTGATTCGTTAAACGGTCTTGATGCTCGGGATCGCTAGGGACATAATTAGTCAATGGCGCTACTTGTACCGCTATTTTTTCAGCATCATCACGCTGGCTAATATAGTCTCTGGCGATGTTTAAATGATTACTGTCTTGGCTAAAAATGGCGGTGCGGTATTTTTCGCCTACATCGTTACCTTGTTTATTGATATTGTATGGGTCAATAATCTCAAAAAAATAGCCGATTAATTCATTTAAGGTCACTTCTTGGCTATCAAAGGTTACTTTCACGCATTCGGCATAGCCATCGTATTCACCTTGTGTTGTGTTACTAGTGCCATTGGCACGCCCCGCCTCAGTGGTAACTACTCCAGGTAAATACTTCATAAATTCTTGCACGCCCCATAAGCAACCACCAGCAAAATAAAGTGTGTGCTGATTTAATGAATGACTCGATTGTTGTGTTTGCATAATAAAGTGACCAATGTAAATAATTTATAGGATGCAGAGTTACTATTTTGTAACGCTAGATTTGATTATCAAATGCAGTTTTTTATCATTAATGTACAATAGCGCCCAAAATCACCCTAGCTTAGTGAGCTTACCTTATCATGTGATAAAAAATGATAGGTATTTAATTTTTAGCGCCATTGCATAAAATGAGAGTAATGATATGAATCGTGCCCCGCACCTTATAATACCGGCCGTACTAGCCAGTATTTCAACTGTTGCTTATGCAGAGCAGAGTAAAGAAACAGCAACCATAGAACAAATAACAATTGAAGCGTCACCCACTGCCAATACCTTACCTGTTGGTACATTTGATTCGCCTATTTCAAATTTAGAGTACGACCCGCGTGTTGACTTGCAATCACGCAATATGGCTGAAGCACAAGCTGATGTAACGATACGCGGTGGTATTTTTGAAAATACCGGCTTTAGAGTCGGCAGTGCAACTCTACTAGACCCGCAGTCTGGTCACTACTTTGCAGAAATTCCTATTGCACCACAAATGCTAACGGGTGCCAGCGTATTAACCGGAGCCGATAATGCACTTTATGGCATGAATAGCTCGGTAGGTACTGTGTCGTTTGCTTGGAAACCAATAACAACTGGTGGCAGTGTCTCTTTGGGCGCTGGCTCAAATGACTTTAACCTACAAACAATTCATGCAGGTGTGAGTACTCCAATTGAAGCAAACGCTAATTGGCGTATTGGTTTTGAAGGTGAATATTCGCACTCACAAAGTGATGGTTCAATTGATTTTGGCGATCATGACTTTACCCGTACTTCTGGAAGAGTGCAGTTAACTGGGAGCGATTCACAAACTGATTTATTTTACGGCTTACAAGAAAAGTTTTTTGGTTGGCCAAACCTTTATACCCCCTTTGGTGTAAATGAAACCGAAGACTTAGAAACCCAATTATGGATGCTCAACCATAAGCAAGCCTATGCTACCAACAGTGAATTTGAAGTATCGGCTTATTACCGCAAGCATAACGACCATTATGTTTATTCAAGAGAGAACCCAAGCGCGTTCCAAGCATTTCATGAAACACAAGTAAAATCATTGGCTATTTCAGGTCGTCATGCGCAAACAAAGTCAGTTGCGGTTAATTACTCGGCGCAATATATAGAAGACAGTATTGACTCCACCACCCTTGAAAATAACTTTACTTCACGTAACTACTTTAAGCTTAGTGTATTGCCTGAATACACAACAGCACTAGCAAGCAACCAGCAACTAACCGTCCGCTTAGGTGCTGCGTTTGATAACACCAGTCGTGATGATTCTGAGCTATCGCTAATTGGTGATGTTAGTTTAAATACCCATAATAACGATGGCACTGAGCGTACATTGTATTTGTCGTATGCTGAGGCAAACCAAGTAGCCGGTTATACTGCTATTGGTGGCAGCGAGTCAGGTGGTTTGTTTAGAAGTAACGCTAATCTTGAGCGCGAAACCACTAAAAATTTAGAGCTGGGCTTATTGCTTGAGCAACAAAGCTGGCAGCTTAATTCCGCACTTTTTTATCGTAAAGATAACAACCTAACCGATTGGACATTTAGCTTTGATTCAAGCTCAGCGCGATTTGCACAGCCGGTTGATATTGACACCACAGGCCTTGAGTTTTTAGCCACTAAACAATTTAATAATACAGAAATTGTTGCCAGCTATACCTACTTACATAAAACAGAAACCTATGGCGCTGAAAATGTTGATGCTAGCTTTTATGCCTTAAATTTTCCTGATCATCGTGTAACACTCGGTGCGATTTGGAACCCGACGGATATGTTAGAGTTTCGAGTAGATAATGAGTGGCGTAAACAGCATAACAATGCGCTGCGCCGTTCAGATGACGAGGCACTATTTACTCAGCTGACGTTAAAAATAACCCCGGCTACACTGCAAAATTTCTTTATTACTTTAGCTGCGGATAATTTGTGGGATGAATCGTTTGAAGAAATCCCAGGCACGCCAGGTCGCGGTGAGCAATATACGCTAAGCGCCACGTATAGCTGGTAACAATTTAGCTCGGCGAGGGTGTATCCCACGCTGAGCGTGTTTTTTTAATTGAAATAATAAACAGACTAGCAACAAACTGACTTAAAAATTTCATACCGCAGCTCGCCCTACTTTACGTACTCTAAAAGCGCAGCGCCTCTTCGCCCTCTTTGTGCATTTATCATTAAAAACGGTATGAACAAAGAGGATTGAATAAGAAGAAAATGAGAAAAACACGACTCACTAAATCAAGTGACTTTGTGTCTAAGTCACTTACTCTTAAAGCGCAGTGTCTCTTTGCACTCTCTCAGTACTACTTTTAGAAACAAAAAGTAAGTGTCTACACTTTTCAAGCGTATAAATTGTAAATATATGTGTATTTAATACAATAAATTAGGTTAATTGCTCTAATTCTGTAATTAACGTCAATGCGTGTTCATTAGTCGTCCCGCATACATCTAAAGTGGCGCTAAAATCACTACACACTTTTGGGCGCGACTCATCACCAAATAGCTTACATAAATTACGCTCATCCAGCTGAATACAACGTTCTCCGGCCTTTTTACCATTTGGCATACCCGGTATTGGCGAGCTAATACTTGGTGCAATACAACATGCTCCACAGCCTAAACGGCACGCCATTGATTGTGTTTTCATTATAACCTCAGTAATAAATTTTAATTATATTGTTGCTGCTTTGCATACAAACAGAGCGATTTGTTCTATTTGTAACCGCATTATGCAATGACTTGTTACATCTTCAAACACACTGTAAACACTTTATTGCGTATCATTAGCCCATCAGCACAATTTATGAAGGAATGCCCTGTGGCGACTAAAAAACAAATAATACTCCCTATCGCGGTCCTTGTTGGTGGCATCGCCCTTGCAGCGGGCTTTTCAGCAATGAAAAAACCACCAGAAGAAAAACCAGAACAAGATACTCGCCCATTGGTTGCAGCACAACCTATTCACCTTGATGCAATCACTCTCGATGTTAAATCGTACGGTATTGTGCAACCTAAAGACCGCACTGAGCTGATTGCTCAGGTAAGTGGCCAAGTTATTTCTGTTGCAGGGCAATTTGTTGAAGGTGCCTTCGTAAAGCAAGGAGATATTTTAGCACGAATTGACCCAAATGATTACGAAGCTGATTTAATTGAAGCTGAGGCTGGGCTCGCCCAAGCAAGTTCAGCGCTTGAGATTGAACGTGCTCAAGCGCATGTTGCTAAAGCTGAATGGGAACGCATTAAAGCAGACTCAAGTGATATCACCGCCTCTGCGCTTTATTTACGTAAACCGCAATTAGCAGAGAAAATGGCACGTTATCGCTCAGCACAAGCAAGTGTAAAACGTGCTAAACGTAATTTAGAACGCACTTATATTAAAGCCCCCTACGATGCAATTATAAACGCGCGTAGCATTAGTTTGGGTTCTGTTGTAAATCCAGGTAATAGCTTTGGCTCACTCAGCGCCACTTCGGTCGCTGAAGTACGTTTACCGGTTGCCGATAAAGAGCTTCAATACTTAAATAATGGCGGTATTGGTGCAACAGTGTTATTTAGTGCGCAGTTCGCGGGCAAAGAAACCACATGGCAGGCAGAAGTTGTTCGCAGTGAAGGGGTGATAGATCAAAAAAGCCGTATGAGCTACTTAGTGGCACAATTACCAACCCCATATGCTAACAAAACTCAACCATTGCGTTTTGGCTCCTATGTTAACGCTAGCATAGAAGGTCGTGCAGTTAATAACGCCATTGTTGTGCCACATCATTTAGTCAAAGAAAATAAAATTGCGATATTAAATGACGATTTAACCCTGTCGTTTAAAACTCTCAATATTATACGTGAACAAAACGGCATGGTGATCGCAGACCAAGGGCTTAATGAAGGTGAACAGCTAATTACTTCTGCCCTTGAATACCCTACCGAGGGAATGGCGGTAAAAATTGAAGACGTTGTAACAACCCCAGACGTTACTCAACTTGCATTGAAACAGGAGTAACTTATGTCTACACGTGAAAAAGGCCTAATTGCATGGTTTGCGCGCAACCCTGTTGCAGCAAATCTATTGATGATATTTATACTTATTGGTGGCATTTTAACGGCGTTTACTATTCGCAAACAAATGTTTCCACAATTTGAAAGTAACTGGATCAGTGTCTCCGCGGTATACCCTGGCGCAGCCCCGCAAGAGGTTGAGGAGGGCATTACCATAAAAGTCGAGGAGAACCTTGAGGGTATAGAGGGAATAAAGCGCCTTATCACCTACTCCAATAGAGGCTCTTCACAAGCGTGGATTGAAATAGAAGAGCAGTTTGACCCGCAAGAAGTACTCGATGAAATTAAAGTACAAGTAGATTCAATTAATACGTTTCCTGCGGGTATGGAGCGCCCTATTGTTCGTCGCGATAAATACGAACAAGAAGTAATGATACTTGCGCTTTACGGTGACATGAGTAACTACCAACTTAAAGAGCTCGGAAACGATATAAAAGACGAGCTTCAGGCACTGCCTAATATTAATTTAGTTAACTTTAATGGTGGCCTTAATTACGAAATTGGTATTGAAGTAAGCCCAGACAAACTGCGTGCTTATGGATTAACGTTTAGAGATATTGCCAGTGCAGTGCAAAGCTTTTCTGCCAATATGTCAGCTGGGCAAATTCGCTCTGAAAATGGCTACATTTCAATGCGCGTTGAAAAACAAGCCTACCGTGGTAGCGAGTTTGCAAAACTACCACTGATCACCCTTGCCGATGGCGCGCAAGTTTATTTAGGTGACGTTGCCACCATAAATGATGGCTTTGAAGAAGGCCTGCAATACTCAAAATACAATGGTAAAAACTCATTGTCGTTTGAAGTAAACGCCTCTAAAGATCAAGATATTACCGATGTTGCTAAAGTACTTAAAACCTATATGGCTGAAAAAGAATCGCAACTGCCTGCAGGTGTTAAGCTCTCTCCTATTGTTGATTTAACTTACTACCTCGAAGGTCGCCTCGATATGATGGTCGACAATATGATTTGGGGTGGCTTATTAGTTATGTTGGTATTAGCGCTGTTTTTACCATTACGTTTAGCTTTTTGGGTAATGATGGGTTTACCTGTGTCATTTTTAGGTGCCTTTTTGTTTATGCCAATTGGCTTTTTAGATGTCACCATTAATTTAGCCTCGTTATTTGCCTTTATACTGGTGCTTGGGATAGTGGTTGATGACGCCATTGTTGTGGGCGAATCTGCTAGTGCTGAAATAGAAAAACACGGCCATACACTCGATAACGTAGTACGCGGCGTAAAGCGCGTGGCAATGCCAGCCACATTTGGCGTACTTACCACTATTGCGGCATTTTTACCGCAAACTCTTGCCACAGGCCCTGGTGCGGCTTTTTCTAAAGCCATTGGTGGGGTGATTATTTTATGTTTAATTTTCTCACTGATTGAATCAAAACTTATTTTACCAGCACATATTGCAGCAATGAAAGACCGTAAACCAAATCCAAAAAACCCGCTTCACCGTGCACGTAAAGTAATGGATAACGGCCTAAAAAGTTTTGTTGATAACTACTACACCCCGTTTGTTGGTCGCTGCATTCATTATCGCTATACCGTAATTGTCGGTTTTATGTGTTTACTGATTGTCAGTGCGGGAATGTTTGCCGGTGGTTTAGTTAAATTTGTGCCTAATCCTAAAATACCGCACGATTTTCCTCGCATTGATATAGAAATGAACTTAGCGTCTTCTGAGCAAGCAACGCTTGAGACAGCTAAAAAAGTAGAGCAGCTAATACTGAGCGTTGATAACCAGCTCAAAGAGCAATACGGTAAACCGATGATCCGCGATTTATCAGTTAGCTTACGTGGGCGAACGCAAGCAAACATTATGGCTATTTTAGTTGAACCCGACCTGCGCCCTATTGATACCTTTGCACTGAGTGCCTTATGGCGCGAACAAATGCCTAACTTACCGGGTGTTAAAACCCTAACCATTCAAGACAGTATTATGAACGGGGGTCGAGACGATGGCGATGTAAGCTTTAAACTCGAAGGTAAAAATGCACAAGTACTTAAAGAAGTTGCTGGTAAGCTTAAAACCAAGTTGCAAAGTATGGAAGGCGTAGGCGATGTTAATGACTCAATGCAAAGCGCTACCGATGAAGTACAGCTAGATTTAAAACCACTTGCTTACAGTATGGGCTTAACCCTTGCTGATGTGGCCTCTCAAGTAAGCTTTAGCTATTACGGTCTTGAAGCACAACGTATTCTTCGCGAAGGTGAAGAAATTAAAGTGATGATCCGCTACCCAGAAGATGAGCGTAACTCAATCAGTGATATCGACAGCGTACGTATTATCACCCCAACAGGCGCTGAAGTACCATTAAGTGAAGTTGCTAATATTTCATTAGTTGATGGGGTTAATCGTATTCGCCGTGAAAATTCAAAACGTACAGTAAACGTGTGGGCTGCGGTAAATACTGACCAAGTAGAACCCTTTGCCATTGCACAACAAATTCGTGATGAGTACTTACCTTCATTACTTAAAAACTACCCAGGGGTACAAAGTAATGTGGCTGGTCGTATTCAAGAGGAAATGGATAGCGCTGATGAGCAATTACGTGACTTTGCGCTATCGATGATCATAATTTTTGCATTATTGGCTATTCCTCTGCGCTCTTACTCGCAACCATTAATTATTATGTCGGTCATTCCATTTGGTGTGGTTGGCGCCATGTTTGGCCACATGGTACTAGGTATGACCATGAGCAGCTTATCGATGTTTGGCATTATTGCGGTAGCCGGTGTGGTGGTTAATGATTCACTTGTTATGGTGGATTTTGTAAACAAAGCCCGTGCAGAAGGTGTGGCAATAAAAGAAGCGGTAATGCAAGCCGGAGCGCGTCGCTTTAGAGCGATATTACTAACCTCTGTTACTACTTTTATTGGCGTAATGCCCATTATTATGGAAACCAGTTTACAAGCAAAAATTGTAATACCTATGGCCGTATCACTCGCCTTTGGTGTGCTGTTTGCCACAGTAATTACGCTTATTCTTATACCGTGTCAGTACGTTGCGCTTGAAGATTTGAAACGAGTGATACGTAAATTTCGAGGTAAAGAGTCGACTTCGGATACGAAACTGAGTAATACCATAATGGTAGATAAAACCACCCCTTCTCACTAATAAATTTGTTATCCCAACCAACAAGCCCGAGCTATTTACAACTCGGGCTTTTTATTGCAAAAAATAAAAAAAAACAAGCTGAACACAAAATTGCAACACGAAATAAGTTTACTTTTCATACTAACCACGCTAAAAATTCATTTTAAAACAAACAATAATAATTAAGGAAAATTATGAGTCACAAGACTAGAGTTTGGCTAACTCAATTATTAGCTATGAGTGTACTTTTTATATCTACAATAAGCTTAGCCGCTAATAAAGCCACAGAAATTGATTCTTTCATACAAGGCTTTCATGAGTTAAAACAATTTAATGGTAACGTGTTAGTTGCCAAACACGGCGAAGTTATTTTTGAAAAAAGCTATGGTTACGCAAACTTTGAATGGGATATTAAAAACACATCACAGACCAAGTTTCGAATAGGCTCTATTACAAAGCAATTTACAGCCCTACTCATTCTACAATTGGTTCAACAAAACAAAATACAGCTCGATGCCCCTTTAAGCACTTACCTACCCGGCTATCGTAAAGATATTGGCGATAAAATTACCATTCGCCAAATCCTTAACCATACTTCAGGCCTAAGTAATTATACTCATGCAAAAGCATTTAGAGATGATTACAGCCGCAACCCTTACAGCGTTGATGAGTTTATAACGCTGTTATGTAGTGATGATTTATTATTTGAGCCCGGTACACAATTTCGCTACAGCAATTCAGGCTACTTTATTTTAGGTGCCGTGATTGAAAAGGTCACTCAACAAACATACCAAGACGTACTGCAGCAGAACATTTTTACCCCGCTGAATATGCACAACAGCGGTTATGACTCTCATGAAAAGCTGCTCAAGCAACGTGCATCTGGTTATAACAATAACTTAGACGGTTACACTAATGCCGATTATCTAGATATGTCTATTCCCTATGCCGCGGGGTCTCTCTATTCAACCGCCCGCGATCTCGTAAAATGGGACCAAGCACTTTATACAAATAAGCTAATAAATGAAGAGCTAAAAAAGCAAATGTATACCGTATCGCAGCAGCGTAATTACGCATTTGGCTGGGAAGTTAATCAATTAAGTGCTTATAAATATGGCAAACCACTAACACAAGTACAACATGGTGGAGGTATAGATGGATTTAATGCATTTATTAGTCGTATATTGGAAGATCAGCTACTTATCGTGATTTTAAATAACACTGGCGGAGCTCCGCTCACGCCTATGACGAAAGGCTTAACCAATATTGTTTATGGTAAATCTTACGAGGTAGCAACCGAAAATGTTGATAGCATGCTGTTTCAGGCAATAAAAAGTGGTGGCATTAGTGAGTTAAATAAGAAATACGCAGAATTGGTCTCTAGTGGCGATACTCCTCGCGAGCGCTCAATTAATTATTTTGGCTATGAACTACTCGAAATGAAGATGATAAAAGAAGCCATTGCTGTATTTAAACTCAATGTGCAAACAAATCCAGACTCTGCGAATGCCCACGACAGTTTAGCGGAAGCATATTTAGCTGATGGTAACATTGCAAAGTCACTTGAGTTTTATCAACAAACTTTAGAGCTCGACCCTACGAGTGAAAATGCATCCCAGGCAATTAAAACACTCAGCAGCAAACTTTAAATCAACATGCACTTGGCTGGAAAAACATCATTCAAGTGCACTTTTTGCTAAAACACCTTTATCAACTAACTGTTGTAACAAACGAGTAGCTTTTTCTCTGCACACATCTCTTAGCAATCTCACTGCTGGCGTAATGGATTGGCGGCTTGGGCATATTAACCAAAGTTCGCCACAGGTGTGTTGATAACCAGGCATCAGCGTGATCACGCGATCATTTAGCAAATCATCTGCAATATCTAACGCTGATTTAACCGCTAAACCTTTACCTGCCACACACCAGCGCCTTACTAAATCGCCATCGTTTGAGGCACGTCTGCCCTGCATTTTTACTTTGTATTTTTTTTGGCCATCGGTAAACTCCCATACATTATTGATAATATCTTGCAGCTGATAAAATAACCCTTGATGCTGCGCTAAATCATCAGGGTGCTCTGGCTCACCATATTTAGCTAAATAGGTAGGTGTAGCACAGAGTAGTCGCGGTACGTTGCAAATTTTAAATCCATAAACACTGCTATCACTTGGGGAGCCATAACGCAGTGCAATATCAACCGAATCACGAAAAAAATCGATATTGCTATCGCTAATGTGCGTACGCAAGCTCACACTTGGGTACCTATCCATAATGTCATCAATCCAGGGGATCACTAGATTGCGCCCTAAATCAGATGAAGTAGCCACCCGCAATTCTCCCTCAATAGCATCATGTTCTCCTTTGAGGTTTTGCCTTGCCGTTTCAAGTACAGCCAGCGCTTGTTCGCATTGGGGTATGTACCGCTCCCCTGCACTGGATAAACGCAAATGGCGAGTTGTTCTAATAAATAATTCGCAGCCAAGGGCTGATTCTACGCGCTTAATAGCCGCACTGGCGGTTGCTGTGCGCATATCTAACTTAGCAGCAGCTAAAGTAATACTTCGACACTCTGCTACTTTTAAAATCAGTTTTAAGTCATCAATCTGCATATTATCTATTTTTATTTGATAATGATTCAATAATTATGCTGTTTATTTTAAATAAAGCAAATTGTATTATGTTGCTCATACACTCAGTGAACACTGTTTATTAGCCCTTTTTTATTATGGAGAGACTATGACTCACCCTATTATTCGCGACCTTGAAAGCCGCCATACTGCTAAACGTTACGACGCGACAAAGCGCATTTCTCAAGACGATTTAACGGTATTGTATGATGCTATGCGTCTTTCTCCTTCGTCAATTAATTCGCAGCCTTGGAAATTTGTAGTGATTGAATCAGACGCTGCAAAAGAGCGTATGCACACTACCTTTGCTAATAAGTTTCAATTTAATCAGCCACACATTAAAGCGGCGTCGCACATTATTTTATTTGCTCATAATCCGCAATATACTCGTGAAGATTACGGACACGTAATTGATGCCGATATAAAGAATGGCCGAACTCAAAAAGAAAACCGCGAGCAAGCTTTTGGCGCCTTTGCGTTTGTTGATTTAAATACCGATGAGCAAGGTAATAATGCCGCGTGGACCAAAGCACAAACCTACATTGCTTTAGGCAATACTATGCATGCAGCAGCACGCTTAGGGATTGATACCACGCCTATGGAAGGCGTTGATGCACAGCTGATTGGTGAAGAGTTTGCAAGCGAATTAGACGGCTACATCTGTGATGTGGCACTTGCGCTGGGTTACCATGATGCAGAAGAAGACTATAACGCTAAGTTGCCAAAGTCACGTTTAAGCAAAGAACAAGTAATTCAGGTTTTATAAGTTAAAGCTGCTCGCTTTAAATTGTTAGTGAGCAGCTTACTTTATTAGGCTAGTTTTGTAACCACAGATGCATTGGTCACTTTGCCTTGATCAACATCTGCGGTAACAGTGCACAAAGCTCCATTGATTAAATTTAAATTAGGAGGGATGTGACCAATATCGGCATCAATGATCACCGGAAATAAACACCCGCCAAAAGCGGTATTTAAGCCTTGGCGATAATCAAACCCCGGATCTTGCCCCTGTAAGGTTACATGGCGGCCAATAATAACCCCGTTTATATCATCAAACATACCGGCTAATTTGAGTGACAATAAAAACCGTGCAACCGTCGCAGGCGTAAGCTCTGCGCTTTCTAAATAAAGCACAATACCTTGCGAGGCATTATGCTTTTTAAACTCATGTAGTGCTAAAAAAGGCGAATCAAGCAACAGCCCTACCGTATCAAGACATCCACCAAACAATCGCCCTGACATTTCGATACTGCGTTTATCGGTGTAATTTAAACATTGCCACTGGGTTGGCGCGCTGTGATCAAATAATACGTTTGGGTTTTGTGCATAATCAGGCTTGCTATGTTGATGGTAAGTCGAGGGGGCTTGCTCAAACTCACTATTAGCCTCATAGCTTAGACTTTCAAAAATTTGTAAACAATACGGATCTTTTTCATCGGGGTGTAACTGAATTAAATTGGCGCTATGCAGTGTTGCCCAATTACATTTTGCTGTCAGTGCACAGGCAATCGTGCTGACATCTGAATAACCCACCAACCATTTAGGTTTGGCATTTTTAATTGCGCCAAAATCAAGTAACGGCAATATTTCCATTGCCAGCTCTCCGCCCATTGGCGGCATAATCGCATCTATTTTATCATCTAATAAAAAGTCCATTAATTGCTTGGCATGCTGCTTAGCAGTAAGTTGAGTTCGCGGCTCGTTTTGACGTAAAAACTCCCCCTCAACAACCTCATAACCTCGATGTTTTAAGCCATTAATGACGATGTCTAACCGTGGGTGATATTTTGATTTGATCCCCGCTGATAAAGAACACACGGCGATTTTAGATCCCACTTTTAAAGGTGCTGGATACAGTATATTTGCCATATTATTTCCTTATTGAAGAATAGGTTACTACCATAACAACATAGCCTACATTTACAAACAATGAATAATAATTGACCTGTATCTAAACCAAATATAAAAACCAAACATAAAAAAACCAGTGCTTATTGCTAAACACTGGTTTTTATAAAACGTTAAAGTGAGTTAACTAATTAAATATACTCAACCTCAATGATTTCGTACTCTACATCACCTTTTGGCGTTTTGATAATCACAGCGTCATCCGCTTGTTTACCAATTAAGCCGCGAGCAATTGGTGAATTAACAGAGATTAAATTACTTTTAATATCTGCTTCATCATCGCCAACAATCTGATATTTAACTTCAGCGTCGGTTTCAACATTAACGATGGTTACTGTAGTACCAAAAATCACTTTACCTGTATTAGGCATCTTTGTTACGTCAATCATCTGCATGTTTGAAAGTTTTGCTTCAATTTCTTGAATACGGCCTTCACAAAAACCCTGTTGCTCACGCGCAGCGTGATACTCAGCATTTTCTTTTAAGTCACCGTGTTCACGTGCATCAGCAATATCAGATACAATTTTTGGACGGGTAACAGTTTTTAATTCGTTAAGTTCATCGCGCAATAATTTTGCGCCACGAACTGTCATTGGAATTGATTGCATACTTTTCTCACTTAATCCCAAGGCCGTGGTTACGGCCTTGGCACATTTCCTTAGTTCAATCGCAGGTGTAGTTCTTGAACAGACGTCACTTTACTGCGGTCATCTGCTTGGTTAGCAGTACAGTTAGCAAATGCCGCATTCAATGTCGTAGTATAATTGGTTTTGTGCTGCAATGCACCACGACGTAACACCTTCGAATCTTCAATCGCTTGGCGACCTTCGGTGGTATTAACGATATAGCTATACTCGCCATTTTTGATTCTATCAAGAATGTGCGGACGACCTTCATATACTTTATTTACACGGCGAACCGTAATTCCAGCATCTTCAAGTGCAGCAGCTGTTCCACCTGTTGCATCTAGCTCAAAACCAAGGTCTGTCATGGTTTTAGCTAGTTCTACAATACGTGGCTTATCGCTATTACGTACAGATAGTAACGCGCGACCACCACGTGGTAAAGTGTTGCTTGCACCTAATTGTGCTTTTGCGAACGCTTCGGCGAAAGTATCACCAACACCCATTACTTCACCCGTAGAGCGCATTTCTGGGCCACGGATAGGATCCACACCTTGGAACTTAGCAAATGGCAATACCACTTCTTTTACGCTGTAGTACGGTGGAATCACTTCTTTAGTAATGCCTTGGCTTGCTAAAGATTGACCTGCCATACAACGTGCCGCAACTTTTGCAAGTGCTACACCCGTTGCTTTAGATACAAATGGAACTGTACGTGCTGCACGTGGGTTTACTTCGATTAAATACACTTTGCCATCTTTAACCGCAAACTGTGTATTCATCAAACCAACTACACCAAGCTCAAGGGCCATATCAGTTACTTGCTTACGCATTACATCTTGTACTTCTTGCGTTAGCGAGTGAGCTGGTAATGAACACGCTGAGTCACCAGAGTGAACGCCCGCTTGTTCAATATGCTCCATGATGCCGCCGATGATGACTTGCTCGCCATCACAGATAGCATCAACGTCAACTTCGATTGCGTTATCTAAGAAACGGTCAAGTAACACGGGTGCTTCGTTTGATGCAGATACGGCCTCGGTCATGTAACGACGTAAGTCTTGCTCATCGTATACAATTTCCATCGCACGACCACCTAATACGTACGAAGGACGTACTACCAGTGGGAAACCAATTTCAACTGATTTTAAAATAGCTTCTTCAGTTGAGGTTACGGTGGCATTTTCTGGCTGCAGTAAATCCAAACGCTCAACAAGTTGTTGGAAGCGTTCACGGTCTTCTGCACGGTCAATCGCATCTGGCGAAGTACCAATTACTGGCACGCCGTTCGCTTCAAGCTCACGCGCAAGTTTAAGTGGCGTTTGACCACCGTACTGTACGATAACGCCTTTTGGCTTTTCAACACGTACAATTTCAAGCACGTCTTCAAGGGTAACTGGTTCGAAGTATAAACGGTCTGACGTATCGTAATCGGTAGATACCGTTTCAGGGTTACAGTTAACCATAATAGTTTCGTAACCGTCTTCACGAAGCGCAAGCGCAGCATGAACACAACAGTAGTCAAATTCAATACCTTGGCCGATACGGTTAGGACCACCACCAATCACCATGATTTTATCACGGTCAGATGCGTTCGCTTCACACTCTTCATCGTAAGATGAGTACATGTAAGCTGTATCTGAGCTAAATTCGGCAGCGCACGTATCAACGCGTTTGTACACAGGCACAATATTGAGTTGATGACGCTTTTTACGGATTTCAGCTTCTGACACACCGGCAATTTCTGCAATACGCGGATCTGCAAACCCTTTGCGTTTAAGTTTACGCAAGAAGTCTGCATTTAAGCCGGCCATACCGACTTCTGAAATTTTAGCTTCGTCTTTTAAGATATCTTCAATTTGTACTAAGTACCAAGGGTCAATCTTAGTTAATTCAAATACATCTTCAACGCTCATACCATGGCGCATTGCATCGGCAATGTACCAAATACGCTCTGCACCTGGCTCACGTAATTCACGAATGATTTTTTCTTTTGCTTTAGGGTCATCAAGTGCCACAATTGGGTTAAAGCCTGTTGCGCCTACTTCTAAACCACGTAATGCTTTTTGTAATGACTCTTGTTGGTTACGACCAATCGCCATTACTTCGCCCACTGATTTCATTTGCGTCGTTAAACGGTCGTTTGCACCGGCAAATTTTTCAAAGTTAAAGCGAGGAATTTTTGTTACAACGTAATCGATTGAAGGTTCAAACGACGCTGGGGTTTTACCGCCAGTGATATCGTTTTGAAGCTCATCTAACGTGTAGCCTACCGCTAACTTAGCGGCGATTTTAGCAATAGGGAAACCGGTTGCTTTAGAGGCCAATGCAGATGAACGTGATACACGTGGGTTCATTTCAATGATAACCATACGGCCATCAACGGGGTTTACACCAAATTGTACGTTTGAACCGCCGGTTTCAACACCAATTTCACGCAATACGGCCATAGAGGCATTACGCATGATTTGGTATTCTTTGTCGGTTAATGTTTGTGCTGGAGCCACAGTGATTGAGTCACCTGTGTGCACACCCATTGGGTCAAAGTTTTCAATAGAACAGACGATAATACAGTTGTCTTTTTTGTCACGAACAACTTCCATTTCGTATTCTTTCCAACCAATTAACGACTCATCTATTAATAACTCGCTGGTTGGTGAAAGGTCTAAACCGCGCTCACAGATTTCTTCAAACTCTTCCATGTTGTAAGCCACACCGCCGCCGGTGCCGCCCATTGTGAAAGAAGGACGAATAATACACGGTAAGCCGATACGGGTCATGGTATCGCGCGCTTCATCCATTGAATGGGCAATTTCAGCACGTGGACATTCAAGGCCGATGTTACGCATAGCAACATCAAAGCGTTCACGGTTTTCTGCTTTATCGATTGCATCGGCTGTTGCGCCAATAAGCTCAACGCCATGCTTAGCCAATACACCATGCTTGTCTAAATCAAGCGCACAGTTTAATGCTGTTTGGCCACCCATTGTAGGCAGGACAGCATCTGGCTTTTCTTTTTCAATGATTTTTTCTACCACTTCCCAGTGAATTGGTTCGATGTATGTTGCATCGGCCATTTCTGGGTCAGTCATGATAGTTGCTGGGTTTGAGTTAACGAGTATAACTCGATAGCCTTCTTCTCTAAGTGCTTTACACGCTTGAGCACCAGAGTAGTCAAATTCACAAGCTTGACCAATTACAATTGGGCCTGCGCCTAAGATAAGAATGCTTTTTATGTCGGTACGTTTTGGCATTATTACTCCGGTTAAATTAGTGGTTACGCGCTTGCATCAAATCGATGAAGTGGTCAAATAATGGGGCTGCATCGTGCGGACCAGGACTCGCTTCAGGGTGACCTTGGAAGCTAAATGCTGGTTTATCCGTACGGTGAATACCTTGCAATGTGCCGTCAAATAACGATTTATGCGTTGCACGTAGGTTATCTGGTAATGTGGCTTCATCTGCAGCAAAACCATGGTTTTGTGCGGTGATCATTACGACATCGCGCTCAAGATCTTTAACTGGGTGGTTACCACCATGGTGGCCAAACTTCATTTTTACTGTTTTAGCACCTGAGGCAAGCGCTAATAGTTGATGCCCTAAACAAATACCAAAAATTGGCGTATCGGTTTCTAAAAAGGTTTTAATTGCATCAATGGCATAAGTACATGGCTCAGGATCGCCAGGGCCATTTGATAAGAAAATACCATCAGGGTTTAATGCTAGTACGTCAGCGGCAGAGGTTTGTGCGGGTACAACCGTTAGTTTACAACCACGATCTACAAGCATACGTAAAATATTACGTTTAACACCGAAGTCGTAGGCAACAACGTGAAACTTTTCATCGTCAGCGTGTAAGGTTTTAAACCCTTCGCCTAATGTCCAGCTTGATTCGCGCCACTCAAAATTTTCCTTGGTTGAGACAACTTTTGCTAAATCCATGCCTTTTAAGCCTGGGAAGGCTTGCGCAGCTTCAAGCGCTTTTTTCTCGTCTAGTTCGTCACCGGCAACGATACAGCCATTTTGTGCGCCTTTATCACGCAAAATACGGGTTAGTTTTCTGGTGTCGATGTCCGCAATACCTAAAATATTACGTTCTTTTAAGTAATCATCTAACGATTGCTCGTTACGAAAATTACTCGCTAGCAGTGGCAAATCACGGATCACTAGGCCTTTAGCCCAAATATGACTCGCTTCTTCGTCTTCGCTGTTGGTACCCGTATTACCGATATGTGGGTACGTCAAAGTTACGATTTGTTCCGCGTACGATGGATCAGTCAAAATTTCTTGATAACCAGTCATAGACGTATTGAATACTACTTCACCGACTGACATGCCGTCAGCGCCGATTGCAGTACCGCGAAACACTGTGCCGTCTTCTAGGACTAACAGAGCGGATTTAGTCAAGTTAAACCTCCTAACAGTAAAAAACGGGAGTAAGCAAATTGCTTAACACCCCGCCAATACTCAGATAATTGGTCAAAACCTGATTTCTGTGAGCTTAAATTGTTTTACGCAGTCTTAAATGATGCCGATGTAAACCACTAAACCTTCATTCATTTTTCTTGCCTAAAACTCTTTTCATTCCCACACAAACCCCGGTTTTGCTAACCATATGAGTATAATTGGAAACACGCATTTAGTAATTTTTGGCAAATTGGCTGCATTCTACATGAAGTTGGCTTTTAGGTCTAACGCTAATTAGTAAATTGTAATAAATAAGTGGTTATAGCAAAAAACCACTCCAAAGCGTTAAAAAAGGAACTTAACTACTTTAAATCTAGCACATCTTGCATATCATAAAGTCCTGCAGGTTTATTTTTCAACCACTGCGCAGCTCTTATAGCACCTAGCGCGAAGGTCATTCGCGAACTTGCTTTATGGGTTAATTCAAGTCTTTCGCCCATTGTAGCGAAGTAGGCCGTGTGTTCACCTACTATATCACCGCCCCTTAGCACCGAATAACCAATTTCATTTTGTGATTTGGCCTGCTCTATGTTGTTGCGATCATAAACGGCAACCTCATCATGATCCCACCCTTTTGCCTGAGCAATCGACTCGCCAATGGCAAGTGCAGTGCCCGATGGCGCATCAATTTTATGACGATGATGTGCTTCAAAAATTTCTATATCTAAATCATCGCCTAGTTTTGTCGCTGCCGTTTGCACTAAGTTAAGCAGTAAATTTACGCCCACGCTATAATTACGCGCAAATACAATCGGAATATGTTTAGCGGCATCCGTTAATAGCGCCATATCGTCATGAGTTAAGCCGGTGGTGCCAATTACCATAGGTGTTTTTTGCTCAACGGCTGTTTTTAAATGATTTCTCATGCCTTCAGGCAAAGTAAAGTCTATAAGCACATCTACATTTTCAACCTGCTGTTCACTGCTAAACTTAATCTCTTTTGCCGCTGCGCTATTAAGCTGATTAACGGGCAGGTCTAATAACGGTGACTGACTGCGCACATAGGCCGCCGCTAATTGTGAATTTTTATTGATTGTTGCTGCTTCTACAAGTGCCAGTCCCATACGGCCATTCGCACCAAACACACCTACTCGATTCATCTTTTTACAACCTATGTATTTTTTAGTTAGCTAGATTTTATCTAAAACTCATGTAATAGTCAGGAAAGCTTATAAAAAAGCTTCGATTATTTTAGGGTCTGTTGACCTTTGCGGATTAAAATTTGTTTAAACTAGGAGCGGTTTAATCGTGGCGCGAGGTTTGTAACCTAGTGGGCTAAGTAAAAACCGAGCAACAAAGAGTAAATCGCTCCTAGGCAGAACCCTTCGGGCAGCGCCTGTTTGGCATTGATGCTGCGTTATCGCCTATTTATGGGGAATACCACACCACATAGGCTCTGCCTTGCCTAAATACCAAACAGACTGCTGCAAATTTAACCTTGAAAGATCAACAGACCCTCATAATAATAACAGATAGTCTTTGCATTTAGCCATCTATACATTTAAACTTCTTTTTTTGCGCCGATTTGGTCTTTGGCTTGCGGGCGCTGTTGGATTACTTATCTGGTTAGATAGTAAAACAAACAACTAAATTCAGCTAAAAGAGGGATGCTTTGGCTGTTTAATATATCAATCGACTTCGATTGCTATGAATAATTAACGAGGATTATGATGCAGCCATCATTTGATAAAAATAAAGCAAGATTTTCTTTGCTTCCCCTACTCACCTTTGTTGCTATTTTTTTAGGCTCAGGCTTATATTTACAATCTCAAGGGGTTGATTACGCGTTTTATCAACTCCCAGCACCAGTCGCTATTTTACCCGCGATTGTTTTAGCCTTTATTTTAAATAAAACCAGCATCAACCAAAGCGTAGAAACCTTTATAAAGGGCGTAGGTAATAACAATATTATTACCATGTGTCTTATTTACTTACTAGCGGGTGCTTTTTCGGCGGTTGCTGGTGCAACCGGCGGTGTAGATGCGGTTGTTAATGCCGGACTTTCACTTATTCCCCCTTCGTTACTACTACCTGGTTTGTTTTTAATAGCGGCGGTTATTTCTACTGCTATGGGCACATCAATGGGAACTATTGGTGCTATTGGCCCAATTGCCTATGCAGTATCTATTAAAACAGGAATTGATCCTGCTTTAATGGCCGGTACCATTGTATCTGGTGCTATGTTTGGTGATAACTTATCAATAATTTCTGACACCACGATTGCTGCTACGCGTACGCAAGGCTGTGAAATGAAAGATAAGTTTAAAGAAAACCTTAAAATTGCTGTTCCGGCCGCCATACTCACTATTGCATTGCTATTATTTTTAACGCCTGCAGCACAAGTAGTTGATACCAAAGACTACGATATTTTATTAGTACTTCCTTATGCCTTTATTTTAGTCCTGGCGGTAATGGGCTTTAATGTGTTTGTAGTGCTGTTAAGCGGTATTGTGTTTGCCGCATTAATGGGCTTTACCGGCAGCTATGAAGGTGCAAGCTTTGTAAAAGATATTTACAAAGGCTTTAGTGAAATGCAGGAAATATTTTTACTGTCTATGTTTATTGGTGGCCTCTCTGAGTTTATTCGTATTAATGGCGGCCTCGACTATATCGCTCAAAAAATTCAAGCTATTACTAAAGTTATTGCCAAATGGCACCGTAAAGTAGCCGATCAGTTAGGGATCGCGGCATTAGTTGTAACCAGTAATATGTGTATTGCCAATAATACCGTGTCTATTATTGTGACAGGCCCTATTGCTAAAAAACTGGCTGATGATGGCGAAATTAGTGGTAAACGCTCTGCCAGTTTATTAGATATTTTTGCCTGTGTAACCCAAGGGTCTTTGCCTTATGGCGCGCAAGCATTATTACTCGGTGCTACATTTAAAATTAGCCCGTGGGATGTTTCAACCTCATCTTACTACTGCTTTATTTTAGCCTTTACTGCTATTGCTGTTATTTGTTTGCGCCGCAATAAAGCATAATCTCCTTTTTTACAGTGTATTAGCTGTGTGCTAATACACTGTTTATCACAATAAATAATTAACAAATTAACCGTGTTTGCTATAATGTGATATTCAGCGTGTCACATAAAATATGGTTATGAAAATTAAAAACTTACTTCCTCTCGTTGCACTAAGTGCGTGTGCCTTAAGTTCAACAGCTACCGCTGCTAATTGGAGCAATACGGCGCTTCATTTTAATAACGGCAACCACAAAAACCCATTTACTGAACAAAAATCTAATACCACGGTGTACTCAATTGAGCATGCTTCTGGGCATGATTATGGCGATAACTTTTTCTTTATTGATTACAGTACCGACAGCAACGATGATGGCTTTCAAGATCAAGACTTTTACTTTGAAGGTTACTCTACCCTTAGTTTATCTGCGGTAATGGACGAAAAAGTAGCGTCAGGGGCGCTTGTTGATGTTGGCCTAACCATGGGTATTAATGCTGCAGGCGATGCCAAAGTAGTTAAATATTTACCAGGCGTAAAATTAAGCTGGGATGTGCCTGGTTTTAATTTCTTTTCAACCCTTATCAGTGCATACATTGATGATAGCGAAGGCGTTGCAAAAGGCGGTGCACCCATTGAAACTAACAGCTGGATGTTTGATGTAGCCTTTGATTACCCGTTCATGATTGGCTCGCAAAAGTTTAACGTAAAAGGCCATGCAGAGTACATTGCTGAACGAAAAGATGAGTTTGGTAACGATGTGCGTGCTTGGTTTTTAGCCCAACCTATTATTGTATGGGATATGGGGCATGCGCTAGAAATGAAAGAAAATACCTTACTGTTAGGTATGGAATGGCAATACTGGCACAATAAATTTGGTACTGATGTTAGCGAATCCGTGCCGCAAGTTCATTTAGAGTGGACTTTCTAATATATAATTGAATGTTTTAATTATAAAAAATAAAACCTGTCATTAGACAGGTTTTTTATGGCTGATCACAACTTACACTGCGGATTTTTACCTTGTGCTTTAGCTGTTTTTTGCTCGCTAAGCGCTTTACTCATTTGCGATTGTAAATTTGCAATACGGCTCGTTGGTGCTGGGTGAGTTGATAAAAACTCTGGCGTAGCCCCACTGCCCGCTTGGCTCATATTTTGCCAAAGCGTTACAGACTCTTTGGGATTAAACCCTGCTTGCGCCATAAGATCTAAACCAATTGTATCTGCCTCTGACTCATGTGAGCGACTAAAGGGTAAAACCACACCATATTGAGCGCCTAAACCAAGGCCTTGCATAATTTCATTACGGTATTGCACGTTACCCATTTCAAGCGCCGCATTGCCCAGCTGCATACCCGTTTGTAAAATAGAACTTTGTGAGACCCGTTCATTTGAATGCTCAGCAATCACGTGTCCAACTTCATGGCCTAAAACAGTGGCAACCTGATCTTGATTTGTGGCTATTTTTAAGAGCCCCGTATGTACACCAATATAACCGCCAGGCAATGCAAAGGCGTTTGCAGATTCATCTTCAAATACCACCACTTCCCAATTTTGAGATGCATATTCTGTAGGAAGCACGGCCACTACTTTTTCAGCAATGCAATTGACGTAACTGTTTACTTTTGGATCTTTATTTATCGGCTGCGTTTTTTTCATCTCTGCAAAACTGGCAGTGCCCATTTGAGTCATTTGTTGATCTGAGTAAAGCGCAATTTGCGTGCGCCCAGTTGGTGATGTTTTACAACCTGCTAATACTGCACTGGCTAGAACTACCAAAACCAATTTTTTCATTGTGTTACCCTAAAAAAGTTTGTTACTAAGTATAGAATAGCAAACGCGGTGTTAGTTTAAAATCTTTGCTTTTTGCAATTAAACAATTAAGTTAGCAGGCAAACTAAGTTTATCCAAGGCTATTGCCCTGCTATAATGCTGGGCCTATATTCGTTGTTTTGAGTTTTTAAATGAGTGCTTCGGCTTCTTCTTTTAATACCCGTATTTTATTGCCTTTATTAGCCAGTATTGTCGCGATCACGCCTTTAGCCATTGATATGTATTTACCGGCGATGCTGGTGATTGCCAATGATCTCAATACCAGCATGCCAAATGTTCAAATATCGTTGAGTATATACTTAGCGGGTTATGCATTGGGCATGTTATTTTTTGGCCCCATAGCCGATCAAATTGGCAGGCGTAAACTGGCACGGATAGGTCTCAGTTTATTTGGCTTAAGTTCACTGGCGTTAGCATTTACCACTGAAGTGCATACTTTTTGGCTGTTAAGAGCTGTACAGGCATTTACAGGCGCGGCCGCTACGGTTGTCGTCCCTGGGATCATTAGGCATATATATCAAAAAAATACTGCTAAAGGTATGTCTTACGTGTCTATGATTATGATGATAGCACCGTTACTTGCCCCCTCTATCGGCTCGGTCATTTTAGGCTTTTCGGTATGGTCGACTATTTTTATTGTTTTAGCGACCTATAGCTTTGTTATTTTACTTTTTGTGCAACGTTACTTAATCGATATTCCAATATTTAAAAATGAGCGAAAAGGATTAGCATTATTCTTCTCAAGTTATAAAGTGGTATTAAGTAATACGCACGCCCGCGCCGATATTTTAAGCTCGATGTTTGTGTCGTTTGGCTTTTTTTGCTTTTTAACGTCCGTCCCTTATATTTACCTCGACCTATTTAAAGTATCAGAACAATTGTTTGGCCTGTTATTCGCTTTTAATGTAATGGCGTTGATGTTTGGTAATTTTTTAAATACTCGCGTAGTGCCACGTATTGGCTCACGCAAAATGCTTTATTATGGCTTAATGTGTGGCTTTATCTCTGGCGCAGCATTACTTAGCTTTAGCGTATTAAACTTGTCACTTTACTTTATTGTTGCGGCTATTGCTCCGTTGATGATGAGCCTAGGTATAATAGCAAGTAACGCAGATTCATTGATTTTGATGAAATTTGAGCAAAATACAGGGACTGCAACGGCGGTTATTGGCACCTTACGTTTTGGTAGTGGCGCATTAGTAGGCCCTATATTAGCGGTAATGCATGCACAAAGTGCAGTTCCATTTTCAAGTTTAATGTTCAGCGCAGTTGTACTCACTATCCTAGTGCAGTTAGTTCATTATTTTAAAGACAAAAAAAATGCCTCATAATGAGGCATTTTTTAATTGTATACTTAATTAAGCATCAGCTGCTTTAGATACCATAACCATTGCAGGACGTAATAAACGACCGTTTAATGTGTAACCTTTTTGCATTACTGCTAACACAGTATTAGGCGTCACATCATTACTTGGCTGAATCGACATTGCTTGATGAAAATCTGGGTTAAACTGCTCACCTTGTGGGTTTACAATTTCAACGCCAAATTTAGCCACTGCATCGTTAAAGCTTTTTACTGTCATATCAATACCTTCTAACAAAGGCTTAAGCGTTTCATTTTCTTTATCAGAGAACTCAATAGCACGCTCTAAGTTATCTATAACAGGAAGTAATTCGTTAGCAAATTTTTCAAGTGCAAATTTGTGCGCTTTCTCAACATCTTGTGCAGCACGACGACGCATATTGTCAACGTCAGCAGCAGCGCGAACGACGCTATCTTTCTGATCTGCAATAGTTTGTTTTGCCGCTTCTAACTCAGCATATAACATTGCAATTTCTGCTTCAGGGCTTTGCTCTTGCTCGGCGTGTTGTTCTGCTGCTTCTACTGCAGCCTCAACGTCGGCTTCCATTTGCGCCACTTCTTCGTTCAATTCTACTTCTTGCTCTGGGTTTTGTGTCTGCTCAGACATAAAATATACGCTCCAATTCTTTACAACTGCGGTAATTATGGGGATTGAATAAAAAGATTCAAGAGCCCGATGGCTCTAATAATTTAAATTCTTGGATTATTTTCTCTAATTGCGCTGATTTCGGACAAATAACACAAAAACGACTTTGATATTCCTGATTTTGAAAGTACGGCACAGTGATCACAATGAGATCATCACAAGTACTAAAAGGTAAATTTTCAGCACTGAGTATAGAGACCCCGTTTTTAAATGCGAGCTTATCTTCCACAAAATTTAAAAATGAAACACCAATATTAAGACTTTGCTCACAATCTATTTTTTTATAAAGGTAGTTTTCGCCCACCACAATACTGTTATCTGAGCCTAATTTTTGGCTTAACTCACGCGTCCATTGAGTTAAAGAGTCATGACAATTACGCGGTGCCGTATTTGCCATGGCCTGCATTCTGTATAGCCCTTCAATGAGCGTTTGCTGGCTAAATACAGTGTTAAGCCAAGTAGCAAACTCGTAGCGTTGGCCGTCACTGGGATCATCAGGCTTGTTAATGCAAATATTATGGCTTTGCCCTGCTCTGTCTAAAAGTAAGATAAGCCAATTATTAGCGTCAAAGTCGAGTACTTCTACTCTAAATACCTGCTGAGTTCTAACTTGTGGTAGCCCCACACAACAGCATACTTGATAACGTTGACTCAAGCCATGTGCCAATTCGACTAGCTCAGCCTGCTCAGGCTGCCAATAATTAGCAATAGCACCCAAAGTAAAAAACTCATCAAACCAATAGTCAAAGCCATCATTGGTGGGGACTCGTCCTGCAGATGTATGTGGTGAATACAATAAGCCTATTTTTTCAAGGCGTGCCATCGCGTTGCGAACAGTGGCAGAACACACCGCCATACCTTTTTGTTTTGCAATTTTTGTTGAAGGCACAGGTAAGCCATCACCATTACAGTACAGGCTCATAACAGCGGCAAAAATTTGCTGGTCTCGAGGATTTAATTTCATGTTATCTACATCTTTACGCATGACTGTTATATCGGGGCTAGGTATTATTATTTCAAGTATAAGAAATTTAATAAATCTAAATTTTACAGTGAATTAATTAAATCAATTAGTCACTATTAAGCTCTGTTATTTTTGCGGATTAAAATTTGTTCAAACTAGGGGCGATTTAATCGCGATACGAGCTTTGTAACCTAGTGGCCGAAGTGAAAACAGAAAACAAAAAGTTAATCGCCTCTAGTCAAAACCCTTCAGTCAGTGTCTGTTTCGCATTGAAAGGACAACAGACCCTAAGATCTGTGTTTTCAAACACTTCTGTTTTAGGTTACTCTACCAATACCGAAACTTTCAGTGTATTTATTATGGACTCTCCCTTTAACACTATTGGCTTGATTGGTAAGCCAAATCATCCTAATGCAGCCGCTACGTTACAACGATTACATACGTTTTTATTAGCTTTAGGCTTTGAGGTGATTGTTGAAAAACGCACGGGAGGTCAACTTAGTGATGTACCTGAGGAGAAGCTCGTAAAACTCGTTGATTTGGGAGCGCGCGCCGATTTAGCCATTGTGGTTGGTGGTGATGGCAATATGCTTGGCGCTGCAAGAGTACTCGCCCGTTTTGATATTGCGGTAATCGGTGTAAACAGAGGCAATTTAGGCTTTTTAACCGATTTAAATCCAGAAGGATTTGAAGGCAGTTTAGAACAAGTACTCAGTGGCGATTACATTGAAGAAAAACGTTTTTTATTAGAAGTAGAAGTGTACCGTCATAACGAACTTAAAAGCGCTAATTCGGCAGTAAACGAAGCGGTGCTTCATGCTGATAAAGTAGCACACATGATTGAGTTTGAAGCATTTATTAACGATGATTTTGTATTCTCACAACGCTCTGATGGATTAATTGTATCGACTCCAACAGGTTCAACAGCCTACTCTTTATCGGGCGGCGGCCCTATTTTAACCCCAGAACTCAACGCCATGTCATTGGTTCCTATGTTCCCGCATACTTTATCAAGCCGCCCTTTAGTGGTAGATGCCGATAACGAAGTACGTTTAAAGCTTAGTTTAGAAAATACCGATAGCTTACAGGTAAGTTGCGACAGCCATGTTGTACTTGCCGTATTACCCGGTGATGAGGTCGTTATTCGCAAAGCAGATAGAAAATTACGGTTAATTCACCCAAAAAATTACTCTTATTATAATGTGCTTCGTAAGAAGTTAAACTGGGGTAGCCGTTTATACTAAAAACGGTTGAGCTTTTAGGACTGAGAGTTGTTTAATTGAGAGGCGATGTAATCGCAGCAAGAGATAGTTAATCGAGTGGACAAAGTAAAAAGCGATTAAAACTACTGCGCATGCTCATATCCCTTGCCTCTAAACAGGTAGGCAAGGCTGAGTCTCTTTGAGTGTGCATGTTTCACCCCAAAAGATAAACAATCTCTCAGTTATTGCCAAACATGCAACTTTAGAGCAAAATATCGGGCTAGATTATTAATCATCACCATCAGGAAATTGTAGCAATGACTTATGTAGTATTTCTTGCTTTATTATTGTTAATTACTTTACTTGGCAGTTACTTACTCATTGAAAGTAATCGTAAAAAGACTATTGAAGCAAAGAAAAAGCTGTTTAACGAGCGCGTTGCAAGTACTCAATCACGTTTAAAAATAAAACTTAACGAGTTACTTGATGCAAAAGTCATTAGTGCTAAACACCTTCCTCGAATTCAAGCCGTTGTCAGTAATTTTTTTGTGGTACAGCCACACACTGATGAAAATTTAAATAAGCTAGAATCGCTATGCGATTTACTTATTAATATACTTAACGAAGAACTAATAAAAACCTATAAAAATAATAACAGCCAAGCTTTTTCCGATACCACTCAATATTTCATAGCAGAGTTACCAGCTCAAGGTATTTTATATAATAAAAACTTTTATCAAGAAGTCCTTCCTACGCTAATTTTAAAGTTAAAAACTGAAGACATAGCGCAACCAGTTGATAGTATTGACCTTAACGATGAAAACCTCCCTATTGATGAAGAAAAAAAAACATTAATTGAGTCCAGCCTTGCTTAAAATATAGAAATTTAATTTGCAAAAAACCAAAACACTGTATAAATTAACAGTTAATTCACTGGATGGATGAACAGTATGTTAATTGGTTTAGAAATTAAAAATTTTGCAATCGTAAGTAATTTAAGCACAGAATGGCATTCGGGTATGACCGCTATCACCGGTGAAACGGGAGCAGGTAAATCAATCGCCATTGATGCATTATCATTGTGTCTTGGAGAGCGAGCAGAAGCGTCTGCTGTGCGCCCAGGTACTGATAAAGCAGAGGTAAGTGCACAATTTGATTTAAGCAATTTACCACTCGCTCATGCTTTTTTAGAAGAGAACATGCTTAATAACGACGACAACGAATGTTTACTTCGTCGAGTTGTTTGTAAAAATGGTCGCAGTAAAAGCTACATTAATGGCAGCCCAGTTACCGCTGCACAACTAAAAGAGCTAGGCCAATATTTAATTTCTATTCATGGTCAACATGCGCACCAGCACCTATTAAAGGCAGAGCATCAGCTACAATTACTCGATGCATATGCAGGCCATCATAATCTTGTTAATGCTGTAAGCCAGCGTTATAAACAATTTGCTGACTTACAAAAAGAATTTAAACAGCTAGAACAACAGCAGCAGCAACAAGCCGCACAAAAGCAACTATTGGAGTATCAAGTCGCAGAGCTTGATGAATTTGCATTGCAGGCAGATGAATTTGAGCAAATAGAAGCCGAACATTATAAACTCAGCAATAGCCAAACTATATTGCAAGTCTGCCAGCGCGAGTTGCAGCATTTATATGAAAATGATGAACAAAATGCGTGTTCCATTATACAGCACAGCGCCCAACAATTTACTGAACTTGCACAGTATGATGAAAGCTTAGCCAGTGTGGCAACATTATTATCAGAAGCCGCTGTTCAAGTTGAAGAAGCAAGCCGAGAAGTTCGTAATTACACTGAACAAGCCGACTTGGATCCTCAGCGATTAACTGAAGTAGAAAATAGACTCAGTGGTGCAATGGACTTAGCCAGAAAACACCATATAAAACCCCAAGAGCTCGTTGGATTTCATCAAACTATTGCACAAGAGCTTGAGTCGATAAGTAATAACAGCTCACGTCTTGAGCAACTTGAAGGTGAAATTGAACATGCCCTTGAGGATTATCAAAACGCCAGTGAACAATTAAGTGCAAGTCGCCACCAGTATGCGAATACATTAAATGGATTGATCAGCGAAAGCATGGCTAATCTATCTATGGAAAATGGCGTATTTGAAATAGCATTGACTGCACAAAACGATCGCGCTCCAAATAGCTTAGGCTTTGATAATGTTTCGTTTTTAGTATCAACAAACCCAGGGCAACCATTGCAACCTTTAGCAAAAGTAGCCTCGGGTGGTGAGCTATCACGCATTAGTTTGGCTATTCAGGTTATTATTGCGCAAAAAGTCACGACCCCTACGCTTATATTTGATGAAGTGGATGTTGGTATTTCTGGCCCAACAGCTGCTGCTGTTGGTAAACTACTGCGCCAACTAGGTAAGTCTACGCAAGTAATTTGTGTAACCCATTTACCGCAAGTGGCCAGTAGCGCTCATCAGCAGTTTTTTGTTGCCAAAGAAATTGCAGACGGTGAAACATTTACGCATATGCTGGCATTGAATAAAGATGGTCGAGTAAATGAGATTGCTCGATTACTGGGTGGTGATAACATTAGCAAAACAGCTAAAGCAAATGCAAAAGAGCTTATAAAAGCGCACGGATAAAGTGAATCGCTTTATAGTGCGTTACCTTGATACGGTGAGGATACATTAATGCAAACGACGGTCATTTATTTTGGCTTAGCAATTAACTGGCTGCTACTGATTGTCAGTATACTTTTGGCTGTTTTTAGTAAGTTTAAACATACACAATTTAAGCAGAGCTTATATCGCTTTTTAAATGTGGCATTAATTGTACATATTGTTATTGCTGTTATGTTAGTTTTTAGCAGCACAGCTATTAGTGGCTTAATAACACTAAGTTGGTTAGTTATTGGCCTACAGCTTGTTTGTAACGTTATTTGCTATAAAAGTGTGAAACGCCGACAAGCCAGAGTGAAACCGAGCCTAGATCACTTCTCGATGGATTAACTAACAGCGCGTTTAAAAAAGCCCACAATCTATGTATTGCGGGCTTTTTTATTTGTAAAATCTTATAATTGTAAATAGCTAGGTCAAAACCTACGTCCCTTTTTGTAGACCTTAAACACCGACTATGGAACCATAAATATTTACCTTTGTTTGTAAAACTGAGGAAATAAAAAAAGCAAACCCGAAGGTTTGCTTTTGACTCCATTCTAACAAAAGCATTATTTACACTTTTAAATAATCCATAATGCCTTCTGCAGCGTTACGCCCCTCAAATATAGCGGTGACCACTAAGTCTGAACCACGAACAATATCGCCACCAGCAAATATTTTAGGATTAGTGGTTTGATGTGTAAATTCACCTTGCTCGGGTGCATTAATACCACCCCAGTGGTTAATTTCTACGTCGTACTGCTCTAGCCAATCCATTTTATGTGGCTTAAAACCAAATGCCATAATCACTTGTGTGGCTTCAATAATATGCTCTGAACCCGGTACTTCCTCAGCGCGACGGCGGCCGTTTTCATCTGCCTCGCCAAGCTGAGTTTTTACCATTTTAACACCGGCTACAGCACCTTTGTCATCAAGCACAATCCCTTTAGGCTGAACGTTATAAGTAAAAATGACGCCCTCTTCTTTGGCATTTTTTACTTCGCGTTTTGAACCAGGCATGTTCTCTTCATCACGACGATAAGCACACGTTACTTTTAACGCGTTATGACGAATAGAGGTACGCACACAGTCCATTGCTGTATCACCACCACCTAGTACCACTACTTTTTGGTTTGCCATATCAATACAAGCTTGTTTAGACTCATCGTAACCCATAACACGGTTAGTGTTACCAATTAAAAATGGCAGGGCATCATGCACCCCCGGCGCATCTTCGTTCTCAAGCCCCGCTCGCATACTCTGATAAGTCCCCACGCCCAAAAATACAGCGTCATACTCATTAAGTATTTCATCCATGCTAATGTCTTTACCTACTTCGACATTAAGCTTGAATTCAACACCCATTTCGGTAAATATTTCGCGACGTTTTTGCATGACTTCTTTTTCTAATTTAAAAGAAGGAATACCAAAGGTTAACAGCCCACCAATTTCAGGGTGACGGTCAAATACCACAGGCTTTACGCCATTACGCACTAAGATATCTGCACAGCCCAGGCCCGCAGGCCCTGCGCCAATAATGGCAACTTTTTTATCAGTCCATGTTACATAGGACATGTCTGGTTTCCAGCCCATTTTAAACGCGGTGTCGGTGATGTATTTTTCAATATTACCGATTGTTACTGCACCAAACTCTTCATCTAATGTACATGAGCCTTCGCATAAGCGGTCTTGCGGGCATACTCGTCCACACACTTCTGGCAAACTGTTAGTACGGTGCGATAGCTCAGCGGCCTCTAAAATGCGCCCTGTACGGATCAGTTTTAACCATTGTGGAATATAGTTATGTACTGGACATTTCCACTCACAATAAGGGTTACCACAATCAAGGCAACGATCCGCTTGTGAATTAACCTGATTTTCTGAAAAGGGTTCATAAATTTCTACGAACGATTTTTTACGCGACGAGATTGGTTTTTTGCGTGGGTCTACACGCTGCACGTCTATAAATTGATATACATTTTCGCTCATACTGCCCCCTTATTGCGCCTGAACACGTAGTTCGGCGCTACTGCGAGCGCGGTGCCCGAGTAAACTTTTTACGTCACTTGATTTAGGTTTTACTAATTTGAACATCGGTAAATAAAGTTCAAAGTTAGCTAAAATAGTTTCTGCTCTGCATGAGCCTGTTAGCTCTAAATGATCAGCAATTAAGCCGCGTAAATGCTCTTGATGTGAACTTAAGTCATCTAAAGTAACCACTTCAACCAACTCTGGGTTAATGCGTTTCTCAAAATCACCTCGTTCATCTAAAATGTAAGCGAAACCACCGGTCATACCTGCACCAAAGTTCACTCCTACATTACCAAGTACACACACAACGCCACCGGTCATGTATTCACAACCGTTATCACCTACGCCCTCAACAACAGCTTGCACGCCTGAGTTACGTACAGCAAAACGCTCGCCTGCACATCCTGCTGCAAACAATTTACCGCCGGTTGCACCATATAAACAGGTATTGCCAATAATTGTTGCTTTATGACTTTCAAATGACGAACCCAATGGTGGGCGAATAACTAGCTTACCGCCAGCCATGCCTTTACCAACGTAATCGTTAGCATCGCCAACCAAAGTCATTTCAAGGCCACCGGCATTCCATACACCGAATGACTGACCAGCTGTACCATGTAATTCAATAACTACCGGATCTGCGGCCATGCCTTGATTACCGTATTTATCAGCAATATACCCAGAAAGCATGGCACCTACTGATCTGTCGGTATTACAAATACGACTTACTAATGAAATGCCGCTTGAGTTATCTATTGCCTCTTGTGCCTTGCCTAGTAAGCTCTCATTTAACTCACCTAAATAATGCGAGCTATTTGGTGCACTGCAAAACAGAGTTTCACCTGTTGGGTTATTTGGCTGAGCGATAACCGCTGATAAATCTATTTTTTGCTGCTTCGCTGTTTTGCCTTCAATGGCTTCGAGTAAGTCTAAGCGACCAATTAAATCGGTTAGGTTTGCAACCCCTAAACTTGCCATAATTTCACGCGCTTCTTGAGCAATGAACTTAAAGTAATTCATCGCCATTTCTGGCAGACCATGATAATGCTTTTGACGTAATGTTTCGTCTTGTGTTGCCACACCTGTCGCACAGTTATTTAAGTGACAGATTCGTAAGTATTTACAGCCTAATGCAACCATAGGCCCTGTGCCAAAGCCAAAACTTTCGGCGCCTAAAATGGCCGCTTTGATGATATCAAGGCCGGTTTTTAAACCACCATCTGTTTGCAGGCGAATACGATGGCGAAGGCCATTTTCTACCAATGCTTGCTGTGTTTCAGCAAGTCCCAACTCCCATGGGCTGCCAGCGTATTTAACCGAGGTTAATGGACTTGCACCTGTGCCACCATCATAGCCTGAAATGGTAATTAAGTCGGCATACGCTTTTGCTACACCGGTTGCAATTGTGCCAACACCCGGTTCAGATACCAGTTTTACTGAAATCAATGCATTCGGGTTTACTTGTTTTAAGTCAAAAATAAGCTGGGCTAAATCTTCGATAGAATAAATATCGTGATGCGGCGGAGGTGAAATAAGTGTCACACCCGGTACCGAGTAACGAAGCTTGGCAATATAGGGAGTGACTTTTTCACCCGGTAATTGTCCGCCTTCCCCAGGTTTAGCGCCTTGTGCCACTTTTATTTGAATAACATCAGCGCTACGTAAGTAATGTGGGGTGACACCAAATCGACCCGAAGCTACTTGTTTAATACGTGAATTTTTTTCTGTACCGTAACGCAGCTTATCTTCGCCACCTTCACCAGAATTTGAGCAGCCACCTAAACGATTCATGGCAATTGCGAGTGCTTCATGCGCTTCTGGCGATAATGCACCAATACTCATGGCGGCTGAGTCAAACCGTTTATAAAGCTCAGTGGCAGGCTCTACCTCATCAATACTTATACCCTTTTCTGGCAGTTTTAAAGCCAACATATCACGCAGAGTCGCGACTGGACGTTGATTTACTAGCTTTGCGTATTCGCTGTAATCACTGTACTCGCCGCTACGTACTGCTTTTTGTAACGTTTGAATCACATCAGGGTTGTAAGCATGGTACTCGCCGCCGTGTACGTACTTAAATAAACCACCATGGCTTAATAATTTACGTTTACTAAGCGCCAGTTTATGCAAGCTTTGCTGATCGTCATCAAAGTCGCTAAAACACGCCCCTTTAATACGACTCGCCACGCCTTTAAAACACATCTCAACAATAGCGTCCGATAGACCAACTGCTTCAAACAGCATTGAACAACGATATGAAGCCACGGTACTAATGCCCATTTTAGACATGATTTTGTACAAGCCTTTATTAATTGCTTGACGATAAGCCAGTGTAACTTCACAGTATGACTTATTAATTACCTTGGTATCGCTCATAGCCACAAGTGACTCGTACGCTAAATACGGGTAAATTGCGGTTGCACCAAATCCAAGTAGTACCGCAAATTGATGCGCATCGCGAACGCTGCCAGTTTCAATAATAATATTTGACTCACAGCGTAAGTTATTATCTACCAAGCGTTTTTGTACCGCACCCACCGCCATAGCAGCAGGAATAGGTAATTGATTGTCATCAAAGTTACGATCCGTTAATACCAGCATAATACAGCCAGATGCGGCTTTTGCTTGTGCTTCATCACAGATGCGCTTAACCGCATTCTCAAGGCCTTCTTCTACGGTGTAAGTAATATCAATCTTACAATAGCTGTAATGCGCTTCATCGGCGTTAAGTAGCTGCTGCATATCAGCATACATTAAAATAGGCGTATCAAATTGCAGGCGTTTAGCGTGCCCTGTTGTTTCATTAAATACGTTTTGCTCACTGCCAATACACGTTGCAAGCGACATTACATGGTTTTCACGTAACGGATCAATTGGCGGATTAGTAACCTGAGCAAACTTTTGACGGAAATAATCATAAAGTGAACGGTGCCCTTCGCTCAGTACGGCAAACGGCGTATCGTCACCCATTGAGCCAGTGGCTTCTTGCCCATTTTCACCCATGACACGAATGACGCTGTCTAGCTCTTCGTTAGTATAGCCAAACATCTTTTGGTATTTGACAAGGGTTTCATCATCAAATGAGCGATTGCCCGCATCTTGCTCGGTAAGTGCTTCAAAAGGCGTTAATCGTTTAACGTTTTCTTCTAACCACGACTTATAAGGGTGGCGTGATTTTAAATCTTGGTCAATTTCATCTGAATGCCAAATTTTACCCAATTTAGTATCAATAACGAGGAGTTCGCCCGGGCCTACACGTCCTTTTTCTACCACCTCGTCAGCGGTGTAATCCCATATACCCACTTCAGAGGCTAAAGTAATAAAGCCATCTTGAGTAATAATATAACGCGCAGGGCGCAGGCCATTACGGTCTAGGTTACAGGCTGCAAAACGCCCATCCGACATAACGATGCCTGCAGGGCCATCCCACGGTTCCATATGCATCGAATTAAAATCATAGAATGCACGTAAGTCGTCATCCATAGCACGGTTTTTTTGCCATGCTGGCGGCACTAACATACGCATAGCACGGAATAAATCCATACCACCGGCTAAAAATAGCTCCAGCATATTATCGAGGCTAGATGAGTCAGACCCTGTTTCATTAACAAACGGCGCTGCGCTTTGTAAATCAGGAATAAGCGGCGAAGCAAATTTATAAGAGCGTGCACGGGCCCACTGGCGGTTACCTTCAATAGTATTAATTTCACCATTGTGCGCTAAATAACGAAATGGTTGCGCTAAAGGCCAGCGAGGCTGTGTGTTTGTAGAGAAGCGTTGATGAAAAACACAAATAGCACTGGTCATGCGAATATCAGCAAGATCGAGATAAAAATTTGGCAAGTCAGCAGGCATCATTAAGCCTTTATAGATGGTGACTAGCCCAGATAAGCTCGCAATATAAAATGATTCATCATCCATCAAGCGCTTTTCTGCACGACGACGTGCAACATATAAACGTCGCTCTAAATCTTTAGAACGCCACCCTTCAGGCGCACTAATAAAAATTTGTTCAAACCCAGGCAATTGCTTTAGGGCTATAGGTCCTAACATTGATGGATCGGTAGGGACAACACGCCAACCTAAAATATTAAGCGTTTCTTTTTCTAGTTCTTCGCTTAAAACATCTTTAGCTGCTTGTGCTAATACCGGATCAGCATTGAGGAAAATCATCCCAACGGCGTAATTTTTACCTAAATGCCAATTATTTTCAGCAGCAATAGCACGAAAGAAGCTGTCTGGTTTTTGAAGTAACAAGCCACAACCATCACCCGTTTTACCATCAGCAGATATACCGCCGCGGTGCTGCATGCGATCTAAACCGGTGATCGCCGTACGGATGAGTCGGTGACTCGCTTGGTTATTAACTTGGGCTATTAAGCCAAAGCCACAATTATCTTTTTCTAGTTTTGAGTCATATAACATGGACCCCTCCCCTTGCTGCACTGTTAACGTGGATGAACGGCTCGACGATTTGCTAACAGACGATCAAAATTAGCGTTATTCCTAACCTGAGTCAATATCTTTCTGAATACATATTCATTATATTGAATATATTTCAACTTCATTAAAAATCATAAAACAATGCTAAATATTAACATTTGAGTAGATATTGGATCGAAAACTTTAATGACACCGGTGTTATTTTTAAGAACTTGTAAATAAAACCTCCTCGCAATAGGCAGTTTACGTAAACGTAAAGGAGCCTTAAAATGAATAACTATTCACCAGATATCATTCCATCATTTTTGTTTTATTCGTAATACATCTAAACATGACATTTAATTACATCGACTTCTATTAGCACATAGTTTATTCAATGAATTTGCACGTTAGTCTTATGCTATGCATTAATTAACAACTTTCTTTGCTTTAGGTTGAGGTAATCTCACCCCACAGCCAAATCAAAAAAGTGCCCGCAGCGGACACTTTTTATGTCCGCGGACACATAAAAAGAAAGTTTAAAAATAAAAAGTAATTAAATTCAACAAGATAAAAAATGGCACGCTATTCGAATATCGCATAACTATATAAATTTTGAGGGCATTCGAATGTTTACTATTGGCTTATTTTTAATTTCACCAATTATTCTGTTTATTGCCTCGCTAATGATTACTGTGTTTGAAAAACACTAAGCAAAGAGAACAAATAATGATTAAAGACACTAGCGGGCAAGACACGCAAATCTCACGACCTATAAATTTTAAAAAAAACATATGGCTGTTTATATTTACTGTGGGCTTAGTTGCTCTATGTGTATATGCATTATTAAATACTGATCAAGAAGGTACTATCTCGGTTGATAGAGTAAGCCTACAAATAGCCACAGTGGTGCGCCAATCACTAATACGTGATGTTGCAGCCAGCGGTAAAATTGTAGCCGCCAGAGCACCAAAAGTTTACAGCCCTGAACGAGGCTTTGTTTCATTGAAGGTAAATGCTGGTGACTCAGTAAAACTGAATGATGTAATAGCCATGGTTGAGAGCCCCGAGCTCACAAACGAATTAAAGCAGCAACAGTCTGTTTTAGCTCGTCTTGAGGGCGAGCTACAACGTAAACACCTTGAGGCACGCCGCCAATCATTAAGCTTAAATAAAGCGCTTGATCTAGCACAAGTAGAATTAAACGCTGCCGATAGAGAAAATCGCAGAGCGACTTTGTCAATGCAAAAAAATGTGATCAGTCAAATTGATCATGAAAAAGCCATTGATGAGCTTGCCCGTGCAAAACTTTCTTATAAACATGCAGAGCAAGAAGTTGAATTGTCCAAAGATACACTTGCTTTTGAACTACAGGCCGCTAAACGAGATGTCACTCGTCAACAACTGATTGTCGATGATCTACTTCGCAAAGTTAATAACTTAACAATTAAAGCCACTGTGTCAGGGATTGTAGGTAACTTACTAGTTCAACAAAGAGAAGTGGTAACACAAAGCCAACCATTAATGACTTTAGTTGATTTGAGTAATTTTGAAGCAGAACTACAAGTCCCTGAAAGTTATGCAAATGACCTTGGTTTAGGTATGGACGTAGAGATAACAATGGGCGCTAGCAAAGTGATGGGTACCCTTTCTGCCATTTCACCAGAAGTCAATAATAGAGAAGTCACAACACGTGTACGTTTTAACAAAGACATGACGGGCATCAGACAAAACCAACGATTAACCGCACGTATTTTATTAGAAAATCGTGACGATGTTTTACAGGTTAAGCGTGGGGCATTTTTACAACAAGGCGGCACACAGGTTTATAAAATTACCGGTGATACAGCTCAGCTCATTGATATTTCAATTGGTGCAACCAGCATTAATGCGGTTGAGTTAATTTCAGGGGTTCAAGCTGGCGATGAATTGATTATCTCAAGCTATAACAGTTTCAAACACACACACACGTTATTACTTCGCTAACAATCGCGTAGAATCAAATAATAAAAGGAAAAAGCATGTTAAAGATGAATAATATAAGTAAAGTATATCAAACTGAAATGGTGCAAACCCATGCATTACGTGACTTTAATCTGCACGTTGATGAAGGCGAATTTATTGCTGTAACAGGCCCTAGCGGGTCAGGAAAAACGACCTTTTTAAATATCGCTGGAATGTTAGAGCCCTTCTCCGCAGGTGAATACTTACTTGATGGAATTGATGTCGGTAAGTTAAACGATAACCAACGTGCAGATTGTCGAAATCAAAAAATAGGCTTTATCTTCCAAGGGTTTAATTTAATACCTGACTTAAACTTATATGAAAATATTGAAGTACCGCTACGTTATAGGGGTATTAAAGCCGCAGAGCGTAAACGTCGCATTGAAAAATGCTTAGAACAAGTTGGCCTTGCCTCTAGGGCAAAACATTTGCCGCAGCAACTCTCTGGCGGACAGCAACAACGAGTGGCCATAGCACGCGCGCTTGCTGGCGAGCCACGGTTTTTACTTGCCGATGAGCCAACCGGTAATCTCGACAGCCTTATGGCTCGTCAAGTAATGGAGCTGCTTGAACAAATAAATCGTGATGGCGCAACCATTGTCATGGTCACCCATGATGCAGAGCTTGCTCGGCGTGCCCCTCGGAACATTCAAGTTGTCGACGGTCAACTTGCCGATTTCACCTTGTACCAAGGTGCACAAAACCTTAAAAATGTTGCTGGAGCCTAAGCCATGCTATTACATTACCTCGATTTAAGTTGGCGCAGCTTCAAGCGCACGCCTTTAGTGAGCTTTTTAATGGTACTGGCGATTGCCATTGGTATTGGCATCACTATGACCAGTTTAAGCGTTTATCACATGATGTCGGCGGATCCCATTGCGCATAAAAGTAGCCAGCTCTATGCTGTGCAGCTGCAAATAATGGATGATGGCCACACTTGGTGGACGTCTGATAACCTCCCGCAACAACTAACTTATCAAGATGCTGCTAACCTATATAAATCAGAAATAGGTGGCAAGCGTTTAAAAATGGTGCGCAGTGGATTCTCTGTTTACATAGATTCTGACACAGTAAAACCATTTAGCCAAAGTGCAAGACTAACAACCCCAGAATTTTTTAATATGTTTGATCTTGAGTTTCTCTATGGTGAAAAATGGTCTCAGCAGCAAGAAGAAAACGCGGCTCCCGTTGTTGTGATCAGTGAAGAGTTAAATAATAAGCTTTTTGCTGGCGAAAATTCAGTGGGTAAAATTATTTATCTTGATGATGCGAGTTATGAAGTGGTTGGGGTTACTAGAAACTGGCCATTAACCATCAAATACTACGATTTAAATAATGGTTCATTTAATGACCCTGAACAACTTTTTATGCCATTTAGTCTTCTTGAAGCAAAACAGCTTGGTAATTGGGGGAATACCAATGGTTGGAAACATGAGGATGTTAGAAGCTTTAGTGCCAAGTTACAGTCAGAAATGGTGTGGATTCAATTCTGGGTTGAATTAACTAACGAACAACAAAAAAATGATTATGAAAATTATTTATTAGCCTACATGCAAGAGCAACAAAAGCTTGGTCGTTTTAATCGCAAAGAGTTAGCTTACAGTATTCGAGATGTTAACCAGTGGATGGCCTATAACAACGTAGTCAGTGAAGATAACAAAATTTTAGTCGCACTTAGTTTTATGTTTTTGGCTGTATGTTTGGCGAATATTCTCGGCTTATTACTTGCAAAATTTTTACGTCGAGCCCCAGAAGTCGGTGTACGCCGTGCACTTGGAGCCAGTAAGCGACAGATTTTTATGCAACATATTATCGAAGTCGCCATGCTAGGACTATTAGGTGGGCTACTTGGTATTGTCCTTGCCCAGTTTGGCTTATTGGGTGTTCGCCAAAGCTATAGCTACTACGAAAGCTTAGCGACCATGGATTTAACCATGTTATTGAGCGCCCCACTCATTGCAATTAGCACCTGCATAATAGCTGGGCTTTACCCTGCTTGGCTGGTATGTAAAACCAATCCTGCAATTTACCTAAAAAGCCAATAAGGACGAACACTATGATGTTAGAAATTAAACCTATTTTCCATGCACTGTGTCGATCTAAAGTTGGTGCGCTGCTGTTACTTATCCAAATAGCTATTACTACTGCTATTGTCAGTAACGCAGCGTTTATTATTCAAGATAGAATGACTTATCTTAATCAGGATACAGGATACCCCGAAGATGAAATACTTGCTTTTCATGTCATGCACTTTGGCAAAGATGTCAAAAGCCACCAACAATTTGAACTTGATGAAGCGATGTTAAGAGCTTTACCCGCAGTGAAAGACGCCGCCTATATAAACAACATCCCCTTATCGGGAAGTGGTAGCTCTTCTGACTTCAGTATAAATTCAGCCCCTGAGCCTGGGCTTTCTGCAAGAACTGCTTACTTTTTTACAGATGATCATGCAATTAACACGCTTGGGGTTGAACTTATTGCTGGACGCAATTTTAGAGAAGACGAAGTTGTTGTAACTAACGATAATGATCAGCGAGCCAATGTTACCATTGTGACACAGGCATTATTAAATGAGCTATTTCCTGATGAAGATGGATTAGGAAAAACAATATTCCTTGGTGATATTCCAATGAAAGTCATT
This sequence comes from Pseudoalteromonas sp. SD03, assembly GCF_040937955.1. Classification (NCBI taxonomy): domain Bacteria; kingdom Pseudomonadati; phylum Pseudomonadota; class Gammaproteobacteria; order Alteromonadales; family Pseudoalteromonadaceae; genus Pseudoalteromonas; species Pseudoalteromonas sp. SD03. The sequence continues at coordinate 2,109,277 of NZ_CP162514.1, forward strand.
GGTGTAATTAAGCATGCAAAAGGCCCATGGCTCAAAGACAGCCGCCCAAATAATGTCGCATTAATTCCTTATATAAATCCTAATATCTCGGGGAATTTTTTAGTTCGCACAGCAGCCAATGAGCGGGCAAATATTGCTAAACGAATTGAAGACGAGATGCTAGAAAATTACAACAAACGTGTAATTATTCGAATTCGGGGCCTTGACCAAGATAAAGCCCAATACATGGCTGAAGACACATTGATGATGCGTATGTTAATTGTGCTCATAACCATACTGGTATTGGTAACCGCACTGGGCATTTTTGGTTTGACGCTATTTAATATAAATAAACGTACCAAGCAAATTGGAACCCGTCGTGCTTTAGGCGCTCGTAAATCTGCAATTGTTAATTATTTTTTAGTTGAAAATGCGCTGATTTGCATTGCTGGCTTATTTTTAGGTGCTATTTCAGCACTTTTACTCGGTCAGTTATTAATGCAACATTTTTCAATAGCGGCATTACCATCAAGTTATATTGCTGTCACGGCAATCATGGTGTTTACAATGAGTCTTTTGGCTGTATTTGGCCCAGCTAAACGCGCAGCAAATATTTCGCCGAGTATCGCAACCCGAACCATATAGCACAGCTCCCAACCTATGCTACACTGGCTAAACGCGGTGTAGCATTTTCAATATTTAAATAATAATAAACAGCGATTAAATTAACATGGAAAAAATACTTATCGTTGATGACAATCCTGCAATTTTAGATGCTCTGTCATTATTGCTAGAGATTCACGACTATAAAGTGGTTACTGCAAATAGCCCATTTGAAGCTATTCAAATTGTGCAATACCAGCGTATTGCACTTGTACTTCAAGATATGAACTTTAGTAACGACACAACTTCAGGAGAAGAGGGAAAGTTACTCTTTTATCAACTCAGAGAGCTAAATCCCCATCTGCCCATTATTCTGATCACTGCATGGACCGAGCTTGAAACAGCCGTTGAACTTGTCAAAGCCGGTGCGGCTGATTATTTACCAAAACCATGGGATGATGCCAAGCTTCTTACCTGTGTTAAAAACCTAATTGAACTAGGAAAGACAAAAAAACAAAATCAAACCTTATTGCGCCACCAGCAAGAGCGGGATGCATCTTTAGAAAATGCTAATTTAGTAGGTTTAATTTATCGCAGTACGGCCATGGAGCAATTAGTTAAAATGGCATTACAAGTCGCCAAATCTGATGTCTCTGTATTAATAACAGGCCCAAATGGCAGTGGTAAAGAGCGCATAGCACAAATTATTCAAGCAAACTCACCTCGCCAAAATGCTGCGTTTATTACGGTCAATGCAGGTGCCCTTCCCCATCAACTAATAGAAGCAGAATTATTTGGTGCAGAAGCAGGCGCTTTTACTGGGATCACAAAACAAAGGATTGGTCGATTTGAAGCAGCTGACGGTGGCACATTATTTTTAGATGAAATAGGTAATCTCCCTTTATCAGGGCAAATGAAGCTCCTACGGATTTTACAAACTGGAGAATTCGAGCGCTTAGGTTCAACCCAAACACGAAAAGTTAATGTCCGTGTAATATCAGCGACCAATGAAAACCTAACAGATGCAATCAGTAAAGGGCTGTTTAGAGAAGACTTATACTACCGCTTAAATGTGATTGAACTTAACCTACCAAGTCTTAGCCAACGACCGGATGACATACTTCCTCTTATTCGTCATTTTTTAGTAGAACGTGAGCTGGATTTACAATGCGAAAACCTACTTTTAGCCCATTCATGGCCCGGTAATGTTCGTGAGCTTGAAAATGCATGTAAACGTGTCAGTGTGCTCAAACCCAGCGGTGAGATAAGCATCGACGACTTTGGTTTAACTCCTGTTACGTCTCAAACACACACTCAAAAAGTAGAGCCTAACAAACAACAAATTGAGGATGCTATGCGTTTACATAAAGGGGTGATTGCCAAAGTAGCACGTGAATTTGGACTCAGCCGACAAGCACTGTACCGTCGCCTTGATAAGTTTGAGATAGCCTACTAATGGTTAAATCAAGATACCGCTTCTCTTTAACGTCTAAAGTGATTTTAGTATGTGTATTTTCCTCTGTGATCCCTGTTTTTATCTGTTGCTGGCTGCTGGGTGTTGACGCTATAAAAACAGCACTAAGTGTCATTTTTACAGCCATTCTAAGTAGTTTATTAGCTCATCGACTCAGTGGTAAACTGGTTCAAGGTATTACTTCATTAGAAACTGGCTTATTAAATTTTAAAGATGGGGAACTATCAACTTTACTGGCCTATAACCATAATGATGAATTAGGTCATTTGTGCCAGCTTTATAACCAAACTGCAAAGCAATTAAGACAAGAAAAACAATGGGTTTACCAACGAGAGTTAATGCTTGATAAGGTATTACAAAACGCCCCTCAAGCTGTATTATTGGTTAATGATAATGATTTTATTGTTTATAGTAACCACAGTGCGAGAGATTTTTTTAATGCAAGTACAGCCCTTGAAGGCGAAAAAATCTCACCATTATTGTCTAAAGCCCCACAGCAAATAATTAATGCCGTTAATAAAGGCGTAGATGGTTTATTTATTCTTGATAAAACAGAACAAGAACCGCAAACATGGCATCTTTCAATGGGTCGCTTATTGCTTAACAACCAACACCATAGGTTGTTTGTTTTTAAACAGTTGACCCGCGAATTGAGCCGCCAAGAAGTTGAAGTTTGGAAAAAGGTTATTAGGATCATTAGCCATGAACTCAATAACTCACTAGGGCCTATGTCATCCATGTTACATAGTGCACAACTGTTAACGCAAAAAGTGGATGAACCTCGTTTAAAGCGCGTTTTCACTACCATTGAAGAGCGAATAAAGCATTTAAACGAGTTCGTTCAAGGCTATGGTAGGTTTGCTAAACTTCCACCACCTAAAATAACAACGGTTGACTGGCATTCATTACTCGATCAATTACAAAGCCAATGGCAATTTAATTGCGACCTTCAAAAAGACATCACTACACAAGCCGATCAAACCCAAATAGAACAATTGCTGATTAACCTGTTGAAAAATGCACATGAATCAGAGTCGCTAGCAGAGCATATTAGTTTAAAAGTAACACAAGATAGCCTTGGCACTCATATTAATGTGAGCGACAAAGGAAAAGGTATGAGTGAAACAGTTATGGCCAGTGCGCTTATCCCTTTTTATTCTACCAAGGTGGCAGGAAGTGGATTAGGTTTGGCACTGTGTCGAGAAATTGTTGAAGCCCATCATGGGCAAATTAGCCTACACAATCGGGACGTCGGCGGGATCAGTGTTTTTGTAAGTTTACCTTGAGAGTTGTTTAGCTTTAAGGCTGAAAACTCATCCAATTTAGAAATGATACAATCGCGTTCTGAAGTTTATGACCTAGTGAGCTAAGTAAAAACCGCGAAAAGCTGCCTACTCATTCGGTACTGTCATTGTATAAGCAACTTTGAGTAAATACTTTATAGACATAAAAAAAGCTGCAAATCGCAGCTTTTTTTACCTAAACGCTTATTCAGCGTCTGCAGGTTTATGCTTTGCAGCTGTTTCAGTGATCAGTGGTTGTAATTCACCACGTTGAAACATTTCAATGATAATGTCACAGCCACCAATTAACTCGCCTTCAACCCAAAGTTGCGGGAAGGTAGGCCAGTTAGCGTAAGCAGGAAGCTCTGCACGAATGTCTGGATTAAGTAAAATATCCACATATGCAAACGGTTCACCGCACGACATTAATGCTTGTGATGCTTGTGAAGAAAAACCACAATTAGGCAGTTTTGGTGATCCTTTCATGTATAAGATGATTGGGTTTTCAGCAATTTGCTGTTTAATTTTATCGATGGTTTCCATTTACAACCTCAAAATGACGATAGCGAACACATTAGGCCTTGAAAAAGTTTCACTGTGGCCTCAGATATATAGATTAACATAGGCAATTAAAGCCTCAATCTTAAATAGCTTTAGCAAGAGCATTGCTGTTTGCTAAAACTTGAGTAAAATACTCAACAATTATAGTAACACTATATTCCTGTTTGGTATAGATAAGTGCCCTGTTTGCGCAGGCATTACGTATTACTAAATAGACTATCAACCAAAAGAAGATGGAGATAAAAAATGGCATTTGAACTACCGTCACTACCGTATGCAATTGATGCACTTGAGCCACATATTTCACAAGAAACGTTAGAGTTTCACCATGGTAAACACCACAACACTTATGTGACTAAACTTAACGGTTTAATCCCAGGCACTGAGTTTGAAGGTAAATCACTTGAAGAGATCGTATGTTCTTCAGAAGGCGGTGTATTTAACAACGCTGCTCAAATCTGGAACCACACTTTCTACTGGAACAGCCTATCTCCAAATGGCGGTGGCGCTCCAACAGGTGCAATTGCTGATGCAATTAACGCTAAATGGGGCTCATTTGACGCATTTAAAGACGCGTTAAACGACAAAGCAGTAAATAACTTTGGTTCAAGCTGGACTTGGTTAGTTAAACTAGCTGATGGTTCACTAGACATCGTTAATACATCTAACGCTGCAACACCATTAACAGATGCAGGTGTTACACCAATCCTAACCGTGGATTTATGGGAACACGCATACTATATTGATTACCGTAACGTGCGTCCAGATTACCTTAAAGGTTTCTGGTCACTCGTTAACTGGGAATTCGCGAACGCTAACTTCGCATAATTAGTTTTAAACTAATCTTTAAAAAGACGCTTAGGCGTCTTTTTTTATGTCCGCTACTTTATTTGATTAGGGTTATACGTAGGTTGTTTTCTAAAAGTGCATCATGATCATTTTTCATATAAATTTTTAATTTTATTGCACAAAAATTTAAATTCGTGACTAGACTTTAAATAGTGAATACATTTTCCAAGTAGGTTTCGGAGGTCATTATGACTATTTTTGATCACTACCAAGCACGTTATGAATCAACACAAGAAGAAGAGTACAGTGTTGCTGAGTTTCTAGAAATTTGTAAAACCGATAAGTCTGCTTATGCCAGTGCTCCTGAAAGATTACTGATGGCCATTGGCGAGCCTAAAATGGTAGATACCGCTACCGATACCCGTTTAAGTCGCTTATTTTCGAACCGTGTTGTTGCACGTTACCCTGCATTTGCCGATTTTTATGGTATGGAAGACGCCATTGAGCAAATTGTTTCTTATCTAAAACACGCCGCGCAAGGATTAGAAGAGTGTAAACAAGTGCTTTACTTGCTTGGTCCGGTGGGTGGCGGTAAGTCATCGATTGCTGAAAAGCTAAAGTATTTAATGCAACAAGTGCCTATTTATGCAATTAAGGGCTCCCCGGTTAATGACCATCCGCTGTCATTATTTGATCCCGTTGAAGATGCCAGCCTACTCGAAAAAGAATATGGAATTAAGTCTCGTTACCTCAAAACGGTAATGTCGCCATGGGCCGCAAAACGTTTACAAGAATTTAATGGTGATATTAGTCAATTTAGAGTGGTTAAACGTTTCCCATCAATTTTAAATCAAGTTGCGATTGCTAAAACAGAGCCCGGAGATGAAAACAATCAAGATATTTCTGCTCTTGTCGGTAAGGTCGATATTCGCCAACTTGAACACTTTGCACAAAATGATCCTGATGCTTATGCCTATTCAGGCGCATTATGTTTAGCCAACCAAGGCTTAATGGAATTTGTGGAAATGTTTAAAGCCCCCATAAAAGTGTTACATCCGCTTTTAACAGCTACCCAAGAAGGTAACTATAACGGCACAGAAGGCATAAGCGCCCTGCCATTTAACGGCATGATACTCGCCCACTCTAATGAATCAGAATGGCAAACCTTTAAAAACAATAAAAACAACGAAGCCTTTTTAGACCGTGTTTATATTGTTAAGGTTCCTTATTGCTTACGAGTGACCGAAGAAATTAAAATTTACGATAAGCTTATTGAACACAGTGAGCTTTACAACGCCCCCTGTGCGCCAGGTACACTTAAAATTTTAGCCCAATTTACCACTCTTTCGCGCTTAAAAGAGCCGGAAAACTCAAGCATTTACTCTAAGATGCGAGTTTACGATGGTGAAACCCTTAAAGACACCGATCCAAAAGCGAAGTCATATCAAGAGTATCGTGATTATGCTGGTGTTGATGAGGGCATGACCGGTCTTTCAACCCGTTTTGCGTTTAAGATTTTATCGCGAGTATTCAACTTTGACACTACCGAAGTGGCCGCCAACCCTGTGCATTTGTTTTATGTGCTTGAGCAACAAATTGAGCGTGAACAATTTAGTGCCGAGGTTGAAGAACGTTATTTAAGCTTTTTAAAAGGCTATTTAATTCCACAATATGTTGAGTTTATAGGTAAAGAGCTACAAACCGCGTACTTAGAGTCATATTCAGAATATGGCCAAAATATTTTTGACCGCTACGTTATTTATGCTGATTTTTGGATTCAAGATCAAGAATACCGCGACCCTGATACAGGGCAATTATTTGACCGTGATGCACTCAACGCTGAGCTTGAAAAAATAGAAAAGCCTGCAGGTATTTCAAACCCTAAAGATTTTAGAAATGAAATTGTTAACTTTGTACTGCGTGCTCGCGCTCATAACAATGGCAAAAATCCGCTTTGGACAAGTTATGAAAAACTACGCACGGTTATTGAGAAAAAAATGTTCTCAAACACGGAAGACTTACTCCCTGTTATTTCATTTAATGCAAAAACATCAGCTGAAGATCAGCAAAAGCATGAGGACTTTGTTAATCGTATGGTTGAAAAAGGCTACACGCAAAAACAAGTGCGCTTGCTATCTGAGTGGTATTTACGGGTTAGAAAATCGCAATAACCTTCATAATTGCAGTTTTTAGGAGGTCATTATGGCGCATTTTATCGACAGGCGTTTAAATGGCAAAAACAAAAGCACAGTTAACCGCCAGCGTTTTATTAGGCGTTATAAAAAGCAGATCAAAGAAGCGGTGTCTGATGCGATCAATAAACGCAGTGTCACTGATTCAAGCTCTGGAGAGAGTATCTCTATTCCGCAGCGTGATATTAGCGAACCTACTTTTCATCAAGGTAGAGGCGGTAATAGAGAGCAAATACACCCTGGGAACGATCAGTTCTCTACTGGCGACAAAATAGAACGCCCTAAAGGAGGCAAAGGCGGTGGCGCAGGCGAAGGTGAAGCAAGTGACTCTGGCGAAGGCCAAGATGAATTTGTTTTTTCTATCTCTAAAGATGAATACCTTGATTTGTTATTTGAGGATTTAGAACTCCCTAATTTGCAAGAAAATCAGCTTGATAAGCTAGTGCAAATGAAAACCCATCGCGCTGGGTTTTGCAGTGATGGTATGCCCAGTAATATTGATGTAGTGCGCTCATTACAAGGCTCTCTAGCTCGTCGTATTGCGATGACCGCAGGTAAAAAACGCCGCCTTAGCGAGCTTGAGGGGCAACTAGCACTGCTGCTTGAACAACCACACTGTGATAAAGCCGCTGTGGCCTTATTACAAAAAGAAATCGACACACTCAAACAGCAAATAAAAACCGTACCCTTTATCGATAATTACGACTTACGTTTTCGTAACTACGACAAACAACCACACCCAACTAGTAAAGCGGTGATGTTTTGTATTATGGATGTGTCAGGTTCAATGGATCAAGCAACAAAAGACATGGCAAAACGCTTTTACATTTTGCTTTATCAGTTTTTAACTCGCAGCTACAAAGACATCGACGTTGTGTATATTCGCCATCATACCCAAGCCAAAGAAGTTGATGAGCAAGAATTTTTTTATTCACAAGAAACAGGCGGTACCATTGTTTCAAGTGCACTAAAACTGATGAATGAAATAATAGCTGAGCGCTATAATGCTGATGAATGGAATATATACGCAGCACAAGCTTCTGATGGTGATAATTGGGCCGATGACACGCCCCAATGTGGACACATTTTACGTAATAAAATACTTAAAGCTGTTCGCTATTTTGCCTATATAGAAATTACCACACGTGCTCATCAAAGTTTATGGCGCGAGTATCAAAACATTAGTCAAACGAACAGTAATTTTGCCATCCAGCATATCCAAGGTGTTGAAGATATTTACCCTATATTTAGGGAGCTATTTAAAAAAGGTCGTCAACAGCAAGGGGCTGCATAGCCAAAGCGAGGTAGCATTATGAAAGATAATCGAATAAGTGATGGGCCCGATTGGACCTTTGAACTATTGCAACAATACCAAGACGAAATAGCCCGTGTGGCTGAGCACTATAAGCTAGACACCTACCCTAACCAAATTGAAGTGATCACCGCAGAACAAATGATGGATGCCTACTCAAGTGTAGGCATGCCCATTGGCTACACTCACTGGTCGTATGGTAAAAAATTTATTCAAACGGAGCAAAATTATAAACGCGGTCAAATGGGACTTGCGTATGAAATTGTGATTAATTCGAACCCCTGTATTGCTTACCTAATGGAAGAAAACACCCTTCCGATGCAGGCACTGGTTATGGCACATGCTTGCTATGGGCATAACTCATTTTTTAAAGGGAATTATTTATTTAAAACATGGACTGATGCAGGCTCAATTATTGATTATTTATTGTTTGCTAAAAACTATATTAGCCGCTGTGAAGAAAAGTACGGTATTTCCGAAGTAGAAAGCATACTCGACTCATGTCATGCATTAATGAGTTACGGTGTTGATAGATACAAACGTCCACAACGAATTTCGTTATTTGAAGAGCAAAAGCGTCAGCAAGAACGGGCTGAGTATTTGCAATCACAAGTTAACGAATTATGGCGTACCATTCCTTCTCAACAGCAAGAGTCAAAAAAACACGAACGCCACTTCCCTCAAGAGCCACAGGAAAATATTCTGTACTTTATTGAAAAAAATGCCCCTTTACTCGAGTCATGGCAGCGAGAAATCGTCAGGATAGTGCGAAAAATATCACAATACTTTTATCCGCAAAAACAAACCCAAGTAATGAATGAAGGTTGGGCCACTTTTTGGCACTATACTATTTTGAACCATTTATATGATGAGGGAAAACTAACCGACTCATTTATGTTGGAGTTTTTACAAAGCCATACTAATGTTGTGTACCAACCTCCATACAATAGCGATTATTACTCAGGTATTAACCCCTATGCACTGGGCTTTAATATGATGGTTGATATACGTCGTATTTGTGAAAACCCAACAGAAGAAGATAAACGCTGGTTTCCTGAGCATGCGGGCAGTGACTGGCTCGAGACACTGCACTTTGCAATGCAAAATTTCAAAGATGAGAGTTTTATTAGCCAATTTTTATCCCCTAAGCTGATTCGGGATTTTAAATTATTCACCATAGTCGACCATGCTAGTAACCCACATTTAGAAATAGGCGCTATTCACGACGATAATGGCTACAAAGCGGTTAGAGAAGCACTTTCTGCACAATATAACCTTAGTAATCATGAGCCTAACATACAAGTTTACGATGTTGACTTACGCGGCGACCGCTCTTTAACCCTACGATATGTACCTCATAATGCCGTTCCACTGGCTAACTCCCATGGGGAGGTATTAAAACACCTTTACAGACTATGGGGCTTTAAGGTAAAACTGGAACAGGAGTCAAATTCTGGTGAGATTTCAACCATTGGTCAATGTCCAATTGATGATTCACGCCATACAACAGAGTAAAAATAATGGACAAAAAAAAGCTTCTTGTACTGATTGATTCGGTTGAATTTGCAAAAACGTCATTGCAGCATGCTAAACAAAAAGCGCTGCAAGGCAATAAACATATTGATATTGTTGCATTTAGCTTTGAAGAAACCGGCAATATTTTATTTTCTCTGTCGCCAGAACAATTGCTTTCACTCCAAGATAAATGCCTTTCATCATTAAGGGCACAGTTGGAGCCACTGATTAGCGCAGAACTGGAGGGTTGCAGTTATACCTTTCAAACCGCATGGCATGAAGCCCCCGAGCAGTGGCTTAACGAAGATATTAATACTGATGATTACGAAATGGTGATAAAAACACGCCATATCGACAGCGACAGCCAATTTAGTGAACTTGATTGGCAACTTATCCGCTTTACGCCCATCGCTTTGTATTTAGCGGCAGATAACAAATGGCGCAAGCATACCAACATACTCGCCGCACTTGATTTAGCCAGCGAAAAAACCGCAAAACATAAGCTTAATCAGTCAATTATTAAATATGGCCTAGCATACGCACAGCGAACAGACTGTGAATTTTATGCCGGCTACACAGTGTATATTTCTCCAATATTAAGAGATTTAGGCTTAGTATTTTCAGAAGAGCAACTAGTCAATGCCTTTGAGAAATTACCTCAATCACAGCAACAACTCATTATTGATAATAACTTACGCGACAAACTTTATATTAAAGCGGGTTTACCTGAGCAGGTGATCCCAAGCTTAGCGGCCAAGCTCAATGCTGATTTAGTGATTATAGGATCTGTTGGGAATGTAGGAATTAAAGCAAAACTCATTGGTAATACTGCAGAAAAAATAATGCGCTTACTTAAAACTGACTTGCTTATTTTACCCCCCAATTAAAAAATGATGCCTAAGCATCATTTTTTATATCAGCGTATACCGACACTTTATTTCGACCTGTTTCTTTTGAATGATAAAGCGCTTTATCGGCAGCTTCAATCCAGCGTTCGTGATCTTTAAACTGATCATCAAAACACGCAATACCCACACTAATGGCCATATGCACCGTGTGCTCATTGTATTTCGCCGGAGAGGTTTCAATTAATTGGCGTAAACGTTCAGCAAATACAATCGCCCCTTGTTTATCGGTATCTAATAAAGTAACAACAAACTCTTCACCGCCGTATCGCCCAGCAATGTCTGTTTCACGCAATGCAGTTTTCAGTAAACTCGCTATATGACGAAGTGCTTCATCTCCAGCACTGTGTCCAAAATCATCATTTACCTTTTTAAAGTGGTCAATATCAAAAATTAATAACGAGCAACAACCTTCGTTTCGCTTCGTTCGTAAAAATTCTTGGTGCAGTAAGTGCTCCCAATGCCCTCTATTGGCAAGCTGGGTTAAACTATCTGTTTGGCTTACTTGTTCTAGTTTTTTATTTAACTCTTCTAGTTCTTTTTTGTTAACCGCAATATCTGTCACATCGTAAATAATAATACAAATATGCTCGACTTCGCCTCGCACATTGGTAAGTGGAATAAACGTGGCATTTTGATACATATAGTCCGCTTTACCGGTAATTGGTCGGTAGTTTTTAAAACGAAAAATATACGGCTGCTGCTCCCAAATAGTAAATGAACGATTCTTTAATACAAACACTGACTCAGATTTACTTCTAAACCATTTTTCATCAATGGCCGGAAATAAATCAAATAAGTCTTTGTCTTTCACAGCGCTCGGTAACAAACCAGAATGATTTTCCATAAAACCATTCCATACATGCACTTTGTATTCTCGATCGAGTACAACAAGACCGACATCAACCGTATTAAACATATCCATTAACCAATGGATTTCATTCAAATCTAAATCAGCTGGCATAAATATTTAATCTTCTAGTAGATAAGCAACTTTGTATTTCAAAGTTTTTAGTGAATCTTCAGTAAAGAGCAACATTAAATCACAACTAATATCATGATTTTCAATACCGTAACTTATTTCTATGGCTAGAGTCCGTTGCCAGCGCGACTTATTCGACTGAACAAGTTCAGAAACGTCCCGATGCTGCCCCAAAACTATTGGATGCCCTTGGCTAAAGGTCATGTCGAGCTGTTTTGACAAGCCGGTTAAAATAGCGCCTATTAAAATGTTACTTACATCCATTAGCAACTCTAACTCAACCTTGTCGTTTAGTTCACCTTCGTAATTCATCAGTGAGGCTATTTCTTTAAAACTAGAGTCATTTAAAAGTAATAATGCCTCGCCAGATACCCCGCCACCTATAAAGCCTTGGCAAATACCCGATGTAGTATCATTGGTATCAACAGAGCTTAACGCCATGTTGAGCTCACTGACTTCTAAAACATTAACATTAGGAATGGGTAACTTAACAAATACATTAAGCAGTCTTGCCAGTAAATCTCCCGCTTGACCCATGGCAACATTAGTCAGCTCTTGATATATATCACGAACATCAGGGTCAACTTGTTCACCTAACGAGTGAGACATGCGTTCACGCAGTGCTCTATCTCTAATACCATGATGTTCAATAATGGCAGCAAGCTTTTCTGGGGAACACGGTTTTTGAATAAAATCTATGGCGCCAAGCTCAAGCACACGTTGATGCGCACTCGGTTGAATATCGCCTGATACCACAACAGTGAGAACGTCGAGTCCTTGCTCTTTCATTGCAGCAAGCACGCCATAACCGTCCATTTCTGGCATATTTAAATCAAGGAAAAGAATTTCAGGCTGGGCTTTAGTTATTTGTTTTATGCAGTCTACACCGTCACATGCAAATTCAACTTTAATATCCCAATCATCGGGTAAAGAGCGAGCTAATTGACGTCTAGCTAGTTTTGAATCATCACAAATTAAAACCGATGTTGACATATTATCTCTCTATTTTAAAACTTGTTGTACGCTGACACCGCAAAAAATAAAGGCACGGATATTATTAATTAATACCTATTTCTTATATATACATAGTAATCAAAGTATTGCTTATTTACAATTTTAGGGAAAAATAAACGCGTCAATTATTCTGCTTGGTAACTCCATCACAGTATAATACACTCACCACTATTACGTTAATTCTTAAAAGGAAAAAATCCATGCGTCGTTCATTAGCCTTTGCATTGAGCCTGTTTTGTTGCACTAGTTTTGCATCAGAGTTACCTGAAAACACCTTAGATGCAGGAAAAGTAACAGCGCAAGGTAAACCTGTTACGTTACTAGGCCAAGGCCTTAAAGTCGGTGCTGATGCGCCAAATTTTAAAGTGGTCGACGACAGCTTTACTGCCATTACATTAGAAAATTACCAAGGGCAAGCTGTATTGATAAGCGTAGTACCAAGCTTAGATACTGGCATTTGTAGCCTACAAACAAAGCATTTTAATGAAAAAGTAGCACAACAGTTTCCTGGCGTGGCCATGTTGACGATTAGTGCCGACCTACCTTTTGCACAAAAACGTTTTTGCAAAGCAGAAAATATCGATAAAGTTACGACACTGTCTGATTCTGTATGGCGTGATTTTGGCCAAAAGTATGGGTTAATAATTAAAGATATGGGGTTACTTACTCGCGCTGTTTTTATTCTCGATAAAAGCCATAAAGTTATATATAAACAATTAGTTAGTAGCTTATCAACCGAGCCTGAATACGATAGCGTTATTGAAAAGCTTAAAACGCTTTAAAGGTCGAATTTCAGACAATAAAAAACCGCTATGAAGCGGTTTTTTTTGATTATGCTCTTAATTTTAGATAAAAATTAACCTAAAAGCTCAGCTAGTTGCTTGCTTACTGCTTCAACCGCTTGAGTACCGTCTAATTTATGGTACTGCGTATTACCTGCTTGCGCTTCTGCTTGATAGTAGTCAACCAGTGGCATTGTTTGCTCATGGTAAATACCTAAGCGCTTACGAACTGTCTCTTCTGTGTCATCCGCACGGATAATAAGCTCTTCGCCTGTTTCGTTGTCTTTACCTTCCTCTTTTGGTGGATTGTAAACAACATGATAAACACGACCAGAACCAGGATGAACACGACGGCCACCCATACGCTCAACAATCACTTCATCAGCAACATCAAATTCAATAACGTGATCAACGACAACGCCATTATCTTTCATTGCATCAGCTTGTGGAATGGTACGTGGGAAACCATCAAGTAAAAAGCCTTTCTCACAATCAGGTTTTGCAATGCGCTCTTTAACAAGGCCAATGATGATGTCATCAGAAATTAACTGACCTGCGTCCATTACTTTTTTTGCTTCAAGGCCAAGTGGTGTGCCCTCTTTAATTGCAGCTCGTAGCATATCACCGGTAGAAATTTGTGGAATACCGTATCTATCCATTAAAAACTGAGCTTGAGTACCTTTGCCTGCACCCGGCGCGCCCAAAAGAATAATGCGCATATCATTGTCCCCTAATATGAGAGTTTATTTTAAAGTCTGAATTCTTCCACAAGCGCCGCAGATACTCAAGTAACTTATACTAATTGTCTAGAGTCTGTTGGCCTTTGCGGATTAATATTTGTGCAAACTAGGGGCACTTTAATCGCGGCGCAAGGTTTGCAACTTAGTAGGCTGAGTAAAAATCGAGCAAAGCTTCTGCGTCCTGCTCACGCCATTTGCCACCATCCATGTAGGCAAACAGACCCATACGGGCAGCGCCTATGCAGCAAATTTAACCTTTAAAAATCAATAAACTCTATGCTCCAGCGCATAAAAAAAGGGAACAAACGTTCCCTTTTTACTCAATCATTGATTTTTAATACTTATTTGCTTAAATCAAGCATAAGTTTATTTAAGCGAGTGACAAATCCAGTTGGATCTTTAAGCGTACCGCGCTCAGCTAGTAATGCTTGATCTAGCAATACATGTGACCACTGCGCAAATTTATCTTCGTCTTGCTCATCATTTAAATGCTTAACAATCTGGTGCTCAGGGTTTAGCTCAAACACAGGTTTAGCTTCTGGCACTGCTTGACCTACTGACTCCATCAGCTTTTGCATTTGCGAGCTCATATCATTGTCATCGCTCACCACACAGGCTGGCGAATCGGTTAAACGATGTGTAAAGCGTACTTCTTTAACATCATCACCTAATGCGGTTTTAATACGCTCAATAAGGCCTGCAACTTCTTTTTCAGACTCTTCTTGTGCTTTTTTAGTTTCTTCGTCGTCTAAGTCACCTAAATCTAAATCACCGCGAGTAATTGATTGAAATTGCTTGTCTGCAAATTCAGTTAAGTGGCTCATCATCCACTCATCAACACGGTCACTTAGTAGTAAAACTTCAATGCCTTTTTTGCGGAAAATTTCTAAATGCGGTGAGTTTTTAGCTGCAATAAATGAGTCAGCAACAACATAGTAAATTTTATCTTGGCTGTCTTTCATACGCTCAATGTATTGTTCAAGCGATACATCTTGAGTGTCTGAATCGGTATGCGTTGAAGCAAAACGTAATAGCTTAGCAATGCTTTCTTTGTTGGCCGCATCTTCAGCTGGGCCTTCTTTCATTACCTGACCAAATTCATTCCAAAATGTTTGGTAATCATCGGCTTTGTTTTTAGCCATACGCTCAAGCATTTTAATAATACGCGACGTACACCCCTTGCGAATAGCCTGGGTTACTTTGTTGTCTTGTAAAATTTCACGCGATACGTTTAGTGGTAAATCGTTTGAGTCTAATAAGCCTTTAACAAAACGTAAGTAGCTTGGCATAAACTGTTCAGCGTCATCCATAATAAACACGCGTTGAACATAAAGTTTTAAACCACTTTGGCGCTCACGGTTCCATAAATCAAAGGGTGCTTTTTTAGGAATGTATAACAAACTGGTGTATTCAGTTTTACCTTCAACTTTGTTATGTCCCCAACTAAGTGGATCTTCCCAGTCATGGCTTACATGCTTGTAAAATTCTTTGTATTCATCTTCAGAGATTTCAGACTTATCACGCGTCCACAATGCCGTAGCACGGTTAATGCTTTCCCACTCACCAGGAACTGCTGGAATTTTCTCGCCGTCTTCGCCTTCAGACTCTGGTACTTCTGCTTTGTACATTTGTACTGGTGTAGAAATATGATCAGAGTATTTAGTCACGATACTACGAAGGCGCCATTCGTCTGCGTACTCTTTTTCTTCTTCACGTAGGTGTAGAATAATGTCTGTACCGCGGCCTTCTTTTTCAATTTCTTGCAGCGTGTATTCACCTTCACCTTTTGATTGCCACTCTACAGCTGTTGTCTCGCCTGCTTTACGGGTACGCACTGTCACTTCATCAGCAACAATAAACGCTGAGTAAAAGCCCACACCAAATTGACCAATAAGTTGTGAATCTTTGCTTTGGTCGCCCGTTAAGTTTTTGAAAAACTCTGCGGTACCCGACTTTGCAATTGTACCTAAAGAGCTGATCACTTCATCACGTGTCATACCAATACCATTATCAGAAATGGTTACCGTATTGGCTTCTTTATCAGCACTAATACGTACACGTAAATCAGCATCACCTTGATATAAGTCGCCGTTTGATAACGCTAAAAAGCGTAATTTATCGGCTGCATCAGATGCGTTTGATACAAGCTCACGTAAAAATATTTCTTTATTAGAATAAAGCGAGTGAATCATTAAGTTTAGTAATTGTTTTACTTCTGTTTGAAAGCCTAATGTTTCTTTTTGTGCTGCAGTCATTTATGTATCTCCAATTTGCAAAGTGTCTGCGTTATGCACTTAATATGGGGGGAGGTGTCAGAACTTCAAGGGAAAAAAGTAAAAAAAGCTGCCAGCAAAAAACAACAATATTATAAAAAACAATATCTGTTCAAAATGGGCTGGCACAGTGTAAATGCATCGGCTTTTGAGTGCTTGGGTGATGAAAATATATATCGCTGGCATGTAGCTGCAAACGCGACGCCATCTGCTCACTCTGTTCACTTTTATACAAATCGCAACCTAAAATAGGATGCCCAATTGCATGACTATGAATACGTAATTGATGCGTTCGACCAGTAACGGGGGTAAATTGCACTAACGTCTTGATTGGTTGTATAAAACGCTTAAGTACTGTGTAGTGTGTTAAGGCCGCTTTGCCTGTGGTGTTACATAATTTAACACGAGGAAAATGGAGTTTGTCTTTAGCAATCGGGTAATTTATTTGTCCGTGGTTATCGCACACTTTTCCTTGCAACATAGCGACATAGCGTTTGCTTATGGTGTGACTTTGAAATTGTTGATTGAGGTTTTTTGCCGACTCACTATTGAGTGCCACCAGCATGATCCCTGAGGTTCCAAAATCTAATCGATGAGGTAACTTTGCTTCTGCAAAGGCGGCTGTTTTACCCTGTTGACCATTGACTAAACGATAATGAACGGAATCCCAATTTAGTGGGTTTTTACCCGACAAACTCAATAAACCACTGGGCTTATTGATCACTAAAAGCGCCTCATCTTGATAAATAATTTTTATGTGTTCATGGCAAACAGGTGCGATAAAGTCATCAACAATCACATTAGCACTTTGGGTTATTGCAGCCATACCATCCTTAAACTTTTGTTTATATTGCAATTAAAGCCAACAAAAAAGCCTACAGCATGTATGTAGGCTTTTAAAGTAAGTTCAAATAGTTAAGCTTAAAATAAACTATTCATGGCTGACTAATCGCCTACCGCTAAATGCATGCATAAGCGTCATTCCATCGACTAAATCAAGCTCACCACCAACAGGAATACCATGAGCAATACGCGATGCACCCACATTGTTTTTGTGGCAAAGCTGAGCAATATAATGCGCCGTTGTTTCGCCTTCAACCGAAGGATTTGTGGCTAAAATGACTTCATTAATACCGCCTTGCGCAAGCTTTTGCTCGAGTACATCAAGGCCAATTTCTTTAGGCCCTATGCCATCAATCGGTGATAAATGCCCCATTAATACAAAGTAAAGCCCTTTGTATTGACCTGTTTGCTCAATGGCGAGTACATCCGTTGGCGATTCAACAACACATAAAATACCACTGTCTTGGCGTTTAGTGCTTAAGCAAATATCACACTGCGCCTGCTCGGTAAATGTGCGGCACGACTGACAATGCCCTACAGCCGTCATTGCTTTAGTCAAGGCATTACCAAGTTGAGCACCGCCTTTACGGTCGCGCTCTAACAAATGAAACGCAATACGCTGGGCAGACTTCGGACCGATGCCGGGCTGACAACGCAGTGCTTCAATAAGCGATGTTAAACTATCTGAAAGTTGCATAGTTGCTTAGAACGGCATTTTCATACCAGGTGGTAACTGCATACCGCCTGTCACTTTACCCATGCGTTCTTGCGTTTCATCGGCAACACGGCGCACAGCATCGTTACATGCTGCAGCTAATAAATCTTCAATCATGTCTTTGTCGTCTTCCATTAAGCTTTCATCAAGCTCAACACGGCGCACGTTGTGGTTACCAAGCATGGTTACTTTAACTAAACCGGCACCAGCTTCACCAACGACTTCCATTGTTGCGATTTCTTCTTGGGCTTTTTGCATGCGCTCTTGCATTTGCTGCGCTTGCTTCATCATGTTACCCATTCCACCTTTAAACATAATCGTCTCTCTTTCTTTTAATACATTAACTGAAGTATAAATAAGGGCACTGATAGTTAATTACAATGCCTGAATACTGTTTTCGTCAATTTCAGCGCTAAATAGCTGTTGAAATTGTACTATATTTTCATCGCTTGTGATCACATCAATCGCTTGCTGGTGACGACCTGCATCAATTTTTTGTTGAATTAGATAAGGCGAGTCAATCACCCCACTGGCAAAGTCGATATTTAGCTCAACGTTATGCCCATAAATAGTCGATAACGCCACATTTAACTTTTGGCGCAGCATAGGCGTATCTAAATGCTTTTGCGATTCATCCACTTCAATATGAAAATGATTGTCTTGCTTGGTAAAAATTGAATGCAAGGCAAACTGGCGCATGCGCCCGCCAAGCCCCATTCGCTTAATTAAATAAGCCCATTCATCTTGTTGATGGGCAAATCTAATTTCACTGATGGGGCTTTGAAAATCATCCGGCACCGGAATACTTGGTGCTTGTTCAACAGCAGGAGCTGGTTTTTGCGGATTAATTTGCTCTAATAGCTCAGGTGCAAGATTTTCGGTAATTGTTTGGTGCTTCGCTTTAAAGTCAACTTTATTTGCAGGTTTAGTGCTTACCTGTGGCTTGCTCCCTGACATGGGGAGCGCTGGCTTTTTTGGTAACTCATCACCCGTCTCACTATCCCATGGAGGCGGCTCCTGCGCTACAGCTTGAGGTGTATTGCTAATAGGTTTATCGACTTGCCTCGCAGGGGTCGATTTTGGCACAACAGGTTTTTCGGTTGCTGCGCTTGACAGTTTGCCCGCACCGGAAATATTTCTGTCACGTAAAATACGCGCTATTGCAGACTGTGCACGTGCTTCTTGCTCGCCCATTGTTGGCGCTGAATGCTCAGTGCTACTAGGTACGTTTGATAGCTCAGGATTAAATCCTTGGTCAACCGCGCTACTCATTACATCATCGTATTGCGCTGCAATGGTTTGTTCTACATCGCTGTGCTGCATGTAGGCATCATCTTCGCTTTGACGCTGCGCTTGTTCATCGCTCATTGGCGTTGTATCAGACATGTTTGGCTGACTTTGTGTTGACTCTTGCTCAATGTGAGTCGGGCTATTATCAGAGCGCGAAACCTCAGGCTCAGGAGCCTCTATTGGCTGTGGATTATGTATTGATGGCTGACTTTCAGTGCTATTGCTCTGCGCTGGTTTATTTTTATTTAAAATATCACGCAATGCATTGGTACGCCCTGTGGCATTTTGCTCTGGCGCGGGTTGCGAGCTAGGTGCTGAATGCGTCGTTTGAGAGTGCTCAGGTTGAAATGCTAACAATCGTAGCATAATCATCTCAAACCCTAAGCGTGGCTCAGGCGCCCACTGTAAATCTTTTTTGCCATTCAGTAATAACTGATAATACACTTGAATTTGCTGAGCATGAGTGTGCGCTGCAACATGCTTAATGTAGTCAGCATTATTGCTATCAAGTGCTGCCGCTTCAGGCACTAATTGGCTTAATTGAATAATATGCGTAAGTGCAATTAAGTCATCAAGTAGTGCAATGTAATTAGGATTTCTGCTCGCGACTTGGGCAACTTCAGCCATTAAGGCTGCGCCATCCTGCGCGAGTAATGCAGCGAGTAAACTCTGACTATAATGGGTATCCATTAAACCAAGCATGGCTTGAACAGCTTGATTATTAATATCGCCATTTGTTTGAGCAATAGCCTGATCGGTCAGGCTCAGCGCATCTCGCATACTGCCATCGGCTGCTTTAGCAATAATGCTTAGGGCATCATTATCAAAATTGAGCTGCTCTTGCGTAAGAACATGCTCAAGCTGTTGCTTAATTTCAGCTTGCGACAAGGCATTTAAATTAAACTGTAAGCAGCGTGATAAAATAGTTACCGGTAATTTTTGTGGATCGGTGGTCGCCAGTAAAAACTTTACATGCTCAGGTGGCTCTTCGAGCGTTTTTAATAAAGCATTAAAGCTGTGCTTTGACAACATGTGTACTTCATCAATTAAGTACACTTTATAGCGTCCGCGGGTTGGCGCATATTGAACGTTATCGAGTATTTCGCGAGTATCTTCAACTTTTGTGCGTGAGGCCGCATCTATTTCGAGTAAATCAATGTAGCGCCCTGCTTCTATATCAACACAGCTACTACATTGACCACATGGTGTGGCAGAAATGCCCTCATCACAATTTAAGCTTTTAGCAAAAATACGCGCAATGGTCGTTTTACCAACACCACGGGTTCCAGTGAATAAATAAGCGTGATGCAGTCTATTTTGACTCAGCGCATTAACCAGCGCTTGTTTAACATGAGACTGCCCAACCAATTCATGAAAGGTTTGAGGACGCCATTTTCTCGCTAGAACCTGATAACTCATCGATTATTCGCCTTCGAATTCAACCAATTTTAGGATTTTAATACCCATTTTTTCAACACGCTGCTCCCCACCTAGTTCAGGTAACGATACGACGAATGCTGCATCTGTGGCGTTGCCGCCTAATTTTGCAACCAACTTGGCTGTTGCTTCAATTGTACCACCGGTCGCCAACAAGTCGTCAACTAGCAATACTTTATCACCAGCTACAATCGCATCAGTATGAAGCTCTAATGTATCTTCACCATATTCGAGTTGGTAATCTTGGCGAATAACTTCGCGCGGTAATTTACCAGGTTTGCGAACAGGGATAAAAGGAATTCCCAAGGCATAAGATAGCGGTGCACCAAAAATAAAGCCACGCGATTCTGTGCCAATAATTTTAGTAAAACCTTGATCTTTATAGGCGTTAATAAATGCATCTATGGTTGCTTTAAACGCTTCAGGGTTTGCCATTAGGGTTGTTACATCGCGAAACATAATGCCCGCTTTAGGGTAATCAGCAATTGTAGTAATGCTGTTTTTGATAATTGCTGGTGTTACTTGAGTCATAATTTTAACTGCTCAATGGTTCATATTACAAAGCAGGTGATTATAACCTTAAGTGAGCGTAAATTGCGAGTTTGCGGTAGTTATAAAAATTCAGGAAGGGTAAACAAGATAAAAAAATATAAGGCTGATGAAAACAACAGCCTTATGAAATAAAGCAAAAATTACGTCAAGCTGGTGATCCAACCTAAAATAGCATTTAAACACCCTATTCCAGCAAACACGGCTAAAAATGCAAAAAAGTAAGCCGCATTAAACGGGTCTTTAAACTCTTTATCATCTGACATCGGTACAACCTTTTATTAAGCACAACAAATAAAGGCGTTATAATAGACGATGTGAAATAATCTATAAAGAGCTTAATCTTGATTTTTTGTCACTATAATTTGACGCTGTGCCATAGCCGTTAGGGTACTTAATGCGCCTTGAGTTATTTGCTCAAGGCTAAATTGAGGTGCATTTTCACTGACTTGCTGGCAAACATGCGCAAATGTGCTTCCTGCGTTATTGTCAATAATAGACAACAGCATGGCGGTCATCGCATTAGTTGCTAAAAATTGTACTTCATCGTCTTTATCTCTGTACACCACAAAATAATGTGGCTGCTCAGAGGGCTGTTGCGGTTGAAACGCTTCGCTAATATGTTGCACGGGGAATTCATAGCTTAAGTTACGTGCCGTTTTAGATAAATATAAAGGGCTATGGGTTAATTGATTCGTTGCCAGTTCGCTCTCATTCAAGTCAGCCTGAGTTACCGATACATCAAGTTCAATCCATTCATAATGCGCCAGCGCTAGCATAAACACAGGGTCGCACTCTTTGGGCACATAACTTGTCATTAAATACGTTATAAACTCTTCAGCAATATCTAAAAAGTAAGGAGACTGGCAATCATGTTCACTAAAAAATTGACGTACCAGTAATAGCCACTGTTGCTCACTATAGAGTGTTTTTAAAACTGGAAATGCTGATGAAACAAACCCATTGATGTTATTAAAAAAAAGCTCCCGATAAATAGCCATACGTCTGTCTTCAACATCTGCTGGGCAAGGGTTCGTGTTGGGCTGGCGAATATGAGCCATAAACTCATTTTGAATATCGATAAAACTCATAGTTAATACTCTTTTAAAACCATGCTGTTGTTATTACTAGCTGCATAGGACTGTTTAAGCACTTTGCTCAGTGGATAACAGCTGCAGGTGCTTTGCTTGTAATTGATGAATTATATCCAGCTCTTTGGTTAACACGTTAATAGGTGGAATATTAAAGTCCCGCTCTAACAGCGTCGGAAATACACCATGTGTTTCATAAGCGCTATCAAGCAACTGCCATACGGGATCAATAACATCGGCGCCATGAGTATCTATAATCAAGTCCTCGGCTTCGTTGTAATGCCCTGCAACATGGGCATAAGCAATTCGGTTAGTTGGCAATGCAGCTAAAAAGGCATGTGCATCGTAGCCATGATTAACTGAATTAACATAAATATTATTTACATCTAGTAGTAACTGGCAATCAGCCTGTTCTAAAATAGCGTTTGTAAATTCAAGCTCAGTTAACTGTTGTCCAGGCGCGCCATAATAAGACACATTTTCTAGCGCTAGCGGGCGTTCTAAAATATCTTGTACCTGTTTAACCCGAGAAACAACATGGTTAACCGCCTCCTCAGTGAAAGGGATCGGCATTAAGTCATACATGTGTCCTTTTCCTGAACAATAACTTAAATGCTCGCTGTATACTTTAATATTATGAGTATCAAAAAACGGTTTTAACGACTTTACAAATTCAAGGTCTAGTGGCTCAGGCGAGCCAATAGAAAGTGACAAACCATGGCAAACAAAATAATTAGTATTGGTTAACTGTTTGAACTGCTTTTCAAAGCGTCCACCTAACTTTAACCAGTTTTCTGGGGCCACTTCCATAAACTCAATTTGTTTTGGTACAGCACCGTCTAGCTCATCTAGCATTTCTCTTCGCAAACCTAAACCGACCATGCCAAAGTTAGGCGTTTGAATGTGAGCCATAATAAAACCTCATATTAAATAAAAAGGGCCTAATAGGCCCTATAGCTTAACGTATTTAAAAGAAAAGTTTATTGACCACCGCATTTACCTTCGCCACACTTGCCTTCTTTTTTGGCCTTAGCTTCGCCGCATTTACCTTCGCCGCACTTGCCTTCTTTTTTGGCCTTAGCTTCGCCGCATTTACCTTCGCCGCATTTGCCTTCTTTTTTGGCTTTAGCTTCACCGCATTTGCCTTCGCCGCACTTACCTTCTTTTTTGGCCTTCGCTTCGCCGCATTTACCTTCGCCGCACTTTCCTTCTTTTTTGGTTTTAGCTTCACCGCATTTACCTTCGCCGCACTTGCCTTCACCTGCGTCTAACTGGTAACCAGCAACCATTTGCTGAAATTCAAATGGGTTAGCTTGTACATCTGCACTGGCCATACTTGCACTGCCAACAACCACTGCGCCGAGTGTTAATGCAATTGAATTTTTCTTTATTGTATTCATTTTTTATTACCTTCTAAACTTGTCAGATATCATTATACAAGTAGACCTGCATAAAACTAAAAACTTTCACATTATCTATTTTTTCTAAAATAACTTAGTAAACTAACTATGAACCCTAATAAGCGTTTTATCAATTTATGATTTACAGGTAAACTGGCGCTCTTTTTCAGTAATAAATTAATCACACTATGAAACTTGTTTTAGCACCTATGGAAGGTGTCGTTGACTTTAAAATGCGCCAACTACTCACCGACATAGGTGGCTTTGATCTTTGTGTGACTGAATTTATCCGCGTTGTAGATACTTGCTTGCCTGATAAAGTATTTCACCGTTATTGCCCTGAACTAAAAAATGCAGGGCTAACTCGATGTGGCACGCCGGTTCGAATTCAGTTATTGGGCCAAGTGGCTGACGTCCTAGCTGAAAATGCAGTAAAAGCAGTTGGCTTAGGCTCCCATGGTGTTGACTTAAACTTTGGCTGCCCGGCAAAAACGGTGAATAAAAGCAAAGGGGGCGCTGTTTTACTCAAAGACCCTGAACATATGTATTCAATAATTAAAACTGTAAGGGATGCCGTAGACGCTGAACACGAGGTAAGTGCAAAAATTCGCTTAGGTTTTGATGATGATAGTAATAGCCAAGAGATTGTCGATGCCGTTGTCAGTGCAGGTGCGAGCAGTATTGCCATTCATGCGCGAACTAAACGCGATGGCTATAACCCGCCTGCCTATTGGGAAAAAATCCCTCCTTTAGTTAAAGATAAACAAATTGCGGTGGTCGCCAATGGGGAGATTTGGCAGGTAGAAGATGCCCTTTTATGCCAAAAGCGCAGCGGTTGCACTGACTTAATGATTGGCCGTGGCGCCCTTTCACATCCTGATTTAGCTCGTAAAATTAAAGCTCATATTAATAATGAAGATTATAGTGAGTTAACGTGGGAAAATATTTTACACCATATTATTTACTCATCCATGCACCAAACCGCCAGTAAAGATACCAAGTACTTTGCCTCACGCACAAAACAATGGCTTGGTTATTTAAAACGTCAGTACCCACAAGCAGGACTATTATTTGACGAAATACGTCGTTTAAAAGCCAAAGATGAAGTGGCAGAGGTATTAAAAAAATATGCGAAAGCGCCACAATTTGATACAAATCATAACATCTAAGATAATCTAACTAGATAATAGCAGTATCACTGAGGACTAATTTAAGGGTTATACTGCTAATGCATCATCAGCAACGACTAAACGATGAAATTGAAAGTGTTAAAGCGACTATATTAGGCTTGCTATCACAATCTACACACCCTACACATCAAAATTTGCTTTGTATACTAACCCGTACCTCAAATGAAGAGTGGCTTGATATAGCAGCTCAGCAATTAGGCACCGAGTATAATCCCTTGATTGAGCGTATGAATAAGCTTGAAGCGGCAATAAGCCAAATTGACATTGGCCAGTATGGTTACTGTTGTGACTGTGAGGAAAAAATATCAGCGCAGCGCTTAGAGCAAGACCCTGCAGCGCAGCGATGTGATCAGTGCGCTAGTTAATAGCGCACTAAAGTTTAATTAAGTAGTTGTGGAGCAAAACTAAACGCTTGCCCTGGATAAAAAAGAATATCTTCAACTAATAAAGTCGCTTCCTCTTCACTTATGTTTAATCGTTTAAGTAAATTTAAGCGTGCTTGTGACAATGTCCAAGCGTGATAATGCACCCCTAGATCAGTCTCCATCATAGCCATATAGAGCAGTTCATCGGCTGGTTCTAATTGTGAAGCGTTAGCCCTCAGAGGTAATAGCGTATAACCCGTTAACCAGTCTAAACCCGCTATTTTCGAATCAGTTAAAAGTAATGTGGTAAGCTGTGAGGCATTTGAGGCTTCTACCGTTGTTTGCTGTTTTTGACTCTGCATTGATTTGAATTTGCTATCAATACGACTTAGCCACTCAAGCGGTGAGAGCACAGCATTTGCAAAATAATTTAATTTACTTTGATACCACTGACTGCCATTAGCAAGGCCTGATAAACCAATGCTGCCTCTTGGCTTATAGTGCGCCAAATAATTGTTTAACTCACTCAACGCTGCATTAAGTTCAACCGGTGTGTTAGTGCGATTTATGGCTTGTTGCACGTACTTTTTTAAATAACTATGTTCAACTTTATTTAGCTTTAAATTACTTTGCTCGGCAGCTTCTAGCTGAGATTTTACAAACCTTAACCATTGCTCAATATTTTTATACTGGGCATCATTTTTCGCCATAGTGAGCATATTAGCCAAAACATTTGTTTGTACAGGCCATGCAAAATAGCGCTCTGGGAATCGCTCAGCAATAACTAAATAATTAACCTGATTGGTTTGCTCTGCTGATAACTGCATTTGCATTAGCTGCTGATAAATAGCGTGGCGACGCTCTAAATAAGCATCTGTAAAAGGGAGCTGCTCATTACTGAGCTGTGTAACCTGTGAATTCGGCTGCGCACTTAAAGCCGTATTAAGTGATATTAACGCGCTTTGCGCTTCTTCATAAGATGAAAATATATCTGTAGGCTTAGAGCAAGACGTTAACAGCAAACAAAATAGCAGTGAAATAATAGGCGTTTTTTTCATGTCAATTCCAATAAAAAAAGCCCCAATGGGGCTTTTTAAAAATACTAGAGTACATTAAATACTAAATTTTAACACCGTTGCGAGCGGCTTTATCTTTAATATATGTAGCCCAACCTTTAGCAAACCTACGTGTGCTTGGGTCGTCCATGGCTTTAGTAATAGCAGCATAAGCTTGCTTATACTTACCTTGGTAGTAAAACGCTTCAGCTAAATCTGAATAAATAGTGCCTTTTTTATCAGAGCCAAGCTCTAATGCTTTGTTCAAACGAACAACAGCAGCGCTGAATTTTTCAGATTGTAAAAGTAATGAACCTGCTTTGCGGTAGAGCTCAGCGTCGTCATCAAATTTAGCAGCTTCTTCGTAATACTTAGCAGCTTTCTCTATATCTTTCGAACGATGGTAGTTACTAGCAATCGCGCTAATATTTTGCTTAGTGCGTTTTACTTTCTCTTCTTTAACAGCCTTTTCAAGCGTTACTGCTGCTTTGTAAGGAATTTCGTTTAAAGAATAAAAGTTAGCCAGTACTTTGTATTCAACTTCGTTTTCGAAGTAACCATTCTTGTATGCAACTTCCATAGTTGCTAGACCTTTTTGGTAGTCTTCGGTTTGTAAATAATACTTACCTAAACCTACCCAAGACTTTTTGTCTTCAGGCCATACACGAACAATTTCTTCTGCAACTTTAACCATATCTTGATATTGCTTTTTCTCAAAATAGGCAGCTAATTTAAGTTGATAAGGAGCTTTATTTGGCTCTTCAGATAACTTAATTGCTTTGTTTGCCGGTTCAAGAACCTGATCAAATTGTTTAAGCTCATAGCTTGCTTGCGCAATACGAGTGTAAACTTTCGGGTCCTCTTCACCTGTGAAGTCCATCCAATCAGAATATGCTTGCTTGGCAGCACTGTATTGTTCAGTACCCGCATACATATCGCCCAAAGTTTTTAAACCTTGAGCCTGATCAGCAAAGTTCAATACATCCGGTGCAATCGCTGCTTTCATATACTTAATTGCAACTTTGTATTGCTCTTTTTGAGCGTACATGCTGCCTAAGTAACGATTAACAGTTGCTTTATCAAAGTCATTAGACGGATCTAACTCTTTCAATAACGCTATTGCACCATCAACATCATCTTCGTTATACAAATCAAACGCTTTAATTACTTTTTTACCAGTACGTTCGCCCATGATTTTAGTTTTTGCTTTCTTACGCTCTTCAATTTTCGCGTAATCTGGCGCCGCTAAAACAGGTGCAGTTAATGATGCACCTGACACAGACATAAGAATTGCAAGTGCAGTTACTTTAGAAAAATTTCTCATTACTCGCCTCCTTAGTTGCCTTGGTTAAGTTTAAAGTCTAGTTGAACTTGTAAACCAACTTGCTTTTGTGGTTTCCCGTCAATGATCTTAGGACGGTATTTCCACTTACGCAATGCACGTTTAGCTTCACGGTCAAAGATACGTTTTGGATCTGCGTCGATAACATCAACGTCAATCACGCCACCTAACTCATCAATTGTGAACGAAAGTTGAACCCAACCTTCTTTACCATCACGTGCTGCTTGTGTTGGATATTTTGGTTCAATACGAACGATAGGTGTCGCATCACCATCTCGTCCAAATGCACCTGGACCACTTAGTCCACCGGCCGTGCTTCCCACATCGATACTTGGCATATTAAATGACAAGCCACCAGTATTTGGGTTGCTATTTTCC
This sequence comes from Pseudoalteromonas sp. SD03, assembly GCF_040937955.1. Classification (NCBI taxonomy): domain Bacteria; kingdom Pseudomonadati; phylum Pseudomonadota; class Gammaproteobacteria; order Alteromonadales; family Pseudoalteromonadaceae; genus Pseudoalteromonas; species Pseudoalteromonas sp. SD03. The sequence goes on from NZ_CP162514.1 coordinate 2,137,336, forward strand.
GGCTGTGGCGGCTGCGGTTTAGGCGGCTGCTTTGGCGGTGGCGGAGGCGGAGGCGGTACACGCTTCCTCTCCTGCACCTTAGATTCAGGCGGATTCGTCATAATTTCGACTATGATCTGCTCTTTTTGTTCCGTATTACGGTCAGCCCCACCAGAGATGAGGTATGCCATGAAGTAGAACAAGCCGAAAGTAACTGCCCCACCTGCAATCAGTGAAAACAGAAAACGAATCATTACTGATCTCCAGCTATTGAAATTCTCAGGTTATCACCCGTCGCTTTAATCTGGTCCATCACTTTAACCACTGTGCCGTGTTTTGCTTCTTTATCAGCTTGCAAAATTACAACATCAGTAGGTTGTTCTGCTAATAAACTTTCGATTTTTGCTGAAACACGTTCAACATCAACTTGCTGTTTATCAATCCAGATTGCACCGTCACTGCGAATTGCAATAAAAATGTTAGCATTTTTTTGCTTCGTAGCTTGGGCAGCTTTTGGTTTATTGACCTCGATACCAGCCTCTTTAACGAACGATGTAGTTACGATAAAGAAAATAAGCATGATAAATACGATGTCAAGCATTGGCGTCATATCTACCGCTGCTTCTTCTTCTTCACGAAAACGTTGTTTACGTGCCATATTTAATTCTCTCTCTAGTGATGAGGCATACTATCTACAAGCTTGGCTTTCACCATTCTCGCTCTTGCCTCAAGGCGTGAGCTAAAGAATACCCCAGATAGTGCCGCAACCATTCCAGCCATTGTTGGGATTGTTGCCATTGATATGCCTGATGCCATTAAACGTGCATTACCTGTACCTTGGGTTGCCATGGTTTCAAAAACCGCGATCATACCCGTAACAGTACCAAGTAAGCCTATTAAAGGACATATAGCTACTAATGTTTTAATCAACAACATACGCTGATCTAATTTTTCAGACGCTTCAGAAATCCATGCTTCACGGATTCTGTGTGCGTACCAAGACGTAGTGTCTTGGCGGGCATCCCACTTAGCTACAATTTCCTTCGTTAAACGAGGAAACTCAGCAAGTAAGAACCAATAGCGCTCAATCATTAAAACCCACATAAGAAAGAGTGCTATCGCGACCACGTATAAAACCTGGCCGCCTGTGCCAACAAAATCCCTGATAGATTCCCAGATCTCCATCAGGACTAGCATTAGGCTTTCTCCTTCTCCGCGTGAGTCGCGATGATACCCGCGCTTTGCTCATCAAGGATATGTAGTACCGACTTACTACGACCTGCAACAATTGAATGAAGTAGGATAAGTGGTAGTGCTGCAATTAGACCTAGCGCTGTAGTTACAAGTGCTAGAGAGATGTTACCAGCCATGATCTTCGGATCGCCCGTACCGAACAATGTGATTGTTTGGAACGTTAGGATCATACCGATTACCGTACCTAGTAGACCTAGTAATGGTGCGATAGCAGCAAGGATCTTGATGATGTTAATACCTGCTTCGATGCGTGGCGTTTCACGTAGAATCGCTTCATCAAGTTTAAGCTCAAGGTTTTCAACATCTTGATTTTTGTTGTCAGAGTACACTTTAAGAATACGACCCAATGGGTTGTTTGTATTCGGTGTAGACAAGTTCTTAAGCTGAGCTTTGATCTTAGAAGTAGTAAGCGCTAAATCAACGAAACGTACTAAGAAGATTAAAAGACCTACAGCAAGCAATACGGTGATGATGTAACCAACTTCAGCACCTTGCTCGTAGTACTCCATAAGAGACTTCTTCTGCGTGTTGATACGTAAGATTGCACCACGTGTAGGATCCACGTATACGCCAGCGTAGTTATCAGCTGAAGTACCTTCTAGATCAGAAATACCTTTTAAGATATAGCTGTCAGGTTGCTTACCTAGAGGCTGTATAGACTTAGTCTCTGGTGAGTAGATTAAGTAGCCATCGTCTGTAACTAAGTTGAAGTTACCGATACGTGTTACTTTTTTCATTGACGGGTTACCGTCAAGACCTGCAACTTCAGTTTCAAACGTTGAAACTTTAGCTGACTCAGTCATTTCTGTTTGAAGTGAAATCCAAAGTTCTTCTAACTCACGAACTGTTGGAAGTTCTTTAGCCGCAGCTAATGAACGAAGTACTTCAGCACGTCCTGGTTTTTCAGCACTTACTAAAGATGCTTCAATTGAACCAATCGCGTCAGCTGCTGCACGACGAACAACACCAAACATTTCACCTAACGTACCTTGCGCGTTTTGAAGAGCTTGCTCTTTTTCCGCTAAAGTATTTTCGTTTTGTGCATATTCTTTGCTAAGACGATCACCACGTGCTTTTTCAGCAGCTAATTGGCTTTTCGCTTTGTTAAGTAACGCTTGCTTATCAGCACGATCTGATAAGAACTCTTGTTCACGTTGCTTATTGATTTTCCCTTCAGAAATACGCTCTTGCTTTACTTGCTCAAGAATTTTATCTAAAGCATCAGTATTTGCATGTGCATTAAGCGCGGTACCGGCAGAAACAGACAGTACTGCTGCAACAGCAAAACCTTTAAATAGTTTCTTCATTATTGATTACTCCGCGCCAAAAATTGGTAGTTTAACAAGTTCTAGTGTGGCTTGCTTACGCGCCATACGGATCACTTCTTTAACAGGTTTTAGGTATTCTTCACCTAATTCTTTCCACTGTTTAGTGTTGTTATCCCACACCCAAGCGTGTTTTAGATCGAATGATTGCGCTACATAAGTGATACGACCTAAACGACCGATATCAACGTTAATGCTACGACCATCAACATCTAAAGTACCTTGAGAAGCAGTTACAGCTGAACTGTATGCTGTTTCAACAGTGTACGCTTCAAGTACCTGACGGAACTTCTCAGACGTTGTTACAGATGCAGATGCCATGATCTCACGTAATCTTTCAACACGTCCAAGACGAGTTTCAAGGTTAAATGGAACGTCCGCTTTGATGAATTGCTCAAGCGTATCGATCATGCGATACATCAAAGGCACAACGTTTTGTTTAGTGTTATCGATAGTCGCGATTTGACGATCGAACGATGCGATAGACGCATTTTGGTCAGCGACCAAACGTGCTACGTGATCGTTGTACACTTTCATAAGTTCAGTCTCATCAACGATGCTACGGTACTCAGCGATTAGCTCCTGAGTTTGACCATATACATTGTCAATTTTAGTTTGAGACTTAACCGCAGCCTTTTGAATTGTTTGACCTGCTTTTTGCACGTCATTCAAAGGATCTGCAATCACATTGCTGCTTGCAAATGCAAAAGCGCCAACCAACGCAGTTGCTACAAGACTCTTTCTGATTTTAACAGACATAGTTCCCAACCAATTAAGTAATGTTACTTTTATAATTTAATTATCAACCCGCAAGGGGAAGACAACCCTGATATCTTTTAATAGATATCAACTTACCAATAATGCTAAATGCATTAAGTCATGTCAACTTCATGTTTCGCATAACCTATAAATAAATCAGCTTGTTTGTAAGATATTTAAAGGGCTCACACAAAAAAAATTAACATTATCGTAACTAACGTGACAAATGCAATTTCAGCAAAGCCAGATATAGTAAGAATACTGATAAACCACCTAGTTAAAGTAAACAAAAATATAACATTTAAAATTAACTTAATCGTGGCTGAAAAAAAATTAAAAATAAGCTTATTTTCTGTCCCGAATATTCTTTTTTAGTGGTTTTTGAGACTTTTTAAGCTAAAAATACAGCTAATCGTTATTATTCGCGCATTCGTCGCATAGTAATAAGGACGTGCCGATTATCTAAAAAGCAATACAAAGGAGGGGAAATAGATTACAAAGAATCATTTTTATTAACACCTGTGTTTTTTGTTTCTACTGATCATTAATATCCTGCCGATTTTTTATATTTCTCCATGGAGAAATATCAATCTTACGCACTTTTATGAACTCAATATAATTAAACTCACATCAAGCAGTAGACTAAATTTAAATCGCAAGGCGATCATTGGCCAACAACGGACTCGCGCATAAAGGTTTACGTTTAATTTGGTATATCGGAGTTAAAAATATGAATAACGGATATCAGAAATGAAAGGCAATACAGAGAGATTAAAAATAGAGTTGAAAATTATTTAAGAATTATGGTGAAACAGGTTAGTGTTTCACCACGATGAACTTAGGTTCACATAATAAATTATGCTACTTCTACGTTCTCAGCTTCAGGGCCTTTTTGACCTTGCTTGATGCTGAAAGTCACTGCTTGACCTTCGCTAAGAGTGCGAAAACCAGAACCAGTGATTGCGCTGAAATGTACAAACACGTCAGGACCATTTTCTTGTTCAATGAAACCAAAGCCTTTAGCTTCGTTGAAAAATTTTACTTTACCAGTAACCGACATACTAAATTTTCCTGTAAGTCAATAATTAAAATTCAGCCATATAATTATGGCAATATCCTCCCTGAGTCAATGCCCAAAAAACTGGAGGTGATAGTACAGGAAGAAGTAATAACCAAACCGGTAACCTTAAACGCAGCACAATACCGTAATTCAATACGCAAAAACTCAAAGCCAATTAAGATTAACACATTAAAATTTTTTTAGCTCTATTAATTAGGATTTATTTTTGAAGTTTCATTGTTTTACTAACGACGGTGTAACCTTTTAATTTTTATAGAAAATAACAAGCAAAATATTGTATTTTTTATAAACAGATTACAATTGCTTTAAAATAGTTTTTATCAGTATGTTTTTTAGCCACTTAAAATGAAAAACCACCTTGAATTTAAGGTGGTTTAAAGTTTAGTGTTTAAATATTAACTATTTAACTTGCCAGTCGATAACGCTCTCGGCTTTGATTGGTACTACTTCAGAGTCACCTAGCGAGTAGCTTGCCGGCACTGTCCAAGGCGATTTTTCTAAGGTAATAGTGTCGGTGTTACGCGCTAAGCCATAAAAATCTGGACCAAAATGGCTTGCAAAGCCCTCTAACTTATCAAGCGCACCAGCCTCTTCAAAAGCTTCAGCATAAAGTTCAATAGCAGCATGTGCAGTGTAAGCACCTGCACAACCGCATGCAGCTTCTTTTTTATCTTTATAATGTGGCGCTGAATCAGTGCCTAAAAAGAATTTTTTATTGCCACTCGTTGCAGCCGCCATAAGTGCTTGCTGATGAATGTTTCGCTTTAATATAGGTAAGCAATAATAATGTGGGCGAATGCCCCCTGCTAACATATGGTTACGGTTATATAGTAAATGATGCGCAGTAATTGTAGCGGCTACGTTATCAGAGGCACTTTCTACAAACTCGACTGCATCTTTCGTTGTTATGTGTTCAAGAACAATTTTAAGCTCAGGGAAGTCAGCGACAACATCGCCTAAAATAGTCTCTAAAAACACTTTTTCACGATCAAATATATCAATAGACGAGTCGGTTACTTCACCGTGGACGAGTAACAGCATGCCAACTTCTTGCATTGCTTTTAACACCGGATAAATATTTTTAACCGATGTTACGCCAGAATCTGAATTTGTGGTTGCACCCGCTGGGTACAATTTAGCTGCAAATATTTTACCCGTTGCTTTTGCCTTTTTTATCTCTTCTGGTGTCGTTTTATCAGTAAGATAAAGTACCATTAGTGGCTCAAACTGCCCTTGAGGTTTCGCTGCCATAATGCGCTCTCGGTACGATAATGCGGTTTCAGTACACGTGGCTGGCGGTACTAGGTTTGGCATAATGATCGCGCGGCCCATATAACGACTGATATCACGTACTGTATCTTTTAGCTGATCCCCGTCGCGTAAATGTACATGCCAATCATCGGGCCTAGTAATCGTTAGAGTTGTCATTTTGCTCGTCATCGTAAAATCCTAATGCTTAAGTTAACTGATCATAGGCATATGGGGTTTTCGAGTAAAGACCTTATTAAAAAATAATCCTTAGATACTATATATAAAGTAAACTTTACACTTCACGCTTCTCATTTATCGTTTTATTTTGTAGAAAGGTTAATATTAGGTTAACGTATGTACCTTTAATAATAATTATAAGGCCTACCTTCGTTGCCTATGTCGAACACTATCGATACTACTAAAGCGCTCGAAACTAAAACGGATCAATTGAGTATAATCAATCAGTTCTCCTCAAGTTTATTGCAACTGAATACATTAGAAGCGCTCTTTAGTTATGTCACCACACAAGTTGTTAATCGACTTGGATTTGTCGACTGCGTGATTTATTTAGCCGATGACAGCCAATCTACGCTAAATCAAGTGGCGTCTATGGGTATTGAAAGCGAACACACTAGTTATCAGTCAGAACGAAAGTTAATCCGCTTTAATGAGGGGATAACGGGCTATGCTGCATCAACTGGGCAAGCTTTAATAATAGGCGATGTAACTAAAGACAGCCGCTACATTGCTGATGAGCGCCCTGCGCAATCAGAGCTGTGTGTGCCTTTAATATATAAAGATAAAGTACTCGGCGTAATTGACTGTGAACACCCAATAAAAAATTACTTTACCAGTTCACATTTAGAAATTTTAACTACCGTTGCCCACTTACTAAGCGCAAAAATAAATCAAGTGAATACCGTCAACAGCTTGCAAGATACCGTTCGGCAACTTAATAATGCGCAAAAATTAGAAAGTAGCCTACTGCAAATAGCTAACTTAACCTATAAAGCACAAAATTTAGATACCTTTTTTAAATCGCTGCATGTGATTATTGATAGCCTTCTTAATGCAAGTAACTTTTTTATTGCTTTGTATGATAAAAAAGAAGATGTTCTAGATTTTGTCTATACCGTTGAAGGCGGTGTACAAACAAACACGCATAAAATTATTTCAAAAGATCAGTTAAAAGAAACAGCCTCTTACTATTTATTAATTAACGAGCGCCCTTTACTGCTTAATAAAGAGCAATACCGACACTATATAGAGCAAGGCCACTTTAAATTGGTCGGTGAACTAGCAGACTCTTGGCTTGGTGTGCCATATAAAGTTAATGAGCGCATGAGTGGCGTTATTGTCGTACAAAGCTATGACAAGCAACATTACTACAACGAACATGATAGCTCGCTGTTGACGTATGTAAGCCGACAAATAAGTATGGTTATAGACAGGCATTTAGCCCGCCAAGAACTCGAGCACAAAGCACTGCATGATGAACTAACAGGGCTTGCCAATCGTTCGTTACTAATAGAAAGAATGAAGCATGCAATTTTACGCTTGAATCGCGCTAAAAAAGGTACTTTTCATGCTCTGCTCTACCTTGATTTCGATCGCTTCAAAAGTATTAATGATTCGTTAGGCCATGAAGTAGGTGACCATTTTTTAATTGCTATTTGTAAATTGATTACTCAAACCGTCCGCAATACTGATACCTTTTCTCGTTTAGGCGGCGATGAGTTTGCTATTTTTATGGAAAATCTCAGTCATCGTGACCAAGTAAACGATGCCCTCGCTCGAATAAAAACCGCTCTGTCAGATCCCATTGATATTGATGGCCATTTACTGCAACCCTCTACCAGTATTGGCGTTGCATTTAGTGATAATGTAAACGATGAAGCATTTGTTTTATTACAGCAATCAGACGCGGCTATGTACGAAGCAAAATCATCAGGGCGTGGCCAAGTTAAGTTTTTTAATAATGTCATGCGTAACAAGTTAAAAACACACGCCGACCTTGAAAATGATTTACAACACGGTATTGAGCATGATGAGTTTGAACTGTATTTTCAGCCTATTTTTAACATTACTAGCAGTGACGTTATGGGGTTTGAAGCTTTAGTACGTTGGCATCACCCACGAAAAGGGTTTGTATCGCCAGGTGACTTTATCCCCATTGCAGAAAAAACGGGGCAGATTATCAATTTAGATTTGCATTTGCTCGACCTTGCAGCACAGCATATCGCTTTATGGCAACAACAAGGGCATCGTTTTTTACGCGTTACGGTTAATGTTTCATCTCGCCACTTCGCAAGTTTAGAGTTTGTGGATCAGCTTCATGCAATCTACAAAAAACATCAACTACCTTTAGGCTCATTATGTCTAGAAATAACCGAATCGGGATTGATTGAAAATTTAGAGTTAGCAACACAAATTATTCAAGGATTATCGCCTTTAAAAGTATTGCTCTGTTTAGATGACTTTGGCACCGGTTACTCTGCCCTTGGTTACTTGCATCAACTGCCTATTCATGTCCTTAAAATTGATAAAAGCTTTATCGATAATTTAAAAACCACAGTCAATCCATTGATTGATGCTATTTTAACCTTAGCCATTTCATTAGATCTTATTGTTATAGCAGAAGGGATAGAAAGCCCTGAACAACTCGCTATTTTGCAAAAAACCCAATGTGATTATGGCCAAGGCTTTTTAAAGTCTAAACCTGTTACAGCAAAAGAAGCTATTTTACTAATACATAGCCCTCTTTAATTAATAAGCCAGGGTTGCTGGCTTTTAAAAATCACAGTAATTTCTTACACGCTTTTGCCAGCCCATTAGCTGGCTGTTCTATTGAATGCTATATGACTTATTTTGCCAACACTAACTCATGCAACGTCACTCTATAGCTTTTTGCAACCTGCCTTAGAACTGCTTACTTAAGTAAGGGTCTATTTAACCAGTAGAAAACCTTATAATTAGTTTTATGTCACATTGTTCTTAATAAAAATCTTTAACCCCGTTAGCGAATGCTTTAATACATTATATTATTTAAAGGCGTATACGAATTGGTATTAATGTATGCCAATGAGTAGCCCCTAATCATTCAATCCTAGCATTCACTGCTTTTTCAATCGTGTATCCTTTACACCTCAGTTGCGTGTACTGAGCTTTTGCCTGCCAAACCCTTCGCCATAAATTTTAATTCGCATTTTAACCTCGCTATGAAACATCTAAATATTAAAGTCGCGCTATAACCTACCTATTTTAGAGAGTTACATGACAATAAAGTTATCTGTTACCAGAACAATAATCATTAATAAAAACTCAAACAAACATGAGAAAAATTCAACAATAAATAAAAAACTAAACACTATTTGACTCAGCAAAGTTAAAAAACTTAATGTTCGCAGTAAAAAACACACTAAAGCGCAATTTTATAGCCATCCAGACGTTGAAACGGTTTTTGTAAAGGCGTAGTATGTAATGAATCTGAGCTATACTCACCATATCCATGAGATTTATTAAAGATGATTGACATTAAACACTTAAAAACAATTGCTACCCTTAAAGAAACGGGTTCTCTCGTCAATACAGCCCGCGAACTATTTTTAACTCAGTCAGCTTTATCACATCAAATCAAAGATTTAGAAAACAAATTAGACTGCCAGTTGTTTGAGCGTAAAACTCAACCAGTCCGATTTACACCTCAAGGTATGTTATTACTTGAATTAGCACACGAAATATTACCTAAATTAGAAGCCACCAAGTGCCGACTCAAAGAAAGCCTAAACCAGCCTATTTCTCAGCTGCGTTTAAGCGTTGAATGTCACGCCTGTTTTCATTGGTTATTGCCTACCATTAAAGAATTTAATAACTTTTGGCCTGATATAAAAATTGATTACGAGCGTGGCTTTAGTTACGACGCTATCCCAGACTTATTAAGTGATGAATTAGATCTCGTGCTTACATCAGATATTCGCGACCCTGACAAACTTGAATACGCCCATTTGTTTGACTTTAAGCTGAAACTGATTGTGGCACCAGATCACGACTTAGCGAAAAAAGCCTATGTAACTGCGCTTGATTTGAAAAGCGAAACTATTATTTCTTACCCTATTCCGCGTGAGCGCCAAGATATATTTAAGCATTTCATCCAAAATGCGCGTTTTGACGGCACGCTAAAAACGGTTGATCAAGGTTTACTTATATTTCAATTAGTCAGTGCAGGTATGGGTGTGGCCGCCTTACCCGATTGGTTAGTAACCCCTTATGAAAGCCAAGGGTTAATTAAGTCAATTCCACTGGGCGCGCTTGGTTTAACGCGTCCAATGTACTTAGCGATGAAAAAAGACATGAAAGACAATCCAGTTTATCGTCACTTTTTAAACACCTGTAAATTAAATAACGGTCGATAAATCTTAAACTTATGAGTAACATGCTAATAAATATACTTAATCATGTTGCTCACTATGTTTGAACTAAAAAAAATACTGGGCGGCTTGCTCATGCCGTTACCTTTGTTGGGCTTAGTAAGCCTAATATTACTCATTTTTGCGCTCAAACAACGAAAGGTCACAATCGCTTTATCTTTAATGAGCCTTATAACTTTGCTACTTGCCAGCACCCCTTTGGTGGCCAACTTACTGATTAAAAATAGCCAACCAACCTCATTGGCATTTAATTATCTTAAACACCCCAATATAGATAAAATTGTGGTGCTTGGCTGTGACATAAACCCCAACCCTGCATTGAGTGCTAACAGTCAGTTAGGTAATTGTGCGTTAACCCGTTTGGTGGAAGGAATGAGACTTGCTAACATTTATCCTCATGCGCAGCTGATTGTTTCAGGTGGGGGGTATGAGAAAGTCACCAACAGCGCGTTAATGTATAAAACCGCGATTAGCTTAGGTATTAATAAAAATCGTATTGTGCAAAATCCAAACGCAATGGATACCGCCCAAGAGGCAAAACTTTTAGCCTCAAAACTCGTTGATTACAAGGTCGCTTTAGTCACCTCAGTAAGCCATATGCCCAGAGCAAAAAATTTATTTAATGCGCAAGGCATTAACGTTATCCCCGCCGCAACCGACTACCACAACTTTGCCGCTTTCCCTTGGTATAAACAACTCATACCCAATGCAAAAGCACTACTAGTAGTCACCCAGTATGCTCATGAAGTTATTGGCAATGCGTGGATAAATGTACGCCGTACAATTAACCCTGAAGCACTTTAATTAAGTTAACGCTTATTACGCTGCGTAAATTTCCCCTAAAAAACCGCGATTATTTGCGTTTTACACAGGGGGTTATGAAAAAATCAAACTGAATATTCGTTTATAGTAGCGTTGGGTGTTTTGTTATTCTTAGAGGGTTTTAACCTCAGCTGTTTTATTCCAAAGCCGGTACAGTGTCACTAAAAATACGCAAAGAAATAGCAGACTTAGTGCTGTTAAATTCTCAACACCTAAAGCATCAAAAGTAGCACCGAAAATGTAGCCTCCACCGACTAAAACAATAACCCATAGCAGTGCAGAGCATCCATTTAACACACTAAAGCGGCGCCAACTAATTGCTGTAAGCCCTACGGGAATGGCACCAATCGTGCGTAATCCTTTAGGATAACGATATAAAAAAATGTAGGCTGTGCCATGGCGTTCAGCAAGCTCACTGGCTGTTTTAAATACTCGACCAAGGCGGCCTGGTTTTTCAAGCCATGCCGCGCCATACGCTCTTGCTATAGCAAAACGTAATTCATCGCCCAAGTATCCCCCCATAAAAGTAGCCAAAGCAACAAAACCAACATCTAGTGCGCCAGTATGTGCAGCATAGCCTGCGAACAAAGGTAGCCAACCACTTTTTAACGCACAATAACCAAAAAGTAACAGATAAACCAACAACCCGTACTGCTCAATTAAAGCTAATACCCCTTCCATTTCATTCCTTTAAAGTAACTACCTTAGTAGCAAGCAAAGTAACATTGTAATTTAAACGAGGTAAGTACAGTGAAAGATCTGTGTTTTTTGCAATATAAGAATGGATGTAATCGTGGTTCTGAGCGTAAGTTGATACCTATTACGTTTATTCAATTTTTTGGATGTATAAAGCCAAAAATAATTAACTCACAAAAAGGATAAAAGGGTATATAAAAAACCAACATACTGGCTTACTATAGTTTGCTAAATTAGCTATTTAGAACGCTATATTTTAAATAACCCACCCGAAATACGTTACAAGTAGGTTATTTATAAAATTACTTTTAAGTCATGTGTTTACACAGGATTGTCTATGTCAATAAATGTCACATCAAAGCCATGTTTATCGGCAAGGTATTCACCCAACGCTTTAATACCGTAGCGCTCGGTGGCGTGATGACCAGCGGCAAAAAAGTCGATATTTTGCTCGCGTGAGCTGTGAATGGTTTGCTCTGATGCCTCACCGGTTAAGTAAGCATCAATACCTTGATCGGCTGCTAAGTCGATATAGCCTTGCCCGCCACCTGTACACAAAGCGATGGTTTCAATTTTATCAGTACGTACTAAACTCGTTAGTGGCTCGCGCTTAAGCACTTGGCTTATTTTTTTAGCAAATTCACTGCCCGTTAACGGTGTTTTTAAACGTCCTTTCATCGCTACACTGTTGTTAGTTGGCTCAAGGCCTGCTTCAATTTCAATATCGAGCAATTGCGCCAGCTGTGCGTTATTACCCATTTCAGGGTGAATATCTAATGGCAAATGATAGGCAAATAAATTGATGTCTTTAGCTAAAAGCGCAGCCACACGACGTTTTTTCATGCCAGTGATAGGTTGTGACTCGCCTTTCCAAAAATAGCCATGGTGTACCAAAATGGCATCGGCATTATTTTCAATCGCGGCATCAATAAGTGCTTGGCTTGCCGTTACACCCGTTACTATGGTGCGTATCTCATCTTTACCTTCTACCTGAAGCCCGTTTGGACAAAAATCGTTAATGGTTTCTGGCTTTAACAGGGTGTTTAATAATTGATTAAATTCTCTACGTTGCATACTACTTACCTTACTTTGCACTGAATTTTGTACAAATTTTGGCGGTTATGCGCTAAAAATGAAAGGAAAATCGCAAAAAATTGAAAAACAGTTCTAAAATAGGTATAAATACCTCTTCTTTATCTGTGTAAACAACGTATAGGGTCTCTGATGAGCAAACTAGACAAAACAGAAGTGTTATCTGCCTTTGAAGCTGCATATGAAGCTGCCAACGGTAAAAAACCTGAAATAACAACTAAACCTGGCTGGTATAGCATTGATGGCGGCAAGAACATGCGCCTAGCTGATGTAGCAGAGCTGACTAAAGAATTAAGCTCTGGTAAGTCTACAAAAAAAGCTGCAGTAAAAGCACCTGCTAAAAAAACTAAAAAAGCTGCTCCTGTAAAAGCACAGAAAAAAGCGCCTTTCACCGTGATCAAACAAAACGAAGAAGGCTACACAGCAGAAGAGCTTTGGATAGTTGAGCTTGCTCGCAAAGATCACGATTGCCGCCTACCTCGCGGTGTTGTTTGATCAGCTGAGTGCTTTGTATAAAAGAAACCGCGTTAAGCGGTTTTTTTATATTTATTATCCATCAAGTATTGAATAAACCACCTCGCAACAAAGCCAGACAAAACTATAAATACAGTTCCTGCCAGTACTGGCATTATTAAAAAATCCCAACTTTGGCCAGACTCAATAATTAAGATAGGGTTTGCGCCGGCAGCAGGGTGAATAGTTTTTGTGATTATCATTAATGTTATAGCAATACCCACAGCCAGCCCAATCATAATCGCACTATCAGCACTATAGTAGCTAAAAACAACCCCAATCATTGCGGTCAGTATATGCCCCCCTATTACGTTTTTTGGCATAGCTAACGGGCTCTGCGGTACGCCAAAAACAAGTACAGCTGTTGCGCCGAATGGCGCCATTAACCAAATACCGTAATCACCCATATAATTTAGCCACGCCAAAAACCCCAAAACAAAAGTAGAAAAAACGCCTGCGATTAATGCCGACTTTATTTGCTCACTATGCATATTACCTCCTCAAAAGTAGACCGACTTGTCTACACCTGCAATATAGACAAGTCGGTCTACCTATGTCAAGCTGTGTTTTTACTGCTCAAATTTGGAATATCATGGATAAACAACAACAAATAATCAGTACGGCACTGAGTCTTTTTTATAAAAAGGGTATACACGCTGTTGGTATTAATGAAATTTTAGCTGTATCGGGCATTGCAAAAAAAACCTTATATAAGCACTTTGAAAGCAAAGACGCGCTTATTTGTGCTTGTTTAGTCTCACGTGACATCTGCTTTAACGCTTGGCTTAAAAAAATATGTATACAACCAAGTGCTATGTTAGTCGCACAGGCAATTTTTGCCGGACTGAAAAAGTGGATTAATAATGAGGTTTCAGAGTTAGGGTGTTTTAATGGCTGTTTTTTTATTAATACTGCAGCTGAGTACCCTGTAGAGAACGACCCTATTGCCAAACTTTGCAAACAGCACAAGCAAGCGAACTTTGAAATCATACTATCAGCTCTTTTAGAAACACCTGAATTTGCTCACAATAGAGAAAAAGCAATTGAAGCCACGCAACACTTACTTATTTTAAAGGAAGGTTATATATGTAGAGCGAGGGTGATGCATGATGTAACAGTGACTCCACCTAGTGATAATATTTTAAAAGCGATAGTAGCGGTTAGTTAAATAGGTAAATACAGTATAAAAAAAGCGGCTAAATAGCCGCTTATTAACTAAAAAATGGCTGCATTATTCAAAAAATAATGGTTCACGCTGTTTTTTGCCTACTTCGTTCATGGTGCCTGCGTCGAACAAACGGCCGTTGATCATGGTGTAATCAATTTTGTCTGAATCACGAATGTTTTTCAGTGGGTCGCCATCAATAACCATTAAATCTGCCAGTTTACCGACCTCTAATGAACCCACATTTTTATCTAGGCCTAAATATTTTGCCGGATCGAGTGTAGATGCTCTAATTGCTTCCAGTGGCGTCATGCCGCCTTGGGCAAACATCCACATTTCCCAATGCGCACCTAACCCCTCACGTTGACCATGCGCCCCCAAATTAACAAGTACACCTAAATCTTGTAACTCAGCCGCTACGCGAGCATTGTTAAAGTGATTATAGTGATGATCGGGTGCTTTAACTCGGCGCATTGAGCGCGGTAATAATTGGTTTTTAGGCACAAATTTACTTAAACGTGGATGATTCCATACGTCCGTTTTATCATACCAGTAGTTTTCACCCCAAATACCGCCATAGGCAACCACCAATGTAGGTGTGTAACCTACATCACTTTGTGACCATAGCTGCTTAATATCGTCATAAATATGTTCAACAGGAATTGAATGTTCAATACCTGTATGACCATCGACTACCATGCTCAAGTTATGTTGTAATAATGACCCCCCTTCAGGGACTACCATCATTTCAAGCATTCGCCCTGCTTCTATAACTTGCTGACGCTGCTCTCTGCGCGGTTGGTTATAAGATTTAACACTAAACGCACCCACTTTTTTAAGACGCTCTAAATGAAATTTAGCATCATCTAATGAGTCAATATGCGAGGTATACCCAGGCATATTCGCGCCGTATAAAATAGTACCGGTAGAGAAAATACGCGGACCAACGATCATCCCCGCTTTTTGCATTTCACTCGCGGTAAATATTTCAGTGGTATCGTTTGATGGGTCGTGAATAGTAGTAACACCCAGCGCAAGACCTGCTAAGTTTTTCCAGTTTTGCTGCGGGATAATTTCATCACTGGCTTGTGAGCCATGAGCATGGGCATCTACAATGCCAGGCATAATTGTTTTACCTGTTACATCAATGACCTTTGCCCCCTTAGGAATACTCACATCAGCAGCAGTGCCAATGGCTTTGATATGTTTGCCATCGGTAATGATCACGCCATTTTCAATGACCTTTTCACCCTCCATGGTAATAATTTTAGCGCCAGTTAATGCAATCATGCCCTGCGGTTCAGCCATTTTTTTACTAAAGCCGATATTAGTCCCGCTTTTTACTTTAACGTCTTTATCATCTGCTTTATTAATCGCAAACATACCCTCTAAACTGGCATGGTAAAGCTCAGGCCCCAGTGTCCAATACAGTTTATTGCTGTTGGCACTCCAGCTAATGTTTTCACCGGCGCGTACAGATAGTTGCTCAATTGGAAATTGACTGTCTTTGGGCCCAATATTTATCGTTTTGCCGCGCTCTACAAATGGAGTAACAAATACTTTAAAGCGCTCAGCAAAAGCTAAATACTCACCATCTGGAGAGACTCTAAATTCAGTGGCGTGCTCTGACTCATACAGTTTACGTACTTTTTTACTTTCAAGCTCTACCACACTCAACGTTGGTTTAGGCCATGGGCTCATAATATAAACACGATCGTTGGCACTGCCAAACTGAGGTTGATAGCCACTTTTAGAAATGAGCTCACTTTTTCCGCCTTTAGCACTAACACTGTATACCCCAGGATGCAGTGACCACTTAGGGTTTAAAATGCTGCCGCCGTTGGCTTTACGATACACCACGGTTTTGCCATCTGGACTAAATGTTGGCTCTACGTATTTTCCCGGCTCTTGTGTAATAGTGTCGCCACGACCACTACGTGCAGAGACGACACGCACGGTGCCTTGTTCGTTATCATCCCACGTGGTGTAGACAATGTTTTTGCCATCACGAGAATACTGCGGGAATAACTCATAATGATCGGTTTGCTTAGTTAAGCGCTTTATTTTTCCTGATTCTAAATCGCGCTTGTAAATATAACCAAGCGCTTCAAAAAGTGCGGTTTCACCATCAGGGCTAATTTGCACATTACGCAGCATTTTTACATCAAACTCATCAGTGTCGATATTTTGAGTAAAACGCACTGCTTTTTGAATTTTTTTCGTGGTGTCTACTTTAAATGCAATATCGCTAACTGATTTATCATCGACATTGAGTTTATGAAGGGTGCCACCAGCCCAAAATACCAGCTCTTCGTTATCTGGGGTCCACGCAATAGTCGGATATACGCCATGAATCGCCCACGTTTCTTGCATATCGCGCTCTAGCTTGTCGTATAGCTTAGTATGCTCACCACTGGTTAAATCATATAAGTACAGGCTGGTTTGAAAGTCATCACGCTTTATGTACGCTAGTTTTTTACCATCTGGCGACGGCGTCGGTCTTATTGCCCCGCCCATGCCACTTATAATGGTTTCTATGTCGCCTGTTTCACGGTCATAACGCTTAATTTTATAAATACCGGCAACAGAGTCTTTTGAATAATGAAAAGTTTTACCCGGGGTTGCATCATGCGAAAAGTAAACATACCGACCATCCGGTGAAAACATGGGTTCACCTAAATCTTTTTGATCGTTTTCACGTTTAGTCAGTTGCACCCCTTTACCGCCGGCTTTGTGATAAAGCCAAACTTCACCCGCACCTAGCGAGCGACTGGCGGTAAAATGCTTACGTGCAACTAAATAATCGCCATCAGGGCTCCACGCAGGGCTATTGAGTAATCTAAATGTTTCGTCAGTGACGGCGGTTTGGTTTTCGCCGTTAACATCCATTATCCAAATATTGTCACCACCGCCTTGATCTGATGTAAAAGCAATGTGCTTGCCATCTGGGCTAAAGCGCGGCTGCATTTGCCATGCAATGTCTGAGGTTATTTTAGTCGCTTTACCACCACTCATTGGCATGGTGTAAATATCGCCCAGTAAATCAAATACTAAGGTTTCTCCGTCAGGACTTATATCGACATTCATCCATGTGCCTTGCTCTACACTAATAGATGCATCAACAAATTGCCCTTTAGGTGAATCAACTTGCCATTTTTTTTCATCTGTTTGCTCTGCGTGTGCGTGGCCTAATGTCAATGAAACCGATAACGCGAGTGCTGTTTGCAGCATTTTTTTCATGCTTATCTCACTTATTATTGTTGCTGTGTGTTGATCTATTACATGATTGCAACAAAAACGCCAGCAAGTTACCAGCGTAATAGGATGAAGTGCATAAAATTAGTGCCAAACAATAGGATCAAATTGATAAAAATCCACTAGCAAATGGTAAATTTCAGGGTCTTCACGGCGTAAATCGGCGGGTTTCTCTAAGAATGTTTCGGTGATCACCGCAAAAAACTCAGCCTCATTGGTGGCTCCATAGCTATGTATTACATGCGGCATACTATAAGCAACATGGGTTTTTAACTGCGAAAACGCTCGGCTAAACACTCTGCCCCATTGTTGGTATTTTGCCTGTGATGCAAGTAGTGGCGTGCCGGTGGTTTTACCGGTTTCTTGATCAAGTTGATGTGCAAATTCATGAAACACTAAGTTATGCCCATCACTGGGTAAGCGGTTGCCCTCAAGCACATCATGCCAGCTAAGCACCAATGTTCCCCCCGGCCACGATTCACCTTGCCTTACTGTATTATGAAAACTGACAAGGCCTGCGTTATTGCGGCTTGATTGGGGCGCGTAATACGCGCTGGGGTAGAGTAAAATTTCTTTTACGTTTTTATACAAAGGCCAAGGCTTGTTAAGCACCAGCAAGCAGGCATCGGCGGCAATAATGAGTTTCATTGCCTCCGTTAGTTGCAACCCATCGCAGCCAACAAAACGCTTTTCATTTAAAAACCACACAATATGGGATGCTAACTTGGCTCGCTCTGCATCGGTCATTTTGTTGTATATGGGCATAGCACGCAGTAACAACGTGTGTTGTTGCTCACTTAACAATAAATCACTGTATTTACGGTGCCACACGGCATTTTGAATATCAGGCCAGCGCCAAAACATTATAATAAATACAATTAAAACAAAAATTAATAGCCCATTTATCATTGGGTCGTCCTAAATCAAACCATTTAGCTTTAACGCCAAAATACTGCGCCCGTATTATTAAAATAGTAATGGGTGCAGTGAGGCTGTTTTTCAATCACATCACTTCAGTTCGATTTCGGCCGTTGTTTTTTGCCTTATACAAAGCTTGGTCAGCCCGTGATAATAATCGGTCATAATCATCAACATCACCAGAGTCAGAAACACCAAAACTCACGGTTACGCTGAGGCCTTCTGCGATATTTGAAAAGTTTTTATTTTCAATACATTTGCGTAACTTCTCGCACATTTCTTGTGCCTGCACTGCACTCGTATCAGGAAACACAAAAGTAAACTCTTCGCCGCCCCAGCGAGCTACCTCTTGCTCACCTTCGCAGTGCGCTTTAAGAATGTTAGCTACTTCACATATAACCTGATCACCTATGAGGTGTGACCAACCATCGTTAATCCGTTTAAAGTGATCAATATCCATAATAGCGATAGCAAGTGATTTATTACATGCTTTAAAGTCTGAAAAGTTATCCGCCAGCCAGCCATCAAATGCGCGGCGATTCGGTAAATCGGTAAGCTGATCGTGTGTGGCTTGATACGCAAAGGCACTGGCTTGCTCTTGCAGTGCTTGCGTTTGCTTCACCACTCGACTCGTTAATTCCTTTTCAACTTGTTTATAACGATATAAGCGGTAGCGATAAGCGCTATATATCACCACCACAAAAAGAAAAAACATAAACAACTTAAAGCTTGTTTTTTGCCAAAAGTGCGATTGAATTTCAAAGTTAACGACTTTGTGATTTTGTTGCCAATCAGTATTTGGATAGGCTGCACGTACAGCAAAAGAATACTTGCCCGCAGGTAAGTTAGTGTATTCAGCAGTCGCTATGTGTTGACGGTTGATCCATTCGTTATTAAAGCCTTCCAATTTTGTTTGAAAGTTTAATCGCTGCGGCATAATAAAGCTCAGTCCCGCGTATTGAAATGACAAGCGCGTCACCCCTGGTGGTAAAATAATAGTTTCACCGTCTATAGGTAACGACGTTGGTTTACCATCAACAGAAAAGCTTTCAACAATCGTTGGTAACGCTATTTTAGTGGCTTCTTTTAAGCGTTCCGGTTTTACTGTACTCACCCCTTTTGCGGTAGCAAACCAAATTGTGCCATCTGAATGAGCGGTTGCAGAGGGGGTTGAACCGCCATTTGCTTGTGCACTGAGCATGCCATCACCCTCATCGTATAATTGAAAGGCGAGCGTACCTCTATTGTTAGATTTTGAATCAAGCAGCTCATTTACCTGCTTATAATTGACTTCAATAATGCCACGGTTGCTTGATAGCCAAAGTGAGTCTTTAAACGGCACAATTTGAAAAAGCTTATCAACGGGTAAACCTAATTCACGCCCTAAAATAGTCATCTTTGCGTTTGAATGCTGATAACGAACTAAGCCGCGATCGGTAGCCATCCACGTGTATTTATCGTCAATGTAAAAGCCAAACGCATATTGCGCGGCAAATTCAGCAGGAAACTCAACAGGATTAAACACGTCAGTTTGAGTGTCATAAACCACGACCCCATTACCGGTTCCTACCCAAATATTAGCTGAGTTATCTTCACTCAAGGCTAAAATAAACCCACTCGGCAGCTCTTTTTCATTAGTAAATTGGTTTAAGCTACCGTCGGTATTAACGCGTGTCAGCCCCATGGCCGAGCCTATCCATAAGCGATTTTTTGAATCAAAAAGTAAAGATCTTACTTCATTACTACCTAAGCCATTATCACGGTTTAAATAAGGTATGAGTTCGTTATTAACCACTTTTAAAACACCCGAAGTGTATGTGCCTACCCAGACATCACCTTGGTTTTGCTCTAGTAAGCTTAATACTGAATATGGCGAGCCTTGTTTAGTGCCTTTAATATGGCTGATCTGATTATTGTGCAGCCGATCTAACCCCGTGCTTCCGCCTATCCATAAACTGCCATCAGAATGTGACAATACCGTACGCACATAATCGCTAGATAAGCCTCGCTTTTTGCCCCACGATGAAAACGGCGCTTCTCTTAACCTAAATACACCAGCATTGGTGCCTACCCAAATACTATTTTCTCTGTCTTGTAACAAAGAAAGAATACGGTTGGCGGGTAAACCATTTTTAGCATCTAATTGCTCTAAACCATCGACGCTAAGCCTAAAAACACCTTTATTAATGGTGCCAAACCACAGCTCCCCATGATCATCTTCTAACAAACTGGAAATAGATTCCGCGTCGAGTTGTGGGTGAGGCGATTCAAATAGCCCACCATTAAGGATTCGTGCCCCTCTTTCACTTCCTATAATGAGTCGACCTTCACGGGTGATTAATAAGGTATATACGGGAGCATCTGGTAACCCTTGTTGTGGCGTCATCAAAGTGGGTTTGTAGTTGACTATTTTATACAGGCCATCACTGGTCGCCGCCCATATAACCCCCTTGGGGTCTTCAATGATTCGATACGCACTGACATTTTGTATTATTGGGATGTCTTGAGTGCTACTAGCTGAACGATAAAACACACCATCATTCTCAAGCGCTAGCCACAAGTTATCATTTTTACTTTTAAATATATGATTAACCATCGCTTGGGCAGGTGGTTGCGTGTCCCATTGGCGATGTTGATATAAGCTAATACCGCCGCGCGCCCCTGCAATAAGTAAACCGCCATCAGATGTAGGGGTTAGCGCACGTACGCCTGAGTCAGGCAAGTCAGTAATTTCGGAGCGAGTAAATAACTTAAACTCTTGGCCATTGAAGCGGGCAAGTCCTTCCCAAGTACCCACCCATAGATACCCATCTTGTGTTTGTGCAAGGCTATTAATGCTATTGTGAGGAAGACCCGTACGTGTATTCCAAGTTTCAAAAAAATAATCACGTAACGGCAAACGAGTCTGCTGTTGTGCGTCAACAGAAAAAATCACCAACAAAATACATAAAATCACTAAGCGATTCATCAGATATTGCCTTTATAATTATAATTATTAATTTTTATATTTGGGTAAGTTTAGAGTGACAATTTAAGTTAAAAGCACTGCTGGCAAATAATAACATAAAATTTACAACTTTTTCATTAATTATTACTACTTAAATTATCAAATGTATACTGCAATTGCTTTATAAATTTAGCGACATGAAGCCCATCCAACAACGCATGATGAACATCAATAGCAAGCGGCATTTTACCTGTCTCAGTGTTGTATTGGCCAAACACAAATTTAGGAATACCATTACTTTGACCGTGGGTAAATGCATGCGAAAAGCTGCTAAAGTTTAACCAAGGTAATACAGAAACATGAATTAAATCTGCTTGCCCTTCAGTTGCTGCAAACGCATCAGAAAACAGTGGGTTTAATTTTGTGGTATTGCTAATAGCTTTCGCCTCACTGGCAAATTCATTTAACGACTCGTGTAATTTAAAATAACTAAAGCGAAACGACTCATCATCGGCAAGCTCGACTACACTTGCCCGCGTAGCACTTAAGTAACAAGGTTTTTGGTTAATAATGCGCAGCATCATCGGCTCATACTGATGACAGACTTTTAATAAGCAATAAATATAACCATGAAAAAAAGCAATATTAGCTTGTTTACAGGCGGTATATAACTTTTTCGCATTCAGTTGTACGCACACATTAAAATAAGGCTGAGTGAACTGCTGAAATAACTCAAAGTGTTGCTTTCGAGGCCATTGCTCAAAATCAAGAGGGGTAATAGAAAAATCAGTAGAGGACATAAAATATAGATAAAGTGTAAAACTAAATTTTACCGTGCTTTATCTATATTCGCATTAACTAAAATGACGCTTTGGGTGTAGTTATACCAAAGTCTTACATAAGGTATAAAAAAGGAGCGTATTTCGCTCCTATTTTAAACCGAGTGGAAACTTAAAGTCCGTTTTCAATAATTTCTTGTGCCAGTTCATCGGCAATTAAATGCGTTGATTTTTGCTCTTTTTCACTACGGGTAAAAATTTCACTAAGTGTATCGTAAATTCTTTCTACGTGTTTATTAGAAGCCTCTTTACTGTAACCCTCTGGTGCAGTTTCGTAATAAACGTTAATAATACCACCTGCATTTATTACATAATCAGGCGCATATAAAATACCTTTTTTACGTAAAATTTCACCATGGCGTGATTCAGCAAGTTGATTGTTTGCACAGCCTGCTACTATCGTTGCTTTTAAGCGTGGGATTGTTGTGTCATTAATAGTGGCACCTAATGCACAGGGTGCATAAACATCCACATCTAGGTCGTATATTTCATCAATACCAACTGCGGTTGCGCCAAAATCATTTGCTACACGATCTACTGCAGCTTGATTAATATCGGTAACAAATAACTCAGCACCAGCTTCAGACAAATGTTTACATAATCCATAAGCTACTGCACCTAAACCTTGCACCGCAACTTTAATACCAGAAAAGTCTTGAATACCGCGTTGATGGTTAAGCGCTGCTTTCATACCTAAAAACGTACCATAGGCTGTAAACGGCGAAGGGTTACCACTTTTTCCTTCAAGGCCTAGCACGTAATTTGTTTCTTTGTTCATTAACGCCACATCATCACAGGTAATGTTTACATCTTCTGCTGAGTAGTAGCTACCATTTAGTCGCTCTAACTGGCGACCAAATGCGCGAAATAACTGCTCTGATTTGATTTCTTTGGCATTACCAATAATAACCGATTTACCACCACCAAATGGCAAGCGTGCTACGGCATTTTTATAAGTCATCCCTTTTGATAAACGCAGCACATCATATACTGCGTCTTCATCGTTAGCATAATCCCACATTCTACAACCGCCTACCGCAGGGCCTAAGTTTGTGTTATGTACCGCAATAATGGCCTTCAAACCAGACGCTTTGTCTGAACAAAAAACCACTTGTTCATGGTTATCAAATTCAACTTGATTAAATACAACCACTTTAAATACTCCGAAAATAATGGGCCCTTTTGGGCAAGCACGCTACAAATTGTCGAGACTTTATCACTTCAGTTAATGGTTCGCCACACTATGAGTAGATAAACCAAATAAAGCGCGTCAAAGTGAAAAATAAAATGACTTATCGTTAAAAGTAAGCATAAAAATTCCAAAAATAACCATTTGATTAAGTATAAAAGCTAAAAACACCATCGCAATTAAAGCTTACGCTTACGTGAACGTCACCTTGCAGTTATTTGTAAACTTAACCATACACCCTAAAAAAGTATACTACAGCTTAAAATACAGTGGCTTATACACTAATTGCCTACGCAGCATAAACTGGTCTGAGGTGTATAAGTCTTTGCAAATGTAAAAGTAAATAAAAAAGCGAGCACACAGTGCTCGCTTATATGATTGCTTTTTAAGTAAAAATTTACTTCATTTTGCTGTCTAGCTCTTCAATTTTTGCTTTCCAAATAGCAGGGCCTTGGGTGTGAGCATTTGCTCCTTCACTGTCTACGGCAACTGTTACTGGCATATCTTCTACTTCAAATTCGTAGATAGCTTCCATACCTAAATCTTCAAAGGCAACAACACGTGCTTTTTTAATAGCTTTAGATACTAAGTAAGCCGCACCGCCTACCGCCATCAAATACACTGACTGGTGCTTTTTAATAGACTCAACCGTTGCAGGGCCTCGTTCAGCTTTACCAATCATTCCCACGATGCCGGTTTTTTCTAACATCATGTCGGTAAATTTATCCATACGAGTTGCCGTTGTAGGACCCGCTGGACCTACTGCTTCATCGCCTACTGCATCCACAGGGCCAACGTAGTAAATAAACTTGTTATCAAAATCAACACCTTCAGGTAAACCTTCCCCTGAGTTGATCATATCCTGAAGACGCTTATGAGCAGCATCTCGACCCGTTAAAATAGTACCTGAGAGTAAAACGGTTTCACCCATTTTCCATTCTTTAGTGTCTTCTTTAGTAAGAGTATCTAAATTAACACGGCGTGTGCCCTCACCCACTTCGAAAGTCACTTCTGGCCAATCTTCTAATTTAGGTGCTTTTAAATTCGCAGGGCCTGAACCATCAAGGGTAAAGTGAACGTGGCGCGTAGCAGCACAATTTGGGATCATAACCACTGGCTTTGAAGCCGCGTGAGTTGGCGCCGTTTTAATTTTAATATCAACAACCGTGGTTAAACCGCCAAGGCCTTGCGCACCAATACCTAATTTATTCGCACGTTCAAAGATTTCTAAACGCAGCTTTTCTTCTGTTGTTTCTGCGCCGCGCTCAATTAGTTCATGAATATCAACCGGATCCATTAATGACTCTTTGGCCATTACCGCTGCTTTTTCTGCCGTGCCACCAATACCTATGCCTAGCATGCCTGGTGGACACCAACCCGCCCCCATTGTTGGTAGCGTTTTTTCTACCCACTCAGCCACATCGTCAGATGGGTTTAACATCACCATTTTACTTTTGTTTTCTGAGCCGCCGCCCTTAGCAGCGACCATCACTTCGACTTTATCGCCTGCAACTAAGTCAATGTGAACCACTGATGGCGTATTATCTTTAGTGTTTTTACGTGTTCCCGCAGGATCTGCAACAATCGATGCACGTAAAGGGTTATCTGGATTTAAGTACGCACGACGCGTTCCCTCATCAACCATTTGTTGTACTGTTAAGTCGGTTTTATCCCAATTAACATCCATCCCTACTTTTACGAAACAAGTGATGATCCCGGTATCTTGACACAGTGGGCGCTTACCTTCTGCCGACATACGCGAGTTAATTAAAATTTGCGCAATCGCATCTTTAGCGGCTTTACTTTGTTCTTTGTTATACGCTTTCTCTAGTGCTTGAACAAAATCAAGAGGATGGTAAAACGAGATGTATTGCAAGGCATCTTCAATGCTATCAATAAAGTCTTGCTGACGAATTGTACTCATAGTGGTTCCTTAAGTTGTTGTTACTCACGCAGCACGTAAGCGATATCAAACCCGTGACGGTGGTTCGAACTGTTTTCAACTACAGCGCTCACTAAACGCTGCCAAATAAATTTGACTTATGATACCCTCCCAGCCCGTTTGGAGCCAGTTCTTATAGGGGTAGTAAATGCTAAACAATAAAAAAAATTGTGTTGAATTAGCCATATCACAAAATTGTATTGAGGTATTTTCGCATTTTGCTCATTTGCCTTACGCCATTTTATTAGATTCGGGTGATAGTGATCACATAAACAGTCGTTTTGACATTATTGCGATTGACCCCCAGAGCACCCTTGAAGTCGAAAATAATCAAAGCGTTTTTAATAACCAGCCAAACATAAAAAGCTGCTTTGAAATAATGAATAATGAACTGGCAAAGTTAGACAGCACTAAAGCCGCCAACAACTTACCTTTTAATGGTGGCTGGCTGGGTTATTTTGGCTATGACTTAGGCCGTACTATAGAGCAACTTCCAAGCAGCGCTTTACACGACATAAATTTACCGCAAATGGCGGTTGGACTTTACCTCGATGCACTGATTTACGATAAACAACTGCGCACGTGGTTTTATGTTTCGCAGCCCAATGTAGACCGCCTTTGGCTGTATCAACATCATTTAGCGCAACCACCTAAACACGAAAGCTTTTCGCTTACATCACCGTGGCAGTCAAATATGAGTCAGACTAGCTATAGCGAAAAGTTTGCCGCGATTGAAGAATACCTAAAAAGTGGTGATTGCTATCAAATTAACTTAGCGCAGCGTTTTAGCGCACATTACCAAGGCTCGCCTTGGAGCGCCTATGTTAAATTAACTCAGGCTAATAAAGCGCCTTTTTCTAGTTTTATTAATCATCCTCAGGGCGCTATTTTGTCAATCTCACCCGAGCGTTTTATTGCAGTACACGACAATAAAGTAGAAACAAAACCCATTAAAGGGACTTTACCTCGCAAAGCAGATGCCCTTGAGGATGCAAAACAAGCGACCTTGCTGGCAAATTCGAGTAAAGACCGCGCCGAAAATGTCATGATAGTGGACTTGCTGCGAAATGATTTAGGAAAAGTCGCTAAACCGGGCTCGGTTATTGTGCCCTCATTATTTGCTATTGAAAGTTTTCCGGCGGTACACCATTTAGTGAGTACGGTCACCTCAACCCTTGATGAGGGAAAAACAGCGGTTGATCAACTGGAAGCTGCGTTTCCCGGTGGTTCAATTACAGGCGCACCAAAAGTCCGTGCCATGGAAATAATAGAAGAACTAGAACCACATAGACGTAGCATTTATTGTGGCTCTATTGGTTACATTAGTGGCTGCGGCAATATGGATACCAGTATTACTATTCGAACTTTAGTCACACATCAACAACAAATATATTGTTGGGCTGGGGGTGGTATTGTTGCTGATTCAAAAGTCGAATTGGAATATCAAGAAACTTACGATAAAGTAAATAAAATACTTCCTATATTAAATGAAGGTCGCTTTGAATAGTGAAACCATTTCGGCTCGTTTTCAATTAAACCGCAGTTTAGCCGTGGATCAGCTCAAAGATAATAAAAAAAAGCGCGCAAGCGCAGTAATGCTGCCATTGATTGATATAGATAACGAGGCACATATTTTATTGTGTAAGCGACCAGCCTACCTTCATCACCACCCTGGGGAGATTTGTTTACCGGGCGGCAAGTTTGAAATTGATGATGTTAACCTACGCACCACCGCACTGCGTGAATTACATGAAGAGCTTAATATTGCCCCGCAAAATGTCCATGTGTTAGGTCAGTTACCTGAATATTCAACCCTGACCGGATTTACTATACGCCCCTTTGTAGGCTTAATTAAAAAAGAAACAGTGTGGGAAAACGACCACAACGAAGTGCAAGCTAGCTTTTTACTCTCTATAAAAGCGCTGAATAACGCGGCTAACTGGCAACCTTTGCCATTTGAACGAGGTGGAAAAATCATTACCTTAAATGGCTTTATCACCCCACATGGGCTTTTGTGGGGAGCCACAGCCAGCATTATTAAAAACTTTACAAAACAACTCGCCATACCAGTTTAAATCTTTACTAATAAGGGTTACACACCTGCGTTTCCACGTTATTATAGTCGACCGTTCAAAGAACAGCTTAATGCTGAGAAAACTAAGTAGAGACACACATTATGATCAGTGCATTTGATATGTTTAGCATTGGTATTGGCCCTTCATCGTCACATACCGTTGGCCCAATGCGTGCATCACGCTTATTTGTTAATGACCTAAACGAACAACAACTATTAGCAAATGTGACCGATGTAAAAGTAGAGCTTTACGGCTCGCTTGGCCAAACAGGTGTTGGCCACGGCTCTGGTAAAGCAGTGATACTTGGCTTAGCAGGGTATGATCCTGAAACCATTGATGCCGATTTAGTGGATGACATACTCGCTAAAATTGAAAAAGAACAGGTTATTTACCTAAACCAAACTCACAAAGCTAAATTCCCTAAGCAAGGCGCGATTGTTTTTCATCGCAGAAAGACACTCCCTAAACATTCCAACGCAATGGAAATTATTGCCTATAACAATGGCGAAAAAGTATATAGCAAAGTTTACTACTCTATTGGTGGCGGATTTATTGTTACTGATGAAGAGTTTGAAAAAGAAAAACAAGCCGCTTTAGATATCCGTGAAGAAAACCCAGCCCCGTTCCCGTTTGGCTCGGCTAAAGAATTACTCGAGATGTGCAAAGAGTCGGGTTACAGCGTATCAACGTTAATGATGAAAAACGAAAAGACGCTACGCAGTGAAGAAGCCATTAAAGATGAGCTATTTAATATTTGGCAAGTAATGAAAGCCTGTATTGAGCGAGGTATGCGCACCGAAGGTATTTTACCTGGCGGATTAAAAGTAAAACGTCGTGCGCCAAGCTTATATTTAAAGCTTAATGTAGAAGTCAGTAACGATCCGCTGCGCGCCATGGACTGGGTTGATTTATTCGCATTAGCTGTAAACGAAGAAAATGCAGCCGGAGGACGTGTAGTAACTGCCCCCACAAATGGCGCAGCCGGAATTTTACCTGCAGTATTAATGTATTATCATACTTTTATTAAAGAAGTAGACCGTGATATTGCTACCCGCTACTTATTAACTGCCGCTGCAATAGGCATTTTATATAAAAAGAATGCCTCTATTTCTGGTGCTGAAGTGGGTTGCCAAGGCGAAGTCGGTGTTGCTTGTTCAATGGCCGCAGGCGCACTTACTGAAATTGTTGGTGGTAACGTTGTACACGTAGAAAATGCCGCTGAAATTGGTATGGAACATAACTTAGGGTTAACCTGTGACCCTGTTGGCGGCTTAGTCCAAGTCCCCTGTATTGAACGTAATGCAATGGGCGCTATTAAAGCAATTAATGCGTCGCGCCTTGCTATACGCGGTAGTGGTGAGCAAAAAGTATCGCTGGATAAAGTAATAAAAACCATGCTCGATACGGGTAACGATATGAAAACAAAATACAAAGAAACCGCTCGCGGTGGACTGGCCGTTAATATTATCGAGTGCTAATTAACCTGAACTCTGGTTAAGAGATTTACTAACATATTCAATCAAAATGATATTTATGTTTATTTTCTCTAGCTAGAGATTTTTAGTGAAAACAAGGCGAAATTACGCGTCAATAGCTAGCCTATTGCAAGTAAATTCAACGCAGTTAGCGCTGAAAATAGCTGCTTGAGATGGATTTATTATCCACAGTTCAGGTTAATTACATAGCACAAAAAAGCCGCTTAGTTGCAAAACTAAGCGGCTTTTCATTGATGTTTATGGCGGTTACTTAACCGGCAATTCAATATCAGCAAATAACTTATCAACATCTTCTTGATTACGCAGTAAACTCGCACGCTCTACTCGCTCTTTAGTTAAATGCGGTGCAAAACGTTCGATAAAGTCATACATGTAGGTGCGTAAAAAACTGCCCTTTCTAAAGCCAATTTTAGTCGTGCTCGCCTCAAATAAATGGCTAGCATCAATGCACACTAAGTCGCTGTCGTTTACCTGATCAATTGCCATAGATGCAACCACACCCACACCTAGCCCTAAACGCACATACGTTTTAATGACATCGGCATCGGTGGCAGTAAATACAATATGTGGCTCTAATCCGTAAGCATTAAATGCTTTGTCGAGCTCCGAACGACCTGTAAAGCCAAATACGTAAGTAATGAGTGGGTATTGGGCTATATCAGCCACTGTTAAATTATCCACTTTTTTCGCAAGGGGATGATCTTTAGCAACCACAATACTACGATTCCAATGGTAGCAAGGCAGCATTACTAAATCTGAATATAAATGAAGCGCTTCTGTGGCAATGGCAAAGTCAGCATCACCGCGAGCGGCTGCATCCGATATTTGCTGTGGTGTACCTTGGTGCATATGCAGTGATACCGCAGGGTATTTTTGAGTAAAGCCTTTAATTACACTCGGTAACGCATACCGTGCTTGTGTATGCGTGGTAGCAATATTAAGTTTGCCTTGATCCGGTAAAGTATGTTCATTCGCCACCGCTTTAATACCCTCAACTTTTGAGAGTATTTCGCGTGATATGTTAATGATTTCCTCGCCAGCGCCTGTAACATGAGTTAAATGCTTACCACTGCGGCCAAAAATTTGTACACCGAGCTCATCTTCTAACATACGTACTTGCTTAGAAATACCAGGCTGGGAGGTAAATAAACTCTCAGCCGTAGCTGAAACATTTAATTTATGATTTTGAACTTCTACGATATATCTAAGTTGTTGTAATTTCATGGCTATGTAGTTTCGTTATAATTCACATTGACAGATAAAAGCGCACCCTAACTATAGGTAGCTATATAAAAGGCTGATTAATGTTACATAATATAACAATTAATTTGTTGAAATTTCAGGTTAACACAATAAATAAACTTGAGGTAGCAATGATTATCAGCAATCGAAACATAACATATTAAGATTTAAACGCTTTATGGTGACGCTTTTTTCAGTTAATCTGAGCAAAGTTTCCCACCTTTTATATATTTAATGTAAGATTAGATAATAAGGTTAAGAATTTGAGAATTATAACATGATAGTTTCCATTATAATTGTATTAATTGTTGCACTTATAGTCATTGCACTATGGGTTAGTGCTGTTCAGCAACACAAAGAAAAACAAGAAGCTGAACGACGCAAAGAGTTAACAAAACAAAAAGCAATCATTGAAGAAACCGAAGAAGCATTAATGAATAGCGCCAACATTCCACTTTCAGAGGCAACTCAGCGAATATTACAACGACGAATTCATGATGCGCTCAGTCAAATGGTGTCTATTTCAAGCGGAGGTAGTGGACTAAAAAACCGCTTAAAAGAAGCAAAAGAGCGACTACAAAACCCAATTCAAGACGGTTCAGATGGCTTTGTATTACCAGGCAACGACAAACAACTGATATCGCTGATACAAGGCATTAAAAAGTTACGCACTATTATTCGTTCTGAGCATAATAAAGGCAAAGTAGACAGCCAGGTATTTATTGCAGAAGACAAACGCCTTGAAAAGCTACAACTAAGAATCAACATTGAAAGCCAAATAAAACGTGGGTTATCAGCGCAAACAGCTGGAATGATAGGCTCTGCTAGGCAGTACTTTGAAAAAGCAGCTGCCACACTTAACAGTGTTTCATTTAATGACGATTACATTACGGCAAAACGAGCTGAAGTTGAAGGCTACCTTGAAACGATAAGTAATGAACTCAAGGCATCAAATGCTACATCATTGAAGAAAAAGAACGAACAAGAGCAAGATGATTTAGACGTATTATTTGCACCTAAAAAGAAATGGTAATTCCTTTCTAAATAAAAAAGCCCATGCAGTTGCATGGGCTTTTTTTTGAATAGGATTTTGCCCCACTTTGTGTTTACATACTAGGACATATACATATTCTAACAAGCTGCCTGCATTAAGATAAAAATGCGAACTTAACAATAAACAAGGCAGTTAAAATCCAAACACTAATGCTTACCTGATCTTTTTTGCCACACAGCACTTTTACCGCCGTATAAGAAATAAAACCAAGTGCAATACCGTGTGCAATTGAGAAAGTCAGCGGTGTCATTAATAATACAACACTCACCGGAATTGCATCAGTCATGTCGTCCCAATTTACAAACTTTAAGTTTTGTAGCATCAATACAGATACATATAAAATAGCTCCCGCGGTTGCGTATGCAGGCACCATTTGAGCTAAAGGCGCAAAAAACATCATCAGTAAAAAGCAGCAACCCACAACCACAGCGGTCAAACCCGTTCGACCACCAACAGATACACCTGCAACAGACTCAATGTATGACGTGGTTGTTGAAGTACCGAGCATTGCACCTGCAATGGTTGCTGTGCTGTCGGCGCTTAATGCACGACCTAAACGCGGCATATTACCGTTTTTATCTGCTAAACCAGCCTTCTGAGTTACCGCAACTAACGTGCCTGAGGTATCAAACAAATCAACGAATAAAAACGCAAAAATAACACTCAACATCGACAGTTCAAACGCGGCACTAAAGTCCAGTTGCATAAAGGTCGGCATGATAGAAGGTGGCATTGCAATAACACCATGATACTCCACTAACCCCATAGACACAGCAATCGCGGTGACTAGTAAAATACTAATCAGTACACCACTTTTAAAATCGCGATAAAGCAGTGCAGCAATAACAAAAAAGCTGAAAATAGCCAATAAAGGACCAGGCGAGGTAATATCACCCAACTGCACCAGTGTTGCGGGACTTGATACAATAATACCGGCACTTTTAAGTGCGATGAGAGCTAAAAATGCGCCAATACCCGTTGCTATTGCTTGCTTGAGCACCAGAGGGATTGCATTAATAATCCACTCTCGCACCTTAAATAAGCTTAGAATTAAAAATATACACCCTGACATAAATACCGCACCCAACGCAGCTTGCCAGCTATAACCCATACCTAATACAACACCATAGGTAAAAAATGCATTTAATCCCATACCCGGTGCCAATGCCAGTGGATAATTGGCCCACAAACCCATAATAAAACACCCTATTGCAGCAGCAATACAGGTGGCAACAAAAGCAGCACCTTGGTCCATACCGGCTTCTGCAAGCATAGCTGGGTTTACGAATACGATATAAACCATCGTAATAAATGTAGTCATACCGGCAATACATTCACGGCGAACCGAAGAATCATTTGCACGGATTTTGAATAAGGCTTCGAGCATAATAAACTTGTGGTTGTAAAAAGTGGCGAGATTTTAGCATAAAAATAACTTTTTACAGGACATTTTACCTTGCTATATACTAAACTAGCTAAGTGATTAAAATAACAAACGAAGTAGCATGATCAAAACGACACCAAGTGGCCAAGACTTAGAGCAACAATTAGACAACATTCTTTCTTTTGTAACGCAACCAAGCGATGCAAATCTCCTTGCGAGCTCTAAAAACACCGATCAAGACACATTAAATAAAGCCCTTTATTACCTTAAAAATGAACAAGGCGCCTTAGCCGCAAAATGGATGCGTTTGGCAGCAATGGCAGGAAATTATCGCGCGCAGTTTTATTTAGGGCTGTTTTTTATAAAAGGACAAGGTGTGCCGCAAAGTGTATTTCATGGTGCTGCGTGGCTTAGCTTAGCCAGTAGTCAAGGCTATGAACCCGCCATAGAAGCAATGAGCGATATACGAAAACATATTAGTACCAAACGACTTAAAGATGCTCAATGCTACGCAGCCAGCCTGTATGAACAAATTCATCAGTTACAATTTTCACATTTGATCCCTCCTAGTAGCGAAAAATAATTTCACTGCCCAGCAACTCATTTCATCTGTAAATTAATTAAGCGTTTATAGCCAAAGCAAGCACGCTTAATTAATTTAAACTACTGTATACCCCCTGTTCATCTGTATTTATTTGCTCCCAGCCTTAAAATTAATTCTGTGGGCATTAACTTTCAATAAAAATTAAACCATTGTTATATATAGATTATTTATATATTTATAGTAACTGTCGCGTTTTAAGATGAATAACTGTACAAAAAAATAGCAAAAAACACTTGCACCAAACAACTGTATAAACTACTGTATGAATGTACTGTATAAAAACCCAGTGAGTGAGAAGATTATGTTACAGCCAATTACCGTAAGAACAGTTAAAAGCTATCAACAAGATGACCAATCAGATTGTGTTAACGTTGTACAAATTGAAGATGAAATTTCAGCAACGTTTGAGTTATTAAAAGTATTACACCAATACAACAGCCTAAACGCATGGACACTGTTAATAGCACCCGATAACGTACCGAGCAAAGCGCTACTTGATTCATGCTCAATTGATACCAGTAAATTACTGGTTATTCGTCAAAAGCATTTAGTTAATTTAGAGTATGTTTTAAGTTCTGCACTTCACAATGGAAATTTTGCCGCGGTGATCACCTGGACTGATATAATAAATGACCAACAACTGTCGCAGTTATCATTAAACTTGAGCCATACGCGCACTAAGTTGTATTGCTTTAGCAAAAAAAGCGCTCACCCTGAGATTTCACTTACGCAATAAGCTTGATAAACTAGCGTTTTAATACACAGTACATTTATCATGACTTCTAACGCCCTATTATGTTTTTGTGGCAGTCAGCAACCTTATGCTGATTGCTGCGAGCCTTTTCATTTAAAAACCAAACAGCCACTCACACCAGAGCAACTTATGCGTGCACGCTACAGTGCTTATGCTGTTAAAAACGCGGTTTTTGTGCGTGAAAGTTATGCAAAAGAAAAACAAGCTGAAAATTCAATTTCAGAAATTAAAGATTTTGCAAATAGTTGCCGTTTTATAAACTTAGCCGTATTAGACTCTGGTTATAATGATGAAACAGGATTTGTTACATTTAAAGCTCACTACTTTTATCAAGATTTATATTGCGAGTTGGCAGAAAATTCAAGGTTTATTAAAGAAGATGGACAATGGCGGTACCTTGATGGTGAGATTACACCGGTTGCCGATATTAAAGTAAAACGTAATGATACGTGCCCTTGTGGCAGTAATAAAAAATACAAAAAATGTCATAGTGTATAAACTTCAGCTACAAAAAATGGGCCACAAGGCCCATTTTCAAAAACTACACTAAACGCAAATTAGCGTTTTACTCGCCATCATCTTGATCGAAATCTTGACGCTGTGCAGGTCTTGCTAAAATCTCTAAGTAAAAAGAAGTTAAACCTTGCTTTTCAATTTCACTGATGTGATTGTTAATTTCAGCAACGTGAACCACTTGGGCTTCTTCAGCCGTGTTACCAAACTTACAATCAAATGCCCAGTAGTCGGCATCAACAGGTAAAGTTTTATTACGTTCTCTTTTCAAATATTTTTTCACTTCATGCTTTGCAGCATCAACCATACGAGGGTATTTGATTTTCTCATGATTCAGCGTGAATGTTTTCTTCATTACGTTCCTAATTACCTTGGTTTAATGATAATGGCATTTAATGTCATACCATTTGCGCCATTATAGCAATTGCATTTAAATTTTGGATGCTTTTTTTGTATTAAATCAGTTATTAAAATAAAGCACTTATAAAACCAATAGTTACTTTCTACTATAAACACAGTTTATTACAATCAAATGGCATGTATAAAGCAGCAATTGAACACATATAATTAGGCACTAAACAAATGTAATGGCTGGTGGATAGCTTCATTTTGTAAATCATCATAAAATGCCACCGCATCCATTTGAGGGTTTGATAGCTCGGTGTTGGTATTTTGGATTCGTCGACGTACCGCTAATTCACAGTTATCCATTACGTTAAGCGGAATGTGGTTTTTATCATCACGAATATTAAATGGCTCAGGCTTTAAGCACTGAGTTAACTTTATATCACTCATCCCTACAGCGCTTCCCATTTTTGCTAAAAGCTCTGTGTTATTTTTACCAATTAACATATTAAAGGTATCTGGCGCTAATGGCTGCTTTGGACCTGCGCCAAATTGTTTACGCAGAGCATTTTCATCAGCTTGATAATGCTTAGTGTCACTTTTGGGTAGGTGGAATTCACTAAAATCGAGTGCATCGTGAGAGAGCATTGCTAATAAAAGTGCAAACTCGCCTCGGCGGTTTTCGTGCACACTTTCGTTAAGCCTCGTTTTTAACTGGCTCTCCGTGATTAACAAATCACCAATCTGCATAGACTTTAGCCTATTTAACTAATTAATAAGTATTTATCGGCTAAATTTGAATTTTCTTTAGCTTTTTTCTTTACTTAAATAAGAAGTTTGCTATTATCTGCCGCGTTGCATTGGAGGGGTTCCCGAGCGGCCAAAGGGATCAGACTGTAAATCTGACGGCTCAGCCTTCGCTGGTTCGAATCCAGCTCCCTCCACCACTTTTCTTAGGCTAAGTTAAGTGGGGCCAAATGCAATAACAATTAGTGTGGAGGGGTTCCCGAGCGGCCAAAGGGATCAGACTGTAAATCTGACGGCTCAGCCTTCGCTGGTTCGAATCCAGCTCCCTCCACCACTTCTCTTCTCTACCTTATTTCTTTTTATTCAAATACCCACTGTAAACTCATACCATGATTGTTTAACCAGTTACTTGCTTGTTTATAATCTGAATAAAATAATCCCACACGTTGCCAAAATTGAGCGCTGTGATTTAAATATTTTAAATGTGCTAATTCATGAACAATCACGTAGTCAATGACCCATGTCGGTGCACTTGCCAAGTGTAAGTTGAAGGTTAGTTCACGCCTGCGATTACAACTACCCCAGCGACGTTTATACAATTGAATACGAATATTACTCGGTAGCTTTTCACCCATCAGCTGACAATAATCGTTAACTCGCATTTCAATATAACTTTCTAATTTCTCATGCAAAAACTGCTCTAGCAAACTTTGATACATTTGCGTTTGATGCTTTACACGTGAAGAAATACTCAGTAACAGCGTTTGGCTTTCATTGTGCTGCTGCCATTGAGTGCGTGCTGCGTTTTCAAATTGCACATTAACAGCTTCATTAAATAATTTAATACTCTGGGTTTTGAGTGGAAACTGTCGTGTATCGGCTTGAATTTGTTGCTTATGTAACTGAGCATCAATCCAGTCCTGTTTACTTAACAGCCATTCATTAATTTGTGTTTTCGTTACAAAATGGGGCGCATATACCGTAAGCTCACGTTGTGCGACTTTGATAGCCACTGTTTTTCTTCGCTTACTTCGCTTTAAAGTGTAATCCAACAATGAATGCTGCCTATTTATAACTAACCACTGGGTTTTATTTTACCTTGTACCATAACGGCTGATCTATAAATAATCCCCACTAAATGCCATTTTAATAACAATGCATTTAGTGCTACTCAATAAATAGTATGGTTTAGAGCTTAAAACACTTACGTTGCTTTTGTAATTTATAACTCAATACCTTGTGATTATTATTGTATTTTATATTAGACTGAATTTAAGAGTTATTATGTGAATGATTGATGTTAGCTAATTTTTTTATAAACGAACCAGATCCAAGCCTAATTATTAATGGTGTATACGACCCAAGTTTAGTGACACTATCTATACTCACCGCAATTTTTGCAGCTTATTTTTCTTTGCACGTTATCGATTTAGCAAATAATACACATTTTAAATCTTATCGAAAGTTAGCCAATATAACCGCAGCCTTAGTCCTTGCCGGAGGGGTCTGGAGCATGCACTTTATTGCTATGCTGGCATTTTCTTTGTGCACTACAATTGAATACGACCCCACACTCACTTTTGTGTCGTTTATACCGGCGTTACTGGCATGTACCATTGCTTTTTCTTGTTTGAAAACATATAACTCTAACCCTCGTATTATCAATTTAATTCTAAGCTCTCTTTTATTTGGCGCGGGTGTTGGCACCATGCATTACAGCGGTATGGCAGCGATGCAATTAAGTCCTTTACTTCGTTATGATCCAATATGGTTTGGCGCTTCAATTGTTGTTGCAGTGCTGCTGTCTTTTATAAGTCTCTATGCACGTTTTCATTTACCAGCACACTTTAAAAAATTAACGCCTGTGCATAATCGTATTATTTGCGCCCTTATTCTTGGCCTTGCCGTGGCTGGTATGCATTATATGGGCATGGCTGCTACGCGATTTATTGCAACAAGCCCGATAATTAACGAGCAAACAAACCAATCACATCTAACCTTTATTGCTATTAGTGTGTCGTTCGCCACGCTTTTATTAACAGCGGTGGTTGTGATCATCAATGGCATGATCCGTTACAGAATGCTATTGGGGAAAAAATCAGCTGAAGAGTCTCGCCTTGATGCTATTTTATCAACTGCCATTGACGGCATCGTTACTATCAATATCAAAGGCACTATTTTGAGCTTTAATAAAGCCGCAGAAACAATTTTTGGCTGGCAAGATAATGAGGTTATTGGCCAGAATGTAAAAATATTAATGGCTGATGATATTGCTAATCAACACGATGCTTTTTTAAAAAATACAACAAACCATGAGGTAAAACGTGTTATTGGTGTTAATCGCGATGTGTGGGCAAAACATAAAAATGGTCATCAATTTCCAATTCGCTTAGGGATTGGTGAAGTAAAGCAATTACAAACTGAAACATTGTTTGTAGGCTTTATTACCGATTTAACTGAGCAAAGAGCGTTACAACAAAGCTTAATTGAAAAAGAGCGACAATACCGTACCTTAATGAACAATATGCCCGGTGTGGTATTTCGCTGCTTGTTAGATGAACACTGGAGTATGTTGTTTATCAGCCCTAGCGTCTATGAACTAACGGGTTATCGCGCTGAAGAATTTACTGAGCAGCGTATTACCTTTGCCGAGCTTATTGTTAAAGAAGATGAAGCGGCGATTTCTTTAGCGATTGATCAAGCAGTTGCATCGACCAGTCAATACTCAATTGAGTACCGCATTCGCCATCGCAACGGCAATATTATTTGGGTACTCGATCAAGCAAGTATTATCACTAACTCTAAAGATGATACTCGCTGGGTTGATGGCGTTTTAGTTGATATAACCAAGCGCCATGAATATGAGCAAAGCTTAAAGCAAGCTAAATACGAAGCTGAAGCAGCCGCGCAAGCTAAACAGTCTTTTATGGCAAATATGAGCCATGAGATACGTACCCCCATGAATGCAATTATTGGCTTTAGTGATATTTTAATGGATAGTCCGCTTAATAAAGAACAACAAAAACAAATTATTACCGTTAATAACGCTGCGCGTTCTTTATTGCATTTACTCAACGATATCCTTGACTCAGCAAAGCTAGAGAAAGGTAAACTCGAAATTCAAAAAGTACATTTTAACTTGCAAGAATTGCTCGATAATATTGTGTCGACATTTTGGCTTGATGCAAAACGCAAAGACTTACAGCTCATTTTAAAAATAGCTGACAATGTAAATCCATTTTATTTTGGTGATGATACGCGTTTACGCCAAGTGCTAACCAATTTAATCGGCAATGCGATAAAGTTTACTGAGCAAGGCCATGTTACTGTTTCGGTTACTCATAAACCCAATCAACCCATTTTATTTGAAGTACAAGATAGTGGTATAGGTATCGAAAAAGGTCGCCTTGAGGCTATTTTTAAACCCTTTGAGCAAGCAGATGGCACCACAACACGCCGATTTGGTGGCACAGGGCTTGGCACAACAATTAGTAAGCAGCTGGTTGAATTAATGGGCGGCAAAATATATGCACAAAGTACCCTTGGTCAAGGTAGCTGTTTTTCCTTTACTGTTGGGCTTGAGCCAGGCGAAAAAAGTCAGGTGCAAGCCATTAGTAAAAACGCATTTAGCTTACCCCCATTAAAAATCTTAGTGGTGGATGATATTGAACAAAATATCGAACTACTCACTATTATGCTTTCCCAAGCAGGCCATCAGGTAAGTAAAGCAAATAATGGTTTTGAGGCCATTGACATGTTTAATCAGCATCGCTTTGATATTATCCTAATGGATATTCATATGCCTAAATGTGATGGGATCAGTGCCACAGCATCAATTCGCTCTTTAGAGCAGCAAAAAAAACTAAAGCACACGCCAATAATTGCCTTAACGGCCAGTGTGCTACAGCAAGATAAGCTAACAGCCAAACAAGCGGGTATGAATGGTTTTACAACGAAACCCGTTGACATAAACCAACTCAACCAAGAAATAGCACGGGTGCTTGGGCTTACTATCAGCCAGTTAGTAACTAACGATCCAATAGATTCAAAACTTCGTATAGATTTTAATAAAGGCGAAAAAATGTGGGGCAGCAAAGAGAAACATCTCAAAGAGGTTGTACTCTTTTTAGCTCAGCATCAAAATAGTATGCTAACTTTGGCGACCACTAAGCTAAACGATAAGCATAATGCTCATATTTTGCATAATTTAAAAGGTCTTGCCGGTAATTTAGCGCTCAATAATTTATCTTACTTAATTGCGCAAGCTGAAAAACAACGTGATATAGCCAGTTATACTCAGTGCATATTAAAATGTCAGCAAGAATGGCAGCAGCTAGCAGATGAATTATCACACTTACACATTGCTTTTAAAGAGAATGAATTACAAAAAGAAACCGTGTCAGATGCTGAATTTATTCACCAATTAACGCTTTTACTCAGCCAAGCTAAACGAGCAGAGTTGGATGATACGTTATTAAGTTATATTGAAAGAATAACACCCGAACAACACAAAGCTGCTATTTTGAATATTTATGAGCAGTTTAATGACTTTGAATTTGATAATGCACAAACACAGCTCAACGCATTATTAACAACACTCAATAACTAGCTCTTCTGAGGATGACGATGGATCAATCGATAAGTCAGGCGCGAATATTAATCGTCGATGATGAACCTGCAAATTTAAAAGTAATGCGCGAGGTCTTAGCGAGTAACTACCGTTTATCGTTTGCTAAATCGGGGGCTGTGGCACTGCAATTAATAGAAAACGATCCGCCAAAACTCATTTTACTTGATGTAATGATGCCAGATATGAATGGCTTTGAAGTGTGCAAAATTTTAAAAGCTAATCCTAAAACCGCACACATTCCGGTCATTTTTGTCACCGCCCTCACGCAAGAACAAGATGAATCGGAAGGGTTTTCGCTAGGTGCGGTTGACTATATAACCAAACCTATTAGCCCTGCGATTGTAAAGGCAAGGGTAAAAACTCATCTTTCTTTAGTACAAGCCGAGCAACTAAAACAAGCACATGTAGATTTAGTTGAGCGATTGGGTCGCGCGGCAGAGTATAAAGATACCGATACGGGTGAGCATATTGCACGAATGAGCCAATACAGCAAAGTACTTGCTTTAGCACTGGGAATGAATGAACAACACGCAGAATTATTACGTCAAGCTGCGCCAATGCACGATGTCGGAAAAATAGGTATTCCTGATTCGATACTGTTAAAACCTGGCAAATTAACCCCCGACGAATTTGCA
This sequence comes from Pseudoalteromonas sp. SD03, assembly GCF_040937955.1. NCBI lineage: Bacteria > Pseudomonadati > Pseudomonadota > Gammaproteobacteria > Alteromonadales > Pseudoalteromonadaceae > Pseudoalteromonas > Pseudoalteromonas sp. SD03. Next base: position 2,178,269 of record NZ_CP162514.1, read on the forward strand.
CACATGAAAGAGCATGCCGCTATAGGGGCTAAAATATTGGCTAACTCACCTTCCCCCTACTGCAACTTGCCCATGTGTTGGCTATTGAACATCATGAAAAATGGGATGGCACAGGTTATCCTAATGGGTTAAAAGGCGAGGAAATCTCTATTGAGGGGCGGATTGTAGCGATTGCTGATGTATTTGATGCACTTACATCAAAACGTCCTTATAAAGAGCCGTGGAGCATTGAGCAAACACTAGAGCATATGCAACAACAAGCAGGAAAACACTTTGACCCTCAGCTGGTTGATCTTTTTATTAGCAAAATAGACGCTATTTTAGCGATAAAAAAGGCTCATCAAGAACGCGATTAAATCGTCTCTTTTTTGAACAAATATTACTGCACAAAGTTCAACAGGACCTAGCCTCTTTTGGCATTGTGAGAGCCTAACGCTACAGCTGGAAAATGCTGTTTTATAATGCGGTAGTCATGGGAAGTGATCTCATGGCTATTGCCACTGTTATCTTTAAAATACATAGAAAAAGTCACGCCATGATCAGCCAGTATCGTTTTAATTTCAAGCTGCTCAAAATGTGCTAACCACGCAATAAATTGCTCACCGGCTGCAGCAAAAGCAATTCCTTTGCTTGTCCCTGGTGCCTCAAATAAAGCTAAACGTGTGGATGCGTTTTCATCTTCAAGCGTTAAAGGGCCTTTGCCTTCTTCATTCCAAAATGCTAATTCCTCTACTACGGTAAAACCAAGCACCTTTTCATACCAATCAACGGCTTGGGTGAGGCTTTGAACATTTAAATGACAATGATCAATACCGCTCAATTTTGGCCTCACTGTCTTACCCTCCAATTTCAGATTTTAACTGCTCTAAAAAGTCATACATATAATCTGTTCTTCTAAGTGCTTCAGCTTTAGCTGAAGGTGTATTCATACTTTTTGCAATATGCAGCAACTTTATAAAAAAATGATCTAAGGTGTACTGTTTATCATCAGGTTCACGCTCTAAACAAAATGGATCATTAGGATTGTACAAAAGTCGGCTTATTGAGCCCCCCACTTTCATACAACGACTAACACCAATAGCCCCTAAGGCATCCATTCTGTCAGCATCTTGTACAATCTGTGCTTCAACGGTTTTAATAGCAATATTGGCGCTAAAACTATGCGCGGCTATGGCGTGGTGAATATCACCAAATAGCGCTTCATCATAGCCAATAGACGCTAAAAAACTAATCGCTTTATCGGCAGCCATCGTTGAAGCTTTTGCCCTATCGGGATGGTTTTTTGCTACGGCCACACAATCATGTAACCACGCAGCAGGTAAAACAACATTCATATTGGCTTTTTCAGCAGTGCATAATTTAACTGCGACACGGACAACGCGTTCAATATGAGTGATATCATGGGCTACATCAGCATGGATAAGCGCTGTTATAAATTCTCTGCATTGCTGATCAAGTTGCTTTAATGAAGGGCTAAGGGCTAAATTGTTCACCGAGCTTCCAAAAATCTATTTAAACGAGGTTATATCCCCTACTTTAACGCGATTTATAAGGCCCTTGCAAAACATTCATTGTATGTTGCGCGTGGCTTGACTAAAATACAGCGCTTATTTATTACTACAGAGAAGCCCTATGTCATCTGCCGTTTACCTGCAAGCTGGTCGCGATAAATCATTAAAAAGAAAACATCCTTGGTTATTTTCTAAAGCCATCAAAAAAATTAAAGGTAAACCTGGATTAGGTGACACGGTAACCATACACGACAGTGAAGGTAAGTTTTTAGCCACCGCGGCTTACAGCCCGCATTCACAAATTCGCGCGCGTGTTTGGAGCTTTGATGAAAAAGAAGTCATTGATCAACATTTTTTCGAGCGTCGCCTACGTCGTGCTTTAGAAGCTCGCAGCCATGCGATTGAAGAAGGTGGACTGACCGGTTTTAGGCTTTGCGCCGCTGAATCAGATTATTTACCGGGTGTTACCATAGATAAATTTGATAACACCTTGGTTTGTCAGTTACTCAGTGCCGGTGCTGAGCGCCACAAAGGTGAAATTGTTGGCGCATTAATGGCTATTTTCCCAGGCTCAAATATTTATGAGCGCTCAGATGTAGATGTGCGTACTAAAGAAGGCTTGGAGCCAATTAAAGGAGTGCTTTGGGGTAATGAACCCACAGCGCCAGTTATCATTGAAGAAAATGGTTTAAAAATTGAAGTTGATATTCTTGAAGGCCATAAAACCGGCTTTTATTTAGATCAACGTGATAGCCGTGCTGCGCTGGAGCGTTTTTCAAAAGATAAAACCGTATTAAATTGCTTTAGTTATACGGGGACGTTTTCTCTTTATGCCCTGCGTGGTGGCTGTAAGCATGTAACCAATGTCGATGTTTCACAACCAGCTCTTGATACAGCAAAGCGCAATGTTGAACATAACAACCTTGATTTAAATAAAGTCGACTTTGTAAAACAAGATGTATTTAAGTTATTGCGCCAATACCGTGAAGACGGCGTGATGTTTGATACGATTGTGATGGATCCGCCTAAATTTGCTGATAATAAAGCGCAGTTAACTGGGGCATGTCGGGGTTACAAAGATATTAATATGATTGCGATGCAAATATTAAAACCAGGCGGCACACTGCTTACTTTCTCATGCTCTGGTTTAATGGAACAAAATTTGTTTCAAAAAGTGGTTGCAGATGCAGCACTTGATGCAGGTAAAGATTTGCTGATCATGGAGCGCTTAAATCAAGCAGCTGACCACCCTATTGCGGGCAGCTACCCTGAAGGCTTTTATCTTAAAGGCCTTATTTGTAAGGTTTACTAAACACTAATTTTAGTTAAACTCAATAATTTCTAGCCCCGCGGTTATCGTGCCATCCTCTTCTGTGCTGGCACGTATCACCTTTGCAGTGGCTTTTAACGGTGCAATGCTTGGATGGGTTGATGCAATATCAACCGATAAAATTGAGTTAAGCTCTAATAAATCATCGAGCTGCAAGGAGAGCCCTGTTGCACTTAAGTCAAGGCAGGTGCCTGTGTAACTTAGTCCTGCGACGGGCTCAATCGAGGTTAACTTAGCGGGTGTGTTAACCTGCATACGTCTGTAGTTTCGCTTATCTTCAGTAAACATAATTCCCTCTACACAATATTATTAATTTTTTCTCGTAGTACGGCGATAGAAAAAGGTTTTACAACGTAAGCATCACACCCTGAGTCAAAGCCTGCTTGTTGCTCAAGCTCTGACTCAAGTCCTGATATCATCACCACCGGAATGTGTTTTGTCTCTGGCGTATGTTTAAGTATGCGACAGGTATCATAACCATCAAGCCCCGGCATACATACATCAAGCAAAATAATATCAGGCGGATTAGCAATGGCAGATGCTAAACAACTTTTACCAGAATCAGCATAGCTTAAATCAAATGTTGATGCTAACCCTGCTTTGAGTATTTCAAAATTGAAATACTCATCATCAACCACTAACAATTGTCGCGCTTGGTGTTTTAGTAATGAGGACATAGCAATGTCATTTCCTTCTCAAGTTAGTCCCTTAGGGTCTGTTGACCGTTCAAGGTTGAATTTGCAGTAGCCTGTTTGGTATTTAGGCAAGGCAGAGCCTATGTGGTGTGGTTTTTACTTAGCCCACTAGGTTACAAACCTCGCGCCGCGATTAAACCGCCCTTAGTTTGAACAAATTTTAATCCGCAAAGGTCAACAGACCCTAGCTTAATAGCGAATAAAGGGATTATTCAATTTCTTTTATCGCATTCAACACACGTTTCGCTGAAATTGGATAAGGTGTACCTAAGGTTTGCGCAAATAAGGATACGCGTAATTCTTGCTGCATCCAAAAAATAGCCTCAACATCATCAGGCAATGGCATTCCTTTAGGGGTTTTATTCGTCAGTTTTTTATATTCTTGCGCCACTTTTTCAAGCTCTAGCACACATAATCTATCACGATTTGGGTCAACGGGTAGCTTTTCTAGTCGTTTTTGAATCGCTTTTAAGTAACGAATTAAATCGCCGAGCTTATCCGCCCCATGCTGGCTCACAAAACCTTTAAAAATAAGCGATTCTAACTGAGATTTAATATCGCCATGGGCAGTGATCATGGTTAAATCTACTCGCCCTTTCATTTTTTTATGCAGCGCATGAGCAATACTCAGTACTTGCTCTACTTGGGTTGCAATTGCTACTACGGTGTCGCCTAATTCGCCGCGAATATGCTCTTTAACCGCTTCAAATGCATCACTTGTACGAATATCACCATATTTAACTAATAGGCTATCAACACCCGATGCGATACAGTCATCAATTAAATCTGCAATTTTACCAAAAGGATTAAAGTACAACCCTAGCTTAGCCTTGTTTGGTAAATTTTGCTGCAGGTATTTAATGGGTGATGGTACGTTTAATAACACTAAACGACGCAACCCCTGCTGGTGCGCTAATTGCGCTTTAATTTCGTTATCGAATAACTCCACTGCCGCCGTTGATTTTTTATCCACCAGCGCAGGGTACGCTTTAATTTCGTACTGACCTTGCTTTTTCACATAGGATGTTGGTAACTCTCCAAAATCCCACTGTGTTAAATCGGTTTTTTCTATGCCTTTGTCGGCGACTTTAGATAAGGTGTCGGTGACCTTGCCTTGTAGCTGCGCTTTAAGTTTAGCTAAATCGAGTCCACGTGCCAGTAGCTTGTCGTGTTCATCGCGCACTTCAAATTGCAGCCTTAAATGCGGAGCAAGCGCAGTTAAATCCCACGCCTCAGGGTCTACACGGACGCCGGTCATACGTAGTAATCGATTGCTTAGCGAGTCGATTAACGAGCCTTGTAATGGCTCTATAGCCGCTAACACCGCATCGGCATAATTAGGCGCAGGAACAAAGTTACGACGCAATGACTTAGGTAATGACTTAATTAACCCACAAATTAGCTCATGACGAAATGCCGGTATATGCCAATCAAAGCCACTTTCTTGCACTTGGTTTAACAGTGCAACGGGTATTTGTACGGCAACGCCATCAACCGCTTGGCCTGGATCAAAGTGATAGGTAAGCGGCAGCATCAAATTATCTTGCTGCCATGTATCTGGGTAGTCAAATTCGGTAATGCTGCTGGCGCCATGTTGCATGAGCTCTTCGCGCGTCATGTGCAGGTAGTGTTTGTCTTGTTGTTTTTGTGTTTTATACCATTTGATAAACGCAGCACGATTGTTAATATCGCTGGGTATTTTCTTCTCGTAAAACTCAAACAAGGTTTGCTCATCAACTAAAATATCGCGTCTACGAGACTTGTTCTCGAGCACTTGAATATCTTCAATTAATTCGCGGTTATACGCTAAAAATGCTTCATTTAATCCAAGCTCTTGTTCAACCAGCGCCGAGCGGATAAATAATTCGCGGCTTACTTTAGGATCAATCTTGCTATACACACACCGGCGTTTATTAACGATAAGCAGGCCGTAAAGTGTTTGTTGCTCAAAGGCAATGACTGCACCGGGCTTTTTCTCCCAGTGTGGCTCTGTATAGCTTCGTTTTACCAAATGTTGAGCAAACGGTTCTACCCAGTTCACATCTATTTTGGCATTAATACGGGCATAGAGTTTACTGGTTTCTACCAATTCAGCCGACATCATCCACTTGGGGCTCTTTTTAAACAAGCCAGATCCTGGAAAAATATGAAATTGGCTATTACGTGCGCCTTTATACAGCTGCTTTTCGTCTTTAAAACCGATATGACTGAGCATGCCACTTAACAGTGCTTTGTGAATAAGCTCGCTGTCTGCAACATTCGTGGTGGCTTTCATTTTCATTTCATTGCACACAGTGCTGATTTGATAAACGATGTCTTGCCATTCACGAATGCGCATATACGCTAAAAAATCTTTTTGACATAGCTTTCTAAACTGGCTATTGGTCAGCTCACTTTGCTGCTCTTCGAGGTAATTCCACAAGTTTAAAAAGGCGATAAAGTCAGAGTCTGGATCGTCAAAGCGACCGTGTTTTTCATTCGCTGCCTGGCGTTTTTCTTGTGGTCGTTCTCGTGGGTCTTGAATTGAGAGCGCAGCAACAATAATAATCACCTCACGCAATGCACCCAGCTTATGCGCAGTCAGCACCATTTTTGCTAAACGCGGATCCACTGGCAAACGACTCAGCTCTCGACCAGATTGCGTTAAACTGGTTTTTTGATGACGTTTAGCTTCTTTTACCGCTTGTAACTCTTCAAGCAGTGTTAAACCATCGTTAATGTTGCGGCTATCTGGGGCTTGCACAAAAGGAAATTGCGCCATATCACCCAACCCTAATGCCAGCATTTGTAAAATAACTGACGCTAAGTTAGTACGCAATATTTCAGGATCGGTAAATTCAGGACGTGATAAAAAATCGTCCTCTGAATACAAGCGAATACAAATACCCGCTTCAACACGTCCACAACGCCCCATTCGCTGATTAGCACTAGCTTGCGAAATAGGCTCTATGGGTAAACGTTGAACCTTTGTACGGTAACTGTAACGACTAATACGCGCCGTACCCGGGTCAATAACATAACGAATACCTGGCACCGTTAGCGATGTTTCAGCGACGTTAGTTGAGAGAATAATGTGGCGGCGCGAATGCGGCGCAAAAATACGATTTTGCTCAGCGTTCGATAGCCTTGAATACAAAGGTAATATATCGGTGTGTTTTAAATTACGCTTACTTAGTGCATCGGCGGTATCGCGTATTTCTCGTTCACCGTTTAAAAAGATCAGAATATCACCGGGGCCTTCAGCGCAAAGCTCATCGACCGCATCAAAAATCCCCTGTAACTGGTCGCCTTCGGCTTCCATGTCTTCTTTTTGGATGTCACTGATGGGGTTATAGCGTACATCCACAGGGAATGTCCGGCCTGATACTTCAATAATTGGCGCATCATCAAAGTGCTTAGAAAAACGTTCTGGATCAATGGTCGCAGAGGTAATAATAACTTTTAAGTCAGGACGTTTAGGAAGTAAATTTTTAAGGTAACCTAAAATAAAATCAATGTTTAAACTGCGCTCATGCGCCTCATCAATAATAATGGTGTCGTATTGATTCAAAAAACGGTCTTGTTGTATTTCAGCTAATAGAATACCGTCGGTCATCAGTTTTATATAACTGTTATTAGAAACCTGATCGCTAAAGCGAATTTTAAAACCCACTTGCTGACCAAGCTCGCATTGCATTTCTTCTGCTATACGATTGGCAACGCTACGTGCAGCTAAACGTCTAGGTTGAGTATGGCCTATATACCCATCAACCCCGCGGCCTAACTCTAAACACATTTTAGGAATTTGTGTGGTTTTACCTGAGCCGGTTTCACCAGCAATGATCACCACTTGATTATTAGCAATGGCCTCTTTAATGGTGTCTTTTTTTTGACTGACCGGTAATTGCTCAGGATAAGTAACGTTAGGTAGCCCAGCTAAACGCTGCTCGCGAAGCGATTGACTGCGACTGATATCAGCCGTAATTTTTTCAAGCGCACTGGTAAGTTTTGCCTCGTCGGTAATTTTTTTTACGCCATGAAGGCGCTTTTTAAAACTGAATTGATCTTTTTTTAAGCACGTTTTTAGCTCGCCAAACAACTGACCTAGGTTTACCACCTGCATACCTTATAAAAATTAGTCAAAGAGCCCCGATTGTAGCAAATTAAATGGCTGGGGTTAATCCTGTAAAGGACATAACAATCAGCGGATTATTATATAAACCTCCAGCCACTAAAGAAAAACGCTTATTCGTCGCTAAAAATACCTACATAAGTCGCTTGCGTATTCAATTTACTCGCACGGTACATGCCTGTGGTGTTAAACGGCAGGCTAATATTGCCTTTTGTATCAACAATAATAACACCGCCTGTGCCGCCAATCGGTTTAAGCACCCCATTTATTACTTCATTCCCAGCTTGAGCAATAGTTTTACCTTGATATTTTACTCGTGCGCAAATATCGCTTGCCACATTATAACGAATAAAATATTCGCCATGGCCAGTTGCCGATACCGCACACGAGGCGTTTTCTGCAAAGGTCCCCGCGCCAATAACTGGTGCATCACCAATACGGCCAAAACGTTTTGCGGTCATTCCGCCAGTTGACGTACCCGCGGCTAAATTACCTTGTTTATCCAGTGCAACCGCACCCACAGTCCCCATTTTATAATTAGCGGGTAACGCCTTGTGCGCTGCTTGATAATCTTTATTGGTGCTTTTGCTCGCCTCTAGTTTTTCCTTTGCTTTTAATAAAGCTTCATAGCGATGCTTTGTATCAAATATATTATTCTCTACTAAGCTAACGCCTTGCTCTTTAGCAAACTCTTCTGCACCTTGGCCACTTAACATCACATGCACTGATTTTTCCATCACTAAACGGGCAAGTTTAATTGGACTTTCTATGTGCTTAATGCCCGAAACCGCTCCAGCTTGGCGGTTACGACCATCCATAATAGAGGCATCTAACTCATGGCTACCATCATAGGTGTATACCGCGCCGCGTCCGGCGTTAAAATAAGGCGATTGCTCTAACACTTCAATGGCTGCTGTGACTGCATCAAGGCTTTCTCCGCCTTGTTCAAGTACCTTATACCCAGTCTCAACAGCTTGAGCTAATTTATCGCGGTAAGCTTGCTCTTGAGCAGGTGTAAATTTACTTTTTTCGATTGTGCCTGCCCCGCCATGAATCGCAATGGCAAACGGCGTGCTCGCACTCAATGCAGATGAGCTCACACTCATTAAACTACCGCAAAGCAGTCCTAGTAATAGTGATTTTTTCATTGTGCGTTCTTTTGTTAGTTAAGATTAAAACTAATGTGAATGGTTACGTGGGGTTTTTCAAGTGAACTGAGTTTAATGGCATAAAAAAAGCGCCCTGAGGCGCTTTTTAAATTCTGTTTAAAAATTACGCTTGTTGCGCTTTTAAACGTGCTAAACGTGCTACTTGGTGAGTAGACGTTAAGAAAGAATAGATAGGTGCTAAATAACCGCGTTTACGAAGCTCTAGAAAGTCTGCATCGCTTAGCTCATTTAGTTTTTTCTCATCGATAAGGTAAATACCGTTGATGTCTTTTTTCTCGCCTTTAATATCAACCGTTAGCGTTTGTGCTACTAGTAATTCTTTATCAGCAAGGAATTTAGTGAACGCATCAGTGACTTGTGAAAACTCAATGAACGATACTAGCGCTTCTTTACGACGCTTAAGGTAATCAGTTTCTTCACCGTTTTCGAATAATGCATTACCCTCTTCTTCACCAACTAATGAGCTCGCTTCGTCAATTACAATACCAAATTGATCTTGCTCAGGGTGCTTTACTAAACCTAATGGGTAACGCGTTGTTGCCATAGGTGCAAATGCTGCTGTCCATTTGTCGCCATCAACAAATAAGTTTTCGCCAGGCTCTAGGCCAAACATAGCAACCGCTTGAAAAGTACCTGTTTCGTTATTTTTAACAAAAGACATTGGAAACTCATTGGCGATACGCGCAAACTCGTGTGCTACAACTGGCACTAAGTGTTGAGTTTTCATAAATTCGATATTGATGCCATTTTTAATTTTAGTGTTGGCATGTTTTTCGTTGTGTAAAGGCTGTACTTGTTGCTCCGCCATGTTACTGCTCCGTTATTTTATAAATTTGATTTTTTACTGTTAGTGCCCTAAGGCTAAAGGTTTTGGCAACAAAAAGGAAGTGAAAATTTTGTGGCAGTTTGTAGGATATTAATTAACAAAAAATTATCGTTGATTATTTAGACAAATATATAAAAAACGTTACTTTTGCCAACGTTCACTGGTCTATTAGCCATTAAATACACTCGCTGATAGCTTTGACAGCGTTGTCAGAGGTGATATATTAATTTTACAGCGAGGTAAGATGTTTACACTTAAATATTCTCATCAAAAATTAGACCTTAAAAATGAAAAATTTAACCATAAATCCACAGTTAAAAATTGAAAAGTTGATGATCCCTGGCACACAGGTATACGCTTACGTTGTTGATGATTTTCTTTTAGATACAAGTAGTGTAATGAATTTTGCCCATAACATAGCTTACTTTAATCCTATGTTCTCAGATAATTCCTTTTATCCGGGGATCCGCGATAATATGCCACAACCGTACTTGAGGTTGCTGCACGCATTTTTTCAAAATGAAATACTGCCTAAAATAGAAAACAAAAACTACCACGAGTCTATTCTTCATAAAAGTTTGCTTTCATTAGTTTCATGTAAACCGGCTAATTTAATTGTCGATCAAAAAGTGCCCCATATCGATTCATGTGATGAAAGAGACTATGCGTTTGTGCATTATTTATCTGGTGAGGAACTCGGTGGCACCAGTATTTATAAATACATACCGCAAAACATTATTGAATTTAAAGAGCAACACAAACCACTATTGGCAGATATAGTTAACGATGTTAAAAATAACCCTGATGAACATCAAGGCTATTTAGCGGGTACCACTAGCTTATTTGAGCAGGTATTTAAAATAGATGCTAAATTTAATCGCCTTGTTATTTACCAAGGTAACTTATTACACAGTGCAAATATTTACTCTGAGCAAAGCTGCTTAGCCGATGCTAAAAAAGGCCGTCTGTCGATAGCCTCTTTTGCAAGTGTAAGATAAGGGTTAGATTGACTGAAGCCCATACTGTTTAATTTTATTTAAAAGCGCTCTGTGATCAGGAAGCTTATTTATTAAATAGTGATCAATCTCAGCTCTTTGTTTTAAACGCGCTAAACAGTGTGCCTGTTCTTTATCGGGGCTGTTAGACGCCTTAGTATTGTAATTCATTCCATAAAGTACAAATAAGAAGTTCTCTAGATAAAACACTTCAAACTGACTAAAAAAATCATCTCTGACTGGGGTAAACTCTTTCCACAAATTAAGTTTTTCTTTTAATGACGTGGAAATAGTGTCTTGGTTTTTATTTGCTATCCAAAAAGCTGAATCAGTGCGGTCTGATATACAGTAGTGAAGTTTAATAAAATCAATCACCCGCTCCCATGCATACCCCATAGCATGATTAAAACGCTCTTCTAATTGCTCTAGCTGCGTTGTTGATGATGGAAAGCGCAACGTTAAAAATTTAGCTGAAAAGTCAGTTAATAATATTGACGTTGCCTCTAATGGTTCTAAAAAGCCTTGCGCTAAGCCAAGGGCAACACAATTTTTATGCCAAAACTTTTTCCGGTAACCGACCCGCATTGGTATTTTTCTGTAGGTAAGATCTTGCTTACTGTCACCTAAATAACGGTCAAGTTTTTCATGTGCCTGTTCATCCGTCATATGGTTATCTGAATAAACAAAACCGACTCCACGCCTATTGGTGAGCGCAATATCCCAAATCCAGCCAGCTTGATGAGCGGTGGCAAGTGTATAAGGAGGAATAGCATCATCGGCTTTGGTTGGTACTTGCACCACTAATGCGCTGTTAATTAATAAACTCTCAGATACATCAACAAAAGGAATCTTTAACGCTTTACTCATAAGTAAAGATTCAAAGCCTGAGCAGTCAATATAAAAGTCAAACTCAAGCTCTTCATTGTTATCTGTAATAAGTGCAGCAATAGCGCCGTCATCGCCAAGCTTTACCTGTGTAACATGGGTGTGTATATGCTCTACAGAAAATTTTTCTTTTGCATTACAAGCGAGTAGCTGTGCAAACTTGCCTGCATTAAAATGATACGCGTAAGCCAACTCCCCTTCATATTGAGCATTAGTGATATTTTTAGGTGCTAAGCCTGCCTCACAAATAACATGCTGAGAAGATAAGCCCTGCGCATAACTTTGACTTTCCTCTTTGTTATTTAACCAATAAGAAGTTAAATGCTTGGCATCATAAGGGCTTGGCACATCAAATAAATGATGAAAAAAGTTGCCTTCGCCATGTTTTTTCTTATCCATCCAGTTAATAAACTTTATAGACTGCTTGAACGTTGCATCACATTGCCTAATAAATTCATCTTCACGAATACCAAAGCTTTTTAGGGTATTCCTAATATCGGGGACTGTGCCTTCACCTACACCAATTGGCGGTATATCTGGGGACTCTATTAAAGTAACAGATATACCTTTACGATTGAGCATCTCTTTGCCAATGTGGTTTGCAGCTAACCAACCGGCTGTTCCACCACCTACAATTGCAACTTTTTTTATATCCATAAATCACCAATAAAGTTTAACCTCGCAAAAAAGCCCAGCAATGCTGGGCTTAGGTTATTTTTACTCATTTAGCGTATTAAAAACGCATTGTTACACCAAGTTTGTAACGTGCTTCACCTTCAAAACTCCACACTGGAAAATCATTCAGTAAATCAGGGTTTGGTAATGAGGTAGATGCATCATTGTTACCCAGCTGAACGCTGTCTTCCTCTGTTAGGTTAATCCCTTCGAAAGTGACATCTAAGTAATCAGTTACAGAGTATGTTGCACTGAAATCTAGCTGTCCGTAGTCTTGATGCTCGCGGTTACCGTACCAACCTGGTGCTTCACGAATAATAAACTCTGAACGCCAGTTATATGCTAAACGAGCAGAGAAATCATCATTTTCATAAAAACCAACTACGTTATAGCTGTTTTTCGATGAATCAGAGAATACCCCAACACGGTCTGGGTAGTTTTCTGCTGGTGCTTGCGCATCTGAATAGGTGTAGTTAAATGAATAACCAAAGCCGTTATCGAATGAATCTTGAATTTGGAACTCAATACCTTCGATTGAACCACCCGTACCATTTGTTGATGAGCTTACTGTCCAACAGTCATATTGCTGAGCACCACACGGTGGCTCGCCGGCATCTGGGTTAGTCGTATAAACGGGGATGTCGATACCAATTTGTTGGTTTGTTTGTTGTTGGGTAGAAATAAATGAGCTTACTTCTTTAGTGAAGTAAGTGACGCTTAACATAGCATCGTCATCAAAATACCATTCAACACCAATGTCTGCCTGGAACGCTTTAAATGGGCTTAAACCTACATTACCCGTATTTAACACTTCATTTAAAGGACGGTTATCTGTATAACCCGCTAGATTACGCGTTGCAAATAAATCTGCGTAATTAGGGCGAGAGATAACTTGCGCTGCTGAGGTACGTAAGATTAAGTCGTCAGCTAAGTCCATAACCACGTTTAAGCTTGGTAAGAATTCACTGTAATCGGCTTTGTCTGTAGATAACGTCGAGTCGTAAACACCTTCATCACTTAAATCATAGTAATCTGACGAAATATCAGTTGATATATAACGAACACCTAAATTACCGCGAATACCACCGGTGTCAAAATCAGCCATCGCATATAAAGCAAAGTTTTCTTCTTCTATGGTGCCGTATGCTTGTGGACGTGCTGTATAACCTTCTGTCATTGCTAATGAATCAGCAATCATTAGATCCATATCAGGTTCAGGTATTACAAAACCACCACCGGCAGTCACGGTACCTGGGTAGTATTCATTAGCATTACGTACAGGTACTAAATCGGCATTCACATTGGCTGCATTACCATCTTGTACAACTTTGTGATCGGCATATCTTAAGCCCGTTTTAATTGCGGTAATAACACCAAGCTCAACAGGAATTTCAAAGTCTAAATTTAAGTAACTTTCTTCATCTGAATCAGGGTTGTATTCAGGCGCCCAAGTTTGTGGGCTGATGGTATCAGGTAAAATGCTAGCATCGTATGATTGGTTAGCTAAATTAAATCTAGTCACGTCGCCAGTCATATCAATAGACCCATTTAAGTCGCTATTGTTATTTGCAAACATACCATAGTTTGCCGTTGTTACATCACTGTCTGCGCTTGTTTTACCTACACGACCTTTAAAGGTGAATAACTCTGAGTCATATTTCCAATCTAAGTCAATAGTATCAGACTTCATGCTTGCTTTACGCGCCCATGTTTGGAAAAAAGCCGTGCCATTGCCGTCGATATTACGCGAAACACAGTTACCTGAGGCGTTCGTTTGTTCACATGAACCATCACCTGGGAATATAATGATTTGCGAGTTAGCATTGTTAGCATCTAGCTCTAAACTTGTATAAGTTAGACCTAAAACTAGCGAATCTGATGGCTGATATTGCATAGCTACGTTATACGCAGTACGCTCACGAGCTTGCTGGAAGGTTGTGGGTGCCATACCGCCACTCCAACCACCTGACGATTCAATACCGTTACGTTGATAATCTACTTCTGATAATGAACCCGCAGCTAAGATACCAAATGTTTCACCATCATTTTTCCAGCTGTACAAGCCTGAAAGCTCAGGATCTGTCTCTTCAGATACTGTACCGTAATCAGCTTTAACACTAGCAAATACAGTGTTTGCATCTAAATCTAGCGGTTTACGAGTTTTAACAATTACAGTACCGCCGATACCACCTTCAACTAAGTTAGCTTGAGATGATTTATAAACTTCTAAGCCACCTACTAATTCAGAAGGTAGTAATGAATAATTAAAGCTACGATCGACCGCTTGTTGATCGAACCAGCTAGTTGAGGCAACAGTATGACCGTCAAGTAATGTGCGTGTTAATTGTGCTGATGCACCACGGATAGATACTTGCTGACCCTGTCCAAATTGACGAGATACACTGACACCAGAAATACGACCAAGAGATTCACCTACATCGCCATCAGGAAACTTACCAACGTCTTCAGCTGTTACAACATCAACAACGGCATTTGAAAAACGCTTGCCGTTTAAGTTTTCTTTATTTGAAGCGCGAATACCCGTAACTTGGATTACTTCAACATCTTCTTGAACTTTAGTTTCATCGGCTGCGAATGCAGCACCAGTGAACCCGGCTCCCATTACTAAGCCGATATTTACTGCTAATAAGCTTTTTTTAAAATTTTTAGCTAACACAGGATTCCCCTTGAATCATTTTGTTGGTTTTTGTTTATCATTTTGCCTACCGCCATGACAGCGCTGTCATAGTAGTAACAAACCATACATGCAAAATTACAATTTTGCTACATTTTTCCGCTCTTTTTGTATGAAAAATAGCTAATTCAACATTAAGCAAATGATTTTAAAGAAATTAATTATTGCATGAAAAAGCCGAATTAAATTTGTTTAATTCGTTCACATTTCCAGCATGTACTTGAAGCATTTTTAAATTGATTTTGTTTAAAACAACGTGGTGAGTAGGAATTTTCAAACCGTAAAACATGCTTGTGAGTTAGTGTTTAATAAATATAACCATTTGATTTTTGGCTATAAGTAAAATTTATTCAGTATTTACAATCGGTGTAAAAGCCTATTTTATACTGCTAATTGTGGAGGCAATACTCAGCATTTCATCTTTATCTCTGCGCTGCTTTTTATAATTCAGCAAAGAGTAAAACAGATCAGCAATAAAAAAGGTCAGTAGCAAAAGCGACTGACCTTTCATTAAACCATCAATACAAAGAGGTTTAGCGCACATCTAATTTATATTAAAATTAGGGCGCCCAATACACTTCAATGTTGATCTCAGGGTGATTTAATACCGCACGTAACGGCATGTCATTCACATCGCCCCCCGCTAAAGCTTGTTTATAAACAGCCAACTTTTCATCGCCACTAATTAGCAATTTAACCACTTTAGATTGTGCAATCGCATTTAACGTTAAGCTCATGCGCTCAGTAATACTGCCTGTTACGTCACTTTGTATCGCGTTGATAGCGCACACAAGTTGGCTTGAATCTAAGCCGTTTTTCAGGCCTTGTGCATGTGGGAATAATGACGCGGTGTGGCCATCTGGGCCCATGCCTAAAATAGTCACATCAAAAGGACGTTTTAATGCTTGAAACTGCGCTTCACAGGCATCAACCCCTTGCTCTGCAGTGGCTGCCGTATTTTTCATGCTAATAAAATTAGCCGCTGCACCATGGTTTTGTAACAAAGTACGCTTGATGAATGCTTCATTACTCTTTTCATGACTTGCCTCAACCCAGCGCTCATCAACCATAGCAACATCAATGTTTGCCCAATTTAAATCAAGGGTCGATAAATGTTTATAAGCCGGTTCTGGCGATGAACCGCCTGAAACCATTAATACTGCACGGCCATCACGTTCAATACCATCACGTAAAGCATGCTCTAGTGACTGAGATAATTCATCAGTCAGCGCAGCTTTATCGTCAAAAAACTTTTCTACTATTGTTGCCATCACTTATGCCTTATCGCCAGTATTAAACCAAACATGATTATTCTCTGCTAATAATTCATCTGCATCTTCAGGGCCCCAACTACCGGCTCTATACAGTGCTGGTTTACCTTTTTCTTGCCAACGTTCAATTATTGGATCAATCCATTTCCATGCTTGGCGTACTTCATCACGATGAATAAATAATGATGGATTATTCGCTGCAGCATCAAGCATTAAACGTTTGTAAGCATCTGAGTGAAAGCCATTACTATATGCTTGCGACAGCTCAATGTTCATCGTTACAGGTTCAAGTTGCATGTCTAAATTATCTAAACGCTTCGACATCAGCGTTAATTGAATACTTTCTTGTGGTTGTAAACGGATCACCAAACGGTTTGGCTCGATATTACCTACGCTGTCCTCATACACGTTATGAGATACTTTTTTATATTCAACCACAATTTCAGCGCAGCGCTTTGCCATACGTTTACCGGTACGCAGGTAAAAAGGCACACCTGCCCAACGCCAATTATCAATGTGCGCACGAATAGCCACGAAGGTTTCAGTTTTACTTGCCCCTTCGTTTAGCTCTTCTAAGTAACCTGGGACTATTTTACCGTTTAAATCACCCGGTACGTATTGCCCACGAATAATATTGTCATCAACATCGCTGCCCTCTAATGGGCGTAATGCTTCTAATACTTTTAACTTTTCATTGCGAATACTATTGGCTTTAAGTTTATGCGGTGACTCCATTGCGACTAAGCAAAGTAGCTGTAACAAGTGGTTTTGCACCATGTCACGCAAGGCACCGGCTTTATCATAAAAACCAGCGCGGCTCTCAAGCCCTACCGTTTCTGATAAGCTAATTTGGATGTTATCAATCGATTTAGCATCCCACATGTTTTCAAATAATGAATTTGAAAAACGCAATGCCATTAAGTTTTGAACGGTTTCTTTACCTAGGTAGTGGTCAATACGGAAGATTTGATCTTCGTCGAAGTACTGTGCAATTTTCGCATTAATAACTTCTGCAGACTCGCCACAATAGCCAATTGGTTTTTCTACAACAACACGTGAATTGGCTGTTATTAATTTTTTAGTGGATAGAATTTCACAACAAGTGCCATACACAGCTGGCGGAAGAGATAAGTAAAACACACGAGATTTATCGCTGTCGTCTTCATCAAGAATTTTTTTCAGTACATCCCAGTTATCATCCGCTTCGGTAACATTACTCACTACAGGCACTAAAAACGCTGAGAACGATTTCCAATCCTTAGCGTTATACTCGCCTTCGCTTAAAAATTCTTGTAATGCTTTGTGTGCGGTATCAATGTATTCATCACATTTACTTTGTTCGCGCACGGTAGGCAAAATACGTGAGCCTTGCGGTAAGTTACCTTCTTGATATGCTCGATACATTGCAGGAAGTAATTTGCGTAACGCAAGATCACCACCGCCCCCAAAAATTATAATATCAAAAGGATTAAGCATAGTTACTCTCTACGTTTATGCTACCTGCCACTACCGTATTGGTAATCAGTTATAGCGGTTTATTATCTGGATAATGCAGGCCTTAGCACAAAGCCTACTAATGTTGTTCGTTATATGCGCCATAAAAAATGGGTCTAGGGACACTGTAATTCCTCTCACAAAAATACAGGCCCTAGGACTCCAGCGCTACCCGTTCAAAGGTATTTGGTTACTTATTGTGTAATAAGTGAATGTGTTACTGCGTACGGTGTTGTTTGTAGTACGCCATCAAGCCCTGTGTTGAGCTGTCGTGCTCATTAACCACGTTATCGTCGGTTAATTCAGCTTCAATTTTAGAGGCTAAACCTTTACCAAGCTCAACGCCCCACTGATCAAACGAACATATTTGTAAAAGAATACCGTGGCAAAAAATCTTATGTTCATACAGTGCAATTAAACGACCCACCGCTTTTGCATCAACCGTGTCTAATAATATAGACGTTGTTGGGCGGTTTCCTTGATGAATTTTATGCTTTAGTAGCATTTCAATTTGCGCAGGCGTTTTGCCTTTGGCTGCTAAATCAGCGGTTATCTGCTGCGCATCTACCCCGTTCATTAATGCTTCGGTTTGTGCAAAAAAGTTCGATAATAAAATATTGTGATGCTTATCAACGTTAACCTGTGGTTTTACAGAGCCAATAAAGTCCGCAGGGACAATTACATTGCCTTGGTGCAAACATTGATAAAACGCATGCTGGCCATTTATTCCCGTCATGCCCCAAATAATAGGCACGGTAGTGTAAGGTACGGTTTGCCCGTCAAAAGTGACGTGTTTACCGTTACTTTCCATTTCACCCTGTTGTAAATATGCAGGCAACATATGCAATGCTTGGTCGTAAGGTAAAATAGCTTGCGAATCAAATCCTAAAAAGCTGGTATTCCATACACTCAACAACGCCATAATTAAAGGAATATTCTGCTCAAGCGGTGCCGACTTAAAGTGCTCGTCAACTTCAAACGCCCCTTCTAAAATAGCTTCAAATGCTTCAAAGCCGGCATAAAGTGCAATAGGTAAACCAATGGCACTCCAAAGTGAAAAACGACCCCCAACCCAATCCCACATGGTAAATACGTTTTCGTCACTAATACCAAATGCCGCGGTTTTTTCTAAATTGGTGCTTACTGCCACAAAATGCTTTGCTATGGCGCTTTTATCTTTGGCGCTATTTAAAAACCAATCAACCGCTGTTTTTGAGTTGGTCATGGTTTCTGAGGTAGTAAAGGTTTTTGACGAAATAACAAATAACGTTGTTTCAGGGTCAACTTTATTCAATACTGACGCAATTTGTACGCCATCAGCATTAGAAACATAATGAACGTTTAACGGCTTATCAACCACTGCTTTAAGTGCTTCAGTCGCCGTTTGAGGGCCTAGGTTTGACCCCCCTACTCCAATACTCACTACATCTTTCACCGCTTTACCGGTGTAACCTAACCACTGCCCGCTGCGTACTTTTTCAACAAAGGTTTTAATTTTAGCAAGTTCGCTATCGACCGCCTCAGTAATATTTTCACCGTCAACAATAAGCGGTGTATGGGCGCGATTTCTAAGTGCGGTATGCAATACGGCACGGTCTTCGGTGATATTTATTTTCTCACCGGCAAACATTTTTTCACGCCACGCTTCAATATCACACTCTTTAGCTAATGAGATTAATTGAGCGAAAACTTTCTCATCAATACGTTGTTTTGAATAATCAAACAATACACCAGGAATGTGAGTAGAAAATTGAGAAAAACGAGAATCGTCTTGTGCAAATAAAGTTTTCAGATGTGTTTGTGCCATCTTTTGTGCACTATTTTCTAGTGCTTGCCAACTTACTAACTCAGAACGGCTCGCCATGTAAACATCCCCTAATTTATTAATCTATTGATTTAAAGCGCTTTATTTAATTTCTTACGACGCAAAACAACCGAATTTTGTAAAAAGCAAAGCCCAATATTATAGCTTAAAAAGTCTAATTTGCGTTATTTTTATAAGCTTTGATGCAGATAATAGCGCAATTTTTTGCTTTTGACACCGGTATCATAAAATTAAAAATTGAATTTAACAACTGATCAGCCCCTCTCTTTAATGAAGATTTTATTAATTTCTAACTGATCCAAATTAAAGCGAGCAAAAAAAAGGCCGACAAATGTCGGCCTTTCCTCTAAATAAACAATTAACCGGTTAACGCTAAACCACCCGATAAGTTATAAACACTGCTGTAACCAAGCTCAGTCAAATTTGCTGCCGCAATTTTTGAACGGTTACCACTGCGACACACCAAAATATACTGGTTGTTTTTGTCCAATTGGCCTTGCGTAAGTGCATGAGCCATTCGACTTAAAGGAATATTTAAGGTTTTAGCTATGGGTACGTTTAGCAATGCGCTTAAATTATTAGCGCCGTGTTCATAAGGTTCTCGGGTATCAATTAAATACGCATTGCCCTCTACCAGTATTTCTTTTGCTTGGTTAAAACTTAATTGCGAAGTTTCTACAGCAGGCTTAGCATTAACATAACCACAGAGCGTGTTGGCTTGTGTGTGTTGTTGTAAATCTGCTTGCTGTTTTTGTGCGGTAAATTCAGCGTCATCAATATCACCTTTAAGTAAGGCTTGTAATAATGGCGTTTGCTGCTGTTGAACAGCCCAGTTCATTGCAAAGCACTGTTGGTAATCATGCCCTGAACACACCACACTTTGCGGATTAAGCTCTGCTGCTAACATCGTCAAGGAATGCGCCATTTTCATTGCATCCCCGCCATCAAGCGCGGTATTTCCAAGCCCTGCAGGTAAAATTAAATCACCACAAAAACAGTACTGAACATCTCCATTATTCGCTTTTAATAAATAACTCACGCTATCTTGGCTATGCCCTGGTGTGGCTAGCTTTTCGAGTACGTGAGTGGTTAATTGCAATTTGTCGCTATTCGTTGGCCAGCCTAATTTATCAACCTCTCCAGCGACTAAGTATTCTTTAAGTGCGCTGCGCATTAAATCAAGTGCGCAGTGACGTTCTTGATGCTCATGCGTATTTAAAATAGCGGTAATAGTTAAATTTTGCGTAGTTACTATTTTTTCAAAGCGAGGGATCAGTTCAATAATCGGATCGATAATAAATGCATGTTGATCATCTGTTACATACAACCAACTACATGCACCTTGGTGTCTAAATTGGGTAAGCCCTAAAGCACATAGTTCTTGCAAAGGAAAACTGCTATCAGAAATCACTAAACAGTTAGCTTGTAATACCGTTTTAAGCGCTCTAATTTGTTCACATGCATCATCTATTTGCGCCATCGTAGCAGCAGGGCCAAATGACAAACGAATAGCGTTTTCACTTTGCCACTGTGAGGCTCCCATCGCATCAAGTACAAAGCTCTGCGTAGCTCCCGTGCTGCATGCAGAACCACCGCTTACCCTAATACCTGCAGCGTCAAATAAATCAATAACTTCTTTACTGGTTAAATCGTTAACCGCAAAATTAAGCGTTGTGGGCACAGAGCAGGCAAAGTCATGATTAAAGGTAATACTTCCAAAAGTATCAACTAAGGCGCTATGCAGTTTATCCCGATACAAGTTAAGTACATCTATTGATTTAAAAGTCTCGTCTTGTTTATCTAGCAGCAAACTAAACAGCTTATTGAGCCCAGCTATACCAGGCAGGTTTTCTGTACCAGAGCGCATGCCACTTTCTTGGCCGCCACCGGCTATAAAAGGCGTGTATGGGCTGCCTTGACGAATATACAATAAACCTATGCCTTTAGGTGCATAAAGTTTATGCCCTGAAAAAGGCGCATAATCAATCGTTGTTTCACTTAGGTTGAGCTGTTGTTTGCCAAGCGCTTGTACACAATCAACCATCCAAGTGACTTGGCTATTACGACTACGAATCACCTTTTCTATGGCGCTTAGATCTTGGTAAACACCGGTTTCATTATTAACGGCCATCGTGCAAATCATCAAAGCGTTATCAATATGCTGAGCAATAAAGTCTAAATCTAAAATACCATCACGATTAACCGGAATTGCAATAATGTCAGCGTTAATCTCAAGCACTGTATTCCAATGCTTTAGCGTATTAGGCACCGCTTTATGCTCAGTTGCCCCATATAATAAAACGGGGTTTGGCTTTGTATGGTGTTTTGCATTAATGAGCGTCGATACGATGGCGGTTTGAATCCCCTCAGTGGCACCGGAGGTGAATAAAATATCACCTTGCTGCGCGCCAATGACGGTACGGGCTTTTTGCCTAGTTTGTTCTAATAAGTGCTTGGCTTGAATGCCGGTTATATGAGGACTTGAGGGATTACCAAAACAAATTTGCATAGCATGGCACACCACCTCTGCAATACAGGGCAATACAGGTGTGGTCGCATTTGCATCGAGATAAACTTGAGCTTTGGGTTCATCTGGCAATAAAAACTCTGACATTAAAAACGCACCTTATTACTAAAAAATATATCTTATTCCCAATAGTACATAGTTTTGACAGGAATGAGTAATAATCTTTCGTAATTAAAGTGCGTTTACTATACCTTTTAGTTACCGAGCTCTTGCGCGAGTTCTTCGTGTTTGGATGACCAAGCATTAATAAGTGCTTTGACTAATGATGCTAATGGAATGGCAAAAAACACTCCCCAAAAACCCCATAGCCCACCAAAAAATAGCACCGCAACAATAATAAATACCGGATTTAAATCAACCGCTTCAGAGAACAATAAAGGCACCAATACGTTGCCATCGAGCGCTTGAATAATGCCGTATATAATTAAAACGGTCCAAAATTGAGTTTCTAAACCAAACTGAAACAGCGCTACTGCGGCCACTGGTATAGTTACTAACGCTGCGCCCACAAATGGAATAAGCACCGAAAAGCCTACGAGAACGCCTAAAAGCGCGGCGTACCGTAAGTCCAGTATGGTAAAAGCAATAAACGACACAGAACCAACAATTAAAATTTCAAATACTTTGCCACGAATATAATTCATGATTTGCTGATTCATTTCATGCCACACTTGTAAAATTAAGCGGCGTTGGCGTGGGATCATTTTAGCAATGCTGGCACTGAGCTCTACTTTATCTTTGAGCATAAAAAACACCAGTAGCGGTACCAAAATAAGGTAAATTAACCATGCTACAGCGTCTTTTAATGAATTAAGCGACGCAGACAATACCACTTGGCCAAAGTCGAGTACTTTGGTTTCAACGGTTACTACAATTGACTGTACTTGCTCTGCGCTAATAAGGCTGGGGTATTTATCAGGCAGATCGAGTAAAAACGATTTACCTTGTTCGACCATATGCGGTGTTTCTTGGACTAGGTTACTGCTTTGCTGCCAAAGCACAGGGCCTATAACCAATATTAAAGTGAGCATAATGCCAATAAATATCAGCATTACTATGCTGGTGGCAGTAAAACGCTTAAGGCCAAACCGTTCTAAGTGAACCACAGGCCAATCTAATAAATAAGCTATGATCAGTGCCACTAACACAGGCACAATTAATGGGCCAAAAAAATACAACATGGCAACCAGTGCCAACAATAAAAAAAGTAAAGTGACTGAATCAGGATCAGAAAACTTTTTTTCATACCATGCTTTTACATATTCAAACACGTAACGGCTCCACTAATAACAATCCCTGTTGTTTATTTAACTTGTAATAATACGCTTTTTTTTGCAAATATCGTTCAATATCATCAGTGTTTTGTTCTTGTGAGATATTAAAGGTAATTGCTTGTTTTAACGATATTGCATCACGCAGCCCTAATTTAAACTGAATAAATTGCTGTGGGCATTTATAAGTGCGTAAATTTAGCTCTAGCATACTCGTTTCGCTACCTATTCACATTAATAATAAGTCCTATAACAGGGTCAATTGAGATTAACCGCAGTTAAATTTAACTTTTCCTTAAAACAACCTCTGCAATGGTTTATCCTTATAGCATCGTTAGCTATCAGGATACGTTAATGCCTAATTCGCATAATAAAGCGCAATTGCCTAGCAATCCAACTCTCAAAGAAATTAATTGGTTTAAAAAGCAAATTAATTGGGGGGAGCTGCCGCATTTTTATCATTTAGTGGCTTCATCGGTGAGTGAATGTGAAAGTATTTTAGATCACGGATTTGATAATGCCATCAAGCGTATTATCGACAAACGCAATTGGAATTTAGAAGCGCTGGGAATAGACCCCAACGAACTTTATGAAAAAGAAAGCAATAACAAACCACGAATTTCACTGCATCAAGTGTTTACCGAGCGTGGTTTTGAATTACAAGCCTTCCCTTTTTCTAATGATACCGCCATCGATAGGTACGCACGACATGATGAATCAATGGAGTTTAGGTTATGGGATCCATTGACGATGAAAACCGTTATTCGCATTAATCAGTTACATAAATTCATTGGCTTTTACTTAGACCAAGGTGATGAGGCAGATAAAGCGCTTATATTACATTCTCACAAAGTGGTTCATAAAATTATTGCTTTTTTACAAACTCAATTGAACATTGTTAAGGTTGATGGGGTCACAATAAAGGCGTTTTATCAACTATGTGAAAAGGACAGCCGTTTATACACAGATGATCCTTCAAGTGCTAGTGCCCCTGATAAAAAATAAACAAGGAATATAATGCAGCTAAAATCAGCCTTTATCACTTTATGCAGTGCAGCGCTTACGTTTAGCCTACTGATAAGTGAGCCGTTAAAGGCACAAACCAATCTTCAACTGCCCGACTTAGGCACTTCAGCCTTACAAGCATTGCCAATTGAAAAAGAAAAAGCGATTGGTGAAGTGATGATGATGCAGATCAGAGGCTCATCGCCTTTGATTAACGATCCGGTGCTTGATGAATACCTAACAACCTTAGGTAGAAAGTTAGTTGCTAACGCCAATGATGTGCGTTTTGGGTTTTCATTCTTTTGGTTAAATAATCCCGAAATCAATGCATTTGCATTTTATGGCGGCCATGTTGGTGTACACACCGGATTAATAGCCCAAGCCGATAACGAGAGTCAATTTGCATCGGTTCTTGGCCATGAAATTGCACACGTTACACAGCGCCACTTAGCAAGGCGCATTCAGCAGCAACAAGATAATAGCGGGCTTACCATTGCAGGCATGATTGCTGGTATTTTAGCCGCGGTTGTAGCCCCTGATGCCGGTATGGCTATTATTTCAGCCAGCCAAACACAATCAGCTTTCAGTCAGCTGACACATAGCCGTTCTGCCGAGCAAGAAGCAGACAGAATGGGCATGCAAACCCTCAACAACGCAGGGTTTGATGCCAGAGCATCAAGTGAATTTTTAACTAAACTTGCCGCACAAATTCGTTATAAATATAAACCACCGGCGTTTTTACTCACTCACCCTCTTCCTGAAAGTCGTGTGTCAGATGTTCGCCTTCGCGCCGAGCAATACCCTAAACGCCAAGTAAGCTCGAGCCTTGATTTTGACTTAGCAAAAAGCCGAGTCCTGGCGCGTTACGATAACAAACCCGAAAACGCAGAAGCCTTATTTAGAAAGTTAATGCGCGAAAACACCTATAACAACGTAGCATTACAATACGGTTTAGCTATTAGTTTGCTTGATCAAAAAAAGACGGATGAAGCACAACCTATACTTGATAAGTTACTAGCAGACGATCCTAAAAACTTATTTTATATTGATACCAAAACAGATTTACTCATTGCACAAAAAAAAGCCGCAGAAGCTGTTAGTTACTTAAGCGAGTTAAACAATTATCGGCCAAATAACCAAGTGATCACCTTAAATTACGCCAACGCGGCACTAGAGGCTGAGCAATATGAGTTAGCTGAAAATATATTAAAGTCGTTTTTACTGGAAAAACCCGATCACAGTTTAGGCAAACAGCTTTTAACTGACGCCTACAAAAAACAAGAAAAATTGGCGGCCTACCATGAAGCCAATGCCGATGTATTATCTCAGTATGGCGCGTATTTAAAAGCGGCCGACGAAATACAAAAAGCGCTTAATTTTGTAGAGCCAAGTGAAAATGTTAAGCAACAGCGCTTAAAAGCGTTACTCACACAGTATCGGTTATTGCAAAAAGAGCTTGCGAGGCTTTAAGTCTTTAGTGAGTTCACCTAAAATAGCCACAATTTATACTTTGGATGTATTTTTATGTCAGTTACTATTTATCATAATCCGCGTTGTTCAAAATCACGCGAAACCCTTAACCTATTACAAAGTAAAAACATTGAACCGAGTGTTGTTGAATACTTAAAAACACCCCTTTCTCATGAGCAAATTAGTACCTTAGTTTCTCAACTTGGGTTTAATTCGGCACGTGATTTGATGCGCACCAAAGAAGAGCAGTACAAAGCACTTAATTTAAAAGATGAAAATAGCGAGTCAGTGCTTATTGATGCCATGGTCAATCACCCAAAACTAATTGAGCGCCCTATTGTAGTAAATAACAATAAAGCCGCCCTAGGTCGCCCGCCTGAAAACGTATTAAGCGTTCTATAATGAGCACAACCATCGTGGTGCTGTATCACTCAAGCCATGGCTCAGTAGAAGCCATGGCACATGAGATTGCAGAATCAATAGAGCAACAAGGTGCAACTGCATTACTGCGTACTTTTGTGGCCAAAAACCCGCATGACATTGTGATCAGTAAAGATGATTTAGTTGCCTGTGACGGGCTTGCATTTGGTACGCCGACCCGCTTTGGCATGATGGCCTCACAAGCAAAAACGTTTTGGGAAACCACCAGCGATCTTTGGCTCAAAGGCCAACTTATTGATAAACCTGCCTGTGTGTTTTCATCATCAAGCAGTATGCATGGTGGCAATGAAGCAACCCTACTCAATTTATCATTGCCTTTGTTACACCATGGGATGATGTTGATGGGCGTACCTTACGATGTACCTGAGTTGCTCGGCACCGAAACAGGAGGAACACCTTATGGCGCCTCTCACGTTGCAGGTAGCAATAACAGCTCAACCCTGAGTAAGGATGAAATTAAAATATGTCAAAGCGTAGGAAAACGCCTGACTCAAGTTGCGAGTAAACTTAAATGATTCAAGCAAGCGAGCCTGCTAAAAAACCGATTACCATTAAATTTCAGCGCCTAGCCTTATTTGGTTATATTGGTCTGCTTATTTTAATGCCGTTATGGATGTTTGTATTAGCCCCTAGAGACGGTCACAGTAACACCTTTCTTTTCTTAGTGTATGTATTGCCACTATTACTGCCATTAAAAGGCATATTACAAGATAAAACCTACACCTATGCGTGGGCTAATTTTATTGTTATGTTTTACTTTATTCATGGCTTTACATTGCTGTGGGTCGCACAAGATGAGCTTATATGGGTATTGCTTGAGTTATTATTTGCCTCATCTATGTTTATTGGCTGTACTTATTATGCGCGCCATAGAGGGCAAGAACTTGGGCTTAAAATTCGAAAGCTTAAAGATGAGCTCGCTGAAGAAAAAGCTGCACACGAGCACGATAAAAACAACCCGTAATAAATACCCAACAATGCAAAAACGCGCTAATTAGCGCGTTTTTTTGTAGCAAAACATTAACTTTTAAACTAACTCGCTTAAAGCTGCCAGCCCCACAATACAGGCTAAACCTAGTTGTGCAACAAGACTAAAAACCGACATCATTCGTATTAAAAACAATCCCCATGGGTGTTTTACATGCGGATACAATGAGCAACGCTTTAAGTTCGTTGCAAAGAAAAAACACACCACCGCCGTCATGGTCATAAAAAGAGTAAGCTCACTTTTTATAGTGATGTTTTCATCAAAAAAGAAAAATAACTGTAGCGGTAATAATAAAGCCACAACCGCATGTAGCACATGCACCTTTTTAATTCGCTCTAGCTGCCCCTCTGGCGATAACTCTTTAATACCAAAGTCACGCTCAAGGCACTTAACTAAGTTGCTGGCTTTTATACTAACCGCTAATCGGTAACAACTTAACCCCTCGTTATTTCGCGCTCTAAAGTCATATCCTGCTTTGAGCAGTAAAATCATTAACGATTCGTTTTTACTTATCACCGCGTAATGCAGCGCCGTATTACCTTGGCCGTCTACCGCTTTTTTATCTTGGTACTGCAGGAGTGTTTCTACTACATTTACGTAGCCTTTTTCTGCCGCCCACATAAATGCTGTTTTATCATCTGTATCGGTTAAGGTGCCCGTGGCGCCTTGCTCAATAAAGCGCATCGCCATGGTTTGCTTAGCTTTTTTCTTGTTTAAATGCGCAAGTAAGGCATTTTCTAACAACACAATAGAGTCAACATCAGGAGACACCTGAGTTAACAAAGTAAAGTAATCTTTGCCAGCAGCCACTTTTTCGCTGGTCAGCTCTGCTAAGTGATCAATATCAGCAATCGACTGCGGAATATGCGCACTTAAACGTTCTCTAAAATCGACCTCTTTCCAAATAGATAAGGTATCTTCAGCTGAGAGCTTTGCACCTTGCTCTAGTGCATGCTCTATCAGAGTAAAAAAGCGTTTACTAAAAAATAAGCTAATTAAAGAAAGTGGCGTTTCAATGTTATTTTGTGCCGACACACTTGCATACTTTTCAAGTCGCTGACACAGCATTAGCACAATATTTTCTATGCTGTAATCATTGGCAAAATAATGCTCTTTCAGTGCAGCTATATACTCTTGTGCGTTTTCATCATATTCAGAAATGTGCTGAAAATAACACTCTTCAAATGGCTCTAAGGGGGTTAACCAGGTTAAATAATAAACTGGGGGTAAAACAGTGGTGCATACACCATTATCTTCTTCAGTAGAGCGACAGGCGGGCCAAGCTTCTAAAGCATCTAAAATGAAGGCACCGTTTTGTTCAACCAGCCCTTTGACCAGTAACGGGTATTCCTTTGGCCAAATTAGTACATTTTCCATTAAAACAACACAACTCCAGTGTAGCTCGGGTGAGTAGTCAGTTATAACAGTATTTAGCTGACACCACGCTTAATCAAAGAAGCCAATATTCTACCACAGCTAGGTAGCCAAGCTAGCGTAAACTCATGCAATATAGGCCAAAATACAAAAGCAGCTAACGACATCTGCCATTAGCTGCTTTTAGGTTGGATCTGTTAATTGCAAAAGTACTAACTTTGCTGAAGTTCTGCTGTGACTTGGTCTAATCCCACATCAGAAATACGTTGAATGATCTCTTTTTGCTTAGCACTGAGTAACGAAATTCCCTCTGCAACAATATCGTATACCTTCCACTGATTGTTATTACCTAAACGCAATTTAAAGTGCAAATCAATGGTTGGCTTATTCGGTTCAATAATTTGCGTTTTAACCGTAGAAAATTTAGAGTCGCTTGCAGCAGCGTCTTGCTCAAATATTACATCCTGCCCTGTGTACTTCATAAGCGCACCGGCATAAGTCCCTGTTAAGTAATGCTCTACAGCATTAATAAACGCAACACCTTGGTCGCGGTTAATACCTTTAATATGCTTACCTAATAATTTAAACGACACAAACTTAACATCAATATGTGGCATTAAACGCTGCTGAACAATTAACGACATAGCTTCTTTGCTGGCATCGCCTTTGGCATTTACCTGTCCAATATCGTTAAATAATGATTCTGCTACAGTTTGCAATAACTGCTTAGGTGATGGCTGCGTCTGTGCATACAAAGCGCTACTGAAAAAAACAGCAATAACCACTAAAAGCTTTATAAGTTTCATAAAAAATGCATAGTTTAAATAATTAATTTAAGCGTAATTTACGCAAATAACAGGCAATAAAAAAGGCATAAATAAGCAACTTATTAATGCCTAATTGGCACCAATTGAATTAATTAAATAAATTCAATTGGTTAAATAAATCAGTTAACAAGCCATATACAAGCGGCTTTTTGTCCTCATTGAAAACACCAATTCACCGCCCTTATTATCCCTTTACTATTTTGACTTAAACCCTAGTTGGCCGTTATGAAAACCTCATACAACAGACTTTTTGTTCTTGTTTTTACCCTGTTTATATTGGCTACCAAAGCCGCTTATGCATCCTCTAACCATGGTTATGCCGTCGATTTATTAAAAGGAGAAGGCAATGTAACAGGGGCAAAGCTTGCGTATCAATATCACCCTCAAGGAATGCAAAACTTTGTCGGCGATGCTCGTTTTTATTTAGAAAGCAGCGTTAACGTGTGGCAATACCGCCATGATCAACAATCACAATCCAACGTAGTCTTAGCTGTGTCACCGGTGGTGCAATTTCCAGCATTTAGTGTATACAACACCCCCTTTTATGTAGAGGCTGGCATTGGTTTTTCATTACTTGATGAGCGCTATTTTGCTGGTAAAAACCTAAGTACTCACTATCAGTTTGAAGATAGGATAGGCCTAGTGGCAGATTTTGGTGAAACTAATGTAGCGCTGCGAATTATTCACTATTCAAACGCCGGGTTTAAAGCGCCAAACCCAGGCATTAACTTTTTAACGTTATCGGTGGCACAGCGGTTTTAATTGCTTATTTACAGCCCTAGAGAGGATTGCAGCTTTTATTTAAAGTGGTCATAATTATCGCTTAATAAAAAATAAGAGCATCGCAATGCAAATTTGGCAAATCGTACTCGTTATCGTGATTGTACTGGCTATTGTTATCGGCAATTTAGTACTGCTGCGTTTAAGTGCAAAAAGCGAGTTTAAACCCTCTGCACCAAGCTCATCTGCGCAAAGCAAAGAAACAAAAAAGCCCTGAATAATCAGAGCTTTTTTTCGTTTAAATGATTGTTCTAACCAACTAACCAGTGTGCCATTAAGGCAATAACAGGCAAGGTTACTAAAGTTCTGAGAATAAAAATAACAAATAGCTCAAAAATATTAACCGGTATTTTACTACCTAATAAAAGTGCGCCCACTTCAGACATATAAATAAGTTGCGTTACACTCATTGCCGCAATAATAAAACGTGTTACATCGCTTTCAATTGAGCCTGCGGCTAAAATAGATGGAATAAACATATCTGCAAATCCCACCATAATCGTTTGCGCCGCCATTTCGGCTTCAGGTATTTGTAGTAATTCTAAAAATGGAATAAACGGCATACCTAAATATTGAAATATTGGCGTGTACTCAGCAATAATTAAAGCAAATGTACCCACAGCCATTACCACAGGTAATACTGCAAACACCATATCAAATGCGTTGTGTAAGCCCTCTTCAATTGTGCCTTTTAAGCCTGGTGCTTTTTCTGCTTTAGTTAATGCAACATCAAGTGAATGCTTAAATAATGTTTTGCCTTCAGGAACCAATTCAGCGTTTCCATCGGGCTCTTCACCATCAATAAGCACGTCCTTTTTAAAACGCAGTGGCGGTAAACGCGGAACAATTATCGCAGCCACTACACCCGCTAAACACACGGTTAGGTAAAAAGGTGCAAATAAATATTCAAGCTTTACTTGGCCAATAACAACCAAACAAAAGGTAATTGATACAGCAGAGAAAGTGGTACCAATAATCGCAGCTTCACGTTGAGTGTAGTATTTATCTTCATACTGGCGTGCAGTCATCAAAATACCGACACTGCCATCACCTAACCACGAAGCAACACAGTTAACTGCACTGCGCCCTGGTACGCCAAACAATGGACGCATTACTTTAGTAAGTAAGGTACCCACCAGCTCAAGTAAACCAAAATTAAGTAATAACGGCAGTAACAAGCCCGCTAAAATAAACACCGAAAACAACACCGGTAGTAAATCTTTTAATACTAATAAACCGGTATTTTCTGAGGTAATAGCATGCGGCCCAACTTGAAAATAAGTTAAAAGCACAAACGCCATACCAAATAACCGTGTTACTAACCAAATCCAACTCACATTAAACAAATGATTTAATAAGCGAAATTTGGTTAAGCTTTTCGGTTTAAACACACTAAATATCAACGACATAACGCCAGTAATACAAATAATTGTTGCTATTAGCCCTAGTGCTATTTCACTAAATAAGGCTTGAATTGCTTTTGCCATTACCGCAATAGGGATCGTCATTATTTCGCCAGACGGTACTGGCGTCATGAACAAAAAAACACCGATTAAAGAAGGAATTAAAAAAACCAACCATACTTTCAAATCATAACTTTTTTGGACCGGTGCTGGGCGTGATGAATCTAACTGAGACATATTTTCAACCTGTAAAAACCACAAAAAGAGCTAAGTGCTCTTTTTGTGGGAAGTATTTATATTTATTAAATTTTAATACCGCGCTTGATTAACGCCGCTTCTAATGCTTGTTGTAACCCATTCATTGTACCTGGTTCAAGCGTTTCGCCTTTGTCATCCATCCACGTTAGACTGGTGCCACCTTGTTTGGTTTTGCTAACCAAAATTTGGTATTGACCTTCATCAATTGGAAGCTCTGTTGGTTCATCGCCCCAAATTGAATCCCACACACTGCTTTCTACTTTCGCATAATCTGCTGTAATTAAACCTGTCTCTTGGTTTACTTCAACAATTGTGAACGACAAACGCTCTAAAAATCCAGAAAAGCGATCGAATACGGTGTCATACGTTTGCTCAGTAACAAGTGCGGCATTGCCTTTGTTATCAAACCCGAGTTCTAACGAGATGATCCCTTGACGCTTACGCATATCAACTTCAAGCTGACGGTAGCGGTAATCAAACTCGCTCACTACTTGGTTAAGCGCACGCACTTCAAGCTGTTGTTTTAATAAATCAGTTAGCGGCTTATCACCTTTAAAATCAATAAGCTCAGCGGTTAAAGACGCTGTGCGTTGGTGTTCTTTTTCTTCAATGGTAAATTTAAAACGCTCTAAATCAACGCTTTCATCATTGCCCCATAACCAGCTTTCTTCAGGCTTTACAATAGCGTACCAATCGGTTACGAGTGTTCCTTGCGTTTTATCTAGCTGTGTTGCACTAATGTTATTATCAGCAAGCACCGCTTGAATCGAATCCCAAATAAACACATCTAAATCTTCAATGCCGTCATTTTTATCAAAATAAATACGCGCTTGTTTATCTGCTTCCTCAACCCAACTGCCTTTAGCAATGGTTAAAACTTGCGCCGGCGGACGATAGTTTGTTGCCTCCGGATTATTATCATATTGACCCACATCCATTTTATAAACAGGATCTTGAGCGGGTTGAGATAACGATGCAGGCGCTTTAACCGGCTCATGGGCGCGGTAATTACGCTCATTATGAGCATCACTTGTAAATACACTACACCCTGACAAACTTACCAATACACTTACTGCTAGTGCTTTTGGGATCCAATACTGCACAGATAATTCTCCTTAGCATACCCTTAATTGTTTTAACAAATATATGAGTGGGTAATGCCGATTTGGTTCAGTGTAAAATCAATATTAACTTTACATTTATAATTTGCTTGCCTAACTGCATTCAGCCTATGAGATAACAAACGGACTAGGCTACAAATAGACACATTTTTGCTATGGTACTTTCACAAGCTTGTAAAAACAAGAAACACTGCACTATTAACCGCCTAAAATTAACCGCTGCTATAGTTTAACGCGGGTTTTGTGTTAAACTTTGCCGCCGTGCAACGCTACGTGTTTATTTTTTTGTTGCCAAGTCGGTTGTTTTCATCCAAGTAACTTAGGTACTTTAAAACCCATGACTGCATTTTCAAATCATCAAATTGTTTTAACCGCAATTGGCGAGGATAGATCGGGCATCGTCAGTGAACTTACGCAACTCGTAAGCGATTGCCACTGTAATATTATAGATAGCCGTATTGCAATTTTAGGCAACGAATTCACCTTTATTATGCTACTTAGCGGTGATATGTCAGCCATTAGCCGCATAGAGCATACATTACCGACCAAAGGCATGGAGCTTGGACTACTCACTATGATGAAGCGTACTTCAAGCCATAATCAAAGCGAGTTTTGTGCAGGCTATACCTTAGAATATACCGGCATAGACACCCCTGGCACATTAAGTAAAGTAACGCGTTTTTTTGCAGATAATAATATTAATATTTGCTCATTAAAATCAGACACCTACGAAGAGGAAACTGAGCTTAAAATGCGCTGTGAACTTGAATTTAATATTCCCGTTGACGTTGATATTGACCAATTTAAAATTAGTTTTGAAAACCTTTCGCACGTTTTAAACGTAGATTACATCTTTCGACGTATTCGCTAAGGAGTTTAGCATGAACAAAATTACCCCATTACAAAGTGGCGACACAGCACCGGCTTTTAGCTTACAAAACCAA
Organism: Pseudoalteromonas sp. SD03; assembly: GCF_040937955.1. NCBI lineage: Bacteria > Pseudomonadati > Pseudomonadota > Gammaproteobacteria > Alteromonadales > Pseudoalteromonadaceae > Pseudoalteromonas > Pseudoalteromonas sp. SD03. Next base: position 2,212,160 of record NZ_CP162514.1, read on the forward strand.
AATGACGAAACCGTCGTGCTCAGCGAGTTATTAAAAGAAAAACAAGTACTGGTGTACTTTTACCCTAAGGCGTCAACGCCTGGCTGTACCGTACAAGCCGAAAACCTGCGTGACCAACAAGCAGAACTTGCTAAATTTAACACACATGTAGTTGGCATAAGCCCAGATCCGATTAAGCGTCTTAAAAACTTTGAAACAAAAAAAGAGCTTAACTTTGACCTACTTTCAGATGAAGATCATGCCATTGCTGACGCATTTGGGGTGTGGGGCTATAAAAAGTTTATGGGCAAAGAGTACGACGGTATCCACCGCCTCACTTTCTTAGTAGGCCAAGACGGTAAAATTAAACACTTGTTTGATAAATTCAAAACCAAAGATCACCACCAAGTGGTATTAGATTATTTAGCAGCTGAATAAAGGCTAAAGGCTAAAGGCTAAAGGCTAAAGGCTAAAGGCTAAACAAGATAAAATAAAAGCGTTGCTCAAGGGCAACGCTTTTTTGTATTTATCGCTTTAGTACTTTAGCATTCCTGCCGATAGTTAAATTAGTAACAAATAACATTATGGATAATAAACCGTGATACAGCTAAATAAACACTCAGCCTTTGACGTTAAAATTACAGCCGAAAAAACAAATATTACACAACAAACAAAAGACACAACAAAAAATCAGGACAACACTGATTATCAATTATCAGACAAAGAACGCAATAAACTCTCAGGAAAAGAGGCTGAGCAAAACGCTGAAAAAACAGCAAATTCAGAAATGCCTGAATATATCGCAAAAATGATAGAGCAACTTAAAGAGCTTAAACAGCAGCTTGAACAACAAAAAGAGCTACTCTCTCAATTAAAAACTCAATCCGATCCGGAAGACGAGGTCATACAAGCACAAATTGAAGCACAGGCAAATATCGTTTCATCAACACAATCTCAAGTAGTCGCGCTGGTACAAATGATTAGCCAAGCCATGAAAGACGCCGGTATTACTGACGCGGGTGCACTTGTTAGTGCCATTGTTTGAATTTTCAGAGCCAAGTATTCAGCGTTATACTAATCTACCTTACAAAGGCGGCTTTATTTTTATCATCGGCTTATTATTTCAATGATAAATATGCCTACCCTAGCGGTTAAACAACCACGTTATGTTTGCGTTCTCACTCTTCATCTAACAGTGCTTGCTGATAAATTTTATTAAACTGTTCAGCAGGTAAGTCAGCCGCAAAGTGGTATATAAGCGCTTTATATTCATCGCTTTGAATTAATTTTGAAAGTGTATTATTAAAGTTCTGCATAAATTTTATATTTTCTTCACTGCGCTCACACATTAAATGCCCAACAGTAAACGATGTTTTTAATTTCAAATCAAAGGAGTGAATATCAGCATCTGTTATATCGTGCCAATACGTGGCTACATCACTGGGGTATTCAATAGACGCATCAAACTCTTGCAACTTCGCTAATTGTTGTAATCTAGAGAATATATTAGTGGGAGCTGGTTTTATTTTAGTTTTATCTACCTCTTCAAGTAGAGACATAATGTCTTCGGAGAATATTCTGAATTTTGATAACCCCAACCTTAATCCACTTTGTGACACCAACTCGTCTAAATTTTTTATATGTTTAAATTGAGCCAAGTTATTTGGAGAATAAAGTCGCGGTGCGAGATACAAAGAAAACGGCTTTGATATTAAATAGCGGCTTGCTCGTTCTGGCGTGTTAATTTTATTGGCGAAACAATGACTAATGCCAAATTGCACCTCAACATTGGTATCTGGCGCTTTTACAAACTCAATTCTGTAATCTCGCATTTCAGCCAAAATTAACTTATAAAGCTGCGCGTCGAGTGACTTTCCTTCGGTAACTGAGTTCAGTCGTAGCAAAGACTCATCGTTACTACTTAATACGATTTTTGTTTTATTTGCGTCAAACTCTGCAAAACGCGTATTTTCATAATCTAATTTATATAATGCCTGCAACCGTCCCGATGATTTTAATTTTGGCATTGTTTGGTCAAATTTTCTCGCCAAGGCTTTCCCTTTTTCATTATTCGAAAAGGCTAAATAAATAGGCCTTGCTGGCACAACCTCTACATAATTAAGCTTTGATTTGTACTCTTTGGGAATGTTGTAGTCAAAATCAACGAAAGCATCTATGCGTTTATTGAGTAGCAGTGCCATTGCGTTTTCAATAGTAGAAGCCGGGTAATAATCGTGTGGGTATTCAATAAACTTATCGAAATTGTAGCCATCGAGCCAGCTTAATACTTTGTTGTTTAAATCAGACAGTTTATTAAACTTATGAGCAGAATCTACAAAATACGCATTAATTGGGTAATCGTAGTCTAAATACCAATTAGGATAATAAGCTAAAGGAATATCCTCTTTAGCAACACCAACAACAATATCATATTGTTTTTGTTCAAATAAATTGGTAATTCGTTTGTAAGTACTAAAATCAAACTCGAGCTGTTCATCCGCATAAACTTCTTTTAATAATTCAATATAAACGCCTGTTTCATCCGGATTAGTGTAATCAACCCAGTGAGTCACGCCCACTTTTACAGTAGCAAAAGCCGAGTTTATAAAAACATAAGAAAAAACAAACAACAGTAGTAGGTATTTAACCAAGCGCATTCTCCCAATCACTTAGTTTAATATATGCACCACCAGTGCACTTTGCAAACTTGGGTTTTAGTTTGGTACTTTAAAAAGGTTCAAGGTTCAAGGTTCAAGGTTCAAGGTTCAAGGTTCAAGGTTCAAGGTTCAAGGTTCAAGGTTCAAGGTTCAAGGTTCAAGGTTCAAGGTTCAAGGTTCAAGGTTCAAGGTTCAAGGTTCAAGGTTCAAGGTTCAAGGTTCAAGGTTCAAGGTTCAAGGTTCAAGGTTCAAGGTTCAAGGTTCAAGGTTCAAGGTTCAAGGTTCAAGGTTCAAGGTTCAAGGTTCAAGGTTCAAGGTTCAAGGTTCAAGGTTCAAGGTTCAAGGTTCAAGGTTCAAGGTTCAAGGTTCAAGGTTCAAGGTTCAAGGTTCAAGGTTCAAGGTTCAAGGTTCAAGGTTCAAGGTTCAACAAAATAAAAACAAAAGCGCTGCTCAATAACAACGTTTTTTAGTATTAGCTTTGCTTAAAAGTCATAGAAAAGTTTGTGATAGTAATATCTTAGGTAATTTGTTAAAACTATATAAATTAAATAAATGAGCGTGACATAGTAGAAACCTGCGCGACGCGCGGACTAGAAAATAGTAAGGTGCAAGGAGTAAATATTAAGCGAATGAGCAATATTAATTTAATTGATTTACGCATTAAAATAATGCTAGAAGTTTTAAGCTTATGCTCAATAAACATCTCTGATGATTTTAATTCTCAAATTATTTCAATACTCGAATTAGACAATATCCGTGACTATGGATTTGTAATAGATTCTTTGTATCTGCTCGAAGATACTCAACTAGCTAAGGATGACTTCTACAATCATGGAATCAATATACATGAATCGAGAAACGAAAAATTTGGTGAAGCATACTTACGCATGTACGGAATATTCAATGCCTGTTATCTTCAGCTACAAGCTTTAATAGCACTATCTTCTAAATTAAAAATACCATTTTCAAAGAGTGAGGCGGACGAGTTACCAATCTTTCTATTTAGGACGTATTACGCTTCACACACCGTAAACACAGGATATAGCTCTGATAGACGTTCTTATATTCTCGACCGACATGCACTATTAAATGGTTCTGTTGAAGGCTATTCGTCAAATACAAATGGTGAAGATCATTTTGTAAAGGCAGACATCCTCGAACTCTTATATGAGTGGGATCATTTCCTAGCCAAAAATCTTAAATCCATGTCATCAAAGTTTACTGATAAAATTGAAATTATTCCTCACGATGAATTCGATTTATCTAAGATCTCGGAGCTTATTAAGTCAGAAGCTGAAATAGAATCATAATGCACCTAACAAGCAACTAATCAGGAGAAATAACTATTGGTTTTAGGTAAATCGATAATGCGATGTTTATTTTTATTATATCTGTTTAGATTTGGCTCTTCTGCTGCATCATGCATTCAAACTGATGATCAAGTTGCAGCATGGAACTTAAAATACAATCATTTATTTAATGTAAGTGTACAGAAAAATAATAGTTCATTTTCCGTTACAGTATATTTACCAGAGAAAATTAAAGAAGAGATGTTTAATTTTGTTTGGGTTGCAGTAGGTGAGCAAGATGACCCACTATTTGCCATACCAACAACTGTGGTCAAAGAAGAAGGAAAGACAAAAGCTTGGTTTATTGCTAAACCTCTTAATGGCGAAAAGTATGCATTTATTTTTAGCTATGGAAAAGGTTGCGGCATTGAAATTGAAGTACCTGTTGAGTTTAAAGAAAAAACATAACAACCATAATGGAGTTTGAAAATGAGAAAAGAGTTCGAATTCACGGTCAAGGGTCATAAAATTAAAATTGTTAACTCATGGTTTGGTGGTGCAAAACTATATGTTGATGGCGATTACCGTGATCAAGACTCTACCTTTATTGCTAACGGCAAAACGGCACTTCTTTCAGCTAAACTTGCTGACCTTGGTATTTTAGAGATTTTCCCCATATCTGCTTTAATATCTGTAGAAATGGATGCATTTTTAATTACGGACGATGAAAGGTTGCAAGTATACAGCTCACATAAGCGTTTAAACTTAACACAGCAGCGATTAGCAAAATAAACACATAGGTAAAATATGAAACTATTAATGGCCCCTTTATTACTCCTTATTGCTGGATGCAGTAGTGTTGCGCAAAAAGATGAACAATATTCGCCGTGCTCTGAGGCATGGTTTAACTATGTTGAACAGCAAATTAATACCGGTGACGGTTATGGACATGGGCCAGACATTGGCTCTTTAGAATGGCGCTCTGTGATCATGTTTAAACTCGGTATTAGAGATAAGCCAAATGTACCAGAATTAAATACACAGCTGTGGTGTCAGTTTATTGATGAAAATTATATTTAAAGCCAGCTTAACTTTATGAGTTGAAATTTGTTTAGTTAGGTTGGGTTTATAACCCAACCTTGTATCTACGTAATATAACTTAACGCAGAGCAGCTTACAGCTGCCCTTTAACTAATCCCCAAATACTTATGTACTTGAATTGATAAGCGCCAGTTTTTGACGATACAAGTATCAATGGCTAATTTAGTGGCTGAGGTTTTTTGGCTGATTGGCTGCAAATATACCAGTTTTGGGTTTACGCCGGTGGCGGTAAATAGCTCTTCCAGTTCTTCTACGTGTTTTTGCATAGCAACCGGGTGTTTAATTTCATCGGCGCGTTGCATAGCACTGCTCAATACTTTGTAACCACCGCGCATATTAATTTTTGGCGATACCGTGACCCACGTTTGTGCAGGGGCGAGTATTTCGAAGGTGCCACTGGTTTCTATTTGTGTGCTAAAGCCATGATCATGCAGTAAATTACATACTGGGTTCAAATCATACATGCAAGGTTCGCCACCGGTTATAACAACATGCTTGGCGGTATAGCCACGGGATTTAAATAACTCAAGTACCTGCGCTGCACTGGCCTCGGCCCAATGATCTGAGTCGGCTTTTTTTTCTACCGTGTCATCAAGTGATACTTTATATACGTTATCAACATCCCAGGTTTGCTTTGTGTCGCACCATGAACATCCCACAGGGCAACCTTGCAGGCGTAAAAAAATAGACGGCGTACCAGTAAAACTCGCTTCACCTTGAATGGTTTCAAACACTTCATTAATTTTGTACAAAAGAAATCTCACTTACAACCTGACGGCAAAATTGTTACTATTAGAAATCACAAAGCACGGTGCAAAAATTGTCATTTATGCCTTGGCCGTGTAGTATATCGCGCCCTGATATAAACCTCTATCAAAACTAAAGAGCAAACCACGTATGACGCAAAAAGTAGTTGTTATTTATTCCGGCGGTATGGACTCATTTACTGTATTAAATAAAGCCCTGCAGCAAGGCCATGATGTTTATGCCCTCTCGTTTGATTATGGTCAGCGTCATGTTAAAGAACTTAAAGTCGCCGCCAGCGTATGTGAAAAGCTAAATGTACCGCACAAGATTGTTGATATATCGGCAATTAATCAGCTTATTGGTGGTTCGTCGTTAACAGACGATATTGATGTGCCAGAAGGCCATTACGAAGAAGAAAGCATGAAAAGCACCATTGTGCCTAATCGCAACATGATTTTACTTTCTTTAGCGGTAGGTTATGCGGTGTCGCTTAAAGCAAGCAAAGTATATTACGGTGCGCATTCGGGCGATCATGCTATTTACCCAGATTGCCGCCCTGAGTTTGTTAAAAAGATGGATGATGTGTGTCGTATTGCTAATTACGATGCGGTAGAAATTTTTAGCCCGTATTTAAATAATACTAAAATCGATATTTTAACCGATGGTATTAAAATGGGATTAGACTACAGCCAAACATGGACCTGTTATAACGGTCGCGATAAGGCCTGTGGCAAATGTGGCGCTTGCCAAGAACGTTTAGAAGCCTTTGAGCTGAACAACGTAACCGACCCGCTTGAATACGAGTAAAGTTTAAAATAAGCACACTATAAGGCTACCAAGGGTAGCCTTTTTTAGTATGAAAAAACATTAAAGCCAGCGTTTTACCCGCGATTTGTAATCCTCAAATTGCTCACCAAATAACTGATGTAACGCCCGCTCTTCGGGAATGATTTGAAACAGCGTTAAATAACCAACGTAGCCCACAATACCTAAAAAAGCCCAAATAGAGCTTAGCCACACGCCCCACCCCGCCAGTATAAAAGCAAAGCCTAAATACATAGGGTTACGTGAGAGTTTATATACCCCTGAGGTAACTAAGCTTGTTGCTTGCTCAGGTTTATTTGGTAGTACCGTGGTTTTGGCTAAACGAAAACTGACGACCCCAGCAATACAAAAGAAACAACCTATAGCGACTAATCCTAATGCTAGGTAAGTTATGAAGGCGGTAAAGTCTATTACTGTGTAATGCGCAATCAGTGCCATAACAGCAGCGAAAAATACCACAACGACAACCGGTGGAATTTTATTATTTAACATACCTATTCCTTGTATCGATTAAAAAAACTACATGGTTACTATATGGTGGCGGCACAAATAATAACAATGACTTTATAAATACAAATAAAGTTACAATTAATTAGCTTTATCGGCGCTTAATTATGGTTATAATTTAAACTTAAAATAAAATTAAAGGAAGTAATTATGTCTGGCACAACAATGATAGTTCTCATTGTACTTATTTCTGTAGGTTCGGGGGTTATTTACGATATGTATAAAAAGCACCTTGAATTTAAACATAAAGTTCAAGACAACAATCAAGATGCTCATAAGCAACTAGCAGAAGTAACCGCGCAAGTGACTGAACTCAAACAGCGAGTACAAACACTTGAAGCCATTGTTACCGACTCAAGCTATAGCGTAAAACAAGAAATAAACAAACTATAGCCGTCCCTTAGTTATAAATAATTAGGGTATAAATGTGCATTTTCTGGCTGCTCTATACCATGGGCAGCTAAAAACCCGCCAATGGCTTGTCCACACCCTTGGGGTGCCCTGCCGCTGTCTATTTCAAAGTTTAACTGATTCGCCTCTTGCTTACCCATAGAACATAAACTAACTGAACTTGGTGAACGCATGGCAATGCTTAGCTCCCCTACCTGCTCTGCGTGTACATGTTTACTAAAGCGCGCAAAGCCTTGGTATTTAAAATGCTCACTCACATACTCGTTACTTACAGCAACCAGTGCGGCAATAAAGCTATGTAAAAAGCTGTTGGTTGTTGCATCAGGTGCTAAAAATGACAAGGTTTTATTATTAAATTCGCTTAGCTGACAACTATCGCAATGAAGTTTAACCGTATACACCTGCTCGCCGGTGATTATGGCTTGGCAGTTAATTAGCGCAATTTTATTATCCGCAAACACCAGGCGCTCTATCAGGTCGTTCAATGGAATATTTTTAAACGATGTGCTTTTAACAAGCTCAGGGTTTTGCGCCATAACGGGTAAGTCATGATGATTATTAAATGGCGTGCTGGTTGCGCCTTGATGCTGCAGCTGAAAAAGCTCTCTTACTTCATGCTCGCGTGCCACTTTCAATGCTAAAAATGCTGTTTGAATAAGCTCTGAGGTTGGCAAATTTTGCTCTACTGGCCAGCGACGACCAAACAGTAACTTTTTTGCTTTGTTCTCAGCACGGTAATTATCTGGACTAAGTACCGCCACTTGCAGATAAATATCACTGTTTTTTTCTGCAGCTAACACACTAAAGTGAGTAGAAAAACTAATGTCGTTAAGCACTTCATTAACGCTGGCTAGCGTATGTTTGTAACGTAAAAAATGCTGGGGAACAATCCAATTATTATTGGCCAATTGCACTAACGGTGCATACGAAATCGGTTGCTCGTAACTGTGTTGCCACTTTTGCCCATCGCCTAATAATGGCTCAATTTTTATATTTTTATCTGACATATTTAAACCAAATAAATCCGCCTGATGGCAAGATATTAACTATGAAGCACTTTACGTAGTTAATCACAAAAACCGATCACACTGACAGGAGTATTTAGCATTCAAATACTCGTTGATACTCTGTTATAACTTTTTGATAGTAAAGTCTATCTTTATTGAGCATTCGAGTATAATGGTTAAGCAATTGCTGCTGATATTGATGATGTTGTGGATTGTGTTTATCCCACATTTGAGCACCGGTTTGAGTGAGTGTTTGGCTGGCATTTACACTAACGTGTAATACTTCGTAAAAACGTTTGTTTTCAACAATAATTTGCTCGTTTTCGAGCTTTAAATTACAGGCTTTTAAACCTTCGCGCACTTTGTAAAGATGCTGAATGGGGCAAATAATAAAACTGAGTTGGTGCAAGCTTTGCGGGTTGTTGGCAATAATTTGTTCAATAAGCTTTAAACATAAATCGCCCCCCACACCAGCAATAACCACCACTTGCTTTGCAGCTGTTGGCAATTTAATTTGCGCAACATCTTCGCAGCGCACTTGCCATGAAGGTAAAGATTTACCTTGCTCAAATTGTTGCAGCGACTGTTCGAGCGCTTCCATTAACGTTGGAATAATATCCACAAAATTTATATGTTTTGCTATACCGCGCTCAAGTAACGCCATCCCTAAAAAGCCATGATCGCAGCAACAATCCCAAACAATATCGTAAGGCTCTGTAATTAATGAATTGATGGCGTTTAAACGTTTACTCAGTTTCATTTAACTCACTATGTTTTTGTTTTGTACACCAATGCTTTTAAGCTTTTATCGCTATCAATTTCAATAAAGCGATCAGTCGGTTCTAGGCGTTTAACAAACTCAATAGCACCTTGAGTATGTTCTTGAATAAGTGCTTTAAAGTCGTTTTCTGAAAGCTCTGGGCTATTAGCGCATAACAACAGCTGTGTAGTATCGTTTAAAAGCTCAGGAAGTCTGCGCAGCACTTTTTGGTAGTCTTTTGTTAATATGAAACTGCCTTTTTGAAAGCTGGGTGGATCAACAATAATTAAATCAAACGGTGCGGCTTTTTTTAGCTTACCAAACGACTTTAAAATATCATGCGGTAAAAAACTGACGCCCCTATCAACATTGTTTAGTTGATGGTTTTGCTTACCGACTTTTAACACGCCTTTGCTCATATCCATGTTCATCACATGATCAGCACCGCCGTGCATAGCCGCTACCGAAAAACCACAAGTATAAGAAAACAGGTTAAGTACTTTGGCATGTTTACTATTGTCCATGACAAACTCACGGCCTTTTCGCATATCTGGAAAAATACCGGTGTTTTGCTTACTCATTAAATCAACCAAAAAACGCACACCATTTTCGGCTACGCTATGGCGCGCGGGCAATTGCCCGTGAACAAGGGTGTTATGGCTTTGCAGCCCCGCTCGCTGCTGATACACCAATGCAGTAATTAGCTCTGGATGATGTTGTTGTGCCCACTGCCATAACATATCGGTGAGCGTAGTGAGTGTTATCTCATCAATTTCACTGTATGACACCAAAAACAAACTCGGTGGATAAAAGTCTAAGTTAATATGGCTTAGCGCTTCTACGCTGTGGCCGCGACCATGAAATACGCGGCATAATTCGTTATCTGCAAAAGGCGTGTCTGCTAATGCATTAATAAGAGGAGTAAAATCGATTGTCATTTAATTAATCAACTGTTGTTGTAGTTCATGTATTTCGTCGCGTACAGAGGCGGCTTTTTCAAATTCTAAATCACTGGCGTAGGCATGCATTTTGGTTTCAAGCTGCTTAATTTGCGTGGCAATTTCTTTCGCACTAAGAATTTTTTTAGACTCTTTACGAATAAGCTGTAAGTTATCTTGCGGTGAAGCATCTTCACCTACATCCATTACATCGAGTATCTTTTTGATCAGTGCTTTAGGCTCAATACCGTGCTTAACATTATAAGCATGCTGTATATCGCGGCGGCGCTGGGTTTCATCAATGGCTTTGGCCATCGACTTAGTGATTCTATCACCGTATAAAATAGCACGACCATCAAGGTGGCGCGCAGCACGGCCTATGGTTTGAATAAGCGAGCGAGCTGAGCGTAAAAAGCCTTCTTTATCGGCATCTAAAATAGCTACTAATGCCACTTCTGGCATATCTAAACCTTCACGTAGTAAGTTAATGCCTACTAACACATCAAACACACCGGCACGTAAATCACGAATAATTTCGACCCGCTCTACGGTGTCTATGTCAGAGTGTAAATAGCGTACTTTTACATTATGTTCGCTTAAATAATCAGTTAAATCCTCAGCCATGCGTTTGGTCAGTGTTGTTACTAACACGCGCTCGCCTTTTTCAACACTTTTATAAATTTCTGAGAGTAAGTCATCAACCTGATCGCCAACCGGACGCACTTCTATTAATGGATCAAGTAAGCCGGTTGGACGAATAACTTGTTCAGCAACCTCGCCATTGCTGCGCTCTAATTCAAAATCACCCGGTGTGGCCGACACATAAATAGTTTGCGGTGCAATGGCTTCAAATTCTTCAAAACGCAGTGGACGGTTATCCATGGCCGAGGGCATTCTAAAACCGTATTCAACGAGGTTTTCTTTACGACTTCTATCGCCTTTATACATAGCGCCAATTTGCGAGACAGTTACGTGCGATTCATCAATAATCATTAATGCATCGTCGGGTAAATAATCAAGTAATGTCGGCGGTGGATCGCCAGGTGTGCGCCCCGATAAGTAACGACTGTAGTTTTCAATGCCTGAGCAATAACCAAGTTCGGTCATCATTTCTATGTCGTATTGTGTACGCTGCGCAATACGTTGCTCTTCAACTAATTTATTAGCGCTGAGTAATTGTGCCCTGCGCTCTTTAAGCTCAACTTTTATTTTTTCGATGGCTTCGAGTATTTTTTCTCGTGGCGTTACATAGTGAGTTTTAGGGTAAATAGTAGCGCGCACTATGTGTTTTTCAACAGCACCAGTGAGGGGATCAAAAATACTTAGGCGTTCAACTTCATCATCAAACATTTCTACACGTACTGCATAGGTATCTGATTCAGCGGGAAATATATCCACCACTTCGCCGCGAACACGATATGTACCACGACTAAAATCAATATCGTTACGGGTGTATTGCAGCTCTGCAAGGCGGCGCAGCATATCGCGCTGGTCGACTTTTTCGCCCACTTTTAAAAGCAGCATCATTTTCATGTATGAATCAGGATCGCCCAGACCATAAATCGCCGATACCGACGCAACGATTATGGTATCGCGACGCTCTAATAGCGCTTTAGTGGCGCTGAGCCGCATTTGCTCAATGTGTTCATTGATGGATGCATCTTTTTCAATAAAGGTGTCGCTGGCTACCACGTAGGCTTCTGGTTGGTAGTAATCGTAGTAAGATACAAAGTACTCAACTGCATTATGCGGGAAAAATTCTTTCATCTCGCCGTATAATTGCGCCGCTAAGGTTTTATTGTGCGCCATAATAATAGTGGGGCGATTTAAATCACTAATGATGTTAGCCATCGTGAAGGTTTTTCCCGTCCCTGTTGCGCCCAATAAGGTTTGATGAGCAAGCCCTGCTTCTAAACCTTCGCACAACTGAGCGATAGCGGTAGGCTGATCCCCAGCGGGTTTAAATTTTGATTCTAACTGAAAATGATCGCTCAATGACTACACTCCTGTAATGCTTGACTGCTTAACGCTTCAATTTCTTTCATAAACCACTTATAGGCTACAAGGGCTGTGAATAAATTACCAATGGCCGCGCCAATAAACAAGCCGATTAAACCTGCCAGTTCATTCCCGATATACGCAAAGGGAACATAAAAAATAAATAACCGAATGACGCTCAAAACTAAGGCGTTCATGGGTTTGTGTAAAGCGTTAAACGAGGAGTTGGATAAAATGATCACTCCTTGCAAGCCATAACTTAATGGGATGGTATAAATAAACAGTTTTATGACATCAACAACGGCTTGCTCCTTACCAAATATTTCACTGATGACGCCTGAGAACATAATTAATAAAATATAAATAACAAACTGCCATAACATCACAAATTTTAAGGTTCCTAGGTAGGCATCCTTTACGCGAGAAAAATGACTGGCTCCAAAGTTTTGACTAATAAAAGGTGGCAAAGTCATCGATAATGCTAATACCACCAAACTCGCTATTGATTCTATTCGACTCCCTACTCCAAAAGCAGCCACAGCCTCTGGACCATGATGTGCAACCAATGCCGTCATTACTGCCATAGCAACCGGTGTTAGCATGTTAGCACCTGCTGCGGGTAAGCCTATTTTTAATATTTTACGAATTGCTCCAATAACCGTTTGCGACCCTGCCTTTAAACTCAATAAGCGCTTTTTAGCAATTAATAAGTATAAAATAATTGCCACAGCAACTGCCCATGCTATAACACTGGCGATGGCGGCTCCTTTAATGCCAAACGCAGGAATGGGGCCAAAACCAAAAATAAGTACAGGATCGAGTACCGCATTGATAAGCCCCGCTCCACCCATAATAATACTCGGTGTTTTAGTATCGCCACTGGCACGCAGTACAGAATTACCAATCATCGGGGTAATTAAAAATACACTGCCTAAAAACCAAATACTGATATATTCATGAATGAGCGGTAATACTTGCTCCCCAGCTCCGAGTAAAGTAAAAATAGGATCAATTAATAAATAGCCACACGTAGATAAAACCAACACTAATACCACCGCAATCAACAACGATATACTGGCATCAAAACGCGCTTCTTCAATATTGTTACTGCCTAATGCTTTTGCTATTACCGCTGAGGTACCTATGCCTAAACCAATCGCTAAACTAATAACAGTAAAAGTGACGGGAAATGTAAAGCTCACTGCAGCAAGCGGCTCTGTACCCAATAAGCTAATGAAAAAAGTATCAACTATGTTGAACATCATTAGGGTGATCATCCCAAAGATCATCGGAATGGTCATTTTCTTTAGTGTAGGCAAGATTGGGGCGGTGAGTAAATCAGGGCGAGTATGTGATTGAGAATGTGCGCGCATAAAATAAATAAGCCTCTTTTACTGAACGGCATATTTTAAAGCATCCGAGCTGTTCAAGCCATGCTTTATTAAATCTAAACAATTAATTAAACGTTTAATCTACAAACTGTTATTTTTATGCCTTTGTAAACAAATTTTGCGCTAACACACTAAAAACCAAATAAAATACATTTATGTAACTTTTGCAACATTTATTTTTTAGGTTTTGTTGATTTATCACACAGTCAGAGACTGTGTTTTCTCGTCACGAAAAGTTTTATTTATCGATTAAGTGAGTAACTTAGCTGAATCGTAAGCTGTTGTTTTTAAATGTATAAAAAAAAAGCTTTTAAATACTTGAAATCGTTGTAGCGCCCTACAATGCTGGGGGTGCTGATGTTCTTAAAGTTTCATAAACAGAGTTATCCACAGAAACCGTGGATAACTCAATCAACCCCACGTTTATAAAGGGCTACAACCGGGTGCTAGATTGTCTGATCATTTGGTTTTTTCCGTTACCAATATGCAAACAGCATTGTATGCCCCTGTTATGTGTATGAAGGTGATTTTTTCTTAGACTAATAACAGTGAGTAGCACACTCAAACAGGTAGCTAACTCATTGATTGTTTTATTTTTGTACAAAACGTTATTGGTGCGGTCAAAATTTATATTATGTTTTAGCACTAGTTTTAGTTTACGTAACTAATAGGCATTTAGTTCAACCGTTTTAACGTACCAAAATAAAAAGGAGCCATTTATTTTAAATAAGTTAATTATCGCTTTATAAAAATACAGGAAATAGAACGCGTTTTTGCTATTAAAAGCCGTTTTCTTAAATTTTACTCATCACTTTATTAGCTCAAATTACAAACTTCATGCAAATATTACCCTGTTTTTATAAAACAATATCACTGCGCTTTACTTAAATAGTGTTACAAAACGCGCAGATTGCACATAAAAACAACGAATAGACCTCTTTTTTGAATTTATGATCTTTTATATGTTGACACTTTGCTATGCGGTCATTAATATTTCGCCCCGTTGAAAGGCAAGACGCTTCCCCCTTAGCTCAGTTGGTTAGAGCGACGGACTGTTAATCCGCAGGTCCCCCGTTCGAGTCGGGGAGGGGGAGCCAAGTTTTTCAGCCATAAACGATTCCCCCTTAGCTCAGTTGGTTAGAGCGACGGACTGTTAATCCGCAGGTCCCCCGTTCGAGTCGGGGAGGGGGAGCCAAGTTTATGTTTATGATGTAGTTCCCCCTTAGCTCAGTTGGTTAGAGCGACGGACTGTTAATCCGCAGGTCCCCCGTTCGAGTCGGGGAGGGGGAGCCAAGTCATAAAAAGTATATTTTAGTTCCCCCTTAGCTCAGTTGGTTAGAGCGACGGACTGTTAATCCGCAGGTCCCCCGTTCGAGTCGGGGAGGGGGAGCCAATTTACTACAATCACATAGACATACCCTTCAATTTGCTCTACCATTCTTCTTTTAAAATAAAAACTTTTTTGCTTAAAAAACTAACCATTTGATAACTATTGATATCGAGCTATAATTAGTTTAATAATCATGAGGTTGTGTCCTCCCCCATTTGACATAAAAAGATTAAATAATGGCAGCTTTCAAAAAACTTATTCTTATACAACTGTTAGCTTGGCTGGTACTTGTTTCCACTGGTAGTTATTTTATTAGCCAAAATTTTGATAATGCCATCGGCAACGCTCAAAAAAATGCACAAGCGACCGTTGAGCAATACATTAAAAATCTCTCTGCGACAGATATATCAGCAGAAAATCTTAAAAACACGCTTGCAACTAGTGAAACCTTTTCAAATTTTGTTTTACGTGACTATCAAGGCGTTGAAGTATTTTCGGTTAACAATGCAGTGCAATTACCTTTTATTGCTGAGCTTATTCAATCTAGTAGCAACTCAGTACGTCCTCAGTACGCCACAAATAATAACGCCGATATAAAAATTGAATTTAAATTAAACATTACTCACTTGGGTGAGCAGTTTCAAACCGCGTTTTTTGTTATTTTAATTGTTAGCACCCTACTCGCCCTAATACCTATTATATTGATGAAAACCATTGTTAAGCACATTAACGACAATATATGTACGGACGTTGCTGATGTTATTGATGTATATATCAATCAAAACCAACTAGGTGATGATTTTGCAACTAAAATTGATTCACCTGAGTTAGCTAAGTTGGGGAAAAGTTTAATTCCTAGCTTTAATCGTTTATCGCACTTTTTAAAAAGCAAAAACGACAATATAAAAAATGCAGCCCACGATATTAAACGTGAAGCCTACAAAGACGGCGTTACTGAATTAGGTAATCGCAATATGTTTGTTGATTACTACGAAAAAAATATAGAAAACACCGAAATAAGTACATTTGGCTCTTTAGCACTTGTCCGCTGTAGTGAGTTACAGTCAATTAATCAAAGTCGAGGCTATCAAAAAGGTGATGAGTACATTAAGTCGGTTGCAGATATCATAGTAAATATCAGTGGTACCTATTCCGGCAGTCAAGTTTTTAGAGTAAACAGCTCTGACTTTATAATTATATTGCCGAATACCCCGTTAAAAGAAGCTGAAAAATTTGGTGAAAACTTACAATCTCGCTTTACTCAATATATGCAAAACCAAGAGCTTAGCTCGGTTGCAAACACAGGTATTGTGGGGTACGAAAAAGCCAAACCTTTAGGTGAGTTGCTCTCTATCGTTGATAACGCAATGAGTATGGCGCAATCTAAGCAAGCTAATGCGTGGCATGTACAGCGCGATACTGATCTTGTTAATAATGTGAGCGCAGGGTTTGGTAACCAAAACTGGCGTAAAGTGATTAACGAAGTGATCGAGTCTAAAAGCGTCCATTTAGTGATCCAAAATATTATGCCATTAGGTAAAAGCATTAAAGCCTATGCTGAAATTCAAGCCCGCTTCAAAACAGAAGAAAATCAAGCTTTGCCTACCGCTTCATTTTTAGCAATGGCTGAAAAGCTCGATATGGCAATAGAAATTGATAAGTTAATTATAGAATCGTCATTAGAAAGAATAAAATCGAGTAATTTATCTGAAAAATACTTTGGCTTAAATATTACCCCTTCAAGCGCGCACAGTGACCAATTTATGATTTGGTTAGAGCGTCGTTTGCTTAAAGATACCCATATTGCTTCTAAGTTAATTTTTGAGGTGAGTGAATTTGGTCTGCAACAAAACATTAAAGCAAGCAAACGTTTTATTGATATGGTGCATCGCGTTGGAGCCAGAATTACTGTTGAACGCTTTGGTGTAGGACTCACATCATTTAAGTTTTTCAGAGATTTAAAACCAGACTTTATTAAAATGGATGCAAGTTATACCCGAGGCTTAGAGGATGATAAAAATAATCAGTACTTTATGCGTTTAATGGTCGACCTTGCTCATCGAATTGGCGTCAGTGTTTTTGCAGAGGGCGTTGAAAGCCAAGAAGAAAAACACATTGTAGAAACGCTATGCCTAGATGGTGTTCAAGGTTACTACATTGAAAAGCCCAAAGACATCTAACGCCTCTACTCCAATTAACGTAAAAAAGAGCATGTATGCTCTTTTTTACGTTCTAAAGTGTGCTTTTATGAATTTTCAGCCGTTAAAATGCTGACAGTTTTTTAATTGCAATGTCCCTTGATTTTAACCCTTTACAATTAGCCCATTATTTAACGTTGTTTATTTAACTGATAATCACTCAACGTGTTGTTAATCACAGTAGAAAAAAGGATAATACACGGGATTTTATTAGCGTGAGGCACACATGACAGAATACGTCTTGTTATTAATTGGAACAGTGTTAGTCAACAACTTTGTATTAGTACAATTTTTAGGCCTTTGCCCGTTTATGGGTGTGTCTGGGAAACTTGACACAGCCATAGGTATGTCTTTGGCAACTACCTTTGTGCTAACGCTTGCCTCTGTGACAAGCTATTTAGTAAATGAGTATATTTTATTACCATTGGATATTACCTATCTGAAAACAATGAGCTTTATTTTAGTGATAGCTGTTGTTGTACAATTTACTGAAATGGTTGTCAGAAAAACCAGTCCAACGCTTTACCGGTTACTGGGAATATTTTTACCTTTAATAACCACTAACTGTGCGGTATTGGGTGTTGCTTTATTAAATATCAAAGAAGATCACACGTTTTTACAATCGGCCGTTTATGGCTTTGGTGCTGCGGTGGGTTTTTCATTAGTATTGGTTTTATTTGCTGCATTGCGCGAACGTTTAGCCGCAGCAGACGTACCAACCCCATTTAAAGGTGCCTCAATCGCAATGATAACGGCAGGTTTAATGTCAATGGCCTTCATGGGTTTTACTGGATTAGTGAAGTTTTAATATGACCTTGTTGTACGCTTTAATAGCGCTGGGTTTGCTGGCGTTAATTTTCGGATTAATTTTAGGGTTTGCAGCAGTACGCTTTCGAGTTGAAGGTAATCCTGTTGTAGAACAAATCGACACCATTTTACCGCAAACACAATGCGGCCAATGTGGTTACCCGGGCTGTCGTCCTTATGCAGAAGCCATTGCCAATGGCGATGAAATAAATAAATGCCCTCCAGGTGGTGAAGCGACCGTTAAAAAGCTAGCTGATTTAATGGGGGTTGAGGCTAAACCCCTCGCTGGCGGCGAACAAGCAGATCCGGTTAAAACAGTGGCGTATATCCGCGAAGATGAATGTATTGGCTGTACTAAATGTATTCAAGCCTGCCCTGTTGATGCCATTGTGGGTGCAACACGTCAAATGCATACCGTTCTAATTGACGAATGCACTGGCTGCGATTTGTGCGTTGAACCTTGTCCGGTCGATTGTATTGACATGCTACCTGTTGCACCAACAAAACAAACCTGGAAATGGCAATTAGACGCTATTCCTGTTACCCAAATAGATTAGAGGTTTGAGTGGAAAAGTTACTTGAACAAATAAAAAAAGGCACCGTTTGGGCATTTCCTGGCGGCGTACATCCTCCTCAGCAGAAATCATTATCTAATAGTGCGCCTATAGCCAGACTCCCTTTGCCTGAAAAACTTGTTCTGCCTTTAAAGCAGCACATTGGCGCTAGTGGTAAATTAATAGTTGAAAAAAACCAGCACGTGTTAAAAGGCCAAGCGTTAACAAAGCCATCAGCTAATTGGTCGGTGCCAATACATGCACCTACATCAGGTACTATTATTGATATTACGCCTATGCCATCAGCGCATCCTTCGGCATTACCTGAATTGAGCATTATTATTGAACCCGATGGCAACGATACCTGGTGTGAATTATCGCCTTTAGCAAACCCAGCCACTGCATCACACGATGAACTGGTTGATGTTATTCATAATGCGGGGATCTCTGGCATGGGCGGCGCAGGCTTCCCAACCTATGTAAAAGCTGATATTAAACAACCTATTGAATTTTTGATTGTTAATGCGGTTGAGTGTGAACCTTACATCACGGCTGACGATACCTTAATGCGTGAGCACGCCGCTGAAATAGTCAAAGGTATTGAGCTAATGCAGCATTTACTCAATCCGACGCTGTGTATTATTGGCATTGAAGACAATAAGCCCGAGGCTATCACAGCCATGACAGAAGCGGCGAAGCATAACGAGCATATCTTAATACAAACCGTGCCTACTGTTTACCCTTCTGGCGGTGAAAAACAGCTAATAAAACTGCTCACTAACCGTGAAGTACCAAACGGCGGTATCCCTGCTGATATCGGCATTTTAGTACATAACACCGGCACTTTATTTGCGATTCAGCAAGCTGTATACGAAGGTAAACCGTTAATTGAACGTGTCGTTACCGTTACCGGCAATACTATACATAATCCAGGCAATGTATGGGCGTTATTAGGTACTGAAATTAAGCACTTACTTGATTGCCAAGGTTTTTCACCGGTGCCACAACAACGCGTGGTCATGGGCGGCCCTATGATGGGCTTTACCTTACCCACAGTTCGTATTGGCGTTGTTAAAACAACAAACTGCATACTTGCCCCAGATCATAAAGAATTAGCAGAGCCTGGCCCAGAAAAAGCCTGTATTCGCTGCAGTGCCTGTGCCGATGCCTGCCCTGCCTCGTTATTGCCACAACAATTACAATGGTTTGCTAAATCAAAAGAATACGACAAACTCCAAGAGCATAACTTATTTGACTGTATTGAATGTGGTGCCTGTGCCTATGTATGCCCTAGTGAAATACCACTTGTTCAGTATTACCGCGTTGCAAAAGTTGAAATTAAAGAGCAAATTGCCGAGAAGATAAAATCAGATCGCGCTAAAGAGCGCTTTGATGCACGTAAAGCGCGTTTAGAGCAAGAACAAGCTGAGCGAAAAAATCGCCACAAACGTAAACCTGCCCCTAAATCGACCGAAGAGCAGCAAAAAGTAGCCGATGCCCTTGCTCGCGTTAAAGATAAAACCAGCGATGGTGACAATAAATCAGCTGTAGCAGCGGCAATTGCGCGTGCTAAAGCTAAAAAGCAAGGTGGCGAACTCGAGCCAGATAACAGTGAAGTTGCAAAAGAGCGTGCAGCCCGTAAAGAGCAAGCTCGCCTATATAAAGAGCAAAAGGCACAAAACAATGATGATGACGAGCCTGTAGATGATAAAAAATCAGCCGTTGCTGCCGCTATTGCCCGCGCTAAAGCTAAAAAAGCAGCACAAGCTAATGAGCAAGCAGCAAGCGATGACACTGCAAGTGAATCTCCAGTTGCTGCTGATGATAAAAAAGCCGCGGTAGCCGCTGCTATCGCCCGCGCAAAAGCTAAAAAGGCAGCACAAGCAAATGAGCAGACAGCAACTGATGACACAGCAAGTGAATCTCCAGTTGCTGCCAATGATAAAAAAGCTGCCGTCGCTGCCGCTATTGCCCGTGCTAAAGCCAAAAAAGCAGCACAAGCAAATGAGCAAGCAGTAAGTGATGACGCAGTAAGTGAATCACCTGTCGCTGCCGATGATAAAAAAGCTGCCGTCGCTGCCGCCATTGCCCGTGCTAAAGCCAAAAAAGCAGCGCACGCTAATGAGCAAGCGCCAAATGATGACGCAATAAGTGAATCACCAGTCGCTGCCGATGATAAAAAAGCTGCGGTAGCTGCTGCCATTGCTCGTGCTAAAGCTAAGAAATCAGCGCAAGCTAATGCATTAGCACAACAGAATGAAAATGCTGAGCCACAAGGCAACGATGAATCTTCAGAAAATTCACAGCAAACAGCTCAAGAAAAAAAGAAAGCCGCCGTAGGCGCCGCCATTGCCCGTGCTAAAGCTAAAAAGCAACAAAAAGAAGGAAACGATCAGTCATGAAACTAACCATGGCCAGTTCACCCCACAATCATAGTCACAAGTCTGTGACACGGTTAATGCTAACTGTGATTGCGGCCTGTATTCCTGGTGTTATTGCACAAGTTGTATTTTTTGGTACCGGTGTACTTATCCAATTATTATTAGCGTTAGTGTGTGTAAGCGCATTTGAAGCAGCCATTATGCTAATGCGTAAGCGCCCTATTTGGCCATCATTAAGCGATGGCAGCGCATGGCTAACCGGCGTGCTATTAGCGATTAGTATTCCACCTTTAGCGCCGTGGTGGGTTATTGTTATAGGGTGTTTGTTTGCCATTGTTATTGTTAAGCAACTTTATGGTGGTTTAGGCTTTAATTTATTCAACCCAGCAATGGCAGCTTATGTACTTTTATTAGTGTCGTTCCCTGTGCAAATGACGGCCTGGTTACCAGTTTCAGAGTTACTCAATACGGGCATTACTTTTAGCCAGCAGCTTAGTCTAATATTTAGTGACTTTACAACTCTTGGATATAGCTTAGATCAGCTCAGAGTGGGTATTGATGGCAGCACGATGGCCACCCCTCTTGATACGTTAAAAACAGATATTGCTCATAGCCTTACCGTCACTGAAAGTATGCAAAAACCGGTATTTAATGAATGGGTTGGCCTAGGTTGGGGTTGGGTTAATTTAGCCTTCTTACTCGGTGGCCTTTATTTATTAAAAACAAAAGTGATTAACTGGCATATACCAGTGAGTTTTATTGCCAGTTTAAGCCTATGCGCTGCAATTGGTTATATTGCCTCGCCAGGCACTGAGCCGGGTCTGGTGTTTCACTTATTTAGTGGTGCGACTATGCTCGGAGCCTTTTTTATTGCCACCGATCCTGTATCAGCTGCAACCACTAATCGAGGCCGCCTTATTTATGGTGCCGCGATTGGTTTAATTGTGTATTTAATTCGTACATTTGGTGGCTTTCCGGATGCGGTTGCATTTGCCATATTACTGATCAATATTGCAGTTCCGCTTATTGATTACTACACACAACCAAGAACCTATGGCCATGGAGCAGTAAAATGATTATTTCTTCAATGGTAAAAAATGGCGCAATATTATGCGGCTTCGCACTCCTTACAACAGGGTTAGTGGCCACCATAAACTCGTTAACGGCCGATAAGATTGCAGAGCAAGAGCAACTGCAATTAACTAATCAGTTACAAGAAGTATTACCGCACAGCAAGTACACTAATGAACTTTCTCAAGATTGTGTGATTATATCTGATCCACTACTGGGGCCATACGACAACCAAGTAATTTACCGTGCACGTAAAGATGACGAACCCGTTGCATTAGTCATTCGTCATGTCACTCCTAGCGGCTACAGTGGCGATATAAACTTACTTAGCGCGGTATATCGCGATGGCAGCGTTGCTGGTGTAAGGGTTACTAAGCATGAAGAAACCCCTGGTTTGGGCGATAAAGTCGAAATTAAAAAGTCAGACTGGATCACCTCATTTAATTCAAAAACAGTACAAAGCGAAAGTGACACGCGTTGGGCCGTTAAAAAAGATGGCGGTCAGTTTGATCAGTTTACTGGCGCAACCATTACGCCTCGCGCCGTTGTTGGCTCAGTTAAAAATGCGGTAGTGTATGCACAAAATAACTTTGATGATCTTTTTGCAGCAGCGAATGCTTGCCCTGAGGTAACACCATGAGTGAATTAAAAACCCTTTACAAAGAAGGCTTATGGGGAAATAACCCCGCCTTAGTACAGTTATTAGGTTTATGTCCTTTACTTGCTGTTACCTCCACGATTACTAATGCGCTAGGTTTAGGCTTAGCAACCTTGTTAGTTTTAGTGGGCTCTAATATTACCGTATCATTTGTGCGCAATTGGGTGCCTAAAGATATCAGAATACCGGTTTTTGTAATGATCATTGCCGGTTTTGTGACGATCGTGCAGCTGTTAATGAACGCCTACACTTTTGGCCTTTATCAATCTCTGGGGATTTTCATTCCGTTGATTGTGACTAACTGCGCCATTATTGGTCGTGCTGAAGCATTTGCCTCTAAAAATCCAGTGCATTTATCTGCCTTTGATGGCTTGATGATGGGCTTAGGCTTTATGCTGGTACTAGTTGTACTTGGCGCTATGCGAGAGCTGATTGGCCAAGGCACCTTATTCGATGGCGCCGATTTATTACTCGGTCCTTGGGCTTCAGCTTTACGCATCGAAGTATTTAGCTTTGATAGCCAGTTTTTACTGGCCATTTTACCACCAGGCGCATTCTTAGGGCTTGGGCTGCTGATCGCCGCTAAAAACGTCATTGATGCACAAATAAAATCAAAACAAGTAACGCCGCCAGAAGCTGAAAAAGGCCCACGTGCACGTGTTACTAGCTTAACTTAAGGGGAAAACGCATTAACTGAATAAAGCTAATGCGTTTTAAGTTACATGAATAAAGAAAAACGTTACCAAATACTCACGCGCTTGCGCGATGACAACCCACATCCTGAAACGGAGCTTGAATATTCAAGCCCGTTTGAGTTGCTAGTTGCCGTAACACTCTCAGCACAAGCCACCGATGTAGGGGTAAATAAAGCCACTCGTAAATTATTTCCGGTTGCTAATACACCACAAGCCATTTTAGATATTGGCCACGACACGCTGCGTGATTACATAAAAACCATTGGGTTGTTTAATTCCAAAGCAGCCAATGTATATAAAATGTGCCAAATATTGGTAGATCAGCATAACGGTGAAGTGCCAGAAAATCGTGAAGCCCTAGAAGCCCTACCCGGCGTAGGCCGTAAAACTGCTAAC
This sequence comes from Pseudoalteromonas sp. SD03, assembly GCF_040937955.1. NCBI lineage: Bacteria > Pseudomonadati > Pseudomonadota > Gammaproteobacteria > Alteromonadales > Pseudoalteromonadaceae > Pseudoalteromonas > Pseudoalteromonas sp. SD03. Next base: position 2,235,860 of record NZ_CP162514.1, read on the forward strand.
GTAGTATTAAATACAGCCTTCGGCTGGCCCACAATCGCCGTAGACACGCATATTTTTCGTGTATCTAACCGTACCAAGCTTGCCATGGGTAAAGACGTGGTAGCGGTTGAGCAAAAGCTCGAAAAAGTGATCCCTAAAGAATTTAAAGTCGATGTACACCACTGGCTGATACTGCATGGTCGTTATGTTTGTACAGCCCGCAAACCAAAATGCGGCAGTTGTATAATTGAAGATTTATGTGAGTTTAAAGATAAGACTGAGTAATGTTTAGACTGCTTTGATACGATAACGGACATTAGCATCAATAGTTTTCAGAGATATTTTTAGTATCCATTAAACGTAGAGCTATCATCATCTTGACAGTCAACTAAGCCGCCACATTGATCATATAAACTTTAATTAAAAACACCAGTAGAAACTAAGACTTCACTTTAGAATTCATTACTCTAAGATATATAACCCTAATCATAATGAAATAAGGCAATACGTTTTCTATTATTATGAAAAATCTATTATCCATCCGCTCCTATAGCACAAAGCCAGTTCGTCACTCACATCAATTTAATCAGTTGGTTCTACCTTTACGTGGTGTCATAAATATATGTGTTGGTGATTTCAATGGAAAAGTTGCACCAAGTGAATGTGTTGTAGTTAAAGCCAACGAAGAGCACCTGTTCACTGCAAACACTGAAGCTAGGTTTGTAGTCGTAGATATGAAAAATCTTCCGTTAAATATTTCATCTTCACAATGTATTGTTTTTGCAATTAACTCATCTCTTAGAAGTTACTTAACTTTTATCGAAAACCAACTAGAAAACAAAGTTAATGCTCAATTAGAGCAGGCGATGTTCGAAATGTTCAGCTTACTGCTGGCAGAGCAAACTTTATTACCAAAGGTAGATAGTCGCATTGGTACAGCAATATCCTTCATAGAGCAAAATATTGCAGAGCAGCTTCAAATTAAATGTTTAGCTGAATCTGCTTTCCTGAGTGAAACACAGTTTAAGAAACTATTTAAAATACAAACAGGTATGACCGTGATGAAGTACGTAACAAAACTTCGAATGGAAAAAGCCCAAGCATTACTTACGCATACAGATTATCCGTTACCAATTATTGGTGAAAAAGTAGGTTATAAAGAACCCTCAGCCTTTAGCCGAAAGTTTTCACAATACTTTGGTCTATCACCAACTAAATTCAAAAAGTAAACTTAGTCGGAATTGTTAACTATTGCGTCTTAATTGTTAAAAACACCCTACATAATTAGCATACTATTTCTATATTGAAGTTATTATAAATAAGTCTCATTGTGGAAAATCATCACGGAAGTTTTAAAGGTGTTATGGCGATTATTGTTGCTAGTTTCTTGTGGGGGACAACTGGTACTGCTGCAAGCTACTCCCCAGATGTAAGCTCTTTGGCTATTGGTGCATTCTCTATGGGGATAGGAGGAGTGTTACTTGTAATCACAGCTCGAAAAAAGCTACTTATAGATTATAAGCTGATGCTCGAACAGCCTAAAATATTTCTCTTAGGTGCCGCTTCTGTCGCTATTTACCCATTAGCATTCTATACCTCAATGCGCTTATCAGGTGTTGCCATTGGTACTGTAGTATCTATAGCCACTGCACCTTTTTTTGCTGGAATCCTTGAACGTCTTATTAGCAAAAAGGACATTTCATTGCAATGGATGTTGAGCTTTGTCATTGGTGCTATAGGTATTGCTCTGTTAACTTTAGGTAAAGACCAGAGTAATAATAATGCTTACAGTATCAATCAACAGGGTTTGGGGATTATTTTAGGTTGTATTGCTGGTTTAACTTATGCAGGTTATTCATGGGCGGCAAGGTGTTTAATTGAAAGTGGCGTTCACTCAACATCGTCCATGTCTGGGCTATTCGGTTGTGCTGCACTATTGTTACTTCCTTCATTATGGTTTACGGGTGATAACTTATTTTCAAGTTCATCTAATGCTTTCGTATCTTTATATATGGCAATAATTCCAATGTTTTTAGGATATTTATTATTTGGTTTTGGCTTGAATTATATAGATGCAAGTAAAGCGACATTAATCACCTTAATTGAACCATTAGTTGCAACTGTTTTAGCTATAGTCATTATTGGGGAAAAATTTAAAGTAATAGGTTGGGCAGGCGTAGCTTTAGTATCACTATGCCTATTGATGCAAACAATCAAACCTCAAAAAAAACTAAGGTTAGCCGTCAAAACAATGTAGATATATAGCCCTAAATATGCTCCTGAATTTGCTAAGGCTTAATGTCAGCATATGGCTAAAAGCAGTCCATAGGTTTTCCTTTTGCTATCTACCTTAATTATCTTTTGGCTGGCCGACAATTGCAGTTGATACGCATATTTTCCGTGTATCAAACCGTACTAAGCTTGCTATGGGTAAAGACGTGGTTGCGGTTGAGCAAAAGCTCGAAAAAGTGATCCCTAAAGAATTTAAAGTAGATGTACATCACTGGCTTATTTACATGGACGTTATACCTGTGTGGCGCGTAAGCCAAAGTGTGGCAGCTGTATTATTGAAGACTTGTGCGAGTTTAAAGATAAAACTGAATAGCTCCCACCTGTTAAGATACGAAAGCGGACCTTAGCTTTGGCTTACCCAGCGACAAGTTGCGACATCGCTGGCTTAAGTTGTGTCGATTTCCACCCAAAAAAAGAACAGATAGGTAGCAAACTGATCTTTTAAATAAATTAACCACAAGATGTGCTTAGTAACTGTCTTCAGTAAATTAATGTTACATCTATATTCTTGCAGGGGGTTATGAAGCAACCCCACTCTTGAACGATAAAAAAGCTAAATGTGCTGCCTTACCTGAACTGTAATTATCTAGATGACTCATCTTGTAACCTGCGTACAATAAACCTTCAAAAAAATAAAAACCCCAATCAACACAGAAGTGCTTACTTAATAACCCCTCATCTTTCGCAAGTTTTATCAATTCTCGTATCTCGTTATCTTGCTGTTGTATACGAACTTGAAGCTTTTCACTTTTCTGAAACATCTTCTCGAATTTTTGCAAAAAAGCGAATTCCTCGTATAACGGCAAAGTATTTTCGAATACAAGCCTAATAGCATCCAATGAGTCTTTAGCTTTATTTTCAACGGACATATTTACTTCATCAAAGCGGTCTAAACAATATAACGCAATCTCTTCTTGAAGCGCTTCCTTATGCTTAAATTGGCGGTACACCGTTGCTCTACCAACTTCAGCCATTTTAGCCACGTCAACTAGCGTTGAGTCCTCGTTTTGAATAAACAGTTTTAACCCCGATTGAATAATTTTTTTTCTCGAATTATTTGTTCTTGCATCCATTTTATGAGACAGCCTTGTATCATCTATTAAGTTCCATTATGATACAGCAATGTCTCAAAAGTTAAAAATGAATTCTGTGGAGCAAGAGAGTGAATAGACTAATCGGTATTGACTTTGCAAGAGCGTTAGCGCTCTTTGGTATGGTTATTGTCAACTTTAAGTTAGCCATGAACGCCGATATTGGCACACCACAATTAATAGAGTTTGCGGCTCTATTCGAAGGTCGGGCTTCGGCTTTGTTTGTTATATTAGCGGGTATAGGTATTGCGTTTTTAACTAAAAAATGTGTTACCAGTGAATCACTTGAACACATCAAGCAAGTAAGAACCTCTTTGATAAAAAGGTCTGTTTTACTACTTTTGATTGGCTTGGCTTTTACACCTATTTGGGAAGCCGACATCTTGAAATTCTATGCATTCTATTTTTTGATAGCTGCATTATTATTTACTCTTAGCAGCAAGAAACTGCTCAGTGCATCTATCGGTTTTGTTTTTGCATTTCCATTAATGTGGCTATTCTTTGATTACGAAAAAGGATGGGATTGGCTTGAGCTTAGTTATTCTGGTTTTTGGACAAATGAAGGAGTGATTAGACACCTTTTCTTTAATGGTTATCACCCAGTTTTACCATGGTGTGGTTTCTTGTTATTTGGCATATGGTTGGGTAAACAAGATTTATCCAATGCTAATGTAAGGAAGTCTTTGTTTACATGGTCTTTAAGTATTTTACTTATTGTAGAAGCAAGCTTCTATATGCTGAGAATGTGGGCAGGAGATGACCCGTCTATTGGCATGTCAAAAGATGAAATTGAGTTTTTGTTAACCACGTCAATAATACCGCCGTTGCCACAATATATGTTTTCAGCTGCAAGCTCTGCCGTTCTTGTTTTGCTGGTTTCTCTAAAACTAGCAAGTGTATTTCCTACCAACCGGTTAATTGAGTGGCTAAGCAAAACTGGGCAGTTAACGTTAACTCTGTATGTAGCACATGTCATTATTGGCATGGGAATTCTTGAGGCAACTGGCTTACTCGTTAATCAAACCATAGACTTGTCAATATTTTCCGCATTGGTCTTTTGCATAATTAGCATAATTTTCAGTGTGTCTTGGCTCAAGTATTTTAAACACGGGCCTTTAGAATGGATTTTTAAAAAATGCACTTAGTAGGCCAAAACATTGTTCTAAAAAACTAAAACTATTGAGACTGTTAGCTGTTTAATTAGGGTAAATAATGCTATGTCGATAGTAACAGTCAGGAAGTTAATAAAAGCATCCTATAGGTATTACCTTTTGCATCTACTTTTATTATCTTTCGGCTGGCCGACTCAAACCTTGATAAGTTTGCTATGGGTAAGAACGTTGTTGAAGTAGAAAAGAAGCTCGAAAAAGTAGTGCCTAAAGAGTTTAAAGATAAAGCAGAATAGATCCGTAAATAAAAAACGTTCATTTAGCACGATTGTTAATACTAAACCTCAATTATCAGGCTTATAAGAATAAGCTCAATGATTAATTCGTATTCCAGTGTTACTTTTTTGTTTATTCAAAGTAGGTGTCTAACTTTGGCACCTTTCATTTTTCATACCTTGTAAATCAATTCAAATAAAATCTGTTTATTCGTGATTTGCCGTAATTATTGGAACATTTTCAAAGTATTAATTTCACAAGCGTCAATCCTTTAGTTATGCTGTTGAGCATTATGAAATTTTACTACGAGAATTCCTATGCTACCAATACTTCGTATCTTGTTAATTGAGCAAGATCCAGTCACCTTACAAGAGCTTTCAACGAATCTATCGAAGACCATTGTCAATTTTGAGCGAGATGATATTCATATCGATATTATTGAGCGTCTTGAGCTAAAACAAGCGTTGGACATTGTAGAGGAAGATGGTGATATTCAGGCTGTAGTGCTTAGCTGGGATTTGCAAAATAAGGTTGGCGAACGCACTTATAGTCGCTTTATCGAGCAGTTAAAAGGGATCCGCCTTGAGCTGCCAGTTTATGTTATTGGCGATGATACGAAGGGGCTTGAAATCGTTAATGAGTCGGAGGAGATTGAGTCTTTCTTTTTTAAAGATGAGGTAATTTCTGATCCTGAAGCAATTTTAGGCTATATGATCAACGATTTCGATGACCGCTCAGAAACCCCATTTTGGACTGCGTACCGCCGTTATGTTGGCGAAGCAAACGATTCTTGGCATACACCAGGTCACAGTGGCGGCTCGAGCTTTAGAAATTCTCCTTATATTAAAGATTTTTATCAGTTTTATGGTCGTAATGTGTTTGTGGGTGACTTGTCGGTGTCAGTCGATTCGTTAGGATCATTATCAGATAGCACCAATACCATTGGCCGTGCGCAAGAGTCAGCAGCGGCGACGTTTGAAGTCAAGCATACCTATTTCGTTACCAATGGGTCGTCTACCTCAAATAAAATCATCTTGCAGACATTGCTGCGTAAGGGCGATAAAGTGATCATCGACCGCAATTGTCATAAATCTGTGCACTATGGCATTTTGCAATCAGCGAGTTTACCTGTTTATTTGTCGAGTATTTTAAATCCTAAATATGGCATTTTTGCGCCGCCGTCGTTGGCCGATATAAAACAAGCGATAGAACAAAATACCGATGCAAAATTGCTGGTTCTCACCGGTTGTACTTACGATGGCCTACTGAGCGATCTGAAACAGGTGGTCGATTTTGCCCATCAACATGGTATTAAAGTATTTATTGACGAGGCATGGTTTGCTTACTCGCTGTTTCATCCAAGCCTACGATACTATTCCGCCATTCATGCTGGCGCTGACTACGTCACTCATTCGGCGCATAAAGTGGTATCGGCGTTTTCTCAAGCGTCTTATATTCATGTTAACGACCCTGATTTCGATGCTGATTTCTTTCGTGAGATTTACAGTATTTACGCCAGTACATCGCCAAAATATCAGCTTATCGCGTCGCTTGATGTGTGCCAAAAGCAATTAGAGATGGAAGGCTATAAGTTACTCAATGCTTTGTTGAACCATGTGGAAGAATTTAAACAACAGATGGCTTCACTCAAACAAATTAAAGTACTAGGTAAGCAAGACTTTATGGAAATATTTCCGCACTTTAGTGGTGATAACATGGGTCACGATCCGCTAAAAATTCTCATCGACATAAGCGAATTACCTTATTCGTTAAAGGATATTCATAAATACCTGCTGGATGAAATTGGCCTAGAAATAGAAAAATACACTCACAGCACCATCTTAGTGTTACTGACGCTTGGCGGCACGCGCTCAAAAATAATTCGTCTTTATAATGCGCTCAAAAAACTCGACAGCGGTAAAGTGAAGTTGTCAAAATCGACGCGACGATCTCGCTTGCCTGAAAACCTACCCGCTATAGACCTTGCGTGTATTCCAAGTGATGCTTTTTATGGCGAGCGCGAATCTGTGCCTATCGGTAAAAGTAACAACCGCATTTGTGCCGGTTTAGTTACCCCCTATCCGCCAGGTATTCCGCTTTTGGTGCCTGGGCAGCATATTACAGAGGAACACATAGAGTACCTTAAAGAGCTAGCAGGACAAGGTTTGACGATTCAAGGGAGTTTTGATGGTGAAATCTATGTTCTTAAGGGCAAAGTTAATAAGTAAAAATATACTTTAATACAGTCAAACTCCCCATAACTAAACAGCAATATCACATGATATTGCTGTTTAGTAGAGTAAAAAGCTGATCCTCACACTCCAAAAATAAATGAAGCCAGAATGCAATGATACAATTGAAGAACAAAAAAGCGCTTACACTTCTGCGGATTGCAGCTCTCATTGTTACTCTTACTAGCATATACATTTTTGCCCCTTGGCAGTTTGCTTTATATTACTTTCACCCACTGCCCGCTAACGTTCAAGCACAAACACAAGAGGCTATTGAACAAGGAGTCGATGGCATTATTGTGTATATTCATAAACAAGGGCAGCAACCTGAATATTTTGCAAATGGTTGGCATAATAGAGAGCACAAAATACCCGCTTACCCTAGTGCACTTTTTAAAATTGGCAGCATTCGAAAGTTATATGATGCAGCCGCTTTAACCAAACTTTCAGCCGCTGGACGTATTGATGTAGATAAAACACTGGCTGATTATCTTCCATCATTAATTGGACGCATTGAAAACGCAGATAAAATAACACTACGAATGATGGTAAAACACAAAAGTGGCATACCCAATTACACAGACACTAATAATTTCGATTGGTCAATCACCTACCCTGACCCACTTACATTAGTGCTCGATAAACCCGCTGATTTTAGCCCTGATGCTGACTATGGCTATTCTAATACCAATTATTTGTTGCTGCGAAAAATTATGTCAAACGTGCTGGGTTATGATCATAACCAATTTATTAAAGATGAAATTTTAACGCCACTGGGCCTAACGCATACGTTTTCATCTGTACATGAAATCAATTTAGTAGATTTGATGAGTGGTTACTACGTAGGTTATGAGAATGATTTTAAAGCGCTCGATCAAGGCTATGTGGCAACCGCACAAGATGTAGGCGACTTTATTTTTGCTTTAAACAAAGGCACTTTTTTCGACGAACAAGAGCAAGCTTTGTATGCATCACTTTATAAGTATGAACACACAGGTTGGGTATTAGGGTATTCAAGCATTGCTCGTTATTATAAAGATATCGATACAGTCGTTGTGCAGTTTATAAATACTAATGGCGATGATACTGTGATGCTCACAGAAATAATTTATAATCGGATTATTGATATTTTAACTGCGCAGCAATAGTAGTTAAAACTAGCTGCGTTATAAAAATTTATATGAATTTTAAAGAGGATTTAAATGCGTTTACTACACACCATGTTACGGGTTGCTGATCTAGATAAATCAATTGCGTTTTATACTCAAGTACTTGGTATGAAAGAGTTACGCCGTGCTGATAACGAAGAGTACCGCTATACCCTCGCCTTTGTAGGCTACGGTGATGAAACTGACACAACAGTGCTTGAACTGACCTATAACTGGGATACCGACAGCTATGATTTAGGCAATGCCTATGGTCATATCGCGATTGAGTTTGATGATATCTATAAAGCCTGTGCTGATATCAAGGCCGCTGGCGGTAACGTAAGCCGTGAACCAGGTCCAGTAAAGGGTGGCACAACAGAAATAGCGTTTGTAAAAGATCCAGATGGCTACTCAATTGAACTTATTCAGAAAAAAGAAAATATGAATAAATTTTAGTAAATATATTTAATAGGTTTACTAAGCGGCTTTTTAATTATTTAAGCTTAACTCTGATACAATTTTAAAAAAGGTGCTGTATGCACCTTTTTATCGTAATTGACTATCTTTACTGCCACGCCGATTAAGCCCTTTAGAAAGTGCGCCTTTACCTTCTAGTTCAACTTGGCAGCTTACACAATACTTAACACCTGGTAACGCAAGTCTTCGTGCCTGTGGTATTGGTTCATCACATTCTTCACATAGCTCGGCACTGGCTCCAGAAACTAAGTTACTTCTAGCATATTGCACAGCATCATTAACGCTGGCGTCGATTTGATCTTGAATTGCACCATCGCGTGCCCATCCACTTGCCATATAACCTCCTATTTATTTGGACGTTTATATGTAACCTAACATAGGTGAAGTTTATTTAAGCTGAATATAAGAAAGGGAAAGATGCTAATAAAATTTAGGAGTTATTATATAAAATATTTAATTTTGAGATTTTAACTTCACTGAATAATTCTGAGGTAATAGTAGAAATGCAGATAAATTGATTTTAGATATTTTTAGTAAAAGCTGTCTTACTAATAAATAGTAGGTGGCGTATCAAGAGATTTTCACTCTTTTTAAAGTTGCGGATAGAGAGTGCGGTGTCACACTGCTGTATATATTACTTAAAGTAAGTAAGTGGCGTCCCCAAGGGGATTCGAACCCCTGTTACCGCCGTGAAAGGGCGGTGTCCTAGGCCTCTAGACGATGGGGACGCAGAAATTGATTTGCAAATCACTGATTTGCTATTTCTGCGTAAGATGAGCCGGCCTGCGAGGCGAATGGCATTATCTTCTCAGAAACATTTTCTGTGTCACTAGGACAACTGAATGGTTTAACTCGTTTCAGGCGAGCTGCTTAATAACACTGCACTTCCCTATTTAAAATAGGTAAGTGGCGTCCCCAAGGGGATTCGAACCCCTGTTACCGCCGTGAAAGGGCGGTGTCCTAGGCCTCTAGACGATGGGGACACAGAATATGTGTCACTAGGACAACTGAATGGTTTGACTCGTTTCAGGCGAGCTGCTTAATAACACTGCACTTCCCTATTTAAAATAAGTAAGTGGCGTCCCCAAGGGGATTCGAACCCCTGTTACCGCCGTGAAAGGGCGGTGTCCTAGGCCTCTAGACGATGGGGACACAGAATATGTGTCACTAGGACAACTGAATGGTTTGACTCGTTTCAGGCGAGCTGCTCAATAACACTGCACTTCCCTATTTAAAATAGTTAAGTGGCGTCCCCAAGGGGATTCGAACCCCTGTTACCGCCGTGAAAGGGCGGTGTCCTAGGCCTCTAGACGATGGGGACGCAGAAATTGATTTGCAAATCACTGATTTGCTATTTCTGCGTAAGATGAGCCGGCCTGCGAGGCGAATGGCATTATCTTCTCAGAAACATTTTCTGTGTCACTAGGACAACTGAATGGTTTAACTCGTTTCAGGCGAGCTGCTTAATAACACTGCACTTCCCTATTTAAAATAGGTAAGTGGCGTCCCCAAGGGGATTCGAACCCCTGTTACCGCCGTGAAAGGGCGGTGTCCTAGGCCTCTAGACGATGGGGACACAGAATATGTGTCACTAGGACAACTGAATGGTTTGACTCGTTTCAGGCGAGCTGCTTAATAACACTGCACTTCCCTATTTAAAATAAGTAAGTGGCGTCCCCAAGGGGATTCGAACCCCTGTTACCGCCGTGAAAGGGCGGTGTCCTAGGCCTCTAGACGATGGGGACACAGAATATGTGTCACTAGGACAATCGATTAGTTTAACTCACATCCTGAGCTTTTAAGGTAATGGCGTATAGTACAAATAAAGACTCGAGCTTTATGTGTTACGCTTTTTTCTCGGTAAAACCGCCTTTAACTAAAAAGTTAAATGGCGTCCCCAAGGGGATTCGAACCCCTGTTACCGCCGTGAAAGGGCGGTGTCCTAGGCCTCTAGACGATGGGGACACAGAAAACTGTTACCCTAGGACAAACACTAAAAATTGGTGGAGCTATGCGGGATCGAACCGCAGACCTCTTCGCTGCCAGCGAAGCGCTCTCCCAGCTGAGCTATAGCCCCAACTTATTCAATACGCTCGGTGATAATCACGTCGTGTATCGCTTAGTGCGGGGCGCATTCTATGCACCCCCCAAAATAAAGTCAACAGTTTTTTATGCGACATTATTTAAATGGTTTAAATTTCAACAAACTGGCTATCATACGTGCTAAAAAACAGATTTTCATACTAATTTAGATGTCATGTTGCGCTTTACGTTGTTGTACTCGCCACATGTATACGACTAAGTACCCTATTCAACCGATAATATGAGTTTGAATATGATTTAAAGGGTATACATTTATATGCAAATTAGCTTGGTGCTGTTTTACTACTAAAAAAGCGCTGTTCATTGGCATGTTAAACTTTAAGTAACTTTTTATTATCCGCTAATTTGTATCACGCAATACAATTATTGAAAGTTAGCCTTTTATTACATAAATATTTTATTGTTTATCCGACCACTAATGACATCTATTTAGTCTACGCCGCCGACTTTAAATAAACATTAAGCTTAACAATTGTTCGTTTAATATTAGTTTGTTGATAAAGTGAACACCGTTCGCACTGTATTGTTTATAAAAGCTTCACTCAGCACATTTTTATCATTCAAGTGTTGACACATTTGCAACTCTATCTATAATAGCGCCCCACAACAACGCAGCAATGTGGTGTTGTTTAGATGCGGGTGATTAGCTCAGTTGGGAGAGCATCGCCCTTACAAGGCGAGGGTCACTGGTTCAAGTCCAGTATCACCCACCACATTTTAATGTGTCGTATCTAAGATTCTATATGGGCGTTAGCTCAGTTAGAAAAAAGAGAGCTCACCGTTATTTACAAGTAACGGCAAGGTTCACTGGTTAAAGTCCAGTACTACTAAAATTTAATAGTAGCGTTTGAATTTATATGTGGGTGATTAGCTCAGTTGGGAGAGCATCGCCCTTACAAGGCGAGGGTCACTGGTTCAAGTCCAGTATCACCCACCACATATAAAACCTATTGTTATATTAATAGTGATATGTATTAAAATTGTAATATGGGTCGTTAGCTCAGTTACAAGAAATGAGAGCATCACCGCTATTTACAAGTAACGGCGAAGTTCACTGGTTAAAGTCCAGTACTATTTATTTTAATAGTAGCGTTTTAATTTATATGTGGGTGATTAGCTCAGTTGGGAGAGCATCGCCCTTACAAGGCGAGGGTCACTGGTTCAAGTCCAGTATCACCCACCACATATAAAATCTATTATTATGTTAATAGTGATTTGTATTAAAATTGTAATATGGGTCGTTAGCTCAGTTACAAGAAATGAGAGCATTACCGCTATTTACAAGTAACGGCGAAGTTCACTGGTTAAAGTCCAGTACTATTTATTTTAATAGTAGCGTTTTAATTTATATGTGGGTGATTAGCTCAGTTGGGAGAGCATCGCCCTTACAAGGCGAGGGTCACTGGTTCAAGTCCAGTATCACCCACCACATATAAAATCTATTATTATGTTAATAGTCATGTTTTAAAGTTGTAATATGGGTCGTTAGCTCAGTTGGGAGAGCATCGCCCTTACAAGGCGAGGGTCACTGGTTCAAGTCCAGTACGACCCACCATTCTTTGAATGGTGCATATTACAAGATATCTAAATGGGTGATTAGCTCAGTTAGAAAAAGAGAGCATCACCGCTATTTACAAGTTACGGCGAGGTTCACTGGTTAAAGTCCAGTACTATTTATTTTAATAGTAGCGTTTTAATTTATATGTGGGTGATTAGCTCAGTTGGGAGAGCATCGCCCTTACAAGGCGAGGGTCACTGGTTCAAGTCCAGTATCACCCACCACATATAAAATCTATTATTATGTTAATAGTCATGTTTTAAAGTTGTAATATGGGTCGTTAGCTCAGTTGGGAGAGCATCGCCCTTACAAGGCGAGGGTCACTGGTTCAAGTCCAGTACGACCCACCATTCTTTGAATGGTGCATATTACAAAAATCTAAATTCTCCAGTATCACCTTCCATTTTAATATTCATTATCCTTCACTCCTTTAGTTCATGTTCAGTATTAATTGCCATTTAGAAATTCGTTATCAAGCAATTCTTCGGTTTCAAAAAAAATCAGTATTACCAATCACATGCCAAAAACCTATCTTCCGAGTTTTATTATCTCCAAAATCATTTTGTTTAAACTTATTTTATTACGCGTGCTATCCATTTACTTTAAATGGGTTTTTAGCTCTTTTAAGATAAAAATATAAACCTTTAGAATTAATTTGCTTAATAAGCTCTCATCTTCGAAGCGAATCTTTAAATTACCTTGTAAGCGTCTAAACTGTTGATTATAGTCTGTGTTAAATTCAATTACGCTTAAGCCAATGTCTAAAAATATTTTTAATGAAGCAAAAATACTGATTGTAGAGGAGCAGCCACTTGCTCAAAGCTACATGAAACAGTCGCTCGAAAAAATTGGCTTTGGACATATGCGTTTTGCAGATCATGCTCTAGCGGCAAAAGAACAATGCTTACATGAAGAATTTGACTTGGTAATTTGCTCTTTTAATCTAAGCAAACGCCAAGATGGCTACCAGCTTTATGAAGAATTACGCGCTAAAGCATTAATAAAACACTCTACTGGGTTTATTTTTACATCTGCGGAAACTAGCGGAGAGTTAGTTCACAGTGTGTTAGAACTTCAACCCGATGACTTTTTAGTAAAACCTTTCTCTGTACAAGAGCTAAGAGTGCGCATAGAGCGTATTCTCAAACGCAAAAGCGACTTAAAAGCTATATACACTTTAATTGATGACGATAACCAGTCTAAAGCATTAAAACAAATTAATGCTCAGCTTGATAAAAGTAATAAATACAGCCCTATTCTGCTTAGATTAAAAGGTAATATTTTACTGGCGCTAAAACAAAACCAAGAAGCGAAAGACTTTTTTAAATCAGTTTTGAATATTCAAAAATTTGCATGGGCAAAAGTAGGATTAGTAGAAGCCTTAATTGCTAACAATGAGCATATTTTGGCTCAACGCATGCTCAAAACTATGCTTGAACGTAATGAAACACGACTAGTTGCATTAGACTTATTAGGCCGTTTAGAAATAAAACTAAACCAGTTTGAGTTAGCTCAAGAGTTTTTAAGTCAAGCGGCCCATATTGCTCCACGTAATATAGACCGTCAAAAGTCACTGAACAGCGTATCTCTCATTAATAGAGATTATGAAACCAGCTACTTAACTCAAAAGGATATTGCCACTTTTGCTAAGTACTCTATGCATGATAGCCCAGACATTTATTTAAATGCCGCTCGTGCTGGGATTGATTTTGCACTAACCACAGATCAAACTGACCAAATAAACAGAATCTCCCGTCAAACAAATAAATATATTAATGAGCTAAAAACACAATTCCCAACCAGTAATGCACAAACTCAAATCGATGTGCTCAATGCACGCCTTTATTATTTAAAAGATGAACATAAAAAAGCGAAACAGTTGATTGAACAACTTGATGACAGCGATACTCAAATACGTTCAGTCGATGGTGCCCTAGATAAAGCAAAAGCATTACATGAATTAGGTTTTCATCAGAAGGCGCAAGCGCTATTTAGCCAAATTATTGATCATTGCGAACGCCACCCAAGTAGGAGCGACGCGACGTACTTGCGTTATATACAGCAACAGCAAAGTGAAAGACGTGATATTAAAATGGGGCCGAAGGAACTTAACAATCATGCAGTTAAACAGTTTGAGCGTGGCCAGTTAAATGTTGCTTTAGAGGCATTCAGTCAAGCCTTTAGGGTCATGCCACACAACCCAAGTATTGCGCTTAACTTATTACAGTGTTTAGTGGATAAATCAAAAAAACAGGGGGGCTCTTTCAATAGTCTATTGGCTCAAAAGTGCTTTAAACTATTAAAAAAATCACCCTTAGCAGAAGAGCAATCAGAGCGGTTCGATAAACTACTTCAGATTGCTAAAGAAATGAAACTAGAGATTAGCTAGGGCCTGTTGACATTTGCGGATTAAAATTTGTTCAAGCAAGGGACGATTTAATCGCAGCGTGAGGTTTGTAACCTAGTGGGCTCGATAACTGCTCCTGCGTTATTCTACTGGCTTACATCCATGTAAGAATAAGTAAAAGCCGAGCAAAGCTTCCGCGTCCTGCTCACGCCCCTTACCTACATCCATGTAGGCAACAAAGAGTTAATCGTCCCTTGGCAGAACCCTTTGGGCAGCGCCTGTTTGGAATTGATGCTACGTTATCGCCCATTTATGGGGAATAACCACACCACATAGGCTCTGCCTTGCCTAAATACCAAACGGACTGCTGCAAATTTAACCTTGAAAGGCCAACAGGCCCTAGAGCTTTTTCATTGCCAGTGCGTTTACACAGTAGCGCAAGCCGGAAGGAAGTGGGCCATCAGGGAAAATATGCCCTAAGTGCGCATCACACACATTACAAACAACTTCAACTCGCTCCATGCCATGGCTGTTATCCATTACATACCCTATCGCATCAACCTTTGCAGGTTGGGTAAATGAAGGCCATCCTGTGCCACTATCAAACTTTTCATCCGCATCAAACAGTAGGTTGTCACAACACACACATACGTACTTTCCCGGTTCTAATAGTGTGCAACTAGTTGAACTATTTGGTCGCTCTGTGCCTTTTTTACGGGTCACGTAATATTGCTCTTCGTTTAACAGTTCACGCCATTGCTGATCTGTTTTAACTACTTTTTGAACCGGAGTCGGATTGCCATGGTTGGCAAAATTAACAATATCGTTCCATTTCAACATAACAACCTCATTGCGTTATAAATTTGCTTCATACTGAGCCACAATCATGGGCTGACAGCCTATCATTACGTCTGTGGCTAATACCACGATCAACGCTATCTAAACACTATATGGTGCTTCTCTGTTGCTGTAAGTATACGGCTTATATAAGCGTGTAATTGAGCTTGACTACCAGGAATACTCACGCTTAATTGCCTGTCATTATTACTATGCACTATTAGCTCATCGTCTTTTATCTCTATTGACTCAATATTGCTGATGACTAACCAATGCGGACCATTCTTTTTATCAAACAACCCGGTTAAACTAAAAACAAACAAATGCTGCGCATCACGCTGAATAAAGTTACGCAGCGGGTTACGCATTTTAAATAACGGCGTTAACCGGTAACAGCACGAACAAAATACCACTATCCACAATAGCAATATCCCTTTAAACCAAATATGTTCGCCTAATGATAAAAAATAGCCAACGCAGATAATAATCAGCCCTATAAAGGCCACTACTTGCGCTATTTTTTTATTAATAGTGTGCATAATCTCTTACTTTTTATCGGTTGCTTTTTCTGTCGGCTCGGGCCAATCACTAAAAAAAACACTTAAATAACGACTTTTTGCCAAATACCACAATACCCACAATACAATCACCATTTGTATGGCTAAAAACAGTGAAAAGCGATAATGACTATGGGCCGCCTGGATACTTAACCACGACAAGTCTATTAGCGCGCAAGCAATAAGCGGCCAACGCATGTATCGCCAAATACGCGCTAACCGTTTCGTAGCTTGATGCGAGTCTCTGGGTCTGCGTAAACAAAACAAAATAGTGGGTACAATTGCCACGGATCCAATTGCTATGGCAATAAAAAAATCATTTTTTGATTTAAAAAACAATGACATTAGATCAAGTTCAGGACGACGACTCAGCGCGGCAATCACCCAAATAAAATAGGCCCGCAGTAACACTAAAATACTCAAATGAAACGCTATTGGCGTACGATAGCTGCCATATTTATCCCAGTATTCAGGTCCATAACGGCTCACAACTGGTTTTTCCTATCGGCAATAGTGCCCAAAATAAAAAATGCAGCTAATAATGTGAGCCCTAACCACTTAGTACCAAAAAACAGTAAGGCTTTAGTTAGCAGTGGGCTTAACCACACCACTAATAAACCAAACCCAAACGCGGTGATCAACACAAAACATGCCACTCTTATAATAAAGTGACGCCTAGCTACCACGCCTTTGGTGAGCTTTAAAATGTCATCCGCATAAAGCGACACTAAGCACACCATCAAAAGCAATGATAAATGCGACAAATAGCCTTGTAGCCACTGGCCTAGGTCAATTAACAAGGTATTAAGTATATTTGTAAAACTAGCCATTATGAGTCTCTAACAAAGTAATTAAATCATCCTCTGTCAGTATTTCTATACCGAGTTCTTGCGCTTTAGTTAGTTTAGAGCCGGCTTTTTCGCCCGCCACTAGCGCATCCGTTTTGGCTGAAACACTGCCAGATACCTTGGCACCTAATTGTTGTAGGCGCGCTTTCGCATCATTGCGATTAAGCGTATTAAGCGTCCCAGTTAGCACATAAGTTAAACCCGCTAGCGGTTGTTCTTGCTCTGATGGCGCTGTTAACTGTGGCCAGTTAATGCCTTGGGCTATTAATTCGTTCACCACGGTTAAATTATGCTCTTCAGTAAAAAAACCACGCACGTGCTTTGCCACTATTTCACCTACATCGCTTACTTCAATCAGCTGTTCAATGCTGGCATCGATTACGTTTTCAAGCGTTAAAAAATGATTAGCTAAGTTTTGCGCGGTTGCCTCACCGACTTCACGAATACCCAGTGAATATAAAAACTTTGCTAAGGTAGTCGTTTTTGCATCATCAAGTGCGGCAACTAAGTTTTTTGCTGATTTTGGCCCCATTCGTTCAAGTGATTCAAAATGTCCCTGCTTTAAAATAAATAAATCAGCTGGGGTTTTGATTAGCTCTCGGTCAACTAATTGATCAACAATTTTGTCGCCCAAGCCGTCAATATCTAATGCCTTACGCGATGCAAAATGCTTAATCGCTTGTTTACGCTGTGCTTGGCATACTAAGCCACCGGTACAACGTGCAACGGCTTCACCTTCAACCCGTTCAATATGCGAGTCACAAATTGGGCACATAGTTGGAAAGACAATCTCTTTTGCATCGCTTGGGCGTTGCTCAAGTACCACTTGAGTAATTTGCGGGATAACATCGCCTGCGCGGCGAATAATCACAGTATCGCCCACTTTAACGCCTAAACGAGCTATTTCGTCGGCATTATGCAGCGTTGCATTTGATACCGTAACACCCCCAACAAATACCGGCTCTAGTCGTGCTACGGGAGTAATTGCCCCTGTGCGCCCTACTTGAAATTCAACATCTAATAATTGCGTTATTTCTTCTTGCGCCGGAAATTTATAAGCGATTGCCCAACGCGGTGCACGAGCTACAAAGCCTAAGCGCTCTTGTAAGGCTTTTTTATTTACCTTTATTACCACGCCATCTATTTCGTACTTTAGCTCGCTACGACGCGTTAAAATATCATTGTAATAGGCAAGCGCAGCCTTTGGGCCTTCAACTAATTTGGTTTCTGGACACAGCGGTAATCCCCAATCGGTAAGCTTAGCAAGTTGCTGGTAGTGATCTTCAGGTAAGGTGCCATCGGCAACTAATCCGGTGCTGTAGGCATAAAACATCAATGGGCGTTTTGCGGTAATTTTTGAGTCGAGCTGGCGTAAACTTCCTGCCGCCGCATTACGTGGATTAACAAAGACTTTATCGCCACGTTTTTCTGCCTCTGCATTTAATTTTTCAAAGCCCGCGCTATCCATAAATACCTCACCGCGCACTTCAAGTTCACGAGGGTAATCATCACCGCGCAATTTTAATGGCACATTACGGATTGTTTTTACATTTTGAGTAATATTTTCGCCAGTAAAACCATCGCCACGGGTCGCCGCTTGAACCAGTACTCCATCGCGATAAATAATCGATACCGCTAAACCATCCAGTTTAGGCTCACAGCAAAATGTAAGCTCTTCAGTGCTCATTAAGCGCTCTTTAATACGACGATTAAAACCGCTAAATTCATCCTCACCAAAGGCGTTATCAAGCGATAACATAGGCACTTGGTGCGCTACTTGCTCAAACTTGGCAAGCGCCGCTCCTCCAACTTTTTGAGTGGGTGAATCGGCTGTTAAAAACTCAGGGTGCTGGGTTTCTAATTCACTTAGTGTCCGTAACAAGCGGTCATATTCGGCATCAGGTATGCTGGGTGTATCAAGCACATAATAACTATAATTGTGTTGCTCAAGCGTGGTACGAAGATGATTAATTTGCTCACTAATGCTGCTTGTCATGTAGACCTCAAAAAACATAAAAAAAGCCACTTTGACGAGTGAACGCCCAGTGGCTTACAAAATTTAACTTATGCGTATGTTACGCAGAAAATGCGCGAACCTGTTCAACATATTGACGAATACGCTCTACCGTCATTACATTTCGCTCTGCATCTAAAATATCGGCACCAAATTCATCCGCTATTTTTTTAGCGGCGCTGTGCAGCATGTTAAACGCGGCTAAACCGTCGCCATCGCATGGCAGAGTCATAAATAAGCTCACCCCAGCGGTGCTAAATTGTTCCATATTATCAATATCGAACGTGCCTGGGTTATACATATTCACCAGCCTAAATAACACCGGCCCTTGGCCTGCTGGGTCTAGGTGGCGATTAAAAAAGCCTTCTTCTGAATATTTAAAACCTAGCATGTTAACAGCAGGCAGTAATTTACTGCCTTGCATAGTGAGCCCTTCTGGCATTTGAATATGCACAATGACAAAGTCTGCAACGTCTTTAGGGGCATCTTGTTGTGTGTCTGCGGCCTCTTCTGTTACCACTTCAAGGTCATCCTCGATAGGTGTATTTACTGGGCTTTCGTCTATCTGTGGTTCATCAGCGCTGAAGTTTAACTCACTCATTTGTGGCTCTTCTCGTTGCGCTAACGTTGGCTCTTGTGGCTCAGTATGTACAGATGAAGGCTGCTGTTCTTGAACAGGCTCGACTCGCTCATTTGCAGGGAGTTCAGCATTCTCTTTTTTTCTTACTGACCACAAACCGTGTATTAATAAGCCACCAATGACAAATACACTGATCACAATTAAAACCCATCTTAATTCTTCGGCCATCCCCTCACCTTTTATTATTAATATGCCTAACAGCCATCATTTTACCTAAAATAACCAGCAAATGACTATAAAATTATGCATGTGCAAGTTGCACCGCTTGTTCAATATCCACAGCAACCATGCGCGACACGCCGGGCTCTGCCATGGTTACACCCGTTAATCTACCCGCCATTTCCATTGCAATTTTATTATGACTAATATAAATAAACTGCACAGATTGTGACATTTCTTCAACCAAACGGCAAAAACGAACCACATTGGCATCATCTAATGGAGCATCTACCTCGTCCAGCATACAGAATGGAGCTGGATTGAGCCTGAATATAGAAAACACCAATGATAATGCGCTCAGCGCTTTTTCTCCACCACTTAACAAATGAATTGTCGAATTTTTTTTACCTGGTGGCCTTGCCATTATACTAACACCACTTTCGAGTAAATCGTCACTGGTTAATTCTAAGTAAGCACTGCCGCCGCCAAACACTTTGGGGAAAAGCTGGCCAAAATCGTGATTTACCTGATCAAACGTAGACTTAAAGCGCGTTTTTGTTTCACGATCTATTTTATGAATAGCGCCTTCTAAAGCTGTTAATGCTTGGGTTAAATCGTCCAGCTGATTATTTAAATAATCACTTCTTTGCTTCGCTTGTTCAAATTCATCAATGGCTGCAAGGTTAACAGCTCCTAATTGCTCTAGCTGATTACTTACTCCAGCAAGTTGATTTTGCGCCGCATTTAATGACAACTCTGCAGGAAGCTCTGCTAATACCTGTTTTAAATTTTGATTAAGCTCACTAAGTGGCTCTAGTACCGCTTGCGCTTTTATTAGTAAGCTTTGCTCTTCAATACTCAGTTTTTGATGCTGCTCTTGCAATGCCACCAGCTCAGTCTGTGAACTTTTTAAACTCGCTTGTTTGTTTTGTAATTCTTGTTTTGCTTGAGCTAACTGCTGCTGGGTATCCACAAGGGTTTGTTCGCCTTGTTGGTGCTGTACTAATAATTGCTCAATACTCTCTGCAAGCTCTTGCTCAGGAATAAGTAACGCTTCAATCTGCTCTATTATCTCTTGCGCACCCTCTGCAGCAGTTGCAAGCGCCTGTACAGCATGGCTAAGTTTTGTTTGACTGAGCTGCCATTCACTTCGTGCTTTTTGCTCATTAAGGTTTGCCTGATGCGCTAGTGTTTTATATTGTTCAGCATTATTCAAAGCTTGTTTGTAACGCTCATCACTATTTATTCGTGTGCTATCGGCTTGGTTAAGCTCTTCAGCTAAGGCCTGTAACTGCTGTGCAAGCTGTTCATTTTTATCGAGCTCTTCGCTCAATAATTCGCTTAACTGCTGTTGTTGCTCTAGCAGAGGCAGACGCTGTTGTTGTAATTTTGTTAGCTGCTGCAGATGCTGATCAGCTTGCGCTTTAAGCATATCGCCACGCGTTGTTGCTACAGCAAGTTGTTGTGCTAATTGATGAATAGTGTCTTTGCGCTCATTTTGCTGAACAGTTAACAATGCAGCCTGCGTTTTATGTTCTTCAAGCGTGGAGTGTGCGTTCGTCAATGCCTGTTGTTGTTGCTCAAGTAAGGTTTCTTGCTGCTTGAGTTTTTTGTGCATTAATAATAAGGAATTTTCTGCATTTTTATCGCCACTTACATGCCAGTTTCGACCGTGTAATGCCCCTTGCTTATCTATAACCGCAATATAACTATTGTCGTTAAGTGCGCTTATATCGCCGGCTTCATCATAAGCAATATGATTTAATAACTCAGGATACACACCTGTGGTAATAAACGCGGCAATACTGTGCTTAGCTGCAGACTGCGATGCAATTTCCCACGTGCTATTTTCTGCTTTACCTTGTGATATATGAATGTGCTCAAGTGATGACAGCGCCTGCTCGACTAAAAACTCATATCCCGACTGAACAGTTAACTGCTTAAATAAGGTTAAACTTTCATCGCTGCTTTTTTCAAGCCCAAGAGTAGTTTGTAGCCCCGCTATACCGGCTTTTAATTCATTTACTTGCTGAGATAAATGCTGCCAATCTTGCTGTGCATCATCTAGCTGTTGCTGCTGAGTAGTTTGCGCAGTTTGGCCTTTACTGTGAGCCGTTTGCGCTTTCGCTAGCTGCTCAGTCAGGGCTTGTCTGTGCTGTTGTTGCTGAGTTAATAGCTGCTCTATCTCACTGTGTTTTAACTCATCTATTTGCTCATCAAGCTGCGTTAGTTGTTGCTTAACATAACTGCTTTTCTGTTCTGTGTGTTTTACTGCGTTGGTATGCGCTAACTGCTGATTATGCAATTGTTGATAATCTTCTTTTAGCGATTGCCAGTGTGATGTGTCGGCATTTTTAATCTCCAGCAGCCGATTAACCTCATCGCTAAGCTCTATAACCTGCTCGCTACACATTAAGTTATGCTCTACAGCCTGTTGTAAGCTGTCATCTAACTCTTGGCAGAAACTTTGTTGCTGCGTTTTGACTTCTTCACTTTGATTTTTTTGTTGCTCTAACTTGGCTAAATTTTGTTTCAGTGACAGCGTTTGTTGTTGAATGCTAATTTGCTGCTGTTCACTGCGAGTCAATTCTGTATGTGTATGGTGCTGCTGTTGCTGTGCATCATTAAGTTTATCTTGCTGAAATTGTACTTGAGCTTCAAGACTTGCCAGAACATCATCATGGCCTGAATGCGCCGTTTTAAAAAAGCTGATTTGTTCATCCAGTTTTTTTATTTGTGCGCTTTTATCAACTTGTTGCTGATGCAGCTTTTGCCATTTTAATACCGCTATTTGCCCCTTTAAAGTGCGTTCTTGGGTTTTAAATTCGCGATATTTTTTAGCATCAACCGACTGTACTGCAAGTTTATCAAGCTGGTTTTGTAACTCTTGGCGAACATCGAGGAGTCGCTCTAGGTTTTCTCGGGTGCTCTTTATGCGGGTTTGCGTTTCACGGCGGCGCTCTTTGTATTTCGATACGCCTGCCGCTTCTTCTAAAAAAACACGCAGCTCTTGCGGTTTGCTCTCAATTAAACGCGAGATCATGCCTTGTTCTATAATGGCGTAACTACGCGGCCCAAGCCCAGTGCCTAAAAATATATCGGTAATATCACGTTTGCGGCATTTGCTACCATTTAAAAAGTACAGCGATTGGCCATCGCGAGTTACCAAACGCTTAATAGCCACTTGGTTACGATCAGCAAAGGTATTGGGTAATTTACCTTGGGTATTATCAAATATGAGTTCAACAGAAGCTTGTGAGATGGGCTTGCGGTTAGTGGAGCCATTAAAAATAACATCTGTCATGGCATCGCCACGTAAATTTTTAGCTGAGCTTTCACCAAGCACCCATCGCACCGCATCAATCACGTTCGATTTGCCACAGCCATTAGGGCCGACAACACACGTCATTTGATCCGGAAATGGAATTTTAGTGGGCTCTACAAAGGATTTAAAGCCCGCTAATTTTATAGTGCTTAAGCGCATCTGTTTGTTTTACCAATTTTTATTATTTTTGTTAGTTGTTACAATTTAACCTATTTTTAGGCAAAAGGTTAAGCTTGGCGTTTAAAGTTATCTAAAATAATGCCCGTTGCCATTGCCACATTAAGTGATTCAGCGCCACCAAAGGCAGGGATGGTAATTTTATTTGTTACCAGCGCGGCACACTGCTGACGTATACCATGTGACTCGCTGCCCATTAATAACACCCCTTTCCCAGCAAACTGGCAATGATGGACATTCTCGCCCTCTAAAAATGCACCATAAATAGGCACATCCAAAGATGTTAAATAGCTAGGTAAATCAACTTGGCTTACCGATACACGAACAAATGACCCCATAGTGGCACTAATTGTTTTTGGGTTATACGGATCGGCACTGTCGGTGCTGGCAACAATGTGTTTTATGCCGTACCAATCAGCCACGCGAATGATGGTACCTAAATTACCCGGATCAGACACTCCATCTAAGGCCAATATTAAGCTGTTTTCATCGGGTAATGTGGTACTTGGCATATCAACAATGGCAATCGCCGCATTATTACTGACTAAAGTACTTACCTTTGTTAACTGCTCTTCATCTGCTGTAATAAAATGCGTTTGAGGGTATGCGCTTTGGTTATTATCAATAAAGTTTTGCGTTGCAAACACATCGGTTACTTTTAATGGGCTATTTAATAACTCCAGTACATTTTTTTCGCCTTGTACAAGGTATTGATTAAGTTGCTTGCGGTACTTCTTTTGGCCAAGCTGGCGAATTAGTTTAAGTTGGTTTTTTGAAATCATGTCAGCCCCGTTAAATTATCTGCACAGTATACCAGAGGAGACTTAAAGTGCAGCCCTATAAACAGCAAAAGCAATAAAATTAGCCTACTTACAATAAGCTAGCTAATCATAAAGATTGTTTTTATTCTCTAAAAAGGATAAATTTACAAAAAATTACAAGGATTTTTTTTAAATGGAATCAATACACCCAACTTCATCTGAGTCAAACCAAACACCCTCCTCTATTTTTAGCGGTAAAGTACAATTTAGCGGCAAAAGCGGCGAATTTTTTGGCATATGGAGTGTCAATATACTGCTAAGTATTATTACTTTAGGAATTTATTCTGCATGGGCAAAAGTACGCACCTACCGTTATTTTTACGGTCATACGCGTATCGACGGTCATAGCTTTGACTACCTAGCCACTCCTATACAAATTCTAAAAGGCCGCATTTTAGCGGTAATCGTGTTTTTAATTTACACCATACTAAGCAGCCTCGCACCGGCGATAGGCCTTTTATTTGCTATTGGTTTTTTATTTTTGTTGCCATGGATCATTAACCAAGGTTTGCGCTTTAACATGCGTATGACCCGCCATCGTAATGTACGCTTTGCTTTTTCAGGTAATTACGGCGATGCATTTATTAACTTTGTTTTATTGCCTATTGCAAGTGTATTCACATTACACCTATTACTGCCGTATGTATTAAAGCGAATTGATCAATATATGCATGAAAACATCAGCTATGGAAATAAACCACTTACAGTAAATCTTCAGGGCGAACGCTATTACATCGCAGCACTTATTACCCTGGGAGTTGCAATAGGTGGCTTAGTTATTTTTGGCTTCTTTGCTGGTGCAAGTGCCTTAACGATCGATAACTTAAACACACAAAACTTTAGCCTTTCGACAATTGTAGTGCCGCTATTAATTGCTGCGTTGTATGTTGCGTTTTTAACACTGGTAGGCGCTGTTTATCATTCGCTTATTCGAAATCATATTTTTAATAACAGTGAATTTACAGAAGTCGCTACCTTTGATTCGAACTTAAAAGCCATTGACTATGCCATCTTACTATTTACCAATGTACTGGCAATTATATTTACCTTAGGACTTGCCTACCCTTGGGCTAAAATACGCAGAGCAAAGCTATTAGCATCAGTTACAGAAGTCACTATTTATAGCGGCGCACTTTCGTTGATTGATGTTGCACAAAATGAGCAGTCATCATTTGCTGAAGAAGCTGCTAATGTGTTTGATATTGATATTTCACTCACCTAATGAGTAATTATCCTATTTTTGGCTGTTATTATTACCCTAATAGCAGCCAATATATTAAAAGCTACGCATACCTTTCCCATGAGCAAATAACGCTTGTTGACTCTGAGAATACGACGTTACTTTCATCAACTTTAGACGATTGCCAACTTGATAGTCCGTTACCGGGCATGGCATCAGAGTTAAATTTTGCTGATGGTGGGCGATTTGTTCCTCAAGATGTAGAATTTAGATGGCCATTCACGCTTAAAAAGCATGGACTAAGTGAACGCTTAGAAAAAAATAAGATTCTTATTGTTGCATCCGTGCTGCTAATTCCCCTATTGCTTTGGTTAATTTTATACCGCTTAATACCATCAGTAGCCGTATATAGCGTTAACTTAGCACCTGCCTCGACAATTGAAACTATGGGAAAGCAAACGCTCAGTGTGATAGAAAAAGTCGCATTAGAACCTTCTCAACTTTCTACTAATAAGCAATCAGAAATACAGCAACAATGGCGTTTAATGCTTAACTCACTCAATTTAGACAGTGCAAAATTTAGACTCTCTTTTTATCAGTCAGATTATTTTTCAGCTAATGCGTTTGCTCTTCCTAATGGGCGGGTTGTTGTGACTGACGAACTTGTTGAGCTATTAAAGAATGAACCTGATGCCCTGCGTGCTATTTTACTTCATGAAATTGGTCATGTTCAACACCATCACAGCATTCGCCTTGCAGCACAAGCTGCAGCGAGCACCGTTGTATTTGCAGTTATTTTTGGTGATTTAGAAGGGATATTAGAGGTCGTGCTTGGCTCTGGTTCATCTTTTTTACAACAAGCGTTTTCACGAGATATGGAACAAGAGGCCGATGAATATGCTATTAAAAATCTTTTAAAATTAGGATATTCTAACCACGACTTTGCTGATGCAATTGAAGCACTGGAAAATAATTTAAAAGCACAAGAGGCGACCCTTGATGATACTTGGTTAAAGTATTTATCAACACACCCAAGCTCTCAAGAGCGAATAGAATATGCGAGGCAATATAAACCACTATGACCCCTGAACTGAATTTATTGTTATTAGTCATCATTATGATAACGCTTGGCTACGGGTTTATTTATCCGCGCTTTGCAGGCAGCAGCTTTAAAAAGGTATCGGTACAAGATTTATTTGCAACAGGCATTACGCTATTAATTGCATCTCGCCTTTATTACAACTCGGGCGTGCAATTTAGCTGGTTACTATTTGAAGTTAATTGGTTTTGGTTTACTTTTTTAACTTACGTAATAATCGAAATTCCGGTGTTTTTTATTTATGCTAAAAAGCACAATATGCAGTTTTCATAGTACTCTTATTTTTATACAAAAAAGCGCCAAATTGGCGCTTTTTTGAGCTGCATTAAAACATACTAATATTTATGCTTAAGTGCCCACAAATGCAATAATTCACTGGCAATCGTTGCTGCGGCAATGGCGGTGAGCTCACTTTGGTCATAAGAAGGCGATACTTCAACTACATCCATACCCACCATATTAATGCCTTTGAGTGCACGTAAAATTTTCAGCACTTTATCAGAAGTTAAACCACCACATACTGGTGTACCTGTACCTGGCGCAAAGGCAGGGTCTAAACAATCTATATCAAAGGTTAAGTAAACCGGTAAATCGCCCACTCGCTCAATAATCTGCGCTGCAATATCATTCGCATGAAGATCATTGGCCTGCATAGCATCAATCACTGCAAACTCATGCTTGCTTTGATCAAAATCGGTACGAATACCGAGCTGAATACTGTGATTAACATCAATCAACCCTTCCATTGGCGCATGATAAAACATAGTACCGTGATCAAAACGCGATCCATTGCTATAGGTATCGGTGTGCGCATCGAAATGCACTAACGCCATTTTGCCATGAATTTTTGCATGTGCGCGCAATAGCGGTAACGTTACGAAATGATCGCCACCTAAGCCTAATAATGTTTTACCTTGGCGAAGTATTTGCTCTGCCGCCATTTCTAGCTGGGCAGTAAAATACTCAGGATCGCCTACCGGATAGGTAAAATCGCCAGCATCCGCTACTTTTAGCCGTTCAAACAAAGGAAACGTCCACGGATATTTAGTATCTTCCCATGCTAAATGCACCGACGCTCTGCGAATTGCATCTGGCCCCAAGCGGGCACCAGGGCGCCCAGAGGTGGCTAAATCAAACGGTAAACCTAGTACTACTACATCGGCGTCTATGGCGTTAATATTTTGTACCATAGGACGACGTAAAAACGTCATCCCATTTGAGTATAATGAGTGGTCAACATGACCAAACAAGCTAGACATTGCTTATAACTCTTCTAAATAAGTGTAGCCGTCAAGGCCGCTTTGCAATTCGTCGAGGACGCTTTGCTGTTCATCTACTGCAATTTTTGCGCTGACTAACTGCGCATAAGACTGCTGAAAACCTTCAACATCTAAATGTACATAACGCATCATGTCAGCAACAGTATCACCGAGGTTAATTTCTGTAATGCTGGCAACACCTTGCTCATCCATATTGACAATAGCACTGTGCGTATCACCAAATAAGTTATGCATATCGCCTAGAATCTCTTGATAGGCACCCACCAAGAAAAATCCCATTAAATACGGTTTATCGGCTGAGTATTCAGGTACTGGTAACGTACTTTCAATACCTTGGCCATCTACATAATGCTCTAAAGCGCCATCTGAGTCACAAGTAATATCCAATAACACCGCGCGCTTTTGCGGTGCTTGCGTTAAACCACTTAATGGCAATACTGGAAACACTTGATCAATTCCCCACGCGTCTGGCAATGACTGAAACAATGAGAAATTTACAAAAAACTTGTCCGCTAAACGCGCATTTAGGTCATCTATAATCGGTCGATGAAAACGGTTTTTGTTATCCATTAATTTATTGAGTTCATAACAAACGCGTAAGTTTATTTGCTCTGCCCATGCACGCTGGGTTAAATCTAATAATCCCATCGCAAACTGACTATGCGCTTCGGCTAAATCACCTTGGCTGTCGTGAAAAATTTCAATTAATGCACGGTCATCAGTAAGCACATGGAGTTGTTGCCATGACGTCCACATATTTTTAAGTAGCTGCGGCGCTTCGTCAGCTGGTGCTTCTATTTCTTCTGGTGTATACGTTTCGGTGCCAATTACATTGGAAATAAGCACTGCATGATGCGCCGTTAATGCTCTTCCCGACTCTGAAATAATGGTAGGGAAAGGCTGCTCATACTGCTTACAAATATCACCTATGGTGTACACAATATTATTTGCGTATTCAGCTAAACTGTAATTCATTGAGTTGTGTGATTGACTGCGTGTGCCGTCGTAATCAACCGCTAAACCGCCGCCTACATCAAGACACTCTATGTGTGCACCCAACTTACGTAATTCACAATAAAAACGCGCAGCCTCGCTTACACCTAAGCGCACATCACGAATGTTGGCCATTTGCGAACCTAAGTGAAAATGCACCAGTTGGACTAAATCTAGCTGATCTGTTGCTTTTAAACGGTTTACTACATACAGCACTTGAGAAGCAGATAAACCAAACTTAGATTTTTCTCCGCCACTGGCTTGCCATTTACCTTTGCCCTGCGATGCTAAACGCACACGAATACCAATGCGTGGTTTTACATTTAATTCTTTAGCTTGGCTAAGTACCATATCCAGCTCAGACAGTTTCTCAAGTACGATATACACTTTATGGCCCAGCTTTTCGCCAATCAACGCTAAACGCACATATTCTTTATCTTTGTAGCCATTACACACAATCACCGCACTGGTTTTTTCAGCCAGCGCTAATACGGTTAATAACTCTGGCTTGCTGCCTGCTTCTAAACCCAGCTGTTTTTTTTCTACTTGTGCTTGGCTGGCAACAATTTCTTCAACTACTTCGCGTTGTTGGTTAACTTTAATCGGGTAAACTAATAAATAATCTTTTGGATAACCATAACTTTCTATAGCAGTATTAAATGCACCACATAAGCTATGCACGCGATGGTGTAAAATTTGTGGAAAGCGAACTAACGCCGGCAAGCTTAAGCCTTTTTCTTCAAGCTGCTTAGCAATGTCTGTTAATGCAATGGTTTGCTGTGGGGCATCAGCCTTGGGCGCAACATACACATCACCTTGATCATTAATACCAAAAAAACCTTGGCTCCAATGACGAACGTTGTAGCTCGTACGAGCTTGTTCAAGTGATGTTGTCTCTTTCATTTATCTTTCTCTTTTATTTATGAATGCCAAACCGGCTAGTTGCGCGCATTAAAAGAAAAATAGCGATTCATGTCCAACAAGTATTTCTACTCGTAACGAGTGAGGATTAAAATTGATAAAGAAAAACAGTAAATAGCGTATTATTAGCTGAGCGCAAGCTCCATAAATAGGCTGTTCGGGTTTTCTGTGTATTCACCAAAAGGGGCACATTGTACAAACCCTAAATTCTCGTAAAGATGGATTGATTGTCTTTGCTTTGGCCCTGTTTCTAGCTTTATGATTGGGATTTCTTCTTCGCCAGCATGGTGTAATAATATTTGCATAATACGGCGCGATAAGCCTTTTCCGCGATAACTAGGTTTGACATATAAACGGCGTATCTCACCATAGGGCTGGGTATCAAACTGCATAACAATCGCCCCACAAGCAATAATCCCCTCTTCATTTTTCAAGCCTATTGCATAGACATTGGGTTGGCCCAATTGACTAACAGACAATGACTGTGCTGTCGCTACTGGATATAAAGAATTAATAAGTCTGTCGATATCAGAAAAAACATTAATCACATCGGGATCATCAGGGGTTAAATCTATTAACTGCATAGGTTATCTCTAATTTATTTTCTTATTTGTTAGCAAACTATAACGCATTGTAACAAATGAACAATAACTATGTTTTATGTCATTACTTTTAAAAAATACCGACACAAAATTATTATTGCAAAATAAAAAACAATAGTTTGACCTAGATGTACTATGACGGGCGTATAATGCAATCAATTAGAGTGTAAATTAGGAATAAATAATGTGGTTTAGCCCAAAAAAAAGAAAACAGGCGTTTGCAAAACAGCTAGTTAGTACACACGAAGCAGCTGCGATTATCGTTAACAACGACAACACTGTTATTGCAGTGAATGATGAGTTTACATCGCTAAGTAAGACACTTAACCAAACTAATGACACTAATACATTAACTTATTTAAATAAACGTTATAATCCAACAGGCAAAACCATTGCTTGTGGAAATAATTTGTTTTTAACCCAACACATTAGCCCGCTTACATTAAAAGAGCTTCATACATGCTCGCTACATGTATTTAAGCCTGAGCCGATAAGAGTGTTAGATGAGCAAGCTTGGCAAACACTTCTGAGTTTAGGTGAAGATATCTATGCAGTCTTCGATGATAACTCAAAGCTTGTTGCGAATAATTTAGATACGTCGAACAGTGCCGACGCAGCACTACTGCCCAAAGAAAACACTAAATTGCTAAACGTTTTACAAGATGCTTTAAATAGCGAACACGGTTCACTGTGTTTATCTGTAAAAGACAATATTTATTATAATGTTACCCACACTACTTTTAACTTCAATAATACCTTGTTGTCTGCATTTGTATTATCAAAACAATCACAAGTTGAAGACTATAAGCAATTTGAACTGTTATCTAAGGTGGTCAGCAATACCAGTACTAGTGTACTTATTACCAATAAAGATGGCTTAGTAGAATATGTTAACCCTGGCTTTGAAGTACTTTCAGGTTATACACTTGCAGAAGTAAAAGGCAAAAAACCAGGCAATTTCTTGCAGGGAGAACAAACAGACAAAGAAACCGTTAAGCGGATTTCAAAAAACCTTAAAAACAAACAACCATTTTATGAAGAAATACTAAATTTTGATAAAAATGGTGTGCCATATTGGATTGTTCTGTCGGTAAACCCAACATTTGATGATAATGGCCAGCACACAGGGTTTGTGGGCGTAAGTTCAGATATTCGCGAAATTAAGCGCCAAGTACTTGAACAAATAAACCAAAAAGATGCAATAAGTAGCCACTCGGCTGTGATTGAGTTTAATGAAGATGGCCAGTTCCTATCTGCCAATGAGTATACCGAAAAGCAATTAAACATATCTGAGGGCTCAAACATAGCGAGTGTGTTTGGTAATTTAAGGGATCATTTAGACGCTTCACGTATTCAAATACTCAACCAAGGCAAGCCGACTGAAGTAATGATGTCATTGACGCATCAAAATGAAGACGTAACGCTAGATTGCATTATTTCTTCTATTACCGATTTAAACGGTAAGGTTTCTAAATACGTTGTATTTGGTAGTAATGTCTCTTCTAGAAACAAATTAGTTACTGGAACGCATCAATCAATGTCAACCGTATTAGGGAAAATTCAAACTACGGTCACCACCATCAATGCCGTGGCAGATCAAACTAATTTACTTGCTCTTAATGCGGCCATTGAAGCTGCGAGAGCCGGTGAAGCTGGACGAGGTTTTGCCGTGGTTGCTGACGAAGTACGTAACCTTGCCAAAACGTCAAACGAAGCAGCGGCACAAATTGGACTTTTAATAAATGAAACTCAAACGCACGTTGACGAGCTGGCCTCATTTTTAAAATAATTAAATAGTTTGAGAAAACTTAACAAACTTGCTCAATCAACAAATTAAACTGTTCTTTAGTAAATTATTTTAATCCGGTAGAGTTGATATAGGCTGAAAAAATGTGGCTGTTTTTTGTTAAAATTTAAGTGATGTATAAAATAGAAAAAGGCGCTAACGAGCGCCTTTTTTATGTGCTATTAGAGCCCTTGCTCATCTGCCATTTTTTTAACTATTTGTGGTGCTGTCCACAGTGACGGAAGTAACACAAAAGAAACTGGCACCGCGGTCACCACAATAAAGGACTGTAGCGCTGAAATTCCGCCCTCGCCAATAGAGATAAGTAATGCAGCCACTGCCCCCATCATAATCCCCCAAAACACACGAATTGATGTTTGCGGATGATCGGTACCGGTCATCACCATAGATACCGAGTACGTCATTGAGTCACCGGTTGTTGCCACAAAAATAGTGGTCAGTACTAAGAATAATACAGACACAACAAACCCCATGGGTAACTGCTCAGTAATTGCTAACAATGCCGCTGGTAAATTAAGCCCTGCGAAAGGTTCTGATATAACACCTGGATTATTTAACTCAAAAAATATGCCTGAGCCACCCACAATGGTAAACCAAAAGCAGGTGATCACTGGCGCAACCACAGAGATGAGTAAAATCATTTCACGAATAGTTCGGCCACGCGATATACGCGCAACAAACATCGCCATTAAAGGGCCATAACCTAAAAACCAGCCCCAAAAGAATACGGTCCACCAGTCTAACCATGGTTTATCGGCACGAAACGTAGCCATAGGAATAAAGTTATCTAAGTACAAGCCAAACGATTGGATGTAGCTATCAATAATAAACGCAGTGGGCCCCACCAGTAATATAAACAACATCAGCACTACAGCCAAAACAACATTAAAACGACTTAACAGCTGAATACCTTTAGTAACGCCACTTACCGCTGAAAGTGTATAAATACCAATTAAACTAAATAAAATAACCACTTGTGTGGTGTATGTGTCAGGAATGTCAAACAATTTATCTAGGCCAAAGCTCACTTGCAATCCCAAAAAGCCAATTGGGCCCACAGTACCGGCAACCACCGCTAATACACAACATGCATCAACGACAGTGCCTAGCGCGCCTTTCATTACGCACTCGCCAAATACGGGATAAAGCAAAGTACGAGGTTTAAGTGGTAAGCCTTTTTCGTAATGGAGATGCATATAAACAATGCCGGTCAAACTGCCTAAAATGGCCCAGGCTAAAAAACCCCAGTGCATAAAGCTTTGTGCAAGTGCGTTGTAGGCGGCATCGTTAGTGCCTGTTTCACCACCAAATAGCGGTGGCGGAGAAATAAAATGTGCCATTGGCTCTGCTGCGGCCCAAAATACGCCGCCACCAGCAAGCAAAGTACACATAATAATACTTATCCACTTAAAGGTAGAAATTTCAGGGGTTTTTAAGCCACCCAGTACCACTGAGCCAGTGCGGCCGATAGCTAAGAAAATGCCAATCAAAAAGGTTAATAAAAGTAGGACTTGCCAAAAGGCGCCAAATATTTTGGTTGAGAAGGCAAAGGCCGTATTTATCCAATCAGACATCAGTTTAATGTCGTAAAGGGCCAGCGCGGCAAATAAAACTAATATACCGCCACTGATTAAAAATACGGGTATATCAACCCCATCCAGAAACTTAACTCGGGAAGAATGTGTTTCACCCGACTTTAAAGTTGCTTTAGTGGTATTCATTTATCGCTCCTAATGGTTCTTTAAAGTTACCGACATAGCGACACACCATGACATCACACTAAACCCTAGTTTCAACAAACGACAAAGCAACTCAAAAGCGAGTTTTAAGTACTTGTCATGTTCACGTCTAGGTAATGTCACAACAAGTAGACTTATTGCCAATTCCTGACTAGTTTAACGCGTTAAAAACGCTAAACCAATGCCTCAGGAATGATTTGTGTAGTAGTTACACAATAATAAAAGATAAATTACATCACGGTATCAAACAAACAAAAAATATACATTTTTGCTTTAGCAAAAGCGCGGTACGTTATTAAACGTTGCTGCGCAGTGGGTACGCAAACAACGCGGCTTATCGATTAGGGCAACTAAACCTGTCGCTCTGTTAGTGATAAATACAGGGTTATTGATGCTGTTTATGCCATGTTAAATAGTTGCTGTGGGTTAATGGTTTTGCAAATAAATAACCTTGCACTGCATTCACGCCCATCGACTTTAATGTTGTTAGTTGCTCAGCACTTTCGACCCCTTCGGCCACAATGTTAATATTTAAGCTATGACCTAAGCCAATAATAGATTGCACAATACTTTGACCCGAAGCGCTATTGAGCACTTTATCAATAAAGCTTTTATCAATTTTTAACTCATCAATAGGAAACACGCTTAAATGTTTTAAACACGAGTAGCCCGTACCAAAGTCATCAATTGAAAACACAAATCCCTGCGATTTTAATTCTTCCATTTGCTTTACGGTCCCCATCAAGTCACCCGCTAACATTGATTCAGTGATCTCTAATTTAATTCGAGTTGGCGAGACGTCAAACGCTTCAATTGCTTTAAATAGCTCACCTTTTAAAGTGGAAGAATTAAACTGACACTGGCTAATGTTAATTGATACGCTAAAACTGTCATCGAGTAAGTTATTATCTCGAAGTGTTTCAAGTAAAATACAAATATCTCTTAATACAATATTTTGTAACTTTTGAATTAAGCCAAATTGCTCGGCAATTGGAATAAATGCATTAGGGGGGATAAGTCCTTTGGTTGGATGATTCCACCTTATTAATGCCTCAGCACCCACAAGGGTTCCATCAATTGCTAATTGTGGCTGAAAATAAGCACAAAACTCATCGCACGCGATAGCCCTAACAATGTCAGTTTCAAGCTCAGTTTGATTTTCCAGTAAGGTTTGCAGTGCGGGGTCGTAAAAGCTACTACTATTACCGCCTTTCATTTTAGAGCGATACATAGCGGTATCTGCAAATTTTAAAATATTAGCGGTTATGGCATTGCTCGTGTTAATCAAACAAATACCAATACTACAACTGACCTGAAACGCTAAATCGCCCACTTCAAATTTTTCATAAAAGACACTTTGTACTTTTTTAGCAATCAACTCAGATTCACTATTAGCTTGCATGTGGCTATCACCGACATGCTCGATAAGAATAATAAATTCATCACCACCGACTCGTGCGAGGGTATCTGCCGGGTTCAAAATAGCTGTTAATCGTTGTGATAACTCAACCAGTATTTCATCGCCTGCATTATGACCTAGTGAGTCATTTATGCGTTTAAAATTATCTAAATCTAAAAATAAGAGTGCGCCAGAATGATCAGACTGCTTAATTCGCTCCACATACATACTGAGCCTATCATTGAGCATTCTGCGATTAGGAAGGTTAGTGAGCGGATCGAAAAATGCTAACCGTTGTACTTCTTCTTCGGCAGCTTTGCGATTAGAGATATCTCTGGCCATCCACACCACATGTCTCAGTGACGGGTTATTAGGCTGGTAACTTTCAAGGGGAGCTGTTCGCCCTTCAAATGTAAGCTGCTTACCTTTTATATTGAGCTGATATTCAAACACTTGAACTTCATTAGTTTGCAACGTTTTGTCAATCACCGCCAGAATAGGATTTGCATCTTCAGGAGGCATAATATCTCTGACATTTTGATTAATAACGTGCTCTTGGCTTAAATATAAACTTTCATTAGCTGTGCCGTAAACATTGGTATACTCCCCCTCTTCACTCAAAATGAGGGTTAGATCAGGAAGCACTTTTGTAAAGGCTTTAAACTTTTCATTACTTTGCTGTAATTCAAAAAGCAACGCGTTTAATCTTAGTGACTCGGTGTGCTTTTCAAGAGCAATACTGGTGAAATCAACAAAAAAATCTATTAATTCTAAATCTTGTGGTGTCGGTGACTTTGCGCTGTCATGATAAATTGCAAAAGTGCCTAAAATGTCTGAT
Source organism: Pseudoalteromonas sp. SD03 (assembly GCF_040937955.1). Lineage (NCBI taxonomy): Bacteria > Pseudomonadati > Pseudomonadota > Gammaproteobacteria > Alteromonadales > Pseudoalteromonadaceae > Pseudoalteromonas > Pseudoalteromonas sp. SD03. Next base: position 2,271,707 of record NZ_CP162514.1, read on the forward strand.
TTTGTTGAAATAATGGGGGTAGACCAACATGACCTTAAACCATAACTTAACGCCAATGCTTTATAATCATCCCATAATGGCGATGTTGAAATATCTGCGGCAATAATGCGTTTTTTTTCATAGGCTGCAGTACCGCATGAACCGACAGTTGGCCCTATTTTCACACCATTAATTGCTTGGCAATAACCCTGTGCAATATTAGGTGCCGCGCTATGAAATAGCTGCTCTCCTTTGAGCGTTAATATAGAGCACTTTGCAGAAGAGTCTTCAATAAGCTCCTCAATAGATAAACAAATATTTTCCAGTACCTCATCAAGTGGCGCACCGAGTGCTATTTTCGATAATATACTTTGTTGCTGAGAAAGCAGCTTTCTGACTCTCATTATTTCAATCAAATTATATTCCTCAACAATCACTAACGCTAAATGCGTCGCTCTATTTTAGGGCCTGTTTATAATAATTTATTATAGTCTTTTGACTATACATAATATTGAAATCAGCATCTATGCTATTTTCGTCTATTTCACGAGCGTTTGCCATTCAATACAAGGTGGCGATTTGAAATGTACTTATCAACAAATCATTTATTTACATACCATCTGTAAATACCCTTTATTAAATACTTTGTTACTTAAAAGTACTGTTTAAAATCATCAAGCTATTTATAATAGCTAAAATAGTAATAATCGATGAGGTTAGTGTGCAAATAACACAAGGTATGGAATATTTTTTTTCAGGGTTTAAGTTAATTAGTCAAAAAGGGCTAAAACGCTTTGTACTTATACCCCTACTTATTAATATTTTATTATTTGGTAGCTCCTTATTCTTTTTATTTGGCTGGCTTAGTGATGGCTTTAATGCCGTAAACGCCATGCTCCCAGAATGGCTAAGTTGGCTCGAATGGTTAATGTGGCCAATTGCTGTGCTGGTGGTGCTGTTTAGTTACAGTATGTTATTTACCGTTATTACTAACTTTATCGCCGCACCTTTTAATGGCTTACTAAGTGAAAAGGTAGAGCTTTACTTAACTGGTCAAAAAATTAACGACGACGGATTAGCTGATTTAGTTAAAGATGTTCCGCGAATGCTGGGCCGGGAATGGACTAAGCTTTGCTACTACCTCCCACGCGCTATCGGCTTTTTTATTTTATTGTGGGTACTACCTGTAATAGGCCAAGTGCTATGGGTGCTTTTTACCTGCTGGATGTATGCGGTGCAATATAAAGATTATGCTTTTGATAATCACAAAATTAGCTTTACACAAATGAAAAATGATTTAAAAAGCAAACAAGGGTTATCTTATGGGTTTGGCTTTGCCGTGATGCTGCTAACCGCTATCCCATTTGTAAATTTAATTGTTATGCCTGTGGCGGTATGTGGTGCCACACGATTATGGGTTGAAAATTACCGACCACAATACCGTAGTTAAAATAAAAAATGGGCCACTTGGCCCATTTTTTATACTCGCTAATAGATTAACTATATAAGCTCTGTGGCACTTTAGTGACATTTAAGTGCACCGTTATTTCTTCACGATCATGGTATAAATGCTTAGCTTGAAGTTCATAGCTTATGCCGTACTTCGCCATTTCTTCTCTGATCATTTTTAAACATTCATACACACTATCAAAGCGTTTTTTCATCGGTAATTTCAGATTAAAAATAAGCTCTTTTGCATAAGCATTTACTGCCCAGTCAATCATCAAGTTAGTCACTTTAGTCGGCTTTTCTACCATATCGCAAACCAACCAAGTGATGTTTCTTTTTTCTGGACGGTATTTAAAACCATCTTCTCTAAAATGCTTTACCTGACCCGTTTCCATTAAACTTTCATTCATTGGGCCGTTATCTATCGCGCTAACAAACATACCACGGCGAACTAACTGATAAGTCCAGCCACCTGGGCATGCACCTAAATCAACGCTGCGCATCCCAGCTTGTACCCGCGACTCACGCTGTTGCTCAGGAATAAACACGTTAAACGCTTCATCTAACTTAAGCGTTGAACGACTTGGGCCATCGCTTGGCATACGTAAACGTAAGATCCCCATAAAAAAAGGAGAATTGTTATAACTATATGAGTAACCCACATACGCAGTATTATTAGCTAAAAACAGCACATGCATTACTGGACGATTGGCTTTTGGTTCACGCAATACGGTGTTTTGTTTCTCGAGGGCTTTTTTAAGCGGAGTTGATATTTTTTTACAAAAAGTCAGTAACTCTTTGCCCTCGTTGGTATCGGGTGTTTCGACACGCAGCTCAGAACACAAAGTAAAATCTTTTGCAGCATCTACAATAGCGCCTACTCTATCTTCTACGGGCATATTTTCAATTAGGTTACCGGCAAACCATTGGCGTGCAAACACCATATTTTTAAAATCAACTTTTTTGATTATTTCGTCGCTGTGCTGCGCTTCAAAACATTCATAAATAACATAACCGGTATTTGGTTTTGCTTTTACATACCCAGCAAATCCTTGTTCGGCAGCGTGAAACGTTATTTCAGCAGCGGCATCGTTTTCAAAACCACTACGACAGTAAATCACAACACTAGACATATTAACCCTTAAACTCTTTAAAACTTAAATCGTGCAACTTGCACTAAAATAACTATCCAACCAATAATAAAGCACAGCCCACCCAATGGGGTAATTGGGCCCAGCCACTTCAACCCTGTTAAAGCCAATAAGTATAAGCTGCCACTAAATAACAATGTACCGGCAATAAAAAAACCACCCGCCATACTGAGGTGCATACCCCACTTAATTAAAATAGCCACTGCAATTAACGCCAGCCCATGCACCATTTGATACTCAGCGGCAGTTTTAAAAATACCAATGGAGTACTCTGATAAACGACTTTTCAGACCATGAGCAGCAAATGCGCCCAGTATCACTGAAAGCATGCAAAAAAAGCTGCCTGCTAATAAAAATAGTTTAATCATGTTTATCCTCTTTTAAATTTTCAAGCGTATTCTTTATAAAGCTTGCTGCCTGTATTGCCGCAGCATTCAGGTTTTGTTGCTCAGTCACGCCACTTTTTTTACGCGGTTTTAGTGAGTGGTCACCATCCGTTAACCATACATACTTTGGCTGCTTTGGCATGGCCATTGTGGCAAGCTCTTCGCGGGTGCCAAAGGTATCCCTTTCCCCCTGTAATACTAAAAAAGGACACGGTATGTCTGCAAAATGATCTGTACGCAGTTTTTCTGGCTTGCCCGGAGGATGAAACGGATAACCAAACGCAAGCACACCTAAAACAGGATGAGAGGTCGAACAGGCAAGCATCGATGCCATGCGCCCGCCCATTGATTTACCCCCTATAAATAGCGGTAAATTTGCATCAGCTTGAGTCACTATATGTTCAAAATAAGTAAGTAGTTTAGGCGCTCGCTCTGGTGGGCGACGTTTGTTAGTTTGTTTAGCAATTTGCATATATTCAAAATCAAACAAGCCAACGTCAATACCGTACTCACTGAGTTGTTTAGCCATGATTTGCATAAACTCAGAATCACTGCCAGCCCCTGCGCCATGAGCAAATATAAACTGTGCGATTGCCGGTTGCTGACTACTTCTAACCCATTCGATGCTCATTAATATTCTTGCTCCTGCTCAACTAAACTTAACATCCAGTCTTTAAACGATACAATTTTGCCTAACTCATTTTGTGACTCACGGATCACTAAGTAATAGGCATTTTTACTCTCTAAACTGTGATTGAACGGGATCACTAAACGTCCTGCATCAATATCTGGTTTTGCTAGTACGCTGTTACCAATTGCAACACCTTGGCCATGTACCGCAGCTTGTAACACCATAGAAGAATGACTAAATATAGGTCCTTGGTTAACTTGTACATTACGTACGCCGGCGGTTTTCATCCAGGTTTTCCAGTTTTTACGGGTGGTGTCATGTAGCAAGGTATGGTTTGCTAAATCACTGGGTTGGTTAAGCGCTCTGGGGCCACTTAACAATAATGGGCTACACAGTGGCACTAAGTATTCAGTGTGCAATTTATAAGCTTGTACGCCACTCCAATGACCGCGACCATAATAAATTGAAATATCAACATCGTCTGTTAACGAGTTTTCATCCTGATCTTGGGCTTTAATTCGCACATCAATTTCTGGGTGTAATTCGTTAAATAAGCTCAATCGAGGAATGAGCCATTGAATCGCAAAACTGGGGGTTAAACTTACGGTTAACGAGCCTTTGGCACCACGAGCTAATAGCTTTTCAGTTGCATCTATTAGCTGAGTAAAAATCTCTTTAATATCTAAAAAGTAACCTTGGCCTTCTTCGGTTAATAATAACGAGCGATTTTTACGTAAAAACAGCTTTAAGCCTAAATGCTCTTCAAGCGTTTTTATTTGATGACTCACCGCAGCTTGCGTGACATACAACTCTTCTGCGGCTTTAGTAAAGCTTAAATGACGTGCTGCAGCTTCAAAAGCTTTCAGCGCGTTTAATGGAGGAACTCGTCTTGACATGGCAACCAAGCTTAGAATTAGTTTTTCTTATGCGGTGAATTATATACCTATGCTAGGAAAGAGTATATTCAAGCCATAAAAAAAGCGACCTAAGTCGCTTTTTAAAGTGCTAATCAACTTTATAAATCGCTAGCACTGGTATCAAGAGGGGCAAAGCTCTTGATTAAATCATCCACCGCTTTCATTTGCGATAAGTACCCTTCTAACTTGCTCAATGCTAATGCACAGGGGCCATCACATTTTGCTTCATTTGGATTGGGGTGCGCTTCAATAAATAAGCCTGCGATACCAAGAGCCATGCCGCTACGAGCAAGTTCGGCAGCTTGGGCACGACGACCATCGGCTGAGTCTGCTCGACCGCCAGGACGCTGCAGTGCATGAGTTGCATCAAATATAACGGGAGCCATGGTTTTCATATCATCCATACCTAGCATATCAACCACTAGGTTATTATAGCCAAAGCTTGAACCACGTTCACATAAGGCCACATTATTATTTCCGGCTTCATTAAATTTAGTAATGATATGACGCATTTCATGCGGAGCTAAAAACTGTGGCTTTTTCACATTAATAATCGCGCCTGTTTTAGCCATTGCAACCACCAAGTCTGTTTGACGAGCCAAAAACGCCGGTAGCTGAATAACATCAACAACCTCTGCAACCGGTGCTGCTTGATGAGGTTCATGCACATCGGTGATAAGCGGAATATTAAAGGTATTTTTAATCTCTTCAAATATCTTTAAGCCTTCTTCCATGCCTGGACCACGGTAAGAATTGATGGACGAGCGATTGGCTTTATCAAATGACGCCTTAAATACATAAGGAATATTTAATTTAGTGGTCACTTCAACATAATGCTCGGCAATACGCATCGCTAAGTCGCGTGATTCAAGCACATTCATGCCACCAAATAAAACAAAAGGTTTATTATTTGCCAGTTCTATTTCATTGATATTAATAACTTGGTTGTTCATTTTAATTCCTTATGGTGCAACTGCTTGCATCATTAATCCACAAATATACGCCATATATGTACCTACACCATAGCCAAGTACAGCTAATAATACGCCGACCGGTGCCAGTGACGGATGAAACGCAGCGGCCACAACAGGGGCAGACGCTGCGCCACCTACATTGGCCTGTGAGCCAACAGCCATATAAAATAATGGCGCTTTAATTAATTTAGCCACAATGAGCATTAAGCTTGCGTGAGTTAACATCCAAATTGCACCAATAACAAAATACATCGGTGAATCAAAAATCGCCATTACATTCATATGCAGGCCAATCGATGCCACTAAAATATACAAAAAGGCTGACGCCACTTTCGATGAACCAAACGCCTCAATATGGCGTACTTTGGTAAACGATAAGCAAATACCTATCGTCGTTGATATAACAATAAGCCAAAAGAACTTACTGTTTAAACTGTATTCTTTTGCCCACGCATAATTATTGGCAAAGAAGGGCCCTAAAATATCTGCACAAAAGTGCGCTAAACCGGTAATACCAAAGGCAATAGCAATAATCATCATGTAATCATTTAGCGTTGGCATACGCGCATGCTCTGCATGGTATTTTTCAACACGTTGCTTTAAGTCTTCAATCGCGGTGGTATCTGCACCGGCTTTAGCGTCAATCGCTTTATGATTAGCTGCCATTAATAATAATACTGCCATCCATAAATTAGCCACTATCACATCCACGGTGACCATGGCTGAGAAAATATCGCCACCCACTTCAAACATTTCTTTCATAGATGCTTGGTTTGCACCGCCACCAATCCAGCTACCTGCAATGGTTGTCATACCACGCCAAACAGCGTCAGGGCCATGTCCCCCTACCGCTTCTGGATAAACAGCACTCATTATTAAAATAGCTAATGGGCCACCAATCACAATACCTACGGTGCCGGTTAAAAACATAATTAATGCTTTAGGACCTAAATTAATAATCGCTTTTAAATCAATACTGATGGTAAGCAAAATTAAACACGCTGGCAGTAAATATCGCGAAGCGACGTAATACACGTTAGATTGAGAACCATCAACAATACCAAAGGTATTTAACAATGACGGCAAAAAATAACACAGCAATAATGCCGGTACATATTTATAAAATGCCACAAGACCTGGGCGTTGACTATTTGAGGTTTTGAAAATAAACCCTAAAATAATCGCCAATAAACCAAGTACAACGGCATCATTGGTAATTAATGCAGTTTGGGGATCAGCCATAACATTTCCTATTTTTTATTCTTAGTGGTGAGTTTTATGATTGTCTTCAAGTTCTTCAATTTGATGTAGAATGATTTCAATAGCAGGATCATCAGGACATTCATCAACAAAAAACTGTAAATCATCTCGTGCCATTTTAGGGCAGCCAAGCTGATTTAGTAAATAACCTCTGTCGCGTCGCTCATAGGGATCATCACCTAACATTTCCATTAATAAATCGACGCAAGTTAAGGCATGACCAAATTTATTTTCACTAATGAAAGACCATTTTTGCTGCGCTAAAAATAATTTATACACTTCGTCTTCAAAAATAAGCTCTAAAGGCTCTTGTTCTTGAGGATTTTCTTCATCAATATTTTCAGGAATGATGTACCAACTTTGTTGGCCACTGCTAGGGTCAACAAGATAACCCTCTTCATCACTCATTGCGACGTGAATGCCCACTTCGCCTTGAGTTATGCTTACACTGGCATCGAGTTTAGCATGCTGTAAAAAGTGGCATAACAAAATAGCTAAGGTTGTCGGTGTGCCACTGCGCATAGACAAGGTGTAGCTGATGCTATTTAACTTATACTCAGGAACTTTCAAGCTTGATGCACTAAATAGCCACTCACTATAAAAGCTATCAAGTAGTTTATCTAGGCGATCGTGTTCGTCCGGCATCTGCTGACAAATAGACTCTATTTGCTGCTCAAACGCAGTGAGTATTTCAAGACTTGGTGTTAAGTCTATTTGAGGGTCCCATTTAGCTTCCGCTTTGATACAACGATATATAGCCGGCGGCAAAAAATCATCGTAAGCATCTTCTATATAAGATTCATCGTGTTCATCAAACCCGAGGGTGGTCATTCATACTACAACATTCTAGAAAACGAGGACGTAGTTTACCTAATTTTAAAGCTAGATACCAATAATCAGAAATGAATTGAAGAGGTAAGCTTTACACCTTTGGTGTGCAAAGCTTAAATAGGCATTGTTAATTATAACAACAGCGGGGCTTTAGCTGTTGCTAAGTAACCAATAGCTAAAATAACAGCGGTGTTAAGTACTAAAAATACGATTTTTGGAACGGTTGTCGTTTGTTTAGCGCTAATAATACCCACAACAATATAAACGATAACTAGAATAATTTTTTCTAATAACCAAAGCTGCTCTAATGGGTTTATTTTAGCCATTGCCATTAAACCGATGGCTGAGACAATTAATAAAGTGTCTATACTGTGGCTACCAATAAAAACCAATTTATTTTTGGCAAGGCTGCCACTGCCCATACGAGAAAAAGAACGTACGTAAAATAAAATAATACTCACTAGCGCAATGGCCATGTGTGAGTGTTTTAATGCTAAATAATCCATATGTATTGTTACTTCTGTTTAGTTATGTGTTTTGTCAGGAAAGCGTAAAAGTACCGCTTCGAGATCTTCAAGTTTATCATTAAATACATCAACAAGTTTAGGATCAAAATGCGTTCCTTTATTTGCGTTGATCTCCGCAACCGCTTCTTCAAGTGTCCACGCACCTTTATAACAACGTTTATGGCGCAGTGCATCATACACATCAGCCAATGCCACTATTCTGGCAAAAATATCAATACGCTCCCCCTTTAATCCACTAGGGTAACCAGAACCATCCCACTTTTCGTGGTGCTGCTGTGCGATTAATGCCCCTGCGCTGACTATTTTACGCGGTGAATCTTTCAAAATAGCATAGCCTTTTCCAGCATGAGTTTTCATAACTTCCCACTCTTCGCTATTTAACTTGCCAGGCTTATTTAAAATTGCATCCGGAATACCTATTTTACCCACATCATGTAAAGGCGATGCAAAGCGAATTAAATTCGCTTGCTCTTCAGATAACCCGTAGGCTAATGCTAATTCATAGCAAATATAAGCAACCCGTTTTACATGATTACCCGTTTCGCACGAGCGCTGTTCAACGGCTTCACTTAAACGATAAACAAGCTCTTGTTGTGTGGCTTCAACTTCAGTATGTAACTGCACATTTTCAAATGCCAACTGCACATTTTGAGAAAAGATTTCAATTAGGTTTCGTTGTGTATCCGTCAACTTTGACGGCACACCTGATACAAACAACATTGAATTATGGTTAAATTTACTGCTGCAATAAGCAAACAAATAATCATCTCTGTACACAATTGCTTTGTTAGCAAGGGCCTCTTGGCACGCTAACAGTTGGTCTTCTGCTAGTACGGTTTCTAGCTCTTCTCCCTCGCGCTTAGCAAAATCGCCGGTACCAGAGCAAACAATCAGTTTTTTATTCATCTCCTCTGACGGATTTTGTGCAACTAAGGTGGTGGCATACATGGCTTCATCAGCAACGTTTAGTAAAGAAGTAAGCTGCTGCATCACGCCTTCAATAAAGTTATCCATTGAATGGGTTGCAAAAATATTGCGCGAAGCGGTGATTATTTTTTCTAGCCCTTCACGCGATTGCTCAATCGAAATAATATCGCGATACGAGCGAAGACTTGCCATCATAACGGTGAATAATTTTTGTGCGGTAAGTTCTGTTTTAGATTTATAGTCATTAATATCGTAATTTACGATTACTTGGCGCTCGGGTGCTTGGCCTGGCTGCCCGGTTCGTAGAATAATGCGAATATAATTATTTTTAACGGTATCACGAATGTATTTTGCTACTTGCAAACCCGCATCGTCTGTTTCCATAACAACATCGAGTAGGATGATGGCCGCATCAGGATGATCATCAATCAACTTTTTCGCTTCTGCGCCGGAATAAGCACTAATAAACTCCAAGCGTCTATCTTGAAACTTAAAATCACTCAACGCTAAACGCGTAACAGCATGAACCTCGGGTTCATCATCAACAATTAGAACTTTCCATGTTCCTTGCTCTTCACTTACTACTTCAGGTGGTTGTTCATTTGAAAATAAAAAATCTTCCATCACAAAGAGTTCCTTAAAACATATGCAAACAAACAACGGGGCTATTTTTAATAAGTTAAGGCCATTGTCCGAAAGTTACGCGGTCGTTATTACCAAGATCTTTCACTGTGCTTACATTTATAAACGCCATTTGGTTGAATATATGGCGAACAGCTGCACTTTGCTCAAATCCGTGTTCAATTAAAAGATAGCCATTAGAATGTAAATAGTCACGTGATTGTGTAATTATTTGTTTAATATCAGCTAATCCAGCATCATCTGCAACCAATGCAGACAAAGGCTCAAAGCGCACATCACCTTGGTGCAAGTGTTTATCGTTATATTCTATATAGGGAGGGTTGGTTACAATTAGATCAAATTTTTTATTATTTAACGCGCTAAACCAATTGCTTTGTTCAACACACACATTATTTATCGCTAATCGTTTTTGATTACGTTTGGCCAGTGCCACCGCATCATCAATACGATCAACGGCAATAATATCCCATGTAGGCATTTCACTACCAAGCGCAAGTGCAATTGCTCCAGTGCCTGTGCCTAAATCGAGCACTTTGGCGTCATTTGGTACATTACATGCAAGCGCAAGCTCAACTAAGGTTTCTGTATCAGGGCGAGGAATGAGTGTTGTTGGATTTACTTCAAGCTGTAAACTCCAAAACTCACGATACCCTGTAATGTGCGAAACAGGTTCGCCGTTTAAACGACGCTCACATGCACGCTCAAACGCTTGTGATTGTTCATCCGTTAATTGTTTTTCTGGCCAAGTAAATAAATAACTACGTGGCTTTTGTAAAATATTAAGCAGTAGTACTTGAGCATCTAACTTTGCGCTATCACTACTTGATGCTAATAAATTAGCACCGGTAGTAATAGCGTTTTCAACAGTGAGGTTCACGATTAATCGTCGCCCATCGCTGCTAATAAGTCGGCCTGATGCTCTTGCATTAGCGGCTCAACCACAGCGCCTAAATCACCGGCTACCACTTCGTTTAAACGATAAAGCGTTAAGTTAATACGGTGATCGGTAATACGCCCCTGCGGGTAGTTGTATGTGCGAATACGCTCAGAACGATCGCCACTGCCCACTAAATTACGACGTTCAGACGCTTCAGCAGCATGACGTTTTTCATCTTCAGCCTGTTGCAAACGCGCCGCCAATACCGACATCGCTTTTGCACGGTTTTTATGTTGAGAACGCTCATCTTGACACTCAACCACAACACCGGTTGGTAAATGAGTAATACGAATGGCAGAGTCGGTTTTATTAACGTGCTGACCACCCGCGCCCGATGCTCTAAAGGTATCAACTTTAATATCGGCGGTATTAATTTCTATGGCCTCTGCTTCTGGCACTTCAGCCATTACAGCAACAGTACAGGCTGAGGTATGTACGCGCCCTTGGGATTCAGTTTCTGGGACGCGCTGTACACGGTGCACGCCTGATTCAAATTTTAATTGCCCATACACACCTTCACCGCTGATGTTAGCAATTACTTCTTTGTAGCCGCCATGTTCACCTTCGTTGGTCGTCACAACTTCTACTTTCCATTTTTTTGTTTCTGCGTAGCGGCTGTACATTCTAAACAAGTCGCCAGCAAAAATAGCGGCCTCGTCGCCCCCTGTTCCGGCGCGAACTTCTAAAAACACGTTGTTATTGTCTTTCGGATCTTTAGGCAACATAAGCACTTGAATGTCGTCTTCTAAAGTCGAAATTTGTGCTTTTGCTTCTTTATATTCTTCTTGTGCCATTTCGCGCATTTCAGGATCTGAATCTTTTAGCATTTCTTCAGCGCTACTCAAGTCTTCTTGTGCTTGCTGGTATGCTAAAAACGTTTTCACCACTTCTTCAAGCTCAGAGTATTCTTTTGAAAGAGTACGAAAGCGGTTTTGATCACTAATGACCGATGGGTCACTTAGTAGCGCTTGAACTTCTTCATAGCGCTCAACTAAGGTTTCTAATTTACGATAAACGGACTCTTTCATTTAACTGTTATTCCTGATCTATACCTAACATTTTTTTCAATTGGTTTAACTGAGCCACTTCACCTTTTTTCGCTGCATCTTGGATGGCACGGGTAGGCGCGTGCATTAAGCGATTGGTTAATTTATTGGCCAGCTCTAAAATTACTTTTTCTGCGTCTTTACCTGTATTTAGCTGACTAAGCGCCCTATCTACAAGTTCTGCTTTTGTTGTTTGTACATCATTACGGTAGTGGCGAATTAAATCCACTGAATCAAGCGAGCGCAACCACATAAAAAACTCTTTGGTGCGCTCACTAATAATAATTTGTGCTTGCTCTGCCGCTTGCTCACGAGCAGCCATGTTTTCACTAACAATGGCTTGTAAGTCATCGACCGAGTACAAGTAGGCGTCGTCGAGTTCACCGACTTGGCTTTCAATATCGCGTGGTACAGCTATATCAATAAACAGCATCGGCTTATAGCGGCGTTGTTTCAGTGCTTGCTCAACTACACCTTTACCAATAATGGGCAAAGTGCTGGCGGTGGAGCTAATCACAATATCAGCTTGATGCAAACGTTCAGGCAATTGTGCCAACGCAATAACATCGGCTGATACTTCATCGGCTAAACTGCGCGCTCTTTCTATTGTTCTGTTGGCAACTGTAATTTTTTGCGGCTCATTTTGGTATAAATGTTTTGCTACCAGCTCTATGGTTTCACCGGCACCAATGAGTAACACCTTGGTTTTATCCAGCTTTCCATAAATATGCTTTGCTAAATTAACTGCCGCAAAGGCGACAGATACTGCACTGGCACCAATGTTGGTTTCGGTACGGACTTCTTTTGCCACCGAAAACGTTTTTTGAAACAAACGGTCAAACGTAACGCCCACCGCATCATGGGTTTTGGCACTATTATAGGCTTGTTTTATTTGCCCTAAAATTTGTGGTTCGCCTAACACCAGCGAGTCAAGCCCACAGGCTACACGCATCAAATGATTTATTGCAGCGCTGTCTTCATGACAGTAGATATTTTTACTCAGTTCATGTTCATCTAAACCATGGAAACTGGCCAACCATTGCAACAATGTTTGGGAATTTTGCTGTGCAAGGCTACAATACACCTCAGTGCGATTACAGGTAGAGACAATAACCGCTTCATTAAAGTCGGCATGGCCACTTAATTGTTGTAGCGCCTCTGAAATTTGCTCAGGCGAAAAGGCCACTTTTTCTCGTAATTCTACGGATGCGGTTTTGTGATTAATACCAAGTGCTATTATGGTCATATCTGCCAAATATTGCTGAGCCCTACTACATAGGCGGCAATTTTATCAAAAATCTCAGGAATATGGAAAGTAAGGAACAACATTTGACTCGACAATATTTGATTTTAACACTGCTATTTGTATTTTTAACCGGCTGCGTGAGTAAAAACAATTACAAAACAGAGCTTTACGAAGACTGGAAGTTACGCCTTGGCGAGCAAAAAACTTGGCAAGTAGACGGTAAACTTGCGTTTATTAGCCCAGATGAGCGCCAATCTGCCAACTTAAATTGGCAACAAACACAAAATAGTAATCATTTAGTGTTAACCACGTTTATTGGCACACGGATTTTATCGCTTAAACAAACCGCAGTCGGCGCCGAATTAATCTTTGATAACCAACCGTATTTTGATAGTAACGCCAGTGCACTTTTACAACGTTTAACAGGGTTTACTTTACCGGTTAATAACGCAGGCCCATGGTTAAAAGCTACCATTGACGATCACACCCTAGAAATTGATCAGTTAGGGCGTGCTAAAAGCGTGTTATGGTTTGATGATAATGGCAAAAAGTGGCAAATAAGTTACACAAGTTACGTCCAAAAATACGGTTTTTGGTTACCGAATGCTTTAACCTTAACCCATGAAAAGATTAAAATTAAAATCAAACTCTATGACTGGCAGTTTAACTAACTATGTATACTCACTCTGAATTTTCGCTGATTGCCCCAGCCAAGCTTAATTTATTTTTACACATTAATGGCCGCCGTGATGATGGCTACCATGAATTAGAAACTTTATTTACGTTTTTAAATTATGGTGACGAGCTCCATTTTAAACTAAGCACGGATACTCTTATAAGTATTAGCGGCGACACCAATGGCATTGCGCTAACCGACAATTTGATTTACAAAGCGGCGTTATTATTACAAACCCACTGTAAAGTGGATATGGGTGCAAAAATAAATTTAACTAAACGCTTACCCATGGGGGGAGGTGTTGGAGGCGGTTCATCCGATGCTGCATCAACGCTTTTAGCTCTTAATACGCTTTGGAATACAGCCCTATCTTTAGATGAACTGGCTGATTTAGGCCTGAAACTCGGTGCTGATGTGCCTGTGTTCATTAAAGGTAAAAGTGCCATAGCACATGGCATTGGCGAGCAATTAGAGTACCTAGAACTGCCGCCGAAGTGGTATTGTGTTGTCTTCCCAAATCAACATGTCAGCACAGCACAAATATTTACTCACCCAGATTTAAAACGTGATACACCAAAACTTTCTGGCGACTGGCAACAGCAAATTTTAACCAACGATTGTGAGCCTTTAGTGAAAAAGCTGTGCCCCGAGGTTGAAAAAACCCTGCAGTGGTTGCTAAAATACGCCCCATCAAAGATGACCGGAACAGGTTCATGTTGTTTTGTTGAATTTGCTAGCCAAGTTCAAGCACAAGATGTACTTGCTAACCTCCCCCATACTTGGCAGGGTTTTATCGCATCCAGCGTTAGTACCTCTCCTGCTCATACGGAGTTAGCCGCCATCATTGATAAATGAAGTAACGTACAAGTAATCATAAGTTAACCTACTTTGTTCACTCAATGTAAGTTAGTCCAAAAATTCAGTGCCTGAGGAACCCTACCGTGCCTGACATGAAGCTCTTCGCTGGTAACGCAACACCTGACCTAGCTCAAAAAGTTGCAAAACGTTTATATATTGAATTAGGCGATGCTGTTGTTGGCCGTTTTAGTGACGGTGAGATCAGTGTTCAAATTAATGAAAATGTTCGTGGCTCGGATGTTTTTATCTTGCAATCAACCTGTGCCCCTACTAACGATAACCTGATGGAACTTATCGTAATGGTTGATGCGTTACGCCGTGCATCTGCCGGTCGTATCACTGCTGTTATCCCTTATTTTGGTTATGCTCGTCAAGATCGTCGCGTACGTTCTGCCCGTGTACCAATTACAGCTAAAGTGGTTGCGGATTTCTTATCAAGTGTAGGTGTTGACCGCGTTCTTACGGTTGATTTACACGCTGAGCAAATCCAAGGCTTCTTTGATGTACCAGTGGATAACGTATTTGGTAGCCCTGTACTATTAGAAGATATGAAAAACCGCGACTTTGATGACGTGGTTGTTGTATCACCTGATATTGGTGGCGTGGTGCGTGCCCGTGCAATTGCAAAACTATTAAACGATACCGACTTAGCAATTATCGATAAACGTCGCCCTCAAGCTAACGTTTCTCAAGTAATGCACATTATTGGTGACGTTGAAGGCCGCGATTGTATTATTGTTGATGACATGATTGATACCGGTGGTACATTGTGTAAAGCAGCTGAAGCCCTTAAAGAGCATGGTGCTAAACGTGTATTTGCTTACGCTACTCACCCTATTCTTTCTGGTACAGCTGCAGAAAACTTACGTAACTCTGTGATTGACGAAGTGATTGTAACTGACTCAATTCCACTGTCTGACGAACTAAAAGCGCTTGATATTGTTAAAGTATTAACGCTTGCAGATATGTTAGCAGAGACTATTCGTCGCATTAGCAACGAAGAATCTATCTCGGCAATGTTTGAACACTAAAGTTAAACATTAATGAGTATAAAAGCGCCTTTTGGCGCTTTTTTTGTAAGCGATGTTTATTTTATAAACCCGCAGTGGTATGATAGCGCGCCTTTTGGCTAGGGACCTTGGTCGCAAAGGCCCTAACACTTTTAATTATTGGAGACATCATGTCTAACACAACTTATACTTATGACGCTGAACTTCGCGTAGAAACTGGTACTGGTGCGAGCCGCCGCCTACGTCGCGAAGACAAAGTGCCGGCAATCCTTTATGGAGCTGATAAAGAAGCGGTATCGCTTACTTTTGCTCATAAAGATATGATCAAAGCACAAGAAGACGAAGGCTTTTACACTCACATCCTTACATTAAATGTAGGTGGCGAGAAAGTTGAAGCAATCTTAAAAGATATCCAACGTCACCCTTTCAAGCCTAAGCTTACTCACCTTGATTTCCAACGTGTAGACGCAACTCATAAACTAGTAACTAAGGTTCCTTTACACTTCATCGGTGAAGAGAAAGTAACTAAGTTAGGTGCAACTGTTGTTCACCAGTTAACTGAAGTTGAGATTTCTTGTCTTCCTAAGTCACTTCCAGAATTCATCGAAGTAGACGTATCTGATCTTGTTGCTGGTGATTCAATCCACCTTACAGATCTTGCGTTCCCTAAAGGTGTTCAATCTGTTGAGCTTGGTAAAGGCGAAGGCCACGATCAGTCTATCGTTACTATCAAAGCTAACAAAGCAGCTCCAACTGAAGACGACGCTTCAGACGCTGCAGAATAATATTTAAGGTCTCGCACCTTGAATTCTATTCAAATGCTTGTGGGCCTGGCTAATCCAGGCCCCGAATACGCAAATACACGCCACAACGCAGGTGCTTGGTTCATTCAAGAACTCGCTGCACGCTACAACTGCACGCTAAAACACGACCCTAAATATCACGGCCTTACTGGCAAAGTGATTATTCAAGGCAAAGAATTCAAATTACTGATCCCCACCACTTACATGAACTTAAGTGGCAAAGCGGTGAGTAGTTTAGCCAATTTTTTTAAAATCCCCGTGGAAGACATACTTGTTGCCCATGATGAATTGGATTTAGACCCGGGCGTTGCTAAATTAAAAAAAGGCGGGGGACATGGCGGTCATAATGGCTTAAAAGACATTATTGCAAAAATGGCAAATCAAAAAGACTTTATGCGCTTACGCATAGGTGTAGGTCATCCAGGACATCGCGAAATGGTCACCGGTTGGGTGCTTGGTAAAGCAGCCAAGGACGATCAAGAAAAAATGGATGCCGCAGTTGATGAAGCAGTTCGTTGTATGGAAATACTTGCTAAAGACGGTGTGTTAAAAGCACAAAACAGACTACATTCGTTTAAACCCTAATTTTTGGGTATACGGTCGCACGTATTAAACGAATCTAAACAAGGTATCTTACTATGGGTTTTAAATGTGGCATCGTTGGCTTGCCTAATGTTGGTAAATCAACACTTTTCAATGCATTGACTAAAGCGGGTATTGAAGCCGCTAACTTTCCTTTTTGTACCATTGAACCTAATACAGGTGTGGTACCGGTGCCAGATCCTCGCCTAGACGAACTTGCTAAAATTGTTAACCCACAACGTATTCTTACAACCAGTATGGAATTTGTGGATATTGCAGGTTTAGTTAAAGGTGCATCGAAAGGTGAAGGCCTAGGCAATCAGTTTTTAGCAAATATCCGTGAAACAGATGCGATTGGCCATGTAGTTCGTTGTTTTGAAGATGAAAACGTTATTCACGTAGCGGGTACTATCGACCCTGCTGACGATATTGACGTGATCAACACCGAGCTAGTTCTTGCTGATATGGACAGTGCTGATAAAGCAATGTTCCGTAATGCAAAAAAAGCAAAAGGTGGCGATAAAGACGCTAAAGAGCAAAATGCGGTACTTGAAAAAGTAAAAGTGCATCTTGATGAAGGCTTAACTTTACGTTCTTTAGCGCTAACAAAAGAAGAAAAAGCAGCCATTGCACCTATTAACTTCTTAACTATTAAGCCAACTATGTATATTGCTAACGTGGCTGAAGACGGATTTGAAAATAACCCATTGCTAGATCGTGTCCGTGAAATAGCGGCTGCTGAAGATGCGGTTGTTGTGCCTGTGTGTGCAGCTATCGAATCTGAGCTATCTGAGCTTGACGAAGAAGACAAATTAGAGTTTATGGCTGACCTTGGTCTTGAAGAGCCAGGACTTAACCTTGTTATTCGTGGTGGCTATGAGCTACTACATTTGCAAACTTACTTTACTGCGGGTGTAAAAGAAGTACGTGCATGGACTATCCCAGTGGGTGCAACAGCGCCACAAGCAGCGGGTAAAATTCATACCGACTTTGAACGTGGCTTTATCCGCGCACAAACAATTGCTTTTGATGACTTTATTGCATTTAAAGGTGAAAGCGGTGCAAAAGAAGCAGGTAAAATGCGCCAAGAAGGGAAAGAGTACATTGTTAAAGATGGCGATGTAATGAACTTCTTGTTCAACGTATAATTAAACATTGCACCACGTTAAGTGGCTCATTGTTTTTTAAAGGCTCGTTTTTACGAGCCTTTTTATTTTTCAGCCGAATAAAAGTAATAATTAGTCTACCCTTACTATAGGCTTAGAATTCTAAGGCAAAGCCAAAATTACAATACAAAGCCCACAAAGAGTGTTAAAAAAGCAACGTTTTAATTAAAAAGTAGCCGGTTAGCCTATTTTTCCTGCAAACAAACCAACTTAAGTGTTTTTTTGCAAAAAAGGTGTTGACGAATTTGGGGCATATCAGCATAATACGCCCCGCACTCAGCGATGAAGTGCTAACAAAAAAGATGGCTAAGTAGCTCAGCTGGTTAGAGCACATCACTCATAATGATGGGGTCACAGGTTCAAATCCCGTCTTAGCCACCATTTATTTTTTTGTTGCTCAATGAAGAGTTTAAAATAACTACCTAGTGTTTAATTACACAAAGTATGCGGGAGTGGCGGAATTGGTAGACGCGCTGGATTTAGGTTCCAGTATCTTAGGATGTGAGAGTTCAAGTCTCTCCTTCCGCACCATATTCTTGATAAGAATTAAAACTATCAATTGTTATTGTTGGGATATCGCCAAGCGGTAAGGCACCAGGTTTTGATCCTGGCATTCCCAGGTTCAAATCCTGGTATCCCAGCCAACAATGGCTAAGTAGCTCAGCTGGTTAGAGCACATCACTCATAATGATGGGGTCACAGGTTCAAATCCCGTCTTAGCCACCATTTCTTTTTTAGAAGTGGCTCTGCAAGAGTTAAATTGCAACTCAATGAAGAGTTTAAAATAACTACCATTTCTTTGATTAATTCAAAGTGATAATGCGGGAGTGGCGGAATTGGTAGACGCGCTGGATTTAGGTTCCAGTATCTTAGGATGTGAGAGTTCAAGTCTCTCCTTCCGCACCATATTCTTTGATAAGAATTAAAATTATCAGCAATTTCTTAGTTGGGATATCGCCAAGCGGTAAGGCACCAGGTTTTGATCCTGGCATTCCCAGGTTCAAATCCTGGTATCCCAGCCAACTTCTTCTACCAAAGAATGTTGAATTAAGAAATACTCTGTTAGGAGTATAAACATAAATTTGTATGCGGGAGTGGCGGAATTGGTAGACGCGCTGGATTTAGGTTCCAGTATCTTAGGATGTGAGAGTTCAAGTCTCTCCTTCCGCACCACATTCTTGATAAGAATTAAAATTATCAGCAATTTCTTAGTTGGGATATCGCCAAGCGGTAAGGCACCAGGTTTTGATCCTGGCATTCCCAGGTTCAAATCCTGGTATCCCAGCCAACTTCTTCTACCAAAGAATGTTGTATAAGAATAAGAACTGCGGGAGTGGCGGAATTGGTAGACGCGCTGGATTTAGGTTCCAGTATCTTAGGATGTGAGAGTTCAAGTCTCTCCTTCCGCACCATGTTCTTAATTAGAACTAAAACTCATCCAAATTTAGAGTTGGGATATCGCCAAGCGGTAAGGCACCAGGTTTTGATCCTGGCATTCCCAGGTTCAAATCCTGGTATCCCAGCCAATTTGCACACATCTTTGATTGCCCCCCACACTAACTTCAAAATCACTAATATTTTTACTTTTATAATCCAATACCACATTTTTTCAGATATAAAAAAAGACCCAAATTTGAGCCTTTTCGTCAACTAACTAAGCTCACCACTTATTGCGTATTTTAATACCCAGTTTTTTACCGGCCCTGTATTATTAGCTAACTTTAAAAATGTGCTGCGCGCCCATTTTAATGGGGCTATTTGGTTTGAGAAACCAAAGTAGCAAGCATCCATCATACTCATCATTAATAAATTAGCGTTACGACGACTACGTTCGTACTCTTTAAGCATTAGCGGGCAACCTACATCATCAGCTGTACGCAACACTTCAGCTAAGGCAGCCACATCTTGAAAGCCTAAATTAACGCCCTGTCCTGCCAGAGGATTAATGGTGTGCGCCGCATCACCCACTAAAACGAGTCGCCCTTGTGAATAATTATTAGCATGCTGCCTTGCTAGAGGAAATATAGCATGGCTTTGTACTTCAAAATCACCAGCGAGCTTGGGAAACTTTTCAATAATATGAGCTTTTAATGCGCTAGGTTGTAGGGCTTTAAATGCTTTGAGGGTATTTGCATCGTCATACCAAATTAAATTTGCATAAGGTGCTTGCATAGGTAAAAACGCAACAGGCCCTGTAGGTGT
The DNA here is from genome assembly GCF_040937955.1 of Pseudoalteromonas sp. SD03. Classification (NCBI taxonomy): domain Bacteria; kingdom Pseudomonadati; phylum Pseudomonadota; class Gammaproteobacteria; order Alteromonadales; family Pseudoalteromonadaceae; genus Pseudoalteromonas; species Pseudoalteromonas sp. SD03. The sequence continues at coordinate 2,291,907 of NZ_CP162514.1, forward strand.
AAACTGCTGCCATGTTTTAACTTGTTGTGGTGCATCGAGCTTTATTAGCACGCCCATACAATGCTGCTGATATTGCCACCCAGTTATACCAATATTGGCTTTGCTACGTAATTGTGATTGCCCACCATCGGCTGCAATGACTAAATCAGCAGTATAGCTTTGTTCGTTATAGTGCAAGGTAATGCTATCAGGGTTTTGCTCTATTGCAGTTAAAGCCGATGAAGGATTAATCATTTCAATATTATGCTGCTCAAATTGCTGCCATAAGCTTGCTTGAATTAACTTATTCTCGATTAAATGACCTAAATGCGTGGTATTGATGGCATGGCAATCAAACAATAAATGATCGTTACCACGCTCAAAAGCTTCTAATTGCTCATAGGGAGCGAGTCTATTTTCGCGCAGCAATGGCATAGCACCAAGCTGATCAAGCAGTTTTTCCGAAAAGCGGTTAATAGCTGATACACGTATATCAACTGCATCACTACTAAGCACTAGTGATGCATCTATTGGGTGTTTTTCAATAACACGTACGGCTTTACCTTGTTGCGCTAATTTAATAGCCATAGCGGCACCAACCATGCCGCCGCCTACTACAATTACATTATTTTTAGCCATGTTTTTCATCATTTTACTTCTGACTTAACTCTACTTTGATTGTATCGTAATTAGTTTGCTCTGTGTGAGCGCTTCGCTTAATTCTCTTATTAAACCCATACTATATTGATTTCAGATCACAAACATGAAATCTATACTTGGTTTTGAGCGTGTATCCAGCTAAAATACGCGTCCTTTAAGTCGAGCAAAATTTAATAATTGCGCCACTTATACCTGTTTCTAGCACATGTTTGTGCCACTATCGAATTGAACACGAGGCTATATTTCAATGAGCAAAAAGCTGCATATTAAAACCTGGGGTTGTCAGATGAACGAATACGACTCTCAGAAAATGGCTGATCTTCTAGATGCGACCAACGGCTATCAGCTAACTGAAGAAGCTGCTGATGCTGATGTTATATTACTTAACACCTGTTCAATTCGTGAAAAAGCGCAAGAAAAAGTATTCCACCAATTAGGTCGTTGGAAGTTATTAAAAGATGACAAACCAGACCTAATTATTGGTGTTGGCGGCTGTGTAGCATCGCAAGAAGGCGATTCAATTCGTCAACGCGCGCCGTTTGTCGATGTTATTTTTGGCCCACAAACATTGCACCGTTTACCTGAAATGATCAAACAAGTGCAAGGTAACAAAGGGTCATCAGTGGTTGATATTTCATTCCCAGAGATTGAAAAATTTGACCGTCTTCCTGAGCCAAAAGCAGAAGGTCCTTCTGCGTTTGTATCAATTATGGAAGGGTGTTCTAAATACTGTACTTTTTGTGTTGTACCTTACACGCGTGGTGAAGAAGTAAGTCGCCCTGTTGATGACGTGTTATTAGAGGTTGCACAGTTAGCCGAGCAAGGCGTACGTGAAGTTAACTTACTAGGTCAAAACGTAAATGCGTACCGTGGTGATACACACGATGGTGAAATTTGCTATTTCTCAGACCTTATCCGTTTAGTAGCCGCAATTGACGGGATTGACCGTATTCGTTACACCACTTCACACCCCGTTGAGTTTACGCCTGACATAATTGATGCGTATGCCGATGTGCCTGAGCTGGTTGATCACTTACACCTTCCAGTACAAAGTGGCTCAGATCGTGTTTTAAACTTAATGAAACGCGGCCATACTGCACTTGAGTACAAATCAACTATTCGTAAGCTACGTAAAATTCGCCCTAACTTAAGTATGTCGTCAGATTTCATCATAGGTTTCCCAGGTGAAAGCAAGGCCGATTTTGAAGCGACCATGAACCTTATCAACGATATTGGTTTTGATATGAGCTTTAGCTTTATTTACAGTGCACGCCCAGGTACGCCAGCGGCCGATTTGCCAGATGACGTAACCGAGCAAGAGAAAAAAGAGCGCCTGTACTTATTACAAAACCGTATTACACAAATGGCACAGCAAATTAGCCGCCAAATGTTTGATACCGAACAACGTATTTTAGTTGAAGGTCCTTCTAAGAAGAACCCAATGGAATTACGTGGCCGAACTGAAAACAACCGTGTAGTTAACTTTGTTGGCCCACACACAGTGATCGGTCAGTTTGTTGATGTACGTATTACCGAGGCACTACCAAACTCTTTACGTGGCGATTTAATTCGTACAGAATCAGAAATGAACTTACGCCGCGAAATTGCCCCTTCTGCTATTTTAACCAAAGCAGCGAGTGAGCAGAAAACCGAGACAGCTAACGAAATTGGCGTTGCTACTTTCGTACCTTAGTTGCAAAAATTCATTGCGCCAGTTAACGCTGGCGCACTGTAATAGGAAGTAATTTTGAGTAATCAGTTAAAAACATTAGAGATTTATTTAGAACCTGCCGACAACAAACGCCTTTCTTCATTATGTGGCCCGTTTGACGAAAACATCAAACAAATTGAACGCCGTCTAGGTGTTGAAATTATTCATCGTGATAACTTTTTTAAAGTAACCGGTAAACTACACAGTAGCGCCGGCGCGGTAGAGATCTTAAAAAACCTTTATATTGATACTCAGCCTGTACGTGGGGAAATTGGCGAAATTGAGCCTGACAATGTCCATTTAGCCATCACTGAGTCTAAAGCGCTTGAGCAAGATACCTCAAGTAGCGCCTACGGCAAAGAAATGATGATTAAAACCCGTCGTGGCGTTATTAAACCGCGTAACGATAACCAAGGCTTGTATGTTGCTAATATTTTGCACCACGACATTACCTTTGGTATTGGCCCTGCGGGTACAGGTAAAACCTATCTTGCCGTTGCGGCGGCAGTTGATGCACTAGAGCGCCAAGAAATACGTCGTATATTGCTCACTCGCCCTGCGGTTGAAGCGGGTGAAAAACTTGGCTTTTTACCCGGTGATTTAAGCCAAAAAATAGACCCTTACTTACGCCCACTTTACGATGCCTTATTTGAAATGCTTGGCTTTGAGCGTGTTGAAAAGCTGATTGAAAAAAATATCATCGAAATTGCTCCACTGGCTTATATGCGCGGACGCACACTTAATGATGCGTTTATTATTTTAGATGAAAGTCAAAATACCACTACAGAGCAAATGAAAATGTTCTTAACCCGTATTGGCTTTAATTCTAAAGCGGTGATCACCGGCGACATAACCCAAGTTGATTTACCTCGTGGCGCGCGCTCTGGTCTTCGTCATGCTATTGAAGTGTTAGATGGCGTTGATGAAATTAGCTTTAACTTTTTCAAATCGCATGATGTAGTACGCCACCCTGTGGTAGCGCGTATTGTTGAAGCCTATGAGCGCAACGACGAACGTGAGCGCCTTAAGCGATTAGAAAAACAACAAGCCAAAGAAGCGCTTGCCGCTCATGAGCAACCTGCGACTAAAGAGTAATACCGTGAAAACAGAACTTGATTTACAAATAGCGTGTGAGTTTGACAACTTACCCAGCCTTGAGCAGTTTGCAATGTGGGCCGATAAAGTACTTAGCCAATACCGCGATGAGTCTGAGCTGACCATTGTCATTAGCGATGAAGCACAGTCGCAACAGCTCAATAATGACTACCGTGGTAAAAATAAGCCTACCAACGTATTATCGTTTGAATTTGAAGCGCCACCGGGTATTGATATCCCACTTGTGGGTGACTTAATTATTTGTCCAGCCATCGTTTTGGCTGAGGCGCAAGAGCAAGAAAAGTCATTTCATGACCACTTTGCCCATATGGTTATTCATGGATGCTTGCATTTACTTGGATTTGACCATATAAAGAGTGAAGATGCGTTAGAGATGGAAAGTATAGAAAAGCAATTACTTGCTGAACTAAACATAGCAGACCCATACCGGGACGATATTTAAATAAACGGAGCAATTAGACGTAATGAGCGACGATAACTCGCAATCTAGCCAGGGTTCTTCTGGCAGGACTTGGCTGGGCCGTATAACCCACATGTTGCAAGGGGAACCCCAGAATAGAGAAGAGCTGGTTGAGGTGATTGCCGATGCCCAAGAGCGGGATGTAATCGATCCTGAAACCAAAGAAATGATTGAAGGTGTGCTTGGTGTGTCTGAGCTTAAAGTGCGAGATATTATGATACCGCGCTCACAAATGGTCACTTTGGAAATTGATAGCCCGCTTGAAGAGCATATACCTATGATGGTTGACTCTACCCACTCTCGTTTTCCGGTTGTGTGTGAAGATAAAGACCATGTAGAAGGGATTTTACTCGCAAAAGACTTATTACCTCTCATTTTAAACAAAGATGAGCATTTACCATCGCTACGTGACTATTTACGTCCAGCTATGGTGGTGCCTGAAAGTAAACGGGTTGATACCCTGCTTAACGAATTTCGTCAGCAACGCTACCATATGGCGATTGTGATTGATGAATACGGCGGCGTATCTGGTTTGGTCACCATTGAAGATATTCTTGAGATCATTGTTGGCGAAATCGAAGATGAGCACGATGAAGAAGAAGAACAACAAGATATTCGTCAACTAGCTAAACATGTTTACGTTGTGCAAGCACTAACCCCTGTAGATGACTTTAACGAGCATTTTAAATCAGGCTATAGTTCGCAAGACGCCGATACTATTGGTGGTACCGTATTACATGCCTTTGGCCATATGCCGAGTCGTGGCGAAACCATTGATATAGACGGATTTCAGTTTAAAGTAACTAATTCTGATAACCGTCGTATATTACAACTGCAAGTCACCATTCCTAAGGCTGATGATAACGACAGTGAAGAAACTGCTAACTAGCCTCACCCTACTAGCAAAAGATAAAAAAGCATGGCTCGCACTGGTTGCGGGCCTTGTTTTGACTTTTAGCTACGCGCCTTTTGGTATTTGGCCAATTGTATTTTTTAGCTTGGCCGCATTATTTTATTGTATCCCTGCAAACCTCACCGGAAAAAACCACGCTAAAACGGCGGCTAAATATGGCTTTATATTTGGTCTGGGCTGGTTTGGTGCAGGCATTAGCTGGGTGCATGTATCTATTGCCACCTTTGGTGGTATGCCACTTATCGCTTCCATTTCGTTAATGGTATTGCTGTGCAGCTACCTTGCATTATTTCCTGCGTTGGCACTATGGGCAACCACTCGTTTTTCAAACGGCTCTATAAATTTTGCAGCGCTACTACTACCTTGTTTTGCGATTAGTGAGTATTTGCGAGCCAACCTATTAACCGGTTTTCCTTGGTTAAGCTTTGGCTATACACAAACCGACAGTCCACTTAATGCCCTTGCTCCTTTTATTGGTGAATTTGGACTCACGCTATTATGTATTGCCATTGGTTTTGCATTGTACTGCTTAACCCAAAAACAATATAAAGTGCCTGCTATTACCGCTGCTGTGGTTGTTTTAGCTTTCGTAGGTGCACATTTTACAAAGGCACCCCATTACTCCAATAAAGACCTTTCTGTGCTGCTTGTACAAGGTAATATAAAACAACACTTGCGCTTTGACCCCAGTGAGTTTTGGACCACCATGAGTAAGTATCAGGATATGACGCGCCGTCACTGGGATGCTGATTTAATTGTGTGGCCTGAAGCCGCAGTCCCTGAAATAGAAGCCCTCGCTGATTCATATTTAGCAGGCTTAGACAGTGCCGCCTCATTTAATAAAACCGCGCTAGTAACGGGTATTGTCGATTACCAACGCGATACAAGAACCATTTTTAATACACTTATTGTGGTCGGTAACAAAGAGCAAAATGATGAACACGGCCACTATCGTTACTTAGATAGTAACCGCTATCAAAAGCATCAGTTATTGCCTATTGGAGAATTTGTTCCTTTTGAAGACATACTCCGCCCCATAGCGCCGTTATTTGATTTGCCTATGTCGTCGTTCTCTCGCGGTGATAGAGTGCAAAATAACTTACGCGCGAATGGCTTTAATCTACTGCCCGCTATTTGCTATGAAATAGTCTTTGCCGATTTAGTGCGGGGTAACTACAAAAGCGACTCTGATTTACTATTTACCGTAAGCAACGATGCCTGGTTTGGTGATTCAATCGGCCCCCACCAGCATATGCAAATTGCCCGCATGCGCGCCCTTGAACTACAGCGCCCATTGGTACGTGTTACCAACAACGGCATAAGCGGTGTATATGACCCCATAAGCCAAACACGCCAAACTATGCCACAGTTTGAAGCTACTACTCTCAAAGCCAATATAAAGCTCATACAAGGGGATAGCGTGTATAGCCAATACGGCAATATGGTTGTGTGGGGAGTAATGGTGTTGTTGGGTATGATTGGATTTGGGGTTAGGTTTAGCAAGTGAATGGAGTTGATAGCTGTCGGTTGTCAGCTATCAGTATATAAATACAACCCCAATAATTTAGTAAGATTTAAACATCAGGGTAATTTTTTATCCATTGATCAGTACACCCTCTTTCAAGATAAATTGAGATTGTTTTCTTTAAAAGACGACTTGTCATGTCCATTAATGCAGTTGTTCCCCCAGTAATTGCATTTTTCTCATAAATATAGCGACTTTCAATAAAGGTATGTCGATATCTTTCAATCAGTATCAATGAAAGGTCGCTTGAAAATTTATGCTTAATTGAAGTTGGTAACGCATTAAATAGATACACCAAATCATGTGCATTTTCTTTTTTATTAAGAACCTTAGCGTTAAATTGATATTTTTCGTTTATTAATCCATCATTGCTTACTACTTTGCAGTTAAAGCTTTTAAGTAATATCTCCAAAGCTAATGCTGCATTAGCTATCGAAATACTAATTGAATGACTCCACATAAGCTCTGATGCCTTCAAATATAGATATGATGTTTCAATCATATGAGGAGCTAAAACCCAATCATAGCTGTCATCGTTCATAGCCTTTCCTTAAAAATAATCTAAATATTTTTATTCTTATAAAACTAGGTTTCTAGTTACTTAATAATTCTTTAATCCCATAATACCAACTAAGTGCGGCGACTGTGCCATGGGTTTCATCTTCAAAATAACGTTGATTTATAACTAAATTATCGCTCGGGTGCGCTTTTAACTTTTTAGCAAACGCTAAACCCCATTGGTAATTTGTTTTACCAATTTCGCCAAACGCTTCGACATTATTTGCAAAGGTAAAATACACATTGCCGTTAAGCTGCTTATTTATAAATTGGTTATCATTAAAATAACGATTGAGGTAGTTATTATCCCACAGATAGGTTGCATCAATAATTAAGTAATCTGTAAATAGCGCATGGTTGGTAAGCAATACATAGCTGGCAAATAAGCCACCGAAAGACTCGCCAATTAATACGCGTTTAGTTGATGTCCGGTAATTTTTATTAATGAGTGGAATAAGTTCTTTTTCAAAAAAGGCGCTGTAGTTTAAGGCGTTGCCGATATTTTCAAATCTTTCTAGGAGTTTACCGTTAAATGTCCAATCAACATTGGTTGGGGTAAAGTCACGCTCTCTTATCGCATTTTTACTATTAGGAATGGCTACTATAATTGCTTGCTGTATTTGCTGCTCTAGCCGGTCCGTACTAAGTGTCTCTACTAGCCCAGCTACGGCTTTTAGATGTGTTTGGTCACCATCGAGCAAGTAAATAACTGGATATACTTTATTAGGGTTTTCATTATAGCTTGGCGGTAAATAAACGCTAAAGCTGCGTTGCTCACCTAAAATAACAGACGTAAGCTGATGCGTTTTTGCGAACACAATATTTTCTGACGCATACGAAACCGTAATAAAATACAGATTAATAAATACAATTAATAAAGCTTTCATAACCATCCTTGTAATAAGAGCAAAATTAACTTTTAACAGTCTCTTCTACCGTTTGCACATTTACAACTTGGTTAATACTCCCTTTAATAACCACCGTGGCTGATATTTTATCTTGAATAGCTTGTCTGTTTGGGTCCCAGTACACTTGTAAAAAGCCTAACAAGCCGGTGGCAAAACCTGCGCCGTAACCACCGTAGCGGCCAAAACAATCAAGTAAACCCAGCGGTTCACCACTTAATGCAACCACTCGGGTGTTACAGAGCTTTTTACCAGGGGTTTGACCGCGCCATAATAAAGAAAACAGTGTGAAGTACACAGTCGCCCAGCCAAAACCCAAACCTAAATCTTGAATAATACCTTTACCCCACTGCAAAATACTGTGCGTGGTTGTTTGTGCGGGCTTATCTTCTATTAACTGCGCAAGCTTTAATTCATTATTTTCACCAAACACTAATAATTGTAAAAATGCTTTTGCAAGTTGTGGGTTTTGTAAGTCGTCCATTTCGGCTAATTTGGGTACTTGCCCTATCAAATTATCAAGCGCATTTTGTTGGCAAAGTTGCTCACAGCTTTCGTCGGCTGTTTGCACTAAGTAGGCATTTACCTGCTTTTTTTCTGTGGAGGTAAGCTGAATGTCATCCTGTATTTTTAAGCCTTTAACAGTTAAGCCTTGAACAGGGTCATCGCCTTCTAAGTAATCTATGCCAATTGAAAGCACAGCAAGAGCGCTTACAAATAAAATACTTGCTGCTACTATTTTTAATATTCTTCGCCACACACTCGACATTTTAGGAAGGTATTGCTGCGCCGTTCCTTTGTAAAAAGCCATCGCAGCAACGAATGCAATAATAGTTGCACTGAGCTTTGCAGCTATGAATATTAATGCAACATCAATAATCATAGCTAATGCGCGCCGAGTCGGCGAAGCCAAAGGCAAGCCAAGTAAAGCATTATCAACCTCAAAGGCATATGGCGTGATCACTTCTCGAGTTTCGGCTTTAGATAACGCTAATTGTTCTAATTCTTGTGCTTTCATTATTATACTTGTTATTAAAATAGGTAACGCGATTAAATTACGCGCTTTTTAATTTTTGCTCAAGCGAATAAAATGGATAACGAGAGTTCACATTGAAAATAGCCGCTAGTAATAGATTAATTCTTAAAAGAGTGAACAATTAATCTATCGTATCGTATTAAATATAAAAGCTACGAGGAAGAGCTTATGACAACCAAACAACTCTCATCACTTTTCGTTTTTCACTTACTGTTTGCCACAACCGAGGCAAACGCCAATGCTCGCTGGTATGTAGTGAATGATTCGGTGATGGGTGGCATTTCTAATAGTCAGGTTTTGTATGAAAACGACAATTTAGTGTTTACAGGCAATGTATCGCTTGCAAACAATGGCGGGTTTGCTTCTATTCGAACGCTATTGGATGTACAAAGCCAAGACATCACTAAAATTATGCTACGTGTTAAGGGCGATGGTCAAACCTATCAATTACGTTTAAGAACCAATGAGTACATGGATGGTGCGGCTTATACCCGCTCGTTTAGTACCACAAAGAGCGAGTGGCTTAATATTGAGTTTTTACCTGAGGATTTTCAGCTTACTTATCGCGGCCGCTTACTTGAACAACAACCTACAATTAACTTTAAAGATGTAAGGCAGCTTGGGTTTATGATTGCAGGTAAACAGGCGGGAGAATTTAGGCTTGAGGTTGAAAAAATTGAGTTTAAAAACTAACTTTTCTGCGTACATTACAAGGTTAAATAACCTGAACTAATACAGTTAGACTTTGGTTAAATAGTAAAGTCGTCGCCTCGCCTTTTCATTTCGTTGATTACTAGCTCAATAATTTGTTGTTTTATTGCTGCCTGCTGTGACTTTACCTCACTAAGTTGCAGCTCCAATCTATTTATCTCTTCTTGTTGTTGCTCGGTTTTATACTTTTTAGCTCCCATATGCTCAGCATCCATAGTTAAGCGACTATCGTCTTCAGCTGGCCCATATTGGCTATTATCTATGGTTAAACTCCGTTGTACCGTACCCTGCTTAAGCTTATTTACTTGTTCTTGCAATGCAACTACTTGCTGGGTGAAATATTTATATGCCTTTTCTAAATTTTGATATTGCTCAGCAAATGTTGCGTTATCTTCGCTGTATTTTTGAACCTTAGCATCTAAAAACTCTGATAAAACATAGTCAGGTTCTTCCTCTGATTTATCATCAATGCGTTGCTGTTCTGATTCTATTAAAGGCTGGTTGTTGTAATTAGATGCTTGATATTGGATTGAGGCGGTTGAAATCTTCATTATTTTATCCCTAAAATGAATTTGTCACTATTTTAGGTATCGACTGACGATTTAAATTCTTGAGTAGGATTGGCTAATAAGAGCAAATAAAAAAGCCCGACTTGATTAAAGTAGGGCTTAAAGTGTTTTTTACTTTAAAATTACGACTCTATAGCCAGTAATTCCACCTCAAAAATAAGCAATGATGCAGGCGGGATGCTGCCTACTCGCTTTTCACCATAGGCGAGCTGATGCGGTATATAAAACTGAAATTTATCGCCCGGACTCATCAGTTGTAGGCCTTCGGTCCAACCTTTAATAACTTGGTTTAAGCCAAAGATAATCGGCGTTTTACGCTCTACTGAGCTGTCAAATACAGTGCTGTCGATTAAAGTGCCGTGATAATGCACTTTCACCATACTCGTTGAGCTAGGTGTATTTTCGCTATCCCCTTTATGGATTATTTTATATTGCAAGCCAGACGCGGTTTCTTGAACGCCTTCTACCTTTGCATTGGCAATTAAGTAATCACTTTCAATTTGCGCATTAGCGATTGCTTGCTGCTTGGCTTTTTTACTGTTTTTAAAAATCAAAACGCAAAAAATAGCGATAGCAATCAGTAAAATAATATTGATCATAACTCCCCTTTTTCATCTTCTGAGTCGTCTTTATCGTCGCTGTTATCGCCGTTAACAATATCAGCAATATCTTTTAATCGTGCTAATGCAATGCCATTCACTGAATCTACTGGGTACTGCTCATCAATCATGTCACCCGCGTCAATATCCATTAGTAAGTTTAGCGCTTGGTCAACTGTTTCAACGGCGAAAATATTAAATTTACCCAGTTCAACCGCATTCAGTATTTCATCATCAAGTACTAAGTTAACTTGGTTTGATTTTGGAATGATAACGCCTTGCTCGCCCGTTAAACCACGCATTTTACATAGCTTAAAGAAGCCTTCTATTTTTTCATTTACGCCACCGATTGCTTGCACATCACCATGCTGATTAATAGAGCCGGTTAGTGCAATAGATTGGCTTATTGGTAAACTGGTGATCGCCGATATTAGCGCACAAAGTTCAGCTAATGAGGCGCTATCACCATCTATGTAGCCATAGCTTTGTTCAATGGCTATATTCGCACTGAGTGTTAAGCTAAAGTGTTGCGCATATTTGTTACCTAAATAACCGGTAAGCAACATTACCCCTTTTGAGTGAATTGCTTTACCCAGCTCAGCTTCGCGTTCCACATCAATAACGCCATCAGCACCCGCATAAACAGTGGCGGTAATGCGTGCAGGTGTACCAAACGAAGTATCACCAATGTGCAGTACCGTTAAACCGTTTACTTTACCTACGGCTTGCCCGTCGGTCGCAATTAAGGTGTGGCCTTCTTTTATATCGCTGAGCATATTTTCACTAATTTGCCCTGTACGGTATTGTTTGCCTTCAATCGCTTCGTCAATATGGCGAGCATCAATCACCGTCAGCTTATCTTGCTTAGCGTAAAAACTAGCCTCAGCCACAAGCTCTAGTACATCAGCAAAACGGGCTGAGAGTTTATTATGGTGCTCAGCTTGGCGATAACTAAACTTAAGCAATCGCACCATTGCTGATTCGTTTAACGTGCACTTTAATGTTTGCTCGCAGTAATCACTGACTTTAGTAATAAACTGATACTGCAGCTTATCGCTGCTTGGTAAGTAATAATCAAAATCGGCAAGTACTCTAAATAACTCGGCAAATTCTTCGTCGTATTCACCGATGGTGTAATAAAGTTCACGTGAGCCGAGTAAAATAATTTTCACATCAAGCGGTATTAACTGCGGGCGAAGCGTAAAGCTACTGCCAACTACACTGTCTTGATAAGGTAAGTCATTTTTTATTTGATGCGTTTTTAGCGACAGCTTTAGCCCATCCCACACTTGGGGTTGAGCCATTACTTTTTCAGCATCCATAATTAAATAGCCGCCATTCGCGCGGTGCAATGCACCTGGTTGAATTGATCGATAGCTGGTAATTAACGACCCTTGCGATGTGGCATATTCAATTTTGCCAAAAATATTACCAAAAGTGGGGTTCGGCTCGTAAACAACCGGTGCCGCATCGCCTTCTTTATATTCGACCAAAATATTAGGCGCAAAAAAGTCGGTAAGCATGCCTTTACGATCAAAGTCTTCTTTGTTTTCTTCGCTTTCACCTTCATCATCAAGCCATTCAAGGACGGCATCAATAATTTCTACACGTATATCTTTTAAATAACGCAGTACACCAATATGGCTGGCATATTTATGTTCTAAATCTTTTAATAACGGTTTAGTGGCTTGCTCAGCAGTAGACTTTTTAAGGTTGCGGAGCTTTTCTTTCGACTCGCGTTTCCAGCGCGGTAACTCAATAAGCGCCTCAATGAGGGCATCTTCTAATTTTTCTATACGCTCAAAAAACATCTCGCGTAAGTCATCTTCAAGATCAGAAAACTCATTATCGGTAAGTTGTTTACCATCAATCAGCGGTGCAAAGCCGACTACACCTTTTTCTTCAATTAGTGCCACACTTTGTTCAAGTGCTGCTATTTCTACTGCGGTAATTGCGCCGTCGTAAGCATCGTTAAATTCACGATCTATCGATTTTTTCTTGCGCTGATAGGCTGGGTTATCAAATGCAGCAGGAAAAGTGTCGAGTACTTCATCAATAAATGAGTCAATATCATCGGCTAGTTGTTTGCTTTGCCCTGCATGCATAAATAACGCAATAGGCTCACGGTGATCGTCGTAGTTATTAACATATAACCATTCATGCGGTGTTGTGCGCTCTTTAGCGTGTTGTTTTAATTTGTCTTTTACTAAAGTAAAACGCCCGTGTGCCGCCTCTCCCATCACGTAAACATTGTAACCCGGTAGGTCCATTCCTAAAGAAAAGTCCAATGCACTTTGCGCACGTTGTTGGCCTATAAAGGTAAGTTGCTCAGGGTATGGATTACTCATGCAAGTGTTTACATGGCTCGATGAAATACTCGGTGCAAGATTTGATACGGGTAGTGGCAGCAATTTTTTCGTCATTCTAACTTCTTTTTTTACCAGCATATTCGCTAGGTTTTGGACGTATTGAGTGGCTATATAAGCCACTCAATATTCATATTTAAGGTTGTAAAGCCTGGCGGCTAAAATAGATGCCATCACACTGTGTACACGGAATAATTTGCGTTGCATGATAAACATCGTAACTATGGTTGCAATTCTTACATACTAATGTGCCCATGGCTATCCATTCACCTGCGTGATAAACACCATTATGCTTAAAATCTTCACTTAATGACTGCCATTCAAGCTGTGTTTTGTCTTCAATATGAGAAAGCTCAAACCACAATGACTCTTTAAGCTCCTGCCATGCAAGCGAATTATAGTAGTTGTTATTTTCTTGTAGATGAGAAATGTCACGCATTAGGTAATTACGATAAAGATAATATTTTTCTTCACCTAAATCTTTAAGTGCCTGCTCGGATTCAATAAATCGCTTTACTGCTGCTTTAACTTCATGCTCTTTTACATCTTTTAACCAATCGGTTAAATCGCTTAGCCATGCTCTGTAATCTGCCATTTTTTACTCCTTCAAAATTGTGAGGGGACTGATATTTATACGGCGCTATTAGCTGTTGATAAAAACAACACCATACAGGCTTTGTTTAGGGTCTGTTGACCTTTCAAGGTTAAATTTGCAGCAGTCTGTTTGGTATTTAGGCAAGGCAGAGCCTATGTGGTGTGGTTATTCCCCATAAATAGGCGATAACGCAGCATCAATGCCAAACAGGCGCTGCCCGAAGGGTTCTGCCTAGGGGTGATTTACTCTTTGTTGCTCGGTTTTTACTTAGCCCACTAGGTTACAAACCTCGCGTCGCGATTAAATCGCCCCTAGTTTGAACAAATTGTAATCCACAAAGATCAACAGACCCTAGCTTAAACCTCAAATACTTGCGTGTAAACTTAACTAAAAAGATTAACAAACGCTAAGTTAAAACTGACTCCTAACATAGATAAGTATAGGTTAACCTGCACTGAAAACTAATTTAGCGGCAAATTTATAAAAAGCGCCGCTTTGGCGCTGTGAATAACGCTTTATTTGGGGTATCCTATCGACAATTTTTTATTAGTATGCAAGAAGTTTGGAAACGTAAATGCAAGAGCAATATAACCCACAAGACATAGAGTCAAAAGTCCAACGCTACTGGGAAGAAAACCAAGTATTTAAAGTCACAGAAGACGAGAGCAAAGAAAAGTACTACTGCCTCTCAATGTTTCCTTACCCAAGTGGTCGACTGCATATGGGTCATGTGCGTAACTACACCATTGGTGACGTGGTTTCTCGCTTTCAGCGCTTGCAAGGCAAAAACGTAATGCAACCTATGGGTTGGGATGCGTTTGGTTTACCTGCAGAAAACGCGGCTATTAAAAATAAAACAGCCCCTGCAAAGTGGACTTACGAAAATATTGATTACATGCGTAACCAGCTTAAGCAATTAGGGTTTGGCTACGACTGGGATCGCGAAATTGCGACTTGCCACCCAGAATATTACAAATGGGAACAATGGTTTTTCACTAAGCTTTACGAAAAAGGCCTAGTGTACAAAAAAATGTCAACGGTTAACTGGGATCCGGTCGATCAAACTGTACTAGCTAACGAGCAAGTAATTGACGGCCGCGGTTGGCGTTCAGGTGCGGTAGTGGAACAAAAAGAAATTCCACAGTGGTTTATTAAAATTACCGACTACGCACAAGAACTATTAGACGATTTAGACAAATTAGAAGACTGGCCTGAACAAGTTAAAACCATGCAGCGCAACTGGATTGGTCGTTCTGAAGGCTTAGACATAGAATTTACGCGTACCGATAACAACGAAAAATTTAGCGTATACACAACACGCCCAGATACATTTATGGGCGTGACATACCTAGCTGTTGCCGGTGGCCACCCTATTGCACAAGAAGCGGCTAAAAATAGCGACGCGATTGCAATGTTTGTTGAAGAATGCAAAAACACCAAAGTTGCTGAAGCAGACATGGCAACCATGGAGAAAAAAGGTATTGCAACAGGCTTTTACGCCACGCATCCATTAACGGGCGAGCAACTACCTATTTGGGTTGCTAACTTTGTATTAATGCATTACGGCTCAGGCGCGGTAATGGCAGTACCAGCGCACGACCAACGTGACTTTGAATTTGCCACCGCTTACGGCCTCGATATTAAACAAGTTATTGCCCCTGCTGGAGGTTCAGAGCTTGAAGTAAACCTAAGCAAAGAAGCATTCACCGAAAAAGGCGTACTGGTTAACTCAGATGAATTTGATGGCCTTGATTTTGAAAACGCCTTTAACGCTGTTGCCGACAAATTAGAAGCATTAGGTGTAGGTGAGCGTAAAGTAAACTTCCGTCTTCGCGATTGGGGTGTTAGCCGTCAACGTTATTGGGGTTCGCCAATTCCAATGCTGAGTGATGAAAACGGCAACGAACTTGCTGCCACTGAAGATATGCTACCGGTGCGTTTACCAGAAGATGTGGTAATGAATGGCGTTACCTCACCAATTAAAGCCGATCCGAATTGGGCTAAAACAACTGTAAACGGTGTACCCGCTACTCACGAAACAGATACTTTTGATACCTTTATGGAATCATCGTGGTATTACGCTCGCTACTGTAGCCCACGCCATGACGAGGGTATGTTAGACCCTGCAGCCGCTAACTACTGGTTACCAGTAAACCAATACATTGGTGGTATTGAGCACGCTATATTGCACTTATTATATTCGCGCTTTTTCCACAAATTATTACGTGACTTTGGTTTAGTTAATTCAGATGAACCATTCGACCGCTTACTTTGTCAAGGTATGGTACTTGCTGAAACATTTTATCGTAAAGATGAAAAAGGTGGCGACATTTGGATTTCACCAAGTGATGTAAACACCGAAACCGACGACAAAGGTCGCGTAACTAAAGCATGGCATAAAGATGATGGTGAACCGGTATTCTCATCAGGCATGAGCAAAATGTCTAAGTCGAAAAACAACGGTATAGACCCACAAGAAGTTATTGCCCAATACGGTGCAGATACAGTACGTTTATTTATGATGTTTACTGCACCACCAGAGCAAACACTTGAATGGTCAGATTCAGGCGTTGAAGGCGCACACCGTTTCTTAAAGCGTGTGTGGAAATACGCAGTAGATGTTAAAACAGTAGGTTACCAAGCACTTGATAAATCGGCGCTTACTAACCCACAAAAAGTACTACGTCGTGAGCTACACAAAGCAATCGCAAAAGTGAGCGATGATGTAGAACGTCGTCAAACCTTTAACACCGCTATTGCCGCAATTATGGAGCTTTCTAACAAGCTATTAAAAGCGCCATTAAGTGACACACAAGATGTTGCCATTGCTAACGAGGCACTGGAAGCATTAATAATTATGCTGGCACCTATTACACCGCATTTATCGCATCAATTATGGCAAGACCTAGGTAAAGAAGGTGATATTTTAGATGCGGCATGGCCAAAAGTTGACGAATCTGCTCTTGTTGAAGATGAAAAACTAATCATCGTACAAGTAAATGGTAAGCTGCGTGCAAAACTAACAGTGGCAGCTGATGCTACGCAAGAGCAAGTAGAAGCTTTGGCATTTGCCGAGTCTAACGTGACTAAATTTACTGATGGTGCAACGATACGAAAAGTTATTTATGTACCAGGTAAATTACTTAACGTGGTAGCTAACTAATATGGCTGCTTTAAACGCCATTAAAAACGGACTAGCCTTAGTGCTAGTCTGTTTTTTGTTATCGAGCTGTGGCTTTCATCTTAAAAAAGCCTCTAGCCTACCCGATGATTTAAAACAGCTAACGCTTGTGGGGGATGATCAAAAATCTGCTTTATTTAGCTATTTGCAAAGCGAACTGGCTATGAGCGATGTCACTTTAGTGCCTGCAAGTAAACAATCAGCGCAGCTTTATTTATTTAAAGAACAACTAGAGCGTCAAACCTTATCGTTGTTCCAAAACGGACAAGTAGCTGAGTACGAACTGGCATACAGCGTAAGTTATGTAGTAAAACGCCCGAAACAAAAAGCCATCGAAAAACGCTTTGAGTTATACCGTAACTACCAAGACGATCCAGATAATGCACTAGCAAAAGCAAAAGAGCTTGAGCTGCTAATTAGCGAAATTCGCCAACAAGCGAGTCGTCGTATTGTTAGAGAGTTGTCGCAACTATAATGCGTTGTTATGCAAATCAGCTATCGAGTGAATTAAAAAAAGGCTTAAAACCTTTTTATTTGGTTTTTGGCGAAGAGCCTTTTCAAGAAGCGCAATGTGTACAGCTCATTCGCGACACGGCAAAGGCACAAGGATTTGATGAAGTAATTAAATTCACTTTAGCTCAGGGCTTTGATTGGCAAGAAATAATCGCGCAATACCAAAGTATGTCGTTGTTTAGCGCGCGCACTATTATTGAGCTTGATTTAAACCAGCAAAAACCGGGAACACCCGGCGCAAACACCTTTAAAAAAATAGTAGAGCTTGAAAACCCTGATACGATCTTAATCGTAAAAGGCGCTAAGGCCAGTCAAGATGTTCAGCGCGGCGCGTGGTTTAAAGCACTTGATAAGCATGGGTTATTTGTACCCTGTTACCCACTTAGCGGAAATCACTTAAAGCGTTGGCTTGATGAGCAGTGCCAACGCTTGTCACTAAATATTCAAAACGAGGCCAAACTCAGTTTAATTAATGCCACTGAAGGCAACTTACTTGCGTGTTACCAAGAGCTTGAAAAACTAGCATTAATACACGGTGACGCTCTGATCACGCAACAGCTGGTGATGCAAGGACTACTAAACCAAGCTAAGTTTGATATTTTTGATTTAAGTGATGCGCTTTTAAACGGCCACACCGCTCAGGCTATAAAAGTACTTAACAAACTTGCCAGTGATAACACTGAGGTTGTGAGTATCTTATGGGCTATCAATAAAGACCTTAGTACATTATTGAGTGTGCAGCAGGGATTATTGCAAGGTGAGTCATTAGCAACCTTATTTAAACAAAAAGCTATTTGGAAAAATCAACAAGCGCCAGTACAAACAGCCATTAACAGGCTAAACATTCATACCCTAGAGAATATTAGCAGTGAACTGGCATTGTTTGATGCAAGTTACAAGCAAGGTGCATTGATTGCCCCTTACCAAGCATTGGCGCATATTTGCATTAAGTTCTGCCAACCGCTCGATATTCCACTTCCCTGCCATAGTAACCGTCAGTAAAGGGAAATACATGATTGCAATTTTTGGTGGTACTTTTGATCCCGTTCATTTGGGACACCTTAATATGGCGCAGCAATGCGTTGCGACCTTTAAATTACACTCACTCTATTTTATGCCCTGTGCAATACCTGCGCACAAAGCGGCACCGGGGATCAGCACCGAGCATCGTATAGCAATGCTTAAAGCCGCAATTACACCTTATGCGCAGTTCAAGCTTGATTTACGAGAACTGCAACGCAGCGGCCCGTCGTATTCTTTATTAAGTTTGCAAGAGCTAAGAGCAGAAAACCCCGGTACCCCTATTTTATTTTTAATTGGCATGGACTCATTCAACAATTTCGATAAATGGTATCAATGGCAAACAATAACTCGCCTTTGTCATCTGGTGGTGTATCAACGCCCTGGCCAAATTTGTGATACACAGGGTGAACTTAAATGCTATCAACATAACGCTGTTACCACTGATATTGCCTTGCTGCAAAAAACAAATGCCGGACACCTTTACTTTTTAGAAGGAGAACAGCTGGATGCCGCATCCAGCG
Source organism: Pseudoalteromonas sp. SD03 (assembly GCF_040937955.1). NCBI lineage: Bacteria > Pseudomonadati > Pseudomonadota > Gammaproteobacteria > Alteromonadales > Pseudoalteromonadaceae > Pseudoalteromonas > Pseudoalteromonas sp. SD03. The sequence continues at coordinate 2,310,848 of NZ_CP162514.1, forward strand.
AAATCCGTCAAGCCCTTAAAAAAAGTACTAAAAAGAGTGAACTATTACCCGACGCCGTGAGTCACTATATTAAGCAGCACCAGCTTTATCAAGAGTGATTGGTATAAACCCCTCAGCGTGTTAAAATAACCGCTATTAAATTTTAAATTGAGACAAAACCTTGGATTCGAAACAACTACTCGCTTTTGCACTAGACAAAATTGACGATATGAAAGCACGTGATGTGATTCAACTTGACGTAACTGGCAGCTCAGACGTAACCGATTACATGATTGTATGTTCAGGCACATCAAGACGTCATGTATTGTCAATTGCTGATAACTTAGCAAAAGAAGCTCGCCACGCTGGTGAAGAGCCATTAGGGTATGAAGGCCAAAGCGATGGTGAATGGGCACTCGTTGATTTAGGTGATGTGATTGTTCACGTTATGCAAGATCAAGCACGTAGCTATTACGATCTAGAAAAGCTTTGGGGCTAATTGCTCCCTATTTTAGACAACGCTCGGAAGTAACGTAGTGAAAATACAAATGATTGCTGTTGGTACAAAAATGCCAGCATGGGTAGAGACAGGTTTTGCAGAGTATCAACGCCGCTTTCCCAAAGATATGGCATTGGAACTCATTGAGATCCCTGCTGGTAAACGTGGAAAAAATGCCGATATAAAGCGTATTTTGCACATTGAAGGTGAAAAAACCTTAGCCGCCATACCTAAAGGCAATCGTATTGTCACACTAGAAGTAACCGGTAAAGCACTGGATACTCATCAACTAGCGAAAAACATGGAAAAGTGGCAACTAGATGGTCGCGATGTCAGTTTATTAATTGGCGGACCTGAAGGCTTAGCCCCAGAGTGTATTGCTGCCTCTGAGCAAAAATGGTCGTTATCAAATTTAACGCTCCCACACCCTTTAGTACGCATTATTGTTGCTGAAAGCCTCTACAGAGGCTGGAGCTTAAATAACAACCATCCTTATCATCGCGAGTAGTTTCTTGCTATGCTAAAACGAAGACCCACCATTCGCGACCACTCAGCAGAAGCTAATTTATTTGCTCGGCGTGCATTCGTGGGTTTTATTTTTATATTAGTCCTTGTAGCAATATTGCTGTCTAACTTGTATAAAATCCAGGTTGATGATCATCAAGATTATCAAACTCGTTCTAATGATAACCGTATAAAAGTTATACCTATAGCCCCCAATCGCGGTTTAATTTACGACCGCAATGGTGTTTTACTAGCCGAAAATAAGCCCGTTTATAACCTTGAGGTGATCCCCGAAGAAGTTGATGATTTAACCGCCTCTTTGAAGTCTATCAGCAAAATCATTGAAATAACCGAGCAACAACAAGCTGATTTTCTTGATGATATAAAACATACTCGACGTTTTAAAAGTCAAGTCCTCAAAGCCCGTTTAAATGAAAACGAAGTAGCGATGTTTTCAGTAAACCAACATAAGTTCCCAGGCTTTAGTATTGAGGCGCGTCTAGCGAGATATTACCCCTTTGGCGATACTTTAACCCATGCATTAGGCTATGTCGCAAAGCTCAATAGAAAAGAGTTAAACAAGCTTGAACAACAAGATGAAGCCACAAACTACCGAGCCACGCATGATATTGGTAAGCTGGGTATCGAAAAGTACTACGAGCCGTTATTACATGGCCAGGTTGGCTCACAACGAGTTGAAGTTAATAACCGCGGCCGAATTATCCGCACTTTAAGTATGGATCCACCGCAAGCGGGTGACGACTTAGTACTTACTCTCGACATTGGTTTACAACAAATAGCCCAACATGCACTTAAAGATATGCGCGGCGCTATTGTGGTAATGGATGCAAAAGATGGCGGCGTTTTAGCACTGTATTCAAACCCAAGTTATGATCCCAATTTATTTGTGCACGGTATTAGCAGTAAAGACTACAAAGCCTTACTCAACCCTGATCGTCCACTGATCAATCGCACGACTCAAGGTCGCTACGCACCAGCATCTACTGTTAAACCACACATGGCTATTTTGGCATTAGAAGAAAATATAGTGCAAGAAACCACCAGCATGTGGGATCCGGGCTTTTTTCAAATTCCCAACGTAGAGCATAGATGGCGTGATTGGCGACGTTGGGGCCATGGCCATGTTGATGTTTATAAAGCAATAGAAGAGTCATGCGATACCTACTTTTATGACGCAGCCTATCGAATGGGGATCACAAAAATAAGTAACTTTATGGCTCGCTTTGGCTTTGGTGAATTATCCGGTATTGATATTCATGAAGAAACAACCGCTATTTTACCCTCAAAAGAATGGAAAGAAGCCCGTTTTAAAGAGTCTTGGTGGCCTGGAGATACTATTTCTGTAGGAATTGGCCAAGGTTATTGGACTGCCACCCCCATTCAAATAGCGAATGCCACTAATATTTTAGTTAACAGAGGGATAAATCACCCTCCTCATTTAGTGCAAGTTGCTAAAAAAGAAGATCAAATTACTCAGCTCAATAATGAAGAAAAACCGCCGGTTGTACTCAATAACGAAGATAACTGGCGCATCGCTATTGATGCCATGCATAACACCGTTAAAAAAACTACCGGAACTGCCCATCGTGCGTTTAAAGGGGCTACTTATGACCCTGCAGGTAAAACCGGTACTGCCCAAGTGGTGAGTATTGCTCAGGGCGAGCGTTACGACGCCGATGCACTCAAAGAGCGCCAACGCGACAACGCCATTTATATAGGTTTTGCCCCGTTTAATAACCCACAAATTGTTGTCTCTATTGTGGTAGAAAATACCGGTGGGGGAAGCTCAGTAGGTGCGCCCATTGCGCGCCAATTAATGGATTACTATTTTGCAGCTAACCCAATCCAATCTTCAGGGGACAAAGCACCATGACAGCTTTACATGATAAGCGCTCTATTTGGCTGCGACTGCATATTGATTTGCCACTTTTTATTGCGTTATTGTTGATGATGGCCGGTAGTATCACTATTGTATACAGCGCCTCAGGGCAAGACGCTGCCATGATGGTTCGCCATATTACGCGAATGGCTGGCGCCATTATAGGTATGTTTGTACTTGCTCAAATTCCACCAGCGACTTTAAAACGTTTAGTTATTCCCATGTATTGCCTAGGATTACTCATGCTGGTTGGGGTACTGCTATTTGGTGTAAGTTCTAAGGGAGCTCAACGCTGGTTAGATTTAGGCATTACTCGCTTTCAACCCTCAGAGCTAATGAAACTAGCGGTTCCGATGATGGTTGCTTGGTATATTGGCCGCCACCATTTGCCGCCGCGTCCGTTACATTTAGTCATTGGCTTTGCCATTGTTATGCTGCCTACCCTACTAATTAAAGAGCAACCTGATTTGGGCACCTCAATTTTGATTGCCAGTTCCGGTGTATTTGTGTTGTTTTTATCAGGCTTGAGCTGGCGTTTAATCGGCTTTTTAAGCTCGGTTGTTGCTTTGGCAGCATGGCCATTTTGGCACTACGGTATGCACGATTATCAAAAGCAAAGAGTACTGACCTTTTTAGACCCTGAGAGCGATCCGCTGGGTTCTGGCTATCATATTATTCAATCAAAAATTGCCATTGGTTCAGGCGGTATCGAAGGAAAAGGCTGGCTGCAAGGCACGCAATCACAGCTAGAATTTTTACCTGAACGACATACTGACTTTATTTTTTCAGTACTGAGTGAAGAGTTTGGCTTATTTGGTGTGTGTGTTTTACTTAGTTTATATTTATTTATTATTGGCCGTGGACTGTATATTGCGGTTAACGCACAAGATGCGTTTGGTAAACTATTAGCCGGCTCACTCACGCTCACATTTTTTGTTTATATTTTTGTAAATATTGGCATGGTATCGGGTTTGTTGCCTGTTGTAGGTGTACCGTTGCCATTAATTAGTTATGGCGGTACCTCGATGGTGACCCTGATGGCTGCATTTGGCATTATTATGTCGATTGCCACAGATAAAAGGATGCTCTTAAAATAATGCGCCTTTACAAACAACTTATAATTATTATTCTCGTTAGCCTCTTTTTAAGTGCATGCAGCAGTTCAAATAGTCGTTACAGCATGCGCCATGATGCGGCGCCGCTTCGTGCACCGACCGAATTAGAAATGCAAGATGCCATTGTTACTCAAGTTATTAAAAGTGCGAGTACTACGCGCCCCTACGAAGTGCTTGGCAAACGTTATACCCCGATGCTCGATGAAACCGGCTATTCAGAAACGGGCATTGCTTCGTGGTATGGCCGTAAATTTCATGGGTATCACACCTCTAACGGCGAAATTTACGACATGTTCGCGATGACCGCAGCCCATAAAACGTTGCCTTTACCTAGTTTTGTGCGGGTAACAAATACGGCTAATGGCAAATCAATTATTGTTCGTGTTAATGACCGTGGCCCCTTTCATGATAATAGAATTATTGACCTTTCTTATGCCGCTGCATACAAACTTGGATACCATAAGTACGGTACAGCAGAGGTTAAGCTAGAAGCCATTACTCTAGCCGATACCCATGCACGAAAAACCTACGTTCAAGTTGCCGCGGGCAGTACCTTAGCCAACATAGAAGCGTTAGCAAGTACACTGCGAGAACAGTATAAGTTACCGACAAATATCGTTGAAAAAGACGCTATTTATAGATTGCACTTAGGGCCAATAAAAGATGCCCAACATGCGCAACAAGTACTAGAAACATTAAAACAAAATCAATTTCAAAACGCGTTCTTGCTTTACACTCAGTAAGCCCTTTAGAATGGGAATACGCATATTTTTAACTTTAACCATTAATGAGTATGATGAAATCTATTAAACATAAAATTCTTACTGGTGTTTGCGGCTTAGTCTGTTCTGCCGCCGTCTTTTCAGCCACCGCCCAAATTATTCCAGCGCCTCCTCAAGTTAATGCAAAAGGTTACTTTTTGGTGGACTTCACCACAGGTAAAGTTATTGCAGAAGGCGAGGCTGATACCAAACTCGCACCGGCCAGCTTAACTAAAATGATGACCAGTTATGTAATTGGTACCGAAATTAATGCTGGTAATATTGCGCCTACCGATATGGTTACTGTTAGTGAAAAAGCGTGGGCAAAAAACTTCCCTGAATCATCAAAAATGTTTATTGAAGTCGGTAAACAAGTTAGTGTCGATGATCTTAACCATGGCATTATTATTCAATCAGGAAATGATGCATGTGTTGCTATGGCAGAGCATATTGCTGGTAGCGAAAGCGCGTTTGCAGATTTAATGAATGCTCACGCCGAAAAAATAGGCATGACTAATACGCATTTTGTTAATAGCCATGGCCTTGATACTGATGCGCATTATACAACGCCACGCGACATGGCAACATTAGGGGCTGCACTTATCAGAGATGTGCCTGATGAATACGCTCTATATAAACAAAAGTCTTTTACTTTTAATGGTATAAAGCAATATAACCGCAACTCGTTGTTATGGGATGAAAGCTTAGATGTAGATGGTATTAAAACAGGTCACACGTCTGAGGCGGGTTACAGCTTAGTCACCTCTGCAACAAAAAACGACATGCGTTTAATTGCCGTTGTAATGGGCACCTCAAGTGAGCGCGCGCGTAAAGTAGAAAGTAAAAAACTACTAAACTACGGTTTTCGCTTTTTTGAAACAATTACCCCGTATAAAGCCGGCGACAGCTTTGCTGAGCAACGTGTTTGGATGGGCAATAAAGAGAATGTTTCTTTAGGAATTTTAGAAGATACACCTATTACTATTCCTCGTGGTCAGCATAAAAACCTTAAAGCAAACTTTGAGCTAGACGATACCCTTGAGGCACCTTTAGCTAAAGGCACAAAAGTAGGTACTTTATTTTTACAGCTTGAAGGCGAAGATATTGCACAATATCCGCTAGTTACACTTGAAGAAATACAAGAAGGTAGCTTCTTTAGTAAAATATATGACTACTTACGCTTACAGATTATGTAATTGCGAGTAAAGTAATATGAACGCCTCCACTGTGAGGCGTTTTTTTTTGCTTGAAAAGTGCTAGAATGCGCCCCATATATACCAATCGTATTGAATGACTATCATTGGCTTGGGTCAACAATAGCATCATTTCAAGATTGCCATTAGCCTGTCAGTTTTAAGCTTCGCGTTTTAGCAAAGCCAACACTTTTTGTTTGAGGAGTTCCCGTCGTGGTTGAACCTGTTAAAGACACTAAATTTGATGAGTACTTAGAGTACCCTTGCCCATTTACATTTAAAATTATGGGTCTAGCTAATGTAAACTTAACTGATCAAATTTTAGCTAAATTACAACCTATTGCTCCAGGTGATTATGCGCCAAAAGTAAAACCAAGCAGTAAAGGTAATTACGAGTCTGTAACGCTAGTAGCTACTGTAACAAGCGGCAAACACATTGAAGAAATTTACAACGTGATCAGCAACATCGATGACGTACGCCATATGCTTTAATCCATAGTTGAGATTTGTTGTGAGCGAAAACACCCTAATCGTACGCCAACTGGGTCGTCAGCGTTACATGCCGATTTGGCAAAAAATGCAAGAGTTTACCGACACCCGTGATGAAAATACCCCAGATGAAATTTGGCTGGTAGAGCACGAAAGTGTATTTACCCAAGGCCAAGCCGGTAAAGATGAGCACTTGCTCGCCCCAGGTGACATTGAAGTGATTAAAGTGGATCGTGGCGGACAAGTAACTTACCACGGCCCAGGTCAGCAAATGATGTATGTATTATTTAACTTACGTCGTTTAAAGATTGGCGTACGAGAGCTAGTAACATGGCTTGAGGAATGTATTATTGAATCCCTTGCTGAGTACGGTATTGATGCATACGCAAAAGCCGATGCACCCGGTGTTTACGTGAACGACAGCAAAATTGCCTCTTTAGGCCTAAGAGTTCGTCGTGGCTGCTCATTTCATGGTTTAGCATTAAATGTTAACATGGACCTAAGTCCATTTTTACGCATTAACCCTTGTGGTTATGCGGGCATGAATATGGTGCAAACTAAAGAATTAAATGGCCCTCAAAACCTTGAAGCTGCAGGTCAAGGGCTGGTAAAACACATGATCAAAAAGCTTAATGCAACACAGGTTAAGCATACTGAAGGGTTTGAAAACGAATGAATAAACCAGTCAAAATGGAACCAGGTGTAAAACTACGCGACGCAGAAAAAATGGCGTTGATCCCCGTTAAAGTTTTACCAACTGAAAAAACCGAAATGCTCCGTAAGCCAGAGTGGCTTAAAATCCGCTTACCTAAGTCAACCGAGCGGATTGACGGCATAAAACAAGCAATGCGCAAGCATGGCCTTCACTCTGTATGTGAAGAAGCCTCGTGCCCCAACTTATCAGAATGTTTTAACCACGGTACGGCGACCTTTATGATTTTAGGGGCTATTTGTACACGTCGTTGCCCATTCTGTGATGTTGCACATGGCCGTCCATTAAAGCCCGATGCAGCAGAGCCTGAAAAGCTTGCACTGACCATTAAAGACATGAAGCTAAGCTACGTAGTGATCACTTCGGTAGACCGTGATGATTTACGTGACGGTGGCGCTCAGCACTTTGCCGATTGTATCCGTGAAATTCGCAAGCACAATCCAGAAATCACCATTGAGATATTAGTCCCTGATTTTCGTGGTCGTATGGACAGAGCGTTGGAAATATTAATTGAAACGCCGCCAGATGTATTTAACCACAACCTAGAAACAGCACCACGTTTGTACAAATTGGCGCGTCCAGGTGCTGATTACAAGTGGTCACTTGAATTATTACGCCGCTTTAAAGAAGCACACCCTGAGGTTAAAACTAAATCGGGGTTAATGGTTGGCCTTGGTGAAGAAATTAGCGAAATTGAAGAAGTACTGCGTGATTTACGTGAGCATAACGTTGATATGCTAACCGTAGGCCAATACCTACAACCCTCTAAGCATCACTTACCAGTAAAACGCTACGTGCCGCCTGCTGAGTTTGATGCACTAAAAGAGTATGCTGATGAAATTGGCTTTACACACGCGGCTTCTGGCCCGTTTGTACGCTCAAGCTATCACGCCGATCAACAAGCAGCGGGTAAAGAAGTAAAATAAGCCTTGCTGAACAACCGGCTGGTAAATAAGCCTGCTGATTAACAAAAAGCTGCCAACGAGCAGCTTTTTTTGTTTATGGGCGTTATTTTCAGCAAATGTAAAATAAAGTTAGGCTAAAGCGGGGTTACTTGAGATAATTACCGCTGATACCCTTAATTAGGTTCATTATGAAACTATTAGTTCGCAACTTATCTCGTGCTACCACTGAGCATGAACTTCGTACTTTATTTACAGCGCACGGTAAAGTGACCACCTGTAACTTAGTACTCGATAAAGAAACTGGCCAATCAAAAGGTTTTGCTTTTGTAGAAATGCCAAACGACATTGAAGTTAAAGGCGCTATTAAAGCCCTTAATCAAACAACCGTTGATAAAAGCAAAATCCGCGTAAAACTAGCCGATGCTTAATAACGATTGAGGGGTTGGAAGTTTATACGTATTTTCAGCGTTTAACCTCGCTTTATATTGCTCAAAGCTTAGCTTTAACACTTTGAGCAATATAACCAATTGTGCTTATATCTGAGTTAACATCGCCTTTAATACCTGCTGCTTACTTACTATATCCCTGTACAACGCAAATTGATTTTTTGCGCGATCTAAATTGTGTCTCTCATGTTTAACACTAAAGTAATTATCGCCGTCTATATAGTCGGTTAAAAAGCGTAAGCCAATCATAAAAGGCATCACTTTAGCACCTAACCAAAAGCTTTGTTTTTCCGCGGCCGTTAATACTGACTTTAATGGTTCAACGTAACCTTTAACAATTGCTGCAAAAATGTCTTCACGAACACCTACTTTTTCAAGCGCTGTTGAATCTTCTTGCTCTGCAGAGCAGAATGTTCTGACCATATCGCCAAAGTCATTAAGCCAATAACCTGGCATACAGGTGTCTAAATCAATCACCGCTTTTGCATCATTTGAATCTGAACAAAATAGCATGTTGTTTATTTTAGTATCGTTATGACACACGCGAATAGGGACTTTTCCAGCTAATGCATTGAGCTCATCAATGAGTGAGAACTGCGACAAGCAAAAATCAACCTCCTCCTGACAATGAGCTACACGTTTATGAGGATCGGCGTTAATAACTTGCTTAAAAACCTCTGCACGCATGGCTAAATTATGAAAGTTAGGGATAACTGCATGTAATTTGTTAGCGTCAAAATCCTCTAATGCTGCAGCAAATTGGCCAAATGCATTAGCCGCGGTTTGCGCTTGGCTAACAGTATTAACCACATCTTCGCTGTAACTGCCACCAATAAACTCAAGGGCTCGCCAAGTATCGTTATTATTATTTACTAAATAGTCATGCTGAGTTGTTGCTACATGCCGCACAATTGCTAAGTTGAACTCACCGACTTGCTGCTTTTTGCTTAAGTGTCGTTCTATTAATCTTGCATTATCAACAAGTAACTGTGGTTTTGGGAATACCACCGTATTGAGCTTTTGTACAACCAATGACCGCTTAGGTGTGCTCAATAACATGGTAGTATTGATATGCCCACTACCAATGGGTTTTATACTCGCATGCTTATCGTCAAGGCCAAAACTCTCAGATAAGTAAACTTCTATAGGAATTGAATTCATTTTCTACTTCACTCTTTTCGCCCAAGGCGACAATAATTTATATCAATTGCATTAAATTAGTGAACGATTACAGCGACAAGGAAATAACGCGATAGCAAGGCGAAAATTATGATACATAGTTGTTCTATATAAATAATTTTTAACGCAGGAAGCGGGTTATTTAATACGCTAGATTGATCATATTTTTAATAAAATTGGTATTAACACCTTTACGCTTGACGCAATGCGCACAAAGTAGCCGCAATGCTTGTCAGTTCTGATTTATAGGTAACACCAAACCAAGGCTCTTTTGCAGTGTATACAAATACAGGCTGTGCTTTTACATTAATCGCTTGCTGGATTTGATCAGGTAAGTAATACTCTTGCTGAGTATTAGCGTTATATTGCTGTAAAAACGTCTCAAAACCTTGTTGCAAATAATCAAAAAAGCACGGCGTGATCCCCCAAAAACTCATAGATCCTAGCGCATCTCGGCTAATTTTTTCACGCAAGCCCTGCGGATTATTTCCAACAATATGTGCAGATTCTTTTTGAATATTTAAATATTCCGTCACTGCAACAAGCTTTCCATCAGCAATGCTACATACCCCGCGATTAACCCCACCGTGCTCAGAGAGGGTATTGATAATCGGGTACCCCACCATTGCCCATTCGGGGCTATTTTTAAAATGCTCACTAAGCAATAAAAATGAAGACGCACCATAATAGTCATCTGCGGTAATAACAATTGCAGGGTTGTTAATATATGCTTTGGCACACAGTAACGCATGCCCTGTGCCCCATGGTTTTATACGTTGCTGTGATAGTGCTTTGTATGCATCAGGAACAAGCGCGTTATGTTGCTCTACTAATACCACGTCAAGGGCTTTAGGTAAGCGAGGTAAAATAGTGTGTTCTATCTCACTGCGAACGGCTTGATTGATGATCAGTACAACCTGTGTCACACCGGCGCGATACGCATCAGTAATGCTTAACTCCATAATCGTGCAATTTAGCCCAGGTATTTCTGCTATTTGTTTATTGCCACCAAAGCGACTACCTAAGCCACCCGCAAGCACAACCAAACTCAGTTTATGTTTTTTCATTTAGAGTCTGCGCATTTATGAGGGTAATTTACCAAGCCAAGCTTGCAACCAAGGCTCAGTTACCGGCCATGGCTCAAAGTCTTCACAGGCATCGATTTCTAGTCGGTTACCAACAGGTTTAGCTTGTAAATCACGTAGTAGCTCATCAAAGCTGCGCCCTGCCCCACAAAACGTATCACCGTAACTTCTATCACCCATGGCAACAATACCAAAAGGCTTGTCTGTTAGCATTGGAAAAGTACTATTTAATTGATGATAAAGATCCGCTAAATTATCAGGAATATCGCCTTGCCCAGTGGTCGAGGTAACAATTAAAATATGCGAAGCATTTTTTATATCATCTAAAGTAGGCTGCTCGAAGACACTAACCTGATGACCAGCTTGCTCTAGCGTGTCGCTAACTTGCTCACTTAATCGCTCTGCACCGCCATACACGCTGCCAACAAAAATACTAATATGTGCCATTTAATAATCCTCTTCTTGTTCTGGCCACCCCAGCTGTTTGCAAATGTTTAACATTGCATCACCCAGCGGCGCTTTAATTGTTATGGGTTCATTATTATAAGGGTGCACAAAGCTAAGCTCTGATGCAAACAACATTAGACGGCGAAGCGAAAAATGCTCCCTAAAAAACTGATTATGCTGGTTATCGCCATGATTTACATCACCAATAATAGGTAAAGACAAGTGCTTTAAATGCCGGCGTATTTGATGTTTGCGACCCGTTTTAGGAAAACACTCTACCAAAGAATAACGAACCGTTGGGTATTTTCCTATTGGGATAGGCAGCGCAGCTTGATGCAAACAATTAAATTGGGTTTGTGCTTCTTGCGCGGCTTTGTCTTGATCAGCAAACTTATCGGCTATTTTGTCGAGTTCTTCTTTTAACGGTTTATCTAAAAAAACAGATTCAGGCGCAAACCCGCGTACCAACGCTAAATAACGTTTTGTTATTGTGCCCTCAATAAATAATTGATTCATATCACGCGCCGCCTCTGAGCTTAATGCAAACAGTAATACACCCGAAGTAGGCCTATCAAGACGGTGAACAGGAAACACATGTTGCCCTATTTGATCGCGCAGCATTTGCATTGCAAATTGGGTTTCATGTTTATCTAAAAATGAGCGATGAACAAGTAGCCCAGAGGGTTTATCTATTGCTACATAATTTTCATCTTGATAAAGAATCGACAGTTCGCCGTATTCAATAGGCTCTGGGCGCTCACTCATTAGGCTCTCCTAAATATGAATCTAATTGGGTCAGTAAAGCGATAATGTCTTCGCTGCCTGATTTATCAGTGAGTGTCATTTGCGCCATCGGGGCGACTGCAAAATTGCGCGGTAACGGCTGCTTGTTGTCAATTAGCCGCTGTAACTTTTCAATAAATACAAACTGCAACCATTGTTCAAATGCCAGTGTATCGTGACAAAACGGTACGCTAGAATCTAATAAATCGGGATTCAGTGGCTCAACCTGCCACAGTTGATGCTTTTTAAGTAGCGCCGCTAATTGCTGTAAATATATGTGGGTTTGCTGGTACATAATCACCCTTTGGTCTGTGTATTATGCAATTATACCCTGTTCCCACAACAGTCGCTATGGCGTATAATTAAGGTAATTTTGTAGTAAAAACAGTTGGAAATCCATGAGTGAACATATAGCTACGTTAGGCCAGCTTTTAGATGGTGCAGGCACTCAATGGCGTGCTTTTGATATTGGCAGGCACATTACCAAGCTTGATAAACAACAATTTTTAGCCGTTGAACAAGCGCAAATTCCTTACCCTTACCCATTAGCAGGTCATGCATGGTTAGCGATTCAGTTTTGGGATAGCAAAGCCAGTAAAGAACCCTATGTGTGGTTCTTAAAATTCCCACTTGATGAGCAAAGTAAGTTAGTAAGCGCGAGCCGTGATCACTTTGCAGATATGGTTATTCAGGCACTAGGAACAGAAATTACCGGCGAGCAAGCCGATGGCACACTCGATAACAACCCTTATGTATTTACTCCGAACGCAAATAAATTAGCGGCGTTTAATGCACAAGTTAAAGTGTTGCTAAAGCAACCAGCGTCGCAATACTACGAGCACGCCCAACTCTACTTTAGTGGCCAAATTGGCTTTGATAATTGGCAAAATGTCGCGTTACAAGGCATTGCCGATTTTGCTTATCGTCTTCATAGTGCTGATAACTTGAAGCACTTACAAGCAGCGTGGCCTAAATTACCAGTTGAAGTATTACAGCCATTAAGTGCAATGCTTGAACACATCGAAATACCGCCCTCGTTAAGTGAGTTATTGTTAAGTTATGGGCAAACCGCCCTTACTAATAATGATGTTGTTGCGGCCTCTGCCGCGCTGCGTGCAATATCATCAGGGCAAGCAGCAGGGCTTAGCGCACAACTTGTTGACTGCGCGCTTAACTCACCTTTAGGGCAAGATTCTGATATTTTGTTGACCATTGCTGGTCGCTGCTTTAAACAGTTAGAACAACCACAGCGTTTACATGTGTTTATGGATAACTGTGCGCATCATGAGAAAATAGCTGAATTATTTCCTAGCGTTTTTGCAGATTTAGTTGCAATTGCGACTATTCGCCCTCACTTATTAGCTTTATTACGTGAAGAAAACAGAAGCGAGACATTAGCTCGCGCAATTGGAAGGTTATTCTCTTAAATGGCTAGTTTATGGACGTTCATACTTATTGGTGCTGTAATTTATTTTTTTTGGCTAAATCGTAAAATAGCCGAAGCAGCGAACGTTCATGCCAAACGCCAAAGCGAGCAATTGCAAGTGCAACTTATGAGTGTAGCTTGCAACAAGCGTCGATTTGGCATTTTAAAAAGTGGTAAACCGGGCATGAAAAGCGAATTTATTTTTGAGTTTTCAAGTGACGGTGAAAACGCCTACCAAGGGGTATTAATCATGGAAGATGAAAAACTAAAAAGTGTGGTTGTGCCACCACATAGAATATAATTTCTTAGCACAAAAAACTAAGGCGTAACCTCAGTTACGCCCCAATTGCAAACATCCTGTAAGGTATCCTTTACCTATTCCCTGTTTATCATCCTCTGAACGAGCAAACTACCGTGTTTACTCTCCATTGCATCCTGCAATATCCACTTACCGCCTTGGCTATCCTGCGTAAACTAACGCTCCTGCAATTTCCTATCGCATCATCCTTGGTGTCCTTTAAATAGCTCCCAGCTATTTTAGTACTCCGTGTACTTCCTGTTTCATCCCTGCATCCGTGTTAACTTGTCCTTTGTGCTTCCTGCTAGTAACTACTTAGTTGCCTGATTCCTTATCCGTGGCAGTAGCTCAATCATTGGGCTATGTCGTCTTGACAAAGTAAAGTTTAAAGCAAACGGCTTAGTATGATAGTGGGGAAAACAAAAAAAATTACGGTCATAAAATTGAAAAATAAAAATAACTATAAATAACAATGGCTTGATGTTTTCAAGAAGATAAAATACGGAGTTAAACTGACAAGGCGCACGTTAATGTAAGATATATCTCACGTAAGTGCGCCCTATTTGGAACATTGGCTTACATAATCACAATTCTAAACACCTAGCCTTGTACAGATAGAGCAGCTTTAAAAAGTAATTCACCTTTAACTCGGTTAAATGTGAGCTGCTTAAAGTGCTCAAAGCCTTGTGATTTAAAAAATTGCGTATGTTCGTCACGAGTCACAAATACCGCTATACCAGAGGACTCAGGATTGTCATGTAATAAACCATCTAAGCCTTTAAGTAATTGGCGGCCAAACCCTTGACCATGAAAATGTGGGTCAACGGCTATAAACGCTAAAAAGTAGTAATTGCCTTGCGGCTTTAGTGCATCACGAATAGTTTTTTCTTTTTCAATTAATTGATTCGTTTGCAAATAACCGGCACTTAACATCAACTTTAATCGCCAATGCCAATAACGCTCTGCTTGAAGTTGGCTACTTGACTCAAATACACAAGCAACTGCTTTTAACTTATCGTTACGGTAAAGGCCAATTAAAGGCTGTTTTTCTTGCCAAAAGCTACTGAGCTCTTCGCGAATAAGCGCACGGAGTTTTTTTTCATAGTCTAGAGGGCTTTTTTCGTTATACCCTAGCAGAGTTTGTAAAATAGGGTCATTTTGGTAGGCCTGATATATAAGGCTTGCAGCGGTACTGATATCTTCTGGTGCAATATGTTGCACGCTAAACGTGTCTGTGGATTCTGCTGTGGCTGTCATTTTATTTCCTTTATTATTTTATACCCTTTGTCATTACGCCGCGTAACTTGTTTGGGATTAATTTTGAACTACAACGATGACCAAATGCTCATATAACTATATACCTAAGTGGGACAAATAAGCGAATTTACATTTTAGTTAGTACGCTCATCCACTGCATTGAGTCAGATCATGCTTTAGCGACTTACTACTGAGTAAATAAAGCGTAAATTCAGTAAGGGTTAAACTGGCTAGATATATCATTCCCCCCTAGAGTTAATAAGTATTAAGTATTAATTCATTAAGGAGCACGATTATGGATACGACTAAGCACGACATAAATACATTGTTCGCACAATTAGGGTTAGCTAATACAGAAGCAGAAATAGATGCATTTATTGCATCGCATGCCATTTCGGATACCACATTATTGCAAGATGCTCCCTTTTGGGATGAAGCCCAACAACACTTTATTGCTGAATCGCTGGCGGTTGATGGCGATTGGAGTGAGGTAATTGACGAACTCGACTCTCGCCTTCGTCAAAATAATTAAATCGCACATTTTAATGTGTCTGAGCCACTTTATTGTTACCATACCTGCTCGCAACTTCAATGTTGCGAGCTTACTTTATTAAAGAGTTATAAATCGAATGAATGCTGCTGTATTTGAAGCTATTAAAGTCCTTCTTGATGAAGGCAAAGTCCCCACTGTTGCACTAACTAAAAGCCGTTTAGTAAAACCTCTTCCTATGCCGGTTATTATTGCGGCAGTGAGTCAATATAAAAATAATCCCGATTCAATTTATAATTTAATGAAAACACCCGAGCAAGCAAGTAACTCAGATCCTAAAAACACTCAGTTAGATAGAATTGAGCAAAAACTTGACCGATTACTTGCTTTGCTAGAGCAAAAATAATTTGAGACTATAAATGTTTGTTGTTGATTTAACATTTGATTGCTACCAAGACACAACCCTAGAGCAAGCCGAGCAGGCAATAAACCGCTTAGTGAATGCATTACGCTTTAATGGCCAAATCATTGGAGAGGAATTTCCAACGGTTTTAAAAGATGGCTATTTTATTACTCGTGTAATGTGCCCGACCGAAGACGCCATGCACCCACTTAATAACAGTGCGTTTGTTAAACACAGTGTTGAAAAGCTTCATGGCGCTGGTTTGCTTGCTCCCAAAGTAAAGGTCATCGGCCAAGATATTCACTCCAATGGTGCCGATGGCTGTAAAGAGCCATCAAGCTATATTTTATATACCACCTATGTGCATACATGTAGCCCACTGTATTGTGGCGATGACTTTTTACCCGTGCCGCTATTTAATATTCCTGCGATTGCTAATGGTGACTATAAAACACTAATTAAATGGCAAGAAGATTGGCAAGCGTGCGATCAAATTCAAATTAATGGTGCAACACGCTGTGAATTTCCAGCGCTTGAAGAAATAGCCAGCACCCAAAGTGATTTATACCGCCGTGGTAAAGATATAACTAAACGGATTAGTTTTTTAACTAAAAAGCCTGTTTACTATTATTTATACCGTGTAGGGGGGGTTGATAAAGCCTCTGAACTTGAGCGTAAATGCCCGAGTTGCCATGGTGAATGGAAATTACCCGAGCCTTGGTTTGGCTTGTTTGATTTTAGGTGTGAACCGTGTGGTATAGTCTCTAATATTTCGTGGGATTTTCAATAAATCCCACACTTAAGGTGCTATGTCTAAAAACATCACACCTTAAAACTACCTTATAATTATACTGTCAACGATGCTATAAATTCACTGAGGTTTTTGGCAAGTACATGATGTGGCTTTTTACCTACATACTCTAGACACACCTCACCTGTTTCTACTAATACGGTAACAAGCAAATCGTCTTGGTCGGTTAACCCAATAAATACACTTGGCGCTTGTTTGAGTTTACGTTTCATTAAAACATGTCCAGTGATATTTTGTTGCAGTAGGTCAAAATCATCTTCATTCCATGCTTGTAATAATTCCACTTGATGTCCGTCAATATTGGCTACAACACTGCCAGCAAACATATGGCCATAAAATTGACTCAACGCCTCTGGAAACTCAAGCTCCAATGCGTTAGCGAGATCGGTTAATGAACCTGTAGGCTCTCTAACTATCGCTTGCCATTGGATCATACCATGTTCATCTGCGCTACCTATTTCACATGGGCTTGGCCATTGCTCATCGTGGACGATTAATGGGCGCTTTTGTGTATTAGTAATCGTTTGTTCGCTAAATTTTTCGTGAAGTTGAGCTAATTGCATTGCAACAGACATACTGTGAAACTCATTTAATTTATATATAATGCATCCATTGTAACTATTTAAGAGCAAACATGACAGATTACAGCAATTCTCCCGATCTTAAAGGCAGCGTACTTGGTCAATCTACTGAGTATGTCGATCAATACACGCCCAGCTTGCTTTTTCCTATTGCTCGCAAGCTTAATCGCGATTCATTAAGTATTGATGAAACTGCGCTGCCGTTTAAAGGCCAAGACATATGGACAGGTTACGAACTGTCTTGGTTAAATACTAAAGGTAAGCCTCAAGTTGCGGTGGCATTGTTTACTTTCGAATGTCAAAGTAGTCATATTATTGAATCAAAGTCGTTTAAGCTTTATTTAAACAGCTTTAATCAAAGCCGTTTTGGGAGTATTGAAATTGTTAAACAACATTTAATTGACGACTTATCCAATGCGGTAAACAGCCCTGTAAAGGTAACCTTATACAGCGCTGATGACTACAATTGTATTCCTTGCACAGCGCTGCCAGGTGAGTGTATAGATGAGTTAGATATTGAGATAGATAACTACCATATTGATGCCCATTCACTTAAATCACAAAGCAATAAAATAGTCACCGAAACTTTGCATAGCCACTTGCTTAAGTCTAACTGTTTAATTACTTCACAACCGGATTGGGCGAGTATTATTATTCGCTATACCGGTGAGCAAGTTTGTCGAGAGTCATTATTACGCTATTTAATTTCATTTAGAACTCACAATGAGTTTCATGAGCAATGTGTGGAACGTATTTACAGCGACTTAACCACTCAACTCCATATTAAAGAACTTGAAGTATACGCTCGTTATACGCGCCGTGGTGGGCTTGATATAAACCCATATCGCTCAACACATTATAACGAAACCCCATTTTCGGTAAAAATAAACCGTCAATAAGTGTCGCGTTACCTTAACAAAAAAGGAGCCTGAGGCTCCTTTTTTAGTCATTAAGTTGCTTAGTTGGCACCGCCATGCCACACACATCAATATAATTATGGCTGTACGCAAACCATTCCTCGCTGCGGTTACCCCGAGCAATAATTAATTGTTTGAATGAATTAGAGTCTGTTTTCATTACTTTAAATTGGCTGCTATCGTCTGCTACATCCGCTAATACTTGTAGATCAGTAATGGGGTTAAACTCGGTATTTTCAGTTGGCGTTCGCGCTAACTGATGAAAATGTGCCATGCCTTTAAGCACCCGACCAAACACGGTAATATTTTTGTCTAAATAACGCGGCCCTTGACCTATGGTGACAAAAAACTCACTGCTGGCACTGTTTATATTGTTATCGCGCGCCATTGCAAATATGCCATGACAATGGACTTGCCACGTTTGTGTATGCGCTTGGTTTTGTGCAACCGCAAAGCCACCTAAAAACCCCGTTACCGGTGCATAACCATCACTGCCCATCTCGGTTATTGAAAGTGGCTCAGTGGTGGTTAAATAAAATTCCGCTGGCACCGTGTTATCTTTAGTTTTGGCTAACTTTTTACCCGTACTATCGCCACCTTGAGCTACAAACCCTTCAACAAAACGGTAAATGTGAGTACCTTGATAAAAGCCTTGTCTTGCCAGTTTTTTAATATTCGCAGTGTGTTTAGGCGCAAGTTTGGGGTTAAGCTCAATATATGCAGCGCCTGTGGGCAGGGTTAACTTTAGAATATTCTCTGATTCGACCCATCGCCATTCATCATCTTTAGCCGCCGCAATAATCTCACTGCTTGTTAGCTTTTTAGCCGATGAGGCTGGTGATTGAGTACTTTGCTGGGCACACCCACCTAACAAAGCCGACACTAAAAGGGTCACTACACACTTTTTCATACCTTTCCTTTTTTATTGTTATCTATTAGGGTCTGTTGACCTTTCAAGGTTAAATTTGCAGCAGCCTGTTTGGTATTTAGGCAAGGCAGAGCCTATGTGGTGTGGTTATTCCCCATAAATAGGCGATAACGCAGCATCAATGCCAAACAGGCGCTGCCCTTCGGGTTCTGCCTAGGGGCAATTTACTCTTTGTTACTCGGTTTTTACTTAGCCCACTAGGTTACAAACCTCGCGCCGCGATTAAACCGCCCCTAGTTTGAACAAATTTTAATCCGCAAAGGTCAACAGACCCTAGTCCCAATCAAACTTATACAGTATGTCTACGTTTTGGTATAAGCCACTGGTTATTTCTATGTATAGTTTAGAGAGTAACTGATAGCGCACAGCCACTTCACTGAGTGAGTCGAACACCCCGACACTGTACTTAACCTGCAAGCTTGGGGCTATATAACCCGATATCTCTACTTTTGTTTGTTCACCACTGCCTTTAGAGCTTAAGCTTACATCAGATAAACCAAAGGTTTCACCCACCTTAGAAACCACTCCCTCACTGCGACTCACGCCTTGAGAAAGTAATAATTGAGTTAACATAGCATCTGTAGAGCTGTCGCCCTCTCCTAATGGTTGCCCATTGAGTAAATAGGCTAAGGCTTGGGCTTGATCCATCGCAGGCTCAGAAAATACTTTTAACGTAGGTTGCTCAACACTGCCGGTTAAAGTCACCCCGGCAATCACACCATCAGCAGTATTATCTGGGTTACGAATCGCTTTAATGTTGAGATACGGTTTGTCGATTGCGCCACTAAAACCTACTTGCCCTGTTCTAATTATTAAGTCTTGCCCGAAGGCTAAATACGTCCCTTCTATTAAATTAAGCTCTCCGGTTGCAATAATTGGCGTACCTTGGCTCATTTTAAGCGCTAAATCACCAGTTACTTTAGACTTGAGTCCAAACGATTCGACTTTTACATCATTTTTTACTGTTACATTTAAGTCTATATCATAATCAAAAGGGACTTTTTTAGCCGCTTGTGTTTTTTGATCAATAATTATTTCATCATCGCTTACTTGCACTGCGCCCTCGGGCAACTCTTCAATTTCTATACGCCCATAAGGTACAACCACTTCACCAACAAGGTTAAGCGCGTTATCTGCTATGCCGATTTTTAGATCGGGTGATACTTTAAATATCACACCCTGCTGCGCTCTAACAAAAAACTCATTGCCAACAACTGCAACATTAACCGCGGGTTGCTCACCTTGCCAATCAACATCACCGGTAAGTTTAACTTGCCCGCCTTGAGGATCACTTAAGTTACCTTTAATCGTTGCCGTGGTTTTATTAAATAAAATATGTATATTAGAGTCTTTAAGTGCAACGGGTAATTGCTCTCCCTCTAAATTAATGTCTGCTATATTAAGCTCACCATCTAACTGAGGATCTTTGAGCGTTCCAGCTAATGTAACCTGTCCGCTGATTGCCCCTTTAAGTTGCTCAAGCGTATCTAAAAATGGCTGAATGTCTGAGAGTAAAATTTTATCTATATTAACGTTACCAGTGAGTGTTTGTGTGTTTTGAATGTCGTCAATATTTATATCGGTAGCTATTTTACCTAGCACACTGGATGCCAAGTTAGCTTCAATTTTACCAACTTGCGAATCTGAAAAAGCACGAATACTGAGTGTTTCTATTGGGAGTTTAAATCGATCCTCTTCTGAGGTTAGCACTGCATTTAATCCATTAGAATTTACATTAGCTCTGAGTGTTTTAAGTGCACCTGACTGCCAATTAGCAGCAAAATCACCTGTTAAGTCTCCGCGTGTGCGAATATTATCTGGTAATAAGTGCTTAAGCTCTGCAAGTGAGAGGTTAGCAAGCTTTGCATTAAACTGCCCTAGCGCTTTTGTTTGCGACAAGGTATCTATACACAACTTACTTTGAGCTGATTGCCAACAATGAGCGCTCACATCAAAATCCCCGTTTTGTGTATTCACCATAACGGATATTTTTTTAGTATTATTAAAACTCAGCTTTTTATCACTAAGGGTTATGTCACTTAGCTCACCATTCCAAATGGCATTTTTCATTTTGCCATTAAGCTCAAGTTCCACCGCGCCTTTTTCGGCATCAATCGACGCGCTAAGTTGATGATCTGTTTTATCACCACTGGCAGCTATGTTTATATTATTAATTTGCTGCCCAGCGACCAGTGCAGATGCAACATTAACACTGAGATCAGTTTGCCAATCAGCAGCCGTATCTAGTTGAGATTTTATAGCAAGTTTATTAATGTTTATCTCATTAAAAATAAAACGCTCTAGTATGACGGCTAAGTTAACCGAAGGGGTTAATCTGTTGCCGCGTACTTTTAAATCCGCTTTACCGTTAGCAATAAAAGGAAGATTAGCCTGCTCATCACTATTAAGTGTGATATCACCGTCAACTTGCCATGTATCATCTACCTGCCCATTCAAAGTTAACTTGTTAGCACCACTACTTAAATAAAAACTATCGATATCCGCTTTTAATTGATTATCTAACTTAAAGTTTGCAGCAAACTCTAAGGGAACGTTGTTTAAAAAGCCAGCTAGCTTAGTATTGTTCATTTGTAGCTGCCAGGTATCGGCTTGAGCGTTAAATACGCCTTTAAACGTCCCTGAAACATCACTGGTTAGGGCATCGGTTAAGTATTGCGCTTTTAAATTTGATAAAACGCCGGTAAAGTCCGCTTTAATTCCCTGTTGCCAATCAAGCTGTGCTTGAATATTCGCAGCGCTATCGTTAGTTTTTAAAGCAAGCGTTTCAAGCGTCGCGTTGGTTAGTGTGCCTTTTAGCTGAGCATTTAAATCTAAACTTGGATAAGCATCTAGCTGAGTATTACCCGTTAAACTTAATTGATAGTCGTTAGCATTACCTTGGGCACTTAAATTGATGTTTTTAACCTTTAGCTCATTATTTTGTGTATTAATAAGCCATTGATTAATTTTGCCATTAACACTAAAGGGATAGTTTTTCTGTTTGAGGTTGGCTGTTGCTCTCAAATTTAAAGGAAATAATCCTGTGGTATCAAGCGCAATGTTAAGCTTGGCTAGATCACCATTTATATCAAGAGTAGCTCTGTGTTCATTCCCTTTTAAGCTAATGTTGCCGTTAATAGGCATAGCCCCTTCCAGTGTTGCATCAAGCTGAGTATTTAACTGCCACTGCTGATAACCTGCCGATAGTGACTGTACTTTAATAGTGGCATCTTCTACGCTCATTTGCAGGGCAATATCATCAATTGAATAGTGTTGCTCGCCCTGATTTATTGTCACGTTGGTGATATTGAACTGCTCAACATTGATGTTAAGTGGCGAGATAAAATCGATATTGGGTAAAGCTGGTAATTCCTTAATAGCCGTTGTTGTTTGTTGATTAGCCGCTGCTTGTTGAGCTGCGGTTTGCTCTTTTAATACCACATTAATACGAGGAATGGTTAAGCGTTTAATTGTAACATCAGACCCTTCAGCCTTTGCCGACAATTGCAGAGTGTTAAGTGTTACATTTGCACTTGAATGATTTAAAATAAATTCATCAATAGCTAGATTTTTTAATGCAATATTAAAGGGTAAGGTTATTTTTTCTAATGCTTCGGTTGGCGTATCGTCTTTATTCTCAGCGCTTTTTGGCAAGGTTAATTTAATCGACTTAGCGCTTAAATTATCAATACAAATACCATCACATTGCCACCAAAATAAATCTATCTTTAGTTGCTGTGCATTAACGCTTACGCCATTTTGGTCAAACTGTAAGTTAAATGCGTCATTGTATAAAAATCGGCCATTTTTTATTTCAATGGTTAAGCCATCAACCAATTTATTCGCTGTATAAGCAAGCAATTGATTACCAGGGGCGGTAAACAAAACGCAAAACAGTGTAACTAACAGCGTTGCTAAAACGGCGCTAACTATCGCCGTTACTTTTTTAAATACTGACATTAAATTTCAGGCCCTATGGTAATACTTAAACGGGTACTTTTACTTTCTTTTGTGAGCCCCCACGCGTGATCAACTCTTATCGGACCAACCGGTGTTAAATAACGAAAACCAAATCCTGCACCTACTTCAAATTGTTCTGAAAAATCATTGGTTGCGGTCCCCCCATCAACAAACAGCGCAGCTCGCCAATTTTTAGCAAATTGGTAGTTGTATTCAACGGTACTCGCTAATAAATATTTACCACCAATACGCTCACCCTGCTCGTTTTGCGGAGAAATCGACTGATAAGCAAAACCCCTGACACTTTGATCGCCACCGGCATAAAATCGCAAAGAAAATGGCACGTTATTTATATCATTAACAATCATTGCGCCCACGTTTGCTTTTAAAAAGATCAGATGGCGGTCAAGGTAAGTACGTAACCAAGCATGCTGTAATTGAACTCTAACCAAATTGGTACTTGAGAGTACGCTATCGAGTCCAAACTCAGCTGAAATAGACCACTGCTCCCCCCAATAAGGTGTGGTGCCACCCTTTGATTGTTTACGCGCATAACTGATCCCAGGCATTAACATTTCAGTTGTTTTTTCTTCGTCATCCCCTATGCGGTAGGTTTCTTGCTCACGCCTTAAAAAAGCCGTTCGTACCCATTTATGCTCAGTTAACCATTGGCGCTGTAACTGACCTGTTAGTATTTCACTGTAAGTTTGATTGGTTAATTCATCTTCCAACTTATAACCGACAGAAAAGCGCCATAAATCATCGTTCGGATCATTCACCGGCACGGTGTAAGCCATGGAAATATCTTGCTGTTTTTGAGAAACATTTAAATTGCTTTCAAGATAGTGCCCGTTATCGGTGATCCATGGTTTACTCCATTTAAAACGTACTTTCGGCCCTAAATCTGTACTAAAGCCACCACCAATTTCATAACTATTTTCTGGTTTATGTAACACATCCACTTTTATAGGAACTTGCTTGTTTTTTCTCGCTGTAATATCGGCGTAAACACGCACGCTCTTAAAATAAGGGGTACTTGATAAATCAAGATTATAATCGGCAATATAGGATGCTTTGTACGACTGACCCATTTTAAATGGCGCCAAAGAGCGGATATATTTTTCGGCTGGAGTATTTCTGGCAATTAAAATATCACCAAATTGATAACGAACTCCGCTATCAATAGTAAAAGTAATGGTTGCGCTGTGTTTTTTGAGTGATACTTCAAATTTTCTAACAGGCCATTTTGCATCGAAATATCCATACTCTAGCAACACTGACTCTATTTTTTTATGCGCGCTGCTATAAACCCCATGATTTAAAATATCACCTTGTTTTAAATTAAGATCTTCAATCGTTTTTTGAACGAACGGATCCTGTTTTGCTTCACCATTAACCGTTATATTAAGTGACTCAATACGTGTGGCTGGGCCTCGCTCTATATTTACAACAAGTTCGCGCTCGTCTTTATCAAAATCAATATTTACTACTGGACTGTAATAACCTAAGGCTTTGATACTGTTCTCAACTTGCGTTTTTGCATACCGACGAAGTGTACGGGTTGGTTTTTCACCAACAAGTTGTTTTAAATAAAGTGCAACGTTATTTTCTAAGTCACCACTGATCCCTTTAATTTCATAATCTTCAATTATATTTTCAGAGGCAATAGAAGACAGGCTTACTAATAAGCAAAAAAAACAAAAAAACTTTAAAAGCTGATTGAACAAGTAAATATCCTTACTGTGGTATCCATAAAATAAACCGCTAGACAGAGATATACTACCATAGCCACAATGAGCCTAACATTAACTTAATCGCAATTAACACTCAAAGATGCAGTCAAAATTTAGTACGCGTTAACGGTTTATTTTGGTTACAATAGCTATAACGAGTACAAAATAAAATTAATGAGTTTTTTAATGCAATTCCCTGATGATGACAATGGCCAGCTACTTGCTGAAATTTCCGCCGCTGGTGTAGATTTAAGTAAAATGCAACAAATTGATTTTTACATTTTATTTGAACAACAGGTTGATGCCGAAAAATTTGCAACTGAGATTGTAAACGATGCATTAGTGCAAACTGCTGATGTTGAAAAATGCAAAGATACCGGCGTTTGGGAAGTAATTGCCCATGTACAAATGGTGCCTGAACATGCACTGTTAGGCCAAGCAGAACAATACATTGAAAGCATAGCGAACAGCTTTAATGGCTATGGTGATGGTTGGGGATTAGACGCAGAAGAGGCATAATCCCTAATTTAAATGATGAATGATATCCAGCTTAGTCTATCGACTTAGCTGGTTTGCTTTTCTGAAGCTGCCTTTATAATCAAAAAGTTTATCTGCTACTTTCCAGCCATATTTTTTACTTTTTCGCGCAATCACAAAATCCGGTGGTATTAAATCAAACTGCGCTTTTATAATTTGCTCTGCACTGACAAATTCAATCGGGGATTGGCCCTGACCTACACGCTTACCAAACTGCTGATTAAAGTAATACCGAGCACCTTTGTTTGATAAATCAAAAATTTCATCACAACTGGCTCCGTCTTCATCAAAATAAGTAATTTTTAACAATTGCTCTTTAAGTTTTACCACACTCAAGCCGCTACAACGTAGGACTAATGCATCTTTAAGGTTTAACGCATTGCGCAACTTATCATCAGGGTCGGCCATCACAGCATCACAATCATGGCATTTTCGAGCAGCAATATCATTTTGTGCGCCGCACTGCTCACACTCTTTAAAACGAAAACGATAATCGCATTGATCGCTTAAACCGTTATCATCTTCTAGCAAACCTTTACAACGCCTGCCGAAGTGCTCGATTACTTTGCCATCAGCATCTGTTTTGCCCCAAAATATATTGGCAAAGCCACACCCAGGACACAGCACTTGCACGGGTTCATTATCGCTATCGCCTTTTTTATCTCCCACCTCTGGGTAGAATAAATCAAAGCCATTGCCCGCATAGTCAATCACTAAACAATCGCTTTTACCTTCTGCCAACCTCAAGCCTCTACCGACAATTTGCTGGTATAAACTTACCGACTCCGTGGGGCGTAAAATAGCTATAAAATCAACATGAGGGGCATCAAAGCCGGTAGTAAGAACCGATATATTCACTAAATACTTTAATTTTTTAGCTTTAAATTGTTTAATTATTTTATCGCGTTCGCTATTTGGCGTATCCCCCGTGATCAGCGCACTGTGCTCCTCTGGTAGATAAGTCATTATCTCTTGTGCATGCATAACCGTGGCTGCAAAAATCATCACGCCGTAACGATTTTCACTGTATTGTATAACCTGTTGTAAAATTGTTTGAGTTGCACGGGTCGATTTTTTTAACAGCGCATTCATATCCTCATTGCTATATTGCCCAAATGCATTGCTAGTTAAAGATGAAAAGTCATAATGGCTAATCGCAGCATCAACCTCTTTAGGGGGCGTTAAATAGTTATGCTTAATCATATAGCGCAAAGGTAATTCAAAAATACAGTGTTTGAATGGACTCTCTTTATTGCCTCTTACAAACCCATGGTAATGATGCTGATAAATCCAGCCTAACCCAAGGCGGTAAGGCGTTGCTGTTAAGCCTAATACTTTTAATTCAGGGTTGTGAAATTTAAGTGCACTAATAACCTTACCGTATTGGCTTTTCTTTTCGCCATTTACTCTGTGACACTCATCAATAATAAGTAATGAATAGTGCTCATTAAGTTTGTCTAAATTACGCGATAACGACTGCACACTCGCAAAAGTGACCTGATGGGTTAACGACTTTTCTTTTAATCCGGCTGAAAATATACTCGCCTCAAGACCAAAGCTTTTATACTTTTGAGCATTTTGCTCAACTAATTCTTTTACGTGCGCCAACACCAATATTTTTTGTTTAGCAATACGCGCAAGCTCAGCTATCACTAAACTTTTACCCGCACCTGTAGGCAGCACAATGACAGCAGGATCATTGGTTTTTCTAAAGTGTAAAACGGTGCGTTCAACCGCCTCTTGCTGATAGGGTCTAAGGGTGTAGGTCATAAGTCTATGATGATCAAAAAGAATGCATATTAGCAAAAAATTTGAGAGACGTTAAAAAAAAAGCCACGGTATACCGTGGCTTTTTAAACATACTGTACTTAAATTAGAACTTAGTAGTAAAGTTCAATTGTAAATAACGGCCTGTTACATCATAAGCTTCTGATACTGTATTAATACCAGTACCGCCATTTGATGAACTTTGGTTTGCAACTGGTGGTTGCTTATCGAATAAGTTGCGAACAGTTAATGTAACACTTGTGTTATCAGTAAAGTTATAACCTGCTGATACATCATGATAAACAACAGATGGGAAGTTATTGTACTTCTCTAACGGTGTAAAATCAGTGTAGTTAAAGTTAGCACCTTCAACACTATCTACTGAGCGATCCCAGTAGCGCATACGCCATGAAACATTTAAATCATCCATGCCGTAAGTTAGGTTTAAGTTAGCTCTGTTATCTGGTGTAAGTACCTCACCAGCATATTCAACTGTTTCACCACTTTCGATACCGGTAGTATCGTATTTACTTAAGTGGTTCCAAATTAAGTTAGCACCAAAAGCACCATACTCTGTGTCTAGTTTATATGCTAATTCAATATCTACGCCTGAAGTTTCGATGTTATTTTCGTTACCAGTACCTGAATTAACTTCTACTAGTGCACCGTTCGCATCACGTAATGCGTTACCACCACAAGATGGGTCAAAGTTAGCTGAACTAACATCAAAACAGCGATTAAGTACAGTAGTACGACTAGTAGTAGATATTGCATCTTCTACTGAGATATCGTAGTAATCAACAGTTAAAGAAAGCTCTTCTGTCATCTGCCAAATAACACCTACACTATATGTGTCAGCAGTTTCTTCTTTAACATTTTCGTTACCGCCAATAAAACCACCAGCGCTTTGAGCTTCGATCTGTGTAAGCTCAAACTTTCCATCAGCTGCTACACGCGCGGCTACTTCAGGAATTGATAAACAGTTTTGAGCTGCATTACCTGTGTCAGAAGCAGTAACTCCGCTACACGGATCTGTTACACCAGCAAAAGTCTCACCACGACCACCAAATAAATCAGCAATATTAGGTGTGCGAATTGCTGTCGCTGCAGAAGCACGGAATTTAAGAGTATCTAATGGAGAGTACTGAATACCAGCATTCCATGTTGTCTGACCGCCGACAATTTCATGGTCTGAGTAGCGAGCTGCTAAGTCAACCTCAAGATTTTCAAGTATTGGTAAAATTGTTTCTGCGTAGTAATCATTCGAGTAGTAACTACCATCTGTTGGTAGTGACTTATTAGTACTAGAGGCACCAGTTTGTGCTAAATCACCAGGGTTAAAGAAACCACTTTCAAGGCGGTGTTCTGCACCGACTGCAACACCTACAAAACCACCAGGAAGCTCGATTGGTAACTGACCAACCAATGATGCTGAGACAATGAATTGTTCAGTTTGACCAGCGATTTTTGCAGGCACTTTAATGTAATCAACAGCTTCCTGAGACACTGTACCTGCGCCGAACAAGTTAAGCGGAACACAACCCTGTAAAATAGCAAGATCGTCAGCACATTGAAGTGTGCCATCTGCATTCTCTACAACATCAAATGCTTTTGCTGCTCTTTCGATGTTGACTTGACCACCACTGTCTTGACGTTGATCAGTTTTGCCCCAAGAAACATAAGTATTTAAAGACCAGTCATCATTTATGAACCAATCAAAGCCAGTTGCAATACGTATAGTATCTCGTTCTAAATCTGTAGAACGAGGACCAAACTCAACCATACGGCGAACCAGATTAGGGATATTATCATCCATTGTTAGAGCAGGGTTTGCAGCCATTAAGTTTTGGCGTAACAATTCTGGCACCATAGGGTTGCTTAGCTTGATCCCGCCTAAACCGCCTCGCTCTGGAATAAACACATCATTAGTCGCAAATGGTGTTGGTTCGATTGTTGAACCATAAGTTTTTGACGAATTCCAATTCATCTCTGCAAAAAATTGAACCTCATCATTAATATCTTGCTTGATATTTAGAGCCGCATATTTTCTTTCTAATGGTGTAACAAGTTGACGGAAAGCTGCTCGGTTGAATGCTTGACCACCTTCAAGTCCTTGATAAGGTGTACCATCAGCATTAAAACCACCAACACGCCCTTGTGGAGGGTAAGATGAGAATACTTTGTCTACATATTCGTTACCATTTTCATCAAGTAATATAGCTTCGTCAAACTCTGAAAAAGCACGGTCTGCCGGCTTTAAACCTTTATCATCATCGTAACCAAAAGATGCTGTTACATTACCTGTACTCCAGCTATTACCAGCGGTTAAGCTCAATGAATACTTTTCACGGTCACTCTCAGATGAAATACCAGTTTGTGCATTAACTTCAACGCCTTCAACATTGTTACGAGTGATAATATTAACTACACCAGCAACAGCATCAGTACCATAAATGGCAGAAGATGCGCTTTTAAGAATATCAATACGCTCGATCATTGATGCTGGAATAGAGTTTAAATCTACAGCGTAACCACTAGAAGGTGAACGGCCAGATACAAATCTACGACCGTTTACTAATACAAGTGTTCTTGACTCGCCAAGGTTACGAAGTGATGTTGTATTAAGACCAACACCAGACGTGCTAAATGATGAATTAGATTGGTCAGCACCAGCAATTGTTACTGGAGACTGATTTAAGATATCCGAAACATTAATAGCACCCATTGCTACGATGTCTGAACGACCGATTGTAGTAATTGGAACCGTAGTTTCTATATCAGTACGCTTGATGCGTGAACCTGTAACCTGAATACGTTCAACTTTTTCTGCGCCTTCTTCTGCAGCAAATGAACTTGCTGAGAAAGCAGCAGTAGAAGCTGCACCAAAAGCGATCGCTAAGCGAACTGCTTTTGAAACTTTGTTATTTAACATTTGATTCTCCCTAGAATACTATTTGTTTTTGTATTTTTTTGATCACACCTTGTTAATTAATTTGTGATCACGCTTCAGATGATAATACTTCAAACACAAGGCGGTCAACATTAAATTAACTTTAAAAGCACTTTGCATGACTTTTCATTATCATTTTTGGCGGTATTTTATTAGTTTTTTAAATTAATTTATGGATACGATTTAGAAACAAACTTGAGAATTAAAAACAACATCATGGTAACCAATTGATTTTTATGATTTTGAACAAATGATTTTTTAAATTACGCTTTGTATTCTTTTTAGATAAAATTGTAACCAAGGCCACAATTGTTAATTTACCTTTAAATTTTTTATTCACCTTTGAAGTTTATAGGCGAATAATTAACTATAAAAGACTTTTTAAGCTCATAGTTAAGCTAAAACAACGAGGCTTGTGTAGATTCAGATGCTGTGTTTAATGCGCTTAATATCATTTGCGCAACAGGGTCGAGCTGTCTTTGAATGTACAGTGGGTAGTTCAGAGTGTTTTTACCGCTATAAAGCTCAGCGCCGGTTACAGCGTAAACATATTCAATCACTTGCCCGCGTTTTATTTCAAACTCAGGATGATTCGCTTTGTATTTTTTAACAGCTTGAACATGAGGAGGAATATTTTTGATGTAATCGTTAAGGTGCTGCCCTAACCGCTTTCTATATACTAATTTACGGTCGAACTCACCATTATAAAGTTTTTGAGTGTAGCTATTTATAATATCGTGCAGTTGCTGTATTTCGAAGTTGTCAGTAAATAACGTCTCAAATAATTGTGTTTGAAACTCTTGTGCAAACTCAGTCCAGTCACTACGTACCGTTTCCATACCTTTAAATACCAGTTTTTTTTCATTATTTTTGGTTACTTGCCCTACATACCGCTTTTTAGAGCCTGTTTTTTTACCTCGTATAGTTGGCATAAAAAACGGACTGTAATGAGTTTCAAATTCAATTTCTAAATAACTTTGTAAATCATAGCGTTGTTTTAAATCAGCTTGCCACATGGTATTAATATGATGAACAAGTTGGCAGCCAATTTCGTTGCATTGCTCAGGGCTTTTATCTTCACAAAGTTTTACAAACGTAGAGTCGGTATCACCATATATCACCTCAAAGCCTTGCGCTTCTATCCATTTACGGGTTGTTTGCATTATCTCATGGCCACGCAAAGTAATGGAACTCGATAAACGCGGGTCGTAAAACCGACAGCCTTTAGAGCCCAGTACGCCATATAAGCTATTCATAATAATTTTAATCGCTTGCGAGAGCATAGGTTGATTAGTGTCTTTTGCTTCTTGGCGAGTTTGTGTCAGGTGCTCAATTAATTTGGGGAGGTGGTGCTGCGTTCTTGAAAATAACGCCTGATTAAATCCTTCAACCGCATGCTCTGGTGCATTTAACCCTGCGATTAAACCTAGCGGGTCAATACAAAACGTACGCATAATTGAAGGGTATAAGCTTTTGAAATCCAATACCAAAACGTTTTTATACAGCCCTGGAGTCGACTCCATCACATAGCCACCGGGGCTCTCAAATGAGAGGCCATGATCGCCTAAATTGGGGGCAACATAACCACTGCGGTGTAATAACGGTAAGTATAAGTTTGTAATTGCGGCAACCGAGCCCCCCATGCGTTCCAGTTCGAGCCCTGTTATTTGGGTTCTGACAATGGCAAATTCAAATAGCTTTAATTTTTCGAAAATTTGATTAACCAAAATACAATCTTGACGATTATAAGCCGCTAGAGAAAGCTTATCTTCGTTAAATTGACGAACAATTTCAGTTAGTCGGTTGTCGGTTTTTATTAATTTAGATTCGTTAAGCACACGCTCTGCAACATTGGCTAATGAAAAGCTGTCAAATCGGTAAGTGGCATTTTTTAATGTATCAATGCCATCAATGACACACCGCCCAGGAAGCGTTAATCGGGTGTAATGGCCTTTATTAATATACAAAGGTTGATTATCTCGGCCAAAGTTAAGGGTAAGTCCTAACGCCTCTGCGCGTTCTTGCAATAAACTAAAGTCAAAATCAATAACATTCCAACCAACAATAACATCGGGGTCGTTATTTATAATGTACTGCTGCAGCTTGGTGAGCAGATTAATTTCGTCATAGCACCAATCTATTTCAAATGTCGGATCGCCCTGCTGCTGTTGCTCACCTATCATTAATACACAATCTAAACCATTTCCCACCAGTGCTACACTAAATAACACCCCATCGCCATTACATTCTATATCCAAAGAAATAGATGTAAGCGTTGGCGTGTAATCTTTGTTTGCTTTTAACTTTGCGTCACTAATTTCAATAAAGCCATTTTTAGTTGTGGCGTTACCCGTTACCCACACACCTCCTTTAATAAAGCGCTCCATTAAAAAGCGGTCACTGTGGCGTACATCAGCTTCGTAAATAGGCATTACTTGCTCTAAAAGAGCTCTTGCAGTGTATAAACTTTTTATATCGTTAAAGTAACAGGCAACACATTCGTTGCCACTAAAATGACACAACTCAACCTTATTAAACTGCGCTTTTATATTTGCCTGTGCGAGTAAAGTATTTGCAGTATGTTGCGCTGACAATGGGATGAAAAACACTGCCTGCTGGTTTTCAATAATAACTTTAAGTGGGCCATGATCAGAGCTTAGCCAATAACACAAAGTAATACCTTGCGTATTTTTAGCGCTGTATTGTTGCCTTGATAAAATAAAGCCCTGATAGATTGCTTGTGTCAATGTTCGATCCCACTTAATATATACACTGTAATTATATACATATTTTAGGTTAATCATCACATGCTATCGAGCTCACTTAAAAAAACAATTAGACAAGTACACCAGCATGTTGCAAATAACCTAACCGATTACCGCCCTCGCAGTAGTCAAAACTATTTAGTTGCTGAAATCGCCAAAACATTAGCCGGTGAATACCATAAAAAACAACGTATTTGTGTTATTGAAGCAGGCACAGGCACCGGAAAGTCATTAGCTTACTGCCTAGGCGCTCTGCCACTGGCATTAGCACAAAAAAAGAAACTGGTTATTTCTACGGCTACTGTGGCTTTGCAAGAGCAATTAATCGCTAAAGAACTGCCGTTTTTTAAAAAGCACTCAGGACTCGATTTTAAATTTGATTTAGTCAAAGGTCGCCAACGTTATATTTGTGCGCACAAACTTCATAATGCACTAAACAGCGATAGCCAAACTCAAATGGAGTTTATGCCTACCCTTACATCGCCATTAAGCGATATGGAAACTAAGTGCTTAAAGCAACTTTACGATGCCTATATCAATAAAAAATGGCAAGGTGATAGAGACAGCTGGGCCGATACCATTCCTGATAGAGTATGGGGGCTCATTGCTTGCGATAAGCATGCTTGCCAACGCCAGATGAAAGCACACCAAACATGTCCTTTTCAACTCGCCCGCCAGCAGTTAATGCAAATGGATGTATTGGTTATAAACCATTCGTTACTGTTAGCCGATTTAGATTTAGGGGGCGGAAAAATTTTACCCGAGCCCGACAACACCATTTATGTAATCGATGAAGCGCACCACCTTGCACATATTACCCGCGACTTTTCATCTGCTGCAGCTACGATAAAAGGCACGATAGATTGGCTCGACAAACTTACTAAATTCAGTGGCAAAATGGCCAAAGTGTTAGTGGGTCAAAAAGGCATTGGGCAAAACTTTAAGTTATGCGATAGCGTTAACGATGCCAACAAAGATTTAAAAGTGGTGCGCGATATACTCGACAACGCTGATTTTGAATATTCAAAAGACGATACCTATCGCTTTGAACATGGTGAAATCCCTAAATCGTTACACGCAAAAGCAAAAGATATTAGCGAAGCCACGCTTGATGCATTACGGTGTTTAAATAAAATGCACGACACCCTCACCCAAGATGTAAGCGACGGTGATATTAAACCTTATGTTGCCGACCCCATTCTGGCTGAAAGCGGGCAATACATAAACCGATTAGAGCAACTTAATAAATTATGGTTTAGTTACGCCACTAAAGGCGAAGGCACACCGCATGCGCGTTGGATAAAACGACTTGAATATAAAAGCCATCATGATCACCTGCTTAGCGATTGTCCTATTGAAGTCGGTTATTATTTAAAAGATAAGCTGTGGAACGAATGTGCTGGAGCCGTGTTATGTTCAGCTACCTTGAGCGCCTTGGGCTCATTTGATCACTTTGCCTATGAAAGCGGTCTTGCTAAAGAAGAAGGGGTGAAATTTATTAAAGTCCCCTCTCCGTTTGACTACCCAAAACAAGCCACTTTACGCATTCCGGCCTCAAGTATAGAGCCAACAGATAAAGAATTTAGCGATCATATTGCTAAAACATTACCCGAATACCTAAACACTAAAAAAGCCAATTTAGTGTTGTTTGCCTCTTACTGGCAAATGGACCATGTAAGTAAGTTTCTTAGAACAAAAGGATTTAACTTATTAGTACAAGGTGAAATGTCACGAGAAGCTTTACTCAAATTACATACTAAAAATATTGATGAAGGCAAAGGCAGTATTTTATTTGGTACCCAAAGTCTTTCTGAAGGGCTTGATTTACCTGGAAAATATTTAGAAAACCTGATTATTACCAAAATTCCGTTTGCGGTGCCCACCTCACCTATCGAAGAAGCGCAAGCAGAGTTTGTGCAAAGTAAAGGCGGTAATCCGTTTTTATCGATAACCGTGCCAGACGCAGCAAAGAAATTGGTACAAAGCTGTGGTAGACTGCTGCGTAAAGAAAGTGATGCAGGCACAATAACTATTTTAGATAGACGCCTAGTCACCAAACGATATGGCAAAGCCATGCTTGACACCTTACCACCTTTTAAAAGACAAATAGATTACTGATGTTTGAACTTGCACTCGACCCAACAACTTGGGCTATTTTATGTGGCGTTGCACTTTTAGCTGGCTTTATTGATGCTATTGCTGGCGGCGGTGGATTACTCACTGTACCAGCACTGTTAACGGCAGGATTACCTCCTCATTTAACGCTTGGCACTAATAAATTGGCCGCCAGTTTTGGCTCGTTAACGGCCAGTATCACCTATTATAAAAAACAACTATTTAACCCACGATTTTGGTTTGCTTCTATTATGGCTACCGCCATAGGTGCTTTGTTAGGCACACTTATTGTTGATCATTTAAGTATCGAGTTTTTAAATAAGCTCTTACCCATTATTATTATTTTAGTGGCTTGCTACAGCTTGTTTGGTAATTTAAGTACCACACAAAGTGATGATCTGCCTAAATTAACCCGCACAATAAAAGTAAAACAGTGGCTACAAGGATTAAGCCTAGGTTTTTTTGATGGTTTAGCTGGGCCTGGAACGGGAACTTTTTGGACTGCCTCAAACGGTATGCTTTATAAAATGAGTTTGCTACTCAATTGTGGTTTGGCGCGTTCAATGAATTTTGTTTCTAACTTCATCTCTCTGATCACCTTTGTTGCACTTGGCCATGTTAACTTTTTACTGGGAATTACAATGGGCTTCTTTATCATGCTTGGTGCATGGTTTGGCGCACATTCAGCTATTCGTTTTGGCAGTAAATTTATTCGCCCAGTATTTAATACGATGGTTATACTTTTAGCGTTAAAACTAATTTACGAGGCATACTTTTAATATGCAATCTGCTGCTTTAGACAAACTACGCCAACAAGTTGCTACGCTTAAGCAACAAGCTGAGCAATTTGATAAAGCAAAATTATTTGCTAAAAACCGTTATATGCAGGCACAGCCAAGCTTATTTGACAGAGCCGTATTTAGCACCAAAAGCATGAACTTGGTTGATTACGTAGTAGAAATAGAAGATGAAATAGCCAGCCTACCACCGAGCGAACACCGTCATGCTTACACCTATGCACTTGAGCGCATTGCCAGCCAAGTACAAGCGGTATTTAATGTTATTAAATCGACTCCTATTTGGGTGAAAGAAAATAAAAGTCATTATAAGCCTCGTGCTAAACAGCCTGTTTATAAACAAGCGGTGCAAAAAATCATGCAATCATCCCACGAATTATATGATGAACTTAAACAAAACCATGAATTTGAGCGCCGCCTAGTACTGATGATTGAAGAGCGTAAGTTACAAATGGAAAAAGCATCACCTGCGCAAGCACAAAAACTTAATCAAGAAATTTTAACCACTCATGCACG
Source organism: Pseudoalteromonas sp. SD03 (assembly GCF_040937955.1). Classification (NCBI taxonomy): domain Bacteria; kingdom Pseudomonadati; phylum Pseudomonadota; class Gammaproteobacteria; order Alteromonadales; family Pseudoalteromonadaceae; genus Pseudoalteromonas; species Pseudoalteromonas sp. SD03. The sequence goes on from NZ_CP162514.1 coordinate 2,347,096, forward strand.
ACTCGGCCGTTGCAGAAAAGCAATTTCTGCCACCGAAGACAAAATTCAACAACTAGAAAAACAACAGCTACGCTAATGCAGCTTTATTATCACCATCTGTACTCGCAATTAGAGTTACCTGACCGCCATCGATTTCCAATAAAAAAGTATCAGCAGCTTAAGCATGAAATAGAGCGTTTAGGCTACACCCAATTTATATCGCCTTCGCCAGCAACAACAGCGCAATTGAAATTGTGTCATAGCTCAGAGTACATCGCTGATTTTTTAAATGGCTCGTTAACTGACAAAGCAGTTAAAAAAATGGGGTTTCCGCACTCACCTGAACTAGTCGAGCGAACCCTTTATTCTGTTGGTGCCAGTATTCAAGCAGCTGAGAATGCACTGCAAACCGGCTTAGCGGTTAATTTAAGTGGCGGTTATCATCATGCTTATAACAATTACGGCAGTGGTTTTTGTATTTTTAATGATTTAGCCATTGCTGCAGCCCACCTTATTGCAACGGAGCAAGCCGACACCGTATTAATATTTGATTGTGACGTACACCAAGGTGACGGTACCGCGCAAATAACTCAACAGCACGAGCAGATAATTAGCTGCTCAATTCACTGTGAACAAAACTTTCCTCGGCAAAAACAGCACTCAAACTACGACTTTGCCTTACCTGCAAACACCACAGATGCAGAGTATTTAACAACACTAGAGCAAGCTCTTGAGTTATGTGTTCGCCTCCACCAGCCCGATATTATTTTATATAATGCGGGCGCCGATATTTATACCAAAGACGAACTTGGCTTATTTGATGTTTCTTTGGCTGGCGTATACGCGCGTGACTTTGCCGTTCTTAACTTTTGTAAGCAGCGAAACATCCCGCTTATGTGCGCTTTAGGTGGTGGTTATCAGCGTAACATCAATGATTTAGTCAGTGTCCATAAACAACTATTTAAAGCGGCTCTCGATTTATAACAGTCCTTGGTATAGACTCATTAAAGACAATAACAAAGAGTGACTGGAATATGCGATTAGATGACGACATACACAATTTTTACGAAAAAATCGTTTTAGAAGAAATAGAAAAACGTAAACTTAATGAGCGTTACAACGACGATGTAATGGCTGACTTTTGCTGTACCGTACTCAATCAGTTACCCCCACGTTATATTCGATACGATGTAGATATGGCGTTTTATTTAACTCAAACAGATCGTTTAGATATGCAGCAACGCGTTGAACTTGCTATTAATTTTGCGATTGATCAGATTGCTAAAAAGAAAGATATTAATGAGTAACCCGCTAGAAGACGCCCCTACACACGTAAAACTGGCTGTTGATTTAATTATGATATTAGAGCAACACGACGTAGAGCCCGAAGAAGTATTAAAAGCGCTCGATATCGTAAAAAGTGACTTTGAGAAAAAGCTAGTTAGTAACTAGCTTTACTCTATTGTTTGTATTTCATGAACGGTGACAATACCATCGTGTTTATTACAATCAATTTTAATTTCGCCGAATGTTCGTCTCGGTGATGTTGACCTACGGCAGGTCATGTTTTGAGCTTTAACACCAAACTGCTCAATATAAACGGCAACAATTGCATCTATTTCTTGCTTCTCGTGTGTTGTCGCAGCAGTATAAAAAGTATCATATTGTTGTGACCAATTTTCAACGCCAGCTTCTGCTGCAACACCTAACCACCCCATACCAAGCTTAGTTGATTGCTCTAGATATTGCCCTTTTAAAAACATAAACGCTAGGGTGTATTGTGCACTTTTATAACCCAATGCAGCAGGCTCTTCTAAATAGTTAAAAGCTTCTTCAAACTCCCCTTTTTTGTATGCCTTAACACCATTATATTCTTTTTTCTTCATGGTATTATCGCTGTAAAGACTGACTTGTGACGAATTGCAGCCAGTTATTAAAGCCACCAATACCAGCAAAGTGGCACTCAATCGTTGATGATTCATTATTATCCTTAATTTATTATTTTTTTTGCTCAGAAACATAACCACTTTTAAAGCATCTGCCCTAAAACCTGTTAACATAAATTTAATATTATCATGGGATTGCAAAGCTTACAGCGATTATTTTTATAAGCGCAGTTTTAATCGCCCATTAAAAATAGATAAACCTATTTTTTTAATACCCTGTATTTATACACAAGGTACTTTACTTTACGCACAATGCATTTAACTGACGTAAATCTATCACTGACTGTCCGTTTGCTGAACCAGTAATAATAACTGCGCGGCCGCTTTGGCATCGTCTAATGCACGGTGATGATTGGTTAAGTCTAAATTAAAGTGTGCCGATAAATTACCGAGTGAGTATGACTTTAATCCCTTAAATGCTTTGCGTGATTCAACGACTGTACACAGTTTCGGCATTTTAAAATTAATCCCTATCCTCTCAAGCTCTTTTTTAATAAAGCCATAATCAAAATTAACATTATGCGCCACAAAAATACTGCCTGATAATTGATTCAGTAACGGCGCTGCAATCTCGCTAAATATGGGCGCATTGCTTACCATGGCATCGTTAATGCCTGTAAGCGAGGTAATAAAACGCGGGATGGGACGCTCTGGGTTTATCAATGTGGTCCATGTATCAACTATTTCGCCCTGCTTTATTTTAACAATACCAATTTCGGTAATACGGTTACCGCCTTTGAGGCCTCCTGTAGTTTCAATATCAACTACACTATAAACACGGTTAGGGTCTACATACCACTTCACCGCTGCAATATTGACTTTAAAACCACTGTTTTTTAAATTATCGATGCTCACTAGCTGGTTTCTTTTAAGCTTGTCTCCGGGCGCTTTTACCTCTTCAAAATGAACTGCGCTGTTATCAACTATCATTAAATCGGGGTAACCATCTTTTAATTGTCGATAGTTTTTTGCCATGTTTTTTAAATGGCTTAATAGCGCATTTATCGGGCTGTTTAAAATAAGCATCTCTAATGGCTTTAATACATCTTTGTGCCATCTAAATAAGCCATTTGGTTGCTCATAATACTTCGCTGCATGGTTACACACTAAACGCAGCAATTTTTGGGTACTATTACACGCAGCCAGCCGCGCCTCTAATTGCGAGGATTGATTTAAATAAAATGTATCTGTTTTTAAGGCTTGCGGATAAATATCAAATTCGTTGCAGGGGGGGGTTGGGGTTTCAATAAAAAGTTCCTGCCAAAAAACCAGCGCAAATAAGCTTTGCCACAAGGTATTCTCAGTATAAAAAACCTGCTTGCCTTGACGAGTGTAGTGATCACTTACACCTAACTCAACATCGCCACGGTAAAGTTCATCAACTTCTATAATACAGCGTGTACTGGCTAACATTTCACTAAGCCGTGAGCGTGTTTGCTTGTTAAATTTGCGCATTAAAAAGTCATCCGCAAAGTACAGTAACTCATCGGTGAGCGGATTTTCTATAATTTTCTCAAGTTGCGCCTTTACCCATTCTTTATTACCTAAACGGTATTGCTCTCTTATTTGAATTTCTAGTGCGTGCGCATCGTCTTCACAGGCATTAAGTACATCAAACGCTAATACAGGGTTAGTTGTTTTTAGTTGCTTATAAAGTATGACCAATAACTTATTCTTTAGCTCTCGAGCTACAACCCCTACTGCTAATTCATTTATTAACTGTTTTGCTAGCGTCTCATTTTCGTTGTCATCTTTCGCGTTTTTAACAGCTAACCGAAAACGGTTTAACACATAGTTAGATTGCGCTTCCTCAATTGAGTCAAAGCGAGACAAACTTTCATTATGCCCTTGCCTAACAGGAGTTACCCCTAAATCTCTTAGTACAAACCGGTTTTGATGATTAACATCACCGGCACTGAGCCTGCCAATATACAAAAATTCAAAATACTCGTAATACTCTTCTCTATTATTGATCACGTACTGATTATACAAATGCGAAAGACGCTCTGGCTTAGATTCAAAAAATGAAATAGCGACTTCAACTAAACAACTTTTAGCCGCACTTTTTTTAAATAGCGGTGGCTGCTCTTGTTGAGATAACAACTCAATTAAGGCCGGCTTTGTTAGATGACTAAGCAGTTGCTTAGCGTCTGTTTGTGAAGGTTCATATACTAATCCGGCTGTTTTTAAATTAAAAAGTGCCTGATAAGGCGAAATAATCTCTTCATAATTTAATGACTGAGTTTGCACTAAATAAGGTTTACGAGAATAAATACGTGCTAGCATGCATTGGCTTTGCTCGTCGAGGGTGTTTATTTTATTAATAAATGTAATGTGCTTTTGCTCAAGTAAATGCATACATTTATCGCTCACAAAGCCTATTAGCTCTTTAAAATGTGCCAAATAATATTTTGCTGGTAACTCTTTTCTCATAAAAACCGCCAGTACTGTATATAAAAACAGTATAATTATTTGAGCGCTTTTAGCAACCCAATTAGGAGTTAATAGCCTTTTAGAATTTAAATTGATTCAATCTCGGGCGCTTTAATTTCAGCGAGGTTTGTTACTTAATAAACTAAGTTAAAACCGAGCACCCTTTTTATACCCTGGCCCTTATCTTCACCTGTGTAGATAGCAGAACCCTTCAAGCAGTGCGTGTTTAACATTAACGAAGCGTTAGTACCTATTTACGGGCATTCACATGGCAAAAGATCTGTTTTGCTTAAAAACCAAACACACTGCTGAAACTTCAATCTCAAAAGATAAACAGACCCTCGCGCAACTCAATTAATTTATTTATGCATACGTATTACTATTGAAATATCTTTTTTAGCGTGATTACTCTGTGCTAAGGTTGCCCGCAAATTATTAGTGGTACTTTAACTTCATTACACATAATAAAAATTAGGATTGAACAACATGACAACACAGCATGCAACTAAAGGTGAGCAAAGCGCAGCGGCAAAGTGCTCACTTTTATACGTTATTTTTATATCGGCTGTTGCCGCCATTGGTGGCTTTTTATTTGGTTTTGATTCAGGCGTTATAAACGGCACTGTATCGGCATTAGGTAATACATTTAACTCAAGCAGTGTAGCAACAGGGTTTAATGTTGCCTCTGTTTTACTTGGTTGTGCGCTGGGTGCTTTAGCTGCTGGCCCATTAGCTGACAAATTTGGCCGTCGCGCTATTATGATTGTCACTGCACTTATATTTGCTATCAGTGCATTTGGCTCTGGTATTGCTGATAGCTCAGCTGAGTTTATTTTTTACCGCTTATTTGGCGGATTAGGCATAGGTGCAGCCTCTGTTTTAGCGCCTGCTTATATTGCAGAAGTAGCACCAGCAAGTTTGCGTGGTCGCTTAGCGACATTGCAACAACTCGCTATTGTTCTTGGCTTATTTGCAGCCTTTTTAAGTAACTACCTAATTGCTAACGCTGCTGGCGGTGCCGAAGGTATTTTAATGTTAGATTTAGCCGCGTGGCGCTGGATGTTTTGGGCTGAACTTGTTCCTGCAGGCTTATTTTTGATTGGCGTACTTTTTATTCCTGAGTCACCGCGTTACTTAGTCGCACAAGGCAAACTTAAACACGCTAAAACTGTATTTAATAAAATTTCAAACGATGATGCTGATGCGCAAATCAATGACGTAAAGCAGTCTCTGAAAAGCGATAAAAAACCAAGTATTCGCGATTTATTTATCGATGGCAGTAAAAAGGTACACCCTATTGTTTGGGTGGGTGTGGCCTTGTCAGTGTTTCAACAATTTGTTGGTATTAACGTGGTATTTTATTACGGTTCAGAACTTTGGCAAGCCGCTGGTTTTGATGAATCACAATCACTGTTTATAAACGTGCTTGCGGGTACCACTAATATTTTGTCTACTTTTATTGCTATTGCTTTAGTTGATAAAGTGGGACGTAAGCCATTGTTACTGGTAGGTAGTATAGGTATGTTTATTAGTTTAAGTGCACTTACCTACACCTTTGGCAGTGCAGGCCTTGATGAAGCGGGCAAGTTAGCACTTAGCGAAAATATGGGTACCTTTGCGTTAATAATGGCTAATTTGTTTGTGGTATTTTTTGGCTTGAGCTGGGGCCCAATTGTGTGGGTACTGCTTGGTGAAATGTTTAATAACCGCATTCGCGGCGCCGCGCTTGCAGTTGCCGCCAGTGCGCAGTGGATAGCTAATTTTGCTATTACTATGACCTTCCCTATCATGCTAGGTAGTATTGGTTTAGCAGGCGCCTATGGTTTTTACACTCTCTCGGCGTTTATTAGTGTGTTCTTTGTGGTTAAATACATTAAAGAAACACGCGGTATGAAATTAGAGTCAATGTAATTACTTGGCTGGAGTAAAATAGCGCTTAATAATGCTGTTTTACTCCAACGTATTTAACCCTCCTTTGTAAGCCCTTTCATTTGCTTGTTCCTCATCCACAAACAATATGCTTTTTTAGTATATATAATCTTTTAAAGTTCTTTTTTGGAATATAAAAAGTTAGCTATTGTTCGCCAACTTTCTCTACTTAGTCTCAATTTAAATGAAAAAACAGTTACTCTCAGGCCTTATTTTCACCTCTGCGTTAAGCACATTTAATGTATTTGCAACGAATGGCTATTTTACTCATGGCTACGGTATGACTCACAAAGGCATGGCAGGTGCTGGTGTAGCGTTATCAGAAGAGTTAATGTCGGGTGCAAATAACCCGGCTACTTTTTCAGCTAATGGCACGCAAATGTCGGTAGGCATAGAATTATTTGCTCCTGAGCGTAACTACACCGCTGCAAAGGTCGATGAATACTTTCCCAATGCACTGTATTTGGACGCAACAACCAAAAAAAGTGATAACAGCTTATTTGCAATTCCCGAATTTGCTATTGGCCATCAATTAAATGAGCGCATTAATATTGGCCTATTAGTTTACGGTAACGGCGGAATGAACACAGAATATGTGGCTGCTTCTGCCCCTCAAGGCACATTTTATGGCGGCACCACTGGTGTTGACTTAAAACAGTTATTTGTCAGTCCAACCATGAGCTATCAATTAAATGAACAAATACGCCTAGGTGTTTCTGCTATTTATGTAGTGCAACAATTTGAAGCACAAGGTTTGGCAAATTTTGCCGCCTTTTCGCAAAAGCCAGAGGCGCTGTCTAATAATGGCGTTGATACCAGCACAGGCATTGGAATGCAACTTGGGATCAGCCACATTATTAATTCGTCATTTAGCTGGGGCGCCAGTTACCGTTCATCAGTGTCTATGGATGAATTTGACCGTTACAGCGGCCTGTTTGCAGAGCAAGGCGGGTTTGATTTACCAAGCTCTATTCAGCTCGGTACCGCTTGGCAGTTTTTACCATCGCACCAAGTGGTGTTTGATTGGCAAAAAATAAATTACAGTGAAGTAAAAAGTATCGCCAACCCTATTACTAATTTAATGTCAGCGCCACTAGGGGCTGAAGCCGGAGCAGGCTTTGGTTGGCACGATATGAGTATTTATAAACTGGGTTATCAATGGCAACGCACTGAGCAACAAAAAATTAGGTTTGGTGCTTCTTATACCGAGCAACCCATTCCATCATCTGACATTTTATTTAATATTTTAGCGCCCGGTGTGCAAGAGTGGCATTTTACAGCAGGCATTAGTCATGCACTTAGTGACGCGGTGCAATTTAACGCAATGGCTTTTTATTCACCTTCTAAAAATGTAACAGGTGCAAACTACTTAGCGCCTAATCAACAATTATCAATTTCAATGGAACAATCAGGATTGGGTGTATCCCTTGCTTGGAGAATTTAAACGATGACAACCGAATTCACACCACTATCTGGGGCTATTGGCGGTGGTTTAATTGGTCTAGCCTGCGCGTTATTACTGGTTTTATTTGGTAAAGTAGCGGGAATTTCAGGGCTTATAAAATCAATTTTTAATCCACTGGCAGCAGCTTCTCGTTGGAAACTGTGTTTTGTGATGGGGTTATTACTAGCAGGTGTATTTATACAATTATTTGCCCCTGAGCTGTTAGTAGGCGAATTAAGCTTATCGCCTTTGATGATTATTATTGCAGGGCTTTTGGTCGGTGCGGGGACCACGTTAGCGAATGGCTGCACCAGTGGTCACGGCGTATGTGGTATGTCTCGCTTTTCGGCCCGTTCATGGGTATCAACCTGTACGTTTATGGCAATCGCCATTATCACCGCTAATTTAGTAGGGTAAATCATGCACGCAATTATTACGCTTATTTTAGGGTTTGTATTTGGTTTGGGACTAATTATTAGTGGCATGACCAACCCAGATAAAGTGCTTAACTTTCTCACTTTTAATCAGCAATGGGACGGTAGCTTAATTATTGTTATGGCTGTTGCAATGACCATTATGATGGGCGCGTGGTTTTGGCTCACTAAAAAAGGCACGCCGGTGTTTAACGACAAACTAAGCCTTAGCGATTTAAAAAAGGTCGATACGCGGTTAATTACTGGCTCTATTTTATTTGGTTTAGGTTGGGGCTTAAGCGGCGTGTGCCCGGGCCCCGGGCTTGTACAACTGGTATCACTTAAAACAGAGTTTTGGTTATTTTTTGCTTCCGTACTTGGCGGTATGTGGCTGACCAAAAAAGTATAATATGAGTCGCCGAGCACGCCTCGGCCACTTAGCATGCTAACCGTGATCTATGCTGTGTGCTCTTCAACTGCTGCTCAACTGAGTAAATTACCAATCACTGTATATAAATCATCGCTATTAATGGGTTTGGCTATAAAGTCATCCATACCAACAATTAAACAGCGCTGCTTATCTTCTTCATAAGCATTTGCAGTGATCGCCACTATAGGTACTCGTAAGCCGCTTTTAATTTCATTGGTTCTAATCGCGCGAGTGCATTCATAGCCATCCATATTGGGCATTTGGCAATCCATTAAAATCAAATCAAACGACTGACTCTTCAAGACTTCAAGCGCCTTTAAGCCATCTTCAGCCATTGTTAAACTCGCTTTAGTAGGCTCAAGCATTTTTGCAATCACCTGTCGGTTAATCGCATTATCCTCTACCAACAGTATACGTTTATCCAAAAGACTGGGCTGCGAGGCTGTTTTTTTAGGTAACTTTGAGGGAGCCTCTGCTGATTCTGGCGCACTAATACTAAAGGTGAACGTACTACCTTTACCCTCTTCGCTGTGTAAATGAATTTCACCGTCCATCATTTTTATTAGCTTTTGAGAAATAGCCAGCCCCAGCCCTGTTCCGCCGAACTTACGTGCAACGCCCACATCAGCTTGAGTAAACTCACTAAATAATAATGACTGCTGTGCCTTTGCAATACCAATACCGCTATCTTCAACGCTAACCTGAAGTTTATTATCGTTATAATCGAACGATAATCGCACAAAGCCTTGCTCTGTAAATTTATACGCATTAGAGAGTAAATTAATAATCACCTGATTTAAGCGTAATTCATCAACACTAATGTACAGTGGTAAATTTGTGGTTTGAATTATGCTAAATTCCACCTCTTTAGTACTAACAATCGGCGTAAATAAAGAGCGTATATTTTCGATAAATGGAGCTAGCTGCGTGGGTCTACTATTTAGCTCCATGGCATTTGCTTCAATTTTAGAAAAATCTAAAATATCGTTAAGAATATTAAGCAAGTTTTTTGCGCTTTTTTGCTGCGTGAGCAACAACTCTTTTTGTTCATTACTTAAAGACTGATCTCGAAGCAAAACCTCTCCCATACCTAATATGCCATTCATAGGTGTGCGAAGTTCGTGACTCATATTAGCCAAAAATTGAGACTTAGCGATATTTGCTTCATTAGCGAGTTTAACGGCTTGTGTTAGCTCAGTTGTTTGTTCTGCTACTTTATCTGCGAGTTGCTGATTAAATTGACTAAGTTGTTTATTAAGGTCTTCATTTTTTACATTAGAGGCTTGCAAACTTTTGATTGAATGCTGAAGTGCATTGCCCAACATTTCAAATTGTTGCTGTAATTGCAGTATTTCGTACCAACTAGAGTCTGTATTAAATACGTGTTTTTTAGTTTTACTAAAGCTGTTAATTAAATGAGTTAACTCTATGATGGGTTTAACCAGCAAATGGGTAAATTTATAGATAAATAATACCACCAGTGCAATAGAAAATAGCCCCAGCAACATAGTGGGTAACCAAGCAGCCACTACCACCAAGCTTAAATATTTACGATTATAGAGCGATATAACCTGCCACCCTGTGGTGTCGTCAACATACTGATTTGTATGGTACACCTCGTTATCGTTTGAGCGAAAAAGCTGATTACCACTAAAACGTTGGATACTAAGATCCTGCTGCTTAAAATCAGTCAGCGCAGCAAACTGACTTAACGAGCTAAATACTACTTTTTTATCGGCATCAAGAACAAGTAAATCCCCTTTATACTCAAATAAATTGGGAATAAACCGCTCTAACTGATCTAGCTTGAGCGACCCCTCAACTACACCATAAAACTCATCATTTTTATAAATGGGAGCCGAAAGCGCAACAATAGGTTGATCGCCTAATCCTCTGCCTTGAAAAACGCCACTGCTGTAGCCTAACGGGAACTGCTGAGCCTCAGCGAAATAGGGACGATCATTAACATAACGCTGACTCTGACTTAAACCACTGAGCAATTCACTGGGTATACTTTTCTCAACATAACCTTCGGAGTTCGCATACAGACTAGTTGCAAAACCAGGGTATAAAGCCATTAGCCGCTCAAGCTGCTGCTGTATTGGTGCTCCGGCACTCATTGCATCACTGGTTATTACCATTGCATTTTTATGAAACAACAAATAGTCACTAAGCTGGGCACTGATCGAGCGTGATTTTTCTTTAAGTTGCGTATTTACTTCGTATTCTAAGCGCGAGTAATGCTGATTAACCAAAAAGACACTGGTGATCAAAACCACCAAAACAATAATGATACTGACAACATAACTTAATATACGGGCCAGAGGCTGCCCTTGATAAGCCCGGCTTGCGTGGGGAACAAACACACTCACTAAGTCGACCAAAGCTAACGCTATCATAGCATTAATAAAGTATTTTGAGGCAGCCACAACAAGCGTGAGCCAAGGCAGGCCTATAACAAAGTGACCCAAAGCCCACACCAGTGGTAAGCCGACTAAAAACCAAAACACTGCGCCTAAAGGAAGTATTGGCTTAGAACGCTTTAAGCAAAAGGTATAAAGCCAAAACAGCTCAAGCACATAAACAATACTGGTCCAGCTATGCCCCCAGCGATAAAATAAAAAACCAGTGACAATAGTTAAACTAAGGAGGGAATAACGAAGCCCAGCAAACACTAAACTGAGTATTACAAACGTCTGACCAAATAAAAATTCAGAGCTATCAAAAAAATACAGAGGTAAAAGGTTAGCGCATCCCCCCAAAAGCCCTAATAATATAGCAAGCGCCCACTTATTCCTCTGAGACGTCATATTGACCCTTAATAGCTTATTAAACACCTGCGGCGTAAAGTATAATCACGAGTTTTAATTATTGCTCACTCATTAGCTATTGTCTATAAAGGTAAAAATTTAGCTAAGTGGGTATGATCTAGAATTAGTGTACGAATAATATAAATAAGAAATATTGAAAAATGGAATTTTAATACACCCAAATGAGGAATTTGGGTGGCAGTCTTACCAGCCACATCTCGGCACACACGTCACAAACTGTGGCTGCTCCCTTCCGGGCCTGACCAGGTTCGCCTGCTAGTGTTGCGAGAGGACCAATAAGACTACCATTGAGGGCCTTGGTTGGCGCGATTGAGATTATCTCTACTTTTACTCTGTTATTCAAGGGATAATCAAAAAAGAAAGTGCGATTGCATACTTCATATACAATCGCAGGGTGTTTAGTTATTAAAGCGGTTATTAATTACTCTCTAACTGCGCTTTTATATTACGTAGCGCTGCTTTTACCTTTTTCATGTTCTCTGGGCCCATGCGTAAAAGTTGTTTTTGTGCAGCGGGTAATTGCTCCCACTCAGAAAACGCATACTGATAAGTAACCGAGTCACGCAATAAAGGTAAGCTGCCTTTTGGCTCTGGAGTATCAAGTAGCAAGTCAATGGCATCTTCAAGTGTTTGTGTAAACTCATCATCGCCATAGCCAATTTCAGTGTATGCACTGTTGATTAGCGGTTTATATTCTTCATATAAACGAACAGCTTGTGCGGCACTCATACTTGTTAGTACTTTTACATATGGGGTGTAGCGTTCATAGCTATTAGGATCAATGGTTAAAATATCGCCTTCGTTTACGCTAAAACCTTCTTCTAACTTTACAACTGGGGTATGTTTCTTAGCCACCTTACCTTTTGCTAAGTTATCGATAAACACCACACCACGACGAATAACATCATCGTTCAACACTAGGCTCATTGCCGCATCGCCTAAGTATTCATCTAATTTTGCAACCACGACAGGATCACTGTCATTTAATGTTGGTAAAGGCACAACCTCAGACTCTGGCTCAACGTCTGGGCGCTGTGTTGGCACTGCCAACTCTTCAGGTTTTTCTGGCTTAACCGATGGCGCACCGACCACTGGGTCGTTTTCAGGTTTTAGCTCCATAACGGGTTGCTCTTTTATGGGTTCTTCAACCTGCATAACTGTTTCTGGGGCTTCGCTTGGTTTTAATAATACAAACGCAGCGGCAATAATAATGATTAATAAAATAACCCCTGCGAAGATAAGGTTGTTATTCGGTGGACGTTTTTGAACATCTGATTCTGATGGTTTATCTGACATACGAACTCCATAAATATAAAAATGCGATACTGTTTAGAGTACTCTAAACAGGTTTAATTCATAACTTACACTAATATTTATTAATGTAGCTAATGTATCCTTTGATTCTTCTAGCTTAAAGACTTACAGTAAATAAATAAAGTAAAGACAGCGAACAGTTTAAATACCTAACATGAAAATTAAGCAAGTCGATCCTAGTAAACCTAAAATTGCCTTATTACTAACAGGTGGTGGTGCCCGAGCGGCTTATCAAGTGGGTGTTTTGAAAGCGTTAGCGCAAAGTATGCCCAGAACCGCCCCGCTCCCCTTTAGAGTGATAAATGGCACCTCTGCCGGTGCAATTAATTCTGCGGCCTTAGCATGTTACGCCTCATGTATGCATTTAGCGGTAAGAAAACTAGAAACAGTTTGGAAAAACTTTTCAACTTCGATGGTATATAAAAGCGACTTTTTAAGTGTGTTTGGTCATATTACCCGTAATATTTTAACCAGTTTCCAGTCAGAGCATATAAACCATCCACCTGCAAGCTTGTTAAATAACCGACCACTTAGAAAACTGTTAAACGATATACTAGATTTACATCGTATTGAGCGTAATTTACACCGTGACTATTTAGAGGCGCTGTCTATCACTGCATCCAGTTATACTACTGGCGATTCTGTTGCTTTTTTTCAGTCAAATACGCAGCATTCTTGGCAACGAGCCAAGCGCGAAGGACGCGCTACTCGTATCAATGTTGAACACCTAATGGCCTCAAGTGCCATTCCTATGGTGTTTCCAAGTGTGAATATTTATAACCATTACTTTGGCGATGGCTCAATACATCAGCTTTCACCTTTAAGCCCCTCTATTCACTTAGGGGCAAATAAAATATTTATTATTGGGGTTGATCAACCCAAAGAGCCACACCCTCCAGGCTACTCTGCACATTTCCCGGGGCTTTCGGCCGTGGCAGGGCATTTACTCGACAGTGTATTTACTGACACCATGCAATCTGATTTAGAGCGCTTGGACAGAATAAACCGCACACTAGGTTTACTGCCCAATAAGCATAAGCATCAAGAATTGAAACAAATAGATAGCTTTATTATTAATCCATCGCAAAACTTCAATGCCATTGCCGCGCAGTATTACGATGATATGCCTTGGGCGATAAAAGTTTTATTACGTATGATCGGGGTAAAAAAGCGCTCTCAGTCGAGTTTGACCAGCTATTTGTTATTTGAAAAACGCTACACCCAGCATTTAATTCAAATCGGATACGACGATGGTATGAAACAACTCCCTGAAATCAGAAAGTTCTTAGAGCTAGAGTAAGTTTTTTTTGCTTGATGGGCTACTCTATACCATCAAGTAAATAATGCTCAACACGTTCTACACGCCGTGGTTTACCTTGCAGCACTAGAATATCATTAGCATACAATATTGTGTGTTCTTGTGGTGTGTCTATTTCTTCGCCCTCGCGGCGAAGCGCCTTAATTAGCACTTTTCTTTTTGCTAAATTGAGTTCGCTAATTGCTTTATTAACCGCAAATGCTTTATCTGGTAAGGCTATTGCATGTAAATACTCTAAACGCTCTGGCAAGTTGGTATCGCTGTCAATATTTTCGCCGGCAAAAAAGCTGTGCAATAATTTATAACGGTTTCGTCGCTCACTACTAACACGGCGAATAATACGGCTCATTGGCACACCAGACATTGACAACACATGCGACACCAACATTAAGCTTGCTTCAAGCGCCTCAGGCACAACCTCAGTAACCCCTAGCGCTTTTAAGCGCTCTAACTGACTATCATCACGGGTTCTTATGAGTATTTTAACCTTAGGTGCAACCTGTTTAATGGCATTAATGACTATTTGAGTTTGTTGAAATTCGGTAAAAGTAATAATGACTAGTCGCGCTCGCTCTACCCCCGCACACTTTAAAATATCTTTTTGCTCAACATGACCAAATATTAAAGGCTCGCCCGCCGCTTTTCCTTCTTGTACTAAAATGGGGTCGCTCTCTATTGCCACATAATCAATTGCCTCTGGGGATAAAAAGCGGGCAATAGTTTGTCCTACTCGAGAAAAACCGCATATCACCACATGGTTATGATAAAGCGTGCTACTTTGAAGCTCGTCTTCAAAGGCAAACTTTGCGCGCTCTAACATGCCTAGTCGTTTTAAAATAAAAGGGGTTTTATCAATTAAATAGGGCGTAAGCGCCATAGAAATTACGCCCATGGCAATTAAAAATGATACTTGCTCAACGCTCAGCAAGTTATGCTGTGCAGCGAGTGCAATTAACACAAAGCCAAACTCACCCATTTGCCACAGCATTATAGCGCACGCTAACGCATCTTGTTTTCGCTCTCCCATAAATAAAGAAGATAACATCACTACGGCAATTTTTAAGATTAAGATGCCCATCAAGGCAACAATAATAATACCCGCATGATCAACAACAAAACCAATGTCTAACTGCATCCCCACGGTTACAAAAAATAACCCCATGAGAATATCGCGAAACGGGCGAATATCGGCCTCTAATTGATGACGATAGTGGCTCTCCCCTAGCATCATGCCTGCTAAAAAAGCCCCTAATGCCATCGATAAACCAAAAGAGTATGTGAGTAACCCGGCAAACAAAGACACCAATAACGTGGTTAATACAAACAGCTCATCGCTTCGTGCTAGTGCCACTTCTTTAAACACCTTGGGCAAAACCCACTTGCCAATAGCCCATAGCAATACACACACAAACGCGCCTTTAGTCAGCGCAAACAGTAATGCCCAACCAATAATATTGGGATCACTGCTGGCAAATAATGGCAAAATAATGAGTAACGGCACAACCGCAATGTCTTGAAATAGTAAAACACCGATTGCCAATTGCCCTCGGCGTTTATTTAAATCACCACTCTCTTTTAATAATTTAGCAACCACCGCCGTAGAGGAGAGCATAATAATAATGCCGATGGTAAAACTAGTTAATAAACTAAAATTTAATAAATAAAGGATTAAAATAAGCAAGATACTGCTGACTATGACTTGCAATGAGCCTAAGCCAAATACGATATTTCGCATTGCCATTAAGCGCGATACAGAAAACTCCAGCCCTAAACTAAATAACAAAAACACAATACCCAGCTCAGCAATAAAGTCCATTTCATGGCTTTGTGCCATCCAACCAACGCCATGGCCACCAGCTAGTAAACCTACCGCTAAATAAGCTAATACAGGGGGAAGCCCTATTCGCTTAAATAGCCATACAAATAGAACCGCAGCAACTAAAAGTCCAAAAACCTGAGCATTAATATTTTGCAATGCAATCCTTATAAGCAATCAATGGAATGTAACTTAACTATAGCAACCGTATAAGTTTCAGCCAGAATGTAAATATGGCATATAACCTGCTTAGTTATAAAAAGTAATACTATAGGGGGAAGAAATAGTGGAAAACGTTCATATTTTGACACAACGTATCTCTGGTCGCGGCGAATTTTTGCCGTTCTCAGCAGAGCAATATAATAGCAATACACCGACAGCACTGCATGAGCTGGCAGCTAAACTGCAAACGAGCTTAGTTTTAGAAGATATTTTAGGAACGTTTGCAAATTTTGCAAAACAACTGCTTAATTTTTCTGGTGTGCATTTTAAAGCAACAAGTATTGATGTAAAAACACCCAATAGTGATGTTGAAAATCCAGCGTACTCGTTTGATTTAAAAGTTGAAAATGAGTACTTAGGCACATTAACTTATTATACAAAGTATCCGCTTAGTGCGGCTATTGAGAAAAAGCTACAACACTTTCATAGTGTACTAATTTATCCATTGCGCAATGCGCTTATGTATAACCGTGTATTAAGGTTAGCCACAAAAGATTCATTAACCGGATTAAACAACCGTAGTCAATTTAATGACATGTTGCTACAAAAGCTTGAAAATCATCGACGTAACGGTCATTCGTTTAGTTTAATGCTGCTTGATTTAGATAATTTTAAGCAAGTAAATGACAACTATGGTCATAAAATTGGCGATGACGTTTTAATCGAGTTTGCTGCGGTTTTATCTAGTAGTATTAGGGGGACTGATTCGGTATTTCGCTTTGGTGGCGATGAGTTTTCAATATTAATCGAAGACCCGGCTTTTACCACCAATAAAGTGGTGGCTGAACGTATTATGCGTTTAGTCAGAAACTCACCGATTATGTCTAAATACAACGTCACAGCCAGTATTGGTTTTACGCTGACTAATAGCGACGATTGCCAGAACGAGATATTTTCTCGCGCAGATAAAGGCTTATATAAAGCAAAAGCATCTGGGCGAAACTGCGCAAAAGCCTATTAAGTAATAAAAACATTATTTTTAAAAAGCCTAGCCTCCCCCGCTGGGCTTTTTTACGCTACTTTTTTAATATCACGTGCTTATAAATGAGCAACATGGCGCAAAAGCCAAAAAAGAAGCCACTGAGTAAATTAAGCAATGCGGCAATTGTCGCAAGCGGT
Source organism: Pseudoalteromonas sp. SD03 (assembly GCF_040937955.1). Lineage (NCBI taxonomy): Bacteria > Pseudomonadati > Pseudomonadota > Gammaproteobacteria > Alteromonadales > Pseudoalteromonadaceae > Pseudoalteromonas > Pseudoalteromonas sp. SD03. Next base: position 2,364,290 of record NZ_CP162514.1, read on the forward strand.
GTAAAAAGCACTAACAGTAAGGGCATACTCACCCCTAAAATGAAAAATACGCCCCCTTTACCTAACCAATAGGCAAGTAAAATGGCGGCACATACCATACCGCCCAACACAGCGTAGCCTAATGTAATTATATTAAGGGTTAAAAATACATTCGCTAAAACCGCAATCAATAGCGTAATTAATATGCCAGTAGGTGCCTTATTTATAAGCGACAGCCCAACATGAGGTTGTTGACTCATGATTTATACTCCCAAATAACTCCATTCTCATCTTTATGGTTATCACTAACAAAATAACCAACCACTTGAACTAGCTCATCATTGTAAAAAATTAATGGAATATGAGCACGCAGCCAAGGGGCTACTTTTGCATCTTTAAACCAATGCTTAAGGGTATTACTGCCGGGCTTTTTGAGTGGTTTAATACGCGCACTATTACAGTTAAAACGAACACTGACTTGTTCATCAGGTTTAGGGGCGCGTATACCTATTCCCTGCAGGCATTGTAGTATTTGTCCGTCATTCAGCACTAGTTCGCGACTTGTTACGCGTTCAATATTAACGGCTAAAGGCGTCGGCTGCACAAAATAAAGATAACCTTGATGGCGGCGTATTTGTCCATCGCTTAGCTCAATTTTTATTTGCGCATCAGCTTGTGCATGAATAGCCTGACTCATTATTTGCATTAACTGTTTTTGCGAAGGCATGGTATGGGTAAATAAAGCCAGCCATGCACGCAGAAGATTCGCAATGCGAATAGCGCTGTAATGAGCCATGTTTTGTATATTAAGCGCCTGATATTGGTTAATACACTGTGCGAGATCTTGCTGGGTATATTCATCAAGCAGTGCTTGTTGCTGTTGTAATAATTCTATACTACGGGCTGTACACTGCTCAAACCCAGTAAAACGCTCTGCCAACTTGGGCACGATTTGTTGACGCAAAAAATTACGATCAAAGCATTCATTGGAGTTTGATTCATCAGTAATATGGCTAATATTAAATTGCTGCGCAAACGCTTCTATGTCGCTGCGTTTTACTCCAAGTAATGGCCTATAGCACTCACGGCCACTTTCAAGCACGCGAGTTTGCTGCATAGCGCCGAGCCCTTTTAAGCCTGAGCCGCGCTTTAAACGAAGTAAAAATGTCTCTACTTGGTCGTTTAAATGCTGGCCTAACAAAATGACACTATCACTTGGGCTGTGTTCATCAAGCGCTTGATAACGCGCTTCGCGAGCCTGCGCTTCAATACTGGTGCGCGATTTCGGCTCAATAATGACGTTTGCCGCCTTAAAATCAATTGAAAGCTGCTCACAGCGTGCTTGGCAAAATTGCTGCCAGTGATGGGCGTTATCACTTAAGCCATGATTGACATAAATTGCACTTAAATCTAATTGCGGGTACTGCTGTTTTAACCCATGCATAATATGCAATAGCACGACCGAGTCTACCCCACCAGATAAGGCTACTGTAAATGTGAATTGCCCATTTTCTAAGTAGTGATTAAGGGCTTTTTTTACCTGCAGATAAATAGGTGTTTTGTGCATTAATATACCCAATGAGTAAATTGCTAATAACCCGAACAATAAAGGCTCTACGTTACGGTATTTTAAAACAAAAAAAGCCGCATAGGCGGCTTTTTTCTATATTTAGCTACATTTAGCTATTTTTAACAATAACCAAACGACATTAAACGCTTGTAACGTTGATCAAGCATCTCTTCAAGCGATAACGCTTGTAAGTCTGCTAAATCGCGCTTAAGGCGTACTTTTAAGTTACGTGCCATCGCATCGTAATTACGGTGCGCGCCGCCTAGAGGCTCTTCAACTAAATTATTAATTAAATCTAGCTCTTTAACACGCTCTGCTGTTACACCCATTGCCTCTGCAGCCAATGGTGCTTTGTCAGCACTTTTCCATAAAATAGAGGCACAACCCTCTGGTGAAATAACCGAGTAAGTGCTGTATTGCAACATGTTTACTCTGTCGCCCACACCAATGGCTAATGCACCACCTGAACCACCTTCACCAATAACAGTACAAATTGTTGGTACTTTAAGTGCGGCCATTACTTTTAGGTTACGTGCAATTGCTTCAGACTGACCACGCTCTTCAGCGCCAACACCAGGGTATGCACCTGGGGTGTCGATAAAGGTCATGATTGGCATTTTAAAACGCTCTGCCATTTCCATTAAGCGCAATGCTTTACGGTAACCTTCAGGTTTTGGCATGCCAAAATTACGTTTGATTTTTTCAGCAGTACCACGGCCTTTTTGCTGACCGATCACCATTACTGGCTCACCATCTAAGCGGGCTACGCCGCCTAAAATGGCAGGGTCGTTAGCAAACGTGCGATCACCCGCAAATTCGTCAAATTCCGTAAAAATACGCTCGATGTAATCTCGAGTATAAGGACGCAACGGATGACGTGCTAACTGTGATACTTGCCAAGCGCCTAGTTCAGAGAAAATTTTCTCCTTCATTTGTGCGCTCTTTTCTTTAAGTTTGCTGACTTCCTCTTCTAATCCAAGGTCTAATTCGCCAGCGCGGCTTACATTTTGTAATTCTTCAATTTTTGCTTCTAATTCTGCAATTGGAAGCTCAAAATCAAGATAATTGAGGCTCATGCTCTAAACTACCTAATTAGTTAAATTCTAGTTCTACATTTTGCGCTGCCATCAGCGATAACTTATGAATTAAGTCGTCACTTGGCGTAACACACCATTCGATCCCTAGGGTTAATTGCACCAACGCATCGGGGCGTTGATAATATACCTTGATCGGACACGTTCCCATTTTGTATGGTTCGAGTACTTTTTGTAATTTATCGAAGAAACCAGCCTCGATCTGCACCATATTCAGCGTCATCTTAATCGCTTTTATACGCTTTTCACGCGCCTGAGCAATGGTGTTTATTTCTCTGGCGGTCATTGTAATACCACCAGAGAAGTTATCAAAGCTGACCTGTCCGGATATCACCAAAATATTGTTGATTTGCAACATATCTTGGTACATTTCAAACTGTTCTGGAAACAAGCGTACATCAATTCGGGCGCTTTTGTCATCTAAAGTTATCAGCCCCCAACGATTTCCTTTTTTATTAATTAAGGTTCTCGCTGCAATCACTAAACCTGCTCCGGTTGAGAGCACATCACGATTAGTTGGTTGTAAGTCGATGAGTCGGCCACTGGTATAATGCCCAAGCTCTCGTCGATACTGGTTTATAGGATGTCCGGTTAAATAAAGGCCTAGGGTGTCTTTTTCGCCATCAAGCCACTGATTATCCGTAAGCGGTGTTGCTTTTATAAACGCTTGCTCTACTTCATCAGGCTCTGTAGCAAGTAAACCAAATAAATCACTTTGCCCTAATAATTCAGCTTTGTTGTGCTGATCGGCTGCGCGCATCGCATCTTTTAAGCTGGCTAATAGTGTTGCTCGCCCAGGTTGATTTTTTTCAGGCCCTAGTTGGTCTAATGCGCCTGCATAAATTAATTTCTCGGTAACGCGTTTATTTAAGCGTTTTAAATCAACACGCGCACAAAAATCAAATAGGTCTTTAAATGGGCCGCCTTTTGCTCGCGCCTCTAATATGGCATCAACCGGCGCTTCACCCACACCTTTAATTGCCCCTATGCCGTAAACAATCTCACCTTGAAGGTTAACAGTAAACTTGTATTCACCGGCGTTTACATCGGGCGGTAACAAGGTGAGTTTCATGTTTTCACATTCATCCACCAGCGTGACTATTTTGTCGGTGTTATCCATATCAGCCGACATTACCGCAGCCATAAACTCGGCCGGATAATGCGTTTTCATCCACAGCGTTTGATACGATACTAGTGCATAAGCTGCTGAGTGAGATTTGTTAAAACCGTAACCCGCAAACTTTTCAACCAAGTCGAATATTTTTATCGCCAGCTCGCCATCGATGCCATTATTACGTGCGCCCTCTTCAAAGGTTGAACGCTGCTTTGCCATTTCTTCGGGCTTTTTCTTACCCATAGCACGACGTAACATATCGGCGCCGCCCAGTGTATAACCGGCCAGCACCTGCGCTATTTGCATAACTTGTTCTTGATACAAAATAATGCCGTATGTCGGCTCAAGAATCGGCTTTAAACTTTCGTGTTGGTATTGCGCATCGGGATATGAAATTTCTTCTCTACCGAGCTTTCGGTCGATGAAGTTATCTACCATGCCTGATTGCAGTGGACCTGGGCGGAACAAGGCCACTAAGGCTATCATATCTTCAAAGCAATCGGGCTTTAATCGGCGAACTAGGTCTTTCATGCCGCGTGATTCTAGCTGGAATACCGCGGTGGTTTCAGCGCGCAGCAGTAGCTCAATACTTTTTTTATCATCCAATGGAATGGTGTTGATATCGACCGGCTGTTTGCCTTCACGCTTTAAGCGCTCATTGGTCATATCCAGCGCCCACTGTAATATGGTGAGCGTACGTAAGCCTAAAAAGTCAAACTTAACTAAACCGGCGGTTTCTACATCATTTTTATCAAACTGGGTAACTGGAAACTTACCTTCGTCATCGCAATAGAGCGCCGCAAAATCGGTGATTGTGGTCGGCGATATTACAACCCCCCCGGCATGTTTACCGGCATTACGCGTACAGCCCTCAAGAATACGACACATGTCGATTAAATCTTTAACTTCTTCATCGCCGTCGTAGGCTTCTTGCAAACGGGGTTCTACGTCAAATGCTTTAGCCAGTGTCATCCCAGGGTCGCCCGGAATAAGCTTAGAAATACGATCGACAAACCCATACGGATGACCAAGTACACGGCCTACATCGCGTATTACCGCTTTTGCTGCCATAGTACCAAAGGTAATAATTTGCGATACCGCGTCACGGCCATACAAGGCCGATACATGATCAATTACTTCATCACGCCTATCCATGCAAAAGTCGACGTCAAAGTCGGGCATAGAAACACGTTCAGGGTTTAAGAATCGCTCGAAGAGTAGGTCAAATTCGAGCGGATCAAGGTCGGTAATTTTAAGGGCATAAGCCACTAATGAACCCGCACCTGAACCACGCCCTGGGCCTACTGGAATATTGTTATCTTTACTCCACTGAATAAACTCCATTACGATCAAGAAGTAACCAGGGAATCCCATTTGGTTAATTACATCAAGTTCTATTTTTAAACGTTCATCGTATTCGCCACGTTTTTCTTGACGTTCTTGCTCGTCAGGAAATAAAAACTGTAATCGTTCTTCAAGGCCGTCTTGTGACACTTTAACCAAAAACTCATCAATTTTTAGTGAGCCCGTCGGGTAATCTGGTAGGAAATACTCACCTAATTGCACGGTTACATTACAGCGCTTTGCAATTTCTACGGTATTTTGTAGCGCTTCTGGAATATCACTAAATAGCTCTGCCATTTGTTCTGGCGTTTTTAGGTATTGCTCTTGTGAAAAGCGCTTTGGTCGGCGTTTATCATCCAATGTGTAACCATCAAAAATAGCCACTCGAATTTCATGAGCTTCAAAGTTTTCAGGTTTTAAAAATACCACTTCATTGGTGGCCACTACTGGCAATTGCTCATTTGTTGCAAGCTCCACCGCCATGTGCAAATAATTTTCTTCTTGAGCACGGTTGGTACGAATAAGCTCAATATAAAAATGATCGCTAAAGTGCTGCTTATAAAAACTGACCACCGACTCAACAATAGCGGGGTTACCTTTTATTAAGGCTTTTCCTAAATCGCCATCTTTGGCGCCCGAGAGTATGATAAGCCCCTCTTTTAAATCAACTAACCACTCACGGTCAATGACAGGGCGATGAAAAACATGGCCACGTTGATAGGCTTTAGAGATCAATAAAGTAATATTTTTATAGCCAATGTTATCTTTGGCTAATAATGTTAATCGGCTTGGTTCGTCGGGGAATTCTGGGCTACGTACCCAAAAATCCGCACCAACAATCGGCTTAATACCCGCATTATGCGCTGCGCCATAAAAACGCACCAAACCACAAAAGTTCATTTGATCGGTAATTGCCAACGCTGGCATTTCAAGCTCTTGTGCTTTAGCGACGATTGGTTTGGTTTTTGCCAAACCATCAACCATCGAAAAGTCTGAGTGAACTCTTAGATGTACAAATTCAGGAGCCGCCATAATTACTCCTTACCCGAAAGCGCAAGCACACGCTGCACAGGTTTAAAGCTCTTGCGATGCTCATCTATCGCACCGTATTGTTCAAGCGCTGCAAAATGTGCCTTTGTGGGATACCCCTTATGCCCTGCAAAACCATATTGTGGGTAGCGTGCATCAAGTTCAATCATTTCATCATCCCGGGCAACTTTTGCTAAAATAGACGCGGCTGATATTTCAGCAACTAGGCTATCGCCTTTTACCACCGCTTGTGCGGGCATGGCTAATTTGGGTAAACGGTTACCATCAACAAATACAAATTCAGGCACTGTGCTAAGCGCTTCCACCGCGCGGCTCATAGCAAGCATGGTGGCCTGTAATATATTTAACTCATCTATTTCACTAGGGCTACAACGGCCAATGGCGTAACACAGTGCTTTTTCTTTTATTTCGATGGCTAATAATTGGCGCTTTTTATCGGTTAATTTTTTAGAGTCGGCAAGGCCAGTAATCGGTTTAGCGGGATTTAAAATAACAGCGGCTGTAACCACATCACCCACCAGCGGTCCACGACCAACTTCATCCACACCGGCTATTAAGGTTACATTGGGTCGTTCAATTTGCATCTATTAACTCCGCCACTGCATTTGCAGCTTGTTTACTTGCATCTAATCTAATTTTTTCATGTATGGCTAAAAAGCGTGCTTTTAATTCTTTATTATCGCTATTGAGCATAGGGGTAAGTGCTGCTGTTAAGTTAGCGACATTACACTCACTTTGTAAAAACTCTGGTACTAACTCTTCGTCTGCCAATAAATTGGGTAGCGAAAAATATTTAATATTAAAGGTAAATAAGGTTTTAAAAATCCAATAACTCATGGGTTTAATTTTATAACCAACCACCATTGGCTTTTTATATAACATGCCCTCAAGCGTTGCTGTACCTGATGCAAGCAATATAGCATCGGCGGCTTGCATAGCTAAATTTGATTGCCCATCCAGTAAGTTAACATTAAGTGAGGGCGCTGTGGCATTTAAAATAGCAATAAACTGCGCTTTGCGCTTTGCGTTCACCAGTGGCACCACGACTTTTAATGCAGGGTTCTGCGCTTGTAACTGCGCCGCTGTTTTTATGTAAGTTTCGCTTAACAAGCCCACTTCTGAGCCCCGGCTTCCGGGCAATAACGCTAACACCTTGTCATCAGCACTTAAGCCTAGTTGGCTGCGGGCTTGGCTATCGTCGTGCTCAAGTGCAATGTCGTCAGCTAATGTATGACCTACAAAAGTACACGGTACTTGGTGTTTGTCGTAAAATTCTTTTTCAAAAGGCAATAAAGCCAATACTAAGTTAGTTGCTGCACTTATAGTGTGAATACGTTTTTCACGCCACGCCCACACTGAAGGGCTTACGTATTGCACGGTTTTGATGCCTGCGTCTTTTAACGGTTTTTCTACACGTAAATTAAAATCCGGCGCATCAATGCCTATAAAAACATCAGGAGGGTTATCAATAAAGTGCTGTACTAACTGTTTGCGGATTTTTAGTAAACGCGGTAAACGGCCTAGGACTTCAACCAAGCCCATAACCGACAACTCATCCATATCAAACAGCGTTTTGCAGCCTTGAGCTTGCATTTTAGGGCCTGCAATACCTTCAAAAGTGGCATCTGGAAAGTGTATTTTAAGCGCTTTTATGAGCCCTTCACCTAAAATATCGCCCGACAGTTCACCTGCCACAATACCAATTCGTAGTTGTTTTTTATCTTTTTTCATTTGCTATTTTTTCACAAGTAAACCCGGCGTTCATGCCGATTAGTTTACCGTGTTTTAAGGCTAGGTTAAACGCTTAAAACACACCACTTTTTTCTAACTTACTCTTAATTGATCATTGCGTATTTTATAGACTGATGTAATGTCATAGTATATTAAAGTTTTCTAATATACATATTGACAAAAATTGTACAAACGCTAATAATGATGCAAACTTTCAGAAATTACTGAAAGTTTATTAAAACATTAACAATTGCTTTGTGCTGTCACTGCATCACAACCAAAGGAGCCAAAAATGATAGATGAAACCTTTGTGGATCTATCGCGATTACAGTTTGCTGTCACCGCTCTATTTCATTTTTTATTTGTGCCGTTAACAATCGGTATGACCTGGATTTTAGTTATCATGGAATCGGTTTATGTTATGACCGGTCGCGAAATTTATCGTGATATGACTAAGTTTTGGGGCAAGTTATTTGGTATTAACTTTGCTATTGGCGTGGCGACGGGCCTCACCATGGAATTTGAGTTTGGTACTAACTGGTCGTATTACTCGCATTATGTGGGTGATGTATTTGGTGCGCCACTGGCCATTGAAGGCTTAATGGCCTTCTTTTTAGAATCAACCTTTGTGGGAATGTTCTTTTTAGGTTGGGATAGGCTCTCTAAACGCCAGCATTTAGGGGTCACATTTTTAATGGCGCTGGGCACAAATATGTCTGCGCTGTGGATTTTAGTCGCTAATGCGTGGATGCAAAATCCAGTAGGGGCTGAGTTTAACTATCAAACCATGCGCATGGAAATGACTAGTTTTGCAGAGCTGGTATTTAACCCTGTAGCGCAAGTTAAATTTATTCATACTGTGTCTGCAGGTTATGTTGCTGCATCTATGTTTGTGCTTGGGATTAGTAGCTGGTACATATTAAAAGGACGTGATTTGGCATTTGCTAAACGGTCGTTCTCGGTGGCGTCTGGCTTTGGTTTAGCCTCTATTTTATGTGTTATTTTACTCGGTGATGAATCTGGCTACGAAGTCGGTGAAGTACAAAAAGTAAAACTCGCGACCATAGAAGCTGAATGGCATACAGAAGAAGCTCCAGCTGCCTTTACTGCAATAGGTTTCCCTGACTCAGAAGAGCAAGTCACTCATGCTGCAGTAAAAATTCCCTACGCATTAGGGATTATTGCAACACGCTCACTTGATGAGCAAGTGATTGGTATTTCTGATCTTGAGAAAAAACACGAAAAGCGTATTCGCAATGGCATGATTGCTTATGAATACCTAGAAAAACTTCGCGCAGGTGACGATACCCCTGCAAATATCGAAAAGTTTGATAACGTCAAAGATGATTTAGGCTATGGCTTATTACTTAAACGTTACACTCCTAATGTGGTAGATGCCAGCGAGGCACAAATACAACAAGCCGTTAAAGACTCCTTTCCTAAAGTGGGCCCTATGTTTTGGTCATTTAGGATTATGGTTGGCTGTGGCGTAATTATGCTTGGCGTGTTTATTCTCTCTTTTTATTACAACGCCCATCGTATTATTGAACAAAAACGTTGGTTGTTGTGGGCGGCGGTATTGAGCATTCCTCTGCCTTGGATTGCTATTGAATTTGGTTGGATTGTGGCTGAATATGGCCGCCAGCCATGGGCTATTTCTGAAGTATTACCGACCTTTTTAGCAACGTCATCGCTGACGGTAAATGATATTTTAATTAGCTTGACCGGTTTTATTGTTTTCTATACTGGATTGGCGATTGTTGAAGCATGGTTAATGATTAAATTTATTAAGCAAGGCCCAAGCTCCCTTCATACCGGTAAGTACCATTTTGAATTACCTGATCACAGCACGGCTGCTAAAGGAGAACTATCATGATTTTTGATTATGAAACATTAAAAATGCTCTGGTGGTTAATTATTGGTGTGCTGTTAATTGGTTTTGCCATTACCGATGGTATGGACATGGGCGTTGCCATGTTACTGCGTATTGTGGGCAAAACAGACAGTGAACGGCGTACCGTTATTAATACCATTGGTGCCCACTGGGATGGTAACCAAGTATGGTTTATTACTGCAGGCGGTGCTTTGTTCGCAGCGTGGCCTATGGTTTATGCGGCAGCGTTTTCTGGTTTTTACTTTGCCATGATGCTGGTGTTATTTGCATTATTTTTTAGGCCTCTTGGCTTTGATTATCGCTCTAAAGTTGACTCTAAACGCTGGCGTAATAACTGGGACTGGGGCTTGTTTGCCGGTAGTGTCATACCTGCGCTGGTATTTGGTGTCGCGTTTGGTAACTTGTTTTTGGGTGTACCGTTTAATATCGATAATTTATTAAGAGTCAGTTACCAAGGGTCGTTTTTTGCTTTACTTAATCCGTTTGCGCTCATTGCCGGCTTAGTTAGTATTACCATGTTAATTGCACACGCGGGAATGTGGCTACAACTGCGCACCGCAGATCAGGTCGCTGAGCGCTCAGGACAATACGGTCGCTACTCATTACTTGCCTTTATAGTGTTATTTGCGGCGGCTGGTGTGTGGGTTGCCAACCTAACGGGCTATCAAATTGTTTCTATGGGTGATACTCAAGGCCATGCAGATCCACTGGCAAAAGTAGTCACAACCGCCCAAGGCGCATGGCTTAATAACTACAGCGAACGCCCATGGACAATGACCTTCCCTATTTTGGCATTTGCAATGGCACTGTGTGCACTGCTGTTTTCTAAAGTAAATAAACCCGCTTTAGGCTTACTGGCAACCAGTGTGATGTTAATTGGAGTGATTATGACCGCGGGCGTTTCGTTATTCCCATTTATTATGCCCTCAAGCAACAACCCTGATATTAGCTTAACCATTTGGGATGCGGTATCAAGCCACAGAACACTCAATGTTATGTTTATTGCTGTGGTTATATTTGTGCCACTCATTTTAGCCTACACCACGTGGTGTTATGTAAAAATGTGGCGCAGAGTGACGGTTGATGAAATTGAAAACAACCCTCACGGCAGCTATTAAGGAGACTAAATTATGTGGTATTTCGCGTGGATTTTAGGTGTATTACTTGCCTGTACCTTAGGCGTAATAAATGTAATGTGGTATGAGTTTCATCAAAATAAAAACAGCATTGCTGATGATGAACAAGCCACCCATGATTTATTAAACGAGCATAATACAACTCATAATGACGACTAACCCCCGACCTAATCGCGCGCAGCAACAGTCTCTGCGCGCTTTTTTAAAGCAGCAAAGTAAGCCGGCAGCAATGTGGTTAAAGCTAAGCATTGCCCTAGGTACAGTTAATGCGATTTTAATGATTGCAGGCGCTTATTTACTTGCACAAACCATTCATGATGTGATGTTTGAAGGGCGTAATTTAGCCCAAGTAACCCACTTTTTATGGCCTTTAGCGGGTATTATTTTACTGCGCGCCATTTTTTTAGCGTTAAGTGAGCGCTTAAGCGCATTTGCAGCGCTTAAAATCAAATCGGCTATTCGCCAAACTTTACTCGATAAACTCACGCTACTTGGGCCAAGTTATATAGAGCAACACGGCCAAGGCGCTACGCTCAACACGCTGCACAATGGTGTAGAAGCTCTGCATGACTACTATGCAAAGTACTTACCAGGGGTTGCCTATAGTGCGCTTATTCCTCTGGCAATATTAGTGGTTATATTTCCGACCGATTATAAAGCGGGACTGATATTTTTATTAACCGCACCACTTATTCCGTTTTTTATGATTCTAGTTGGTCATAAGGCAGAAGCGCTTAACCAAAAGCGTTGGCAACAACTGGCGGTATTAGGCAACTACTTTTTTGACCGCATACAAGGGCTTACCCAACTAAAATTGTTTAATGCTACGCGCAAAGAGCTAAAGCAAATAGCCCAAATTTCAGATGATTTTAGGCATGCAACGCTAAGCGTGTTAAAAATTGCTTTTTTATCTTCTTTTGCACTGGAGTTTTTAGCCACAATTAGTGTGGCACTGGTAGCGGTTATTATTGGTTTTAGATTATTTTTTGGCACGCTCGATTTTGCAACCGGCTTTGTAGTATTGCTGCTAGCGCCTGAATTTTACTTACCGCTTCGCCAATTAGGCAGCCATTATCATGCGCGCTTACAAGGAATTAGTGCTGCTGCAGATATGCTAATCATTTTAAATGCACCACTGCCATCAAAAAATAATAACCACACAGCTCATATAAACATGGAGGGTAACAGCACTATCAGCGTCCATGATCTCAATTTTAGTTACCCTAATAGCAATGAGGGAATTAATAACATTAATTTAACCCTGCCAAGCACAGGACTAGTAGCCATTGTGGGAGCTAGCGGCTCAGGTAAGAGCACCCTACTTGATTGCATGCTTGGTTTTCACCCAGAAGTAATACAACACATATCCATTGACCAACAACCATTGACGACAGCCGATATAAGCCAATTACAACAAAACATTGCCTGGATCCCACAAAAGCCAACCTTATTTTTCGACACCATTGGCGCTAATATAAAGCTAGGTAACCCAGGCGTTTCAAATGCAGCACTTGAGCAGGCGGCGCAGCAAGCTGGTGCGCTGGAATTTATTAACGACTTACCTGATGGGTTTAACACCTTAATAGGTGAACAAGGCGAAGGGCTCTCTGGAGGGCAAAAGCAGCGTATTGCTTTAGCTCGTGCATTTTTAAAAAACGCCCCTATTTTAATGCTTGATGAGCCAACCGCTCATTTAGACAGTCAAACTGAACAGCTCATTCAAAACGCTATTGCTGAGTATGCAAAAGAACACTTAGTGATCACCATAGCGCACCGCTTAAATACAGTAAGAAATGCCAAACAACTTATCGTTATGGAAAACGGTGCCATCGCTCAGCAAGGCGACTTTATAACGCTCAGCCAGCAAGCTGGCGAATTTGCAAAGCTGCTGCAAACAGCGCAACATGGAGCGACTAATGACTAACTTTATTCGTTTACTTAAATTGTGCCGCCCTCATTATAAAGCGATGCTTCTAGGGACGTTTCTAGCGTCACTCACGGTGCTAGCTAATGTAGGCTTACTCGCTATTTCCGGCTGGTTTTTAGCTTCTATGGCTGCCGCAGGAATTGCAGGCGTCCATATGAACTACTTTACCCCAGCTGGCACCATTCGTTTTTTGGCGATTGTGCGCACCGCTTCACGTTACGCTGAACGCTTAGTTACTCACAACGCCACATTTTTATTGTTAAGTGAAATACGAGTAAATATGTTCGCCACACTCAGTAAACTTAATAATCTTGATTTGGCTATGAGCCGCAGTGCCGATTTAGTTAACCGCTTACAAAATGATGTAGACGCACTAGATAAATTTTATTTAAATGTGTTGCTGCCGATGTTGGTAGCCTTACTCACTGTGCCTATTATTATGCTGTTTATGTCTGCTTACAGCCCAAGTGTAGCCTTAATTTGCTTTACGGGTATCGTTGTTATTGGGGTGGTTATACCCGCTATATTGAGCAGACAATTAGATAAAAACAGCCACCAAGAAACATTACTCAGCGCCCAATTAAGAGCTGAGCTATCTGATACCTTAACGGGTCTTAGAGAACTAAATATTTACCAAGCTCGAAACCAACAACTCACTAAGTGTGATCAGTTAAGTAAGCAGTATAACCAGCAATTATTTATTCGTCATAAGGCTCTTGGCAATGCTGATGGTTTGAGCTTACTTATAGTGCAACTGGCTATGATCGCCAGCATTGTCACTATTGTGCCGCTGGTGTTTAGCGCCGAGATGGTAAATGTTGAATTGGCGATGTTGAGTTTGTTTGTACTGGCCAGTTTTGAAAGTGTATTGTTACTACCCAACGCGTTTATTGAACTACCTAATGTATTAAAAGCAGCTGAGCGACTATTTACCCTTGAAGATAAAGTACTGAATAAAAACGAGATACCTTCACAGGTTATTGATTCACATAATAAAAAATGGACACTTTCGCTAGATAAAATTAGCTACCACTATGGCCAAAAGCAGGCATTAAATAATGTGAGTTTTGAGCTACCTGCAAAGCATAAAGTGGCGATTGTTGGACGAAGCGGCAGTGGTAAAACAACCTTAGTGAATTTACTAAGCGGATTATGGCCTCTGCAACAAGGTGCAATTAGCTTACAAAACGAAAAAAGAACAATAAACCTGCATAATTTAAATAATGAAAGCCGTGCAAAAACATTAAATATTTTAGCGCAGCAACATCATATTTTTGATGGTACATTAAGCGATAATCTTGCCTATGCGGCACCTGATGCAACACCGCAACAAATGACAGCGGCGTTAAAACAAGCCGAGCTGGGTAACTGGTTTAGCGCGCTAAAAGAAGGCTTAAATACTTGTTTAGGCACAGGGGGACGCAGTGTCTCTCAAGGCCAGTCAAGACGCATTGCCTTGGCACAAGCGCTGCTGCAACAACCCGCCATTGTAGTGCTCGATGAACCCACTGAAGGGCTCGATAATATTTCTAAACAAGCCGTTATGAACAGTATTTTACAGCTAAAAGAGCATGCTAGTGTATTAACAATTACTCATGATCCAGCGTTGTTATCGCAAATGGATAGTGTCATCTGGTTAGACAGTGGACAAATCATCGCTCAAGGTTCACATCAACAATTGCTCAATGAACACCCTGACTATGTGGCGTTAACGACCCGCTTTTAGTCCTTAGCAGTATTACTTTTATCAATAACGGTGACCGTTACATCAATAACGCCGACTTTAGGGTCGGCTATTTTTTTAAACATCGCCTTAGATAAATCAATAATTCGACCCCGAATATAAGGCCCCCTGTCATTAATTCTGACCACTACAGACTTATTATTAGCAATATTGGTAACTTTCACTTTTGTACCAAATGGGAGTCTTAGGTGCGCAGCCGTTGCCGCCTGTTGGCTAAAACGTTCGCCATTAGCCGTGGTTCTGCCATGATATTTGTCTGCATAGAATGATGCTTTACCTCGCTCTGACATATCACTTTGTTGATTAATTATTTGCCTTGGCGCAGTACTACAAGCAGTTAACATAACCAATAGCATTGAAAGCAATACTAACTTTATCCGTTTCATTATTAATACTTTATAGGAAAATGTGTAGGGAGTGTAATAAGGTAAGCCTGAGTAGAGACTGAATTTAATAAACATAGCAACATGCACTTCATGGCTGAGTTATTAATCAAATATCAGCTAATAAAAAACCACCTTGATTACTCAAAGGTGGTTTTTTTATAAATTAAAATGCTCTTTATTAACGCACGATACCGCGCTCTGAGCTTTTAACAAAATCAATCATCAGCTGCACAGCAGGGTATTTTTCAGCGTCTTCTGAAAGCGATTCTATCGCTTCATCAACGCCTAGGCTCTTGCGATAAAACGCTTTGTACGCGCGGCGTACTGCCATTATCTCATCGCTTTCAAAACCACGGCGTTTCATACCTTCGGTATTGATTGCTGCAGGGCCTGCTGGCATCCCAATGGTGGTAACAAAAGGAGGTACGTCTTTATTTACACCAGAATACATACCAACAAATGCATGAGCACCAATTTTACAAAATTGATGCACACCTGAGTTACCCGCTAAAATAACCCAATCACCAACATGAACGTGACCCGCTACACTGGCATTATTTGCAAAAATAACGTTATCGCCAATCACCGCATCGTGTGCAACGTGAGTGTAAGCCATAAATAAGTTATTGCTACCTATTTTGGTAACACCTTCATCTTGGATTGTACCGCGATGAATAGTCGCACATTCACGAATAACATTATTGTCGCCAATAATTAAGCTTGTTGGTTCGTTGTTATATTTTTTGTCTTGGCAGGCTTCGCCCACAGAAGCAAACTGAAAAATATGGTTACCAGAGCCAATAGTAGCAGGCCCTTTAACAACAACGTGAGACTCAATAATACAGTCATCACCAATAACAACATCATTACCGATGTAACTGTATGGTCCAACTGACACATTGTTACCAAGTTTTGCACCCGGTTCGATTATTGCCGTAGCATGGATCACAATTAAAACTCTCTTCTAGCACACATGATTTCGGCGCTACACACTGTTTTGCCGTCAACTTTAGCTTCAGCCGCAAATTTCCATATGTTACGACGCTCTTTTAAAAACTTAACATGAAGATGCATGGTATCACCTGGCACAACCGGCTGCTTAAAACGAGCATTGTCTACGGCTGCAAATAGGTAAAGTTCGTTTTCACTACGATTTTCAACCGTTTTAAACCCTAATAGACCCGTTGCTTGTGCCATTGACTCTAATATTAGCACACCAGGAAAAATCGGCTGGTTTGGGAAATGGCCGGTGAAAATGGGTTCATTAATCGATACGTTTTTAATTGCATGTAACGATTCACCAGGGGTGAAATCTATAACGCGATCAATCAGTAGCATCGGGTAACGGTGCGGTAATAAACTTAAAATTTCTTGAATATCAAGGCTATTTAATTCGTTTGCCAAAATAGCATCCTTATTAGTGTTCAACGTTCATGACTTACTCAATGCTTCAAGCGCTTTTAGACGTGACTTCATGTCTGAAAGGTTACGCAAATGAGCAATTGATTTTCGCCATTCTTTGTTAGTCGTATGAGGCATACCGGATGAGTAAATACCCGGTTCGGTGATTGATTTAGTCACCATACTCATACCAGTAATTATAACACCATCACATACAGACATGTGACCGTTAATTGCGGTCATGCCGCCAATCTGGCAATTTTTACCTATGCTGACACTGCCTGCAAGTACAGTACAACCGGCAATTGCAGTGCCTGACTGAACTTCAACGTTGTGTGCTATTTGACACTGATTATCAATAATAACGTTACTGTGAATAATAGTATCATCGAGTGCACCACGATCTATGGTGGTGCTTGCACCAATTTCGACTTTATCGCCAATGATCACTGAGCCTAGTTGTGGAATTTTAAGCCACTGACCACGTTCATTCGCATAACCAAAACCGTCGCTGCCAATAACAGTATTCGCTTGAAATAAACAGTCTGCGCCAATCTCAACATCATGATAAACGCTCACACTTGACCATAGTTTGGTGCCTGAGCCTATTTTAACACGTTCACCAATAAAACTGTTCGGACCAATTTGTACGTTATCGCCAATCACAGCGTCAGCTTCAATTACAACATTCGCGCCTATGGCTGCGCTTTTACTGACTTGCGCACTGGCATGTATAACCGCACTTGGGTGTATACCACTAATGGCACTACGTGGCGTGGTATCCATTAACAGAGCGAGTTTGGCGTAATTCACATACGGATTGGCGACGATGATTTTGTTGCCTGAAAAATAAGGCGCATCCTCAGGACTCAGTATCACAGCACTGGCTTGTGTTGTTTCAAGCTGAGAGCGATATTTCTTGTTCGCTAAAAATGCAATATGCCCAGTCTGGGCATTTGCAAGTGTTGCTATTTTTTTAATTTCTAAAGCGCCATCACCTTGTAGCTCGGCGCTTAGAAGTTCCGCAATTTGCGAAAGCGTATAATTTTGCATAGATTAATTATTTCTTACTTACAGCGTCTACAACTTTTTCAGAAAGATCAGTTACTTCTTTAGGGTTAAAGTAAATTGTTGTGTCTTTTACTTTAACTTCGTCGAAGTCGCCTTTTTTAGCAATCTCTTGGATTGTTTCAATGATTAGAGTCTGAACTTTAGCCAACTCTTGATTTTGGCGTGATTTAATTTCTTGCTCTAGAGGACGACCTTTTTCAGCAAGATTTTTTTGCATACCTTGAATTTTATCACGTAATGCGTCTTTTTGGTCTTGACTCATTGTAGTGCTTTCACGCTTAAACTTTTCAGCTTCAAAGCGAATGTCACCTTGTAACTTTTCAAGCTCTTGACGACGCTCTGCAAACTCAGTTTGCAGAGACTGTTCAATTTTAGCCATTTGTGGAAGCTGCTTGTAGATTTCTTGCATATCTACAATACCCACTTTATGAGCAAAAGCGTTAACTGATGTACCCATCATAAGTGTAGCTAAAACGGCAACTGCTGTTGATTTGAATAATTTTTTCACAATAAACTCCTTTAGAAAGTGTTACTAATATTAAAACTGATGGTCTTGGTATCGTCATCTTCTTCTTTTTGCAACGGATACGCAAAGCTGATCAGCATCGGACCCATAGGTGAGATCCACTGTAATGATAAACCGGTTGCAACCCTAAAGCGCATTGGGTCTGAGTAGTCATCTAATTTTGCACGCTCATCAATACCTAAGTTTTGATAGCGATCAACACTGAATTCGGTATCCCATACATTGGCAGCGTCAACAAAGAAACTCGTTCGCACTGAGCTAGTATTCTCTTCATCTAAGAATGGAGTAGGTACAATAAGCTCCATACCTGCCACTGCTTTAGCATTACCACCAATACGACCTTGTGGTATTAGCACGTCAAACTCTGACGCCCCACCAATGTTACCTGTGGTTGTGCCATCACCTGATGGCGTACCTGGTATTGATTGCGGTATACGCGAAACAGCACGCGGTAAAATGGTATTTCTATCAAAGCCACGTAATTCCATTTCAGTGATACGGAAGTATTCTTGGAACGGTAAAGTTTGATCATAGCCGTTGGTAGAGCCATAACCATTACCATAACCTAATGCAGCACGCGTTGAGAAAACCCAACGATGATCGTTAGAAATCGGCCAGTAAAAACGCGAGTCATAATTTAATTTAAAGTACTGTAAATCAGAGTTTGGCGTTGTGGCTGTTAAGTTTAATGTTTGTCGTGAACCTGCCGTTGGGAATAAACCACGGTTAACTGTAACACGTGACCAACCAACACTTAGCTCGTACTTTGTAAATTCAAAGCCCGCATCTGGATTTTCTGGATCTAAGAAGGTTTCACGTAGTACACGTGTTTGCTCATATTCAGCAATATCAGATAGCTCTTCTTCTATCCAACGTGCGCCAAAATTAATACGGTTAATGGCATCAATTGGGAAACCAATGTTTGTCCCTAACCCATAACTTTTTGACTTATAGTCAATCAAGCTAAACTGGCTAGCATCGTAGTTACTGTAAAAGATACTGCTGCCCTGCGATACGCCATCCGGCGTAAAGTAAGGGTCGGTATACGATACACTGACACGCTCAGAACCGCGTGAAGTATTAATATTAAAGCCAATTTGGTTACCTGTGCCTAAAAAGTTAGACTCGGTTACACCAATATTAAACTGCAGACCTAAGTATGAGCCATAGGCAAGACCGGCATTGAAGCTGCCCGCAGATTGCTCTTTAACAGTAAAGTCAACGTCCACTTGGTCATCAACACCTGGAACTGGCACCACATTAAAATCAACGGTTTCCATATAAGGTAAACGTTGAATTTGTAGTTTAGAACGCTCTAGATTTTGATTAGACAACCATGCGCCTTCAAGCTGTGTCATTTCACGACGCAGTACTTCATCAGCCGTGTTTTGGTTACCACCTACAATAATTCGACGAACATACACACGCTTGCCTGGGTCAACCGACAGAGTCAATTGTACTTCTTGGTTCTCGTCATCAATTTCTGGAATCGTACGTACTTCAGCATTGGCGTAACCAAAACGCGCCAAGTAGCTTTTGATAAATTCTTCTGATGAGGTAACCACTGATCCGTTATAAAGCTCGCCTGTGCGCAGTGGAATAACACTTTTTATTAATTCTTCACGACCGAGTAAATCACCGATGAAATCAAAGCCTTTCACTTTGTATTTAACGCCTTCGGTAATATTTGCCGTTACATAAACAGACTCACGTTCAGGGCTAACTGATACTTGAGTTGAGTCAATATTAAAGCGTAAATAGCCACGGTCTAAATAAAAGCTGCGAATTTTCTCTAAATCGCCTTCAATGGTTTGTTTTTGATAGCGGTCGCTACCCATAAACTGCCACCATGGTAAGTCTTGCTGTGACTCAACTAGTTGCAATAACTCTTCGTTTGAGAAAAGCTCATTACCCACTAAGTTAATTTGACGAATGGAGGCTGCATCGCCCTCGTCAAACTCAAGTCTTAATTTAACGCGATTACGTGGTAATTTAGTGACACTGATATCCACTTTTGCATTGTATTTACCAATACTGTGAAAAAATTCAATCAGGCCTTTTTCGATATTATCGATTACCGTTTTATCAAGCGGCTCGCCTTGGCGAATATCTTGTTGATCGAGTGACTGATTTAACTGCTCATCTTTTATGTCTTTATTGCCTTCAAATTCAATAAAGCTAATGGTTGGACGTTCAGTTACTTTAAAAATAACGTTATTACCATCACGTAACGCTTTTATATTGTCAAAGTGACCAGAGCGATAAAGTGACTTAATTGTTTTTGAAATTGTATATTCATCAACATTGTCGCCCACGTTAATAGGAATATGCGTTAATGCAGCACCAAGTGCGACACGTTGCAATCCCTCAACTTTTAAATCTTCAACAATAAAGGAGTTTTGGCCTAGGGCTGCAAAGCTTGCACCCAATAAACTTGAAACTACCAAATGTTTTTTTATAGCCATTTTATTATCTTTATCCTTTACAACTGTATTACCGCTTAGCATCGAAAATTAAATATTTACGAGCTTTACAATCGTGTTCTAATTTGTCGTTACCACGCTTACATAACTACAAGCGCGATACATCATTGAACAAAGCGAAACATGTTAGAAAAATGAGTAGCAAGGCTCCCACTTTAAAACCAAACTCTTGTGTCTTTTCAGAGACTGGCTTTTTACGAAAAAGTTCAATTATGTAATACATTAAGTGCCCACCATCAAGCACTGGCAGAGGAAGTAAATTAAATACTCCCAAGTTAACGCTTATCAAAGCTAAAAAGCTTAAAAATGCGACTAATCCATAACTAACACTGGTGCCGGCGCCTACGGCTATGCCGACTGGCCCACTTAGGTTTTTAACCGACACTTGGCCTGTTATTAAGTTACCTATCATGTCAAAACTCAGCGTAATTAAACGCCATGTTTCTTTTGTGCCCAGCACAATACTATCTAGTGGCCCATAATGTCTAGTCTCTACAAAATCATCAGGCCACTGCTCTACAACGGGAGCAACACCCAAAAAGCCTTGCTCTATGCCATTACTGACGACCCGGCTCTTTGGAGTAACTGTTATTGTTTTTATACTATCTTGTCTTTTTACACTAAATTGTAAGGATTTGTTAGCCGATTGAGTAATAAGATTAACTAATTGCTGCCAACTGGTCATTGTTTCACCATTCACAGCTAAAATAACGTCGTTAACCTGTAAATTAGCCTGTTCAGCAGCTGAGTTTTTAGTAATAGCGGCAATAACCAAGGTTGCCTGAGGACGAAACGGTACAATACCTAACGAACTGAGCGGCGGTACATCTTGTTGATCAAGCTTCCAACCATCTAGGTTAAGTGTTTGCACTGTTTGCTGATAATTTTCGTTACGTAAGGTTACGGCAACGCTTTTATCACCTAAATGAGACATCAAAGAAAAGGTCGCATCTTGCCAATTACTTATGTCGTCATCACCAATTTTAATAATTTGCTGGGTTGGCATAATACCGGCTTGTTCAGCTCGGCTGCCTTCAACAACACTACCCACAACTGGTTTTATGGTTTGCACACCTACCATGTACATCACCGCTAAAGCAAAAATAGCGAACAAAAAGTTCGCCATCGGCCCTGCTGCCACAATGGCTATGCGGGCTTGAACTGATTTAGCATTAAACGATAAATGACGTTGATTGGCAGGCACTTCATCAACACGCTCGTCGAGCATTTTCACGTATCCGCCCAGCGGGATTGCCGCAATAACGTACTCAGTATTATATTTATCGTGCCATTTTAGTAAGGGTTTACCAAAACCAATTGAAAAGCGCAGTACCTTTACACCCGCTTTACGCGCAACCCAAAAATGACCATATTCATGAACGGTCACTAAAATGCCTAGTGCGAGTATAAACGAACCTAAATTCCAAAAAAAATCAAACATATCAATGCACCACTTTTGTTATAAACTGCGCAGCGCTGATGCGAGCTAAACGGTCACACTCTAAAATTTCATCGAGTGTTTTCGCATCAGTAAATTGTGCGGCGTCTAGCGTTTGCGCATTCACTTTATAAATATCCGTAAACCCAATCTGCCCCTGAAGAAACGCATTAACTGCAATCTCATTAGCCGCATTAACGGTGGTGGTGGCTCCTTGGCCTGCATCACAGGCTGCAATTGCAAGCTTTAAATTGGGGTAACGTGAGAAATCAGGTTTGGTAAACGAAAAATCACAAATATCAGAAAAATTTAACGGCTTGACACCCGCATCAATGCGCTCTGGATACGCAAGTGCATGCGCTATCGGGGTGCGCATATCAGGGTTACCCATTTGCGCTAAAATAGAGCCATCTTGGTATTGCACCATAGAATGGATAATACTTTGAGGATGAATCACCACATCAATATCGCTTGCATCACAGTTAAATAACCATTTAGCCTCAATAAACTCTAAGCCTTTGTTCATCATCGTAGCTGAGTCTACTGATATTTTTTGCCCCATAGACCAATTAGGATGAGCAACAGCTTCACTGACGCTAACGGTGTTAAGGGTATTGATATCGCGATTTAAAAACGGGCCACCTGAGCCAGTTAATAAAATTTTGCTAACCCCATGTTGCCCAAGCTTTGCTTGCCCTTGGGTATTTTGTAACGCACTAGGTAAACACTGAAAAATAGCATTATGCTCGCTGTCGATGGGTAATAGAGTTGCTTGATGCTTTTTAACTTTATCAATGAATAACTGACCCGACATCACCAGTGACTCTTTGTTGGCAAGCAATACTTTTTTGCCCGCTTCAACAGCGCTCAAAGTAGGTAGTAATCCGGCTGCACCGACAATCGCTGACATAACCGTATCAACATCACCATGAGCACAGAGCTCACTCATGGCTTTCTCGCCATGCATTACTTGCGTTTTACTCTCATGCTTTAAAAGCGCAGAAAGCTGCTTAGCCGCCGATTCAGATGCCATTACAGCATAACGAGGCTGGTGAGTTATACACAGTTCAGCCATTTTTTTTGCATTTTGTCCTGCGGTCAATGCAAAAACTTTAAATTGCTGTTGGTTTCTTGCAACAACATCTAACGTGCTAAGACCTATCGACCCCGTCGCACCCAAAATAACCAGTTGTTGCACAGCACTCATAAGCTAAGCGTCCAAGCAAAGCAAATAACAAACATCGGTGCTGCCGCAGTTAAACTATCAATACGGTCTAAAATACCACCGTGTCCTGGTAAGCAACTGCCGCTATCTTTAAGTCCCGCTTCGCGCTTAAACATACTCTCAAGTAAATCACCTACCGCAGAAAACAAGGCAATAAACGCTGTCATAACTGCATAAATAGGCCATACAGAGGTATCAACGTTAGTGTAATAACAAAAAGCCAGTACAAATAACACCGCAGCAACCACGCCACCTGCGAGGCCTTCTATGGTTTTATTTGGACTAACTTTAGGCATTAACTTATGTTTACCAAAACTTTTACCTGTAAAGTAAGCGCCTATATCGGCACTCCATACAATGCCTAATACAACTAAAATGAGCATAGAGCCATAGTGAGTAGATTCCGTATATTGCGCACTACGCAGTGTGTTAAGTGCAAGCCATAGCGGTACTAAGGTCAACAAACCAGCAATGCCGCGCATCACAAGCCCTTCATTCCAGCCTTTAGCCATCGCGGGATAACGCCACACTAAATAACTTGCAACTAACCACCATGAAAACGATAAGGTAAATAGGTAATTAGCATCGCCAACAAGCTGACCATCTTGCCATAGGGTTTCTATAGGCCAATGTAAATTAAGTAAACCAAGTAATACAGCCACTAATAATACAAACGCACCGCGTTTTAGCTTATCGCATAGCCCCATAAAGGCAGACCATTCCCACGCGCCCATTAATACAATAGCACCCGCAAAATAACTAAATAACGTTAGTGGGGTGTAAAAAACCAAAGCCAGTGCTAATGGCGCTAGCACTAGTGAGGTTAAAATACGTTGTTTTAACAAAATGATGACCCTTAATCTATTCTAGGTTTGAGCGAGTAATTGTTTTATTTGTTCGCCCGTGCAACCAAAACGTCGCTCTCTGGCAACGTAACATGCAATGGCCTCTGCAAAAGCAGCTTCATTAAAATCAGGCCAAAGTGTATTGGTGAAATAAAGTTCAGCGTAGGCTGCCTGCCAAAGTAAAAAGTTACTAATTCTGACATCGCCACCGGTACGGATCAATAAATCAGGCTGAGCTTGATCTGCCATACTCATATGCTGTGCAATATGTTCTTCTGTAATATCTGCTGGGTCAATTTCTCCATTCGCTACTTGTAAAGCAACTTGCTTAGCAGCGTGAGTCATATCCCAGCGACCACCGTAATTTGCCGCAACATTTAAGTGCAGCCCGGTATTGTTCGCTGTTAGTTCTTGAGCTGTATGTACTTTAGCGCGCAAGCTTTCAGAGAATCGAGATAAATCTCCAATGATGGTTAGTTTTACGTTATTTTTATGCAGCTTTTTAACTTCTTTACTCAGTACAAATAAAAAAAGCTCCATAAGTGTATTTACTTCGTCTTCAGGGCGGCGCCAGTTTTCACTACTAAAAGCAAATAAGGTTAACGATTGTATTCCTAATTTAGTACAAAACTGCACGGATTGACGAACTGCATCCACGCCTTTTTTATGCCCATATACACGAGGTCTATTTCTAGCTTGTGCCCAACGCCCGTTCCCATCCATGATGATGGCAACATGTTTAGGTAAACATTGCTGTGAAATTGTATCAGCGTCTAGAACCATAAATTTTGTGTATTCCATAAAAAAACGCCGCCTAGTATACCCCAGACGGCGTTTCAAAACTAATAATTTTAACCTGTACCCGTGATAATAAATCTACATAAAGCAAATAATTATACAGCTAACAACCCTGTATTTACTGATAATCGAGCCAATAGCAAAGAGTAAACACAATCTGTTACTCTTTAAAATCACACAATTAAAGTTAAGTGCGAAGGCATATAAACAACGACTTAGTTACTTTAGTAAAGCTGTTAATCCGAGCCTAGATTAGCAATTAGATTTCCATCAACTCAGCTTCTTTCGCTGTTAGTTGCGTATCCATTTCTTTGATAAACTTATCAGTGATTTTTTGGATAGCATCTTCAGCTTGGCGCGCTTCATCTTCAGAGATGTCTTTATCTTTTAATAAGTTTTTAATATCGCCATTTGCATCACGACGAATGTTACGAATAGCAACACGACCGCCTTCTACTTCACCACGTACGATTTTAATTAAATCTTTACGACGTTCTTCAGTCAATGGAGGAAGTGGTACACGGATCACTGTACCTGCAGACATTGGATTTAAACCAAGGTCAGATGCCATAATCGCTTTTTCAACAGCTTGCGCTAATGACTTATCAAATACACCAATAGCCAATGTACGTGAGTCTTCAATTGTTACATTTGCAACTTGGTTTAACGGTGTTGGTGCGCCGTAGTACGACACCATGATGCCGTCTAAAATTGCAGGATGAGCACGGCCAGTACGAATTTTAGATAATTGACTACCAAGTGCTGCTACACTTTTTTGCATGCGCGCTTGCGCATCTTTTTGAATATCGTTAATCACGGTTTAATCCTAATCTAGTTACTAACTTCATCTGAGGCTTGTGAAGAAATAAGGGTTCCTTCTTCTTCACCCATTATTACGCGTTTTAATGCGCCTGATTTATTCATATTAAATACGCTCAATGGCATATTATGGTCGCGAGCTAATGTAAATGCCGCTAAATCCATTACTTTTAGTTCTTTATCAATAATTTCATTGTAGCTTAAGTGACGGTAAAGTGTCGCATCTGGGTTTTTAACCGGATCATCGCTAAATACACCATCTACTTTGGTTGCTTTAATTACTGTGTCAGCTTCAATTTCAATGCCACGTAAACACGCTGCAGAGTCAGTTGTGAAGAACGGGTTACCCGTACCGGCTGCAAAAATAACAACGCGACCTGTTTTTAATAAGCTAATGGCTTCTGCCCAGTTATATGCATCACATACGCCATTTAAAGGAATGGCTGACATTAAACGGCAATTTACAAATGCACGGTGCAACGCATCACGCATTGCAAGGCCATTCATGACGGTTGCAAGCATACCCATGTGGTCGCCAACAACGCGATTCATACCCGCTTCGGCTAGTGAGCCACCACGTAAAAAGTTACCGCCACCAATAACTAAACCCACTTCTACGTCGAGTTCTACGAGCTCTTTAATTTCTTGTGCCATACGATCTAAAACTTTAGGGTCGATGCCGAAGCCTTCGTCTCCCATTAAAGCTTCACCACTTAATTTGAGAAGAACACGTCTAAAAATAGGTTTGCGATTGATAGTCATACTTTTGGGGCCAACTTTTATTGAATTATGGATAAAAAATAACCGCGCTTATGTTAAACATAAAAGCGCGGTTATTTTAAAGAATTTCTAAGCGTGACGCAAAAGCAAATAGTACTTTAATTGCATGTATTTTCCTTTGGCATCACAAATAGCTAATCTTACTTAGCTTTAGCAGCTGCAATTTGAGCAGCAACTTCAGCAGCAAAATCTTCTTCTTTCTTCTCGATACCTGCACCAACTTCCATACGTACAAAGCCAGTAACTGTTGCGTTTTTCTCTTTAAGAATTTCGCCAACAGACTTTTTAGGTTCCATGATGAAAGCTTGACCAGTAAGAGAAACCTCACCAGTGAATTTTTTCATACGACCAACAACCATCTTCTCAGCGATTTCAGCAGGCTTGCCTTCATTCATCGCGATGTCGATTTGTACTTGCTTTTCTTTTTCAACAACATCAGCAGGTACATCATCTGGCGTTAGGTAGTCTGGGTTTGAAGCAGCAACGTGCATTGCAACGTGCTTAAGTGTTTCTTCATCAGCAACACCTGCAACAACAACACCAATACGCTCGCCGTGACGGTACTCAACTAGTTGCTCACCAGTGATGTACTGAAGACGACGTACATTGATGTTTTCACCAATTTTAGTTACTAGCTCAACACGATCTTCTTCAAACTTAGCTTGTAAGTCTTCGATAGATGAAGTGTCAGCGATAGCAGCATCTGCAACTTTATTAGCAAATGCTAAGAAGCTTGCATCTTTAGCTACGAAGTCAGTTTGACAGTTAACTTCTACAAGTACTGCAACACCCGCGTTTTGCTTGATGATGATAGTACCTTCAGCAGCGATGTTACCTGCTTTTTTAGCAGCCTTTGCAGCACCGCTCTTACGCATGTTTTCAATCGCTAACTCGATGTCACCATCAGTCTCAGTTAACGCTTTTTTACAATCCATCATGCCAGCGCCAGTACGCTCGCGTAATTCTTTAACTAGGGCAGTAGTTACAGCCATTAGTAAATCCTCAAATCTGAAATCAGGTTTAGATAAGCGGGTTACCCGCTCCACAAGAATAGCAAGTCTTCACCTTTAAAAGATGAAGACTTGATGACAGCTAATTACTCAGCTTCTACGAAGTCATCTTTTTCAGCTTGAGCAACGATGTTACTCTCACGGCCTTCAGTGATCGCAGCTGCAACAGCACTAGTGTAAAGGTTGATTGCACGGATAGCATCATCGTTACCAGGTACGATGTAATCAACACCGTCTGGGTTAGAGTTAGTATCAACGATTGCAACAACTGGGATACCTAGGTTGTTAGCTTCACGGATAGCAATGTGCTCGTGGTCAGCATCGATTACAAAGATAGCGTCTGGAAGGCCACCCATGTTTTTAATACCACCAAGGCTTTTTTCAAGCTTGTCCATTTCACGAGTAAGCATTAACGCTTCTTTCTTAGTTAACTTCTCGAAAGTACCGTCTTGGCTTTGAGCTTCAAGGTCTTTAAGACGCTTGATTGATTGACGAACTGTTTTCCAGTTAGTCAACATGCCGCCTAACCAACGGTGGTTAACGAAGAATTGATCGCTTTGTAAAGCAGCTTCTTTTACTGCTTCGCTTGCTGCGCGCTTAGTACCAACGAAAAGAACTTTACCTTTGTTTGCAGCAGCACCAGATAAAAACTTAAGTGCAGTGTTGAACATTGGTACAGTTTGCTCAAGGTTGATGATATGTACACGGTTACGTGCGCCGAAGATGAAAGGTTTCATCTTAGGGTTCCAGTAACGTGCTTGGTGACCAAAGTGAACACCAGCTTGAAGCATATCGCGCATTGAAACGTTTGCCATTTTGTAAATCCTCTAAGTTGTTTAGGGTTAGGCCTCCACATATCCCATAGCACCAACACCGCAGTTAAATGAAACTGAAATGCACCCAAGTGTATGTGACGATACGTGTGTGTGTTAAAATAAAATTGTGTTTGCCTTAAATACAAAAAATCATTTAAGAATTTATTTGTAAAAAGACGGCGCGCTTTATACCATATTAAAATTAAATACTCAACGTCTCGTGCAAAAATTGTGCGACGATAATCATCTAAAAACGCAACTTTGGAGCCTCAATGAGCGCTGTGATTAAGACCCCTGAAGAAATCGAGAAAATGCGTGTAGCCGGCCGTTTGGCTGCTGATGTGCTAGAAATGATCGAACCACATGTGGTACCAGGTATCACCACCGATGAGCTAAATACAATTTGTCATGATTATATTGTTAATGTGCAAGATGCCGTTCCTGCTCCTCTTAATTATCATGGTTTTCCAAAATCAATTTGTACCTCGGTAAATCATGTAATTTGTCACGGAATTCCGAACGACAAAGCATTAAAAGACGGTGACAGTGTCAATATTGACATTACTGTTATTAAAGATGGTTACCATGGTGATACTTCAAAAATGTTCCATGTTGGCACACCTAACATTCAAGGCAAACGCCTTGCAGAAGTGACCCAAGAAAGCCTTTACCTTGCAATTAAAATGGTAAAACCGGGTGTTCGCCTTGGTGATATTGGTGCAGCTATTCAAAAATATGCAGAGAGCTTTAATTACTCTATCGTACGTGAATACTGCGGGCACGGTATTGGCAGTGAATTTCATGAAGAACCACAGGTAATGCATTACGGAAAACCAGGTACAGGCGAAACATTAAAAGCCGGTATGTGTTTAACAATCGAGCCCATGGTCAATGCAGGCAAACGCCAATGTAAATTACTAAAAGACGACTGGACTGTGGTAACAAAAGACCGTAGTTTATCAGCTCAGTGGGAACATACCTTACTGGTAACTGAAAATGGTGTTGAAATTTTAACACTACGATCAGATGATACTATCGATAGAATCATCGAGCACTAATAGTAGTGTGTGCTTAATCATAGTAATAACAGGCTTTAGCCTGCGTACAGATTAAGTGGTTTGCTGCAAAGGGAAATAACATGATTTATTCCCTTTGCAGCAAACACAGTATAAAAATAACTTAATCCAAGACTTATAATGCAGTCCATATATAGGAGCCAGCCTAAGTGGCATTACCTAACAAAGTAAAAAAGTTGCTCAATGATGCTCAGCAACTTAGCGAATACCGCGATTGCTCCGCCTATTTTTATAAATGGTTGCATAATGAATTCTCAAAACAACCCGTTGGTAATCTAATAAACGCCCGTGCAGAATTTATAGACCGGTTACTGATTAAACTCTTTCATGTTTTCGATTTAGCCCACGAGCCAGATCTCGCTTTAATTGCTGTAGGAGGTTATGGTCGCGGTGAACTTCATCCCTACTCCGACATTGACTTTTTACTGCTTGTTACCCAGCAACCCAATGACGATATTTGCGAAAAAATTGGCCAGTTTGTCACTATGCTGTGGGATCTTAATTTAGAAATAGGTCACAGTGTACGCACCATTGAACAAGCCATAGAGCAAAAACGTGAAGATGTTACCTTTGCCACCAGCCTACTAGAAAGCCGATTAATTTTCGGCAACCATATTGAATTCGAAAAGCTCAAAAGTCACCTCATCGAAAGGCCTGTATGGGGCTCTGGAGAGTTCTTTGTTGCAAAAGTACAAGAGCAAAATTTACGCCACAAAAAATGTCATGGTACGGCTTATAATCTAGAGCCTAATATAAAAGAAAATCCAGGCGGGCTGCGCGATTTACAAACCATTATTTGGGTTGCTAAAAAACACTTTAGAGCCGAAACCCTGCAAGAGCTGATAAATCACGGCTACCTAACTCACGAAGAATACCAAGAACTGTTAGAGTGCCTTGAAAATTTATGGAACATTCGCTTTGCTTTGCATTTAGCCGCGGGTCGCTCAGAAAACCGTTTATTGTTTGATCACCAACCGCAAGCGGCTGAAATTTTGGGTTTTGGTAGTGATGGAAAAGCCTCTGTTGAGCGCATGATGAAACGCTTGTTCAGAATAATGAGCCGGGTGCGTGAACTTAATCAAATGCTACTTTCGTACTTTGAGCAAAGTATTTCACCAGACAGCAGCCAAGCCACTGTTGAAGAACTTGATCGTAATTTTGAACGCGTGGGCCATCAAATTCGGGTAAAAAGTCCGTCAGTATTTTTTAGGCGTGACCAACTTTTTGTATTATTTGAGCACATTGCTGATCACCCAGAAATTACCCATATATACCCAAGCACTATTCGAACTATCCGCCAAGTACGTCGTCGCTTATTAGGTGACTTACAAGATTATGCCGCGTGCCGCGAAGCTTTTTTACGTATTATAAAGCACCCTAACGGCATGGGCCGTGCATTTACGCTAATGCATAAGCACGGCATGATTGCCGCTTACCTTCCGCAGTGGCGCAATATTTTTGGCCAAATGCAGTTTGATTTGTTTCATGCCTATACCGTAGATGAACATACCCATAAATTAATTAATAATATTTACCAATACTTCGATAAAACCAGCATTAGTGACTTTCCAATTTGCAGTGAAATAGTTACGCGCATGGATAAACCCGAATTACTGTATTTGGCTGGTATTTTTCATGATATTGCTAAGGGGCGAGGAGGAGATCATTCAGAGCTGGGCGCTGTTGATGCCATAGCGTTTTCAAAGCTGCATGGTTTTGCCTCTTCAGATGGTAAACTCATAGCGTGGTTGGTAAGCAATCACTTACTTATGTCGGTAACTGCGCAACGTAAAGATATTAACGACCCCGATGTAATAAAAGATTTTGCATCGCGAGTAAAAACCGAACGCCAACTCGATTACCTCTATTGTTTAACCGTGGCTGATATTCGAGCCACCAATGACAACCTATGGAATGACTGGAAAAACACGCTGCTGCGCGAGCTTTATTTGCACACACAGCGCGCCTTGCGCCTTGGGCTTGAAAACCCAATGGATCAACGCGACCAAATTCGTGATAAAAAGCACCAAGCTAAGCAACGCCTGCTTAATTTGCATTATCACGAGGAGCAAATTGACTTAATTTGGAGCCGTTTTAAAGCAAATTACTTTACCGCTTTTAGTGAGCAACAAATTTCTTGGCATACTGAGCACTTACTCAAGTGCACTGATTTAAGCCAGCCCAGTGTTATCGTTTCTAATAAAGCGATGCATGGCGGTACCCAAGTGTTTGCTTATAGCCCCTATTCAGGCGCGCTCTTTGCTCGACTGGTTAGTGTTATTGGCTCTAAAAAAGCGCAAATTCAGCACGCCCAAGTACTGACCACCAAAGATGGCTACGTACTGTTCAACTTTGTTATATTAGAAGTTAACGGCGATCCGATTGCCAGTAGCCGCGCACAATCGATTAAACGCGGATTAGAGCAAGCGATTCATGATCCACGTAAAAAAATACGCTTCAAAAAGAGCCGATCACAGCGTTTTAAAGACTTTAATATTAAACCTAAAATTGTACTGCGCCCGCACCCTCGTAAGGATCGTAGCTTAATAGAAATTCAAGCGGTTGATATACCTGGACTATTAACTAAAATAGCCGAGGTTTTTCAAGCTTACTTACTCCACATACATGCCGCACGAATTACCACGGTAGGCGAACGTGCAGAGGATTTCTTTGTGGTATCAAATAACGAATATCAAGCGCTGACTGATGAAGAGCAAGCAAAAATTCATCAGGCATTACGTAAAAAACTCAACGCCGAAATTGAATAAGAGGACACTATGTCAGATTTAAAAACCATGATTGAAAATGCGTGGGATAACCGCGACAGCATTAGCCCTGCTACGGTATCAAGCGATGTTAAACAAGCGATTATAGATGCGCTTGAGCTATTAGATAGCGGCGCTGCTCGCGTTGCAGAGAAAATTTCAGGCGAATGGGTTGTTCACCAGTGGCTTAAAAAAGCAGTACTACTTTCATTTAGAATTCGTGAAAATCAGCCAATGAACGACGGCGTAAACCAATTTTACGACAAAGTACCGCTTAAATTTAGCGACTACACGCCGGAGCAATTTCAGCAAGGCGGCATGCGCGTCGTACCCAACGCCGTTGCTCGTAAAGGCAGCTTTGTAGGTAAAAATGTCGTATTAATGCCATCGTACGTAAACATAGGTGCATTTGTTGACGATGGCACCATGGTTGATACATGGGCGACTGTGGGCTCATGTGCTCAAATTGGCAAGAACGTTCACTTATCTGGCGGCGTAGGCATAGGCGGCGTTTTAGAGCCGCTACAAGCCAATCCTACCATCATTGAAGACAACTGTTTTATTGGCGCACGTTCAGAAATTGTTGAAGGCGTAATTGTTGAAGAAGGCGCCGTTATTTCAATGGGTGTTTACATTAGCCAAAGTACCCGTATTTACGACCGTGAAACCGGTGAAATTCACTATGGCCGCGTACCTGCCGGCGCGGTTGTGGTTCCAGGTGCACTGCCTTCAAAAGATGGCAGCCATAGCTTGTATGCGGCTATTATTGTGAAAAAAGTAGACAAACAAACTCGCGAAAAAGTGGGCATTAATGCCCTACTGCGCTCGATTGATGATTAAGAGCAGCTGTAAGTTTTTAGCTGTTAGCGCTAAGCAGGTTGATGTTAAACGTAGGTTGGGTTGAATAAAACGAAACCCAACGACACATTAAGTTAATGTGTATTCGCTAAAATTTAATTACATACAGAAAAAGCCCTAAGCTTGTATAGCTTTAGGGCTTTTTTAGTGATTTTAAAATACTTTCTCACAAACCTGTCCCCTTTAATTGCGTTGCTTTGTTAGATGCCAACAACTATAGTGAATTAACGCATAGTTCGATTGTCGAGGTTAAGTTGTTGCGGCTTTTTGTAATAAGTTGGTTGATATTATTATGTTCAAAACACGTCTTTGCTAATGACTTCAATACCTTTGAAAAAAAATTAGACGAAGCCGAAGATTATCTTACTGTTAATCCAGCTCAATCTATTACTATTTTAGAAAACCTCACAGGGTTACAACTCATGCCGCCAGAATTATTTATCCGCTGGCACCTTATCTATGCCCGTACAGCAGTACCTACAAGTCACTATGACGAGCTTTATACATCGATTGACGCAATATTTCAGCATCATCAAACTGATTATTTCAAACAAAAACTGACCACCATTATGAGTGCCTTGGGAATATGGCTTCGCCATGCAGAATATTTAGACGATGCCCAGTACTCATTTAAATGTGCTTACAAATATGCGCAAAACGATCGTCAACGCTTAACACTCACCAACAGTATGGCATTGGTTGCTCGCTCGCAAGATGACTTTGCAAAAGCGCGTGCTTTATACCTCGACAGTCATAAGATCACCACACAATTACAGCTTCCCAATGTAACCGCACTGATAGAAAGTAACTTAGGTTATTTAGCCCTGGATGAGGGCAATATACCCGAAGCTGAGCGCTATTTTAGAAGTGCATTAAGAAATAACCAAAACATTGATAAACGCGCGGGGCAAATCTCAACCGGGCTTAATTTATTAATGGTTTTTTTGATTCAAGAGCAGCAAATTAATTTTGAGCGACTCTATAGCCCAACGGCCACATTAACCCATGCCTTTCCCAATGAAGCGAAACAAGCATTACTTTTTTGGCTTGAAATAGGCTACAAAAATTTGACCGGTGGTTTTATAAGCCAAAAAGACAAACAACAGTTACAAACAGCGTATGAGCAATTAGAAAGCGATAAAATGAAACAACTGGTCGCGCGCTATTTAGCCAACAAACTAGATGTAGCTGTAGCCTTACCCGCTCCTATTGTCGCTAAGGACTTTACCAGCCCTTGGTTTGAGCTGGTAAAGCAATGTGATTGGAAACGCTAAGACTCGATTTAGTCCTTAGCCTATATAAAGCTATACCCCTCTAAAATAAATACTTTAATACTCTCACATCAACTTTCTCTTACTTTCTTTTTTAAAACCAAGCTGCTGTAAATATTAACTTTAATTTAAAAAAATGACATTTTTAAGCTGCAAAATTAGCCAACCCTAGTGAATTTATAATAAGGTAGTCAGGCATACTTGAAAGTTAGCAATTAATATTAAGGATTAATATGACAAAAACTGCTTTACGCTCAACCATTTTGCTACCTGTATTTTTGCCCGCCGTATTTATTATTCTACTTTTGGTGATTGGTACAAGTAGTAACCCTGAACTCGCAGGTCAGGCATTTAGTGTTGCCCTTACGTGGATAACAGAAACCTTTGGCTGGTTTTATATGTTGTCTGTCGCTATTTTCTTGGTATTTATTGTCTCAGTCGCGGCTTCTAGCTGGGGGAATATAAAATTAGGCCCCGATCATGCACAGCCACAATACAGCTTTGGTGAATGGTTTGCCATGCTCTTTTCTGCCGGTTATGGCGTGGCACTGCTTTACTTTGGTGTTGCTGAACCTGTGCTGCATTACGCATCCCCGCCATCGGGGGCGGCTGAAACCGTTGATGCCGCCAAGCAGGCAATGCAAATTGCCTTTTTCCATTGGGGATTTCATATTTGGGCTATCTATGGAATTGTTGGTTTAGTGCTTGCTTATTTTGCATTTCGCCATGGCTTACCACTGTCTATTCGCTCTGCCTTGTATCCACTTATTGGCGATAAAATTTATGGCCCAATCGGCCATACTGTGGATGTATTTGCCATATTAGGTACTTTATTTGGTATTGCCACTACACTAGGGCTTTCGGTTACCCAAATAAATGCTGGCCTACATTACTTATGGCCAAACATCCCTATTAATACCACAGTGCAAATTACCGCGATTGCCGTAATTACTGCCGCTGCTACGCTCTCAGTAGTGGCCGGTATGGATAAAGGGGTCAAGCGATTATCAATTGTGAATATGACCTTAGCGGTTTCACTAATGACTTTTGTGTTTTTCATTGGCCCAACTATTCACATCTTAGAATCATTTTTACAAAATACCGGCAGCTACCTAAGCGGTATTGTTGAGCGTACTTTTAATTTACAAGCTTATAGTCGCAGTGATTGGATTGGTAACTGGACTTTATTTATATTTGGCTGGACGATTGCGTGGGCACCGTTTGTGGGTATGTTCATCGCAAAAATTAGCCGTGGTAGAACCATCCGACAATTTGTTGTTGGGGTAATGTTAGTTCCCACTATTTTTACCTTTTTATGGTTTTCAGTCTTTGGTGATACCGCACTTAACTTAATTATGAATGAGGGGTTTGATACGCTTATTGGCGATGTACAAGCAAATCATGCCGTCGCATTATTTCAATTATTTGAAGTGTTACCACTGTCATTTTTCATTTCACTGCTCACTGTCATTTTGATCATAACTTTTTTTGTTACATCATCTGATTCAGGCTCTTTAGTCATTGATTCACTCGCCTCTGGAGGAAGCATTAATACGCCGGCTTGGCAACGCGTGTTTTGGGCGGTACTTGAAGGTGCTGTGGCGGCTGTTTTATTAGTGGCAGGCGGACTAAGTGCGCTGCAAACCATGACCATAGCCAGTGCCTTACCCTTTGCTATTATTATGCTAATTGCCACGGCGGGGCTTTGGCGAGCTCTAAAAATTGAAGGCCATCGAGACACTAGCTTGCAAGCACATACTCTTAATAGCCGCAACATTAACTTGTCTCACTGGAAACGCCGTTTAGCGGCTATGGTCAATTACCCTAATAAAGAAAAAGTACATACTTTTATTGGTAGCGTGGTAGTTGAGGCAATGAAAGCCGTACAAGCAGAATTGAAATCTAGACAATGGCATGCAGTGGTGGAATTTGATACGGATTTAGGCCGCGCTCATTTAACGGTACTGCGCCATGAACATGTGGATTTTGTTTATGATATTCGCCTTACCGAGCATCCTATGCCAAGCTTTGCTTACTCAGAGCTAAAGCCTGATAACAACGATGCTGAAAAGTATTATAAGGCCGACGTGTTTTTACGTCGCGGTGGTCTGTCATACAATGTTTATGGCTACACTGAAGATGATATTGTGAAAGATATTCTTGATCAGTTTGAGAACTACTTACACTTTCTAGGTAATAGCCCAGGCGAACTTCCTTGGGATATGGCCGAACATGATGACATGTTAAATACCGATAAAGCTTAACGGATACAGCCAGTATTGGTAAAACGGTAATTAAAAATAAAAAAGGCACTGTAAAGTGCCTTTTTATTTACTCAAATATAATTACAGCGCGTTAAATACATCGTCTGTTTTAGCGGCACAAATAAAATCGTTTTTATGCAAACCTTTAATTGAATGGCTCCACCAAGTAACAGTTACTTTACCCCATTCGGTTAATAGACCAGGGTGATGGCCTTCATCTTCAGCCATATCGCCAACTTTATTAGTAAATGCAATGGCCTGCTTAAAGTTTTTAAACTTATAAACGCGCTCTAATTGCATAATACCGTCGCGTACTTCCGGCACCCAATCAGGGATTTTTTTAATTAATTCAGCCAATTCTGCATCTGATACTTTTGGAGCATCTGCATGACAGGCTTCACATTTTTGTTCACTTAATGAAGACATTTTAAATCCTTAATTCTAGTGTTACTTTTATTAAAAAACTAACTAGCTAATTTTTCTTTTGGGGGAAATTTCGGCTCGTGTAAACCAAGCGCCTTAGCTTGCTCAACTAAAGTCATTATATCCATTTGCGATATTTCAAACAGATCATGAATCGAATTAATGGTGTAGTACAGCGGCTGCATAATATCAATACGGTATGGCGTGCGCAGCACATCTAGCACATTCATTGGATTAATTTCTGGTGTATCAGAGTACACGTATTGGGTTTCTCCTGGGCTTGATAAAATACCGCCACCGTAAATACGTAATCCTTTTTCAGTTTGCATCAAACCAAATTCGACCGTAAACCAATACATGCGCGCTAAATAAACGCGGTCTTTTTTCTCTGCCGCGTAACCTAGTTGCCCGTATTTATGCGTAAATTCAGCAAAGTCAGGATTTGTTAGCATGGCACAGTGGCCGAATATTTCATGAAAAATATCGGGCTCTTGTAAATAATCAAATTCTTCACGGCTACGAATAAACGTAGCAACAGGAAACTGCTTGTTGGCCAGTAGTCTAAAAAACTCATCAAAGTCGATAAGTGCAGGTACAGGTGCTACTTGCCAACCTGTTGTTGCCAATAGCACTTCGTTTAGCTCACTTAGCTGTGGAATACGATCATGCGGTAGATTAATTTTTTTTAACCCTTCCATGTACTCGTCACAGGCTTTGCCTTCAATGCACGCAAGTTGGCGTGCTACAAGCTCAGACCAAATTTTATTTTCTTCATCGCTCCAATGTATAACGCCATTTTCATCTGGTGTTTTAGAGGTGTAATTACTTGCTTTAGCCATAAATACCTTCTTTGGGTTTAAACCCTAAATCGGTGTCAAAATAATAGCCACGTGCTCGGCTATTCGATGTAGTCATACTATGCAAAAGTGAACAAAAGTTTAATAGCTTGACTCAGATCAATACTTTCGCAGAACGCGCATATCGTAAACTTATAATTACATCAGAGCAAA
The DNA here is from genome assembly GCF_040937955.1 of Pseudoalteromonas sp. SD03. Classification (NCBI taxonomy): domain Bacteria; kingdom Pseudomonadati; phylum Pseudomonadota; class Gammaproteobacteria; order Alteromonadales; family Pseudoalteromonadaceae; genus Pseudoalteromonas; species Pseudoalteromonas sp. SD03. The sequence goes on from NZ_CP162514.1 coordinate 2,402,137, forward strand.
GATAAAAACACACCCTATAGTTAACAGTACTTACAGATCGAAATCACTGTAAACAATAAATTACACGTTACGATATTTTAGTAAATGCTTGGTTGAGATCGTTAATAATATCATTAACATCTTCAAGCCCAACAGATAAGCGAATTAAACCATCACTAATTCCGGCTGCTAATCTTTCTTCGGGTGTGTAAGGCGAATGGGTCATCGATGCAGGGTGTTGAATAAGTGTTTCGGCATCGCCTAAGCTAACCGCTAAAGTACATAGCTTCATGCTATCAATAAACTGCTCACCGTCGGTTAAACTCCCTTTAATTTCAAAAGCAATAACACCGCCAGCAGCTTTCATTTGCTTACCAATAAACCGATGACCTGGGTGCGACTTCAGTCCAGGATAGTACACTTTACTCACTTGAGGGTGAGCCTCTAAATATTCAGCAATCGTTTGCGCACTCTGGCAATGACGCTCTACCCGTATAGCTAATGTTTTTAAACCTCGGTTAATTAACCATGCATCGTGTGGGCTAATCGTCGCGCCTATATCTTTTAACACCGTCATTTTAATATGTGTAATGTGCTCAAGGGATCCACACACAATACCTGCGACTACATCGCCGTGACCATTTAAATACTTGGTAGCACTGTGCATAATAATATCGATGCCGTATTGTTTAGGTGACTGTAGCAGCGGCGTTAAAAAGGTATTGTCGACCACACTTATTAAATTATGCCGTTTTGCTACATCACCAATAAGTGCTAAATCAATAACGGCCATCGTTGGGTTTATCGGGGTTTCTGCAAATATCATTTTTGAGTTTGGCTTTATTGCAGCACGTAACTCATCTTCATTGGTCATATCCACAAAGGTGACTTCAATGCCCCAACGCGGCAACATATGCGCAAAAAAAGCAAAGGTGCAACCATAAAGCGCACTTGATGCAACTAAGTGATCGCCTTGTGATAAAAAGCTCAGTACTGAAGCCGATACCGCTCCCATACCTGTAGCCGTTGCCGCTGCAGCCTCACAGCCCTCTAATTGCGCCACTTTTTGTTCAAGTTCAGTGGTGGTAGGGTTACCCAAACGCGTATAAATATAACCGGGCTCATCGCCAGCAAACCGTGCAGCACCTTGGGCGGCATTTTCAAAATGAAATGTCGATGTTTGGTATAATGGCGAGGTTAATGCGCCATGGGGATCATTGGCTTTTTGTGGACCATGGATACATTGGGTGTGTGGATGATGCTTGCTCATTATGTGCTCTCGTTTTTATTATGTGTGTCAATTACATAAATAAAACGCACCGCACTTTAAATCACAAGCATGCCGGATGCTCAGATGGCTATTTGTGCAAACTTTACTCAAAAAGCTGTACACAAATATTGCCAACTATTTACTCTCGGCTCTCTTAGTGCGACTCATAATTTTACTCGCAACCCCTTGAACAGTGCCTTTTAACAAGCTGCGTTTATTTTCAAGACGCGGTAAGGGTCGGCTTAATTCCATGGCTTTATAGCCTATACGTGCTGTAAATATACCCGCACTGACGCCTTGCGCGGCTCGCCCTGAAAGTTTGCCTAATAGCTCAGCACTAAGTGCCGTGGCCGCTAAATCAGATACAAGCTCTGCACTGCCTACAAACATGACTTGTTTTAACAGCATTCGATAGAGTTTAATGCGACTGGCGTAACCAAAACCAATGCCATAAATTTTACCTATTTGTTCAATTAATTTTGTACCGCGCCATAACACCGCCATCATATCCACCAGCGCAAGAGGGCTTAATGCGACTAATAAGGCTGACTCTGTTGCAAAGCGGTTTATAAGCTTTTTAGCTTGGGTGTCTTGCGTTACCAGTAGGCTATTAGCGTAAAGTGTCATTATTTCTTTATCACTATGGTGCGTAGCAACTTGGTTTTTAAAGTTTTCAAAATTGTCTAACTGCTGGTGCTTGTTCAATTTTTCAAGCCAAGGGAGTGCACCACCCACTTGCTCACTGTTTAATAACCTATCGGCTTCATGGCGATGCAGCTGATTACGCTTTAAACTGCGCAACATCCGATACTCTCGCCATAACAATCTTGTTATTAATAACACACCGCTTACCACAGCGGTTAAATAAACACTGCCCAAAATAAGCGATTGCTGATAAGCAAGCACAATAGAAAACCCAAACTCTAGCAGTACTAAAATAATAAAGCTGAGCGCAAACAAGCCTTTGAGCGTTTGCCATTTTGACTTTTTATACACCGGCTCTAAATCAACTTCAGGCTCAAGCGCATCATCCTCAAGCTCAGAGGTGTAATCACTTTGTCCGTGTTCAATAATTTTAGCGGGTGTTAACGCAGGCTCGTTTTGCTCAATATTTTGTGCATTAATACGACGCCCTGCTTGAAACTGTTGCGTTGACTCACTCATGTTAATTTGTCTCCTAGCAGGTACTGCATCACATGATCTAATCGAATATGTTTAAGTTGTTTGTCGGGGCTTGGCATCGGCGAAAATGACAAAAATTCAAACCCTTGCGCTGGCCACTCACTTTTATTAAGCATTCGACTTGGCGGCTCTGGTGGTAAATAAGTCAGCCACTCATGCTCATTTAAAGGTTTACCGTAAACGCAATCAAGAGTTTGACCTTTATCAACCACTTGGCGAGGTTGGGTTGCGGTAATTGATGACATAGCCATAGTTTCAATTTGTACACCGTCAAACTTTAAATGATTACTTTGCTCTTTGACCAGCGAGTCTAGTAACAAGGCTAACGCTTTATGATGCTTAGCACTGATGTGATCTGACTTATTAGCAGCAAACAATATTTTATCAATATTCGGTTTGAATAAACGTTTAAAAAAGCCAGACTCCCCATAACTAAAATGTGCCAACAATTGATTAATAACACGGCTTTGCTCATGCAAAGTTTCATGGCCTTCATTTAATGCACTGAGTACATCAACCAACACAATTTGGCGGTCAAAGTGACGAAAATGCTCATTATAAAATGGCTTAACGACTTCTTTCACGTAAGCATTAAAACGTTTAATTAAATGCGCTAAATTAGAACCCGCCACCACATCGTCTTTCATCATTTCAGGGTTTATTGGAAAAAATAACAATAACGGCGCACCTTGCAAGTCGCCCGGCATTAACATTCGCCCGGGTTGTAGCATCGCAAGTTTGGTGTCTTTTTTTAGCCCTACCAGCATGCGTTGATAACGTTGTGCAATGTTAGCAAGCTCACTTTCATCCACAGGGGCATGTAAATCAAGTTGCTCTACGGCGTGTAAAAAATCGCCTGAGGTAGCGCTGCGAGGAGACTGATTTAATAATGGGTATTGCTGTTCACACCACGCAGTATAGCTTTGTTCAAGCATAGGTAAATCGAGCAGCCATTCGCCTGGATAGTCAATAATATCAAGGTATAACGTTGATTGCGGTGAAAAATGACCTCGCAGACCCGCATTACTTTGGTATTTAATCGCCAAGCGCAGAGTATTTATTCGCTCTGTAGACGCCGGCCAGGCAGGGTTACCTTCCATTGGCAGTAAGGCACTCATTGCACGGTTATAATCAAAGGTGGGCACGTTTAATGCCTCTTGCGGCACAATTTTAGTGGCAATATGACGATGCTCGCGCATCACATCAAAAAAAGGTAAGTTGTTGTCATTCGCCTGAGAGGTTAAGTGCTTAACTAACGCACTTATAAACGCGGTTTTACCACTGCCGCTCAACCCAGTTACAGCAAGCTTAACATGTTGGTCTAAACTACGGTGCAGGGCTTTTTGTGCTTTGCCTTTAAAAGTTTTAAAGGTCTTTTTTGCAAATGATTGGCTCATAAAGTGTTTTGCACCCTATCTGCCGTAATTGTTCACGTTACAAACAAGGTGCTTATCAATCCTTTAAAGTTTATTAATTTCACGACTGACTGTAAATTCGCTTGAGGTAACGTAACGTTCCATCTCTTGTAAGCGAACATCAACACGTGTTAAACGCTCTTTTAAGTCTTGTAATGCACGACGAGGTGGCTCGCCCTTTTGCCATACTTTAAACTTAACTTCTAGTGGGTCATCACTGTAAGTTGAATGCGTTTTATGTGTTGCAGCAGGTTTTTTATCTAAAATAAACCATGCTGCAATGTACGCTACCACAAATAATGGGCCACCGGTTAGTAGTACCGCACTAACAAATATAATGCGAACTAACCATAACTCCATATTAAAGTAGTCACTTAAACCGGCACATACGCCAGCTATTTTGCCGCGTTGTGGGTCTCTGAATAATTCGCGTTTAGTGTTCATACTTTTTGTCTCCACTGAGGTGACTCTTGATCAAGCAACGCTTCTAATGTTTCTACTCTATCAGCCATTTTTTCAGCTTTTTGTGCAAGCTCCAATAATTGGCGATGCTCATGCTCACTCAACCCTTGGCTTACTTGCTTTTTGCTACGGTAGTGTAAAATTAACCACAGTGGCGCAACAAAAATCATAAATAAGATAAAGGGGGCAACTAGTATCTCTGGATCAAACATAATCCTCTCCTGATAATCCGTATTCTATGTTGATGTCAGGGGCACGTGGCCCCTGATATTATCGTTTTATTTATTTGCGAGTTTCTTTTTAAGTTCAGCTAACTCGTCATCAATCTTTTCATTCTTTTGTAAGTCTGCAATTTCATCAGCTAACGTTTGTTTACCTAAATCATAAGACTCTATTTGAGATTCTAGCCCATCAATTTTGGTTTCGTAACGTTCAAAGCGATTAAGTGCATCCTCTACTTTAGAACTATCAAGCGCTTTTTTAACTTCAAGGCGCGACTCAGCCGAGCGTTGACGTAAAATAATCGCTTTTTGACGTGCCTTAGCATCTGCTAGCTTTTCTTGTAGCGTAGTTACCTCTTGTTGTAGCTTCTCAATATGAGACTCTACATGGTCAAGTTCACTTTCTACCGCAGCAACTGCGTCGGCTGATTTTTGCTTTTCAAGTAATGCTGAGCGTGCTAGATCGTCACGATCTTTGCTCAGTGCCAGTTCGGCTTTGTCTTGCCAATCGTTTACTTGGGCTTTTAGTGTATCTACGCGACGTACTAATTCTTTTTTCTCAGCGAGTGTTTTTGCTGATGTAGAGCGTACCTCTACCAGTGTATCTTCCATCTCTTGGATAATAAGACGAACCATTTTTTCAGGGTCTTCTGCTTTATCTAAAATGGCATTGATATTAGAATTAACAATGTCTGCAAAACGTGAAAAAATTCCCATAACATATACCTCTATTATTTAATCTAAATGTGTCTGCTTTTATTAGTATCAATATGCTTGCCAACTTTTTTAATTTTAAAATAGCAATAAATTTCAACTAGTTAAATGTAAATTACAAATTGCTTTTGTTATCAATCATAATGAAATACACTAACTGTTAGTAAAAATGACTAAGAGTTAGGAAATATGAGTCAATATCGCCAACAGGATAATTTGCTCGGCCAATCAGACAGCTTTTTATCGGTTCTTGATCAGGTATCGCAGCTAGCAAACCTAGATAAACCCGTACTTATTATTGGTGAACGTGGTACCGGTAAAGAGCTTATTGCAGCACGTTTACACTTTTTATCCAAGCGCTGGGATCAAAGTTACGTCAAACTCAACTGTGCGGCATTAAACGAAAATCTACTCGAAAGTGAATTATTTGGCCATGAAAGTGGTGCATTTACTGGCGCAAGTAAACGCCATGAAGGCCGATTTGAGCGGGCTAATAGCGGCACCTTATTTTTAGATGAGTTGGCAAATACTTCTGCCCTAGTGCAAGAAAAGCTATTAAGGGTAATAGAGTATGGTGAGTTTGAGCGTGTTGGCGGCAAACAAACGGTTAAAGTAGATACGCGCTTAGTCTGTGCGACCAATGAAGACTTACCCCATTTAGCGCAGCAAGGTGAATTTAGAAGCGATTTACTCGATAGGCTCGCATTTGATGTGATCACTCTACCACCACTGCGCGAACGCCAAGACGATATTATGTTACTGGCTGAGCAATTTGCAATGAATATGGCACGCGACTTAGAGTGGGAGTTATTTAGTGGCTTTACTCGCAATGCACAAGAAAGTTTACTCAGTTATGAGTGGCCGGGTAATGTGCGTGAGCTTAAAAATGTGGTGGAGCGAAGTCTGTATCGCCACGGCAATGAACACATCCCTGTGCATAAAATTATTTTAGACCCATTCGAAAGCCGCTTTAGACCTAAAGCACGTATTAAACATACACAAGCCCCTGTTGCTGTGCAAAATGAAGTTGTTAACACCAAGCCCACAGAAGCGCCTGTAACACCGAGTTTGAGTAACGCAGAACCTGAGTTTCCTTGTGACTTAAAAACACTCTCTAATGAATTTGAGATCACATTAATAAAAAAAGCATTAGAACATAGCCAATTTAATCAAAAGAAGACTGCAGAAGTACTTGGTTTAACGTATCATCAATTACGTGGTTATTTGAAAAAATACAATTTGCTGGAATAGTAGAGGTTGTGCGGGTGCATAAATTATTACTTGCTTTATTATCATTGAGTTTAGTAGGTTGCATTGATAGTAAAGAAGAAATCTTAGAAGAAAAAAACCAAGGCCTCGTTTATTGCGCTGAGGCAAATCCTGTGTCGTTCAATCCTCAAGTCACAACCACAGGATCAACCATCGATATTATTGCTAACCAGTTGTACGACCGGTTAATTAGTATTGACCCTGTAACTGCTGAATTTAAAAGCGAACTAGCCACCGACTGGAAAATTAGCAAAGACGGTAAGTCTGTCACTTTTACTCTGCGCAAAGGGGTTAAATTTCATACCACCGCGTATTTTACTCCAACACGCGAATTTAACGCTGATGATGTCATTTTCACTTTCAGTCGTTTATTTGATGTATACAACCCCTATCACTTTGTCGGTGATGCGAATTACCCCTACTTTCAAAGTGTGGGTATTGACCAACTTATTCGTAAAATTGTCAGGGTGTCTGATCACCAAGTTCGGTTTGAATTATTTAACGCAGAAAGCAGTTTTTTAGCGAATATGGCGACCGATTTCGCCGTGGTGCTCTCTAAAGAATATGCCATGGCGCTCAAAGCCAACAACCAAGAAAACCTATTTGATCAATATCCAGTTGGCACCGGTCCTTATATTTACAAAGAATACCGACGAGACCATTTAGTACGCTTTTATAAAAACGCTGACTATTGGAAACACGAGGTGGCACTTGAGCAGTTGGTGTACGACATTACCCCTAATGGCACCACGCGTATTGCTAAAATTCTTACCAAAGAGTGTGACGTAACTGCGCATCCTAGCAGTGCACAGTTAAGTATTTTAGCTCAGCGAGATGATATTAACGTTGAAAGGGAAACCAACTTAAACATAGGTTATTGGGCATTTAATACCGAACGCCCTCCGTTTGATAACTTAAAAGTACGCCAAGCCTTAGTGCATGCCATTGATATAGAAAAAATAATGCAGGCAGTTTACTACGGTAATGGACTTCGTGCGCGGTCAATACTACCACCCACGTCGTGGGCGTTTGAACCACAAAAGAACATGCCAATTTTCGACCCACAACTGGCAAAAAAACTATTAACTGAAGCGGGTTATGAAAAAGGGTTTGATATGAGCATTTGGGCTATGCCTGTCAGCCGTATTTATAACCCCAATGCACGAAAAATGGCAGAGCTGATGCAAAGCGATTTACGCAAAATTGGCGTTAACGTTAATATTGTCGAGTATGAGTGGAACACCTTTATTCAACGCATAGGCGAGCACCGTCACGACAGTGTATTATTAGGTTGGGCAGCAGATACGCCTGATCCTGATAACTTTTTTAGCCCGTTACTTAGCTGCACAGCGACCTTCAGTGGCAAAAACCCAGCGAACTGGTGTAATCCTGAATTTGATTTACTGTTAACTAAAGCTCTCGATACGACCGATTTAAATTTACGTAAACAATATTACGACGCTGCACAAAGTATGATCATCGAACAATTACCCTTATACCCAATAGCCCACGGCATGCGTTTTCAGGCAAGTAGTGCTGATGTTGAGGGGATCACACTCGGGCCATTTGGCGCTATTTCATTGGCTAACGCGAGGAAGAAGTAATGTTATTCGATTATATTTTACGCCGCCTCGGATTGTTATTTTTCATGGTGTTATTACTGAGTATTTTTACTTTTTCGCTGAGCTACTTATTCCCTGGCGATCCACTGAGTAACTTAAGTGGCATACCAGACACTAATTTTACTCAAAATGCACAGCTAGAAGAAAAGTACCTGTTTAACAGTAACTACTTTATGCAGTACATTGCCTTTGTCGGGCGAATAGTACAAGGCGATTGGGGCGTGTCGTTTGCCTCAGGAGATAGTGTTTTTGCTCACGTGGTTGATTTAATTCCAGCGACCTTAGAGCTGAGTATTTATGCGTTAGTCATCTCGGTTGTGGTTGGCGTGCCTGTCGGGATTTTAGCATCGGCTTATCATAAACAATGGCCTGATAAATTAATTAGCTCAACAGCTATGGTTGGCTATTCTATGCCTATTTTTTGGCTCGCGTTATTACTAATTATGGTTTTTTCGCTCAAACTTGGTTGGTTTCCTATGTCGGGGCGAGTGAGCTTATTGTATGAAATACCTGCCAGTACGGGGTTTATCTTACTGGATATTTTACTTGCTGATTTTCCCTACAATGGCATGGCAATGCTTGATGCACTGCATCACCTAACGTTACCTACCATTGTACTGGCTATGTATCCGACCACTGTATTGGTGCGCTTTACTCGCGAGTCAATGTTAAAAGTAATGGATCAAAACTTTATCAAAACAGCTCGCGCCAAAGGCCTTAACCGTGGGCAGCTTATTATTCATCACGCCCTGAGAAATGCATTACTGCCAGTCATAAAGCAAATAGGTTTGCAATTTAGCACCTTGATCACCCTTGCTATGATCACCGAGGTTATTTTTTCATGGCCGGGGATTGGCCGTTGGTTAATAGACAGTATTTATCAACGTGACTACCCTGCCATACAAGGGGGGTTAATGGCCGTTTCTTTTTTCATTATTATTGCCACAATTATAGCTGAACTAACATACACCCTACTCGATCCTCTGTCTCGGAACCAAGCGCATGGCAAAGTTTAATTTATTTTCAGAAGATTCAAATAAATCGCCATTAGCGAGACTATGGCGAAAATTTAAAAATAACCATCCTGCTTTGGTGGGTTTATGGGTGTTTATTGCCTTTAGTATATTAGCTGCAACAGCGCCGTTTCTTGCGCCCTATGGAGTAAATCAACAGCACAGTAATGCACTACTGCTGCCACCTTCATGGAATGAAATGGGCGATGTGCGGTTTATTTTAGGCACCGATGACTTAGGCCGAGATGTGCTTTCACGCTTGATGAATGGTGCGACTTATACTTTTGGTTTGTCGGTCGTGGCTGCCCTAATTACCACCATAATTGGTGTGTTAGTCGGTACATTTGCTGGTATAAGCAAAGGCATACGCTCTAGCTTTTTGAACCATTTACTTGATGTAACCTTATCTATCCCCTCATTATTATTGGCCATTATTATTATTGCCATACTCGGCCCAGGGTTAATGAATACCGTTTGGGCAATTATTTTAGCGCTGTTACCACAGTTTATTCATTCTATTAGAAACCTGATCGTTGATGAGCTAGGTAAAGATTATGTCACAGCGTATCGGCTAGATGGGGCCTCTAAGTGGCATATTTTATCGCGTGGTATTTTTCCTAATGTGTATGAATATATTGTGGTTATTTTTACTATGGCACTTTCTACTGCTATTTTAGACATTGCTGCGCTAGGGTTTTTAAAACTTGGCGCACAGCCGCCGACCACTGAATGGGGTGCTATTTTGGCCGAAAACTTAGGACTTATTTATTTAGCGCCATGGACGGTGGCTCTTCCGGGTGTACTGCTATTTTTAGCCGTTCTTTCAACAAACTTGGTGGGCGATGGACTTCGCAAAGTTTTACAAGCGCGTAAGGCCGATTAAATGCATTTACTAGATATTCGAAACTTAACCATAGAGCTGCAAACGTCTGAAACCGCTATTCGCGCTGTTGACCGGGTAAGTTTTAGTTTAAAAGAAGGTGAAGTACACGCCTTAGTGGGAGAATCAGGCTCAGGAAAAAGCTTAATTGCAAAAGCCATTGTAGGCGTACTTAACGAACGCTGGGTTATAACCGCCGATAGAATGCATTGGCGCGGTGTTGATTTAATGCGCCTCACACCAGAGCAGCGCCGTAAAACCGTCAGCCAAGACATTGCAATGATTTACCAAGATCCAAGTCGCTGCCTTGACCCTACTGCAAAAATATTTAACCAAATCGCTGAAACACTGCCTGAAGTGGCCGCCAAAGGGTTTTTCTTAAAACGCAACCGAGAGCGTAAAGATCGTGTAAAAGCACTGATACACAAAGTGGGCATTAAAAATCATGAAGCCGTGCTTGATAGCTACCCTCATGAACTCTCTGAAGGCGTTTGTCAAAAAGTCATGATAGCCATGGCCATTGCGCGTACACCTAAATTGCTCATTGCTGATGAGCCAACAACCGCACTAGAAAGTACCACTCGTGCGCAGGTATTTCGATTATTAAAAAGTTTGAATCAGCTAAAGAATATGTCTATTTTGATGATTTCCCATGAGCTAGAAGAAATAGTAAATTGGTCACATGGTATTCATGTTTTGTATTGCGGACAAATGGTTGAAGCGGGTCCAACGCACCGTATTTTTAGCCAACCGCGTCATCCTTATACGCAGGCTCTATTAAAAAGCTTACCTGATTATGAGCACGGCTTAGCCCATAAAGAACCTTTTTATGCATTAAAAGGCACCATACCTACACTACAACATTTACCGATTGGTTGTCGTTTAGGACCGCGTTGCCCGCAAGCACAAAAAGAGTGTGTGGTTGCCCCTAAACTCTCTAAACACCACGGCCATAGTTACGCATGTCACTTTCCATTGATCAAGGAAGTAAAATAATGCAACCTTTGTTAAAAGTTCAAGCCTTATCAAAAGCCTTTAACATGCGTGCAGGCTTATTTAGCCGTAAAAAATTTGATGTACTAAAAAACATCTCATTTAGTATTGGTAAAGGTGAAACGATTGCCATTATTGGTGAAACCGGCTCAGGAAAAAGCACCCTCGCTAAGTTGTTAGTCGGCGCATACAGTGCAGACAGCGGACAAATATTATTAGAAAATAACACCATTGAAAACAACGGCCAGCGCGATGCTCAGTGCCGTTACATCCGAATGATTTTTCAAGATTCGGCCACCTCATTAAACCCGGCATTAACCATTGCAGAAATGCTCGACGATTGCCTAAAATTTAATACCGATTTTGATAAAGATCAGCGCAGTGAAAAAATTGGCAGTACTTTACTTAAGGTCGGTTTGCTGGTTGATCATCAACAATACTATCCGCATATGTTTAGTATTGGGCAATTACAGCGTATAGCGCTCGCTCGCGCACTTATTTTAGATCCCAAGGTTGTTGTACTCGATGAGGCACTTTCGTCGCTTGACCCCTCTGTGAGGGCGCAAATAGTTAACTTATTACTTAAATTACAGCTCGAAACCGGTTTAACCTATATTTTGATCACCCATCACTTAAGTTTAGTGCGTCATATTAGCGACCAATTAGTCGTTCTCAATAAAGGTGAAATTGTTGAATACGGTCCCACAGAAGCTATTTTTCAAAGCCCGCAGTCAAAGGTTACTCAACGCTTATTAAGCTGTTAATACAAAAACAAAAAAGGCGCCAATTGGCGCCTTTTATAGTTTAGCTATTATTTATTCCGCAGGTTGCGCTGCTTTTGGTACATTTAGTTCCGCTTGTTGCTTAAGCGACTCAATGAATACCGTATAGTTTTTCTGTGCTTGGGCCATGGTGATGTTTTGCTTCATTTGTGGCTCAATGCTGTCACTCACTGGTGCATCCGTGACTGAGTTAAGCGCAACAATAGCAGCATCACCATTGTTTAAGTTAACTACATCATAAACTGCGCCATCTCGTGGGTGCGCCATTTTAAATACTTGGGTAACAATAGCAGGCGAAACAGCAAAGCTTTCACGAGTAAGTTGCGACTCTTGACGAACGCTTAGTGACTGCTCAGCAGCAACATCGTTTAAGCTCTTACCGTCTTTGATTTGTGCAAATAAGGTACGTGCTTTTTCTTTAGCAAGATCCGACGCTTTTTCGTTTACTAAGCGTGTTTTAATTTGCTCGCTTACTTCGCTCAATGCTTTGGTTGCAGCCGGTTGATGCTCGTTAACACGAACCACAATCACGTGCTCATTACCTAGTTCGATTACTTCTGAGTTTACTTTATCTTCTAGTAATTCAACTGATGATAATGCGGTTATAACCGCAGGATTATTAAGCGGCTCAGGAAGCGCACTCAGTGCTAATAGCGGTGTAGATTGTACTTCAACACCCGCCACTTCAGCAGCATCGTCTAAGCGGTCAGAAATCTCAAATGCTAACGCACCCATTTCTGTTTGCTTCTCGTAAAACGCATCCACTTTTTCAGCTTGTTCAAGTTCAGCACGTAAATCGGCTTTCACGGCATCGTAAGGTTTAACTTGCTGCGATTGAATGTCTGTAAGTTTAATGATGTGATAACCAAATTCAGAGGCTACTACATCAGAGTAATCACCTTTGTTTTGCAGTGCAAAAGCAGCATCTTCAAATGCAGGCTCCATGACATCACGTTCAATCCACTCTAGGTCACCACCCATTTCGGCGCTAACAATATCATCTGACGATGATTCAGCTAATTGTGCAAAATCAGCACCCGCATTAAGCTGTGCTAATAAAGACTCAGCTTTCGCTTTTGCCGCATCGTCATCTTCACTGTTATCAATTAAGATATGTGATACACGACGTTTTTCAGGCTCAACATATTGCGCTTTACTCTGCTCATAATATGCTTTTACGTCGTCTTCGCTTACCGATGCAACATCGATATCATCTGCATCTAACTCAATGTAATTAACTGAAATAAGCTCTGGCGATAAAAATTGCCCTGCATTTAATTCGTAATAATCTGCCACTTCTTGATCAGTAACGTCAACATCAGCCTGCATTGCTTGTTTATCAATGACTAAATAATCAATGCTGCGAGTTTGTTGTTGCAGTGCAATGGCTGATTTAAGCTCGTTTTGCAATGCAAAGTCAGTTCCTGCAACCGCTGACACTAACTGGCTACGTGTCATATCATCACGAAGGTACTCTCGAAATGAATCAGGTTGGAAGTTCATTTGACGAATCACTTGTAAGTAACGGTCGTTATTAAATTGATCGCCAATTTTAAAATAAGGAAGCTCTAAAATTGTTTGACGAATACTTTCATCACTCACACGCAGACCCAGCTCAGTCGCTAACTGGCTTTGTAATTCTTGTTGTACTAAACGGTCAATCACGCCTTGACGTATTTGAGCCATATAAGTTGGATCGGCTGCTATTTGGGTAAAATATTCACCAAATTGTTGTTCTAAGCGGCTACGTTCATTTTGAAACGCACGGCTAAATTCTGTTTGGCTAATTTTAATTCCATTTACTTCAGCAACGGGTTGTTCTGTGGTTTGACCTAAGTAACTACCGATCCCAGCTAAGGCAAAAGATAAAATCACCGCGCCTAAAATGACTTTGGCTACCGGCCCTTGCGAACCTTCTCTGATTTTCTCAAGCATTTGTTTATCTCTTTTCTGACCAAGGTCTTTTCTACCTTGTCATATGTAAAAAAAGCGTATCTTACCAGATACGCTTTTTCACTTGAAGTAACTGGCGGTGAAGTAACTTAATTCATCAATTAGAATAATTAAGCGTATTGTTCACTCGCCATAACTAATTTGTTTACACAGTGATTAGTTTACTGCGTCTTTAAGCGCTTTACCGGCTTTAAAAGCTGGGATGTTAGCAGCAGCAATTTGAATCGTTTCACCAGTTTGTGGGTTACGACCTGCACGAGCAGCACGCTCACGTACAGAGAAAGTACCAAAACCAACAAGTGCAACTGAGTCGCCATCTTTTAGCGCGCCAGATACAGATTCGATGAATGAATCTAGTGCACGACCTGCAGCCGCTTTAGAAATGTCAGCATCAGCTGCGATTTGATCGATTAATTGAGATTTATTCACAATATCATCCTCTTTCATTGTTGTTATCAAGAGCGATTGTTTTTTTAAACTAACATCACTGTTTTGAAATTTTTGAGCATTTATTTAAAGCTCATATGATTATATTTTTCTTAAGCCTAGGCCCTGCAAGGGCTAGGCTTGAAAACCAGTGCTTAACTTATCATACCGTTTAGATTTGAAAAGCCCCTAAAAGCACTTTTTTTGGCTTTTTTACTGCTTTTTCGGTGTTTCGACTGAAAAACTATCAACTGGATGCACTAAAGCGAGCTTTAATACCTCATCAATCCATGTAACTGGGTGAATATCAAGACCCGCCAATACATTGTCAGGTATCTCTTTTAAGTCACGTTCGTTAATTTTTGGAATGATGACCGTTTTAATCCCACCACGGTGAGCCGCTAATAATTTCTCTTTTAAACCACCAATAGGCAATACTTCACCACGTAAGGTAATTTCACCTGTCATAGCTACATCAGAGCGCACCGCATTACCGGTTAAGCTTGAAACCAAACATGTTACCATTGCAATACCGGCACTTGGACCATCTTTAGGTGTTGCGCCCTCAGGTACGTGTACGTGAATATCGCGTTTTTCATAAAAGTCGCTATTAATACGCAGCTCATCAGCACGATTACGCACAACGGTCATTGCCGCTTGAATCGACTCTTGCATTACATCGCCTAACGAGCCGGTGTAAGTCAATTTGCCTTTACCTGGTACTGCAGCACATTCAATCGTGAGTAAGTCACCGCCTACTTCTGTCCATGCAAGGCCTGTAACTTGACCAATACGGTCGCCGTCTTCTGCTTTACCGTAATCAAAGCGTTGCACACCTAAGTATTCTTCAAGGTTATCTGCATCAATTGTCACTGTTTTAGTGTCTTTTTCGATTAAGATATTTTTAACCGCTTTACGGCATAGCTTAGATACTTCACGCTCTAAATTACGCACGCCCGCTTCACGGGTGTAATAACGGATAATACCAATGATGGCACTGTCGGCGATTTCAACTTCTTTAGCTTTTAGACCATTACGCTTAATTTGCTTAGGAATTAAGTGCTCTTTAGCAATATTTAGCTTTTCGTCTTCGGTGTAACCCGATAATCGAATCACTTCCATACGGTCTAATAAAGGACCTGGAATATTAAAGCTATTTGAGGTTGCAACAAACATTACATCAGATAAGTCGTAATCAACTTCTAAGTAATGGTCCGCAAAATGACTGTTTTGTTCAGGATCCAATACTTCTAACAATGCTGATGCAGGGTCACCGCGCATATCTGCTGACATTTTGTCAATTTCATCTAACAAGAATAATGGGTTTTTAACGCCCACTTTAGTCATGTTTTGAATTAACTTACCAGGCATAGAGCCAATGTAAGTACGACGATGCCCACGAATCTCAGCCTCATCGCGTACGCCACCCAGTGCCATACGAACGTACTTACGACCCGTTGAACGCGCAATAGACTGCCCAAGTGATGTTTTACCTACACCTGGCGGTCCAACTAAACATAAGATTGGCCCTTTAAGTTTATTTGTGCGCTGTTGTACTGCGAGATACTCAATAATGCGCTCTTTGACTTTATCAAGGCCGTGGTGGTCGCTATCTAATATTTTTTGCGCGCCGGCTAAGTCTTTTTTCACCTTGGAGCGTTTTTTCCACGGTACATTAATTAACGTATCTATGTATGAGCGAACAACACTGGCTTCTGCCGACATTGGCGACATCATCTTAAGCTTATTTAACTCAGCTGTGGCTTTTTCTTTCGCTTCTGATGGCATGCCAGACTCTTCAATGCGCTTTTTCAACGCTTCAAATTCATCCGGTACGTCATCAATTTCACCCAACTCTTTTTGAATCGCTTTCATTTGCTCATTGAGGTAATACTCACGCTGCGATTTTTCCATTTGCTTTTTAACGCGGGTGCGAATTTTCTTCTCAACTTGCAATAAGTCTATTTCACCTTCCATCAGCGCCATTAAGTACTCTAAACGTTCTGTAACGCTAGATATTTCAAGTACTTTTTGTTTTTCAGGCACTTTCAATGGCATATGTGCAGCCATGGTATCAGCAAGGCGCGCAGGCTCATCAATACCCGATACCGAGGTCATGACTTCTGGTGGAATTTTTTTATTTAATTTTACATAGCCTTCAAACTGGCTCAATGCACTGCGAATAAAGATATCTTGTTCTTGTTCGTTCACTGAATCCGATTCAATAAACTGTGCATTGGCAACGAAAAAGTCTTCGTTATCAACAAACTCTTCGATATTCGCACGTTGTGTGCCTTCAACTAATACTTTTACTGTACCATCGGGTAGCTTTAATAATTGAAGTACAGTCGCAATTGTCCCAACACGATAAATATCGTCTTTCTCAGGCTCATCTACAGTTGCATCTTTTTGTGCAACTAAGAAAATTTGTTTGTCTTTATCCATTGCCGCTTCAAGGCATTTTATTGATTTTTCACGGCCTACAAAAAGCGGGATCACCATGTGTGGATACACCACCACATCGCGCAGTGCTAGCACAGGGATTTCGACTCGATCGTTTCTCTCAAGCGTCATTGTATTTTCTCTTTGCACTTCATTTATTTAAAGATTACTCAAGTATATGGGGATAACCTAATTAAAGTTCAACAATTTTTGTTAACTCGATTAAATTAATTATAAAAAAAGGAGCCATTGGCTCCCTTTTTATAATTCGCTCAGAATTTAATCTGCCGCAGCGTGTTCTTGATGACTGCTATCATAAATTAAGATAGGATCAGACTCGCCTTTAATAACGGTTTCATCAACAACCACTTTGCTAACGTTATCAATTGAAGGCAGCTCATACATAGTATCAAGCAATACACCTTCTACGATTGAACGTAAGCCACGCGCACCGGTTTTACGTTCCATTGCTTTATGAGCAATAGCACGCAGTGCATCATCACGAAACTCAAGCTCAACATCTTCCATACCAAACAATACTGAAAACTGTTTAGTAATGGCGTTTTTAGGCTCACTTAGAATTTGTACCAGCGCGGCTTCATCAAGTTCTGTCAGTGTTGCAACCACAGGTAAACGTCCAATAAACTCTGGAATTAAACCATATTTTACTAAATCTTCTGGCTCAACATCTTTAAATGTTTCACTCAAAGAACGGCTCGCCGCCGACTCTTTAACGTCAACACCAAAACCAATACCGGTGTTTTTATGGCTACGCTGCTCAATAACTTTATCAAGACCAGCAAATGCACCACCACAAATAAACAGTATTTTAGAGGTGTCTACTTGCAGGAACTCTTGCTGTGGATGTTTACGTCCACCTTGTGGAGGAACAGAAGCCACTGTACCTTCAATCAGTTTAAGTAAGGCTTGTTGTACACCTTCACCTGATACATCACGTGTGATTGATGGGTTATCTGATTTACGAGAAATTTTGTCAATTTCATCAATGTAAACAATACCACGTTGTGCTTTTTCTACGTCGTAGTCACATTTTTGTAAAAGCTTTTGAATAATGTTTTCAACATCTTCACCTACATAACCGGCTTCGGTTAGTGTGGTGGCATCGGCCATAGTAAACGGCACATCAAGTAAACGAGCTAACGTTTCAGCTAATAATGTTTTACCACTCCCGGTTGGGCCAATTAATAAAATATTACTTTTACCTAGTTCAACGTCTTGTTTAGTTGATTGATTGCGTAAACGCTTGTAGTGATTGTAAACCGCTACAGACAATACTTTCTTCGCATGGTCTTGACCAATAACGTAGTCGTCTAAGTGGTTACGAATTTCTTTTGGCACAGGTAATTTGTCAGCGGCATCATGCTTAGGCGCGATGTCTTTAATTTCTTCCCTGATAATATCATTACACAGCTCTACACATTCATCACAAACGTATACTGAAGGTCCTGCAATTAACTTTCGAACTTCATGCTGGCTTTTGCCACAAAAAGAGCAGTATAACAATTTATTACTTTTGTCGCCGTCTGTAGGAGTGTCAGACATTCAGCTACCTCATTTTATTACGTTGGCCACCAAAGTCTTGGTGGCTATTTTAATACGCTTTAACTATACCAAAATTTAGTGTTTTTCGCATAGTAACTCTCATTAGCAAGCATCACTGCTTGCAGGCATACTTACTTGCTACCGCGATTAGTAAATACTGAGTCAACAATACCGTAATCTACAGCTTGGCTTGCACTCATAAAATTGTCACGGTCTGTATCGCGTGAAACAACGTCAAGCGGTTGGCCAGTATGCTCAGCCATTAAGCGATTTAACTTGTCTTTAATAGACAGGATTTCTTTTGCGTGTATTTCAAAGTCAGACGCTTGACCTTGGAATCCACCTAACGGTTGGTGAATCATCACGCGTGAATTCGGTAAACAAAAACGTTTACCCTTCGCGCCACCAGACAGTAAAAATGCGCCCATGCTAGCCGCTTGGCCTACACAGATTGTGCTTACGTCTGGTTTAATGAAGTTCATTGTATCGTAAATAGCCATTCCCGCAGTGACAGAGCCACCCGGTGAATTGATATATAAGAAAATATCTTTTTCTGGGTTCTCTGATTCTAAAAATAGCATTTGCGCTAAGATCAGGTTTGCCATGTTGTCTTCAACTTGGCCCGTTAAAAAGATAATACGCTCTTTTAATAGTCTCGAATAAATATCAAACGAGCGCTCGCCTTTAGCTGTTTGCTCAACAACCATAGGGACTAATGCGTTTAGGGGATCTGTCATACCAGTGTTCATACTTATTTAATTCCTTATGCGCTTATACTTATTCTAAGAAAAGCATAATGATCATTTTTAGCTAATTAAGAACCACAAACTAAAATGGCCCGGGCACACTGCATAAACAGAGTAACACGAGCCATTTAATCGTTAGCGAGCGCTTAAGTCAATGACTTATTATGCACCTTGCTGTGGATTCATGATGTCATCAAATGCTTTTTCAACATCAGTCACAGTTGCTTTAGCCATAATAGCTTCAACAGCTTGCTCTTCCATTGCTACATTACGCATTTGCTGCATTAGTTGATCATTTGCTTTGTAGTATTCTACTACTTCAGTTGGATCTTCGTATGCAGAAGCTACAGTAGCAATTAATGCTTCAACTTTAGCGTCATCAACTTTGATGTCATTCGCTTTAATAACTTCACCTAATAATAGGCCAGTTTTAACACGTGTTACTGCTTGCTCGTGGAACAATTCAGCTGGAAGCTCTGGCATGTTTTGACCATTGCCACCAAAACGTTGAGCTGCTTGCTGACGTAGTGCGTCAACTTCTTGGTCGATTAATGCTTTAGGCACTTCAACTTCGTTTTGCTCTAAAAGACCTTTAATTGCTTGGTCTTTAACGTTAGCTTTAACCGCTTGGTCTAGCTCACGCGTCATGTTCTTTTTAACTTCTTCTTTAAGCGCGTCTACACCGCCTTCGGTAACACCGAATTTAGTTGCAAACTCATCGCTTAATTCAGGTAATTCTTGCGCTTCAACTTTTTTTACTGTGATAGTGAATTGAGCCGCTTTACCTTTTAAGTTTTCAGCATGGTAATCTTCAGGGAAAGTTACATCAGCAACCACTTCTTCGCCTGCTTTTTTGCCAACGATGTTATCTTCAAAACCTGGGATCATACGACCTTGGCCAAGTTCTAATGGGAAGTCTTCAGCTTTGCCGCCTTCAAATTCTTCGCCGTCGATAGTACCAACGAAATCAACCGTTACACGGTCGTTTGCGCCAGCCGCTGCATCAACATCAGCCCAAGAAGCGTGTTGCTTACGAAGTGTTTCTAGCATGTTTGCTAAATCTTCGTCAGTAACTTCTACCGCTGGTTTTTCAACAGCAATTTTCTCTAAACCTTGAACTTCAACTTCAGGATAAACTTCAAATGTTGCTGAGAATTCTAAATCTTTACCTGCTTCAAGTGCTTTAGGAGCAAATGTTGGTGCGCCTGCAGGGTTAATTTTTTCAGCAACAATTGCTTCAATGTAATTACGTTGCATTACTTCGCCAGCAACTTCTTGACGAACAGCTGGTCCGAAACGCTTGTTGATTACTGATACTGGAACTTTACCAGCACGGAAACCGTCGATACGCTGCGTTTTTGACAGTTGTTGTAAGCGTTTTTTTACTTCGGTCTCAACGTTCTCTGCAGGAACGGTGATGGTCAGACGGCGCTCAAGGCCTTGAGTCGTCTCAACAGAAACTTGCATGATTTACCTCAATATTCAATTTTGGCGACTGTTCGCCTTCCTTACAAACAAAGTAATCTATAGGCGTCTTGATAAAATTCAAGCTTTGGGGCTTAAAAAAATCCGTCGCTACCAGGAGATACCATTGCTGCTCTGCCCTTAGGGCACTATATTATTAAACAAATAGACGCGGCATTATAACCTAATATTTATGATAGTCGAGTGTAGGGGGCAATTATTTGGGGTAGATCAGGGTAGATAACGACTAAGCGAATAAAAAACAGACTAATTAAGTGAAAATACGATTAATAAAGAAAAAATTAAGGGTGTTGTGTAATAAAAGTAGAATTTAGATGTGTTTTACTTAGGGGAAAATGGTCGGCGATGCAGGATTTGAACCTGCGACCCCTTGGACCCAAACCAAGTGCGCTACCAAACTGCGCTAATCGCCGATATAACTTTTCTTGAATACTTAAATGTTGGATTTAAGACCACTTATAAGAAAGTGGTCGGCGATGCAGGATTTGAACCTGCGACCCCTTGGACCCAAACCAAGTGCGCTACCAAACTGCGCTAATCGCCGATATTCTTTTTGTAAATTGGGGTGACTGATGGGGCTCGAACCCACGACAACCGGAATCACAATCCGGGGCTCTACCAACTGAGCTACAATCACCACGGCATTACAGTGTTTTCAAAATGGCGCACCCAGAAGGATTCGAACCTTCGACCGACGCCTTAGAAGGGCGTTGCTCTATCCAGCTGAGCTATGGGCGCATCGAAAACTTCATAGTTCACTAGTAAGTTAAATTGTTATGAATAAACATAAAAAATGGTCGGCGATGCAGGATTTGAACCTGCGACCCCTTGGACCCAAACCAAGTGCGCTACCAAACTGCGCTAATCGCCGATACTTACTATTGTCTGCGAGTGACCTCGTTGACAACGGGGTGCATAATAGTGATTTGACTGGGTTAGGTCAAACGTTTTTTTAAGAAAACAAATCAATTGCTCATTTTTAGTTCATAATGGTCAAATGTTACGATACAGGGATAAAATTTAAACTCTTTTTTATAATTCGAGCGCTTATACTTTAAAAGCAACTTGGCGCTTAACCGCTTTTCTGCGAAAATAGCTGCCATATTAAAAAATGAGTAAGATAAAGGTGTTTTCTTTATCGGCATTTTAACCCCTATATATGCATTCGTTTTTTAAATGTATCGGTATCAAGTTAATTAACCTAATTAAAGGTCACCCATGACGGCAAACATCATTGATGGTAAAGCAGTAGCAAAACAAGTACGTAGCGCAGTGGCTGAACGAGTTTCAGAACGTGTTGCACAAAACCTTAGAGCCCCAGGATTAGCTGTGGTACTTGTTGGACAAGATCCAGCAAGCCAAGTTTACGTTGGTTCAAAACGTAAAGCCTGTGAAGAGGTTGGTTTTATTTCTAAGTCATTCGACTTACCAGCAGACACCACAGAGCAAGCGCTATTAGCATTAATTGATGAGTTGAATGTTGATGGTGAAATTGATGGTATTTTAGTGCAGCTCCCTTTACCAGAGGGCTTAGATGCAGAAAAAATTCTTGAGCGTATTACTCCACACAAAGACGTTGATGGTTTTCACCCTTATAATATTGGCCGATTAGCACAGCGTATGCCTGCTCTTCGTCCATGTACACCTAAGGGTATTATTACTTTACTAGATTCAACCGGCGTACGTTACAAAGGCATGCATGCTGTGGTTGTTGGTGCCTCTAATATTGTGGGTCGACCTATGTCACTTGAGCTGTTGTTAGCTGGCTGTACTACTACTGTTTGTCATAAGTTTACCCAAGATTTAGAAACCCATGTTCGCCGTGCTGACTTATTGGTTGTTGCTGTAGGCAAACCAGAGTTTATTCCGGGTGACTGGATAAAAGAAGGCGCCATTGTTATTGATGTGGGTATTAACCGTTTAGACAACGGTAAGTTAGTGGGTGACGTTGAATACGCTACTGCAGAACAAAAAGCTGACTTTATTACCCCTGTACCTGGCGGCGTAGGCCCGATGACAGTTGCTAGCTTAATTGAAAATACGTTAGAAGCGTGTGAGAAATATCACAGCTAATAAATAAAAATAAAGTAATCCAAAGCCCGCTTAATTGCGGGCTTTTTGTATCATCATTCTTCGTTTTATTAAGTCCAAGCCTTGTGGCAATACCGAAAACACGATCATTAATAACATAATCGCGTACTGCCAACTTTCATATTGTTCGTTAATCAATAACCCTGCACATAAAATGCCGGCAATTGGGTTAGCTATAGTGCCAAAAGTAAATTCAACCACTGTCATTCGCCCTAATAACCAAACATACAAAATATAGGCTAAAGCAGTGTTAGGTACCACCAGCCAAAATAGCGCCAGCCATTGGGTTGTATTTATTGATGCAGTTAAAAATTGATACTGCTGGGGAGCAAAATAAAAAGCCTGTATTGCAGCAACAATCGCTAGCAAACTGCCACCAATGATTAATTGCCACGTTAATACTGTCCACCAGTGTACTTTAGCGGTCACTTTTTTTACCAGCGTACTGCCTATAACAATAGTCAATAGCGCCCCTATCAGTGCCACTACTCCCAATAAATTAAGTGCAATATGTTGTGGGTCAAATAAGCGCCATGCTAAAACCACTAAAGCAAGGGCACAAAATCCTTGCACTAACGCTGGCTGTTGCCGTTTAACAAGCCAGGCATACAATAATGCCACTACCGGTACAGACACCATACCGACACCTGCAATCGCAGCAGGTAAATTAATCGCCATTACAAAAATAAAACTAAAAAACAACGCAATATTGATTGCGCCTATTAGAAAAATGCCTGGCCACTGTTTAGCCGTTGGCCAAGAAGGTTTAAATAACAACAATAATAAACCAGCAGGGAGTGCACGTATGGCTCCTAGCAAGATTGGCGGCCACTCTGGGGTTGCGTATTTAGTTACCGCATAAGTCGTTCCCCATAAAAAAGCTGGGATCATGGCAAGTAAAATATTCATTAATTTTCCATTTTTAAATTGATGAATGCGAGTTTAAAACCTCAACTATAATTGAGGTCAACAATATCAATTTTATTAAAAGCATAATCAATCTAATGCAATTGATATAACCAAAAAAGGGTTACCCTATGGCAACCCTTTTTTTGTGTTCAGCGCGTTATGGCTAAATCCGCAAAGCTCAACAAACCCTAAGCTTTACGCCACGTTGTTTTTCCCGCTGAATCTTCAAGTACTACACCTAACGCATTTAGAGCATCGCGAGCTTCATCTGCTGCAGCCCAATTTTTACTGGCACGTGCGTCATTACGTTTTACAATCAGTGCCTCAATTTCAGCCACTTCATCGTCGTTTTGACCGCCTTGTAAAAATGCCTCTGGTGCTTGTTGAGCAATACCAAGTATTTCACCTAAGCTACGTAGAATAAAGGCTAAATGTCCTGCTTTTTCGCTATCACTGTCTTTTACACGATTTAGCTCTTTAGCAACTTCAAACACAACCGGTAATGCTTCTGGCGAATTAAAGTCATCATTCATGGCTTTTCTAAACTTAGCCACATACTCATTACTCTCAAGCTCACATTCAACTGGCTCAACGCCACGTAATGCGGTGTAAATACGCTCAAGAGACGAACGTGCTTGGTCTAAGTTTTCTTGAGAGTAATTGAGCTGACTGCGGTAATGACCTGATATTAAAAAGTAACGAACCGACTCTGCGTCATATTGTTTTAATACCTCACGAACGGTAAAAAAGTTATCTAACGATTTAGACATCTTCTCTTTGTTCACTTGTACCATACCGGTGTGGATCCAAGTATTTACATACTGGCCATTATTTGCACAGCATGATTGCGCGATTTCGTTTTCGTGGTGCGGGAACTGTAGGTCTGAACCACCACCATGAATATCAAAATGCTCACCTAAATGCTTAGAGCTCATTGCTGAACATTCTATGTGCCAACCAGGGCGACCCTCACCCCAAGGTGATGACCACGACGGCTCCCCTGCTTTGGCTTTTTTCCATAAAACAAAATCAAGAGGATCGTCTTTATCTTGAGCTACTTCAACACGCGAACCTGATTGCAACATGGTTAAATCTTGTTGCGAAAGAGCTCCGTATTGCTCAAAGGTAGAAACATCAAATAAAACGTCGCCATCGGCTGCAACATAAGCGTGGCCTTTGGCAATCAAACGCTCAACCATAGCAATAATTTCATCCATGTGGCCGGTTACGGTTGGCTCTATATCAGGACGTAGCATATTTAAACTGTCAAAGTCTTCATGCATGGCTTTAGTCATACGCACGGTTAAGTCGTTAATCGCCTCACCGTTTTCATTTGCGCGCTTGATAATTTTATCATCAACATCGGTAATATTACGTACATACTTTAAATCGTAACCTAAGTGGCGAAGGTAGCGAACAATTACATCAAAACCCACAAATGTGCGTGCATGGCCAATGTGACAGTAATCATAAATGGTGATACCACACACATACATGTCGATTTTTCCATCGACCATAGGTTTAAACTCTTCTTTTTGGCGTGTCAGTGTGTTGTATATTTGTACCATTTAGTTGCTTTCCTTCACGATTAACAGAAAAGCTATGTTACCACTTGCTAAGCATGGGCTCTAGCGGTTTATCAAAGCTCTTTGTTAATCTGGGTCAACTACGATAAAATAGCGTCAATATTCAAACCAGCTATAGGAAATCTCATGGTTGTTCTACACACAAATTTTGGTGATATCACCATTAAAATGCACGAAAGCGAAGCTCCAAATACAGTAAAAAACTTTTTAGAGTATGCAAACTCAGGTTTTTATAACGGCACTATTTTTCATCGTGTAATTGATGGTTTTATGGTTCAAGGCGGTGGTTTTGCACCGGGTATGGAACAAAAAGAAGTAAACGACCCAATTGAAAATGAAGCGAACAATGGCCTATCTAACAAAGTAGGTACATTAGCAATGGCACGCACGCCTGATCCACACTCAGCTACAGCGCAATTTTTCATTAACGTGAATAACAACGACTTTTTAAACCACAGCAGTGAAACATCACAGGGCTGGGGTTACTGTGTGTTTGCTGAAGTAGTAGAAGGCATGGACGTAGTAAATAAAATCAAAGGTGTTGCTACAGGTAGCAATGGCTTCCACCAAGATGTACCACTTGAAGATGTGGTAATTGAAAGTGTAACTGTCAGTTAAGACCGCATTATTCTTCAAAGAATACATAAAGCGGGTATTCACCCGCTTTTATCTAAATGGAATCACCATGACTCGCCAAACCTACTTTATCGCCGATTTACATTTGAGTGAAAATCGCCCTGATATTACAGCGACATTTTTTAAATTTTTACACGCCCATATTACTCCTCAAAAAGTAGACGCCCTATATATTTTAGGTGATTTTTTTGAAGTGTGGGTTGGTGACGATTATGTTAGCGAACTCTCAGCGGCAGTGGCAGAACAGCTAAAAGCGGTTAATAACTTAGGTATTCCTATTTATTTTGTACACGGTAATCGCGACTTTATCATGCGAGAACAGTACGCCGATATGGCAGGAATGACCTTACTGAATGAGCAAACAGTGATCGACCTCTACGGCACTCCTACTGTCATTTTGCACGGTGATGAAATGTGTACCCAGGATGTTGAGTACCAAAAGTTTCGTCGAAAGAGCCGTGGTTGGTGGTGGCCTAAACTTATGCTTGCTATGCCATTGTGGTATCGTAAAAAAATAGCGCGTGATGCACGTGAAAAAAGTAAACTTAGCCAAGCAGACAAACCTATAGAAATACTGGATGTGGTGCAAAGCGCAGTACTCGAAACCTTCGCCAAACATAACGTGGCTAATATGATCCACGGCCATACTCACCGCCCTGATGTACATACCTATAAAGTTAATAACCAAACGCTTACTCGCACAGTATTGGGCGATTGGTATACTCAAGGTTCGTATTTAGTGGTTACCCCTGATTCTCAAGAGTTAGTTTCGACCCCCTTGTAGGGTTTTTAGCCTTTATTGACTAATCGTAATGAGACTTTGCTTTTAAGTCAGGTAAAGTAATAATAAATTGCGTTTTAAAATAGGTATCGCTTTGTGGTTCTGAATGAAGTTTGATGTCCCCTTTTAAAATCTGGGTTACCCATTGATAAACCATATATAAACCTAAACCCGTGTTACCTTTACCTCTAGCTGTAGTATAAAAGGGTTCAAATATATCTGCCTTTATCTCACCATCAACACCTTTGCCATTATCTGACACGCTCAGCCTCACCCTATTATTAGTCGCTTGTTCGACTTTTATTTCTATTACCCCCTCCTGCTTTTCATCAAAAGCATGGTTTAGCGCATTAACCACTAAGTTTTCGACCACCTGAGAAATAATACCTGGCAAGCTAATCACCTGTTTATTAAGTAAAAAAACAGTTTTCACTTTTATTGGCGAGTTTTTTAACCTGGAGTTTAATGACAATAATAGCTCTTCAATAATTTTTTCAATATCACATGCTATAAATTCATCATTATGGCGATCAATCGCCATTTTTTTAAAACTTTTTACTAATACGGCGGTTTTATTTAAATTAATTTTAGCCAGCGCTAGGTTCTCTCCAATACTTGTTGTAGTACTTTCTAACGTTGATTTAGTCAGCCCCTGTTTCATCGCTTCATTTAATTTATTCAATGCCATATCTGCATTTGAAACAGAAATAACGGCTCCACCGATAGGCGTATTCATTTCATGAGCAACACCTGCCACGAGCAACCCTAATGAGGATAGTTTTTGCGCTTCAATTAACCCTTCTTGCAGTTGCTGCTGCTGCTTAATTGTGGCATCAAGCTCACGGTTAACGATATCTAGTTCTATCTTTTCAATATGTAATTTATGTGACAGGGCTAATAGCTGATTTTGAAACTTATACTCACGATAAATAAAACCAAAGCTAATTAAACATAGTAATCCACTGCAAATTAACGCTAACCGTAAGGCCGCATTTCGTACAGTTATTAACAATTCATTGGGGCTACTTATAAGAATAATTAATTCTTTGTCAGCATTGCTAATTCTACCTTTGTTCTCGCGCAACGAAAAAATAGAAAAACGGCGGTAGGTATAAAGACTAAGGTTAAAAAAGTGCGAACCATATTCTACATTGCCATCAATAATTTGCTGCCAAAGCTCTGGTTTTTTTAAAGCGAGTGTTTGCTCATTTTTACCATACATAAACCCCCACTCTAATTCAGCATCAGTATTTAATAACCAAAAGCCATCGTGGTTTAAAATGCTAATTAAAGTGCTCTCTTGGTTGTAACTTTTAATCTGATCAAACAAATAATCTAAGTTAAAGTTTACCACTAGCAAACCATCTAATAGGTAATTTTCTTTATCCGTACGGTAGGTTACACGGATTGTTGGTTGATGAGGCAGTACAATTTGGTTGCGTTCGATATTTAAATCTATTTCTGTGGCAAAAATGTCAGGCGCACTGACCTGCATCCCTTTTTGAAAGTAGTAACGGGTTTGCTTATTTTGCAACTCATCAGGCGATACAATTTCGCCAATACCATTGGCTGCGTTAATGCGGTATTGCTCTTGGCCTTGTGTATCTAGCCAGCGAATTTGCGCGATATTAGTAGAGATAGTAGCAAAATTTAAAAAATAGTTATTTATTTCATCTCTTCTTTGCTTTGATTGTAAAGGCTTATTTGGTGTGTCGCTTTTTAAAATCGGCCCTTGGGCCAGGATACGCGTAAGCTTTTTAATACTACTGAGCTCTTTAGAAAAATCTCCACTGATAAGGACTAACTTTTCATCTTGCTTAGCTTTTATGGTGTTTATTTTTTCTTGATATGTTTGTTCGTATATAAGCCAGCCAATAAATAAAGTAATAAATAAACTAAACAAAGACTTTATCAGCACACTTTTTTTTGAGCCGACCGGCAAGCTGTTAAGGCTATTCATTCTTACTCACTTCAAACTGTTTTAGCCACACAATTAAATCTTTTAAAAATAATGGTTTAGAAAAGTAGTATCCTTGAGCAGTTTCGCACCCCTGCTGATGTAACCACTGAGCCTCAAATTCATTCTCAACACCTTCAGCAATTACCGAAAAGTTAAACTGATTCGCTAAAGATAATATCATCTTAATCATGTACTGATTGTTGTCATTAAATTCAAGATCACTAACAAAGTAGCGATCTATTTTTATCGACGTAGACGGTATTTCATTGATGTGAGCTAACGACGAGTAACCAGTGCCAAAGTCATCAATGCTGACTTTCATACCTAAGGCGATAAACCGTTCAAGTGCTTCTTTAATTAAGTTATAGTTACTTATGGCTTGCGTTTCTGTCACCTCTAGCTCAAGCATAGAAGGCAGAATGTTGTACTCTTCAATTTTAGTTTTTATTTGCTCAAAGTAACTAGGTTCAACTAAATCATAAGAGGATGCATTAAATGCAACGGGTAAGTTGCAGCCTTGCTCTTTAAGTTGATTAATAGTCTCTAGTATTTTTTCGAAAATCACATGGTCTAGTTCATTAATTAATCCGGCTGTTTCAGCTAACTCTATAAATTCATCAGGGCGTACAAAGCTGCCATCAGCTCTTTGCCACCTAGCGAGCGCTTCAAAACCTGCTGGTTTCAAGGTTGATAAGCTGATTTTGGGTTGTAACGCCACCTGTAAACTTTTATTACCTATAGCCGTTCTGAGCTCAGCCATCAGCTCATAACGACGAGTAATTTGATCTGTTTTTTCCTCGGTATGCTGAATATACTTAGTTTGGTTTAGCTGCGAAGAGTTCAGGCTCGACTCTGCAAGGCTGATTACTTTTTCAGGTGTTAAGTTTAAAGCTACATTTAATTTTAATTCTAAAATACGGACATCAATGTATTGCTTAACTTGTTCAATTTCGAATTTTTGTTTATTTTGAAAGTAACTAACTGCATTTGAGATATCAAAGTCAACGCTCACTAACATGCCAAACGCTTTGTTACTAATCAATGCTATGCGGGGGTCATACCTAGTAAAGCTATCAACAATACTCTGGTAAACTAACTTCATTAATTTATTACAAAATTCATGACCAAAGGTGAATGCTTTTTCGTCAAACTGATAAATATCAAAAATGACCAATCGCGTTTTTAGCCGCTCCTGCGCATTCATGTTCTTTATTTCACGGGTTAGCCAGTTACGGTTTTGCAAGTTAAGTGACACATCGGTATAAGCAAGCTCGGTTAAGCGATTTAATAACGAAATATTAGCAAATCCTGTGCTCACATTTTCACTAAATACTTTAAGTAAATATTCGTTTTGCTCACTAATTGGGTTGTCTGATTTGACGATAGTTATGTAATCAGCGCCCTGCTGATCTGGCGTTTCGAAAAAAAACACACTGTGGTGCTTTGAAAAAATATGACGACGCTCTCTAATCGCTTGTTTAAAGTCTTGCAGCATTTCTGCAGGCAGATTAGGTCCCACAGGTTGCCCTTTAATGCCACTAAAGCAACCATGGGTTGAGAGTATTAAACATTCAGAGCTAGGGTCTGAATTACTCGAACAAAAAATACCACCACCTTCGGTTATTTTTAAAATGTTGCTAATTTCTTTAAGCACAGCATAAGAGAAAGAGGCCATATCGTGCTTACCGTTAATACTTCTAGATGCATCAAGCACCAACTGTAAACCTTGCTTGGCTGACCTAATTTGTGAGATATACTCCCAAGTGCGCATGTTGCTATTAACAATTGATTGCAGCTTCTCGGCAGATAGGTCTGATTTATTCCAGTATTCATCGATATCGAGCATTTTCATGATATCGCTCTCTGGTGCAAAACCAGGTTGCCCTGTTAAGAGCACAATACGCATTTCTGCGTTACCGATGACCTCTCGAATAGTATTCACTAAACGCAGACCTGAGTCATCCTCCTCCATCACCACATCTATAAAAATAAGTGCAATATCAGGGTGCATGCTCAACGCCAAAGCCGCCTCTGGTACCGAATTTGCTGTTAACAACTCGTATTTATAACCGTCTTTGGCTTTTAGCTCTTTTAAGCTGTTAACTAACGCGTTTTGATAATCAAGATCATCCTCAACGGTTAATATTTTCCAAGTTTTCAGATCTGTATCTGCTGGTTCTTCTTCAGCTGCAAATACAAATAATCCCTCTTTATCTTGCATACATTCTCACCCAATAATAAATAAGGTATGGCCCTTTTATTAAAATGAATTACAAAGCAATATAGACCGTTGATAACTCAAAATTCGACTTGCTTAAATATTAGGAGAGAGTTTTGGAAGTGTCTAATTTAAAAATAATTTTGATACTAAAGTATGTGCTACAACAACATAACCCATTTGTAGCACTCAAGTATACTAAGCACTTTTACTTAACGGTGTTCCACTGTGAAACTTAAAGTCTTCGTCATCAGATAAAATTAACTGTGCTTCTATTTCAGCAAATTCTTTTACCCGCTCGGTAATATCAAAATCAGCAATGTCTTGAGCAAGGGTTAAATAATCTTGGTAATGACGTGCCTCAGAGCGCAGCAATGAAATATAAAAATCCCCTAAGCGTTTATCTACATGGGGTGCAAGCTTGGCAAAGCGTTCACACGAGCGAGCCTCTATGTAAGCACCTACAATAAGCTTATCAACTAAGGCATTGGGCTCAAACGTTTTAACATTGCGTAGCATGCCTTTAGCATAACGACATGGCGTTATACTTTTATATTCAACACCGTATTCATCCATAATTTCGAGCACTTGATAGAAATGATGCAGCTCTTCTTTTATCAGCATTACCATTTTATCAATTAAATCTTGGCCATAAGGCGAGTTAGATTTAGGGATAATGGATTTAGTGAGTTTATTTTTAGCCGCTAAATCACGCCAATTTCCCTCACGTTTATAAATAAGCGTTTCAAACGGTTTAAGCCATTCAAGCAGTGCATCACTGCTCTCTTTATCTACCGCATACTTACGAATTAAAAACATGGCACTTTGCGCCGCTTTTAATTCACATATTAAGTGATCAATTAATATGATGGGTAAGTTTTCTTTTTTGATTGCTTGTTCAACCCACTCATCGGGAGTACTGCATAATAAAAAATTGTTAATTGGCTCTAAAAGCTGGCTATGTGGCACGCTGACTACTCATTGCTAAAAATTGCGATTATGGCATTTTAACATGAAATATTACTCTGAATAAAATAAACACTCGCCCTTATTGCAAGCATGTGGATAACTTGACTTTGTATACTTACTGAACCATAACTAAATGGACTGTATAAAAACAAACCAATTATAACCAAACAGTAATATATCCTTTTATGGAGAGCACGCAATGATACTAAATCACCTATGGGGTTTATACGCCCATCCACTCGAAGAATGGCAAACAATTGATAACCGTCACGAAAGCTTAACCTATAGCTTATCGCACATTTTGCTTATCGCTTTATTTCCCTCTGCAATGGGGTACTACTCATCGGTTTACTTAGGCTGGAGTATAGGTACAGGTAATCCAGTATTTTTAACCCATGAAAGCGCACTGATGATTGGCGCAGCCATGTATGTCGCTTTAATTGGCGGTGTATTTGCACTGGCCTATTTAGCCCATTGGATGGCGGTTACTTTTGGTGCTAAACCGACTTTTACCCAAACAATTGAGCTGGCAGCTTATACCGCTACACCGGTGTTTATGTCGGCATTGGCAGCTTTTTGGCCTGAGCTGTGGTTTGTGGTGTGTGTTGGATTAGTTGCACTCGCCTACTCAGTTTATTTACTGTACACCGGCGTGCCAATTTTGATGCACATTCCGCAAGAGCGCGGCTTTATTTATGCAAGCTCTGTTGTTACATGCGGGTTAATTTTACTGGTTATTATATTAGCACTTACCGCTATGCTATGGACCAACGGTATTATCAGCCCCATGTTTACTTAAATATTCCTTTTCTATAGACGCAAAAAAGGAGCTGTTAAGCTCCTTTTTTTATTAGCCTTAAAATACTATCAGGCTAATATTACATTATTAATCAGATTCGTTTTCATCTTGATTATGTATTTCTAAACCAGATGACATTGCATTTTCACGGATGCTTTTAGCTGAATCGTTGCGCAGCTTATCTATACGGTTTAAGTAATCTTGATCAATGTCGCCAGTAATGTATTGTCCGTCAAACACTGATGTTTCAAACTTAGTGATCTCTGGGTTTTCTTGGCTAACGGCAGCAATTAAATCGCTTAACGATTGGAAGATTAAACCATCAGAGCTAATGCTTTGGTTAATATCTTCTACTTCACGGCCGTGTGCAATAAGTTCTGCCGCAGATGGCATATCTATACCGTATACATTTGGAAAGCGTATTTCAGGTGCTGCTGATGCAAAGTAAACATTTTTAGCGCCTGACTCGCGTGCCATCTCTACAATTTGTGCTGAGGTGGTACCACGTACAATTGAGTCATCAACAAGTAGGACATTTTTACCTTTAAACTCACGGTCAATCGCATTGAGTTTTTGGCGAACTGATTTTTTACGAAGCTCTTGGCCAGGCATAATAAACGTACGACCAATATAACGATTTTTAACAAAGCCTTGGCGATACGGTAAGTCAAGCACGCGTGCCATTTCTAATGCAATATCACACGAGGTTTCAGGAATAGGAATAACCACATCAATGTCTTTGTCTGCCCATTCACGCGCTACTTTTTCACCTAACTTAGTCCCCATATTTACACGCGCTGCATACACTGACATGCGGTCAATGGTTGAATCCGGTCGTGCAAAATAAACAAATTCAAAAATACACGGTGAGTAAGACACTTTATCTGCACAGCTTAAAGAGTGAAACTCTCCATTTTCAGTGACATAAATAGCTTCGCCTGGGGCAACGTCACGAACAAATTCAAAACCGTCAGGCTTTAATGCTACGCTTTCTGAGGCAAACATGTATTCAGTACCGTTTGCTGATTCACGTTTACCAAACACCAATGGACGAATACCGTTTGGATCGCGAAACGCCACAATACCATGACCGATAATCATGGCGATAGTGGCATAACCGCCACTTACTTTATTGTTAACTTCAGTAACCGCGGTAAAAATATCTTCAGGGTCTAATTTTAGTTTGTCTGATTTACTTAGCTCATGCGCCATGATGTTAAGTAAAATTTCAGAATCAGAGGTCGTATTAACATGGCGACGTGCCTCTGAAAATAACTGCTCTTTTAACGACTCGGCATTGGTTAAGTTACCATTATGCGCAAGCGCTATACCAAATGGAGAGTTTACATAAAACGGCTGAGCCTCTGACGAACTTGAAGAACCCGCTGTTGGGTAACGCACATGGCCAATGCCAATATTGCCTTGCAAACGTTTCATATGACGAGTGTGAAATACATCTTTCACTAGGCCATTTGCTTTGCGCAAGCTAAATGTATTGTTCTCAATAGTTATGATACCCGCAGCATCTTGGCCACGGTGTTGCAAAACGGTTAAGCCATCATAAATCGCCTGATTAACTGGCGATGTTCCGACTATTCCAACGATACCACACATGTAATTTATCCTCGCCGATTAACGGTTTACTGAATTTAAAAAGCTCGAGTTGTTTTCTAGGTACGAAAAGAACCATTCAACTACAAAGCCAAATTCTGGAATCAAAATAGAGTTGCCCCACCAGTGCGTACTTGGCGCACCAGTAAAAGCATCAAGAAAGAAGAGTAACGCGCTCACGACCAACACGCCTCGAAGAGCACCAAACACCACACCAAAAACACGGTCTGTGCCGGATAATCCGGTTCGCTGTACAAGCTCACCTAAAATATAGTTTAGTAAACCGCCTAACAATAGCGTCGCAAAGAATAATATGGCAATGGCCGCCGCATTTCTTAAAAGGGGTTCAGAAATGGATGTTAGGAAGGAAGCTAAATATTGATAAAATAAGCTGGAGATGATGAAAGCCCCTGCCCATACCGCTAATGACATAGCTTCTTTAACAAAGCCGCGTATTAAACCGATGATGGTAGAGAGTGCAATAATGCCAAGAATGGCGTAATCAACCCAGATCATAAGAACCAATTAGTCGCTAATTTTGGGCGCATTCTATACCTAAACCTCCTTGTGATGCAAGTTTAAGCGTGAGATTACAGGTGAGTAAACACGCACCATTTTTAGATTAAAAATAGCGCAGTCTCACCGTTATAAAAACAACAAACATTTTGTTTATAGCGCATCTATTTTGCTATTTTTGTGTGGGCATTGATAAGTAAAGGTAGCGAGCTAAAAATGCAATAAAGGTCTATTTAAACGTATAAAATAAGACGAGGTAAGTGTGTAATATCTCGCGATAAACACACTTCCTTTTATTGAATTTATTTGGTCACTTCAAATTGGGTGACTTTACCGTTGAGTTTGGTTAACTCTTTAAGTGCAGGAAGTTGAGATTGCAGTTCTTGTTTATTCAGTGATGGTCCGACAAAAACTTTCGTTAACGTCCCATTTGGCGTTTTAACTGGTTTAGTAAAAGTTTTAAAACCTTTAGCCTTGAGCTTAGCTTGCAACGCTTTTACATTGGCTGCATGTGAAAAACTACCTAACTGAATAACATACGCCATGCTAGTTAAGTTTTCGTTAGCTGGGCGCGTAGGTTCTTGAATTGCAGCCGTACTGCTTTGGTTTGTATCAGGTATTACCGCTTCAACCATTGCAGGCTGGTCGGTAATGTCTGTTTGAGCAGCACTGTTTTGCTGTTCAAATGCGGCATCATCAGGCTGAATATCTTCAACTTCATCCTCTTTTAAAGGCTGTGTATTTGCCACTTTTTGATCGATTGATTCTTGTAAATCAATGGTCTTGAACTCAGAGCGTTCTGGAATCGCTTTAAAGCCTTCTTTATAGTGCACTTTTTCACCATCGAGTATATTGGGAATAAACACAATTGCTGCGATCACCACAATACTTGTTCCGACTAAGCGATTAATAAAACCTGAGTTCACCGACATCCTCTCTATTTTTTAAAGTAATGAATAGCGCCAGCCACGGTAAAAAATGAACCAAATACAATTAATAGTGTGTTACTTGGCTGGTTTGGCAAGATAGCATCCAATGCTGCCTCTACGCTATTATAACCCTGTTTAAAATAACTATTAGGAATGCTTAGAAGTGCCTGATGTAAATTAGCAGCGCTATCGCCGCGTGGGCCCTCTAAGCTCGCAAACGACCATTCATCTACTACATCACTAACTTCTTTAAGCACACCGACCTTATCTTTATCAGCAAGCATAGCGGCTAATGCATGAATTTTAAAGCCTTTATCTTTATAGCTTGCTAATTTAGTCGCTAAATAGCGAGCTGATTCAGGATTATGTGCTACATCGGTATACACTAA
This sequence comes from Pseudoalteromonas sp. SD03, assembly GCF_040937955.1. Taxonomy (NCBI): domain Bacteria; kingdom Pseudomonadati; phylum Pseudomonadota; class Gammaproteobacteria; order Alteromonadales; family Pseudoalteromonadaceae; genus Pseudoalteromonas; species Pseudoalteromonas sp. SD03. The sequence goes on from NZ_CP162514.1 coordinate 2,437,948, forward strand.
TGGCTCTGCATTTAGTTGTTGAAAACGTCCCTCAACGACTAAGCTCGCTAAACACTGAGTAATCACCTCATCGCTCGGTAATAAGTTTAATACCGATAGAGCGGTTAATGCCGTGGCTACATTTTGGCATGGGATTGCTGGTTTAGGTAACTCAAGATTATGCTCTTTAAATTGCCAACTAAAACTCTGCGCGCGCTCTTTAAAAATAAAGTCGCTGCCAGATAACACCATATTAGCGTTAATTTCTTTACCATAATCGGTCATTGTATGTGGAATATTTAAGTCCCCAATAATTGCAGGAGTACTCTCTCGAAAAATACCCGCTTTATCATAAGCAACTAATTCACGCGTGTCACCTAAGTATTCTTTATGATCTAAGTCGATGGTGGTGATGATGCTGGCATAGGGGGTAACAATATTGGTCGCGTCAAAACGCCCGCCTAAACCTACCTCTAACAGCACGTAATCAACCTCTAAACGCTTGAATATTGCTAACGCGCCTAAGGTGCCATATTCAAAATATGTCAGTGGGGTGTCACCACGACCTTGTTCTAATAAATTAAACGCATCGACATGGTATTGATCGTCAAGCTCTGCGCCATTAACGCGTACGCGCTCATTGTAACGAATTAAATGCGGAGAAGCATAAGTACCAACACGATAACCTTGGGCTAATAACAGTGACTCTAAACAACGTGCGGTTGTGCCTTTGCCATTGGTGCCTGCAATAAGAATGATTTTACTTGAGGAGGTTAAAAGCCCAATGTTGTTAGCAACACGAGCAACGCGTTCTAAACCCATTTCTATATTAGCAGGGTGAACACTCTCTAAATAACAAAGCCAATCATCAAGGCTTGATGATTGGCTAGGAATTGTTTTTGTCATAGCATGTAATCAGTAAAGCTGAAATTTACGCTACTCTATGCTCTTGTTCCGTAGAAGGCAAGTTCATAAATTTTGCTAAGATACGTGCTAGCGTATCGCGCATTTCTCGACGGTCTATAATCATGTCGATTGCGCCATGTTCTAACAAGAATTCACTGCGTTGGAAACCCTCTGGTAGCGTTTCGCGAACAGTTTGTTCAATAACACGCGGACCGGCAAAACCAATCAAAGCTTTAGGCTCTGCAACATTAATATCACCAAGCATTGCCAATGATGCTGATACACCACCCATTGTTGGATCTGTCATTACAGAAATAAACGGTAGGCCTTTTTCAGTCATTTTAGCCAGTGCCGCACTGGTTTTAGCCATTTGCATAAGTGACATAAGGGCTTCTTGCATACGAGCACCGCCCGATGCAGAAAAACAAATCAGCGGCATATTATGCTCTAAACATTGGTCAACCGCGTCAACAAAACGAGCCCCCACTACCGATGCCATTGAGCCACCCATAAATGAGAATTCAAATGCAACAGCAGCAACCGGAATGCCTTTTAGGTTCCCTTTCATTGCGACAAGCGCGTCTTTTTCACCGCTTGACTTTTGAGCTGCATTGATACGATCTGAGTATTTTTTTGAGTCTCTAAATTTAAGCACATCTTTAGGTTCGTGTTGGGCACCTAACTCGTGACGATCGCCTTCATCTAAAAACTGTTCAAGACGTTTACGACCACTAACACGCATATGATGATCGCATTTAGGGCATACGTTCAGTGATTTTTCTAATTCTGCTTTATATAAAATTGAATCACATGACGTACATTTAGCCCATACACCTTCTGGAATTTCTTTACGACCTGAAGATTTAGTCGTTTTTGGTAAGATTTTTTCTAGCCAACTCATTTGCAACTCTCTTAATGCTGTTCTGTGTCGCGAGTCTACATGTTAACCATGCAAACAAATTTTTCCAATTAAAACATGAATTACGCTGTCACGGTATAAAAAACTGGTCTTAGTAGTTAGCAATACGAATAACAGCGTATAAATTTAGCCTCAAAATATACACATCTCGTTACTTATCAAATATCACTGTCGGCTAAAAACAATGGTCCTAGCGGCGTTCTAGGGATATTAAAATGATCTGGATAATCAACATCCACTAAATATAAACCTGCTGCTTTTGCTGTAGCGCTCGCTTTAGCTCGCTCTTTAACATCTAGCAACTCTTTTAACCAAATTGGTTCATGTTTGTGTAAGCCAATATCCATTAAACAACCCGTAATATTACGTACCATATGGTGTAAAAACGCATTGGCTTTAATATCAATAATGACATAAGCACCTTGGCGCTGTACCGATAAATGATGAATCGTTCGCGTTGCCGTATTAGCTTGGCAGTGCAGCGCTCTAAACGAGGTAAAGTCATGCTCACCTAGTAAATATTGACACGCCTGCTGCATTTTCACTTCATCTAGTGGGTGATGAAAATGTGTAACACCTTCATTTAATACCGCACCACGAAACGCATAATTGTAAATAACATAACGATAACGACGAGCAGTTGCACTAAAGCGGGCATGAAAGTCTTCCGCCACAGGTTGTGCAAAACGAATAGCAATATCTTTGGGTAATAAGGTGTTCATACCTAATGTAAAGGCCACCATTTCACGCTCAGCATGTGTATCAAAATGCACTACTTGTCCAGTGCCATGTACACCGGCATCGGTACGCCCTGCACATACAATTTCAACTGGATGATTACAAATGCGCGACAACGCTTTTTCTACTTCTTGTTGTACACTATTTACGTGTGATTGACGCTGCCAACCACTGTAACGTGCGCCATTGTATTCTACTCCAAGTGCTACTCGCATAATTACTGCTTTACCTACTGTGCTAATCGACGCTGCATTTTATGCTATATGGCGTCCCAATAAAAGCAGCGAACTAAGGTTCCTAACTATGCAATACAAAAAACCCGCTATTAGCATCACTAATAACGGGTTTTCATATCAACCATACCTTACAGGAGCTTGGTTATTAATTTTTAAGTTTAGCCTTTAAGCTTTGCGCTTCTTCTTGCACATCATCCGGGCCATTATTAATGATCTCATCCAGGATTTTAACTGCTGAATCTGCATCATCAATCTCAATATAGGCATGTGCAAGATCAAGCTTAGCTGAGTAACCCCCGCTTTGGGTATCAACATCCATAGGGTTATCACCAGCCAGAAGTGAATCATACTCACCTAAACCAACATCCATATCGACGTCTGTGTAAGGTTCGTGATCTAAATCAGCTTCATCGCTTTGCTCTAACAATGCATCAATATCAACAAAGTCATCCTGCGCTAATGGCTCAGTAACCTCAGGTTGCTCAATAGGCTCTTGCAACGAGGATGCGCTTTCGTCAGCTAAGTCTTCACTTAGTAAGCTATTAAAATCAACATCAAACTCACTGCTGTCACTTAAATCAACATTTTCAGGTTCTGCCAGTTCATTAAGCAAGGCATCAAAATCAGTTTGTGTTAAATCAGCCATGAACTCATCGTCAAGCTCATCATCTGAAATCATGTCTGATTCTGGCGATACTGGGCTTTGCGTTAAATCAGCTTCACGGTCAGCGTTCGTTTGCTCGTCAGTAAACTCTGATGATTCACCTAAAGCATCAAGTTGTTCATCATCAAACTCATCGTCTGTGCTAACGCTTTGCTCATCTATAATTTGTTCAGTCAGCTTTTCAGGCTCTGAAACTTCATTATCTAGACCTTGCGCAGTGTTTGACTCTGAAAACTCATTGTCTAGTAAAAATTCATCATCAAAATCGTCTTCTAAGCTATCGAGATCATTACCTGCGGATAGTGCATTAGCGAGATCTTGCTCTGCTTGACTTGGTGACATACCCGTTGCATCACCGTCTAAATTATCACCTTGTAGCTCTTCTGGTGTTAGTGATTGATGCTCTTCATCAGATAAAGGCAACTCATCATCAAGCTCTAACTCAGGATATTCTTCAAGCTCTTCACTCGGTGTAACTATTTCTGGCTCGTATAGCTCATCGTCATCTGTCGATAAATCATTGTTTTGGATATCACCAGCAAGCGGATCATCACCTAAATCAATTTCATCTTCATCAAGCTCATCGTTTAAATCGTCGAGTGACCAATCAGGAACGTGCTCATCTTCATCGCTTGTTTGCTCAAGTTCACTTAAAAGATCATCAACGCTTTTAAAGTTTTCACCGTCGTACTCGTCGAGCGCATCTTCTGGGTCGAGTAAGGTTGAAGACGTATCGGTAAAGTCATCTTCTGATTCAACGTCAAACTCAGGATCTTGTTCAAGCTCTGGTTCTGCTTCAAACTCAGGCTCTGCTTCAAGCTCAGGCTCAACTTCAAGTTCAGGCTCTACTTCAAGCTCAGGCTCTGCTTCAAGCTCAGGCTCTGCTTCAAGCTCAGGCTCTGCTTCAAGCTCAGGCTCTGCTTCAAGTTCTGGCTCTGCTTCAAGTTCAGGCTCTGCTTCAAGTTCTGGCTCTGCTTCAAGTTCAGGTTCTGCTTCAAGTTCTGGCTCAACTTCAAGCTCTGGTTCTGCTTCAAGCTCTGGTTCTACTTCAAGTTCAGGCTCTACTTCAAGCTCAGGCTCTGCTTCAAGTTCAGGCTCTGCTTCAAGTTCAGGCTCTGCTTCAAGCTCAGGCTCTGCTTTAAGTTCAGGCTCTACTTCAGGTTCAGGCTCTGCTTCAAGCTCAGGCTCTGCTTCAAGTTCAGGCTCTGCTTCAAGCTCAGGTTCTACTTCAAGTTCAGGCTCTGCTTCAAGTTCAGGCTCTGCTTCAAGTTCTGGCTCAACTTCAAGTTCAGACTCTGCTTCAAGTTCTGGCTCTGCTTCAATTTCTGGCTCAGCTTCTACTTCAAGTTCAGATTCTGCTTTAAGTTCATCATCTACACCATCAACTGACCAATCTGGTGTCTCTACATAGTCGTCGGTAGGTTGTTCTAACTCACTTAACAGATCATCAATACTTTCAAGGTTTTCATCGTTAAATTCATCTAAGGCATCCTCTTGATCGAGTAATGTAGAAGATGTATCGGTGAAATCACCTTCAGATCCAACGTCAAACTCAGGCTCAGGTTCAAGTTCTGCTTGAAGCTTCGGCTCAACTTCAAGCTCTGGTTCTGCTTCAAGTTCAGGCTCTGCTTCAAGCTCTGGTTCTACTTCAAGTTCAGGCTCTGCTTCAAGCTCAGGCTCTACTTCAAGTTCTGGCTCTGCTTCAAGCTCTGCTTCAAGCTCTGGTTCTACTTCAAGTTCAGGTTCTACTTCAAGTTCAGGCTCTACTTCAAGTTCAGGTTCAGCTTCAAGTTCTGGCTCTGCTGCTTCAAGCTCAGGCTCTACTTCAAGTTCAGGCTCTACTTCAAGTTCAGGTTCAGCTTCAAGTTCTGGCTCTGCTGCTTCAAGCTCAGGCTCTACTTCAAGTTCAGGTTCAGGTTCAGCTTCAAGCTCTGGTTCTACTTCAAGCTCCGGCTCAGCTTCAACTTCTGGCTCAGCAAAAGATGAAGCGATAGATTCTACATCTTCACTATTTAACTCTTCTTGCGCGTCAGTTAAATCTTCAATTGAGTCCGCCAATGCATGATCTATTTCAGAATCATGAACATCACTTTCAGGTTGCTCCGCATCCAGTACATCGTCAATATCTACTTCGTCTTCATCAACTAGGCTGTCGATGTCTGGCTCTTTACTTTGAGCTTCAGTAGCCGATTGTTCTGCATCAAGTAAATCGTCAATATTAACTTCGTCATCTTCATCTACTAAGCTGTCAATATCCGCGTCTTCACTCTCTGCAGCAGCGGGTTGCTCTGCATCAAGCAAGTCATCAATGTCAATCTCGTCATCTTCATCAACTAAGCTGTCAATATCAGTTTCTTCACTCTCTGCAGCAGCGGGTTGCTCTGCATCAAGCAAGTCATCAATGTCAATCTCGTCATCTTCATCAACTAAGCTGTCAATATCCGCGTCTTCACTCTCTGCAGCAGCGGGTTGCTCTGCATCAAGCAAGTCATCAATGTCAATCTCGTCATCTTCTTCAACTAAGCTGTCAATATTAGTTTCTTCACTCTGTGCAGTAGCGGGTTGCTCTGCATCGAGTAAATCGTCAATATCAAATTCGTCATCTTCATCAACTAAGCTGTCAATATCGGTTTCTTCACTCTGTGCAGTAGCGGGTTGCTCTGCATCGAGTAAATCGTCAATATCAAATTCGTCATCGTCTGCTGATGTGTCAGTTGCCTGCTCATTATTTTCATCGAGTAAATCATCAATGTCGAAGTCTTCGCCCTCTTCGGCGAGCTCTTCACTGAGTGCAGCCATATCATCATTCGATTCACCTTGGGGTTCATCTGGTAATGAATCGTCATCTTCTTCATCAAACAGGCTATCTAAATCATCCGCACTTAAAATATCATCCGATTCGTCAAGATTAATTGTATCGCCCGTGTCATCTTCATCAGGGCTATCAAAATCTTGTTGCATGAAAACATCAAGTTCATCGCCCTCAGTATTTTCATCTTCAAAAACAACATCATCATTAAGTAAGCTTTCTAACTCATCTTGATCTAATAAACTGTCATCATCGAGATCATCATTAAACTCCACATCATCATCAAGTAATACGTCATCCATGCTCTCATCTAACTGCACACTTAAATCATCAAGTGGATCGGGAGCAGGCGCTTCGTCAAGCGTGGGTTCTGGCATTTCATCTAAAGAGTCAGTATAAGCAGGCGCTTGTGGTATAAATTCATCATCGTTACTCTCAGGCTCTTGGTTATTACCACGCTTACGCAGCCACATAACTACAGCAAAAATAATCAACAACGCTGGAATGGTCATTAATAAAATGAGTACCAAAGGATTCGAGAGTAATGCAGCAAAGCTAAATTCATTCTCTTGCTCTGCATCTTTTAATTTTTGCTGTGCAATGATCTCGTTTTGCTTAACGATTAATTCTTTTAACTGTTGTTGAATTTCACTATCTTGGCCTAGTTGTAAACGAACGTTTTCTAACTCGTTTGAAATACCTGTCAGCTGTTTTTTAAGGTTGTTGTTTTCAACTAAAATCTCTTCTACGTTACTAACCGAACTTTTAAACTGCTGCTGAAGCTCAACTAATTTATTACCTTGATCTGTTTTAATCGCTTTTAATTCTTGTTGTAATTCTTTTTTGGCTTCATCAACGTCTGCTTTGCGGGCTTGGGTTACTTGTGTTTGTGCTGAATTGATCTCTGCTTGAGTGAGTGTGCCATTTTTCTTTTTTTCCCACAGTTCATCGTCTTGCTCAGAACGTTGCTTAGCTAATTGCGGGTTTACTCGTCTAATTTCTGCCAAAGTAGGTATTTTTAAATACGAACCACTTTGCATGTGATTTAAGTTTTGTTCTAAAAATGAGTTGGGGTTTTTGTTATACAAGGCCTGCATAACTTGATAAATGCTGACTGAGTTATCTGGGCGAACTTTAACGGCAATACGCCAAAGTGTATCGGTTGGTTTTATTGGCCCAATAGAGCGACCCTGCGCGCCGTAATCTGCGCCTTTAGGCCCTCTTAATTGGGTACTGTCTTGAGAGTAAACAGTCGTTACCATCAGTGCAGACGCTAATATAATAAGTGAAACGAAACCGCGCATGCTGATCCTTTAATGTTTAAATGTTAACGCAGCGCTTTAAAATTGGCGCTTAAACATTGATTATTCTTGCCGTTGTTAGCCACGTGGCCAACGCACATTTTTATTACAATCTATTTTTATTGCAAGCTCTATTCCAGTTACAAACTATAAACCAGTTAAGCCATAATATCCATCGCAACACATTGAAAATAAATACCTTAAACATCATGATAAAAATGTTTTTATGTTGTTTATCAAGATGTTTACACTCTCTCAGTTAATAAGTGGCAAAAAAATGGCGGTTAAAGCATAAAAAAACGGCAAACCACTGTGGTTTGCCGTTTATTGAAATTATCACTATTTTCAGGCTAATTACATATAATTAGCAATCAGTTCTTCTGCTATTTGTACACTATTGGTTGCAGCCCCTTTACGGGTATTATCACTTACTACCCACATATTTAATCCATGTGGGTGTGAAATATCAGCACGTAAACGGCCGATATAAACAGTATCATTACCACTGGCATCCGACACAGCCGTTGGGTAGTCGCCAGCATCATCAATTAGCTCAACACCTGGCGCATCACTCAAGAGTTGCTTTACATGCTCAAAATCATAAGGCATACGCGTTTCAATATTAATTGACTCAGAATGACCAAAAAATACAGGGACGCGAACACAAGTCGGGTTTACCGCAATGGTTGTATCGCCTAAAATTTTATGCGTTTCGTTTACCATTTTCATTTCTTCGCGCGTATAGCCGTTATCTTCAAAGCTATCGATTTGCGGTATTACATTAAACGCAATTTGCTTAGGAAATATTTCGTTTTCCATTGGGCGTGCATTCATTAAATTTGCAGTTTGTTTAGCCAGTTCATCAACTGCCTCTTTACCCGCTCCCGACACCGCTTGGTAAGTTGAAACGTTAATACGATCAATGCCGTATGCATCATAAATAGGCTTAAGCGCAAGCATCATTTGAATGGTTGAACAATTAGGGTTGGCAATAATATTACGATTTCTAAAATCGGCTAAACTCGATGCATTTACTTCTGGCACAATGAGCGGCACTTCAAAGTCATTTCTAAAGTGCGATGTGTTATCAATAACGATACAGCCAGCGTCTGCGGCAATAGGGGCATATTTTTCAGATACACTGCCACCAGCAGAAAATAAACCGATATGCGCTTGGCTAAAGTCAAAGCCTTCAACATCACGTACTTCTATGGTCTCACCACGAAACTTTATATCTTCGCCAGCACTGCGGCTGCTTGCTAATAAAAACAGCTGATCGACCGGAAATTTACGATCTTCCAAAGTTTCAATGATTTGACGACCTACAAGGCCTGTAGCGCCGAGTACGGCAACGTTATATTTTTGCGACATATTTCATCCTCTGTAAGCACGATTAAAACAACCGTGCTAATTAAATTAGTTTGCTGTAGTAAAACCAAGCTGCGCAAGTGCAGCAAGCTCGGTGCTATCACCTTCAACCACCACGGTGCTAAATTCACGTCGGGTTGGATAATTTTTTCGTAAACTGTCAAAGCCTTCATCGGCCAAGTGACGCAGTAAAATGCCATCATCACGGCGTACGTCATAAACTAAGTGCACTAAACGGGCTATATCTGTTTCGCTAAAACTACTTCCTAGGGCGACTTTTTTAATTGCAGGAGGCGGTAAAAAATCATCAAGCGATTTTATTGCGTTAACCCCTTTTAGCTCACACAAGCTTTGATACAACATTTGTGTACCCCGAGCTTTACCCTCAAGAGTATGTCCGGCAATGTGCACACTGGCATAGCGAACATGCTCAAGTAACTCGGTTAAAATGTTAGGTTCGTTTTCCCACACATCCAACACTAAATCGAGCTCAGCGCCGGCTTCCATCACCTCAAGTAATGCTTGATTATCAATCACATCACCTCTGCTGGCGTTAATTAAAGTAAGCCCAGGTTTAAGCGTAGTTAAGCGCTTTTTATCAAGCATGTGCAGTGTTTTATGCGTACCTGTTTTTACTAACGGCACATGAAACGTGACTATATCTGACTGCGCTAATAGCTCATCAAGCTCAACGTGCTCGGGTAATAGCCCTTGCTCATGCTTTATTGGGTCGCACAATAGTAAATTAACGTTAAGTGCTTTTAGCTTGTGCGCGAGGCAACTACCAATATTACCCACACCCACAATACCAATTGTTTTTCCGCTTAATGGGCTGGCGTTTTCTTGACTTAATGCAAATAAACTACTGATCACATATTCAGCAACCGCAATCGCATTGCAGCCTGGTGCACTGGTAAAAGCAATATTTTTTGCGTTGAGCAAATCGGTATCAATATGATCCACACCAATAGTGGCTGTACCTACAAAGCTTAGCTTATTAGCCTGTGCTAATAATTCACTATTGACCTGCGTGACTGAACGAGTGAGTAATACATCAACATCAATGAGTTGTTCTGGAGTTAATTGCCTGCCATCAAATCGTTCAACCTCACCCATATCTTTAAAGAATTGCTCAACTAAAGGCATATTTTGATCGGCAAGAATTTTCATTGTGAATCCGTTTGGCAAAATGAGGCTCTATTGTAACGAACAACCGCCTATTTGCACAAACGAAAAAGCCGAGCATTTTGCTCGGCTTTAAAATAGTTAAAGGTTTACTTAGCCTTTGTATTTGCTCATTACTAATGTGGCATTGGTGCCGCCAAAACCAAAACTGTTAGACATAACCGTATTTAGTTCAACGTCTTTGGCTTCAGTTACAATGTTCAAGCCCGCTGCTTGCTCATCAAGCTCATCAATATTGATAGATGGCGCAACAAAACCATGCTCAAGCATTAGCAATGAAAAGATGGCTTCGTGTACACCTGCCGCACCCAGTGCATGGCCTGTCATTGCTTTAGTTGCGCTGATCATTGGCGAGTTACCACCAAATACTTCTTGAATAGCGCCCAGCTCTTTCACATCGCCTACGGGTGTTGACGTACCATGGGTATTCAAGTAATCAATGCTCTCAACGTTTTGCATTGCTTGGCGCATACAACGTACTGCGCCCTCACCCGATGGTGCAACCATGTCGTAACCATCTGAGGTTGCGCCGTAACCGGTAATTTCAGCATAAATGTGCGCGCCACGTGCAAGTGCGTGTTCTAGCTCTTCAACAACCACAATACCGCCACCGGCTGAAATCACAAAACCATCACGGTTAGCATCGTATGTACGTGATGCTTTTTCAGGTGTGTCGTTATATTTAGTCGAAAGCGCGCCCATAGCGTCAAATTCCATCGCTAGCGTCCAGTGAAGTTCTTCACCACCACCTGCAAAAATAACGTCTTGCTTGCCTAGTTGAATTTGCTCAACGGCATGGCCAATACAATGCGCAGAGGTTGCACACGCAGAGCTAATTGAATAGTTAACGCCTTTAATTTTAAATGGCGTTGCTAAACAAGCCGAGGTGGTGCTCGCCATAGTACGTGGCACCATGTAAGGGCCAACGCGCTTAACGCCTTTTTCGCGAAGGATATCGGCCGCTTCTACTTGCCACTTTGATGAACCGCCGCCAGAACCCACTAATAAACCAGTGCGCTCGTTTGATACTTGTTCGTCGCTAAGGCCCGCATCTTCAATCGCTTGTGCCATTGAAATATAAGAATAAGCCGCTGCATCACCCATAAAGCGCATTGCTTTGCGGTCAACATGCTCTTTAACATCAATATCAATTTTACCTGATACATTGCTGCGCAATTTGTAATCAGCAAATTCTTGGTTAAAAGCAATACCGCTTTTACCCGCTCTTAGTGACTCTAATACTTCTTCTTTATTATTGCCGATGCTTGATACAACACCGATGCCTGTTATTACGGCTCTTCTCATGGGTAATTCCCTTAGCTTAATACTTAATTGTGTTCTATTTTACGCGAATTTAATCACCTAAGTGGTCAGCTTTCTAGCGTACACTTGTACTCTGAACCTACAGCTTATAAATAACGCCAGACTATTTCAAAGAAAACACGTAAAATAATTAAAAAATTATCTATAAAATTGAATTGGTCATGATAAAAAACGCCCACATACACTTTAATGATTTAGGGACACCGGTTGCTAATGACTTTGATGATGTTTATTTTTCTAATGACGACGGCCTCGCTGAATCTCATTATGTGTTTTATCGACAAAACAATATAGAGTCACGGTTACAAAATCATGACCGTGAGCACTTTGTTATAGCCGAAACCGGTTTTGGTACAGGGCTTAATTTTTTAAATGCATGGCAGCAGTTTTATGACCACCTGCAATGCCCACAAGTTCAAAGTCAACAGTCTAATAACGTGCAACGACTGCATTTTATTTCTTTTGAAAAATATCCACTTAGCGTAAATGATTTAAAACAAGCCTTGCAAGCTTGGCCTAGTTTAAGTCATTTAAGCGCCCAACTCGTCTCCCACTACCCGATTAATTTAACCGGTTGTCATCGCCTTGAATTTGCCAATGGCCTTGTGGTGCTCGACCTCTACTTTGGTGATGTGCTGGAATGTATTAATAGCATGAGCTACCCACAAAGTGGACTCGTTGACGCATGGTTTTTAGATGGTTTTGCACCGAGTAAAAACCCCGACATGTGGCAGCAAAGTGTATTTAACGCCATGGTTGATATTTCCAGATGCAACGCGACATTAGCCACGTTTACCGCTGCGGGCTTTGTTCGCCGTGGTTTAATTGAAGCGGGCTTTAGCATGCAAAAAGCTAAAGGCTTTGGCCGAAAACGAGAGATGCTAGTTGGCACACTCGCTCAGGCTAATTCAAAACAATCGGCCCCCGCCTATTTTGAGCATCACTTCTCTCCCCTTACCAATGTGGCTGTTATTGGCGGTGGTATAGCCAGCAGTTGTATTCTTTATAGCCTTGCGAAACGCGGTATACCAAGCCACTTATTTTGCCAAGATAAACAACCGGCCATGGGGGCATCTCACAATGTACAAGGGGCGATATATCCGCATTTACAAGCAAAAAATTCGCCACACAGTGAACTATTTGCCCATAGTTTTTTATACGCAAAGCGGCTTTACAATCAATTACTCAACAATGGCTTTTTGTTTGATCACCAGTGGTGTGGTGTGCTGCAACATGCAGTAAAAAAACCATTGGCAGAGCGTCATCAAAATCTCTCTGATAAACAACTGTGGCCAGAGCAGCTTATGCGAAATGTGACTGCTGATGAGGGTGATGCTATTGCTGGGGTTAAAACAGGTTACTCAGGGGTGTTTTTTGAACAAGGCGGCTGGGTTAATCCCCCGCAGTTAGTCAGTGCTATGTTAGATGCCGCACAGCAATTAAATGAGTTTGAGAGCCTATTTAATTGCCACATTGAGCAACTTAACAAACAACCCGATGGCTGGTACTTAACCACGCAAAAACAAACATTTGGCCCTTTTAGCGATGTGATTATTTGCGCCGGTGAACACAGCGATGCATTTGCGCAAACTAAAACGCTCCCTATTGTTGGCGTACGCGGACAGGTGTCACATGTTCAAGCAAGCACGCAATCACGTAAGCTAAAAACCGTGTTGTGTCATAAGGGGTATTTCACCCCCGCTTATTTAGATCACCATTGTATGGGCGCCACCTTTGAAAAAAACAGTAAAAGCCGTGAAGTGACCGAGCAAGACAACCACACTAACCGCGAGCAACTGCTGAGCTTTTATAACAACACTGAATTTGCCACCAGCTTAGGCGATATTAGCTCTGCTAAAGCCGCTGTTCGCTGTAGTTTTATTGATCACTTACCTATGGCCGGTGAATGGGTGGAGCAAACTGACTATACACATGCATTTGCTAATTTACGTTTGGGTAAGCGCTATCAATACCAAGCATTAAAAAAACCACAACAGGGCCTGCATATTTTTACCGGCTTTGGCGCGCGAGCATTATGCAGTGCACCGCTATCTGCCGAGCACCTAATTAGTAGTTTAAACAATGAACCTCGCCCACTAAGCGAACGCGTAAGCCAAGCTATTCACCCAGGCCGCTTTATTGTTCGTGACCTTATTCGCAATAAAATTTAAAGGTAATAAGACCTACAAAGCCCTTTACTGTAATTACCAAGAACGCAGTGTACGTATTGGCTTATACCACCGTAGCTTTGTAACCGAAGTAAGTATAATGATCGAGTAAAAAGTTCTAAAAAACGCCTTAAAAAATAGCTAATTTTAATACTCAGTTAAGTAATAACTTTTAACTAATATGTTTTTTTTAAATAAGCTCGTTTAAATCCCATTTACTCTTTAAAAATAATTTCCTACCCCAAGGTCTGTTTGTACGAATAATCTTTACACTATATTGAGAAGGAATTAATTATGAGTAAGACTTTAATTATTGGCGCAAGTGGTCAAATTGGTAAAATGGCTACCAAACTACTTTTAGAAAATGAGCAAAATGTTGTTGCACTTGTAAGAGACAAAAGCAAACTGCGTGATTTAGATAGCCCATTTTTAAGTATTGTTGAACAGGATTTAGAAGGTGACTTTTCAAGTGCCATTAATGGCTGCGACCAAGTTATCTTTGCAGCAGGTTCAGGTGGAAGTACAGGCACAGATAAAACCGTACTTATTGATTTGTGGGCAGCGACAAAAGCAGCAACTTATTCTAAAGAGCACGGTGTAAAACACTTTATTATGGTCAGCTCTATTGGTGCAGACGATCCTGATGCGATAGATAGTGACTTAAAGCCTTATCTTGTAGCAAAACATATGGCCGATGAGCATTTAATTCACAGTGGACTCAATTATACAATTGTCCGCCCAGGAACATTAACCGACGAAAGTGCCTCTTTGGAAGTAACAACAGAGCGTCCTAGCGATCAGTCAAAGGCTAAAATTAGCCGCGAAAATGTAGCCAACGCATTGCTTCACGTTGCTACAAACTCATTTAATAGCAATCGTATTTTTGAGTTATTTGATGGAGACAAACCAATAAAAGCCGCTATTAAGTAAGCATTACACTCACCCCTTGCCATGCAAGCTGCATGGCAAGCAGAGTTAAAATCACTTTAAAAATAACCCTAAAACGTGCCACCGAGAGCCGCTTAAGTAAACGAATCCCTAACCAAGTGCCAATGGCTCCGCTTAAAATCATCGCCAGTGTTAACGGCAACCATTGCCAAAAGCTAAAACCCAGCCCCGCATAAACAACGGCTTTTAAGCTATGCTGCAAGGTCATAATACTTGAAAAAGTCGCGGTAAATTTAAGCTTATCGTAATGATTAATGTGTAAATAACTTGCCACCAGAGGCCCACTTGCTCCCACAAAAGTAGAAATAAATGCCGTAATTAAACCCGCTATTAAACGCCCTAATCGTGAGTCTTTATTAAATTCAGGGATTGTTCCCCACAGTAAATAAATCACAAATAAAGCCACAAACAGCTTCATGCTATCAAGGTTAATATCGCTCACTACTTGGCTCGACAACCCGGCACCAATTAACCCACCCAGAGTAAAATACAACAACATCGGCTTATCAAGATGAGCAATACTTAACAATAATCGATTGGCATTAGAGCCTAACTGCACTAAACCATGAACCGGCACAACCATTGCCATCGGCATAACCGACGCCATTACCACCAACAACATTAAACCGCCACCCGCACCAAAGGCCGCCGATACAAACGAAGTAAACCCCGCCAGTAAAATAAGTAAAAGCGAGATCAAAGGGGAAATGTGTTCAGCTGTAAAAATATCCATATCAAAGCTCGCAGTTAATCATTGGCTCATAATACAAAAAATAGGCAAGTAAGCGACTAGTCTATTAGTTGTAAGGGGTTCGGGGTCAGCGGTCAGCGGTCAGCGGTCAGCGGTCAGCGGTCAGCGGTCAGCGGTCAGCGGTCAGCGGTCAGCGGTCAGCGGTCAGCGGTCAGCGGTCAGCGGTCAGCGGTCAGCGGTCAGCGGTCAGCGGTCAGCGGTCAGCGGTCAGCGGTCAGCGGTCAGCGGTCAGCGGTCAGCGGTCAGCGGTCAGCGCAAGATAAATCAAAGCACAATAAATTCAATCATTTTAGCCATAAAAAAACCCACAACCTGATTGCTCAAGTTGCGGGTTTTTTTAGGGTTTTTAAACAAACGAATTTAAAAACCGTTATTGGTGGAGCTGGGGGGATTTGAACCCCCGTCCGAAAAGCCTCGACCGTCGGTACTACATGTTTAGTATTGTCATTTAATTAACCTTTAAATCCCGGACAAACACGGTAGATAAAGGCGAGGCCGCTTAGTTTTAACGCTTCAACCCCGGCCAGGGTTTCCGTCGCGATCAGGTGTTAGGGTGACACTCCAAAATCCAGTCCACAAGAATACATGGAAGGAGCGCTAGCCAGCCTAAGCTGCTAGAGAGTAGTTATCGTCGTTTGCGATTACTTTAAATTGCGGCTTTTTTACGAGGCAAACCGCACCTCGACATGCACCTTGGGCTTCTTGAATTCCGTCGAATCCTAATCAGCCCCTGAATAAGGTTACTCATTCAGAGCGTGCAAGCAGTATAACTGAGTAACCCATCAATACTCAACACCTTAGGCGTTTTATTTTATTGGTTGGTTAATCCTGCATCAAATACACTTTTAAATGTAAAATATTGGATAATTAAGAAACAATTACTTAACAAGTATGATGCTTTATGCTCAAATGTAGGGCTAGACCTTGGTCTAATACAATATAAAAAATAATAACAGGCATATTACCTAGAGGATTTATAAATGTCGGTTTTTTCTTTTGATGAGCAAACGGGGCATATCTCTTTGCTCTCCCACCCTAATGTCTCAGGTTTAGCCTCAACTGCAACACAGCTTATTGAATTAATTAGGCAGTCAGAATATTGCGAGTATGACATTATTGCTAGCAATATTGGTAAGTTGTTTGCTCAAAATAACGACGAAGAGACCCCCTCTTTGGTGGTTGCTCAAGCCATTGATGCAAAGCTAACCATTAACATTGATGAAAAAAATATGCTTGTTGAAGCTACCCTTATTACTGCTAAGGGCGGTAAATTACTTAACATGGAACAAGCAATTGACGTGTTAGCTCAGGCAGGGATTGTAAAGGGTATTAGCTCTCATGCATTAGAACAGTTATTGGCACAACAATTTGAACAACCCTCAGGAAGCACGCATTGCGCTGAAGTCGCCTTTGGTCGCGCGCCTAAAGTGGGTAACGATGCCAAATTTGTGCGTCTTTGCTGTACAGCGCAAGACCGCGTACTTAGCCCGCAAGCTAAGGGCGGTGGTAAAGTCGATATGAGAAACCTAGGTGATATTATTACTGTAAAACCTGGGTGTGAACTAATGCGGCGTATTCCAGCAACATCGGGAGTTGATGGCTTTACTGTGTTTGGAGATGTGCTAACTGCAATCCCTGGCAAAGAGCATAAATTACAACCTTTTGACGGTACTAAAATTGCGCCCGATAACCCCAACTTACTAATTGCCGACTGTACTGGTGTACCGGTTGCCCTTCCCCGTGGTATGCGTGTTGATGATGTTTTATGTTTTCATAATATTGACCCAAGTACCGGCCATGTTGAATTTGATGGCAGTATTATAGTCAGTGGTGATATAAAAGATGGCATGCGCGTGACTGCTACCGGCGATATTACTGTTTTAGGTTTTGTTGAATCGGCGCAGTTAAAAAGTAATAACGCCATCACAATAGTAAAGGGGGCAATTGGCAGAAAACGAGAAGCCGATGAGCCATTCACCTGTTCTATTTTTGCTAAACGAACCGTTGCACTTGGTTACTCTCAATACTGTGACATAAAAACGGAGCAAAACTTATTAATAGAACGCCAATCATTACATTGTGACTTGAGTGCTGGAAATTTAATTAGGGTTGGCAGCGCAAAAGATCCTAAAGGGAAAATTATTGGTGGTCATATTCTAGACGCAATGCGCATTGAAACAGGTGAATTGGGCGCACCAGCAGGAACTAAAACCCGTGTTTGCATCGCACAGCGATGGTATGTGCTAAAACAAAAACAAGCGCAAATCACTGACTTTGAAAAAGTTTTAATCAGTAAGTCAATTGAACTACAGCAAGCGCGCCAGCGAATTAATAAACAAGTTGCAAGCGCACAGCGTCAGCAGTTTTTGAATAAAATAACAACGAATGAAGAACACATAGCAAACCGAAGCGCCAGTATCAGTCAGCAAAAGCAGTTGCTAAGAAAGAAAATGGCGCAGCTTTTAGCGCTCAGTCGTTTGAAAGTTAATGAGCTTATGCACCCCGGGGTGGAGCTTAAAATTGCACGAGAATCAATTAGCTTTTCGCGTAATTATCCACCACATTTAATCACTCACAGTGAAGGTAAAATAACGCAATCGTTTTAATAACGCATATTAAGACTGGCTCAGCCCACACAGTGAACACTCATTAATATGAGCTGAGTTTATGCTAATCTTGGTTGCTTACTTCGTCTTCGTTTTGTTGTGTTTCATCTATAGCAAGTGGCCAACCACCTAGTTGCTGCCAACGATTGACAATTAAACAATATAATTCAGCGGTGCGTTCTGTATCGTATAACGCAGAGTGTGCTTGTTTGTTATCAAACTCTATTCCTGCCGCGCGGCACGCTTTAGCCAATACTGTTTGCCCTAATGCCAAGCCTGCAAGTGATGTGGTATCAAAACTAACAAACGGATGAAATGGTGTGCGCTTAATGTTATTACGCTCAATAGCCGCATTTAAAAAGCCATGATCAAAAGCAGCATTATGAGCAACCACCACAGAGCGCTGGCACCCTGCGGCTTTTTGCGCTTTGCGCACTACTTTACAAATTTCTTTAATCGCCTCTTCTTCAGGGACTGCCCCTCGCAGTGCTGAAAAAGGCTCAATACCATTAAACTCAATGGCGGCTTGTTCAATGTTTGCGCCCTCAAACGGTTGCACATGAAAATGAACAGTATGATCTATGCTAAGCAATCCCTCGTCATCCATTTTTAAAACGGATGCTGCAATTTCAAGTAGTGCGTCGGTTTCTTTGTTAAAACCGGCGGTTTCAACATCAATAACCACTGGAAAAAAGCCACGAAAGCGTTGTGCGAAAAGTGTTTGCTCAGTATTTGCCATAGTATTCTTGGTTTATAGGGATTAGCTATCTATTATGTCAAAATTGGTGGCCTGTCGGCTAGGGGATTTATTGATTAATTGCAGTTAAACTATAGGCATGTTACTTGCTTAGTAATTAGGGTCTGTTGACCGTTGCGGATTAAAATTTGTTCAAGCTAGGGGCGGTTTAATCGCGGCGCGAGGTTTGTAACCTAGTGGGCTAAGTAAAAACCGAGCAACAAAGAGTAAATCGCCCCTAGGCAGAACCCTTCGGGCAGCGCCTGTTTGGCATTGATGCTTTGTTATCGCCTATTTATGGGGAATAACCACACCACATAGGCGCTGCCTTGCCTAAATACCAAACAGGCTGCTGCAAATTTAACCTTGAAAGGTCAACAGACCCTAGCGTTTGCGCTGAATTATTTGCTGTTGCGTAATATTTTACGGTTTTTGTCACTTTTTTGGCAAAGCTAGATAACTGGAGAATTCTCAATGAAGTGTAAGTTGTTATTTATTAGCCTAAGCATTAGTAGTGTGCTGTGTAGTTTGAATACAACTGCGGCAATGCGCCAGTACACGGCTAACCAAGATAATTCAAACTGGAACTTGGTTAAAACAACTCGCTTACAATGCCAATTAAATCATGAAGTTCCCTACTATGGTGAAGCCGTTTTTAAAGCATCAGCCAGTAAAAACAAAGATCTCACCTTTAATTTAGACATGGTTGTGCGCCCAGAAAATTACGCGATTGCCGGTTTGAAAGCGGTGCCACCTAGCTGGCGAGCAGGCCGCCCTGCCCGTGATATTGCTGATATGAAATTACTTAAAAAGTTTGATGGTGAATTAGGTAATAAAACAGCATGGGAAATGCTTACTGAGCTTGAAAAAGGTAACCAACCCACTTTTTACTACCAAGACTGGCAAAATAGTGCCGATAAAATTGCCGTGGGCATGTCTAATGTTAACTTTAAGCAAGCGTATTGGGCGTTTTTACAATGCCGAGACGAATTGCTGCCATACAATTTTGAAGATATTTCGTTCACTATAATGAACTACGAATCGAATAGCAGTAAATTAACCAAATCATCGCAGCAGCGCCTTGATAAAATTGCTGAGTATTTAAAAAACGACCCGAGTATAGAATCAATTAGTATTGCATCGTACACCGATAGTTATGGCGGTCGTTGGAATAACCTCGATTTATCAAGAAAGCGTGCTAAGGAGATTAAAGATTACATGGTTGGCTTAGGCGTTGATGAAGCTAAAGTGGTTACTGAAGGCTTTGGTGAAAAACGCTTTGTAGATACTAATGACAATATTTTAGGCCGTGATAAAAACCGCCGCTTAGTGATTCAAATCGCTAAAATGTAAATTGTCGTATTCCTTTTCGACCGACGGTGTAATGGATAACGCTTTCGGTCAATACATACCATTTTTGTGATACCTATTTTATACATAGCAAACAACCTCCCTTTTAATTATTAACATTTAGCTTTTTATTTTTTCATTTATATTAATAAGTTAAATTTCCTTTTTTAATGATTTTGGCTTTTTTAATACAGTTGTAAATAGAAGATTACATTTTATTTTGTCTCTTTTATGACAAAACTATTTAAGTTTTACACAACTAGTTATATCTTGCGTGTCTCTCACGTTTGATCAGGATCATTAAGTGCTTAAAAATAAAACAATAGGTAGCATGTTAATTGTTGCAGGAACCACCATAGGTGCAGGTATGCTTGCCCTGCCTATCGCCTCTGCAGGGCTTGGATTTAATACCGCGATGGTATTAATTATCGGTTGTTGGTTACTTATGACCTACACCGCTTTACTTATGTTGGAACTACATCAATACGCCCCTCGCGACGCCACCTTAAATACCTTGGCTAAGCTTTGGCTAGGTAAGCGCGGTCAGTATGTGGCTAACTTTTCAATGATATTTTTATTTTATGCGTTATGCGCGGCCTACATAGCAGGTGGCGGAGCCCAGCTACAAGAACGTATAAACACTGGTTTTAACTTAAGTATTGCCCCACAGTTAGGCTCCGTTATTTTAGCGGTGGTGATTGCAGGTGTTGTCACTTTAGGCACCAGCAAGGTAGATAAGCTTAATAGAGTGCTGTTTAGTATAAAAATAGTGGTATTGGGTAGCTTATTTTATATGCTTACGCCTTATGTGCATGGCCAGCACTTACTTGAAATGCCGGTTGAGCAAGGGCTGATACTTTCGGCTATTCCGGTGGTATTTACCTCTTTTGGTTTTCATGGCTCTATCCCTTCTATTGTTAAATATGTCGGACTTGACATAAAAACCTTGCGCAAAGTTATGATTGCAGGCGCCTCTTTACCGCTGGTTATTTATATTTTTTGGCAAGTATTAAGCCAAGGCATAATGAGCCAAGCCCAACTTCTCGAAAGTGAAGGCTTAAGCGGGTTTGTAGCCAGTGTGGCAAATATTGCTAACAACACGAGCGTTTCTACAGCCGTTAAGCTTTTTGCTGATTTAGCGCTGGCAACATCATTTTTAGGGGTAAGCTTGGGGTTATTTGACTTTTTTGCTGACACATTCAAAAAAGCAGATACGAGCGCAGATAGAATAAAAACCGCATTTATTACCTTTATCCCTCCTCTTGGGTTTGCTTTATTTTATCCGCAAGGGTTTATTATGGCATTAGGTTATGCCGCTATTGCATTGGTGATATTGGCTGTATTTTTGCCGGTGAGTATGGTGTATAAACAGCGTCAAGGTGTTGAAAAAAGCGGTTATAAAGTACGAAGCGGTAATATTGGTTTAGCCATAGCCGCTTTGTGTGGCATTTCAATTATTAGTGCGCAATGCCTGCAAATGGCAGGGCTAATACCTGCAATAGGTTAATACCCAATAATAAGTAATACTCTATTGGCAATCCCCCCAAACAAGAGTTTGGGGGGATTGCCATGCAAACGCTAACGTTAAAACACGGTTGCTTTTCCTCTACCGCTTTGCTCTGACGCCGCATCTAATTTGCCATTATGATTAATAATCACATGCATATCACCAAAGTGGCGTTCGTCCACTGCGTAACCCATTTTTATAAGCTGTTGTTTTACTGATGGCTCCAAGCCGGCATGTGCTCTGATCACATTTTTTGGCCATAACTGATGATGAAAACGCGGGCTATTTACCACATCATCGGCGCTCATATTAAATTCAATCGCGTTGAGTATCGATTGATACACCGAGCTAATAATAGTAGTGCCACCTGGCGACCCTGTTACCATTTTCACCTGATTATTACTGAGTAAAATAGTGGGGGTCATAGAGCTGAGCATACGTTTATGCGGCTGAATTTCATTTGCTTTGCCGCCAATGGCACCAAATACATTCATAACCCCGGGTTTAGCGCTAAAGTCATCCATTTCATCGTTTAAAATAAAGCCTGCGCCTTCTACCACCACACCACTACCAAAGCCTAAATTAATGGTGGTGGTATTAGCTACAGCGTTACCCATGTTATCGACAATGGAAAAGTGAGTGGTTTGCTCGCTTTCTTTTAAACCAGGTTTAATATTTTCGGTGGTTGAAATAGCCTTTAAATCAATACTGTTACTACGGTTTTTAAGATAGTTTTCTGCAAGTAGTTTTGCTGTAGGTACTTGGTAAAAATCAGGATCGCCTAAGTATTCTGCTCTATCGGCAAATACTCGCTTACCTATTTCAGCCAATAAATGCACATACCCTACTGAATTATGTTGTTGTGCGGACGTTGGTTTTTTAAGCTCATACATTTTCAGCCACTGCAATATAGCAATGCCGCCTGAACTTGGTGGCGGTGAAGTAAGCACTTGGTAGCCATTCCAGTTCGCTTTTATAGGAGTCCGCGATTTAGCACGATAACGTTTTAAGTCATCTTGGTTAATGAACCCGCCATGTTGGTGCATAAATTTTGCAATAATTGCGGCAGTTTCACCTTGATAAAAGCCATCTTGACCCTCATCGCGAATGCGTTTGAGTGTGGCAGCTAGCTCTGGTTGTTTAAAAAGCGCACCTGCCGCAGCTGTAGCAAAATAACTGGCAAAATTTACTTTAATGTTTTTATTATTTAGATGCGCTATATAGTCCTCAATCAGCTGAGCCAACTTTTCAGGCACAACAAAGCCCTGCTCTGCTAATGTTACCGCAGGTTGCACTAACGCTTTCCACGGTAACGTACCATGCTTTTTATGGGCTAACCACATTCCTGCGACACTGCCAGGCACGCCACTAGCGTGTATGCCGTAAATAGATTTATTTTCAATTACTTGCCCCTGCTCATCTAAATACATATCACGATGCGCGGCACTGGGCGCGGTTTCGCGGTAATCTATAAAATCACCTTTTCCATCTTTATGGATAAGCATAAACCCACCGCCACCAATATTACCCGCTTCGGGGAGCGTAACGGCTAATACAAACTGAGCAGCAATAGCTGCATCAATCGCGTTGCCGCCTTGCTCTAACACGGCTTTTGCAGCGTGGGCACTAAATGTGTCGGGCATCGCCACCGCACTTTGTTTAGCCGCTACATTAAAAAAGCCTACTTGTATTATTAAGACACTGCTAATAATTAGCTTGCGTGGTGAAAAAAGTGATCCCATCCCATATCCTTAGGTTATTTTTATACATTGATGGCAAACATTAATGCACAGTAACAAACACTAGGTCAATATTTATACGCCACATTTAAAGAGCTTAGGATTGTTGTTAGATTATCCACATGACTTTGAATAAAGTACGGCTGTTAAATTTGAGCCATCCTCTGTATGAATATAATAATGTTTAAGCTGCATACCGAGTTTTTTCATAACATTAATTGAGCCAACATTTGAGGTCAGTGCTGTAGCGCTAATTGCCTTTACTTGGCGTTGTTTTTCAAGCTCTGAACAAATAGCGCCTGCCGCTTCAATAGCATACCCTTTGCCCCAACTCGCTTGCTTAAACCGCCAGCCCACTTCAATATCACTAAAATCAGGCGTATCTGAAAAAAAGCCCATCGGCCGAACAAGCACCCATCCTATAAAGGTATTGCTTTCACGCAAGGTTACTTGCCATAACCCCCACCCTTGTTGCTCGTTACGATAAGCAAGCATTCTAGGAATACTGACTGTTTTTATCTCTTCAAGCGAAGTGGGTTTACCTTGTGTTAAATACTGCATAACGGCTGGGTCTTGATCGAGCTCGTATAATTGCGGCCAATCATGTTCGTCCATTAATTTAAAACTTAATCGTGTTGTTACAGCTATGTTCATTTTCATTGTTGTATAGTTGCCTCTGAAATATAATTTTCTCTAAAGGAGATAGTAAATGAAGAAATTAGCAGGTTTAGCTTTATTAGGCACTTTAATTACGTTAACTGGCTGTGAAGATGCCAACGAAGTAAAACAAGATGCAAAAGAAACAAGCGCTCAAGTGAAAGAAAAGCTTGATGAAACTTGGAATGAAGTAAAGGAAAAAACCAATGAGCTTAAAAATGATGAATCATTAAACGAGCTACTTGAAGAAAGTAAAGAAATGGGCTTAGACATGTACGACGACGGCAAAGAAGTAGCTGTTGATGCATGGATTAAAAGCAAAGAAGCGGCTGGCGAGCTGACTGAAAAAACCAAGCAAAAAGCACGTGAAATTGCCGCAGAAATTGAGCAGGCACGTAAAGAACATAAAGAAGGTTAATTATTTTTAACCATAAAAAAAAGGTAAGCTATGGCTTACCTTTTTTGTTTTACTTTTAAAGTAAAATATAAATTATAGTTCAAAGTCTTTTTTGAATTTTAAACCAAACTCACTACGATCATTACTGCGCATAACGCCAACAAAGCCAGTTTGCTGTAGACGTCCTACATCGTAAACTTCGTTTAATACGTTTTCGCCATATAACGTCACTTCCATATCACCGTATGGGTTAGTGTAAGAAATATTAAAGCCAACGAGCTCACGCGAATCAATCGTTTCACTCTTATTGAAAACTGATTGACCTTGCATTTCACTGCGGTATGAGTAATTTGCATTCAATGCAACTGTGCCACCATTACTTAAATCTACAAAGTAAGAAGGCGCAACCATCACTGTCCAACGCGGAGTCAATGCTGGTGAATCACCTTTACCAATACCTTGTACGCCCTCGGCGACTTCGGTAATCTCTGAGTCTAAATAACCTACCGCACTGCGAATAGTAAAGTCATCAGTTATTGCAATTGTGGTTTCAAGTTCAATACCTTGCGCTTTAGACTGACCTGCATTCTCAACAATAGTTACAAAGCCACCACCCGCAGTTGGATCTGAGAATGGTAGTGCTAAGTCAGTGTAGTCGGTAACAAACATCGCAAGCATCATAGACACATTTTCATGTACTTGGCCTTTTAAACCAATTTCGTAGTTAACTGCTTTGGTTTCATCAAACGATACAAACTGATCTGGACCACCAAATGGGCGCGGCGGGAAACCACCTGTTTGATAGCCTTTTTGTACTTGGCCGTACACATTCATATTATTGCTAAGCTGATATGAAGCATTAATATCCCATGTCACTGCATTAAAGTCTGCACTAATGTATTTACGCTCTGAAAAGCTTGGGAAAATCGCATTCGCGTCTTTTTTATCTTCTGAGTAACGAAGACCACCGCCAATTGTTAAATCATCCGTTAAATCGTAACTACCGTTAATGTAAGCTGCGTATGAGTTTGTTTCTTGATTAATTTCAAAAAATCCAAAGCCACCAAATGACGGAGTAACTCCATCATTTAACAGACCATTTGGCGTGTTAAACGGGCTAAATACAAAATCTTCTGAGCGAGTAAAACCATCTTCATTAAAGAAGTATAGACCCGATACAAAGTCCATTTTATCAAACGTTGCGTTTAACTGAACTTCAAAAGAGTATTGATCTGCACCGCCTACTTCTGGGAACTCAGATAAGTTAAGTGGTGATGCATCATCATCTAAGCCACCTTCATACTCAGAGGTGCGGTAGCTTGAAATAAACTTAGTTGTATACGTGTTATTAATTGCCCAATCAGCGGTAAATGACGTACCCCAACCTGAATATGAGGTTGATTCAATACCGGCAACTGTTGTGCCTAAATCATCTGGATTCGATGGAATTAAGTCTTCAGTTAATAATGGGAAATCGCCATTGAATACATCATTTGAATCTAATGAATCTGTTAGTTCAATAGTATAAGGTGATTGACCTGATTCATTATCAACCCCATCTAATGAGAAAGTAAACGCTAAGTCGCTGGTGGCTTCGTATTTAAGCGCGATACGACCACTAAACTCTTGCTCTTCACCAATTTCTTTTTCAGGGTTAGCTAAATTTACCGCCGTACCTACACCGTCACGTTGTTTGTATGACGCACTGGCTGACATGCTTAAGTCATTGGTTAGTGCATTATTAAAGTAAATATCGCCAGCAATACGCCCACGGCTACCCACTTTAGCAGTTGTCGTTAAAATACCTTCATCACCAGGCTGCTTAGTAATTACGTTTACTGCACCACCTAATGTATTACGGCCATAAAGCGTGCCTTGTGGTCCACGTAGAACTTCAACTCGCTCAACATTAGGAAGCGATAAGTTAGACCCCATTTGGCGACCTAGGTAAACGCCATCTAGGTAAACACCTACACCGGGATCGGTTGTTATAATGTGATCTTGTAAACCAATGCCGCGAATAAATACAGAAGCATGTGCCGCGTTACCAACACCATAACGAGTAATGTTTAAGTTAGGAACGTATTTGCCAATGTCTTCTAAGTTACCCATATTGGCTTTATCAATAAGGTTAGCGCCTATTGATGTAATTGCAGTTGGAGATTCGAACAGGCTCTCGGTACGTTTACGTGCTGTAACTTCAATTTTTTCAAACGCGTCTTGTTTGGCAGTGGTTTTAGCTTCTTGTGCATTTACGGAAGTTGTTAGGGCTGCAATAACCGCTAAACTTAACTGTGAGAGTGTGCGTAATTTCAAGGTTTTCTCCAAAGGGTATTAATTTAATTATGCGTTATATGTTGTGTAAACATAAACTGTAGGCATAAAAAAAGATGCTTAGATGCATCTTTCCTCTGGGAGTGTATTGTATTACATAAAAGTTACAAAATGTATATTTAACTTTAGTTTATACAAAAAAATTAATTTTCAGTTTTTAATCTGAACTAATTATCTCAATAATGACGCAACTTTGGTTTTAAATTAAGACTTTAACATTAGCCAGCAGCCATGTTGTGCATAAATCGCACACATAATTTATTGTGAAAAATACATTAAAGCTACATGAGATTATGACAATATCCAAAGACCCTTTATATTTAAGTCTACAGTAAAACCATTTTTAGGTGAAAAGCATGACAAAAAAACAGACCTCACAATCAGCTAACATGCTTTTTAACAACAACCACTATAATCCATTATTTTTTACTACATTGAATAACGACATATTGTTGGTATGCTACTCAGCCCTAAATTCTCTTACTAATTACGAACTTTTAAACCAATTTATTCATACAAATAATTACCAAGGGCTCGTTATTTTTAATATCCCTAAAAATACCGATGCGGCTTCACTCAAAGAATGGCCAAATTTAAAAGGTCTTTTTTATCAAGATACTAGTGAAGAGTTGTTCAATAGAGGGTTAGATGCAATTAAACAAGGTGAATTGTGGTTTCCACGAACCATTAGTGACATTTGGATGCGCCAAATGCTCGATACAGAGCAAAAAAACGCTTTGCAAACAACTAACCTAACCGATAAAGAAATTAAAGTACTCAATCTACTCTTTAGCGGACTTCATTCCAGTGCTATTGCTGATAGTTTATTTATAAGTGAAGCGACGGTGAGAGTGCACTTACATAAAATTTATAAAAAAATAGCGGTCAAAAATAAACAGCAAGCAATTCGTTGGTGCCAAGATAACCTAAAAAATATAAATTCACGTTTATAACTAAAAAAATAATTACTACTTAATACGTACTGCAGTAAATATTATCTCATCATAAATAATTCAAAAAACTCAGCTAGTTACATTACCTTAAAATATAAAAGCCTTAATTTTCAATCACAGTCATGTGTTCCTGTTGCAAAAAGGTAGTGAAAAGTACTTAATTTATTAATTTTAATTAGAAAAAAGTTAATACTCGTCTTATACTGCAGCGGGATACACATGAAATTAAATAGGATACACAATGAAAAAACTATCTGTAGCAGTAGCAATTTGTTGCGCACTTGCCACAAGCAACGCGAGTGCTGAAGTTCGTATTAATGGGTTTGCTTCTATTGTCGGTGGTAAGTCGCTCGATAGTGATCAAACTTTATATGGATATGATGATGATATTTCATTCAAAAATGAAAGCGTATTTGCTCTTCAGCTAACTGCTGATTTGCAAGAGAAGCTATCCGCTACAGCCCAAATAGTGGCTCGCGGCGAAAATGATTTTGATGCCGATTTTGAATGGGCATACTTAACTTATGAGATATCTGACGAATTACAGATCAGTGCTGGTAAAATGCGTGCACCGTTTTATCGTTACTCTGACTTTTTAGATGTTGGCTATACCTACCGTTGGGTGCGCCCACCTCAGTCTGTATATAACTTACCTTTTTCAACCTATGAAGGCCTAAGCTTATTACATACAACTCAGCTTGGTGATTGGGACTCTACTCTACAGGTTATTTACGGCAGCTTCGACGATAATATCGCGGTTGTATCAGTAAATGGTGATACCGAGCTTAATGATATTGCAGGGTTAAACTGGACATTAAGTTACGATTGGTTCAGTGCTCGCGCTGCTTACTTTGTTGCCGAAACGAGTATTGAGATTGAAAATGATACGGCCGAAGGTATGGCCCTTAACGGCTTAGAACAAGCCCTTCGTAACTCAGGTTTTGTTGACCAAGCTAACAGTATTGCTATTGACGAAGACGATGGTGCATTTTTAGCGCTTGGCTTTTCAATTGATTACAATAATATCTTGTTTGACGCTGAATACACACAGTTTGAAGTAGATAACAGTGCGCTCGCTAAGCAAACTCAATATTACACATCTTTAGGCTACCGTATGGATGAATGGCTTGTTCATTTAACCTATGAAAATAACGATGATGAGCATGACAGTAATCGTTATAATGCAATCCCAACTGTGCCGCAATTAAATGCTGGCCTTAACCAAGTTTTGGAAGGCTCTAAAGCAAAAAGTAATGTGTACACTATTGGTGCTCGTTATGATTTCCACCCAATGGCTGCCTTAAAAGTAGACTTTAGCCGCTTAAAAGATGACATAACAAATACTGAAACCGACGTAGTGGCCGTTGGCGTTGATTTAGTATTTTAATTGGAGCGAATCATGAAAAAATTAATTTTAGCCAGCATGCTAACATTATGTAGCTCAGCAGTTTTTGCTGAAGTTGCAGTCATCATTAACCCTGCGAATGCTAATGCAGTAAGCCAAGACGATATTAAAAAAATATACCTTGGCAAGAGCAAATCGTTTGCCGATGGCACCAAAGTTAATCCTGTTAATCAAAATGGCACTGCCGTCGCTGATGAATTTAACGACAAACTTGTTGGTAAATCGGGTAGTCAGTTAAATGCCTATTGGTCAAAGCTCGTATTTACAGGTAAAGGCACACCGCCGGGTAAACTTGATAATGACCAAGCTGTGATTGATTTTGTCGCTGCTAATGCAGATGCAATTGGCTATATCGATAGCGCCAAAGTAAGTGATAAAGTTAAAGTAGTGGGTAAGTATTAATCTGCTAAATTAAAATAAAAGCCCGCAATAAATACTTTATTGCGGGCTTTTTTATCCCTTAACGTTTTACAAAATCATAAAACGTTAAAGTAATGTGCTTTAGCAACTACTCAATTTTAAACTTAGCAGTTGCATCTAATAAGTTATCTGAAAGGTAATGTAAGTTTTTAGCCACATCTCTTACTGCTTTTAGTGAGCTCATAGTATCTTCAAATGAAACATGCATATTAGATACGTTGTCTACAACCATTGCAGCAACAGAGGTTTGCTCTTCTGTTGCAGCTGCAATTTGCGAGTTCATGCCATTAATTTCTAGTATTTGCTCTGCAATTTTTTCAATCGAAACACCGGTTTGCTCTGCTGCACTAGCATTATCGGTTGCCATATCTCTTGCAGAGGTCATCGCGCTTACAGATTCATTAGCTGCCACACTTAATGTACTTAACAATTCACGTATTTCATTAGTTGACTGCGCCGTACGAGAGGCAAGCTCACGGACTTCATCTGCAACCACGGCAAAGCCTCGGCCATGTTCACCCGCGCGTGCAGCTTCTATTGCGGCATTTAGGGCTAATAAGTTTGTTTGCTCGGCAATGGATGTAATTACATTTAATATTTGCGATACATTTTTAGTGTCATCAGCTAACTTATTAATGGTGCTGGCCGCTATATTAATTTCATCACTTAGCGTTCGCGACGCATTTACAGACATTTTTACTTGTATTCGGCTTTGATCTACTTCTTTTTCTGCGGTTTGCACGGCATTAGATGCGCTTGCAGCTGATTGTGAAATATCACCAACGCTTTGCTTCATTTCTTCCATCGACTGTTTAACAACATCTGCATCGGTGGTTTGTTTGGTGGTCGCTCTCTCCGCTCGCTCCATCCCTTGTACAAGACGGGTTGAATTTTCCATTAACGGTTCACATACCGCGATGACTTCTAAAACGGTTTCTCTAAGCAGGCTAATAAAAGCATTAAAGTTTATAGATACCTGTCCTATTTCATCCTCTGAGTTAACAGCAAGCTTGGTACTTAACGACCCTTTACCACTTGCCAAAAGGCTTAAATTATTAGCGGCATCACTGGCTGATGAACCGATATTACGCGCTATCCAAATAGCCATAAGTAATAACAGTGCTAATGAAACTACCGCAACAACCAGCATTAAGTTAAGTGCGTCATCTGAGCGAGCTTTTGTATTAGCAACAAGCTGGAAAAAGCGATCATCTGCTTTTTGCTGTGCGCTTTTAAAGCTGGTTAATACGGCTTCGTATAGGCTTGTTTTAAGCTGAGCTTGTTGTTGAATTTTACTGAAATCTGCCGTGCCATTAACCATACCATTGGCAATAGTTGCAGATATTTTTTCGTAATTAGCTAGTCGTGTTTTTGTATCATTATCAATATAAGAGGTATTAATTGCCTCAATCGCACCAAGATTAGTAACCAACTGCGCATAGGTTTCACTCGCCTTTGTTACTAAGTCTTGCTCACCAAAGGTTACAGCCTGGGTGTATAATTCATCTAATTTTTCTAAAATACTTACGTTAGCCAAGGTTAATTTGGCTACTTTATAAGACGATTTCTCCATTTCATTGAGTGATATGCGATTTTCGTTCATGGCAAAGTAGTTAACCAAAACGATTACTAAGAATGCGATGATCGCTATAGATGTAATTGCATGTATTTTTTTAGTAATGCTGAGGTTTTTAAAAGAGAAACCTGAAGCCATATTCATTTACTCCGTTTAATTATCTATAGTTATTATCGGCTTAAGATGCAGAAATGTTAACTTTATTTTTAACTTTAGACGCTTTTTATACATAAAGTTAAATATACCGTAATATTCTTTTGTAAACACTAACAATTGAAATATAGAGTGTTCTACTCAATGATCAACATTAATCCTAAAAGAGTTGTTTAATATTTTAAATTTTAGGCACAAAAAAACCAGTAACATTGCTGTTACTGGTTTTTGTATTTGGTGCGGATGGGGGGACTTGAACCCCCACGCCCGAAAGCACTACCCCCTCAAGGTAGCGTGTCTACCAATTCCACCACATCCGCATTTTTTAAGCTATTGCTTAGTGTTAAGTCCGCATGTTTATTTGAGGGAAATAAACAACTTAACGATTTAAAACTAAATTAATTTGGTACGTCAGAGCTTTGCTCTTTAGTTGATGTGACTGGCACATCTTCTTCAACTGGAGTCACTGTTTCAACAGCTGGAGCCGCTTCTAGGTTTTCCCATTCGTCAGTCTTTTTAATTTGACCGGCAGTTAGGTTACCTAACACAATACTAAGCACAAAAAAGATTGTAGCTAATACCGTTGTCGTTTTCGTCATGAAATTCCCAGCCCCAGAAGAACCGAAAACTGTAGACGATGCGCCGGCACCAAATGATGACCCCATGTCCGCACCTTTACCTTGTTGGATCAAAACCATACCAACAAGCGCTAAAGCTACAATTAAATACACTACTAATAAAATTTCGTACATCTTATACGGTCCCTTTTGCACTATTGCAGATAGCAGTAAATGATTCTGCTTTTAAACTTGCGCCTCCAATTAGGCCGCCGTCTATATCTGTTTGCGCAAATAATAATTCGCTATTTTTTTCATTAACGCTACCACCATATAAGATGGTTAGCCCTTGTGCTAAATCGCTATCTAGTGCAGCAATTTTGTCACGGATAAATTTGTGAACACTTTGTGCCTGTTCAGGCGATGCAGTCTTACCTGTGCCTATAGCCCAAACGGGCTCATATGCTATCACAGATTCTTTTAGTGCTGCTACACCTAATTTATTAATTACTGCGTCAATCTGCGCAGCAACTACTTGTTCTGTTTGACCGCTTTCTTGCTCTGTTTCGCTTTCGCCAACACATAAAATAGGCGTTAGACCTACTTGTTGCGCGCGAGCAAATTTTGCAGCAACGGTATCATTGCTTTCTTTGTATATGCTGCGTCGTTCAGAGTGACCAACCAGTACATATTTCGCACCTAGCTGCTTAATTAGCTCTGCATCTACTTCACCAGTAAACGCACCTGGGGTATTTTCAGACACTGTTTGCGTGCCTGTTGTTACACCACTTGCAATCATTGCTTGGACTAGAGGAAACGGAGGAAATAAAACAATGTTTACTTCAGAAGATTTAACATCGTTAATAGCATCAGACAGTTGTTGAACGAGTTCTAATGAACCATTCATTTTCCAGTTGCCTGCGACCATCGCTTTGCGTGCTGCCATTTTTCCACTCCACATTAGAAAGCGGGCGAGATATTAACTCGACTCGCCCAAAGTTACAAGAGGTTATTGTTATTAATCAGTTTGTTTGCTCATAGATTCGACAACCGCTGCTATTTTCTGTGCACTATCTATTACTATTTTTTCTTGCTCAGCTTCAACCATTACTCGTACTACAGGCTCAGTGCCTGATTTACGCAGTAATACGCGCCCTTTATCTGCTAAGCTTTGCTCTACTTCAGCAACTGCAGCGAGCACTTCGGGTGCTTGGGTCGGATCAGTACCGGCAGTGTAACGTACGTTAATCATTTTCATTGGGTACTTAGTAAAACCGGCTCCTAAGTCTTGAAGTGTACGATTTTGTGCTACCATAGCAGCAAGCACTTGTAAGCTTGAGATGATGCCATCACCCGTGCTGATTAAATCTAGATTCAACACATGGCCTGAGCTTTCACCGCCAATTTTCCAGCCTTTTTGCTGCAGCAGTTCCATCACATAACGATCACCGACTTTACTGCGAGCAAAAGCAATGTTTTTTGCTTTTAACGCATTTTCAAGTCCCATATTCGACATAACCGTGCCAACAACACCACCACCTAAATTGTCATCTTGTGCAGCTTGGCAAGCAATAATATAAACCAAATCATCACCGTCGAATACGCGGCCATTATGATCAACCATCATCACACGGTCGCCGTCGCCATCATAGGCGATACCGACATCCGCTTTGTGTTCAAGTACTTTACGCTTTAATGTGTCAACATGGGTTGCGCCACATTCATGGTTAATGTTTACACCGTTTGGCTCACATGCATGAGTGATCACCTCTGCACCAAGCTCTCGCATTACAGAAGGAGCAATATGGTATGTAGCACCATTAGCACAATCTAAAACAATTTTAATTCCTTCCAGGGACAATCCTTGTGGAAACTGGCTTTTACAAAATTCAATATAACGGCCATCAGCGCTAGATAAACGTGTTGCTTTACCTAACTTGTCAGAAGCAACACAGGTCATAGGCTCGTCAAGCATCGCTTCAATTTGTAGCTCTACCTCATCATCTAACTTTAAACCTTGGCCATTGAAAAACTTAATGCCGTTATCATAATAAGGATTATGTGATGCGCTGATCACTATCCCCGCTTCAGCGCGAAACGTTTGCGCTAAATAAGCAACTGCAGGCGTTGGCATCGGCCCTAAAAGAATAACATCAATACCTGCTGCAATTAATCCAGCCTCTAGGGCAGTCTCAAGCATGTAACCTGAAATACGAGTGTCTTTACCTATAATGACTTTTTTAGTGCCATGAAGTGAGAGTACACGCCCTGCGGCCCAACCCAATTTCATCGCAAACTCTGGGTTAATAGGACCTTGACCTACTAAACCACGCACACCGTCCGTGCCAAAATATTTTCTTTCTTTCATTTAAAGTACTCCTTGTTTGCAGGCTTGATATACGCCAAGCACATCTGCGGTTTCTTTTACATCATGCACACGAATAATGTGTGCACCGTTTTGTGCGGCGATCAGTGCTCCAGCTAAACTGCCTGCCAATCTATCGTCTGTGTCTCTATTTAATAAATTACCAATCATTGACTTACGCGATAATCCCGCGAGCAAAGGAAGTCCCAATTTTGCATAATCGTTAAATTGAGCCAATATTTGATAATTATGCTTTAGTGTTTTTCCAAAACCAAAACCAGGATCTAAAATTAACTGGCTTTGATTAATGCCAGCAGCTTCGCATGCGGCTATTCGCTGGCTAAAAAAATCGTTTATCTCACCTGCTAGGTCATTATAGTGAGGAGCGTGTTGCATACTACGAGGTTGCCCTTGCATATGCATTAAGCACACTGCTACCTCAGGAAACTGTGCAACCACATCGATTGCGCCGGGCTCTTGCAATGCCCGTACATCGTTGACAATATCAGCACCGGCTTCAATCGCTTGGCGCATCACCTCAGCTTTACTGGTATCGATTGAAATAACGCAGTCACTTTGCTCACGAATAGCTTTAATAATAGGAATAACACGCTTTAGCTCATCTTCAAGGCTAACATCAGGTGCGCCTGGGCGTGTTGACTCACCACCGATATCTAAAATGGTCGCACCATCATCAAGTAATTGCATCGCATGACTCAGCGCGGCAGTTGTATTTAAGAACTGACCGCCATCAGAAAATGAATCAGGGGTAACATTCACGATCCCCATAATCACAGGCTCTGCAAAATCAAGCGTTCGGCCACGCGCAAGGTTAATTTTATTATTCATCGCTAACCTTAATATGTGATAATTTTAGTTATTTACATCGAACTGATACAAAAAAGCCCCGAACTTCGGGGCTTTTGGATATGTTATTTTAACGATTATTCAGCTTTATCATCAAGGTTTGTTTCATCTTTTTTAGATTCATCAGCTGGTTTTTGTACTTCATCAACTGGTTTGTCTTTAGAAACATCTTCTTTTTCTGGTTTAGCTTCATGACGGTCATGCGCATCACGTGGTTCACGTACAGGCTGACGAGCCATTAAATCATCAATTTGCTTCGCATCAATGGTTTCATACTTCATTAATGCATCTTTCATTGCATGCAGAATATCAATGTTTTCTTTCAATATTGATTCTGCACGTTGATAGTTGCGGTCTGAGAATAAACGTACTTCTGCATCAATTACTTTCGCCGTCTCATCAGACATGCTCATAGAGCGACCACCGCCGCCACCCATGTACATCTCACTTTGATCTTCAGCATAAAGTAATGGACCTAATTTTTCGCTTAAGCCCCACTGAGTCACCATCTTGCGCGCGATATCAGTGGCACGTTCAATGTCGTTGCTTGCACCCGTGGTTACTTTGTCTTCACCATAAATGATTGCCTCAGCAATACGACCACCGTAAAGGCTTGAAATCATTGATTCTAAAAGCTCTTTAGAGTGACTAACACGATCTTGTTCTGGTAAATACATAGTCACACCTAGCGCTCGGCCACGTGGGATAATAGATACTTTATAAACCGGGTCGTGCTCTGGCACCATACGACCTACAATTGCGTGGCCAGCTTCATGGTAAGCCGTCATTTCTTTCTCTTGCTCACTCATAACCATGGTCTTGCGCTCAGCGCCCATCATAATTTTATCTTTCGCAGCGTCGAATTCAGCCATACTAACAACACGTTTATTGCCACGTGCAGCATACAAAGCAGCTTCATTTACAAGGTTAGCGAGATCAGCACCCGAGAATCCTGGTGTACCACGTGCAATCACGGCCGCTTCAACGTTATCGCCTAATGGCACTTTACGCATATGTACTTTGAGAATTTGTTCACGACCACGAATATCAGGTAAACCGACCACTACTTGACGGTCAAAACGACCAGGACGAAGCAACGCAGGGTCTAGTACGTCAGGGCGGTTTGTCGCAGCAATAACGATAATACCTTCATTACCTTCAAAGCCATCCATTTCAACAAGCATTTGGTTTAGAGTTTGCTCACGTTCATCATGGCCGCCCCCCATACCAGCGCCACGTTTACGCCCTACCGCATCAATTTCATCGATAAAGATAATACAAGGAGCTGCTTTTTTAGCTTGTTCGAACATGTCACGTACACGTGATGCACCTACACCTACAAACATTTCAACAAAGTCAGAACCCGAAATAGTAAAGAACGGTACTTTTGCTTCACCAGCAACAGCCTTAGCAAGTAATGTTTTACCTGTACCTGGAGGACCGACCATAAGTACGCCTTTAGGAATACTACCGCCTAATTTTTGAAACTTAGAAGGGTCACGTAAAAAGTCCACCAGCTCGGTTACATCGTCTTTGGCTTCATCACAACCAGCTACATCAGCAAAGGTCGTTTTGACTTGATCTTCACTCATTAAGCGGGCTTTACTTTTACCAAATGACATGGCGCCTTTTCCACCGCCACCTTGCATCTGACGCATGAAGAAAATCCACACACCAATAAGCAGGATCATAGGGAACCAAGAAATAAAAATGCTTGCTAAAAACGATTGTTCTTCAGGTTTAACACCTTTAACGTTCACATCGCTTTTTAACAAATCATTTAAAATGTCTTTGTCATAAATAGGCATAATGGTTTGAAAACGCTCGCCACTATTTTTTATGCCAGTAATTGTGCCACTACCACTTTCAATGGACACTTCTTGTATAGAGCCGCTACGGGCGTCTTTTACAAATTGACTGTAACTTGTTTGACGATCAACTTGATCGCCGCCATTAAAGCTCTGAAATACTGACATAAGCACTACTGCAATAACCAGCCAGAGTATTAGATTTTTCGCCATATCGCTCAAGGGGTTAACCTCTTGTATCCAATTAATTTAAATTCAACTAAACGCCAAGCAACTGTACTACAGTTTGTATCCAGTCGCTACTATATATACTTCCCGAGAACGGGGACGCGAGGCATCCGGTTTACGTATCTTCACTGCTTTAAAACTATTACGTACATCTTGCAAATATTGATCAAAGCCTTCACCTTGGAATACTTTAACAATAAACGCGCCATTTTTCTTTAAAACTTGGTTGCACATATCAAGTGCAAGCTCAACCAAGTACATGCTACCTGCCTGATCAACCGAGTTATTGCCACTCATGTTAGGTGCCATATCAGACAATACCACATCTACATTTTTACCATCAATGCGTTTTAACAATGCATCAAGTACCGCTTCTTCACGAAAATCGCCTTGTAAAAAGTCAACGCCCGCTAAAGAGTCCATAGGTAAAATATCACACGCAACCACTTGGCCTTTGTCACCCACTTTTTCAGCTAAGTATTGTGACCAACTCCCTGGGGCTGCGCCTAAATCAACAACGGTCATCGCTGGGCGCAATAACTTATCTTTGTTTTGGATTTCGTCTAATTTGAAAACAGCTCGAGAGCGCCAGCCTTTTTTTTGCGCTTCTTGAACATATTTATCATCAAAATGTTCTTTAAGCCAACGTTGTGAACTGGCTGACTGTTTTTTATTTGTCATAAATTAACACGCAACTAATTAGTAATATTCTCTAGATGGCGTTAGAATACCCTTAATTCAAGCCATATTCAGCAAAATTTGTAATATCATGACATTATCAAACAAACAAAAGCAGTTTTTAAAAGGTCAGGCGCATAGCCTTAAGCCTGTAGTTTTACTAGGTTCTAACGGTTTAACCGAAGGCGTAGTAGTTGAAATCCAAAGCGCACTAGAAATTCACGAATTAATTAAAGTGAAGGTGCCAACAGACGATCGTGAAACCAAAAAGCTTATTTTTGATGCTATTGTTCGCGAAACAGGGGCTACTAAATTACAGACTATCGGTCATACGATTGTGCTTTATCGTCAAAGCCCTGAGAAAAAAATTCAATTACCTCGTGGCTAATAAGGCCATTTAAAGGTAAAACAAAAAAACCAGCCATTGCTGGTTTTTTTATGCCTGCTTAAAAACCCATTGTCAGCGTTTTAACTTCATAACTATTATTTTCTAGTTTACTCACTAAATAATAATGCCCGTACTGACTCTCATCCATACTTTCAATAGCTTGGTTACTCAATAATGAAGCCAACTGCGGTGTGGTATTACTATGCCCTATTACTACCACAACGCCATTTTGTGCTAATAATTGTTTTTTCAATGTCATTAGATCAGCAGCATCATAGGTAATAACTTTGATATTATAATACGCGGCTAATGGCGCTGCCGTGTTTAGGGTACGGTTATAGTTACTGCTGAATAACGTTATGTTTGGATAGGTGTTAACTAACGAAACCAAGTGCTCAGCACGCGCTTGGCCTTGGGTAGTTAGAAATGGATTTTCCCCTGTTTGTTTTTCGCTATGTCGAAACAAGTAAACCTGTTCAGGGGCAGAAAAGGCGGGTTGGCAAA
Source organism: Pseudoalteromonas sp. SD03 (assembly GCF_040937955.1). Taxonomy (NCBI): domain Bacteria; kingdom Pseudomonadati; phylum Pseudomonadota; class Gammaproteobacteria; order Alteromonadales; family Pseudoalteromonadaceae; genus Pseudoalteromonas; species Pseudoalteromonas sp. SD03. Next base: position 2,476,471 of record NZ_CP162514.1, read on the forward strand.
TAAGTAATAATGCTATTAACAATGTTTTTATGTCGGCGTTCATTATTGCTTCTCTCGTTTATATGCTAATAGGCGATTTATAAACTCAGTTGTAAGCTCATTTATGAGTCCAGTTTCTGCATTTAAAATTAAGCTAAAGCCAACATTTAAGTGTGGAAACACAACCAAATCACTGCGATAACCTTGCACCCAACCACTGTGGTAATAAAGCGTTTCATCATCATAATCATACACACGCCAGCCTAGCCCATAGTAGGCTTCGTTCATGTGCTCTCGCCATACTCGTCTGTAGCGTTCTTTTTTAGTATGTGTATAAGGACGCGTTTGCGTGGCCAATGCATCTAAGGATAATACCGATGGATATTGCCCTAATTGCGCATTTAACCAAATAGCCATATCTGACGCACTGGCGTTTACCCCAGCTGCCGGAGCGACTTTATAATAATTCTTTTTCAAACGGGCACTGTACCAACGCTTTTTCCCACGCACATGAGGGTGTGCGTAGTTACTATCTTGCACCATGGCATCGTAGCCTAAACTTGCATCGTTCATTTTTAGAGGGATAAAAAATGCGTCATTGAGCCACTGAGTATAAGTTTTGTTGGTGCTTTTTAAAATCACGTCATCAATTAAACTAAACATGACATTTTGATAGCCATAACAGTCACCGGGTTCGCATATGGGCTTTACACTTAATAGCTTTTCTACAATATCGCTATACCCCATTCGCGATTCGATTAAATTATCGTATGCATTCGGTACTAGCCCACTAGAATGGCTTAAAATATGAAAAACCTTTAAATCATCTTTGTAGTCGGTTTGTTTAAATTCAGGAATGTAATGACTAACAGGAAAATACAAATTAAGTTGTTCTTCATTTGCAAGTTTTGCCGCTAACGACCCTGCAAACGTTTTAGATACTGAGGCCAAACGAAACCGAGTGTGTGGATTAATTTTTTGCCCACTGCGCACTTTGGTATGCCCCATAGTATGTATATAGTCACGCGCTTGTGCGTTGACGATGGAAAGCGCTCCGCCCGGAATCTTTTTTACTTTTAGTTTTTTTTCTACGTAGCGTCCATAATTTTTAACAAAAGCTTCCCAGTCAGGATCTGTGCTTGCGCTTGCCTGTAAATGCGTCCCTAAAATACATAAAGCAAAAAAATAAAAGGGTAAGGAGTTAAAATACTTCATTCTTAGCTAATTTTTCTTTTTTAGTCATAATCAGCCTCTATAATATCATGAACTTTTGCTCGGACTAACGTACAATATGTTCGATTAATGGCTTTTGAGTGGATGTAAAATATTTATGCGTTTTTTAGTTGTATCACTTTTTATTGTATTAGCTTCAGGTTGTGCCGTAGTTAAGCAGCCTGCAGAACCTTTAGCAATGCCTGCAAAACCTTTGCTTAAGAGTCAAACTTACCAACTTAAATATGAAACCGAGCATGCTTCACCGAAAGTAAAATCGGTGCAATTACCTGCACATAACATTAAAAAAAATCAGACTGTCAGAGTGATCGTAGACCGTGCAAGTGTCACCGACACATTAGTATCTCAAATTAGCCAAGCACTTAACGATAAACAACTAAAAGTTACCACAACCGATAACAGTGATTACACGTTAGCTATCCATCAAGTTGACCTTGAGTTTATAGATGATGCTAAGTACATCCTAGCGCAGCCAGAAAAACCTTATTCATTGTTTTCAAAAGTAGCACAGCAATTCCCTTCTCAACAATGCGCAAATATACTGGCACAAGTTAGTATGCGCCTTACACACAAAGCATCGGGAGATGTAGTTTGGTTTGCCAAATCATCAATAGATAGTGCAAGCTTTCACCGTGAGCCCCTAATCTATAGCTTTACTGAAGAAAAGAAGATCACTAACGAGTTAGAAGTTGTTGCGTTTATTCATAAACATAATACCGAACAGGCTCGGCTTAAGCGTGCTGAACTTAAAAATGAAGTAACGGCCCCTGCTTATAAAACCATTACTAAACTGAGTCGTTTAACTAAATTAAATGGGCCATGTACACGTACTGAGATAAGCGCATTAACTCCCATGATGCAATTTTACTTAAGCAGTATACTTATCGATAAAATTAAGGTTCAGTAGTTGCAGGACGACCGCTACATTTTTTTACAGATTTAGCCAAGAGTTTGACAATATACTAGGGTCTGTTGACCTTTCAAGGTTAAATTTGCAGCAGTCTGTTTGGTATTTAGGCAAGGCAGCGCATATGTGGTGTGGTTATTCCCCATAAATAGGCGATAACGCAGCATCAATGCCAAACAGGCGCTGCCCGAAGGGTTCTGCCTAGGGGCGATTTACTCTTTGTTGCTCGGTTTTGACTTAGCCCACTAGGTTACAAACCTCGCGCCGCGATTAAACCGCCCCTAGTTTGAACAAATTTTAATCCGCAAAGGTCAACAGACCCTAGCCTCTTTAGCAAACTCTAATTTAGGTTCCAAGGATGAAGCATTTCCCACAAAGACATTTTTTCCGTTGTGCAGCCTTATTGTTTGCGCTCATTTTTAGTGGCCAGAGCACAGCAAGCAATCGTTACTATGCCGATAACACATTGGAACCCACTACAGGGTTTGCCTGGGACTGGAGTGCGGGAGCAGGTTATTACATAGAAGATTCTTATTTGGTGGGCATGAATTCTTATGATGTTGGCGCCGAGTTAGATTTAAGCCTTGCGGTTTCTTACGATAATTTTTACCTTGATTTTGATCATAATCAACTCAGCGGTGGACTTGTTTTAGGCTATAGCTTAATTAACAAATACGATTGGGGCCTTGATTTATTAGGCACTAATTCCCAAGCCGGGTTTGACGAACAAGGCTTAGGTATTTATAACGATGGCATTATTGAGCCACTGCGCGGTATCAAAAAACGTAACTATGATTTTGATACTGGCCTTCGATTAACACGTCGATTTGAAAACTCACAAATTTCCCTTGAATACTTACATGATATATCTGGTGCTCATAATGGCTGGGTGGCAAACGTATTTTTTAGTCATATTCAGCCTTGGCGTAATTGGGAGTTTCGCTCTGGTATTGGCCTAAGTGCCTACTCTGCAGATTTTACAAACTATTATTTTGGTATTGATAGCGATGAAGCAAACGCAACTCGCCCTATTTATCAAACCAATGCCAGTACCAGTATTATGTTTGAATTTCATGCTGAATATCCCATTAATCAAGATTGGGTCTTTTTAGCAGGCTGGTTAACGACGTGGTTTTCAAAAGAAATTGATGACAGTCCAATTATTTCCCAAGGATATCAACACAAAGCCAAGGTAGGCGTGCGTTATGTACTTTAGATTTTTTTACTGTTTATTGTTTAGTTATTCAGGCTCTTTGCTGGCAGCCCCAGTGCAAATACCCGCTCAATTGAGTGCAGTACCTGATACCTGTGTGGCCTTACGTGAAGGACGTCACTGTTACGCCGATGTTGTTTTGTCATGGCAGCAAGTAGAAGTGGGAAATTATTGTCTACGCGATGCCACCTCAAAGTACATTATGCAGTGCTGGCTTAAACAGCGACAAGGTTCGTTTAATTATGCCTTTGACTCAACGCAAAGTATTTCGTTTGAACTATTTGACAGTAATACATCACAAGTCATTGCCGTCACAGAAGTAAAATTACAATGGGTGTATCAAAATAGGCAAAAAAAGCGGCGTTGGCGGTTATTTTAGTCACACACTATAAACATTATGATAGCAAAACATCATTTAGGTATGCGAAGAAAGCTTATGGATAATTACGGTACTATTTTACTGGTTGAAGATGATATTTCTCTTGCACAGTGGGTCACTGAGTATTTAACAGAGCAAGGCTATGTTGTACATGTATGTCATCGAGGTGATGAGGTTATAAGCCAAGTAAAACGTTTAAACCCACAACTTATTTTACTCGACATTATGCTGCCAGGGCTTGATGGTATTAGTGTATGTCGTGAGCTACGTAGCTTTTATCATGCCCCAATTATAATGCTTACTGCCCGCGATGAAGAAATGGATGAAGTCATTGGGCTAGAAGTCGGTGCTACCGATTATATAATAAAACCAGTACGCCCTCGCGCATTGCTTGCACGCATTAAATCTGCCTTGCGCTATAGTAGCGACACGCCTAAAACCGATGATCAAGCAAATATGATCAATATCGGTCAATTAAGTATTAATACCGAGTCACGCAACGTTTCCCTTAACCAACAGGATGTGAACATTTCAAGCGCAGAGTATTTATTACTGCATTACTTAGCCAGTAATGCTGGACAAGTTGTTTCCCGCGATGCGGTGTTTAAAGCAACCAAAGGCAGGGAATATGATGGTCTAGATAGAAGCGTTGATGTGCTTATTTCTGCCTTGCGTAAAAAGTTTAATGATGACCCACAAAAACCAGAAAAAATTAAAACCATTTGGGGACGTGGTTATTTGTTTGTGACTACAGCGTGGTAAGTTTTAATGCCTGAGTGCTTAAAATAATTAGCGCGATAGTAATAAAAGTCACTTCAATACACCCAGCCTATTATGGAATAGCATCAATGAAAAAGTTTTATATTTCACTACTAGGCAGTGCGCTGCTTTCAATTATTGTTTTAGGTTGGCTTATTGATGCATTTAGCCAACAAGCGCATGCGCCTTTGGATGAGTTTAGCGTTCAAAGCCAGATTATTGTCGGGTTAAGTAAACAGCTCACGACACTAAAACCCGATGCTCGCCCACAACAAGTAACAAAGCTCGCCGCTGACTTTGACCTTATACTTAACTACAAATTAAATCAGTCGCTGGCACTGCCCTTAGCGCTATTAGATAAAATGCAAACCCAAGGCGGATTAATACTCGAAGACGAGCAAGGCTTTTATATGCTCTACACAAATGATGAGTTAAGTCCTTATCATTTAACCATGCGTTTAGATAAACCCTATGAGGCCACACAACGAAACGATATTATTTTAACGCTATTATTTTACACTGGCTTATGTGTTTTTATGGGTTTTATTATTACCCCTTTAGCAAAGCGCCTTACGGTGTTAAACGAAGCAGCAAAGCAATTTGCATCTGGTAATGTTAAAGCGCGTATTACCCCCTCTCGATTTACCTATATAAAAGATGTGGAACTGACCTTTAACCGTATGGCGAGTCAAATTGAAAAGCTAGTTGCTGAAAACAAGCTAATGGCCTCCAGCTTATCGCATGATATTAGAACTCCAATTGCTTGCTTACGCTTTGGTGTCGACGCCGCTCTTGATAGTCATGACGAGAGTAAAATAAAGCATTATTTAACTCGCATGGAGACCGACTTGGATCATATGGAGTCAATGCTAAAAAGCTATTTAACGTTTGCTACTTTAGAGCAAAATGCGAATAAGCTTACTTACTCATCAGCAAACCTTAAACAATACCTAAGTGATATTGTATTGCAACTTGAGCCTAGAATAACCTCTCGCTCGCTTAATATTTCTTTAGAATGTGATGATCATACCGTTTATGCTGACTTACATTGGCTGGCAAGAGCAATCACCAACTTAATTAATAATGCCTGCGACTTTGCAAATCACAGCATTCAAGTAACCGCTTCAGTACAAGAACGTTTTCTGGTGGTGAACATCGCCGACGACGGCCCAGGCATTGCTCAAGAAAATAATCATAAAGTATTTAGCCCATTTTTTCGTGAACGCAGCCACCGTAATCGCAGTGATAATAGTTATGGCTTGGGGTTAGCAATCGTCGCCAAAGTTGCCGATTGGCATCATGGCACCGTAAAAGTGAGTAAAAGTGAACGGCTCTCAGGCGCCTGTTTCACATTAACCATCGCTCAGTTTGAACATTAATCAACAATGCAAAGATGCTCAATACAGCTGATAAACGAAATATAATTAAAAAAATTGTGCTATTTATAATCAAAATACGCACGTGTTATTTATACAGCTAAATAAAACGCAATAATTGTGCAACAGAGACAAATAAGCACTTTTTATTTAATTACAATTCCAGTAGATTGTCACGGCGTCGAAAAAATAGAGAAGCAGAATAATATGAGTGCAGTAAGAGGTGAGTTTAGCTCCCGCTTTGGTTTTATAATGGCCGCGGCAGGGTCAGCTGTTGGCTTGGGTAATATTTGGGGTTTTCCGACCCAAACAGCAAGTAATGGGGGCGCTGCATTTTTAGTCGCGTATTTAGTACTGGCTTTCTTTTTAGCCTACCCCGCGCTAATGGCAGAACTGATGATAGGTCGCCATGGGCAAGCTAATGCGGTCTCTTCATTAACTAAATTAACCACGCGACCATGGCAAAAGCAATTTGCCTTTGCTGTCGGTTTTGGTGGTATTTTATGTGCTGGATTTATTTTAAGTTTTTATGCCATTGTTGCCGGTTGGATGTTAAGTGCCACTTTAGAACCGGTAACCACATTGGTCGGCGCTGATGCCGCCTCTTTATGGTTAAGTGAGCAATCGCTTACTCGTAATATTCTTTTCACTGTTTTATTTATTATTTTAACTGTTGCTATTATCAGCCGCGGTGTAGAAAACGGCATCGAAAAATGGTCTAAACGCTTAATGCCCGCTCTGCTCGGTATTTTGTTTGCCTTAATTGCCTACGTGATGACTCAAGAAGGCGCTGTTGAGGGGTTAAAAGCTTACTTAGTCCCTGACTTTTCTTCTATTTTTGACCCTACATTGTTAGTGAGTGCCTTAGGCCAAGCTTTCTTTTCATTGTCACTGGGCACCAGTGTGATGATTATATATGGCTCATATATCAGTAAAAAAGAAAACCTTGTTTCCCTTGGCGCGTATGTAACCTTAATTGATGTGTTTATAGCGTTTGTAGCGGGTTTATTGATCATCCCTGCTATGTATGTGGCACAAGCGCAAGGTGTTGAAATATTCTCTGCAACTACAGGTAAACTTCTCTCTGAAGATACTCTCGTATTTCAGGTATTGCCTGCCTTATTTGATGGCATGGGTGGTGTAGGTTTATTTGTTGGCTTTGCTTTTTTTGCATTGATGAGTATTGCCGCACTAACTTCATCTATTTCCATGTTAGAAGCGCCAGTGTCGTACACGGTAGAGCGCTTTGCGATGAAACGTGTTCAAGCAACGTGGTTAATAGGCGCTTTAATTGCCATTGTGAGCATTACCATAGTGTGTAACCTAGGCACTTTATTTGGCTTAGTGATCACCCTAACAACCAAAGTTGCACAACCTTTATTAGGGCTTATGTGCTGTATATTTGTAGGTTGGATCTGGTACAGATCGTCACTACTAAAAGCGATTCAACAGGGTAACCCTGAGGTGCATAATACGTTATTTTGGAAGATATGGCCTTGGTATACTAAGTTTGTATGCCCTATTGCCATTAGCTTAGTATTCTTACATTCCCTACTAAGCTAGTTAAAAGATGCATAAAAAAGGCCCACATCAGTGGGCCTTTTTAGTGGAGCAATACTACTGCTTTAAAATCATATCCTGATGGGGTATGCCATCTTCTATATATTCATCACCAACACATTCAAAACCGAATGAGCGATAAAAATTCAGTAGGTAGGTTTGTGCGCCAATATAAATATCGCGAGTCGGCCATTGCGCCTTACAGCAAGCTATTGCTTCATTGACTAACTGTTTGCCTAATCCAGAACTTCGCTGTGATTGAGCAACCAATACACGCCCTATCGCACTGTACTGAGCATCTTTTTCATAACAACGGGCATAGGCATTCACCGATAGCCCATCAAGTAAATAGACATGACGTGTAGAGTCTGCGATATCGTGATCATCAAGTTCGGGGTAAGGACATGCTTGTTCCACAACGAATACGTCGACACGTACACGCATGATTGAAAACAGGGTTTGGGAGTCGAGCGCAGAGAATGGCTCACATTTAAACGCCATTTAAATACCTTTTTTATTGCAGGGGCTTACCTAAAGTAAGCCCCTAAAGCGATTAAGCAAATAATCGCTCTAACTGATCACATAACTGCGATAAATTAACATGGTCATGCTCTATGGTTAAATCAACATAGCCATCACTTCTAAATGCCCTGTCTAATTCAATCAATACATGGGTTTTATGCGCTTCAGGAATAAACGACAACTCAATTTCTTTTATGCCAAACAAACTGCGGCTATTAGGCTGATACTCAAGCTCTTGATAACATCCTGATACAGATTGAAAAGTAGGGGCACGTAAATGGCCTTGTTCTACATCGGCTTTAACTAAACTAAAACCAAGCTTTTCCATCGCTTGCATGCATGTTTTAACCGCTTCATTAGGATAAATGTGTAAATGGTCTTTATCTGTTGGATCAAGCGCAAGGTCAATATCAAGGCCTGTTTCTAACCATACATAAGATTGATTATAACCTGCAGTAATTTCAGTTATAGGCGTTTCAGAGTGTAAACGGGCTTCAAACGGAATAGTTCTTACTTCACCGGGCTCAATAATACCAATATCGGTAATGCGCCACTGGTCAATCACATGATTAGTGAAATAATCACCGTCTTCACTCGCCACTTTGACACGGGTAACTAACATTAAGTCTAAACCGGTAATTTCTTGGCTCACATCACCTGCAGTAATTACAATTTGCGCGTTAAATAATTGCCCCGGCTGAAGATGCTCGGTCTCTAAAATAGTATCTACTTTGGCGGCACCAATGCCTACCGATGCTAAAATCTTTTTAAACATATTTTCTCCTTAAGCTAAGCAACTCTAATGTTTGCTTACGCTTAAACTCCTTCGTTATGGCATCTTAACCACATTTAAAAGCTCTTGTCAGCGAAAAACTGCTATTTACATGCTGTTTACCATAAAACCAGCCATATATGTGCATTTTTTATACATTAAAGCTACTTTACCTCTGCATAAACTGACAGTAGCAATCATTTGATAAATACTCACTATCACGTAACTAACTGCGTTAAATAAGTAGATTAATTGTCAATAAGCATTGTTTTTCGCTACACTACAGTGCCTAAAAAAGTGGTATTAATAACTATGGAACTAATTTATTTTGCTACCGCCTTCGTCTGCGGTTTTGGTATATACCAGCTAAAATTGCCGCCACTTATCGGCTTTCTTATGGCTGGATTTATTCTTAATTTAGCGGGTTATAAAAGCACGGAACTGCTGGAAACAATTGCATCTTTAGGGGTTACACTGCTACTTTTTAGTATTGGCCTCAAGCTTAAAATTTCAAATTTAATAAAACCTCAAGTCTGGGCTCCGGCCACCTTACATATTATTCTAAGCAGCGCTTTATTTAGTGGCTTTATGCTACTACTGGGTGTTTTTGCACTGCCATTATTCGTCGATTTAAGTTGGCAAAGTGCGCTGTTAGTTGGTTTTGCTCTGAGCTTTTCAAGCACCGTATTTGCGGTAAAAGTTCTTGAAGAGCGCGGTGAAATGGCAAGCCTGCACGGTAAAATAGCCATTGGTATTTTAGTTATGCAGGATATATTTGCGGTTATATTTTTAGCGGTCAGTACCGGTAAGTTGCCGAATATTTGGGCCTTAGGGTTAATTATTGCCTTACCTTTATTTCGCCCTGTTATGTACTGGGTGTTAAACCGCTCTAAACATGGTGAGTTACTGCCGCTATTTGGGTTTTTCTTTGCCTTAGTAGCAGGTTATAACGCCTTTGAATTTGCAGGTCTCAAAGGTGATTTAGGTGCTTTGATTGTAGGTATGATGTTCGCACCACACAAAAAAGCCGGTGAATTGTCTAAGTCATTGCTTAGCCTAAAAGATATATTGCTAGTTGGCTTTTTCCTAAGCATTGGTTTAAGTGCAGAGCTTACTGCCCACTCCTTAGTCGTCGCTTTAGTGCTGGTATTAATTATTCCAATTAAAACCCTGCTTTATTACATACTAACCAACCTATTTAAACTTCGTGCGCGTACCTCTTTGTTAACAGCATTTAGCCTAGCTAACTTTAGCGAATTTGGTTTGATTGTGTGTGCAGTTGCCGCATCTACCGGCATGGTTACCTCTGAGTGGCTTGCTGTTATTGCGATTGCGGTGTCGATCACCTTTGTAATTGCTTCTCCTTTAAATAAACGCTCTAACGAGCTATACGTTAAAATTGAACGCTTTTTATTAAAGTTTGAAAGCAAAACCCGCTTAGCTGAAGAGCTCCCAGTAAACTTAAATGACACAAAAATTGTTATTTTTGGTATGGGTAGGATTGGCACAGGTGCCTATGAAACAATAAACGCAACTCATCCGGATGTTGTTGCAGGTATTGATATTAAGCCTGAGGTAGTTGATAAGCATGTAAAGCGAGGTCGCCGAGTATTAATTGCCGATGCCACCGATCCTGATTTTTGGCAACGTGTTAACCACTCCCACGTTGAAATGGTAATGCTAGCTATGCCTAAGCACATGCAAAATATTTTTGCCTTAGAGCAATTACAAGCATCGGGTTATAAAGGGCAAGTAACGGCGATTGCCAACTACCCCGATCAGCAAAAAGAATTAGAAGAAATGGGAATAGACTCTACTTACAACTTTTACTTAGAGGCAGGTAGCGGTTTTGCAGAGCATGTAAAGCAAACCCTGTTTCCTTAATAGGGTTTAGATGCAAATAGATTGCATTTACATTCCTTTACATCTGCGTATTTTAATGGTTTAAAAATAAGGTAAAATGTCTGTGTTGGTTTAGTAAAGCTAATACCTAAGTGTGTATTTAAATAAAATATACACAACTGGACCCCTTGCTTTTAATTAACCAATAAGATTCTCAAATTAGAGGGCCTACTCCCTCTATCAATAGGCTGTTACTTGCCCGTTACAGCCTATTTTATTTCTTTATTATCCCTTACACTTAACACCTCTACTCATAAAAGATGTCAATAATGGATCCTCAACAACTTAAAGTCGCCATTAATACCATTATGCCGTTTGGTAAATATGCAGGACGCCCCTTACTTTTGCTGCCTGAGCCTTATTTAGTGTGGTTTAAACAGCAAGGCTTTCCTGATAGCAAGCTCGGCTCTCAACTTGCAATGATGTACGAAGTGAAGCTTAATGGTTTAGAGCAAATGTTGATGCCATTACTAGAAAAAAATAGTAAATAAAATAGAACTTTTCTATAAGTGGCCTGTCTATCTATTTGCTACTTGTTGATTTTTTGGTTTTAAACCGCAAAAAAGCGCCTTTACGGCGCTTTTTTATTGTGTGAAATTTACTAGTCTAAGCTAATAATAAACTTAACCCCACCCAGTGTTGAGTCTTCAATTGCGCACTGACCTTTATGCCATGACACAATTTTACTCACTATCGCCAGTCCTAACCCAAACCCACCGGTTTTTTTATCACGACTTTTATCTAAGCGCGTAAACGGCTTAAATACTTTTTCGCGCTCAGAGAAGGCAATGCCGGGGCCATCATCTTCAATCACTAGCAGTAACTTTTCATCGGCAGTACTTAAACTAATATGTACACTTTTCGAGGCATGTTTAAGTGCATTACTGATTAAGTTTTGCAGCACCCGCGACATAAAATGACTATCGCATAAGTAAATAAATTGAGTGGGGAGCGTTGTTGTTAGTTTAATACGGGTATCAAAGTTTACTTTTTCAATATTAGTTTTAATTAATGCAACGATATCGCAAGGGGCTAATTGTAAACTAGGTTGCTGTGTGTCTAAACGGGCGTATTCCAACATTTCAGATACCAAGGACTCCAGTTCATGAATATCCATTTGCATGTCAGATAAATACTGCTGTGCTTTGGTATCGTGAGTTTTATCCTCGAGTATTGCAATAGCAAACTTCAACCGCGCTAATGGCGTTCTAAATTCATGAGATACAGAAGAGGTGAGCTCTTGCTGAGCACTCAGTAAAAACTCAATACGTTGCTGCATTACTTGCAATGTATCGGTGATGGGTAAGAAGAATGACTTTGAGCCATGGCTTAATTGAAAGTCTTGCGAGCCACCCACTGCCTCGCATGCATGACTCAGCTTTGCAAAGTCTCGCCACAACAAAAAGCTCCACAAACCTATTGGTAAACTTATAATAAACAACACCAGTAAATACGGTAACACAGTCCCTGAGCTGCTGTGTTTAACACCCACAGGGCCTACTTGTAGCAATTGTGAATTATTTAGCGTTACATACCAAACGATACGCTGCTGTTTATCATATAAATAAAGGTAATGGTTTTGAAATAGTTGTGCTTGCTGTACAGGTGGAAGCACTAGATCTTGCTGGGCAATGACTTGGCTATCAAAATTATGTTTAAGCTGCTCAAGCCCATCTGGGGTTTGTGAAAGCAGCCATAAAGACTGCCCGAATTCGTCATCTAACAATACACTTTGCTGAGATTCATCATAGGGCCAAAACTGCTCTATAACGCCACTAACAATAAACAAAGAGGCAATAATATACACGTAAAGGCTTATAAATAGCTTTCCCATTAACCTAGCCTAACACCTTGCATTTATTACATATCCCACGCATCTGATACAAATAAATAGCCTTGCCCCCACACCGTTTTAATACGGTATGGTTTATCACTGTTATCACCGAGCTTTTTACGAATGCGTGATACACGAACATCCACCGTGCGGTCTAAACCGTCGTACTCACGCCCTATCATATGTTGATGGACATGCTCTCGACTGAGCACTTCACCAGCATTTGAAGCCAATAACCACAGCAATTCAAATTCATGAGAAGTCAGGACAATTTCAACACCGCTTAGCTTTACAATGCGGCTGGTTTTATCTATTGATAAGTCACCAAATTGAAGTTCTTCAATCGCTTTAACACTTGGCTGTCCACGGCGAAGCAATGCACTAATTCGAGCAAGAAGTACACGCGGCTCTGCCGGTTTTATAACGTAGTCGTCAGCCCCGAGTTCTAAGCCTATGACTTGATCGAAGTCTTCACCCTTTGCTGTTAGCATTAAGATAGGGAGAGTGTATTTGTCACGTACTTGCCGACATACGCTAAAGCCATCTTTTCCTGGCAACATTACATCTAAAATGATCAAGTCGACGTGGTTTTCACTAAGATAAGGGAACACTTCGTCACCGCGTTCTAAAACGTCAACTTCTAAGCCATTATGCTCAAGATAGTCTTTGGTTAATTGTTGCAACCCTAAATCATCTTCAACAAGTAATATCTTTGGCATTTACTGCTCCTAAATTAAAAAAAGCTCCAAGGTGAGCGTAGCCGATGTTTTTTCTTAGCGTATGCGGTTTGCACTTCTATTTGCACACTCGCTAACGATACACCTGTATGGGGATTAATCAGGGAGTATATGGTCTGCACCTGAACACGCGCTTTATAACTAAGTTGGCCTTTTTTGACACCTTGCCAGCATTGTAATTGTGTATCTTGTTGGTATAAACATACATCGCTAGCGGCTGACAGTTGCCACTTAAATTTTAACTCAAGATCACAAAATTCTTGTTGTTCGGAAACCACACAGACTTTGGGTGATACGTTAAGTGAAGAGGCTTTTGCAACGCTAGCGTTGCTAAAAAATGAAGCTGCAAGCACAACCAACATAAAACACTTCATATTAAAATGTATGTTCGAATCCTATAAAGGCGGTCATTGAATAGTCATGTTCAAAAAGCGGGCTGCTATCCATTGCTGAATAATCATAATAGGCTAAATGAAAACGAAGCGCGTTGACTCCATCTACAGGCCAACGGGCGTCGATTTTAGCATAAGGTTGCCAACTACTACCAACTTCTATTTCACCGTAAATGGATTCAGCGCTATTTAAACCATAAAAATAGTTATTTAGTTGGGCTGATTTGTAATTAACGCCTAACGTCGACTTTAACGTTAATTGCTTAAACTCATGGTGATATTGCCATTGCAACGATCCCCTATAGCCATTATAAACGCTGTTTACATCATGCAATAATTGCGCAGAAAATACTTGCTGCTGCTTTACAAAAAAATAGCTGATACCGGCATCAAGTGCGACTCGTCTTTTTTGTATATTATTTATATTTACTTGACGAGGTGAGTCAGTGTGTAGCGATTCTAATATCTCGTTTTCAGACGTTGTTTTAAAGGCGAAAATATTTTGTGGATGCCAATCAATAAAAAAACGTGACTCAGGGTTAATTTCTGACACAAAACTAACGTTATGTTGTTTGCTTTGTAAAAAAGAATAACCAAGACGGCCATTATCAAAAAACCAATTTTGACCATAATAAGCCACTTGCGGAATAACAACTAAGGGGATGTTATCTGCACCATACAGAGGATTTGTGAACACCCCAGCACCAACACTCACACTAAGATTAAGCTCATCAGTGGATATATGTTGCTGCTTCTGAGCAATCGCATTAGTGCTTAATAGCACTAATAACAGGCATGTGTTTATTCTCAGATGGAACCGCATGAAGTTAATCGCTAGTTTATAAAGTGGCTTTGACCCTATAGTAGCAAGTAGTATGAACACAAGCTCTAGAGGGTTACAATCATTAACAAATTTGATACAAACAGAACACGTTTACATATCGGCCGCTATTTCTACCCGATTACGACCATGGGTTTTAGCTAAATAAAGTGCTCTATCTGCCTTTTCAACTAATAAACAGCTCTTACTAAAAGGTTCCATTAAAGCAATGCCGAAACTGGCTGAAATATTACGTTTATTATTACTGTCTTCTTTTTTACGAATCGTCAATTTGGCAATGCTCAAACGAAGCTGATTACAAAATGCCATCGCATCATTAATGCTTTCAAAGTAACCCGTAATACAAAATTCTTCACCACCAAAACGATAAGCTTTGTATTGCTCTTGTACACTATTTTGCACTTTTTGAGCTACTAGCTTGAGTACCTCATCGCCTTTTTGATGGCCAAAATCGTCATTAAAACGTTTAAAATGATCAATATCGAACATAATCAACACCGCTAATTTACCGTGTTCATTTTGTGAAGAGGCGTTCAAACAAAACTCAACAATGTCTGTATCAAACTTACCGCGATTAAATAATCCGGTTAAGGAATCTTTATCAACCGCTTCTTGGGTCACGCTAAGCGCTTCTTTTAAATCTTTAATTTCGTTGTACGCTTGCGCTAATTTGGTTTGGAATCCACGGGCGTAATCTTGCATCGCAATTGATTCGTCAGTTAGGCGCTCAACGCAAGAAAGGATCTCATTAAATGAGTTAATACTAGAGAGCGTTTTTAATTCATTTTGTGAATCAACTAACGAGGTAGTAAAGCTTTTCGAATATTGAATGGAGTCACTAAGATCAAACTGCATTTGCTCTACGGTGCCATGAAACCTTTCAGACATTTGTTGAAAAAATGCAAGCTCTTCGTCATTAATATGCTTATTAAAAATTTCTTGGGCGGTTTGAGCTGAACACGTATTGTGCAAAGAGATGACTTTATCAAGCTCTGTGTTTAGTTGTGGGTTGTCGCCCTGTACATAACAGTACCAAATAGCATAATTTATTGGCGTTACAGGCATTTTGTATTTAACCATCAACGGAATGGCTTTTTTTAAACACTGGGCAGAATGAGCAAGTGAAACCGTATTATCCATAATTAAAACTCTTAGACATCACAACAAAGATGTTAATAAACACATAAATATTAGCGGTTTATATTAACAGTTTTTTATCATCCAACAAGCCTATATTATGTTTTCCCCCATATTTTGTGCAATATTCCAAAGTGCACTAATAGCAGGGTCGTTTAGTTCTTTATGTAATACAGCCAAACCAATTTTAAACCCTTGTGGTGGCTCGCCTTTATACTCTAAAACCTGAACCTTATCGTTAAGCGGACTATTATCGAGTACAATTTTTGGGATCATGGCCACGCCTAACCCTAAACTCACCATAGATACCATAGCTTCATGCCCTGCCACTTGCGCGTAAATTTTTCCTTGTACATTATTTTTTCGCCACCACTGCTCCAACCTTTGTCTTGAAAATCCTTGTTCAGCAACAATAAATTCAAGCTCAGACCAATCAATAGTTTCGCTACTAGTGGCTAATTTTTCTGTGATCGGACATTGAATAGTGGGTGCAATTAATACCAATGGCGAGTAGCCAATATCTACAAATGCAATTTGTGCAGGTAATTTACTGGGTCTGGCTGCAATGGCCATAGATTCATGTCCATCTAACACTCGGTTAATAGCCAAGGCGGGATCGCCCGTATTTAAGGTAATTTCAATATGCTGATGCTGAGCTCTCAGTTGCTCTAAAATATGATGCAAAAAACTGTAAGACGCGGTAACGGAGCAATAAAGGCTCACATTGCCATAAATATGTTGTTGCGGTTCGTTTAAATTAGCTTTAAACCGCTGCCAATGACTAAGTGTTGCACTGGCATACTCCTTAAATGCAACGCCTTCGCGGGTAAGCTTTACACTGCGATTATCACGCTGGAATAACATCACCCCTACTTCATCTTCTAACTGCTTAATATTACGACTTAAAGTGGGCGCACTTATGTGGCATAACTCACTGGCACGAGAGAAATGAAGCGTTTTTGCCAACGCCAAAAAGTAATTTAAATGCTTATGATCCATAACAACACCGGTATTTCATATTATGAAACACTTTAATTCAAATATATCATTTTACGCAAGAAAAGATTTTCCATATTGTTATTCCAAGCAAAGCAAAAGCAATGCATCTAACAAACTGAATTAATAGGAAACTTATCATGGCAAATTATTTTAATAGCTTACCTTTACGCGAACAATTAGCGCAATTGGCACAATGTGAATTTATGGGCGCAGACGAATTTAACGACGGTGTTGCTGCACTTAAAGATAAAAAATTGGTAATTGTAGGCTGTGGCGCTCAGGGCCTAAATCAAGGCTTAAACTTACGTGATTCTGGTTTAGATGTAGCCTATACACTTCGTGATTCAGCCATTGCTGAGCGTCGTCAGTCATTCTTAAATGCATCTGACAATGGTTTTAAAGTGGGTACATATGAAGAGTTAATCCCAACAGCCGATGTAGTACTTAACTTAACACCTGATAAACAACATACTGCAGTTGTTAATGCCATCATGCCATTAATGAAACACGGCTCAACCCTTGCCTATTCACATGGCTTTAATATTGTTGAAGAAGGCATGCAAGTTCGTGAAGACATTACCGTTATTATGGTTGCACCAAAATGCCCGGGGTCAGAAGTACGTGAAGAGTATAAACGCGGCTTTGGTGTACCTACATTAATTGCGGTTCACCCAGAGAATGATCCTCAGGGCCATGGCTTGGCACAAGCAAAAGCCTATGCAGCAGGTACAGGTGGTCATCGCGCGGGGGTACTTAAATCATCATTTATCGCTGAAGTGAAATCTGATCTGATGGGCGAGCAAACCATTTTATGTGGCATGCTACAAACTGGCTCTATTTTATGTTTTGACAAAATGATTGAAAAAGGAATTGATGCCGGTTACGCCTCAAAACTTATTCAATATGGCTGGGAAGTGATCACAGAAGCACTTAAATATGGCGGTGTAACAAACATGCTTGACCGCTTATCAAACCCTGCAAAGGTTAAAGCGTTTGAGCTAAGTGAAGAGCTTAAAGTGATTATGCGTCCTCTTTATAACAAACACCAAGATGACATTATCGATGGCACATTTTCACGTGTAATGATGGAAGACTGGGCAAATGATGACGCTAACTTACTAAAATGGCGTGCTGAAACTGCAGAAACTCATTTTGAAAAAACCCCTGCAGGCGATGTAGAAATTGCTGAGCAAGAATTTTTTGACCACGGTATTTTAATGGTGGCAATGGTAAAAGCGGGTGTAGAACTGGCATTTGAAACCATGACAGCGGCCGGTATTATTGCAGAATCTGCCTATTATGAGTCACTGCATGAAACGCCGCTGATAGCCAATACTATTGCACGCAAAAAGTTATTTGAAATGAACCGCACTATTTCAGATACCGCTGAGTACGGCTGCTATTTATATAACCATGCCTGTTTGCCGCTTCTACAAGAATTTATGCAAGGTATTGATACTGATGTTATTGGTAAAGGCTTAAATGAGCAAAGTAATCAAGTTGATAATCAAACTTTAATTCAAATAAATACGGCTCTACGTGAGCACCCTGTTGAGAAAGTAGGCGCAAAATTACGCGGCTACATGTCTGCAATGAAAAAAATAGTTTAACCCAAGGGTCCTAGAACTTTCACTTGTTAGAAACCAAGCCCACTTGCATTTTGCTGTGGGCTTTTTTAAGTGCAAATTAATCATCAATAGCTGAAAATAAATAATGTGCTAAAATAATTCCCCTCATTGCCTCAGTTGTAAATATAAGCACTATCATGACGATACAAAATCTCTCTATTACTCAAAAAATAACAGCCCTTGGAAGCATTATTGCTATTTGTGTTGCTGTATTAATTGGTTTGACGTCTTTGCATAACTCAAAGAATATTATTGAGCAACGCATGATCGAATCTGAACTGCCAAGTAAATTGCAAACAATCAGTAATCATATTGGTGGCGAGATCAATGAACTTCTTGGTGCAGCACAGCAGCTTTCGGCAAATACCTTTATTTTAGATTGGGCAAATGCTGGCAACAACAACGACACGCTATTACTTAAAGAGCTCAATCGTTTGGTTGACCAATACGATCTTGCCACGGCTTCGTGGGCGAATAAAAACACGGCACAATATTGGAATCAAGATGGCTTTTTACGTGTTTTAAAAAATGATGCCGCAGATGGATGGTTTTTTGCTTTTACACAATCAAAGCAACCTTACTCAATTAGTATTTATCAAGAGTCAGAAAACGATGTAAAAATGTTTGTTAACCACCAACAACCTAATGGTTTAGGCTTGGCAGGCTTAGCAAAAAGCATTACAGATATGCAAAAGCTGCTACAACAATTTAAAATTGAGCAATCAGGGTTTGTGTTTATTGCCGATAAAAACGGATTAATTCAGTTACATAAAGATGCAGACAAAGTCGCTAAGGTTAATATAGATAGTATTTACAGCGCTAATATTCATAACAAATTACTTAATAAAAACGGCTTCGCTTTAGAGGAAGTAAATATCAACGGGCAAGCCACACTCATTGCAGCCACACCGATTAAAAACACTGACTTATTTGTCTTAGCTCAAGTCCCAAAAAGCGAAGTATTTTCTAGTGTAAATACCCTAGAGTGGCAAATATTCACTTTCACTATCATCACTGCGCTAATCGCAAG
This sequence comes from Pseudoalteromonas sp. SD03, assembly GCF_040937955.1. Lineage (NCBI taxonomy): Bacteria > Pseudomonadati > Pseudomonadota > Gammaproteobacteria > Alteromonadales > Pseudoalteromonadaceae > Pseudoalteromonas > Pseudoalteromonas sp. SD03. Next base: position 2,495,671 of record NZ_CP162514.1, read on the forward strand.
CGTGATCAGTTACTTATTAGCTCGGTCTTTAGCTTCACCGTTATCAACAATGGCTGAGTTATTTTCGCGTTTAGGGCGTGGCGATGCAAATTTAGCCTATCGCTTACCAATATCTCCCCAACCTGAGCTAAATAATTTAACCACCGGCTTTAATCAATTTATTGAAAAAATAGAAACCGCTATTGTGCAAGTAGCTAATGAGAGCCACGGTATTCGCCACAGCTCAGATCATGTATTTTCGCAAGCCAAGCAAAACTCTTTAGCGCTTGATAAGCAAAAAGAGCAAACTATTTCAGTTGCAGCAGCCATTAATGAAATGGGCGCTACAGTGCAAGAAATAGCGCAAAGTGCTGCCAATGCAGCTAAGTTAACCAACGATAGCCGCGATAACACCAAGCAAAGCCATCAACAAGTGTTACAAAGCCAAACGACAATCTCAGCCCTTGCCAGCGACATTGACGGCATAACCGAGCAAGTTGCTTTGCTTTCTAAAAAGACTATTGATATCGCTAGTATTGTGGATTCAATTAGAGGTATATCTGAACAAACTAACTTACTGGCTCTTAATGCAGCCATTGAGTCTGCTCGTGCTGGTGAACATGGACGAGGCTTTGCTGTAGTTGCTGATGAAGTAAGAGCGCTGGCGAATCGTACCTCACAATCGACCACTGAAATTCAATCAATGATTGAAGAACTCACTCATATTTCAGATGACGTTGTCAGCGATATCGGTCAATCAAAAGATAAAGTACAACAAAGCGTAAGCGCAATGCAAAACTCGGTTGAGTTACTTAATACCATTACTGAAACAGCCAATGAAATTAACGATATGGCGACCTTAATTGCCACCGCCACCGAACAGCAAAGTAGCGTTGTGAATGATGTAGGTCGTAGTATTGAGCAAATAAGTGAGATCAGTGATAAGTCAATGAGTGAACAAATCAATACAGAACAAGCAATTCGTGATTTAGCCACCAGCGCACAAACACTTGATGCACTCGTTGCTACGTTTAATCAGCAACGTTAAATAGAGTGCTACATTAAAAAATAACCTCTGTACAAAATAACCACTATACTTAAGTGTGTTTTTTGTACAGAGGTGTGTATGAATGCTCTCCAAGGTAAACATTATTTACTGATTGTGTGTCTGCTGGCTCTGTGTGCTTGTAGCACCACAGATAACGCCAATATAAGCGTGCCAATCCCCACTATTACTCCTCCCATGCAATTACAACAGCAGCTGGTAGAGTCTGAGCAACAAATATTTCAACTCGACGATAGCCTCAAACAGCAATTAAATGCTTACGTGCAATCGAGTAAATCAGTTGATGAAATAGCGTATAGCCTACTTAGTTTTTTACTCACAAATGGCGATAGCGCTTTATCTTATCAATCCACCACGACACAAACCGCATCTCAGAGCTATCAAAACTTAAACGCCAATTGCTTGTCACTATCAATTTTAGCATATAGTTTAGCTGAGCATTTAGGGCTTAAAGCTCGCTTTCAAAAAGTACACATTCCGGAGTATTGGTCACTAAATCAGGGATTTAATTTACTCACGGGGCACATCAACCTTGCCATAGACAATAAAACGAAACTCAAAGACAGCTCACTTGTTTATCAGCGTAATAAGCGTTTAATCATTGATTTTGATCCCAATAGCAGACAAGCCCGTTTTGCAACCTCATTGCTTTCAAAAAAAAGAGTGACCGCCATGTTTTATAATAATAAAGGGGGTGAGGCACTGGTAAATAAACACTATGATTTAGCGTTTAGCTATTTCAAAGCAGCAATCAATACGGACGCTTCATTTAGTGCTAGCTGGGGCAATTTAGGGGTACTCTTTAAACAATTAGATGATTTAAAGCAAGCGGAGCAAATGTATCGCTATGCTATTGCCTTAAATACTGATAATAATACTGCACAAGGTAACTTAGCATTATTATACACACTCACAGATAGAGTGGCCGAAGGCGAAAAGCTATTGGCTGAGCTTGACAAAAAACGCCAAGAAAATCCTTACTATCATATCTCGCTTGGTAACAGTGAGTATGTAAATGGTAATTTTAAAGGCGCAATTAGCCACTATAAAAAAGCTAACGCTATGTCACCAACCTTACATGAAAGCCACTTTGGACTGGCGCGAAGTTACTTTGAGTTAAATAATATAGCTAGGGCGGAATTTCATTTGCGTAAAGCCAGAAAAAAAGCAGACTTTACACATGACAAACAACGCTATGATAATAAACTCATCGCATTAAAATCACTTATCGTTAAGGCGAATCATTATTAAATTATTTAGTTTAACCTGCATTGTATTTTTTATAAGTTGGAGTGGACTCTCAAAGCCGATTGAGCCGCAGTTATTCACTGATTTAACAACGCTAACCAGCTCTAAATTAGCAGGCAGAAAAACGAATAGTCACTCGGCTTTACTCACCAGAGAATATTTAAAAGCACGCTTTAAAGAGCATCAACTGACGGTTATTGAACAACCTTTTACTTATCCATCAGGGCTGTTTTCTAAGGCGCAAGGCGTAAATATTGTTGCGACCAAAACAGAAAAAAATTTGCCTGTTATTGTTATTACAGCGCATTACGACCATTTAGGCCTAAAAGCCGGAAAATTACACCCTGGCGCTAACGATAATGCCTCGGGTGTTGCCGCATTACTATACTTATCGAACGCTTTAAAGGTGCAATCATCCTATGGTTTTGTGTTTGTTGCAACAGACGCTGAAGAAAACGGTTTACACGGCAGTGAGCACTTTGCCAAAACAATGCGCCAGTTCCCTGTTGCTTTAAATATTAACTTAGATATGTTGGCAATTAAAAAATCGCATAAGCGGTTATACGCGCTAACAAGTCGTTCGTTAAAAAACCAACTCACTCCACTATTTAGCCAAATAAAAAATACGAGTGTCGAATTAAAGCCCGTTTATTCATCACGAAAAATGAGTCGACTCACCAACACGAAACAAATAGACTGGCACAGAGCCAGCGACCATTATTCATTCGCTAAACAGAAAATTCCGTATGTGTACTTTTCGATGGGCGCCGATAATTATCATCACACAGCAAAAGATACGCTCGAAAATATTAATACTGCTCTTTATCAAGAAGCAGTATTGCTAATTGAGGCATTTATTAATCAGCTTTTGACAAAACCTGAGGTATTCAGTCCCCCTTTAAAAGCAGCAACGTAAGCCTCTTTTTTTGCCCGTGGAAGTTTTTTAATCGCATATTCTAATTTACTTGCGTCGCTTTTAGTCCCAACTTGTTGCTGATGAATGAGCACCAGCGGTCCTTTCCCTTTGAGGTTTTTTGCCCCTTTACCCGCTTGGTGCGTTGCTAAACGACGCGCTACATCAACTGTAATGCCGGTATACCAATGACCAAACCGTGTTTGCACAATATACAGTGACCAAACAGCCGGTTTACTTTTACTATTGCACAACTCATCGTTTAAACTTTTTTGATTATTAATGGTCAAAACCTCGCCTTAACGCGCTAAACAAAAACAATTACTCAAAAGGGTTTTACCTTGAGTGACTAATAGGTATCATGCAGATTATAAAAAATAAGGATCACAACTAACAATGCAGTCGTTAAAAACTTTTTCTCTTTGGCTTATCGTCGCTTTAACGCTTAGTTCAGCCGCAGGTTGTTCTAGCTGGGTGTACAGAATCAACATCCCTCAAGGTAACTTTTTAGAACAATCAGACGTTGATAAGCTTCGCGTTAATATGACTCGCGAGCAAGTAATTTATGTACTAGGCAGACCGATTGCCGAAGACGCCTTCGATAAAAATACTTGGCGTTACGTTTACAGCTTTAATAAAGGGCGCGCTAATGAACAATATAAATCATTAGTATTAAACTTTGAAAATGAAAAGTTGGTAACGGTCTCTGGTGACTATGAGCAACCAGAAAACTTTACAACCCCTTTAGAGCAATAAGCCATTTGGGTTTAATTGAAAAAGGTGAGCATGGCTCACCTTTTTTGTATCTAACGATCTAACGGTCGGCCACCGGTTACTTTATTTGCGCGGCCCTCTTCTTTGGCTTTTTCGGCGCGCTTTCTGCGGGCATCTTTAGGGTCGGCAATTAATGGGCGGTAAATTTCAACTCTATCGCCGTCTTTAAGCTCATGATTAAGCTTTACCGTTCTGTTCCATACACCTAAAGTTAAAGCGGTTGCATCAATCTCAGGGCACTTCTTAATAATACCTGACTGGATCACTGCTTGCTCTGCGGTGGTACCTTGGAATACCTCTATATTTAGCGTGGTTGCTTTCGTTGGCAACGCAAACACAATTTCAATATTGATCATGCACGCTCTCCATATACCGCTTTTGCACGTTGAGTAAAGGCACTCACCATATTTTTAGCCACATCATTAAAAATTTTACCAAACGCAAGTTCTATTAACTTACTAGAAAATTCAAAGTCTAGCTGTAAATGTACTTTGCACGCATGTGCATCTAATTGCTGAAAATGCCAACGACCTTGTAAGGTTTTAAAAGGCCCATCGACCAAGCGAAGCATCACTGTTTGCTCATCAATTAGCGTATTTTCAGTGGTAAACCATTTTTTTATACCGGCTTTAGATATTTCTAAACTGGCGGTCATGTTATTATCATGCTGCTTAATAATTTTTGAGTCTGAACAATTAGGTAAAAACTGCGAATAAGCTTCTACATCATTGACTAGATCAAACATCTCTTTAGTGCTGTACATAACCAGCGCACTTTTTTCTATTTGTGGCATACTCACTCCCAACTGTGTGCAGGAATTTTAGCAAGCTTTGTGCGTTTCCCCAAACTTTCATCGCGCTTAAATGAATCCTTCGCTTTTGCATGTATAATTTAAAAAAATCGATGTAAAACATCTCGTATAACGTATATTATAGGGCACTATGGCTAAGAAAAATTCATCAAAATCGACAAGTAATACCATCGCGCTAAATAAAAAAGCGCGACACGAGTATTTTTTACACGACAAGTTTGAAGCAGGTATTGAACTCCAAGGCTGGGAAGTAAAAAGTATCCGAGCAGGTAAAGTAAATATCTCTGAAACTTATATTCATCTTAAAAACGGTGAAGCGTTTTTATTAGGCAGCACAATCCAGCCTTTAAATAGTGCATCAACCCATGTTATTTGCGACCCGCTGCGTTATCGTAAATTATTACTAAGCAGACGTGAACTTGACCGTTTGGTTGGTGCAACCGAGCGTGATGGTTATTCATTAATTGCCACAGCTATGTATTGGAAAAAATGCTGGGTAAAGCTTGAATTCCATTTAGCGAAAGGTAAGAAAATGCATGACAAACGTGAAGACGGTAAAAATAAAGATTGGTCCCGTGAAAAAGAACGCTTAATGAAACATAAAGTTTAAATGAAAAAGCCTAACATCATGTTAGGCTTTTTTTTGCTAAATTTTTAGGAAAATACAAATTATTACAAATTAAAGTCGCTCGGTGATTTATTTTTAAATAATGAGAAGACCCCACTCCCGCACCAGATAGCGAGTATCCCATCGCTTTTCTTTATTAAGAAAATAAGTACATATTCGTGCCGATAACAAAATCATCTTTGCGGCTAATTGATAACGCTTAAGTTACATGATATTAATAATTCGACTTGTAAAAACAAGTAAATTATAACATATCAACAAGGACTTAAGGATGAAGCAATCAATTGCATTTACACCGAGCTTAATCATCGGTGCTACTATCGCATTGTCAGCAGGTTTTAGTACAACAACTTATGCTGCACAGCAAACTGCAGAAAAAGTAGAACGTATTCAAGTAACAGGCTCTCGTATCAAACGTTCCGATATAGAAGGCCCATCACCAGTACAATCCATTAATAAAGAAGACATCGAAAACATGGGTTATGACAACCTACAACAGCTTCTTGAAAGAATGCCTGTTGCAGGTAATGGTACTTTTTCAACCCGTGGTAATAACCAAGACTCAACCGCAAATGGCTCAGCTGCCGTCAGCCTTCGTGGCTTAGGCGCCGATGCTACCTTGGTACTTATTAATGGTCGTCGTGTTGCAATCAGTGCATTTGCTGAAGGGATCACCAACTCATTCGTTGATATCAACAGTATTCCTGTTTCAGCAATCGAACGTATTGATATTTTAAAAGATGGCGCCTCAGCAATCTATGGCTCTGATGCTGTAGCGGGTGTTGTAAACGTTATCTTGAAAAAAGATATTGACGGTATTGAAGTAAACTTAGGTTACGGCGGCACAGATGGCCCTAACTATGAAGAAACTACAGCCAGTATTGTTTGGGGTACTACTAGTGCAAAAAGTAGCGCATCCGTTATTATTGATTACTTTAAAAACACTTCTTTATCATCAGATGAAATGGGCCGCTTAGGTACTGCTAACCAGTCTCCATATGGTGGCATGGATTTTCGTTCATCACGTGGTTTCCCTGGCTCGTTCGATGTAAATGGTGTTCAAACGCCAGATCCTAGCTGTCCTACTGACCAAATAAGTAGCAGTAACAGCTGTGTTTTTGATTATGGTCCATTCGGCTATATTGCCCCGGCGTCAGAACGTGTGGGCGCAATTTCACAATTTGAATACCGCTTTGACAATGGTATCACCGGCTTTTTAGAAATTGCTGTACAGCATAACAGCTCAGTTGCAGCGGGTGCGCCAACGCCACTTGATAAAGATGCGGGTTTAACAGTACCAGGGAGTCACCCTAATAATCCATTTGGACAAGATGTAGGGATTAATTATTTTAGAACTGTCGATGCAGGTGCGCGTCAGTGGGATATCGAATCTGACACGATGCGTTTTGTAGCAGGCTTACGAGGCGAATTTAACGATTGGAGCTGGGAAACAGCGGTACAAAAAGGTCGTAGTAAGTCGTTACAAACAGGCGATCGCTCACAAGGTTGGGTACGCACCGACTTCTTACAACAAGAAATTGACGCTGGTAACTACAACCCATTTGGTGGCACTTACAACGATCCGGCCGTAATTGATAGAATTACTACGAGCTTAGTACGCCAAGGTGAGTCTCATATGACCTCATTTGACGCTAATATTAGCGGTGAAGCGTTTAGTTTTGGTGATGATGTTGTCATGATGGCAGCCGGTATTGAATACCGTGAAGAAGACGTAACTGATACGCCAGATGATCAATTTCAACGTGGATTAATCTTTGGGACAGAAGCCGTTTCAGCTGCCGCAGAGCGCGACCAATACGCTGCCTATGTAGAGTTTTCAATTCCACTTGCGGAAAACTTAGAGCTACAACTTGCTGGCCGTTACGATGATTACAGTGACTTTGGTACCACAACCAATCCTAAAGTCGCTTTACGCTGGGCACCTACTGATGAAATCACCGTTCGTGGTTCTTGGGCGCAAGGCTTTAGAGCACCATCACTTGCACAAGTAGGTTTAGGGCCATCAGAAAAGAGTCAGTTCTTTAAAGATAATTACCGCTGTGATGCAACTGGATTAGATTGTGATGCGCTAGATTACAACATTGAATTTGCCGGTAACCCTGACTTAGAAGCTGAAGAGTCTGAATCTTGGAACGTCGGCTTTATTTGGGCACCTACAACTGACTTTGGTTTGAGTGTAGATGTATGGAGTATCACCCAAGACAATAAAATTGATGAGCAAGAGTTTGGTCCAATTTACAACTCAGAGTGTAATAACCAAAACAGTACCGTATGTGTTCGCTTACCTCCTTCAGGTACAGACAGTTTAGGGACTATTCAAAAGATTTTCAGTACTTTTGAAAACGTGTCATCACAAGAAGTTTCGGGCGTTGATATTTCAGCAAACTACAATCACTCACTGGATGATTTAGGCTTACTAAAATTCAATTTAGAATGGGCTTATCAGGATAAATTTGAAAAAGACGGCCGCGATTATACCGGCGAATATGGTTACCCAGAGCATCGCTGGATTTTCTCAACTAACTGGGAAATTGGTCAGTTCAACACAAACATGAACATTAGTTATGTAGGTGAGTTTGAAGATACGCCAGATATCGATTTCGATGGTAACTTAGACTTCGATAGTAATACATCGCGTACTGTTGATTCACAAGTACTGGTAGATTTACAAACATCATACCGTATTACTGAGTCAGCAAAAGTATCGCTTGGTGTGAACAACTTATTTGATGAAGAGCCACCGTTTGCAATTGGTGACGGTGATTCAGATCTGTATGGTTACGCATCGGGTGTACACAACCCTCGTGGTCGTTACATTTACACTAAAGTTAGCTTTTCGTTTTAATTTAAAATAATAAAAAACCGCCATTTTGGCGGTTTTTTTTCTTAAACTAAAGGGCTAAATTATAGCTCGCCTTCGTTTTCAGATAAGAATTTAGCAACGCCTTCAGGGCTTGCGTCCATTCCTTTTTTACCTTCAGTCCAACCAGCAGGACATACTTCACCGTGCTCGCTGTGGAATGCTAGTGCATCTACCATACGGATCATTTCGTCGATGTTACGACCCAGTGGTAAGTCGTTCACTACTTGGTGACGTACGTTACCTTCTTCATCGATTAGGAAAGAACCACGAAATGCAACGCCCGCTTCTGGGTGCTCAACGTCGTATGCTTTACAGATTTCGTGTTTAACGTCTGCAACTAGTGCGTATTGAACTTTACCAATACCGCCGTCTGCTACAGCCGTGTTACGCCATGCGTTGTGTGAGAATTGTGAATCGATAGAAACACCAATTACTTCTACGCCACGTTTTTGGAATTCTGCATAACGCTTATCAAAAGCAATAAGCTCAGAAGGACATACAAATGTGAAATCTAGTGGGTAGAAAAAGATTACTGCTTTTTTACCTTTGATTTTTTCGTGAAGGTTATAGCTATCTACAATCTCACCGTTACCTAGAACAGCTGCAGCGGTAAAGTCTGGTGCCTGACGGCCTACTAATACACCCATTTTATTCTCCAAATATTTTGAGTTTATTGTCAATTGCTTACGCAATACTGATTACTAATATGGGCACTAATTTTAAAATTACAATAGCAACCATATTTAATTAAACATTATTCTATGGCTATCAAAAATAAATTAACAATCGTATTTATAGATAGCACCGTTCTAAAATAGCGAACGCTTGATAAATGGACTGATTTTTAATCATAAAAAAACCTGCTTTAAGCAGGTTCTTTTTACTAATCCATAATATCGCTAGGCATATCACCGCGAATATGTTGCCATATTTCACCGGTTTGATGACCATATTTACGCATCATGAATATTGCACCATCGTGCTCTTTATTCTCAGCAAGCTTAGTTAAGTCTTTATAAAACTGGCGTGCAAGCTCGCGAGTGCGAGGATCTGAAAAGTAATGGCAGCCAATCTTAGAATAAAAACCTTTAAAGCCATTAAGGATGAGCACATAAATGCGATTATTACCGGCAACAGCTAATTCATGATGAACTTTATAATCATAATCTGCAAACGCTTGCGCGCTGTCTTCTAATTCATCGCTTTGTGATAAAATTTCGATAACACGCTCTGGTGCAAGTTTTATAGCTGCACGGGTATAAATTGCGCTGATATTAGTACGTGCTGAGAGTAACTGATCGGTTAGCTCTGGCATTTTATCTTCATCTAAACGTGCCAGTGTTTCAAGGATATTTAATCCTGAGGTTTCCCAAAAGTTATTAACGCGAGTAGGTTTACCATGTTGTATTGTTAACCAACCGTCCCTAGCTAATCGCTGTAATACTTCTCGTAATGTGGTTCTAGTAACACCAATTAACTCTGAGAGTTCACGCTCAGCAGGCAGAATTGAACCTGGAGGAAAATCACCATTCCAGATTGACTCTACTATGTATTCCTCAGCAAATCCTGCTGGGCTTTTCGCTTTAAAAATTCTCATTCAATTCCTACTCGAATTAATTCACATCACATCGCTACATACGATTAACTGACTGATTGTACCAGACAAGCCACAACTAACAAGTAAAGTAAGTTAAATTACCTAGGTATGTGATTAAAAAGGCAACTTTACTTGTATGATTCGCTAGTTTTACCGATAGGTTTTAAACACAATATGAATGCCAACCTATTATTCATACCAGACACTTTGACTATTATTATTTAGTTGTTTACACCCTCTATAAGCTGGACTAAGTTAATGACATTAACCAGACTATTAAACGCCTCCCTAGGGAAAAATCATGCAACAGAGTGTCCCATCTGCAATATTTATAAATTTTTTAGGTAAAGCACCTCAATGGTATAAATACACCATTATTGCATTTTTAATAATTAACCCGCTGCTGTTTCAATTAAACCCTTATTTGTCTGGCTGGGTACTGGTTATTGAGTTTATTTTTACACTGGCCATGGCGCTCAAGTGTTACCCACTGCAACCTGGTGGTCTACTTGCCATTGAGGCACTATTAATTGGTATGACATCAACCACGCAAGTTGAACATGAAATAGCACAAAACCTAGATGTGCTTTTATTACTTATTTTTATGGTTGCCGGTATTTATTTCATGAAAGATCTGCTGCTGTATATTTTTACCAAGTTAGTGGTTTCAGTAAGAAGTAAAACCGTTTTATCGCTTGCCTTTGCAATAGCTGCTGCGTTTTTATCAGCTTTTTTAGATGCCCTAACTGTAATGGCGGTTGTTATTGCGGTGGCCATGGGCTTTTATAGTATTTATCACAAGGTGGCCTCAGGAAAAGATTTTATTAGTGAGCACGATATTAACGATGATAACCAAGTAAAAGAGGTAAACCGTCAAGAGCTTGAAGAGTTTCGTGCTTTTTTACGTAATTTACTCATGCATGCCTCGATTGGGACCGCACTTGGCGGCGTGTGTACTATGGTTGGTGAACCACAAAATTTAATTATTGCAGAGCGAGCAAGTTGGCTATTTGGAGAGTTCTTTTTAAGAATGCTGCCCGTTTCTTTACCCGTGCTTTTTGCGGGCTTATTAACAACCTTTTTATTAGAAAAAACAAAAACCTTTGGCTATGGGGCAAAACTGCCAGAAACAATTCATGCTATTTTAAAAAACCATGCACAAACACTTGATAAAAAACGCACCAAACGCGATAGAGTGAACCTCACAATTCAAGCACTTATCGCTATCTGGTTAATTACTGGCTTAGCGTTACATTTAGCAACCGTGGGCTTAATTGGTTTATCGGTAATTATTTTAGCCACGTCGTCGGCCGGCATAATAGAAGAGCACCAACTCGGTAAAGCCTTTGAAGAGGCCCTCCCCTTCACTGCACTACTTTGTGTATTTTTTAGTGTGGTTGCAGTAATCATCGATCAACAACTCTTTACCCCTGTGATTACTTGGGTACTAACATTTGAAGGGCACTTACAATTGGTGATGTTTTTTATCGCTAATGGATTGCTTTCAATGGTCAGTGATAATGTATTTGTCGGCACTGTATATATAAATGAAGTTGCTGCAGCTCTAAAAGCAGGTCAAATAACTCGAGACCAATTTGATTTACTTGCAGTGGCGATAAACACCGGCACAAACTTACCCAGCGTGGCCACCCCTAATGGTCAAGCTGCTTTCTTATTCTTACTTACATCAACACTAGCTCCCGTGTTACGCCTATCTTACGGTCGAATGGTGTATATGGCTTTACCTTACACTTTTGTGCTTACCTTTGTTGGGTTAAGCGCGACTTATTTTGGCTTGAGTGAAATAACCAGTTTGTTTTATGACTGGGGGATAATACAACACCACATCCCTGTAGCGAATTCTGGGCATTAAGAGCTTCCCCGACTTTGAGGAGCTAGGAAATTTCATAGCTCCTCACTTTTTCCCTTTTACTTGCTCCGCTGTTTATCCTACGTCATAATCTAAGCCCTTATTTAAATACGGATTTGTTATGAACTGGCTTGCTAATCTAAGTACTCAACGTACACCTTGGTTATTATTCAGTGGGATTGTTTTTCTGCTTGAAGTCATCGCGCTCTTTTTTCAATACAACATGGGATTAGCACCGTGCATTATGTGTATTTACCAACGCACCGCGGTATTAGGCTTACTTTTTGCCGGTATTATTGGCGCCAGTAAACCAAACAACCTCGTAGTCCGTATTGTCGCTTATACAGTGTGGGGGGTTTCAAGTGTATGGGGGTTACTAATAGCTCGTGAGCACATTGAAATGCAAACAACCACTGACCCCTTCGCATTTAGCTGTGAGTTTGAGCCAAATTTTCCAGAGTTTATGCCATTACATCATTGGATACCGCAATTTTTTGAGGCAACCGGTGATTGCGGAAACATAGATTGGCAATTTGCAGGCTTAAGTATGCCAGCATGGATGGAAGTTATTTTTGTATTGTTTACCGCCACACTTATTGCGTTAGTGGCCAGTCGATTAATCTCTAAAAAGTCACTTTAATATGTTTACTTTTTTTTCAAGCCACGTTGACGAACTTAAACACTTAAAAGTTCGTCAAAGACAAACCGTTATTGCGATCTCGTTAAGTATGCTCTCTCCTAGTGACAGAGTGTTAATGCGTATTGTAAAGCTTATGCTGCTAAGCCCATTTTTTTTAATATTTACCCTTTTTGAAGGATGGCTACTCGTGCCCTTTTTGATTGTGGCTGGTTTAAGCTACCCGCTACTAACCGCCCCCGTAGATGTTAATTTTGCTAAAAAGCACCTTGGTGCTGCCTTAAAACAGTTTAATCAGGGCGCATAGCGCCCTTTTAAGTTAAAACGCCACCTTTCCATCAAGTTTGGCTAGCATTTTTTTACCCACCCCTTTTACTTTAGCTAGATCTTCAAGTGATGAGAAATCACCATTTGTTTCTCTATAATCGATAATTGCCTGTGCTTTTTTCTTGCCAACACCTGGTAACTTAATTAACTGTTTTAAATCAGCAGTATTAATATTAACCACGGCTGATTGCATCTGCTCTGATAGCATATCGCTTTGCGCAAAGGTGCTACTCATAGGTAATAAACATAAAGCAGCGGCTAATGAGATGATTTTAATTAATTTCATACTATTTCCTTTTGTGTTCTTACATGAACATTCGTTGATTATTTACACCCAGCACTTTTACATAACGTTGTGGTTACTAAGTACTAACGGTAACAATCACTCCTTGCGACTCCTTTACTGCAACGCGTTATAAAGTGACTTAATAAATAAAGTAGAGTTACTCTTTATTGTCAACCAAGCTGCAGATAAACTAAGGCTAAAGCTTGCAAAACCACGCGCAAGCTTGTACTGTATATAAAAACAGTAATCTAATGATTTAAATTAATCATATTGCCACGTAAGTAAGCAGGAGAAATCATGGCTGTTGTTGTTAAATATGTTGTAGAACGAAACGGAGTCGAGCGCATGACGTTTACTACTAAAAAAGAAGCTGATGCCTATGACAAAATGCTCGATATTGCCGAGTCACTAGAACTCATGCTTGAAAAAGTAGATGTGCCACTAAGTGAACAACAGGTTGAGTCGCTCGCGCTGGAGATTGCAAAAAGTAAAGACGACTTTATGGCCGTACTTAAAGGTGGTAAAGAAGTACCCACTAAAGCTAAAAAAACAAAGTCAGATAACGTTGCGGATATAAAAGATAAAGCAGCGAGTTAGTACTTTCAAAAGCTCAATAGTAATTATTAAAAAACTGAATTCGGTATTCGAATTCAGTTTTTTTATGCCTTTAAATAATAATAGCTAAAGGTCAGCTAAAGCTAATAAAAAATGCCAACCAGTTAAACTGATTGGCATTTATAAAAACCAACACTTTACGTTAGCTAATCAGTTACAATGACGATTCAACTTCATCAAACAGATCAGTAATTTCTTTTTTCGGTTCAGCTGTCACAAGGCTTCCTACCACAATAGCAATACTCGCTAAAATGAAGCCTGGGACGATTTCATAAATTACACTGCTTAAGCTCTCACCATTAATGGTAATAGGCGCATAAATCCATACAAGCACTGTTAAAGCACCAACAACCATACCGCTAATAGCCCCTTTTAAGTTCATACGTTTCCAGTAAAGGCTAAACAAGACAAGTGGACCAAATGCAGCACCAAAACCAGCCCATGCGTTACTAACTAAATCAAGTATTGAACTATTACGGTCATACGCTAGGTAAATAGCAAATAACGCAACCAGTATTACGCTAATACGCCCTACTAACACCAGCTCAGTTTGCGAGGCATCGCGGTTTAAGTAAATCTTGTAGAAGTCTTCAGTAAGCGAGCTTGAACACACCAATAATTGCGATGAAATCGTACTCATAATCGCAGCTAAAATAGCAGCCAGTAGGAAACCAGCAATTAATGGGTGGAAAATAAGTTCAGCTAATACTAAGAAAATGGTCTCTTTATCGGCAATTGGCATTTGGTTTTCAATCATAAAGGCAGCACCAAATAAACCGGTAAATACCGCACCAATCGCAGATAGTGTCATCCAAGACATTCCAATACGACGCATAGTTGGCATTTCTTTTACTGAGCGAATAGACATAAAGCGAACAATAATATGTGGCTGACCAAAGTAGCCTAAGCCCCAAGCCATCGCTGAAATAATAGCAATGGTAGAACCACCAGCAAACCAATCAAGCATATTCAATGAATGGATTTCACTGGCTTTTGGTGAACTTAACAACTGCTGGTAATTTGCATTTGCTAAAGTATCCATAAATGGCTGATCAAGCATCATATAAGTAGCGATAGGTACTGCAAGCAAGGAGATAAACATAATACAACCTTGCACGAAGTCTGTTAGGCTAACCGCTAAAAAGCCACCAAATAAGGTGTAAACAACAACCACACCTGTGGTGATGTATAAACCCATTTCGTAACTCATCTGAAATGAATTTTCAAATAACTTACCACCGGCGACAACGCCTGATGAAGTATACAAAGTAAAGAACACAATAATAACAATTGCAGAGATCACACGAAGGATATTCTTGTTATCATCAAAACGATTTGCAAAATAATCAGGGATGGTAATAGAGTCATTTGCTTTTTCAGTATAAACACGCAGTCTTGGGGCGACTAAGAAATAGTTTGCCCATGCGCCTAACACTAAGCCAATAGCAATCCAAACCTTGCTAAGCCCAAACAAGTACATTGCGCCAGGTAGGCCCATAAGTAACCAACCACTCATGTCTGATGCACCCGCTGATAAGGCAGCAACACTGGGGGCTAAATTACGACCACCTAGCATATACCCTGATATATCGCTGGTAGATTGCTTATATGCGTATAGTCCTATTCCCAGCATTACAATAAAATATAATGCCAGTGAAATAATCATTCCTGTTTCCAAATTTGCCTCCACTTAAATAAGTAATAACAGGCTTTTAATCCAAATAATGACTCTTGAAATCTTATAATTAAGACAGTATTGGAATAAAAGCTTTCTACTGAACTATAACACGGTAATTGCTAATAACTCCAACCCGCTCATTTAAGTAGATAAAAAACCATCGGTTAGCTCACTTTTGCAACAAATAAAATGAAAAACAATAAAATTAGATTAAGAAATACCAAACCAACCATAGTATTTTATTAATAATGTTCATTTTACCGATGCTATTTTGAATGTTTTCCAATATATTATTACAATGTTAATCAATTTCTACTCTTTCGGAATCTTATATGTATTTTTACGCTGCTCGGCAACCTATTTTAGATCGCAATAAAGAACTAATTGGCTATGAGCTTTTATTTCGTGATGGAGTTGATAACGTATTTCCAAATATTGACGGCGATGAAGCCACGTCTCGACTGATTGAAGGCAGTCAATTTAACTTTGGCTTAGAAGATTTAACTGATAATAAACCCGCTTATATTAACTTTACCTTAGACACCTTGTTAAAAGGCTACCCAACCCTTTTAAACAAAGATGGGGTGGTAATTGAAATACTCGAAACCGTCCAGCCAGGTAAACGCTTATTGGCAATTGTTAAAGACCTAAAAGAAAAAGGCTATACGCTAGCGCTAGATGACTATGCACATCAACCTGTATGGCGGCACTTTTATCCGTTTATCGATATTATTAAAGTCGACTTTTTAACTTGTGATATTGAAAACGTTAAAACGATCATAGAGGATTTAAAACCTTATCCACACATAAAATTACTTGCTGAAAAGGTTGAAACTTACGCGCTTTACAATCAAGCTTTTGAACTAGGTTTTGAATACTTTCAAGGCTTTTTCTTTTCAAAACCAGAAATGGTGCAAAGCAAGGCATTACCGCCATCGGGCATGGCACTGGCTGAGCTACTCTATGAAACATCCAGCGTAGAAATGGATCTTAAAAAAATCACCGATGTATTTGAGCGTGATGTTAACTTATCGTATAAGCTGCTACGCTACTCAAACTCGGCAGCATTTGCTCGCCGCTCTGAAATAAACACAATAAAACAAGCGCTTATTGTATTGGGCGCGGCTGAAATAAAAAAACTACTCTCTTTATTATTTGCCGCACAAGTCTCTGCAGACAAACCTCTGGAGCTTATTAGGTTGTCGCTAACACGCGCGCGTTTTTGTGAGCTTTTAGCAATTTCACATGGCAAACTTAGAGATACAGGAATAGCATTTTTAACCGGCATGATGTCGCTTATGGATGCCATACTAGATGAAGAGATGGACAGTGTAATGCTTAAACTACCGCTTTCAAATGAGATAAAAGCGGCACTGTTAAACAATGAAGGGCTGCTTGCTGAGTATTTAAACTTAGTAACCCTCTATGAGCAGGGTAACTGGCACGCTGCTAACGATAAAGCCCAACAGCTTAACTTAGGTGATGATGTGCCTGATGCTTACCACGAAGCACTTAATTGGGTTAGTGAACAAATGCAGATAATGATTGATAATTAAAGCGCTCATTAGTAATTAATAACTAAAAATAAAACGCCAGCATTTGCTGGCGTTTTTATTTTTATCAAAGGCTTTCTAAGAAATCTTCGTCAAAATCTTCAGGCTCTTCTTTTATTGGCGGATTGCCATCGTAGAGTTCATATAACTGACGCTGAAAGTAAATGTCTTTAACAAACAGGTATGGGTCTAATGAATCATTTAATAAACCCTCTTGAGCCATTAAAGACGCCCTTGCCTCAACCGCCTTTAACGCAAACACTAAAATTGTTTGTGGTGTTGTCAGTGCAATTTCAGGTAAAACCACATTATCAACAACATCACCGGTTAAGTTACGTGCAGTTGATGGCCCCATTGCCGGGATCATTAAATAGGCACCATCGCCTACTCCCCACACACCTAAGGTTTGGCCAAAATCTTCATCAGTTACTTCAAGCCCTAACGAACTTGCAACGTCAAATAAGCCAAACACTCCCACCGTAGAATTCACTAAAAAGCGCGCAAAATTAATTCCGGCACTGCTTGGCTTTCCTTGCAGACCCGCATTAATAATATCAACCGGTGCGGTAATATTATCGGTGAAATGCACAATACTTCGACGCACAGGCTGTGGGGTTACTGTTATATAACCCACTGCCGCAGGCCTTAAAATATAAGCATCAAGTACGTCCATATTAAAGTCATAAATAGGTCTGTTTACACTTTGTATGGGATCGCGCTCATCATATTTACTCTCAGGAACTTGAGCACAACCCGATAACGTGAGTAAACATAATAAAAGTAAGCCTTGTTTTAACATCTCAAATCCTTAAGGTATTAATGTATCAATGTTCAGTTGCACTTGGCGCACCTCTTTAGAAGCAAGCACTTGAGAATGCCCTTCAAGCTCCCCAGTGCTTGGCATAACTGAATCATCATTAGAGATACGCGCAGAAATGATAATTTCACTCGCACTCGATAAGTTTAGCCCTGCCATCATGGCATTAGCATCGCTCAGCTCAACCGTAATTGGAAAGCTATAGTCTGTTAGTTTGACCACGGCTAAAGGCATCGGTGATCCCTTAACCGCTTTAGCAAACACAAACAAAATACCGTTATTGGGCTGTTTGTCTGCAAGTTGGCTATCGATATCAACGGTAACTTGAATACTTTGAGCCGCTAACTGATCGCCACTGGTTGCCACGTTTTGCTGAGCAATTTGTAGATCGATTTCGCTAATACGTTGGTTGATCATAGCATAGCGCGTATCAGACTCATCCATACTTGCAAGTAGCACCTCAAACGCTGCCTTTGCCTGTAGCCAGTCTTTTCTCTCAAAGGCGATCAGTGCAAGTAACGAAATCGCATCAAGGTTATTTGGTTGAGCTTGCAGTACTTTAGAAAGCATACCCGCTGCACGAGTCATGTTTTCTTCACTGCCCTCAAGTAATAGCACCTGAGAGTAGCTAACAAGCGCTTGCATATTATCAGGGTTTATTTTTAATGTTTTATCGAATGACTGTTTCGCCATATCAAATTCATTTAGCATTAAAGCAACACGCCCTAACAACATCCAAGCCACTTCATCATCACCGCTTTGACTTAACTTAGTACGCAGTGCTAGGGCAAACGCTTGTAACTCATTTTTAGTTAACGGCTCGCCCTTTTGCATTACGGCGCGCTGACCATAATCGGCCAAGTTATCCATTGCATCATGCCAAGCTGCAATTTGTTGCTGGCTGCCTGTCATTGCATAGAAAATACCTGCTAATGCAATTAAAAACGCCGCCCCTGTTAAAGCAAATATACGATTGTCACCACGGCTATTTAGTGACTTCTCCGGCGATAATTCATTAAGTAAACGGCGTTTTAATTCAATAATAGCTTCGCTGTGATTTTGCGAGTCTATACGTTGATTATCTAAATCTGCCTGTAATTCAACTAAACGCTGTTCATAAATGCTGATAAGCTGTGCATTGGCGTTATGGGTGATGGTTACTATGCGCTCTTTTTTTAAAAAAGGCACAATAATAAACAGCAATGCAATGAGTGTGAGTAAAGCAAAAGACGCCCACATTAAAATCATTTAACTTTGCTCCTGATGTTTATTTTGTTTAATCAGCTTATTGAGCATCACTTCATCAGCGTCACTCCAGGTTTGTTTTACCGACGCTTTACGTTGGCGAATCACAATAAAGCCAAACCCAATTATTACAATGAGTACCGGAAGTACCCACAGTATTAACGTGGCAGGTGTTACCGGTGGATCGTAATGAACAAAATAGCCATATCGATCAATCATGTAATCAATAACTTCATCTTTGGTTTTGCCATCTTTTACCAACGCCAGCACTCGCTCGCGCAAGTCTTTTGCGACAACGGCATCAGAGTCAGCAATATTCTGATTTTGACACTTCGGGCAACGTAATTCTTTTGTTAGCTCTTCAAAGCGAACAGCTTGCTCGTTGCTATCAAATTGATAACGGTCTTGCTGAGCAAACGCAGCTACACTAACAAAAAAGCTAAGGGTTAATAAAAACAATCTCATGGCTGCAGCTCCTGCATAATAGGCGCAAACTTAGCACGCCAAACTCGAGGGTTTATATCACCAGTGTGATGTAACAAAATGGTGCCATTTTTATCTACTAAAAATGTCTCTGGTGCACCGGACACCCCTAAATCTAAAGACAATGAACGTTCTAAATCTAAAATATTAAATTGATAAGGGTCGCCCGCACGTGAAAGCATATTACTCACATCATCACGCAGCGCTTGCATATCAAATGGGCCATCAAAATCGGCGTCGTAACTTTGTACATAATACAAGCCGATAATTTTAACCCCTTGCTCGCGTAGCTTAGTTAAATAGCCAAGCTCAGCTAAACACGTCGGGCACCATGTACCCCAAACGTTTAGCAAATACACGTCACCCTTTAGCTGCTCATCAGTCCAACGTTTATCGTCTTGCATTAAATCAGGTAAATTAAACGCAGGCACCGTTTGACCAATTCGCCCTGTTTGTATTTCCCGCGGGTTGGCAAACAACCCTTGGTATAAAAACACACAAATAAAGATAAAAATTAATAAAGGGGCAATTGCGATAAGTTTACGGTTCATACTGCCCCCTCTATTTCATCTTTTCGCGGTGAGGCGCGATAGCGCTTATCGAATAAAATCACAAAACCAGCGAGTGAGATCAGAATACCGCCAATCCACATCCAACGTACAAACGGCTTATGGTAAATGCGTAATGACCATGCCCCTTCACTTAGTTGCTCACCAAGCGCAAGATATAAATCACGAGTGAATCCGGCATCAATAGCGGCTTCGGTCATAAATTGCATACCAATATCGTAACGACGCTTTTCTGCATATAAACGCGTTACAGTGTCATTCCCTTTTAATACCGTCACGACACCAGCATGACCACTGTAGTTTGCACCACGAATAGTCTTCACACCTTCAAAGCGGTATTGATACTGGTTAAGCTGCACGATATCGCCTTGCTTCATCGATACATCACGCTCAACTGAATACGCCGAGGTGAGTGTAATGCCCGCTATAACGAAGGCTAAACCAACATGCCCCAGCACCATTGCCCAATAGCTTAAACCTAAACGCTTTATACCGAGCTTAAGCGAGCCATGAACCGCTGCTTTGGTATATAAATCAATAAAAGTGGCAATAAATATCCATACACCTAGCGTGGTTGCTAAAAGTGTTAATGGAGTCACTACCTCATAGCTACTAAATAACCATGCGCAGGTAATGATAATACTGACTAATGCGCCTACAAATATTTTATTTTGTAAAAAGGCCCACTTATTTTGCTTCCAACGCAGGAAAGGTCCAATGCCCATTAAAATAGCAAATGGCACCAGTAAAATAGCAAACATTTTATTAAAGAAAGGTTCGCCAATTGAAATACTGCCTAGCCCCATTTCCTTGTGCACCATAGGTAATAATGTACCTAACAGTACAATTAACGTAGCAACCACTAAGAAAATATTGTTTAACCAAAGTGCCACTTCACGCGATACAAATTTATAACGCCCTTCACTTTTAACTTGTGAGACACGCAAGCCATATAACGCTAAACCGCCGCCAACAACTACGGCCAAAAAGCCAAGAATAAATAAGCCACGATCAGGGTCTGTTGCAAAGGCATGCACCGAAACAATAATTCCTGAGCGAACGATAAAGGTGCCTAGTAAACTTAATGAAAATGCCGCAATAGCCAGTAACACTGTCCATGATTTAAATACGCCACGTTTTTCAGTCACACTTAAAGAGTGCAGTAACGCGGTTGCGAGTAACCATGGCATGAGTGATGCATTTTCAACAGGATCCCAGAACCACCAGCCGCCCCAGCCTAGCTCTGAATAGGCCCACCAACTACCTATGGTGATACCTAAGGTTAAAAAGCCCCATGCCGTCATTGTCCATGGGCGTGACCATTTTGCCCAGGTGTTATCAAGCTTGCCGGTTAACAACGCGGCAATAGCAAAGGCAAAAGCAACAGAAAGACCGACATACCCCATGTAAAGTAATGGAGGGTGAATGATCATCCCCGGGTCTTGTAATAATGGATTTAAATCGCGTCCCTCAACAGGGAAATAGGGCAGTAAACGTTCAAACGGACTTGAAAGTAGCAAGGTGTACATCATAAATCCGACACCTAAAAAACCAAGCACACCTAATACGCGAGCACGAAGTACCCAAGGCAGTGACTTTGAACGCAAAGCAACAACGGCGGTCCAACCGGCCTGCATTAATAACCACAGTAAAATAGCGCCTTCATGGCCACCCCATGTTGAGGTTATTTTATAATACCAAGGCAAGGTGCTACTTGAGTGATACGCTACATAAGATACGGTAAAATCATCGGTTAAGCTGGCATAAATAAGCGCAGCAAAAGACAAAGCAACAAATGCAAACTGACCAATAGCAAGTGATGGCGCAGCGCGCATCAAACGAAGGTTTCCTGTGTGTGCACCCCAAAGTGGGAAAATACACAACAGAATACTCAGTACCATGGCCAATGTTAGGGAAAAATAACCAAGTTCTGGGATCATATTAGCTCCCACTATCTAAATTGTATTTTGGTTTCTCGTGCTTAATTCCTTTTACTGCCTCGGCAACCTCGGCTGGCATATATTCTTCGTCATGTTTAGCCAGTACTTCAAACGCTTCAATGACGTTAGGTTCAACTAGCACACCTTGTGCAACAATTCCTTGCCCTTCACGAAATAGATCAGGCAAAATTCCTTGATAACGCACCGTGACCAATGGGCCAGTATCAATCAACTTAAAGCTTACCTGTAAGCTTTGCTCATTTCTTTGCACTGTACCAGGGACAACCATACCGCCAATGCGGAGCTTTTGTCCTATATGAGGCTTTTCTTTATTCGGGCCTTTACCATCAATTAATTCACTGGGGGTGTAAAACAAATTAATGTTTTCTTGTAAGGCGTACAACACTAAACCAATTGATCCACCAATACCAAAGAGTACGGCAATAATAACCAAAAGGCGTTTTTTACGTCTAGGGTTCACGAGGTTTGCTCCTGCTTAGAATTTTTAATTCGAGTTTCACGCGCAATTTGCAGCTCTACCGACGCTAAAATTTGTTTTTTGTCGCGTAACGAGCTAAATAAAATGCCTAATAAAATTAATGCGCATGTACCAAAAGAAAGCCATACATAAAAGCCATAGCCTCCCATTGCAATAAAATCTGAAAACGAGTCAAACTGCATAATTACCCCTTAGTTAACAACTGTCGCACCCATGGGCGGTGCTTTTCACGGTGTAAAATTTCATTTTTAAGACGAATTAAAGTCACAGTACCAACAAACGCGGCAAAGGCTAAAATATTAATCATTAACGGCCAAAACATACTTGGATCTACCGCGTCGCGGTTAAACTTAGTGATGCTTGCCCCTTGATGCAGGGTATTCCACCATTCCACCGAAAAGTGAATGATAGGCAAGTTAATAACCCCAACAATAGCTAAAATAGACGCGGCGCGACCGGCTGATTTTTTATCTTCAAAGGCATGGTACAAAGACAACACCCCTAGATATAAAAATAACAAAATGAGCTCAGAGGTCAGTCGTGCATCCCATACCCACCAAGCACCCCACATAGGTTTACCCCACGCAGCACCGGTGATTAAGGCTATTGCGGTCATGCAGGCACCTACGGGTGCTATTGCAATAACCGCAAGCTCTGCATTGCGTAATTGCCATACCAACGCAACAATGGCAGCAATCGCCATTGATGAATAGGCGCCCATAGATAAAATAGCGGAGGGCACGTGAATAAAAATAATACGGTAACTGTCTTTTTGTTGGTAATCGGCAGGAGCAAAACCTAATCCCCATACCCAACCGACAATCATACTAATAACCGTTACTACTGCAAAATATGGCAGTAGAGTATTGCATAATTGATATGCTCGCTCTGCTTTCGCATACGGATGTAACCACTTCCACATATTAACTTACACTCACTTTTAATGCTGATGATATGGCAATTGGCGCACTGATAGTCGCAACGACTAACATCGCACCAAGGATTGCAAGCTGACCACTGTAATCCAGCGACATAGTGCTGGTATCAATAGCGGAAGTTGCAAAAATTAAAACCGGAATATACAAAGGCAAAACGAGCAGACTCATTAAAATGCCGCCTTTTTGTAATCCCACAGTCAAGCCCGCCCCTATTGCGCCTATGAAGCTTAATAAAGGCGTACCCAATAATAGCGTTAATAACGTAGCCATTAGGGCCGTCGTATCTAAATTTAGTAGTAAAGCAAATAAAGGAGTCATTAGCACTAACGGGAGGCCGGTGATCACCCAGTGTGCGGCTACTTTGCCCAGCACCGTTAATGATAAGGGGTATGACGAAGCAATGAGCTGCTCCAAAGAGCCGTCGTGGTAATCATCTCTAAACAGTTTATCAAGGCCAAGCATGGTCGATAATAAAGCCGCAACCCAAATAATGCCCGGTGCCATTCTTGATAACAAGCCTGGCTCAGGCCCTATGGCTAATGGAAACAGTGAGATAACAATTAAAAAAAACAAGATAGGATTAACTATTTCAGCGCGCTGACGAAAAGCGAGCTTAACGTCTTTGCTAAATACCGCGACAAATAACTGCCAATATGAATGCTGTCGTGTCATTAGTGGCGGTACTCCAAAGTCAACGTTTGTAAGTCACTAAAGTGGGTGGTTAAATCTTGGTGTGTTGTTAACAAAATAGCGCCCCCCTTTGATAAGTGCTCAGTAAAACGTTGCTGTAAAAAGGCAACCCCGCTTTTATCTAGCGCCGTGAAAGGTTCATCTAAAATCCATAACTTCGCTTCAGATAACCATAATCGAACGAGTGCCACCCGCCGCTGTTGACCCGCAGATAACATTCTTACAGGCACATCTTCCAGCCCCACTAAACCTAACTTACTTAATAAAGGGTATAAGTCAGGAGTATCAACATAACCATTAATAGCCAACCAATGTGCTACATTTTCAAGTGCACTAAGTTGTACGTTAACACCGGTTTTATGGCCTATAAATAATAAGTCTCTGGCATATTCGTCATAATATTTTTTGATAGATTGATTTAGGTATAAAATATCACCTTCATCCGGCAGCGAAAAACCAGCAATAATGCGCAATAATGATGTTTTACCAGCCCCATTAGGGCCGGCTAACTGCATGATTTGACCGCTTTTAAGGCTAAAATTAAGTTCATCAAACAAACAACGCTCTTGCTTGATACAAGTAACGGACTTAATGTGTAACAAGATGACGATTCTCTCTGCCAAAAATTAGCCGTAAGTCTACCATAATGATAGGGTAATACGAATATTGCTTTAGAATCGATTTACTTAAAATAAAGAAAACTTGATATAAAATAATGAATACACCAACGCACATCACATTGTCTAACCCACAGGTTAGTAATCAAACAACTGATTCAGGTAAGGCTGCGTTAGCAACACTGCCACCTGAAGTGCTGGTGGCAAAAAATATTCAGTTTTCTAAAGATTCAGTCACGCTTGATGTGTTTATGAATAAGCATTGGCAAACGATTCGCCTTGGGACAACTGAGACATTCACAAACGTTGAAAAAATAGCAAGCGCTAACATACAGTTAAGTGCAGATGGTAAAAGCTTAACCATCATCCCTAACAATACAACTTTAACAATTAAACAACCGGCTCAGTTGCAACGATTTTTAAATTTTATAAACACCCAAAGTGATATTCAAAACAGTCCACTATCACTTCAGGTGGTATTACAACCAACACCAAAGTTGGTCATTGAAAAATTTAATGCCAGTATTGCTATTAATAAACACGTTGCACAATTACTCGCAGATGAGCCTTTAATAAAGGGGATGATTGAAACGGATAGCAAAGGTACACGACTTAATATTATTAACCGTTTTGCTGATATAGTGCATTCACAGCCAATAAACCAAGCCAAACTAACACAGTTGCTTGCCAGTAATTTAACCCCTGCTCAGCTTCATGCTATGCCTAAGTTTGCGGTATTAAGCCCAAACTCTTTTAAAGACTCATTAACTATTAACCTAAGTCATCGACAATTAAGTGAACTACCTACCATCCCAACTAAGGTAAACATTACTCACCAAGCAGATAAATTACTGATCAAAACCGCTTATCATAATATGACTGTGAGCCTTAAAAACTCATTTAGTAAACCGTTTAATGAGATGCTCTCTTTGCAACAATCGCAAGGCCTAATTGATCCCTCGCCAAGTAAACAGCATCCGCTCAGCACGATAAATAGTCCCATACAATCATGGTTAAAAAGCAGTTTTGCTGATTTTAAAACACGTATTTTAGATGCAGTAAAGTACTTTGAAAGCAAGCCATTTACGACCTCGGTAAGCTCATCTCAAAAACCAGAATTTACAGGCAATGCTCAGCAAAAATGGCTCACCCCAATGCAAAAAATTGACATGATACAATTAAAAAGCGTGTCAAATTTAGCGCCGCCCCTAATGCAATTTACCCAGCAAATAAAATCAAGCGTTTCTATGTGGCAACAACAACCGTTAGCAGCACACGCTTTATCTCCTTTAGTGACTCCTTTTTCATCCTCACCAACTAACGCAGTTACATTTGGTCAGAGCTTACAGCCTTTAGAAAAACTCTTATTAGCGACGGTTTTAAAACACAGTCCAAACACCTCAATAGAACAAAAAGATGCGACCAACCAAATAGTAAGCAGCCAACTTAATACCATTACAAGCAAACTGACGGATCAAGGAACCGATTTAAACCGTTTAGTTAATCAGGCTTTTAATCGCATGTTGTCAGATAGTAATTTGCACCCAGCAACCATACAGCGCGAAATACTCAGCACCATAAAGCCCACACAACTTCAAAGCGACATCTTACAAAGCTCGTTTAATAGAGGTGTTGAACAGCTTTCATTAAGCATTTTAGCCGCGCCTATCATTAACCAAAATCCAAGTGCGGTGAGTATTAATAATCAAACGGGTTTAGAAGCTTTACTGCAGGTTTTATTACCGACGTTTAAAGTGGGTAATAGCGCCAATAAATTGTTGGAACAATTACAGCAACCACAAGTACAAGCATTAGCAGGTGAATTAACCCAAATTAAAAATACATTAAGTCAAGTACAAACGCCTGCTATTAGCCAACAACCTGACACAAACGCCTTAGTGCAATTTTTATTACCGATGAAGCTGCCTGCTGAAGCGGCGCAAACAGAAATAACTTTAGGGCAGTATAAAAAGCACAGTAGCGGTAAACTAGCGGATAAAAATGTCTGGTTTGTTAGGCTCAACTTTGATTATGCCGAGCTGGGTAAGCTACAAATAATCGCAGAACTCATGGATAAAGCTTTAGATTGTCAGTTGTTAGCCTCAACCCAAGCGGTGAGCGCTTTAGCTCATCCACATCTTGATAATTTACGCTCAAAACTGGCAAAACAAGGCTTACAAGTGGGTGAGCTTAAACTAAAACGAGCGGATGACAACCATCAAGCATTTTACCAATCGCATGCCATTATTAATATTAAGGTTTAGCCATGACTGAGTCATCAAAAAGCAATTCAGCAATTGGACTACTCTACGAGGCAGGACATTCACCCATTGTAAGTGCTAAAGGGTTTGGTGAACTGGCGGATGAAATTATTGCCCTAGCCAAAGAAAAAGGAATTTTAATCCATCAAGATGAAGCACTTGCAAATACACTATCGAAACTAGACCTCGCAGAAGAGATCCCCAAAGAGTTGTACTTTGTTATTGCTGAGCTTATTGCGTTTTCATACGTGGTTAGAGGAAAGTTTCCGCCTGGTTGGCAAGACTTTCAGGGAAAGCTAAATATAAAAGCATAACGCAGTGTTATAAAAGCAAAAAAGGCGCTAAGCGCCTTTTTGTTTGTGTAATGAAAACAACAGTTCAGCCTCGGCGCGGGGTAATTCACATTCGCGAATAACCTCATCTAAATCAGCACCTAACTCAACCATTTTTACCGCACGAGAGTATATTTTAGCATCGGGGTCATCGTATTTTTGAGCTGCTTGTTGCTGTATCAGCTCTTGGTTTTGTTGTTCTACCTCAAGCACACGCTTACCAATACTCAGTAAACCGGTTCGCAACTCAGACACTTCGCTACGTAAAATATTAATCTGCTCTGATGAATCTTTAAACTGTTGTAATTGCGCGCCAAGCTCACTCGCATAGCGCTTTTTAAACATCACAATTAAAAGCAGCGAGAATAGTCCAAAAACTAAACCCGCAATAGCAATACCAAGTAATAACATAGTTTTATGTAGAGAAGCTTATATATCGCTTAACTCATCCCATTCGTCATCACTAAGTAGTTTATTTAAATCAACCAGAATAAGTAACTCATTGTCGCGGTTACATACACCTTGAATAAATTTAGCACTTTCCTCTGTACCTACATTTGGCGCACTGTCAATTTCAGAGCTACGTAGGTAAACAACCTCAGAAACGCTATCGGCTAGAATGCCAATCACTTGCTCTTCTGCTTCAATAATTAAAATACGTGAATTATCCGTCGCTTCAATATCAGGTAAACCAAAACGAGAGCGAGTATCAATAACGGTAACAACATTACCACGTAAGTTAATAATACCAATCACATACGAAGGCGCACCTGGTACAGGAGCAATCTCGGTGTAACGCAGTATTTCTTGCACTTGCATTACATTTACGCCATAAGTTTCATCTTCTAGCTTGAACGTAACCCACTGCAAAATCTCATCATTATTATCTGCATTTTTCTTAGCTGACAGTAATTTATCTTCACTCATGCTCTTACCTCGTAATGGTCATTACTTGTGACGGCTATCTAAGCCTTTCTCTAATAGTGCGTTTAAATTATTAACATCTATTAAAGCACACATTTTTTCTTTAATTACTCCAGCAAGCCATGGGCGCTTACTGTTATTTGTACGCCATTTTACATCTTCTTTACTCAATGTAATGTTATTTATTAGTTTTTCTGCTAATAAACCCCATTGGCTATCACCTAAAGTGATGAGATATTGATAATTTAAAGATGCCTCTAACTGCTCATCGTACTTTTCAGGCATAACCCAGCGAGCGGTATCAACAACATTGAGCTTTTCTTCTCGGTTGATCATAACCCCTTTAAACCACTTAGGCTTGCCAAATAAATGATTTACTTCTCCAAGCTCATGAATGCCACCTAAGGCTTTTAGCGGCACCGCTAAAGTAAGCCCTGCCACTTCAAAAAACAGCGCTTGAAACTCACCATCAAAGTAGTCAGCTTCACCACCTACAACCACCTCTTGCTCAGGCACGACGTGTTGCTCTTGGTGGGTGTCAATTTCTACATTCGATACTTGCTTATTGAGCTTTTCAACTTCAACAACAGGCTCAACTATTACTGGTTGTTCTTTTTGCTCTTCATACGTTACCTGCTCAAGCAGTTTAGCAACAGGCTCAAGGTCTTTTGTTGGTTCGTCATCAGATAATAACGCCCCGAAGTACTGAGTGACTACTTTTTCATTAGCAAATAATTGCTTACTCATTTATTAACCTTGTTTTATTAAATATTTAAGTAATGCTTTATAAGCATAGACTCCACGCGCATTTGGGCAAAAATCTACCGGTACTTTTTGCGCTAAACTTGCATCTCTAAATTTAGTATCAACAGGAATAACGCCTGGCCATACTTTTTCTTTATACGTTTCTTGTAGTGTTTTATAGGCCTCAAGCGATGCTTTGGTTCGTTTATCATACATAGTTGGAATTATAGTATATTCATAGCTTTTCGCTTGAGAGGTTTGCATTAATTCCATAGTACGCATCATTCTATCGAGCCCTTTAAGCGCCAAGAACTCAGTTTGCACCGGCACTAAGACTCTTTCACAGGCGGCAAGCGCATTGACCATCAGCACACCTAAAACAGGTGGGCAATCTAAAATTGCGTAATCGTAATACTCGCTAATTTTAGCCAGTGTTTTTTTTAAAATCAGGCCCATTCCCGTTTTATTACCCATGCTACGGTCAAGTGTCGCGATCGCCATAGTTGCAGGTAAAATATCTAGGTTTTCAATTGTTGAGGGGCATAATGCTTGCAGTATTTCTTCACTTTTCATACTCGAGCCGCGAGTAAAAATATCGTAAACACTGACCTCTAAATCTTCTGAATCAATACCAAAGTAATAGGTTAGTGAAGCATGAGGATCTGTATCAATCAATAACACACGCTTGCCTTGAAGCGCAAGGATCCCTGCAAGGCTAACCGCTGTAGTGGTTTTGCCTACTCCCCCTTTTTGATTGGCTACTGTCCAAACTTTCACATTACATCCTAATTACTGTTCGTTGCGCGTTGTAACACGGATGCCACCATGCGGTAAACGAATTATTTTTATTGTATCGTCTTGGGCTGGTAGCTCAATTTCTGGCTGACTTTGCTCTGATACTGAAATTGATGATCTCGTTTGTTCATCAGAGGGCTCGGGTGCTAAACCATATTTAGAAAGTGCAATCACGACTTTACGGTTTTCAGCACGCCCAGCTTCGGTATTATTATCAGCAAAGGGAGAGTATTGACCATATCCCTCAATGGCCATGCGCGCGGATTCAATGCCCAAACGCTCTAGCTCAACTAATATTGAGGTTGCACGCGCCACTGATAACTCCCAATTAGAACGAAATATTTCATTTCGTATGGTTTCGTTATCTGTATACCCGCGTACTCTTATATAGTTATCGACTGATGCGATGATTGCTTCAATTTTTTTTACAATCTCTTTGGCCTTGTTATGTGCAACAGCACTACCACTAGCAAACAACAATCCGGAATTGAGCTCAATAACCAACCAGTCTTGGCTTAGTTCTAAGCTAGCCTCGCCACTGCGTATCTCATCAATCAGCGACGATTGTAATTTAGCCAACAAACTATCCAGCGGCTTACCTAAGTGGCGTTGACTAATATTGCTATTGTCACTTTGACCATCGAGTAACATTGGGCCTTGCTCTAGCTCTTGAATACTTTCGCCATAGAGAATTTCAGCCTCAGGGGTCACCCTTTCAAGCAATAAAGCATCACCATTTACCCCGTTACCCTGCTTAGAATATTGTTTTGCAGACTTATCAAAAACATGCTCAAGAGAATCAGATAAAACCTTGATGTTGTCTTCTTTGTTTATCGCAATTGCATACAATACAACAAAAAATGCAAACATTATGGTCATATAATCCGCATAAGAAACTAACCAACGCTCAGTATGTTGGCTCTTTAATTGGTGATGACGTAAGCGACGGCGTAACATAGGCGCTAATGGGCCTGTAAAATTGGACGTTCAACGCGGTAGGCTTCAAGCTTTAGTTCTATATTAATAGGGCTCTCACCTTGGCTAATAGCAATTACACCTTCCGCTAACATTTCGTGATAAAGCATCTTTTGTTCAACCCGTTGCTTTAGCTTATTGGCCATAGGTAAAAATAATAAATTAGCCAAACCAACACCATATATAGTTGCAATGAACGCGGTGGCAATACCCGTTCCTAACTGCTCAGGATCGTTAATAAATGACATGGCTTGAATAAGCCCAAGTACAGCACCTAAAATACCAATAGTTGGGCTATACCCACCCATTGCTTCATATACCCGGCTAGCCTCAAGTAATCGTTCTCGCTCAAGTAATAAGTCAATCTCGAGGGTATCGCGTAGTTTTTGCTCTGAACAGCCATCAACTAATAAACTCAGTCCTTTGGCGGCATAGGGATCTGAATGCGCAAGTGCTTCGTTTTCTAATGCTAAATAACCCTCTTGACGGGCTTTATGCGACCAGCGTTTTACTTGCTCAATAGCATCTTCAATATCATGGTCGTCGGTAACAAAAACCCAATGAGTAATACTAAGCATTTTTTTAAATGTATTGGCTGATGTTTGTAGCATCACCGCACCTAATGTACCGCCTAATACAATAATTAGTGCAGGCCCATTAAACAGCGCAGATACCACACCTCCCTCTAAAGAATAACCGATTGCAATAGCACCTAATGCAACCAGTAATCCTAAAACAGAAAGCTTATCCACAGCCAACCTCTCTTTTTAAGCGTGCAGCCACATCATGAAGGCTAATGCTTTCGCTTGCTAAACCTGCACTGGCTATCGCCTGAGGCATACCATAGACAACACAGCTTTTTTCATCCTGAGCCCAAATTGTAGCGCCAGTTTGCTTAAGCATGCGAGCACCATCACGACCATCTGCACCCATGCCTGTCAAAATAATGGCAAGCACATCACCTTGATACGCTTTGGCAGCACTGGCAAAGGTAATATCAACACTTGGTTTATAGTTTACTCGTTCATTTTTATCTTCAAACACACGAAGGGTTCTATTAGAGCCACGTCCTTCTACCATCATTTGCTGGCCACCTGGCGCTAAATAAGCGCACCCAGGTTGTAATCTATCGCCTTGCTGCGCTTCTTTTACCTTAATCTTACACAAGCCATCTAAGCGAGTAGCAAAGGCCGGGGTAAATGCAGCAGGCATATGCTGTATGAGTAAAATAGGGTGTGGAAAATTAGCAGGTAATTGCGTCAAAATAGTTTGCAGTGCAACTGGCCCACCTGTGGATGTACCAATAGCAACTAACTGATACTGCTTACCACTGGCACGCGCTGAGGCACTGCTGTTAGTAGGTGCAGGACTCGCATTATTAAAGCTACGATCAGGTTGAACTATCGGCTTTTTAGCAAGGTTAGAAAAGCGTTCAGAACTGTTTGACGCTGGTTTACTAATACTTGGAGATGGGGCCGTTCTCGTAATTCTTCCAATACGCTGGCGGCCTATTTCCTTAACCTTATTTTGCAATAACTTAATTGCATCGTCGTTATTGCGAGCAATATCTTCAAACTTTTTAGGTAAAAAGTCCATCGCCCCAGCATCAAGCGCATCCAAAGTGGCAGATGCCCCTGCTCGTGTTAACGATGAAAACATTAAAATAGGTGTTGGATTACTCGCCATGATCTCTTTCACAGCACTAATACCATCCAGCACCGGCATTTCAACATCCATGGTGATAACATCAGGACGTAACTGAGCTGTTTTTTCGACGGCCTCTCGGCCATTTACAGCAAAGCCTATTACCTCAATGCCGCTGTCTTGTTCAAGAATTTCACTCACTCTGCGGCGAAAAAAGCTTGAATCATCAACTACTAAAACTTTAACAGCCATTTCGCTCTCTTATTCAATGAATGGGTAGGCATAAAGTTTATACCTACTTTTTATTATCCAGCGTAATGCTTTAGCATACTCGGTACATCTAATATCAGTGCAATTCCACCATCAGAGGTAATAGTCGCACCCGCCATACCCGGCGTACCTTGCAATAATGCATCTAGAGGCTTGATCACCACTTCTTCTTGACCTATTAGTGAATCAACAACGAACCCTACTTTTTGAGTCCCTATTTGCACAATAACGACATGCCCTTGTGCTTTTCGCTGACCTCTATCAGCGCCTTTTATAAGCCAATGTTCAAGGTAGAATAATGGAATCGACTTTTTACGAACAATAATCGTTAGCTGGCCATCAACCACATTAGTTTTTGTTAAATCTAAGTGGAATATTTCACTTACACCCGCTAGCGGCAAGGCAAAGGTTTGCTCTCCCACCACCACCATTAAGGTAGGCAATATCGCAAGTGTTAGTGGAACTTTGATTTCTAAAGTAGTCCCTACGCCCATTTCTGATTTTATGTTAACCGAGCCATTGAGCTGAGTGATTTTTGTTTTAACCACATCCATACCAACACCACGGCCAGAAATATCTGAGATTTCTTCTTTGGTTGAAAACCCAGGTGCAAAAATAAGGTTATAAGCTTCAGTATCAGAAAGACGACTCGCTTGGTCGTGATCAAGCACCCCTTTACTAATCGCAATCTTTTTAAGCTTTTCAGCATCCATACCGGCACCATCATCTTGGATGGTAAGTAAAATATGATCACCCTGTTGCGAAGCTGATAAAGTCACCGTACCTGTTCTAGGTTTACCCGATGCTTCACGAATATCGGGCATTTCAATACCATGGTCGACCGAGTTGCGAACCAAATGCACCAATGGATCGGCCAATGCTTCCACTAAATTTTTATCTAAATCGGTGTCTTCACCGACAAGTAATAAATTAATATCTTTTTTAAGTGTTCGTGCTAAGTCACGTACAACACGAGGAAAACGGCCAAATACTTTTTTAATCGGCTGCATTCGTGTTTGCATTACTGCACCTTGGATATCAGCAGTCACAACATCTAAGTTGGAAATAGCTTTACCCATAGCCTCGCTATCAGAGTTAGTCGCCAAACTCACTAAGCGATTTCGCACAAGTACTAACTCGCCCACCATGTTCATTATTTGGTCTAGGCGTTTGGTATCAACACGTACAGTTGTTTCTGCCGGTGGAGGCGCTGCTTTTTTGGGCGGCGCAGCTTTAGCTGCTTGTGCCGCAGGAGCCGGCTTAGCTGGCTCTGGTTTAGGCTGTGGCTTAGCTGCAGCAACTGGTTCTGGCTTTTTAGCTGCCACTGGTTCTGGTTTACTTACAGGAGCCGGTGTTTCTATCGACTTAGGTGCACCTTTACCATGAAGTTCATCAAGTAACGCTTCAAACTCATCGTCACTTATTTCATCATCGCCCGAGCTTTGCTCGTTACTTGGTGGAGCCACAGGAGCTGATGGTGTTTGTTGTGGTGTACTTGCGGTTGCTTGGCTCACTTCGCCAAAGCTGCCTACACCATGAAGTTCATCCAATAAGCTGTCAAATTCATCGTCAGTTATATCACCACTGACATCATTGCCACTTGATGATGATTGTTTTTCTTGTGGGGCTTGCCCTTTTCCATGAAGTTCATCAAGTAGGCTTTCGAATTCGTCTTCGGTTATTTCATCAATCTGAGACTCAGTACTGCTGCTATCTGGGCCGCTAAATAATTCATCAAAAGCAAACGGGTCTTCTTCAGCATCGTTGCTCGATTGCTCTGCAACTGGTTCAGGCTCTACCGATGGAGTTTCCACAGGAGCTATATCTTCAACCACAGAATCGCCGGCAAGCTCTTCTGCTGTCGGTGGCTGTCCAAGTTTGTGAAGTACTGCAAGTAATTCTGGATCAGCAGGCTCTGGCTGGTCACGATTTTTAATCGTGGCAAACATTTCATTAATGGTATCCAGTGCTTGTAAAATCACATCCATTAATTCAGAGTTAACTGTTCTTACACCTTGGCGCAGTAAATCAAACACATTTTCAGCACCATGACATGCATCAACAAGCTCTGTCATAGCCAAAAAGCCAGCGCCACCCTTTACAGTGTGGAAACCGCGAAATATTGCGTTTAGTAGCTCAGTATCATCTGGGTTGTTTTCCAGTTCTACTAACTGTTCAGATAAAAGCTCAAGGATTTCTCCGGCCTCTACTAAAAAGTCTTGTAAAATATCTTCATCGACTTCAAAGCTCATGCAGTACTCTCCTATTAGAAGCCCAAACTTGATAATAGATCATCAACTTCATCTTGATCAGATACAACATCATTACGCGTTTCTTTATCAATAATAGGCCCTTCGGGACCTGCTAGTGTTTGTGCAACAATGGGATCTTCTATTTTTTCTGGTTGTTCAGTTGGTTCAACCTCACCACCTTGCGCTGCAAATGCAGTTAACAGGTGAATTAAACTTTCTTCAACTTCACGGACAAGTTCAATAACACGGCGAATAACCTGACCGGTTAAATCTTGATAGTCTTGAGCCATCAGCACATTAGTCATCAGCATTTGTAACTCATCGGTTTTGTGATGAGAACTGCTCATAAACTTATCAATACTATGACAAAGTGATTTAAACTCACCAAGCTCTATTTCGCGGTTCATTAAACGATCCCACGTTGGCTTGATATCAGCTATTTCGTCAGCGATTTCTTGTGCTAATGGTAAGCTTGCTTCAACCGCATCCATTGTCTTATTGGCTGCGTTTTCTGTCATTTCCATGACATAGTTAAGGCGTTTTTTTGCGTCAGGGATGGCATCAGTGGTAATGTCTGTTAAACGCGTGTCTAACTCGAAACTTTTTAAAGCTTCGTGCAGTTGACGCGTCAACTTACCCACCTCAGCAAATAACTGTGATTGCTCTTGTGAAGCTGTTTCTAAAATTAACTGATTCGCTTTATCTTGCTCACCATTTTCTAAAAAAACAACTAACTGGCGAGCTTGTTCTAAAGTAATCTGAGGCGCAGCAGGTGCTGACATAAGCCTCTCCCTCTCATTAACCTAAGCGTTCGAACACTTTTTCTAATTTAGTTTTCAATGTACCTGCAGTAAATGGTTTAACAATATAACCATTAACACCTGCTTGGGCCGCAGCAATTATTTGTTCTTTTTTAGCTTCTGCTGTAACCATTAAAACAGGAATATGCTTTAATTTTTCATCAGCTCGAATTGCCCTTAAAAGATCAATACCTTGCATGCCTGGCATATTCCAATCTGTTACAACAAAATCAAACGCTTGATTTTGCAACATAGGCAAAGCAGTTGACCCGTCATCTGCTTCTTGAACATTGGTAAAACCTAAATCGCGCAACAGGTTTTTAATAATACGTCTCATTGTTGAGAAATCATCAACAACAAGAATTTTAATGTTTTTATCCAAAACATCCTCCAGTGAGGCCTGAACCTTTATTTACTTACTTCTAGTTTATCCAGTCATTGATTTTTGCTTTAAGCTTAATCATCGCCTGACCATGTATCTGACTTACACGCGATTCACTTACATCGAGTATATGCCCAATTTCTTTTAAATTCATCTCATCGTTATAGTACAAAGAAAGCACCATTGCATCTTTTTCAGGTAACGACTTTATTGCACTGAGTAAAGACTCATTAAACCGTTCATTTTTAACATTATTGAACGGTTTGTCTAGTGCTAAATCTTGGCCATGAGGTGTAATCACATCGTCATCTATACCAAGGTCTTCAATACCTAACACTTTGCTTACATTTACATCGTTTAAAATATGATGGTACTCATTTAGCGAAATTTCAAGTTTTTCAGCAACTTCACTATCTTTAGGTTCACGGTTTAAACTGTTCTCAAGCGCAACAATAGTTTCTGCAACCAAACGGCTTTTTCTGTGAACTGAACGTGGAACCCAATCGCCTCGGCGCATTTCGTCTATCATCGCACCACGAATACGAATACCGGCAAAGGTTTCAAAGCTTGCGCCTTTGCTTGCATCAAAGTTTTTTGAAGCTTCAATTAAACCAATCATACCCGATTGAATTAAATCATCTAGCTGCACACTTGCCGGTAAACGAGCAATTAAATGGCACGCCACTTTTTTGACTAATGAGGCATGCTTTTCAACAATCATATTTAAATTTTGTGTTGACTGATATCCCATAGCTCTATTCACCGGTATAGTCATTGTTAGTTACTAACTAGTTTCTCAATGAAAAACTCTAAATGACCCGAGGCTTGACTAGGTGTTGGCCACTTAGCAATTTTTGTAGCCAGTGTTTTAAAAGCAATTGCAGCAGGCGACCCAGGAAAAACCTCAACAATTACTTTTTGGCGGCGCGTTGATTTGCGCATATTTTCATCATATGGAACCGTTGCAACCAACTCCATTGATATATCTAAAAATCGGTCGGTAACCTTTGAAAGTTTTGCAAACAATTCCTGCCCTTCGCGTAAACTACGCACCATATTGGCAACAATTTTAAATTTATAAACGCCGTGCTCACGGCTAAGTACTTTAATTAAAGCATAGGCATCGGTAATTGATGTAGGCTCATCACATACCACCACAACCACATCTTGCGCTGCGCGAGAAAAACTCAGCACCATATCGGAAATACCCGCAGCGGTATCAACAATTAAAATATCAAAGTCGGTGTTAAGTTCACTAAATGCACGAATAAGTCCAGCGTGCTCTGAGGGTGATAACTCAACCATACTTTGCGAACCCGATGTTGCAGGCACTATTTTTATGCCTGCGGGACCTTCGACTAAAATATCATCAAGTTCACATTCGCCCGATAAAACATGAGATAAATTACGCTCAACGCGCAGTCCAAGCATCACATCACAATTCGCTAATCCTAAATCAGCATCTAGTACAAGCACACGTTTGCCTTGTTGGCCTAACGCGATTGCCGTGTTAAGGGATACGTTCGTTTTACCCACTCCACCTTTGCCGCCGGTGACAGCGATAACTTTTACGCCGTTATTATTATTCTTGCTCATTTTGCGAAGGCCGCTTGCTTGATCTAAAACTGTGTTAATCATACATCTCTACTGTGCTCGACGCCACTGATTGGTGTCGTGATTGTTGTGCTTTTATTCTTTTTAAATACAATTGCTCAGCTTTTTTTACTAGTTTTTCGGCATTTGCCACTCTAATATCTTCTGGTACTCGCTGACCGTTAGTAAGATACCCTATTGGGAGACGATTTTGAATCGCAATACTAATAATCTCACCTAAACTCAATGACTCATCAAGTTTAGTAAAAATACATCCGCTTAGCTGTACTTTTTTAAAGTGCCTTACTGTTTCTTGTAATACATTAATTTGCGCCGTCGCACTTAATACTAAATAACTACGTATATCAACACGCTGATTACGCATTAAGGTGTTTAACTGCTCGGTTAAGCGTAAATCACGTTGACTC
Organism: Pseudoalteromonas sp. SD03; assembly: GCF_040937955.1. NCBI lineage: Bacteria > Pseudomonadati > Pseudomonadota > Gammaproteobacteria > Alteromonadales > Pseudoalteromonadaceae > Pseudoalteromonas > Pseudoalteromonas sp. SD03. The sequence continues at coordinate 2,533,735 of NZ_CP162514.1, forward strand.
ATTCCCGCTGTATCAATTAAGACTAGACGTTTATTTCGTAAATGGTATAAAACTTCTGCTAATTCATTTGCATCTTTAACTTGTTTAACGCCACAACCTATAATACGACCATACGTTGCTAGCTGCTCATAAGCACCAATACGGTAAGTATCGGTAGTAATAAGCGCTACTTTATCGGCACCGTATTTTTGTGCACCCAATGCTGCCAGTTTTGCAACTGTGGTGGTTTTACCCACGCCTGTAGGCCCGACTAACGCAAAAACACCGCCTTGGCGAAGTATTTCGTTGTTCGTAGTTTGCATTTGATCTTCAACCATATTCAATAAAGCTTTCCAGCCTTGTTGGCGAGACACATCGTCTGGTACAAAACATGCCATTTGCTCAGCAACATTTTTCTCTATCCCCATACCGACTAAGCGGTCAATCATACATGCACGGGTCGGGTCGCGACGTGCCATATCTTGCTGCATTAAACCTGATACTTGGTGCTCTAATAGTTGACGAATTGCGTTCATTTCTTCACGCATTGTGCTGATGTCACTGGATTCTTTATGCATTGTTTGCTGACGCGGTGCGCTAGGTGAATCTAAATCGTCAAAGCCACTGTCTAAATCGTCAAAACCTAAGCTATCGGCTTGGGTGCGAGGGCGCACTGGCGCGCTTTGTTCACGTTCAAACATATTTTTAGGTCGTGATTGCACAGGCTCTTGTTCTTGATAGTGACCAGAAGTGTCAATGCCAGAGTGTGAAAACATTGAAGCAAGCTCTGCTGAACGAGGACGTGGAGACTGACGCTCTAGTAAGGCTTGTAAGCTATCTGCAACCTTTGCTTGTGGCTTAGGTTGAGCGCGTTGCGGTTCTGGTTTAACAAAATTATGTGAACTTTGCTCAGTATGTGCAAATGAAGCTCTTGCAGCGGGTTGGCTTTGAGGCTGCTCTGGCGGTTTTGTCGCTGCTTTGTCGTAATCAACTGCAGCAACAATTTCAACGCCATTAGCTAGTTTTTTATTTGACATAATAACCGCATCAACACCCAACTCTTCTTTTACTTCTTTTAGTGCAGTGCGCATGTCTTTAGCAAAAAAACGTTTAATTTTCATAATTCAAACCCCTTTAAAATCTTATTGTTGGCCTACAGAGCTGACAATCTTGATCTGTCTTTCATCTGGTATCTCTTGATAAGACATCACTCGCAATCCTGGAATGGTGTATTTAACAAATCGAGATAACACAGTGCGTAACATTCCTGACGTTAGCAATATTGAAGGTTCACCGGCCATTTCTTGATTTTGATGCGCTTCATTCAATGATGTTTGAAGTCTATCAGCAAGCCCTGGTTCTATTCCGGCACCTTCATCACCTGCATTTTGAAGTGACTGATGCAACATCTGTTCCAACTCAGGCGCCAAGGTTATGACAGGGATTTCAGAAGACATACCAACGGCATCTTGAACGATTAATCTACGCAGTGATATTCGCACTGCAGCCGTTAATACATCTGGGTCTTGGCTGCGAGGGCCATACTCAACAAGGGTTTGAACAATTGAGCGCATATCTCGTATTGCCACCCCTTCGTTTAATAAATTTTGTAGTACTTTCACGATGGTGGTCAGCGGTAATACCTCAGGTACAAGTCCTTCAACTAAGCGAGGGTGACTCTTACCTAACATATCTAATAAGTTTTGTACTTCTTCATGTCCGAGTAATAAAGCGGCGCTATTGGTGAGTAACTGGCTAATATGGGTTGCCACCACGGTAGCCGAATCAACCACCGTGTAACCTAAAGACTGTGCTTCATCTTTTTGATCAGGTTTTATCCAAACTGCATCTAAACCAAACGCAGGATCTTTAGTTTCAATTCCTTTTAACGGGCCAAATACTTGGCCTGGGTTAATCGCTAATTCATCACCATGTTTAAGCTCACCCTCACCACTTGATACACCCATCATGGTTATGCGGTATGCATTTGGGTCGAGTTCTAGATTATCGCGTATATGCACCGGCGGCACTAAAAAGCCTAGCTCTTGAGATAGTTTTTTACGCACTCCTTTAATACGGTTTAACAGCTCGCCACCTTGTGATTGGTCAACGAGAGGAATGAGTCGGTAACCGACTTCTAAACCAATAACATCAACTTGTTGAACATCATCCCAACCCAGTTCTTTTTGCTCTTGTTTAGCCGCAATTCCGGTACCTGAGGCCGCATTTTCGGCTTCTTCTGCTTCTGCAGCGGCTAATTTCAGTTTATTTTGTTGAGTATAGTATGCAAGGTAACCTAAAAGCGCCCCTAAGCTTAAAAATGCAAGGTGTGGCATACCTGGGACTAAGCCCATAGTAATAAGGATACCTGAGGCAATAAATAACGACTTTTCGTTACCTAATTGCTTCTTAAACTGATCGCCCATGTTGTGCGATTCATTTTGACGGGTTACAACAATTGCAGTACCAATTGAAAGTAGTAATGAAGGTAATTGCGCGACTAAGCCATCACCAATGGTCAATAGTGTGTACACTTCCATAGCGCGTGAAAAACTTAAATCATGTTGGATCATGCCAACAAATAAGCCACCCACAATATTGATCACTAAAATGACTATGCCAGCAATAGCATCACCTTTTACAAATTTACTAGCTCCATCCATAGAACCATAAAAGTCAGCTTCACGGGTTACTTCCTCACGACGTTCTCTGGCTTGCTCGGCACTGATAAAACCGGCATTCATATCTGCATCTATGGCCATTTGCTTACCTGGCATAGCATCTAGAGTAAAACGCGCTGATACCTCTGAAATACGACCAGCACCTTTGGTGATTACCACAAAGTTAATGATGATCAGAATTAAAAACACCACCAAGCCCACGGCGTAGTTACCACCGATTACCACTGAACCAAATGCTTCAATGACTTTACCAGCAGCATCCCCACCGTTATGACCCTCAAGCAGTACCACCCGGGTACTGGCCACATTGAGTGCTAAGCGCATTATGGTTGCAATTAACAGCACCGCTGGGAACATACCAAACTCAAGCGGCTTCATGGTGTATACAGTGACCAGTAATACAACTAACGCAAGCGCGATATTAAACGAAAATAATATATCAAGCAGGAATGGAGGCAGCGGTAAAATAACCATGCCCAGCGCAGCCAACACCAAAAGCGGTGTACCAACGCCCTTCGCATATTCTTTTTTATCTTTATTAAGTTGTTGTAATACCGCTTTAAATTCCATAACTCTACAATTTCAAAAAATTGACACTACGCTGAAATTGCAATAACTATTCCAAGTTAGTTGGTTAGCAGTTAATACTTAAATTCATCGGGGATAGGCAGCTTTTTATTAAGGGCAACAGGGCGTTTTCCACGGCCTTTTTTAAACCGTTTAAGCTGAAACACATAAGCAAGCACTTGAGCAACCGCAGTAAAGAGCTGATCGGGGATTTGCTCACCCACTTCTGCAGTATGATAAAGCGCTCGGGTTAAAGTTGGAGACTCAACAATAGGCACTTCATTACCCAATGCAATTTTACGAATTTGCATGGCGAGCTCATCCACACCTTTGGCTAATACAATAGGCGCGCCTGCTCGCTCTGTATCGTATTTTAAAGCTACAGAATAGTGAGTAGGGTTGGTAACAATAACATCGGCGTCTGGCACATCCTGCATCATTCTCTTTTGCGACATTTGACGTTGGGTTTGCCTTATGCGCGCTTTAATCTGCGGATCACCTTCTGAGTTTTTATATTCGTCTTTTACCTCTTGCATAGTCATTTTAAGCTGTTTGTTATGACTATAGCTTTGAAATGGGGCGTCAATAGCAGCAATAATAATTAAGGTGCAAGACATGCCTAAAAACATCCACGCTAAAATTTCCAAAGCATGAACAATATTGCCAGGCGCACTTTCTATACTTAAATGTAAGATTTCATCAAAAAACGTATTAATTAAAAAAATAGCAAATGCGGCTACTAAGCCAAACTTTAATAATGACTTAAGCAATTCTATAGCCGCTTGTGGACCAAACATGCGGGTAAAGCCTTTCATTGGCGACATTTTACTGGCCTTGGGCGCAGCTGCTTGCCAACTAAAATTAAAGCCGCCAAGCATGGTATTACCGATAAATGCAGCCAATACAATAATGAGTACAAACATCGACATAGGAAATAACAGTACGTCGGCCACCTCTCCCCATACGGCAAACATTTTGGTGGTGTCGTAGGTTTCATTGCGGTTAAGACTCAGCATTCTTCCCATAATGCGGTACAAGCCTTTGCCAATTTCAGGCCCATACATTAATAAGGAAATAGCAGAAAAAATAAGCACAAACATGGTACCTAACTCTTTAGAACGCGCTATTTGGCCTTTCTTTTTAGCATCATCAACTTTTTTGGGGGTGGGTTCTTCGGTTTTTTCTTGTCCGGAATCTTCAGCCATTACGCTCTCCTAAGGGGAACAACCAACTAGAGTACACATCAGCTCAACCATTTTTAGCCATTGGAACTCAAACTGAGTGACAAAGTTACCGAGCGTTGCCCAAATAATAACGAGCCCTGCCACTAAGGTAAACGGGAAGCCTATCGAGAAAATATTTAACTGCGGTGCAGCACGGGTCATAATACCAAATGCCATATTAATAACCAGCATGGCGGTTAATGGTGCTAATGACAGTACTAATGCAGTGGTAAACATCCAACCACCCCATGTCACTATGTCCCAGTAATGATCAACCGCCCACCAATTGCCATCAATCGGGAGTACTTCAAAACTGTGCACTACCATTTGAATCATCATTAAATGACCATTAAACACAAAAAATAATAAGGTAGCTAATATTAGATAAAATTGCCCCACTGCAGGCACACTCATCCCATTAGAGGGGTCAACAACAGATGCAAAACCTAAACCGGTTTGCATAGCAAGAATTTGACCGGCTAACACAAACGTATTGAGTAATAGTGTGGACGCAAAACCAATTGCGACACCAATCAACATTTGTTGGAGTACCACTAAAATCATTTCAAAAGAAAATAGATTAGTAAATGTAGCAGCAGGAAGAACAGGAACAACTAAGAAGGTGACCACAACAGCCAAGCCCATTTTTATTCGAGCAGGTACGTTTTTTGCGCCAATACCCGCCATGATCATGATCATAGAGCTGATGCGCACTAAGGGCAGTAAAAAATCACTTAACCATTGAATGACAACGGAAAATGGAAATTCCATTGTTAACCTGCAATTTCGGGGATAAGCAGCACTAAGCGATTAAAAAAGTCCATTAGCTCTTGAGTAAACCAATGTCCTCCCACAATCAGGGCACTGATGGTGATTAATAAACGCGGTAAAAAACTCAGTGTTTGTTCGTTAATTGAGGTTGCTGCCTGAAACACAGCCACAACCAACCCAATAATTAAGCCAGGTACCACAATGGCAGACACCAGCTTAATCACTAAAAATAGGGCTCCACTTAAAATATCAACAAATACTTCAGGTTCCATGGACGACTCCTAGTGTGGTTGGTTCAATGAAGAGTGCACAACTACGTGCCCAAGCCAAAGCTTTTAGCGAGTGTACCCATCACCAAGCTCCACCCATCAACCAATACAAACAACATAATTTTAAACGGTAGCGACACAATCATGGGCGATAACATCATCATACCCATGGCCATCAATACCGATGCAACCACCAAATCGACAATCAAAAAGGGAATAAAAAACATAAAACCAATAATAAAAGCGGTTTGTAACTCACTGGTCACAAACGCAGGAATAAGCACAACCATTGGCGTTGCTTCAGGCGAGTCAAGCTGATCGTAACCTGCTATTTTAGCAAAGGTTTCTAAATCTTTTATACGTACCTGTGAGAGCATAAACGCTTTCATTGGCTCTTTGGCTAAATCAAGTGCTTCAAGTGACGTTACTTGTTCACTTAAATACGGTTCGATAGCGCGCTCATTTATTTGCTCATAAATTGGCGCCATAATAAAAATACTTAAAAACAGCGACATACCTAGTAATACTTGGTTCGAAGGCGTTTGCTGCAAACCAATGGCTTGGCGCAAAATAGCTAAAACAACAATAATTCGAGTGAAAGAGGTCATCATGATAATGGCGGCTGGAATAAAGCTCATAGCCGTCATGATCGCCAACACTTGTAGCGTCACTGAGTAGTCTTGGGTGCCATCGGCATTAGTGGTGATCGTCAGCGCGTCAATCCCCTCGGCATTGACCCCTGGGACGAACACCATGGCAAATAGGAAAAGCAGCCATTTAGTCATAATATTAGTTCTTTTTATTTTGATTAAGTTGCGGATTCAACATTTTGCCAAACCGCTTCGCTAATTCTGGTAACTCTTTTTCTGTTAGGGGGGTTTCTAACTTGTGTAGATAATTAATACTGTGTGGAGTAACCCCTAATAGGTGCTGTGCATTATCTATTTCAACAACCATTAAGCGCTCACGTGATCCCAACGGAAGACTGCGGATCACTTTAAACTCATCGTTATTGGTTAAATTTGGATTGAGCTTTTTTACAAAAAAAGCCAACACTAAAATTAACACCACAACCATACCCAAAGATAACACCATGGATACGATATCTGTGGTCGGTGTTGCAGCATCGGTTGCTGCAAACACCGAATTGCTTAAACTGGCTAGTGCTATCATCGTAACTTTTTGATCCGTTCAACCTGGCTAATTACATCCGTTAAACGAATACCGAACTTATCGTTCACCACAACCACTTCGCCATGCGCAATCAAAGTACCATTAACTAATACATCAAGCGGTTCGCCGGCAACCCTGTCAAGCTCAACGACCGAACCTTGGTTAAGTTGTAATAAATTACGAATATTAATTTTAGAACGCCCTACTTCCATAGAAATAGTAACGGGAATGTCTAAAATAGTATCGAGTTTACGTTTTTCTTCACCGCTGAGTTCATGCTTTGAATCATCAAGCTCATCAAGCTCGGTTACTTTGACCTCAGGACTATCGTCAGTGCCTTCAGCTTCAGCAAGTGCTGCTGCCCATTCGTCCATTGTATCTTGATCATCGCTCATACTTTTAACCTTTTAATCAATTACCAGTCTAAGTCTACACCGTTTGAAAGGTGTAAATCATCTTCTAGTTCTGCTAATTCTGCATCTGAATCAATTTTTTTGCCGCCTTTGGTAAAGACATGCAGCTCAGATTTAACTGAATCAGGGCGTTTAATTTTTTCACTAATTTGTAGCGCAACGTTATCGCGTGAACGACCCATTTTAGCTCTAAATGTAGGGAGCTCTTCCACAAATACGGTAATATGCTCAGGCATTTCAACTGGAATTATATCCCCAGCTTTGAGCTCCATTATTTGTTTTAAGCTTAAATCAACTTCAAGTAGCTGGGTCGATAAATCGACTTCTACGTCCATTATTTCGTCACGAAGCGCCTTACTCCAACGTAAATCGGTATCCTCAGTATCAGACTGAACACCCGCATCCAATAGCTCTCTGATAGGTTCGAGCATTGAATAAGGTAGCGCAATATGGAAGTCTCCCCCGCCACCATCCAGCTCAATATGAAAAGAGCTGATAACCACTACTTCGGTTGGGCTAACAATATTAGCCATCGCAGGGTTTACCTCAGAATCGAGGTACTCGAACGACACATCCATCACCGGTGCCCATGCTTCTTTGTAATCTTCAAAGATTATTTTCAGCAGCATTTGCACGATTCGGCGTTCTGTTGGGGTAAATTCACGTCCTTCAATTTTGGCATGATAACGGCCATCGCCACCAAAGAAGTTGTCTACCAGTATAAATACTAAGCGTGCTTCCATGGTAATAAGGCCGGTGCCTTTTAGTGGACGAAAACGCACCATATTCAAACTCGTTGGTACAAACAAGGTATGTATGTACTCACCAAACTTGATCATTTGCACGCCGTTAATTGACACCTCAGCAGTGCGGCGCATCATGTTAAATAAGCTAATTCGCATGTGACGGGCAAATCGCTCGTTAACAATTTCAAGTGTCGGCATGCGACCACGCACGATGCGATCTTGCGAAGAAAAGTCGTACTGTAGTGTACTTCCCTCACCATCTTCACCGTCGTGTATATCTTCCTCTTCGACTTCATCGACACCATGTAATAGTGCATCAATTTCGTCTTGGGATAATAAATCGCTCACACTGGCCCCTTATTGCATCACAAAGCCGGTAAATAGTACCCGCTCAATTACTTTATTCCCTTCAACATCCATCATAGCGGCCTGTACTTTATCAAGTGCAGTAAAACGCAGTGTTTCTTTGCCTACACTGGTGCTAAGTTCATCAGCCGTTGTCATGGAAAATACACTCAGGAGTGTGCCTTCAATCAGTGGAATGTGTTTTTTAGCCGTTTCTTCATTACCATCGCCGCGCACTAATAATTGCACTTTAATCTGTACAATTCTATCGCGACTAGCCCCTGGCACATTAAAAATAAACGGTCTAGGCATCGCAACATATAAAGCACTGCCAACCGTTGCCGAAGAACTTGTTGGCGCAGCAGCTACCTCACCATTGGCAGCATCATCTGCAAGGGTTTCTACTGGCTCATCACCACCTGATAATAAAAAGTACCCTGCCACAGCGCCAACAATAAGTAATACAGCGGCAATAATTATTATGAGTTTGCTTTTACTTTTACTTACTTCTTCTATTTCTAAATTAGTATCTTCAGCCATTGTATTTCCTTTATTTGCAAAGGTATTTGCTTGTTTTAACTATTATAATAGCAGGACTTAGGCATAGTAATCTATTGATGATGACGTTTGTTGTCCAGAACCCTGTATTTGCTTATCTGGTTGCTCACTATTTGTCTCATCTGTAGAGCGATTATTGGCCATTTGCCCTTGTGCATCACCTTCTTGTTGCTGTGCTTGCTCACCTGAGGAATCACCATAAGAAATACTGCTTTCACCTAGTTCTAAACCTTGCTGCATCAGCATCTCTCTAAGCCTAGGTAACGACTGCTCCAGCGCTTCTTTGGCTTGCTGGTTTTGCACTACAAAGTTGATTTGTGCTTGCTCAGCATCACTTCTAATACGAATTTGCATGCTGCCCATTTCTGGCGGATCTAGGCGAATTTCAGCTTCTTTATTATTAATACTTAACATTGAGCTAACCCGCTCTTGTAGCATTTTTGCCGCATCACTTTTAATAATGTTTAAAGCCTGTAACGTGGCAGGATCAATGCTTACTTGTTTCGCTTGTGCTGTACTTTGTAACTGTCCTGCTTGCAAGCTTTGCGCTTCAATAATAGCTTGTTCGTACCCTAAAGTATCGTATTTAGCGAGACTATTAAGCGACTGTTTGTCAAATATATTAATGATCTGAGAGAAAATTTGTGCTGCACGCGGTGGCATTTGCTCAGCATTAGTGCTGCGCATGCTCTCTTTTTGTAATGCGTCTAACTGTTTGGCAAGCTCTTCAGGGTTATCAGCTACCGATTTTGAACTCTCTAATTTTAGCTCAGGTTTTACATTGGCTGATTCAGTACCAGCCTGTGCTTTTGGCGCTATTGCTCCCGCCAAAGCATTATTTGAAAATAGTGGCTTATCTTTGACGCTAAACAAGCTGTCCGCGTTAATCGCGGTCTCTAAATCACTGATTACTCCTTTTAGCGAGGTAAGTTCTTTCGTTGATAAAGATTCATTTTTAACGTAACCCTGCAACTGATTGAGTAAGGCCTGTTTTTCTGAGGTAGTTAACGTACTTATTTGTGCATTAATGGTCTGCTGAGGTGTTTGCGGCTTCTCACTTTCACTCACATACTTACTGAGTAATTGCTTTAAATCCGCTAGGTTATCTTTATTAATTGGCTTGCTCATCGCATTAAGCTCAGTGGCTAATTCACCTTGCTGAGCAGGTGTTAAATTTGCCAATAATTTATCTGCTTTAATGGCATTATCATCTTTTGATAACAGCGCCAAAACGGAAGCATCTAGCGATGCTTTAATGTTCATAGTCTCGGTCGGCTTATCCGATGGTTTAGCAGCCGCGAGTTCATTTGTAACAGCCTCATACTGTCCGGTTGGGGCAGCTGTAGCTAAAGGTTTCGTGTCAAGCTGTGAAGACTCAGCTGCAGTTTTGCTTGCTGATTCAGAACCTACAGTCTTTTGTGACTGTACAATGGCCGTATCATCAACAATTTCATCACTTGGCATAGTAATAATAGGTGCCAGCTTATCTTCAGGCTTAGCGTTTATTTTAACAGCGTCTTTGTCTATTAACTGCGCACCACCATGGGGGTTATTTTTTACTGAGGTATCGATGACTTGTGCCGCATTAATTTGCGCCAGCATATCTTCACCGCTCAAAGGCTTTTCTTCGCTACTTTGCTCTTTTAGATCGGATTGTTCATCTGCTGATTGTTTGTTTGGCGCTTTAGCTTGCGTACTGTGTGTTTCAGAAGCTTGGTTAGCAAGGGCTAATTGATCAAAAAAGCCCGCATCATTACTGCTGTCTAGCTTTGTTTTATCACTGTCTTTTTTAACTAAGTATGAGTCTTGCTCAGATACCGCTAACATTGAAATATCATTTATCGCCATAAATCACCTAATAAAAGCGGCAACAGCCCACCGCACAATCCTAAAAATCATTGCTCTTGTAGAATCTAAGCAATTAGCATGCCTACCTTATAGTGCTTTATGCCTTTGATAAAACTGATTAGAGGAAAATTCATCGAGCATTTTTCGCTCACTTTTAGCGGCCAACATATCCGCTTTTATCTGTTGTTTTTCAATTAACTTAGCAACCGCTTTCGCTTTTACTTGTTGCTTTAACCACAAGGTTTTACGCTGGCTAACCACCTGCTTTGCAGTGTTAACAGTGCTTGCTTGTTGACGTATCGCTTCTTCAATCTTAGCAATAAATGCATGATACTGACTAAATCCGGCACTTGATAAACCCGACTGCCCCTTAATATGAAGTTGCTGCGTGTATTCAAGTCGAAAGTCATTTAAGCCCTGCAGCTTTTGCTGATTTACTTGCAAATTTTGATTAGCTTGCAAGTAGCTCATGCGTAACGTTTCTTCTTTTTCGTTTTCAAGCCTGAGCAACAAATGCAGTTTATTTTTTGCCATTATGCTTGTCCTAATAATTGCGCTAGCCCTTGAAGGCCATCATCATAGCTAATCACATCACGCATCCCTTGTTGTAAAAATGCGTTCACTCTTGGCATCATGTTTATCGCCTGATCGAGCATTTGATCACTGCCTTTTTGATAAGCGCCCAAGGTGATCATATCTTTGTTCTGTTGATACATTGAATACACTTGCTTAAGCACCCGAGCTTGTTGCATGTGCGACTCAGACACCACTTGAGGCATAACTCGAGAAATCGATTTTTCTATGTCAATGGCAGGATAATGGCCGCTGTCGGCTAAATCACGCGATAAAACAATATGTCCGTCAAGTATGGCACGTGCAGCATCAGCAATCGGGTCTTGCATGTCATCGCCTTCACTCAGTACGGTAAAAAAGGCAGTAATAGAGCCTTGCCCTTCCCCGCCGTTACCCGCTCTTTCCACCAGCGCAGGTAATTTAGCAAATACTGAAGGTGGGTAGCCTTTTGTTGCAGGGGGCTCACCCACAGCCAGCGCGATTTCACGCTGTGCCATAGCATAACGCGTCACCGAGTCGAGTAATAACAATACGTTTAAGCCTTGATCTCGAAAATACTCTGCAATGGTTACCGCACTTTCGCAGCCTTTTAATCGCATTAATGGTGAGGCATCAGCGGGGGCTGCAACAACAACTGAACGTTTACGCCCTTCAACACCCAGTATTTCTTCAATAAATTCTTTTACTTCTCGACCACGCTCACCGACTAAACCCACTACAATCACATCGGCTTCACTGCCTCGGGTCATCATGCCTAATAATACTGATTTACCCACACCAGAGCCTGCAAATAAGCCCATGCGCTGGCCTTGGCCGACAGTAATCACCGAGTTAATAGCACGTACCCCCACATCCATAGGCTTACTAATGGGGCGTCTTGCAAGAGGGTTTATTGCATTTTGAGCAAATTTGAGTGTATGTTCTGCATTAATTTTACCTAAGCCATCTAAAGGTCTGCCTAAGCCGTCTACCACTCGACCAAGTAAGCTCATGCCAACAGGCAAACCTGTGTCATTAACTTGGGGGATAACTCGCGCACCAGGCAGTACGCCTGAAATGTGGTCGTTAGGCATTAAATACAAAGTTTGATCGTTAAATCCAACAATTTCAGCGTCAACAAAGCCGTTCATTGTTTCAATTTTACATTGGCTGCCTACCGGAGCGCGCAAACCTTTGGCTTCCAGTGTTAAACCAACCACACGCGTTAAAACTCCCGCGACTGCAGGCGCTGGAATTTTAATATGCCGTTGGTATTGAGATAAGCGTTCGCTTAATGAAGTATCGCTCACAGACATAACACGCCAATAAAAAAGTTAGATACCACTGTTATGCAAAAAGCTATCCAACGTTTCTTTGACACGGGTTTTCAAGGTCATATCTAAAGATGATAACGTTGTTTTAACTTCACAACCGCCCCGCTCTAGAGTGGGTTCTGCAATTAATTGCCAATGATTATCTTCAATAGCTTGTTCGCCATAACTGGTTTTTATCAGCGATAAGTCATCTGGATGAAGATGAATTCGAACTTTTTCTTGTTCTGCATTAAGTGCATCAATGCTTTTTTTCAAAGTATGTAAAATAATATCAGGTGATGTTTTTACTTCTTGATAAATAATCGCTTCACTGAGCATAGTGGCTAGCTGTACCAGCTGTTTTTCTGCTTGCTCGTCCACTTTTTTAAGCGGGTCGCTTAAACTATCTAGTAAGCCACGCAGGCTGGTCAACTGCTCATCAATTAAGGGTTTAACGTCTTCTTGGCCTTGTGTTTTACCCAGCTCTACACCTTCTTTGTAACCCGCCTCTTTACCCTCGGTTACGCCTTTGTCAAAGCCATCTATATAGCCTTGTTCGTGCCCTTGTTTAAGGCCTTCTTCGTAGGCATCTTGGCGAATACGCTCCAGCTCTACCATAGTTAATGAAGGCAGCTCTGGTTCTTCCGGTTCTTCTACTTGCTCTTTTGCTATTTCTTTACGGTATAGCTCGGCTAAGGGTGTGCCATAAGCCGTAGAGCGATTGCGAAAGCTTCGCTCATCGGGAGCAACATCAGGAATTGGCCAATTTTTTAATAACTCATCAGCTTCATCTGCATGTAACGGGCGACCTTTAGAGTGACTCATAGGTTATAAGAACTCCTCACCACCGCCACCACCAAGCATAATTTCACCTGAATCAGAAAGGCGACGTGCTGTTGATAAAATTTCTTTTTGCGCCGCTTCTACTTCACTAATGCGCACAGGAGCCATAGCCTCTAAATCATCAGCGAGCATTTCAGCAGCACGTTTTGACATGTTACCCAAAATTTTCTCTTTAAGGGCATCGTCGGTCCCTTTAATGGCTTTCATTAATACATCTTGCGGCACTTCACGCAGGATTGCTTGAATGCCTCTGTCGTCTACATCCATTAAGTTTTCGAAGACAAACATTAAGTCTTGAATTTGTTGCGACATTTCTTCGTCATGCTCACGGATTGAATCCATTAACTGCCCTTCAACATTGGTATCGAGGTAGTTCATGATATCTGCCGCAGCTTTTAAGCCACCCATTTTCGCAGCTTGTGCACCCGCTTGACCGGCAAATTGTTTTTCCATAATTTCATTCAATTCTTGCAATGCTGCCGGTTGTACTTCTTCTAAATTAGCAATACGCATGGTTAAATCGAGGCGCACTTTTTCAGGAAATTGCGCTAAAATTTCAGCCGACTGTTCAGGCTCTAGGTAAGAGAGAACAATTGTTTGAATTTGCGGATGCTCATTACGAATAATGTTAGCCACCTGTTTAGAATCCATCCATTTTAATGAATCAAGGCCTTTAGCGCCTGAGCCCATCACTATTTGGTCTATCAAGCTGGCGGCTTTATCTTCACCTAATGCGGCTGTAAGTGCTTTTTTGATGAAGTCTTCAGATTGAAAACCAATCGTACTAAAGCTTTGAATTTGTTCAATAAACAAATTATGAACCGCGCTAATTTTAGCTTGCGACAAATCATCGATTGCCGCCATAGCCATACCGACCTTTTGCACTTGTTTTGGCTCTAAGTGCTTGAGGATTTGCGCTGCATCTTCTTCAGTTAAGCTCAGCAATAATATTGCGGCTTTATCTACACCATCAAGTTTATCAACATCAAACGCTTGAGGTAGTTGTTTTTGTTCTTGATCAGTCATCTTCTGTTAACCACGCTTTCACTACTTGTGATGATAGTTCTGGTTCATTGGCTACAAGGGCACGAACCGCTTTGAGTAAGTCTTCGTCGCCGTGTAGGTCTGGTAAGCGTAGTGTACCATCGCTTGAGAAGCCAACAGAAGCAGAATCAAAGTCATTATTTAGCATATCTAATGTGCTGTCACCAAGATCAACACCTGAACTAAGAGAATCTTCATCGTATTCTTCAAGTGTATTATCTGGGTAAATTAAGCGCTTAAGCATAGGTTTAACGACAGCTAAAATCAGTACAATAATAACCAGTGCACCTAATACTAAGCGCATCATTTTCATAAACCAATCTTGTTCCCATAAAGGCAACTCAAAATCAAGCGCTGAGTCTTCACGAACAAATGGTACGGTCACTACTTCAAGTGCATCGCCACGTTGCATATCAAAGCCTACGCCACCTTGTAACAAGCGACGAATATTTGACAGGGCTTCAACCGAGCGTGGCGTCATAGTTGTTTCACCATTTTCACCCACCGTAGGCAGGTAATCAACCGCAACAGAGACGCTTATTCTGCGGATCACTCCAGTTTGCTGACGCTTATGTGAAATAGTGGTATCGAGTTCATAGTTACGAGTGGCTTCTTTGTGAGTTCTACTCGGTGAGGTTGCAGTGCCTGCACCGCCCGCCATCGCATCTTCAGGAATAGTTGAGTTAACTGGTGGCTGATTAGTAAGCGCGCCTGGAATACCAACCGCTAGGCCACCAATATTATTTTCTTCAAAGGTCGTTTCACTTCTTACCGCAGGTAAATCTGGGTTGTAACGTTTTTGTGTTTCTTCTACCGCACTAAAGTCCATACTTAAATCTACTTGTGCGGTGTAATTACCTAATCCAACCACGGGAATCAAAATACTGTCGATTTTTTCTAGGTATTCTTGCTCACGTTTACGTTCTATATCGTATTCTTTACGCGAGCGTGCAGCTAAAGAGGTTTGCGAGCCTGAATTTAATAAACGACCATTTTGATCGGTCACAGTAACGCGCGAAGGCTCAAGCCCTTGTACCGCTGAAGCTATCATATCAACAACCGAGTCAACTTCTTCGCCATCTAGAGAGCGACCGCGTTTAAGAGTAAGTACAACAGTTGCAGAGGGTTTTTTCTCTCTACGGGCAAACACATTTTCTTTGGGAATCGCTAACAATACTTTGGCGCGAGTAACATTATTTAGCTCTTCTATAGTACGGGCAAGTTGTTGCTCACGACCATGTTTAAGGCGCTCACGCTCTAAACGTTGGCTTACCCCAAACCCCATGTCTTGCATAATAATGTCGCTACCTGATGTAGGCCCTTGATCTAAACCTTCACGGGTCATCAATAACTTGATATTTTGATATTCAGTTTCATCCACCGAGACCACATTGCCATCAAGTTGGTAGTCAATTTTTTGTGCATCTAAAAAGTCGAGTGTTTCTATTAACTCTTCAGTTTGCATTTTACCTAAAGGGCGCATATCTGGCTGACGAGCCCAAATAATAACGAAAATAGCAATGGCTAAACAAATAGCTAATGCAACAATCAGGGTAATTTGACGTAAAACATCAACACCGCCAAGGGCACTGAAATAGCCTGATTTTTGCTCTTGTTGATCTTCGTTTTCACTTTGCTCCATCATGCCATCAGCAAGTGCCAGATCTGTAGATTGATTAGATTGCGCCACAATAATTCTCCACTACCTAGTTAAACAGGCATGTTCATAATTTCTTTATAAGACTCAACAAGCTTATTACGAACCTGTACCGTAGCTTCAAATGCCACAGAAGACTTTTGCGAAGCAATCATAGCCTCGGCAAGTGATACGCTTCTGTCGCCATTCTCTACCGCTTTTACTTTTTGCCCTGTGTCTTGCTGAAGTTCATGCACTGTATTAAGGGCATTACTCAACATGTCACCAAACTGTGCTGTAGAGGTTGATTGCACTTGCGTTGGCAAGTTATTAACTTGATTACTACGTGTGGCCTCCGCAGCCATTGATTGCATTTCTTGAAATAAAGCACTGTTTTGAATTTTCATAATTGTCTCTGATAATGCAGTAAACTCTTAAAGAGAATAAAGCACAAAACATGCCAAAAATTAAAACCAATTAAAACAACGCTTTAAGTAAAATAATTAAGCAGTCAGAGTTTTGACAGCCCTAAATTCAAGTGATTGAACTTAGGGCTTATGGGGGTTATGCTGGGAGGGAAATACCTAAATCACGCATTTGTGCTAATTTGTAGCGTAAAGTACGCGGGCTAATACCTAAGGTTTCGGCGACCTCTTTACGTTTTCCTTGGCAGCGTGCCAAGGTTTCTAAAATAATACGATGTTCTTTATCTTTAAGCTCATCTTTGTAACTACCAGTATCGACGGCTAACAAATCATTTTTTTGCTCATCTGCAGGCGCTGCTTTTTCATCATAATAAGCGTTACTGAGACTACTTTTTACAGGCTCAATGTCAGCTTTAGTTTCTGCCACAAAATGCGTTGGGGCTAGATTTTCGATAAAAATAGCATGCTCATCAATACTATTTCCACTGCGTAAAATTAATGCTCGCTGGATAACGTTATCTAGTTCGCGTACGTTACCGGGCCAGCTATGGCTAAGCAGTTTTTGCTCTGCACTGCTATCTAAATACGCCATTGGCTCTTTGCTTTTACTTAAGTGACGTTCAATCAAATGTTTAGCCAACACAATAATGTCCCCTGGGCGCTCACACAGTGGTCGCCATAGCAGTGGGAAAACATTGAGTCGATAGTATAAATCTTCGCGGAACTGGTTTTCAGCAACCGCTTCTTTTAACTCTCGGTTACTTGTGGCAAGCACACGTACATCCAGTGCAATGGTTTTACGACCACCTAAACGCTCAACTTCACGCTCTTGTAGTACACGTAACAGCTTGGCTTGCAGGCCTAAATCCATTTCGGTGATTTCATCAAGTAAAATAGTACCCCCCTGCGCTTGTTCAAACTTACCAGGACAAGCCTGTATCGCACCGGTAAACGCACCTTTTTCATAACCAAATAAAGTGGCTTCGAGCATATTTTCTGGAATAGCAGCGCAATTAATCGCTACAAACGGTTCATTACAGCGTTTTGATTTGTCATGAATATAACGCGCCAGTACTTCTTTACCAGAGCCACTTGGCCCAAGCACCATCACACTGGCATCTGAACGAGCAACTTTATTAGCAAGTTCGAGTAATTGAATACTACTAGGGTCGGCGACAATGGGCCCGTCTGTTTCTTTTTCTTTTTCTGGTAAGTAACGACTCACCATATTCAATAGCACTTCTGGTGCAAATGGCTTGGCCATATAATCAATCGCGCCTAAACGCATAGCCTCTACAGCATCATCAATAGTGGCGTAGGCCGTCATCATTAGTACGGGTAAATCAGGGTAATTTAATTTAATACTACGTAATAAATCCAAGCCGCTCATTGCGCCCATTTGTACATCACTGACCACCAATGAAAATGCTTCTTTTTTTAGTAGCACCATGGCTTGCTCGGCACTATTGGCGGCCATACAGGCTATACCTGACATTTCAAGCGTATCAATTAATGCTTCACGAAGTCCGGCGTCATCTTCTACAACTAAAATAGTGTTACTCATTGTGACTCCCCTAATTTAGATGTGACACTAATAGGTAGCAACATACTAAAAATTGCTCCCCCTTGTGGGTTGTTGTTTGCTTCAACACGTCCCTGATGTGCACTGGCCACTGAACTTACAACGGCAAGTCCTAAACCAGTACCTTGGCTTTTAGTGGTATAAAAGGGTTCAAATATTTTTTCAGTTTGTGCTAAATCAAGCCCAGGGCCATTATCACTAACACTAATGCGAACATAATCAGAGTCTTGTATATCACGCAAAGCACTAAGATGTACTTGTGCACCACTGCCAATGACTTGAATACTATTATGAATTAGGTTTTGAATTGCGCTTGCCAATGCTGTTTTGTTACCCATAATTTCAATATCGGGTTCAGGTAAGCTCACATTTAATTCGCTATCATTGAGCGCTACCATAGCATCGGCACCGGCTTTAACTTCACTTAGTAGCTGTTGCATCGACACTTGCTCAACAACTTGCTGATCACCACTTTTAGCAAATAACAGCATGTCGTTTACTTGGGTTTCTAAATCTTTTAAACGTGACATTAATTTAGTATGAAAACTGCCGCGAGACGCTTCGGGTAAGCGTTTTGAGCCTAAATTTGCGGCATACAACATAGCCGCTGATAACGGTGTGCGTACTTGATGAGCTAAAGACGCAACCATTTTACCTAAGGCACTTAAACGCTGCATATGCGCGACTCGCTTTTGTAAGCGTCGGGTTTCGGTTAAATCGGTCATTAGTATAAGTTGCCCAGGCTCAGGCGCGAGTGCAGTAATATCGAGCTTTATTAAGCGTCCATCTTTTAACGACACTTCATGACCATCATCTTGATGAGGACGAAATGAGCGCTGAATAACGCTAAACCACTTCTCTCCTTCTAATGGCTCGCCGAGCATATCGATAGCTATTTGGTTTGCCTTAGCGATCATTCCTTTACCATCAAGTACAATAACGCCCGCAGGCATGGTATCAACCAGATGAGAGAGCCAACTTGCTTGTTGACGCAAATCACTCAACTCACCAACATACTCCTCTTGCAGTAAACATGGGTTATACTGATTAGCAGAAATAAACTGGGGTTTTAGCACACTTGCAAGGGCCATAATCAACTCTCTAAAATAATGTAGATACTGTAGCTAATGCACAATATGTACCAAAATTATTTCATAATAATATCAACAATTTAAATAGTTAAAATACGTGCCGTAAAAATGACGCGCTAAGGAATAAGCATGAAAGAAGAAGCTCAGTGTCGCTGTCCATGGTTAGATACTTCAAAACCCGACTACGTGGATTACCATGACCATGAATGGGGCGTACCTGTGTATGACGATCACCTACTTTTTGAGTTTTTAACGTTAGAATCGGCACAAGCAGGGTTAAGTTGGTACACCATATTAAAAAAGCGCGCTAATTATAAAAACGCCTTTGCAAACTTTGATGTAAATAAAGTAGCGGCCTTTACTGAGCAGGACCTAGAAACATTAATGCAAAATGAGGGAATTGTTCGCAACCGCTTAAAAATAGCCGCAACAATTAATAATGCAAAGTGCTTCATTGCTATTCAAAAAGAGTTTGGCAGCTTTAGTGATTACCAGTGGCGGTTTGTTGGCAATAAACCTCAGGTAAACGATTTAGAGACGCTTGCGGATTACCCTGCAGTTACTGAAGCATCAACGTTATTTGCAAAAGATTTAAAAAAGCGCGGTTTTAAGTTTTTAGGCCCAACCACAGTGTATGCCTACATGCAGGCGTGTGGAATGGTTAACGATCATAGTAATAATTGCTTTAGAAAAGAAGAAGTTAAAAAGCTAGGCTAGGTGGGGTTACGGGTTACGAGACGCGGGGTTAACCCGCTGACAAGTATAGCGCCGAGTTTGCATTAAACGCGGTGTTTAGTTTTTCTAACCTAATACCTGAAACCTGCCCTTAGCTCTCAATCTCTCGATAGGTTATATTTTTTCATTTTTTCGACCAGAGTGGTTCGCCTTACGCCAAGCACCTCGGCAGCACGGGCGACAACGTAATCAAAGCGCTCTAATGCCTGTGTGATTAAGTTAATTTCAAGCTCAGCTAAGTACTCTTTAAGCTCAATACCTTCATCGGGCAATAAACCAGGTGCGGCCTGAGCAAAGTCATCTTCTAGATCTATTTCATCTTCACTAAATCCGCCGCTAAAAATATCATTAAATGCATCACGCTCCATCAGTTCTTCTGGGTACTGTGGCTCATAGGCTTCAACTTCAATGTAGCGGTATTTATTAGGTAAGTCAGGAACATCCACCACCTTGTCTGGGAACATAATAACCATACGCTCAACTAAGTTAGCGAGCTCACGAATATTACCCGGCCAAGAATGTTCTTTTAAACTATCAATAGCACGCTCTGTAAACTTAGCCGTAGTACCGCTTTGTTCATTTACACGGCGCATAAGCTCTTTAAGTAGTAATGGTATGTCTTCTGCGCGTTGAGCAAGAGATGGGCTCTCAATAGGAAAAACATTTAAGCGATAGTATAAATCTTCTCTAAATGAGCCTTTTTCTATCATGTTTTCAAGGTCACGGTGGGTTGCAGCAATCACACGCACATCAGCTTGGATCGCTTTGGTACCACCAACGCGCTCATAGCTACGCTCTTGGAGCACTCGCAGTAACTTAACCTGCATTTGCAGTGGCATATCCCCTATTTCATCTAAAAATAGCGTGCCACCTTGCGCTAACTCAAAACGGCCTTTTCGTGCTGAAATAGCCCCAGTAAACGCGCCTTTTTCATGACCAAATAGTTCACTTTCTAGTAGCTCTGCAGGAATTGCCCCACAGTTTACTGGTACAAAAGGGCCTTTATTACGCTTAGAAAGCAAATGTACGTTACGGGCAACTACTTCTTTACCTGTGCCCGACTCACCTAAAATAAGTACGTTAGCATCGGTTTTAGCAACCTGCGTAATTAAAAAGCGTAAATCTTTTACCGCTTTGGTTTCACCAACAAGACCATCAAAGGTGCTTTTCTCTTTATTATTTTTATGTTCATGCGGCAACATGCGCTGATATTGCTGACAGTCGTGTAACAGCTGTGTGGTTATTTCATGAGTAAATGGCTCACATATCAACCCCACAACATTAGCCAAACTCAACAAAGGTTTAAGCGTTTCACCAATGAGTAAAAAAGGAAATGTTGGGTATCGTTTAATTAAACTTTCGTGATCTAAAGACTGCAAAGCACCTAACACCACAATACATTCTTTGTTTTGATAGTGGCTACATGCCTGTTCAAAGTCAGCTTCTGTTTGCAACTGTACCGCCTCACCAATAAAAGTAAGCGATGCGTATAATCCAATAGAGCGATTGTTATTATTATCTAAAATTAAGATCATCTTTAGCGAGCCATTTATTTCACTAATTTGTTTTATTAATCAAATTGTAAGCCAGTTGGGTTTGGATGCAAGCAATAGCGGCGATTTTTTGACATTAACGCCAAAAAACAGACACTGGCCGCACAAAGTCAATACTTTATAACTATTAATTGCCTGGGTAGTTTTAGTGATATACATACTTAGGATGAATTAAACGACATTATAATGCGATTTTCAATGATACGATTCCACACAGAAGAAACACATAAAAACTGCTATTATTACTTAAAGGTGTGACTGTTTTTGCCGATAAAGTAATAGTCAAACTTATGTTGGAACTAAACTTGCTTAGAGTTCTGAACATGTTATTAAAATTTGAGGAATTACCTATGGCTCATGCATCAATCAATAAATACCGTCAAATAACAGTTAGCAGTGTTAAAGAAATGACGCCTTACGACCAAGTTAAACTCGTGTTTGTGAATATTGTTGGCAAGCTCTCTGCTGCAAAAGGATTTATTGAACGTAAAGAGTTAGAAAAAAAAGGCAACGCAATCTCTGATTGTATTGTGCTACTTGGTGCGTTGCAGCAGGTATTAAATTTTGAACACAATAATGAAGTATCAACTAACTTAGACTCTTTGTATGACTACTGCCAGCGCTGCTTATTAACAGCAAACCTTGAAAACAATATAGATAAAATCGATGAAGTAATTACCTTGATTAAAGAGATTAAATCAGGTTGGGAAGCAATTCCATTCGAGCAAAGAGAACCACAACTATAATGGCTTTAAAGCAAATAACGAGTTCACAAGTTACAGATAGTGAAACTCGCAAATATTGTAATGAGCTAGTGAGTTTGATTAATGACTCAGAGGATTGGGATATTGAGCAAGCGCTGAGTATTCATAATAAGCTTGATACATATATAAGTGAATCACTTACAAGAGAAAAAGCTTTTTACTCTGCGACTGAACTTGAGTTTTTAATTAACCTAATAGAACAGCTATCTGCTAAAATGGATGCTCAAAAACAACTATTAGCGGTTAAAATAGTTGGTAATCAAAAAAATAAAAAAGCTGTAAATAAGTATAAATCTAACTTTTAAAATAGATTTGGCAATATTAGGCTGGTTAGCTGTGGAGAGAATCTCATGTTTGATGGAAAGGTAGTTTTAATAACAGGTGGAACAGGGTCGTTCGGTAAAAAGTATGTAAAAACACTATTAGAGCGGTACAGTCCAAAAAAAATTATTATCTTTTCTCGTGACGAGTTAAAACAGTTTGAGATGCAGCAAGATTTTGATCAGCCTTGCATGCGCTACTTTATTGGTGATGTTCGAGATAAAGAACGACTAAATCGCGCAATGCGTGGCGTTGATTATGTCATCCATGCTGCAGCCCTTAAGCAGGTACCTGCCGCAGAGTACAACCCAATGGAATGCATCAAAACTAATATTAATGGCGCAGAAAACGTCATTAATGCAGCACTTGATAACAATGTTGAAAAAGTCATTGCCCTCTCTACAGATAAAGCAGCTAACCCTATTAATTTGTATGGTGCCACTAAATTAGCCTCGGATAAATTATTTGTAGCGGCAAACAATATTGCAGGCGGCCATAAAACGACTTTTTCAGTAGTGCGTTATGGGAATGTAGTATGTTCGCGAGGGTCAGTTGTGCCTATTTTCCAAAAATTCATTAATGAAGGCCGTGATCACATCCCTATCACTCATGACGAAATGACTCGTTTTTGGATAAGCCTTCAACAAGGTGTTGATTTTGTTTTAACAAATTTCGCGCGCATGTTGGGCGGTGAAATTTTCGTACCTAAAATCCCATCAATTCGAATTGCTGATTTAGCAAAAGCAATGGCTCCTGAATTACCTATTAAAATTATTGGTATTCGCCCAGGAGAGAAACTTCATGAAGTTATGTGCCCTGCCGATCTGTGTTTTGAAACCTATGAATATAACGATCATTTTGTAATTGCACCAGGCATCAAATTTAGCAGTCGTAGTAATGACTTTACAGTTAATGCACTTAATGAAAAGGGAAAAAAAGTTCAGCAAGGCTTTGAATATAACTCTTTGAACAACCCACATTACATGACGATTGAAGAAATTGAAGCCTTCAATATTGAAGCCTTAATTTAAAAGTAATGACTCCATGATCCCATACGGCAAACAAGCTATCTCTCAACAAGACATCGACGCAGTAGTTGATGTCTTAAAATCTGATTGGTTAACGCAAGGCCCAAAAGTACCCGCTTTTGAGCAAGCCATCGCAAATTATTGTGGCAGCACCTATGCATGTGCAACAAACAGTGCCACATCAGCATTGCACGTTGCATGTTTAACGTTAAATGTGGGGAAAGATGACATCGTGTGGACCTCCCCTATTTCGTTCGTTGCTTCCGCAAATTGTGCACTGTACTGTGGTGCTCAAATAGACTTTGTGGATATTGATGTAGCAACAGGGAATATGTGCACTGATGAGTTAGAAAAAAAACTTATTATTGCTAAAGAAAATAATCGTTTACCAAAGGTAGTCATCCCAGTTCACCTGGCAGGTCAATCATGTGATATGCAGGCTATATATCAACTTGCAGTTGAATATGGCTTTAAGATTATTGAAGATGCTTCACATTCTATTGGTGCAAAATATTTAGGTAAGCCTGTGGGCAGCTGTGAGTTTTCAGATATTTGCGTATTTAGCTTTCATCCAGTCAAAATAATCACCTCAGCTGAAGGTGGAATGGCGGTAACAAACAACAAACGACTTGCTAATAAAATGGTGCGTTTACGTAGTCACGGGATTACATCCGATCAGAGTGAAATGACAGAGCCAAGTCATGGCCCTTGGTACTATCAGCAAGTTGAACTCGGCTTTAATTATAGAATGACTGAGTTACAAGCTGCACTAGGCCTTAGCCAGCTCTCAAAGCTTGATGAATTTGTTGCAAAACGCAACCAGCTAGCTAAAGTATATACTAGCAAGCTAAAAGATATGTCTATCAATCATTTAACTCAATCACACCAAAGCTATTCTAGTTACCATCTATATATTTTAACCTTGTCTGGTGATGCAATTGTAAAACATGATTCTCTTATCTGTAGTTTAAGAGAGCAAGGCATAACGAGTCATTTGCATTACATTCCAATTCATATACAACCTTATTACAAAGAGCTTGGCTTTAAGGCAAATGACTTTCCAAATGCAATGAGATACTACAGCTGCGCTCTCACCATACCTTTGCATCCTGGATTAACTAATTCAGAACAAAACTTCATAATAGAAACATTAGCTAAACAACTATGAAAATCGCTTTAGGAACCGCCCAATTTGGTTTGAATTATGGTATTAGTAACACCCTTGGGCAGGTAAAAAAAAATGAGATCAAACGAATACTTAGTGCTGCGCTAGACGCTGGCATTACAGTGGTTGATACGGCATCAGCTTATGGAATTAGCGAGAGTAATATTGGCCAATCGGGTTTAAGCCAAGCTTTATCTATCGTTACTAAAGTATCAAGTGAAAATATTCACGCGCAGGTAGAAAAAAGCTTAAAAAATCTGAACTGTGACTCAATTGATGCAGTGTTATTTCATAATTGTGAGTTGCTTTTAAGCAGCTCAGGGGAAGACTATTTTTCGCAGCTAGAGCAGTTAAAAACCAAAGGCATAGTTAAGCGAATAGGTGTTTCTGTTTATAATCCTAAAGAACTTGAATTACTTAGTGAAAGGTTTAATTTAGATCTGATTCAAGCTCCTGTTAATTGGTTAGATCAACGTTTTATACAACCTGAAATTATCGATAAGCTAATAGAAAAAAATATAAAGCTTCACGCTCGCTCGATATTTTTACAAGGGCTTTTATTAGAGCCAATGATTCAAAATAACGCTTATTTTTCACAGTTTAATAATGAGTTTTCTCAGTATAATCGTGTTATTAATGAATTAGGCTGCAATCGGCTAACTTTCGCATTAGCAATTATTGCGCAAAAAGCCCCTCATATCGAAAATGCAATTATAGGATGTTGCTCACAAGAACAGTTAACACAATTAATAGACAGCTACTGCGCCGCAAAAAAGCTTACACTCCCCTCGGATGACGTTTTAGCCTCTTTAGCTTCAAGTAATTTAGCATTAATCAATCCATCGCAATGGCTTGGTTAATTAAGCGCTAGGATTAAAAATATGATAAATGCTTTCATGCAAGCTAGGACAGGATCAACACGCTTACCTAATAAAGTTTTAAAGAACCTCCAAGGTTTACCTATGTTTATTCAACAAGCTAAGCGTGTACAACGAGCAAAATTAGTAGACAACCTAGTTATTGTCACAAGTACTGATGAAAGTGACGACATTATTGAACAGTTATGCAATGAGAATAATTTATTATGCTTTAGAGGAAGTTTAAGCAATGTTCTCAGCCGGTACTTTCATGCTGAACTCAATTACCCTTGTGATGCTATCGTTAGAATAACAGCTGACTGCCCAGTGATTGACCCTGAGCTCATGGACTATGTCATTAATAGTCATTTAAAAAACAAAAATGATTATACTTCAAACTGCTTAGTAGCCACATACCCTGATGGTCTCGATATTGAAGTGATCAGTAAAAAGGCCTTACATAACGCTTATAAATATGCAGAAAAGCCTTCTGAGCTAGAACACGTAACACCTTATATAACAAGTCACCCTGATAAGTATAAGTTACAGAATATCCAAAGTGAGCAAGACCTCTCTGCCTATAGATGGACTGTTGACGAACCCAATGACTTTGAGTTGATTTCATCAATATATGAAAATTTATATGTAAAAAAGCCTAATTTTAATTATCAAGATATACTGGAATTGTTATCGCATAAACCAGAGCTGAACTTATTAAACTCCCAAATTGCTCGAAATGAGGGAATGGTTAAATCATTAAAACAAGATAAAGAAGAAGGCTATGAATAATTACACTAATTCAGCGGAGTGGCTACATAGAGCTGAAAAAACCATTCCTCTAGGTTCCCAAACTTTTAGTAAGAGTAGAATTGCGTTCCCACAAAATGCAGCACCTTTATTTATTGAACGAGGTTTAGGTTCTAAAGTGTGGGATGCAGATAATAATGAGTATATTGACTTTGTGAATGGCTTACTTTCTGTTTCTTTAGGCTACTGTGATGCTGATGTAAATCAAGCTGTGATAGACCAGCTTAGCTCAGGGATCACTTTCTCCCTTCCTCATAGATTAGAAATGGAAGTCGCCGAAGAACTCACAAAGCTAATACCTTGCGCTGAAATGGTGCGTTTTGGTAAAAATGGCAGTGACGCAACATCTGCTGCTATTCGACTAGCAAGAGCTTATACAAAAAGAGAGCATGTTGCAGTCTGTGGTTATCATGGTTGGCAAGATTGGTATATTGGCTCAACAACCAGAAATTTAGGTGTTCCCGAGTGTGTTAGAGCGCTTACCCATACGTTTACATACAATGACCTTAGCTCATTAGAAAGGCTCTTTACTGAATACCCTGAACAGCTTGCTGCTGTAATTATGGAGCCAATGAATATAGCCTTTCCAGAAGCTGGATTTCTTGAAGGAGTACAAGCACTTTGTAAAAAACATGGCTCTGTACTAATTTTTGACGAAACAATTACCGGTTTTCGGTTTGATCTACATGGTGCTCAAGGCTTATTTAATATTACACCTGACCTAGCAACCTTTGGCAAAGGCATGGCAAACGGATTCCCTATTTCAGCTATTGTTGGAAAGAAAGAAATAATGTCATTGATGGAAGATATTTTCTTCTCCGGCACCTTTGCGGGCGAAACCATGTCTTTAGTTGCTACAAAAACAACATTAAAAAAAATGCAGCAAGAAAGAGTACTGACACATATTCACACTTTAGGTGAAAAATTAATTTGTGAGCTTAATAAATTAATAGAAAAACACGATGTAAAAGATTGGCTGAGCACTGCAGGTCATCCGTCATGGTCTTTTATTATTATTAAAGACACTCAAAAATATTCCTCATTAGAGCTAAAATCTTTATTTATTCAAGAGATGTGCACTAGAGGTATTTTAATTGGTGGTAGTCATAACCTTAGCTTTGCCCATACACATGATGATATAGAGAAATTACTTAATGCATACGATGAAGTTATTTTTATTTTAAAAAATACAATAAAAACGCAAAATTTGTATGATATTTTTAAAGGTAAACTATTAGAGCCCGTTTTTAAGGTGAGATAATGCAATTAGCCATAAGAACAGATGCCAACGAATTAATCGGTGCCGGCCATTTGATGCGCTGTTTAGAGTTAGCAAACACTTTAGCCGAAAAAAATATAAAAATTAGATTCATTGTAAAAGAGTCTGCTTTAGCGAAATCTTTACTAAAGAGCCAGTTAGTTAGTTATTTAAAATTATCTACAGCAAATAATGGACTTGAAGAAACCAACCAAATACTTGAAAAATACAATATCAAAAGTATTTTAATTGACCATTATGAAATAGATATTCAATGGGAGCAACAATTAATAGCTGATTATATAGTTATAATCGATGATCTAGCTGATAGAGCACATCTTTGTAATTTACTAATTGATACGGCATCAGAGTCTAGGCTAAGCGCTTATAAAAAGCTTGTGCCTAAGCAATGCAAACTTCTACTGGGTCCTAAATATGGAATTATCAGAGATGAATTCATTCGAAAATTAAACGATGAGCACTTAGCCTATGACATATTTATATGTTTTGGCGCCTCAGATCCTCAAAACAATAGCTTTGCTTCGTTATATGAACTTGATGTAAGGCAATACAAGGGTAAAATTTGTTTAACTACAGGTTTGGGTTATGCACACGGAAAAACGCTAAAAAGCCTCATTGAAAATACAAATTTAAACATAACTTGGCATCAAGCACCTCCAAACTTAGCTGACTTAATGTATCAATCAAAAGTAATCATTACAGCTCCTGGTTCAATGCTCTTCGAAGCTGCATCAATGGGAAAATCCATTATAATGATAAAAACAGCAGAAAATCAAAATGGTAACATTGAGTTATTTGAATTAAGTGAAGCAGCTATTTTATCAACCGTCTCCAACATATATAGCTGTATTCAAATAATTGAAGATAAAAGTAAAATATTAGCATTAAAAGCAAAAGCTATTAGTGATGGCAAAGGAAAATATAGAATTGCTCATTGTATCCATCAAAATTCATCGTTGATATAAGTGAAAATTGACTCTCTTACATATTTAAATGAGAACTATATAAATGCAACAAAACCCTAATCTCATATCTAAAGTACAACTAAAAAAAGCCACTTATTCCGATAAAAAAAATGTCTTTGAGTGGCAAACAAGTAGTGGTGTTCGTAAATACTTTAAGCAAACTGCAATTCCAACATGGCCAGAGCATTGCAAATGGTTCGAAGATACACTAAAAAGAGCCGATAGGACCCTATATATAATTAATCATGATGGAAATGATATTGGCACTCTTCGTTTAGATGAAATTGAATTAAATAAATATGAAGTTTCGATTCTGATCTCGCCCCAAGCTCAGGGAAAAGGTATTGGAGTTGCAGCTTTGAATAATATAACCGAACTAAAGAAACATGGAACGATTATTGCTGAGATTAGACCTGATAATTTAGCATCTATCACTGCTTTTACAAAAGCAGGTTTTACAGCTTTAACACCATCTTTATATAGTTTAAGAATAGAGAGCTGAAGAGCTCTCGAATTAAAAATAGCTATAGGCTTTATTATGAGAATTTTAATGAGTGCTGCGGCATCTGCTGCAGCTATATCTATTATTAAGCACTTGCAAACCTTAGGTCACAAAGTGATAGGTATTGACGCAAATGAGAATAGCAAAAGTATTGCAATGCACTTCTGTGATGACTTCTACTTATCGCCTTTATGCAGTAGCTCTGAGTTTATTCCATTTATCAACCAACTTGATGATAAGTTTGACTTATATATTCCATTTATTGATGAAGAACTTATTATTCTTTCTCAAAGTTCAGACTTATCAAAAAGTATCTCAAAGAAGATATTAATTAATAGCAAGTCAACAATAAGCATCTGTACAAGTAAGGTTAATTTTCAACTATTCTGCGAAGAAAATAACTTGCCCGTAGCCCCAACATCAACATCTGCCCCCGCGATATTTAAGCCAGAGTATGGTAGAGGTGGGAAGGGAATTTATATTATTGAAGACGATGAATTATTTCCTTTTTTTAAAAATAAAAAAGGCGTAATACAAACCTTATTAAAGGGCACAGAATATACCGTCGACGTGCTTGTAGATTCCGAGGGTGATTGGATTTTTGGGTTAGCGAGAAAGCGCCTTGAAGCAGTTGGGGTGTCGAGAGTCGGTGAAATAAATCAACACCCTTTAGTGCTTACATTAGCTAAAAAATGTGTTGAAAAGATTCGCTTTAATGGCCCCATAAATATACAAATAATGTTAGATGAAGATAGAGAGAACGCACATATCATTGAAATCAATCCTAGACTTTCAGGTAGTTTAATTTTTTCAATAAACTCAGGGTTCGACATTATCGATTTGAGCATAAAAAGCTGGTTGTCGCTGCCATATCAAATACCACTAGAAGAAAATATTTCTGATAACCGTTTAATAAGATATTGGCAAGAACATATATGCTGATAAAAAAATTGGCGCATCAGTTAAGCAAATATGATGATATTATTTTCGATCTAGACAATACACTATTTGATCAAAGTGATTATGACATTGGAGCGTTTAAAGAGATTGAAAAAATACTTTCCGAAATAACCCAACTTCCCCTCAAAGGCCTAGCTATATTCCTCCATACTCATAAGCTAAAAATGGGAGTACTTTATCCGTACCTATTTAATGATGCGATAGCAGCCTATGAATTACCAAACCATTACCTAAGCATAATGCTAAATACCTACTATAAACATGATGGAAAGTACATAAGCAAAAAAGCAAGCTTAATCCCAACTTTGTTTGAGATACTTGATGAAAAAAGGTTATTTGTCGTTACCAATGGCCAAAAAAATGTTCAGCAAACTAAAATAGATAGGCTGCAGTTAAATAATTATGTTTGCGATATAGTGTTATGCGATCCTAAATCACCTGAGCGTTTAAAACCAAACAGATATGCTTTTGATTTATTAAATAAACGCCATAAACTTAATTCTGTTGTAATGGTTGGAGATACAACAGAAACAGACGGACTTTTCGCAAAAAATGCTAAAATTCCTTTTATTCATTTTAGTTACAAAGATTATCTACATGAAAATACTAAATAAAGAAATTTCAGCAAACAGTAAGCCATTCATTATTGCCGAAATGTCTAACAACCACTTAAGAAATAAAGAGCTTGCTTTAAAAATGATTGAAGTCGCATCTGAGTGCGGCGTTGATGCAATAAAAATACAGACATATACAGCTGACTCTCTAACTATTGACTGCGATAGGGATGACTTCATTATCAAAAGTCCGCCTTGGAAAGGTCAAAGCTATTATAAATTATATGAAGAAATCTCAATGCCTTTAGATTGGACAGAGTCACTTTTTCAAAAAGCAAAAGAGCATAATATTATTTTATTTAGCTCTCCATTTGATGAAGTTTCAGTCTCGATATTAGAAAAATTTGACTGCCCTCTTTACAAAGTTGCCTCCTTTGAGGTGCAAGATTTTAAATTATTAAAAGCGATAGCAAAGACTGGAAAACCTGTAATTTTATCAAGCGGTATATCTAGCTTTGAAGAAATAAAAGAAAGTGTTGAGTATTTGAAAAAATATGGCAGTAGCCAAATAGCCGTTTTGCACTGTACAAGTTCATACCCAGCATCGTTTGAGCAGATGAATTTAAATGCTCTTAACGAATTAAAAAGGCTAAACATAATTACTGGCTTATCTGATCACAGTCTTTCAAATATCCCAGCGATTACATCTATTGCTATGGGTGGAAGGATAATAGAAAAGCATTTTATTCTAGATCGTAAACTAGGCGGACCTGATGCAACATTTTCAATAGAGCCAGATGAATTAAAGTCTTTAGTAATTTCATGCCACAACACATGGAAGGCATTGGGTAGCGCCGAAATACTGGCTAAAGGTTCTAGATTAGGTAAAGAACATGGGCGTTCAATCTACGTTGTAAAGGATGTTAAGGAAGGGGATACTGTAAACTCAGAAAACATTAGAGTAATACGCCCAGGTTTTGGCTTACCCCCTAATAATTATGATTTAGTTATCGGACAAAAATTTACATCTGACATCATCCGAGGAACAGCGCTATCAAATAAACATTTAACAATGGAAACTAATAAGTGAAAAAAAATATTTTTGCTATTGTCGCTCATGCTGATGATGAAGCGATTGGATGTGGTGGTACTTTATTAAAACATCAAAAACAAGGTGATCATATATCCATTGTATATATGACAAATGGCGTTTCAGCACGAAAAAACAGCTCTGATACGGATTATGAACAGCGCCTTAGGATGACAAAAAAAGCGGGAGAGTATTTGTCTGCTAAGCAATACTTTTTTAATTTTCCTGATAATAAAATGGACACAGTTGCGATCCTTGATGTAGTCCAAGCAATAGAGTCTGTCACTAAAAAAGAACTACCAGATATTATTTATACACACCATTATGGCGACTTAAATATAGATCATCGTATTGTACATCAAGCAGTCATGACTGCATTTAGACCTATTCCCTTAGTAAAAACCCCAACAATATATTCATTTGAAGTTAACTCAAGTACAGAGTGGAATACGCCAATCAATGCATTTGCATTTTCACCAACGTTTTTTGTCGATATCTCAGAACATATAGCAGAAAAGAAAAAGCTACTCTTAATATATGAAGATGAAATGCGCAAGCCTCCCCACTCTCGTTCTATTGATGCAATTGAGGCATTGGCAAAAGTAAGAGGTAATACCGTCGGTGTTGATTATGCAGAAGCTTTTATGCTCAAAAGAAAAGTTAGTTAAGAAGGAGTAGCTATGAATTGCCCTGTTTGTAATTATAAAAAAAACACTTTATTACTTAAGTTAAATAACTTTCCAATTTACCAACATCCAATGGATGATACGTCAAATATACCTTTGCCACATGTTATTGATATTGAATACTCAATCTGTAGGCAGTGCGCACATGCTTTTCAATTAAACTACAATAAAGATATTCTAGAAGCTATATATAAGCATCATTACTATACACCGTCACCTGAAAATATAGGTGCCTCATTTAGGTATGATTTCATAAAGTTTATTAGTGAAAACAATATCATTGATAAAAAAACGCTAAATGTTCTAGAAATAGGCTGTTCAAGTGGAGAAGTACTAGCAGAACTAAAGACAATTTATTCTAATGTGGACTACCATGGCATTGAGCCAAATGAAGAAACTGCGATAGCAGCTGAAAAAAAAGAGTTGATAGTAGAAAAGGTTTTTTTCACTGAAAAAATTGCCTCTAGCCTATGTTTTAAATCTGACCTTATTTATTCTCGCCATGTAATTGAACACATTTTTGATTTTAAAGATTTTTTCAAAGCCATATCAAAGGTAAGTCATTCAACTTCTACACTCATTTTAGAAACACCTAGTTTAGACTGGTCTATCACACAGCCTTCAACACAAGCTTTTCATGTTGAACATATACATGTTTTCTCAGAGCGTTCATTAGTAACCCTTGCAAATCAATTTGGTTGGTTTAAAGATAAAAGTATTGTAACTGCATCCGGTAATTTAATTATTTCATTCACAAATAAAGAGAAAAAATCTTTACTGCCTTTAGCACCATCGGATAATGGCAAACTAAAACAAAAGATAGATAAAGATATTCAAGCATTACAAAGCTACTGTAAAGATGAAGAGTTTATCTTCTGGGGTGCAGGTTCTGGAGCTGTAACTTTATTGGCTTTAACAGGGTTAAAGCCTCTGTATATTATCGATGGAAATCCAAATAAAACTGGGAAACGCTTTTGTGGTCTCAATTATACGATTAAGTATTCAATCGATACTATTAATGCTCTCATTAATAAAGATTTAGACAAAAAGCTAACAGTCATTATCTCATCTTCATTTCATGATGAAATAAAGCATGAGCTGACCTCATTAGGTTGGCGAGGAAATATCTACGCTCCTTATGCCTTAAAATAAATGCATTAATTAGGCGATCGATAAATTCACATTTTAGGAAACCCATGAACCAATTAACGATAAAAAGTCACAATATCCAAGGTATCTTTATTAGAAGTATTCAGTTGGAGGACGTTACAACTAAATACGTAAGTTGGTTAAATGACTCAAAAGTGAACCAGTATTTAGAAACACGCTTTCATAAGCAGGATATAGATTCTGTTAAAAATTATATATCCTTACAGCTAAATAACCCTCTCGAGCAACTTTTTACAATAAGAACAAGTGAAAATGAACATATTGGCAATATAAAAATAGGAAGTATCAATACAATTCATAATGTTGCCCAGGTTAGCCTCTTTATAGGGGATAAAAAGTTCTGGGGAAAAGGCTACGCTAGCCAAGCAATAAGACTAGTAAGCCAGTACTCTTTTCAAAAATTGAGATTAAGAAAGCTCACTGCAAGTGCTTATACCTCTAATATTGGTAGTATCAAAGCATTTTTAAAGGCTGGGTATGAAAATGAGTGTATTTTAAAGGAGCATTATATTTTAGATGGTAAGCCATCTGATGTCGTGTTCATGTCTTTATTCAAAAAACCACAAGATGACTTTATTGAGTTAGTCGTTACTAATAAATAACGACTAACTTTGATTAGACTTTGGCCGGTTTATTATAGTTTTCAATAAACTCTAAATAGATACCTTTTACATGTTCATGAAACGCGTCAACACATGCATTTATAAATCCAGTACGCATTTCTAAGTCATTGTAATAATAGCTACTTGTCATAATATAAGCTTGAAAATATCTAAAAGTTCCCTGAATCAGCCAATAAACTACAACATCGTCTGCGGTGCTATTACGTAATGTAAGTAATATTTTATTTTGTAAATTAAACGCATCAGCAAGCTGCTCACGTGTTTCAAAATATTGAGAAGTTATAGACAACAGCTGCTCAAGAACATCTTTTGTTCTCGTTTTGATAGCTTCCATTTTATGATTAACATTACCAGCAGACAATTGCTCTAAAGAAGTAGCTTTGTAAAGTAGTGCTGTGATCTTATCTTCCTTATTAACAATCGGTTTTATATTACCAATATCTTTAATAAGTTTAGGTTCAGTATACCTAATGAAAGCACCATTGGCGGTATTAAATACTTTAACATTTAGGTTTTCTTGAAGTAGTAATTCTAAGTTACCTTTTGATGAGTCAAATATCGGGGTTGTGAATACTTCTTCAGTAAAATTACCTTTAACAACAAATGCACCTTCAATACCTTTTTCAACTACTTTTTTATGCTTAAAGTCATTATCGAAATATATACTATGTTTTGAATGATGGTGCTCTTTAGAGACAAATCCTAAGTCAGTACCAACTAAATATACTTTCTTAAACCCTAATTCAATTGCTGTAGCAAGCGCTGTATTTGATACTGTAGGATTACTGTAATCAGGGTAAGTAAACTGCTTCTTTGTATCCAAAGCACGAATAAGACGACCGCCTGCATCATTTATTTTTGATAACAAATGCGCATTTTTAAAACGCTTTAAAATATTATCGTAAACAGTATTTAACGCAATTATATTTATTTGATTTAACTTTGTATTTAAATCAGATGTGCGATCAATTGACTCAATCCAGTCTAATAGTGCCGCAGTACGTTCCATTTCAATATGGATATCAGGTTTAATATTATTGCTAAGCAAAGCTCTCAATGCAGTACCACAAGAAATTATGATGATGTTGTCTTGGTTATTTTTTAAAAACTCAATTGCATCATCAAGAGAAGGACCATTAGCGACTATAAATACGGGGTAATCATTTAATGAATTTTTAACTAGTTCAGGCTTTTTTAACACTGGAAACTTAGCATTTAAATTGGCTAATGTGTGCGACACGCCAATTATTTCATCTTCAAAAAACCCCCAGCCTGCAGCCCAACGATGGCCAATACCTTTTATACGCTCAATTGTTTTTTCAATCAATGAGCTATCATAATGCTTAAAAAATAGTATTTGACTGATATTAAAGTGACCCTGATTAAACAAAAATTTGGAAATTTCGTTAATCACGCCATCTTCATTGCCGCCTACACGTATTGAAAACTGTCCGCCATTAGCTGTGCATTTATCAAAAAGTGGTTTTAATTCTATACAATGTAGTAACGCATAAAAAGCGTCTTTACTTGGCTCAAATAAAAACACATTTAGTACATCTTTTTTACTGAGTAGCTCTTCTATCTGATACCCTAAGCCACCGCCTAAAAAGCAGATAAAGTCGAGACGATTCTCTGCAGCAGGGTTGTGAATTTTATTATCTGTCTCTGACGAACGAACGTTATAAATTGATTTCAAAAGCGCGGCATGTTCAAAAACAATATTTTCGTCATCTTGATGACCTAGTTGATATTTGAAGTAAAGCGGATTCTCTAAAAACTGAACAACTTGTTGTTTTGCAAACTCCCTAGGATTAACTTGATAGACAAACTCATTATTATTAAATAAGTTTGCATTATTTGCTTCATCTATAGCTACGCCCGTATCACTTGGTGTGTAGTCTTTAAATGACTCATATATAACTGGCATTTGCTCTTGCAATAGAGCTAGGTTTGCAAGCAAGGTTGCTTGCAACATCATTTTTGTTAATTCTTGTTGATTAGCGTCCAAATTTCACTCCGCTTAACTTGATTTTTTAACCACCCCAGGTAGGTTAGCTAATTGTTGTTGTAAATAGCTGCCTGTTGAATTTAAATTGGCGACTAATAAATCCATTGCATTATATTGACTGTATAACCGTTCTTCGTATTTCGCCATACGAATATTAAATTTCTCTACATCAGTTTCTAGTTTAGAAAGCTGTGATTCACGACCTTCTATACGTGAACTAATAATACCATCAGAAGCCGTATAACCTTTAATGACTGTGTCTAACTGGCCAACAAAACCATCAC
Source organism: Pseudoalteromonas sp. SD03 (assembly GCF_040937955.1). Lineage (NCBI taxonomy): Bacteria > Pseudomonadati > Pseudomonadota > Gammaproteobacteria > Alteromonadales > Pseudoalteromonadaceae > Pseudoalteromonas > Pseudoalteromonas sp. SD03. The sequence goes on from NZ_CP162514.1 coordinate 2,570,145, forward strand.
CGTCATTTTCTCCGATAAAAAAGGTTTGTAAGGCTTGAGGATCCTTTTCTATCGCAGCTTTTAATGCATCGGAATCAATACTTAATTTACCTGAACGCTCCGTTCTAATACCAAAATTAGCTAAAAAATCGGTATTACCATTTCCCGTGCTAAATTCTGAGGTTAACAATGAGCGCACCTGGTTTACAGACCCTCTTAATAATGAGTCACCAGCAAGCGCCCCTACGCCCTCTTCAGCACTTGAGCGTCCTAATTGCTTAGATAAATCAATAAAAGCATTAAATTTGTCTACAAATGAGTTCAAACCAGCTGTAATATTTTTATTATTTTCTGTTATTACGGCTTTACTTAAATCATCGTCAGTTCCATGCATTTTTTTGGCATTAATGGTGACGCCCTCAATGACATCTTTAAATTCATTTGTACTGCTCGTCGCAACAAGCGTACCATCTATCGTAATTGAGGCATCCGTCGCTGCAGTTACTTCGTTTAGGTTTTCAGCGTAAGTTGCTGATGCTGTATCACTGTCATACGCAAGACGAGATAAACCCAAGGCGTCTGTATTGTTGCCATCAGAGACATCATCAACTACAATTTTTATTGCGTTTTCGGCGCCGGTTTCTTTACTTGATAATACTAACCGCTGCCCCGTGTCATCGGTAATAATAGTGGCATTCACGGAGTCATTGTCAGTTGAGTCATTAATCGCGTCACGTATATCAGCAAGTGTTGCGGTGTCTGACACATTAATACCAAAACTGTTAGCGCCAGAACTTATAGATAGCTTACCTTCACCCACCGCTTCATCGCCAGCTATAGCATTTGATGTTAGCTTATGGTTTTCGGCCAAACTATTAACTTTAATTGAGTAATTATTGGTTTGTGCATCTTTTTCAGAGCTAAAAGAAACAAATTCATCACTACCACTTATTGTTCTTTTTTGATATTCATCAACTGATGATAGTGACTCCAAAGAACCATTCAGCTCTTCTAAAGACGCTTTTAGTGTGCCTACAGCAGATATATCAGTCGTGAAATTAGCTTGCTGTTTTGTTACTCGCGCTTGATAAGGGGATTTTTCAGCATTGACTAAAGCACTTACAATTTCGTTTACTTGAAGTCCGGAGCCTATGCCCGTAAATGAAATAGCCATAATAATTACCCTCTTAAATTACTGAAAAATTAAACTTTAAAATCAACCAATACACCGGTGGCTTCAGCCAATTTAGCAACTATACCTAATACTTCCTCTGACGGATATTGCTTTACCAAATCACCACTTTCTTTGTCGATAACCTTGATTACATTGCGGCCAGAATCTTCATCTACTTTAAACTGAAGACTGCGGTTCATTTCACCCATAAAGTCCTGCAATTGCTGTACCACCTTCTCTAGCTTTTCAGGTGACAACTCAGTTTCAGAGACTTCGATTCTACTTGCAGCAGTAGGGGTGGTTGTATTCTTCTGTTCATCAATATTTTGCTTAACTTGAGATGGGGCTTGATAACTTGAGGTAACCTCACCTTTTTGCGCTGAGCTGATATTTAAATTTAAATTTTGCGTTTCCATAATTCGCTCCTACTATAAAGCGATATAAAGCTTTATACCTATACAAGAAAGGAAGGGTTGCCCCTTCCTTAGTAGTTAAAGTATAGAGCTTATTGTTAAATTAACCTAATAAGCTAAGTGCTGCCTGTGGTAACTGGTTAGACTGAGCTAAGATTGTTGTACCAGCCTGTTGCATAATCTGGTTTTTAGTCAGTTTAGCCGTTTCTGCAGCGTAATCGGTATCTTCGATACGGCTTTTAGAAGCCGATACGTTTTCTGATACGTTTGCAAGGTTTGCTATGGTAAAGCCAAAACGATTTTGTACCGCACCTAAATCAGCTCGTTGCGCATCGATTTGAGCAAGTGCCGCATCAATTGTATTAATTGCATTTTGTGCACCTGCAGAAGTAGCACCTGAGATGTCAATAGTCTCAACTGAAGTTAACGCACTTGAACCACCTGTTGAATCTATTGTAGATGCATCTGAACCAAATATCTCATCTACTTTTGTTCCTGATATACCTATTTTATCAGCTGAGCTTAGGTTTAGTTCTGCTGAAACACTAAGCGAACCTGCTGTACTAGCCACAGCTTGAGCGCCAATAGTAAAACCACTTGTATCGCCAGCACCAGTTACATCAATACCATCTATATCTGTAGCTGTGAATGATATAGAGCCGGCTGCCTCATCATAAACAGCATCATAGCCATCTTCTTGCATATCTTTAGCTAGGCGAGCCATGTCTCCGCCAAATGTACCCAAGTCATATTTATCAACCGCAGTGCCACCCTTTTTAATCTCAATTGTAGACGAGCTACTTGCATCAATACCAGCGATTGTAGTTGTTAATTTAGCTTGAGCATTTACACCTGCCCCTGAAGAATTAATAGTATCAGCAATTGCTGCAGCACCAGAGCTTGCTGCAACTTCAATATCAACACCGTTGATATTAACTGTTTGTGCTGAAGTAGCTACATTGGCACTTAAAGCAACCGTTTGAACATCACCAAGAGCAGAAACAGTCGATGTTGCACCACCTTTAATTTCATTTGCACCGATAGCATCAGCTGATACATCACGAAGACTTACGTTAATTGTTTCATTTGCATTAGAACCTACTTGGAATTGCTTAGTACCAAATGAGCCATCTAGTAAGCTAGTACCACCAAATTTAGTTGTTTCTGCGATACGCGTTAATTCTTGTTGCAATGCGCCTACTTCTTTTTGAAGGGCCGCACGTGCATCAGCATCGTTTGAACCATTCGCTGATTGCAGCGCTAGGTCACGCATACGTTGTAGAATGTTTGATGACTCTGTCATCGCACCCTCAGCGGTTTGCGACATTGAGATACCGTCATTAGCATTACGCTGAGCAACACCTAGACCGTTAATTTGTGAAGATAGACGGTTAGCAATTTGTAGACCAGCCGCATCATCTTTCGCGCTGTTAATTTTCATACCAGATGAAAGACGTTGCATTGATGTGCCTAATGCATCGCTAGATTTTGATAAGTTTCTTTGTGCATTTATTGATGCAACGTTAGTATTTACTGATAAAGCCATGTTATAACTCCTGATTACTTTCGTAATGTAACTAATTGATTTTAACCAAGAGCCATCACAATAAAAATCTGTTCAAGCTCCGTTCTAATTAAGTTAACGGCCGTTATAAAATTACCTTTAGCTTTTTTTTAAAAAAAACAGTAAAAAACTTTAGTTAATTGAAATACAAACAAAAAAGCCAAGTATAAATACTTGGCTTTTTAATTTTAATTATTATTAACCACCTAACAAGCTTAATGCAGCCTGCGGTAACTGGTTTGCTTGTGACAAAATAGTAGTACCTGCTTGTTGCATGATTTGGTTTTTAGTCAGGGTTGCTGTTTCAAGCGCGTAATCTGTGTCTTGAATACGGCTACGAGAAGCTGACACGTTTTCAGATACGTTTGCAAGGTTGGCAATAGTAAAGCCAAAACGGTTTTGTACCGCACCTAAGTCAGCTCGCTGTGCATCAATTTGCGCCAGTGCAGCGTCAATCGCTTTTATAGCATTTTGAGCACCTTCCGAAGTCGAACCAGAAATATCCACACTTTCAATACTTGTTAGCGAACTAGTACCACCTGTTGACTGTATTGCTGCCGTACCTGTACCAAATAACTGATTTGCAGTTGTACCTGAAATACCAATTTTATTTGCTGATGATAAGTTTAACTCTGCAGAAACACTAAAAGAGTTAGCTACTGTTGTTACTGCAGTACCACCTATTGTAAAGCCACTTACATCAGTTCCAGTGATATCGATACCATCAACATCTGTTGCTTTGAATGCAATTTCTTTTGTTGCAGGGTCGTAAATAGCATCATAACCAGCTTGCTGCATATCGCTAGTTAAACGCTCCATATCACCACCGTAGGTACCTAAATCAAATGACTTTTCTACAGCGCCATTCTTTTTAATTTCAATAACACCCGTACTTGATGAGGTAATACCTGCAAAACTCGTATCAATTTTGGCCTCTGCAACCACGCCTGCACCCGACTTATTAATTGTATCTGCAATTACAGCCGCACCGGACCCACCGGCAATAACAATATCTGTACCATTAATGTTAACTGTATCAGCACTGGTGCCATGGTTGGTCGCTAAGTTAACCGTTTGTACATCGCCAAGCCTAGTATTTGCATCTGCGGCGTTGCCTGGCCCTTTAATTTCATGCGCACCAATTGAATCTGCTGCTACATTACGTAAGCTTACATTAATGGTTTCATTCGCGTTTGCGCCCACTTGGAATTGTTTTGTACCAAAGGTACCATCAAGTAAGCTGGTGCCACCAAATTTGGTGGTGTCTGCAATTCGAGTAAGCTCTTGTTGCAGTGCACTGACTTCTTTTTGCAGGGATGCACGGTCAACCGCACTGTTTGAACCATTCGCTGATTGCAGTGATAAGTCACGCATACGTTGTAAGATGTTTGCAGACTCTTGCATCGCACCCTCAGCGGTTTGCGCCATTGAAATACCGTCATTGGCATTACGCTGAGCAACTGTTAGGCCATTAACCTGAGAAGTTAGTCGGTTGGCAATTTGTAAACCTGCAGCATCGTCTTTTGCGCTATTAATACGCAAACCAGATGATAGTCTCTGCATTGAGGTTTCAAGTGCCATGCTAGATTTAGATAGATTGCGTTGCCCATTAAGTGATGCAACATTTGTATTTACGCTTAAAGCCATTTTACCATCTCCTAGTTTCAATCAGAATGTGGTTCAAAATATTTAAGCAAAAACCACACTTTCTATAACTAGCTAAATGCATTAGTTGTGCCAACTAGTAAAAAAAGATTAACCTTATGTTTTAAAACAACTAAATAACACTTATTGCGGCTTTAAATTAGAAGTTAGCGATTTTTTGACAGAAGATAAAAAGGGGGTGACAGTTTTTTGCCGCTTCGTTAAGGCAAGTTATTACCTACTTTTCTCGTAAAGTAATAACCTGCCTTGGATAGTATTTATAAATAATCGAATAATGAAAGTTTAGCCAAGCGACCAAAAGTCGCTTGTGAAGCCTGTAAACCAGACTCATGTTTAGTAAGATCGCTGATGGCTTCAGCGGCATCAATCTCAATCAGGCTGGATCTATTTTCTTGATTATTAATATCCAGTGCACTGTTTGAATCGGTCACACGCTCAACCACATTCATCCGTCCACCTAAACCAGCTTGTGTAAATACAATCTGTTCACTAGCATTTTTAAGCTGAATTAAACCATCCGATAATGCTTGGTTAATTTGCGCTTCATCAAGTTGTTCGTCATTTAGGCTAATGATCAAATCTTCTAGTGTATTCAATACATTTTCTTTGCTTGGTTTCTCAAGGGTAAAATCAAGCTGCCCCGGTGCTACACCTTCAAGTTGAATTTCCATACCGGCAAATTCAATCGGCTCATCAGTTACTTCACCAGTCACAGGTGGTACAAGAGGATTACCATCACGTAATATCTCATACTGATCAGGCGATGAAGGGGTCGCACCAGGGATCACATTAACGTTATAGGTATTGATCGTTGGAGAAATAAGCGGATCTGGGTCTGAGTTATAATTATCTTTATGAAAACGATCAAACTCACCTTGATTTTGAACATAAACAGTTCCAGCGGTAATACCGCCTGATGGCGCTCCACCATTCGATACCACATCAAGACGTGCATCAACTCGTTCAAATACATTAAAGCCATTATCGCTTGATTTGATCTCAACGCCTTTTGCAATGGTTACTTCGTGCTGGCCTTGATCGCCTTGGTATTCGTATTTGCCATTAGTGCTATTAAATGTATAAGTTTGAATATCGTCTTGATAGCCAGAGAAAAGGTATTTCCCCCCTTCAGATTGACTATTCATTAAGTTAAGCAGCGATTTTTGCAATTCTTTTAGTTCACTGGCAACCGAAGCCAAATCACCTTTATCTAACGAACCATTGCCCGCTCGTATAGTTAACATTTGCGCTTCTAAAATAGTGTCGTTCATACCTTGTAATAAACTTTCTTCGGTTTCTAAACGCCCTTTTAGCTGGTTAATATTCTTCGTCAGCTGCTCATTAGTTTCTATTTTATTGGTGTACAACATACCCTGCGAAATAGCAGCAGGGTTTTCTGAGGTACTCAAATATTTTTGACCTGTCGTAACGCGCTCCTGCGCACCAGCTACATTTTGTTGATTCTCAAGTATTTTATTAATGTTATTTTGATACATTAAATTATTTGATAAACGCATAATTACCTCGCCGCACTCAGTAAAGTGTCAAAAATAGAACGTGCTGCAGACAGTACTTGAGCCGATGCAGCATAAGATTGCTGAAAACGCAGCAAATTAGCTGCCTCTTCATCTAAATTTACGCCGGATAACGATTCATACCAGGCTTCTGATTGCTGTGCTAAAGCATCAAATGCCGCCCCGTTGGTTTTTGCTTGACTGGTTACTACACCAACATCGGTTACTAATCCAGCATAGGCCTGGTTCAAGGTTTTATGATTATCGGCTGAGGCACTTGCTACCACATTTTGACGTACTAAATCGCTATTTTGTAAGTCAGCGAGTTTTTGACCATTACGGTTATCATCAAAACCGCCTTCATTAAATTCTAAATTAAAGGTATCACCTGTAGCCGGTACCCCTTCAATATTAAAGTCAAAACCATAGCCATCATAAGGAGGCCCCGCTTGCGCCAAAATATTGTTAGCAGGCGGTGTAACCGTAAACGTGGTTGTACCATTACCATCAGTAAGTTGATATTCGTTAGCATTAGCAGTTTTAACAATGTTAATAGGACCATTTGCTAAGCCTAAAGGGTTTGTAAAACTGCCGGTAGTTACATCGCTCACATCACCCGGTGAAATAGTCCCAGTGCCTGTATTATCAAGCCCGTCTGCTGTTCTAATTGGAGAGGCCAATGCAATGTCTTCTCCTCGACCTGTTGTCAGCGATATATTGCCAGCCGCGCCACTATTAAGTTTTATCTGAAATTGATCACCGGCATTACCGGCTCCGGTTACGTTTAGCTCTAAACCAAACGACTCCCCGCTGGTGATTGCCGCAGAGTCAATAATGCCACTCGGTGGAATAACAGCTAACGATGCACTGCCTAAAGGCTCGCCTTTATTATCTATTGGCTGAATACTTACTTCGTTAGGGTTCCCCGTATAGGTGATCACAAAATCACTCGCTGGTAGTTCACTGCCTTTACCAGCTTCAACGGTTGCTGACATATTAGCTGTTCCGGTATTTGCTTGATAAACAAAAGCACTGACCGTTGGGATATCAAAAATATCGCCTCCAAGCTCACCGTTTGCATCCATTCCTAAACGGTTTTGCTGATTAAACGAATCAGCAAGCGCAATGCCCATCTGACCTATTTGATTTTGTGCAGGCACCAAAATATCGTCTCTAAATGCCAATAAGCCACCAATTTTACCTTTGAGTTTAGTGGGATCTATTTCTAGTGGAACTGCTTGGCCACCATTTACATCTAAGCGTAACTCTTTAAAATTGGCATCGGGATCGCCACTAATCGAAAACAAGTTAAATGAACCATTTTGCATAACAACCGCTTCACCTGTGCCCATAAATACTTGTTTTTCACCATTAGGGCCATCGAGTGTTTCTATATCAATTAGTTTTGATAAATCACGTATTGCTTTATCACGCTCGTTGTAAGCTGAGCTAGCATCTGCTTCGTTTTTAGTGCCATGAACACCCGCAATTTCTTGATTTAACGAACTAATACTTTCGATTAACGTATTCGCCTCTTCAGAAAATATTTCTAATTGCTCATTAACCACTGCTTTTTGCTCTGAAACAATACCTGCAAGCCGGTCCATTTGATCAATCAGATTTTGCGCATCACTCATCACCAATGAACGAGCAACCGTAGATGAAGGTTGGTTAAGTGCTTCTTGCACGTTGTTAAACATCGAGTTGATACTAGTTGATAAGCTGTTTGATTTTTCTGAAAAAATTTGATCAACCCGACTCGCCTCGCTAACAAATTGATCAAAAAAGCTTTTATTTGAGGTATCTCGGTTTAATTGCTTTTGTGCAAACTCATTTAATAACCGGTACGTTTGACCGCGGCCCACCTGATTATCAATCATGGTAGTAAATTCAGTGCGCTCTCGTACATACCCTTCAGTATTAACGTTTGCGATGTTTTTACTTGTCGTTTGCAATAACTCAGAGTTTGCTCTTATTCCTGAATTAGCAATATTTAATAAATTAAACGACATGTTACTCTACTCCTTGGCGGATAACGCTTGTGGCGATATTCTTTAACTCGTTACTGTTAAGCACTCTTTTTATTTTGTCTGCATAGTTAGGGTCGGTTGCATAACCGGCTTGCTGTAAAGAGTCTAAAAATTTGTGCGGCTTTGCTGTATTGTTTAATGCATCTTGATAGCGAGGGTTCTGTGTTAAAAAATCCACAAAATCATTCACGCTATCTTTTATTGAGTCATACGCTCTAAAGCTTGCTTGCTTTTTAACTGCAGCGCCTTGCTCAAACTCTAAAGTGACCTTACTGGCTTTTTCGCCCTGCCAACTTTTATCTGACTTTATATTGAATAAATTATTTGAGCTATTGCCATCACCTTTACTGATAATATGTTTACCCCAACCAGTCTCTAATGCTGCTTGCGCAACCATAACCGCCGGATTTAAACCAATTTTCTTAGCCGCTGTTTTTGCGTGTTCCCATACGGTGCTTACAAATTCCTCAGCATTTTCAAATGTGCCAGACGCTATGTTTTGTTCGCTTTTTTCAGTTGAATCAACGAGCGGCACTTTTTCAGTGACCTTTTGGTTTTCTTGATGAGGTAAGGTGCTACCCGCACGTTGGTCACTAAAGAAATCTGACGTTGTACGAAGAACAGAGCCTGGCATAAAGTTTTTTCCATCTGGCGATAGTTGCTGCACAATTAAATCTGCAAGACCTAAAGAGCCATTTGATGAAAGCTCTGTAGCCATCTGTTGGTCGTGCATTTCTTCAAAAAACTTCACGCCACTTGCATTAAATGGGCTTTCTTTGTCTTCAAAAGCCTCATTGGCTTTACGCATACTTTTCAGTAGCATTTGGGTGAAGATAGCTTCAAATTGTGCCGCCGCTTTTTTTAACGCCGCTTTAGATGCATCGGTTGATGCATCACCGCTGTTTAAAGCATCTCGACGCAAAGAGTCTAAGTTGCCTAAATCAAAAAAGTTTTGCTTATCTAGATGATTTGTTTCCATCAGCTTTTTGACACAATAATTAATAATACCTAGTTAAATGCAATAATTGAGCCAAAAGAAGAGTAGCGATGAAAGGTTAAGGATGAAAGGTTAAGGATGAAAGGTTAAGGGTTAAAGACCCTAGGGCTTAGGGTCTAGAATCTTATAAAACTAAATTACAACAAGCTGACCGTTAATTGCACCGGCTTCTTTAAGTGCTTCAAGAATCGCCATTAAATCGCCAGGGGCAGCGCCAACTTCATTAATAGCACGAACTAAATCATCAAGGCTTACACCTGGGTCAAATACAAAAGCACGTGAATCATCTTGATTAACGTCAATAATACTTTGTTGGGTAACCACTGTTTCCCCCTCAGCTAGAGGATTTGGCTGCGCCACATTTTGTTGCTCAGCAATGGTCACAGTAAGGCCACCATGTGTAATTGCCGCAGGTTGTAATTTTACATTTTTTCCAATAACTATAGTGCCGGTACGTGAGTTAACAATTATTTTTGCCGAAGTATCCGCAGGCTTAAACTCTAAGTTTTCAAGAGTTGATAAATACGATACACGTTGCGAGGCATCACGAGGTGCAATAACGCGAATAGAAGCTGCATCGAGTGCTTGAGCGCTATTTGGGCCGATTAAATCATTTATGGTTTTCTCTAAACGTTTAGCAGTAGTAAAATCAGGGCGGTTTAAATTAAAGGTAATATAGTCGTTTTGCATAAATGGGCTTTTAACAGCACGTTCAACCGTGGCACCATTTGGTACGCGTCCTACCGTTGGCGTATTAATCACAACGCGACTACCATCAAGGCCTTCAGCGCCTAAGCCACCTACAATTAAACTGCCTTGAGCGATGGCGTAAACATTACCATCAACCCCTTTTAGGAATGTTTGTAATAATGTACCACCGCGCAGGCTGCCTGCACTGCCAATCGATGACACAGTAATATCTATGGTTTGCCCTGGCTTTCTAAATGGAGGGAGTTCAGCATGAACAGCAACCGCTGCAACATTTTTAATTTTTGGCTTTAAACTAGAAGGTAACGTAATACCAAAACTATTGAGCATGCCTTTAAAACTTTGTTCGGTAAAACGGCTTTGCTCACCGGTACCCGGTAAACCAACAACCAATCCATAGCCCACTAATTGGTTTGAGCGCACCCCTTCGACCATAGACACATCTTTAATTCGCTCAGCACTGGCAGTAAATTGCCAGCCTAGTAGCACCATAAAACAAAAAACTTTAAAACCATTCATGTTGAATGTCCTCTAAAAGGGAAACAATGAGCTACTAAAGAAACGCGTTAACCAACCCGGGCTTTGTGCCTCTTGAGTTTGACCCTTACCTGAATACTGAATACGCGCATTCGCAATACGATTAGACTCAACAGTATTATCAGCATTAACATCTTGTGGACGCACTAACCCCTCTAAGCGAATAAATTCTTCACCGGTATTTAGCGTTAGCCATTTTTCACCGCGAATCACTAAATTACCATTTGGTAATACTCGCATCACGTTAACCGAAATATCGCCAACTAGGCTGTTTGATTGATTTGATTTTGAGTCACCTTTAAACGACGCATCACTACCAACCCCAAATTGAATACTATCGCCACCAATATTAACCGGTAAACCACCTAAACCAATAACAGGATCGAGGCTAGCATCTGTTTGTTTATCTGTTTCTGTTTTAGCCGCTTTTGTGGCTTGGGTTGACTCTTGCAATTTAACAGTAATGATATCGCCTGTTCTAAGTGCTTTCTTATCGGCATATAAGTCATTCGATAACTGAGTACTGAATAAAGAGCCAGTTGCTACCACTGGCTCCATATTAGGCTCAGGATACATAGGTGCATAGTAGGGATCGTCCTGCACTACTTCATTATTTTGTGTAGATACACAACCGCTTAACAGTAAAGTCCCTACTGCAAATAACATGATATTACGCATACAATCCCCCAAGACTATAATTGTTGATTGATGTAGCTCATCATTTCATCAACCGCTGAAATTACCTTTGAGTTCATTTCGTAAACTCGCTGAGTTTCAATCAAATTAACCAACTCTTCGGTCACATTTACATTTGATGTTTCAAGTGAACCTTGAATAATTGTACCTAAGCCCTCAACCCCCGGGTTACCTTGAACAGGTGCACCACTTACTGCAGTTTCGGTATAAAGGTTTTGCCCTATAGGCTCAAGGCCCGACGGATTGATAAAATCACTAATAGTAATTTGACCAATAACCACGTTTTCGGCTTGACCTTTAATGCGAACTGACACTTCACCATCTTGAGATACGGTGATTGACTGTGCATCATCAGGCACATTCATTTCAGGCTGAACAACGTAACCGGCACCCGAAGTTACAACTCGCCCCTCACCGTCGGTGGTAAACTGACCGTTACGCGAATAGGCAATATTGCCATCAGGCTGTAAAACCTCAAAAAATCCAGGACCAGAAATCATCCAATCTAATGAATTTTCAGTGGTGAGCATGTTACCTTGGGAAAAGTTTTTCTGATTAGCGACCACTTTCGTACCCGCGCCCAACATTAAGCCTGACGGCATTTCGGTGTCTTGCGATGAGCGACCGCCTGGTTGATTAATATTTTGGTAGAGTAAGTCTTCAAAAATAGCGCGGCTTTTTTTGTAACCCACTGTACTGGCATTCGCTAAGTTATTTGATATAACCGATATATCTGTTTGTTGAGCGTCAAGCCCTGTTTTACTTATCCATAATGCTGGATTCATAATAATATCCTCACGTTATAGTTAAACGATGCGCATCAGCTGTTCTTGACGTTCGTCAATCTCTTCAGCTGTTTTCATCAGTTTTACTTGTAATTCAAATTGGCGTTGATGACTGATCATATCGACCATTTCATGCACAGGATTTACATTCGATTTTTCTAATGTGCCGCCTAATACTTGTACATTGGCTGATGTTTCAACTATTTGGCCTGGTTTAGCTCTAAATAAGCCATCGTTACCCTTCTCGAGTGTAGCGTTGTTTGCATCAACTACTTTTAGCCGATCAACTTCTTCTAAAAAGTTAGCCGGTGCACCTTGAGGGCGAACTTGAATAGTGCCATCTTTGCTAAATTCAATTTTTTCAATCGGTACAGGTAATATGACTGGCCCACCTTCGCCAATAACTTGACGACCGTCGCTGGTAGTCAACATTCCTTCAGCCGTTATATTTAACGAACCCACTTTTGTATAGGCTTCATTACCAGAGGCATCCTGAACACTCAGCCATGCGTTATCACTCATAGCAATATCAAGGCTGCGACCTGTTTCGACAACACCGCCCGATGTCATGTTTGATCCTGGGCGCTCCTGCATAGCAAAAACACGAGTCGGCAAACCTTCACCGAAAGCCTGCATTGACCGTGCTTGCGCAAAATCAGATTTAAATCCAGTGGTATTCGCATTTGCCAAATTATTGGCTTTAAGAGCAAGCCCTTGCATGCTTTGTTTAGCGCCAGATGCCGCTATGTAGACCATTTTATCCATAACATCGACTCATTAAGAAATCTATGTATGAGTAAATGCAATATAAGTGCCAAATTAAATTTAAGTGTGAATAAGATTTTAGGAGAGGAATAAAAAAGGCTGCACTAAGCAGCCTTAGTAAATCAAAATATGATTATCTGATCTGAAGGATGTTCTGTTGAATAGTTGAGTTAACCTCAAGCGCACGAGAGTTTGCTTGGAAGTTACGCTGCGCACTAATCAAATCAACCAGCTCATTGGTTAAGTTTACGTTAGACTGCTCAAGAGCTGACGAATTAATGTTGCCTAGTGTGCCTGAACCTGGCTCACCCGCAATTGGTTCCCCCGAGGTCAAACTTTTTTTCCATGAAGTGTCACCTACTTGCTGCAAACCTTGTGAGTTTGAAAAGCGCACCATGGCAACTTGACCTAAGTAAGTTGAATCACCATTACTGTAAGATGCAACAACTTTTCCATCTGTACCAATATCAATACCCGCTAAGCGACCTACTGTCGCACCATCTTGCTCTAGTGCTTTCACCTCAAAGCGACTCGCATATTGAGTAGGCGTTCTATTTGCAGTACCGGCCTCATCGCGCCAATTAATCGCAATATCATCAAATTGGGCGCCATTAGATAAAATACCCGATAAATTAGTTCCGGTTAAATTAACATCAGTAAAGGTTGGACCAACATTTGGAGCACCATTAGTCGTTGCAGGCAAACCGCTAGCATCAAACCCAAAGGTACTTAGCGGGCTTGGTGTTGCTGTCGCGGCACCAGTTGCATCAAAGGGAGTTTTATCAAGCGTACCATGTACTTGCCATTCATTAGGCGCTGTTTTTACAAAAAAGAATTGTAGAACATGTGGCTCACCAAGTGAGTCATACATTGTGGTCGATGTCGAAGAGTTATAAGTAGTACTGTCTGTTGCATCAAAAGGGACAGCTATTACATCTTCTCGAGAATCGACGTTAAATGATGTATAAACGTTTGAAGTAGAGCGCGGAGAGCCCGAAGAATCTGGTATTTGTAAAGCAGATGAAGTACTAAGACTTACAGAGGTCGTATCACCACTAACTTCATCAACTGGGAAGCTTTGTAAAAAATTACCTTTAGCATCTACAACAAAGTTATCTTTATTAAGCTTAAATGCACCCGCACGCGTGTAGGTAAAGTCTTGTGCGCCTAAGTCTTGACTGGTAGCAAAATACCCCTCACCTGTGATCGCTAAATCCAGTGAATTATTAGTAAACTGCAGCGAGCCCTGATGAAACTGCTGGGCAACCATAGTGGTTTGTACACCATCACCATTTTTCGTTTTACCGGCGCTAAATACTGATGATGCGTATACATCAGCAAATTCAGCGCGAGACTCTTTAAAGCCCGTGGTATTTACGTTGGCAATATTATTGGCGGTAACATCTAAATCTTTTTGTGCGGCAGCAAGGCCTGTTAATGCAATATTGAAGCTCATAATTAACCTCTAACCTAAAAAATATTTAGCCTATTGGCTAAAAAATACATAAAATCTATTACGCGATTTCTGCGACATCAGTCAGCCTAACCGCACCTTCTTTGGTATTAATAATAATGCCGCTTGAGCCATTAATATTAACACTCTCAATATTTTTGAATGAGGCAATTGGTAAGCTAGAGAATTCGCCATCCGTACTGCCTTCAGCTTTAACATTGTATTCACCAGGAGGAAGTCGTTCACCCGCTTCGTTTTTACCATCCCATGCAAAGCGAACCGCACCTGCAGGCTGCGTGCCTAAATCAATAGTTTTAACTAATTGCCCTGATGCATCTTCAATACGAAGCGTTAAATTGTCTACCGGCTTTTCAGCAACAATCGCTCCCTTTACCTCACCCGACTCATTAAGCTCAAGTGTGTCAGACTCCAGCAGCGCTTGCTTACCAACCAGTGTTGATGCTTGCAATGCTGAATTTGATGTCATCGACGCAGCTAAAGACTCAAAGTTAGAGTTTAAATTTGAGATCCCTTCAGCCATAGTAAAGTTTGTCATTTGTGCAATCATCTGATCGTTATCAGCTGGTTTGCTGGGATCTTGATATGACAACTGCTGTGTTAACAACGAAAAGAAATCTTCTTGGGTTAACGCATCACTCTCTTCTTTTTTTGGCACTTGCTTATCTTGCCAACGTAAAGAGTCCATGTAGGATGAAGAAGTACTAATATCGTTACTCATGAGCTACCCTCAGTTACCGCTGACCTAACAGCAGTGTTTTACTTAACATTTGCTTAGCTGCATCAGCAACTTGAACATTTGTCTGATAAGAGCGAGAAGCAGAAATCATATTTGCCATCTCCTCAACAACATTCACGTTGGGTTTGTAAATATATCCATTTTCATCCGCACTCGGGTGATTTGGGTTATATTCGATTTGTAGTGGTTTATTACTTTCAACCACTCCTAACACTTTTACACCAACGGCAGAGCCCTGTGGGTTGCTTGCTGACGCTGACGCTTTTGTTAGCTCCGCAGCAAATACAGGTTGTCGCGCTCGGTACGTCTCATTTTGTGAAGAGCTAATTGTATTGGCATTAGAGATATTACTTGCCGTGGTATTTAATCGCACGTTTTGCGCGCTCATACCAGAACCAGCAATATCAAACACATTATATAAACTCATAATTAGGCTCCTTGACTACCGAGGGCTTTTTTCAGGCCTTTAAATTTACCATTAAGAAACTGGACACTGGCCTGATACTCCATAGCATTCTGTGTATACAAGTTCCGTTCCACTTGTATATCAACAGAGTTGCCATCACCTGTATCTGTTTGATTTGGCGTACGAAATAGTTCATTACTACCTACACTACGGGTACCACCGGCAATGTGTTTTTCATTGGTTCTTACCATGGTATTGCCGCTTAGTTGGTTGGACTTTGCCGTTTTTAATGCTGAGGCAAAGTCGATATCTTTTGCTTTATAGCCGGGCGTATCAGCATTTGCGATATTAGTAGCGAGCATTTCTGCTCTTTGCGAACGGATCAACATCGCATGCGGATGCACGCCTAATGCTTTATCAAAACTGATAGCCATAACTACCTCCAAAAAATTGACTCAGTACCGATAAAGCAATAAATGAGCCAGCAGTGAAAATAGTGATGATAAAAACAAAAAACGACGCAATAGGCGTCGTTTAGAGGAGGGATAATATATTAATGAAGGTCATTTCTTTTGATAAATGATACCAGGGTTACAACGCACCATATCAAAGTCAGTACTTAAACCAGACATAGACTCCGACGCACCTAAAAATAAATACCCCTTAGGGTTAAGTGCTTGAGAGAATTGTGCAATTATTTTGGCTTTCACCTCAGGTGAAAAGTAAATTAAAACATTACGGCAAAATATAATATCGAACTTACCCATTAAAGCGTACGAATCGAGCAAATTTAAATGCCTAAAGCTCACTTGCTTTTTCAATGAATCAACCACTTGTGCCATACCATTGCCGCTGTCTTTAAAAAACTTTTTACGACGTTCAGCAGAGAGTCCGCGAGCCAATGCCAATGCATCATATTCAGCATGTTTACACATATCAAGCATGGTATTTGATATATCTGTACCAATTATTTGTGCACCCATTTTTAAAACACCAGGGCTGCTGGATTGAAACTCAGCAACCGACATCGCTATTGAGTAGGGTTCTTGTCCTGATGAGCTCGCCGCAGACCATATTTTTAATGGCCTATTTAACGTTTTAAACTCAGGGAATAATCTGGTTTTAAGTAACTCAAACGGATACTGATCTCTAAACCACAATGTCTCATTGGTTGTCATGGCATCAACAACGGCTGCGCGCAACTGGCGCTCATGCACACCGAGAGTTTTACTTACCAATTCAGACAACGATTCAACATTAAATCGAGACATTAATGGTGCCAAACGGCTCTTTACCAAATACTGCTTATTTTCACCTAAAACAATACCGCACTGTTGTTCTAAAAATAAGCGAAATTGATCGTATTCGTTTTGCTGCAAATCTTTATTAGTCAAATCAATAACACCTATGTTTATTAATCACGATGAACCCATTTATTAACGGCTGTTGCAAGCTCGTCTGGGTTAAATTTTGCAATAAAATCATCTGCTCCTACTTTTTCAATCATCGCTTGATTGAAAACACCACTCAATGATGTGTGTAAAATCACATGTAGTGGCGCAAGTTTAGGATTAGCTTTGATTTCTGCAGTCAGCGTGTAACCATCCATTTCTGGCATTTCTACATCAGAAATGAGTAGCCCTACTCGCTCTGTAATATCATTTACGCAATCGAGCTCTGCAATTTCTTTTAATCTTATTAAAGCTTCTTTACCATTTTTAGCCAACTCAGTTGTTACACCTAATGGTTCCAATGCTCGTTTTACTTGATTTCGCGCAACAGCCGAATCATCAGCAATAAATACTATTCTCTCGCCTAAATCTTTTTGTATATTACCTTGCGAGGCAACATCATCGCTCACGGTAGTATTAACTGGGCAGATTTCGTTTAAGATTTTTTCTACGTCGAGTATCTCAACGAGCTCATTTTCAATTTCAGTGACAGCTGTTAAATAAGAATAACGACCCGCTCCTGACGGCGGTGGCATTATTTTTTCCCAGTTCATGTTAACTATACGTTCAACACCACCTACTAAGAATCCTTGCACTGTACGGTTATACTCAGCAATTATTATAAAGCCATCTTCTATGCTTTTTATTGGGCGCCCACCTACAGCCATAGATAAGTCAATTACCGAAATAGTTTGCCCACGAATATGTGCTACGCCACGGATATAAGTGTTAGATTTCGGCATGCTAGTCAATGGAGGGCATTGAAGAACTTCTCTTACCTTGAACACATTAATACCAAAGCGCTGACGCCCATTAAGCTTAAATAACAATAATTCCAAGCGGTTTTGCCCAACCAACTGTGTACGTTGGTTTACTGAGTCTAAAATACCTGCCATTTAAATCTCCTAAGAAAACAAATATAAGGAACGATAATTGCTTTCAATTAATAAAGCGTCATAACACAACGGGGGCGTCTAAATTCTGACGCAAAATATTTATACCCTGTTTGCAACCATAAGCATAGTCGAAACATTATGAGTTTGTTAAAAAAAACCAGAAGATACAGTGTTTTTTATTTTCTTGCTAGCCTCTGCTTCGCTTTGCCACTAAAGGCACAAGTATTTAGTAAAGAGTTATTGCAAGAAATGGCTGTATCTTATGTTGCTCAAAAAGCAGTGACTACAAATGATAACAAAATACAGTTTAGCGCATTACCGCTAGATAGCCGCATTCCCGATCGCCAATGTAATTCTGAGCCTGAGCTAATAACGCCAAGTGAGCCTCCCTTTAATCGCCAAGTCACTATTCAAATAAAATGTAACGATAGTGACAACTGGGCACAGTACGTTCATGTCAGAATCACTGAATCAGCACCTGTTGTAGTTGCAACTACCAATTTAGCACGAGGTGAAGTGATTACTCCATCCCATTTAAGTATTGATATGCGCCCTGCACACTTTATCAGAGCGCAGTACCTTGAAGATCCAACGGCTCTTATTGGTAGTCGTAGCAAACGCAACATCCGTGAAGGAATGCCCGTTTTACTAAATCAAATATGTATGGTGTGCAAAGGTGATTCTGTTACAATTTATGCTAATATCAAAGGGTTAAGAGTAAAAACGACGGGTATTGCATTAGAGGATGGCACCTTGGGCGAGCAAGTAAGAGTAGAAAACAAAAAGACAGGTAAAGTTTTAAATGCGCGTGTAGATGGTGTAGAGTCTGTGCAAGTAAATATTTAATATAAATTTATGCTAAAGTATCTTTAATAAATGCCGATATAAAGGCATCAGTTGGGCAATATACGGATTTTTATTATGGTCGGTCAAGTAAATAAATCAAATCAACAACCGAGTGTTTTAACAAACACTCAACAGCAAAAAGTTGATTTAAAAAGAGATAATGCAAATACACAGGCGGCACAAACGCCTTCACCTAAAGCTGCCAGCGATTCGGTGAGCTTAACACCGCAAGCTAAGCAATTAAAATCGTTACAAGAGAAAGCGCAGCAGTCTTCTGGTTTTGATAGCAACAAAGTTGCTGAGCTTAAAAAAGCGATTACTGAAGGTAATTATCAAATCGACAGTGAGAAGCTTGCCAAAAATCTAGCAGACTTTGAGTTTAACGTTTATGGCTGATCACAATAGTTTAATTACAATTAAACTAAATGAGCAAATTACTTGCTTAACAAAACTGAGCGAGTTACTCACTCAGGAGCTTACTGCGATTGCATCTCGAAGAGGTGAAGGTTTAAAAGAAATTGCCCAACAAAAAATGTCTTTTTTAACCAGTGTAAGCACCCTTGATAAAGAACTTAGCAAACTTATTGCCAGTAATGATCAGCAAACAGATGAAAACGCTGACTTAATAAAGCTAACTCGAGAAAAGCTTGAGCAGTGTCAAAAACAAAATGAAGTTAACGCTCACGCAGCGCATCAAGCGCAGTTAAGTGTAAAGCAATTAAAGGGTATTTTAATTGGCGCACCTTCGTCTATGACCTACGATCAAGCCGGTAGCGTAGTTAATACTGACAACAGTATTGTGCGTAACCTAAAAGCCTAAAGAATACTCATAAAAAACGCCTAAACGATTATTCGTTTAGGCGTTTTTTATGAGTAATAACTTGTCGCTTAGTAATAAGTGACTTTTTTCACTTCCCGTGGTTTTATCTCACCGATGTACAAGTCGTGTACGCGCTTCATATTAAGCTCAAGCTCAGTAATATACATATCATTAACGGCATAAGTTTTTATAATTTGCGCGCCTTTTATAATACCTTGCACTTTACTCTGTAAATAATCATCTTGGGCAACAGAGCCTGCGACGGTTGTGCCTGCGGTAATTTTTTGCCCGTACACTTGTTCCGTTAGTTCGCGGTATGCTTCTAGCTTAGAGGCTTTAATTGCCATAAGCTGTTTTTGAGTGTCATTACTTCCCGACTGCAAACTAATGGGCGCGTACCCTATTGCTTTTAATACAGGGTAATTATTTGGCTCAACATATTTATATTCAACGTGCTTATCAAATATATTGCTACAACCGCTTAACGTTAAGCAGCCTAATGTGATCATTAATGGCATTACTCGCATCATACAGGCCCTTTAAAAACTAATTAAACTCAGTTATGCACGTTTAATGCCAGTGATACATATATTCTGTAACAACAAATAATAGTGGTACATTACTTGCTGAGACTCATTAACGCTAACGTTTAATTGGAGTAAGAGTATGAAGTCGTTTTTAAAAGCAGTATTGGCAGGATTAAGCACCACTGCTGTATTAACGTTTTCACCTTTTACCCACGCTCAGTGGTATGAGTCTACAGGCCATGCGGTTATTCAAAATAGCGACATTCCCGGTGCAAAGGCCGCTGCAATAAAAGATGCGATTACCCAAGCCCTTGTATTCTCTGGTGCGCGGGTGAGCTCGGTGCAAACGCTTGTTGATGGTGTTTTAACCCAAGATCAGCTAAAAATAAGTAGCCAAGGCGAAATTCAAAAAATAGAGCTTGTCAGTGAAAACCGCAGTAGTGATGAGTTTGCAATTACCTTACGCTTAGATATCTTTGCGCAAACAGAGCAATGTCCACAAAGTAACTTTAATAAGTTTATAGCCGTCACGCAAAGCCAATTAACAAATCGTGAACAAGCGAGAATGGGTCAAATATTTGACATTAACAAAGCAGTCAGTAAAAACATTTATACCTCGTTGCAAAAATCAAAAATGAGTGCAATACCCGTTGCCTATTTCAACAAAGCTATAAAGGTTGATACCTACTTTAATCAACAGCATGACTATTCAAACAGTCAGTTAGAGGAAATTTCATCACGCAGCAACGCGCAATATGTGCTGTTAAGTCAAATAACCAGTTTATCTACCAGCGATAAACTCAATAGCGACTATGCGTTTTGGCAAGATGAAAGCTATCAGCGCCACTACCAAATAGAGTTTAGCTTATTTAATGGCACCACTTATGAGCCTTTATGGCAAAATAGCTATCAAAGCCAAGCAATTTGGCCATTTGAAAAAACAGCCATTATTGATGTAAATAGTAATCGGTTTTGGCAATCACCTTTTGGCCAAAGCATTAGTGATATAAACCAAACCTTAAGTTACGACCTACAAGCTGCCATGGCCTGTCTACCTACTCAAGGTAAAATAATGCATATGGAAAACAATAAATTAGTGATTAATTTAGGTAAGGCTCATGGCTTAGAAAAAGGCCAACAACTGAGTATTGCCCATCATAATTATTTAACCGACGCACAAGGCAACACTATGCCGCATACCATCACTACACTTAACCGTATACGAATTGAACAGCTTTATCAGCACAGCGCTATTGCCGTTAGTATTAATGATCAGCCTTTGCCGGGCGTACAAATTAATGACATTGTAGAAATTGCCGAGCAATAGCCGCATGTAAAATGCTAAAGCGCCTCGCTTAGTTTAGCCCTTAAATTAGAGTGGGCGCTTAACCACTGAGCCAATTGCTCAACCCCAGATAAGTGCGGGTAATGCTTTCTACATGCAAATACAATATTACGTTGTTGATTAGGAAAAATAGGCAAATAATGAATACCCACTCGTGGTATTGCTGCAAGTTTTGGCACAAATGTAATTCCATCATCCATCGCCACCAGCGCTAATAAAGTCTCAAGGCTATTTCCTTGATACTGGCTGGAAACATCGACCCCTGCCGAAAAACAAAACTGCTGGGCTTGATCTTTAAAGCAATGGCCATCACTTAACATTAGTAGGTTGCAACCTTGCAGGTCTAGCAGTGCCACTTTTTTATGCTTACACAATGCGTTATCGCTTGATACGGCAACTAAAAAGTCTTCTTTATATAAATCAATGGTATGGTAACTTTTAAGTTCAGGTACATCCGCTAAAATTGCAAAGTCGACTTCACCACTTTCTAGCGCAGCTAAAATAGTGGTTGTTTGCATTTCAATAAACGAAAACTGGCTATTTATAAACGCTGCTTTCATTGATGTTAGTAGCGTGGGTAATAAATAAGGCGCAATCGTTGGAATAATACCAATGGTAAGCTTACCCTGTAGTGGTTCATTAGATGTTGCTGCCAGCTCTTTTAATATTTGTGTTTGCTCTAAAACGACAGCTATTTGTGTCAATAAACGTTCACCTTTGGCAGTTAAGGTAACGTGCTTGGTAGAGCGATCAAAAATAATAACACCCAATTCTTGCTCAAGCTTTTTAATTTGCCCGCTTAAAGTAGGCTGGCTTACAAAACAGGCATCGGCCGCTTTACGAAAATGCTTATAGTGGGCAACCGCTTTGACATACTCTAAATCTTTTAAGTTCATATTCACACTCAACCTGATAGTTTACATCTATCAGTTTAATACAAACAAACGATTGGAACTATATTTAAATACTCGCCATAATGGCTATCAACAAATCAAGAGGAACTAAAAAACATGTTAAACAATATTGAAGGTCAAACAATCCCAAACGTAACATTCGCAACGCGTCAAAACGACGAATGGAAATCAGTGACTACAGACGACATTTTTAAAGGTAAAACGGTTGTTGTATTTTCACTACCAGGTGCATTTACACCTACGTGTTCATCAACGCACTTACCACGCTATAACGAACTAGCTGGCGTACTTAAGCAAAATGGCGTTGATGACATTGTTTGTGTATCAGTAAACGATACGTTTGTAATGAACGCATGGGCTGAACATCAAGAGGCGCAAAACATTACCTTACTACCAGATGGTAACGGTGAATTTACCGACGGCATGGGCATGTTAGTTGATAAAAATGATTTAGGTTTTGGCAAGCGCAGCTGGAGATACTCTATGCTGGTTAAAGATGGCGTAGTAGAGAAAATGTTTATTGAGCCAGATTTACCAGGCGACCCATTTGAAGTATCAGACGCTGACACTATGCTTGATTACATCAACCCAACTCAAGTAAAACCAGAAGCAGTTACTCTATTTACTAAGCCTGGCTGTCCTTTCTGTAAAAAAGCAAAAGAGCTACTTACAGCTAAAGGCTTTGCATTTGAAGAAATCGTAATGGGCGCTGGCGCATCACTTACCAGCCTTAAAGCTGTATCGGGCCGTGAAACCGTACCACAAGTATTTATTGGCGGTAAGCACATTGGTGGCTCAGACGACCTAGAAAAATACTTTGCTTAATTAAGTAAATAAAACAGGGGCTGCAACGCCCCTGTTTACTAAAGGAAAAACACTATGAAAGAATTGCAAACCGACGTTGTTGTTATAGGTGCAGGTACCGCTGGTTTAAGTGCCTATCGTAATGCTAAACAATTTACTCAAAACGTACTTATGATTGAATCTGGCCCATACGGTACAACCTGCGCACGTGTTGGTTGCATGCCAAGCAAATTATTGATTGCCGCAGCAGAAGCCGCCCATTCAATAGAAATGGCCCCTGCCTTTGGTGTTCACAGCTCAAAACCGGTTATTGACGGTAAAGCCGTTATGGCACGAGTAAAAAGTGAGCGCGATCGCTTTGCAGGATTCGTAGTAGAAGCGGTAGATGAAATACCTAGCGAAGATAAAATTCGCGGCTATGCACAGTTTTTAGATGCCAACCGCGTACAAATAGACGACCACACCATTATTACTGCCAAGCGCTTTGTAATAGCAACGGGTTCACGCCCTTCTTACCCAGGTGTATTTAATAACTTTGGTGACCGACTGATTATAAATGACGATGTATTCGACTGGGATGATTTACCAGAATCAGTAGCCGTATTTGGCCCAGGCGTTATAGGCCTTGAAATTGGCCAAGCGTTACACAGATTGGGTGTAAAGGTAAAACTATTTGGTGTAGGTGGTGCCATAGGTCCATTAACCGACCCAGTAGTTAAAGATTACGCTAATACCGTATTTGCAGAAGAATTTTATGTTGATACCGACTCAAACGTATCCGACATGAAAAAAGTTGGTAATAAAGCAGAGCTCACCTACACCGACAAACAAGGCATTAAACACACTGAACAATTTGACTACGTGCTGGCTGCAACAGGGCGAGTACCAAACACAGATAAACTAGGGTTAGAAAACACCGGCATAGACCTCGATGAACGTGGCGTACCAACGGCCGATGCCCATACTATGCAATGTGGCGACTCACACATATTTATAGCCGGTGATGCCAGTAACATGATCCCACTGCTTCACGAAGCATCTGATCAAGGAACAATCGCAGGGCAAAACGCAGGCCGTTATCCTCAAGTGCGTGCTGGTTTACGTAGAGCTAAAATTGCCGCTGTGTTTAGCGACCCACAAATAGCCATGGTTGGTGAAAGCTTTAAAGAAATTAGCGAACGATTAGGAAGCTGTGACTGCTTTGAAATAGGCGAAGTCAGCTTTGAAAACCAAGGCCGTAGCCGCGTTATGCTAAAAAACAAAGGGCACATGCGTGTGTATGCCGAGCACGGTACCGGTTTATTTTTAGGTGCTGAATTTATTGGCCCACAAGCAGAGCACATAGCACACTTACTTGCATGGGCTGTACAAAACAAAATGACTGTACCGCAAATGCTAGATATGCCTTTTTATCACCCTGTTATTGAAGAAGGTCTACGCACTGCACTGCGTGATTTAAACGCTAAATTAAAATTTGGCCCAGACATTATTAACCATTGTATGGAATGTGGCCCAGGCGCATAACACATCACTAATACACACTTGCTACTCAAAGCCAAAACCATTGTTTTGGCTTTTTTTATGTTAAAAACTGGTATATAAAATGGAGTTTAAACTGCTACACTCAGATTAATAAACAAACAAAAATGGACCGAAAATGAGCAATAATAAATATAGACTTGTCACTCGAAGCGATTTTGACGGCCTAGTGTGTGCCGTATTACTTAAAGATTTAGACTTAATCGACGATATTTTATTTGTGCATCCAAAAGACATGCAAGACGGTAAAATAGCCATTACCAGCAACGACATTACCACTAACCTCCCCTATGTTGCCGGTTGTCATATTGCATTTGATCATCACTTGAGTGAAACCGTTCGTAACGCAAGCGATATAAAAAACCACATTATTGACCCAGATGCGCCCTCTGCAGCACGCGTTGTTTATGATTATTATGGCGGTGCAGAGAAATTCCCTAATATTTCAACTGACATGATGGAAGCGGTCGATAAAGGGGATTCTGCACAATTTTCAAAAGACGAAATTTTAAACCCAACAGACTGGGTACTGATGAACTTTATTATGGATGCGCGCACAGGACTTGGCCGTTTTCGTGAATTCAAAATTTCTAATTACCAGTTAATGATGAAGTTAATTGACGCCTGTAAAGATCACAGCATAGAACAAATACTAGCTATGGAAGATGTTGCCGAGCGTGTTGCGTTATACCACGAGCACAACGCACAAGCTAAAGAGCAAATAGACCGCTGTTCATCAATACACGACAACTTAGTGGTACTCAATTTAACCGAAGAAGAAACCATATTCGCCACTAATCGCTTTGTTATTTATGCCATGTTCCCCGAGTGTAATATTTCAATTCATAAAATGTGGGGGCTTAAAAAGCAAAATGTGGTGTACGCCATTGGTAAATCAATCACCAATCGCAGCTCAAATACTAATGTTGGCGAGTTATGCCTTAAATACGGCGGCGGCGGCCATTTAAATGCCGGTACTTGCCAAGTAGACACTGACAAAGCCGAAGAAGTATTGAGTGAGCTGATTACTACGATTACCAGTGATGGCTGATTTATAGCCTCGGGGTTCGGGGTTCGGGGTTCGGGGTTCGGCAAAGTATTTTATAAAGCGGGCTAATTGATAGCTCGCTTTTTTATTATGAAAAATTTAATGGAGGGCTTCTTTGAGCGACAACCGAACATTGAGGTGAGTCGTCATTTACTTAGTAAGAAAGAAGAAAACTTTCCTCTTTTTTATACGCTCAGATAAGCCACAATAATAATATAAGCTCATGAAATATTGACGTTTTCGCGCTAGAATAGGGAAAGTGTCCTCTGATAAAGTTGTTATTTGAATAGGAGCTTTCAATGGACGAGGTAGTCAAAAATCGCTTCGAAGAATATCCCGAAAAAGTTCGGCTACGACTTGAGGAGTTACGAACTTTAATCTTCAAGCTTGCATCCGATTTGGAGCTAGGTGAAGTCGAAGAGTCACTGAAATGGGGTGAGCATAGTTATAGTGTAAAAACAGGCAGCCCAATTAGAACTTATTGGAAGTTGAAATCACCAAACCAATACTACTTGTTCTTCAACTGCCAAACTAAGTTAATCGATACATTTAGAGAGCTGCACAATGACACACTCGAATTTCAATGTAATAGAGCAATCGTATTAAGTTTATCTAGTTCGTTGCCTGAGGCGGAAATCAAGAACTGCTTAGAGCTAGCTTTAACCTATCAGCAGCGAAAGCATTTGCCACTTTTAGGCGCGTAATAGGTCGTCACATATAAGACACTAAACTCGCTCCTTTTGGTCACTACCCGTTAGCTTAGCGTTACTAATGTTCAACCGATAGTCGGTATAGAGTGGTTTAACTTACAGTGTAAAGCAGTTGTTTCTGGTAGATTCATCATTTTTGTCGGATGGCGTGGCTCCGCCACTTATCCGACCTACGCCAAAATGTAGGTTGGTTAAGCCGAAGGCGCCACCCAACAGGCTTTCAAATTCACTTTTTATCCGCAAATGGCAAATGAGCTGACATTGCTACATATATACTACATAGAGTTAGGATAGGAATAGAGAGAAATAATAACTCATTGATTTTATTGGTAGCCCCTGCAAATATCGAATCAAAACCATAAAATATTGATTTTAAATAATTTACAAAATATAGAATTAGCAAAGTGTAACTACCAGTGTAACTAAAACCTTTTTTCTATCTCAAAACGCCACCTTTAAAACAAAGTTAAAAACTAGCCACAAAAAAAACTGAGTTGAACATCGGCAAAAATAGACCTATTGTTACAAATGATAACTTTAAGGGATCATAATCATGGACGATAAAAAAGAGATAATCAGAATAATTGATAGCCTATCATCATCGATAAAAAAAATAGAAAGTGATAAAAATCAGCTTTTCATAATTTTATGGGTTGGGTTAGGTTTCTTGTTTTCAATACTGAGTGAAGAACTACTTAGCTCTTGGGTTGCTGCCATTGTTATAGCTGGCACTTATGCCTATGGGTTTTACAAAAGGAATGATTTAAAGAATCTACACGATGCAAAAAGCGGATATTTAAAAAAGCTCAATAGCTAATAAGTTCCCCCCAAAAGTACACATTAATTAACATTGGCTTACTGCTTATTAATAACTCTATCACCCGCACAGGGGATTTATTGTTTTATCCTACTAGCACCATAATTTTTAGCTTGCGCGTCCTTGTAGCCTTTCCCACGCGCTTTAGCTAAATATGATATACGGTAAATAGCCTCTTGCTGTGACTCCAAGCAATCACGCCTCATAATGTAATAACAGTTTTTTGGCACATAAGCTGAACCGCTAAGCTCGTCCCATATCTGTAAAACCTTCTTGGTTATGCTGTTTGGGTAGTTAACCTTTGACGCATCAAGCATAAGTGCATAGTGGTAATGTTGCCGTTTTGCCCTCTCAAGCTCTCTACACCACACAAAACCAATACGACTAACCCCATACTGAGCCTTAACCCATTTAAACAGCCTACGGTTAAATACAGTGATGATTTTGTTATCTGGCGTGTACGACTCCATACGCAAATCAAAACGAATTAACATTACACGACTATGGTTGCTCAACATGGCCTCAATTTGGCCTAGCATAGCCCTCATAGGCTTAACCATTAGGCTACTTTTTCCAGCATTCACCCACCAGCCTTTATCACCGTGGACAAAAATGTGTTCATACCCTTTATCATTGTTATTTATGGTTAGCTGGTTAGTCATTCATGAGCCGTAGATATTATTAAATACCCAGTTAATTGTTAGTAGCTACTATCCATAGCTATAACGCCTCTACTGGGGCGTACCTTAAAAAATCGCCTTTTTTCGAGGGTAAAAAACCGACTTTGAGTGTTCATATTGCTTCACCAACAAAAAGCCATAAATGATAGAGCACACAGCGATAGCGCTCACTTACATAAAAATACTGGTACATAAGTTTTTTAGGCTGTTTTCTTAGGTGGGTTTCCCTTGGCCATGATCACTACCAAGGGATAATTCAAAGTGGATTTACTATGCTGGTGGCGCATATTTTCATCAAGCGGCTTGGTCATCATAATAACGGGTGGACATTTTGCCTAGTTCTTTTATAGCATCCTCAAGCAAACCATCCGCCAACCAAATTACATTACTTAAATGATCCCCAAGCAACCCACCAAAGCCCTCACTATTTCGCAAAGCATCCAGCACCGTTTTAGCTTGAATTAATAGCTGCTCAAGCTTCAATTGTTCTCTTGGGATTTCACCATTATACATATCAACGCCATTCGCCAGCACTTCCCCTATGCGATCACTAGCCGCCCAAAGCAAGTTTCTTAATGTGTCCTCTGTCATAGACTTGTGGTTATCATTAGCAACAATAAACGTTGTCAAGCTATATACCTGACTTACTACCCCATCAATATAGTCAAAGTTATCCGCCGAAATGCTAGCATCATCTTTCATATTATTTGTAGTCATTATCCTGTTCCTTATTAATTAAATTTTACTAATAGCCAATAATGGCAATGCTTTAGTAGTTACTTATTGCAAACGATTAAAAGGCGCCAATAATTCAGCCCCTTGTTCCTTACTTAACATTCCTGCTTTTCGCCTTGCTCGGCTCGCGTTAATTTCTTTCAAAATTGCTGCGGCTATTTCAGGCGATGAAAAGCCATATCTTAGGTGAGTGCCTATACCGTCTGGGTTCTCGTCACTCACTCGCGTGAATTTAAAGTCATACAGGCGCTCAAGCTCTGTAAAGTAGTTTCTACCACTGGACAGGCCGATGTTACGTAAAATATCATTTTCAGTAGCGCCTGCTGGATGCTGCAAAATATAAATAAATGCGCGTTCCTTCTTAGGCTGCTTATTAGGCTTTTTTGGGCTATCATCATTAGCTGCTAAATTGGCTTGGGTGGCGGCTTTTTTGCCGCTGCCCCCTTTCATTAGGCCGCCTCCTCGTCATGCTCTACACAAGGTAAGCTCTCCATCCAAGCCTTAACCTCGCTTTCAAGCCAGCCCACTGAGCGAGCGCCCAAGTCGCGCCTAGCAGGGAACAGCCCCAGCTTTTCTTTACGCCAAATTGTAGGACGGCTCATGCCAGTAATTTTTACTACTTCGCGTTGCTTTAAAATTCTATCAATCATAACGTTTCACCTTGTAATAATTTGAAATAAACAAACAGTTCAAGGTGAATGCTAAAGCTGAAAATAATTAAAACCCGCGAGCTAAGTCTTAGTTTCGGATTTCAAAACTAAACTTTCTTAAATTAAATATAACCAATTGCTTTTAATAAAGTTTTATCTACTTTTATTCAGCCACTCATTTATTGTTTTTCTAAGCACCTCTGGCTCTTGTGGTGCTTGATTTGTTTCAGGCCAAAACAAGCCAGCTTTATCTTCAATTACCTTTGCTACTTTTGCCCCTTGCACAACCCCCTCACCCGATACACATTGAGGCCGAAACTGCGCTAAAACAGATAATGCTGCGCCCAACACTTCCATTTTAGTTTTGTTGCTTTTCTCTGTAATATCAGTTCGTCTGTGAGGCTTTTTTTGCGGGGTAATTGATCGTGTTAACTCTGTTATTTGCTCAGCCTTAATTAATAAATCATCTAACTTAGGGGAAAAGTGGACACATGAAATATCAGCAAAGTTAGTCACTCTCCAAACTCGGAAATCTTCATCCATTAAATCAACAACCGAGCAATCATAGTGAAAGCTTGTGATTGGTCGCTCATGGTTATCCAGTAGCGCTTTTAGATAGTCACCACAAAAATTCCTATCTAATTTAAAGTAGCCTTCCAATAGCCTTATTTCTGGCACTTTAGAGCCTTTCGACTCAGCAATAGCATCAACAATAATCTCTGAAAAAACAGCATCCATTAAATTTTTTGGTTTATATTTTATTATTGGTTTAGCGTAAATATCATTACCACCTAAAAGCTCTACATAAAAATCAATTTTCCCTCTGCTGTAATATTGAAATAAGCGCTTTAACTTTTTTATATCGTCCATATCAGCTTTGTCAAAAAGCATCTCTAATGCTTCATCAATACTTATAAATTCATCCATTAGCCAATCCTTAAACTACTTTCAAATGTTGGCTGCCAGTGACTGAGTAATCACCCTTACTAGCCGCTTCAATATGATCAGACCACCAGCACATCATTTTGCGTCTGCGCTCTAAGTAATCGGTTCGGTTATAGGCTGCGCGTACTTGGTTTTTATCAACGTGCGCTAGTGCGGCCTCAATTAAGTCGGAGTCAAAACCTTGCGCGTTTAACGTGGTACTGGCTAGTGCGCGTAAGCCGTGGGCTGTTTGCTTGCCTTGTAAGCCCATACGCCTTAGCGCTGCGCCTAACGTTTCTCGGCTCAGGTGGGTACGAGGATTATTATCAGAAGGAAATATAAAATCACGGTGTCCGCTAATAGGCTTTAAATATTCTAGTAGCGCTAATGCTTGCGGGGTTAAGGGGATCGCTTGCGGCTTTCGCTTTTTCATACGTTCAGCGGGTATATTCCACACCCGATTATCAAAATCAATTTCACTCCATGCCGCCCCCGCAGCCTCTGCTGGCCTAGCCATTGTATGAAGTTGCCATTCAAACAAGCATTTAGTGATCAGCTTTAAACGCGCACTGTTAACGGTTGCTAATAACATAGGTAGTTGCTCAGGGGCTACGGTAGGCATATTGGTATGTTTAACAGTACTAAACGCTTTGCCGATACTGTGAAGGTGGTTAGCTGGCATACGTCCAGTATTAACCGCATAGTCCATCACTTCATTAATACGCTGGCATAAGCGGCCTAACATATCGAGCTTATTAGCGGCCTCCAATGGCCTCAACGTTTCAATAGTTAACTGTGCAGATAGCTTACTTATAGGTACTTTTCCTAGTGCGGAGTAAACATGTAGCTCAAACCCTCTACGGATATTAAAAGAGTGCCGCTGGCTTACCTTGGCCGTTTTAAGGTTGAGCCATTCAGTAGCCACCGCCTCAAACGTGTTCTTTGCCTCAGTTGCTTTAGTGCTTTGAATTTCTTCCCTGTACTCTTTAGGGTCAATATCTTTCGCAAGTAGCGCCCTTGCCTCGTCACGTTTTTTTCTAGCGGCTGCTAACGTTATAGCAGGGTAAACGCCAAAGCTTATTTGTGCTCGCTTTTTAATATGCGGACGGTAGTAATTAAATAGCCACGTTTTAGAGCCGTTCTTTTTTATGCGTAAGCCAAGCCCACCACCATCAGACAACAGGTATTCGCTTACTTTTGGTTTCGCATTTTTTATCTGCGTATCGTTTAAAGGTTTTGTTGCTCTTGGCATGTTTCACTCCATTATCGAATAGGTAGCCAAACCTAAAAATGGGATACTAAAATCACGATCCGCATTCTTCCTTTAATTTTCATCCGCTTAACTGAATTACAGCGGTTTTAGTTACATCAAAATCAACAAATCGATTCGGTGTAACTAGCAGTGTAACTAAAAATATGAAATGTGGCGATACCAAATTTTACAACTTGAAACATGAGGGGCTTATTTACAGTGGGATATATGGCGGTTTTAAATTTATTGCTGCGTTATTTTTATGTATGAAACGTGGAATTGGTAGCCCCTGCAGGAATCGAACCTGCAACTGCCCCTTAGGAGGGGGCCGTTATATCCATTTAACTAAGAGGCCACGCTGGGTGCTAAGTGTTTGGAAATTATAACGGCATCTGGTTTTTTATATCAAGCATCAAATTAAGTTAATTGCTTGATAAATATATATCTTCTTTATTTAATACGTAAAGCGGTATAAATGTTCGGCTGCTGGCTGCTAAGCGTTTGCTTTGAATATCAATAACGCGTGCGTTTATTTCTACACCGTCCTCTCTATAAATAAGGGTGCCTGACAATACATGGCTGGCTATACTGGTACCTGCAAGTTTGCGAGTGTTACGTGTAAAGGCAAAATCGCCTTGCTTATTTACGGTAATTAAATTGGCTGTTTTAAAATCAACGGCGCTATAACCAAACTTTTGTAGCTGATGTATAAAGGTTTCTGATAACTGATTACCTAACTGGCTTGTTGTAGTTAAACTTGCGTCTAAATCAACGAACGAAGTCACCGCAATCGCTGCATCTTGCGGGGCTACTTGCATGGTGTCGGTTAAATCAAGTGCCATTTGCTCTACGTAGTTAACTAGACTTTTATGATGCTTGTTTGGGTTAAATTGCGTTGTATCAGCATATTGTTCTTGCTCGTCATTGCGCTGCATTTGCGCCATGATTTGGTTAAAATCAAGATTACTTACCACCGTTTGTTCAGGCTCAGCCTTAGCGGGTTCGGCCATGCTAGATTCACCAAGTAAATTACAGCCTGAAAGTAATAATGATAATGTACTTATGCTAATTAAAGCTGAGCGCTTAGCTAAGTTAGCCATGATAAACCTCACTTACTCGCTTGTTTTAGCATGATGCCATCAGCACTGTTACTGCTATTTAACGCGTCGATCACTGATTGCGGAATAAAGCCCTGTGCAGAGCCTACAACCGCTTTACTCTCTAAACCAACAATACGTGCGTTTACTAATATGCCGCCTTGGTGGTTTACTAGCGTGCCGGCTAATACGTAACTAAAGTTTTGTTCTTGGTTAAGCTCTAAGTAGTCGCGACTAAAAACAAAATCGCCGCCAGGCGTTACGCGCATATAATCGGTGGTTTTAAAATCGATTACCGGTACACCAAAATTATGCAACTCATGCATAAAGCTCTCGGCAATTTGGTTACCCACTAAGTCAGCATTGTTGTAGTCACGGTCTAAAAAAACAAAGCTCGATACCGCCAATGGCGTTTTAGTATTTACGTACTGTAAATTTTCAGCCATGTCTTGCATGATCCCACGCACATAGTGATTAATATTTTTGCGTGTTGGCGTGTTAACTTGTTTGTTTTTATTCATCACTGCTGTTTTATTTTGATACAGCGAGTCGCTTTGTGTAGGTGCGGCTACAGGGCGTTGCTCAAAAAACATAGGCGCATCGTCGGTGATTTGTGTGTCACTATGGTTTGTCATTTGTGAACAACCAAAGCCTAGTGGCAAACATAAAGTTAATAGTAGGCGTTTCATGTGTGCTCCTAATTAATATTCACTGCGGTAAATGAAATCACCGCGCTGCTGTATTTTTTCATTGCTCCACATCACATTGATGGGAATTTCAGTACTGCCGGCAGATACAACTTGGTTGGTTTGCATATTTACCATTCGTGCATTAACAATATAAGCATGCTCTTGGCGGGTTAAAGTACCGGTGATGACAAAGTCAATAATCTGACGCTGCTTTAAGTTGCCAGTATTGCGACTTAGTACTGAGTCTGCATTCGCTGATAAGTTAAGTTGGTTTTCAAGCCGATATTCAACCGTGTTATAACCTAATTGGGTGAACTGGGTTATTAAGCTTTCCTGAATCTGCTGGCTAAGCCCTGCCCCCTGCCCTTGAGCAACGTGAGAATCTAGGGCATCTGCTAAATAAAAGCTACTGACCGCAATTGAAGCAGTGCTTTTAAAAGGCTCTTTAATATGGCTAAGCTGGGCACTTAAGCTACTTACGTACTGGTTCACCGTATAAGGTGCCATAACCGCTTTAGGCGCATCAGTGCTTATACTCGGCTTTGGCTGAGGTGTTAAACTACAGCCCGCTAAATTTAATAATAGTAAGGGTAACAAAAGGCGCATAGTTGCCATCCTCTAAAAACATAATAACAACAAAGCAATTATTATGCCGAATACCCTTGTCACATATTTATTTTAAAGGCTGCTGGGTGTAATGACTGACAATGCAGTTGATTTGGCGCTGTTTAAGTTTATCGCAATCAGCAGCCGCATTCGCTTGTTCCTGATAAGCCCCAAGCTTTAAACGGTAGTAAGTAACCCCACTTACATTAATAGTTTCTACATTCGCCACAAATTCACCCTGAAATAATGAAGATGCGCTGGCTTTTATTTCATTTAAACTTTGGCTAAGTCGGTCTTTGTCGGTAACGGCTGCAACTTGGAGGGCAAACAGCGCTTTAACGGCTTGTTTTTCATCAGCTGCTGCATTCGTTGCCACTTGAGCTTTTTGTGCTACTTTTGATGATACCGTTTCAGCTGAAGCTTTAGCTGTTGGTACTACAGGCGTAATTGTTGATGCGGTGTCTTGATTTGCCACCGCATTTAATTGGCTTATTAATAGCTTTAAGTCTTGTTCAATCACTAATAGACGCTCAACCCCCGCTTTGGCTGCTTGCCACTGCTGAGACGAGGCTTTTAACTGCGCTAACTCCTCGTCAGAAAGGCTTGCACTGGCTTGTTTAGGTTGAGGCGACTCTACTGCTGTTTTGGGACTACTGCATCCAGATATAAAAAGAACAGCAATACAGGCATTTAGTATTGAGTAGCGTTTACATAAATTAGCATGTTGCATGGTTAAACCTTATTGTTATTAGTGGCTAATAAGTTGCGCTTGGACTTGGCAGTTCAAGCCCTTCACTTTTAATTCTGCGCATACTTGTTCAAGCTCTCCTTGGGCAGACTCAGCATAAGCGACGGCTAAAATATACCGTTTTTGTTTATCGTCTTTAATATAAAAAGCATCACGCTTTGATTGCTCATTTAGATGGCGCTTAATTAATTGATAATACGCTTTCATAATCGGCAATGATGAAAACCCACCCGCATTAGCAATATACGCTGGCGTTTGTGTTTTTTCTTTCAGCTCAAAGTCAACGCCCATTACCACTTCACCTTGTGCTGGTAATTTAACCACCACCTGTTGCGTATCTTTTAAGGATTTACGTTGCTTAAACTCATCATCTATAACCGCTTTATATTCGCCAGGGCGTAAATCGGTAAACAAATAATAGCCATCATAGGCAGCTTGCGTTTGCGCCACTTGCTTACCTTGTTTGTCGAGTAATTTTACGGTAGCAAAAGGCTGTACTTCACTGCTGCCTTGCTCATCTTGTTTATAAACAGTTCCCTCTAATTCACTACTGTTGTTAAGCGGTATTTCCATATATTCAACAAAACCGGCACGCGGTGTAATTGAAAAGCCATCGTTGGCGGCAACTAAAAAAGGCTCGCTAATACTACCAGGCTCAATCACTATGTCGGTTGTTCTATTCGCCGGCATACCTTTAAGTATCGCTAAGCCATTTTCGTTAGTTACAGCTCGGCGATAATTTTGAACTCCTTTTACCTTAACGCCTTCAATTCCCTTTTCCCCATCATCTTGAATATTGTTATTATTTGAATCAAGAAAAACTCGAACCATTAAAGTCCCTGAATTTACGAGGCTTCTTTTACTTAAAAAGTACTCGTCAGTGTTCGTATCAAAACCGATACTAAAGCGACTAAATAAACCTAGTCGCCAATTATCATCGTCATCGTAGCTCATTGTGCTATTTAAGCTAAAACTATCGCTTTGCCAATTTAGACCCAACTCCATAGAAACTAAATCGTTTATACGGGAGTTTCTTAGTGTGAATTCAGATTGCAAATTCTGAGATAAATTACGGCTTAATTCTGCTTGGTAACCCAGTATAGTCGAACCAGAGTCTGCGCTGTAGTCAACACTAAAACGAGTGTATGTTTTACCAAATCGATGTTGAAGACGCATACTACCAAGTGTTGTTGCATCATCTAAAGAATCAAATTTTCGCCAAATTAAATTGTTACTAACAACGGTACCACCTAAATTATACGATAAGGTATTATCAACACTTAAATATGAGTCACTAAATTCTCTGTTGTTATAGGCGAGCGTATTTTGATAGCTCAAGCTTCCAAATGATTCATCAAATAACTTTCCTGCCGTGTATAGTTGATAACTTTCAGTTTTCGCTGTATCTGTATCACCAACTATTTTTTCATTGTTTTGAGACAGGCTTAAACGTACCGATTGACCAACTAATTCACCTCTAGCTGCGACCTCTAGCTTATCTTCATCGTTATTATTTTTTTCATAATCTAGATTAAGTAATACCTTATCAAATATACTCAGGTTTGAACCAAAGGCATAATTGTTAACATTATCACCCGAATTGCTATTTAATATTGATGTACCAGCATAAACCGATAAATAATCAGTTAATCCCGTTTCATAACGACCCGCTAGCTGCCAACCTTTGCCTTGTGTCGAATAAAGTGACTGATTAAATAACTGCTCACCTTGCTCAGTAATTGACAACTCATAAAACGATTCATCTGCTGACAAACTATTACCATCTATAAAATATTGCTCTGTTTTTCGCTCTACTTGTCCTTGTGGACCATAAAAAATCAGCTCAAAATTATTAGCGCCAAATAATAAATCAATGTCTTCAAATAAATAGCGCCCATCAGCTAAGCTAAACTGCTGCGCTAGCAGTACATCATTTCTATATAACTCAACATCCCACCCTGGTTGAATGGCACCCGTTAAGTTAATTTGATTACTATTAACCTGTTTAAAAAGTGGTTTGTTATCAACTTTTACTCCTCTGGCGTAACTACCATTAAATCGTTTACCGACTTGAGTTGCTAATACATCTCCAAATTGAACCGTTGTCGCATTTAAAGGACCTAATAGGCGTGCATCTTTACTTTGACGGCTAAATGATAATCTTGAATCAGATAGTAAATCTTGTTTTCGCCCTGCAAAAAAATACTGAGTATTAAAATAGGCCAAGTCATTTGATCCTAATACAGAGTACCCTATCGCTGAATCCGTATTACTCTTAGTTGCACTAAGCTGCACATCAGCAAGAGGCGATGAAATTGCGCTGTATGGACTGGCCTTCCAAGGTAATATTGCTTGACGTGACTCTCTATTCGTTACAGTTTCTCGCTGCTCTCTTTCGCGTTTTAATTCTATAGGCAATTTGGTGGGGGAGCTTACATTTAGCTCAAGTGCTGAATATTCAATATCAATATCTAACGAAAACCACTGCGCTAACAAGTTACTATCAACAAACATATCGCCGTTCTCAGCATAAGCTTGTTGGCTGTTAAATGAATATCTAGCGCCGTTAATTTGTACTGTTTTTGTATTTAGGTCTAGATAAAACTGATTATCTTCACGAATAAACCAGCCTTGAGCAATAAGGTCATCGCTATTTATATCGATAGCAAAATCCAGGCTTTCTGAAAAACTTAATAAATCTATTAATACACCGGTTTTACTTTTCACCCCGAGCATTTCACCCAGGTAATTTTTTTTCACGAACGATGAAAAAAATAATAACTCGCCTTCGGGGATGCCCTCACCTTGCTGCACATTAAGCTCAGGCTCTGTTCTTTCATTTGCAGCTTGACCAGTGTTGTATTGCTGCCATTTTTTATCTATTTTTTTTATGCTAGCAAAAATGGCCTGAGTGTCAGGCTCTGCTGCTAATAATGGATCAATTGATAAAAAAATGATCAACAACCACTTTAAGCGCTTAAAGTAATACATCGCCTATTTCAAGTTACCGATAATTGCATTATTAATTGGCGCAACCTTTTCACTAAAAATAGTATCGCGATATTCTTTAAGCCCTGTATAAATTACGCGAATTTGACCATTTTTCGGGATATTTTGATCTGCAAAAATTGGTATCGTCGCCGTTGTTGTTTTTAGCTCAGGGTAAATACTAAAATCGTTTAACATAGCGATCTTTTTCTCTGTATCCGTTCCTTTTTGCTTAAAGAAAACTTCTAACTTGCCAAAAGAGCTAAAGCCCCCCTCTCGCTTAATTTCAATCTCAAGCGCTTTTTTTTCTGGGCTATGTATAAGCTGTAAATTGCTAATATTAACATTAGGTTTTTCAGCGCCTTTTCGCAAAATAACAGGGATAGTGTAACTTAATAGTAATTTCAAATTAATACCAAGTCTTTGTTGCTGGATTTGAGTTTCATTAGGGAGTGCTTTAAATGCTAAGTGAGAACGGTATTCCTGTTCTATTAAACCTTTTGGCTTTCGAATAGCAAGCTTAACAATCTGCCTTTCTCCTGGTGCTAATCTAACTTGCGATGGGCTGATCCTAACCATATTTTTAAGTGAAGATGAACTTTCTTGATCAGCCGCTAAATTAGCATACCCACCGCCAGCTAGTGCAACTTTGTCTTGCCACTCCAACCTATAAGTTTTTGCTTCATTAGAGTTATTAACAACAATAACTTTAGCAACACGTTGACGCTCATCAAAATTGATTCTTGTTGGCGAGATAAGTAAGTTTGCATAAGAATGGAAGCTAGTTAAGATAAAGCTTACTAAGATAAAAAAAGTTTTTATTATTGTCATTTAATCAACATCTCTAGTTGTCTAATAATTTAGCGTCACTTCAATTGTAGTATCAAAGATACCATCTTTATAAGTATTTCCGTCACCCGAGGTACTTAATTGCCCCCCTACTCTCAATAAAGCAGTTCCTGTGGTATCGGTTGTAATGGTCGTATTATAAATGAGTTGATTTAAAATCAGTGGCGCGCCACCAAAAATGTTATTTAGGGGCTGATCACTTACAAAGTCACTCACGTTTACCTGGATACGTGCAGGGTATCCTTCAAGCAACAATTCGGCTGCATGGCCTTTTTCAAGTAAATATATCTTATTGGTTAAGGTATTTGTGTTACTGGGCAACAAGGTCATAGAGCTAACACTTTGGTTATCACTGATAACAATTTTACCAAAATTCAATTGCTCAAGCGGTGTAACTTGTGCGTATAAATCCGTAGTTAAGAAAGCTGCTAGTATGAGTAAAAATAATTTCATAAAGTAGCCTGCTTTATACAATAAAGCAGGCTTTGCCCATTAGTAATTTAATTCTAATGTAAACGTGCCACTGTATGATCCATCGATATAATCACTAGTTGCAGCAACCCCTGTTGTGGTTAATGTTGCACCAAAATTAAAAGTTGCTTCACCATTTGAATCAACCTGAATGGTCGTTGTAGCTGCGCTATTAGGCGTCGCACCGGTTAACACATAATACGTTGGAGTGCCCAAAGTAAATGCAGC
The DNA here is from genome assembly GCF_040937955.1 of Pseudoalteromonas sp. SD03. NCBI lineage: Bacteria > Pseudomonadati > Pseudomonadota > Gammaproteobacteria > Alteromonadales > Pseudoalteromonadaceae > Pseudoalteromonas > Pseudoalteromonas sp. SD03. The sequence goes on from NZ_CP162514.1 coordinate 2,609,222, forward strand.
AGTGCCCGCAGGTGCTGTATCAGGCGCAATCGCAGTTTCAGTCGGATTTGTAATGGTCAATGTACCAAAAGGAGAAACACCAGAAACAGAAAAAGAAGCTGGTGTACCTGCTACTAAAATTGCAATTTCAGCTGCGGTTGCATCTGTAGAAGCCGTTGTAGGAGCAGTAGCAGGGTTTGCGGCTAATACTAATGTTGCAGTCTCCGTCCCCGTTAAATCACCTGAAGCCCTGATTGTACCAAAATCTAGTGGTGCATCATTCGTAAAGGTGAATGCGTTTTGAACTGTAACACCCGCTTGAAAAGAAGCAGTTTCTGCAGCCGCACCGAAAGAAAGAACAGTCATTGATGCAGCTAACGCTGCTTTAGTAAATATTTTGTTCATAGTTTTCCCTTAGACATAAAGTATAAACCTGTTAGTCAGGTTATGTTAAGTATCGGCCAAAATCACTAAAAAGTTAGAAAATATTTACTTTATTTTGATTTATAATAACAGGATGAAAAAATAAGCGTAAAAAAACCTTAAACATCCTCTGAAAATGTCGCTAAGGTACACTTATTACCTATTTTGTAAAAAAACAAACACAACTGCGCCGCTTGCTGTTGATTTTTCAGCGGGCCTGCTACAACACTATAAAACGTTGTTGATTCCTTTTGTTGCTCATTAATGCGGTATTGTAAAATACTGTTTAACTGAGGGTATTGCTCTTTTAGTCGCTGTACTTGCCTTTTGGCTCCGTTAGAAACTAAATAACGTCCAATTTGTACACCGTAAATTGCTTTGTTTATACTAATAGTGTTATCGGCTAAGACAGTTTCTGAGGAGAGTTGTAAAGATTGCTTAGAGCCATATTCAACACGTTTTACCTTCTCTTTCAATGGCTCAGGTACGGTATCAATATCTGTTTGTGCAGAAAGAGCTTGAATCAGTAATGATAAGTCCTCTTCCATGGTGCTTAAACGCGCTATCTGCTCTTTGTTGTTATCCCATTGCTCTAAGTAAGGTTTTATATCTTTTTCACGCACAAGCTTGTCGCTTTGTGAGTCGACGGGCATTAGCTGGTTGCTGCAACCAGCTAATGCAAATGGTATTAATAATGTTATTAAATGAAGTTTCACTTTAGGCACCTATTACAAAAGACTAGCTATCTAAAGCTATTATGCAATAAAAGCGCCAAGTAATACTGTTTTATAACCTAATTGGTCCGTCAGTGTAGTTACTCACAAAACAGTCAACTTTATAAAATTTAAATACTTCGCAATCATCCTCTGCACTTTTAAAGTTAAAATACTCACCTAATTTTAGTCGATAATAGGTTTTGTTATTAACCTTTGCTTTTTCAATATTTGTCGTGATTTTGTCCTTAAACAAAGGCGCTGCTTTTTTGTTAATTTGCTTCCATTCTTTAGCAACACTCTCTTGTGAATCGAGTGACGCAACCTGCAATGCAAATACTTTTTTGTTGGTATCAACCATTGCCACTTTTGTTAGCTTCGATGTTTGAGGGAATACTTTTTTCTTCACGATTGAGTTCGTTGCTTTCGCAGGCAAACTAACAGCGTGCTTACTGTAGCTTTTTGAAGGGGCTGTAATCATTTTTGTAGGAACGCTAGCATAGCGACTACTGTGTCGCTGATTGTATAGAACGTCCCCTTTAGAGGATTTTGCGTAGCGATTACTATACCTTTGCCTTGGTCGTTCAACTTTATCTGAGGTGCTTGCGTAATTATTACCATACCTAAGATTTGGCGGCGCCTTTGTGTTTATTACTGAGCGAGCATAACGATTGCTAACAGCCTGATTAGATTGCGCTATTGCTTTACTGTTAATAATATCCAGGTTATCAACTAAATATGTGAGCTCACGTTCTAACTTTAATAGCCGCTCTATGCCAGAGCGTGCTTGCTGCCATTGCAAGGCGGCATCTTTTAGTTGAGCAAGCTCAAGTGCAGTGATAGTTACATATTCAGGTGAATCTTTAACTTGTTCATTTAATGATGTTTTATCAGGCGATATCGTACAACCAGTACTTAATAACAACAGTAATACGACTAATAGATATCGGTGATACTTTTTGCTGTATTCACACATTGATTGTTTCTCTTTCAATAGTTTAGACCGCTCAATTAAGTCAATTTTCAATTGAATCAATAAAGCACGTTAACAACAAAACAACTTGGGTTAACATAAAGATTACAACACAATGTTAAATATGTCTGTATAACTGCAAAAATAGTGATAATTTAGAATACTAAAAAAGCTATTTTACAATCAAAAAAAGCGCCATATAGGCGCTTCTAATAATGATAAGTTTATTTAAATTAATGTTTTAATAAACGTTTTAAGCTCACCGGCGAATTCATCACGACGAAGAGCAAATTCAATGGTTGCTTTTAAATAACCAATTTTACTGCCACAATCATGGCTTCGGCCTTTCATTGCGTAGGCATCTACTTTTTCATCTTGCATAAGCATGGCTATTGCATCTGTTAGCTGAATTTCATCACCAGCACCTTGAGGGGTTTTAGCCAGTAATGGCCAAATATTTTTACTCAACACGTAACGACCAACCACAGCAAGGTTTGAAGGTGCCTCGTCAACGGGTGGTTTTTCTACCATGCTTTGAATGGGTGAGCTTTCACCTTGGTTTAACTCAACATCACCTAAATCCACAACACCAAATTTATCTACGTCATCTTTAGGGACTGGCTCAACCATAATTTGACTGTGTTTAGTTTGCTCAAAGCGAGTAATCATTTCAGCTAAGTTGTCTTTTGTTAGGTCACTTTCTACATCATCAATAATAACGTCGGGTAAAATAACCACAAAAGGTTCATTGCCAATAATAGGGGCGGCACAGTTAATAGCATGGCCTAGGCCTTTTGCTTCACCTTGACGTACATGAATAATGGTCACATCTTTAGGGCAAATAGACTGTATTTCGGCAAGTAATTGCCGCTTTACACGTTTCTCTAACGTTGCCTCTAGTTCAAAGCTGGTATCAAAATGATTTTCAATCGAGTTTTTACTCGAATGCGTTACTAGCACTATCTCTTTAATACCAGCGGCAACCGCTTCGCTAACAACGTATTGAATGAGTGGACGGTCTACAACGGGCAGCATTTCTTTTGGAATTGCTTTAGTTGCCGGTAACATACGTGTTCCAAGGCCGGCTACGGGGATCACTGCTTTCATTATGCTCTCCTTATTTTTTAAACTGAAAATGGGTATTGAATAGCCTCGTGGCATTGATAACCAACCACCTCAAAATCATCACGTGTTACCCATGTTTCTATATCTTCGAGTGACTTAATCTCTGGATTAATTTTTAATTGAGGAGAAGCAAATGGCTCGCGCTTTAATTGCACATCTCGCATTAAATCTAGCTGATTTTCGTAAATGTGGGCATTGGTGATTTTATGATATGCCTTACCTGCTTTGTGGCCAGTAATTTGTGCAACCAGTGCCAATAAAACAAAACATTGAATTTGATTAAAGTTTAGCCCTAGCGGTACATCACAACTTCGTTGGTACGAGGTTAAATACAGGGTATCGCCTAGTAATGAAAAGGTATGCGTATGCATACATGGGCGCAAGCAGCCAAGCTCAAACTCACCTGGATTATAAAAGGTAATAATTTCACCGCGATCATCAATGCCATTTTTTAAATTATTGATGACCTTTGCAAGTTGATCCAGTGTTGAACCATCAGGGCGTTGCCAGCCTCGTCCTTGCACGCCATAAACGCGCCCCATATCATCCTCACCTTTACGATTAGGATTATTGAGCCAGGCACTATTTTCATTGGCGTTGGCATCCCAAGTTTTACAGCCTATGCTACGAAACTGCTCAGCACTGTCATAGCCTCTTAAATAACCTAATAATTCAGCAATAGCCGCTTTGTAATAGCTTTTTCGCGTGGTGATCATTGGGAACTGATTATTAGCCACATCGTATTCTAAATCAGCGTTTATAACCGTTAAACAACGTGTACCGGTACGCTTGTTTTCAACCCATTGTCCTTGGTCAACAATGCGCTGACATAATTCTAAATATTGTTTCATCTAACTTCTTCTTTTAAGCTTTTGCCGCTGTTTTTGATTGTGGTTGTTTATAGGCCCAAATAAGTAAGCCTAACCCGCCAATTATCATTGGTAACGATAGAATTTGCCCCATAGAGATAAAGTCGGCAAATAGCCCCAATTGCGCATCTGGTTGGCGAAAATATTCAATACAAAATCTAAATACGCCGTAACCCAGTAAAAACAAACCCGACACACTTCCCGCAGGACGTGGACGCTTAATAAACCACAATAATATGACAAACAATACAAGCCCTTCAAAAAAAGCTTCGTAAAGTTGTGAAGGGTGGCGTGCAAGCGGGCCTCCAGTTGGAAACACCATTGCCCACGGAACATCAGTGGTACGCCCCCATAATTCGCCGTTAATAAAGTTACCTATACGCCCAGCCAGTAAACCAACAGGCACTAAAGGTGCTACAAAATCACCGACTTGTAATAACGATTTTTTACGCTTGTAAGCAAAAATAGCAATTGCAGTGATCACCCCCAGTGTTCCACCATGAAACGACATGCCACCTTGGTCTATTCTAAACAAATATAAGGGGTTTTCGATAAAATAGCTAAACTGATAAAACAGAACATAACCAATACGCCCACCTAATATAACGCCCAGCATGCCGTAAAAGAGTAAATCGCTGACTTCGTCTTTAGTCCAACCTGAACCGGACTTATTAGCTTGACGATTAGCAAACCACATCGCAAACGCAAAACCAATTAAGTACATTAATCCATACCAACGAACGCTAAGTGGCCCAATAGAAAAAATTATTGGATCAATTTGAGGAAACTCCAGTGCCATAAAAATAAACCTTTAGCTAAAAACCATTTTAATAGCGATGATAACAAGTAACATCGCGAAAACTTTCTTAATTGTATTCACAGGTAAGTAATGCGTTGCTTTGGCGCCTATTGGCGCTATAAACCATGAGGTAACAACAATCCCTAACAATGCAGGTAAATAAACAAATCCCATAAAACCATGCGCTAAGTCAGTTACTTGCCAACCGGCGCTGACATAACCAATAGAGCCAAAAAAGGCAATTACAATACCACATGCAGCAGCGCAACCAATTGCCTTTTTAATATCAACCGAAAAATAGTGCAACATAGGCACAAGTAGTGCGCCACCGCCAATCCCAATCAACCCAGATAGTGCCCCCATTATCGCACTAATACTTCCTAGCACGGGGCCTGCAGGCATCGGGTGACCTACGCTCACTTTATTACGGGCAGAAAGCACCATTCTCATAGCAATAAAAACCACACTCACCGCAAACACGGTTCGTAACATTTTCTCAGGTATAAAGCTGGCAGCAAAGCCGCTAATCAAGGCGCCAATGGCCACACCCGACATTACCCAAGGGGCAATTTTCCAAGGCACATTATCATTTTTATGATGAGCTAACGCTGAAGAAGTCGAGGTAAATAAAATAGAGGCTAAAGATGTCGCAATAGCGATAACTAATACATGATCGGCAGCGGCCACATTAAAACCCAGTAACAAGCTCGTTAGCACCGGCACAATGATTAAACCACCGCCTATGCCTAGAAGTCCTGCTAAAAAACCAACAATGCAACCTAATAACGCACAACTTGCAACTAGAAGTCCTAGTTCATACATAGTTATCTCTAATACATTTAAGAATATGTATATTTTAATTGATTATATAAACAATAACAGCTCTATCATTTAGGTGTATAAAATAAATTACCTAGCTGATGCTCTATCATAAAATTACGGGTTAAACGCAACACTTGTTTAGCATTGGGCTGTGCTAAACACTCGCTCAGTAATTGTTCCATGTCACTAACATTTAAGCGCCTAAGCACCCATTTCACTTTATTTAACGACGATAAGTTCATACTTAAACGTCTATAGCCCATGGCAATAAGTAATATTGCTCCCTCGGGATCGCCGCCAAGCTCACCACATAAACTAAAGGGCAATTCATAGTGCTCACATTCGCTGGCAATATTATTTAATACACGTAACACAGCTGGATGATAAGGATTGAATAAATCGGCCACACGGGCATTTGCTCTATCTACCGCTAATAAATACTGAGTTAAATCGTTACTACCCACTGAGCAAAAATCGACTTTTCTAGACCACTCTGGCAGCATAAATACACTTGAAGGTACCTCAAGCATAATGCCAATATCTGGCTTTTCTATTAATTGCTCAGGAAATGTTTCGCTTAACTCATAATAGGCTTGGTTATACAATGCCAGCGACTCTTCAACTTCATCAGTGCCACTGATCATAGGCAGCATTATTTTTAAATTACCTAAACCAATATTCGCTTTGAGCATGGCTTTGAGCTGATCTAAAAAAAGCTCAGGATGATCTAGGCTAATTCTAATACCACGCCATCCTAAAAACGGGTTTTCTTCAGTGATATTAAAATAATCTAAAACTTTGTCGCCACCAATGTCTAACGTTCGCATAACAACGGGGTTAGGGTAATAGCTACTAAGTACTTCTCGATACCAGTTTTCTTGTTCTTGCTGCGAAGGAAACTGTCCCTTTTGCATAAACCATGCTTCGGTTCTGTAAAGACCAACACCATCACAAATATGGGCGCTATTTTGTTGCGTATTAAGCTCAAGCCCTGCATTAAGTAACAAACTAATATGCTCCCCATCCAAGGTAATTGCAGGCAGTGATTGCTCTTCTAAAAAACGATTGTTGAGTAAGTTATCTTGGTGTTGTAATTCTGTATACTCATCAATAAGCATTTGCGAAGGCGAAATATATAAACGCCCAGCAAAAGCATCTAAAATCATTTCTTTGTTATCAAACTGCAATAGCGGTAAATCTTCAATACCCCAAATTGCAGGCACCCCCATTGCTCGCGTTAAAATAGAGGCATGGCTATTGGCTGAACCATTAATGCTCACAACCCCCGCTAAACGCTCATTGGGTACCTCAGCTAACATAGCTGGCGTTAATGTGTGAGCGATGAGGATTGTGTTTTCAGGGTAGTCTTTTATTGCATGCTCGGTATTCACTAAATGATGAAGCACCCGTAAGCCAATGTCTTTAACATCAACCGCACGCTCTTTAATGTAAGGGTCTTGCATTTCATTAAACTGTGCAACTAAACGTTCAATCACAATTTTTAATGCACTTTTTGCACACCAACCTTCTTGTAATTGAGCCTCTACATTATGACCTAAACTTTTAGCATCCAATAATTGCTGATACACATCAAACACCGCCAACGCCTCTTGCGGTATGGTATCGCTTAATGTCATCGATAAAGTGCTAAATTCTTTGCGCGTTGCAGCAACCGCTTGCGTGAATAAACGGCGTTGTTCATTCACATCACTATTTTTAGTAAGCTCTATGGACTTAAAATTAAGTTTAGGAATAACAACAAAGGCTTTACCAATACTAATGCCTGGCGCACTAGACACCCCTTTTAAAACCGATGTTTGATGAGACGACTCATCTTGGCGCAATACTTCTTTTATTTCGGCATGCGCAAGCTGTGAAGCTAACTGCGCTGAGAGCGTAATTAAAAACGACTCTTCATCTTGAGAAAATACTCGAGCCATTTTCTGTTGCACAACAATAACGCCTAATACCTTTTTTTGATGAACAACAGGCACAGACAAAAAAGCGTTGTAGCCTTCTTCGTTGACTTCTGGAGAGAGTTTAAAGCGAGGATGCGATTTAGCAAACGCAATGTTAATCGCCTCTTCGCGCTGAGCAACTAGCCCAACAAGTCCTTCAGTAAAGCCAATTCTAAATTTACCCACCGCATCGGGGTTTAACCCTTCGCTGGCCATCAGTACAAAGTTATCTTGACTGTAATCGGCAAAATAAATGGAGCAGCACTGGGTATTCATGGCATCTTTTACCATTTTCACAAAGCACACTAACGCATCGTCTAAATTCGCTTGTTGCGAAACAGACTCAGCTATCGATCTAAGTGTTGCCAGCATACACTGCTCCTTTTTATGTAAAACTACCTTTTGCTTCGCCAATTGTCTTTTTGTTGCTCTCGCTTATTGAAGGGCATAGCAAAAGGAGCAAACTCTTTCATAACACGTCGATAAACATCCCGTTTAAACGATACTACCTGCCTTACTGGATACCAATAACTCACCCACCGCCAATCATCAAATTCAGGATGGTGCGTTTTTAGTAAATTTACATCTTCATCTTTACAGCGTAACTTCAGTAAAAACCATTTTTGTTTTTGCCCAATACACACCGGACTTGAGTCGCGGCGGATTAATCGTTTGGGTAATTTATAGCGTAACCAATGTTTTGAGCTTGCAACTATTTCTACATCTTCTGGTCGCAAACCTACTTCTTCGTGTAATTCACGGTACATAGTTTGTTCTGGTGTTTCACCATCATCAACACCGCCTTGGGGAAATTGCCAAGAATGTTGACCATAGCGTCTGGCCCAAAACACTTGCCCCTGATTATTGCAAATTACAATTCCGACATTGGCACGAAAACCTTCGGCATCAATCACCTTAGTGCCTCATTTGTAAGTCGATTTTTTATGATTGTTCCACATTAGCTGCAATACGGCAAATACTATTACGTACAAGCCCCGTTAACGTCCTCGGTTAAGGCAAATTAATAGCGAAATCCATTGCATGTGAATAACAAACAACACTGCCATGTATAAATACATAAAAACCACACTGTTTGTGCTGGTTACTCACAGCTTGTGCATAACTTTTGTAAAACACGCTCATTTAGCAAACAAATCCACAATACAAGATCTAAAAGGTGATGTTCTCCACAGAATCTGTGGATAAACATGTTTATACATCTGTATTTATCCTTACAACATTTATAGACCTTAATTAAAACTGAACACTAAAAACAAAAAAAACAATGCAGTTCAGTTACTTAGTTAAGCTTGGCGTTTTAAAACAGTGCATAAAATTGCACCACACACGGCACGAACAAAATTCAACCAACCGCTAAAGATATCCACTAACACACTAATTTGCTATCATGGCGTTGGTATTTATTCAACTATAATAAACAGTATGCAACCTTTAAAACCTCATTCAATCAATCAATTAATGCAACGTGTCGATGCTATTGCAGGACTCACACTAGGACAACTCGCACAGCAGTACCACTTTAAAACGCCAGATGATTTATTGCGTGAAAAAGGCTGGACAGGTCAACTGATTGAGTATGTATTAGGCGCAAGTGCTGGGTCAAAACCGCTACCCGACTTTGAGGATTTAGGCATAGAGCTCAAAACATTGCCCATTTCATATAAAGGCAAACCGCTAGAAACTACCTTTGTGTCGGTCACCCCGTTAATGAATGTAACTGGCATGACCTGGCACACAAGTAGCGTACGTAAAAAGTTGAATCATGTTTTATGGTTACCTATTTTAAGTGAGCGCGATATCGCCCCGTTTGATAGAACCATAGGCAGTGGCTTTTTGTGGCAACCCTCCCCTGCGCAAGATGCGCAATTACAGCGAGACTGGGAAGAGCAAATGGAGCTTATAGCGCTTGGTCGGGTAGATGAAATATCAGGTCATTTAGGCGACGCCATGCAAATACGGCCAAAAGCCGCTAATAGCAAAGTAGTTACCGATGCCATAGGCCCCAACGGGCAAATTATACAAACCCTGCCCCGTGGCTTTTATTTGAAAACCAGTTTTACAAAAGAGATATTAAAACAGCAGTTTCAGTTGTAATTATTTGTCGGTATTAATTTTTGCACCAAATAGATTCGCGTAACCAAAAAGGTTTTTCTCGCATCCAAAGCGTACAAATCCACTTTTCACCTAATAATACGGGTTTTCCACTATGTACTGAGTTTTTATCTACCTGATTACCAATCATATTATTAAATTTAATTACTTGTCCTTGCTTGGCTTTAACACTTACATTCCAGTCTTTAAAAGCGGTTTCGCCACCTTCAAATCCGTCATTTAAATTTATAATACGTGTTCGCTGTCTTTGACCAAAAAAATTAAGTTCTTTTTTAGCATTTTCATTTGAAGGTGTAATAAAATCATAGTGCCATTTGTATTGCTGACCTTGAGTATAACGATAAATAATCATAGGCTCAGCATATACTAAGTCAGCATAGTAGTCTGAACATATGATGCGCTGTAATATAGCTATTAAAATATTATCGACTGGTAATTGTGTTATAAGCTGCTCATTGTCTCTGATGTCTATAACTTTTTGTCTTGTAGAGTTTTCAGCATACACCCCAGCTAAATTTAAATTATTATTAGCAAGCTTTATAATCTCCTGCGCTAATTCATTCGTTAGTTGCGTTTCTAATGTTGTCACAGGTAATGATTGTTCAGAGGATTGAATATTCAATGGCATAATTAAGCTACTCCACAACCCTATTAAATCGGTTTCAATACCCTGCTGTATAGTCTTAGGAAGGCCCGATATATGTTTTTCAAAGTTAATTGTTACTTGCGGAGCAGCAGTTCGGATTGGCCAAAAGTGAGATAAAACCTTAAGAGCTTCAATTTTATGATACTTAGCTAAGCATAAAACAATGGCTAGCTCCTGAGAAGAAGTTGATGATGAAACCGCATGACATAACCAATAGTGAACAAATTCAGGAGCTGTTAGCGCAAAAGACACTATTTCTTGTTTTGGAGGAAGCGTGCCATGATATTTGGCATTTATGAGGTGAGTAACATAGTTATTTTTCATAATCATTTTATTGTTATTTTTAATACGCCCCTAAAGTAACAATAAATTTACAAACAATAAACCACCCACCTGTTATATTTGCATTTATGATTAAAAATCCCCGCATAAGCGAGGATTTTTTATAATTTTAAACAAATTAAAGAATTACTGGCCTTTAACTTCTTTTAAACCATTGTACGGTGCTTTAGCGCCTAATTGCTCTTCAATACGAAGCAATTGGTTGTACTTAGCAACACGGTCTGAACGGCTTAATGAACCTGTTTTGATCTGGCCTGCAGCTGTACCTACCGCTAAATCAGCAATGGTTGCATCTTCAGTTTCACCAGAGCGATGAGAAATAACCACTGTAAAACCAGCATCTTTCGCCATTTTGATTGCCGCTAACGTTTCTGTTAGTGAACCAATTTGGTTAAATTTAATTAAGATTGAGTTAGCAATACCATTGTCGATACCACGTTTTAAAATCTTAGTATTGGTTACGAATAAGTCATCACCCACTAATTGAACTTTATCGCCCATTAGTTTAGTTTGATGAGCAAAGCCATCCCAATCAGACTCATCTAAGCCATCTTCAATTGATACAATTGGGTATTGCTCAGTTAAGTCTTTTAAGAAGTAGTTAAACTCTTCAGAGGTAAACTTTTTACCTTCACCTTTAAGGTCGTAGATATTTGCTTCTTTGTCATAAAACTCAGAGGCAGCACAATCAAGTGCAAGGGTAATATCTTTACCAAGCTCATAACCGGCATTTGCAACAGCCACTTTAATTGCTGCAAGTGCTGCTTCGTTAGAGGCAAGGTTTGGTGCAAAACCGCCTTCGTCACCAACAGCTGTTGAATGACCATCCGCTTTAAGCACTTTTGCAAGGCTGTGAAATACTTCAGCACCCATACGCAATGCTTCACGGAAATTAGCAGCACCAACTGGCTGAACCATAAATTCTTGAATATCTACTGAGTTATCAGCGTGCTCACCGCCGTTGATGATGTTCATCATTGGTAGTGGCATAGAGTAAACACCTGGCGTGCCATTTAAGTCAGCAATGTGCTCGTATAGCTCTACTTTTTTAGATTGTGCAGCCGCTTTTGCGTTAGCAAGTGAAACCGCTAAAATAGCATTAGCACCTAGTTTTTCTTTATTTTCAGTACCATCTAAATCAAGCATTACTTGGTCTACATCACTTTGAGCAAGTGCATTTTGACCTTTTAAAGCCGCTGCAATTTCATTATTAATGAAACCTACCGCTTTTAATACGCCTTTACCTAAATAACGAGTTTTATCACCATCACGTAATTCTAATGCTTCGCGAGTTCCTGTAGATGCACCTGATGGTGCAGCAGCACGGCCCCATGAACCATCAGCTAAATATACCTCAGCTTCTACAGTTGGGTTACCACGCGAGTCCATAATTTCACGACCGATTACTTTTACGATTTCTGACATCTTGATTCCTCTATATTCCCAAAATGGTGAGTACGGCTAACCTAGGCCAGCCTTAGAAACAAAAAAGGCCGCGCAATATGCACAGCCTTTTTTAAATTACGAAGACGCTTTTTGGTAGGTATGAGCCGCAGCTACAAACCCTTCAAATAGCGGATGACCATCGCGTGGCGTTGAAGTGAATTCCGGGTGGAATTGCGCTGCAATAAACCAAGGGTGATCTTTATTTTCAATAATCTCTACTAGCTTTTTATCTTCAGATAAACCAGTAAAGCTTAAACCTGCTTGTTCAAGCTGTGCAACGAAGTTGTTATTAACTTCGTAACGGTGACGGTGACGTTCAACAATTTCGTCGCTGCCATACACTTCGTGTACTTTAGAACCAGGCGTTAAATGGCATTTTTGTGCGCCTAAACGCATTGTGCCACCTAAATCAGACTTTTCATCACGTACTTCTACGTTACCCTCAGCGTCTAGCCACTCAGTGATTAAACCAACCACTGGAGCCTCTGAGTTTGCATTAAATTCCGTTGAGTTTGCATCAACTAAACCGGCAACATTTCGTGCGTATTCAATAAGCGCAACCTGCATACCTAAACAAATACCTAAGTAAGGCACTTTGTTTTCACGAGCATATTTAGCCGCTAAAATCTTACCTTCAACACCACGACCACCAAAACCACCTGGCACTAAAATAGCATCTAAGCGAGAAAGAATATCCGTTCCTTTAGTTTCTAAGTCTTGTGAATCAACGTATTGAATATTAATAGTTAAACGATTTTTTAGTCCCGCATGTTTTAATGCTTCGTTTACTGATTTGTATGCATCCGGTAATTCAATGTATTTACCAACCATACCAATTGTCACTTCACCCGTTGGGTTAGACTCTTGATACAATACTTGTTCCCACTCAGCTAAATCAGCCTCAGGCGCGTCTAAATGGAAACGACGACATACAAAGTTGTCTAACTCTTGCGACTTTAATAACGCAGGGATTTTATAAATACTGTCTACATCAGGCAGTGAAATAACGGCTTTTTCTTCAACGTTTGTGAACAATGCAATTTTTGCACGCTCGTTATTTGGCAGCTTACGATCTGAGCGACAAATAAGAATATCTGGTTGAATACCGACTGAGCGTAACTCTTTAACTGAGTGCTGAGTTGGTTTTGTTTTCACTTCACCGGCAGGGCCTAAGAATGGCACTAGCGTTAAGTGAATAAATAGCGCACGTTCACGACCAATCTCTGTGCCCATTTGACGAATAGCTTCGATAAATGGTTGTGACTCAATATCACCTACCGTACCACCAATTTCAACGATTGCTATATCATGGCCTTCTGCGCCATCATAAACACGTTGCTTAATATCATTAGTGATATGAGGAATAACCTGAATTGTTGCGCCAAGATATTCGCCACGTCTTTCACGACGTAGTACATCTTCATATACGCGCCCTTGCGTAAAGTTATTACGGCTGGTCATTTTGGTGCGAATAAAACGTTCGTAGTGACCTAAATCAAGGTCCGTTTCTGCGCCGTCTTCGGTAACGTATACTTCACCGTGTTGAATTGGGCTCATTGTGCCTGGGTCAACGTTGATGTAAGGATCCAGCTTTAAAATGGTAACATCTAAGCCACGGGCCTCTAAAATAGCGGCCAACGATGCTGCTGCAATACCTTTACCCAACGAAGAAACAACTCCGCCAGTAACGAAGATAAATTTTGTACTCATGCGAACCCTAGAATATCAGGAATTAAAAGGAATATAATACCCAAACAAGTGATTTTGGAATATAAACAAGACGGGGCGAAATTGTACCAAAACATAGCTAAGCAATCCAGCTAAAATTGGTAAATCTGTGCACAAAAAACAAACATTTTTTATGTCCCTATTTATTTAGTTTTTTTATCGCATCCCATGCTGCATCCATTTCCTCTAAAGACGCAGAATCAATACATTTACCCTGTGCAATTAAGTAGTTTTGTACCTTTTCAAACCGTGCAGAAAACTTATCGTTGGCACTGCGAAGCAGTTGTTCGGGGTCGCGTTTAACATGGCGCGCTACATTAACAGTAGCAAACAGCAAATCACCTAGCTCTTCTGCTGTATGATCTGAGTATGGGTCATGAGCTAAGGCTTCTTTCACTTCTTCAACCTCTTCACTCACTTTATCAATAGCACCGTGATAAGTCGGCCAATCAAACCCTAACGCAGCGACCCGTTGCTGAATTTTTTTAGCTTTTGTTAAGCTAGGTAAACTGTTTGGTATATCTTGCCAAAGTACTGAGCTTTGGCCTTGGGGTTTAGCCGCACGCTCTTGTGCTTTTATTGCTTGCCACTGCGCAGCTAATTCGGCATCGGTTTTAGGTGTGTCTTGCGCTGAAAATACATGCGGATGACGACGCACCAACTTTTCATTTAACTGTGCCACTACATCGTTAAAATTAAATAATTGCTGCTCTTGTGCTAGTTGCGCATAAAACACGATTTGAAAAAGTAAGTCGCCTAACTCATTTTTTAAATCGCTTAAATTATTCGTTTCAATACAATCAGCCACTTCATAGGCTTCTTCAAGAGTATGCGGCACGATTGACGCAAACGTTTGCTTGAGATCCCAAGGGCATCCGCCCTCAGGGTTTCTCAGTGTTTGCATTATTTCCAGCAGTTGGCTTATAGCCTCATTATTAGCCTGATTACTGCCCTCGTTTTGCACTGTGCACCCCTTCTATCTGGTGTAACTTAGAAAGCACTTTATTTGTGCCTTGTAAGTCATGCACTTCTATTTGCATCACAAAAATAGCCGTTTGAGTGCTATCAACCGTGTTGACATTCATATTGAGCACATTGACTTTTTCATTCGCCAAAGCAGAACTAATATCACGAATTAAACCAGACCGATCGCTGGCTTCAATACGAATAGTTAACGCGTAGGAGCTGCTAATATCATCTGACCAACTTACTGAAATAACGCGCTCTGGGTGCTTGTTTTTTAAATTACTAAACGAGTCACAATCCTCACGATGCACGGCAATGCCACGGCCTTGGGTAATATACCCAATAATTTCATCCCCAGGTACAGGGCGGCAACAGCGAGCAACATGGCTCATTAAACTGCCTACTCCATCAACCACAATACCGTTTTTATCGCCAGTCACTTTACTGGGCGATTTAAAGCGAATAACCGGCTCGTGCTCCGTTCTATCGGTAATAAAGTTGAGCATTTGGTTAAGGCGAATATCGCCTGCACCAATGGCGACCATTAAGTCATCAAGCTCTCTAAAGTTAAAGCGCTTTATCGCTGGGTCTAAATCTTTGTAAGTTAACTCTAACTTTTGTAATTCGTTATCAAGGATTTCTTTACCCGCGCTTAAATTTTTATCGCGGTCGAGCTGTTTAAACCAATGGTGGATTTTGGCTCTAGCGCGAGAAGACTTAATGTAACCTAACGACGGATTTAGCCAATCACGACTTGGATTTGGCTGCTTTTGGGTCAGTATTTCAACCTGATCGCCGGTACTTAATTGATGAGTAAACGGCACTATTTTGCCAAATATTTTTGCACCAATACACCGATGCCCTACATTGGAGTGAATGTAGTAAGCAAAATCAAGAGGCGTTGCCCCTAGCGGTAAGTCAAAAATATCTCCACGTGGAGTAAACACATAGACGCGGTCTTCAACCACTTGGTTTTTAAGCTCTTGCGCTAAATCGCTGCCATCAACCACTTCTTCTTGCCATTGCAGTAACTTACGCAACCAGCTAATTTTTTGCTCATAGCCTGAACCACGCCCTGGTAACGCACCTTCTTTGTACATCCAATGTGCGGCAACGCCCAGCTCTGCATCTTGATGCATGTCGTGCGTTCGGATCTGAATCTCAACAGTTTTACCTTCGGGGCCAAATACTACGGTATGAATAGATTGATAGCCATTTTGTTTTGGGGTCGCAACGTAATCGTCAAATTCTTTATTTAAATGGCGCCAATTAGTGTGCACTATGCCTAGGGCACCGTAGCAATCTTGCAGGCGCTCAACCACAATTCGCATCGCGCGTATGTCAAACAGCTGATCAAACTCGTAGTTCTTTTTCGCCATTTTTTTATAAATGCTGTAGATATGTTTTGGCCTGCCGTATACCTCGGCTTTAATACCCGCTTCATGTAGGCGCTGTTTTACTTGCTCAACCATATCAGCCATATACGCTTCACGGGCAAGGCGCTTATCATCAAGTTGTTTAGCTATATTTTTATAAATATCTGGGTGTAAATAGCGAAAAGCTAAATCCTCTAGCTCCCACTTTAATTGGCCAATACCAAGGCGATTAGCAAGCGGTGCAAATATATCCGCAGTCTCTTTGGCTGCAATCACTCGTTCTTCTTCAGCGGCGTCTTTTACGTTGCGTAAATGGCACACCTGTTCGGCTAATTTAATCACCACGGCACGCACATCTTCCACCATAGCAAGCAACATACGGCGAATATTATCGACCTGCACGGTACCATTGCCTTGATGAGCTAACGTACTTATGGTGGCCATTTGCGACACACCCGTTAATAACACCGCAACATGATTTCCTAAATGCTCTTCGACAGCGTCAATGCTCACTACATCATTTAAATAATAAGGGGTTAAATAGGCGGTGGCTAACGAGTCAGCATCTAAATTTAGCTCAACCAAAATCTCCACCATCTCTATGGCGGTATTTTGGCGTTCGCTGTTATCACAAGTTTGGCAAAGTTGCTGCGCTTTATTGAGTAAGCTAATTTTTTCCTGAGACAAATCAAGAGATTCTACGCGTGAAAAAAAATCACCCGCTTTGTCATGTTGATGAGATTGACGTGTCGCTACCATAATGCGCTTTACCTCCGTTGAAATAACGCCATAGTTTCGATATGCCCCGTATGAGGGAACATATTCATTAGCCCTATTTTATTAAGTTCAAAGCCGGCTTGCGAAATAATAGCGCTGTCACGGGCTAAGGTAACAGGGTCGCAAGAGACATATAAAATCGCTTTAAACTGCGTTAATGGAAGCTGCTCTAAAACTGCCATAGCACCAGTGCGAGAGGGGTCGAGTACTAAAATATCTAACTCTTTATTAAACCACGGCGCTTTTTTAATACTCGTGGTTAAATCAAAACAATGAAATTGGGTATTTGTAATAGAGTTAGTGTGCGCATTTTGCGTCGCTAATGCAACCGCCGAAGTAACGCCTTCAATTCCTGTTACTGTTTTAGCCTGCTTTGCTAACACTAAAGAGAAGTTACCAATACCACAAAATAAATCCAGTACATTTTCATCACCTTGTAATGCTAACCAACTCGCCGCTTGAATTAACATTGCCTGATTTACACTCGCATTGACCTGAATAAAGTTATTTAGTCCAAATTCAAATTTTATATCTAACTGATCAAGCTTATAAAATGGCATCGCTAAATGGGCATGATCAATGGTATCGCTATCACTTTGCCACACTAATTGCCAATGATATGCCGAGACACTTTGCTCAACAAACGCTTTATCTGTGGGCGAAATGGCTTTTGTATGACGAATAACAATAAAGTGTTGCTCATCTGCAGCGCATAACTGCAAATGACTTATACTGTGCAGCGCCTTATTATGATTAATTATGTTATCAAATACGTTAAATACCTCTGCAAATACGTCACTTAATACTGGGCAATGATTAATGCTAACAATACTTTTAGAGCCACGTGCTCTATAGCCTACCCGCATTTTTTTTGCTGCTTTGTCGAACATTACGGCAATGCGGGCACTACGTCGGTAATGCGTTGCTTGGCTTAGCAGCGGAGCTTGCCAGTTTAAATCGGTTAATTTTGCAAATTTGGCAAATAATTGATTTACTGCTGCTTGCTTTTCAACGACTTGTTGTGTGGCATCTAAATGCTGTAACTGACAACCACCGCATTGGCTGTAGTGTTCACAAATGGGTGTAGTGCGATATTCACTGGCTTTGAGTATTTTAAGCGTGTCAGCTTGGCTGTAACGTGCTTTATCATCAACTAACTTGGCTTTTACTCGCTCACCAGGTAATGCCCCACTGACAAAACACACTTTATTATTATGCTTAGCAATACCACGTCCGTGGTGATCCATTGCCGTTATATCAAGTTCAAGTGATTGCTGTTGAAGTGGTTTTTTATTTGCTTTAAATATTTGTGCCATTAGGCATTACCTTAAAAGGTTGATGAATCACGTCTCTACCTAGATACTTTGAGAATAACTATGAGTATGTATATACTCACATTCAATAAAAATGATAATAATGCTCAGATTATGACCAAACTAGGCTTGCGCGATTCTGTTTTAACACTCACCCTGATCCCCACAGTGATCATCGGGCTATTACTAGGTGGTTATTTTACAATAAATCGTTACATTGAGCTTGATGAAATTTTATATCAACAAGGCACAACGATTGCTGAACCTCTGGCTATTGCACTTGAACAACCTTTACTGGAAAAAAATAAAAAACTGCTTAATCGCATCATTCGCTATACACACAACAAACACTCCCCTTCGATTAAATCGATTGCCATCTTTAATGATAACAACCAACTTATTATAACCAGTAATTATCATCGCTCATTCGACACTTTAATTGAGCAAACGCAATTAAATGGCTTTAAAGCCACCTATGTTCAGCAAAGTGAAGACTTAGTAACCTTTTTCACCCCTATCATTAACCATACAACCCCCAATAGCGACTGGAATACTTCTGAGTTCCAAACCTCGTTGGGCACCGTTGTGATTCAGCTTAACCGCGATAAAGCTGTTATTGGCCAACAACGTGCATTATTGGTCAGCGGTATTATTATTATTCTCGCCTTAGTATTAGCCGCTATTTTAGCGCTAAGACTTAGTCGGATGTTTATGACCCCGCTTAATAAGTTAGTACTTGCTACCGACAGGTTGATTGAAGGTAAAAGACAAACCGGATTAACTGAACCCATGAATGGCGAGTTTGAGTTATTACGTGAGGGGCTCAATACCATCTCGCATTCTATGGTGATGCAAAAAGATGAAATGCAAAAAAATATTGATCAGGCAACCAGCGATTACCGCGAAACGCTTGAACAATACGAAACACAAAATATCCAGCTCACCATGGCTAAAAAAGAAGCGCAGGATGCTAACCGTGTTAAATCTGACTTTTTAGCTAAAATGAGTCATGAGTTACGCACCCCACTTAACGGGGTTATTGGATTTACCCGCCAGCTTTATAAAACGCCTCTGAATAAAAACCAAAAAGATTACCTTGATACCATAGAGCTTTCGGCTAACAGCTTAATGACTATTATTAGCGACATATTAGATTTCTCCAAGTTAGAAGCCGGAGCCATGGAGCTTGAGTCTATTCAGTTTCAACTGCGCGATAGCGTAAACGAAGTTATGACATTACTAGCACCTAGCGCACACGACAAACAACTTGAGCTTTCTATTTATATTAATCCTCAGGTGCCCGACCACTTAACCGGCGACCCCACACGGTTTAAACAAGTGCTGATTAACTTGTTAAGTAACGCGATTAAATTTACTGAAAAAGGCGCGATAAAAGTTGATATTAGCCATCGTTTGCTTGATGAAGAGCGCACCTCTGTCTTGGTGTCAGTCGCAGATACTGGGGTAGGTATTCCAGCAGATAAACAAGACGCACTATTCACCGCCTTTGGTCAAGCCGACTCCAGTATTACCCGCAAATTTGGCGGTACCGGCTTAGGGCTTATTATTACTAAACATATCGTTGAAGCAATGAGCGGCCGTATTACCTTAAATTCAGCCCCTGGTAGCGGAACTTGTTTTACCTTTAATGGTGTATTTAGATTACCAAATCATGTATTTATCAACGATTTGCCTACCCAGTCATTAATTGGTAAACGTGTTCTTTATTTAGAGCCGCATAAGCATACCCATCATGCTGTTGCCTCATTATTACAAGAGTGGAAAGTCAGTGTCACTCCTTGCTATAACGAAACCGAATTTTTAGAGTGCATAAAAAATTCAGAGATCAATTTTGATATTTGTCTTATTGGTCACATGGCATCAGTTGACGATATGCAGCGTTTAAAAAGCTATGTAAAAGCGGTTAGAGAATCAACCGATTATTTATATTTAATGCTTAATACCGTATCGCACAACATGCGCGAAGCCTTCATCGGCAGCGGCGCTGACGCCTGTTTGAGTAAACCTCTTAATCACCGAAAGCTATGTGAGCTATTAGCTGCGCCTTATCGACTCGACCACCCGGCACATAATATAGAACAGCATGAACAAACCCTGCTGCCACTAAAAGTGTTAGTGGTGGATGATAATGACGCTAATTTAAAATTAATTTACACCCTACTCAACGAGCAAGTTGAATTAATTGATACCGCACATAATGGGTCACAAGCGTATAGTTTAAGCAAAAGCCATAAATATGATGTGATTTTTATGGATATTCAAATGCCTATAATGGATGGTATTACAGCCTGTAAACTCATTAAAGAGTCATCTTTGAATGAAGATACGCCTATTATTGCCGTGACGGCGCATGCACTTAATAGTGAAAAAGAACAGTTATTAAAAGATGGTTTTGAAGGTTATTTAACTAAGCCTATCGATGAAGATATGCTAAACCAAATTATTTGCGATCATAGCCCGCAATTACCAGTGAGTCGTGATAAGTCAAAAAGCACATTTGAACATAGCCCTGCTCCTTTTGATAGCACTCGCCTTGACTGGACGCTGGCATTGCAACGTGCAGGCGGTAAAGCAGAATTAGCCAATGAAATGCTTAATATGTTACTGCTAAGCGTGCCCGAAACCCTGAACTTACTAAATCAAGCAATAACCAGCGAAGATTGCCCTCAAGTACTTAGCGTTATCCATAAATTTCATGGCGCATGCTGCTATACAGGTGTACCAAAATTAAAAACATTGGCTGAAACGATCGAAACATCACTTAAAAATGAATGTACGCTTGAGAATATTGAGCCCGAGTTATTTGAGTTGCAAGACGAGCTTGAAAACTTACTTGTTGATGCCAACATTGATATCACTAATAAATAAGCTCGTCTTTAATATCGTTAATTATAACTCTACGCGCGAGCTTCAAGCATTAAGCGTTTCATATCACGAACCGCTTTATCTAAACCGTCAATGGCTGCGCGGGCAATAATAGCGTGGCCAATGTTTAGCTCATAAATCTCTGGCATCGCTGCAATTGGTTTTACATTGTGATAATGCAGACCATGGCCAGCATTGACAATTAAACCAATACTGGCTGCATATTTCACGCCTTGGCGAATGTGCTCGAGCTCTTTGGCGGTGTCTTCATCGTTGGTGGCATCTGCGTAAGCCCCAGTGTGAATTTCAACATAAGGTGCACCACACGCTTTTGCTGCATCTAACTGCGCTTTATCAGCATCAATAAACAGTGATACTTTAATTCCAGCTTGTGTTAATGTTTTAGTCGCAGCGGCTATTTTATCGATATTGCCTGCCACATCTAAGCCCCCTTCGGTAGTAAGCTCTTCACGTTTTTCAGGCACTAAGCATACATATTCAGGCTTAACCTCAAGTGCAATAGCAATCATTTCATCGGTTACTGCGGTTTCAAGGTTCATACGTGTTTGAATGGTTTTAGCCATTACATACACATCGCGGTCTTGAATGTGTCTGCGGTCTTCGCGTAAATGAATAGTAATGCCATCAGCACCGGCATGCTCTGCAACACTGGCTGCATGGACAGGATCAGGGTAAGAAGTACCTCGTGCTTGGCGAAGCGTTGCAATATGATCTACGTTCACGCCTAGAAGAATATCTTTCATTTTTGTACCTGTGAAATTTGTTTATTGAGAGGCCGTAAATAATTCACGACTTTTTAATGGCTTGTTGCCCAACAATGGTTTTAATAAATAACGACTTAATTGCTTTGCCATATATAACACATCCGCTTGGCTAAAGTCATGATTTGCTATGGCATTGAGTTGTGAACCAGTAAACCCAGAACGCGAGTCGTGTTGCACAGCAAAGCCCACTTCTGCAAAGTAGCTATACGTTTGCGTGTCATCAATTGGCTCACCATCCGCATCAAAACTAAAATCAACCCCATAGCCTAGTAGCTCTAGCAATTGAAACTCATAAGAGCGAAGCACTGCTTGCATGTCAGTCCTGCTATTAAGGTTTTCTAGGTGAGTTTTATAAAGTTGAAAAACCTGATCAATGGGTTCATTAATCGGCACAATTCGGTTGGTTAATTCATTTAAATAAAAGCCACAGTAAAGCTTATCACCGGTTAAAAATAACGGATTACCATGAAGCTCAAATTTATTGATGTACTTTAAATCGTATTTGCCATTGTAATGGACGAGTAAGGCTTGAAATGGTTGGAGTTGGGCTTTGTATTTAGTGGCCTGGCGGCCACTAACTCGTGCGAGCATTCTAAGCTGGCCAACGCCTTCTACTAGCATATCGAGCATTACTTGCGAGTCGCTATATGGACGCCGATGTAATAAATAAGCTTTATAGAAATCGCTGTCCATAAATTATGCTGCGTATAAAATGTTAATCTTCACCGTAACCTAAGCTTCTTAAGGCACGCTCATCGTCAGCCCAGCCCGATTTAACTTTAACCCACAGTTCTAAAAACACTTTATTTTCAAGCATTTCCTCTAAGTCTTTACGCGCTTCACGGCCGATTACTTTTAGCTTTTCGCCTTTGTTACCAATTACCATGCGCTTTTGCGTTTCACGCTCAACTAGTATCAGGCCATTAATATGCCAAATACCGTTTTCTTGCCATTTAAACTGCTCTATTTCCACAGTCACTGAATACGGTAACTCTTCACCCATAAAGCGCATTAGCTTTTCACGGATAACTTCAGCCGCCATAAAGCGCATTGAGCGGTCAGTTACGTAGTCATCAGGAAAATAAAATTCGCACGGTGGTAAGCGCTTAGTCACTTCTTCTTTGATCAGGTTAATGTTTTTACCCTGAGTCGCAGATACGGGCATAATACCAACAAAATCAAACTTATCGCCTAAAAACTTCATATGTGGAAGTACAAGGTCGCGATCTTTCACTTGGTCAATTTTGTTAATAACTAACAATACCGGCTTGCCACTTTGGCTTACTTTGTTAAGTACCATGTCGTCATCGGCATTCCAATGAGTGCCTTCAACCACAAAAATGATCAGCTCAACATCACCAATTGAGCTAGACGCTGCACGGTTCATTAAACGGTTAATAGCACGCTTTTCTTCAACGTGCAGGCCTGGGGTATCGACGTACACAGCTTGGTGCTTACCCTCAGTATGAATACCCATAATACGGTGGCGCGTGGTTTGTGGCTTACGTGAGGTAATACTGACTTTTTGCTCAATAATTTCATTAAGCAGTGTTGATTTACCCACATTAGGACGACCAACAATCGCAACCATGCCACAAAATGTGTCTATTTCGCCTTCATGAGGCTGTATTAAGGTATCAAGATTCATTTTTAAGTATCTTCAATGCTTTTTCGGCCGCTTTTTGTTCGGCTTTACGCCGTGAGCTGCCAACAGAAATAATGCTATCCATTCCATCAACGATACATTCAACCGTGAATGTTTGATTGTGTGCCTGACCTTTAGTATCAACTACGGTGTAGCCTGGTAATGATAGCTTACGAGCTTGCAAATACTCTTGCAGCAGGGTCTTAGGATCTTTTTGGTTAAGCCCTGGTGAAATAGCATCTAAACGTGATTCATACCACGCTAAAATAAGCTCGCCGCAGCGATCTATGTCTGAATCTAAAAATACAGCGCCAATAATAGCTTCAACTGCATCCGCTAGGGTTGACTCGCGTCTAAAACCACCACTTTTTAGTTCGCCAGGACCTAAGCGTAGGTAATCACCAAGCTCAAATTCAAGGCCAAATTCAGCTAACGTCTGGCCGCGAACTAAAGTCGAACGCATGCGGCTTAAATCGCCTTCGCGTGCTTTAGGAAATTTAGCGTACAGTGCATTGGCAATGACAAAGCTCAAAATTGAGTCACCCAAAAATTCGAGTCGCTCGTTATGTTGACCTTTGTGGCTGCGATGCGTCATTGCTTGCTCAAGTAACCCTTGATCAGCAAATGTGTAGCCAATTCTTTTGTATAACTCTGTTACATTTTTTTTCATTGTTACTGAATATTACCTAGGCGTTCAAAACGAACACCAGTTGGAACCCATCCTGGTAAAATGTCATCTGGGCCATTATCAAATTCAAAACTCATCCATATAAAGACAGCTTTACCCACCAAGTTTTCTTTTGGTACAAAGCCCCAAAAGCGACTATCTTGGCTGTTATCGCGATTATCACCCATCATAAAGTAATGATCAGCTGGAACCACCCATTCATCCGCAGGTGTGCCCAATTGCTGGTAGTAACGCCCCTTACGTTCAGGCGATTTTGGGTTGATTAAAATGTCATGGTTAGTCGTGGTTAAATCTTCATTTAAACGCGCTAAATCCATTGGGCCTTGCTTAAATTCATTATCATTAATTAATTTAAAATCAATTTTATTGAATTCATTACAAAGAAGTGCGCCCTTTTGAACTTCGCCTTCTTCGCATTTTGGTTGAATATATAAACGCTTATCACGATAAACAATTTTATCGCCAGGTAAACCTATAGCACGTTTAATATAGTCCACTCTCTCATCTAACGGGTATTTAAAAACAACAATATCGCCACGCTCTGGTTCGCTTACATCCACTAATTGGCTGCGCCATACTGGGTCTTTAATCCCATAAGAATACTTTTGCACTAAAATAAAATCACCCACTAATAAGGTGGGCATCATTGAACCCGATGGGATCTGAAACGGCTCAAAAATAAATGATCTAAAAATAGTGATAGCAGCAATCATCGGAAAAATCGACTTTGCTGTTTCAGTAATCATTGGCTCAGGCGCAATCAATGCTGCGGTTTCTTCATCAAGTTGACCACCGGCAGAAGTTTGAGCAATTGCTAAACGTTCCTGCCTTTTAGGGGCAAACATTAAGTGATCTACTAACCATATTAGACCTGAGCCTAAAGTTAACAACACCAATAAAACTGAAAAGTAGCCAGCCATTTATTATCCTTTATTTTTATTTACCAACTTTCAAAATGGCTAAGAACGCTTCTTGAGGCACTTCAACGTTACCAAGTTGCTTCATTCGCTTTTTACCATCTTTTTGTTTTTGAAGTAATTTCTTCTTACGGCTCACGTCACCACCGTAACATTTAGCGATTACGTTTTTACGTAGTTGCTTAACAGTTGTTCGGGCGATTACATGTTGACCAATTGCTGCCTGAATCGCAATATCAAACATTTGACGTGGTATAAGTTCTTTTAACGCATCAGCAAGCTGTCGACCACGTGATTGTGCGCTGTCGCGGTGAACAATGATAGCCAATGCATCCACACGCTCGCCATTGATAAGTATATCTACACGTACCATGTCTGAAGTTTGGAAATGCTTAAAGTTATAATCAAGCGAGGCAAAACCACGGCTTGTTGATTTTAGCTTATCAAAGAAGTCCATTACCACTTCAGCCATTGGCAGTTCATACGTTACTGCAACTTGCTTACCGTGATAACTCATTTTAGTTTGCATACCGCGCTTATCAACACATAAGGTGATTACGCTGCCTAAGTACTCTTGTGGAACTAAAATATTAGCTTCTACAACCGGCTCACGTATCTCTAAAATATCGTTAACTGGTGGAAGATCAGACGGGTTATCAATTTGCGTCGTGCCCTCTTTAGTTACCACCTCGTAAATAACCGTTGGTGCCGTGGTGATTAAATCAATGTCGTATTCACGCTCTAAACGCTCTTGGATAATTTCCATGTGTAACATGCCCAAGAATCCACAACGGAAACCAAACCCTAACGCAGTTGAATTTTCTGGTTCAAAGAATAACGAGGCATCGTTTAAGCTAAGTTTGTTAAGGGCATCGCGGAATGACTCGTAATCATCAGAGGCTATTGGGAACATACCCGCATAAACTTGCGGCTTAATTTTTTGAAAACCAGGTAAGCGCAGTGGTGCCGCATTTTTTTGATGAGTAATGGTATCACCCACCGGTGCACCATGTATTTCTTTGATACCAGCAATAACAAAGCCTACTTCACCAGTGCGTAAAACACCGGTGTTAGTTTGTTTAGGCGTAAAAATCCCCACATGATCTGCGGTATGTACGTTTTCGTTTGACATGATTTTAATTTTGTCGCCCGCGCGAAGTTCGCCATGTTTGATACGCACTAGCGATACAACGCCTTGGTACGGGTCAAACCAAGAATCGATAATTAGCGCTTGTAATGGCGCGTCTTTATCACCAACTGGTGGCGGTACATCTTTAACGATCATTTCAAGTACTTCAGCAATACCTACACCTGTTTTGGCGCTACATTGCACCGCATCAAGGGCATCAATACCAATAATGTCTTCAATTTCTTCGGCTACACGTAATGGATCAGCTTGCGGTAAATCAATTTTATTAAGTACCGGTATAACTTCTAAGTCCATTTCAATGGCGGTGTAACAGTTTGCTAATGTTTGCGCTTCTACGCCTTGACCAGCATCAACAACGAGCAGTGCCCCTTCACAAGCCGCTAACGAACGCGATACTTCATAGGTAAAGTCAACGTGCCCAGGGGTGTCGATAAAGTTAAGTTGGTAAGTTTCACCATCATTCGCTTTATAATTTAAGGTTACACTTTGTGCCTTGATGGTAATGCCACGTTCACGTTCAATATCCATTGAATCCAGAACTTGCTTCTGCATTTCACGGTCGGTTAAACCACCACAAACTTGGATCAAACGGTCAGAAAGGGTCGATTTACCATGGTCAATGTGGGCGATGATCGAAAAATTACGGATATGCTTCATAAACTGGATTCTAAACTTCTATTTTAAAGGACTAAGGTCATATGCCTAAATAACTTGAAAATACTTGCTGTGTATTTTCAAGTTACTGTGGCATAAAAACGCAATTTTACATTTAATTGGCGTCAATCACCATCTATTTGAGTTAAAGGGAGGCTAATTGGATGAATTTTTATCACTTTTATCTCATGTCTTAATGATTTCACCCATGTTTTAGCAATTAAAAAGCCGGTGATCCCACCCAATATCGCGGCTAAAATTTGCCAGCCTTCGGCTAACAATATCAATTCACTGGCTATTAAAGCGAATATTAAACTCAAAAACAAAGGCAGCATGTAAACTGCAAAGGCATGCTTTACAACATGGCTATCATCCAATGACAAAGTTACTTTTTGGCCTATTTCTAACTGTGTTTCAAATTTATAAGGTAATGTTTTTTTGGCGGTACCAAATAACTTACTAAACACTTGTGAGCCACAACGTCCATTACAGCCTTCACAGGCCTGTTTTTGTTGGGCTTCTAAATGCGCAACGTGGCCACTAAGGGCCACGACGGTTAACGTTTGTTCAATCATAGTTTAGTTACTTATAATGCCCGCGATACAGACTCAGCAATGGCTTTGGCACTCATGGTTGGAATGTTTCCCACCACAGAGACATCAAAATTTCCGCCGTTGTGTACATAAATCGTAGTTGCCCCTGAGGTGAGGGCACCGCTTAAACGCTTACCCGGTAGTGGTCGTTGCACAAACACAGATACTTCAACAAACCCATCAGAAAATAAATAATAGTCTGTTAATTCATTATTTAAGTCGAGCTTATGCCTGTCTGACTTAAGTAATTCAAACCCCTCAGGTAACCAGCCAATAGTCCAATTCATGGCATTCGCTTTAGTTTGTTCATCAATTGAATTGGCAGGTAATGGGGTTGGAAAGTTACGATTAAGCACTTCTAATAATAAGTTTGCCGGTTGCTCAGTCACGCTAATATGAGTGAGCTGTAATTGCTCAAGCGCTTCACCTTGATGATTAACATACGCCGCTTTTAATAATAACGACGACTCAGTATCAATCCATATCCAATAGTTGTATTTGTCTTCGTTTTTAGATTCAATTCGAACTAATTGCGCGGGACGCCCAGCAATACGGCCTTTACCACCAAGCACAAAATCATAATGCGCACTTAAGCGGTTAATATCTTTAAAAAGCACTTCAGGAATAGGGCCGGCAATTGAGTCGGTTGTTAATGAATACGGCTCTGATTGTGGCTCAAAATAGGTAACTTGGTTGTCAATGCGGATCATTTCAAGGCCAGCACCGTTGAGTAAACTCAAATGCTCAAGCTCAACGTCCCCCTGTTTAGCATGCACCCAACGGTAGGGCTCCATACTTTTGCCTTTAACAACAACAAAAGAGGCATCAAAATTACGTGTATGAACTGCACTGGCCATTTCAAGCAGTAAATCTTTAGCGGGGTTTGTGTCATTGGCGAAAGCATTAAAACTTAACACCAACGACATAACAAAAGTTATTACTTTCATCTAATTAGTTTTTTTCCTCTTGTGACGTTTCATCTGTTTTCGCAGTTTTCAACGAATGAGCCACACGTGCTTGACGCTGGTGTTCAAGTACTAGAGCGCCAATACGTTGCTGTTGAAGCTCTCGTAAGCCTTTCTCTGCGTTCTCTAGCGCCGGTGCTGATGAATAACTCACTGGCGATGCCATGCCGGTTAACGGCGTGGTTTGTAATAAAGGAATTTCGTTTTGCACAGCATCTTCACCTTGCGGCAAGGTGTTCACGCCAACAATAGTAAACATTGCCACGCTAGCTGCAATTGCTAACTGCGCAACCGGCTTGCGCCAATTAAACGCCACGATTTTATTATCGGCTTCAGTATTTACCGGCTTTGCCACACTTTCAGACTGGCTAAAGTCTGCATAAACCGGCTCACTATCAAGTGCTAACGAAATGCGATCGCTAATATCAAAATCCATATTTTTGTTGTTTTCTTTAGCTCGCATTGCATCACCGATTAACGCGTAACGGCCAAATGTAGCTACATCAGCAGATGCAATCTCGGCATCATTTAATGCTTGCTCACCGTCAAGTAATGCTGATAACGATTCGTTATCTAAGCGGTTAACGTGTGCTTTTGTCATACTAAGACTCGCCTATTAATGGGTTTAATTTGTTATCAATTGCTTCACGGGCACGAAAAATACGCGAACGCACCGTCCCGACTGGGCAATCCATCACCACGGCTATTTCTTCATAGCTCATCCCCTCAATTTCTCTAAGGGTAATCGCGGTTTTTAGATCTTCAGGCAAACTATCAATCGTATTAAAAATAACAGCGCGTACTTCTTCGCTTAATAGTAAATTTTCAGGTGATGCGTTTGAACGCATTGAATCAGCACCCTCATAAAACTCGGCATCGTCAGCATCTATATCATTTGCTGGCGGTTTACGCCCTTGAGCCACTAAGTAATTTTTAGCACAATTAACGGCGATACGGTAAAGCCAAGTATAAAAAGCACTGTCACCACGAAAATTAGGAAGGGCACGATACGCTTTAATAAACGCCTCTTGTGCTACATCAGCAATGTCACCCTGATTTGATACATAACGTGAGATCAAACCGGCAATCTTGTTCTGATACTTCTTAACTAATAGGTTAAAGGCGTTTTTATCTCCCTGCTGAACCCTTTTCACTAACGCTAAATCTAATTCCTGCTCGCTCATTCGAGCCGGTACTCCTCTGATTGATTCTTGCTTATTATTCATAGTGTCGCCATTGTTCACACCTACTCTGACCCTTAGATGAATAAAAAGTTCTGCTGCATATTGTTTTTTTATAAAATAGCTAAAAAATTACGTATTTATACGCTAAAACCACTTAGTAGTAGTTCAACAAATATGGTACAACTATAAGTATTAAAAATAAATATTGCTCTATCTGAGCATTGTAACCGCAAAGTACCTCACAGATGAACCAAAATAAACATCACATTACCGATGTCGCTATTATTGGTAGCGGCGCAGCAGGCTTATCACTTGCTTTATCTTTGGCTAATTACTGTAACGTTACCGTAATTAGTAAAGGTGAATTAACCGAAGGTTCTACTCTTTATGCCCAAGGCGGAATTGCCGCTGTTTTTGATAAAAAAAATGACAGTATAGAGTCTCACGTTGAAGATACCTTAGACGCCGGTGGCGGTTTATGCGACAGAGAGGCGGTTCATTACACTGCCAGCAATGCTCATGACTGCCTGCAATGGCTGATTGACCAAGGCGTGCCTTTTGATATGGAGTTTGATAGCAAAGGTAAAGAGCGCTTTCATTTAACTCGTGAAGGTGGGCATAGCCACCGACGCATTTTGCATGCAGCCGATGCTACAGGTAAAGCTGTGCAAACAACCTTGATTAGCCAAGTTCAAGCGCACAGCAATATCACCTTGTTAGAGCATTACAACGCGATTGATTTAATTACCGATAAAAGTATTGGCAAAACGGGTTCACATGTTCATGGCATGTATGTGTGGAATAAAAAAGCCAAAAAAGTAGAAACAATTGGCGCAAAATTTGTTGCCCTAGCAACGGGTGGCGCAAGTAAAGTATACCTTTATACCTCTAACCCTGATGTTTCTAGCGGTGATGGTATTGCCATGGCATGGCGTGCAGGGTGTCGCGTTGCTAATATGGAATTTAATCAATTTCATCCAACCAGTCTTTATCACCCTGAGTTGCAAAACTTTTTAATTACCGAAGCAATGCGTGGTGAGGGAGCCTATTTAAAACGCCCAGATGGCACGCGATTCATGAAAGAGTTTGATGAGCGAGAAGAACTCGCCCCGCGCGACATAGTCGCGCGCGCTATCGATTTTGAAATGAAGCGCCTTGGTGCAAATTGCTTATATTTAGATATTAGCCACAAAGACAAAGATTTTATTATTGAACACTTCCCAACGATTTACGCCAAATGTTTAAGCGTAGGGCTTGATATCACCAAGGAGGCAATTCCTGTTGTCCCTGCTGCGCATTATACCTGTGGCGGCGTTATGACCGACTTTAATGGCAAAACCGACTTAGCTAATTTATACGCTGTAGGTGAAGTGGCTTACACTGGGCTGCACGGTGCTAACCGTATGGCAAGTAACTCATTATTAGAGTGCATTGTATTTGCCCATGCAGCAGCAAAAGACATTTTGAGTAAAATAGAGACCGCTCCTGCACTGGTTGAGTTACCTAGTTGGGATGAAAGCCGCGTATCTAACTCAGATGAAGAAATCGTGATCACCCATAACTGGCATGAGCTGCGATTATTTATGTGGGACTATGTTGGGATTGTGCGCTCAACCAAACGACTTGAACGCGCGCTTCATCGTGTTGAACTATTACAGCAAGAAATCCACGATTACTACGCGAACTTTAGAGTGAGTAATAACTTACTTGAGTTACGTAACTTAGTTCAAGTAGCCGAGCTTATAATTAGAAGTGCTATGGAACGTAAAGAAAGTCGCGGACTGCACTTTACCATTGACTACCCAGAGCAAAACGAAAATCCAACGCCAACTATTTTGACTCCAAAGCGCAATTAATTGCCGCAAGTGTTGCGCGTTTTAAACGCGTGTAGCTTTGCTCATCAACACTATTGGCTGAGATAATCAGCCAATAGTTTTCACTAAAGCCATTAATATACAACCACACACTGCGACCAAGCAATCGGCTTTGCTTACCAATAACCCCTTGAATTAGCAGCTTTTCATTCTCAAAACGAAATTGATTTGGCTCTAATAATATAACGCCCTGCTCTGGCTGAGCAGCCACGATTTTTCGCCAAACGATAATGCCAGCAACGATATTAAGCGCAATGCAAAAAAGAGTTGCCAAAATAGAAGTGGTAAATAAGCATAATATTAAAGTTAGCACACAAAAAAAGACCACAATCTGTTTGTGGTCTGTCTGGTTATCTGTGACGGTAAACCTATACACGAACTCGGTCTAAAATTAGCTCAACCATACTGTTTAGCTCAACGTCTTTACATTTTTCATGGCCCATAAACCAAGCAAATAAATCTGGGTCTTCTTGTGTTAATAAGCGCTGAAAAGTCGCCTGCTGTTTAGCATCTAACGAATCATAAGCTTCTTCAACAAACGGCATAAACAAAACATCTAGTTCTAACATGCCACGGCGGCAAGCCCAACGGATACGTGCTTTACTATGTATTTCAACCATTTTAAACCTCATATTTAATTAATTCGAGTTTAACAAATGCGCGTTAATTTAACAGCACTAAATTATAAAAAAACAACGCTTGTTGGTGGCTGTACCATCGGCTTTAACTACGTTATTATGTGGTTTCATTTGTTATTGCAAAGAAGGTGTTTATGTCTCTGGTTTATGCATGTCCTTTATCACATCAGGTTATTAGCCTCTCAGGCACAGATAAATTATCTTACCTACACGGACAAATCACTCAAGATCTCAATAAAATCAACAACAACAACTTTTTGTGGACAGGTCACTGTAGCGCAAAAGGTAAGCTGTGGGGTGTATTTAAGCTATTTTCTTACCAGCAAAACTATTATTTAACCGGATCAAGTGCTGAAGTAGAACGCTCACTGGCTGAGTTAAAAAAATACGCTGTATTTGCAAAAGTTGAAATTAATAAAGCCCCAGAGCGATTAATTGGTTTATTAGGTGATGACCTAACTGATTTGCTTACGCAACTTGATATTCACTTTAGTGACGATGCCACAGCATGCGACTTTGCTAACGGCAAAGCCCTTAAACTTGCGCCAAACCGCGTTTTACTTATGGTTGATAGCCAATTTTGCTTACCTGATGAAGTATCTACCCTCGACAACGACGCTATGTGGCAACAGGCCTCACTGCTAGCTGGTGAGCCTCAGTTAAGCGTTGATGCAATTGATGAGTATGTGCCGCAAATGGTTAACCTTCAAGCCATCAATGGCATCAGTTTTAAAAAGGGTTGCTACACCGGCCAAGAAACCGTCGCACGTATGAAATACTTAGGTAAAAATAAACGTGCCATGTATATCGTTACAGGGCAAAGTGAAGGATTGCTCGATGCACCCGATATCGAAACCCAGTTAGGTGAAAACTGGCGCCGCGCGGGCAAACTTATTGCGCAAAGCTTTAATGAAAAAACACACACTTTAACTGGCTTAGTTGTGTTGCCAAACGATACTGACACCGCTCAGGTTCTTCGTGCAAAACATACCCCTTCGGTAGAGCTAAACATTCTGCCTCTACCTTACTCTCTTGAAGATGAATAATAGGAATGACTATGATCGTTGCAGCAAATAAAGTGGTAAAAATGCATTACTCTGTACTAGATAATGACGGCAATACCATTGATAACTCATTTGGCGGTGAGCCATTAATTTTTATCGTTGGTACGGGTTACCTTATCTCAGGACTTGAAAACGCGCTGCAAGGCAAACAAGCTGGCGATACACTAAGTGTAAAAGTTGAACCTGAAGAAGGTTACGGTGAACGTCATGATCACCTAATGCAAGCCGTGCCAAAATCAATGTTTGAAGGCATGGACATTGAAGTGGGCATGCAATTTCGTGCAACCACCGATGACGGCGACCAGTCAGTCATGATCATCGATATTCAAGACGAAGAAGTGATTGTTGATGGTAACAACCCACTCGCTGGTATTACGCTCAATTTTGATGTAGAGATTTTAGAAGTACGCGATGCAACGGCTGAAGAGCTCGAGCATGGCCATGTACATGGTGAAGGCGGTTGTGGTCACGACCACTAAACCCTAATCCAGTAATAAAAAAAGCGCCTCAGGCGCTTTTTTTATAGCATATTATTATGCGTACGTAATTTAACTTGAGGCTCTGCTGCTGGTGCTTCGCCAGGGGTTATTTTATCTTCAAGCGCAGCAACTAATCCGGCTTGGTCATTAGTGCCTATACGGTATTGGCTGCCATCTTTAAGCGTTAATTGCACGGCACTAAAGCCTGATACTGAATAAATCCAACCATCATGCGTAATGCGAATACCAATACCGTGACGGTATGAGTTTTGTACTGCTTTTACGTCAACTATGTCCTCTAGTGCTAATTTTTGACCCGCAACGCCTGGACCAAATGCCCAGCTAATATGGGCTTCATCAACTTTAATGGTTAAACCATGAAATAAAAAACCCACCAGCAATAAAATACCTGCAAATACCATTAACGGCACATCGGCACCCATTAAATTCCATGCAAGTGCAACAAACCCACCTATCCATGCCAATACTACAAATATAAATACCGCATACTGCTTATGCTGATACATAACACTCTCAATTAAAAAGTTAAAAAATTAAAAACTGTATACTAACGTTGCGCTGAGCTCTGAATCATATTTAAGCTTATCTTCTTCAGGCTTAGAGTTATAACGGTACATATAAGCAAACTTGAGCGATACAGCCCCAACCACTTGGCTAATTAAGGCGGTTTCTGACTTTAACCGTGAGTTAAGCCCAGATAAAGACTGCTCTATACTAATGTCTTGATTAAATCGGGTGCGCTTAGATACTAATCGCTCCCATTGCATGGCAATACGTAACAAGTAACCCATTTTGTCTTTATCGTCTTCGCTTATTGTTGACTCATCATCAGCAACGGAGCGATATAAACCAGGGCCAATATCTATATCTACTTTGTTTTTAACCCCTTGATAAATACGTGCACCATAGCCGGTTGCCACCGTACTTTTAAAATCCAGACCGCTAAATTCATCCTCTTCATAATCACCATAAATAAAGAACGACGAATTTTTAACACCAACTTTATAGTTACCCTGCGCAGAAACAAACACGCGATTAGCCGTAACATCCGACTGGCCCGTTTCTTCATTTTCGTCACGTTTGTATAAGGAATCTATTTTGAATTGATTACGCCAGTTTTCAAAATCTTGGTAAAGATTACCTTTG
The DNA here is from genome assembly GCF_040937955.1 of Pseudoalteromonas sp. SD03. NCBI lineage: Bacteria > Pseudomonadati > Pseudomonadota > Gammaproteobacteria > Alteromonadales > Pseudoalteromonadaceae > Pseudoalteromonas > Pseudoalteromonas sp. SD03. The sequence goes on from NZ_CP162514.1 coordinate 2,644,299, forward strand.
AGTTTAAAACTGGTTGAGTTGGTATTACCTTTACTTAAAATAAAACCAAACTCGGTATCACCATAAAGTACTTCGCCTTTGTGTAGCTCATGAATTTCTTCATCGGAGAGCTCCCCATATTGATGAAAATCTTCAAAGGGATCCACTGCCCAGCTGTAGGAGCTAAATAATAAAAGCAGTAATACAACGTACTTTCGCAAAATACATTCTCTTGCAAATGGTAATAATGAAAAGGGGCCGAAAAAGTTATTCACTTTCTTTCCATAAAATATGGCAAAAAGGCGCGTCTTTATCACGGCTAATTAATATTTTCGCAAATAAAACGTCTTCACTTTCAAATTCAAGCCCAACTAATACTTGAATAAAATGCTCAGGCTCTATTTCTAGTGCAACAAAATCTTGCCACTGTTCATCGGGCTCATCTTCTTCAATAAAGCCAAGTTCTTCACGATGCAGGTTAAATTCTTCAACATCTTTATCACTCAGGTTGTTGGGAGCCAGCTCCAAAAAAATATCATAAGCTTGATGGGTTGCTTCTTCTACCGTAAATAAACGTGGACCTGACATGAGTGGTTAACCTCTGAGCTTTTAAGTTGGCGCCATAATATCAAAAGTTGTTAGTGTTTTGATAAAAAAAACACGTTAAATACTGACTTTTTTGCTTTTACCTAATACTTATAGATATTAATGGATTGGTTAGCATTAGGGTCTGTTGGCCTTTCAAGATTAAATTTGCCTTGAAAGATAACAGACCGCAATTGCATTAAAAAATTCACTTTGTTTTTTATTCATCTTCACCCACTTTACTTAGCACAAATAAAAACATAAGCTCAAGTAACAGGTCAGAGGAGTGCAAGATGATAAAACTAGAAAAAAAACAGGGCATTGCCACCGTCACATTAAATCGAGTAGAAAAACAAAATGCCTTAAGCTTTACTATGTTTATTGAGCTTAACAAGGTGATTAAAAATATTAAAAAAGATGCCAATATTCGTGCGGTTGTATTAACCGGTGAAGGCGAACACTTTTGTGCAGGGCTTGATATTAACGCGGTTATGGCCTCGCCAATGAATATTATAAAACTCCTATTTAAATGGCTTCCTGGTAATCAAAATTTAGCGCAAAAAGTAGTACTTGGTTGGCAATCATTGAGTGTGCCTGTTATTGCCAAAATAAACGGAAATTGCCTTGGGGGTGGATTGCAAATAGCACTGGGTGCCGATTACCGGATTGTTCACCACGATGCCAAACTCGCCATTATGGAAGCGCGCTGGGGGTTATGCCCAGATATGGGCGCTAATGTTATGCTTTCAGGCTTAGTAAAACGCGACCAAGCGCTCTGGTTAGCAAGTCACGCAAATCCAATAAACGCACAACATGCTTTTGAACTAGGTTTAGTAACCAAAACAACCGACGATACAGATAAAGCAACTAAAGAGATGCTTGATACACTGCTAGCGCGCTCACCTGACACATTAGCCGCAGTAAAGCGTGTAATTCAACAAAGCTATAAAGTCCCTGCTCGAAAAATACTCGCTAAAGAAACATGGAGCCAAATTCGCTTACTGATCAACCCTAATACTAAAAAAGCCATTGCTAAAGCTAAAGGGAAAGCTGATATTGAGTTTACAAACGCCAAGCGCTGGTAACATTGATGGTAATACTAAGGCACAATGCATAAAACAGCGTTATTTGTTAAAGTTAGGCTCTTCTATTCTAGTGAGCCAAATTAATGAAATACCTACTAAGTAGCGCAATTATTTTATTGTGCTTGGCAACAAGCAAATTCATTATGCATCTTCTTGATGCAAGTTTTCCTGCTCCTCTACCCGCCATGGTTTTGCTGCTAACGTTACTGTTATTGGGCATAGTTAAAGAACATCAACTCGCTCCCTGCGCATCACCTATTTTGAATGTAATGCCTATTTTCTTTATTCCTGCAGGCGTCGGTTTTATAGAACATTTAGGGCTAATTAAATCACATTGGCCTTTCTTAACTGCGGTCATCTTATTAGTCCCACTCAGTAGTTTAATTTTAGTGGCAAGCCTAGTGGGCTATTTTAAAGGCAGAGCTAATAATGACTAACTTAACCACCAGCATAACCCCCAGCCTATGGTGGTTAACCGTGCCATTTATTATTATTCTCTTTATTGCACTAAGAGCGGTTAATCTTAAAATAAACCAGAGTATTTTAAAGTCATTAACCAACCCTGTTTTTTTAAGCATTGGCATTATTGCCCTACTGTTAGTCAACCTTAAATTACCCTATTCACAATTTGCCTCACATAGTCAGTTACTAAGTTGGCTATTAGAGCCGGCCATAGTTGCTTTAGCCTTGCCGCTTTATCAGCAATTTATGCACGTACGTAAAAACTTACTATTAATTGTCGCTACTTGCAGTATAGGTATTGTTAACGCCACACTAGTGGCTTTTGTATTAAGTATTTTATTTGCTGTGCCCTCACAATTGAGCGCCTCTGTTGCGGCACTCAGTGTAACAACCCCTATCACACTGCTGGTTACTGACTCATTAGGAGGAATTAGCTCACTTGCCGCTGCCATGGTTATTTTTATTGGTTTATTGGGGGCTTTGTTTGGCTTTATGTTACTCAAATTAGTTAAGATTTATAACTTTGAGGCACAAGGAATTGCAATCGGTACCGCGTGCCATGCAATTGGTACGGCGGCAGCTATTGCCGAACACCCAAAAATAGGCGCATTTTCATCAGTGGCTATGGCACTCAGTGCATTATTAACCGCAGTGATAGTACCACTATTATATCCAATTTTAGTTAACACTTTGTTATAGTAAGCAGATAACAGTATCGCTAAAAATAGAGCCCAGCATGATCAGTTCCGAAATTCAGCAATTTGAAAAGTACTACGCCCTGCTTACCGAGTATTTAGTTACCTACAGTATGCAAATAGTGGGCGCTATTTTTATTCTACTCGTTGGCCTGTGGGTCGCTAAAAAGCTCGCCGAAGTTGTCGCAAACTTAATGACCCGCCACAACATTGATATCACCCTGACTAATTTTGTCAGTAATGTTGTAAAAGTACTGCTGATCATTATGGTGATCATTATTGCGCTTGGTAAAATTGGCATTAGTGTGACCCCATTTGTAGCTGCAATAGGTGCCGCCTCATTAGGCGCAGGCTTAGCGTTACAAGGTATGCTTTCTAATTATGGCGCGGGGCTTGCCATTATTGCTACGCGGCCATTTGTGGTTGGCGATACCATAGAAGTAAAAGGCGTTAGTGGCCAAGTAAAAGTAATTGAGCTGGGGCACACCATATTAATTAATGAAGAAAAAGTAGAAATAACCATTCCTAACAAACATATTGTTGGCGAAATTCTGCATAACTCATTTAATTATTCACTGGTAAAAGGTGAAATAGACATAGCCTACAGTGCCTGTAGTGATACTGCGATAAGCCTTATTGAAAACGTATTAGTCAATCATGAACTCGTAGCTAAACACCCTAATGCACAAATTGGTATAGAACGTTTTGCTGATAGCGGCGTCACCATTAGTTATCGTTATTGGGTGCCCACCACTAAAATTATTGAAACTAAACTCGCTATAAATGGCGGTGTGTATAAAGCGATTAACGATGCCAATATTGAAATTCCGTTTCCACAACGCATTGTTACGCTTAATAAAAGCGACATAAAATAAATAAAAACCTTAATATGATTTTAAATCATATTAAATTAATTAAGCGTGCTTACAAATAAAATAATAACGAGTCCTTATGCATCAATCACCTTTTTATTTAGGCGACTGGCAGGTAACGCCTGCCAGCAATTGTATACAATGTGCTGAAAAAGTAACGCAATTAGAACCTAAAGCAATGGATGTATTATTATATCTGTGCTTACAAAAAGGCGATATGGTCACCAGTGACGAGTTACTCAATCAGTGCTGGCAAAACATTGAAGTAGGCGATAACCCACTGCATAAAACCATCACACAACTGCGAAAAGCATTGGGTGATAAGGCAAGCTCCCCGCTATACATAGAAACCATTCGTAAACGCGGCTACCGTATTATTGCAAAACTTGAGTTTCCATTTGCAGAAGATACATCAAGCCCTGTAAACACGTGGCAAGGCGGTTCTCCTTTTTTAGGCTTAAGTGCGTATAACCCAACCGATACTCATTTATTTTTTGGTCGTAACCAAGCCATCACCACCTTACTCGAAAACGTATCAAACCAAGTAAAATCTGGCCGTGCTTTTTGCTTAATACTTGGCCCAAGTGGTACGGGTAAATCGTCGTTAGTCAATGCGGGTATTTTACCAAAGCTACTTGATGAGCGTGGTTATGATGGTATTGGCGTTGTTTCATACACTCAGCTCGACTTTGCAGATGTGCATCAAACTAGGCTCTATTTAGATTTAGCCTCTGCCATGCTTGATTGGGATATAAACCAACACCCCGTATTTGAAGGATTAAGCTCGCAAATACTGGCGCAGCAATTAGAGCACACAATTGACGAAGCGATAAACACGTTACAAACTGCAATCAGTAAGGCAAATACAAAGCTAAACACACCGCAGTTTTTTTTGTTTATAGACCGCTTAGAGGTGCTGCTTTCATCGCCACTATTTAGTCCCAACACCCGAAGTCATTTTTTATCGATTATTGAACGTTTAGCCACCTCTAAAGCGGTGATCGTATTTAGTGCGTGTCGTAACGACTTTTACCCTTTAGTGGTAGAGCAACCCAGCCTTATGGCCGCAAAAGCGAACGGCGCCCATTATGATTTAACCCCGCCCAACCGCCAGGAACTACAACAAATTATTCGCTTGCCGGCATTAACCGCTAATTTAACGTTCTCACACGACCCGCAAACCAAAACTCCGCTGGATGAAATACTCTTTGCAGATACCGCCAACAACCCTGATGCCCTGCCCATGTTGCAATACACACTGCAAGAGCTGTATTTACAGCGCAGTGAAAATAATGAGTTATTGCACAGCGTGTATGAAAAACTCGGCGGTATTGAAGGCGCTATTGGTAAAAAGGCAGAAGATGTTTTTATTGGGCTGAGCGCAAAACAACAACAGCAACTAAAAAGCGTATTATCGCAGTTAGTGACGCTAAACCCAGATGGTAAAACCATTACTAGCCGTGCGGCCCGCTTACAAGCATTAACCAACACCAGCCAAAAAGAGCTTGTACAAGCCATGGTCGACAGTCGCTTATTTGTATCGCACTTACAAAACCAAGAAGCCTGCTTTAGCCTTGCCCACGAGGCATTATTACGCCAATGGCCACGTGCCAAACAGTGGATAAACGATCATAAAGACGCCCTTGCTATTAAAAGCCGTTTGCACCACCACACGCAACAGTGGCTTAATGAACATAAAAGTAGCGCTTACCTATTAGCACCGGGTAAACCATTGCAAGAAGCGCTCACGTTATTAAACGACAATATATTCAAACTAGACAATGACGAACGCGCGCTTATAACCAGCTCTCTTAAACACAGTAAAACAAAAACAATCATAAAACGCGGCACGGTCGCTCTGCTTTGCTTACTTACCTGTGTTGCCCTATTTATGAGTGTTACCAGTTTTCAAGCGCAGCAACTTGCACAGCAAAAGCGCCAAGAGGCCGAAAGCCTACTTGGCTTTATGGTCGGTGACTTTGCCGATAAACTGCGCAGCGTTAAGCGTATGGATTTGCTCGATGGCATTAGTAATAAAGCACTTGAGTATTTTACCAATCAAGCAGATGAGCCCAGCTCTCTTTTTAGTTTTAACGACCAAAAAGCCGAATTTAACAACCGCTTTCAATATGCACAAACTCTTGAGGCTATGGGCGAAGTGGCCTATTCTCGCGGTAAAACCATTGAGGCCTTCACTGCCTTTGAAAACGCCCGCATTCGCCTTGAAGCACTATTAAAAATACAACCAGATAATTTAGAGCTATTAACGCTTGCCGGTGCCAATGCCTTTTGGCTCGGTCAGCTTCATTATGATAAAAGTGATTACGCTGCTACTGAGCCATTATTTAAAAAATATCATGCCTACAGCGAGAAAATGTATTCATTAGCACCGAATGGTTTTAACTCGATTATGGAGCTATCGTATTCGCATAATTCGCTGGGCTCTTTGTATTTAAAGCAATTTAACTACACTGCCGCGAAACAACGCTTTACAAAGTCGCTCGCCCTTAAAAATGAAGCCCTTGAGCTTAAACCCAGCAACAAAAACTTACTGCGCGATAAAGCCGATACCATCAGTTGGCTGGCAAAGACAGAAGAAAGGCTAGGTAACTTTAATGCCGCATTAACCATGTATGAAAATGCATCTAATGAGTTAAAAAGTTTATTAATTGAATATCCAGATGATGCCAGTTTATCAAGCAGTTTAGCTTATACTTATATTCAACAAAGCTACCTTTTGAGCTACCTGCCAAATAAACAACCAGCCTACAAAAAAGCACAGCAAGCCACAAAAACAGTTAATACCGCACGATTGCAAGATCCAAAAAGTAAAGACATTCAACATTCTTATTATCGTTTTTTAGCCCACCAGCTAATGCTTTCACCTAATAAAAACATTGATAACCGAGTTAAGGATATTATTAACTTTTTGAAAGTGCAGGACTTTAAAAATAACTTTGCAATTAATACTCAATTGATCCTTATACAGTACTTTATTGATAGACAGTCACCACTTAAAGCATATGAGTTTTTAACAGCCCTTGAAAGTGATACAAGCTACCAACAGTACATAGCTAATAAAGCAAAGAGTGGTGATAATGTAGACTTTACGAATATAAATTTACTTAAAGCTAAATTAGCTGAAAATACCGTACAGCGAGAGCAATTTTGCTTAAATGCGCTTAAAGCCATTGCTGAAACAGTAAAAATAAACCAAAGCGTTCACGTAACGCACCCGCTGTTACAGGCATACACCTGCTTAAATAGAGCAAACGAAATCCCCAAAATAAAAGCAAGTCTAGTTAAATTAGGCATTACTCACTTTAAACTATAACCACGAATACAAAAGGAAATAATATGGATAGCTCTCAAGAACAAATTAACTTTACTGTAAATATTGAATTAGACAGTAACGACAACGCCAATTTTACATACTTTAAAGATAACAAAGAAGTCTCTGGCGGTGGCGTTGTCAGAACTGAAACCGCAGGTATTTATAGCTTAAATGAAGCAACACTTGCTAAAGGTTTTTTATTCACCGGAGCCACTATCACTGATAAAGAAGGCGACTGTGCTGGTGATTTTAAATCAGAAATCAATGATGATGGCCAATCAATCACCATCACAGACACAGATGAAAATAATGGCACTGTGTGTTTAATATTTAATGTTGAGTGCAATGGTAAAGCCTATGAAAGCGCCGACCCACAAATTGAAAATAAAGACAAAAATTAATAAACAACGCTTAATATTTAATTTTTGTTTTCCAAATTGCACAGGCCTTTAACGCCTGTGCATAATAAAAAATACTATTAATCAAAAACTTAAAAGCAGAAGATTACCGAAAGGTTTAATTGCACTTTTTTATGTAAATTTGTAGACATCAAAAACGTCTGTATCATGCTAAGGCTAAAACGTGTCTAAACAAATTAATAAAAAAGAGACTCCAGCGGTTAAAAACGATAAAGCACTCCCCTTCGATTGCGCTTTATCGAGTCCTTTTTCTCATACCCAATTTGGCGCTTTAATTGAATTATTTAACGGCACCGCCGAAGGCATTTTTGTACTTAATGAGCACGGTGGTTTTGAGTTTGCAAACCCAAAAGCAGCACAGCTATTAGGTTACTCTCAGCAATCTCTAATAGGCGAAAATTTACTGTCGTTTTTACACGGTGCAGACCTTGATAAATATAAACAGACGTTATTAAATTGGATAGACATTAAAGATACTTCCCTTAGCTTTGGCCCAAATGAAATAAAAATAAATAAAGCGAATGGTGATATTATTGAAGCAGACTTATCAATATCTAGTATGCCAAAAAGTATTGCATCGGCGCAAAAATTATACGTTTGCATACTTCATGATCTCAGTACGCATAAAGCGATGTACAACCGTTTAAAAATACAAGCTTCAACCGATCACTTAACTGGGCTCGCTAATCGTTTAGCTTTAGATGAGTCACTAAAAAAATACTGGCAAGAAAGTATTCAAAGCCAACAACCTCTAACCAGCATATTGATTGATGTAGATCACTTTAAAAAATTCAACGACACCTATGGGCATATTAAAGGTGATAAATGCTTACAAAAAATTGCAAAAATGCTTTTGCATTGTATCCCGTCAAGAGAGTGTTTGGCAGCGAGATATGGCGGTGAGGAGTTTGCTATTATTTTACCGCGTTGCGATATAAAAAGTGCAACGATTGTTGCCAAGCATGTACAACAACAAATTAATGCGATGACATTTACAGATATAGGCCTGCCACCAGAGGTTAAAGTTAGTGTGAGCCAAGGGATTGCCTGTGAGCACAATAGTCAATACCGTACCTACGAGGCGCTGTTGTACGCCGCAGACACGGCTTTGTACCGCGCAAAAACCGAAGGTAGAAATAAAATAAGTACTGTTGTTTAAAGTTTAAATTAAAGGCCATTCCATGGCGCTATATCTACCCTAAAAGCCACTAAATTGAGTTACTTTACTGGCGTTTAGATTAATTTTAAATGCTGTAGATAAGAGATTAATCTTTATATAAAAATTACAGTAATAACAAACTACCTAACCCTAAAAAGGTCACAAAGCCGACAATATCAGTGACTGTGGTTAAAATCACTGAACCCGACAACGCAGGGTCAATTTTCATTTTATCTAAAATAGAGGGGATCACTACGCCCGCCAACGATGCTGCCACTAAGTTAAGTAATATTGCCACAGTAATGGTTATACTGAGCATAATATCGTTAAACCATACAAAGGTTAGCAAACCAATCACTAATGCCCACACCAAGCCATTTACCGCCCCTACTCGCAACTCTTTTTTAAGTAATGCGTTTCGGTTTGAGTCAGTAACCTGACCCAGAGCCAGTCCTCGTACAATAACCGTTAAGGTTTGGCTACCGGCAATACCGCCCATTGACGCCACTACAGGCATTAATACCGCAAGTGCAACCACTTGCTCTATAGTTGCGCCAAACAAACCGATAAACCACGAGGCTAAAAATGCCGTTGCTAAGTTGATACCTAACCAAATACCACGGTTTTTAGCACTTTTACGAACACTGGCAAATAAGTCCTCGTCTTCTCGTAAACCACCGGCCTTTGCTGCCGCTTCGTCGGCTATTTCTTGACGTAATTCATAAGCTGATGCAATGGTTAAACGCCCTATTAATTTGTTATCGGCATTAACCACTGGCATGGCCATTTTCTCGCTATGAATAACCACTTCAGCGGCTTCATATAAATCATGGTCTGCGTGCAATGAGGTAAAGTCATGATTAGCTAACGTCATTAAACTCTCGTTATCATGCGCTTTTATCAGATCATTAACCGCAACTTCACCGATTAAGCTACCTTTACGGCTCACCAAATAAATAACTTCGCTGTATTGCGGTAAGCCTTTGTGTAGCAGCTTTTTAGCGCCACCCGCAGTGAGTTTGTCTGACACCTTTAAAAAATCAAACCCAATCCAGTGACCTAATTGCTCTGGCGTATATTGCTGAGCCAGTTCGTATTGCTTAGTTTGTGCTTCATCGAGTTGTTTTTTAGCGTAATCAATAAAACGTTGTGGAATAACTTCTTCTAACTCAAGTAGCTCTTCAACATTTACTTCGTCTAATAATTTAAATCCGGCACTGTCATCTAGTGTTTGTAGTAACCATAAACAGCTATCTTCACTTAAATTAACAAAAATTTCGTGCTGCGTGTCTTCATCTAATAAATGCCAAATTTCAAGACGCTGCTCTTTAGGGATCGCCTCAAACAATAAAGATAAGTGCTCAGTTGATAAAGTTTGCTGAGCATCTATAAGTAATTTATTTTTGCGCTCAGTGGTATCACACTGCAATAAGTCATTTATGAGTTGTGGTAACTGATCAACCGGATACTCTATCATTTAAAAACCCTAAAATAGTCGTTTCACTATAAATTTACTGTAATAAGTAAGTACTTATTAATGAGATTAGCTAGGATCTGTTTATCTTTCGAGGTTGAACATGTTTCAATCCAAAAAGGTCAACAGACCCTTATAGTGTACATTAGTCGCTAATAAAAATATTAAAAAATCGCTGTGCTGTTAAATATTTATGGATGTAGCAGGCTATAAACTATTGCGCTTTAGCTAAAAATAAAGCAAAAAAAAGCCGTAACTAAATAAGTCACGGCTTCCAAAAGCAATTAATAGCTAAGTGTTATTTATATTTTAAACTGACCAACTAAATCACCTAAGTTTTGACCTCGTCCCGCTAAGTGCTGACTTACCGAAGAAGTCGTTTTACTCGATTGCGTTAATTCATTCACAATTTCTTGAATTGCATACACGTTACGGTTTATCTCTTCTGTAACGCTACTTTGCTCAGTAGCTGCGGTGGCAATTTGTGTACTCATATCGTTAATTGTTGTTACCGATGTAGTAACCGCACCTAAACTTTCAGATATAGCGCGTGAAGACTCTACAGAGCGGTTACAGCTTTGTTGACTCGCTTGCATGGCTCCTACAGCCGCAGTGACTAAGTTATGTAATTCGCTAAGCATTTCATTAATTTCTAATGTGCTATCTTGAGTACGGCTTGCTAAGCTTCTTACTTCATCAGCTACAACGGCAAAACCACGACCTTGCTCACCCGCTCGTGCAGCCTCAATAGCGGCGTTTAATGCCAGTAAGTTCGTTTGCTCAGCAATACCCCCAATAACACTCAACACGCTATTAATCTTTTTAGACTGTTCACTTAACGAGTTTACTTGCTCAGCGGCTTGGTTAATTTCGCCCATTAAGTTTGAAACTTCACTGAGTGAAACATCCACACAATCTTGCGCATTGGCCACTTCTTTTGTTGCTGCCTGCGTTGATACCGCAACTTGTGTGGTATTTTGTGCCACTTCATGCGAGGTTGCTGACATTTCAGTAATAGCGGTGACTACTAGTTCAGTTTCATGGTTATGTTTCAATAATTTATCTTCAATTAATAAGGTTTGCGTATTGATATCTGATGAGGCCGTTTTAACATCGCTCGTCACATCGACCACGCCCGAAATAATACTATGCAGCTTACTAACAAACAGATTAAACGATTCACCTAGTTGACCAATTTCATCATGGGTGTCAATCACTAATCTTCTGGTTAAATCACCTTCACCTTTGGCTATGTCATCTAAACTTTGTACCATTCGATGTATTGGTTTAACCATATTACTCGCTGCATATAAGGCACCCACGGCTGCTAAACCAAGTAGCAGAAGTGATATTAAAAATAAGGTGGTCATTTTTTCAGTTAAATGCTCAGCCATGGTTGCTTGGTATTTAACTAGTTCAGCCTCAATGTCATCCATATAAGTACCCGTACCAATCATCCAGTTAGTACCTGGGATCATGGCTGCATACCCTATTTTTTCAATCAAACCCGTCGTGTTGGGTTTTTGAAAGTGATAGGTAAAAGACCCACCCCCTTTACGAGCTTGCTCTAGTAAACCAACCACTATTTTTTTACCGTTTGGGTCGGTCATGTCTATTTTATTTTGCCCTTCAATTGCATCGCCTAACAATGCATGAAAAACACTCACGCCATCGGTATCGTAAATAAAATAATAGCCATCTTCGCCAAATTTTAAATCCCTTAGCGCATTTTTTGCGTCTTGTTCATTACCTTGTGCTAATTGGTATTGCACTATTTGAGAACCAATTTCAATTTCTGTTTTTAGCAGCGTTTGTTTATCTGCTATTAGTTTGGTTTTGAATTCATTAAAGTATTGCTGCTGATTTTGCTTCTCTAAATAATATGAACCCGCCATAAAACTGATTAGCAATACAATTAATGGTAAAACAGCCAACAGTAGCAATTTGTTTTTTAAGCTTAAATTACCCATTATTTCTCCAATTAACATTACAAGCCATCAAGCTCTTTTTATTTTGTAGCCCGTTAGCTAAAAAATTTCATTGTTTGCATTACTATACAACGCATACCTGTATACAAATTAAGCACAAACGAGATCGTTTAGCAATCTAATACACTCTTACAATAGTAAAACACACTAAAAAACACTTTATAACTAGACGATAGTATATAAGCAGTAATAAAGAACCAAAACCAATTTAGCCTTTCAAATAGCCAGTACACAGCTTGTTAAACTTCCTTAAAGCTAAATTAACCTGACTAACGCTATTTTAGCTTTAATGAAATTAAATATTGGGCATCACACAAAGGTCTTGCTTTCTGAGTTAAAACGCAAATAATGAAGCAACTAACTACTGGGTAAGAATGAGGAAAATGAGTTACATACTAACCACCCAATGCGCCGATGATATTGGCTTAATCGCCAAAATTACCGGGCTGTGTCACCGACATAACTTAAACATTATTCGTAATAACGAGTTTGTAGATAAAGATGCACAGCGCTTTTTTATGCGCACTGAACTCACTGGCGAACCCCACACTGAGTTTTTAGCACAGCTGCGCGAAGTATTACCCGCAGGTGCAAAAGTGGCGCTACACGGTGAAGAAAAAACCAAAGTCGTATTATTAGCCACAAAAGAAGCCCACTGTTTAGGCGGCATGTTGTTAAAGCAATTTGAACAAACCCTAAACATAGAGATACTTGCCGTGATTGCCAATTATCCTACATTAGAACCTTTGGTTAAGGGATTTGATATTCCTTTTCATGTGGTTTCTCATGAAGGACTTACGCGCAGTGAGCACGACGAAAAAGTCGGTGACTTAATTGCCAGCTATAACCCTGACATTATTGGATTAGCTAAATACATGCGTATTTTAAGCCCTGAGTTTGTTGGTCGATTTGAGGGTAAAATCATCAATATTCATCACTCATTTTTACCGGCTTTTATTGGTGCTAAACCTTATCATCAGGCGTTTGAGCGCGGTGTAAAAATTATTGGTGCCACGGCTCACTTTGTAAATAATGAGCTAGATGAAGGCCCTATTATTTTACAAGACGTATCGAGTGTAACCCATGCTAATACGGCTGAAATGATGGCTAAAATGGGTAAAGACGTGGAAAAAACAGTGTTTTGTAAAGCATTGCAACTAGCATCAGAACATAAGCTATTTATTAATGGCAATAAAACCGTCGTATTTTCATAATTTTTACTTTTAAATAAAAATGCCAGCTAATAAGCTGGCATTTTTTATAAGTAAATATTAAACCTTACTTAGTTAGGGTGTGTAATACGTTGGTGCTCCAGGACCTACTGGCATACCTAAAACAAATACCCATAAGTAAAACAGCACCACCCAACCAACAAAGAAAATAATACTATATGGCAACATAGTCGCTACCAAAGTACCTATTCCCATGTCTTTTTTGTATTTAGTGGCAACCGCGAGGATCAAGCCAAAGTAACTCATCATCGGGGTAATTAAGTTAGTTACCGAATCACCAATACGATAAGCTGCTTGAATTGTCTCGGGGGCATAACCTATAAGCATCAGCATAGGAACAAAAATAGGGGCTGTTACTGCCCACTGCGCTGACGATGAGCCTAGCGTTAAGTTCACTAAAGCACACATTAAAATAAACAACACAAATACTTCCGGCCCCGTTAGGCTAAGTGCCTGTAATAATGCAGCGCCATTAATGGCTAAAATAGTACCTAAGTTAGTCCACTTAAAAAATGCCACAAACTGCGCAGCAAAAAAAACTAATACAATGTACATTCCCATAGAGCTCATACTTTTGCTCATGGCGTTAATCACGTCTTTATCATTTTTCATGGTGCCAACAACGCGGCCATAAACAAAACCTGGAATACCAAAGGTGACAAAAATAAAAACCACAATCCCTTTTAAAAACGGCGAGTGAGCAACTAGGCCTGTTTCTGGGTTACGTAAAATACCGTCTGCGGGTACAACCGTCCACGCGAGTAGTAATGAAACAAAAAGTAATGAGAATCCAGCCCATTTTAAGCCCGACTTTTCTTTGTCAGTTAAACCGGCAATGTTGTTTTGAGCTAAATCTTCACTGGCTTCGTCTGGGTTATATTTGCCTAATCGCGGCTCTACAATTTTCTCAGTAACTAGCGTGCCTAATATGGCAATTAAAAATACCGATATCATCATGAAATACCAGTTTGCTTCTGCGCCTACTTGGTAAGTTGGGTCAATCATTTGTGCAGCTGGTGTGGTAATACCGGCTAGTAACGGATCGATAGTACCCAATAATAAATTAGCACTGTAACCACCAGATACCCCAGCAAATGCCGCAGCAAGACCGGCAAGCGGATGACGACCTAAGCTATGAAATATCATTGCCGCTAGCGGAATCAATACCACATAGCCAAGCTCAGAAGCTGTATTTGATAATATAGCGGCAAACACCACCATAAAGGTCACTAAGCGTTTTGATGCCCCCATTACCATGCCACGCATAGCGGCAGATAATAGCCCTGAATGCTCAGCTACACTCACACCTAATAGCGCAACTAATACCGTCCCTAATGGCGCAAAGCTAGTAAAGTTGGTCACCAGCCCCGTTACAATACGTTGTAAGCCTTCTGCACTGAGTAAGCTTACTACTTCAATAACACCATCTGGATCGCGCCCAGCAGAGCCCTCAGGCCGTGGATCGATAGCGCTGAGTCCAAACCAATCGGCAACACCACTAAATAAAATAATGGCAATACAAAACAATGCAAATAACGTAATTGGGTGGGGAAGCATGTTCCCTAAAAATTCTACAGTGGCTAAAAATCGATTAAACCAGCCGTTCTTTGCGACCTGATTTTCATCTTGGGATGTGTTTGGTGAGTCTATTGAGTCTGACATACCATGCTCTCTTAATTACAAAATGCCCGTAACCTAGCATTATTTACCCAGCAGGTCATGTAATAAAGATGAATGACTTGTTATGTCATAGTAACTGAATGGTTTCGCGTGCTTGAGTTGCAAAAAAGAGGCTCTCGCCTCTAATTTAACCTGTTTAAACTTGCTCTATGGGTTCTAGTTGTAATTTTGCAGCAATTAAAACAGCTTGAGTTCGGTTATAAACACCGAGTTTTCTAAATATGGCAGTTATGTGTGCTTTGACGGTGGCTTCTGAAATATGCAGTTCGTAAGCTATTTGTTTATTCAGTAGGCCTTCGTGCAAATATTGCAATACACGGTATTGCTGTGGAGTAAGTGATGCAACTTGTGCGGCAATTTCCCTATCTTCGCCTTCTATTTCAGCTACCTTACTTTTTAGTTCAGTTGGCAGCCAAGTGTCGCCTTCAAGTATTTGGTTTATTGCATTAGCAATATCATCCGATGAAGATGATTTGGGAATAAACCCCATAGCGCCATAACCCATTACCTTAGAAACAATATTTACATCTTCACTCCCCGAAACCACCGCAATCGGTAAGCTCGGATAATCTTCACGAATACGGATTAATCCGTATAAGTCACCGTTACCTGGCATGTGTAAATCTAGTAGTAATATATCAAGATCTTCTTGTTCGCTTAACACTTTCAATGTGCTATCAAAATCGGCCGATTCAAAAACCTCTAAACCTGCAAATTTTGCGCTCAAAGCGCCCTTTAATGCTTCGCGAAATAACGGATGATCGTCCGCTATTAAAAACTGACTCATTGTTCACTCCCAAAAATTCGGCTGCTATCCGATAGACAACAGCCGATATACTACGTTTAGAATCAACTTCTAATCAAGCTTTTAACGCGAAATTAACGATTTAATCGATTTTCTACTAGCTCATCAACGACTGACGGATCGGCGAGTGTCGACGTATCACCAAGCTGTTGATACTCATTTGCAGCAATTTTACGTAAAATACGACGCATAATTTTGCCTGAGCGAGTTTTTGGTAACCCTGGCGACCATTGGATCATATCGGGTGATGCAATAGGGCTAAGCTCTTTACGTACCCAATTACGGATCTCTTTTGTTAGCTCATCACTCACTGTTACACCCTCGTTAGGTGTAATGTAAACATATATGCCTTGGCCTTTAATATCGTGCGGGTAACCGACAACTGCAGCTTCAGCCACAGCTTCATGAGCGACTAAAGCACTTTCAATTTCAGCAGTACCTAAACGATGCCCAGATACATTAAGCACATCATCCACACGCCCTGTGATCCAGTAATCTCCGTCTTCATCACGACGACAACCGTCACCGGTGAAGTAAACACCCGGGTAGGCACTAAAATAAGTTTGCTCAAAGCGCTCGTGATCGCCATAAACAGTTCGTGCTTGCGAAGGCCAGCTATCTAAAATAACTAGGTTTCCTTCAACAGCGCCCTCTAATGTATTACCCTCAGCATCAAATAACGCCGGTGCAATACCAAAAAATGGACGAGTTGCAGAGCCTGGTTTCATATCAGTTGCACCTGGAAGCGGCGCAATCATAATGCCGCCAGTTTCAGTTTGCCACCAGGTATCAACGATTGGGCAGTTAGATTTACCAATTTTTTCGTAGTACCACGTCCACGCTTCGGGGTTAATTGGCTCACCTACTGAACCTAAAATACGCAGGCTATCTCGGTTTGAACTGGCAATTGGCTCATCACCTTTGGCCATAAGCGCTCGAATAGCAGTAGGTGCGGTGTATAAAATAGTAACGTTATGTTTATCAACAACTTCACCCATACGCCCTGCTGTTGGGTAAGTTGGCACACCTTCGAATACAACTTGCGTACACCCATTAACAAGCGGGCCATAAGCAATATAACTGTGACCTGTGATCCAGCCCACATCGGCACTACACCAAAAAATATCATCTTCTTTTAAGTCAAAAACATATTCATGAGTCATTGATGAATACACTAAATAACCACCAGTGGTATGTACCACACCTTTAGGCTGACCCGTAGAACCTGAGGTATATAAAATAAACAATGGGTCTTCAGCGTTCATGCGCTCAGGCTCACACTCGGGTGCTTCATCAGCAACTAAGTCATGCCACCAAATATCATGGCTATGCCAATCAACATCGCCAGAGGTTAGTTTATGAACAACTACATGCTCAACGGTAGTTACCGAATCTTGTAACACCGCTTCATCAACATTGGCTTTAAGCGGTACACAGTTACCCGCACGTCGACCTTCATCTGATGTGATCACCACCTTAGCGCCTGAATCATTAATACGATCTGCAATAGCCGATGGTGAAAAGCCACCGAATATAACAGAATGAATCGCACCTATACGGGCACAAGCTTGCATTGCATAAATAGCTTGTGGGCTCATTGGCATATAAATGGCAACACGGTCACCTTTTTTTACACCCAATTTTTTTAAGCCATTGGCAAATTTAGCGACTTCGTCATGTAATTGTTGGTAGGTAATATTTTCACTTTGCGAAGGATCATCGCCTTCCCAAATAAGCGCTACTTTATCTGCTTTTGTTTTTAAGTGGCGGTCGATACAGTTGTAAGATGCATTAAGGTAGCCATCTTCATACCATTTGATATTAATATGGCCTTTATCAAATGAAGTGTTTTTTACTTTTGAATAAGGAGTAAACCAGTCAAGACGCTTACCGTGCTCAGCCCAAAACCCTTCAGGGTCTTCTACAGACTGTTTATACATCGTATTATATTTTTCATTATCGACGAGCGCTGCGTTTTTAATATGCGCAGGAACTGGGTAGATACTTTGTGACATATTAGTCTCCAATTTATATTACTTGCCTTAGGCTTTTCATCAAGGATTACTCAGCGGTGCACTATTAAATATTAGACATTAGTTGTATCTAGGTTCAAACAGCTATTATCTTATCTATAATCCCCTTAGTTACACTTGATATACATAAAAATACACATTATTAAAGTAAAGAATATGAACAACTCATATTTATTAAACCTTAGTCTAATAGACTAATAGTTGATTGAGTAAATTGTGTACATATACAACAGTAGCTTAAATACTTAAAAGTATTGACTGTTTATTAACAATCCTTATTTACTTACAAATTAAATTAAAACTATGTAAATTCAATTTGTTAGTACTATATAAGTAACACACGTTAGAAAAAACATACAACAAGTAGCCTATAAAAGGACGCAACAATGAAACTTACTCCAATTAAAACACTGGCAGCTACAGCTGTACTTTGTGCACTTTCTAGCACAGCTTATGCCGCAACAGCTGCAAAAATAGGTGATACCGAATTTACCTACGGTGGATACATTAAACTCGACGCAATGTGGAGTGACTACTCAGCAGGTGCGCCTGCAGGCACCAGTGTTGGCCGTGACTTTTATGTACCAAGTACATTAACCGTTGGCAGCGATAATAACTCAGATGCTGTATTTGATATGCACGCACGTGAATCTCGCTTTAACTTTGGTACGTCTACACTTTTAGATAATGGCAAAACGGTTAAAACTAAAATTGAGTTAGACTTTTTAGCTTCTGCTCCTGGCGGTAACGAGCGTGTGTCCAATTCATATTCTCCGCGTATTCGCCATGCCTTTATTTCTTATGATGGCTGGTTATTTGGTCAAACATGGTCAAACTTTCAAAACGTCGGTGCATTACCAGAAGCGCTTGATTTTGTTGGCCCAGCTGAAGGCACCGTCTTTGTTCGTCAATCTCAAATTAAATACACTACGGGCGCATGGTCTTTCTCTTTAGAAAACCCAGAAAGTACAATTACAACACCTGGTGGTGGCATGGCAGTGACGGATGATGCCTCATTACCTGATTTTACTGCACGCTATACCCACAATGCTGACTGGGGTAACTTTGTAGTTGCTGCACTCGCTCGTCAATTAACTTATAAAGTAGGCGGTGTTGATGCCGATGAAACTTCTTTTGGTGTCAGTGCATCAGGTATGGTTAAACTAGGTGAAGACAACCTTAAATTTATGCTTACTCAAGGTAAAGGGTTAGGCCGTTATGTTGGTCTAAACGTAGCACGTGGTGCGGTACTCAACGGTGATGATTTAGATGCCATTGATTCAACATCAGGTTTTATTGCTTATCAACATAAGTGGAACAGCCAATGGCGCTCTACATTCCTATATTCGTTTTTCTCAGCAGATAACAATACAGACTTACTTTCATTCTCAGGTGATCCGACAGAATCAAGCCAAAGCTACAGCGCAAATATTCTGTACTCACCGGTTAAACGCTTAACCTTTGGTGCTGAATTAAAACATGCAGAACGTGAGCTTGAAAGTGGCGTAGATGGCGATATGGATCGCTTACAGTTCTCTGTTAAATATGCATTTTAATTTCTTTACTGATTAAAGTACTGATTTACTTCCTGAGCGGCTTCGGCCGCTTTTTTTGGTTTTTAACTAGCGATCAGGTTAACTACAACCACACGCTTTATTTAAAAAATAACAAAGATGTGTAAAATACCGACTTAACGCAATTGCAAATCACTCTCATTTAGATTAAATTACACCCACATTTTATCTTATGGGAAACAAGATGCTGTACAAACATAAAAACTCTGCATTTAAACTGAGTCTACTTACTTCACTGGTTTTATCTGGGCATGCTATTGCTAACGACACGCAAGACGACCTACCTCTAGAAAAAATTGCCGTTTATGGGCAACATCATAAAAATTATATTACCGAAGAAGCACAGTCAGCGACTAAGCTAGGTTTAACAATTAAAGAAACTCCACAGTCAATTTCTGTTGTCTCACGTGCGTTGATGGATGACTTTTCACTTGATGATATTAATGCGGTATTAGAAAGCACCCCAGGCGTAACAGTGGAACAAATAGAAACCGATCGTACTTACTTTAAAGCCCGTGGTTTTGAAATAACTAACTTTTTAATTGATGGTTTAGGCACGCCGCAAAGTTCAGGTTCAATTCAAGGTACACTTGATACGGCAATTTACGATCGCGTTGAAATAGTGCGTGGTGCCAACGGCATGATGACCGGTGCAGGTAACCCATCGGCTACTGTTAATATGGTGCTAAAAAAACCAACCTACACAACGCAAGCTCATGCATCCGCTTCTTATGGTTCGTGGAATAATAAACGTGTAGATATTGATGTTTCCACACCGATTAACGATGAACACGCTGTTCGTGCTGTATTTACTAAGCAAGATAAAGAGTCATACCTAGACCGTTACGAAACCGATAAAACCGTTGCCTACCTTGCCTATGAGGGTAAGCTGACTGACGATACACTACTGAGCATTAACTACGTAAACGAACAAAAAGATGCCGACAGTCCTTTATGGGGCGCGTTACCACTTTATTACACTGATGGCTCAGCAACTAACTATGATGACTCAACTAGCACAGCTGCAGATTGGTCGTATTGGGATAATAGCGCTGAACGTGTTTATGTAACACTTGAGCAAAACTTATCAGCGACTTGGGTAGCTAAAGCGCGTTATGCCCACATAAAAAATGAACAAAATTCAGAGTTGTTTTATGTGTATGGCACACCAGATAAAGAAACTGGTTTAGGTTTAACGGGATATGCGAGTCGTTATGATTACAAAGACACACAAGATTTGTATGATTTATATGCCAGCGGTAAGTTTGAGCTATTTTCGCTAGAGCACGACTTATCATTCGGCATCAGCCAAGCAAACATGGACTTTAATGACCAATCGCTTTATGACTACACTACAGGTAATGGTTTTCCAGGTATGCCTGATTTAGCAAGTTGGGATGGTGTTATTCCAGAAGCGACATTGGTTGATAGACCAAATGGCAGTGATGTACAAAACACACAAAGGTCGGCTTATATATCAACCCGCATCAAATTAGCTGAACCATTGAGCCTTTTAGCTGGAGTACGCTATACCGATTGGGAAACTAAAGGTATTGCTTATGATGTAGTACAAACCCGTGATGACTCAGAATTAATCCCTTATATTGGCACAGTGTACGATTTTACCGAGTCGTTATCTGCGTATGCTAGCTATACCGAAACGTTTGTACCACAAAAAGAGTTAGACATTAATGCTGAACAACTGGCTCCTGTAATTGGCAAAAGTACTGAGGTTGGCCTAAAAGCACAGCTTTTAGGTGAGCAAGTATTTGTTACACTCGCCTACTTTGATGCCGAGCAAGATGGACTTGCTGTTGCACTTCCAAACTCTCTTCCTAGCGATACGCGTTATTATGCTGCAGATGGTATCAATAGCGATGGATTCGAAATTGAGCTAAGCGGTCGCTTAACTGATGATTTAAGTGCCAGTATCAGCTTTAGTAATTTAAGTATTGATGGTGACGAACTTGTTAAAGACTACACCCCAGAAAACCAATTAAAAATGGCTGCCACTTATCAGGTGCCATTTATTGATGGTTTAACCTTAGGTGCTAATTACCGCTGGCAAGACTCTATTAGCCGCGTGCAAGTAAAAGATCCAGCAGGCAACGCATTGGTTACTACAAAACAAGGTGCTTATGGCTTACTAGATTTAATGGCCACCTACGAAATCACTCAAAACGTCGGTGTTACCTTCAATGTTAATAACAGCACTGATGAAAAATACATAAACAGCCTCTATTGGGCTCAAGGTTACTACGGTGCACCGCGTAACTACTCACTGTCAGTTAACTGGCAGCTATAAACCTGAGTACTGGGCTCTCATGAACAGAGCTTAAGTCAATTTATAGCAAGCAATAAAAAAGCGCTAACCTAATTGGTTAGCGCTTTTTTTAAGCTCGGGTCAAATCAAGCTTTTAAAACTAATTGGCTTAAAGGTCGCCTTCGTCACCTAATACGTCTTCGCCATCTTCTGGCTCAACTGTTGCTTTTAGCAATAGCATTTCACGCAGTTTACCTTCAATTTCATCTGCAATTTCAGGGTTTTCTTTAAGGAACTTAATCGAATTAGACTTACCTTGGCCAACTTTGTTGCCATTGTAGCTATACCAAGCACCTGCTTTTTCAACAAGTTTGTGCTTAACACCTAAATCAATCAGCTCACCCTGCTTAGAAATACCTTCACCATACATAATGATAAATTCAGCTTGTTTAAACGGCGGTGCAACTTTGTTTTTAACAATTTTAACGCGCGTTTCATTACCAACAACCTCGTCGCCTTCTTTTACCGAACCAATACGACGAATATCAATACGTACAGAGGCGTAAAATTTCAGGGCGTTACCACCGGTTGTTGTTTCAGGGTTACCAAACATTACACCAATTTTCATACGGATTTGGTTAATGAAAATACATAGCGTGTTTGAGCGCTTAATGTTACCAGTCAGCTTACGTAATGCTTGTGACATTAAACGTGCTTGTAAGCCCATGTGTGAATCACCCATGTCGCCTTCAATTTCAGCTTTTGGCGTTAATGCTGCAACTGAATCGACAATAACCACATCAACCGCGCTTGAACGCACTAACATGTCACAAATTTCCAGTGCTTGCTCACCCGTATCTGGTTGAGATACCAGTAACTCATCAATGTTAACGCCTAGTTTTTGTGCATAAATTGGATCAAGAGCATGCTCAGCATCAACAAAGGCACACGTTTTACCTTCTTTTTGAGCTTCCGCGATAACTTGCAATGTTAGCGTTGTTTTACCTGATGACTCTGGGCCATATACTTCAACAATACGCCCCATTGGTAAGCCGCCTATGCCTAAAGCAATATCAATACCTAGCGAGCCTGTTGATACAGCGTCAATGTTTAACGCCTTGTTATCACCCAATTTCATAATTGAGCCTTTACCAAATTGACGTTCAATTTGTGATAAAGCTGCGTCCAATGCTTTTTGTTTGTTATCGTTCATTTTACTCTCCAAATCCAGCTAATGCAGACAAGTATACTGTATGAAATCACAGTATCAAGCTAATTTTATTATTTTATCTTCTCTATTATACTTTTCAATGAAAATACAATAGCTTGCAGCCTAACTTGCGCCCTATCTCCATCAAATACTTGCTCAAACGTCCAGTGTTTACCGTTAATTTGTAGGCCAAACCACACAAGCCCTACAGGTTTGCCCTCAGTGGCACCACCGGGACCTGCAATTCCTGAAATAGCAATGCCAATATCAGCATTAGCCGCCTTACATGCACCTGCTGCCATCTCAATGACTGTTTGTTCGCTCACCGCGCCAAATTCCTCGAGGGTATCACGCTTCACATTGAGCAACTCATGCTTTGCGTTATTGCTATAAGTGACAAATGCGCGGTCAATATATGCAGAGCTTCCGGGGGTATCGGTAAGCGAATAACTCACTCCACCACCAGTACATGATTCAGCGGTAGTGATCCATAAGCGTTTATCCGTTAAAATAGCGCCTAATTGCGCAGCAAGTGTCTTAATCTCTTGATGTAATTCCATATTCAGCCTTTGGGTAAATACATGTCGTTTGATCTTTATGCACCGCACACTATAAAACAACAAACCCCTATGATGCAGCAGTATCTAAAAATAAAATCAGAGCATCGCGATATTTTATTGTTTTATCGGATGGGGGATTTTTACGAACTCTTTTTTGACGACGCAAAACGCGCCGCGCAATTGCTTGATATTTCACAAACACATCGCGGCAAAGCCGGTGGCGATCCTATTCCTATGGCGGGCGTGCCTTATCATGCAGTAGAAAACTATTTAGCCCGCTTAGTACAAATGGGCGAGTCGGTGGCTATTTGTGAGCAAGTGGGCGACCCAGCCACCAGCAAAGGTCCTGTTGAGCGCAAGGTAGTACGTATTGTCACTCCGGGTACCATTTCTGACGAAGCCTTACTGCAAGAACGCCAAGACAACCTTTTAACCAGTGTTTGCCAAAATAAAAAAGGCCAATACGGTATTGCGTATCTTGATATCAACTCAGGACGCTTTAATGTTGTTGAAGTAAACACTGATGAAGCATTTAGCTCAACGCTACAACGCTTAGCGCCTGCTGAATTACTGTATAGCGAACACTTTGAAAACACTCACTTAATTGAACACATTAAAGGGGCAAGACGTCGCCCTGATTGGGAGTTTGACCTTGATACCGCGCAACACTTACTGTGCGAGCAGTTTGGGACCAAAGATTTAGTGGGGTTTGGCGTCGACAAAGCACATAGCGCCTTGGTGGCAGCAGGCTGTTTAATGCAGTACGTAAAAGATACCCAACGTATTGCATTACCGCACATCCGCGCAATCACTCTTGAGCATAACGAACACGCGGTTATTTTGGATGCGCCAACCCGTAAAAACCTTGAGTTAACGGTTAATTTATCCGGCGGCTTTGAAAACACCTTAGCCCAAGTGCTTGATAAAACAGCAACGGCGATGGGCTCGCGATTACTTAAACGTCGCATTCATACTCCTATTCGTAATAAAGATGAACTCAACTCACGACTTAATGCTATTACTGCCATTTTAGATGCACAATTATGTGGTGAACTGCATGACGCGCTCAAAGAGATTGGTGATATAGAACGTGTAATTGCTCGCTTGGCATTACATACCGCTCGCCCACGCGATTTAACACGGCTTCGCAGTGCGCTTCAAGCATTAGCACCGCTGCATAGCTTATTAAACGATGCAACTGATACACGTATTTCGCATATAATTACGCATTCTAAAGAGCTTCCTGAGCTACAAGCATTACTTGAACGTGCTGTCATTGATAATCCGCCAGTGTTAATTCGTGATGGCGGTGTTATTGCGCCAGGGTATAACAGCGAACTCGATGAGTGGCGTAATTTAAGCCAAGGTGCCACCGATGTGCTTGAACAGCTAGAGCAGCGCGAACGTGAACGCACCGGTATTAGTACACTTAAAATTGGTTATAACCGAGTGCATGGCTTTTTTATTGAAGTGAGTCGCGCCAACTCGCACTTAGTGCCTGCAGATTACATTCGTCGTCAAACATTAAAAAATAACGAACGCTATATAATCCCAGAACTAAAAGAACACGAAGACAAAGTCCTCGGCAGCCAATCAAAAGCGCTGGCCCTTGAAAAACAATTATACGAACAGTTATTTGAATTTATAGCTCCGCATATTGAGCAGCTACAAATAATGGCCTCAGTAATTGCCGATCTAGATGTACTGAACAATTTAGCAGAGCGCGCCCAAACACTTAATTATGCCAAGCCAGAGCTTTGCGATAACGATAATATCAGCATTAAACAAGGCCGCCACCCTGTGGTAGAGCAGGTAATGAAAGACCCGTTTATTGCCAACCCTGTGGAGCTCAATAACCAGCGTAAAATGTTGATTATTACCGGCCCTAACATGGGCGGTAAATCAACCTACATGCGCCAAACTGCACTTATTGTGCTTATGGCACATATTGGCTGTTACGTTCCTGCCGATAACGCTAAAATTGGTAATATAGATAGAATATTTACCCGTATTGGCGCCAGTGACGACTTAGCATCTGGGCGTTCAACCTTCATGGTTGAAATGACCGAAACCGCGGCTATTTTAAATAATGCCACCGCGCAATCATTGGTGCTTATGGATGAAATAGGCCGAGGAACCAGTACTTACGATGGTTTATCACTGGCGTACGCGACGGCTGATCACCTCGCTTCAAAAATAGCGGCTAAAACCCTGTTTGCAACCCATTACTTTGAACTTACAGAACTTGCAGAGCAAACGCCTGGGCTGGTTAATGTGCACCTAGATGCCATCGAACACAACGATACCATTGCCTTTATGCATACGGTCTTAGATGGCGCAGCGAGTAAGAGCTTTGGTTTGCAAGTAGCAGCACTGGCCGGGGTGCCTAAAGCGGTTATTGCCCAAGCTAAACAAAAGCTAAGCTTGCTTGAAAACCATCAAAGTGTCACCACAGTCACTACAGAGCAACAGGTTTTACCGTTTGATAGTGAACCGCAAATAATTCAGCCTAGTGAGCTTGAGCAACAAATGAGCGCAATAGACCCTGATAACCTATCACCGCGTCAGGCGCATGAACTGCTTTATAAATTAAAAGCACTGCTTTAAACGCAAACAGCCCGGCTTAAAAAGCCGGGCTGTATTCATTTTTCTGTGTGTTTAGATTAGATTAAGCAAATTGTTCAAATAAGCTTTCGGTACTTAATCCTTCTTGCTGCAAAATATCTTTTAACCGACGTAACGCCTCAACCTGTATTTGGCGAACTCGCTCACGGGTTAAGCCTATTTCACGGCCAACATCTTCAAGGGTTGAGGGTTCATAGCCTAGTAAACCAAACCGACGTGCAAGTACTTCGCGTTGCTTAGGGTTTAATTCACCTAACCAGTCAATAATATGCGTATTCATATCGTTGTTTTGTACTTCACCTTCAGGGCCTACATTTTTTTCATCAGCTATCACATCTAATAATGCACTGTCATTCTCGCCACCAATGGGCATATCTACAGAGGCTATTTTTTCATTTAGGCGTAGCATTTTGGTGACGTCTTCGACCGGTCTATCTAAGCTTTCTGCAATTTCTTCTGCGGTAGGCTCATGATCAAGCTTTTGCGTTAGCTCACGTGCTGTACGTAAATAAACGTTAAGCTCTTTAACTACATGAATAGGCAAACGAATAGTACGCGTTTGATTCATTATCGCCCGCTCAATGGTTTGACGTATCCACCATGTAGCATAAGTAGAAAATCGAAAACCACGTTCAGGATCAAACTTTTCAACTGCTCTAATGAGTCCTAAGTTGCCTTCTTCAATTAAATCGAGTAGAGCAAGCCCACGATTGTTATACCTGCGCGCAATTTTCACAACCAAGCGTAAGTTACTTTCAATCATGCGTTTACGGGAAGCTTCACAGCCTTTAAGCGATTTTCGTGCAAAAAAAACTTCTTCTTCGGCACTTAATAGAGGGGAAAAACCAATTTCGCCTAGGTATAACTGAGTGGCGTCGAGGTTTTTAGTGACTTCTTCTTTAACAAATACGTCTTCATCTTCCACGTCATCAAGTAGTTGCGTTGGCTCTTCAACTTTTGAATCGTCAAACTTATCATCAGTGGGGGTTTTCTCAGCTTTTGCTACATCAGCCATAAGACTTCTCCTGAGCAAGCTATCAATAACTTTATGATTAAGGTCTGTAGTCGTTTTATTAGCTTTTGCTGTATTAGCCATGAGCCTTCTCCAGAACTGTCAATCAACACCTTTAGTTCAGGGTAGGTATTTAGCAGGGTTAACAGCTTTTCCTCGATAACGAATTTCAAAGCGAAGTGCCGTTACTGAAGACTCTGAATTACCAATTTCTGCTATTTTTTGTCCCGCCTTCACTATTTGCTTTTCTTTAACAAGTAACTTTGAGTTATGTGCATAAGCACTTAGGTAATCATCATTATGTTTCAATATAATTAAATTACCGTAACCTCTTAGTGCACTACCCGCATAGACTACCGTTCCTTGAGCAGCGGCGAATACTGCCGTCCCCTTTTTATTAGCAATCTGTAGGCCTTTATAACCATTTTCCTTGTTAGAAAAGCGTTGGATTATTTTACCTTTAGCAGGCCAAAACCAACTCAACTTTCTGTTTGTAGAACCTTGAGACTTGCTAATTTTTTGGTTAGCTTGTTTTTGAACATACCTTCGTTTTTTCGGCTTATCAAGCTCTTTCTTTAATTTTTTGTTATTTTTTTGTAAATGAGATAGCTTTTTAGCTGGGTGTTTTTGATTCGTTTTTGCTGTAACCCTTGGCTTACTTGGTTCTAAAAGAGAAACAACCTGACCAGGAACAATAGTGTAAGGTGATGGAATTGAATTGTTTTTTGCAAGCTCTCTGAAATCTTTTCCGGCATTAAAAGCAATCGAGTAAAGTGTATCGCCTTTTT
Organism: Pseudoalteromonas sp. SD03; assembly: GCF_040937955.1. Classification (NCBI taxonomy): domain Bacteria; kingdom Pseudomonadati; phylum Pseudomonadota; class Gammaproteobacteria; order Alteromonadales; family Pseudoalteromonadaceae; genus Pseudoalteromonas; species Pseudoalteromonas sp. SD03. Next base: position 2,672,133 of record NZ_CP162514.1, read on the forward strand.
GTACTGTGTATTTTCCGCCGTTAATATTAATCCGTGAGGGATAGTCATTAATATTATTATTTAAACTGCTTACCGGAGCGGGAACATGGCGAGACGAGCATGCACAGAGCAAAACACTAATAAATAAAGCAACATAACAGCGTATTTGTTTATTCAATGCGTTTTGCCCTCTGCGTTAATAACATTAATATATAGTACTTAACGTAATAAAATGTACGCAACAACAATTAAAGCAACCACAGCCCAGCCAAGCACTTCAATATATTGACGTAATTTTTGCTCCATTTTAACTCCGCCCCATTTCATTAAAGCAGATACTAAAAAGAAACGCGCCCCTCGTCCAACCGCCGATGCAACAATAAAGGGTAAAAACGCCATTTGTAATACCCCTGCACCAATAGTAAATACCTTATAAGGAATAGGCGAAAACCCGGCTAAAAATACCACCCATACGCCATAATCTTTAAACCATGTAAGTGCCGTATTAAATTTATCTTGCCATTGCATTTGTGCAATAAAAGGCTCTACAACAGGTTCAAATAACCAAAACCCTAGTAGATAACCTAGCACGCCACCAAGCACAGAAGCTACGGTAGCAAAGCTTGCAAATCGCCATGCTTTACTCGGTTGTGCCAGCGACATAGGCGCTAACATTACATCGGGTGGCACCGGAAAAAAAACCGATTCGGCAAAGCTCATCCCTGCTAAATAACGTTCTGCATGGCGATGCTTAGCCCACACTAAGGCCATATCATATAACTTGGTAAACAACTTCAAAATGAATTCCTATTCAATATCGCCAGGGACCAAAGGTACAAATCTTACTGGCGCAATTACATGCTCTGTAAAGCTATCGCCTTGGCGAATAACCATGGTTAATTTTTGTTCTGCCTCACCAATGGGGGCGAGTAATACGCCTCCATCTGCAAGTTGTGCGAGTAGTTCTGGAGGGATAATCGTTGCCGCAGCCGTCACAATAATGCCATTAAATGGCGCTTGCGATTGCCATCCTTGCCAACCGTCACCGTGTTTCATAGTGACATTATATAAATCGAGCTGATGTAATCGACGCTTTGCTTGCCATTGCAAAGCTTTTATACGCTCAACCGAATACACCTTATCAAAGGTTTTAGCCAGTACCGCGGTTTGATAGCCGGATCCGGTACCAATTTCTAACACTTTACTTTTCACGCCAGCTAAACGCATCAATTCGGTCATACGGGCAACAATGTAAGGCTGAGAAATAGTTTGTCCTTGCCCTATTGGTAGCGCCGTATTTTGATACGCTTTGTGCTTTAGTACATCATCAATAAAGATATGCCGAGGAATTTGCGCAATCGCCTTTAAAACCTCCTTATCTTCTACGCCCTCTCGTTGTAATAGGTCTGAAAGCGCTTGTGCACTGCGGGTATAATTAGCCAGCACGGTTGATCTCCAACTCGGCTAACCATTCTCCCACAGCTTTGATACTGTCTTTAGCGGTCATATCAACGCTTAATGGGGTGACTGATGCATAGCCATTATTTACAGCATAAAAATCGGTGCCTTCACCGGCATCGCTTTCTGTACCCAAAGAACCATACCAAAAAATATCGCGTCCCCAAGGATCGCTTTGCTTAGTCATGGTTTCTGCTTTGTGTCGCGCGCCTAAGCGAGTTACCTGAACCCCTTTTAGCTCACTTAAAGGAATATCTGGCACATTAATATTGATGATCTGATCTTTAGGCAGTGGATGCGAAGCAAGCCCTTTAATAATATTGACCGTAACGGCCGCTGCCGTTTCAAAGTGTTCACCATGGTGAGAGCACAAAGACACCGCAATTGCTGGTAAGCCCAGATGACGACCTTCGGTCGCCGCAGCAACCGTACCAGAGTAAAGTGTATCGTCACCTAAATTGCCGCCGTGGTTAATACCGGCTACCACTAAATCGGGCTTTTCACCCATTAATTGATTCACACCTAAATGCACACAATCCGTTGGCGTGCCATTAACCGACATAAAGCCATTGTCGAGTGTCGTTGCACGCAAAGGATTCATTAACGTCAGTGAATTACTTGCGCCACTGCAATTTCTATCTGGCGCAACCAGCGTTACCTCAGCAATTTGTGTTAATGCTTGGTATAAAACAGCAATACCTTTGGCATTAACACCATCATCATTACTTAATAGAATCTTCATCTACGTTATCCTTTTCTTTTCGCTCGCGAGGACTGGCGTCAGTATAATCAACCAGTTCGCGCAGTAAAGCCGTTGCAAAGCAGCCTTTGGGTAAACCAAAGCTGAGTTTTAATGTGCGTTCATCAAGTGTTTCTACACTTAGATCTTGGGGGATTAAACGCAGCATCCTGCGCTCGTTTTTAAGCCCTAACTCACCTAAGCCATCACACCATGCTTGATACGGTGCCAACCATGTTTTTTCTTGTTCGGTAAGGCCTTTTTCGCTTTTTCCCACCATGGGCGCCGACATCATAATATCGCCAGAGGCAAGACGCGCAATATTTTCATCACTTATCGCATCTTCAAAAAACGCATTGCTACCGCTAAGCATAAATACTTCGCGGTGCATGGTTTTAGCAAGGCCATGTTCTGCCACGCGTAAACTAACAATTTGATTAAACACATGTGAACGTGCTGCAGAAATAATAATGCCTCGCAGCTTTTTATCGCGTATGCGCTCACCGGCAAACATTTTTTCGGCCATCACTAGGTTGTGTCCATCACGGCCAAAACGCTGCTCACCAAAATAGTTAGGCACACCAGCACGCACTGCGTTTATACGGCACAAAATATCAAGCGGCTCGGTTACATTGCGCAAGGTAATAGTAAATCTATTTCCTTTATGACAACCGGTGCGTAATTTTCGCTCATGGCGCTGCTGCGATACCACAAACACACTTTCACTGTTGAGCTCAGTAAAATCAATATGCTTTTTAATCGGTACTTTTACGCTAAACCACTGCGAGCATACTCCATGGCGGTCTTTCATACCGGCATAGCTTACATCACGTGGCGATACACCCGCTTTTTGTGCAATCAGCTTGGCAACATATTGGGTGTTTTCACCCTTTTTAACCACTTGCAAACACACGTGTTCACCACTGCCGGTAAACTCTATACCAAGATCTTCATCAACCATAAAGTCTTCTGCGGTGGTTTTAAAGTCGGCTTTAGAAAGCGGCGCACCATATAAATAATTTAATTCGCTCATGCGCTTTGTTTACTCATAATGACCACGGCATGGCTTGAAATACCTTCTTTTCGCCCCTCAAACCCGAGCTTTTCAGTGGTTGTGGCTTTAACATTTATCTGTGAGAGCTCAGCATTTAAATCACTGGCAAGATTGGTTCGCATTGCTTGAATGTGCGGCAGCATTTTTGGTGCTTGTGCCACAATGGTGACATCCGCATTGCCCAATACATAGCCCTGTTGCTTGGCCAAACTCACCACATGGCGAAGTAAAATACGGCTATCGATATTTTCATATTCACTGGCTGTATCTGGAAAGTGCTTACCAATATCGCCCAGCGCTAATGAGCCTAAAATCGCGTCACACAACGCATGAATAGCTACATCACCATCTGAGTGCGCTAAAAAGCCTTGCGGGTAATCAATTTTTTCGCCGCAGATGGTTAAAGGCCCTTGGCCACCAAACTTATGCACGTCAAAACCATGGCCTATTCGTATCATGTTGCACTCTCATTATTTTGTTTTTGCAGTAAAAAACCTGCTAAGTCTAAATCTTCTGGGGTGGTAATTTTAATATTATCACTGCGCCCCGCCACCAACCTTACCGGCTTATTTGCCCATTCCATGGCACTAGCTTCATCAGTAATAATTGCCCCATTGGCTAACGCATTTTGCAGTGCTGTTTTGAGCTCGTCATATTTAAAAAGCTGTGGCGTAAGTGCTTGCCATAAATCATCACGAGGCACTGTTTGCTGCGCATGGCTTTGCCCTCGTTTTATGGTGTCTTTTACTTTGCTGGCTAAAATGCCGCCTTCATCAGCCTGCATGCATTGTGCTATTAGGCGCTCTATATCAGCAATATCAACTAAAGGTCTTGCTGCATCATGCACCAAAACCCAAGTCGGTGGATTGGCAGCTAAATACAATAAACTGTTTAATACTGAATCTGCACGCTCTTTACCGCCAATAGCACGCACGATGCGAGGATCAGATAGCGTAAGGTCGTCAAAGTAAGGGTCGGTTTCGCTCAAAGCCACCACTATAGAGTTTAACTGCGGTAACTGCGATAACTTAGCGAGCGTGTGCTCTAAAATGGTTTTCCCTGCTAAGGAAATATATTGCTTTGGTGTTGTGTGTTGCATTCTGCTGCCAACACCTGCGGCAGGAACAATAGCTGCAATAGTAAATTTATTTGTCATGGTGTTGAGCCGGTAAAACACGAATAAAGGTTTCGTCCGGTTTAATCATTCCTAATTCGTTGCGGGCACGCTCTTCAATACCTTCAAGGCCGAGCTTTAAATCTTCTATATCCGCTTTTAATACTTTATTACGCTTGATCAGCTTTTCGTTTGTTTGTTGATGCGATGCTACCGCATTTTTTAGACGGGTGTAGTCTTGCACACCATTATGGCCAAACCAAAGTCTATACTGAATAAAAAGTGCTAAGCACAACAAGCCAAATTGAAAAAATCGCATTAAACACTCCTTATTTTAATTTTGAATTGTAAGCTTTACGCCAATGGCCGCTTAACATTGCGCCAATTAATATTGGCAGCCAATAACATTTCCCGTAACGATAATACCCGTGGCGTACTACGCTTTGAAAACTGCCACTGGTGGCCACAACACGCCGCAGCAAGCGTTGCTTTGTTGGGTTTGAGTAATTGCGCACTTTGCTGCTCAAGCCCTTGACCTAAAAAATCAAACCAGCCAAGCTCATTGCAATGAACCTGTGTTTTAGTTACTTGATCAATGCTGTCTATTCTAACCCGAATTTGGCCGTGATTTTGTAATAATACAGGAATAATCAGCCCAACTTTGGCATAGACTTGATAAAAAAGTTCATTCGCTGAAGAATTAACTTCTGGCGGAGTTGGTTTTTGCTTTTCAAGCCACCCACCATTTTGCGCATCGAGCGTAAAAGGCGATGTTGCATTAGCCACCCGTGTTGCGGCACGTTCAATGTAATAAGGCAGGCTTTTTAATTGCCTGCGTAAACGATCACCATTAGGTTCAGCCACTAAGCGCTGCACCTCACGCTGATAAAAGGCATTACATAATTGTGCATAAAGCACTTTTTGTGCATCAGTTTGCCACATTTCAACTTGTTGGTTTGTGTCAAACTGCTTATTTTTACTGACCAATCGCTGTACTCAAAAACACCTTAATAGATGTTTTATAACACAGTAATGCACAGTTTTTAAGCACCGATTGTTAGGGCTTTTCGCCTAATTTCGCAATGCCTGATTCTAAAAATTGCACAACCGTATTACGTTTTTTTCCAATTAATAAACTGCCATCGGCTAAAAACATAAAGTTTTGCCAGTTGCGTTTAAACACATCAAAGCTCGTTTCAATAATATTATCGCGCGCCATACAAAAATAAACGGTGGTGTTAGCCTGCCAGTCTAGGTGGTTTAAAATAGCGTCAGGAAATTGGGGATCTTCGCTTTCCCATGCGTCTTCCCAATTTACTTCTTGGCTAAAGTTTTGCTCTTGCGCGCACCAATCGGTTTTATCAAAAAAGTCAGGATGATCATGTTCACGACTCACCATGGTTGTCCATAGCACTGCAGCACGCTCGCTGGTCATCGGTTTAATATTAGCTGCATCAATATCTGAAACCGGAATATCTTTGTGGCGAAATACCCAGGCTTTTTTGTAATCATCAAGAGAAATATAATTCATAGTATTGGCGTATTCTTTGGCATAATAAAAAGCGAAGGCAAATTATACAAGATAACAGACTATGACTACAGCACTAAAACTGGGTTTATATCAACACTACAAAGGCCCACAATACAAAGTTATGCATGTGGCAACTCACAGCGAAACCAACGAGCAATTGGTTATTTACCAAGCCTTATACGGTGAATACGGCATATGGGCACGTCCACTAAGTATGTTTACTGAAACCGTAGAAAAAGAAGGTAAAACGATTGCGCGTTTTGCCTACCTTGGTGAAGCCGATTAACTATGGCATTATAACGCATAATAATTACTGCTCAGACCAGAGGATGACCCGTGCAATTTAATTCAACCGACAACTACATCGCAAGCTCAGCATTAAAACAGGCCGTAAACGCCGCTATTATGCTGCAAAAGCCGCTTTTAATTAAAGGCGAGCCGGGCACAGGTAAAACCATGTTGGCTGAAGAGCTGGCAAAAAGTTTAGATACAGAGCTTATTCAGTGGCATATAAAATCAACCACTAAAGCGCAGCAAGGTTTGTACGAGTACGATGCAGTATCGCGTTTACGCGACAGCCAGCTAGGTGATGAGCGCGTTCACAATATTAGTAACTACATAGTTAAAGGTAAGCTGTGGCAAGCCTTCATGTACGCTGAGCTAAACGGAAAACGCCCAGTACTGCTTATTGACGAAATAGACAAAGCCGATATTGAGTTTCCAAACGATTTACTACTCGAACTCGATAAAATGGAATTTCATGTATACGAAACCGGTGAGCGCATTGTGGCCAAAGAGCGCCCTATTGTGATCATCACGTCAAACAATGAAAAAGAGCTGCCTGATGCGTTTTTACGCCGCTGCTTTTTCCATTATATTGATTTTCCAAATAGCGACGAAATGCAGCAAATTATTGATGTGCACTACCCGCATGTTAAACAAGATTTAGTTCGCCAAGCACTTGAAGTGTTTTTTAACTTACGCGAAGCCAACGGTCTTAAAAAGAAGCCATCCACCAGCGAGTTACTGGATTGGTTAAAACTATTAATGGCTGAAGATATAGACGCAAAAACGCTGCACGACAAAGCGCAAAAAGGCGGCTTAATGCCGATGTTTGGCGCACTACTTAAAAACGAGCAAGACATAAGCCTAATCGAAAAGCTCGCGTTTATGAGCCGTCGCTAATATGTTGGTACAGTTTTTTTTCACGCTACGTAAATACCGCTTGCCTGTGAGCCTGCGCGAACTACTCGATTTAATTAACGCTTTAAAACAAGGCGTTATATTTGCTGATGTAGACGCGTTTTATCATTTAGCGCGCACTATTATGGTAAAAGACGAAACCCATTTTGACCGTTTCGATAAAGCTTTTAGCGATTACTTTAGCGGTATTGCCGACTTAGACCTGCTCGAGAGCTTAAAACAGCAGCACAACTTACCTGAAGATTGGTTGCGTAAAGAGTTTGAAAAGCACCTAAGCGATGAAGAAAAAGCTCAACTAAAAGCCATGGGCGGGCTCGACGAGCTGATGAAAACTCTTAAAGAGCGTTTAGAAGAACAGCAAAAACGCCACGCTGGCGGCAATAAGTGGGTAGGTACCGGCGGCACCTCGCCTTTTGGGGCATACGGCTATAACCCTGAAGGTGTGCGTATTGGTCAAGATGGCAACCGCAATCGCCAAGCGGTAAAAGTGTGGGATAAGCGCGAATACCGTAACCTCGATTCTGACCGCGAAATTGGCTCACGCACTATAAAGCTGGCCCTTAAAAAACTACGCAAATTTGCCCGCACTGGCGCAAGCGACACCCTTGATTTAAACGAAACCATACGCGCGACCGCCAAACAAGGTGGCATGCTCGATGTAAAAATGGCACCCGAGCGCCACAATGCAGTAAAAGTATTGATGCTGTTTGATATTGGCGGTTCAATGGATGACTACATTCATACCTGTGAAGAATTATTTAGCGCCGCCCACAGCGAATTTAAACATTTAGAGTTTTACTACTTTCATAACTGTTTATACGAACACGTGTGGCAAGATAACCAACGCCGCCACTCAAACGTTATTGACACCATGACGCTGATCAACAAGTTTACCAGCGACTACAAAGTTATATTTGTCGGTGATGCCACTATGGGCCCATATGAAATTGCCTACCCTGGCGGCTCAGTAGAACATTGGAATGAAGAACCTGGCAGTGCGTGGTTGGCACGAATCACTAATCACTTTGATAAAGTCGCGTGGCTCAACCCACAACCGGTTGAACACTGGCCGTATTATCAATCAATTGATTTTATAAAGCAGCTGATGGATAACAGAATGTACCCGCTGAGTTTAGATGGGATAAGTAGCGCGATAAAAGAGCTGAGTTAAATGTTAATTTACGACAGCTCAGCGCTAGCAGCAGAGCTTCGGTCTTGAACCTATAAAATTGTTGGGTGGCGCCTTCGGCTTAACCAACCTACCTTTGACGTAGGTCGAATAAGTGGCGAAGCCACGCCATCCGACAAAATGATCGATGTACCAGAAACAATCCGATGCACCGCGTTAATGAACAACCGCATGTACCCACTTAGTTTAAATGAGATAAGTAAAGCGATAAAAAAACTTAGTTAATGCATTTTAAGTAGCTCATACACCATATTTTTGATGGTATTCACTGAGCATGAATTCTAATTGCTTCTCGAAGACTTCAATGGATGGTGTTTTTCCACTTAACCGCTGCTGCTTTAGCCATTCAAGTAATTCAATCCTTACTAAATAACCGTCTTCAATGCAGTAACTTGGATCTGAAAGCCAAATTTTTGGAGCTCCTAGTGAAGCTCCTGAATACCAGTGACAAATGGAATAGCCTTCACTTTCAAGCTTATCACTAAGTTGCCAGCTATAAATCCACCAGGTAATCAGAAATAGAGGGAAGCATCCTATAATAACAAATAGCCCCCTTCGCATCGATTTCTCTGATATATCACCATGCATTCTTTGATAAATCCCGTAGATGAGTACAAAAAAAGCGGGCATCATAACTATCAAAGGAATTACTACAGGTTTAATTTTTAACGACATTACATTTTCAGCAATAAGACTTAATGTGCTAATTTCTAATTTCTAATTTCTAATTTAAAGCTGTAGGCATAGAGAGTAATGATTAAACATAAAACGCCTATAGAAAACCACCCCTTTTTAGGGTTGGTAGGTGAGAGTTGATTAGCCGAGCTTGCCATTTTAGTATCGTCTTCCTGAGTAAGGAATACCAAATAAGCGATGTATAAACTCAATTGGATTATTATCGTACATTTGCTCAGCCCTATCTAATTCATATTTAAACTAATTAGGATAAACATCATAATTTTTGACCGTCTTATCTTCGCTCTTTGCAGCCTATCGCGGTCTACAAAAGTCGGTATTTATGTAGAGGTCGTTTGATTTGCACCTTTCACCTCGAACCTCGAACCTCGAACCTCGAACCTCGAAAATAAAATCACATCAACTTCCAAACCACAAACGCTACAGCAAAACCAACCAAGTACACTAAACCTAACCACGTTAAGCTACGCAAAAGTAGACTGTGTTTAATCGCGGGCTCTGAGCGCACTAGGCTGAAGTTAAGCCATGCAAAAACCGGTGTGGTTACAAAAGCAAGTGTCATTGCAAAGGTAAGCATAGGGCCAAGGGCTGATTTAAAAAATAAAATAACCGCCATACCGGCCAATGCTTGCAGTATAAGCCACGTATTTAAGCTGTGTTTAGATTGCTTAAAACCAAGTAATTTGTGTGATTCGTTAAGTGTGCGGGCGTAACCGTCAAGTACGGTGAGTGTGGTGCCAAACATACACAAAAACGCGATGGCTGATACCAAAGGCCTTGCCCACTCGCCTATTGTTGATGCGTACATATCAATCAGCTGTTTAGCAAACGCTACACCACCGAGCTCTATATTACTGTTTTGCCCATATTGCACTAACGCACCTAAACTAAAAAATACCAGCGCAAGCCCGGCGGTTAACCAATAACCTAGATTAAAATCGAATAAACCTTGGCTTTTAGTCACACTTTGCTGAGCTTGTTTTTCTTTAAGCCACAAAGAGCTCAGTGCCGATATTTCAATAGGCGCTGGCATCCAGCCCATTAAAGCAACCATAAAGCCTAACATGGCAAGTTCATACGGTGAGGGGCCAACGTAGTTTACAGGCGCTACTGGGCCGTTATTTATAGCAATAACCAATGCAGTGATGGTTGCTATAGTAAGTAGCCCCATAATAGCTTTTGCTACGTTATCGAGCGCTTTAAAATGCCCCAGTAATAATATAATTAAACACACGGCCAATATTACCCAACACAATAAGGTAACAGGAATGCTAATAGGTAATGCGTAGTGTAATAAGCTCGCCGTAAGCAACAATACACCTGCGGTATTTACCACAGCGGCAATAATATTGAGGGCAATAAAGCTGTAAAAATAGCCAGGGCCTTGGTTTTTATACCCTTCTACTAAACTGTTTTTGGTGGCGAGTGTGTATTCCATACCAAAACGAAAAAACGGGTACTTTAAAACGTTAACCACCACAATAAGCCAAAATAGCTGCCAGCCAAATAATGCGCCTGCTTGAGTAGAGGCCACCAAGTGTGAGCCACCAATGGCAGCGGTTGCCATTAAAATACCTGGGCCAAGCGCCCCTAACCGAGACTTCCATGTATTTTGTGTGTACTGCATTAACTTCTCAAATTTGGTGTGTTATGTGCTTTTATTATTAATTTTTATCATTAATAAACTGTGTGAATGCATAACTTACCTAATTTACAGGCAATAAAAAAGAGCCCTTAGGCTCTTTTTAAAATAACACGCTGTTAGTTATTAATTTAAATCCATCTCTTGGATGATTTCATGTGCTATTTCTGGTGTGGTACTTACAGGCTTTTCATGTAAGTTCGCTTTTATTTGCCCTTTACGATGCTTTAATGCGGCATCGAGTTTTTTAGCTGCGCTGGAAATAGCAGGATACATAACTTCGTTTTCCCCTTTTACCGATATACGCGCACCTTCATAATTTGTGCTAATTTCTGCTTGGAACTTATGATGCTCTTTTGAAAGAATAATATCTAGAGATATCAATGATGGAAAATGGCTCGCGACTTTTGAGAACTTTTCGTTAATGTGTTCTTTAATAGAATCAGTAACGTCAACATGGTGACCAGAAAGATTAATTTTCATAGGGTATCCTTTTATTTGTTACCTCATAGTTAGTATTGGGGGCTAAACGAATTAACACAAGAGAAAAAATGAAAATTACGCAATTATTTATTACCCCACCTGATTTAGATCATTCATTTAGCATTAAGTATGCAAAAAGCCGCTTTGTAGCGGCCTTTAGAGGTGTTGATAATTTAATCAACCAACAAATTAATCGGTGTATGAACAACAATAATCTGCAAAATCACTTACTTTTACATGAAAGCTAACATTAGCATCAACGTTAAATGACTCGCCCGCGTTAAATGTTTGCCACTCGCTTTCACCAGGTAGTAATACATCCCACTGCCCTGCTAACAACTCCATGCACTCTTTTTGGTTAGTATTAAACTCAAATTCACCGGGTTGCATAAAACCCAAGGTTTTTGCTTCACCGTTACCTAAAAGCACAGTACGGCTTGATACTTTGCCATCAAAATACACATTGGCTTTTTTAACCACACTAACGTTATCGAACTTTGGCATGTTAACTCCTGTTGTTAATTTATAATTTTGTTACCCCCCACAGTGCCTGATACACAAAAACCTTGCAAGTTAAGTGCTGTGAAAATTACTCATCTAAAATCCAAAAGGTTAAAAATGAACGACTTTATAGGGAAATATGCTTCGAGCGACAGGCTGTGAGTTTCGAACAGAGCCTTTAGTAATTTGTGCACAAAGAGGGCGATGAGACACTACGCTTTAGAGAAGTGATAAAAGTACAGCTCATAAAAAAGCCCGCCCTGTTTACACAGCGCGGGCTTTTAAAACACTAAAGTAATTAATTAAAACAATGCGTTTGCTTTGTTAACTACATTTTCTACCGTAAAGCCGAAGAACTCAAATAGCTCGTTTGCCGGTGCCGACTCACCAAAGGTGGTCATACCAACTACGGCGCCATTTAGGCCTACATACTTGTACCAGTAATCAGCAATTCCCGCTTCAATCGCTACGCGACGTGAAACGCTTGCTGGTAATACGCTTTCTTTGTACTCAGGTGATTGATCTTCAAACGCATCAGTACACGGCATAGATACAACACGTACCTTTTTACCCTGTGCACGTAGCTCTTTCGCAGAGTCTTGCGCTAGCTGTACTTCAGAACCCGTTGCAATCAAAATAAGCTCTGGGTTGCCGTCACAACTTAGGATGTAACCACCCTTTTTAACGTCGCTTAATTGTTGTGCATCACGTGCTTGTTGCTCTAAGCCTTGGCGAGTAAAGATTAATGATGTAGGACCGTCTTTACGTTCAATAGCTTGTTGCCATGCAATTGCCGACTCAACTTGGTCACATGGGCGCCAGTTGTAAAGGTTAGGCGTTAAACGCATGCTGGCAATTTGCTCTACTGGCTGGTGAGTTGGACCATCTTCACCTAAACCAATTGAATCGTGCGTGTATACAAAAATGCTTGGTTGCTTCATTAATGCAGCCATACGTACCGCGTTGCGTGCGTATTCCATAAACATTAAGAACGTTGCACCGTAAGGAATAAAGCCTTTATGCAGTGCAATACCGTTCATAATGGCCGACATACCAAACTCACGTACACCGTAGTAAATGTAGTTACCACTTGCATCATCAGCAGTTAAGCCTTTAGAGCCATCCCAAATTGTTAAGTTTGAACCCGCTAAATCGGCAGAGCCACCCATAAATTCAGGTAGTAACGGGCCAAACGCATTTAATGCATTTTGCGACGCTTTACGTGATGCTGGGTTTGCTGGGTTTGCTTGCAGCTCTTCAATGTACGCTTGTGATTTTTCAGCCCAGTCAGCTGGTAATTCTGAATGTGTACGGCGTTTGTATTCTGCTGCTAGCTCTGGGTATGCTTTTTCATATGCGGCAAATTTTTCGTCCCAGCTTGCTTCAAGCTGTTGGCCTTTTTCTTTGTTATCCCACTGTGCATAAATATCTTCAGGGATTTCAAATGCATCGCCCGTCCAACCTAAAAACTCGCGAGACGCTTTAATTTCGTCATCACCTAGTGGTGCACCGTGACAATCGTGGCTACCTGATTTATTAGGTGAGCCGTAACCAATAATAGTTTTACAACAAATTAGTGTTGGCTTATCAGTCACGCTTTTAGCTTCTGCAATTGCTGCACTTACTGCATCGCTATCATGGCCATCAACGTCACTAATTACATGCCAGCCGTATGCTTTAAAACGTGCTGGGGTATCATCACTAAACCAACCTTCAACTTCACCGTCGATTGAAATGCCGTTGTCATCCCAAAATGCCACTAATTTGCCTAGGCCTAATGTACCGGCTAGTGAGCATGCTTCATGAGAAATACCTTCCATTAAACAACCATCACCCATAAACGCATACGTGTGGTGATCAACAATGTCATGGCCTTCACGGTTAAACTGCGCTGCTAATGCTTTTTCAGCAATCGCCATACCTACCGCATTTGTGATCCCTTGACCTAATGGGCCCGTAGTGGTCTCAATTCCTGGCGCGTATCCATATTCTGGATGGCCTGGTGTTTTAGAATGCATTTGGCGGAAGTTTTTAATTTCGTCCAGTGGCAAGTCATAACCACTTAAATGCAGTAGAGAATAAATTAGCATTGAACCGTGACCATTTGAGAGTATAAATCGATCTCGGTCAGCCCACTCTGGATTTGTTGGGTTATGTTTTAGATAATCGCGCCATAATACTTCTGCGATATCAGCCATGCCCATAGGGGCTCCAGGGTGACCAGATTTGGCCTTTTGTACTGCGTCCATTGACAAGACGCGAATAGCATTTGCAAGTTCTTTGCGAGATGGCATGAATTCTCCTACCTTTATATGTATTTGCGCGGGTATTTATTTATCCCCATTCTTACTTATTGTGGGGGCTGTGTGCAATTAAAAACCCATAAAAATAGGGCATTATGAATATTTTTTAAGAACCATTTACTATTAGATATTTTATTTAGACGTCTAGGCGTAAAAAAACTATGCAAGTTCATTTGTTTTAGATAAAATACGCGCCTTAATTTTTTAGCGCTAATACCGACGTTTGTGAAGCGCAATATTTGTGAGCATAATTACAATGGCAAAACATTTATTTACTTCTGAATCTGTTTCTGAAGGTCATCCGGATAAAATCGCCGATCAAATTTCTGATGCGGTACTTGATGCTATCCTAGAGCAAGACTCTCATGCCCGTGTAGCGTGTGAAACTTACGTTAAAACCGGTATGGTTATGGTTGGTGGTGAAATCACGACTAGCGCATGGGTTGATATCGAAGAAATTACACGTAAAACAGTACGTGAAATTGGTTACACACACTCAGATATGGGCTTTGATGCCGATTCGTGTGCAATTTTAAACACGATTGGTAAACAGTCTCCTGACATTAACCAAGGTGTTGACCGTACAAGCCCTGAAGAGCAAGGCGCTGGCGACCAAGGCCTAATGTTTGGTTACGCATGTAACGAAACTGAAGTATTAATGCCTGCTCCAATTACTTATTCTCACCGTTTAGTACAACGCCAAGCACAAGTACGTAAAAGCGGCGAGCTTAACTGGTTGCGTCCAGATGCAAAATCACAGGTTACGTTTGCATACGAAAATGGCAAGCCAGTAGGCATTGATGCCGTTGTACTTTCTACTCAGCACAGCGAAGATGTATCGCAAAGTGATTTAGTAGAAGCGGTAATGGAAACGATTATTAAGCCAGTACTTCCTGCTGAGCTGATTACTAGTGCCACTAAATTCTTTATTAACCCAACTGGCCGTTTTGTAATTGGTGGACCAATGGGTGACTGTGGTTTAACTGGTCGTAAAATCATTGTAGATACTTACGGTGGCATGGCTCGTCACGGTGGTGGTGCTTTCTCTGGTAAAGATCCATCAAAAGTTGACCGCTCAGCGGCTTATGCTGCACGTTATGTTGCTAAAAACATTGTTGCTGCTGGCCTTGCTGACAAGTGTGAACTTCAGGTGTCTTATGCTATTGGTGTTGCAGAGCCAACATCTATCAGTGTTGAAACATTTGGCACAGGTAAATTAGAAGAAGCGCGTTTAATCGAACTTATTCGTGAACACTTTGACTTACGCCCTTACGGCCTGATTCAAATGCTTGATCTTGAGCGCCCTATTTATCTTCCAACAGCGGCTTACGGCCACTTTGGCCGTGATGAATTCCCATGGGAACGCACAGATAAAGCAGACGCACTTCGCGCAGCAGCTGGCCTGTAAGCCACCTAGCTAATATTAAAACGGCCCTTTTTAGGGCCGTTTTGCTATGTGTATTAAGTTAGTCATAAAACAGTCTCGAACTGTTTAACATTTTAGGTATATACTCTGCTTATACAATAAAGCGTGTTAGGGATAAAAAATGGCCGACAATTTTCGTGTTATATTTGTAGGACTTGCAGAAGGCGCAGACAGCCAAGCAGTGACCAATGCACTGACAGAAAAACTAAAAACCTCACCTGAAAAGGTGGCGGCATTTTTTAATGGCAAGCCGCTGTTTGCTCCTAGCAACAAAGAGAAAGCCCTTAAGCAAGCTAAGTTACTTTCAACGCTGGGGATCAAAAGCAAACTTCAGCAAACAGCCCCTACACAAGCTACTTCTCAAAAAACGCACGACAGCCAGCGAGATCAGCGCTTATTTGATGCCCTAGATTACATTACTAGTAGCTTAATTCGTCTTGAAGAAAAACTAGAAGATATTGAACAACGTCTCCCTGAGGTTGAATTATCATTACCTGATGAAAATGACGAACCATGGGAAGATGACGATTTAATGCTTGATGAGCCACTCTCTACTACGCCTAAAAAACGCAGTAACCTTGTTTTATATTCGCTGATTTCTACAGCCGTAATATTACTTATTGTGCTTGCTGTGTACTTATTATTTCCTAATTTATTCTCTTTTTAATCATGGTTTAGTTATTTAATGAGTAATAATCGCGCACAAATAAGAGACGATATTCGTAAAGCACGTAATAACCTATCAAAAAACCAGCAAGAAATAGCGGCCCACTCGCTCAAAGTGAATTTTATTCAATATTTAAAAAGCATAAACTCGGCCAAAAAAAGCCATGTCGCGCTTTATTTAAGCAATGATGGAGAGCTAGATACCTCATTGTTAATTAATGAATTATGGAGCATTGAACAGCATGTTTACTTACCTGTAATTCACCCTTTCAACGGGGCTAATTTACTATTTCAACGATATGAAAAAAACTCACCCATGAGAGCAAACCGCTATGGTATCTTGGAGCCTAAGCTAAACTGCTCTCAAATATGCCCATTGCCAGCGCTTGATTATCTACTTATGCCACTTGTTGCATTTGATAAGTTTGGAAATCGCCTTGGAATGGGGGGTGGGTTTTACGATAGAACCTTGGCACGTTTACACGAAGAAAACTGGCAGCAACCACAACTTATTGGCCTAGCACACGAATGCCAACAAGTGGATAAGCTCCCAATTGAATCGTGGGATGTGCCTCTTAAAACTATTATTACACCCAATAAAACCTACTGTTGGTAACAATTAATCTTGTAAACTAACAGTCTATTTTTGACATAAATGAGCACATAGCAATGACACAAGATGAATTAAAAAAAGCAGCTGCATGGGCTGCACTGGAGTTTGTAAAAGAAAACACCATAGTGGGTGTTGGTACAGGCTCAACCGTTAATCATTTTATTGATGCTTTAGGCACAGTAAAAGACACCATCGTTGGTGCAGTATCTAGTTCAGAAGCGTCTACAGCACGTTTAAAAGAACTTGGTATAGAAGTATTTGAGCTAAATGATGTTGATGCTCTGGATGTATACGTTGATGGCGCAGATGAAATTAACGCTCTAAACGAAATGATTAAAGGCGGTGGTGCAGCGCTCACCCGTGAAAAAATAGTAGCGGCAGTGGCTAAACAGTTTGTGTGTATTGTTGATGACACCAAACTAGTCGATACCTTAGGGGATTTCCCGCTGCCAGTTGAAGTTATTCCGATGGCGCGCAGCTATGTTGCCCGCGAATTATTAAAACTTGGCGGTGATCCTGTGTATCGCCAAGGTGTTGTAACCGATAACGGCAACGTTATTTTAGATGTACATAATTTAAAAATTACCCATGCTAAACAGCTTGAAACACAAATAAATCAAATTGTTGGCGTAGTCACCAACGGCCTATTTGCAGAGCGCGGTGCTGATAAAGTGATTATCGGCACAAAAAATGGGCCACAAATTAAATAGGATATGGTTATGAGTAAGGTATCGTTAGCAAAAGACAAAATTAAAATTCTCTTGCTTGAAGGTGTTCATCAAAGCGCTGTTGAAACGCTAAAACGTAACGGTTATAGCAATATCGACTACGTTAAAACATCGCTACCTGAGGACGAGCTTATTGAGCGCATTAAAGATGTGCACTTTGTGGGGCTGCGTTCTCGTACTCATATTAATGAATCGGTATTAAATGCAGCTGAAAAACTGGTTGCTATCGGTTGTTTTTGTATTGGTACCAACCAAGTAGATTTAAACGCAGCACGTGAGCGCGGTATTGCAGTATTTAATGCCCCGTTTTCAAATACTCGCTCTGTAGCTGAGCTTGTACTAGGTGAAATACTGCTTTTATTACGTGGTATTCCACAGCGAAATGCCGCTGCGCACCGTGGTGGCTGGTTAAAAACAGCCAATGGCTCGTTTGAAGCGCGCGGTAAAACCTTAGGTATTATTGGCTACGGTCACATTGGTACTCAGTTGGGCATTATGGCTGAAAATATTGGTATGAACGTGGAGTATTACGACATTGAAGACAAACTGTCTTTAGGTAATGCGACACAAGTACATAACTTAACGCAGCTATTGCAACGCGCTGATATTATTAGCTTGCACGTACCTGAAACACCGCAAACTAAAAACCTGATTGGCACGGCTGAATTGGCGGTAATGAAGCAAGGCTCTATTTTAATTAACGCTTCACGTGGTACTGTCGTTGATATTGACGCCCTAGCAGAAGCGCTAACAGAGAAAAAACTCAGCGGCGCAGCAATTGACGTATTCCCAGTTGAACCTAAATCTAACGATGAAGAATTTATCTCGCCACTGCGTGAATTCGACAACGTTATTTTAACGCCGCATATAGGTGGTTCTACTCAAGAAGCACAAGAGAACATTGGTATTGAAGTAGCGGGTAAACTCGCTAAGTACTCAGATAACGGCTCAACTATTACTGCAGTTAACTTCCCTGAAGTATCATTGCCAGAGCTTGCTAATCGCAGCCGCTTGTTACACGTGCATCACAACCGCCCTGGCGTGCTAACGCAAATTAACCAAGCGTTTGCTCAGCACGGTATTAACATTGCCGCACAGTACTTACAAACCGATGAAGCAATTGGTTACGTGGTTATTGATGTAGACACCGATCACTCAGAAGTCGCACTTAAAGAGCTCAGTGCAGTTGAAGGTACAATTAGAGCGCGTATTCTTCACTAACTATCAGCTAAAATAATAAAAGCCGTACTTGAATAATCAAGTACGGCTTTTTTGTTTTAAATTGAATCCTGACGGCTTATAACTTACCGCTGTTATTTGCCTTTAACTTCTAAATTTATAAACTTAACCAGCTCTTCGGGTTGCCCTGCTAACATCATTAGTTGCTGATTCACTTCCATCATAGTTTTACCTTCAGGCAGTTTTGCTGACACACTAAACGAATTTAGTCCTTTAGCAAAATCAGTTAACGCCTTGGCTATTTCTTCGGTCACAGGTGCTTGTTGAAGCTGTTGATCAAGCATTGTTTGCATTTGCTCTAACGTCATACCTTGCTTTGCCAACTCGCTTTCTATTAAGCCTTTAAGATCACCTTGGTTATTAACAACTAAGCTAACATTACGTGGCTCTAGCTTACTCATTGCTTGCATAATCATTGTTTGCTGTTGTAGCTCTTGCTCATAAGTAAGCGGTGTATTACCTGCAGCTTGCTGAGCCTTACTGATTTCAAGTGAAGCATCCATAAGCGCTTTAGAGTTAGCAAGTCCCATGTCCATATCAATACTGGCAATATCATTAGCTTGCAGCTTAACAACAATATCACTGTTACCTGATTGCTCATCGTAATCTAATGAAGAGTGTAAATCATAACTGGCTGAGGCAAGTTGTGTATTTGTATCTGCAGGAAGTGTATCGACAAAGCTTTTATCAAATTGAAAGTTTTTTAACGTAAAAGCAGTATGTGGCGATATTTTATCGGTTTCGTAACCTGTCACTTCAACATGCTCAACCGTGGCAATTTTATCGCCCTCAGGGCTAGTCACTTCAATATTACTAATGGCAACACTGTTTGAAATAACACTCGCCGATAGCTCTGCGTAGTTAAAAGTAGCACCTGTTTGTTCGCTGACCAAGGCCAACTGTTTATCAACCTCAGCACGTACCTCTTGTGTTGCAACATAGTTTGCATAGCTCACGCCACCCACACCTGCAGCAATAATCGCGGCTGCAATCACTAATTTTTTCATGTCATTTCCTTATTAAACTCTTTATATAAGTGGCTTTAAGCAAGACTAACATTGAGAACATGCATCGTTAAGCACTTTTTGTTTGCTAGTTAATTAAACTCAGTAGCTCGTGCACTGTTTTAACTGGCGTTATTTTAGCACCCAGCCCTTCCATCGATTTATGGTAGTTACGAAATGGGATAAATATTTCAGTAAACCCATGTTGCGCCGCTTCTTTAACACGGGGTACACCACTGTCGATTGGACGCACATCTCCGTTTAAACTTAGCTCCCCCATAATACAGGTGGTTCGAGGTACAACAAACTCGTTCAAGCTACTTAAAAGTGCAGTAACAAGCGCTAAATCAATACAGGTTTCTGATTCATCAATTTTTAGACCACCCACAATATTAAAAAACGTATCGTGAAATATTTTAGTTTTAGTGTGTTTACGTAAAATACCAGTGAGCATTTTAATCCGGTTCATATTTAAACCAACACATACTCGCTGTGGAAATTCTGCTTCTGTTTCAGTGGTTAAACATTGAATTTCGAGTAGTAAATTACGATTACCTTTACGAATACAGGTAATCGTCGACCCCGGTGATTCAGTGGTTGAACCGGATAAGAAAATTTCGCTGGGGTTATCCACACTGAGCATACCGCGTTCACACATTTTAAAAATGCCCACAGTATCTATATCACCAAAGCGGTTTTTATTAGCACGCAGCGTACGCACTTGACCATCGTTGGTATCAATATGTAACAGTGCATCAACAATATGCACTAATGTTTGCGGGCCAGCTATTTCATTATTTTTATTTACGTGAGCAATAATGAACATAGTGACATCGTTTTGCTTACAATATTGGGTTAGCGCTTGAGCGGCACTTTTTACTTGCGAGGGTGAGCCAGGGCTACCATTAGCGGTGTCGGTGACCACGGCTTGAATAGAGTCGATAACGGCAAACTTAATTTTGTTTTTATCCAGCTCTTCAATAATGGTTTCAACACTGGTTTCAGAAAGTAAATAGAGCTCATCTTCGTTATAGTTAAGTTTTAAACGGTTTACTCGGTTTTTAAACTGCGACAAAGACTCCTCAGCAGTACAATAAAGCGATGGCATGCGCTGAGACATTCTTGCCACTAAATCCGATAGTAGTGTGGTTTTACCCGCCCCCGGATCGCCAGAAATAATATTAACCGAGCCGGTGGTCACACCGCCGCTTAGTACACGGTCAAGCTCGCCAATTTCAGTAAGCTGTTTTTCTGCCTCTGAGGTTGCTACTTCATTAATTTTTTTAGAGCCACCGCCAATACCACCGGCGTAGCCACCGACACTTGCACGAGCCGCTACTTTTTTGCTTTGCCCTGCAGAAGGTTTAAACTCTGCTAATGTGTTCCACGCACCGCAGCGACACTGACCTTGCCAGCGTTGATAGTTCATGCCACATTCTGTACAAACAAACTCTACTTTTGCCGCTTTAGCCATTTAAAACCTTACCTACTATTCTTTATTTTGAAATATTGACTGTTAAGCGCTTATTTTGCCATTGCTGGCTTTACCTTAGCAACAACGCCTTGTGGAATAGCGCATTTAGTATCACACTCACACTATACTGATGTAGTTTCATTTAACCTGCTTTAGGGCATGCTTCTTGCTTTAAAAAGCTAATAAAAACATGCCAATTAATTGGCTCATAACGAATAACAATAAACACAAAGTATAGTTACGCATAATATCGTGGTCGCATTTAACTACTTTTCGATATTAGATTTATTTAATTCTCTAATAAATGATTGCAACAGTATACCTACTTTTAAATTAGACGGTGATGATTTATAAATGGCTGAAGACGTATTGCTCAAGCATGAAGCGCTTGTAAATGAATTAAAACAGTATTTGGGAAATGCTAAGTTTGATCTCATTTTCAAGTCAAAAACCGCCGAGTTAAGCAAACCCGAGCAGTTTTTAATAAAAATGGAAATGTCGCGTTTATCTCAGCCGATAGACCGCTTTATTGATCTGCGTGGCTCAGTAACCGGCCAAGTAAAACCATATGAGCATAACGGTAAACAACACTTTATGGATGACACCGCCATTGAAGTATTCGAAGCATCAATAAAACAACATAAAGGCTACACCCTTGCCGTGTACGAAGCGGTGATGAATACCGAAAATAATTATCGTGTATTACAGCAAAAATCAACGACCACCCCAGCTAAAATAATTGAACCATTACCCGAACTGCCCACCGATGTAATTAAGTTTGCGGCTTATGAAAGTCGTAGCGAAGAGCGAATGAATTACTCAATTAAAATTACTATTGAGTACGATGAGCAAACAAAAATTGAAGCAAGTACTTCTGATATTTCACTCAGTGGCTGTAAAATTAAGTTGGCATCCCGCTATAACTTAAAAAAAGGTCAGCTTATTGTTATGCACTTAGTTGGCCTTGAACAAGATTTTGAGCTTGGGTTAAAAAATGGGATTGAATACGAAGTGGTTGCGATAGAAAACACCTCGGATGAATTTAATCATATTCGCTTAAAACGCACATTTAAAGAAAACAACACCGCGTTTGACCATTTTTTAGAAAGCTTTATTCACGGCAATAAACGCCGCTACAAAGTGAACTTAGATAACACCCTCGATGCAGTTATTTCTAAAGGATACGAGCAATATTACATTCCTAGGGTCAATTCGCTATACGTTTTTATAAGTCAAAAAAACGGTGTTTATTATCCAAGCTTAAGTTTAACTACAGAAAACAGCCTGTTTATTCAGCGTTACTTTACCGATGAGCGCAAAGTATCTTGCCTATACAGTGTGTTAAACCATAAGCGTATTCGTACCTTGGCACTAAAACCTGTTGCTGTAAAAGAGGAATATTTATATACCTTTACCCATGTCTCTGCAGGGAAAATTTACTACTATTCAGCCACTCGTTCAGAGCTTGAGCAACATGCACAATTAAAAGCGTTATTTTTTGGTTTTGGTAGCCGAAGAGACAGTTGGCGCTGCTTTAAATTACAATTGATGCCAAGCCATACTGAAGATGCTTATATTCCTTTATCTTTACCTAACTCTTTGGGTAAGGATATTGAGAAACTTAATAAACCGCCTTCACCACGTGTTGAAGGCGCCATAAAAGACGTAAAATATTTAATGCTACTTACTCAAGTAGGTAATAAGCATGAACAACAGCATTATCAACAGTATGAATTTGATAAAGCCTTGGCCAATAAATTGAAATTGTTTGGCCACAGTAAGCATGCATCACCGCCGGAGCTAAATACCGTGCCGTTAGAGTACGTGAACCTTCGTTCTAATAAGCGTTACCTTTATAAAACCAGCGTCGTTATTAACACCCGTGACTCAGTACTGCATGGCCATACTCGGGACTTTTCAGTCTTTGGTTTACAGCTAGAGTGTAATCAAGAAGTAAACTTTAAAAAAGGCGATATCGTGTCGCTGTCATTCCCCGATTTACAAAAAATCACCAAAAGTTATTCATTAAGTCTTATTCAATATGAAGTAATGGCGGTGAGTAAATCGTTAACCACGATTAATTTAAAAGCACATGTAGAGAAAAAGTCGCCTCATACTGGGGTCGATTTTTTTACTCTTTTAATTAACAGCAATAAACAAAAATTAAAAATAGCAGAAGAGTCACCTAAAGTACCTGGGCTTTCTACAGCACTTAGAAATATGGTAACCAAAACACTTTGCCAGTTCCCAATATACTTACATAAATCAATGGCTCACTTTGAAATTGGCGCCATGGGATTTGGTTTATATCCAAGCCCTCTGCATGTTATTTTACAAAATTTTTCACTGCTAAATACTAAAACAGACTTATCAAATATTATTACTAAAGCGCACATTGCTGATGTGATCACTCCGAATATTAAAGAGCGATCTCGCCAAGACTCGCCATTAGAATTTAGTTTGGTGATTAACTTCGATCCTAAAAAAGAAAATATAGCCGATGCAATTACCAGTCAGTGTATTTTAGGCACCGACTGCAGCGAGTTTAAACAGCAAATAAGTAAAGGGCTGAAGTCTGAGCTGGTTTTTATAATGCGTTTATATATTTCACGTACTGGTCGACTCGATACTGACTACTTAGCAAATGAGCTAAAATACGTTAGCCAATACGCAATTCACAAGGCTAAAGACTTAGAGGATGCCTTGTGGTCAGTATCGGGAGTTGGCGATATTATTGATGTAAGTGACGAAGCCCTTGTACATTTATCGCTCAACCAACAACAGGTTGAGCAAATGTCTAGGCGAAAACTAATTTGGTTAAACCGTTTACGTTAACCCTGTGATGGATTTAGCGGAACCGCCAACATATACAGCAATTGTAATAACGAGCCTTGGCAAATAGCCGCTTGGGCTTGTTCAACTACTTTAGGTTTGCCATGCACAGCAACGCCTAATCCTGCTTGAGCCATCATTTTTAAATCATTTGCGCCATCACCAATGGCAACTGTTTGCGTTTTTTCAAGGCCTAGTTTTTGTTGAAGCGATTCTAAAATAACCGCTTTTTGCTCAGCATCAACAATGCCTCCTAACACCTTACCTGTTAGTTTATCGTCTTTAAATTCCAATACATTGGCATGCACTTCATCTAAATTAATTAACTCTTGTACACGCTCTGCAAACGGCACAAACCCGCCTGATGCAATGGCTAAATACCATTGGTGGTGCTTTAAAATTTGGCACAATGCTTTAATACCCGGCATTAAAGGCAGTGCACTTTTAAGATCATCAATTAAGCTTTTTTCAATCCCTTTTAGCTTGGCAACGCGTTGGTTTAAACTCTCACTAAAATCAAGCTTACCTGCCATTGCCTGCGCGGTCACACTGGCAACCTCGTCATATACATTGGCTAAACGCGCAATTTCATCAATGCACTCAATAGTAATGGCTGTTGAATCCATATCCATTACCAATAATCCTGGTTTTTTTAAATCAGGGGGATTGGTTACTTGCACTAACTGACACGTCAAGGTATTTGCAAAAGTTTGAAGTTCAAGTGGGTTTATTGCCTGCTCTGTATTTTCTATATAAAAACATAATGCCGGAGATAACCCTAAATCTGGCTGGTATTGGCACATTGCTGTCACATTTTGCTGATGAGTGGCAAAAAATTCAATCATGCTATTGATATGCGCCATACTAAAATCGCCTGCAAATGCGATACTAAAAAGCCCTCGCTCTCTGCTTGGAATTGTATTTAAAGGTGCAAATACGCCCTTTTGATAGCTGAACCATTTATTTAGGGTAAGTTGTGATAATGGTTGCTCAGCGCTGTGCTGTGCCATGTTCGCATCCGACATGGGATCTCCGTTTATATTTCCTGACATTTAGCGCATTGATGATAAGGATATAAGATACAAAATTCGCCATCAGGGTGGATTTAAGGTTATAGTGTAGTTGTAACATCAAATCAAAATGCTGTCAGCAGCATATACGGTGACTATGAAAAATAACCATCTTAAAAATCCACTTACAGCCTCGCAAAAAAAGCGTTTAGTCCGTTTGCTATTGGCCGCTGGCTGCTTTGTATTATTAAGCTGGGTGGGTATAAATAGTAGCTTTCAAAGTCATCAACTGCTTTACGATAATGCCAATAGCGCAGCTAAATCTCTCACTCAGTTTATGGCACTGAATGCTAAAAATCCGCTGATAGAAAAAAACAAATCGCAACTGACCACCTTATGCAACAATATCAGTAAAGATGAATTTGTACTCTCGGCCACTATTTATGACAAACAAGGTGTGGTACTTGCGAGCAGCGATAATTGGCAATCGCATCATGTATATGGCTTATTACCTGACTCATCACCGGGTATTAGTAAGTTAAAAACGCCTTTTGTTGAGCAAGTTATTTCAGACGACAACCGCCCGATTGGCTTTGTATCTATTACCTATTTAACCCGTGCTGCGGTATCGGCTAGCCATAATCATTTTCATGATTTAGGTCGCCAGGTGCTACTTATGTTAGTGATTGCCTGTATTTTTACTTGGCAATTAGGCCGAGGATTAAAGCGCTGGCAAGTAAATCGTTATATACAAAAAACGTCTGAGCATGAATCATAAAGCTGCTCAGCTAATTGAAATTTATCGCTATTTGGTTTTAAACCATAAAGCGCATCAAATACGTTAGGAATATGCAGTGGGGTATTTACCTCCCCTTGATAGCCACTTAGCGGCATTGAAGGTGAGTCTGTCTCAAGCACTAACTGCTGCGGCTCAAGCTTTGCTATAACCGCACGTGTTTTAGCTGCACGCTCGTAAGTTATAACCCCACCGACTCCAAGTTTAAAACCCTGCTTTATATAATAGTGCGCTTGTTGAATTGAGCCTGAAAAAGCATGGATCATACCGCCGTTTTTTGGCCTACAACGCTTAAACGACTGCGCAATTAAATCATGGCTTTGCCTGTGATGAACAATTAGCGGTAAATCAAGCTCATTAGCAAGCGCTATTTGCTGCTCAAACAAAAAGGTTTGTTTTTCAAGATTGGAAATACTGCGATCGAGCCCGCACTCACCAATAGCCACCAGCTGTGTTTTATTTGCTTTAGCAAAATTAAATAATGACTCTAAATGTGATTGTTGGTGTTGCTCTAAAAAATAAGGATGCAGCCCTGCCGCTATGCTGACTTGTGGGTAGGTTGCTTTAAACTCTAGTAGGTTTTGAGATTGCGCCAAGCTAATACCTGGCACAATAAATTGGCTAACGCCCTTTGCTACACAGGCATTAATAAGTGATTCGCGGTTTGCATCAAACTCACTAAAATCAAGATGGCAATGCGAGTCTATAAACTTCAAAAAACTAGCCCACTACGGATTTAAGCGCGTTATTTGCCAGCTATTATCGGCCTGACGCTGATACATAAAGCGATCATGTAGACGATGAGCTCCGCCTTGCCAAAACTCGATTTTTTGCGGCACAACACAATATCCGCCCCAAAAATCAGGGAGTGGTATTTCACCTTTGGCAAACTTGTTTTTCATATTGGCAAAGGTTTCCATTAACACTTTGCGCGACGACACCGGGCGGCTTTGTTGCGACGCCCAAGCGGCTAATTGACTTTCTTTTGGACGTGATAAGAAGTACTTAGCCACGGCTGACGTTGGAAGCGGCTGCGCCTCACCATACACAATCACTTGGCGCTCCATGTGGTGCCATGGAAAGTGCAAGGAAATTTTATTATTGCCTTTAAGCTCTTGTGCTTTTCGTGAACCGGTATTAGTAAAAAACACAAAACCGTTATCATCTAAATGCTTTAGCAGCACAATACGCTGTGAAGGCTGACCGGTGTCATCAACCGTAGCGACCACCATTGCTGTAGGGTCGGGCAAGTTACTAGCAACAGCGTGCTCAAGCCAGGTTTCAAACTGCTTAAACGGATCATCAAGCAAGTTGTCTTCACTGAGTGCATCTTGCAGGTATTCACGACGAATATCTTCGAGTTTCATATCAAATCCTTCTAAAGAGCTATCAGCTATCAGCTATCAGCTATCAGCTATCAGCTATCAGCTATCAGCTATCAGCTATCAGCTATCAGCTATCAGCTATCAGCTATCAGCTATCAGCTATCAGCTATCAGCTATCAGCTATCAGCTATCAGCTATCAGCTATCAGCTATCAGCTACAAAATTGGTGAACATACCAAACAGTGTCAATATAAATCTAACACCTAAACCTAAAATTATCTGTAAGTCTAGGAGTGCTAGCAAGGCGGTAAAACTATTTATGCATAGGAGCATACGGTTTGTATGTGACTTAGGCTAAATAGTTTTACCAACGCAGCTAAAGCGAACTACACGCAGCAGACGTTCACCTAAGTAGTTTAGTCTAAGATAAGGCGGACACTCCGACTTATCCCTATGAGCATACGTAGTTGTATGTGATTAGGGCCAACTATTTAGTGCCAAGCTTCGCATCTGCAAGTGTAGGAGTGCTAGCAAGGCAATGAGTTTATTTATGCCAAGGAGCATACGTTCTTGTATGTGACTTAGGCTAAATAAACTCATTAACGCAGCTAAAGCGAACTACACGCAGCAGATTACATTTGCTCCATAACTTCGATACCTAAAAGATCTAGGCCCGTTTTCAGTGTATCCGCTACCAAATTACACAACACTAAACGACTATCACGAACACTTGGCTCTACGCCCTCTTTAAGTACTGGGCAAGCTTCGTAGAATGTCATGTATAGGCTGGCTAGTTCGTATAAGTAACCACATAGTACGTGCGGTGTGGCTTCATTGATCATCAGATCAAGGACTTCTTCTAACTGTAATAATTTAAGCGCGAGGGTTTTCTCTTGCGGCTCAATAATACTTACATCGGCTTTTAAGCTTGCAGCATCAACGCCAGACTTACGGAAAATACTGCGAACACGCGTATAAGCATATTGTAAGTAAGGGGCTGTTGCGCCTTCAAAGCTTAGCATGCTGTCCCAGTTGAAGATGTAATCGCTGGTACGATGCTTAGAAAGGTCAGCATATTTAACTGCGCCAATACCCACTTTACGTGCAATTTCACTACGGTCTTCGTCAGATAAATCTGATTCACGCTCAGCCAATTTAGCTGCTGCGCGAGTAATTGACTCTTCAAGCAAATCAGCTAATTTAACCGTACCGCCTGTACGGGTTTTAAATGGTTTGCCATCAGCGCCCATCATGGTGCCAAATGGGCAAAACTCGTAACTAGTTTCATCGCGTAACAAACCGGCTTTACGCGCAGTTAGCTCCACTTGATTAAAGTGAAGACTCTGGCGCGCATCAACAAAGATTAAAATACGCTCAGCGCCTAGCTTGTTTGAACGGTAATCACACGCCGCTAAATCAGTGGTTGCATATAAGA
The DNA here is from genome assembly GCF_040937955.1 of Pseudoalteromonas sp. SD03. NCBI lineage: Bacteria > Pseudomonadati > Pseudomonadota > Gammaproteobacteria > Alteromonadales > Pseudoalteromonadaceae > Pseudoalteromonas > Pseudoalteromonas sp. SD03. Next base: position 2,700,573 of record NZ_CP162514.1, read on the forward strand.
AGCCGCCACCTGATTTTTGCACGATAAACGCTGAAGGTTCACCGTCTTTATTTGCCAGCTCATCTAAAAATACCACTTGTGCGCCTTGCGACTCTACTGCAATATTTTTATCTTTTAATAAGCTTATAATATCGTTAAGTTCACTGTTGTATGCACTTTCAGCCATAATGTCGGCAGGTGTCAGTGTTACATTTAAACGCTTGTATACTTCTTCAGAATGCTTAACTGAAGTGGCAATAAATAGTTTCCACAGTTTTTCACAGTGTGCGTCGCCACCTTGCAGTTTAACTACGTAGTTACGCGCTTTATCGGCAAAGCCTTCTTCGTCGTCAAAACGCTTTTTCGCATCCCGGTAAAAGGTTTCTAAATCAGCAAGCGCAACAGTATCTAAATCAACACCTTGGTTAATTTGATCTTCTAAATGCGCAATTAACATACCAAACTGTGTGCCCCAATCACCCATGTGATTTTGACGAACAACGGTATCGCCTCTAAATTCAAGCGCACGTACTACGGCATCACCAATAATAGTTGAGCGTAAGTGACCTACGTGCATTTCTTTTGCAAGATTAGGCGATGAGTAATCAACCACTACTTTTTGTGGTTTGGTGTGCTCATTTACGGCAAGTTTTGCGTGGTTATTAGCAGCTTGTACGCTTTGAGCTAAAAACTCCGGCTTTAAGTGAATATTAATAAAACCAGGGCCAGCAATTTCCGTTTTTTCGGCAATGTCGCTTACATCTAACTGATCAATAATTTTTTGCGCCAATTCACGCGGGTTACTTTTCATTTTTTTAGCTGCGCCCATCGCGCCATTAATTTGGTAATCACCAAACTGTGGGCGAGTGCTTTGGGTAACTGCTGGGTTAGTATCTTCTGGTAGGCCTGCGGCGGTCATAGCGGCAATGGCTTTTTCTACTAAAATAGTACGAATATTCATAATATTATTTACCTTTATAAGCCCGCCAAAGCAGGCTTTGTGTTAATTCTAGAGGCTAAGTGCTAGTTTTCACGCGTGTGATTAAATGTCACTTCAGGGTAACGCTCTGTCGACAAGTTAAGATTTACACGACTCGGCGCGATGTAAGTTAAATTATCGCCACCATCAAGTGCTAAGTTGCTTTCGCACTTACGTTTAAATTCTTCAAACTTTTTAACATCATCACAGCTAACCCAACGGGCTGTATTTACATTCACGCTTTCGTAAATTGCATCAACGTTATATTCAGCTTTTAAACGCGCTACCACCACGTCAAACTGCAACACACCTACCGCACCTACAATTAAGTCATTATTAATTAATGGTCTGAATACTTGTACTGCGCCCTCTTCTGAAAGCTGTACCAGTCCTTTTAATAGCTGTTTTTGTTTTAATGGATCGCGCAGACGAATACGGCGGAATAATTCAGGGGCGAAGTTTGGAATACCGCTGAACTTAATTTTTTCGCCTTGGGTAAAGGTATCACCAATTTGAATCGTACCGTGGTTATGTAAACCAATAATATCACCAGCGTAAGCATCAGCTGCACGCTCACGATCGCCCGCCATAAAGGTTACCGCATCAGAAATACTCACTTGTTTACCTATACGCACATGATTCATTTTCATGCCTTGGCTGTATTTACCCGACACAATACGCATAAAGGCAATACGGTCACGGTGTTTTGGATCCATGTTGGCCTGAATTTTAAATACAAACCCAGTGAAGTTATCTTCTGTGGCTACAACTTGGCGGTCTTCTGTTTCACGAGGTAAAGGCGTTGGCGCCCATTCAGTCAGTCCATCTAGAACATGATCTACACCAAAGTTACCAAGTGCAGTACCAAAGTACACAGGCGATAACTCACCCGCTAAGAACAGATCTAAATCAAACTCGTGTGATGCACCAATAACCAGCTCTAACTCGTCACGTAACTGGGCTGCAAGTTCATCACCAATCGCTTGGTCAAGCTCTGGGTTATCAAGTCCTTTAATGCTACGCACTTCTTGAATAGTATGGCCTTGGCCTGTTTTGTATAAAATAGTTTCTTCGTTATGGATATGGTAAACACCTTTAAATTCTTTACCACAGCCAATTGGCCACGTAATAGGTGCACAGGCAATATTTAGCTCTGTTTCTACTTCGTCGAGTAGTTCCATTGGGTCGCGAATATCACGGTCACATTTATTCATAAAGGTAACAATCGGCGTGGTGCGCAGACGTGTTACTTCCATTAACTTACGGGTACGTTCTTCTACACCTTTGGCGGCATCTATCACCATTAAACACGAATCTACCGCGGTTAATGTACGGTAAGTATCTTCAGAGAAGTCTTCGTGTCCTGGAGTATCAAGTAAATTAACTAACGCATTGTTATATGGAAATTGCATTACTGAGGTAGTCACAGAAATACCACGCTCTTTTTCCATTTCCATCCAATCAGACTTAGCATGCTGATTAGAGCCACGCCCTTTTACTGTTCCGGCTTTTTGAATTGCTTGTCCGAATAACAATACTTTTTCTGTGATAGTGGTTTTACCCGCATCCGGATGCGAGATGATCGCAAAGGTACGGCGTTTATTAATTTCGCTAAGGAGATTTTGGTCTGCCATTAAAAAGGTTCTTTTAGTTGATATACGGATGTATTTGTATTTTAGTATGCTGAGCTTTCAAGGCTAAAAACAAGCTAACCTAGAAAGCGCAACATACCCCAACAAGAACCCAAATTAGCTCTTGTGACGCTATCCGTTAAGTTAATCGTAATTGAAGACTATTTTCGCTGATCTTGGCTTTATAAACAATCAATGGTTGGTTATTAACGGATCTTTTTTAAGTTTGGTGTTTTCAGCGATTATTAACAATAACGCTATAAATTGCCCACTAACTTAACACCAAGCTTGAGTAATGGTTCTGTAAATCATATTATTGTTCGATTACATGGAGGATTTGATGTTGGGTAATGAAAACCAGTAAGCTAAGTATTCGATTATTATGGTATATAACTCCACTGGTTATACTGCCGTTGTTATTTTTAGGTGGGTTTACGCTCACTAATGTAACTAACTCTACGCAAAAACAAGCTGACTTGATCATGAGTCGCTTTGTAGAGCAACAACAGCAAAAAGTATTCAACTATATAGACTCTTTTCATGCAACGGCTAAGTTACTCTCTGCCTCACCGGTACTAAGTGACTTTTTAGCTAAAGATTTATTTGAAGACGCCAGCTATACCTATCGCCTTGGGGCGTTAATGGATGTATTTGCCAGTTACAGTGAAGCCTACCCTGATATTATTAGTATTAATTTAGTCTCAAAAACCGGTGAAAGTGATGCCTATTACTCCAGTAATTTAACCGTAGCGCCCAAGTCTTATCCGTTTTTTGACCAAGTCATACAAAGCAATTTAAGCCAGCAGCAGTTTATGGTGCAAAAAGAAGATGGCACCACCAACTTATATTTTGTGCAACGCATATACAGCGTTGACTACTATTTAAAACGCCCACAACAACTTGGTTTTATTGTCCTTAAGGTCGAACCTTCGATTTTAAACACCAGTATTTTAGAAGCCCCTTATAACAACACCTTAAATTTGTTACTGGCCAGTGATGGTAAAATTTTATTTAGCTCTGATTACAAAATGCGTGGCCACTATGTTAGTGAGTATGAACTTAATAAAATTAATGACCTAGCTGATATTGGCAGCTTATCAACCATTGAGCTTTCGAGCGTTGATAAAATAGAACGATTGATTTTCGCAGCCCAAATGAGTGGCGGCTACTATTATGTGTCGACCATTCCTAAAGCGGTACTGTATCAATCAGGTAAAGCAATTAGTGTCATCACTGGGCTAATTGTAATTATTTCTGTGATCACCCTACCGATCTTAATTTTTATTGTGGTGCGCAATTTACTGCTTAACCCAATTGAATTACTAGGTGAAGCAAGTCACCGAGTAGGTGATGGCGACCTTTCAGTCACACTGCCTGCTTATACAACCGATGAGGTAGGCATACTGTTTAACGACTTTAATCACATGATTAACCAAATTAAGCACTATCAAGAGCAGCTAGAAGAATATAAGCATCACTTAGAAGACAAAGTAGAGAGCCGTACTAAGGCACTTGAATCAATGAATAGTAAGCTTGAAACAGCCATCGCTCAAGCAGAGCAAGCAAACCAGCTTAAGAGTCGTTTTTTAGCCAATATGAGCCATGAAATTCGCACTCCACTCACTGCCATTATGGGTTTTACCGAGCAACTACTGCATAGCGATAAGAAAACAAACGATAAACATCATTTAGGCACTATTCTTCGTAATTCAAAACATTTATTAGAGCTTATTAATAACATCCTCGATTTATCAAAAATTGAAGCCGAAAAACTCGCTGTTGAGCAAACACCATTAAATGTTGTGCAGCTTATTCATGATGTTGAATCAATCATTAAACCTTTAGCACAAGAGAAACAGCTTTCATTTACAATTAATTATTCGCTACCATTACCACATACCATAAATAGTGACGTTACTCGTTTAAAACAAATACTGATTAATATTGCCAGTAATGCAGTTAAATTTACTGAGCAAGGTCAGGTTACAATAACCGCTAAATACCAAGCACCAAAAATTCTTACATTTATAGTTGAAGACACCGGTATAGGCATGTCGGCAAACCAAATAAGTCGATTATTTACGCCATTTGAACAAGCTGATGCCACAACCACACGCCGATTTGGTGGTACAGGATTAGGGCTATGTATTTCAAAAAATTTGGCTCAGCTGCTCGGTGGCGATGTCAGCGTCACCAGTGAAGTGGGTGTGGGTAGTTGTTTTACTATCGATATAGATTGTCATTTAGGTAATGGGCTTAGTAGTAACCTGCTTTTGACTGAACACTCTCAGCTATCACCCGAAAAAGACCCGCAACTTTCTTTTGCAACCAATAACTTTGATGCGCATATTTTAGTGGCAGAAGATAACCCCGATAATCAGTTGCTGATAAAATTACTCCTTCAAACATGGGGGTTAGAGCCTGATATAGCCAATAATGGCGCACAAGCAGTAGAAATGGCACTAGTGAACGACTACCAGCTTATAATCATGGATATGCAAATGCCGGTTATGGGCGGCTTAGAAGCAACTAAAATGCTCAGAGATGCCGCCTACGATGGCCCAATTATCGCCCTGACCGCAAATGTCATGAACCATGATATAGATACTTACCTTGAAGCAGGCTGTAACAAAGCGCTTGGTAAACCCATTGATAAAGACGCACTAGAAAATGTATTAGTCAGCTATTTACACCTTGAACGCGATAATCAAAATAAGTGGGATAGCTTATTAAAAAGTGAGAAATTTCAGCAAATAAATGCTAATTATTTGGCAAGTTTACCTGATTACTTAAAGCAGATAAAAACCCTTTATAACAACCAAGATTGCGAAACACTACGCGCACTTGCCCACAGTATTAAGGGCAGTGCTGGTTGTTTTAACTTTGATGATATTTACCATAGCGCATCAGCGCTTGAGCAAAGTTTAAAAGGCAATGATATGACTCAAAGAGAAAAACGCGTTGTAGAACTCATTACAGCAATAGAACAAGCCATCGCTAATAAGTAATCATTAAAAATTTAAACCCAGTGCCATGCCCATTAAAATCGCATCTTCAAAGCCATTTTTATTTGGCGCATCGCTGGGGTAATAATTTTTACGTACTGACATTTCAATAAAGCCCGCACGCTCATACAAAGCAATCGCCCGCGTATTAGATTCGCGTACTTCTAAAAATAAGTTTTCGGCACTGTGTTGCTCGCCGTACGCTATAAACTGCGTTAATAACTGCTTAGCAAATCCTTGTCCCTGAAAGCTCGGGGCGACACAAATATCCATTAAGGTAAAATCGGGCCCTGCTTTTTCACCAATGTAAAAGCCTATCATTTGCTCGTCATCGAACGCAGCTAAATTAAAATAGCGCCCCTGCAAACACGACTGCATTGTTTTTAACGTCCAAGGGTGTGTATGACAGGCATTTTCAATGGCCATCAGCTCATTGATATTCTCATCGGTAACCGGCTTAAAGTGTATCAAGGTGTTCACTCATTAAAGCCCATAACGCACGTTTTTGCGCACAGGTTAGGTTAGAATCAGGCAGGCCTAATTGTTGCTCACTAAACTCAATGGTTGACGATTTAACAATTGAGTTTATTGTTACAGGCGCAAAGGCACGCTCAATATCATCTTTTAATGTATCACAGAGTATTAACGATGAAGTCGCTGACAACTCAGCTTGAGCTGGGCGAAAGTGTTGATTAAGTTCAAGCTTTTCTATACCAAAAACAGATGCGTAACGTGAATGCATAACAACTCGATGGATTAGTAAGATGAATAATATAGGAAGTAATCAAAACGATGTAAAGAAGAAATGGCAGGGGCGGAGAGATTCGAACTCCCAACCGTCGGTTTTGGAGACCGCTGTTCTACCAATTGGAACTACGCCCCTGCAATGACGATGAATTATATAGAGCTTTTTATAAAGGTAAAGTAAAAAAACACGGTTTGCAGTTCAATTGCTTTCAAAATAAACAAAACGGCGAATTAGCAAGCTAATAAAGCTCTTTTTTAAACATACCCAAGCTATCTGTAAAAAGTAAAAGGGCCAAACACAGTTATAATAATTTAAAGCGCTTCATTCGCTCGAAAGATAATGTTGCTGAATAACAAGTTGAAGGTACTCAAGGAATGCTTTTACTTTTTTGAACGGATATCTACGTCCAGAATAAAAAGCATACAAAACCAAATCTTCAGGCTCATCAGCTAAGGAATCTATTTTTGTTAACTGCCCTTCTTCTAGCTCTTGTCTGCACGCTTCAAAAGGAAGTATCGCAAAACCTAGCCCTTTTAGTGCAGCGGATTTTGCCATATGCCCACTATTAACTTTGTAACGGGATGCAACATTAACTGTGCCTGCTCGTTTGAATTTCCATGGCATTCCTTGTAAGACTGATAAGCTTGTAATACAGGGAAGCTTACCAAGTTCAGTCGTTGAATTTGGTTTAGGATGTTTATCTAGTAAAAAAGGAGAAGCTACGACACAACTTGGCCAACGAACCAGCTCTTTTGCAACCCATCCAGAATCCTCCACAGGGCCTCGTCCAAAACGTATCACTACATCAAACCCTTCTAATAGCCCTTCTTCGGGATTAAGCTGAGTATCACAACTTAACTGAATGTTAGGGTGTTTATAACAAAACTCAGCCATAGCCTCTGCCAAAAACGGTAAATCAGGTGTAATGACTTTTAAATGCCCTGAAACTAAATCACTATTTTGATAGGTTTCTTGTAAAACATCCCTCATCGCAACAAGCAGCGGAGTTAAGTTTTGGTAAAGAAGTTCTCCCGCTTCTGTCGCGACCATTTTTCGTGTTGTACGTTCTAATAGCCTTACATTCAACGCTTGTTCTAAAAGTGCAACATGACGGCTCACATTTGATTTGGGAATTTGGCACAGCTCAGCAGCCCGCTTAAAACTTAATTGTTCAAATACTTTCTGGAAGCTAAGAAGCCACTGTAATTCAATATTATTTAGCAAAACTATCTCATAAAATGGGATTTACAAACCAAAATTACCATATTTATCCTGTTTATTGGACCAGTGATAATCACTTTTTTCTTAAAAACTGGGAAGATTTAAATGAGTTCAATTAAACATATAGCCATTATAGGTGCAGGTATTGCTGGCCTTGCGTTAGCGATATTTGCAAGAAAACAAGGTATCAAGGTTACCTTATTCGAAAAAAACAACAGTTTTTCTACAATCGGTGCCGGTGTTACGTTATGGCCTAATGCGACCTTTGTGCTTGAGCAGCTAGGTCTAATAGATAATTTCACCCAGTGTGGGGGTCAGCCAGTTGCTATGCAACAGTACGACAAACAAGCCACTCAATTGGGTGAGTTTAATATTCAAACACTAAACTCTCTGTGCGGCTTTCCAACTATTAGCATATTACGTCGTGACTTAATAAAGATACTCGCCGAGCGACTAGAGAAACTGGGTGCCACTATTCACTTCAACCAAGCCGTCAATACTCAGGTCGTTGCGCAATTAAAAGATAAGTTTGACCTTGTAGTAGGCTGCGATGGACGAATGCAGTCGAAAGCTCGAGAGTATCTGTATAAAGTGCCTATGCCAACTAAATACCAAGGCTTCATTAATGTAATAGGCATCAGTGAAATTGACCTAACTCCTTTTGAGCAGACAATTCATGACTTTAGAGATAATAATGAACGCTTTGGTATAGTACCTGTAGCAAACCAACATTGTTACTGGGCTGCTGCATGGCCTAGTGAACTTGATAAAACGAAATCAATGGAGCAGTGGTTTGAAGAAATGCATGAGCGTTTTCAGGATTGGCCTAAAAAAGTTCAACAGGTACTTAATAGCTATAATCCACGCAGTTTAAAACGCATATTTGTACATGATATCGACCCACTTCCCTGTTGGCACAATGAGAATCTCATTATTATCGGAGATGCTGCACATGCTTCCTTACCCACATCGGGGCAAGGTGCTAGCCAAGCGCTTGAAGATGCTTGGCACCTAGCTCAATTATTTAAGACAAAATGTAGCCTCAATGTTATTTTGAAGAGGTTTTATGAAACTCGTATTCATAAAACCTCCAGCGCCCAAAACATGGGTAGACTAGTAGCCCAGCATATCTTTAAACAATCATCTAACTCGGCCACAGATGCACCAAGTATATCCGCAGAAGAGCTCAGTCAACTCTATATGCAAGGAATAAACTTAACTCATACCAAATGATAACCGTCTAAATAACAAAAACCCGCTTCAAAAAAGCGGGTTTTGGCCCAAGTAGAAAATTCTGTCATATCACGACGAAGTTCTTGTTTCTCTTTAATACTAAGCCTCCGCGGATCAGAAGTGGTTCTATCCACCTTGTGTCGCCAACTTGTCGCTGTACATTTTAGATAGCGCATCAAAACATTGGTTACCAGCAAGAAGCCTCAAAGGGTTCATATATCCACTATTACAATCGATACCGTCCATCGATATAATGGAGACGATAATTCTGTTTAGGCCGTGAATCGGCTTAACTTACTGTCGGGAATTAGTTGACTGCTACAAAGCTCGAGATAAAACCCCACACTCTCTGATGTGTGGGGAACTTTATGTAATAGGCTATTTACATAGCAGGTTGAATGCCGTTAGGACAAGCACCTGGTGAGCCTGTGCCAGGAATAGTGGCCGGCACTGTTGGCACTGGGTAATCGCTCTCTAGTAATTGTATGGAATTGTGGTTGACTACCGGTACGGTTTCAATATTACACCCGCGAGCGCCACCTGATTCGAAGCCACCACCGACTTTACCTTTACAAATGAAGGAGCAACTAAAGTGCGCATCTTGTAAATCGTGCACGTTATACTGCTGACAGCCAACAGCGGGGTCAGTGCCAACGGAAATGAGTTTACCTAACCATGCAGAGTTTTTTGCCCGACTCTCCAACTCTTTATTCACTGTTTCAGCGGTGGCACATCGACGTGTCACATAACGTGATCCATCAATGAGGTTTTCGACATCATTGATGCAATATTGATATTTGTAAAACTCAGCGGAAGCCAATGATTCAGGATTACCAGCAGCATCAGAGCCACAAACAGCAGTCTTGTGCGAGCGCTCGCAGATAAATTTCGGTCCACGGCACACATCGCATGATACTGGTGATGTCGGTGTTGGGTTAACCGCATCTCCTCCACGGCTGTTTTTTATAGGCAAGGTGGCGCTGACCGTTTGACCTTTAGTATCAGTGACCGTCAGCGTAATATCCCCTCCGATATAGGTGCATTCACTCGCAGGTTTGCTAATGGTTGCCGTTGGGTTGTCGGTTGTTTCACCACTTAGCACCACGCCTTTGGCTGGTGGTGTCCAGCTATAGGTGTAGGGTGGTGTGCCACCAGTAATTACCGGTGCATGCAAACTTACTAACTTATCGATACCATTTAGCGAAGTCAGATCCGCGTTTATGGTTTTAAGTGCGGCTGTCAGTTTGCCACTGTCGACTAACGGTAAAGTTGCCGGAGCTGCTGGTTTGATCAGCACTGTATAACTTTGGTTGCCAGCCTGATAATGATCTGGCGTATCACCAGCTACTATGTCGAGTTTATAGGTACCAGCAGTGCCTGTTTGCGGGTTGATGCTAATGGTAGCTGCATTCAGAGGAGCGAAGGTATCGGCTGGCGCGGTACTCGGAGTAACGGTCCACGAAATAGTCGTTGGCGTTATCGGTGCAGAACCTACGCTGCTTATAAAATCTACAGTAACATCTAACTTTGGATCACCTTCAGTTAAGGTTATGTCTGTTGCACTTTTTGGCATTACAACAATAGTCGGTTCATAAACCACGACATTTATCATGTCTTGCTGCGAAGCACCACCTACTATTGGCATCCCGACCACAGTAAAAGTGAGCGTTGTATCGCTCGTCACATCAGGTGCCGTAAATGAGGCGTTATATTGATTGGCACCACTTAGCGCAACTATTGGTATTCCTGCCGTTTGCGTCCATTGATAACTGGCGAGACTGCTGCCCGTTGCATTTAGAATAACTGTTTGCCCTGCGCGCACGCGCAGATCAGCACCAGCACTAATACTAGGCGCAGCCAATACTTCCACCATCGCCGTTTGTGATATTTTATTACCTGTTCCTTGTGCGGCAAAAGTGAAGATATATTGGTTCTCGTTTCCATAGGCTGGAGCGATAAAGGTACTGGTTAAACTGCGAACATCGCCCTTGACGCTGCTATTGCTGAGCGTAATGGTACTGGCCGCCGTAGGAAGTTGGCTCCACGTTAAACTTTGCACCGTTGCAGGGCTGCTTGAGTCTGCATCGATCACCGTACCGACTAAACTAACGATTTGTCCTTCATTGACATAAAGAACAGGAGTAACATGTGCCGATATATCGGGCTGGCCTTGCACTGTAACTGTTACTTGGTCTTTTTTGACTCGACCATTACTAGTAACCGAGAGTTCAAATACCAGGTCTTCGCTGGTGCCCGCAGCTTTAGCTGGAGAGGTAAATGATGCATTCAAAGTATTTGCATTTTTTAAAGGGGTGACATCTGAGCCTGAAATCTGCGTCCAAGTATAAACTGGTTCATTGGCATGTTGCACACTGCCGTGCAACTGCACATCACTTAAACTTTCAGCAATAGAAAAATCATTACCAGCGCTGACCAGTAAAGGTAAAGCGGGTACGGTCACAACAACGCTATCTTTAGCCGTATTACCCAAACTGTCGATTACCGTCAGGTTGTAGTTAAGCTCTACTTCATGGGTCAGAGACGGCGCGATAAATGATGGGTTCGCATCACTGATACTGCTTAGTGCGGCATTCGTATCATCTGTCCAACTATAGGTGTAGGGCGGTTTCCCTCCTGCAACATTCGCATTTAAGTACCCCGTTTGCGAGGGTGATAAATCAAAGTCGGCGCCCAAGTCGACACTCATGTGGCGATCTTGAATGGTCACTGCAACCGTGGCGGTAGCCGTATTGACCGAATCCGTTGCCGTAACTTGCAGTTTGATCGTAGTATCAGCATCCACATTGGGAAGATCTAAGCTTGCATTCGATGAGGATCCGTTGATAATGCTTGTTTTCGTCAGTGATGTTGTGCCGGCATCAGCAAGAGTCCATGCATAGCTTACCGCACCATCGGCATCTTTAGCCGATGCCAATAAATTGAGGGTATTACCTTCAGCCAATGTGCGTGTTGCTGCACCAGCTGTTACTTGCAAAACATTGTTCACATGGTAAGTGACACTATCGGTAGCAGAGCCGTTAGCCGTATCATTTACTATCACTTCAAGGGTCACAGTAGCAGGGCCATTCGGTGCGATAAAGCTTGGAGTAGCGGTGTTTGGATCTGTAAGGCTAATGCCTATACTAGTGGTTTCTACCCATAAATAACTGAGTGAACCAAAGGTGTTGCCAAGACTGACTCTCGGCTTCACTGTCTCATTTGCAGTTACGGTCGCATCATTAGAGGCGGTTACCATTAACGGCAACTTCGGTGGTGCGACTACTGGATCAACTGTCACAGTCATTTGTGCTTTTGCTAAGGCTGACCCATCGCTCACTTCGACTTCTATTACAATATCTTGATGGCCGCTCACACTAGGAGCGGTGAAACTTGGCGAATCCGTTTTATCATCTGCAATCGTAATGGTTGGGCCACTTAATTGCGCCCACTGATAGTTTAAGGGACCACTGGCGTTCATCACTGTCGTTTTTGGGTGCACCACATGACCACTGTATACGCTTTCATGCCCAGCCATACTGAGCGCAAGTGTGGGTTTGCTTGGCGCATTAACAGGTACTGCCTGAAACTGAGTATCAGTAGTTTTAGTAATCACCTTACCTTCAGGTGAGGTATAGGTAATGGTTGCCTGAAGCTTAATGTTGGTATTACTGCTTACTGATGGCGCATTAATGATGGGCTGAGCTGTATTGTCACCAGCAATTATCAAGTCATTAGGTTTTGGATTTGGCTCAATCACCGTCCATAGGTAAGAAAGAGATGCCCCGTTATCTAAAGGGGGGACATGGACATCGATGCTTGGTTTAAAAGTTTTGCCGGATTCTACCTGAACAGGAGCTGCTGTACTGACTCCAGGGCCTGTTGCCAAGTGACTACCTATTTGGTTTTGATGAGGTGCCAGCTTAAATACAGGTTTAGCGGTATAAAGTAGCGAATCGGAAACAGTATTGGTGCCATCTGTCACAGTAACATTGACTCTAATACCTGTTTCTGAATTGACATTTGGCACAACAAACACAGGGTGCTCTGTTGTCGCATCTGTAAAGGCAACATCGCTACTCTCCCACAACACTGATACACGATCAAGCGTACTGGTGATAGTTGCTGCAGGATACACAAAATCCCCTTCTTCAACTAAACAGTTGGTGGTGCAGCCCTTTGGTTTAATAATCTGTACCGACAAAGGCGCAGTTGCCTTCACTTGAATATCGTGTGTAATACTCACTTGATGGCCATCGGCATCAGTTACTTGTACTACCCATTGAAAATCGGTATCGGTTGTAACCTCTGGCGGCGTAACCTCGGTAGTTTTTCCATTAACACTACTTATCATAGCGTCTGGACCTTTTGTTTGCGTCCATTTATAGGTAAAAGGCCCCGTGCCACCATTAACCTCGGCAGTCAAACTAACAGAACCATGACCATTGTATACTTGATGCTTAGCACCTTGCTGAGGCTGTAAAGGTCCAGGCTTTATTTCTACTAGCTGTGTCTGTGATGTGCTTTTCCCGCTACTGACTTCCGTAGCTGTTACTTTAAATTCGAGTTTTCCCGGCTGCTTAGGCGCAATGAAAGATGTGGTTTGGCTGGCACTGTCTATTAAGTCTACTGTGGTACCGCTCACTTGCTGCCATTCATAGGTGAAGCTTCCACCGCCACCAGACTTTTCGGCTTTTGCTGTTAAGTGGACTGTCTGCCCTGAAGTGCTTTGCTTAACTGTATGTGACGATTGAGAGTTTGCATCAACTTTGCCCGTTCCAGTATTAATCTGGTTAACAAAGCTGATGCCCGTTGGCTTAACCGTGAGAACCACAATCGTATCAAACAACAAGCCGCTGGCGTCTTCAGTTTGTGCTGAGAAAAATAACTCTGTGTCCTGAAAAACATTAGGTGCTGTAACCTCGACTCGATTATCTATTTGTTGCCAAGATACTGTTTGTTCACTTAATAGTTCCCAACTTATCTCCTTGTCACTATCAACCAACCCATTAACCGTATAAGCCGCATTTAAAATGACCTTGTGTTCAGAAGAAACTTCCGTTGGGCCTGTAACCTCTAATGACTCAACATCTCCAATAACGTCAACCGGTGAGGTAATGTCTATGGTGATATCCTTGCTTAGCGACATACCTGAGAAACTAGCTGTTACACGAATGCTAGCTTGCTCAATATTTGACGGTGCTACAAAGAACCCTTGGTTACTATTACTAACTAAGCCAAGTGGTAATACACTCTCTTCCATCCAAAGGTAACTCGCGCCATCAATATTTTGTCCATTTTGTTGTAACTGAACCTCAATCACTGCAGATTGACCCACTTCTACGGATAAAGGCGCTCGGACCAACTCAATTGTAAATTCTTTACTTGTATCTGAAGACACTGAGGTTCGGTCACAGGCCACTAGAAAGAATAGCATTAAAAGTAAACCAAAACCTTGACTAGGCAATTTCATAAGTAACAGTATCCTTATCATAAAAAAGATACAAAGTTTTAAGATTATTTAAGCCTAAAAAGCATAATCAAACTTAAAACTTCGATAACCTAAATTGATACTAGACTCAAAATTAAAACTCTGCAATTTGTCCCTTTTTCATGAATCAAAAGAACACGATCTTACTGTTAAATTAAGTCCTGTTCTCGCAGTTCAGCTTATTAGGGTTGCCACACTCTTAGATAAACTAGCCTTGGAGTCTTGTGATGTGCCTGCCACTGGTGGTTACAGAAACCAACTGACCGACCATTCCAGCGAGTAATTATCCACCACATTCCCTCCAAAAGTGCCTACCATTACTAAGCTGGTATGACACAAATTCCATAGACCAACGTTGATTTAACACTATTGTCTTAGCGCCTTGCGTTTCTTCACACCCGCCCTCTTCAGTGTCGAGGCGATAGGCTTGCTTTTAGCTCTGAATCCAGCATTTTCCTTTGAGCAAATCCTGTAACATAAGCTACCCACACAGGGGATATTTAATCGCCAGCGACTGAGCCCAACAAACTTATAAGCCACACATTCAGTGTACCAACAGGCACACCGATTAATTGAAGAACGTTCCACCGCTACCACACCTGATATATCAGTGACGGTACATCCAGATGTCAAAAAAGAATCGTATGTAAACGACTGTGATCATCTTTATCTATGGTTTTATGCGTATTTTTATATTCGAAGTCTCTCGGAGCTGATCGGTAATGTTATAATCATAGCCTAGGCTCGATTTGGTTAAGTCAGTTGCGTTGACGATCAGGACGAGCGAGTCGAAATACCCGTTACCTTACTCGCTTTATGTATTAGAGTTTTTACCCTTAGCAGAAAGAACAGTTTAATAGGTTAAAGGGCTCGAAGCTCGCAAAGACTAAGAGCTATTAATAGACATTAGCCTAAAAAGCCAAAGGCGCATAAGCGTATTTTAATCTATCTGATATATAGTCGTTCAAACCTTATCTGATAATTCCTCGTTTTTAATTGCTGCCTATACAACTAAGTTCTTACTACTCGTCGACGTTTTAGTTCAGCTTTGGCTCAACGTCTGAGCCCACTTTTTCTTCAGCAATTAACGGTCGTGAAACTGAACTTACTCTGCTTAGTTACCATTTTGCTTTTGATCCGATTTCTTTATAGCTCATTGATATTAAATTATTTTTAATCAGTAGAGTACATTATAAATAATCAAGAATGCTACAGCACAAAAGACAGTATTATATTACTATATCACTTTAAAACTTTTCTGTTAGCTACCACTTTTGCACTCTATCTAACGGTCAAATTTCCCAAGAGGTATCAACTCCAGTTCAGCTTCTGATTTAATCTGTATTTATGTGACACTCAAATTATTATTAGTCAATACACCATTCAAAGGTACTTCAATGTTAACCATATCACTTACCCCATTCTAAGTTGTTATACAACGCTTCTTAAAAATCGCTCGGTGAGTTAGCAGAAGGTCGAGAAAATATAGGTGATTACCTTCTTCACGACGAGTAAAATTTGCAGGGCATTTTCTTGGTTGATGAACTGTAGATCGGCTAGTTAGATCGGTACATCATCACTGACTACGTACGGCGACCAAAGGGCCAGCGTCTTATTTTGTCGATTTGATCGACCGAACCATCATAAACTCGCCCTACCATCTTCAACCTATTTTGGAATACCTCCATTTTGTCAGCAATGATTTTCATCTTCAGGCAGTGCCCAGTGTTACGCAGCCACAGCCCTAAAAATAGAAGCCAGCACTACAACGAAAACTAATATCTCCGCAAGGTTTTTTAGGAAAGTAAAAATTCATTAAAAAGGCCAGTCAGAAATACTGACTGGCCTTTTTTTATCTAACAGAAACTAGATTAGGTTTTTACAACCAAGTCTATTCCCACTCGATAGTGGCAGGTGGTTTTCCTGAAATATCGTAAACAACGCGTGAGATACCGTCGATTTCGTTAATGATACGGTTAGAAACCACACCTAAAAACTCATACGGTAAATGTGACCAACGTGCAGTCATAAAGTCGATGGTTTCAACACAACGAAGTGAAACAACCCAATCGTACTTACGTGCATCACCCATAACCCCTACCGACTTAACCGGTAAGAATACAGTAAACGCTTGGCTTACTTTATGGTAAAGCTCTGCTTTGTGAAGCTCTTCAATGAAGATAGCATCTGCGCGGCGAAGTAAATCACAGTACTCTTTTTTGATTTCGCCAAGTACACGCACACCTAAACCTGGCCCTGGGAATGGGTGACGGTAAAGCATATCGTACGGTAAACCTAGCTCTAAACCAATTTTACGTACTTCATCTTTAAATAACTCACGTAATGGCTCTACTAAGCCCATTTGCATGTCATCTGGTAAGCCGCCCACATTATGATGCGATTTAATCACGTGTGCTTTACCAGTCGCTGATGCCGCTGATTCGATTACGTCAGGGTAAATTGTACCTTGGCCTAGCCATTTCGCGTTTTTAAGCTTTTTAGCTTGCTCATCAAATACATTAATAAACGTGTGGCCAATAGCTTTACGCTTATCTTCAGGATCTGATTTACCTGCCAAGTCATTTAAAAATTGATCTTCGGCATCTACTTTAACGATGTTTAAGCCAAACTTATTGCCAAACATATCCATAACTTGCTGGCCTTCGTTTAAACGAAGTAAACCGTTATCAACAAATACACAGGTTAGGCGCTCACCAATAGCACGGTGAATAAGCATAGCTACAACCGATGAATCTACACCGCCTGATAAGCCTAAAATAACTTCGTCGTCGCCAACGGTTTCTTTGATACGCTCAATAGCATCATCAATGATTTTTGCTGGCGTCCATAATTTTTCACAACCACAAATATCAATAGCAAAACGCTCTAATAAGCGTTGACCTTGATGTGTGTGGGTTACTTCTGGGTGAAATTGTACGCCGTAAAAGCGTTTTTCTTCGTTAGACATTGCCGCATGTGGGCAAGTAGATGTTTTAGCAGTGGTTTTAAACGTATCTGGAATTTCCATTACTTTATCACCGTGGCTCATCCATACATCTAGTACGCCATTACCGCCATCAGTAATGTGATCTTCAATGGCATCAAATAATGCACAGTTACCCACTTTTTCAACTTGTGCGTAACCAAATTCTTTTTTATCTGAGCTATGTACACGGCCGCCAAGCTGCGTTGCCATAGTTTGCATACCGTAACAAATACCAAGTACTGGAACGCCTGCATTAAATACATACTCAGGAGCACGTGGGCTGTTTTCAAGCGTAGTTGATTCTGGGCCACCTGAAAGGATAATACCTTGTGGGTTAAACTCGCGAATTTGCTCTTCGGTTACATCCCAAGCCCAAAGCTCACAATAAACACCAATTTCGCGCACGCGACGGGCGATTAACTGCGTGTATTGTGAACCAAAATCTAAAATGAGGATTCGTGAATCGTGAATGTCTTTGCTCATGAAGTATCTCGTAAAGTCAGGTGCTAAACGCCACCAGCTTAAGCTGTGTGACTATATTAGGGCTAACAAAGGTTAGCCCACTTTTTTCAAGTTGTTAAAGGCTGATTAGCCTAAACGGTAGTTCGGTGCTTCTTTAGTGATTTGCACATCATGAACATGCGACTCACCCATACCAGCAGAAGTTACACGTACAAACTGTGGTTTAGTGTTTAACTCTTCGATTGTGGCACAACCGGTTAAGCCCATTGCACTGCGAAGACCACCCACTTGTTGGTGAATAATGGTTGCAATTGGCCCTTTATAAGCAACACGACCTTCAATACCTTCTGGTACTAACTTGTCAGCTTGGTTTGATTTTTGGAAGTAGCGATCCGATGACCCTTCTTTTTGATCCATCGCACCTAGGCTACCCATACCACGGTAAGACTTGTAATAACGACCTTGATAAAGTTCAACTTCACCTGGTGCCTCTTCAGTACCCGCGAGCATAGAGCCAACCATTACACACGATGCACCCGCAACCAATGCTTTTACAATATCACCAGAAAAACGAATACCGCCATCGGCAATCACTGGAATATCGCGACCTTTAAGGCCTTCAACCGCATCAGAAATAGCTGTTATTTGTGGTACACCACAACCAGTAACAATACGTGTAGTACAAATAGAACCTGGGCCGATACCTACTTTAACAGCATCAACACCGGCATCTGCAAGGGCAATAGCACCTTCGGCAGTTGCCACGTTACCCGCAACAATTTGTAAATCAGGGTAAGCTTGACGAGTCGCTGCAACACGGTCAATAACACCTTGTGAGTGACCATGAGAAGTATCGATTAGTAGTACATCAACACCGGCTTCAACTAATGCAGCAATACGCTCATCAGTACCTGCGCCAACACCTACCGCAGCACCTACACGTAAACGACCTTGCTCGTCTTTACATGCATCTGGTTTGTCTTGTGCTTTTTGGTAATCTTTTACGGTGATCATGCCTTTAAGTTTAAACGCATCATCAACCACAAGAATCTTCTCAATGCGGTGTTCGTGCATTAAGCTCAAGATATCTTCGCGAGCCGTTCCCTCTTTAACCGTTACTAGGTTTTCTTTTTTCGTCATCACTGTTGAAACCGGCTGTTCAAGCTTAGTTTCAAAGCGCATATCACGACTAGTTACAATACCTACAAGGTTATTTTCGCTATCGGTGACCGGAAAACCTGAGAATCCCTTTTCCTGAGACAATTCAACAGCATCTGCAATAGTCAGATCGGCCGTTACTGTAACAGGGTATGAAACAATACCTGCTTCATAGGTTTTAACTTTACGAACATTTTTCGCTTGTTCTGCAATGGTCATGTTTTTATGAATAAAACCAAGACCACCTTCCTGCGCGAGGGCAATAGCTAAACGAGCTTCTGTAACAGTATCCATAGATGCTGAAATGAGCGGCAAGTTAAGTTTGATACCACGCGTTAAGCGAGTTGAAATATTTGCCGTATGTGGCAAAACAGTAGAATGACCAGGTACTAAAAGTACGTCATCAAAGGTAAGAGCTTCTTTAGCGATTCTAAGCATTTTGGCAACTTCTCACATGTGGATCTAAGATAAGGAATTGCGGCCAAATTTTAACAGCGTTGTAGGCACTAGTAAATAATATTTTGTATTTATTTATGATAAGCTAGATTTATAAATGTTTTTTGGTAGTTTTTATGTTTTCTAAGCCCTCGCAAACGATTTATACCGTATCTCGCCTTAATCGTGAAATACGTGCCTTACTTGAACAAGGTTTTGCGTCTTTAGTACTCACCGGTGAAATTTCTAACTTTATTGCGCCTGCTTCTGGGCATTGGTATTTTTCGTTAAAAGACGATAAAGCGCAAATTAAAGCCGCCATGTGGCGAGGCAATAATCGCAACCAAAGTTACCGACCAATTAACGGCGCACAAGTAACCGTTAAAGCACGTGTATCTTTGTACGAACCCCGTGGTGACTACCAGCTTATTGTTGAACATATGGAGCCTGCCGGCGAAGGGCAACTTAAGCAAGAGTTTGACGCGCTAAAAATGCGTTTGGCTGCAGAGGGCTTATTTAGCTCCGCTTATAAAAAACCCCTGCCCCAAAACATAAATCGAATAGGGGTGATCACCTCACCTACAGGCGCCGCAATTAAAGATATTTTAACCGTGCTAAAACGTCGCGCGCCGCAATTAGAAGTGGTTATTTATCCTGCGATGGTGCAAGGCAAAGAAGCGCATGGCCATTTAATCAAGCAAATAGAGCTGGCAAATTTACGTAATGAAGTCGACGTTATCATTCTCGGGCGCGGCGGTGGTTCATTAGAGGATTTATGGTGCTTTAACCATGAACACCTTGCTCGCGCTATTTATCAAAGCGCACTACCCATTGTGAGCGCTGTTGGCCATGAAATAGATACCACAATTAGCGATTATGTCGCTGATGTACGCGCCGCAACCCCTTCTGCAGCCGCAGAGCTCGTAAGTCCCAATACACAAGAGCTACATAATAGGGTTAATCAGTTAATTGGTCGTTTAGCGAATGCATTTAAACACGACATTGCCGATAGACGTGCACTGGCAACTCAGCTACAGCATCGCTTAAATTTGTGCCACCCGCGCAATCAGCTAAACCAAAAGTCACAACGCTTAGATGAGTTGAGTATTGCACTGCAACAGGCAATGCGTCAGCGTTTATATCAACAAGAACGCGTGTTAGCTAATTTAACTCCACGCCTAATGCGCCAATCGCCAGATAAAAAGCTAGCAAATGCAAACCATCAGTTAGCACAGCTCCATGCAAGGTTAAATCAAGCGATGCAGCAGCAACTACAACACGCAAATAATACGCTTGCCTTACAAGCAAGTCGGCTTGATTCGGTCAGCCCCCTTAATGTATTAGCGCGCGGTTATAGCATTACTAAAACAGCGCAAAATAAAGTGGTTAAATCAGTGGAAGATGTAAAAGTGGGTGATGTGTTGATCACTGAGTTAGTAGATGGCCAGGTTATTTCAAAGGTTGAAGCTTAGCCATATTGCTAAGCGCTAGCCTTGCGTACTAACAGTAAACTCAATACGGGCATCGTTAGATTGAGATGCACTGAGTTTAAATTGCTGCCACCAAGGTTCAAGGTGAAGTTTATCGTTTAGCTCGCGCCATAATTTAGCTCCATAATTAACGGCATGTTGGTTTATGGTAAGCTCAAACTTACAAATTGTTTGCTTACACTTTAGCGCTGTAAGCTCAGCGCTATCTGCAAACTCATTAATAATTAAAAAGTCAGTTAACGCGACTTCAAGCTCGTAACTCCATTCGAGATTATCAGCCTCTTGCTCAAACTGTATTGCGAGCTCATCATCAAGCTCTACACTTTCTAATTGATTTAACTTTAGCTGTTGTTGAGACTGCTTAAGCTGGATTGATTTTTTTTCAAGCCGCTGATTAAGCTCAACCACATGTTGTGCTAGCTGAGTTTGTTGATCAGCCACTTGGGCTTTATTGACCTGCACTAGGCCTTGCAAAGTAGTTGGCTGATTATTGACTTGAGTGCTAACCGAAGAGATTACAGCTTGTTTGGGCGCTGAGGAAACACGAGTGGAATCTTTAAAAAACAAAAAGTAACCACTTGCTAACGCCACGCCTGAAGAAAAACAGAGCAGCATAGCCACAAGGTTACTTTTATATATCATTTCTAGGTACTCAAAAATTAAAGCATTGCACTGGTGTGCGATTCGTTTTCTGGCTCGGGATATTCTAAAAAGTTTTGGTTCATACTTTCTGCCGGGCACTCACAATCAGGGCGACCAATAATTTTTGCAGGTACGCCAACAGCAGTTGTGTGAGGCGGCACAGGGCTTAATACCACTGAACCTGCGCCAATACGTGCGCCCTCGCCTACTTCAATGTTACCCAGTACTTTAGCGCCCGCGCCAATAAGTACGCCCGCTCTGATTTTAGGGTGGCGATCGCCTTGCTCGTTACCCGTACCACCTAATGTAACCGATTGTAATATAGATACATTATCTTCAATTACGGCGGTTTCACCTATAACAATACCGGTGGCATGGTCAAACATGATGCCTTGGCCTACTTTACAAGCAGGGTGAATATCAACCCCAAACACCTCTGAGGTACGACTTTGAATAAAGCGCGCAAGCTCTTTACGGTTTTGTTGCCATAAGCAGTTAGCTAAGCGGTGTGCTTGTATGGCGTGAAACCCTTTTAAATTTAAAATCACAGTAAGGTAGGTTTCGGCGGCAGGGTCACGATCTTTTACTGCTTTAATATCATGAGCAACATGTGTCAGCATGCGGTCACACTTTACAAAAGCTTGGTCAAACAGCTCACGGATTGTAAAAGCAGAAACCACAGCATCAGCTAGCTTGTTAGCAACAATAAAACTCAATGCCGACCCTAAGCACTCATGATTTAAAATACACGAATACACATGGCTCGCTAAAAGGGGTTCACGAGTTACTACTTCATTTGCTTCACTACGAAGCTGTTGCCAAATTTCATGACGCATAATACTGCCTTAAGTTATTACAAAGAGCCTACCGCCAATTCTAACGGATTTAGCCGCCTAGGTGTTAATCCCTTCGTTATTTGTTCTGGTTATTATATATAACCAGTTAAGTTTCAGGTTTATATTACTTTTTTCAAGTCATGTCATATGACAGTTAGGCAGGTTCAACCATTTGTGCAAAAATAAAATAAGTTAATAAAAATCAATAAATAACAATATATGACAGCACGTGTGTCATGTGCCAAAATAGCCACTGGCGTACTGCTGACGGCGTAAAAAATAATAATAAACGCTAAATTAGCATCATCAACTCAACAAGGATAACGATGATGAAAAACGACATATTAAATACAAAAAAATTAGGCTATAAATTTTACTTTCAAGATGGCGATAACCAAATAGCCTGTTTTGGAAGCTACTTTACAGGTAAAGAAGAAGTCTATATTAACGATGACTTAGTTAGCAGTAGACGCAGTGTTAATATAAAAAGCTCACACACATTTGATTTTGAAAATTCGCAGTACCAAGTGAAATTTGACATGCTCAATATACTCACAGGACGACTTGAATGCACTCTTTACAAAGATCAACAAGTGCTTGCCAAGCAAGTTCAAAGTAGTCTTCCTAGCGATCCTAAAAAAGCGGCTTTTTTTATCCTAGGCTGCGCGTTAGGTGGTGCAGTATTTGGCTATACCACTGCAACAGTCGTAGAGCTAATTGTAGGGAAACTTTAACATGCAATTAAACCCTACAACGGTAAAGTCGCTTAGGCACACATTCGATTGGACACAACAACAGCTTGCCGATGCCTGCGATGTAAGCTTACGAACCATTCAACGAGTAGAAAAAGAAGGTGCAGCGTCTAAAGAAACCACCATGGCCTTATGTGCGGTATTTGAAGTACGCCAAGGTGAGCTTATTAAGCTTGATGAAAACAACCAAAATGATGCCAATAACAGTCCATCTAAAAGTTTTATTGCAGGTTTGATTATTAGCTCTGTTATTAGTTTTGCCCTTGGTGCAGCCTCAGTACTATTAGTTAGTAACTAGTATTTACAACCTAAAATATAAAAATGCCCCAATGCTTACGGCACAGTGGCATTTTTTAATACTTAAAAACTTAAATTATTGAAATACTTTATCCACTTTCACTACTTCAATATTTTTCGCAGGAATTGCCAGTTTATAATCAGCAATTACCTTATCTTCAGCCACTAACTCGGCAGGCTTATCGGTGTTATACACCATAGGCGAGGTTTGCATAGTTGCTAAACGTTTTTGCATATCTTCACCATCACCGGTAACAAACACATAGTGAATATTCTCAGTTTGTAGGTTATCTTTAATCACTCGATTTACATCGTCAACAGTCAATGTTTTCAGTTTGCTTGTGACGTAGTTTACAAAACTATCGGTGTTATAAAACTCGCTATCTAGCGCATAACCTAACTGGCGATTTTGACTAGCAACCATTTGTGGCACAAAGTTAATTAAAAAGTTACGTGTGGCTTCAAAATCAGCCTCAGTCATGCCATTTTTAATTAGCTTATCTAGTTCAAATAATGCGGTACGGGTAGCAAAATGCGCATCGTTGTTTGAGCGTAGTGGACGCAGCCACACCTGGAATATTTGCTCAGAGCGCCCTAAGTTTGCATCCGGTTTAGTTTGAAACATACCACGAGGGAAGTATTCAATGTAGGCGTAATCACCGTAATTCATACCACGCGTTTGACGAATACGTTCGTACAAGTAACTGTTAGAACTGCGATGCTCACCAAAGTACGAGCGCACTAACCACAATGCGGTCCAGTCTTCGCTGCTACGAATGGTATCAATAGGGAACCCGAACGACACAGCCGTTGATTGCGCTGACTTTTCAACAATCGTTGCATGATGACCTTTAAGTACTGGCGCATCAGGGATTGTTAAGCGACTTTGCTCACCTTTAGGGAGCGTCGCTAAATCAGTTAACATTTGTGCTTTGAGTTTTTCAGGCACGGCACCAATTAAACCCACAGTAAGTTTAGCTTGTGTAAGTTCAGCATTATAAAACGCTTTAACATCATCAAGGGTCAGCGCTTCTAAGTCAGATAAGTCACCGTAGTTATAGCTTTCATAAGGGTGGCCTTTATAAAGCACACTGTAGAGGACTTCTTTACCCAACTCTTCATCATTAGAGGCTCTTAAACCCGATTTAATGCCATCGATCATTTCTTTTTTCAGACGCTTAAAGTCATCTTCTCTAAAGCCTGGGTTTAGCAGCTGCTCACTCACTAAGGCATACCACTGAGCTGCATTATCTTTATGAATACGCCCTTGGAACGACAGCATTTCTTTATCTATTTGATAACCAAAGCTACCCGCCAGCGGGTACATTGCCTTTTTAATATCTTTGTAACTCATTGAGGTTGAGCCACCTTGCGCCAGCATTGCGGCAGTGAGCGCTGCAACCCCTTTTTTACCCTGCGGATCAGCAGCGGCACCGGTATTAAATAATAAGTTAATATCGATTAACGGCGAGCTATTAGTTTTATCCAGCACCTTAAAGATAGGCTTACTCGGTACTTGCTGATATTTTGCTACCAAGGCATTTAAGTCGCTTTCTTGTTCAAAACCAGGGGCTTTATCAAGTGCCGACATAGTAATTGTGGTGCGCGCATTATCAACAAAATACTTATTTGCAACGGCTCTAATATCTTCGCTAGTGATATTGTCTGCCGATTTATACAGCTGATTAATTACCTCAGGATCGCGCTCAAAATGCATATAGCTGGCAAGTGTAGAGGCAATTGCTTGCGACGAATCTAAACCATTTATAAAGCTGTATTTAAGATTAGACTTTAAATCGCTAAGTTTTTGGCTATCAACCAACTCGGTACGCGCTTTGGCATAGGTACGGTTTATAGCATCACGCACTGTGGCTAAATCATCGGCATTTTCAACTTTTACAAATACATGCAGTAACCCTGGATCTTTTGTCTCTGGGTTATAGGTAAACATTTGACTCGCGATTTGTTTTTCTACTACCAGCTCTTGGTAAATATCTGAATTGCTCGAAAAATAAAGCTGCGACAGTAAATCTAATGCGGCTCTGTCTTTTTTCTGAGGCTCCCATGCAGCGCCTTTATACGACACAAGTAACCAGTGACCAGGTAATCCTTCGTTTTGCTCATGCACATATTTTGGCGCTTGTTGAGTTGGCTCTTTTGGAATATCAGCAACATAGTCGCCTTTTTGCCAATTACCCCAGTGCTTTTTAACCATCGCCATGGTCTCTTTTGGCTCAACATCACCAACAATCACAAGCGATACATATTCAGGCTTATAAAACTTAGCAAAAAACTCTTTACCGTAGGCCATTTGATCTGGCATGGCTTCAATGTCTTCAAAAAAGCCCATAGTAGTGTGTTTATAGGTATGTTTATCGAACGCTTCTTGGCGTACCGCACTTAATAATTTACGAATTGGGCTGGCATTATTTTTTAAGTACTCGCCTTTAACGGTAAGCGCTTCCGTTCTAAATTGTTCTTCGGTGTAGCTTAAGTTTTGAAAAATATCAGCTTCAATCTCAAGTACTTTATCAAGATGCTGTTTTGAAAAATTTAAGTGGTAGTTAGTGTAATCGTTAGTTGTGTAGGCGCGGTTATCAACCCCTGAATTTTTTAAAATATCTGAATACACATCTTGCGGAAACTTTTCAGACCCTTTAAACATCATGTGTTCAAAAAAGTGAGCAAAACCAGTTTTACCTGCTTCCACTTCATTACGCGAGCCAACAGACACCGGTATTTGTAGCGATACTACATCTGGGTAATCGGTTTTAACTACCATCACACGTAGGCCGTTATCTAGCTCTTCTATTAGGTAATCTTGTGAAAAAACACGCTCATCTGCTTTATTAACTTGTTCTTGTTGAGCTGCTGTTTGCGTGTTTTGACTTTGCGGCATAGCACAACCTGTTAAGGCCAGCGATACCGCTAGGCTAGTTGCCAATAATTTAAATTTCATTGTTATCCCTTTTTAAATTGAGCAATTTTTAAAACATTTACCAAACTAAGTATGCCGTAAAGTAATTAAATATAAGAGCCCTAAGCCTATTAATTATGTAAACAACTGTGTCAGTTATTTAATTTAACTATGAAAATAATTCACGTTAGTTGAGAAACTTTCAACAAAATAAATCTATCTAGACGTCTAAATGGCTGCTATATTAAATCCATCATCACAAATTAAGCTGGAATGAGGATTATGGCTTTATCACTTCAAGAAAAAATACAGGACACCAACCAAGGTGTTTACCTAATTGGCACAACACCGCCAAAAATTGGGACTGATAAAGCGCAATTAAAAGTCATTGCCGAAAAGTTATTAGGCCGTTTACACGAAATTGAATATGACGGTGTGATTATTTATGACATTCAAGATGAAAGCAGCCGTACAGAGCAAGCGCGTCCATTTGCATTTAAGCAAACAGTTGATCCGCGCGAGTACAGTCAACTCTTACGAGGCTTATCTGATCTTGATGTCATTACTTATAAAAGTGTAGCTCAGCGCGGTGTGAGTGAGTTTAAAGCGTGGTTAGATGAAACTAAAAATGACTACGATTTAAAAAACGTGGTGTTAGTGGGTAGCCCATCATCAGCCGGTGATATAAAGCTGAGCTTACCGAATGCCTACAAAACTCTGGCAGAGCAGTCAGAAGACTTCTTTTTAGGTGGTGTAACCATTGCTGAGCGCCATGCCAATAAGCGCAACGAGCACCAACGCTTAATAGAAAAAACAGCTCAAGGATGCCAGTTTTTTATCTCTCAAGCCGTTTATAATGCACAAGCAACCATAGATTTAATAACCAGTTATGCGCGCACATGCAAAGCACAAGGCCTGACACCTAATCGGATTATATTAACCTTTACGCCTTGTGGTGGTGAAAAAACCTTAGAGTTTATGCAATGGCTAGGTATCTCAGTGCCAGAGGCAACTAAATGGCGCATGCTTGATTCGGAAAATACACTAAGCGAATCGGTACGTATTTGTCGTGAAAATCTCGACTCAATTTTAAAAAGCTGTGCTCACTTAGGTGTACCACTGGGTTTAAATATTGAAAGCTTAACCAACCGTAAAGAAGAAATAGACGCGTCTATTAACTTATACCGTTTATTAAAAGCAACAATGGAACTCAACCTTGCGGAGAAACTAATAGCTTAATTACGGGGTTCGAGGTTCGGGGTTCGGGGTTCGGGGTTCGGGGTTCGGGGTTCGGGGTTCGGGGTTCGGGCAACAATAATAAGCGACATCGAATAAGCCAGTTCAAGTAGTTAGCTTCGTTTATTTTAATAAGTACTAACTTGAACTGTCAGGTTTAAACTGTAGGGCTTTATCAAAGCTGAATTTCGGCAAAGTGCCAATTGCGGATAAAAAGTGAATTTGAAAGCCTGTTGGGTGGCGCCTTCGGCTTAACCAATCTACATTTTGACGTTGGTCGGATAAGTGGCGGAGCCACGCCATCCGACAAAAATAATGAATTTACCAGAAACAGTCCAACTTACCGCGTTAACGTTACCAGTGACTGCTTTGTGCCATGAGCGGACATTCAGTATTTGTATTTGGATCTATATTTATTGTCACAAATACTACCAAAGCAGTCATAGAAATATCAAAGTTGAAATGTCTATTGTTAGCCATTAGCGGAAGTTAGCTTTTAAGTTAAATATGGCAGTTCAGATACCCTAAAGCTTACTTTTTAACTTGAAAGTTTACATCTATTCAAAACTGAAATTATGCCTAAAATTTTTACATGGTTTTAGATCTCAAATCCCCAAAGCGGACATTGGAATGATTTAAGTTTTAAATGAATTTAGCATATATACTCTAAGGCGCTAACGCCCCCATAGTGTGCTAGAAACTTACAAAGTTTTGGCTAGCAATTCCTTAGCCGCATCACCTAGCTATATAAATTTAGCCGATGCTAGATATATGAAAGTATTGTTATCTCATAATTATCTAATTCTACCTTTTTGAGGGGGGCTTTGAGCTTAGTTTCATAAATCTAATTGGATAATCTCTGCCTCCCTTCTTCACTACGTAATTTATTTTATTCTTTTGAAGGCTCTTTGGTATTTTTGAGAACCCATTGCTTGATGATTTCTTTCCAATAATCTGAGCAATCTCCCCTTCATTCAGGTCAAGCGTAAAAAATAGCAGCATCCCCACAGAGTCACCATGATCTGTATAGTGCTCTATTTGCCTAATAGAGCTATTGAAGGTTTCATGAATTTTAGATTCCTTTGGCTTCTTTACCCCCTCCGCAATTTTGAACAGTTTCCCTTCTATCATTAGTGGCTTTCTATTACTATATTTGTACTCAATCTTAATATCTAGGCGCCCAGCCCCTTCTTTTGATTCACCATGAACAATATACTGCTTGTGATTATCGAGATAGGTCACCAACTTCGAGGTAATCTGTGTCTCATTTTTAAAAGTCTGGCCTTTACTGTTGTTTTCCTTCAAGTAATTTGAAGTATCTCTTCCAAAACTCTGTAAAGATCTCAAAATGTGTTCTTGTAGTTCATCGTCAATGTCGAACTTCGCAGGTAACTTTGCAATAGAGTCATCAAGTGTTTGATGGTGATTGTACGTTTCAAATAGCTCATAAACGGCTATAAAAATATTTCTTGGGATAAGTTCCCAATTCATTTGAAAGTTATATTGAGCGTAGCCTGGGATACGGCCTTCATTTACATAATTTTCATATTTGTATAGATCAACTTCCTCGGATATACCTCGTAACTCACTTCGATAATTACACACGATTTGCAAATCACTTCTCAGGGTGTCAATCAGTATATTAGGGAATTCTGTAGGGTGTTTGGGTATCGTTTTTAGTGAGTGTTCTAAGCTTTTAGCACGATGCGTAATCATCTCTACGAAAGATGGAAGGGGGATAAATAGCAAAGTTAAATAACACTCTACAAGGTCTTGAGTATCTGAAATTGTGATTCTGTAGTTTGGTATGTACGACTCTTTATCAGAATAACCCTCAAGCACCTCTTTTATGATAATTTTTCTGTTCCTTGGTAGGCTAACTCCGTTAAGTAGATCTAGAGCATTTTCAATGCAAGAACGAAAATTAATGTCGTTGTCGAGAACAAAAACATCTAACTTGATGTTTTTGCTATAGCTTTTATTAATGGATGTATAAACCCCTTTATACAAATCTAGAATCGTTCTGCTAAACTCTTGAACAGTTTTATTGAAGTCAAAATCTTTACCAATAATCAGGGTGCTATCATCACTTCTAGTAAATTTGAAAGGCAAATTTAAGCTATCACCTCTCTCGATTACATAGTTTTGAAATCGACAGCATATATACCACTCACTATTACGTAGTTCTGGTAGTGCTCTTGCGAAGTTAACTGGTTCATTATAGCCTGTTTTGCTTCTAATACATGATGTATGGGTGCTAGAAGTACAGATAGCATAAAAGACTTCTAAGCTTTCGAAAGACACTGGAAGCCAAAAATAACCCGCACTTTGAACTGCTTTTTTTAAGTTGGCATCATCATAACCATAGAATCGTCTACGCCTCACCAAGTCAGGTACGCATGGCAAGTCAGAGAATCGGAGGTTATCCGAAAACCCACAATGAGGTATTGCTCCATTATTCACATAATTTAGAACTTCACTGTAGCGCCTTTTATATTCATCAACCCATTCATAATAGCCATCTTTCTCATAACTATGAATCTTGCATTGCAGTTCCTCTAGCAATGCTAAAGCTTCTTTTTTAAATGGAATTATGTTTTTATTTTTCAATATATTGATCACACCACTCTCACCAATGCCCAGTTCCTCCCCAAAATTATATACCATCACAACAGCAAAAAATAACGATACTAAAAAAGTGTTTAAGGAGTCTTGCCTTCTGCTATTAACTCTCTGTTAATAGAAAATATGCATAAATCGCTTTGTGCCCCAAAGTGAGATAGAAATTGAATTGTCATACCTATAATGCCCAACGATCGAATGTCCGCTTTCGGAGTTTTCGATTAAATTTTAGTATTGAAATTTGAAAATGAGATAGTATAAGAAGCCTTATTTAGAGCTATTTATCGGATTTTATTTCATTAGTTAAGCCAAAGTTTTCTTCTGCTTTCGAATCAAAGACGACATCAGTAGGTCTAACTTCAATGGCAGCTTTGAGCTTGAAACAGCATACCGCAAAGACTGACGGTCCGCTCTTCGCTCATAGCTGCTTGTCAGGTGAAATCTAAACTAATTCTCCTCAGCTGTACGATCAGATATGAGCTACTACAACTTTATGGCTTGCCTTTTTATTTTTATAATGTAATTCGCCGGTCAATTTCTTTTTAAATTTATATTTTATTACTGTGTTTATCGTGGATTGTTTTTTTTAGCTGTTTTTTAATTAAGGTTTGCTCGCAATACAATGCAACAAAAACCCCAATAAAACTCGAAAAGATCACAATAAGCCAATAGTAAATACTATTAAAAGTGACCACCCCTGAAATAGATAGATACAAATTGAATGGAACCACAAAAATTAAAAATCCTAAGACTTTGATAAACTCCCTAAATAGCTGAGAGTCCATTTTTGCTGAGTTTATATGAGCATTAATAGTTTCGTCTGACACATTACCTAGCTCAGCGTATTCCTTTTTCAACCAATTGAGATAATCCAATTCCACTTCCTTTTTTATATTTTACGTTTTAATCACCTGATTTCATTCTCGGCAAAATAATTACACTTTATTAATTCCATGTAAACAATACAATGACTTAACACTTAAGCTATGTGCTAAAAAGAACTAACTGATAGAGGTAGTGAGTTAAGAATATACAGCAGACCACGGCGCTAAATTCAACGCCGTGTTGGGCTCTTTTTACTGACAACTGATAGCTAAAAACTGAACGCTTTTATTTACGTCTTCTATTTGGCGCTCTTTGCCCTGTAATACGTTTTTTATCGCGATCTTTACGCGCTTTGTTAGTGTTTTTGCGGTTATCTTTAGGCGGCTTATTTAAGTCGGGCTCATAGCCTTCAAGCCATTGTGGTGTTAAGCGGGTATCAAGCAGTACTTCAATTTCTTCAAGCAGCCATTGCTCATCTAAGCTCACTAGCGACATAGCAAGGCCTTGCTCGCCAGCTCGTCCTGTACGGCCAATACGGTGTACATAATCTTCAGCTATGTATGGTAATTCAAAGTTAATTACATATTTAAGTGCCGGTATATCTAAACCGCGCGCTGCTACATCGGTGGCCACTAGAACACGTGTACTGCCTTCTTTGAAGTTATGAAGAGCGCGGTCGCGAGCACCTTGTGATTTATCACCATGAATAGATTCGGTTTTTAAACCATCTTTACACATTTCTTTGGCAAGTTTATCGGCCATTTGTTTAGTGCGAGTGAATATAAGCACTTGGCGCCAGTTTTTCATGCCAATCATGTGCGATACCAGCTCGCGCTTTCTGTCTTCATCTACTGCGTAAATAACTTGTTCAACCTCTACAGCAGCAGAGTTGCGCTTATCAACTTCAATAAGCTCAGGGTCTTTGAGCAATTTTTTACTTAGCTCAAAAACACTGTCATCAAAGGTCGCGGAAAACAGTAAGGTTTGACGATCGCCTGGGATATGACGCAGTATTCGTCTAATTTCGTCAATAAAACCCATATCAAGCATACGGTCTGCTTCATCAAATACCAAAGAGTCCACGCTTGAAAGCACCACACTGCCCTTCACTATGTGATCAAGTAAGCGCCCTGGCGTTGCCACTATTACTTGCGCTGTTTTAAGTGCTTTGATTTGTGGACCAATACTTGCGCCACCATAAGCAAGTGCACCTTTTATATCTGTACCTTGTGCGTATTTTTCAAAGCTTGCAAATACTTGCTGAGCAAGCTCCCTAGTGGGCGTTAAAATAACCACACGGGCAATGCCTGGTTCGTCTTTTTTAGTGGTATTTAAAAGCTTATGTAATAGCGGCAAAACAAAAGCAGCTGTTTTACCGGTGCCAGTTTGAGCGCTGCCCATCACGTCTTTGCCCGCTAAAATTGGCGGTATCGTTTTGTGCTGAATGGCGGTAGGCGTAGTGTAATTATTTTGCTCTATTGCAGTTAATAGTAACGGGTCTAGGGCTAGTGATGAGAACGATGTGGCAGACATAAGCTTGGCTTTAAAATAACAAAGAACGCTATTATACCTGAGCTTAAGTAATAAAAAAGGCGCTAAATAGCGCCTAAGTAAAATGAAGTATTTAAGCTGGTTTTAATATGGCTTTACGCTCATTATAAAATGCAATTAAATCATCTACGGTGCTTTGACAGTACTCACGAATACCCGATACCACCATGTGTTTTTCACCAAAACCCACCTTTTCGCCGTTTTCGAGTAAATTAAAGCGCAAGGTTATTTTTCCGCGTTTACCAGCGTATTCAAAGCTTGGCTCAGCAAACTCAAGGGTCGGTGATTTAATATCAATGTTATTAAGGTTAATTATCATTGATTCATAAATAATCATAGGCCGCGCAGGATTTATCATTACCTCTTGCTTGCCCATTAAAGGAATAATTACATGCGGGAACGCAGCACCTGAGAACTCAACATAATTTTTTATTAAACTGTTTGTAAGTGTTGGGCATTTACTGGTTTTACCGTCGCGTTTAACCTTTAAAATTACTTTTTCGCCATGGTTTACATCAAACTCTTCTCCAGGTTGTTCTGGAAAATTTAGCTTGGTATTTTCATCAACCATACCGGCAAAGGTAAACTCCATTCGCTCACTAATGCCATAGCGGTCTAACACTAGAGAAAAAAGTAAGTCTCCTGGTGCGCAAAACTTTTTAGCGTCTTTATCATGAAGCGGGTTGTAGTCGTCGGCTACACATTTAGCAAAGCGACAACCTTGCTCACGAGAAATTGAAACATAATCAGCATGCTGCTGATAGTAAGGACTTAACATAGTGTGTTCACTGCTTAAACTGCTTATAACCTAGCTATACTACCAGAAAAAAAATCTTGAGAGGTCGAATCTGTTTAATAAAGGCGAAAAATGATAATTTGCAACTCGCTAATTAACTAAGTAAATTAGGCAAATACGAGTTTAAGGGATTAACTAATGAAGTATTTTTGTTTATTAATATGCGCGGTTTCATTATTAACTGGCTGTAATAACATTATTTACACAACCAATATCGACGACGACGTTTTATCAGAACACGTTTCAAGCCACATTAAAAAACGTGGCCTAGAGCAGTTTTACAGTGTACAAGACGCTCTCGATAGAGGTGCAAGCCCCCTTGGTGGAATAAAAGGCGAAAGCTGCGATGTATCAGATGATACGCGAACATCCTCAATTAGCTATAACCGTTTGAAATCACAAGCTATAGAATCCCTTAAAAACGATGTGCTTTATTTAGGTGGCAATGCATTTACACTGGCGCAATGCCAATCAGTATCCCGCTACAATTGTGATTTAGCCGTTACTTGTACCGGACAAGCCTATAATTATTAATAGCTCAAAATTATCTAATTGAGACTATAACGCTATGTGATTCGTTTTCTCTCATTTCCTCTATCAAACAACAAGCTGTATTTGCCAATGACTTTTTACTTTTTAGCTGCCGCTATTTTATGTGTTTTCCCGCAGTGTAAACTCTCTGTATTTCGCCAACCATTATGGCAATACTTATTGCTGCTAAGTATTATTAGCGCCTATTATCAAGAATATATAAATTTAAACGCGGTTGCTGTTATAGCTGTTTATGTGGGATTGTTTCACTTTACGCTATTGGCAACCTCAGCGTTAAAACGTAATGTTCTAACGTCTTTATTTATAACAGCCTCACTCGGGTTGGCCTTACATTGGTTTGCGGGTTTTAATAACCTGCCTATTGTTGTTAATGAACAAATCACCAGTAACGCAATTGCATTTACCTTGTATGCTAATTTTGATAAAGCATTAGCGGGTTTAATGCTGAGCGCTTATGTTTTTGAAAAAAATAAAACGGCAAAGCCAGTAACTATCGGCTACCCTGCTTTAATTATAGTTATCACTATTTTAGCGGCGCTCATAACTGCTTTAACGTTAAACCTTGTTGAATTTGCCCCAAAAGTACCTGAATTTTGGTTGTTATTTATAGCTATCAACCTACTTTTTACCTGCGTTGCAGAAGAGGCATTATTTAGGGGAGTGATACAAACTAAGCTTTCAAAACTAATAACCCCGAGCAGGTTTGCACTGCTCGCACCGGCTATCAGTACTTGTGTATTTTCACTGGCACACTTTTCAGCGGGTACTCATTATATGCTCGTGGCGGCCGTTGCAGGTTTTGGTTATGGCTATATTTACTATAAAACTAGCCGATTAGAATGGGCCATTTTATGTCATTGGCTCGTTAACGTGTTTCATTTTTTCTTATTTACTTACCCTATGCTGGCAACTCCATCTTAGAATTACAGGCACAAAAAAGCCGCTTAAATTAAGCGGCTTTTGAATCTGTATACGCGATTACGCACTTGGGTAATCACGGTATGCGCGCTCTATCTTTTTAGCCTGCTTTTTAGAAATACCTAAATGGGCAAGCGCGACACGTAAACGTGCACGCGATAGGTCAGACCCTAAAATCTCCATTGCATCTAATACCGAGGTAGATGATGTTTTGCCGGTAATAGCCACAAATATAGGCTCTAAGAAGTCTTTAATTTTAAGCTCGTGGAAGGTAGCGACTTCTTTTGCAATTGCAAAAATAGCTGGTTTTTCAAAGCTACGTAAGCCTTCTAGCTGCCATACAAAAAATTGTAATGCTTGGCGAATAACATCTTCGTCAGCTTTACCGGCTGTTAATAGCGCTGGATCGTAAGTCGGGATACCGCCTACAAAGTGCCCTGCTAAATCAACCATGTCAGAGAGCGTATTTATACGCGTTTTAGCTTCTGGTAATACTTTAGCAAGCATGTCGCCATTAAATTTCCAGTCAACAAAACGCTGCATTAGCTCTGCATCAGTTAAGTTTTCGCGGATCCACATACCGTTTAACCAGCTTAACTTGTCTACGTCGAATACTGGGCCACCAAGCGATACACGCTTCATGTCAAAGTGCTCAATCATTTCATTAAGGGTGAACTTTTCACGCTCATCAGGCATTGACCAACCCATACGGCCTAAGTAGTTAAGTACCGCTTCTGGTAGGTAACCCATTTCTTTATAGTAATTAATAGACGTTGGGTTTTTACGCTTGGACAATTTTGATTTATCTGGATTACGCAATAATGGTAAGTGACCTAGTACGGGTGCTTCCCAACCAAAATCTTCATACAGTTTTAATAGCTTAGGCGCTGAGTTTATCCATTCTTCACCACGGAAAATGTGGCTAATTTGCATATGGTGATCATCCACCACGTTAGCTAAAAAGTAAGTTGGAAAACCATCTGCTTTTAATAGCACTTGCATGTCAACGTTTTCCCACGGGATCTCAATTTCACCGCGTAGGTAGTCGTTAAATTTAAACGTGCCTTCGCTTGGGATTTTCATACGAATAACGTAAGGCTTACCCGCTGCTAAGTTTGCTTTAATTTCGTCTTCGCTATGGTTTAAGCCTCGGCCATCGTATTTAGGACGCAGACCTTCGGCCATTTGCTCTTCACGCATTTGGTCCAGCTCTTCGCTGGTTGCGAAACAATAGAATGCTTTGCCGTCTTCAACTAACTGATGGGCGTATTTTTTATATAAATCACTGCGTTCAGATTGACGGTATGGACCAAACTCACCACCTATATCAGGACCATGATCCCACTCAAGGCCTAACCAGCGTAAGCTATCCATGATGGCTTGTTCAGATTCAGGTGTGCTGCGAACTTGGTCTGTATCTTCAATACGAAGTACAAATTCACCGCCTTGCTGTTTAGCAAAACAGTAGTTAAATAAGGCAATGTAAGCGGTGCCAAGATGCGGGTCACCAGTTGGCGACGGAGCAACACGGGTACGAATTGTCATGGTAATGTCTCTTTTAATAAGTGAGATGGTATGAAATACCAATAAATATTTTAAGCGGCTACTTTGTTTAAGTAAGCAATAATATCGTTTGATTCATAAAGCCATTTAACTTGGCCATCTTGCTCAATACGTAAACAAGGTACTTTAACTTTTCCGCCTTGCTCTAATAGCTCTTGGCGGTATTGCTCATCATTTTTTGCATCGCGTGTTTCAATTTTTAAGCCTTCACGCTTAATTGAACGGCGCACTTTTACACAAAAAGGGCATGCTTTGAATTGATAGAGCTTAAATTGTGCGGTTTGCTGATCAAGCTTAGTTTGCTCTTGCGGATCACGTTTTTTGCTACGCGGCGTAAAAACAAAATTAAAAAATAAGATGATACAACCTAAAACCCAGCGAACTAATTTCATCTTCAATACTCTTTACAACAAATTTAAGGTGCAAGATTTTAACACAAAAAAGCGCAACACTATAAGCGGATTATACGTTGCGCTATATCGTTAAAAAAGTGCTTAATTACAACACCACCATATCATCTCTGTGTAGTACTTCGGCACTGCTGTCGTAATCAAGTAATTGGCTGATTTGATTAGAGTGTGCGCCTTTTATTTTATCGATTTCAAGATGGCTAAAGCGCGTTAACCCGCGTGCAATAATTTGCTGGTTTACATCAATTAAGTTAATTAAATCTCCACGTTCAAATTCACCTATTGCACGCGTAATGCCTTTAGCAAGTAAACTGGCCCCCTTAGATTGCAATGCATGCACCGCACCGGCATCAATTAAAATTTGGCCGCTACTTTTAGGCCCTGCTAATAACCATTTTTTTCGGCCATCTTTAGGGGCGGTAAGTTTTAAAAAACGGGTGCCTGGCAGTTGTTCGCTCATGCATTTTAAAATCACGTTTTCATCAGCGCCTTTGGCAATAATCACCTCAACCCCAGCTCTTCTGGCAATATCGGCTGCCTGTAGTTTGGTTGCCATACCCCCTGTGCCTAGATTTGTACCGCTGCCACCCGCAAGTTGGCGTAACTCATCATTAATATGAGTAACTTCGTCAATCAAGGTGGCGTTAATGTCAGTGCGCGGATCGCTGGTAAATAACCCTTGTTGATCGGTCAGCAATAGTAATTTATCGGCATTGGCCAAAATAGCCACTAATGCCGATAAGTTATCGTTGTCACCTACTTTTATTTCACTGGTAGCAACCGCGTCGTTTTCATTGATGATCGGCACAACATCATAATTTAATAAGGCATTGAGAGTATCGCGGGCATTTAAATAACGCTCTCTGTCGTCAACATCGGCGCGCGTTAGTAGCATTTGCCCCACGTTAACACCATACAACGCAAATAAGCTTTGCCAAATATGAATGAGCTGCCCCTGTCCAATGGCGGCCAACATTTGTTTGTCTATTAATGTGCGCCCACAGGGTTTTAATAACTGTTCGCGACCTGCGGCAACCGCACCACTAGAAACTAAAATAACCTGGTGACCTTGCTTTTTTAGCTCACAGCATTGGCGAACAAGTTCCACCATATGTGCTTTGTCTAACTTATCGGTACCGCCAGTGAGTACGCTTGTACCTAGCTTTACAACTATGACCTGATCCCTTTGCATGTTTTTTACTTAGCGCAATAAATGATGAATTTATTTATACCAGTTCGGTATTTTTGAACAAGTAAAAAATATTCAAGCCCCCCCTCTGCGTGCTAGGATCGCACTATATTCAACCGATTAAATTACACCTTATGCCTGCCAGTTTATGTTTAATTATTGCCACCTTTTTGTGGGGTAGCTCCTTTATTGCACTTAAATACGCGATTGCGATTTATGATCCGGCCTTGGTGATATTTTTACGTATGCTCACCACTTTACTGATTTCGTTATGTTTATGGCGTTACGTAATTCGTTTTGAATATTTAAAAGGCGATTGGAAGTATTTATTAGGCATGTCGCTGGCAGAGCCTTGCTTGTACTTTTTATTTGAAGGCCACGCAATGGAGTACACCTCTGCATCTCAGGCGGGGGTTATTGTGTCTTGCTTACCCATTATTGTGGCATTTTTAGCGTTTTTCATGCTCAAAGAGCATATTAGTAAAGCTATTGTGGTGGGTTTTACGCTGTGTATTGGCGGCAGTATTTTATTGACCTTGCTCTCACCGAGTTCAAGCCAAGCCCCAAACCCATTACTGGGAAATTTTTTAGAATTAATGGCCATGGTGTGCGCGGCATTTTATACCGTGTGTATAAAACATTTAGCTAACCGCTATTCCCCACTCACATTAATTGCTCTGCAAGGCGTGAGTGGTAGTTTGTTTTTTGCTCCGTTTTTATTATTTATTGACCTTCCCAGCGAAAACCAACACGATTTAACCGCACTAATGAGCATTTTGTACTTAGGCTCTTGTGTTACTTTGGGTGGGTACGGTATGTACAACTACGCGATTAGTAAAGTGTCGGTGTTAACCGCAGCGGCTTACTCTAATTTAATTCCAATTTTCACTTTAATTTTGTCAGCCATTATTCTTAACGAAGTACTGACACTTGGCCAGTGGATCAGCATATTTGTGGTGTTTATAGGCGTAATGATAAGCCAACGCCATCAAGAACTAGTGGTCGATATTCCTAACGCTACCTCGGGTGAGGATATTTCAGCCGATACTAGCCACCTTAAATCGGTACCCGAGGCCAGCGAATCAAAAGGGTAACAGGTCAGTAAATACAGCCCTGCTTGATGCAAAAAATCGGTGTTGTACTGATTAATTATCTCAACATGTGTCACTGAATAATGCTGCACTTGGCCATTTTGTAATTGCAGAGAAAATTGCTCCCCCACTTTAGCGTTTTTTAAAAACGCAAAGTGGGTATCGTTGTGGCCAGCAATAAGTGCTCCTTGCGAATTACCAACATCAGCCCCACCTAATACCCCCGCAGCTAAAAAATGACTGGGCGCAAACGCTAAATTTCTACCACTTGCGCCATCGAGCACGGTTAGTCGTTTATTATGCTTTGGCCATATTATTTGTGCCACTGGGTAACTATCAGCATAAAACCACGGCTTAATTTTTTTATTGGGTGATTTAAGGGCTGTTTGCCATGCTTGCTCTATTAACACTTGTGCAAGCCATGCCTTTGCCTGCATATATGCACCATGGCCAAATAGGCTCAGTCCTAAGGCTAGTAAACCTATGCTCAACCACTTTTTCATTTACAGCGCCTTACTAACAACAGGCCACCTAGTAGCATTAAAGCTCCAAACACAATATGCATTTTGCTTTGCCCATCAGTTTGCGGCAAGCGCATACTCATTCCTTGTGGCATTAAATTAGCCACTTGTGTAGTTTGTTTAGCAACTTCTTTAATGGTGCTCTCTTCTATGGCAATAAACGCAGTAAATGGGCTAAGTAATTGATGCTCAAGCGCAAGTTGCTGCACTTGCTGTTTTACAACACTTTGTTGGTTGTATAGCAATAATGACTTTATTTTTTGACGTGCCCAGAGCTTATCAATTCCTGTGGCTTTTGAGCTTGCTTGCGAATTAAGCTTAACCTTAAACTCACCATGCGTTGTTTGCCCAGTAAAAGTAATTGTATCGGTATTATCTAATTTAATAGCCACCATAATAGGCTCAGCAAAATACAGATCCGGTAATGGGGAGGGCCAAAAATCTAAGCTGTCTCCATTTGTATTTGTTAACGCTAAATTAGTCATCGCCGGATGAGCGAGTTTATCAAACAACTGCTGCATTTTTGGCTGCACATCAAAGGTGCTACCAATAAAGGTATAAGACCCCTTACCTATATCAGCAGCGCGGCGCATAAAAAAGCGATTAGGTGCGCTACCAATGCCGAAGGTAAATAAGCGGCTGTCACCTAAAGTGCGCGCAATACTTTTAAATAACTCATCTTCGTTACTCACGCTACCATCGGTTAAAAACACCACTTGGCGTACAAAACCCTCAAACTGCGCACCATTCAGTACGGCATCAAGCGCACCTTGTATTTCAGTACCACCGTCGGCTTGCAAGTTATAAATAAAGCGCCTTGCACGGCGTAAATTAAAGTCAC
Source organism: Pseudoalteromonas sp. SD03 (assembly GCF_040937955.1). Taxonomy (NCBI): domain Bacteria; kingdom Pseudomonadati; phylum Pseudomonadota; class Gammaproteobacteria; order Alteromonadales; family Pseudoalteromonadaceae; genus Pseudoalteromonas; species Pseudoalteromonas sp. SD03. The sequence goes on from NZ_CP162514.1 coordinate 2,740,947, forward strand.
TAGCAACTAAAGGGGTATCACTCATGGCAGTAACCTGATTATTAAAGCCAATAATATTAAAGCTATCATCACTATCAAGTAACGAGAGTGCGTAAAACAATGCTTTTTTAGCTTGCTCCATAGACTGCCCATGCATAGAGCCCGAGGTATCAACCACAAACACCATTTCACGCGGCAAACGCTCAGACTGGGTAAACTGATCGCTTGGCGGCATTAACATTGCTAACGCAAACTGCTCACCATTTTTTGCTTGCTGAGTAAAAAGTGCGGCTTGAGCTTGCGCTTTTTGTAGTGGCTTAAACTCCAGTACAAAGTCTTTATTTATTGCTTGCTGTGGTTTTAGCACAATGCTGTATTGCCCAAACGCAGAGTTTTCAATATTTACCTGATGGTACTTAGCGTTTATATCAACCAATTCTAAGCCTATATCCATGTTAATTGTTAAGCTTAAATCGCTGGCATTAGCCGCCTCATTGGTTTGCTTTGTATAAATAGGGCTTAACCATCCTTGTGGAGTAAACGAAGATGTATGATCACTTTTTACCGTACGCTTATCTTGCTCTTCGTTCAGTTTCCCTGTTGTTGCATGATACCGTGGCGTTATTGTGGTTGGAAAATGAATCGCAAAGGTTCCATGCTGGTAATCAATAATCTCTTGATATTCAAGCGTTATAACAATCTCTTCACCAGGCCCTATATTCGTCACATTTGTAATAAACATATTTGCACGCTGCTGACGAACCAAAGAGGCCTGCTTCCCTGCTTGCTTGGCAGCTTGATACTGTTTTTCTGCTTGGTGTTTTTTTGCTATTTTACCGTGAATCACTCGCTCACCAATACGCATGGTCATTGCTTGCACAGCACTTTCATCGGGTAAAGGAAAAACATAACGTGCATTTACTGCAAAAGGATTTTCATTTATGTAGTGCTGCGTTACTACAACATGATTAATTAGTCCTGTTAGGGTCATTTTTGCATCGCTTTTTAAAATAACCCCAGGATTAACCGCCACTCCTTGGCTATCAAACAAGGATAGTTTTGGCGACTGTGCATGGCTTTTAAAGCTGGCCAAAAGCACGATAATAATAAAAATAAAAAGGCTTACCTTGGTAAGCACTTTGGTGGGTTTACTCAACATAAATCACTCCCTCGAACGCACGCTGTTAATTGCTTGCTGTTTGATTACTTGACTGATTTAACGCACGGGTAGTGAGGGTAACGCGTCTATCAAAAAAGTTATCTTCAAGGGTGTTACTGTTTGCTATGCTTTGCTGCTCGCCAAATGCTTGTGCGCTTAAGCGTGTATGGCTAACCCCCTGTTTAATTAAGTAACTTTGTACGGCGTTTACTCTGGCTTTTGAAAGTAATAAGTTTGCTTGTTCTTCACCACGCTGATCGGCAAAGCCACTCAAATCAAGCGCGAGTTGCGGTTGGCTTTTTAATAACGCAACTAATTGATCAAGCTGCTTGGCAAAATGAGGAGCAATATCGCTAGAGCCTGTTTTAAATTGCACTGTCATCGCCAATAAATTATTAAGCTGTGATTGCGTTAGTTGCTCATTTTGCTGAGCCAGTAGCTCAAGTTGCGCTTCTAAGTGGCTGTTATGATTAAGAACATGTTGGTAGTCGTTGGTTTTCTCTGCCATTACAGTTAAAGCTTGCTGCTGCTCAGCAATGGTTTGCTCAGCCACCTTGGCATCGCCAATCAAACCACCAGCAAATGCGCCTACAAACGCGCCAATAGGCCCACCAACAACGCCACCGATAATGGCACCTGTGCTTAGGCCGACTATGGTTTCCTTTTTTGCTTCTTTCGATGGAGTATCCGCGGCAAAAGCAGGAGCGCAAAAAGTACTAACGAGTGTGAGTGCGATTAATGTTTTCTTCATGATTTATTCCTTACTATTGGTAATGGGTTGGCAAGCTATTGGTTGGCACTTGCGTTGTATCTGTAATTTCAATAGTTGTATTAAAACAGCATGAAGTGGCAACAAAGGGGATCAAAAATGGCAAACTGCTGAGCAATTGTGGCAAAAAAATGGCAATTGTGTTTTTAACCGTACTTAGCGCAAAAACTTCGCTATAGTGCGCCTAAGTCAATATGAGTAATTAAAAAATGAAAAAAATAGCTATCATTGAAGATGAAAACGCAATCCGCGAAAACTACATAGAAATGCTGAGCGCTCAAGGCTATCAGGTGAGTGGTTATGAAAACCGCCCTCAAGCAGAAGCGGCCTTTAAAGAAGCGCTTCCCGATTTAGCCATTGTTGATATTGGTTTAGGCCATGAAATAGATGGCGGCTTTTTACTGTGCCAGACACTGCGTTCACTGTCTAAAACCTTACCAATTATTTTTTTAACCGCTCGCGACAGCGAAATAGACACCGTATGTGGCCTGCGCATGGGCGCCGACGACTACTTAACCAAAGACATTAGCTTAGCCCATTTAGCTGCGCGTATTGGCGCGCTATTTCGCCGTATGGAAGCATTAGAGCAACCCGCCGATGCTAACGCACTGATAACACGCGGCCAACTAACACTCGACACGCAACGTATGCAGGTGCTTTGGCAACACCAATTAGTTGATTTAACCGTGACTGAATTTTGGATGCTGCATTCACTCGCTCAGCGACCAGGGCACGTTAAAAGCCGTAACGATTTAATGAGTGATGCTAAAATTTATGTAGATGACAGCACCATTACCTCGCATGTAAAACGTATTCGTAAAAAGTTTATAGCACTCGATAGCCAGTTTGACTGTATAGATACCGTGTATGGCATGGGCTATAGGTGGGAGCAACCCACATGCTGAGATTTGGCCTACGCAGTAAATTTATCCTACTTTCGTGCTTTTTGTTTTTGTTGCCATGGCTTGGCTACGAATATGTATGGGAAATGGAAAAGTTTTTACGCCAAGGCCAAGAAAAAACGTTGGTAGGCACTACACGCGCACTGGCCACGGCCCTGCATGAACGCCCCGCTTTATTTGACGAACAAACCAACTTTTTAGATCAGGTGGTAAAAGGCCGCGATCTCTATGCTTATAATTTAAAAAGCCCGATTCAGCTCGATGGCAAACTCAACGACTGGGACGCTTATCAATCGCTGTTTTGGCTTTATGATAAACGCTACTTACAAACAGCCAATGATAACCATCAACTGCGCGACTTATCATTTAGCCACATGGTGGGTAAGTTTGATAATTACTTATATGCAGTATTTAAAGTCACAGATGATGCTTTAGTTTACCGTGCTAAAAATAGCCTCAGCATTACCAATAACGATTACATAAAAATTGGCCTAAAAAATCCTGATGGACAATTTAATACTTATATTATTGCTCCGCGCCAAGATGGCTGGGTCAACGCATTTGATGCCTACAGTAAAATGCCTTTTACTAAAATTCAGGGTTTCTTTAAAAAAACTGAAACAGGTTACAACCTTGAGCTGCGCTTTCCTTTGAGTATGCTTGGCAATAAACTGGGGTTTGCCATTGCTGATGTTGATAGTAAACAGCCAAGCCAAACACCTAATATCATGTCTACATCCAACTTAAATAACCCAAATGATTTAGGCTCAGTACTGGTGCCCTCCCCTGAAATAAACCGTATATTAAAAGGCATGGGCCACAGCGGCAGTCGCATTTGGGTGGTCGATAATCATCACCGTGTTTTAGCGCAATCGGGCAGTATTCAAAATGCCGATGGCGTATGGGCTGATGGGCTAAAAAATCAAGCGCCAAAAACCGCATGGCAGCGCTTTGAACAGACCTATTTGCATCCTTTGTACTATAAAATTTTAACCCGTCCCGAAGATGAGTTTATAGACACCCTACACGATGTCGCCTCAATGCAAGGCACTCATTTAGCCAAAGCACTCAAAGGCCAACCGGCCTCGTCTTGGCGACTCACCCCCGATAACAAAGCGGTAATATTATCGGCCGCGTATCCTATTTGGATTGAGGATAAGGTTATTGGCGCAGTTATAGCTGAAGAAACCACCAATGGCGTGCGCACACTGCGTAATAAATCGCTGGAAAAACTATTTAATGTGATTTTAGCGGTCATGTTAATTGGCACAGTCACTTTGTTCTTTTTTGCCTCACGTATATCAAGTCGTATTAGGCGACTACGCGATACAGCAGAGCAAGCCATTGATGCACAAGGGCGGATAACAGGCTATATAAATTACAGCGATGCCAATGACGAAATAGGCGATTTATCGCGTAGCTTTTCAAATATAGTGAGCCGACTTGGAGGGTATACCGATTATTTAGAAAATATGTCGTCGCGCTTATCTCATGAGCTGCGCACGCCGGTTGCTGTTGTACGTTCATCACTTGAGAACTTACAAAGCTTGCAGCAAAGTGAACTGAGTCAAAAATATCTTGAGCGTGCCAGTGAAGGAGTTGAGCGTTTAGGAAAAATAATTACCACCATGAGTGAAGCAACCCGACTTGAGCAAAGCATTCAAAGTAATGAGTCTGAGCCGTTTGATTTGCAAAAGGTGATCAATGGCTGCATGCAAGGCTACCAGCTAACTTACCCTAAACAGTTATTTACATTGGATATACACCAAGGTGAATTACCCATGATAGGCGCTCCCGAATTTATAGCCCAACTACTCGATAAGCTAATAAATAATGCCTTGGAATTTAGTGAAGCCAACACCGCGATTGAAGTCAGTCTGAAGCAAAGCGAAAACAAAGCAACATTAACGGTAAGTAATACAGGTACTTTATTGCCTGACGGACTTACTGAACATATTTTTGACTCTATGGTATCGGTGCGCAGCCAGCAAATGCAGCAACAACCGCATTTAGGTTTAGGACTTTATATTGTCAGGCTGGTGTGTGATTACCATAACGGTACAGTAACAGCACACAATAATGAGCAAGGCAACGGTGTGGTGTTTACCGTGAACCTGCCTTTAAATAATTAAACAAAAAGCGGTTTAATTATAAACCGCTTTATTTTAAAGCTTTGCAGTTACAATTTAATTCACACTCAAGTGTAACGATTCACTTTTAATTCATTCGCTCAGTCTTAGTCTACTCACCTAGGAGGAGTCAAAATGAAAGAGTTACTAGAACCCGAAGAAATAGAGTTTATTCTCGATTTATATCGTCCTAATGCAGCCAATAACCATGCTCAACAGGGCGCGACTAAAAAGCACAAGGTAAGTAATAAACAAGCCATGCAAGCTGAGGCTTTAGCTCGTAGTGCTTAACGACACAAACCTTACAAGTTAGCCATTAAGCTGTAAAAACGCTTTAATACAGTCTATTTCTGCCTGTTTGACCGTTTCGCCTATTTCAGGGCCTTTTTTACCGCTTTTAAGCGCATCTTGCACTATCTGTTTTTTATCCATTTTTTGTAGTTCATTGTGAATAGCACGTAATTTAGCGGCTTGTGGGTAGGGCTTATCTACCAGCGTTTCGCCTCGTCCTTGTGCATCACACTGGCACGCTTGAGTAAAGGCAATAAAACGCTCTGGGTGCACTAGTGCATTTAAATTAGTGACGATTAATTTATGAATGGTTTGCGGCCTTAATTGTTCAAGCGTGTGACAAAGGGTATGGTTATCACTGGTAAGCACGCCGATATCGCGAAAGCGATTAGGCACTTTTAGCCGCTCACAAAACGCCTCAACTACAGCAACCCCTTCACGTTCATGGCCGCGTAAATTACCGCGTTTTTTATAACTGAGCGCTTTACCAAAATCATGAGTTAAAGCAGCAAACCGGGTTTCTAGGTTAAAGCCTAAATCGGCTGCTCGTCTAAGCACTAGCATGGTATGTACAAACACATCGCCCTCGGGATGATGATTTGCAGGCTGCGGAGTGTTTTTCATCTGTTCAATTTCAGGAAAAATACCTAAGCCATCTAATGCTTGAAAATAAAGCTCAGGGTGTTTTTCACCAAGCGCTTTTTCTGTTTCTAACCACACGCGCTCAGGCACTAAATGTTCCAGCTCGCCTTTATTTTTAAGCTCCTGCATTAATGCAGTAGTACTTGGATGAATAGACCATTCACTACCATAACGGGCTAAAAAACGGGCAATACGTAATACCCGAACCGGGTCTTCTACAAATGCGTGTGTGGTGTGGCGCAGTATTTTATTTTTTAAATCATCTTGACCATTAAAAGGGTCAATAACAGTGCCGTTTTCGTCAAGTGCCATAGAGTTAATGGTTAAATCTCGGCGTGCTAAATCTTCTTCAAGGGTTACGTTTGGGCTCGCATCCACTACAAAGCCGGTATAACCTTTACCACTTTTACGCTCAGTGCGCCCTAGTGCATATTCTTCTTTAGTGTGTGGGTGTAAGTAAACGGGAAAATCACTGCCAATGGGTAAAAACCCAAGCGCTTCCATAACCTCTGGCGTTTCACCAATAACAACGTAATCGTTATCTTTTGATTGTATGTTTAGCAGTTTATCTCGCACTGCCCCGCCAACTAGGTAAACTTGCTTTAAGCTTTGTTGCACTTTATCCCCAACCACTACTTTTAAGGTTTTCTTTGATGTTAATCATACCTAATCGCAATTTAAAAATCAGTGTTGTTTGCCAAGCTTTAGTAAGCTCATTACAATAGTGCATTATTTTTTATACCTCAACTCACCTTAACTAATGAAAAAACACTCAGCAAAAAAAGAACTTAGGTTACTGCCCATCCTTTTGGTGGTTATTATTATGTGTGTTGCGGGGCATTTTTTGCTGCAAGCTAATTTTCAAGACAGTCATTTGGTTGAGTATTTGTTAGCTGCGATTCCATTTGCTATGTTTGGCTTAGTGATAGTGGCCTTTAAAATGGCAGCTAAAAGTGAACAACAAGAAAGTGATGAGTAAATAAGTTACTGATAGTTTTTTTCTGCTTTAGTGACTTTATATAAATAGCGTCTTGATTCCACTCGAGAGTGCTTAGTGGTGAGAATGTTATAAAACTGGCTTGAAGTAAGCTGATTTATTTGTGAAAACGCCACACTTCTATTTTTATTAAATATACGCAATACATTACCCGCCCCACCGTTATAAGACGAGATCATGGCAAAGTGCTTACTTTTATCGGTATTAATTTTATGTAAGTAATTATTTTTTAAAATACTTAAATACGCGCTGCCAATATCAATATTATGCTTTGGATTAAACAACATCGCTTTGGTTGGCTGCCCAGGTACTTTTTTAATTTTTTGATACACATCCCGCCCTGCAGTTGCGGGGATCACTTGCATTAATCCATATGCGTTTGATGAGCTCACCGCATGTGGATTAAAGCTACTTTCGGTTTCAATAATGGCATAAATAAGCGCTGCCGATATTTGATATTTTTTTGCAGCCGCCAGCACATAATCACTGTACTTTTGCTTTCTTAAATGAGCATTTTGCTCTACTAAATCAAAACTAACTGACGAAATAAGATGTCCATATTGTCGTTGCTTTTTTAAGTTATTATTTACTAAATAACGCGCAAATCGATTAGCACGCCAGCTATATTTTATTGGTAACTTATCTTGGTCGAGTACTTGTTGGTATAAAAACGGTTCGCCTTCTAATATGGGGGCTTCGCTGGTAAAAATATCGGTTTTATCGGGGTCGCTGGAGGTCAGTAGGGTCATAACAATGGCCTGCTGTAACAAGCTTATTGTATTTTTTAACGCGATGGTTTCTACTTTTACAGTGCCTTGCTCAAAATCAATAATGGCACGAGCTTGATAATCATTGCTGTATTTAACGTATTTTTTTGCACTAGGCTGTTGCGTATTTTGCTTACCCCACTTGCGCCCAACAACGCTTTCTAATGCGGCTAAAAGCTGCTTTACGCTACCAACCTGCGCTTTAATAGAGCGCTGTGTTTTTTGAGCTTGCTTGTGAATTGCAACCACATTAGTCGGGTCGTTTTTTACTTGCTTTACCAGTTTATTTAAATCAACAACGGGCGGTAAACCCGACAGTGATTTACAGCCACTTAAGCCAACTAGCAAAAGTATAAACGCATACTTTTTCACACAATATCCAAACAAATGCTTAGCAACTATAATACATGATAACCGAACCAGTCCGGTTTAATTGGTTGTGCTTGGCCGCTTGGGGTTAGCTTAATATTAAGCTGGCTATCGAGTAAATCAATCGCAAAGCAGTCATCAACATCATATAAATCATCTTTATGAAGATGACTCAGCCCTGCTAATAAGTCATTTTTAGCGCGTTGTTTTGCTTCTTCACTACTACTGGCAACATACAAAGCAAAGTCGTGTTGCTCTGCCATTGAGTCGCTTCTGTAAGCACCTAAGTTAACAAAATAAAGTTGCTTATTTTGCTCTACATAACTATCAACTACCTCGATTTTATAACCATCAATGTGATTAACCGCCATGTAGCTATCCATGTGTACACTGTTTTTATCACCCACCCATTGGCTTTTTAGCTTGGTATAGGTTTGCTCAATATTTTGGCCTACCACAAAACGTACGTCGTGCATTTCTATGTGACAACCTTGAATGCGTCCACCTAAATACACCATGAATAACTGCATGCTCACTTCCTTTTAAAAACCAAATTAAATTAAACTATCTACGTCAATCTCATGCTTTTTAATCAACTTATAAAAATCAGAACGATTACGCTTGGCAAGTTTGGCGCCTTCTGCCACATTGCCTCCTGCCATTTTCAGGGTATTAATTACATAGTCTCGTTCAAACTCTTTTTTAGCTTCATTAAGTGATAATGGCTCAACGTTGCTTTCATTACTGTTTAGGGCACTAAGCACTAAATGTTCAGAAATAACCTCACTAGGAGTCAACGCAACCACTTGCTCCACTACATTTTGTAATTGACGTATATTACCTGGCCAATCATACCTTACTAGGGCATGCATGGCATCGTTTGCAAAGCGCTTTTCTTTTTGCTCCATACGCTTTGCGATGTTGGCACTAAAAAAGTTGGCTAATAAGCTAATATCTTCACGGCGTTCACACAGCGGGGGCAACTTTAAGTTTACGACGTTTAACCGGTAGTATAAATCTTCTCTAAACTGTTGATTACTAATCGCTTCAGGCAGGTTTTTGTGGGTTGCAGAAACAATTCGCACATTAATAGGAATTTCTTCTTGAAAGCCCACTGGGCGAATGGTTTTTTCTTGCAGCACACGCAACAACTTAACTTGTAAATTAAGCGGCATATCACCAATCTCATCTAAAAATAAGGTACCGCCTTGCGCTTGCTGAAATAGGCCTTGGTGATCTTTTACAGCTCCTGTAAATGCCCCTTTTTTGTGACCAAATAGCTCTGATTCTAATAGCTCACCAGGCACGGCCCCACAGTTTATTGCCACAAATGGACCATCACTAACATGGCTATGCTGATGAATCGCCTGCGCAAGCAGCTCTTTACCGGTACCGCTGGCACCAGAAATAAGCACGTTAACTTGTGTAGGCCCTAATAGTTTCACTTGCTCCAGCAAATGCAGCATAGCGCCACTGCGGGTGACAATATTACTTTGCGGGGCGACTTCATCATTATTAACCCCATGTATCTCAATGGCTTTAGCTAGGCTGTCAAACAGCTCATCTTTATCAACGGGTTTTGTGATAAAGGCAAAAATACCTTGCTTGGTGGCCTCTACCGCATCAGGGATAGATCCATGAGCCGTCATCATAATAACAGGCAACGCAGGGTAGCGGTTTTGCAGCTGTCGGTGCAGCGCCATGCCGTCCATTTCATCCATTCTTAAATCGGTGATCACCGCATCAAACACTTGGTTTTTAAGTAGTTGTAATGCGTTCATACCACTATCACAGGTCGTTACTTCATAACCCTTTGATTGAATTCGAATCGCCAGTAATTGCAGCAAGCTGGCATCATCATCAACGAGTAAAACTTTAGCACTTGATGGAAGTGTGACTGACATAGTTACTGCTCCTTGGTTTCTTCACGTAGTAAAAGTTGCTGTTCAATTGCGGCTAATGACGACAAGGTTTTTTGCATTTTGGCGTTCAATGCTTGCTGTTGTTTTTTTGCATCTATTTGCATTAATACGTGCTGTTTTTGCAGCCACAAATAGTGCTTTATATCATCGGGCCAATAGTACGCCTGATCCAGCTTAAGCAATTGACTCATAACAGTATTTGGGTCACTACTAAGCTTTAAACATGCTGTACTAAAAAACGCTTTTAGTGCTTGCTCCCCTAAGTAGGTTTCATTGCTAGGCGCTAATTTAAAACCACCGCACTTATTGGCATGCCAAGCAATAACTTGCGCTGCAGAGGGATATATTGGCTCTGATTTTGGCCGAGGTTTGGGGTTTGGCTGATTCGTTTTGCTATCTGGCTGAGAGGGTACATTTAATGCTGATTCACCCTGTGTTTGAGTGTTTGTTATTTCACACCCAGATAAAAAAACAAGACTGCTGGTTAGCCATACAATAGCCATTAAACGCGCAGACATATTATTTAACTCCTTTATTTTTATAGGGGATGACAATGTTAAATCGACAGCCTTGCGGCTCATTATGCTCAATTTTTAGTTGCCCATGTAACTGTTCAACTGACTCTTTGACTATAGTAAGACCTAAACCACTGCCTTGTAAGCTAATCTCTTTAGTATGTTTACCTTGATAAAACGCCCCAAAAACATGATCTTTTTCATGCTCTTTAATACCACAGCCCTCATCAGCTACCTGCATATTTAGGCCGTTATTTTCTAAACTCAAGCTGATAGTAACGACTTGGTTTGGCTGAGAAAACTTTAAGCCATTGGAAATTAACTGAATTAAAATCATTTCAATTAACTCCCGTGGCAAGCTAAGAGAAATATTAGGTAAGCTATTGTGCCAAATAAGCGATTGTTCTCGCGCATTTAAGCGATGCTCAAAGTGGTTATTTACTTTTTTTATTAGTTGCTTAAATTCCACTTCACTGACGTTGTCTTTACTGGTGCGAATGGCGTTATAACTCAACAAGCTGTCTATCATGGTACGAAGCCTCACCATCGATTGGCTGATCAGCCCAAGTACTGCTTTTTGCTCGTTATTAATGGGGCCAACGATTTCATCGGCTAGTAATTCAGTGCCCTCAACCATAGAAGCCAAGGGGGTTTTTAATTCGTGAGTAACGTGGCGTAAAAACGTATCTTTTTGTTGTTCTAACATATGCAGCTGAGCTTGCACCCACTGCAACTTGTTACCTAACTCTATGAGTTCAGCTGATCCCTGCACCGATATTTTTTGCTGCCAATCTCCTTGGCCTAATTTATCAATCACTGAGGTTAAGCTTTTTAAGCGCCCGCTTATGCGCCACAAAAACCCGCCACCAACAAGTAGCGTTAAAGGCGTAAGTGCAACCAACCAGTTTATAAAGGAAGCTTGTAAATTTGTGAGCCTAATTTGGTTTTGAGTGATTTTGGCTTCATTTTCCTCACGTAACCACAATGTTAGCTCCGCTAATATTTCGCTGATTGGCACAAATAACTCAGCTTGTTGACGCGCTTCAACCACAAGTTGAGTATGCGCCGTTTGCAAAGTATCCGTTAGCCGTTGCCATTGGTGTGTATTTGCTTGGTTATTTGAAAGCTGTTTTAGCTCATTGATGTTTTGCAATGATGATTGCCATTTATCTACGATTAGCTTATCGAGTGAGTCGCTCTTTAATACCCAGTTTTGTCTTGTTGCCCTTTCTAAACTATTAAGCTCTTGCTTAAGCAGATTAAACGACTTAGTTACTTGGTAATTATTACTCACAATTTGCTGAGTGACCGCTAATTGCTTATTTAATACATTTAAAAACACAATAACCACTATAGATAAGGGCAACAGCGACAACAGCATGCTCATTACAAATTGGCCAATTAAATTGGGGCGCCAATTTATCAATGCTTTATATTTTTCAGCCATGACTGCGGGCATACAAAAGTCCTTTACTATTTTTAAACGTTCTATTATTAAGCGCTCAACTTATACACTCGCTGAACCATCAAGGATAAAAAGCCCTGCTGTCTCTAAATAGCGACAAGTTAAGCAATTGATTTAAAAAATTTTAAACGCTTATAACTGCAAAATTGTTGCATAAAACACACAGTTACTTGTAAAAATTACGCACCAATCATCACAAAAAAACATAACTCACTGATTATTAATAAAAATAAATATTGGCATTATTTTTGTTATGAGAACATTAATATTAATCTAAAAAGAGCCAAGGAATGTTCAAAAACAATTTACAGAACGCTGCACTTATCGGTTTGTGCCTAACCAGTACTCATTTATTCGCCCTTGATGTAGATGCTGAATTTAATCGTTTAGACAAAGACAGTAATGGCACATTAAGTGAAGCTGAAGCAGGTGAAGATGCTTTATTACATGAGAACTTTGCACAGATAGACACCGATGAAAACGGACTCATATCTCTAAACGAATTTAAGCTGTTTATAAAATAAAGGAGTACATTCATGAAACAACTAATTGGTGCTTTTTCGCTCCTATTTTTAGCTATTAGTGCCACCGCACTGGCATCGCCATTAAATGTACGTTTTATGCATTTAGATAAAAATATGGATGACCAAATATCGCTTGTTGAGGCAAAGCAAGATAAACAATTACTTAAGCAGTTTGCCGATTTAGACAAAGATAATAACGAGATGATTTCTAAAAAAGAATTCCAAAACTTTAAACCTTAAGTTTAGATTCAAGTTTAATCTATTAGTATAGAGTTAAAAGCACTTGCCATAATCCCTGAGGGAGTGTGTAAACGGATTTAATGTTGGGATTTAAATTATGGCAAGTGCTTTATTTCATTACTGCCAGCAATTAAAATATGCCTTGGAACGCCAACCATGAAAATACAGCTTCTCCTTATTGGTGCTTTACTATTTGTTAGCCATAGTGCCTGTGCACTTGATGTAAAGCAACGCTTTGAACATCTAGACACTAACAACGACGGGTATTTAACCCATAGCGAGCTTGCTGCTCAGCCTCAGCTATTAAACTCATTTTCAAATTGGGATGAAAATCAAGACAACAGAATTTCTTTAACTGAGTTTAAAAACTATCTAACCACCAATTTGTACTGAGTATTTAGATGAAACCTATCTGCCATATTATTTTACTAACGCTTACTGTTGTTAGCTGCATGAGCTTTGCGACAAATAGCTATATTGCCTCAGAATTTGAAAAACTTGACCGTAATCAAGATGGCTTTTTAACTCGTTCGGAAACTGCCAGTGATCCTGCTTTATGGTCACGTTTTGGCAGTTACGACCGTGATAAAGACGCACAATTGTCATTAAGCGAATATAGTTTGTACGCCAGTAAATAAATAGCTCCCTCAAATAAAGCCTAGTTAATTAGGCTTTATTTGAGAAGATTAAACAAATTCTGTCCTGTTAACACGCAACCTATCCTACCCTGAATTTGCTTGCTCTAGCTAAAAGCTGGGCTTATTCGACTATTAATAAATTATGCTATTGGTATTCTAAATTTGAGTTTGCTACTGTGATAGTACAAATAATAACAACATACCTTTTATGCGACTCAATAAATTAATTAAACCGGTATTACTAGCAAGCCTCTGCGCCTTATCTAGTGTGGCAATTGCACAAACGAAAGTAATATATAATGCCAATGGCTACACCCCTTTATACAAAGGAAAAATGCGCCACGGCGAAGTAAATACATTTACAACCTTAGTCATAAAAGATGGCAAAGTTGTAAAAACAGGTCCTGACAGCTTAAAAAATAGCTTCCCGGGCGCAACCCTAATTGACGCCAATGGAAAAACCTTATTACCAGGGCTCATTGATGCCCACGGACACGTAATTGGCCTGGGTGAAAACTTGTCACAGCTGGATGTGCGCGGCGCAAAATCGGTAGATGAAATAACCGCTAAGCTCAACGAATTTGCCAAAGGCAAAGAAGGTTGGATTATTGGTCGGGGCTGGAACCAAGAGCTATGGTCCGACACGCGTTTCCCTACCGCTGCTGATTTAGACAAAGTCGTCAGCGACCGCCCTGTTATTTTATCGCGAGTAGATAGCCATGCTATTTGGGTTAATTCAAAAGCACTAGAACTTGCCAATATTAATGCTGACACACCAGCCCCAGCAGGTGGAGAAATTATAAAAGACGAGTTTGGCAAACCAACCGGTATTTTTATAGATAAAGCAGAAACCTTGGTTACTCAACATATGCCTGCAACATCTGCGCAATCGGTTAGCAATGCATTAGATGCCGCAGGTAAACATTTATTAAGCTTAGGCATTACCTCAACCCACGATGCAGGTATTGATAAAACCACGTGGCAAGTTTATAAACAGCGCGCTGAGTTAGGTACATTACCGCTTAGAATTGTAGCGATGTTAAGTGCAGCAAGCCCAGATTTAAACATGATGCTTAAAGCGGGTCGGTATCAAGATGCTCAAGATTTTTTATCTATTCGCAGTGTAAAAATTTATGCTGATGGAGCCCTAGGGTCACGCGGTGCCGCGCTTATTGAAGAATACGCAGACAGAGCAAACCACTTTGGCCTAATGCTTGAAACCCAACAAAAGCTAGAACAATTATTTACACTCACTTTTAAAAGCGGGTTTAGTGCAAATACCCACGCCATTGGCGATAGAGCAAATAAAATTGTGCTCGATGCCTATCAAAATGTATTTAAGCAAACCGGTGGTATACTACTGCGTAATCGCATGGAGCATGCACAAATAGTTTCGCCGGAGGATATACCGCGCTTTAAAACCCTGAAAATAATTCCATCAATGCAACCTGTGCATGCTACATCTGACATGCATATGGCAGAGCAGCGTTTAACCGATAAACAACTCCAAGGCGCATACGCTTGGCAAACATTCTTAGAGCAGGGGTCGACTATTGCAGCGGGTTCTGATTACCCTGTCGAGCTGGCGAACCCGTTTGATGGCTTATATTCTGCCATTACACGTATGGATCATAATCAATTGCCTGAAAATGGTTGGCGCGCCAGTGAAGTGTTAAGCAGAGAAGATGCATTACGTGCGTTTACCCTTGGCGGCGCGTATGCAGCGCATCAAGAGTTTAAGCTAGGGAGTTTAGAGCAAGGTAAATGGGCTGACTTTATACTGGTTGATCAAGACTACTTTAAAGTCCCCATTGAGCAGCTATACAAAACTCAGGTGCTGCAAACGTGGATTGCGGGTACGTTACGCTACGAAAAAGATGCCACAAAAGCGGAGTAATTAAAAACAAAAAAGGGTTAACTTGCGTTAACCCTTTTTTGTATCAACTTTTGACTGACGATATAGCTTAATAATGTGATAAATATTAACCAAAGCCAACAAGCCGTTGGTAAAAGCCACCGGCACTGAGCCTATAGCCGCACCGTAAAAAGTAAACGCAATACAGCCCAATAAATTAAACCAACGTAGTTTGGTTACATCAGTCATGGTTAATGATATGACTAATAAGACGGATGCTAAATAACCTAAATATTCCCAACTCAATTGTTCTCTCCTAGGCTTTAGGTTAGTATTACGCGTTAAATTTTAGTACATTATTAAGCTACGCTACGAAGTAGTTAAAATAAAAAAGCTAACTTACCAATAAAACCTTAAAATATACTGGTTAATACCACAATTTTTAATCATTACACGGAAGAATGAAGGTCATTTAACGCTATTAATTATATTAACGGCGTGGGCAAGTTAGCATAAATTCTTAATCTTAATGCTATCGTCATTAAGGTGTAATAAATAGGACAATTGTCCGAAGAGCATGATTGATGTTTCAATACCATTTTTCCAGTTACCTTGTTGATCAACTGCTGACGTTTGCCGGCAGTAGTTTTCAGCAATCAAAAAAAGAAATATTAATACAGCAAGACCAACCGTTAACTAAGTTGGTGTTAGTGCGAAGTGGAACTGTATCGTTTAGTTACGATGTAGGTAATGGCAGGCGCCTGCTTCTTGGCCAACTCGACTGTAACAATACCCTAATTGGCGAAATTGAAGCACTTAATAATAACCCCTGCATTTACACGGTAACCTGCTTTAGTGATGTCACGTATAACTTGATTGAATTAAAACATTGGCGCGCATTATTGCTCGATAAACCCGAGCTAAGCTTATATACGGCGCAAACGATTGCGGCTAAGTTTCAAGAAAATCAAAAAATTAATTTAGATAAGCTGTTACTGCCGTTGAGCTACAATATTGCCAAAGACTGCTTATTACGTGCAGAGAATAACAATCCCACCTTGTTACGTGCTTACCCTACGGTAAATGCAGAAGCTGAGCGCTTTGCAACCACTGAGCGTGCATACAGGCGTGTAGTGAGTGAGTTAGTAGAGAAAAACTTAGTGCAAAGAAGCACACAAGGACTACAAGCTGTCGATATTCCCAAATTAAGTGACTATGTAGATAGCTTTGCACAGCTTTAAAGACAATAAAAAAGGCCACTAAGGCCTTTTTTATTGAGCAAAATCACGTTTACTTTTCGAGTAAAATATCGTGGATTTTAGCTAAATCAGATTTACCTTCAATAATTTCATCCGGCGTTAAACCTGATAATTCATGCGGGAATACTAACCACTCTTCAGATTCATGAATGTAGTAATCAGGCACTGTATCAACTTTTGAATTTTTTGGCTTGTAGTATGGACAAGCAATACGAATATCACGTGGTAAGTTTAAACGCATTAGCTCAGAGAGCTTCTCTTTTAACGCTACAATACTACGACCTGAGTCAAAAACATCGTCAACAATCAGTAAAGAGTCACCTGCATTTGCGTTTTCAACTATGTAGTGTAAACCATGTACTTTGATTTCTTTTGATTGCTTACCAATACCGTAATAAGACGAGGTACGAACCGCAATGTGATCCGTTTCTATACCTTTGTAATCATAATATTCCTGAACCGCAATCCCAATTGGAGCACCACCGCGCCATATACCAATAATAAAATCTGGACGAAAGCCATCTTTATACACTTGTGCCGCTACGCGGAATGAATCTTCAAGTAATTGTTGAGCCGTGATATAGCACTTTTCTGACATAGTAAGGATCCCAGTGGTATGTATAATATTTGAGCGAGGTTTAAATAAAAATAGATGCCCAAACACGTAATGGCGAAGGATTTTACCGTAAATAAAACAAAATTGCTTGTTTGGCGGATAAAAAAATAGGCACCCTAAGGTACCTATTTTTTAACTAATGCGTAATCTCAGTAGATTATGCCTTTTCAAGTAGGGTACGTGCTACGGTGCGCATACCTTGTGTAGTTGCACCTGAAGCCCATTGACTTGTGCTACCACCCATATTAAATGCAGCGGCTAAATCGATGTGTACCCAGCCTTTGCCATCGTTTGGCACAAAGCGAGATAAGAAACCAGCGGCGTTAGATGCACCACCGAAACCACCGCCTTTTTGGGCGCGGCTATTTGCTGTATCCGCATACGGCGATGGGCAGTTTTGTTGATGCCACTTTTCAAGTGGTAATGGCCATGCGGCTTCCATTTCTTGTGACGCAAAGTCTTCCACTTCACGCACTAGCTCTTTATCAAGGGCAAACAATGCGTTGTACTCTTGACCAACAGCAACAAGGGCGGCACCAGTAAGGGTTGCCGCATCAATAATAAGTGGAGCGCCTGTCTCGCCTGCGGCCATTAAGCCATCAGCCAATACTAAACGCCCTTCAGCATCGGTATTTACAATTTCAACGGTTGTGCCATTTTTGTAAGTAAGAATGTCACCTAGTTTGTATGCATTACCCGAAATTAAGTTCTCTGCACAACATAAAAACAACTTAATACGCTTTTCTACGCCACGGCTAATTGCCAGTGCCAAACCTGCGGTTACCGTTGCTGCACCACCCATGTCGCACTTCATACCCAACATACCTTCGCTTGGTTTAATTGAGTAACCACCTGAGTCAAACGTAATACCTTTACCAACAAGTGCTGCGCTTACCGGTGCGTTCTCATCGCCAGTTGGGTTGTAATCAAGCTCAAGTAATACTGGCGGACGCTCACTACCACGGCCAACGGCATGAATACCAATCCACTGCTGTTCTAATAGCGCATCGCCTTTTATGATTTGATAGCTAACATGCTCTGGTGCAAGTGATTGAATAAATTCAGCGGCTTTTTCAGCTAAGCTTTCTGGGTAAATGTCATCGGCGGTACCATTGATCATTTCGCGCGCCCACGTTGCCGATGCTTTTAAATCAGCGAGTTCTTTAAGATCAGATTGTGCGTTATCAACAAACTCAACACCGTTTAGTACTTTTGGTGATACAAAGCCTTGGTAAAAAGCCCATTGGCTCTCTGTGCACCATACATCACCTTCAAGAACAACATTTTTAATGCCTTGATTTGCAATTGTACGACCCGCTTTTTGCACATTTTTTAATGTTTCTTGCTCAGATAAATGAACCGTTGCGCCGTGTTCGTTAAAAGATAATGACGCACTTTCGCCCCAATGCCCTGGTGCCAACTGCTCGCTTAATTGAACAACAAATTTTTCACTCATGTTAGAATATCCTTGCACTTAAATGTGCGGTTGAGTTTACTATAGAGCGCTTAAGTTCCCAACTGCTTGAGGTGAATAACCTCAACCGGCCTGTAAACCTCAATTTCACTTACCCTAAACTCAGGTTATTAAGTTTGCTAACATATTGAGCTATCAAAATATTTAAGTTTATTATCTCTAGAAAAAATGAACTCAACGCAGTTAGCGCTAAAACAACTACTTGAAATAAACTTATTATCCAGCGCTCAGGTTACATAAGGAAGTCATAAATGAAGTACACCCCGCCATTACAATCTGCCACTTTATTAAAGCGTTACAAACGCTTTTTAGCTGATTTAGAGCTCAGTGATGGCACTACTTTTACCGCTCACTGTGCTAATACGGGTAAGATGACGGGCTGTGCCGATGCCGGTTTTACTGCCTTTTATTCCACCAGCAGTAATACCAAGCGAAAGTACCCGCAGTCATTAGAGCTGACGCAAAATAATGTATCACAGCTTATTTGTGTAAATACCGCTATCGCCAATAAAGTGGTCGAAGAAGCACTTAATAATGGGGTTATTGATGAGCTTACAGGCTATCAACACATACAAAGTGAAGTGAAGTATGGCAGTGAAAACAGCCGCATCGACTTTTTACTTACCCACAGCAGCAAAGCCAATTGCTATGTTGAAGTAAAATCAGTCACGCTGCTGAGCGAAGATCATCCACAAAGTGGTCAAGGCTACTTCCCTGACGCCCAAACTGTTCGTGGGCAAAAGCATATTCGTGAATTAATCGACATGGTAAAACAAGGGCATCGAGCGGTATTACTATTTGCAGTGCTGCACCAAGGCATCACACTAGTCAGTGCTGCGGTGCATATTGACCCAGCCTATGCACAATTGCTTAGCGAGGCCATTGAGCAAGGCGTAGAAGTATTAGCTTATAAAGCACACATTTCAGCGAGTGAAGTTACTTTAATTGAAAAAGTGCCGTTTATTGACTAGGTAAACAGCGCGCCAGCATTCGTACTCGCGCTCAAAGTGTGCTTACTCTTTACTCATTGATAAATCCATTTCATTAATTAAATTTAGATTAATATCTGCATCTTTAAATAAGATGGGTCTTAATACTGGCGTATTTGAGTAAAAACGCGATTGATCATCAAAATGTTCTGAGCTTGAGTCTGAACTTTGCGACATAGTCAGTAATCCTTTTGCCACAGGACCATCATCGGTAAAGTTCATCACAAACATCCAGCTCGATCCGTAATTAACAGGGTAACCACTGGCTGTTAAATTTGACGCTAACGGTTTACCTGTTATCGCATCATCCAATGTTTGATGATCGATATATGGGATCACCGTAGAAAATGAACGACTGCTACTGCGATCAAAACGATACACATTAAAGCCTCCTTCCACACTCATTGGCCCACTCCAAGGAAGTTGCTCGCCTGAAGCAATGCCGCCTGCTAGCGTTTTTTCAACAAATTGCAGCTCACCTAAAGTACTGTTTAATGCCACGCCATTGCTTTGTAAATTAAGCACTGCATGCGCTAATGCCGTTAACGCAGAGCCATCGGCAAGTAAGGTATTTGGCGTATTTGCAGGGTTGGTCACATCAAAATTATCATATAAGTATTCATCACTATTAAATAAGTGAGCAAACTCTCTGATTAACGCAGCACCTTGTGTATCAAGGTTCATAGCGCCATTCCAGTCCTCTAACACGGCGCAGGCAGCTGTTAGGTCAATACTTGCTCCATTAGTTAGTGTAACCGGTGTTGCGCCACGCGCTTTACACTGGGCAACTAAATCATCAAATACTAATTCACCTAAATAGATACGATTGCCTACTAGCGCATTTTCAAGTTCAGCCAAATCAAACTTACTGTCTTCACCGCCTCCCTCTTTTATGAGCTTCAAACCCATACGGGTACGCAATGATAATGGCTGATGAACATCGCCATATTGCGCAGCAAAGCCCACAAGAGGTTGTTCAAGATTAGTAACCCAATAGCTGTCATTTGAGTTTTGCACGTAGTCAGTGCGACTTAGTTGGGGAGCTTGCTCAAAAGGCACAACGCCTTGCGGCTCAAATAACTTTAAGTTACCAGGTACTAAATCAAAGCCCGTCGACTCTCTAAGTGCAACCAATTCAGGTTGCAAACGAATTGCCATATTTGCGGTATCACCCAGTTTCAAAACGGTGCTGTCATCAACAAAAAAGACATTACCTTCTTTATCGCTGGCCATGGTGTTATTAAATGAAACGCCATCGTATTTAGCAAACGAGGCCTTCATCTCTTCTAAGCTGGTTGCTTGATTAATAGCTGACCACTGAGCAACCACATCCATATTAAATTCATTGGCATCTTTGATGGTAAATGCTTGGCTGTCGTTCCACCCTAAACCATTTGCGGCAGGTGTTTCAATCATTAAACCATGGTGGCTATAGTAAAACGGTTTGCTAAGTGTAATTGTGGTCCCTGGTGCCACAGTTACCTCAACGTTAATTGTTTTTGAAGTAATTTCATAATTATCACCTTCAACGCTGTAACCCATGCGATCATTTTCATTTAGTGCTAGCTGATAAATTAAAAAATGACGTGCTGTAGAAAAAGTATGGGTCCAAGCTATGTGCTCATTAAAACCAATATTGATCACTCCTGGCATCCCTTGCAAACTGCCCCCCATTACATTCATAGCGTTGGGAATGGTTAGGTGTGATTGCCAAAAGCGTAAATTGCCCTCGTGAGGAAAATGAGGATTTGCTAATAGACCACCTTTACCATTGGCCATCATATCTTTACCAAGCCCCCAACCATTTGACCCTAAGTGATCAAATTTTTTCTCTAGCTTAAATTGCTTTGCTCGCTGATTAATATTGCCTACCATTGAAGACACAGCACTTGGCTGCTCTGACGTAGGCATTGGCAGATACTCATTCGCATCACCCGGGTTTGCTAAAAAAGCGAGCTCTAAAAAGTTAGCCGAGCTGGCTAGCTGCACTGTAGCCATAGAGTACGCCAACATATCTTGTGCTGTTAAACTGGTAACCCAAGGTGCAGAGGCACACTCCGGCGCTAAATTATCAACCCCCGTATCAGTAACGTATTTATTAAAGCCTTGCACAAACCCTTCAAAGTGCGCTCGGCTGTTCTCTTCTAATTGATCATAATTGGCTTGAGCATATTCATTCACACCCAAGGCTTTATAACCAAAGTCAGAAATTAAATGCGTTGAGTCGCCACTGCCTGGTACTTTATCTGGACCATAGTATTTCGAGCGTTCACCGCGCACTTTAATAATTTGATCCATCAATAGACACGCATGATCTTTAGCATAAGCATAACCACTACCAAACGCTAAGCTCTCTAAGTTATCAGCAGTGATATGCGGCACACCGAAGGTAGTCCAACGGATATTCGCATCAAGTTTATTATCGTCATCAAATGCAATTATTGACGCGCTCGTCTCTGGAGCGGGATCAGGCACCACGACAATTGGTGGTGCAACGTTATTGTCATTGTCTTCACCACAGCCTACTAAAAGCAGACTGCTGGCGATACAAAGTGAGAGTAAATGGGGCTTCATTGTGGTGTTCCTTGTCATTATTATTGTTTAACTTTACAACCATGCCGTAAATACTTACTAAAATCTTGACCTCAAACGCACAAAATTGACTTTGCGCGCCAGTTAGGGCAGCTTAAACTTTAACCGTCTAGAAAAGGATATTTTATGTATTTTGTAAGTAGCCAAATTATTCGTTCTTTAACTAGTTACTTAGCTTCTCAAGGTCTGAATAAAGAACACTTACTTAATAATATTACTCAAGGAGGGCAGCAACTTAATAACAGTCGCTATAAATACCCGCTTGCTGATTACGAACAGCTCATGGCCATTGGCGCAAAACACTTAAATAGGAACACAGTAGGATTAGAGTTTGGTCAAGCGCTTAATGCGCAAAACTGGGGATTACTTGGGCATATTGCTTTAGTGAGTGACTCTTTATTAAGCGCATTACAACATGCTTTAAAGCTGCATACCTTAGTTAGAAACATTGGCACTATTAGTCTACATCATCACCCACAACACAGCAGCCTAGAATGGCACCCCAAAACACCAGTCACACACTTCATGGCAGATGAGCTTTTTAGTAGCTGGCTTGCTTTTGCTCAACAATGTTGTGAATGGCAAGCCCCGTTGATGCTCAGCCAAATAAAATTAATGCGCCCACAACCGCCCATCAATGAAGTTAAACAGTATCAAAGTGTATTTAACTGTCCTATTGAGTTTAATAGCACAACAAATAGCATGATCTTTGATAGCCATTTACTACACTGCCCACTAAAAGGCGCTAATAACGAGCTAGAAACTTTATTAGCCGCACAGGCTATTAACTACAACCACGAAGCTCAGTATATTAGTCAGCTCAAAGCGCTAATAACACAACACCTGCCAGAGCGTTTAAGTGTTCAGCAAGCTGCTCAGGCATTAGCGCTATCAACTCGCAGCCTACAGCGTTACTTAAAACAACAACACACCAGCTACAGCAAAATTACTGACGAAATATGCAAACAACAAGCCCTTATATTACTAAAACAAGGACTCAGTTCGTTAAACATTGCCACTGCGCTGGGCTTTTCTGAACAAAGCGCTTTTCAGCGTGCTTTTAAACGCTGGTATTGTATTACGCCTAAAAAATACTTAACCGAAAAGTAAAAGATAAGTTGTTTTTATTATTTTTGCCCACATAACAACGCCAGTTTATAAACCGATACTGTAATAAAAAAGTATAAACACTGCTTTTGCTACTTTTATATGGGTAAACAGGGTTGAAGCTAATTCGATTATTTAAAAATAAATTTGCCTAGGGTATGAGTTTCTGTTATTTATACCGCCGGCTAATGCTGAGGCATTAAATTAAGGATTTAGGAGAGAGTTATGCCAGACCAAAAAAGACATGGTTTATTGGCTCAAGCCGGTTTAGAACCATACCAAGAAAAACCGGGTGAAGAGTACATGAATGAAGCACAACGTGCTCATTTTAAAACAATTTTAGAAACTTGGCGTAATGATTTACGGAACGAAGTTGATCGTACTAAGTCACACATGCAAGACGAAGCAGCTAACTTTCCTGATCCCGTTGACCGCGCAGCACAAGAAGAAGAGTTCTCATTAGAGCTTCGTACTCGTGACCGCGAACGCAAATTAATTAAGAAAATTGAAAAAACAATCAACTTAATTAAAGAAGACGAGTTTGGTTTTTGTGAGTCTTGTGGCATTGAAATTGGCATTCGTCGTTTAGAAGCACGTCCTACTGCTGATTTATGCGTAGACTGTAAAACACTTGCCGAAATTAAAGAAAAACAAGCTGGACGCGGCTAATTAAGTTATAGCCATGTCTTCTACAGCCGTTACCGCGCAAGTATCTGACTATCGCGGCCGATTTGCACCGTCTCCTTCGGGGCCGTTACATTTTGGCTCACTTGTGGCGGCTGTAGGTAGCTACCTAGATGCAAAAGTTAACCAAGGGAAATGGTTAGTACGCATTGAAGATATAGACACCACTCGCGTTGTTAAAGGCGCAGCCACCGATATCCTAAATACCTTAGACGCCTACTGCCTTAATTGGGATGAAAACGTTGTGTATCAAACACAGCGTCTTACTATTTATCAAGATGCAGTAAACTCACTGTCAAAACAACACCTTATTTATGCCTGCCAATGCTCTCGTAAGCAAATAAAAGCGCTAGGTGGAATTTATCAAGGGCAATGTAAACATAGCCAACTCAGTGAACAGGGTCATGCCCTTCGCTTAACTCAATGCCATGCAACCGTGACTTATAACGACCTTATTCAGGGGCGTATTGACGTTGACCCTGCTCTGGCCCATGAAGATTACATTATAAAACGTAGCGACGGTTTATTTGCCTATCAACTGGTGGTGGTTATTGATGACATTGAGCAAGGGATCAATCGAATTGTACGAGGCGCTGATCTACTTGAACCTACCGCCCGTCAAATAAGTCTGTTTAAGCAACTTAATAACCCTATTCCAGAATTTGCTCATTTACCTTTAGCGGTAGCAAAACCCGGATTTAAACTCTCTAAACAAAATTACGCCCCCGCTATTTGCAAACAAAATCCCAAACCAACTTTGATAGCGGTATTTAACTTTTTAGGTTTGCCAACCCACGACCAACTTATGGATTTAACCACAGAGCAATTACTTGCTTGGGGCGTAGCACATTTTAACTTAAGCCGCGTTCCCACTACGCGTGAAATACAGATTTAACGCTCTTTCGCGGATTGGGTATAACAAATTCAAATAAAATCGTTAAAAATGGCTTAATTTCAGCACTGCAACTTAATTTTTCCACCTTGCTGGTATATGATAGCCGCCTAAATATATGCTAATTACATAAAACAGTAAGTACAGCTCTATGAGAAGGTACTTGTTGTCATTTTGATTGCAATGGCGAGTCAATCAACCGCTTCTCTAGGAGACAGACTATTATTTCCAAGCTTTTTCAATTTTGTCGACAAATTATCGGCCCGAATGCCAGTGCCGAAGATGTCGCAATCAGCAGTGAACCGTTGGTGATCCCTCGAGGTGAGCATGGTATTTCTCGCAAACAATTTAGCCCAAATGCAATCAAAGTACTCTATCGCCTAAAAGATGGTGGCTATGATGCCTACTTAGTTGGTGGTTGCATTCGCGATGTATTGTTAGGTCAACAACCCAAAGATTTTGATGTTGTAACCAATGCAACCCCTGAGCAAGTTAAAAAACTGTTTCGTAACTGCCGTTTAATTGGCCGCCGCTTTCGTTTAGCACACATTGTTTTTGGTCGTGAGATTATTGAAGTGGCCACCATGCGCGGCCATCACGAAGCACAAGAAGACAAAAATCAAATTAGCCAATCAAGCGAACATGGGCAACTACTTCGCGACAACGTATTTGGCAGCATTGAAGAAGATGCCGAGCGTCGTGATTTTTCAATCAATGCCTTATATTACTCAATCAATGATTTTTGTATTTATGATTACGCCAATGGTTTAGCGGCCATAAAGGCAAAACAAATTGAGTTAATTGGCGATCCTGAAACACGCTATCGTGAAGACCCCGTGCGTATGCTTCGTGCAGTGCGCTTTGCTACTAAACTCGATATGCAAATAGCACCTGCAAGCGAAAAGCCAATAACCGCTTTAGCTAGCTTGCTTGATAACATTCCACCGGCACGTTTGTTTGAAGAAATACTCAAGCTGTTTTTAAACGGCAAAGCACAACAAAACTTTTTAATGCTGCGCAAATACGGGTTATTTAAATCGTTGTTCCCAGAACTTGACCGAATTTTAGATAAAAACCCAGGCGGGCTTGAAGAAACCTTCATCAAGCAAATGTTTGCAAACACTGACATTCGCATTAATGCAGAGAAAAAAGTCACCCCTGCGTTTGTATTTGCAGCGTTACTGTGGTTTCCATTGGTTGAACGTACTGAAAAAATTCGACGTCAAGAACAACTCTCTGAATACGATGCCTTTGCCCAAGCAATTAATAAAGTACTTAGTGAGAACGCTCAGCATATTGCAGTGCCAAAACGCTTTACGTTAGGCGCCCGTGATATTTGGCATATTCAACAACGTTTAGACAAACGTGCAGGCCAACGTGCCTATCGCTTAACACAGCAGCCTCGTTTTAAAGCCGCTTATGACTTTTTACTACTGCGTGTTGATGCCGGTGAAACTGAGCATACAGAGCTTGCACAGTGGTGGACACAGTACTTGAGTCAAGATATTAATGGCCAAAAAGAAATGGTGCGAGAGCTAGGTCATCAAGGTGGACCAAAACCACGTAAGCGTCCTCGTCGGCGCACCACTAAAAAACCAGCTGAGTAAAGAATGCAACGTGTCTATTTAGGCTTAGGTGCCAACCTTAATACACCTAAAAAACAACTTGATGATGCTGTTGTTGCACTTAAAAACTTGCCTAACAGCGAGTTTATCGCTTGCTCACATTATTATGCGAGCAAGCCTATGGGGCCACAAGATCAACCCGATTATGTGAACGCGGTTGCCTGTATCAATACCTTCCTACAGCCAGAGCAGTTACTTGATTTAACGCAAGCCATAGAGCTGGAGCATGGTCGAGTCAGAAAGGCTGAGCGTTGGGGCGCACGCACACTGGATATTGATATTTTATTATTTGGTGAGCAGGTTATAAATACTAAACGTTTAACGGTGCCTCATTACGGATTAAACGAGAGAGAGTTTGTTGTTTACCCGCTGCAAGAAATTGCACCCGAACTTATTTTACCAAGCGGCGCATCTATCAAACAGATAGCAAATAACCTACCGCTTAACGACTTACAACAATTACCGCTGTAATTAACTAAGGCTTATGTCTGCGAGAATATTATGTCTAAAATAACCGTTTCAACTTTGAATAAAATGAAGGCTGAAAGTAATAAAATCACTGCGTTAACAGCTTATGATGCCAGTTTTGCTAAGTTATTTCATGAGAATGGCGTTGAAGTTGTTTTAGTCGGTGATTCTTTGGGAATGGTATTACAAGGTGGCGAAGACACACTCGCTGTGACAAACCAAGAAATTGCGTACCATACTCGCTGTGTTCGCGCTGGAAGCCGTGACCTATTTGTTATTGCCGACCTACCGTTTATGACCTATGCAAATCCAAATGATGCGTGTAAAAATGCCGCAGAGCTCATGCGCGCAGGTGCTAATATGATCAAGCTTGAAGGTGGTGAATGGCTACATGACAGCATTAAATCACTTACTCAGCAAGGTATTCCGGTGTGTGGGCATTTAGGGCTTACGCCGCAATCTGTGCACGTATTTGGTGGTTTTAAAATTCAAGGCCGTGAAGAAGCACAAGCGCAAAAAATTATTGCCGATGCAAAAGCATTAGAGGCAGCGGGTGCTCAACTACTCGTGCTTGAGTGTATTCCAAGTGCCTTAGCAAAACGTATTACTGACTCATTAAGCATTCCGACTATAGGGATTGGTGCGGGCAATGTAACCGATGGCCAAATTTTGGTTATGCACGATTTAGTCGGTATTTCTGCAGGCTACATTCCTAAATTTTCAAAAAACTTTTTACTCGAAACAGGCAACATGCCTGCCGCTGTTAAAAAGTATTGTAACGATGTTAAAAGCGGCGTTTTTCCAAGCGCTGAACACGAGTTTAAATAATGCAGTCAATCACTGAAATTAAATCATTACGCAGTCAAATAAGAGCTTGGCGCCAAGCGGGTTTAAGTGTTGCACTAGTACCTACTATGGGTAACCTGCACCGCGGTCACTTTTCGTTGGTAGAAAAAGCAAAAACACTGGCCGACAAAGTCGTTGTTAGTATTTTTGTTAACCCGATGCAATTTGGTGCTAACGAAGATCTAGACAATTATCCGCGTACCTTAGATGCCGATAAACAAGGTTTAGCCGATCTTGAAACGGATATTTTGTTTATCCCCAGTGTAGAGGCTATTTACCCAAATGGCTTAGGGGTGCAAAGTTTTGTTGATGTACCAGGTATTTCGATGGGCTATTGCGGCGGCTCACGTCCTGGTCATTTTAAAGGTGTAGCAACAGTTGTCACTAAACTATTTAACTTAGTCCAACCTGATTACGCCTGCTTTGGTGAAAAAGACTTTCAGCAGCTGCAAGTTGTTAAAACAATGGCCCGTGATTTGTCGATACCAGTAGAAATTATTGGTGTGCCAACGATGCGTGAAGTTAGCGGCCTTGCCATGAGCTCACGCAATGGGTATTTATCAAGTGATGAAAAGCAAACCGCTACGATTTTATTCAACACTTTAAATCGCTGTGCGCAGCAACTAAAAAGCGGAAATAAAGCGTTTGCTACTCTTGAAGCTGATGCTAAAGCGACTTTAGAAAGCGCAGGGCTAAAACCAGATTATTTTTCGATAGCTCAACGAGATACATTAAAAGCTGCTACACTCGAAGATACACGATTTGTTATTTTAGCTGCCGCCTTTTTAGGAAGTGTTAGATTAATCGACAATATACAGGTTGAAGTTTAATACTGGTGTAGCCTCACTTTAAGGATAAGTATGAAAACTTTTATTAAAACCACTCTAGTGGCTTTTTCTTTTGCAGCATTGGCAGGGTGCCAAAGCCAAGCAGGTAATCCAGCACTTAACCAATGCGCTCAGCAAAGTTATCAATGCGAAACCAGCTGTGAACAACAAACAACCACCGACAGCCTTAAGTCACAGGTTTGCTCATCTAAATGCATCGAAGCGTATAATCAATGCAAAGTACAAGCTGAAAACTTAAGTAAAGCTGACTAATATCAATCGGCATAAATTGTAAACCAAAAAAAACCGCTCATTTGAGCGGTTTTTTAATTATTAGCGGTTTATTTTAAGCCTAACTTTTTCAACTCAACTTCAACTAGCTTTGCAGAAAGTGGCACATAACCATCTTTTTCTACAATTTTTTGACCTTCTTGCGAAAGTACCATCTTTAAAAACTCAGCTTCAACTGGGCCAAGTGGCTTATTTGGGTGTTTATTTACATAAACATATAAGAAACGTGAAAGTGGGTATTTACCTTGAGCTACGTTTTCAAGCGTGGCATCAACAAAGTTAGTACCTTTTTTAGATAACGGAACAGTACGCACACCCGATGTTTTATAACCAATGCCAGAATAACCAATGGCATTTAGTGATGCTGAAATTGACTGTACAACAGAAGCTGAACCCGGTTGCTCGTTCACGTTATTACGAAAATCGCCTTTACATAAGGCTTTCTTTTTAAAGTAACCGTAAGTCCCTGATACTGAGTTACGTCCATATAATTGCACGTCTTTTGCAGCCCAATCACCTTCTAGACCAACATCACTCCAGCGGTTTACTTGCTCTGGTGCGCCACATTTACGTGTTGATGAGAAAATAGCATCGATTTGGTCAATACGCAGCCCTTCAATTGGGTTATCTTTATGAACAAATACCGCCAATGCATCAATTGCTACACGTACTTGTGTTGGCTTATAGCCATAGCGCTTTTCAAATGCTTCAATTTCTTTCGACTTCATAGCACGGCTCATTGGACCTAAATTTGCCGTACCTTCTGTTAATGCTGGTGGCGCAGTAGACGAACCTGCTGCTTGAATTTGAATATTTACATTTGGGTAAATACGCTTATATTCTTCAGCCCAAAAGGTCATCATGTTGGCTAACGTATCAGACCCTACCGATGAAAAGTTACCTGATACACCGCTAATTTTTTGATACTCAGGCATACCGTCTTCTAATGCTACTGCTTGCGCAGATACAAATGTTGTAACAGCCACACCCATTGCGGCAACTAAGTTTTTAAATTTCATTTTGGGGTTCTCCAGTTTGTTCGTCCCATTTCCTAACTGCGGTTCACTCTAAAGTGAGTACATGACAATGGTATGACTCTTAAATGACACTTTTATGACTAGCAGTATTACTCGTCACTAATGGCGAAATAGAGATCAGCCTATCGCTTGAAAACGCAAAAGAAAAACAGGAGCCTTTACCCAGTTCACTGTTAATTTTTAATTGGCTACCATGGCGAGTAAGTACATGTTTAGTAATTGCTAAGCCTAATCCTGAGCCACCTGTGGTGCGGCTTCTGGCTTTATCGACCCGATAAAAACGCTCAGTTAAGCGATTTATATGCTCTGGTGCAATACCATCACCATTATCGGTAACACTAAAACATGCCTGTTCATTGTTGCGCTGCCAACACACCTCAATTTTACCACCTGGCTTAGTATAATGAATGGCATTAAATACTAAGTTTGAAAACGCACTTCTGAGCTCATCCTCAGCACCGGTAATATCAAGTGACGCATCAATATTAAAAATAAGTTGATGGCCTTTATCTTGATTTATAGACTGTGCTTCAGTTTCAATCAGTTTTAGCAATTGCGGTACCTTTACTGCCTTATCATTACTGTGGCGTTTTGCGCCTTCAATACGTGATAAAGAAAGTAACTGATTCACTAAACTATCCATGCGTTTACATTGCTCTAGCATGGTAGTTTGTGCTTTATTCCACATTGCAGGCGGAGGGAGCGAATCACTGTCGAGCATTTCAAGGTAGCCGGTAACAACCGTTAAAGGGGTTCTGAGCTCATGAGACACATTAGCAACAAAGTCTTTACGCATCTGCTCAAGTTGCTTTAAACGAGTGACATCGCGTACTACCACCAATAACTGAGTGTTAGCATAAGGCATCACCCTAAACTCAAGTACTTGCTCTACACTGTGGCCACTTTCGAGCTCCAGTGCATCGCTAAACTCTTTACGGCGCATATATTTAGCAAATTTAGGATCGCGAATAAGGTTATCTAAACGCTGACCATGATCAACCGGCCATTGTAACCCTAACACTTTGAGTGCAAGTTGATTACACCACACAATTGATAAATCGTTTTGCAATACAACAACAGCATCAGGCACCGCCTCAGCACCGTCACGAAAACGGCGTATCAGCTCTGCCAGTTCGTTACGCTTTTTACGATTACGATGTTGCAGCTGATAGATGCCTTCAAATACTTGCTCCCACGACCCTTCACCTTCTGGTGGGTTAAAACTGCGCTGGTTATGCAGCCAATCACTTAACCGATAAAGTTGATGGTAATGCCACATAAGTAGTGAAAAAGCGCCCAAAAACAACATCAAAAATGGGGCACCAATAAGCACCCCAATTAAAAGTAAAGGTATAAAATAGACAAACAGCCGCTTTGTTAGCGCCTGCTTGTTAATAACTCGATACATACACGCTCTTTACCTTATAAACGCTAGCAGACAAGTTGACTGAACTAGGTTAATAGATTGCTACTTAACTAAGTAAGCTTAATTGTAAGCACACTATAGTTTACTCGAAAAGCGATAACCAGCTCCGCGTACCGTTTGTACTAAGCGGTCATGTCCAAGCGTAGCAATCGCTTTACGCAAGCGACGAATATGAACATCTACGGTTCTGTCTTCAACATACACATTCGTGCCCCATACATGATCAAGCAGTTGCTCACGGCTGTAAACACGCTCTGGATGGGTCATAAAAAAGTGTAACAGTCTAAATTCGGTTGGCCCCATATCAAGCTCACTGCCCCCTGAGGTAACACGATGCGAAATAGGGTCCAAGCGCAGGCCATGCACTTCAATTGCTTCTTCTAAAGAGGTAGGTGCTACTCGGCGAATAACCGCTTTAATACGCGCCATTAACTCTTTAGGTGAAAACGGCTTAGTAACGTAATCATCAGCGCCCACTTCTAAACCGCGTATTTTGTCTTCTTCTTCGCCGCGAGCAGTCAGCATAATGATAGGGATTTGGCGTGTGTGTTCATTTTGTTTGAATTTTTTAGCAATTTGAATTCCACTACCACCAGGTAGCATCCAATCGAGTAACACCATATCTGGATAAGGTTCAACCATTGCGGCTATTGCAGAATCATAATCTTCTGCCTCAATGGCTTGAAAGCCATTTTGTTCTAAAACAAAAACCAACATTTCCCTGATAGGTGCTTCGTCATCAACGACTAATACTTTACGTGACATTCCAATTTATCTCTTAGGCTATTGAGTAGGTTTCATTATTATGACTAAGTATGACATTTTTATTAAAGTGTAACGTCTAAATTAAAATGAGACTAAAAAAAACACAAAATAGTAACAAAAAATTGAATATGTCATATTTTTATCATCTTAAGCAGTAAATAAAAAAGTGGTTTGCAGTAAAGTGAGTCGTTATTAAAGGCATTATTTATGATATTAACTTGGGATCATCAAATTACTAACTAGCAGCTATTTTTAGGCTTAATAATAAAAGTCGGCACCTATTTAGATCAGGTTTATTAAGATCTTAAATACAAGGATCAGAGTTTTATCAAGCAGATCCCTTTTTGGATCACTATTTTACCCACTAACAAAGCTAAACCAATGATTTACTGTGTGATTTTTATCCATTAATTATGATGTTCGACACTTAAAAGTACAAAATGCGTCACTTTAAGCCCTTCACTTAGTAAAGTAATGATCCCAGATAAGGTTAGTTAGTAATCGAGTGATCCCAGATTTATCGGTAAGTAAAATACTGATCTCTTACAGATCAAAAAAGCCAGTGCGTAAGCAACTGGCTTTTTATAATGAGTGCGAGAGTATCGCCGTTATTGGCTCATTATTTTATTTTTGGGTTTAACTCACCGCTTAAGTATTTAAGGTGCATTTCATCCAATGAAATTGGCTTAATTTTACTTGCTTGACCCGCAGTACCAAACGCTTCGTAACGGGCGATACAAATATCAGTCATCGCTTGTGTTGCAGCGGCTAAAAACTTACGTGGGTCGAAGTTAGACGGGTTCATTGCTAAATGACGACGGATTGCACCGGTAGACGCTAAACGTAAGTCAGTATCAATGTTTACCTTACGCACACCGTATTTAATCCCTTCAACAATTTGCTCAACTGGCACACCGTATGTTTCAGGAATTTCGCCACCGTATTGGTTAATCACTTCTAACCACTCTTGTGGTACAGAAGACGAGCCATGCATTACTAAGTGCGTGTTTGGAATACGCGCATGAATTTCTTTAATACGATCAATTGCTAAAATGTCGTCGGTTGGTGGACGCGTAAATTTGTAGGCACCGTGTGATGTACCACAGGCAATAGCCAGCGCATCAACATGGGTTTTATTTACAAAATCAGCTGCTTCTTCTGGATTCGTTAGCATTTGCTCTGTGGTAAGTTTACCCTCAGCGCCAACGCCGTCTTCTTCACCCGCTTCACCGGTTTCAAGTGAACCTAATACACCCAGCTCACCCTCAACT
The DNA here is from genome assembly GCF_040937955.1 of Pseudoalteromonas sp. SD03. Classification (NCBI taxonomy): domain Bacteria; kingdom Pseudomonadati; phylum Pseudomonadota; class Gammaproteobacteria; order Alteromonadales; family Pseudoalteromonadaceae; genus Pseudoalteromonas; species Pseudoalteromonas sp. SD03. The sequence goes on from NZ_CP162514.1 coordinate 2,774,279, forward strand.
GAAACACCACATGCGTGTGCCATTTCAACTGTTTTACGTGTTACATCAACGTTGTAATCGTAGCTTGACGGAGTTTTACCATCGCTCATTAACGAGCCATCCATCATTACTGATGAAAAACCTAACTGAATTGAACGCTGACATACACCCGGTGATGTACCGTGATCCTGATGCATAACCACGGGGATATGTGGCCATTCTTCAACTGCCGCTAAAATCATATGACGAATAAAAGGTGCACCGGCATACGCACGTGCGCCCGCAGAACCTTGCACAATAACAGGGCTGTTTGTTTTATCAGCCGCTTCCATAATTGCGCGCATTTGCTCTTGGTTATTTACATTAAACGCGGGTACACCGTAACCATGCTCAGCGGCATGATCCAGAAGTTGTCGCATACTGATTAAAGCCATTGGGTATTCTCCAATTTATCGATAGTCATTAAACTATCTAGTTTGAACGGATTTGTTAGTTTGGTGCAATAACTGCACCTCGAACCTTAAAGCTCAATGCCTAAAATTCGAATTAAATAACTAATAAATAAAAGTGAGAGGTATTTATCAGTTAAGTGTAGCAGATGCGGACACTCCACATCTGCCTAACGGCTAGCTAATACTTTACGTATTACTTAGCACGTGATTCTAACATCACTACTGCTGGCAGTTTTTTACCTTCTAAAAACTCTAAGAAAGCACCACCACCGGTAGAAATATACGAAACTTTGTCACTAATGCCGTACTTGTCAATTGCTGCTAAAGTGTCACCACCGCCTGCAATTGAAAACGCTTTTGAATCAGCAATTGCTTGGGCAATAGCACGTGTACCATTACCGAACTGATCAAATTCAAAAACACCGACTGGGCCATTCCATACAACGGTGCCCGCATTAGCAATAATTTTTGCAAGTTTGTTTGCTGTATCAGGACCAATATCAAAAATCATATCGTCGCTGGTAACTTCGCTTACATCTTTAAGTGTTGCTACAGCTGATTCTGAGAATTCATTACCCACGACGACATCAGTCGGTACTGGAATTTCACCATTGTTAGCTTTTGCTGCTGCACATAAGCGATTAGCTTCGTCCATTAAGTCAGCCTCAAAAAGTGACTTACCTACAGGGTAACCTGCAGCTGCAATAAAGGTATTAGCAATACCGCCACCCGTAACAAGCTGGTCAACAATTTTAGATAACGAATCAAGTACGGTTAACTTAGTTGACACTTTAGAGCCACCCACAATCGCCACTAATGGGCGTGCTGGGTTATCAAGTGCTTTGCCTAGCGCTTCAAGTTCAGCCGATAATAATGGACCGGCACACGCTACATCAGCAAATAAACCTACACCATGCGTTGATGCTTGTGCACGATGCGCAGTACCAAAAGCATCCATTACGTACACGTCACATAATGCAGCTAATTGCTTTGATAAGGTTTCGTCGTCTTTTTTCTCGCCTTTATTAAAACGCACGTTTTCAAAAACAACGACTTCGTTATCTGCAACATCAACGCCGTTTAAGTAATCTTTTTCTAGGCGAACTGTTTGCTCAAGTGCATCATTTAAGTAATCGACAACCGGAGCCAATGAAAACTCTTCTTCGTATTGCCCTTCCGTAGGACGGCCAAGGTGTGACATAACCATCACTTTCGCGCCTTTCTCTAACGCTAGTTTGATAGTAGGTAACGCAGCACGAATACGTGCATCTGACGTCACTTTTCCTGCTTTAACGGGTACATTTAAATCTTCACGAATTAATACGCGTTTGCCGTTTAAATCTAAATCTGCCATTTTAATGACCGACATGAACATCTCCTTAGTTAACGATACTGAACCTGAAAAATACGTTTTAAATATTACTTAAATGCCATCATAGCACGCGCGGTATCGAGCATGCGATTCGCAAACCCCCACTCGTTATCACACCAAACTAATAACTTTATCAGTCGTTTATGACTAACACGTGTCTGTGTGCCATCTATGATACAAGAATGTGGGTCATGGTTAAAATCAACCGATACCAACGGCTCTTCGGTGTAACTTAAAATACCTTCAAGGCGGTCTTTAGCTTGTGCTTTAAGGGCATTATTAACCGCACTTAAATCTACATCTGCATTAACCGTGACACTTAAATCCATCGCCGTCACATTAATGGTCGGTACACGGACCGCAATGGCCTCAAAACGACCTTTAAATTTAGGTAAAATACGGTCTATACCACGGGCTAATTTTGTATCTACAGGAATAATAGACTGGCTGGCGGCACGCGTACGGCGTAAATCATGATGATACGCATCAATCACTTGCTGATCGTTCATTGACGCATGAATGGTCGTAATAGCACCTGATTCAATGCCAAAGGCATCATCGAGTACTTTAATAACAGGAACAACGCAGTTGGTGGTACACGAGCCATTAGAGACAATAGTATGCTCGCTTTTAAGCTCATCGTCATTAATACCGTAAACAATAGTGGCATCAACATCATTATCCGCAGGATGTGAAAACAGCACCTTTTTTGCACCCGCAGTCAAATGTAACTGTGCATGCTCACGTGAGTGGTAAACCCCCGTACATTCAAGCACCACGTCAACATCTAACGTTTGCCACGGTAATTCAACTGGATTTTGTTCACAAAATAACGCAATGGTGTCATCAGCAACGCTGATAGTGTCTTCACCTAGTTTAACTGGAAAAGCAAAACGACCATGAGAGGTGTCGTATTTTAATAAATGGGCAATAGCTTCAGGGTCGGCTAGTTCGTTAATTGCAACAATTTTGATCTCGTCGCTTAAGCCTGATTCGTATAGTGCACGGACAATATTTCGACCAATACGACCAAAACCATTAATTGCAAGTTTGATTGCCATGAAATATAAAATCCACTCTAGTTACGTACAGAGAAAGGCAGCGTCGCCTTTTAGATGGCGGTATTGTAATCGACCTTGCCTGTGATTATAAGAGCCAAGCATTAGAAACTTTAAATTAACGTCATAATCAACACACACTGCACTTTTACTTTTAGCCCTGCTAGTGGGTATTTGCACTGTTTGCTATTTTAGTTTTAAATCAAACACCACCTTTATTGATGCTTTAACGCTTATTGTTGCGCCTAAATATTGCTGCTGCATAAATGGATTCTCGTTATTACTAGCAACCATACTATTTCTGTGGCTAGATAAAATAATGTGCTTAACACCGCCCGCGTCATAATCGTAATCTGAGCTGCTGGAATTTGCACTGATACTGTAAACGTTGCCAAGTTCAGCGCCAAAAGCTTGAGCGAGCTTATTTCCCTTCGCTTTTGCGTTATCGATTGCTAATTGTGTTGCCTCTGCCTCTAACTGATTAACTTTAGAGGATAAACCATTAATTTTTTCGATATTGTCTATTTTTAAGCTTTGAGCAAAATTAATAAATTCATCGACTTTTTTAATATCTTTTAATGTGACTTTAACTGTTTTCAGGGCTAAATACTTATCGCCTGAAACAGCCCCAGATTCTGTACCAATCATAGTGTATAACTTGCTTTTTAAACCAGATATATAAACATCGTCTTGGCCAAAACCGTATTTGTCTGATTGTTCAAGTAGCAAGCTAATCCGGCCATCAAGCTCACGTTTAGCCTCAAGTAATGTATCTTCAGTGCTTTTTACTTCAAATATAATTTGAGCCATATCAGGCTCAACAAATACCTCAGCTGACCCCTGCACTGAAATATGACGATTAGCTGGCACGCTTGAATTAGCAAAAGTAATAAGAGGGAATAAGTTAATAAAAATAGCGATGATAAGTTTCATATTCGTTCCTTGAATTCATAATAAATCACACGTTCCCATAATTATACAAATAAAAACAAAAGTAAACTGCCTCATTAACCAAGTATTTATGCATTCTTTATAGGTTGGGTTTCGCTTCGCTCTGCCCAACCTACGTCAACTCGCCTACTTTGAGCTCCTTACCGGCGCTTATTTGATGGCATTGGGCTAATAACAACTCAGCAGTAGCTTGTGCATCGGTAAGGGCGTGATGACAATGATAGCTTGGTAAGTCGTAGCGTTTACGACATTCATTAAGAGTTAAATCGTCTAATTTTATATCTGAGCTATGCTTTAGCAGACGCTTTTTTTCTATTTGTAAGGTATCGATAATCAACTTGGGGCGCTGGGTGATCCCTGCATTTTTTAGTGCTAACTTTAAAAAACCCCAATCGAGCATGGCATTATGAAATACTAAAATACAGTCACTAAAGTGAGCGCTTAAAGACGTTATAATGCTTTGTAGACTTTGCCCTTGTGCCACAGAGTCAGTACTAATGCCATGAAAAACGGGGCTCTGCTCTAGACTTTTCACCTCTTTATTAACCAAATGCTGCGACTGACTGTTTTTGATACATTCGTTATCAATCAGTACCCAAGCAACCGAGACAATTTCATGTTGTTTAGGATCAAGCCCTGTTAATTCCAAATCAATCACTAAGTAACGTTGCTTTAAAGCACTTTGCATGAGCAAGTGGCGGCGCTTTAAATAACGAGTAATAAGCTGCTTAACCATTGTTGTTACAAACTCCCACGCGCAAATTTAAACGCCGCGCCTTGCTGCGCTTGTTTTACTAGGTAAAACGCTTCTTTAAGCTGATGACGCTCTAACGAATTGAGCTTATCTGGGTTTATACAATTGCTGGGTAACCCCTCTTCGTTTATTTGTGTGCGCAGCCGAAGCTGAGTTAAAAATCGCCAACAATCTTTTAAATTATAAATATCTTCTTTGCTTAACAATGAATACTTTAATAAAGCGTCTAATCGCTCTTGGGTGTTAGCACGGCGGATGCCTACTTTTAATGCATACAGCCTTGCCAGATCGTTAATGATCACTACCCCGCGCTTTTTAAGATCGATGTATTTGTGGTGCTGCTCGGTTTTTTCGGTTTTAAAGTTATTGAATAAACCAATCGGCGCGCTGTTGGTATTCACATCGCTTGCCATTGCCGCATAAAAAAGATCGTTGCGAGAAATATGGGTTAACTCTTCACAAAACTGGCTAAAAAGCGTGGTTGATCCTTCAATAAAACGCAGATCAAAAAATATTTTACAGTTGAGCATTGCCTGGGGTGTGGGGCTGGTGATCCACTTTAAAAACTTCGCCCGCCAATCACTAACACTCATTCGACACGCATCACTGCTGGCCATAATGTTACCAGGGCAACGACGAATACCGCATTCAACTAAGTTTTCACAAACAAATTCACCCATTTGTTTAAAGTACGCGTGCTGCTCATCGTTTAGACCATCGGGTAATAACAAGCCGTTATCTTGATCAGAATGCAGTGTTTGCTCTTCGCGCGCTTGAGAGCCAAAACAAATAAAGCTAAAGCTCGTAGGTGCAACACCATGTTGTTGTTGAAATAAAAATATTAGCCGCGAGGTTAGCGCATCGGTTAAACCGCTGAGTAGTTTTCCAATCAGTGAAATATCATCAATATTATTAGAAAACCCCTTTAATAACTCAGGAATTTCTTTAGCGTAACGCTTTAAATCAGCGACATTATGCGCTTTGTAAATACGACCAATGAGCTGGACAGGGTCGCTTTTTTGTTGGCGTAGTAAGTCTGTACTAGTGATCATACCTAGCGGTTTATGATTTTCATCAAGCACAGGTAAATGATGAATATTATGCTTAAGCATTAAGTGTAGCGCTGAAAACACACGATTATTTTCAAATATAAACTTAGGCTTATTGGTCATAATACTATTGATAGCTTGCGCGGGGTCCACCTCATCAGCAAGCACTCGATTACGTAAATCACGGTCAGTAACCACCCCAACAAGGTGCGAGTTTTCGGTGATCATTATTGAAGAAACCCCATGCTCTTGCATTTTTTTAGCACTATGACGGATGCTGGCATCGGGGGGCAGCGTTATCGCTTTGCGAGTCATGATCTCTGATATTTTACGCTCAGACCAGCTGTCGTTGTTGCTCTTATAATGCGATGAAAGTAATCGATTTGCATGTGCACGGACAAAGTATTGCTCAAAGGCTTTATATTCTCGGCGTAAATAATCAAAATGCGTTTGGTCGAGCATATACACTATGCCCTCTTTTTGTACTTCTAAACTGTTTTGAATTGCATCTCCCGTTAGTAAAGAGGGGTAACCAAAGTAATCACCTTGAGTTAAACGCGTTACCGTATCGCCTTTGGCATCGACTAAATCGTATAACCCGGAGCGGATTAAAAATAACTTAGGCTGTTCACTGTTAAGCCATTGCGTTTGGTTTTCTCGGGTCAAATAAATACTATCGAGATGGTTTACAAAATAATTGCAGGCACTGTCTTGTAACATTGAAAATGGTGCTTGCTTGTTAATAAACTGCGCGACTTCCTGTTGCTCACTACTCATAAATCATCCTCAATAAAAAAGCGACTTAACCTGAAATGTAGTCATTTTTTAAACAAATAAAAAGCCCGACTTAAGTCGGGCTTTGATGCGTTATATCATTAGCTATATGGATTAGTGAGCATGTGCTTCACTAGACCCTTTAGGATTACGAATGCCTTCCACCATTTCTTGGATTTCAATTGGTGTTGGTTGAGTCATTTTCATTACAACTGCTGCTACTGCAAAGTTGATCATCATACCGATTAGACCAATCCCTTCAGGTGAAATACCTAGGAACCAATTTTCTGGGCTATTAAGCTCAGGGCTAACAAACTTAAAGTAGATGATATAAGCCGCAGTAAAGGTAATACCCGTTACCATGCCAGCAATCGCACCAAATTTGTTCATTGATTTAGAGAAAATACCCATAATAATTGCAGGGAAGAAGCTCGCTGCCGCTAAGCCGAAGGCAAAGGCAACAACCGAGGCCACAAATCCTGGCGGGTTAATCCCAAAGTAGGCGGATATTACAATAGCAATCATCGCTGCTAACCTCGCTGCAAGTAATTCTTGCTTGTCGGTTATATCCGGTTTGAGTGTCCGTTTTAGCAAATCGTGCGATACTGAGGTTGAAATAACCAATAGTAAGCCCGCTGTAGTCGATAGTGCCGCGGCAATACCACCAGCAGCAACGAGTGCAATAACCCATGCTGGTAAGTCGGCAATTTCAGGGTTCGCTAGTACCATAATATCGCGGTCAACGTTTACTTCGTTCGCGCTATTAGGGTCAGTGATTTTACCTGATGTGTAAAACATTTTGCCGTCACCATTTTTATCATTAAAGGTGATTAGGCCTGTACGTTCCCAGTTTTTAATCCAAGCTGGTGCATCTGCATACGCTGTGCCGCTACCGTCTTTACCATTAATGGTGTCAATCATGTTTACACGGGCAAACGAAGCTACTGCAGGTGCTGTTGTGTAAACAATAGCAATGAACACCAGTGTCCACGCCGCTGAAATACGTGTGTCCTTTACGCGAGGTACAGTGAAAAAGCGAACAATTACATGTGGTAAACCAGCAGTACCCACCATAAGAGCACCTGTGATTGCAAATACATCAATCATGCTCTTCGAGCCTTCAGTGTATTGGCCAAAGCCCAACTCAGTACTTAAACCATCTAATTTATCCAATACATACATGCCTGAACCATCACTTAGCGTGGCACCAAACCCTGTTTGTGGGAAAAAGTGACCGGTTGCCATCATAGAGATGAAAATAGCCGGTACTAAATAAGCAAATACCAGTACACAGTACTGCGCAACTTGCGTGTAAGTAATGCCTTTCATGCCACCAAGTACAGCATAAAAGAAAACAATTATCATGCCGATGTAAACGCCGGTTTCAATTTCAACTTCTAAGAAACGCGAGAACACCACACCCACACCACGCATTTGACCCGCAATGTAAGTAAAACAAATAAAGATGGCACATAAAATAGCCACTAAACGCGCAGTACGTGAGTAGTAACGATCCCCGATAAAGTCTGGCACAGTAAACTTACCGAATTTACGTAAGTAAGGCGCTAAACACATGGCCAGTAGTACATAACCACCCGTCCACCCCATTAAGTAAACACTACCGTCATAGCCAGCAAACGAGATAATACCCGCCATTGAAATAAATGACGCAGCACTCATCCAATCCGCAGCAGTTGCCATACCATTGGCTAGTGGAGGTACACCACCACCGGCAACATAGAATTCATTTGTTGACCCTGCACGAGCCCAGATTGCAATGCCGATATAAAGCGCAAAGCTTAAACCGACGATTATAAAAGTGAGTATTTGAACATCCATTGCTTAGCTCCTATTCGTCTACGCCATATTTTTTATCTAACGTATTCATTTTGAAAACGTACACAAAAATCAAAGCTACAAAGGTATAAATCGCGCCTTGCTGGGCGAACCAGAAGCCAAGTTTAAACCCAAAAAAACGTACTTCATTTAGTACATCTACAAGTAATATGCCAAAGCCAAAAGAGACCACAAACCATACCGCTAATAACTTAAACAGTAATGAAATGTTTTCTGCCCAATAAGCTTTTGCTTGTTCTTCATTTTTAAAAGCCATTTTTATTTTCCCCTTTAAACATCGCAAGATTACGATGGGTGGTTTTTTATATTCGTTAATCAATTTAGCAACGCTACTCAAATATTGAATTGCGACAATAGTCGTAACAACATGTTAACGTTTTCGTAAACTGTAGGCGCTTAATTAGTAAACAACAAGTGAACTACTTTAATTTCAGTAAGTTAATTAATTTATTTGCGAGGTGTTTACGCCAATTTTTGAGTAAAGCGTGGGAATAAGACATTAGTCTAACTAAATAACCAATTTAAAATAAATCATTAAAAATCAATTCTTTATTTTATTTATAGATAATATAAATAAAATGTATACCCCCCTATTTAACCCGCAACCAAATATTGTAAAAACCCAAACTACCTCAAACGCCAACTGACGCTCGCATCTTGAAATAGTTTGGGTATAGTTATGGCAAATTATAAAAATATTCTACAAGGTTAAATAAACATGACGGCTGTACTACTCATTGTTGCCTTTGGCTACATAGGCGTGCTGTTTTGGCTGGCTAATTGGGGCGATAAAACCACGCCACTTGCCAAGCGTATTAGTCATCACCCGTTTGTGTATTCATTTGCACTAGGTATTTATTGCACTTCATGGACTTACTACGGCTCAGTAGGCACAGCAGCGACCAGCAGCTGGAGTTTTTTACCTATATTGTTAGGCCCCGCTTTATTGTTTTTTTTCGGTCAAGGCTTTTTACGTAAACTGGTACTGGTGAGTAAGAAACAAAATATCACCACTATTGCCGACTTTATTTCAGCCCGCTATGGTAAGCGTCAAACCACCGCCATTATGGTGACAATAATCGCCTTATTGGCCACCATTCCGTACATTGCATTGCAATTAAAAGCACTCAGCTCTAGCTTTTTACTCCTACAAAACAGCAATCAGATATCAGGGGATATTTTAGCGCTATCGGCCACGTTAATGATGGCGCTATTTGCTATATTTTTTGGTACGCGCAAAGTTGATGTAACCGAATACCGTTCAGGTTTAATGCTCGCTGTGGCGTTTGAATCTCTAGTTAAACTGTTTGCCTTAGCCGCCGTTGCAGGGCTTGCGATATACAGCTTATTTAATTTACCTACCCAAAGTAGCAGTCAAGTTGCCGAGTCTATTTGGATGCACTGGACACACTTTGACTTTTTTAGTTTTAATTTTATCGGCCAGTCACTTATGGCAGCAGCGGCTATTATTTGTTTGCCACGCCAATTTCATGTAACCGTGGTCGATAACCAAGATAAGCGCCATTTATTCACTGCGCGTTGGGCCTTCCCACTGTATTTATTGCTAACAGCAGCAATGATTTTACCTATTGCCACCGCTGCGATTCACCCAGAAATAGGCCGCAGCTTATCACCAGACAGCTTTGTACTTGCCTTACCTATGCTGCACAATAATGCTTTTTTGACTACGTTTGTGTTTATTGGGGGGCTTTCAGCAGCTACAGCCATGATTGTTGTAGCCACATTAACGTTAAGTACCATGATCTCAAATGATGTGGTACTGCCGTTAATGTTACGTCGTAAATTTAAACGTAACTTAATTACCAGCAGCTATAAATCACGTATTTTACTGGTGCGTCGATTTACCATTGCCGGGGTGCTTATTTTAGCTTACTTCTATCAGCAATGGTTTGGAAATGGCAGTGCACTGGCTAGTATGGGATTGGTTGCTTTTTCATTGGTATCGCAACTATTGCCTGCCATTGTGGGTGGTTTATATTGGCGAAAAGGCCATGCCTATGGGGTTTATGCTGGACTACTCGCCGGCGTGATATGTTGGGTGCTGTTTTTAATGTTGCCTATTTTAGATGCCCCCAACCCACTAGACAGTGAGTTACAACAAACCCTAATAACGCGCGGTACACTTATCGCTTTGTTTGCTAATATTGGCTGTTACATTAGTTTTTCGCTAGGGGCTGAAGAGCGCTTAATCGACAAAATTCAAGCGGCTGCTTTTGTTAATCCTAAAGATCAGGCTATTTTATCGCGTCGCTTAAATAAAAATGTAAAAGCCACGGTATACGACTTTAAAATACTGCTGCAAACCTTTTTAGGCATTCAACGTAGCCAGCAAGTATTATCACACTATGCGCTTCATCACGACTTAAACGACAACAATGCTCACCCTCGCGCTGACTTTATTGCTTACTGCGAACGTGCGCTTACTGGGGTATTAGGTGCCTCATCAGCGCAAGCACTTATTCATACCGTATCATCGGGCAAACGCATGGCGTTTGAAGAGGTGGTAAACTTTTTTGATGAAACCACACAAGCACTGCAGTTTAATCAAAACTTATTGTTTACCTCGTTAGAGAACTTAAGCCATGGCCTATCCGTTGTTGATAAAGACCTAAACCTCGTGGCTTGGAATAAGCGCTACAGTGAAATGTTTAATTACCCCGAGGGCTTTTTGCAAGTTGGCCAACCTATTGAGGAAATAATCCGGTATAACGCAGAGCGCGGTGAATGTGGCCCAGGTGAAATTGACCGTCATGTTGATAAGCGAGTTCAGCATTTAAAAAATGGTAGTTCACATCACTTTATTCGCCATCGTCGAAACGGCCAAGTGTATGAAATGATCGGTAACCCACTTCCTGATGGCGGATTTGTGACTAGTTTTTCTGATATTACTAATCACATTAGTACTCAAAATGCGCTAGAAGAAATTAATATGGACTTAGAAAATCGTATTGAAGCGCGCACCCAAGAAGTACAAACGATTAATAGTAATCTACAAGCACAAATAGATAGCCGCGTACAAACAGAGCAAGCACTTACTTTGGCCAAGCGCGAGGCAGAACAAGCCAATGATAGTAAAACTCGCTTTTTAGCATTGGCCAGTCACGATATTTTACAGCCATTAAATGCTGCACGTTTATACCTTGCCGCGATTGACGAAACACAACTAGACACCACGAATAAAAATAATTTTAATAAGCTTGGCGACAGTTTAGATTCAACTGTGCATTTAATGTCGGCCTTACTCGAAATTGCAAAATTAGAACAAGGCGCAATGACCCCAAGCCCACGTCACTTTTGTATTGACGATATTTTAGACCCTCTCAAAAGTGAATATGCCATTTTATCGAGCGATAAAGGACTGTCATTTACAGTGCGCTCAAATAAGCAAATAGTGCATAGTGACATTACCTACTTGCGCCGAATACTACAAAACTTGCTGTCTAATGCGATTAAATACACCGAAAATGGCCGAGTGCTAATTGCCTGCAGAAATCGAAAACACAGTTTACGAATAGAAGTATGGGATACAGGCCCGGGCATTAGCGATATTGAACAGGCAAAAATATTTAACGACTTTTACCGAATTGAAGCGGGCGACAATAAAGGCGTAGGCCTTGGTCTAGGGGTAGTTAAACGTATGGCTGATTTACTGAGCCTGCCGATTGATGTGGTTTCTTTACCTAATAAAGGCAGTCGATTTAGTATAGAAGTGCCTTATGGTGATGCGCAATTAGTGCAACAAAAACAAACAAATCAAAATATCGTAGACAACCGCGCTGCGATTAATATTATTGCCGTTGACGACGATCCTGAAAACTTAGCCGCGATGGCCAGCTTATTGAAAAAATGGCGGGCAAATTACACCTTATTCGACAAAGTTGATGCTGTGTTAGCGTATGCTAAAGCGCATGCAGCGCCCGATGTTATTTTAATGGATTATCAATTAGGTAATGATTGGGATGGCATTACTTTAATTAAAACACTGCGAGAGACTTGGCAAAGCGACATTCCGGCAATTTTAATTACCGCGGTGCGTGACACCGAGCTAAAACAAACAACCAAAGCTGAAAATATTCATTACCTAAGTAAACCAGTAAAACCAGGTAAACTTAAGGCCCTGCTTAATCATAGTACTTAACCCCCAATAAACGCTTAAGCTCAGTAAAATACTGGGCTTAAAGCTATGCTTAATTGCTATAATTACGCTTTCTTAGTTTTTGGAACAACCAACTAAGCCCGACTAACGAAAGCCCTAAGCCAATAAACGATAATGCCTTTAAAAGCCCAGTTAAATTAGCCATATCAATTAAAAATACTTTAACGATTACCGCACCAAGAATCCCCAAACCGACATTTTGTAATAACCGCAGCTGTTTTAAATGTCCGGCAATCACCACCAATGCGCCAAGTAATAACCAAATAACCGAATAGCTATATAGCTCGGCGTCACTGGTTGCCTTATCAAGGTAAATAAAGCCGCCTTGCCAATATTGGCGGATCAAGGTGTTGATAGCTAATACCGCTAATAAACCAGACACACCGAGTGTAATTTGACTCAATTTAGCATTTAACGATTTAACTAAACTCGCTAACCATAACGCCAGCAGGCTCGGGACGAACCAGATTAAAAGCACCCAGTTAAATATTGGCGTTTCACCAACATAAAGACGCATTAATAACGGATTATCATCCAACGTTGTATTGATTAATAATAAGCCAGCTAACGCTGATAAAATCAAACCTGCAGTGCGGTATAACTTACCCAGCTGCCCTGCACTTTGCGCGCGATATAAATAAACGCAGCCTAAAGCAAGCAAGTTACAGCTGAGCAAAACTTGCTCATAAAAACTTAAAGAAAACAACTGAGGGTAGTGCCCTACCAGTTGATAACTGGTTTCGGTTGTCACAAATAACGCTAAACAATGCAGTGCTGCCCCCTCTAACCATATTTTTAGTTTTGAAGTATTAAAACATTTAGCCGCTGCAAAAAATAACCCAATACACAGCGGGTAAACAACTAAGCTCCAATGCAAACCAAAGATAGTTAGAGAATCATAACTAGGCGTCCACGGCGATAAGGTAAGGCGTAAAAGTAATGCCGCCACAAGGGCTTTTATTGGCCAGTGTGGCATAGCCACACTGTATTTTTTTATTAATAAGCTCAGCAGTAATACTTGAACAGCCAGTGCAATGGTAAGGCCGCTATCGCTCAGTAGCATAGTAATTGCTAAAGTGATATTGGCGTTTGCTCCCACCCAATAACTAAAACGCTGCCATAAGGTTGTATTATTTTGCGTAAATTTAATTAACACCGCACTCATTAAACATAACAATACCGCCCAAAGTGGATAAGCGGTTGCTAAAGCCGTATTTGGGATCATCGCATACAAAGTGCCAACTAATGCAAACACACTTAATGAAGCAAGCAAATGAAAAGCTAATCGTTTTGGGTATTTATTACCAAAATAGAGTCCATAGCCACTTAACCCCAGAGCAAGTAATAAGCCTAGCCCATATTCGTTTTTAAAAATAAATAACGCATCATCAAAGGCATAAGTTTGTTTAGCACTGATCACTAGTAACAGCGCAATCACTAAAGAAACCCCTTGCCATGCATCCCAACGGCTATTTTTTAACACTAAAAATAGTAACAAAGCGATGCTTAACAACGCCACGATTTGCCATTGTAAATTAAACAAACTCAATAGCATGGCAATCATTAAAGGCGCCATAAAGGCCAGTAATAATCCGTGATCTGGAAATAAGTTAACTAATCGTTTGAAGCTGTGCGGGCGCACTTCAAGGGTATTAAAGCCCAAACCTAAACGTGCAATAGCTATTAAGCCTAAAATACTTAGTAACGCATAAGCGCCTATTAACCACACTGTGTCGTAGTTAAATAGAGTGAGTCCAACCAAGTACCAGCCTATATGCCCTACCCATAGTAAATACCACAACCACACTCGCTGTACTTTATGTGCCACAACCGCTGCGGCAACACTCACAAGGGCAACATAAATAAGTAAAGAAAATAACTGACCACTGCCCGTATTTACCCAAATAGGAACACTGTATGCGCCTATAATGCCAATTACAGCAAGTAAAGGACCTAACTTAATCGCCATTGCACTGGCGCAAAGAGCAATCACTGCTAAGCCAATAAATGCCCACTCAGCACTTAGCATGGTAAAGCTGTTATAGGCCAAAAACATTAAGGCAAAGCAAGTCATAAAGCCGCCACTGGCAAGGGCTGCAGGAATGTAATTATTAAAGCCTTCAAAAACGATACGTTTATAATGTAAATAATACGCTGCTGCGATTAAGCCAATGCCAAATAATCCACCGGCACTGAGCCTCATTGCAGGTGAAAGTAACCCCGCCTCTAAACTGTATTTGGCTAAAAACACGCCACCTAAAGCCAAAGCAATAGCACCAATCCAAGTCATCCAGTTTTGTTCAAAGCCTGCACGTAATTGTTTAAAAAGCAGTTCAATACTCGATGGCTTTTTAATTGCTACTTTAGGTAGTGGCGTATGTTTAATGCTCGCAGGTCTATAATCAGAGGCAGGAATGTCTGCGCGGTTTAAAGGTTTTGCGTTATCTGGTTGTGTGTTTACAGGGGATTTGCTAGGGACTGTATTTGGGTTTAACTCATACTGTGATAGCTTGAATTTTAATACTGCAATCTCTTGTTTTAAGCCGTTTAATTGCACTAAGGCAACTAAACCACATACGCCTCCTGCAACAATCGCAATAGATATAATGATTGCTAATCCGATTAACTCATCCATACAGTCCCTTTTTTATTTTACAAAACAAGTACCCAAAAAAATTACAAACAAAGCTTATACCATAAAATTACGATGGTTAAGCAACCTCAAGGCGATCACGGCCTGCTTTTTTAGCGCGGTATAATGCTTGATCAGCACGTTTCATTACATTATCAAAGGTCTGGTCGCTTGTACGATGTGCAATACCGATACTGACCGTTAAAGAACGCTGATTTTGTACTGTAATAGTACGAGCAGTCTCTAAAATAGTCTGCGAAAAGTTAAGTACTTCATCAAGCTCATAACTAGGCAGGTAAGCGGCAAACTCCTCACCACCTATACGAGCAAAAATATTTTCATCTTTAAAAAGACGGTTCACTTTATCAGCAAACTGTTTAAGCACCTTATCGCCCACATCGTGGCCATAATCGTCATTAATACGTTTAAAGTGGTCGAGATCTATAATTAAAACAGTGTAAGGATTATTAACAACCCCCTTCACATGCTGATAAAAGCAGCGACGGTTATACACTTTGGTTAAATCATCCATAATAAACTCTTGCGCTAACCGGTTGTGCATTCGCTGCATAAAGTGCATGGTTTTAAATAAACCATAAGCGGTAATTAGCATACCTAATGTGCGACATAAGTCTTCTACGTAATTGCTTATCCAAAAAGGCTGACGTATCACTTCATCGAGCACATCGGCAGTAGAGCCTACAATCCATAGCATTAAACCGATACTGACGTATAAATAGGCTTTTTTAGCTAACCGTGAACATTGCACTACAAAAAAAATAGCAAAAATCACCACTAAATTAATAAAGTCAGTGGTAAAGCCATAGAGGTTTTGGGTTATGTCTAATCGGGGAAAGTACATCAACGAAAAAATTGAGAAAGCGATAATAAACGCCAGCGTCATCAAAATTAACAGCTTATTTAATCTGGTAATTTTAACAAAATGGCTTAACTTTAAACTCACTTTTTCCGGGTTCATCATAGGCGATATTTACATTATTTTTATAATTACTATTAAAAACTATACCACAAATTATAAAACGGATTGATTTATATTAGTGTGCTAACAACCCAGCCAATAGCAACTAAAATAGTTAACCCAATCATGGTTTTAGTTTTATGTTTACTGATAAGTCGCTCAGCTTGATTGCCTGCATAATATACCACTAACGCTAATCCAAAATAGCGTATAGAGCGCGCAATCGCAGATGCCACTAAAAACAGTGCCAGCGAATACTTAGTTGCACCAGCGGCCAACATCGCAATTTGAAACGGAATAGGCACAATACCTAAGCTTAATACAAACCAAAAACCTTGTGCCTGCATTTTTTGCTTAACGTTTTCAAACTGTTCAGGACTAGAAAAGGTATTAATGATCCAATCGCCCACTACATCAAATAAATAATAACCCAACGCATAACCAAACAACGCCCCAATAACACAGCCGATTGTGGCCATAAGGGCAATTTGCCACAGTTTTTCACGCCTTGCCTGCATTAATGGCACCAGTACTGCTTCAAGTGGAATGGGCACTATGGTGGATTCTAAAAATGAGGCAAACGTAATACCGCTGAGCATATTTTTAGACTCAATAAACTGACGTGTTTTTTGCTTGAGCTTTTTTTGTATAGCCATTAAACATCCTTTTAACTACTGAGATTAATATTTTTAGCGGGTACTGGCATCATCGCACAGTTAGGTTAATCTAACCTGAAAATATAACGCCTTATTATTTATAGATTTAACATTGGCAAAATAGTAATACTTCCCAGAGTACTTTATTATTGCTCAATGCCATTATACTTTTCTGACAATTATTAATTATGCAAACTGCGCGTTTTATTCCTTTTAGAAAGCAAGATATCATAGGCATGTGCAGCCAAGAGCTTGCCGATAGTGCACAACAAACCTCTTTCAAACAGTTTTGCGACGTGCTCGCCAGCCTGATTCATTATAATTACCACTCAACCCTTGAGTCACTAAAAAACAATTACGCACCGTTTGATCCTAATAGCGACACTCGCTCGTTAGCTCCTGTCTCGAAGGAGCAAAAAGCCCAGTGCCAACGCGATTTTGCTAAAGATTTTGCCAACGTATTAAATGCGGCTAATTTTGAAGTGATTACCAATGAAGACCTACAAGATGCACTCAACGAAGAATCGCTTTTTAAGGTACGCCTAGAGGTAGAGTTTGACGACTTTGAAGAAGTGGTCTTTTATCGCAGAGGCGAATCGCAACTCACCGAAACCATAACCAGCTTTTGGGGGTTACGTAAAAAGCCACTGCATTTTACCAACTACGACCGCGTAGCGGTATTTATTCGCTTTAAAGATAAAGCCTATTTTGAATCAAAAAATAAACTACCTATGGGGTTTGAGCCAAGTTCTACCATAGTAAAACTATTTCAAAATGTGCCAAAAGCTGACTTAGAAATGCTATTTCCTAATAGCGAAGTGCGGATGCGCCCGATTGATAAAATTATTATTGGCTCATCTGCACTTATTGGCGGTGCGGTGGTGTTAGTTACCAAACTGGGCGCCTCATTACTTTTATTGTTTGCTTTGTTTGCATTTTGGGGAGGGTTTAGAGATGAAGCCGTTACCATGACTCAGCAGCACTTTATTACGTTAGCGATTGGTATTGGGGTATTTGGTAGTTTTGTTTTTAAAGAGTGGAGTAAATTTAAAAACCGCAAAATTAAATTTATGAAAGCGTTGAGCGATAATCTCTACTTTAAAAACCTAGATAACAACGCCGGTGTATTCCACACTCTGATAGACGCTGCCGAAGAAGAAGACATTAAAGAAGCCCTGCTTGCGTATACGTTTTTACTAAAATCTAAAAATGGCTTAAGCGCACACGCGCTTGATGAGCAAATAGAGACGTGGTTTAAAACTAAGTATCAATGCGAGCTAGATTTTGAAATTAGTGATGCGCTTGAAAAACTTGAACGTATGCATTTAGTAACCTGCACAAACACCCTATATAACGCGATAAATCTAGAGCACGCAAAAGCCATATTAGATGAACGCTGGGATAACCTGTTTCAATATAATTAAACTGCACGCTTTACTTAATAACAACGAAAAAGCAGCTGACACTTCAGCTGCTTTTTACGTTATTACCTAATTGGTAATTAGCTAGGGTCTGTTGATCTTTCAAGGTTGAATTTGCAGCAGTTTGTTTGGTATTTAGGCAAGGCGGAGCCTATGTGGTGTGGTTATTCCCCATAAATAGGCGATAACGTAGCATCAATGCCAAACAGGCGCAGCCCTAAGGGTTCTGCCTAGGGGCGATTTACTCTTTGTTGCTCGGTTTTTACTTAGCCCACTAGGTTACAAACCTCGCGCCGCGATTAAACAGCCCCTAGTTTGAACAAATTCTAATCCGCAAAGATCAACAGACCCTAAGCTGTTTGCGGCTTTTTAAATTTTGTATGCACTAACTTATAAAGTGCTGGCAAAATTAATAGCGTTAGTAAGGTAGATGACATAATACCGCCTACAACCACGGTTGCTAATGGCCTTTGCACCTCAGAGCCGGTACCGGTATTGAGCGCCATAGGTATAAAGCCTAAACTTGCCACAAGCGCGGTCATCAGCACGGGGCGTAATCGCTGTAATGCGCCGCTGTGTATTGCATGGTATAAACTTAACCCTTCGTTTCGTAACTGCTTAATAAACGACAACATCACTACACCGTTTAATACCGCAACACCACTTAGGGCAATAAAACCCACACCCGCTGAAATAGAAAGCGGCATATCTCGTAGCAATAACGCCAATACCCCACCGGTCAGTGCCAGAGGTACACCGCTGAATATAATGAGTGAATCACGCAGCGAGCCAAAAGCACTATAAAGTAAGCCAAAAATAAGCAATAAAGTCACAGGCACAACCAACGACAAACGTTTACTCGCCGATTGTAATTGCTCAAACGTACCGCCGTATTCAAGCCAGTAACCGCTAGGTAGGTTAAGTTGTGCGTTCATTTTCGCTTGGGCATCACTGACAAAGCTTGCTAAATCGCGCCCCGCTACATTGGCCGTTACTACCACATTACGCTTACCACTTTCGCGGTTTATTTGATTCGGCCCTTTTTCAATGCTGATTGTAGCCACTTCTCCAAGCGGTACAAATGCAAGCTCAGGGTTACTACTTTGAGGTAATGCAATAGGTAAACGCGCAAGCGCAGAGACATCATCAGACCAACGCTTATCTAAGCGTACTAGTAACGAAAAGCGCTTATCGCCCTCATAAATGAGCCCTGTTTGCACCCCACCAACGGCAGCGGCAAGCGTTTGTTGAATGTCGTTTACAGTTAATCCTAATAACGCCATTTGGTCTCGCATTGGAGTAACAGAAAGTGTAGGCAGCCCCTGTATTTGTTCTAAACGAACATCAGTAGCACCGGTAATATTTCGCATTAAACCAGTGGCTTTTTCGCCAAACTGCTTAAGTATGGCTAAATCGTCACCATAAATACGCAGCGCTACATCGGCACGCACACCAGCAATTAACTCGTTAAAGCGCATTTCTATAGGCTGGGTAAATTCATAGTTATTACCCGGTACCTCATTCACGCGATGACGAATTTGCTGCACTAACGCGTCTTTACTCAGTGATGGGTTTGGCCATTGCTCGGACGGCTTTAACATTAAAAAGGTGTCGGCAACATTTGGCGGCATAGGATCGCTGGCTACATCCGCAGTACCAATCTTCGAAAATACGTTCGCAATTTCGGGTTGTGCTAATAAAGCCTGCTCCAACTGCTTTTGCATTTGCACCGATTGTTCAATACCGGTGCCAGTAATACGCAGCGCATGCATTGCAATATCACCTTCATCTAGCTGGGGTAAAAATTCGGCGCCCATATTTTTAACTTTAAAGCCAAGTACTAGTACTAAAACCGTGGCAATGCTCACCATCACCCACGGTAATTTAAGCGATAAGTTAAGCAGTGGCTTGTAGATTTTTTTAACACCATGCATTACTGCATTTTCGCTTTCATCTACTTTACCACGCACAAATACGGCAATTGCCGCCGGCACAAAGGTAACAGCAAAAATAAGTGCACCTATTAACGCAGCAACAACAGTAAACGCCATAGGCTGAAACATTTTGCCCTCAACACCACTGAGCGCAAATAGCGGTAAATACACCAACATAATAATTAAAATACCAAATACGGCGGGGCTAAACACTTCTTTGGTGGCTGAAGTGACAACCTTTAAACGCTCACTGAGTGTAAGTAAGCGCCCATGTTTATGTTGAGCCATCCCTAATTGACGAAGGCAGTTTTCAACCACAATCACCGCGCCATCTACAATTAATCCAAAATCGATTGCGCCTAAGCTCATTAAGTTACCCGAGACTCGATTGCCCACCATACCAGTAATAGCAAATAGCATACTCAGCGGAATAACCATGGCGGTAATAAGCGCACCAGTGATGTTCCCGAGCAATAACAGTAAAATGACGATAACTAATACCGCCCCTTCAAACAGATTTTTTTGAACTGTGGCAATGGTTTTATCAACCAGGTTGGTACGGTCATAGACAGGCTCAACGATAACCCCTGCAGGTAAGCTTTTTTGTACCTCTATCAACTTATCAGCCATGGCTTTGGCGACCACACGGCTGTTTTCACCTATTAGCATCATTGCCGTGCCTAGTACGGTTTCTTCGCCATTATAGGTAGCCGCGCCGGTTCTGAGCTCTTTTCCTAAATACACATTTGCCACGTCTTTAATTCGCACAGG
Organism: Pseudoalteromonas sp. SD03; assembly: GCF_040937955.1. Classification (NCBI taxonomy): domain Bacteria; kingdom Pseudomonadati; phylum Pseudomonadota; class Gammaproteobacteria; order Alteromonadales; family Pseudoalteromonadaceae; genus Pseudoalteromonas; species Pseudoalteromonas sp. SD03. Next base: position 2,795,095 of record NZ_CP162514.1, read on the forward strand.
AGCATCATCACGCTTGGCGATAACGGTGTTTGCTATATCGGCTAAGGTTTTTAATTGCCCAGGCGAGCGCACTAAATATTGGCCGTCAAAGCGCTCTATATAACCAGCGCCACGGTTGCTGTTATTAAGCTCAAGCGCACTAATCACATCCTTGATTGTTAGCTTATAAGCGATGAGCTTTTCTGGCATGGGCCCAACCTGGTACTGGCGCTCAAAGCCACCTTGGCTGTTTATTTCGGTTACGCCTTTTACTTTTAAAAGCTGCGGACGAATAACCCAGTCTTGCAAAGTACGTAAGTCTTCGGCGTTATACGCCGTACCATCACTTTTTAACGCATCGGGTTTTGCATGCACGCTATAGGTAAATATTTCACCTAAACCACTGGCAATAGGTCCAAGGTTTGGCTCAATATTATTAGGTAAATCGGCGCGAATACTTTGAATACGTTCACCAATTTGCTGACGCGCCCAATAAATATCGGTGCCTTCATCAAAAATAACAGTTACTTGAGAAAGCCCATAGCGAGAAAGCGAACGGGTGTAATCAAGCTTAGGAATACCCGCCATCGCCGTTTCGACTAAGTAAGTGATGCGCTGCTCAACTTCAAGCGGGGTAAAACCAGGCGCTTTAGAATTAATTTGCACTTGTACATTGGTAATATCGGGGACAGCATCTACCGCTAAGTTTTGGATGTTATACACACCAAACCCAGCAAATAAAAATGTTAGCGCAAGCACCATCATGCGGCGTTTAACCGCAAAAGAAACAATCCAGTTAATCATGGTACCTCCTAGTGAGCGTGACTTGCGCCGCTTTTTAAAATATCGGCTTTGATCACATAGCTATTGGCAGTGACGTACTCGCTACCTGGGCTTAAACCTGCGATGACTTCAACCCACTCGCTATTTTTTGCGCCTAAAGTAACCGGGCGTACTTCAAACACATTATTTTTACGCACAAACACACTCGCCATGCCGTTAAACTCTTGAATAGCCTCAGGCTTTACACGCACGTTAGCATTAACCTTATCGATACTGACATCAGTATTAACATGCATGCCCGGACGCCAATGACCATCAGGGTTATTAAGCGCTATACGGGCACGTGCAATGTGCCCGCCGGTCATCATAGGCGCTATAAAAAACACCTTACCTTGGGCATTTAAATGGTGATGTAAATCGTACACCGTGGCGCTTTGACCAATGGCTAGATTTTCGATGTTTTCAGGAAAGGCTGAGAGCTCAACCCATACTTTATCAAGGTTCACGACCTGCATTAACGCACGAGTACTTGCCAGTTCGCCACGCTTTAAATATTGCTCGGTTACCACACCGCTAATGGGGCTTTTAATACTGTAGTTTTGTAATGTTTCACGGTTGGTGACACTGGCCAGTACCTCACCTTTTTGAACCGTTTGACCAATGCTGACAAAAATACCGCTGATCAATCCGGTATATGGCGCCATCACTTCTACTGTGCCGTGCTGTGTCGGTGCAATAACACCAAACAGCGTGTCGGAAATATCAACTTCGCCACTTTTTGCTATCTGCGTTTCAATACCCGCACCTTTAATCGCTCGCTCACTAAGCATAGTGCGGCCTTCGTGTTGGGTGTACTCAAAACTAACGTGTTCACCTTTATAATTGGCAGTAATGAAAAGCGAAAACGAATGTGGCTCATTTATGGGTTGCGTGCTAACAAGGTACTCATTCTCACGCGTAAATTGTATTTTTTGCGGCGCTTCTACTAATCGTTTTAAGTTCATTTCGATGCTTAAATCGTTTATATCTATCGGCTGATTTTGCTCATAACCATATACGCGCAGCTCAACTTTACCTGCCAATTCTTGCAGCTTTAACTCAAGAGTGAGCCTTTCGTTGGTTAATAAAAAGCCGCCGTGTGGACCTTGTTTTTGGGTTTGCTCTGTTTGGTCATGTTCTGCTGAGGCAAATACATGTGTGCTTATAACGCTCGTTGTAGACGAAAGAAATATTAATAATGCGATAAACGTGTTGTTCATGATTGAAAAGTCTCAGTTAAAGATTGGCCAGTTAAACGCTCAAGAGTAAGGTGCGTTTGATATAGTGCTGCATAGGTATTGATAAGTGCGCGTTTAGAGTCAAATAGAGCTTGTTGGGCATCGAGCAATTGCAACACCGAAATTTGTCCGCGTTGATAGCTTTTTAAACTTTGCTCAATGAGTGTTTGGGCTTGTGGAATAACCTGCCCTGATAACAACTGCGCCTGTAACGTTTTGCCTTGGTAATAGGCGTACAAGGTACGAACTTGTTGGCGTAACTGAACCCGTAATTGCCCTTGCTGCTCACGTAACAATGCCAACTGACTGTTAGCCGCTTCAATATTACCGCTATTTGGGTTACTCAATTGCAATGGCATAGAAAACGAAAACAGCAACGAACTGGTATCGCTTTGCTGATTGTAGCGCAGGCCCGCACCTACATTAATGTCGCTTTGCCCGTTAGCTTTTTGCAGCGTTAAGTTGGCCGCTTGCTGTAAGTATTGTTGCTGCAACATGGCAAACTCAGGCGCTTGGTTAACTGCATTGAGTAACGCTTGCTCAGATTTAAGCGGTATTAAGGTAGCCATATTTCCTGCGAAATTCGTGTAGTCATGTTGCTCATTCCACAGCTCATTGAGCGATAAACGCGCTCGCTCAAATTCGCTATTTAGCTTAGCTTTCTCAAGCTCAACTTGGCTTAGCGCATAACGCATACGGGTTACATCGGCTTGCGATACAGCGCCAGCGTTAGCCCGTTGCTTTATTGCTTTGAGAGCTTGGCTCACCACGTGTTGTCGTTCGCTGTTAAGCGTAAGTAAGGTTTGAAATTTAAGCGCCTCGTAATATCGCTCACCAGTGGTTGCTAATAAAGCTAACCGAGTATTTTGATATTGTATTGCTTGGGCTTTAATGTTCGCCGTTGCGTAATTTATACGGCTTTGGCGTTTATCTCCAAGCTCTATAAGCTGGCTAAATGACAAGGTTATTTCAGCCCCTTGCACACCACGCGCATCGTTAGTTCCTAATAGGTTTTCGGCTTCTACATTTAAGACAGGATTAGGCGAAAGCGCCGCTTGAGATTTAAGCGCGCTGAGTATTTTTTGATGATAAGGATAGCGCTTTAATAGCGGATTTTGTTGCTCGGTATTTATCAACGCTTGTTTTAGGGTTAACGTTTTAACATTTGCAAACGCACTAAAAGCAGGTAGCGCGCACAGCATCACCACCAGCATAATTGGTTTTTTATTCATATAGCTTGTCCGTTTTTTAATAAACAGAGTTCACTTGCAAACCATTGACAACCTACGCTAAAAATAGCGACAGTGTAAAATAGTTAGCAATTTAAACATGCCTATATCAGCCCATAGAACGCTTACGCGCAGGCAGCTAAAAGCACAATAATTAATTGAAATTAAATTAAATTAAAAACTAGCTAAATGAATTCGGTGGGGGTACATCAGGTGGATAATTTAAACCATGGTAATACACAAGTACTGAGGGTTTACTTTGTTGAGGAATAATAGCGTGACTAAGTGTGCTGTAATAGCCACAGTGACAATGTTGGTGTGCATGAATCTCAACCGGTGGCTGATTATCGCTTTGTCCTTGGTCATTATCAGCGGTTATAGTGTTTTGTGATAATGCGTTACTTACATGCTCAACGTCTTCTTGTAAATGGTATGCAGCGCCATCACAACTTATAAAGCTGTGCACAAGCACGAGTAACATGACCATTAACAAACGATTTGAGCGCATAATTTAGCTATCTTCTCAGCCTAAAATTGACTTAAATAAACCTAACCAATTGAAGCCACATAGTATATTAGCGACAAACGACAATAAAGGGCTTTTTATCAATTAATGGCGCCAATTGCGTTTACTGAGGTTAACTATAAAACAAAAAACCACCGGCTTTAACAGCCAGTGGTTTTTTAAAATTAACGCTTAAGCAACCGCGTGTTCTAAAATTTCACGGCTTTCTTTTAGCGTAATCGCTTGGTTTTCACCAAGGGCAACCATGCCATGTGCTTCTAGTTTGCCAATAATATTATCAATGGCAGCCGCTTTATCATCACCATGTTCAGTTAGCTGTGTTGCAACCTCAAGGCTGTGGTAAAACGCTTCAATCGCTTGAATTGTTTGCTCCGCTAAATCGTCTGTTTGCTCAAGGCCAAATACGTTTTTACCCATTTGCTCTAGTTTCGCTTTTTTAACTGCAAATTGATTGCGCAATAAAGAAGGCTGAACAATAGCAAGCGAACGCGCATGGTCAACACCATAGGCAGCAGTAAGCTCATGACCAATCATGTGGGTTGCCCAATCTTGCGATACGCCAGAACCAATTAAGCCATTAAGTGCTTGGTTAGCTGCCCACATAAGGTTTGCACGCCATGCATCGTCTTGGTTTTCAAAGTTATCGCCCAGTGTTTTGAGCGTTTTTAACAGTGCCTCTGCGTATCCTTCTTGTACCAATGCGCCTTCAGGGAACGTAAGGTATTGCTCACAAGTATGCACCCACGCATCAACTAAGCCATTTACAAGCTGGCGCTGTGGTAATGTTTTCATTACATCAGGATCCATAATCGCAAATTTAGGCAGTACTTCTGGTGAAGCAAACGGCAATTTTTGCTTAGTCGCTTCTTTGCTTACCACTGAGTTTTGATTAGATTCAGAACCTGTAGCTGGTAGCGTTAATACGGCACCAATTGGTAATGCGCTAGTAATTGTATGCTTACCAGTAGGAATGTCCCAACCTTCGCCGTCGTATACTGCAGAAGCCGCAATGTATTTAACGCCGTCTATTACAGAGCCGCCGCCGACACCTAATACAAAGTCGATATCTTGTTCTTTACAAATTTTAACCGCTTGGTCAAGTACTTCAATTGTTGGGTTAGCACCCACGCCCGAGAATTCTACCCAATCAAAACCTTCAAGTGCGGCAGCAACTTGGTCATACACGCCGTTCTTTTTAATTGAGCCGCCGCCATAAACAACTAATACTTTTTGATCTTTTGCGATCAAGTCGCTAAGTGCGGCAATTTGCTGTTGGCCAAATTGGATGAGAGTGGGATTTACGTAGCTAAATTTCATTATTTTGCTCCTAGGTGACGGTTAATTTCATAATGCTTTACTTAGTCACATATCAAGTAAAGCTTTGATGGATGCATATTAGTAGCAAAGTTAATATATAAAAAGCCCAATAACTGCCTAAAGCTTGCCTAAAACTACCAGCACTGTTATTTTACGCAAAATATTTTAATTACAGATACTTTTATGCCCATCATAGCCAAAATGTTGCAACAATACGCCGAGCACAATAATTTACTAAGCTTTGAGGGCACCATGGAAACAATTATTCCTGGGGTGTATTTTCATCGCGCTACCAAAAGTTCACCGCGCCAGCCGCTTATTTATAATTCAGGCATAATCGTGGTTGGCCAAGGCCATAAAATAATTCATTTCCCAGAACATCAAATAAAATACGGAGAAGGTGATTACTTGGTACTAGGTGTACCTGTCCCATTAGAGTGTGAAGCGTTTACCGATAATGACTTACCGGTTATGGGCATAGCTATAGATATAAACCCTGTCATGTTGCACAAGCTGGTTAATCAGATGATGCAGCACCAGCCTTTATCTGTCTCCAGCGCGAACATTGGCGCAGTACAATCAGCAAAGCTAGACTGCGCAATGGAGCAGGTAACATGTAGGTTACTAACGGTTTTAAATAATCCACTTGAGGCTGAGGTATTCGGCGAAGATATAGTAAAAGAGCTAGTGTATCGTGTCCTTTGCGGCCCCCAAGGGAATACTTTAATAGGCCTAGCTATGCATGATGGCCATTATGCGCGTATAGCTCGCACACTAGCAACGATGCATCAGGACTATGCAAACCCTATTACTGTTGAAGGTTTAGCAGAAGAGGTAAATATGAGCGTATCCTCTTTTCATCGTGCATTTAGACAGGTAACGTTTGAATCTCCCTTACAATACTTAAAAAAAGTACGTTTAGCTAAAGCAAAAGAGTTAATTACCACAGCGGGCAGCAAAGCAAATGAAGCTGCTTTTAAGGTAGGTTACACCAGTGCATCACAGTTTAGCCGTGAGTTTAAACGCCACTTTAATAAAACTCCGAGTGAAATACAGTTATAAAAATAAGATTTACCCATTCATGCGCTATATCAAACTTTATTATTAACTTTTACTAGCAAAGATAACACGCTTTGTTAATATAGGGTAACTGCCATTTTTATAACCCTACTATGCTCAATAACACCGTAACAATAAGGAAGCACTTACATACAACCACCTCCTTATGTATTAAACTTTGCGGTGCTTTATTTTTTATTTTTCTTATCTGCAATACAGCTATTGCAAAAGATAGCTGCAATTTAAAATCTATTACAAACAGTGTGTCCATTCCCTTATCGCAAGGTATTGCTGCAGACATAAAACTAGAAAAAGGCATTAACCAATTTGAGTTGGTATGTACGCTAAACCAAAGCGGTGTTTTTACGTTTACTCGCCCTGCACTTGAAAGTTTTTCGTGGCAACAAAATAACCAATTAAAAGCCCCTTTAAAAACAAATCAAATGGCTATTTTAATGGAACAAGGCAGCTTTAATGCAAAGCTAACTTTAACCACTACTGCCAGCTATAATCCCCGGTTTACTTGGCTAGACTCACAGCAGTTTATTGAAAAGGTGCAGTTGTACAATTTAATATTTGGGGTGTTTTATGGATTATGCGCAACGCTTATTTTTTATGCTTTAATAATAGGTTATGGCATTAAAGACGCTATTTTTAAACTGTATGGCCTCTATCTTTTTTGTATCGCTAGCTTTATTTTTTTACAAGAAGGCCAGCCCTATTTATTTACCAATGGCTACTTTTCTGCATATATCAGCCACCTTTATACATTAAGCATTGGTTTAACTATAGTCAGTGCTACTTGGTTTATGAGCGCACTATTAGAGCTACCTGAGTATTGGCGCAAATTAAGTTATGCATTAAAAATTATCGCGTTATGTGTACTGACTTTGTGCTTACAAAAAATAGCTTTAGATTTACCCGCTATTACTAATATCACCACAATCGTTACTGGCTATTTGTCACTACTGATTGTGATGACCATTTTTATACTCTCAGCTGTGCAAGCTAAACAAGGCGTTAACGAAGCCAGCTTGGTATTTATTGCCTTAAGCTGTGTATTTATCAGCATGATATTTAGAGTGTTACTAACCGAATACAGTCCTTTTATACAGCGTTATGGGTTTGTGATTGCTTTTACGATTGAATCTCTGCTTCTTGCTATTGCAGTTGGTAAGCGAATTCAACGGCTCAGTTATGCTAAAAAACAGGCTGAACAGCACGCTAATTACGATCATCTTTGTCATATTTATAACCGCCGAGGCTGGAGTTTAAAAGCCAATGAGTTATTAAAAAAACACGCTCAACGTGGTGGCGTATTGTGTTTTTTATATATCGATTTAGACCGATTTAAAGCAATAAATGATACCTACGGCCATGATGTTGGCGATAAAGTACTTTGCACGGTGGCAGAGTCAATTAGTCAGCATATGCGCAGTGAAGACGCAGTTGGCCGCTTAGGCGGAGATGAGTTTGTGGCTATGGCATTATTTACCAGCAAAGATAAAATTAACCAGCGAGTTGCGACCCTTGAACAAAAATTAAATGCGCTTAGCTTAGAACACCAAGGCAACACCATCGCTATTTACGCAAGCGTAGGGCAAATAAACTATAGCGAAGCGCCTAAAAATTTAGATGAGGTTTTAAAAGCCGGTGATGAAGCAATGTATCAAAAAAAGTCATTACGAAAAGCGCAGGCTAAGCAAACCTACACTAGAGAAAACGCCTAAAGTAATCGTTTAGGCGCATAATCATTACTCGCCTTTTTTGAATAAGACTTCTGGGTTTACCATGGTTTTCATTTCTAAAACGTTACCATTTGGATCTTCAATAAAAAACGTTTCTTGCTCAAATTCATCACCTACAAAACGGCGGTAAGGCTTATCTAAATATTCGAGACCAGCAGCCGCAATCCGAGTTTTTAACGCCTGAAATTCATCTTCAGATAAGTGAATACCAAAATGCGGTACAGCTACTGCGCCCATATCAACATCATGACGCACTGTTGGTAAGCGCTCTGTGCTTTGATGAAGCGTTAACTCGTTACCCCAAAAATCAATGTCTACCCATCGCCCAGCTTCACTATTACCCGTTTTACAACCAAGCACGTCACAATAAAACGCTTTCGCTTTTTCAAGATCACCAGCTGGAATAGCCAAATGCAAACAGTTAGACATAAATTACCTTAGGTTATAACTTTTAATATATGAAATATGCTGCATTATACATAATTTGTAATTTATAGAACATTAACGGCATTATTTTTAGTCATTCATTGCGTACATTTAATTTAAAGCCACGGTTATTTGCTCTTTTGGAAGCCATATATCGCTTTTAGTCTTAAATCGTCGATTTTAACTATTAAAGCTAAAACTGAACCTTTATGATGTGCGCCTTATGACTAAATTCATACTTTTAAAATTCATCACCTTTTTTATCGGCTGCTTGTCGTGCTTTATAATGCATACCACATTGGCATTACCTATTGTTGTGTCTGCTGCTTTAACAGGCCTTATCGGCTCATTTATTCCGTTTCCTGCACGTTATCAAAACCACCCTTATGCCTCCATTTATGCAGGTAGTTTTGCCGGTATGTGTTCCACCAGCTTAATTAGCAACTATTGGGAAATCGCTATTATTTCTGCCATTGGCGCTGTTTTATATACACTAACACTTAATGTATTTGCAGGATTTGGCGGACGATTAGGCAGTATTGCATTTGCCAGTGTAGCCCTGTTTGTTTTAGCTAAAGGATTGCTGATATGACTATTACATACCCAGTATTAGCCTTGGCTGGTGCTTTTTTTACCTTTTATTTAGCAAAGCATAACCGCTTTGATGCCATAAGAGCCTCCGCTGCACTCTCAATTATTGCCTATTTGATTTTTGCACAGCTGAGCCTCAACGCAGAACTCTATAGTATCGTTTTTTTTGGCGGCACCTTTATTGGCATGAGCGCCCCTCACCGCTTTGGTGTTTATACGCTTGCCAGTTCAGCAATTATATTTTCATTGTTTTTTGCCTATTTGGTTCCCATTCTTGATGGCTTTGGTGGCGCTTTGGGAATTAGTGCATTTTTATCAGTGTGTATTTGCCACCTTTTTATTTTACTGGGTGCGCCTCGCAGTAAAAAAACTAAAATTTAAGACTTACTTGAATAAAAGTTCAATTAAATCTTACACCTATTAAATCGTACAAAAATAATGCTCCTTTTTTTGATCAATACAGAGTTTGGCTACGTAGAGTTCACAAAGCTGTAACACTGTAACATTCAATTAAAGGAAAAATTATGAATAAAGTATTTAAGCTCGGTGCTATCATACTTCCCTTGTTACTCATTCAAGGTTGTAGTAGCGACGACGATAACAACGCCCCTGTCACTGTAGATCCACAACCAGCAGTTTCTGTTTTTGATGCCGCACAGGACTCTGGAGAATTCACTACCCTTGTTGCAGCTTTAGAAGCAACAGGTCTAGATGAAACACTAGACGACTTAACTAACAGCTATACCGTTTTTGCTCCTACTGATGATGCATTTGCGTTATTAGGTGAAGAAACTATCAATAATTTATTAGCTGATCCTGATACTTTAAGCTCAATTTTAACTTACCATGTGATCTCTGGCAGAGTAGATGCGCAAGCAGCAATTGGTTTAGCTGGGTCAACCGTTGAAACGGTAAACGGACAAAGTATTGCACTGTCTTTAAATGGTGAAAGCTTATTAGTTAATACCAGCACGGTAACAATGACCGACATTAAAACCGACAACGGTATTATTCATGTTATTGACGCAGTACTTACACCAAAAACGGTTTCAGAAACACCACCAACCAACAATATTGTTGAAACAGCTCAACAAGCAGGCAACTTTAGTACTTTGCTTGCCGCACTTGACGCTGCAGGCTTAACATCGGCACTGGCGGATACGTCGAAAGAGTTCACCGTTTTTGCGCCTACCGACGCTGCATTTGAAGCAATTGGTAGTGGTTTTTTAAATACACTGCTGGCAAACCCTACCGTTTTAGCGGATGTTTTAAAGCAGCATGTACTTGTTGGGTCAGTTGATTCAGTCACTGCAATGTCTTTAAACGGCCAGTCAGCTGAAACGCTATTAGGCAATACACTTCCAATTGCGATAAACGCAGATACAAATATGTTGTCGTTTGGCGGTGCAAACATCATTGTTAAAGATATTATGACTTCTAACGGTGTTATCCATGTAATCGATTCGGTTATTATTTCTGATGTAACCTTACCGCAAAGCGCAGGAACAATTGCTGATATAGCCAGTGCAAATGGTAACTTTACCACACTTCTTGCTGCGCTAACGGCAACAGGCTTAGATACGTTAGTTGCTGATCCAGATAACACTTTTAGTGTATTTGCTCCTACGGATGATGCATTTGCAGCGCTCGGTCAGGATACAATTAATGCGCTGTTAGCTGATACAGATACACTTCGTGATATCTTGCTTTACCATGTATTCCCTGACGCCACTGTTTTATCTGATGACGCTGTAGCCATTGCTAATAGCAATAGTAACAAAGTAGAAATGGCCAATGGCGACATGGCTGCTATTTCTTATGTAAATAGCTCGCTATTTATCAATGATTCGGCAATCACAGAGGCAAATGTAACCGCTAGCAACGGCGTTATTCATGTATTAAATAAAGTGATTATGCCACCGGCTGAAGTCGGCACACCAACTAAAACTATTGCAACAGTTGCCACAGAAACGCCTGCATTATCTACATTAGTAACAGCACTGCAAGCAGCAGGGTTAGTTGATACGTTTAACGATACCACTCAATCATTTACTGTATTTGCACCAACAAATGCGGCATTTAGTAAAATCCCTTCCGCTGATTTAGATGCCTTATTGGCTGACACCGCTGCACTAACAGATGTTTTGACTCAACATGTATTAGGCGCTCAAGTTGGAAGTACCGATGCATTTGCAGCCAATGGTAAAATGGTCACTACACTTGCTGATAATATGCTAAGCGTAAACGTGGTAGATTTTACCAGTACTGAAAATACAGCAACAGACAGCGTAGCTTATGATGCAACAAATAATCGTTTAGTAACGGGTATGGCCGATGCAATGCCTGGTAAAACCGTGTATGTATTTGATAACGACTTAGGTGAGGCAATGAGCGTATGTGAAGCAGCTTGTGCAACAACGTGGCCACCCGTGTTAGGCACTGCGGCATCGATTGAAAATATTCCGGGTTTATCATTGATTGCTCGCTCAGATGACAGCATGCAAGTAGCTTACCTTGGCCGCCCTTTATATACCTTCTCAGGTGATACGGCAGTTGGTCAGAATAATGGTCAAGCTGTGAACGATATTTGGTGGCAAGTAAGCTTACCGGCTACATCACTACAAGTAGCTGGCAGCAATGTAACAACCACTGATATTTACACTAGTAATGGCGTTGTACACTTAATTGATACAGTGATCACAACGGCCAAATAACTAAATTTTACTGTGAGATAAGCCAGGAGTGATGCTATTTGCTCCTGGCTTTTTTTATATAAAAATGGGCTTACTTATTACTACTTTGAGAGCTTGTTGGGTAGCCAAACAACACGTTTAACTTGGCTTTTAACCCTTTAGCTTGGTAAGTACTTTTAAATAAATACTGCCACTGATGAAAGGTGATTTTGATTGGGTTATTACTGTTTAATTGACCAATAATGCCGTATTTACAGGGCTTGTTTTCATCCTCTTCTACATAAGTGCCAAATAATTTATCCCAAATAATTAAAACGCCAGCGAAGTTTTTATCTAAGTAGCCATTATTTATAGCGTGGTGCACCCGATGATGCGATGGGGTATTAAATAATGCTTCAAACCAACCGAGCTTTTTTACCACTTGCGTGTGTACAAAAAATTGATAAGCCAAATTAAGTGCCACCACCGCAAACACAATCACAGGCTCAAAGCCTATTAATATCATCGGCAACCAAAATAGCCACATTCCCGCCAGCGGATACATTAAACTTTGCCTAAATGCCGTGGTAAAGTTCATTTTAGTAGAACTATGATGCACTACATGAGCGGCCCATAACCAATGAATATGATGTGATGCACGATGAAACCAATAGTATAAAAAGTCTTGCAGTAAAAAAGCGCCTAATACAGTAAATAGCGTCAATTCAATATCAAATAGCCGAAACTGATACAACCAATAAAAAAACGGCATTAATAATAATAACGCAATGGCATCAGCGCCTTGATGTAATAAAGCAAGTAACGCGTTGGCTAAGCTGTCTTTTATATCGTAGTAACGTCTAAATTTTATAAACTCAACCCCTACAAACAGCAAAAAAATAGGGCTCAGTGCCAATAAAATAATTTCAATGCTCATGACGTTTCTCCTGAAAATAGCTGGCTATTTTTTTAAGTGCTTGGCTAACATCTTTTTTTATAAAAAAGGCCAGTATAAAGTCGGGTAACCACAAAGGCGCAATGCAACGAATATGGTAGCTGATCTCGGTGAGTGATGGCTGAGCATTATTGGCTTTTAAGTAAATATCACCACGGTGCTGTGCAACGGGTTTATCCCCTAAAATGCGGTAACAAATATGGCTATTATCGGCCGTTATTATTTGCTCTTTAAATGTTGTACCTTGCATTTTTATTTGTCTAATGGTGCCTTTTCCACCACTTATTTCACCAAAGTCTTGCGGTGTTAACACTTCAAACTGCGCATTAAAAAAGCGCCCCAAATCAGCATGCGCTAATAATAAGGTGCGTAATTGTTCAGGCGTTGCTGCCACACTATGTTTAACGTTTATCTCAATCATTGTGTGCCCCATATTATTTTTATAGATCTCTAGCATATAAAAATATTGCATGGCAAACTTGCGATTAGATGACTATTTTTTAGCTTTAGGCGACAAATGAAAACCTTAGCCGATCATTACTTTTCTAGCTGTTTGGATTATCTTCAAAGCACAGGATTAGATAGCCAAGAGATACTAACTGCCATTGAATTTGATGAATATACAAATAAGCAAACACAACAATTAGCGCCACGTATTAGCTTAAAAAGCTATAATGCGCTGCTTAGTTATGCACAGCAAACGCTAAATGACTCCTTATTCGGGTTTGAATTAGGAAAACAAATACGTACCGCTGATTTTGGTGTACTTGGGTATTTAATTGAATCGAGTACTAATCTAGCCAGTGCCATTACTGCATTACTGAGCTACGACAGTTTAGTGGCTAACATAGGGCGTGCTGAGTTTGAACAGCAACAAACACTTTGCAAGGTAACCTGGTTAGCAGACCCACAGTGCAGTCCACAGGCCGTATTACGAAATATGACCGCGTGGGTAAGTGTTATACGCCAACTGCTTAATCCTCAGCTTTCGCCTAGTTGCGTTTATTTTACAGCACATTTTTCAGACAGTGAGTTACAACAATTAGCGCAATGGTTTAATTGCCCAGTAAAAGCTGGCGCTAACTTTAATCAAGTAGAGTTTCCAAGTAGTTACTTAACCCTTCCTTTTAAAACCGATAACTCCCAGATTAACGCTGTGCTAAAGCAAATGTCAGAGCAACAGCTATCCCAGTTTAAAAGTCAGCAATTATTAACAGAAAAAATTAATCATATTTTAATGGCTAAATACGATTTGCAGGACTGCTCACTGATCAGAACGGCTAGTGCTTTAAATATGACCCCGCGCACAGTGCAACGCCACCTAAAGCAAGAAAACACCAATTTTGCCGCTCTTCTTGAGCAAGAGCAAAAACGCCGTTTGTTAACTTATATTCCTCATTATTCGCTAAGCAGTATTGCAACTATGTTGGGGTTTAATGATCAAAGCTCTTTTAATCGCGCCTTTAAGCGCTGGTATCAATGCTCACCTCGTCAATTTATAAAAAACAATAATTAAACAATTTGATTACCTAAAACACACATTTAACGTGTACCTTTTTATTGATTTTATTTACACTAGCCTCATGTATTGCTTTAAAGACAATTATTTATGCGTTTGCGTATGATGTTAACTGTTTTTGTATTGGTTTTTTATAGTGCGGCCTGTCACGCAAACCCGGTTACCTTCATCGCTGAAGATTTGCCTCCTTATCATTTTAAAAACCCTCAAGGTGAAGCGCAGGGTGCCTTAGTAGATATCGCTAAAGCAGTATTAAAAGGCACGGCTTTAACAGCAACGTTTGAAATAATGCCGATGGCGCGTATGTTTCAACAACAACAAGCCAATCCTAATGCCATCATGCTGTCACTGTTAAAAACACCAAACAGAAACAGCCAGTTTGAGTGGCTGGGAAAAGTGTATTTTGCAGATGCATACCTAGTAAGTTTACGCAGTCATAACGATGAAGTGATTCACTTAAACTTTGCCAAAGAATATAAAGTAGCCACTATTCGCGGTTATTCTGCACAAGCTTATTTAGAAGCTCAAGGCTTTACTGAAAGTGAGAATCTAGTCTTAGTGAGTTACTACCAGCAGCTATGGAGAATGCTGTATAAAAATCGTATCGATTTTGTGGTGACTAACACCCTCACCCTTGAAAACGAGTTAAAGCGAGCAGGGCTCGACCCAAGCTTAATTACTAAGCGTATACATTTAGATGAGCTACCTTCTTCTCTTCACTTTGCAGCAAGTAAGCAGCTTAACCCGCAAACAGCGAAAATTATTACTGATAGATTAAACGCGATAAAAGAAAGCGGTGAATACCAACAAATTTTAAATAAATGGCAACTCCCTATTCCAACGCGCCTTTAGTATTGAGTAGGTAAAACGCCTTGCGTTAAGTAATTTTTCAATGAAGTAAATAAAGGTGAAGGTAAGTTATTAATATCGCACCAACGCCACTGTAAACATTTGTTAGGCTCTTTATTCACAGGCTCGCCACCTTCATACTTTGCCTGCATATATAAGGTAATATAGTGCTTGTTCTCAGCGCTAAAAATATCGTTGGTAAAATCGAGTTTACGAATATTAGTAACAGTAAGCCCTGTCTCTTCAGCGACTTCGCGCACTGCACATTGCTCAACCGTTTCACCAAATTCTAAATGCCCCCCAGGGGTTGCCCAGGTATTTGCACCATGTGCGCCTATTCGCTCACCGAGTAAAATTTTATTATCATGCATTACTATCACTGCAACGCCTACTCTGACAACTTGACTCATTATTACCACATTAAATAGTTCATCATTTTTATATGTTACCTCATTTAAATCATCAAACTAGTCGTTAGTTCGTTATAAACCATAGCGTTAGCTAAAAACCACACAATCCGTTTATTATTTAACCGACCATAGTCGAATATCACTCCTGATAAAAAGCGCTTAGTTTTAAATAAAGTTATATTAAATTTTGCTCAGGAGCCTTTATGTCAGGTGAATACAAACAACACTACAATGAGTTTAAACAAAACCCGGCAGCGTTTTGGTTATCGCAAAGTAAACGCCTACCTTGGTACCAGGCTCCCGAAACAGCTTACACACAAGATGAAAACGGTTTATATCACTGGTTTGCCGACGGCCAACTTAATAGCTGCTTTTTAGCGGTAGATCAGCATGTTATTGCCGGCCATGGTGATGAAACAGCGTTAATTTATGACTCACCCGTAACCAATACCGCGCGCAGCTACAGCTACTTTGAACTACAACAAGAGGTCGCTAAATTCGCAGGAGTAATGCAGTCTTTAGGCGTAACAAAAGGCGACCGCGTGGTTATTTATATGCCCATGATCCCCGAGGCCGTAATTGGTATGTTAGCCTGCGCCCGCATCGGCGCTATTCATTCGGTCGTATTTGGCGGGTTTGCAGCGCATGAGCTTGCCGTAAGAATTGATGACGCCAAGCCTAAGTTAGTACTCAGTGCTTCTTGCGGTGTGGAAGTGAATACCGTAATTGAATACAAAGAGTTACTTGATAACGCGCTCGAATCAGCCTCGTATAAAGTAGAAAATTGTATAATTTATCAGCGTGAGCAAGTAACTGCACCACTTATGCCTGAGCGTGATATTGACTGGGCTGTTGCAATGCAAACAGCTACTGGCGTTGATCCTGTTCCGGTAAATGGCGATCACCCGCTTTATATTTTATACACGTCAGGCACAACCGGTACTCCCAAGGGAGTTGTTCGTGAAAATGGCGGCCATGCCGTTGCCATGCATTACAGCATGGAAACCGTATACGGAATGAAACCTGGTGACGTGTTTTGGGCCGCTTCGGATATTGGTTGGGTTGTAGGCCATTCCTACATAGTGTATGCCCCGCTTATGTACCGCTGTGCCACTATTTTATTTGAAGGTAAACCAGTTAGAACCCCAGATGCCAGTGCATTTTGGCGAGTGGTTGAACAGTATAAAGTAACGGCTTTATTTAGCGCACCGACAGCCTTTAGAGCGATAAAAAAAGAAGATCCCAATGCCGATGGGTTTAAACAATACGATACTTCAAGTCTGAAACGCTTGTTTTTAGCAGGCGAGCGCTTAGATCCCCCGACCTACGATTGGCTCAAAGAAAAAACAGGCCTACCTGTGCTTGATCATTGGTGGCAAACCGAAACTGGTTGGGCGATAGCCTGTAATCCTGTCGGCATTGAGCACCTACCTACAAAAGCAGGCAGTTCAACGGTTGCGACTCCTGGGTTTGACGTACGTATTTTAGATATGAATGGTGACGAATGCGCCCCCAATGAACAAGGTGCAGTCGTTATTAAACTGCCTTTACCGCCAGGATGTTTACCCACTATTTGGCAAAATACCGAACGCTTTAAAGCCGGTTATTTAAGTGAATATGAAGGCTATTATCTTTCTGGCGACGGCGGTTATATTGATGATGATGGCTACTTATTTATTATGGGCCGCACCGATGATGTGATTAATGTCGCGGGACATCGTTTATCAACCGGTGAAATGGAAGAAATTGTAGCCGCTCATCCCGCGGTTGCTGAATGTGCCGTATTTGGTGTTAATGATGCGCTCAAGGGTCAAAACCCCATGGCCATGGTGGTATTAAAAAATGATTTTCATGGTTCGCATAAAGAAGTAGAGCAGCAATTGGTGCAAACCGTGCGTAATCAAATCGGCGCTATTGCGTGTCTTAAAAATATTATGTGTGTAGAGCGCTTACCAAAAACACGCTCAGGTAAAATTTTACGCAAAAACTTACGTCAACTTATTGATGGTGAAGAACTACAAATTCCATCAACCATTGACGATCCGAGTATTTTTGAGGAGTTAACTCTGCAACTTGCTGAAAATAAAATATAAATATTATTTTTAAAACGTCTATTTAAGCGCGGCTTAAATAGACTTTTCTCGCCCCATCTGCTTAACTAGATTTCATTAAATAGATGAAACTCACGCAAATAAATCTCTTGGGAATATAAATGACTGAAATACGATCGCAGCTGCGAGAATTTTTACTGCAATGGTTTAGTCTTTATTTTCCTGGGAGTGCGCATTTATGGTACAACATATTAGTACTGTGCTGGGTTGGCTTATTTGCGCTCATATTGCACCTCATCTTAAGGTCAGTTTCAAAACGACTACTTAAAGGCCGCTTTAGTGATAAAGTTGTTCAAACCGATACCCACACGCCTGCCGACTTAGCGCTTAAATTAACACGTAATATTTCCTTTGTTTTACAAGGTGCTGTGGTTGTTATACAAGCTAGGCTCTGGGTTCCAGAAGGAACGGCTTTTTTACATATCATTGAGATGTTTACTGATCAGTGGATCATTTTATTTGCACTGCTCTCGCTGTTCTCTATGCTCAATATTTTTCAAGCAATATCTGACAGGCAACCCATTGCAGCTCACTTTCCATTACGTGGTTTTTTACAAACAATTAAACTGATCGCCAGCGTATTAACCGGTATTTTAGCGATTTCATTATTAATGAATAAATCCCCGTTAATATTACTCAGTGGTTTAGGTGCGCTATCGGCTGTACTGCTACTGGTGTTTAAAGACGCTATTTTAGGGCTGGTGGCCGGTATTCAGCTTTCAGCAAACAATATGCTTGCGGTTGGTGATTGGTTAGAAATGCCCAAATACGGCGCAGATGGCGATGTGATTGATATAGCCTTGACCACAGTTAAAGTAAGAAATTGGGATAAAACCATTACCACTATTCCAACCTATGCGCTAATTTCTGACTCATTTAAAAACTGGCGCGGTATGTCAGAATCCGGTGGGCGGCGCATAAAACGGAGTATCCATATAGAAATGAGCAGTGTGCGCTTTTTAGATGAGCAAGAGATCACCGCGCTGAAAAAAGCAGATTTATTAAGTCACTACCTCGAAATTACCCTACCGGCTATTAACGAGCAAAATACCACGAAAAAAATAGATATGAGCTGTACGTTAAATGGTCGTCGGCTCACTAATGTTGGCACATTTCGTCATTATTTAGTCGCGCTATTAAAACAGCATCCACATATTCATCAGGGAATGACACTGATGGTAAGGCAGCTAGAGCCAACTAAAAATGGCTTACCCATTGAGATTTATGCATTTACCAATACAACTAATTGGGGTGAGTATGAAAATATTCAGTCAGATATATTTGACCATATATTAGCGATATTACCCGCCTTTTCGTTACGTGCCCATGAGGCACCAACAGGGAACGATATTCGTCAACTAATTAAATAGTCACTAAATCCGTTTTAATTGCGCTATTAACCACTGGTGAATATCGCTGTTATTTGAACGTGGATGCCACGCTGCAATCACCTTAAATGGCGGTGGTAATAATTCAACTTCAAGCTTTTTCACTTTGGCGTTTGGCAGTAAACGCGATGGGTAAAAAGCAATTAAGTCAGTACTGCAAAGCAAATCGGGGACAAATGAAAAGCCAGGCACTGACATAACAATATTGCGCGCATAACCCTTATCAGCAAACCATTGGTCGTGAGAGCCTCGTAAGTTAGCACGTGACGCTGAAACCACTAATTGAGGGTGTGCGGCCACTTCAGCAAGGCTCAACGTCGATGAAGAAAACACCGTGTTTTTCCCCGCAATACAAATATGTTGTTCTTCAAATAATGTGTCATAGATTAAGTTTGCAGGGATAAATTCAGGAAAACTAATTAATAAATCCAGCTCTCCTGCACTTATTAATTGATTAACATTATCAGAGGCAAAGTCACGAATAATCAGCTTTAATCCTGGCGCTTCGCGTCTTGTTATTTCTAATAATTGTGGCAAAAGAGCTGCTATAGCGTAATCAGTCGCACTTATTGTAAATACGCCCTTGTAGCTACTTGGGATAAATTGTTTAGGTATTAATAACGCTTCTACCTGAGTTAATATTTGATTAATGGGCTTCTCTAGTGCAATTGCTTTAGGTGTTGCAACCATTGTATTGCCTTGGCGAATAAAAAGCCGATCGTCAAATAAGTCACGCAATTTTCGCAGCTGCTCACTAATAGCCTGCTGGGTTAAGCCCATTTTGCGGGCCACATCCGACACATTTTTTAGTTTAAGTAATGCACTCAATATTCGTAATTGTTTTATATCAAGCCGAGATATACCATTCATAATTGTATCTTAAACAAAAAAACATTGTTTCAAATTGTACCTTTTAATCCCTATGCTCACCAGCATTGTAATTGGCGCTAAACAGCATTATTAATTTAAAAGGTATTAAAATGAGTCAACCAAGTAAAAATATCGACAGTCTATTTTCATCAATCAATTTAGGCCCATACACACTTAAAAACCGTATTGTAATGCCGCCACTTACACGCTCACGCAGCACAGTTCCTGGCAATATCCCCAACGATGTGATGGCCACATATTATGCACAGCGTGCTAGTGCTGGTTTTATGGTTACCGAAGGCACTCAAATTGAACCAAGAGGACAAGGGTATGCCTGGACACCGGGCATTCATTCTAATCAACAAATAGCTGGTTGGAAAAAAGTAACTGATGCAGTACATGCAGAAGGTGGAATTATTTTTGCCCAGCTTTGGCACGTTGGCCGCGTTTCACATACCAGCTTACAGCCTAATGAAGCCAAACCTATTGCTCCCTCAGCTCTAACAGCTGATAGCGTTAAAGTCTTTATTGAAACAGGACCGGCTCAAGGCGCTTTAGCCAACCCAAGTGAACCACAAGCTTTAACAACCGATGAAGTAAAAGAGCTTGTTGGCATGTATGCACAAGCTGCCCGTAATGCGCTAGAAGCGGGGTTTGATGGTGTAGAACTGCATTGTGCTAATGGGTATTTAGTAAATCAGTTTATTTCTGAGCACACCAATAAACGAGATGATGAATACGGCGGCTCTCTTACTAATCGCCTGCGCTTTTTAAAAGAAATTGTCGCGGCAGTAAGTGAAGTAGTAGGCCCTGAGCGCTTAGGGGTTAGATTTGCGCCCTTATTTAGCAGTACTGATGAAAACCGTGTTTATTTAGGGTTAGTAGAATCAGACCCGCACCATACCTACATTGAAGCGATTAAAGTACTTGAACAAGCCGGTATTGCCTACCTTTCAATTGCAGAAGCTGATTGGGACAATGCCCCTAATTTACCAGAGCAATTTTATCAAGCAGCTAGAGCTGAATTTTCTGGGCGTATTATTTACGCTGGTAAGTACACTGTTGAAAAAGCGGTGGCGATGTTAGCTAAAGGCTACGGTGATTTATTTGCTTTTGGTCGCCCTTTTATTGCAAACCCTGATTTACCAGCGCGCATAAAAAATCAATGGCCATTAAATGAAGCCGATGCAGCCACTATGTATGGCGGAACTGAGCAAGGTTACAGTGACTACCCTTACTACAAAAACGATTAATTAATAGGCCATGGATGGCCTTATTCAATGTTTAAACGCTTTTTACATCGTCTCCCACCTTGTTGAATTTAATCTGCTCACTATTTTTACATTTACTAAAATGTCATACATTTGGTTAAAAAATGTCGATAAAAAGCATAAAAATTAGTTTTAAAGTATTGTTTTTAAATAATTAACAAGCATTAAAGTAGTAATGTTTTTTATATATCAATACAATAAGCTTTTATTTTTTTAGGCATCGGTCTTTGGAGCATGGGTTGTTAAAATTAGCAGGAGTTAAATCAACTTCTTTGAGTCTTTTAGCCGTGTGTGGATTATTTTTGTTATTAACTCAATTTCAAACCCAATGGCAAAGTAAGCTCTCTCTTATTAATAATCTTGTTTATCCATTACTGATTATTACCGCTATATTTGCCACTCAGTTTAATCGAAGTCGAGTTGCTATTTTGTGCGCGTTTTGGTTACTTTATTTATGTTCACTTGAGTATGCTTTGCCTTGGTCAAGTTGGCTTAAAGCGCAATCTGATTGGGTTTTACTATGCGCTGCAAGTTTATTAATGTTGTTAGCCGTGATTAAAGATCGCGCACTTTTATCAATACACACTGCGACCCGAACCCTATTAATTATTCTATGTGGCGGCGCAGCGTTTGCGTGGCTGGCACTGAGTCTGCATTTAAAAGGGCTATCATTACAACCTTCTGTTTATACTCAACTGCTTCCTTATTTACCCATAGCTTTACCACTGTCACTCATTGGCAGCTTACTCATTTGGCAAAGCGTAAGAACACATAACCTGACGCAAACGGCGTTACTCATTACTTTTATTGTGTGGTGCCTTAACCAACAACATATTATTGATTTTCCTTGGTCTGTC
This sequence comes from Pseudoalteromonas sp. SD03, assembly GCF_040937955.1. Classification (NCBI taxonomy): domain Bacteria; kingdom Pseudomonadati; phylum Pseudomonadota; class Gammaproteobacteria; order Alteromonadales; family Pseudoalteromonadaceae; genus Pseudoalteromonas; species Pseudoalteromonas sp. SD03. The sequence continues at coordinate 2,816,932 of NZ_CP162514.1, forward strand.
ATTGCTGTGCTTATGGCTTCTTTGTATTTATTAGCGGTGAGTACCGACTCTTATTATTTAGCTTACAGAGACGATTTAACGAGCTTACCAACGCGCCGCGCACTTAATCAGCTTGCTCTATCATTAGGGCGAAAATACACTGTTGCTATGCTCGATATTGACCACTTTAAAAAATTCAACGACACCTATGGCCATGATATTGGCGACCAAGTACTTAAGCTAGTGGCAGCAAAAATGAGTGGCGTTAAAGGGGGTGGCAAGATTTACCGTTATGGCGGAGAGGAATTTACAGTTGTATTTCCAAGAAAAACAGCTGAGCAGTCAATTCCTGAACTCGAAACACTGCGTCAAAATATTGCAACTTACGACATGGTGATCAGAAACCCAAAACGCACAGATAAAAAATCTCGCAAAGGTAAACAGCCAAGCGACAATAAAACGGTGAACGTGACTGTTTCTATTGGCGTAGCACAAAGAACAGCAAAACAAAGCTTTGACGAGGCTTTAAAAAATGCTGATTTAGCGCTTTATAGAGCTAAAAAGAAAGGCAGAAATAACGTAAGTGAATAATGCTTTTATAACGTGGCACGCTAACGTTTAGTCATAGCGTGCCCAAAGGCAACTAATTTTATCTGCAAACTATTGCTTTTCAATCACTGCTTTTAAATTATTTAACGCGGAGACCGAAAAGCCACGGTCGTAAAAGTAAATAATTTTGCCACTCTCATCAAGCAGTATTACGCGGCTGTTATTCGGGTTTTCGTTACCAGTAAATGCCTGAACCTTATCGCCATCTTTGTAAATTGTGATCACCCCACCCCACAACTCTTTTGGGATCCCTTTGCGCATACCGCTATCGATTAAGGTACTAAACATGCGAGGAACCATCCCCTGAATAGTGGGCAACTCATAAGCGGTCACATTCACTGCGCTCATATCTAAACCAATAAGCCAACGATCAATATCAAACTGGCTATCTTGTTTATAACCAATTAACAGCAACGTATTGGGGTTGTTAAAGTCCTCAGGAATGGTGAATGACTTTTGCTCTAAGCTTTCTCCCGTCACAGTAGGAAATTGCTTACCAAGTAGTGCTTGGTTTGGGTATTGGGTTGAACACCCACTAACCACTAAAACCATCACCAGTGCCATTATTGCCTTTAACATACCTCTACTCCCTCTTTTAAATAAAAACTAAAGTGAACAAATTAACTTATTACCGCGTACTAAGGTTACGATTTTAACTGTAGTTAAGATCTTACTTTCATCTAGTAAACGCCATAAATTAAAGAAAATGCAATCATATGGGTTAATTTTTTCAACAATGTGCTCATTCGTTATACTTTAATATTATTACTATATTCATTTTAATTCTATACCATAGCGAAAGCGTATTTTGTTAACGTCTTACAAAGCGTTAAAGTGCCGCGCTAATTCACAGCTATAAAAGAGGGTACTATGTCGCTTGCTGTATTATTAATGTTGGCATTATTTGTCGGTTTGCTGTTCGCGATTTATCTTTTTTCGCAAAAAAGCAGCTCTTTATCTCGTACCGTTTTATTTGGCTTAGTGCTTGGTAGCACCTTTGGCTTAGCCCTACAGTTTTTATTTGCCCACTCTCCAGAGACGATTAAAGAAATACTCAGCTGGGTAAGCGTGGTGGGTAAAGGCTATGTCGGTTTATTAAAAATGATCATCATGCCATTGGTATTAATTTTTATGATTGCCGCAGTGGTAAAGCTCGAAAACCAAGGCTCTTTAGGTAAAATATCATTTATTAGTATTTCTGTTTTACTCTTTACCACAGCAATTGCCGCTTTGGTGGGTATTGCTGTCACCTATGGATTTGACCTCAGTATTGAAGGGCTTGTTTCGGGTACTCGAGAAGCCGCTAGAATGGACACCCTACAAAGCAAAGCTGCGAATGTAGCCGACTTAAGCGTGCCGCAAATGCTACTGAGCTTTATTCCTGAAAACCCCTTTGCTGATTTAAGTAATCAACGTTCAACCTCTATTATTGCCACGGTTATATTTGGTGTCCTTGTTGGTATAGCTGCACGTAAAGTAATGCTGGAAAAAACAGAACTTGCCAGCCCAATTCGTAACGGTGTAAACGCCCTACAAGCTACGGTAATGAGCTTAGTTCGCATGGTGATTGCACTAACGCCTTATGGTGTTGCGGGCCTAATGGCAAGCGTCGTGGCAAACTCTAGCAGTAACGATATTTTAAATTTACTTGCCTTTATTCTTGCCTCGTATGTAGCTATTTTATTGATGTTTGTTGTGCATGGCTTATTGCTTAGCTTTGTGGGTGTAAATCCAAAGCATTATTTTGAAAAAATCTGGCCAGTACTGACCTTTGCATTTAGCTCACGTAGCTCAGCGGCCTCCATTCCTATGAATGTCGATGTGCAAATTAACCAGTTAAAAGTACCTCCGGCAATTGCAAACTTATCGGCTTCTTTTGGTGCCACTATTGGTCAAAACGGCTGTGCTGGTATTTATCCTGCGATGCTCGCAATGATGGTTGCGCCAAGTGTGGGGATAGACCCACTTACATTTGAGTTTATTTTACCGCTAATTGGTATTGTGGTTATTAGCTCGTTTGGTATTGCAGGTGTTGGTGGTGGTGCTACCTTCGCAGCGTTGGTTGTATTGCCTACCATGGGATTACCTATAGAGGTTGTGGCTTTACTTATTTCTATTGAACCCTTAATAGATATGGCACGCACAGCACTCAACGTATCGGGCTCTATGACCTCAGGTGTGATCACCAGTAAATTAATGAAAAATCAATAACACAGATTTTAATCTAATAGCCCAGCCTACGCTGGGCTTTTTTATGTCTGCCACTTTCAAAGCTCTTTAGTGATTTGTTTATTTAATCATTTAACTTTAATAAATCATTTTTATAGATTGTATCAATCGGTTTATTTCGCACACGGTTTTTAGCCCCTCTACTATACTATTCGCACTGCTTAGTCATTCAAGCTTTGTAAACAACAACTTGAATGGAGTAAAAGCTCACTAATTTTTAAATTATTAGATTCTATTTTTAATAATAGTAATACGCTTTGTATATAACGAAATTCGTTAACTTTAAGGAAGCTGACAATGAAAAACCGATCATTTACTAAAAAAGCACTTGTTGGATTTATAAGTATGGCACTTATGTCTGGCTCTGCTTTTAGCCAAGAAAAACCACAAATGTCTAAGCCACAAGGTGCTGTTGGCATGGGTGAGGCTAAAATGGGCGCAACCAGAACAAACCAATTTTGGTGGCCAGATCAACTAAACCTATCTCCTCTTCGTGATCATGATCTACGTTCTAACCCTTATGGTGCAGACTTTAATTATGCAGAGGCATTTAACAGCCTAGATTTAGACACAGTAAAAAGTGATATTGACGCCCTACTTACGCAATCTCAAGACTGGTGGCCAGCGGATTTTGGTAACTATGGCCCATTTTTTATTCGTATGACATGGCACAGCGCAGGCACCTACCGTACGCTTGATGGCCGTGGTGGCGCAGGCGGTGGTCAACAACGTTTTGAACCGCTTAACAGCTGGCCAGACAACGTAAGCCTAGATAAAGCACGCCGTTTACTTTGGCCAATTAAACAAAAATACGGAGAAGCACTTTCATGGTCAGACTTAATCGTATTAGCAGGTAACGTTGCTCTAGAAAACATGGGATTTGAAACCTATGGTTTTGCCGGCGGGCGAACTGACGACTGGGAACCAGACATGGTTTACTGGGGTCCAGAAGTAGAAATGCTTGCCAGCGACCGTGAAGATGCCAGCGGCAAATTAGAACGCCCATTAGGTGCAACGCACATGGGTTTAATTTACGTAAATCCTGAAGGCCCTAAAGGGGTTCCTGATCCAATTGGGTCAGCTAAGAACATTCGAGTTGCGTTTTCTCGCATGGCGATGAACGATGAAGAAACACTGGCACTTATCGCCGGTGGTCACACCTTTGGTAAAATGCATGGTGCGCACAAACCTAAAGACTGTGTAGGTGCAGAGCCTGCTGCAGCCGGTATTGAAGAGCAAGGTTTAGGCTGGAAAAACAAATGTGGTAAAGGCCACTCTGAAGATACCGTATCTAGTGGTTTAGAAGGCGCATGGACACAAGCACCTACCCGCTGGTCATCACTGTACTTAAGCAACCTACTTAACTTTGAGTGGAAACAAACTCGCAGCCCTGCAGGTGCCATTCAGTGGATCCCAACGGATGAATCGTTACACAACGCTGTACCTGACGCTCATATTAAAGGTAAGTTTAACGCACCGGTAATGACTACGGCCGACTTAGCATTAAAATTTGACCCAGAGTATCGCAAAATTGCTGAGCGCTTTTTAAATGACCCTAAAGAGTATCAACTGGCCTTTGCTAAAGCATGGTACAAATTAACTCACAGAGATATGGGACCACCACGTAACTTTTTAGGGAAAGAAGTTCCTAAAGAAGACTTAATTTGGCAAGACCCAATTTCAGCAGAGACTAAATCAAACATTGATGCTGGTGCTGTGAAAAAGCTTAAAGCCGCTATTTTAGACTCAAACTTAAGTGTACCTGAGTTAGTACGTGTAGCCTGGGCTTCTGCTGCCAGTTACCGTGACTCTGATATGCGAGGCGGTGCCAACGGTGCACGCATTGCGCTTGCTCCACAAAAGGATTGGGCGGTAAATAATCCGGCCGAAACCGCAAAAGTACTTAACGTATTAAAAGCGATTCAAGCTGACTTTAACGACAGCTTATTTAGCAAAAGCCATGTATCGCTTGCTGATTTAATTGTGCTTGGTGGTAATGTAGCGATTGAAAAAGCAGCCAAAGATGCAGGTTACACAGTAGATGTACCGTTTAATGCTGGCCGTGGCGATGCTACGCAAGCGCAAACTGACGTTAATGCATTTAGTTTATTAGAGCTGCCTGCCGATGGCTTTAGAAACTACTTTGATGCAGAAAAAAGCTATAAGTCGCCAACTGAAATGCTAATAGATAAAGCCGATCAGCTTGACCTAACCGTGCCAGAAATGACTGTATTAATCGGTGGCTTACGTTCACTTGATGCAAACTACAAAGGCACTGATTACGGCGTATTTACTGACAAGCCAGGCACTCTAAATAACGACTTCTTTGTTAATTTATTAGATATGTCGACGGTTTGGAAAAAGTCGTCAGATGCGGGTATTTATCAAGGCTTTGATCGTCAATCAGGTGAGCAAAAGTACACCGCCACTTCAGTTGATCTGATCTTTGGTTCAAATTCAGAGCTGCGTGCAGTTGCCGAAGTATATGCCTTTGATACATCAAAGCAAAAGTTTGTAGAAGACTTTGTTGCGGCATGGACTAAAGTAATGAACTTAGACCGTTAATAACTATTAAGTAATACAACCATAGCGCTGCAATTAATTGCAGCGCTTTTTTATTAAGCTACTTTAAAGCAACCACTCGCTCGCGCAAATCATCGGCATTAACCTTCTGTGCAGCCACCATTTCACCAATGGTGACAGTGACCAACGACCACTTTGGTCTAGGCAATCGCCACTTTGTTTTTCGACTAAACATACTGCCCCATAGTCCATCTAAATGGACAGGAATAACAGGCACCGGTGTGCGCTGAATTATTTTTTCAATGCCACGGCGAAATACATCAACCTCGCCATCTCCACTGAGCTTGCCTTCAGGAAAAATTCCCACCAGCTCTCCACGCTCTAGTGCCTGAGCGATATCGTCAAAGGCTTTATTAAACGCCTTAGGATTTGCTTTTTCACTATCAATTGGAATGGCTTTGGCCATTTTAAACAACCAATTAAGTGCTGGTGAATAATAAATAGGGGCAAACACGACAAACCGAATTGGCCTAGGTGACGCGGCTAAAATAAACATCCAATCAACAAAGCTAACATGGTTACTCACCACTACGGCAGCCCCATCATCGGGCATATTAAGCGTTCCCTTAGTGCGTACTCGATACATGCAAATCGCTAAAATATAAATAATAAAACGTAAGAAAAACTCAGGCACTTTGCTATATATGTACAGCGATATCAGTAAATTAAGCCCTGCTAATAACAACAGTAATTGTGAAATCTCCCAGTGTAAAAGCGTTAGGGTAACAATACTTAAAACAGCGCTGCCCACCATAAATAAGGCGTTTAGTACATTATTGGCAGCAATCACTCGTGAACGGCTATCTGGGTGAGTACGCTGCTGAATAAGTGCATACAGTGGCACCGTATAAAAACCCGCAGCTATACCAATACCAGCCATCCAAATAAAGTGCCAGAGCATATCGCCGGTATTAATCACTTGTTCAAGCGTAAGCAGCGATTCATTAGTTTGGCGATAAAACTCAATGCTTGGCTCTTGGCTTAATAAATATAAAAACAAGCTAATTAAAAGCGCCCCAAAAGGCACAATGCCTAACTCAATACGTGAGCGCGATAGCTTCTCACAAAGTAAAGACCCCAATGCAATACTCAACGAAAACACCACTAAAGCTGAGGTAACCACCAGCTCATCGCCTCCCATTACATGTTTTACATAGTTAGGGAGCGCGGTTAATATCACTGCACCAATAAGCCAAAACCAACTGATCCCCAATACTGATTTACCCACCGACTCGGTTTGTGCGTTAAGCGCATTAAATACACTTTTGGTCGAGGAAATAGGGTTAAGCGATACCTTTAAATTAGCATCATTCGCAGCACTTTTTGGTATAAAACGACTACTCAAATAACCAATAACCGCCAAGCTCACTATCGCGATACTGATATAAACAGGGCCTGCAGCTTGAGTTATATAATAAGTGCCAAATACGGTGCCCAATAAAATAGCCACAAAAGTGCCAGATTCAACTAACCCATTAGCTTTGGTTAATTCATGAGGAGCCACATGCTGCGGTAAAATTGAGTATTTTAATGGCCCAAAAAAAGTGCTTTGTAAACCCATTAAAAACACAGTACCTAACATTAACCAAACCTGCTCGGTTAAAATAGATACCACGCCCACCAGCATTATTGGAATTTCGCAAAACTTTACGATGCTGATCAACTTTGATTTTTCCAACTTTTCTGCAATTTGACCAGCCATGCCCGAAAATAAAAAGAATGGCAAAATAAATAATCCCGCAGCCACGTTAGAATAAAAAGCACCATCGGCCACCGTAGCAGCCTGAAAAATTAAAATAAGGAGGATTGATTGCTTGTAAACATTGTCATTTAAAGCGGAGAAAAACTGTGTCACAAACAGAGGTAAAAACCGTTTACTGCTCAGTAAAGCTCCTTGATATTGTTGTTTATTTTCCTTCATTACGGTCTCTTAAAATTAGCTACAGCGTTTAGATTACCACTGTGTAAAAGAAATACGAACCCACTTTTTTAAGTACGTGCTCAAAAATATACCTAATCGCTAACACGCAATAAAAATGATTAACAAATGAACAATGCAACTAAATCTTGCGTATAAGTTGTTTATGAGTTGTAAATAAAACATCTATGTTCTAAAACTAAAAGGTGACTAAAAAAGGAGCATCTTTATGCCAACTACAAACACAATAGAAAAAGACACCAAATTCGCACGTTGTTTAGAGTGCAACAAAGTAAATACATTTGCCGCTTTTCATTGGCTTTCGTTAGCGTTTAAGGATATGGCGCGCGCGCCCATGCTGAGCTTAATTTACGGTTTAATCTTCACACTTATTCCCGTAGCGATTGTTTACTCTGTTGTACTTACCGACAGCCACCTTGCCATACTGCCAGCCACGGTTGCATTTGCCTTAATAGGTCCTGTGTTTGCGGTTGGTTTGTACGATGTGGCTTGGGAGCTTGAAAAAGGCCATAAACCTACTTTAAGCCATTCATTAAAATCGATGTTTCGTAACCCTGTAGGTGAGTGGGGTTTTGCCGTGTTACTTATGGTAATTATGGTTATTTGGATGCGCTTAGCTGCAATTGTTCATGCATTGTACCCAAGCCATGCAAACCCAACATTTGAAGAGCTTTCGGCGTTTTTAACCATAGGCAGTATTATTGGCGGTATTTTACTGGTTAGTGTGTTTTCAATTTCGGCATTTACCCCGCAAATTATGATGGAAAGACGCGTTGATATAATGACTGCCGTGGTTTCTTCAATACATGCAGTTAAAGAAAACTTTGCAGCCATGCTGGTGTGGTCTATTTGTATATTTGTACTTGTGGCACTGGGCTTTGCTGCGGGTGCCGCTGGATTCATTATTATTATGCCACTACTTAGTTACGCTAGTTGGCACGGTTACATTGCGGTTATTAAAACTAAAAAAGAACGTGGTTACGAATAACATTCACCCATAGTCATTTTTTATCACTTAATAAAACGCTTTAGGGTGTTTTATTAAGTGATGCCTGTTTCCCTCCTGTGAATTAAATCTGCAAAAACCTTGATCTCAATAAGGTGCAAAGCTTAAAAAGCGCGCTAATATAATGTGATATACCACACGCTTTATAAAGGAATAAACATGAGTCAAAACGTTGCAGACTTAATGACACCTAACCCATTCTCAGTGAATATAAAAAGTACTTTGCACGACGCACATAATTTAATGAAAGAAAAAAATGTTCGTCACATTCCCGTTATCGACGAAGATGGCGCATTTGTTGGCATGCTTACGCAAAAAATTATGGTTGCCAAAGTAATGGGGATCATGGCTACTTTTGGCGCAAATGCATTACAACGCAAAGAAAAACTCACAAAAGTAGAAGATATTATGGTGAGTGACTTTATTAGTGTTACTCCAGCCCAGCCATTATCAGATGTGGTTAAGTTTTTTGTAGAGAATCGCCATGGCTGTATGCCTGTGGTTAGTGAGCAAGGTCAGCTGGTAGGTATTTTAACCTCTTCTGATTTTGTGCGCTTAGCTGCGGCGCTATTATCTTAACTTAATAGCACAATAAAAAACCTGCGTTTTGAATTTACTCAAAGCGCAGCTATTTTATAAACAAATACCTACCCAGAAGCCTCTTCGCATATAGCTAAGTCACTAACAGCCTGTTATGGTAAGCAGCTCTTTTCAGCAGTTATCACTAAAAGGTAATTTGTTATATGGCTAATCAATTAAATGTACTGGGAACTCGCCTACAACTATGTTGTGGCAATGGCGGCTATACTCGCGAAGGGTTTTGCTATGTGCCAGATTCAGACTTTGGTAATCACAGTGTGTGCGCCATTATGACCGACGAATTTTTGCAATTTTCTAAGGCGCAAGGTAACGATTTAATTAGCCCTAATCCTTTATATGATTTTGCAGGCTTAAAAGCTGGCGATAAATGGTGCTTATGTGCGATTCGTTGGTATCATGCCATTGCTGCAAATGTTGCTCCTCCTGTTGTACTTGAAGCAACAAACCAAAAAGCGCTAGATATTATTCCCCTTGAAGTATTAAAAGCACATCAATATACCGGGTAATGATTTGAGCGCTCAGCTTGCAATATTAAAGTATTATAACCACCCTTTATGTTTAAAAAATAAATAAGGGGCAAAGCCCGACAGCAACATAATGCCAATTGCAAATGGATAACCCCATTCCCATTGTAGCTCAGGCATTATATTAAAATTCATACCATAAACACTAGCCACTACTGTAGGCGGTAAGAAAACCACTGAGGCAATAGAAAAGGTTTTAATAATTTGATTTTGTTCAATATTAATAAAGCCTTGTGTTGAATCCATCAAAAAGTTCACCTTGTCGAACAAAAAGGTACAGTGCGACATTAAAGTTTCTATGTCGAGTACAATTTCTCTAAGAGATTCGCGCTCGTCATTTTGCGCGCCTATACGGCGTATTAAAAACGAAATATTGCGTCGCGTATCCATTAAACATAAACGCACCTTACCATTAGCATCTTCTAAGCGAGCTATGCGACCAACCGCCTCTTCTAAGTCTGAGTTATCTTCTTCAAGTACATAAGCACTGAGCTTCTCTAATTGATGATGCATGTCTTCGAGCATATCCGCGTGGTTTTCAACTTTTTGATCAAATAAAGTGATTAATAATTGTTTTGCTGTATCGCATGCCACCTGACCTTTGCGCGCTCTTAAGCGCAGTAGTCTAAAATCAGCCAATTCCTCATCACGAATAGTAAGTAAGCAATTGTTTTGCAACAAACAAGCTACCGTTACAGTATTAAATCGCCCTTCATTAGGTGACATAAACAATGCATGCACATGTAAACCTTCATTATCGATAAAGCACCTAGACGACGTTTCAATCTCTTCTACATCTACCGAATCTGGAAAAGTTATATTGAGCGTTTTTGCAAGCGCATTTTGCTCCTGCGGTGTTGGATTAATAGTATCAATCCAATGTGCATTCTTTATGGATACTTCAACAGGGGTATCAGGTAAAGGCGCTAACTCTTTGATCACTCCTTGCTCGATGGAAAAAAATCTCAACATACACTTCTCCTTTAATGAATCTTTAAGTTGAGTATATGTAACAGGACATTAATCAACAATGATAATACCTTCATTATAACCACTATAAAGGGCACGCTATTCGCTAACACTTTAAAGTACTGCTGTTTTGCAGAATTTACAAAAAAGTGCATATTTTTCATATGCACTTAATCTTACTGCTTTATCAAGTACTATAAATAAAAATTAAACTGCTATTTTTCAGTTAGTTAAAACTATGTCACTATCGGCATGACGATTGCTTCTATAAATACAAGAGGTGTTCGTTATCGCAATTTAAATACTCACTAGAGTAAAGCGAGCACTATTTTTGAAATAGTAGGAGGAATCATGAGTAACAGTAATAATGCAAATAAAGTCGCTGAATTTACCGCTCCCGGTGTAGAAAACGAATCAGCAAATAAAGCAATATCTGTACTAGAAAATCGCATGGTAGCGCTAATTGATTTACAGCTAACTTTAAAACATATTCATTGGAATGTAGTAGGTCCAAACTTTATTGGCGTACATGAAATGCTAGACCCACAAGTAGAAACCGTCCGTGAAATGACCGACACCATAGCAGAACGTATTGCCACTTTAGGCGGCGTCCCAGTTGGCACACCAAAATCGATTGTTGAGCGTCGTACATGGGAAGATTACGCCATAGGTAAAGGCTTAGTAACTGAACACTTAGCCGCATTAGACAAAGTATATAACGGCGTTAACGGTGATCACCGTAAAGCCATAGAATCACTTGCTGAGCTTGATCCGGTATCTGAAGATATGATCATTGCGCAACTTGCAGAGCTTGAGCAATATCAGTGGTTTGTTCGCGCCCACATAGAATCATCTACTGGTCAATTGAATAGCTAATTTTTAAAGCAGTCATTTTACTTACAAAGCCCAGTAACTTGCTGGGCTTTTTTGTTTTTAAACTATATTCCTCTTATTAATACACTAGAAATCCCCCTATTTAGCGCATATAACACGTTTAGTTACTATACTTATTATTAAAGAGAACTTACTATCGACTCCTAATTATTAGCAGGGAATTTGAAGTGTTGTCGCGTCTATATAGCTTTATGCCAGGTTTACACACCTTATTTAATTATCAACGTCAATGGTTTGCTGATGATGTGAGGGCGGCATTATCGGTTGCAGCCGTTGCTTTACCTGTTGCTATAGCTTATGCGCAACTTACAGGCGTTAATGCTGCAGTTGGCCTGTATTCTTGCGTATTACCTATGATGCTTTATGCACTTTTTGGTACCTCTAAACAGCTTATTATTGGCCCTGATGCCGCAACATGTGCGGTTATTGCAGCAGTTGTTACTCCACTTGCTGCAGGCGATAGCTTTAAACATTGGCAATTAGTGATCACCATGACCGCAATGACCGGTTTTTGGTGCTTTATTGCCAGCCGCTTTAAGCTAGGTGTATTAGCCGACTTTTTATCTAAACCAATTTTAATGGGGTTATTAAACGGTGTGGCTATTACCATTATTGTTGGTCAGTTTTCTAAAGTATTTGGCTTTACCTTTGATGAGCGCTACTTGCTTGAGCGTTTAGGTGGCGTTCCTACGTATTTATCGCAAACTCATATTCCCACCTTATTAATGGCTTTATTTACCCTCGGCGTTTACTTTGTGTTAAAGCGCTTAAAACCTACATGGCCAGCCTCTATGTTTGCCATTGCACTAGGTGCGGTATTCGTTTGGTTGTTTAATTTAGAGCAGTTTGAAATAAAAACCATAGGCACAGTAACCGGTGGTTTGCCTGTGTTTAACACCCCAGTATTTGACGTGGGTATTATTCGAGAACTTGTTGTACCGGCACTCAACTTAGCCATAGTTAGCTTTGTCAGCATGATGCTAACGGCGCGAAGCTTTGCAGCAAAGAATGGCTACGACATCGATGCCGATAAAGAATTTAGAGCCTTGGGCATCGCTAATTTAGCGTCAGCATTATCACAAGGCTTTGCCGTTAGTGGTGCCGACTCACGCACAGCCGTAAACGACGACTCTGGCGGAAAAACCCAATTAGTTTCGATTATAGCTGCCGCTATTATTGGCGTTATCGCTCTTTTTTTAACGGCGCCGCTTGAGTTTATTCCCAGTGCTGCACTCGGGATTGTATTAATAATTGCCTCTGTTCACCTGCTTGATTTAAAGGCAGTCTGGCAATTAAAATTTAAAGATAAGCAGGCATTTTACTTAGCCTCAGCCACACTTTTTGCTGTGCTGTTTATTGGTGTTATACCAGGAATTACCCTTGCTGTATTACTAGGGTTATTTCAATTTATTCGAACTGTTATGCGCCCATCAGACACCATTTTAGGTGTGGATATAAAAGGCGTAGTAAGAAGCTTAGACGAAACAGATAAAGCCAAAGCAGTACAAGGGGTTTTTATATATCGTTTTAATTCTCCTTTAACCTATTTTAATGCCAGTTATTTTAAACGCCGCTTGTTAGAGCAATATGCAAGACAAAAAGACGACACGCAATGTGTCATTATTGATGCTGTGCCCTGCTTCACTCATCTTGATTTAAGCGTTATGGCCATGCTCGCAGACCTAGATGTGATATTTAAAAAACGAGGTATTCGATTAGAGCTAGCGGGAAGAAAACGCCAGCTACTTTCTTGGTTTAAAACCGCTGGTATCGCCTCAGGTAAAGACGGTATTTATATTCATTCAGACTTATACATTGCCTTACAAAAAAACAGCGTCAGTCAGCATGTCGACGAGGTTACGATGTTTCAATCGCAAAACTCCGAAGAGATAAATGCAGGTAATAATTAGGGTTATTATTTTTCCTCAACTACACTAGGGTCTGTTGACCTTTGTGGATTAAAATTTGTTCAAACTAGGGGCGGTTTAATCGCGGCGCGAGGTTTGTAACCTAGTGGGCTAAGTAAAAACCGAGTAACAAAGAGTAAATCGTCCCTAGGCAGAACCCTTCGGGCAGCGCCTGTTTGGCATTGATGCTACGTTATCGCCTATTTATGGGGAATAACCACACCACATAGGCTCTGTCTTGCCTAAATACCAAACAGACTGCTTCAAAAGGTCAACAGACCCTAGATGAGTCATTTATTGTGAATGACTCTTTATAAAAACAATAGAGTGTTCAAGCATTTTAATAAATCAACACTTAATAATAAGCGTAGCCTTATTACCTTTTCTTGCTACTTACTAAGCCTTAAAAATACAAACAATAGCCAGATGCAAATATCATACAGCGCAGTAAATACATAGTTTAGTCGCTAATGCGGTCGCTTTTAGTTTTAGCTAATTAGCCATAAGTAAACCTAATGAAAGACAAAGGAGCTACCATGAAATATACATTAATAATTTTATGCTTAATTGCACTTGCAGGTTGCGATAGAGGCGTTGATTCTCCAAGAGGATTTAGCTTACCAGAGGGAAATGCTGAAAAAGGTAAAGCCGTTTTTATAAAGTATGAGTGTTTGGCATGCCATACACTTGCAGGCGTAGAAGATGACAGTATAAAAAAACATGACGATATTTCTATCAGACTAGGCGGTAATAAAACCAAAATAGTCACTTATGCTGAGTTAGTTACATCGGTTATTAACCCTTCTCACCGCTTTTCAAGGCCTTACAGAGCTGATGCTAGAACCCCCGATGGAGCATCTAAAATGACGGTATTTAACGACACCATGACCGTTTCTGAACTCACTGATTTAGTGACCTTTTTACAACCAAATTATAAACTTATTCCTTATCACAGAACGAAGTACTCAGATTACAAATAAATACTTATAAGTAAACATCAACAAAAAAGCCGTTATTAAACAACGGCTTTTTATTATAGATTATGTATAACCCTATTCAGCATTAACCATGTCTTCAAACTTCATACCGGTTAATTTAGTTAGTACTTTAATTACATAAACAAAAATACCAATGAGCATGAGCATAGACGGAATAGCAATTACCGGATAACTCAATAGCGTCATTTCACCAAGCTGTTCGTTAAATTCAACGGAACCTGCAGGGCTGGTAACAATCCATTTAGCAAGGATGTAATTCATCGTAGATGAAAACACAAAGGTCAGCGCTAAGAGGTAATTAGCATTGGTGATTTTTTGTTTAAAGCTTTGTGTATTGCCCCGTGCATCTAAGGCATCATAAATAGTATCTAGCTTAAATAAAAGTGAGTTTAATAAAAGTTTGGCTAGCAGGGGTTTACCAAAAAAGCCCGACATCAGCACGGTAAAACCAATGATTGCCGGAATAGCTGCTTCTTTAATAGCTAACCACTCAACGTTTAGCTCAAACAAGGCAATACCACCGGTAAGCAAAGTACTTAAAAAGCCTAAAAGCGAGATGAAGTTTAATGAGCCCGCTTTTATAAAATCATAAATACCGTAACTAATAGGGAATATAAGCGCGACAATTAAACCAGTCACACTGCCTAAATATTCAGGGCCAGAAAACTTCATTAAAATGACTGAAGGGATGATGATATTAAAGACTATTTCGATAAGCGGATTATTTTTTTTACGCTTATTTGTAGCTTGATTATTACTGGTCATTTTTAGTTCCAAAAAATATTACTGCTGCCATTAATTTCCCCTAATGTGGAATAAATAATGCTAAATATTGCTTCTTTGCATAATACCCGCAATAAGCCCGCTATTCTAGCATGGCACTTAGTCATATTATTTTATTATGTAGCGCTTACTCTGCAGTAATATAGGTATAAATTGAGGCGTTAATTAAATCACCAGTCGTATTTTCAGCCCTCAAAGACTATATTAAAGCTACAAAAAATAAATTAGTTTAAAGTCATGCTCAGTAGTAAGTATTTATCTACATCGTACTTTTGGTTATTTTTATTGATGGTTTGTGTGCATCAAAAGGCCGCTGCCAAACAAATTATTGCTGTTGCCGAATTAAGTGGACTGTTTCAACACGCTGCTAATAATCAACACCAAGGGGTTTATCATGCGTTATTAACCAAAGCACTCGCAGATACAAAACTGAGTGATCAATACATAATTGAAGTCATGCCAATGAAACGCGCTAAGCTTGAGTTTTTAAAACAAACTGTTGCTTGCTATGCACCAGGTGAGGACACCTTTGATGGCTCAGAAGGGATTACATTACCTAAAAACATTTTACACAGCACACCTTTTAACAAAGCACTGATCAAAGTGGTTTCTAATAACCCAAAGCGAGTTATTTCAAACGTAGGCCAAATTAATAACAGCGATATTATTAGCATTGTTCGAGGGGTGCCCAGTAGTCGTGAGCTAGATAGAATAAAAGAAAAAGCCAAAATAGTAATTGAAGTAAATAGCGAAATGGAAAGCTTACAACTTTTATTACTCGGGCGAGTAGACTTAATATTAGCGTTTTACCCCGATATTAACTTTGCCTATAAAGCGTTAAATATACACCCCCATCTACCCTATAGTAATAACTACTCACCGGTGAGCATTAACGATAATATTATTTGCCACCCAAGCTATAAAAAAGACTTTGAAAAAATAAACAAAAAAATTACCGAATATCTGCAAAACGGTGAAATGAAAATATTATTAAATGATTATTTTATTCATTAACCTCTATTTAAAGCCTGCATAGGGTTGCGCCATATAAAACTCCCTTTTACAGCTTGGAAAACCTTCTCGCTTGCTCTAGTATCTAGTTGTCTTAGCTCATAATTTGCATTTTAATGAAATCATTTCCGTCACTGTACTTTGCCAATTTATTTTTAATTATTGGTACCGGTTTACTTACTACCTATTTAGCGCTTTATTTAGGTAAACAAGGCACGTCTACGTTTTGGATAGGCTTAATGACCTCGTGTTATTACCTTGGCTTATTACTGGGTTCAAAACTTGGCTATCATCTTATTAAATCGGTAGGTCACATCAGAACCTTTGCCGCCAGTACTGCTGCAGTGACAGCCTGTGTGGCTGCTCACGGCGTGAGTGATAATCTTTATATATGGTTAGGCCTTAGGCTTTTTGTTGGCTTAGGTATGATGTGTAATTACATGGTGCTAGAAAGCTGGCTGAATGAACAGTCAGCCCCCGAATCACGCGGCCGCGTATTCTCGTTTTATATGATCACTTCATACTTGGGGATGATTTTAGGGCAATTAGCGCTCGCACAATTTCCTGAGCTAGGTTATGCGCCGCTATTTTTGGTGTGCATGGCGTTAGCAATCGGTATTATTCCTATTTCTATCACCCGTAGAATTCACCCAAAACCCTTAAAACCGATAAAAATGAGCCTATTTGATTACGCTAAAAAAGTGCCACAATCGCTTACCGCGGTCCACTTTGCAGGCATTATCAATGGTAGCTTTTATGGTCTAGCACCTATTTTTGCTAAGCTATCTGGCTTTAACGCCGCTGAAATTGCTATTTTTATGTCGCTAACTATTTTAGCCGGCCTGCTAGCACAGTGGCCAATGGGCATGCTTTCTGACCGTATTCGCCGTAGTTTATTAATTCGTACTAATGCCATAGCCATAGGCATTGTGAGTTTGGCATTGTTTTTATTACCAAGCTCACAGTTAATTGCTTACATACTCACCTTTATATTTGGTTTGTTTGCCTTTACTTTATATCCGCTTTGTTCGGCACTGGCCAATTCGCGAGTTGAAGACGAAGAACGCGTAGGCGTGTCATCAGCGTTATTGGTTGCTTTTGGCGCTGGGGCAGCAATAGGCTCAACAGTTAACGCACAGATCATGAGCTACTTTGGTCACCAAGCATTGTATGCGTCTATTTCGCTATTAACCGTAACCATGTATTTATTACTCACGTTTATTAATTCTAAACAAAAAGTAGAGCAGCCTGAACCCAGTGATTATGTGGTCGGTACTTCAGATGTAACTAACTCGCCACTGGCAGCGACTATGGATCCGCGTATTGAAGAAACTACCGCGCAAGATCAAATGTTGGTTGTAGATGACGAAGAAATAGACGATGAGTTTTTTGAACATCCCCAAGGGGAGCTGTTTAAAGATCTAGAAAACGAGCAAAATATGAAAAGTTAAACTTCCATTCGAAGCATTGATAAGAATCATAAAAAAGGGGGACTCCCCCTTCTTTGTTGATTTAATACTTAAAAACTTTATTGGCTTATCTGTGGCTTAAGATCGCTTAAATCTAAATGGATAGTCATTTCAAAATTCTCAGGCTGCACAGCAACATCACTTAAACCTGTTCTCGCAAAATAATCTTCAAAGCCTTGCTGATATTTAGCCGAAAACTGCGTATACGCGCTAATAAACAAACTTAGCTTTTTAGCTATTATTGGATAGGTAGCGGCAAGCTCCCGCAATTTTTCAGGTTCAGCAAAGGCAAATTCAGCATAAATATTAAAGTCGTTCACAATATTAGTTTTACCATAATGAGATAAGAAACCTGCGTTATAATCGGGTGCAGATTTATACTTTGTAAGCGCATCAAAATTAGATGCTGCGGGTTTCCAACCTTTTGGAAGTAAGGTTTGCCATGCGAATATAACAATCCTCAAATATGGTCTCAATTCGAGGAGTTAACAAAAAACCTAATAAAGCTGCGAAATTCAAATAACTTTTAACCCGTCAAATACAAAAGTAAAACTTTGAAGATTAAAGGCTTGGGAGAGTTTAAATGAAAAAAATACTATTCCTATTATTAACCTTGATATTTGTATCTGCTTGCGATGTGCAACAAAGCGAGCCTGAAATACCGAATAAGCCTAGTGAAGTACCAGATAAAGCATTTTGGGTCGGTGGTTTAGACGGCGGTGTATTTGTTCTAATAGAAAAAAATAAAAATTTAGAAGCAAATGAATATTTGGGTGAAATATATTATGTATCCGGAGATATAGCGTATAAAGGAAAAATGAGTATATTGCCAAAAGATAATACCGTTATAGATTATATGAACCCTAAAACTTACCAAGGCTGGGATGGAGATACCTTGTATGTTGTAGGAAATAAGCAACTCAAAGTTCAAGAGTAAGTCTATAAAAAAAGCCTGCAGATTTGCAGGCTTTAAATTCAATCACTTTGTTGGGTTTCGCTACGCTCTACCCAACCTACAAAACAATTAAGCTCGTTACTAAGTAAGCTACAAACGTTAAACCGCCGCCTACTAATGCATAGGGTAACTGGGTTTTAACGTGGGTGAGTAAATCACAACCCGAGGCGATGGCAGATACAGCGCTGGTGTCGGATATTGGGGAACAATGATCGCCAAATATCCCGCCGCCTAAAATAGCGCCTACCACCAACGATGGCGGTAAACCAAGCGCTTGAATAAGCGGTACGCCAATGGGGATAAGTATGGCAAACGTGCCCCACGAGGTGCCTGTAGTAAACGACATAACCGCGCCAGTTAAAAATAGCACTGGCACTATTAAATATATTGGTAAGTAATCGCCAACCAAAGATGCGACAAACACGCCTGTACCTAGCTCTTTTAAGCTTGCGCCCAAGGTGAGCGAGAGCAATACAATACTTACCAGCGGCATTAATTCGCCCATGCCTTTAAAGCCGGTATCAACAAGTTGGTGATGGGTAAACTGGCGCGAACTAATCATTAAACAATAGGCTACAACAATAGCTAAAACGGTGGCGTACAATACCGATTTTGACCCACTGCCCTCGGCAAGTACGCCGTTACCGGTGTAAAACATAAAACCGACCATGCTCACAATCAACGTAAGCAATGGCACTAGCATAAAGCGTGCTTTAGAACCTTTTACTTCTTCTTTTAGTTCGGTTGTTTGTAGCTCTAGTTTTTGTTCAGCTACTTTCATTGGGCCATGTACTTTATCGAACGCAATAGTATAAAAAACAATAACCAGGGTGATTATGGCGTAAAAGTTATAGCCTACGCTGCCCCACAATACCGATACCGCCGACTCGCCTAATTCGTAATTACCTAACAAGCCCAGTACAAATGCACCCCAGCCGTTTAGTAATATTAAAATACACACAGGGGCGCTGGTGCTATCGATTATGTAGGCTAAACGCGCGCGGCTCATTTTAAATTTGTCGAACAGACCGCGAGATAAAATACCCGAGGTAAGCACACTTAAGTTTGACTCTATAAATACCGCTACGCCGGTAAACATAGTTAAAAAGCCTACTTGGCGCTTACTTTTAGCAACGCCTTTGTTCATCAGCAAATTAACGGTAGCAGCAACACCGCCAGACTCGCGAATATAGGCCAGTAATGCGCCTATTAAAATACTAAATATGAGTATACGGGTATTACCGGGGGAACTTGCTACCGAAATAATGCGCTCTATGGTATTTAAAAATGTATTAAATACGCTATTTCCTTCGCCCTGAATGGCCAGTAAAAACTCTGATGAAGCCACTGCCACCAAAAGAGCCATAATCACTTCTTTACGCCAAAACACGATAGCAATGGCAATCAGTGGCGGTAAAATAGAATACCAATGCATAAACAAACCTTATTTATTTTTATAATGACGACGCTTTACTTAACTTAATAGATATAAGCACTTAAGTCACTTACTAACGCTTATTGATTTAATAATGCCTCATAAACAAGCGACACAATAGAGCCGTATTGCGCTGTTTCAAAATTTTTCCCTACAAATTGATAGCGCTTTTCAGTGCCTTTAATAGGAGTATGCCGCGCATTAGTGAGTAAAATAATGGCCAAATCGTAAGCCGGATCAATCACGGTAACTGTCCCTGTCCACCCTGTGTGGCCATAGGCCTGAGCGCTGGCATAAGGGCCAAAGTGCCAGCGCCTTGCTTGGTTATTTCCCGCAAGACGAAAGCCTAACCCGTAGGTTTCATCACTGCTTTGTGGCGTTAAAAATTGCGCTAAGCTACTGGCGTTAAAAATTTGCGTATCGCCATAACCGCCTTTGTTAAGCAGCACTTGGCACAGCACAACTAAATCGGGGGCGTTACTAAATAATCCCGCATGGCCTGCAACACCATCGAGCGAATAATAAGCACGTTCGTCATGCACCTGCCCTTGCAGTACATTGGTGCGAATATTATCAAAATGAATACGCCCATCTCGAGTATTACCGCTAAGCTCCGTGGCAGCAAACTGCTGACGATTAAAACCTTTTTTAAGCGGATTAAATAAGGTGTTATTGAGTTTTAAAGGCGCGTAAATATGCTGCTCTAGGTATTCATCGAGAGGTTGGCCGCTAATTCGCTCAATTAAAACCCCTAAAATCATGTAATCAATATCAGAGTAAACATGCGGCGCTGTAGGTTCAGCGGTTAATGGCACACTTGTTAATAATAGCTGTTTGGTGGTTTCGCTTGTTTGTGAGAAAAACGCATCGCCGTAAGCGGTGTCTTTTCGATGAAAATCAAACACTGGCGGATAACCGGCACTATGAGTTAGTAAGTCTTTTACTTGGCGGTGCTCTCGGCCATTACCCTGATACTCTTTTAGGTATGAATGCACCGTATGATTTATGTTTAACTGCCCCTCGCTGACCAACTTCATTAATGCAAAGTTAGTAGCAAATATTTTAGTATTTGAGGCTAAGTCAAATAAGGTATTGGTTTGCATAGGCTCTGGGCGCAGTAGCATTAAATCACTTTGCTGATATTGTTTTGCATCGCCATACGCGGTTAATTTTAATACCTTACCCGCTTTAACAACCGCTAATACCGCTCCTGGAAAGCCTGCTTTTATATCGTTTTCAATTAAGGTATCAACTTGGCTAAAGTCGATTTCTTTTGTGGCGGTATTTTCTAAGGTAGCAAATGCAAAGCGCAGGGTTAAACTGCCGCCAGCAGGTTGAATATTCTCTACCTTAAAGGTGTTCACGCCGTTATGCGTATAGTGCCCTAAATTAAAGTCGTACTCGGTGTTAGCGCGTAAAGGCTCATTAAGAGAGAGCTTTTTATTATTGATGTATATATCGGCGCTAACCGCACTGACATTTTGTAGCAATAGTTGTCCACGGCCCCGGTAGGCTTTAAAAGTGCCGCGGTTATTTACATATTCTCTGCTGCTGGGATTTGGCTCAGGAAAGGTAGCAATCACCTGCGCATTAGCTAACGCGTTGATATGATTAACCGTTAAAGGGCGCTCTGATTTAATTGCTGTAGAGCGACTACAGCCCGCAATAATAATGCTCAGCAGCAATATAACTACTTTATAGTACGTTTTATTGTTTATCATTTTTAAAGCCCAATGCATACATCCCTTTTATTAATACAGCAAATAAGGCGCTCTTTGCTGTTTAAACTGTTTAAGCCCGGCTTGCCAACTTTGTTTAATTTCCTCAGCTGAGTGCCCTGCTTCTATGGCGAGCCTTAATTTATCGGTACCTGCGAGCTTATCCATAAAATCGGCACGTTCAAAAAACACCTGCTTAGCCTGTGTAAGCTGCTGGTAAGCATTAATTAAATAATTTAAGTTTAAGCCTGTGATATTACTATGGCGTAAATCAATCCCTTTCACTAGCTGGTCTTTAAATTTAGGATTAAGCGCTGCGCCTTTTATTGAGCGAGGGGTAAAGCTAAAGTCCCCAAGTGCTACTGGTGAATAACCAATAACCTGAAAGGCAAAGTCAGTTCCTCTACCAATGCTAATAGGAGTGGCTTCAAAAAAGCAAAGTGATGGATAAAGCGCAATTGATTGATCGTTGGGTAAGTTAGGGCTTGGCTTTACCGGCAAACTGTATGGCGTTGTGCGGCTGTAGCCGGCAACAGGGATCACGCTTAGCTTTAAATCACGAGCCTGATTGATCCACCCCTCACCTTTGATCATGTTAGCAAGCTCGCCTACCGTCATACCATGCAGTACAGGGATTGGGTGCATACCCACAAATGATTTAAATTCTGGTTCTAATAATGGGCCTTCAATGTGGCTAATATTTGGGTTTGGCCTATCGAGTACTATAAATTCAACACCTTGCTCTGCAGCTGCCTCCATCATGTAATGCATAGAGCTTATGTAGGTATAAAAACGTACGCCCACGTCTTGAATATCAAAAATAATTACATCTACATTTTGCAATGACTCGGGGGTTGGCTTTTTGTGTTTACCGTAAATAGAAATAAGCGCAATACCGGTTTTGCTATCAACGGCGTTTTGTACATGAGCACCGGCATCGTGATCGCCTCGAAAGCCATGCTCAGGTGCAAAAATTTTAGTGATGTTGATGTTTTTAGCCAGCAAGCTATCAACTAAATGCGTTTGCCCCACAAGAGAGGTTTGGTTAACCACCAGCCCTACACGTTTGTTTTTTAATTGGGGTGCATACAAAGCAAATTGCTCTGCACCAACGGCGATTGCATGTTTAGTCTCATTTGCATGTGTAGCAACGGTAAAAAGTGCACTTAGTATAAAAAAGAAGGTAAAAAACACGGTTTTAAACATACAGCAAGATCCTTTTAAACAAGGCATTTAAAATAACACAGCTAAGTTTAAAGAGCAGCTTAGGTTTTAAGAATTAGCGGTCAGCGGTCAGCGGTCAGCGGTCAGCGGTCAGCGGTCAGCGGTCAGCGGTCAGCGGTCAGCGGTCAGCGGTCAGCGGTCAGCGGTCAGCGGTCAGCGGTCAGCGGTCAGCGGTCAGCGGTCAGCGGTCAGCGGTCAGCGGTCAGCGGTCAGCGGTCAGCGGTCAGCGGTCAGGTAATAAAAATAAAACACCGAGCCTTTTGCAAGCGCAATTTTTATATTGTAGGCGGGAGTTTACCTCGCGCAGGTTTTAGCAATGAGAAACTGTGTTTCTAACGTAAGTAAGCTATACGTCCACATTGAAAATGTTGGCGGTGGTGTTACCAAAAAACCACCGTTATTGTTTTATTAAGCTCTTTAAGTTTTTACTGTACGTTCTACTTACCTTGAGTGTTTTTTCGTTATCTAACACCGCCATATATTCAGAATTACGTAATGGGTTGAGCTGTTTGATATGGCTTAAATTAACAATGGTTGATTTATGTATGCGTAAGAAGTCTTCTGGTAAGGTATTTTTTTCAAGATCTTTTAAACGCGCACGCATTACATGGGTTTCAGCCAGTGTATGAACACACATATAATCGCCTGCGGCATCAATCCATAAAATATCTTTAAACGGAATTATTTGAATTGGGTTTTTAGCATCTTGGATGACTAAGTTTTCGGCTTCAAATTTATATTCTGAGTTTTTTGAGCTTTCTAATTCTTGATGTTCGTTTTCTATCAGCGATTGGTGTACTTCAATCAATGTATTTTTTCTGTGGAGTTGCTCTGTTTTTACTACTCTTTCTATGGCTTCTGCAAGGCGAGCTAACTTAACGGGCTTGAGTAAGTAGTCAAGGGCTCTTACCTCAAATGCTTTAACGGCATGCTGGTGAAACGCAGTAACAAAAATAACCGCTGGACAGCTTTCTGGTTGAAAATATTTAATTAGTTCAAAGCCTGATTTTGTTGGCATTTCTATATCTAGAAACACTAAATCAACGTCATGTTTGTTAAGTACGTTAATAGCGTCATCAACACTTTGTGCACTGCCAATCACTTCAATTTCAGCAAAGGCCTCTAAACGAATACGCAACCCTTCAATAGCGCTGTATTCATCGTCAACAAGTAATGTTTTTAATTGAATCATTATTGCAAACCATTAATAGGAAGAGAAATACAAAGCCATGCGCCGCCTAATTTGCCATTGCCTTTCTCAATGCGATGGCTATTTCCATACATTAATTTTAAGCGTTGCTCGCAATTAGCCAAGCCAATGCCCCTTTTCGATTTTTTATTATCGTCAAACCCTTTACCAGTATCTGCAACCTTAATGAGCAATGCGGTTTTTGTTTTTTCAACTTTAATTGTGATCACCATTTTTTGATCTGCGCGCATACCATGTTTTAACGCGTTTTCTACCAATGGTTGAATTAATAAAGAAGGTATTAATAAATCGTTGCATGGTTCATCAACGTTAATATTAACCTCTAACCGGTCAGTAAATCGACATTGCTCTATATCTAAGTAGGTTTTTAATATGGCAATTTCTTCTTTAATCGCTACTTTTTCAAGCGGATCGGTATACAAACTATGGCGCAGAAGATCACAAAGCTTTTCGAGCATATTCACTGCCTGCACACTTTCTTTTTTTAAGATTAAGGTGCAAATAGCATTAATGCTGTTAAACATAAAGTGCGGATTAAGCTGATATCGAAGCATTTTAAGCTGTGACTCTTTAGCTAGGTGTGTCGCTTCTGCGGCTTTTTGAGTTTGCTCTAAATTGTCGAGATATATTTTTATCCCGTAATAAAAAGCAGTCCATGTTGAGAGCATAGTTAACGATGCAGACGTCCATGTACCAAAGTCAAACCATGTCATTGAAAGCCACCAATTGCCATATAACCACTGCAAAGACGCCCATTTAATTTGTGTCCAGATTAATGTGGCAGTTAACAGCAGCACCAGATGCAGTGCTATTTTAACTTTAATCCCTTGCCTATTTGAGCAGTTATAAGCCCTTCTTAAAAGCAAGGTGATTAAAAAGCCACACGCTACATCAATAATTAAATGCGGAATGTGTATCGACCATGGCTCGTCGCTTGGTATTTTTATCATTAGCTCGGTCAGCATTGCATACACAATCCAACCGCAGCTCTGAAACAACCAGAAAAGATGACTTCTGGGATTTTTGGAATTCAAATTAATACGTCCAACTTTAAAGGCAGTTGAATAGCTTACTTATTATCAACTGCCTTTGCCTTATTTATTTTGAGCACGTGATTGATAATGCGTCATTATTAGGTTTTGCAGTCAACGCGATATCTGCAACTGCTAAACTTAAACGCTGAGCTGAAATACGAATTACATCTGACATAGATTGTTCAATCAGTTCGCTATCGGCGCAATTGAGTGCGATTGATAAAGTATGCCAGCGCTTATCTGCCATTGTTTTTTCAAACGATGAAAAATCAATACTTCTTAAACAGTTATCTAAATTACACATTACTTGTAACTGGGCACCTTGCTCTGGAGCTTTATCTAATCGCATCTTTAGTTCAAGGTAACCTGATTTAAATTTGCGTTCGAGTAGCGTAGGTTTTAAGTAACTTAGGCTAAGCGTTGCATCTGAGGATTGAGATTGCCACTTAAACTGCCTTGCATCCTCTTGATACGATAAATTAACCGATTGCATTAACAAACTTTTTTTATCGCCACTGGTGGCCGATGAACCACTAGTTAAAACCTTTGCTGTTGTATCAGCTAACGCCCAAGTGAGATTTTTAGCTAAACTTTTTACAAACAATGGGTGTGCATCGCTTTTAACGATTTTTTTAGGGCTTGTAGTTTCACTCACAACAGGTATGTTTACTGTGTCTTGATAAGTTAACCCGTAGCCATAGGCAAAGAGCGGGTCGTAATTTACATCGCCTAAGTTAAGGCTAAATTGGTCGTCGTATTTAGGCCACGAAAAACTCAACTTACCGCTAAAATCAAACTGACTGTTACCGTTTTTATCTGTTAGTAATACGTCTGCAACTCCCTCACCCTCAGAGCCTGGTAACCATGCAGCAACAAAGGCATCTGATGCATTGAGCTCTTTATTGACCCAAAGCGGGCGACCACTTAAAAATACGGTGACTACCGGAATATTGTCTGCCTTAAGTTTTTTCAGCAGTGCAAGAGCGTGTTTGCTTTCATGCTGAAACTCTAACATTTCTATATCACCAAACCACTCAGCATAAGGTTCTTCACCAATAACAACAATGGCTACATCTGGCTTGGTTTTATAGTCACCAGACTCACTTAAGCTTATTTCACCGCCTGCTTTTAATACTTGCGACTTTAAACCTGCATAAATAGAGGTCGCATTTGGAAAGTCGCTATTAGTATTGTCTGTGCCCTGCCAAGAAACGCTCCAGCCACCGGCTTGCATATTGATTGCATTGGCGCCTTTACCGGCAACTAAGATGCGGCTATGCGCTTTAATTGGCAAAACGTTTTCGTTGTTTTTTAATAGAACGAGTGACTTGCGAACCGCTTCTCTTGCCAAAGTGCGATGCTCATTAGCGCCTAACCACTGCGGGTGTTGTGATTCAGGTCGCGCTGATGGTTTACCCTTTGTAAACACCCCCCAGCGGATTTTAGCCCTTAAAAAGCGTCTAACCGCATCGTTTATTCTTGATTCGGCTATTACCCCCTCTTTCACTTGCTTAACAGTATTATGATAAAAGGCTTCAAAATGCTCTGGCACCATGATTACATCAACACCTGCGTTTATGGCTTGGGCGCATTGCTCTAAATCGCAGCCTTCTACAAACTTATGCGCATTCCAGTCGCTTACTAAAAACCCATCAAAACCAAGTTGGTTTTTAAGTACATCCGTTAATAAATGCTTATCGCCATGTACACGTTTGCCATTCCAACTATTAAAGGATGCCATCACTGATTGCACGCCTTCATTAATAGCAGAAAAATAACCTGCGCTGTGAATATCTCTTAATCCTTTTTCATCGATAAGGGTATTTCCGCGATCAACGCCTCGCTCAGTGCCACCATCACCCACAAAGTGCTTAGCGGTGGCAATACGGTTACTGCCTTTTAAAAAGTCAGCGCCTATGTCACCTTGAATACCGGTCACCATACTACCTGCATACAACCTAACTAATTCAGGGTCTTCTGAGTAACTTTCATAAGTTCTGCCCCAGCGATCATCTCTGACTACAGCAACAGTAGGCGCAAAACTCCATTCAATCCCTGTGGCAGATACTTCCTTTGCTGTTGCTTGGCCTATGCGTTTAATTAAATCAGCATCATGCGCAGCTCCTAAGCCAATATTGTGCGGAAATAACGTAGCGCCATACACATTACTATGCCCATGCATGGCATCGGTTCCCCATACTGTCGGGATCGCAATACCATCTATGGTCGAATCCATAGAGGCTAGGTACATTTCATCTGCGTATTTTAACCAAGTAGCTTGATCCGCTCGTTTATTTCCGTAAGGGGCAGTATTTCCGCCATTTAGATAAGAGCCAAATCCATACTTTTTCATTTGCTCTACACTTAAATAACCAATTTCTGGCTGGATCATTTGCGCCACTTTTTGCTCTAAAGTCATTGTTGCGAGCAGTTTATCAATCTGTTTTTCAACGGCTGGATCACGCTTAAGTTGCGTATTCACATAAGGCCAGTTAACTTGCTGATTGTCTGCACTCAATACATTTTGACAGTTGAACATGCCAAAAACAGGCAATAAGCAAAGTAATAATTTAGGGTGTTTTATTTTCGACATTTAAAACCTTCGAGATTAAATACTGTTTTATAAAATACGGACTGATTAATTTAGTGTGGAATATATTCAATAAAATCATAATATGCCCATGAAGGGCTGTCGTAGTATTGACCCGGAAAGTAATTCCCTTGAGTCGAGTTGTCACCATTCCACTGGTTAATCATTATTTTTGTTTTATCAATTGGCCATGCATAGCCGGGAATTTCATTATCGGCTATTACGCCATCCCCATTGTCTTTGTACATCACTCTAATTGTTTTCTCGTTTCCTTGTGAGTCGTACAGATACCAACGAATTGATGAGCTTGACCAATCAAAGCCAATGGTTAATAAGTTTTCTCTGTAATCAAGCCCAAACTGGCTTAAATCGATATCCTTTTCCCAACTTTGATACGTGCCTCCTTGGGGCTGGTAAATCACATTGGTATGAACAACATTGCCTAAAGAAGGTAATAGTTCGATATCTATTTCTTGCCATGCGCGTCCTGGCGAATCCCACCATGAGGTATAAGTAAAAATAGAAGACACGGTACCGGCGATATTGCCCGACTTAACACTGCCTTGTACCTTACCAAAACTATAAAAGTGATTACTTTGCAGCTCAGCACATGCACCTTGTGACAGAGAAAGGGTGATGCCGTGTTGACTTGGGTTAATCATTCTTGGGACAAATTCGCAGCCAAAAGGTGAGCCATTATCGCCACTACGTGCACTCCAAAGAGTTGTGTCAAATCCCCACGAAAAATCGTCTTTAAAATAGTTAGCGTATGTGGCGGGTGAAATAACTATAAGGCCAGCAACTAAGGTTGAAATTAACTTCGTTTTCATTATTAAATCCTTATTTAATCAAGCACCTCCTACAGTACTTTAGCCTGTAGGAGGGTAACTTTTACTCGGTTATTTAGAATGAAAAACCCGCTCTCATACCATAGTATCTCGGCATACCAAAGCTGCCTTTTGGGATCCCCTTACCAGTATTATTCCAGTATTGAATAGTTTCATCTGAAGCATTATTAACAAACACTTCTGCAAACCAGTTTTGTCCTTGCGGCTCATACTTAATAGAGGCGTTAAATACGGCAAACGCATCGCGGCTATCATCGATATATTTTGTTGCTTCATCTGGCACTTGAAAATCCATGTCATCTAAATGTTTATCAACATTCCATACCGTTGAGTACGACTCATCTTTCCAACTGGCATTTAACCATGCGTGAACAAAACCATACTCTCCTAAGTTGAGTGTATGTGTGTAACTGATATTGGCGGTAAACTCAGGGGTCATTGCTAAATTATTCCCCTTAAGATTGGTAGCTAACAGGGTATTTTCAGGATTTTTTGATTCTTCATAAGAAATATCAAACAGATACTCCGCGTCGTAATCCCATTTAGTATTCCAATCTTCAGTAACTTTTGCATCAGTCCACGTTACGTAACCACTAATTCGACCATTTGGATACGGCTTCCAATCAAACTCAAGCTCAATCCCTTTTATTGTTGAGCCAGGGACATTTTGTGTGTAGTAAGCTATAACTGGCTTGTTTTGAAAATCGAGTACAGGCTCGCCATTACCGTCTAAAACGGGAGAGCCATCTTCATCTTCTACCACAGATAAACGCTCTACGTTACCAATAGAGCCCACTGATGCGTATTGCATGTCGGTGTAATCTGTGTAGAAAAATGCGGCTTTTAGGTTTAATGAGTTATCAAAAAAGCTCGATTTAGCACCCAATTCCCATGTTAGTACTTCTTCTGGGTCGAACTTGGTTTCAAAACGAGTAACGTCACCGGTTCTGTCATTTACCACTTCGTAAACATCACCAATACCACCGGCTTTAAAGCCACTGGCAAGATAGGTATAAACCATGGTTTCAGGTGAAATGTCATAATCTAAACCAACACGAAAATCATGGTGTTTCCAACTTCCCTTATTGTCGTTTTCAAAGTATGACGCATAAATAGAAGGATCTTCGTAGTAGTCAACAGGAAGGTTATTTAAATCAGTTCTATTTAACCAACCTACGGCGCAGCCATCAGCATTAGAACAGCGATAGGTTTTTCCGCCTTTATCTTCTTTTGTTTCATCACTAAATCGATAGCCAAGTGTTAGGTGTAACTTTTCAGTTAAGTTGTATGTACCTTGACCAAATAATGCGAGGGCGTCGGTAGAACGATCGGGTTGATCCCAAAACGCTTTGTCATCCATAGGATTATCGTAATAACCTAAGGTTTTTGTTCTTTCATGAAAGTAATTAATACCTGCAATCCAGATAAAGTCGCCATATTCATCAGATTGTATTTGCAGCTCAGTTGAAAAAGACTCTGCGCCAGTGCCGTCTAAAAAGTAAGTTGCGCCATCCCAAGGGTCTAAACCTACTTCACTATCTTGTGCTGAAGAGCGTTCCATATCTTCATAGCCCAATAACCAGACAAGTGAATATTCATCGTTTATGTTGTAATTAAGGGTGTTTCTTAAGTACGTGATATCTAAATTAAGCTTACCGGGCACATTTACAACCGCCTGATAAGTATTATCGCTGGGTAAAAAGTTAGTGCAGTCTCCCCCTAGTTCAGCACTTCTGCCACGAATTTTATCGCAGTTAACTAAATCTAGGTTGTTATTGCTGTCATTTACATACTTTTGAAAAACAGTGTGGTTTGAAAAATTGCCGTCCAAAGGCTCCCACAAGGTGCTAATTCTAAATGAATATTCATCAGCATTATTGTAAAAATTGCTTTTATCAGCCGGTGTTAGCGCGCGAACTTTTTGCGCTTCTGGATCTGTGCCAGCGCCATCTATCCACCAGTTTTCTCGTTGGGTAATTGTTTGACCCACGCCTTGATAAGAGTCTTCAGAGATTACTGGCGCATTAAGAATATCGTCGCTTAAGCGTCTTGAGTCATATTGGTTAGGATCGTAATACCCCTCTAAATAAGAATCCCGTTTCAAGCCTTTTCCTGAAAACCTAACGGCAAATTCATCATTAATAGGAATATTTAAGACTGCATCAATATTTTTACTATTAAAGTTTCCCGCTTCAATACTGACGTTGCCATATAAACCGGTAAACTCTGGTTTTGCTGAAATAACATTAATACTACCCACCGTTGAGTTACGACCAAATAGGGTGCCTTGTGGGCCCCTTAGTGCTTCAACTCTGTCTATGTCGTACATCAATGCAAGGGCACCTTGCATACGTGGTGAGTAAATACCATCAAGGTGAACACCCACAGCCGGATCGCCAAACTCAGTAATATTAGTAGAGCGTACACCTCGCATTGAAATAACCGGCGCAGCTTGATCTGTTGCAGTTGAAATATCTAAGCCAGGGACTAAGTTAGCAATATCCTTAACGCTATTAACACCGTTTCTTTTCAGCTCGGCTTCAGTTAATGCTGTAATGGCAACAGGTGTTTCCATTAATCTTGTTTTGCGCTTAGTTGCTGTTACCGAAATGATTTCTAATGAAACTGTTTCTTTTTCTGACGCTTGCTCCTTATCCGCGGAAGCTTCTTGAGCATTCAATGGCATTGAACAAGCCAACGCAACGGCTATTGATAGTGCTGTTTTATTTATTGTGTGCATGTTTGACCTTTTGGATGTGTGTGTAAACGTTAAACTTTGTTACTTTTATTTAACAGTCTCATAGTATCCATATCGATTATTTTTATTACTAGTCAAATACGCCAAGACGAGTTAGATATAATACAAACCGAAATCACCTTCTAATTTTTGAAGCTAAAGCCAGATAAACATCAAGTATTTTCCTCGTAGTTTAGCTTTTTGACTCTATTTCAGACACAAAAATACCGACTTAGTGTCGGCTTATTTATAAAAGCGGTAGACGCAGGATATCTCTTGTAAGGGTGAACCTGTGACTGCCTGATTCGTAGCTAGAAGAAGCGGCACATCTACATTGAAAAGTTGGCGGTGGTATTATTTATAGAACGTAGCTTACAGGCGTTTAAATACTCATGGTGATTTTGAACTTCTCATTTATCCCTCTTTCATTTCTCTTTGTGAATTTAAGTTTTTAAGGGCGTTACTCATAAAAAGGTTACGAGGCGCTGCGCTTTTAGAGAAGTGACTGAATGGAAGATTTGGCAGGTATCATTAGGTTTAACTGATATCTGAAAGCTTTCTCAAATTTCAGACATAAAAAAACCGACTTTCGTCGGTTTCTTTTCTATTAACTTTAATAGTAATAGAAAGTGGTGGGCGCAGGACGTATCTTCTAAGAGTGAACCTCCGACCGCTTGGTTCGTAGCTTGCTACTTTCCCATATTCACTTTATTTCAGGCACAAAAAAACCGACTCAGTGTCGGCTTATGTATGAAAGTGGTGAGCGCAGGACGTATCTTCTAAGAGTGAACCTCCGACTGCTTGGTTCGGAGTAGGTTACTCTATCCACATCCACGCTTTGATTTATTTCAGGCACAAAAAAACCGACTTAATGTCGGCTTATTTATGAAAGTGGTGGGCGCAGGAGGATTCGAACCTCCGACCGCCTGGTTCGTAGCCAGGTACTCTATCCAGCTGAGCTATGCGCCCACTTTCATATTTACTTATTTAAACTCTAAGTGAGAGTTGAAAGTGGTGGGCGCAGGAGGATTCGAACCTCCGACCGCCTGGTTCGTAGCCAGGTACTCTATCCAGCTGAGCTATGCGCCCACTTTCATTTTGCTTGTTTTAACTCTAAGCAGAGCGTTCTCTAAAAGAGAGTAAAGTATGGTGGGCGCAGGAGGATTCGAACCTCCGACCGCCTGGTTCGTAGCCAGGTACTCTATCCAGCTGAGCTATGCGCCCATACTTTATTTTACAAGATGCGCCATTTAAAAATGGTGGAGAGGGAGGGATTCGAACCCTCGATAGAGCTACAAACTCTATACTCCCTTAGCAGGGGAGCTCCTTCGGCCACTCGGACACCTCTCCGTCTTGTGGGGCGTATAATAAAGATTTCAGAAAATATGTCAAACACTTTTCTGACAAAAGTGACTATATGGCTATAGATTGCACACATGCCTGGTTTTAAAGTGTAATTAGTTTGAAAAATAATCAGGTTAGGTGTTTGGGGTGCTTGAATTTACACCCATCACTGGCACTAGTTCGTCCGTAAGTTCAGCAAGGTATTGCTCTTGATAGCCTAACTTCTGAAACTCGGCAATACACGCGCGATAATACGCTTCTCGCTGTTGCTCTGTAGTGTTCTCATCAGGTAAAGATTCTACTCGTTTAGCTTTCATATTATTTCTCTAAGTCCTTTAGAAATTTTTATTTTTTACGACTAAGAATGACCGTGTATAAATTTCGGCCACATTTTAGCTAAAAAATTCACATAAATACAACATAATGTTTAAAAAACAATCATACCAAAAAGTTATAGCACTGCTGTAATGTTGCTAAGCAGTCAAGCAACTTTATGATAATGAAGCTGAATTAAAGATTAATTTACTTTTATACTTACACTTCATTATCAGTGTAGTACTTATTAATTAAAAGCCCTAATGTGAAGTTTAGGCAATGTCTCACAAACAATAGGGCAAAAAAAACGCCGCTAGTTAGCGGCGTTGATAATTTTTTAGTTTATTCCTTCAAGCTTAGTCTGCTTGTGGGCGCATATGTGGGAATAAAATAACATCTTTGATAGTTGATGAGTCAGTAAACAACATGACTAAACGGTCAATACCAATCCCTTCACCGGCTGTTGGTGGTAAACCATACTCTAGCGCGCGAATGTAGTCTTCGTCGTAGTGCATTGCTTCATCATCACCTGCGTCTTTTTCTTCAACTTGGCGAGAAAAACGCTCAGCTTGATCTTGTGCATCATTAAGCTCAGAGAAACCATTTGCAAGCTCACGGCCACCAACAAAGAATTCAAAGCGGTCAGTTACAAATGGGTTTTCGTCGTTACGACGTGCAAGTGGAGACACTTCCCACGGATACCCTGTGATAAATGTAGGTTGGATAAGCATATGCTCAGCCGTCTCTTCAAATATTTCACATAAGAACTTACCTGGGCCCCATACGCAGTTTTCAGGAATTTTAACGTGTACTTGTTTAGCGTACGCTTTTAATTCTTCAAAGTGGTTTTCTGGGTCGTTAAATACCGCAGCATCAAACTCAGGGTTGTATTTTAAGATTGCGTCGCTCATGCTTAAACGTGTGAACGGTTGACCAAAGTCATACTCTACTGAATCAATCACTTCACCGTTTTCATCTTTAGTCGTATTAACAACGATTGGGCTGCCCAATACGTTAGTTGCAACTGTACGTAACATGTCTTCGGTGATGTTCATTAAATCAATGTAGTCAGCGTACGCTTGGTAGAACTCAATCATGGTGAATTCTGGGTTGTGACGCGTTGATAACCCTTCGTTACGGAAGTTACGGTTAATTTCGAATACACGGTCAAAACCACCTACTACTAAACGCTTTAAGTAAAGCTCAGGCGCAATACGCAAGTACATGTCGATATCAAGCGCATTATGATGAGTTACGAATGGACGCGCAGATGCACCACCAGGAATAACCTGTAGCATTGGCGTTTCTACTTCCATAAAATCGCGGTCTGCTAAAAAGCGACGAATACCTTCAACCACTTGTGAGCGAATACGGAATGTTTCACGCGTTGCTTCGTTAGTAATTAAATCAACATAACGCTGACGGTATTTCGTTTCTTGATCCGATAGGCCATGGAATTTTTCAGGAAGTGGACGAAGTGACTTAGTCAGTAGTTCGTACTCAGCCATATCTACGTATAAATCGCCTTTACCCGATTTATTAAGCGGCCCTTTAACACCAATAATATCGCCAATATCAAGCTGGCCATATTTTGCTTTTAAATCTTTTTGTACGTCTTTTGATGCATAAACTTGTACACGGCCTTTCATATCTTGAATAGACATAAACGGACCACGCTTAGCAAGAATACGACCTGCAATCGATACTACGTGCTGTAATTCGATTAATTCTTCTTTACTCTTATCACCAAACTCAGCCTGCAAATCTGCCGTGTAATGCTCACGACGGAATTGGTTTGGATGACCGTTGGCTGGGCAATTTGCGCGAATAGCGTCTAATTTGCCGCGACGCTCAGCGATTAACTTATTTTCGTCTTGGATTTGATCAGTCATTTTTTAGCTCTTTTTTAGCTTGGTGGTTATAAACCAGATTTTAAGCTGGCTTCAATAAATTTGTCTAAGTCGCCATCGAGTACCGCTTGAGTATTACGGTTTTCAACGCCGGTACGTAAATCTTTAATACGCGAGTCATCAAGTACGTAAGAACGAATTTGACTTCCCCAGCCAATATCAGACTTGTTGTCTTCTTGGCTTTGCTTTTCTGCATTTTGCTGTTGTAGCTCAAGCTCAAATAATTTCGCTTTTAACTGCTTCATTGCTTGGGCTTTATTTTTATGCTGCGAGCGCTCGTTTTGACACTGCACCACAGTATTAGTTGGCACGTGAGTAATACGTACCGCTGATTCAGTTGTATTTACGTGCTGACCACCCGCGCCTGATGCACGGTAAACGTCTATACGTAAGTCAGACGGATTAATATCAATCTCAATGTTGTCATCAACTTCTGGGTAAACAAACGCAGAAGCAAACGAGGTATGACGGCGGCCACTTGAATCAAATGGGCTTTTACGGACGAGGCGGTGTACGCCTGTTTCAGTACGTAACCAACCATAAGCGTATTCGCCAGAAAAACGCACCGTTGCGCCTTTAATACCGGCAACATCACCATCGGTCGCTTCAACAAGCTCTACTTTAAAGCCTTTTGCTTCACCCCAGCGTAAATACATACGCAGTAAAATATTACACCAGTCTTGCGCTTCAGTACCGCCAGAACCTGACTGTAAATCAAGGTAAGCATCGTTTGAATCGTGAGAACCTGAAAACATACGACGAAACTCAAGCCCTTCAAGCTGCTGATTTAAATCAGCCAGTTCACTTTGTGCTTCATCAAAGGTGTCTTGATCTTCGGCTTCAACAGCAAGCTCTACTAACCCTTCAACGTCGTCAGTACCCGCCACTAAGGTGTCAATGGTTTCAACAACGGCTTCTAGTGCTGACTTTTCACGACCAAGGGCTTGTGCGCGCTCAGGTTCATTCCATACGGCTGAATCTTCAAGTTCGGCGTTAACTTCTTCTAAACGTTCTTGTTTAAGAGCGTAGTCAAAGGTACCCCCGAAGCAGTTCAGTACGTTCGCGAATTTCCTTGATTTGATTAATCACAGGATTCACTTCAAACATGTACATTACTCCAAAATGGCTAGGTTATTGCGCACTTAAAAAAGAGACTGAGCGCAATTAAAAATCATCAAATAATAAAAACGCCCGATTTTAACAAAAAACCGCGCGTTTTATTAGCCTTTTATGCATGGTTTGAAGATATTTTTTAGCCCACTTTTTCAAGCTCTCTTACAATCAGTTGTAAGCTAAATTTACCTCTAAATTCATTTATATCGAGCTGGTACGCTACTTTAACAAACTGCGCCTCGGTATCTGGCCACGCTTTTACATCAATGCCAAAAGCTATGGCGTCAACTAAACGTGCAGATTGGTGTTTAAGGACTAACTTTAGATGTTTTTCACCCACAATGCGCTGCTGTATCACTTCAAAGGTGTGTTCAAATATCGGCTCAGGAAATTGCTGCCCCCACGGGCCTGATTGCTTTAATAATTGCGCAAAATCCATGCTAAAGCAGTCGTTAGGTAGTTCACCATCAGTAAATACAATGCAGCGTTTACTTTCTTCACTGAGTTGCGCGCTGACCGCACTATCAAACGCACGTTTAAACTCAGTAAATTGCTGCTCGTTAATACTTAATCCTGCCGCCATTGCGTGGCCGCCAAATTTATTAATTAAACCAGGCTGCGCGGTGTTTAATCCCTCAAGTAAGTCGCGCATATGCAAGCCTTCAATTGAGCGACATGAGCCTTTTATTTCACCGTTTTCACCACCGGCAAATATCACCGTTGGGCGGTGGTACTTTTCTTTTAAGCGCCCGGCTAAAATACCAATTACCCCTTGGTGCCAATCGTCTTGGTACAAACAAATAGCATCGGGCACACTGTCTTCTTTAAAGGCGAGCCTATCGAGCACCGCTTGCGCTTCTACTTGCATGCCTTGCTCTATTTCACGTCTGGCAAAGTTTAAACTATCAAGCTCGCCAGCTATGCGCCTTGCTTGATTTATGTCGTTGCTAAGTAAACACGCTATGCCTAGACTCATGTCGTCTAAGCGCCCTGCTGCATTTAAGCGTGGTGCAAGCGAAAAACCAAAGTCACTGGCGCTCAAGCGCGCGGCATTGCGATTAGCCACTTCAATCAGTGCGGTAATGCCTGGGCGAGTTTTTCCACTGCGAATACGTGCCAAGCCTTGATGTACTAACGTACGGTTATTTGCATCCAGTGCCACCACATCGGCCACCGTACCTAGCGCTACAATATCAAGCAAATCAGCAATATTCGGCATAGGATGTTGGTTAAAGTAGCCTTGTTCACGCAGTGCACTTCTCAGGGCAATGAGTAAATAAAATGCCACACCAACACCGGCTATCGACTTAGAGGGAAAATCACAATCGTGGCGGTTAGGGTTAACAATAGCATCGGCGTTAGGCAGTTGTTCACCCTGCAAGTGGTGATCTGTTACCAGCACTTTAATGCCTGCGGCTTTAACAATATCAATGCCTGCGATACACGAAATCCCGTTATCGACGGTGATCACTAAATCGGGCTGCATCGTCACTATTTGCTCAGCCAATGCTGGGCTTAAACCGTACCCTAAACTAAAGCGGTCTGGTACTAAGTAATCTAAGTGGGTAAAGCCAAACATGGCCAGCCCTTGCATTAAGGTGGCGGTGCTGGTTGCGCCATCGGCGTCAAAGTCGCCCACAATAAGTATTTTGCTTTGTGCGTGTAGGGCTTCAATTAACAGTTGGCTGGCTTTGTCTATATCTTTAAAAAGTTTGAAGTCGTGGAGTGTAGCTGCGCTATTGTTTAGCTCATCGGCATGGGAAACATTTCGCGTGGCATAAATTTGCTTAATAACAGGGTGAAGATGGCTCGGCAGATGAGAGTCGTCAACGGGTTCTCGCGCAATGATCATTTTTTTCATGCTAGTTTTTAACTTATGATGTTCATGATATAAGACAAAAAAAGGCCATTAAGGCCTTTTTAAACACATACTCGTGGTATTGCTTAGCCCGCTTTGTTAGCCTCAAGCGCTGCGCTTAATGCCGCAGCAGGCTGATAACCTGGGATCATCGTGCCATCTTCTAAAATAATAGCCGGTGTACCGCTAATACCAAAACTCTGGCCTAACTGATAATGCTCAGCAACAGGTGCGCTACAGCCTTTAACAATTTGGGTATCTGCACCCGATTTAGCTTCAGTTAATGCTTCTTGCTGATCTTTCGCACACCATACATTCATTAAATCAGCGTAACCAGATCCTTGCAGACCGCCGCGTGGAAATGCTAAATACTTAACGGTAATACCCGCATCAAGTAAGTCATCTAGTTCACGGTGTAATTTACGACAGTAACCACAGCTAATATCGGTAAATACAGTAATGCTGTGCTTCTCTTCAGGTGCTTTGTAAACAATCATTGAGTCTTCGTATTCTTTTAACCCTGATTGGCGAACACCATTAAGTGCTTGCTCGGTTAAGTTACTACGGTTGTTTAAATCGATTAGCGTACCTTGCATTAAAAATTGACCGTCAGGACTTGCATACAGCACACCTTTATTGGTGATCAATTCTTTTAAGCCTGCAACGGGGCTTGGATTAATTTGTTTAACGGTCACCCCTAGCGCGGCAAATTTCGTCACGATAGGATCTGTAGCATCCAGAGTGACTGCAACGCTATTAGCAAAAGCGCTCAAACTAGTGCACAACATGGCACCTGCTAACATTAATTTTTTCATAACGGGTTCTCTATCCTAAAAATACTTATCTTATCGTGTCTATATGACCGGCTTAGTGACAAAAAAATTCGCTTAAGCACGAGGGTGATGCTCAGCATGCACCGATTTTAATCGCTCATTCGCTACATGCGTATAAATTTGGGTAGTTGATAGGTCGCTGTGGCCAAGCATCATCTGCACCACACGCA
The DNA here is from genome assembly GCF_040937955.1 of Pseudoalteromonas sp. SD03. Taxonomy (NCBI): domain Bacteria; kingdom Pseudomonadati; phylum Pseudomonadota; class Gammaproteobacteria; order Alteromonadales; family Pseudoalteromonadaceae; genus Pseudoalteromonas; species Pseudoalteromonas sp. SD03. The sequence continues at coordinate 2,855,726 of NZ_CP162514.1, forward strand.
AGTCAGCCCCATGATTTAATAAATGCGTTGCAAATGCATGTCGCAAGGTATGGGGTGATAGCGGCGACTCAACAGATGCCAAAATAGCATAGTGTTTAATCCGATGCCAAAAAGTTTGTCGTGTCATGCCTACCCCTCGTTTAGAGGGAAATACAAAATCGGTGGCGTGTTTTATCATTTGTGCGCGCCCGAGCTTTAAAAACTGCTCGAGCCAATACATAGCTTCTTCACCTAAAGGCACTAGCCGCTCTTTGTTTCCCTTACCTTTTACAAACACCACAGCTTGGCGCAAATTTATTTGCTCCATTCTAAGCCCCACCAGCTCAGTTACCCGCAGGCCTGTTGCATACAGTAACTCCAGCATGGCTTTATCGCGCAGCCCCATTGGCTCTTCAATGTTGGGCGCACTTAATAACGCTTCTACTTCGGCCTCAGATAGCGTTTTTGGTAACGACTGCCCTGCCTTTGGCTGAGCAATATTGACCATAGGTGAGTCGCTAATTATTTTTTCACGCACAAAGTACTGATAAAAACGTTTTAATGCACTAATACTTCGCGCAGTGCTGCGTGGTTTTAGCCCTAAATCAACGCGGTGTGCTAGGTAACTTTCAACATCTAGACTGGTTACCGTCATTAAGCTTTCGCCTTTTAAAAATTGGCAAAACTTATCTAAGTCACTGCGATAAGCGCTCAGTGTGTTTTCACTTACGCCTTGCTCTAAATAGAGGCTATCTAAAAAGGTTTCTAAAAAGTCGCTATTGCTGCTTAGCTCAGTATTTTGTTCAGGTAAATCGTCAGATAGCGTTGTCACGTTGTGATCTCATGTTGGTAATACCACGGGAGAAGGTATCAATTAAAAATACCTTACGGTAAACTTGAGCCTATCATAACAGGCAATTACACAGTGATAAATACGATGCAGATTGGTTTATTTTTTGGTTCTACTACCTGCTATACCGAAATGGCGGCAGAAAAAATACGCGATATTATTGGCGCCGACATTGTCAGCTTACATAATATTAAAGACGAGCCGCTTAAAAACGCTGAGCAATATGACTTTATCATTTTTGGTATTTCTACGTGGGACTTTGGCGAAATTCAAGAAGATTGGGAATCAAAGTGGGACGACATAAAAGACGTTGACCTAAATGGTAAAACTATAGCCTTATTTGGCATGGGCGATCAGCAAGGGTATGGCCAGTGGTTTCAAGACGCATTAGGCATGCTTCACGACGAAATAAATGCCCAAGCCATTACTCAATTAGGCTTTTGGCCGAACGACAGTAATTACGAATTTGAAACATCAAAAGCACTTACCGAAGACGGTAAACAGTTTGTAGGTTTAGCATTAGACGAAGATAGTCAGTACGAGCTAAGCGACGAGCGTATTGCCACGTGGGTAGAACAAGTGATGACAGAGTACGCTGAAACCCTATAACTCACTATTGCAAAGAGCGCTGCCATGCAGCGCTTTTTAATTCTTAACTATTCTACTTTTAACCAGTATTGGTTACGGTAAAAAAAGCCCACATAACCGCGCACTTCTAGTTTTTCGCCATTTTGCTGCGGTGTTAAACGCACGCTGTAGGTTTTACCATTATTTGGGTCGAGTATTTCACCGTCTTCCCAACTACCGTCACCCGCATAGGTCACATCTTCAATAATGGTCATCCCCAACATAGGCTGATTCTTTTTATCACCATCACACTCGGTGCAAAGTGCATCTTGCTTGGCTTTATTGAGTATTTTTTCAATTTTTCCAGTCAGCACGCCATCTTGCTCAGTAATGCGCACGTACGACTTAGCCTCGTTAGTCTCTTCGTTAATAGTTTTCCAAAGCCCAACCGGTGTGGGGTTAGCAAAAACCTCAGAGGTGTTAAATAAGCTGCCCGCTAAAAGGGCTAGTAATAGTATTTTTTTTGTTTTTTTAGTTAATAAATTCATCAGATTACTTTAAACATGAGTCAATAATGGCGCCATACTAACAATCCTTTATAAAACACTCTACGTAAAAATGCTTTAGGCATACAGCGTGGTATTACATATTTAAATAAAACGCCTTGCACAGTGCAATGTAGTCTTGACTGTAAGCATTACTTAACTCCCTTATGCATAGGGTGCTTTTACTTACTTCGCCATCATCATAACTAAAAGTCATCAAACTGCGGCTAAAGGGCTTATTTGGCATAGCTTGTACTTGGCAGTGACGATTTAAATACAGCCCTTGCTGCTGTGCTAATGTTATAAATAACTGCGCCTCAGTAGTGGGTAAAATAAGATTAAAACGCGAATGTTGATGACTTAGTTGCCTAAACGCACCAAGCAGTTCTGCAAAGCTTAAACCATCGGTATGGCGAGCGGTATTTCGCGCTGCATTATCACCTTTTAAACTGTGATTAAAATAAGGCGGATTAGCTATAACACAATCAAATAAACCTGCAGCCTCAAACTGCTGAATAGGCTGATGGTAAATACTAATATCCGGCCAAGGGCTTTGCTGGCAATTTTGTAAAGCCTGTTGGTAGGCGGCTTCATCAACTTCAACCGCGCTCACCTTTAAATGTGGCGCTCGTTGCTTACACATTAGAGCCAGTAACCCTGTACCTGTTCCTATATCAAGTAACGTATTTGCGTGGCTTAAATCAGCCCATGCGCCCAGTAAAATACCATCGGTAGAGACCTTCATGGCGCACTGGTCGTGCTCAACCTTAAATTGTTTAAATGCAAAACCAGACATTTTTTCACCTTTTCATTCACCAAGCAGGTTTAAGTGCGTATAATTAACGGCAATTGTCCCCTATTTTTGACACTCTATGCAATTTTCTGAATTTGATCTTGATGATAAGCTACTCAATGCTATTAATAAAATGGGCTATGAAACCCCCACTAGCATTCAACAACAAGCCATTCCTGAGGCGTTGCAAGGACGCGATATTTTAGCGTCGGCACCAACAGGTACGGGTAAAACGGCGGCATTTTTAATTCCGGCAATTCAATATTTAATGGATTTCCCACGTCGTGATCCGGGTTTTGCACGGGTATTAATTATGACCCCAACGCGCGAGCTTGCTTATCAAATTCATGAACAATGTGAGTTACTTGCAAAACAAACCCAGTTAAAAATTGGGGTGGTTACCGGCGGTATAAACTACGGTACACACAAAGAAATTTTTGAAAATAATAATGACATTTTAATCGCCACACCTGGGCGTTTAATGGAATATTTAGAAACCGAAAACTTCCATGCAGAAAACGTAGAAATGCTCATTCTTGATGAAGCCGACCGCATGCTCGACATGGGTTTTCGTAAAGAAATGCTGCGCATTTGTGATGAAGCTAAAAACCGTCGTCAGTGCTTTTTATTCTCAGCTACTCTTGAAGGTGACAGCGTAGAATTATTTGCAGAGCGTATTTTAAACGATCCCGCGCTACTTGAAGCCGAATCATCACGCAAAGAAAAAGCTAAAATTCATCAATGGGTTCATTTAGCCGACGACTACCGCCATAAACTAGAGCTATTAGTTAACACCTTAAATGGCCCTGATGTAAGTAAAGCGATTGTGTTTGTAAAAACCCGTGAGCGCCTTGAAACCCTAATTGGTGAGCTTACTAATAACGGCGTAAAAGCTGCGTGGTTACGTGGTGAAATGCCACAAGACAAACGCATGAAAGCCATGGAAAACTTCCACAGTGGCAAAACCCGTATTTTAGTCGCTACCGATGTAGCGGCCCGCGGTATTGATGTAGCTGATATAAGCCACGTAATTAATTTTGATATGCCTCGCACTGCAGATGTATACGTACACCGTATTGGCCGTACAGGTCGCGCGGGTAAAAAAGGTATTGCAATTTCACTCATTGAAGCGCACGACATTGGCATACTTTACAAAGTAGAACGTTACATAGAGCAAAAGCTAAAACGCCGTGTATTTAAAGGATTAGAGCCAAAGCATAAAGAAGCCAAGCCACCGGTTAAAAAGCGTAAAGATCCAGTAAAAATGAAAGCAAAGAAAAAAGCCAAAGCTAAAAAGAAAAAATAGCTTTAGCTTTAACACATTTAATTGAGCCGACGTTTGTCGGCTTTTTTGTGGCTTAAAAACAGTGAGTAAGCTATTCATAGTAATATGTAAAAAATACTTAGCTGAATAACTAATTAATAAAATAGTAAGTTATTTCAAATAGTTAATCTTGGAATGAAACTTGTAACCCTATCGAATATACGAGTATTAAAACGCCGAGTAATGGCGTTGTTTTTTAGTAACACACTAAGGATATAGTTATGAGTCGCATTAAATTTACTATCGGTTTTATTTCGTTTTGTTGTTTATTTTTATTAGTCTCTGCTTTTAAAGTCAGTGCAGCAACGCATTTAGCTGTAGTTAGCAGTGTGGCTACACAACCTAATTTACAACAATCTATTACTCATGAATTGCGCACTAACCCAAATTTAAAGTTAGAAAAACTAAACGTACACGTTAATGACGGTGACGTTGAACTTAAAGGTGAAGCCAATAACGGTTTTGAACGCGCTCTCGCACAAAAGTTTTTAGAAAATATGGATGGGGTTAAAATCATTCATAACAAAATTAGTGTCATTTAATACAACTTTTTCTTAACTTATACACTTAACTTATCCCTCAGCGCTGCTTGTTTCTCCAACACAAGCGGCGCTTTTTTATGGTTTGCACAATATAATTCACTGCAGAGCATATTCCCAAGCCAGTTTAAATACTTAATTAAAAGCCTTTTAGTTTACGCACCAATCGCGACGCTCATTGCAGCTGCTTATACTTTTGAAACCTTTGTTTATAGACACTTATTATAAAGAGCTTACACCAAGCTTGGGCTCTAGTTCGGTTGATTAAATAATCTATTTTGAGATGAGAAACCTTATCGATATAGTTTTATAATTGAGATGCTTTTAAGGCAGTTAGCGCAAGGCTTTAATTACTTCAGATTATCAATTGGGTCTGTTGTTCTTTCAAGGTTGAATTTGCAGTAGTCTGTTTGGTATTTAGCCAAGGGTTCTGCCCAGGGACATTTACTCTTTGTTGGCTACATGGATGGTGGTAAGGAGCGCGAGCTGGACACGGAAGCTTTGCTCGGTTTTTACTTATTATTACATGGATGTAAGCCAGTAGAATAACGCAGGAGCAGTTATCGAGCCCACTAGGCAACAAACCTCGCGTCGCGATTAAATAGCTCTTAGTTTGAACTAATTTTAATCCGCAAAGGTCAACAGACCCTTATATTATTTATTATAAAAAGCGCGTTTTACTTTGTAAAAACGCGCTGATAGTCAGTAACTATTTCCCAATGCTTTTACCTTCGGGGTTTTAAATTATTTACTCACCTTGGCTTGCATCAGTATTATTGTCACCCTCTTTATTTGCTGACTGCTGACTTATTTTATCGCTTATCATGGCATCGAGTTTTTCACCGCCTTTAATACCAAAATCCAACGTACGAATAGGAAACGGAATACTAATATCAGCGGCATCAAGTGCTTGCTTTACAGCCACAACTCCTTTGTGACGCACCGTCATAAAATCAGGCTCACCAGGGTATTTGATCCAAAACCACACCAACAAGTTTATACTGCTATCACCAAAGCCTTCGGCATAAACAGCGGTTTCATTTTTGCGGATCACAAAGTCAAATTGGTTAATTTTGTCGACGATGACCTCACTGGCTTTTTCTATGTCGTCAGCGTAAGAAATACCCACCGGCACTTCTATTCGTCTTACCCCTAAGGTGCTGTAATTACGCAGTACATTTCTAAATAGTATTTTATTAGGTACCAGTATCAATTGCCCGTAAAAGCTCTCTATTAGTGTGTTGCGCAAGTTTATTGAATGTACCGAACCAAACACATTATCGGTTTCTATGACATCACCCGCTTTAAACGGTTTACGAATTCCCATGGCTATACCCGCTATCAGGTTTTCGGTCATATCTTGAAAAGCAAAACCAATGGCAAGACCAACAATACCTGCACCAGCAAGCAGAGAAGTGACGGTACTTTTTAAGCCCATAAAATCAAGGGCAATAAATACCCCCACACTCAGTACAATAACTTTAAATATTGAGGCCATTAAATCGGCAATTTGCGTAGAGTCGAGCGAGCGACGTAAAACATTTTTCATTCCTTTGCCTGCTAAACGGGCAATAAATGAAAATAGAATGGCAATAATTACTGCAACGATAAAGTTTGGGATATGACTTATAACTACATCAAACCAACCGCCGAGCTTTTCTTCTATCAACTTTTCGGCTTCTGTAATTGAGGGAATTGAGAGCATTTATTTTATACCTTAGTTAGGGTTAGTAATCTAAGGTTTGCAAAAATAACGCCAGTATAAAAAAGCCATGCAATGCATGGCTTATTAAATACTTTAAACGATGTGTTAGTTTTGCTCTTCGCGTAAAAATACCGGTTCAAGTTCTTTGGTGGTTGCCTCTGGGCTAAAGTAATAGCCGGCCACAGTAAACTCTTTGAGTTGGCTTAATTGAGTCACTTGATTTTCAATGATGTAGCGTGCCATCATGCCGCGCGCTTTTTTAGCGTAAAAGCTAATCACTTTATATTGGCCGTTTTTACAGTCTTTAAAGTGTGGTGTAATAATGTGTGCGTTAAGCGTTTTTTTATCTACTGCTTTAAAGTATTCGTTAGAGGCTAGATTTACTAAGTATTGTGCATCTTGTGCCGCTAATACGTCGTTAAGTTTATTAGCAATAACACTGCCCCAAAACTCATATAAGTTTTTACCTCGGCTATTTTCAAGTTTTGTACCCATTTCTAAGCGATAAGCCTGCATTAAATCAAGCGGCTTTAATACTCCGTATAATCCCGAAAGTATACGTAAATGGTCTTGAGCGTAATCAAGCTGCTTAGTAGTGAGGGTATTAGCATCTAACCCCCCGTATACATCGCCGTTAAAGGCAAGCACGGCCTGTTTAGCATTATCGGTAGTGAATGGTTGTGCCCACTCACTAAAACGCGCTGCGTTGAGGCCTGCGAGTTTATCGCTAATTTTCATTAAACTGCCAATTTGCGCAGGAGTTAGTTCACGGCATACTTTCATGAGCGCTTCGCTGTGCTCAAGTAATTCAGGTTGAGTGAACTTATCTGTTGCGGGTGGCGTGTCGTAATCAAGATTCTTTGCTGGTGAAATAACAGTGATCATAGTTAGCTATTGACTTGTAAATTATTTAATGTCAATTTCAACATTAAATGAAACGAAAAGCACGTTTTGTTTAAAATTATCCTACCTAAAACTCAACCGTTACCGTTTTTTTATTGATAAGGACATAAGACCTATCAAGCATTGTCACACTGTTGCAGTATAGCTATATTAAGGTAGTTTAGATTTTCTTTTAACTTGCTTGGAATGAGGAAAAGCAAATGACTAGCGCTCTACAAAGGCTTAAACAACATTCTTCTATCGTGGCCGACACGGGCGATATAGAAGCCATAAAAAAACATCAACCTGAAGATGCGACTACCAATCCATCGCTACTTTTAAAAGCGAGCGAGATTGAAGCTTACAAACCTTATCTAGATAAAGCATGGCAGTATGCAAAAGAAACAGAGCAGCAGCCTGCAAAACAGCTAGAGCTGGCTTGTGATTATTTTGCAGTATTACTTGGTAAAGAAATTAGTGAAATTGTACCGGGTTATATTTCTACCGAAGTTGATGCACGTTTATCATTTGATACCCAAGCAACAATTAATAAAGCACACACGCTATTGAGCCTTTACGAAAAAGAAGGCGTAAGCAAAGACAAAATTTTAATTAAAATAGCGTCAACGTGGGAAGGTATTAAAGCGGCTGAGCAATTAGAAAAAGAAGGCACTAAGTGTAACCTTACTTTATTATTCAGCGATGCCCAAGCGCGCGCTTGTGCTGATGCAAACGTATTTTTAATCTCTCCATTTGTTGGCCGTATTTTAGATTGGCACGTGGCAAACGGTATGGAAAAACCAACTGATCCGCTTCAAGATCCAGGTGTGCAATCTGTACGTAGCATTTTTGAGTTTTACAAACGTCACGACTACAAAACCGTAGTTATGGGCGCAAGCTTTCGTAATACCGGTGAAATTATTGCACTTACAGGATGCGATAAGCTAACAATTAGCCCTAATCTTTTAGAAGATTTGGGTAATTTAGAAGGTGCTGAAGAATACTTGCTAGCAAGTGATATTACTAAAGAGCCAAAACCTGAGCCTCTTAGCGAAACACAGTTCCGTTGGTTACATAACCAAGATGCCATGGCGACTGAAAAACTCGCTGAAGGTATTCGCTCATTTGCAGATGCACAGGAACAATTAGAAGCACGCTTTAAAGCGATGTAACTAACCGCTGTTTTAAGAGTTTAAAAACGTCGCTTATTGCGGCGTTTTTTATACCTGCAATTTTATTTTAAATACTCGCCTTGTCCCCATTTAAGTGCTGTTCTCATTGATCTTCATCAAAATACCACCCGTTAGTAACAGTTTCGTCACATTTATATTCTATTTTATTAATAGCTATGGTATAGATACTGCCGAGGTTCAAAAAGTGGTCAATAGGAGATAATCAATGGATAGCCTAAACGAAATAATAGAGATATTAGAAGGTTCTGATACATCGAAAAAAACCTCTCAAAAAAATAAAAAAAGAAAATGGCGCGAAATAGAAGCAATAAAAGATAAGCAACGTTTGCGTAAAGAACTACAGGAGCTTGACTATTTTGCAGATAGTGTTGCTATTGATGAGTTAGAGTTTTAACCAACATAAGCAACTAAAAAGGCTTTCATAAATGAAAGCCTTTTTTAATTACCCTATACCTGCCAATTAATGGGCTGCGCCCCTTGCGCTATTAACAGTTCATTGGTTTTGGAAAAGTGCTGGCAACCAAAAAAGCCGCGATGCGCTGAAAGCGGCGAAGGATGAGGCCCTGCCAATACATGATGGCGCTGGCGATCAATACTTTTACCTTTTTTTTGTGCATGTGCGCCCCATAAAATAAACACCACACCTTGGCAGTGTTCATTTATATGAGCAATCACATTATCGGTAAATTGCTCCCAACCTAAGTGTTTATGGGAATGGGCTTGCCCTTGCTCTACGGTTAATACAGTATTGAGTAAAAATACACCTTGCTCTGCCCAGCCTTGTAAATAGCCGTGTTCTGGCGTGGTAAAGCCATTAATATCAGTTACTAACTCTTTATAAATGTTTTTAAGCGAAGGCGGGAGCTTTTTAACCTCAGGCAATACTGAAAAACACAAACCATGCGCTTGCCCTTCTCCATGGTAAGGGTCTTGACCTAATATAACCACTTTAATGTCGCTAAGTGGAGTTGCATCAAATGCGCTAAACACCTGTGATTTTGGCGGATATACAGCAGTGCCTTCAGCTCGTTTACTCGCAATATATTCAAGGGTTTGCTGCATATATGTTTGGCTAAGTTCATGGTTTAAAAAAGATGACCAGTTGCTCATAATTGACTCTTAATAAATTCTCTAGATATATCTACTTTGTCACACATCTGCGCTAATCCATCCAACATTCTGGGGGTAAACCGATGTAATAAATCAGCATTGACGCTAATAAACTGCTCATACTTTACCGCAGGAATTTCAGGCCACTGCTGCCAATTAACTGTGGGTATTATCCTTTTTGATTTTTCATCAGGAATAATAATAACTTGTGGCTTAGTAACTATCACGTTTTCGATGCTAATTTGTGGGTAATCTGTGTCGCTGTTTGCAAATACATTGGTTACTTGGCAAGTTTCGATTAACTGATTGATCCATGTCTTTTTTGATACAGTCATCATAGGCTCAGGCCACAACTGATAAAACCCAGTAAGCGTGGTTTTATCTTTCTGTGTAACTTTAATTGCGTTGAGCTTGGCCGTAAATGTCTCGGCTACTTTTTTACTTTGCTCAATATGACCCGTTATTTGACCTAGTTTTAGTATTTCCGAGGCAACCCCTTCAATAGAACTTGGATCACTTAAATATAATTCAATTCCTAAACGCTTTATTTGTGCTAAATCTTCAGCCTGATTACCACTTTTCCACGCAATCACCATGTCAGGTTTTAGCATGAGTAACTTTTCAATAGAAATGCCATTGTAGCCACCAATACGCTCAATTTTAGTCGCCTCTTGCGGGTAATCTGCGTAATCCAGCGTGCCCACTATTAAATCACCCGCCCCAATAGCATATAAATTTTCAACTATGTGTGGTGCTAAAGCCACTATACGAAGCGGCTTGTCAGCTAGGGCTTGAGGTACATTAACAGCAAACAATAACAGCCCAAAAACAATACGCTTTAACATTAGTAATCAAAGCCTTTCAATGCTTTTACGCCCGACTCAAACGCATGTTTTACATTACGTACTTCACTTACCGTATCGGCAAGCTCTATTAAGGTGCGATGCGCAGCACGACCAGTAATAATTACCGATTGCATAGGCGGTCTATTATTTACAGCAACAACCACTTCTTCAAGGTCGATATAACCATAGGTCACCATATAGGTGAGTTCATCGAGTAATACCACATCGATACTGCTGTCGCTTAGCATCCGCTTTGACTCTTGCCATGTTGCTTGCGCTGCCGCGGTATCGGCCTCTTTATTTTGCGTATCCCACGTAAACCCGGTGTTCATAACAGCAAATTCAACCCCAGCACCTTGCAGTAAATTACGCTCACCACACTCCCATGTGCCTTTAATAAACTGACATACCGCAGCTTTTTTGCCGTGCCCAACACAGCGTGCAACCACACCAAAGCCAGAAGTCGATTTGCCTTTACCGTTACCAGTAATAACCTGAAAAATGCCTTTTTCTCGTTGCGCTGCGGCTACTCGCGCATCAACCTGTTCTTTTACTTTTTGTTGGCGCTGTTGGTGCTTGTCGTTAGTTGATTCAGTCATTGTTATGTCCTTGATAAATTTTAATAATTTGTTCAATATTTAAATGCGCTTTACACATATCAGCTAGGCATTCTAATTGGCGTTCACGATGCTCATTTATACTAATCGCACTAATTGCACTTTCTGGTTTCACCCACTTTAACAGCTGCTCTGTGGCTGCAGGGCTATCAAACAAGCCATGTAAATAGGTACCAGCAATGGCATTATCGTCACTCACAAAACCATCGGTTTTAAAGTCATTGGGGTGTTTATTAAAGCGAATGAGTGGCTTGTAGAGCGCCTTTCCTTGACTAATACCTGCATGTATTTCGTAGCCATCACATGCAACCTGTTGCTCATTTAAATTAAGCACTGCGCTCACTCGGCTTAACACTTTTTGCTCACCCAATAGCGTATCAAAATCGCTAAGCGCTAAACCCGTCACTTGCCCCAACGATGACTCCACCCCATTTGGATCACTGATAGTGTTACCCAGCATTTGCATACCACCGCAAATACCCAATACTTTGCCACCATAACGTAGATGGCGCTTAATTTGCTGATCCCAGCCTTCATTTTTTAAAAACGCGAGATCGCTGAGTACATTTTTACTGCCAGGTACAATAATTAAATCAACAGCAGGAATTGCTTGTGTATGGCGCACGTAGGTTATATTTATATTCGGGTGTAATCGCAGAGCATCAAAATCGGTATGGTTACTAATATGTGGCAATAACAGTACAGCAATATTTATACTGGCATCGGTCACATTATTATCTATGGCCACAGCATCTTCTGCATCAAGTGCTAAATCGTGCAAGTAAGGTAATACCCCTAATACAGGTTTACCGGTGTACTCCTCGAGCCAATCTAGCCCACCTTGTAATAAACTAATATCACCACGAAAACGGTTAATCACAAAGCCTTTTACTCGTGCTTGCTCAGACTCGCTTAATAACGCCAAAGTCCCGACTAAGTGCGCAAATACTCCTCCTTTATCAATATCGGCAATAATAATAACAGGGCAATCCACTTGCTCGGCGTACCCCATATTTGCAATATCGTTTGCGCGTAAATTAATTTCGGCTGGGCTGCCAGCCCCTTCTACCAGTAATAAATCAAAGCGTTTAGCTAAACGCTTATGCGAGGTTAATACCGCATCCATAGCCACTTTTTTGTAGTCATGGTAAGCATCGGCTTCCATATTGCTGATAGCTCTACCATGAATAATAACTTGTGCGCCGGTATCACTATTGGGTTTGAGTAATATAGGGTTAAAGTCGATTTCAGGTTCAACTTTTGCGGCTATGGCTTGTAATGCTTGGGCTCTGCCAATTTCGCCACCATCGTGCGTTACGGCGCTATTAAGTGCCATATTTTGTGGTTTAAACGGTGCAACATTAACCCCTTGGTTAGCAAACACTCTGCAAAGTGCTGCCACTAAGGTGCTTTTACCCGCATCGGAGGTGGTACCTTGTACCATTAATGTTTTCATTATTTACCCACCAGCTGGCGCTTACGAAAATACAAGATACTTAAAAAGAATAGACTACCAATAGCCGCCGTGATCACCCCTATTGGCAGCTCTTGGTTAGCGAGTAATGAACGTGCCAGTACATCGACCCATACCATAAATATGCCCCCGACTAATCCGGTCATTAATAATCCAACGCTGCTGCCTTGAGAGATAAAAAAGCGCACTATGTGCGGCACCATTAAGCCAACAAAGCCAATTCCGCCACACATAGCAACCAATACGGCTGTGATCAATGAGCTTAAAATAAGCATTAAAATTCGAAAGCGATGCACCCGTACACCAAGCGTTGTTGCGCTTTCATCACCTAACAACATGGCATTAAGTTGGCGTCTAAAACCTAACATAATGACTGTACATGTAATGATGACCAAGGCAGGTAATAACAGTGACGGCCATTGCGCCCTAGCAAAACTTCCCAAAGTCCAAAATAAAATAGCCGCGACGGCCTGTGGATCGCTCCAATAAAGTAACAAACTGGTAAAGGCGCTAAATAAAAATGATAAGGCCACCCCAGCCAATAACATCGACTCAACTTGGGCGTTGCGTTGACTGCCAGCAATTAAAATTAATAACCCCATTGCTACTAAACTGCCAATTAAGGCTGCTGCTGATAGCGCAATGCCTGCGCCTATTCCAACAAAAGCCATTAATACTACGACTCCTAATGATGCTCCCGACGAAATACCAAACAAATAAGGGTCAGCCAATGGATTACGAGTAACTGTTTGTAATATCAATCCAGCAATCGCTAAACCGCTGCCGGCCAAAAAAGCCAATAACGTACGTGGCATTCTTAATTCAATAATAATGCGGCTGGTAAATGAGGCCTCGCTTGAAAAAGTTAAGCTATGGTATACATCTGCGAGCGAGGTAGGGGCAGCACCAAAGCTCAATGCCACAAATAAACTAAATACAGCGCATAGCAGTGCAATAATTAACGCCACACCATGGTTAGACATAATCGCCATGTTATTGGTATCCATAATAATAGGTAATATGGGGAATAGACTCGCCATTGGACGCTGTTTGAGGGTGAGTATTAACTTGCGCGCAAACACCAAAAACCTCATCAAGCATTTGCTCGGTGATCACCCCATTAGGCTTTCCCGCGCTAGCGATTTCTCCGTTTTTAATAACCACTAACTCATCGCACATGGCTGCCGCTAAATTTAAATCATGAAATGAAGCAAACACAGTAATGCCCAAAGATTTAGCCAGCTCCATTAATTGAATTTGATATTTAACATCAAGGTGGCTTGTGGGTTCATCCATAATGAGTAGCTGTGGTTGCTGCACAATCGCTCTGGCAATAAGCGCTCGTTGCTTTTCACCGCCAGATAGTGAGTCAAATGACTGATTGCTATGAGATTCAAGCCCAACACGACTAATAGCCTGCGCTATTTTTTGTTTATCTGCTTGGGTGGTCGAGCTGAATAGCGTTTTATGTGGGGTAAGCCCTAGAGCTACAACATCGAATAACGAGAGATTAAATTGCGACGGTGTTTCTTGTAGCACTACCGCAACTTGCTTAGCATAGTCTTCGCTTTTTAGCTGCCAAATATCGGTATCGTTAAATTTAACGTCGCCCGCTGATGGCTTATTAAATCGATATAAGCACCGCAGTAAACTCGACTTTCCTGCTCCATTAGGGCCAATTAAACCAATAAATTTACCACGCTCAATGCTCACATTAATGTGCTTAAGAATTAATGTATTGTCCACTCGCCAAGAAACGTTGTTAACGGTTAAAAGCGGTAAGTTTAAAGAGGTGTGAGTGTGCAAAAAATTATCCTAGGCAGGGAAACACCCACACTCAGTACTAATATGTACCAAAAGAAAATGAGTTAACCCGCTCGTTATATGAAGTTTTAAGGCATTTGTATCTGACTTACAGTAAAACTGATCACAGTTACGGGAATAGTTGAGGAGTTACACCTCATTCCAAATGCTTGGCTATTATGCGCAGATAAGTAAATAATTTAAAGCAAAAAAAAACCGCACTCAACTGAGTGCGGTTAAAAGGGAGTGTTTTAACTAAGGTTTAGTTAAAACTTATATTCCATACCTAAACCTAGGTAATCTTGGTCAACATTGTTGTCCATATCAAAGCTTGAGTAAAAGCCAAATACTTTAAGGTTTTTGTTTAGCTTATGGTCAACACCTACCGATACCGCGCTTTTATCATCGCTGTCATCAAAATCCATTGTTTGGTATTGCACTTTGAAAGTGTTGCTACCCATAAGGTAAGCTGCATTCACTAAGTAACCGTCAGCCTCAGCGCTGCCATCTACTTTTTCTTGTGTTTGGTACATTGCGCCAAGTCTAAAATCTTCAATTTTACCTTGAACTGTTGCACGCACTACATCGTAACCATTTACTTCGCTATCAGCAGCAATGGCAGCATATACTGCGCTCTTTTTAAGGCCTGCATCACCGTAAGTTAACGCCACTGAGTAGCCATTTTTGGCATCTACGTCGTCTTCTGCAATAAATGACGCTAATACTTTAAAACCTTCATATGAGTTTGAAGCATAAGATACTGAGTTACCTAAACGATTTTCACCTTTAAAGGTATTTTTTATATCACCTTCAAGATCGTTGAAAAGATCTAGTTTCCCCTGCGCTTGCTTAAGCGCGGTGTCGTTGCGGCCTATCACAACCTGACCAAATCCGCCTTTAAAGCCCACATATTGATTACGCGCTGAAATATTGTCGTCATCACCTTTAGAATCGGCATCAGACACATCAACCTGAAATTCAAACTTATAAACCGCTTCTAAACCGTCTGAAATTTTTTCAGACCCTTTAAGTCCGAAACGAGATGCATTACTTTTAATTTCAGTAAACGATCCTTCACCATCGTCAGATGATTGAACGGTTACATTTGCTTTACCGTAAATATCTACCTCTGCAAGTGCATTAAAAGATAAACCACTAAGTAGGGCTAAGCATAAGCTCGATTTTGCAAATTTCATGTTATTTCCTCGATAATCACAATAGACTAATTTTTAAAACAGCAGCAGTGTGTCACCACTAAATGACAAAAATATTACAAAGGACACATTTTTGTCTTTTTAAGTTAATAAAACTGCATTAAATCTGAAATCAAAATAACATGTAAAATAAACTGCCTACCGACTACTTACTTTGTTTCAATAAACTCGGTGTCATTTGCGACAACAAATTAACCAAGGTTTCTATCAACTCTTTCTGTTCGTTATCTCTATGATAGGCAACAAATACATCTCTTGAGGTATTTTCTACCCCTTTTACATGAAAAAGTTCGCCTTTTTCTAAATGATCTTTAACTAATACCTGTGGAATAAACGCACTACCGCCACATTGCAGTATTAAATCAAGCGCTATACGCCCTGTACTGGTTCTAAAATAAGGCGGTGTTTTACCGGTAAACTGACGCGCATGCCAAAGAGAAAACGTGGTTCCCCAATCAACATACACATATTGATTATCAAAAAAGTTATCACTGATTGCCGTATCGTAACCACTCACCGGAATAATAGGCAGTTCACAAATACGTTCAACCACAAGTTCATCAACTTTAGGAGGATCAAATAAAATAGCTAAATCAAGCGTACGCTCCAACAATAAGCGAGTGCTTTCTTGTTGCGCTTTCACTTCTGCCACCAGCGATACACCAGGCATCGCCGATACAATATTTGTAATACCAAACTGTAAAAATGCATCCCAAATATTAGGCGTACCTGCTAGGCTAATTTGCTTATGCATATTATCTGCAAGTGCAACATCCACTTTGGCTCTTTGCATGCCGGTAATAATCATTTGCGCATGCGGTAACAAGCGCTCACCTGGGGCGGTGAGTTGAATGTTATTACGCTGACGAATAAATAAATTTACGCCTAAGCCCTGCTCTAATTGGCGAATTCTAAAACTCACCGCAGACTGCGTTATATATAGGTTTTCTGCCGCTTTACCAAAATGGCGAGTACGCACCACTTCAACAAATGTTTTTAATAAATCTATGTCCAATTTTTTATCCTCACGATAAAAATTTTTTGTTTAAAAAAATAGCGATTATGTCCCATACTCCAGCTAATAATTGGTATGAGGGTACAGCTATGAGCAATGATATTTCACTACTTCGTCAAGCATTCGTAAGTCAACGTCAATTTTATGATGACCAAAACTTTCCACGCGGATTTAGCCGCAGCGGACACTTTACCCTGTTAGAGGCAAGTATTTTAGAACAGCACGGTGTTGTTTTAAAAAGCCTGTATAACAAAACAGTTGAGCCACAAAACGAACATCAGCAACAATTTGTAAATGCTGTCAGTGGCATAATAGAGCCAAGTAACCCAATTGAGCGAGCATGGGTTAAATATTTAAAGTTAACAACCTGTAAAACAAAATTCCATACATTATTTGGACGCTCAAAAATTTCAGGGCCAACACCAATAAGCCAAGATTATTATTCTGAGGCAGACAATATATAAGTCACTACAATAGTTGCTTTTTGGCGTTTTAGCAGTTACAACTTGTATAAGCAAACACTTTTGCAAAATTTAAACAAGGCTGTTACTTGACGCACAGAATACTTATTGTTGAAGACACTCCTACTATTGCGCGAGTGCAAAAGCATATCGCGCAAAAAGTCGGCTACGAGGTTGATATTGCTCAATCCTTGGCTGAGACTAAAGAGCTTATAAGTAAGCACCATTACTTTTGCGCAGTGGTCGACTTTATATTACCTGACGCGCCACAAGGTGAAGCGGTTCCATGCACCATTGCAGCAGATATTCCTACCATAGTGATGACAGGCAATATCGATAAGCATACCCGTGATACCGTTGAAAAATACCCCATTATTGATTACATCATCAAAAGCAATAAACAAGCCTACGAGTATTTAGAGAAGCAGCTTTACCGCCTACCTCGCAATAAGCATGTAAAAGTATTGGTTGTTGATGACTCTGCGTCAACACGCCAATACATATGTAGTTTATTAACACGTCACAAATATCAAATATTACAAGCAGCCGATGGCCTAGAGGCGCTTAAAGAGCTTGAAAGCACCCCCGATATTTCTGTGATTATTACCGACAAAGAAATGCCTAATATGGGCGGTATTGAGCTATGTAATGAAATTAGACGCATTTATAGTAATAACGAAAAAGCCATTATTGGTATTTCAGGCGCTACTTCGTCTAATTTATCTGCCTTATTTTTAAAAAATGGAGCAAATGACTATTTATACAAACCATTTAACAGTGAAGAATTTTACTGCCGGTTAAGCCAAAACGTCGATATGCTAGAGCATATCGAAACTATAAAACGACAAGCCAATACAGATTACTTAACTAAACTCCCTAATCGTCGTTACTTTTTTGAAGAGGCTAACAAGTCATTAAAGCAGTTTAAAAAAGCAAAAGCACCAGCCATGTTAGCTATGCTTGATATTGACCATTTTAAAGCTATTAATGATACCTATGGCCATGATGCCGGAGATGAAGTGCTTAAAGGGCTCGCTGTATGCTTTAATAAATATTTTGAAAACCAATTGGTTGCCCGTTTAGGCGGAGAAGAATTTGCGGTATTTTTTACTGAACTGACCGAGCAAGAAGCGCTAAAACGACTAGACAGTTTTCGATTATTTATTGAGCTTAATAGCCATGAGTTTAGCCAAGCACAAATCAAGTTTACGCTGTCGATAGGCTTCAGCCACAGTGAAACCTATCAAATTGACGAACTATTAAAACAAGCCGACTTAAAGCTCTACAAAGCTAAAGAGTCGGGTCGTAATAAAGTGGTTTAGTTTAACTAAACCACACCTGAGGCGACAATGGCTGCTTTTCTGCGTTTACGCGATTGATGGTATGAATCCCAACTAAAAATAGCCAGTGCACTCCAAATACACGCAAAGGTAATTACACGCTCAGCATCAAACACTTCACCATAAAACAGCACTGCTAAAATAAACATTAAGCTAGGCCCTATGTACTGAAAAAACCCAAGCGTAGTGTATTGCAATCGCTTAGCCGCGCCGGTAAAACACAGCAATGGCAGTGTAGTCACTATACCTGCACTTACTAATAGCGCATTAGTTAGCCAATCATTCGCTGGTAAATTAGACGTTTCAGTCGGCACCATTAACCACCAATAGGTCAGTGCCACCGGTAATAATATTAATGCCTCAATTAAAATCCCAGGCAGGGCATCAACCTGTAGTTTTTTACGTAATAGGCCATATAACGCAAAAGAAGTCGCTAACGAAAATGCCACAACCGGAAATGAACCAAAACTAATTAACTGTAATAAAACACCTGTAAAAGCCAAGGCAACAGCAGCTCCTTGCAACTTACGTAAACGCTCGTTTAAAAACACCATACCAAGTAATACATTTAACAAAGGATTGATATAGTAGCCTAAGCTGGCATCTAGCATGTGGTTGTTATTAATAGCCCATATAAACAACCCCCAGTTAAATCCCAATAAGGTCGAGGTAACAACTAGCATCAGAATTAATTTAGGTTGGATTAAAATGCGTCTAATTTTATCCCAGTAGTTGAGCACACTTACCACCAAAATAAGAAACATCACTGACCAAATAACACGATGCATTAAAATTTCAAATGCTGATACATGTTGGATCATCTTAAAATAAATGGGTGCTAGGCCCCACATAAAAAAGGCGAGGCAGGCAAAAATGGCGCCCTTTCGCTGCTCGGTATCAATCGACATAGTAACCACTTGATGATTTAAAAGGCCGTAAGTTTAACCCCCTCTCACTTTTTAGCCAACTAAATACGTGCCCGTTCCAAACGCTATTTGTACCGACTGCTCGTTATGTAACTCCATCCGGCACACGCACACTTTATTTCCTGAGCGAATAAGTGTGGCGCTGGCAATAAATACCTCCCCTTTACCTGGGCGTAAATAATCAGTACGTAAATCTATGGTGCCCAGTGTTGCTAACTTTTTATGCACACTGGGTAAGTCGGCATCGTCTAGTTTTCCTATTACACTTGCTGCAGCAAGCATTCCGCCTACATTGTCGAGCACCGCAGAAATCACTCCACCGTGAAGAATCTTTTGCGCCGGATTACCAATTAATACGTCTTGCCAAGGAAATGATATTTTAGCTTGTTCAGTACTAAGTGACTCTACTGCTATTTTTAAAAACTGGTTAAAGGGCATGTTATTAACAAACAGCGCCCCTACTTGATCGATCAACATTTCTTTATTCATTGTTATTCTCTATGTTTTTAGTGGTACGATGAGTAAAGCACAGCTTGAGGCTATTGTAACCCCCTGCAGATTTTAGTTTATCACTACAGATGTGTGTACCAAGTAATGAAAGCTAAAGACATCCTGATAAAAAACCACTAAAATAGCGCCGATGAATACACTAACTCCTTCTCCTAATACGCTTGTGCGTAAACCCGAAACTGTACTCAAACAAGTGTTTGGTTACAGTGAATTTCGCGACGGTCAAAGTGCAGTAATTGATGCCGCCATTAATGGCCAAGATTCATTAGTATTACTGCCCACCGGTGGTGGTAAATCGGTGTGTTACCAAATACCCGCGTTGGTATTAGAGGGAGTCACCATTGTTATTTCTCCGCTGATCTCTTTAATGCAAGATCAAGTCACCCAGTTACAAGCACTGGGAGTTAAGGCCGCTTATGTCAATAACAGCCTAGCTCGCGAAGAACAACAATTAGTGTATCAGCAACTGCATCAAGGGCTGATAAAGTTACTTTATGTAGCTCCTGAAAAAGTGCTACAACGCGATTTTTTAGAACGGCTCTCTCATTTGAATGTTAGCTTGTTTGCTATTGATGAAGCACACTGTGTTTCTCATTGGGGTCACGATTTTAGACCGCATTATTTTCGTTTAAATGAGCTTAAACAACGCTTTGCACATGTGCCTATGATGGCACTCACTGCCACTGCCGATAAAGCGACTCGCTTTGATATTGTTGAGCAACTCAAGCTACAACAGCCCTACATTCATACCGGCAGTTTTGATCGCCCTAATATTCGTTACACCATAGAAGAAAAATTTAAACCTATGGTGCAATTACTGCGTTATTTAAAAGAGCAAAAAAATCAAAGTGGTATTATTTATTGCACCAGTCGTAAACGTGTTGATGATATAGCTGAAAAGCTTGCTGATGCAGGCCTTAATGCTGCCGCTTACCATGCGGGAATGAGTAACGAGCAACGTCAGTTTGTGCAAACCGGATTTGCCCGTGACGATATTCAAATTGTGGTTGCCACCGTTGCCTTTGGTATGGGAATTAACAAGCCTAACGTACGCTTTGTTCTGCATTACGACATTCCAAAAAGTATTGAAGCTTATTACCAAGAAACAGGCCGTGCTGGACGAGATGGGCTGGCTGCAGAGGCCATCATGTATTTTGACCCTGCCGATATAGGCCGGGTTAGACGCTTTTTTGAAGATATTGACGATGAACAACGCCGCCGCGTAGAAGAGCAGCGCTTTAATGCCATGGCCAGCTTTGCCGAAGCACAAACGTGTCGTCGTCAAATATTATTGAACTACTTTAGTGAGTACCAACGCGAGCCCTGTGGGAACTGTGACATTTGCTTAAATCCACCTAAAAGTTTTGATGGCACATTAGTCGCACAGCAAGCGCTTTCATGTGTGTATCGCGCGCAACAACGATTTGGATTGGGTTACATTGTAGAGTTATTACGCGGCGCGAATACTAGCCGCATTCGTGATAACAATCACCATGAACTTAGTACCTATGGCATAGGTAAAGATAAAAGCAGTGAATTTTGGCTTAGTATTTTACGCCAACTTATTCATCAAGGGCTATTAAGCCAAGATATAACCCAAGGCGCTTCATTGCGTTTAACTGAAGCTGCACGCGCTATTTTAAAAGGTGAATATGCGCTGCAATTGGCCGAGCCTCGCTTACAAGCTAAACACGTTTATCAGGATAAATTAGCGCAGTTTAATTACGATAAAAAACTATTCGCTCGCCTGCGTGCATTGCGTAAAGAGTTAGCCGATGCCGATGATGTGCCGCCTTATGTAGTATTTAACGATAAAACGCTAGCCGAAATGGCGCAGCTTATGCCCACTAACGACAGTGAATTTTTAAAAGTGTCGGGGGTTGGTTTTACTAAATTAAACAAGTATGGCGGTGAGTTTTTAACCGCAATTCGACATTACCTAGCAACGCAATAAGCCCCTTATGACCGAACTTGAATACGATCACACACATCAATGTATTATTATTAAACCGACAGAGCTGCCGCAAGATGAAGACTTTGAATTGTGGGGAACGTTATTTTTGCACAGCGATGAAATTAGCATTAATGAGTATGCCGCTGGGGCAGATCGTCATCAACTGCGTTTTAACTATGCTAACCACACATTTAATTTAAATTTTGAGCATTACAGCCAAAGTGTGTGGATTAATGGTGAAGGACAAGATGCCGACAACCTATTGGCAGCGTTAACATTTTATTTAACTTAAATGCATAGCTAATACCTTATAATCGCTATAAAAATAAAACTAAATCTGTCTTTTACTTACATATCAATAACAATGATGTAAGCTAAGGGTAAGTGTTTTATTTTGCAAAATAGCGCTAAAGAGGATCAATGTTAAATAGAAAATGGATTGCACGTAGTTGTTTTAGCCTTTCTATTTCGAGTATGTTTATGCTCAGCGTTTGCGCGCAAGAAGCGCCACTAGCCCAAAGCTGCTCTAGTGACGACTCATCACAAACTCATGAAAATAATTTGCGTCGTCAAATTACATCTCAAACTCCAACACTCACAGCACAAAGTAACACTAAAATTGCCTCCATTACTTTGCAACAGCTTAATGTATTTAATACTGAACTAGAGGCTGAAAACAATGCATTATTTCGTTTTGCCAATCGGGCGCACATACAAACCGAGCCTGAGGTAATTAAGAGTATTTTACTGTTTAAGTCAGGCGATACCTTTAATCCAAAAGCGCTGGCCGAATCTGAGCGGTTACTGAGAAAACAAAGTTATTTATATGATGCACAAATTATTGCTGACGAAAATTGTGATGGAAATATTGATGTAACAGTAATTACTCGAGACTTATGGACTTTACTGCCCGAACTTAGTTTTAGCCGTAGTGGTGGTGAAAATAAATCAAGTATTGGTTTTCGCGAATCTAACTTATTTGGTTGGGGCAAACGGTTATCGTTTGCACGTAAAACAGACAGTGACCGAAATGGTTATTTATTTGTTTACGATGATCCTAATATCTTATCAACTCGCTACCGAGGGCGTTTAGAGTATGCCGACAACAGCGACGGCAAAAGTCATTTAGTTGAACTAACCTACCCGTTTTATGCCATCGATACGCCCTATAGTTATGGCGCCCTGAGTTACTCAACCCAACGAGAAGAAGCCTTATACATCAGAGGTGAAAAGTTTAGTGAGTTTGAACAAAAAACCGACCTAAACCAGGTGTTTTTTGGCCACTCTAAAGCCCTTAGTCATAACTGGACCCAGCGCTTGAGCCTTGGTTATATTGATGAACAACACACTTTCAAAGCGATTGATTCTACCACTACAGCAGTGGCTGAAAACAGAAGCTTAAGTTACCCCTACATCAGCGGTCATTGGTTTGAAGATAACTTTATAAAAGTACGTAACTTTGACAGTATTTATCGTACTGAGGATTTAAATTTAGGTTGGAATATCAAAGCCACCCTGGGCTACTCCGATGAATCAATGAGTAACGACGATAGCCGCGCTGTGTACTCGTTTAATTTTAACAAAGCCCATTTTAGCACTAACCATACCCTTTGGCGTTTTCATGCAGATATTCAAGGCTATTGGAATAACGAGAAAAAACAGCTCGAAAACTTGCTCACTACTAGCCAAATTCAATATTATTTAAATACCAGTATTGATCAATCTTGGTATGTAAAAGCAAGGCTGCAATACGCAAAAAACCTCACTAATGATAAACAGCTCACCCTAGGGGGCGAAACTGGACTTCGTGGCTATCCTATGGAATTTCAACATGGGGATCGGAGTTTTTTAGTCAGTTTAGAAAAGCGCTATTACTGGGAATATGACTTACTACAGCTGTTTAAAATGGGAGGGGCGGCTTTTTTAGATATTGGTCGAGCTTGGTATAACAACGACTCGAACACTCAGTATCAAGTTGAGAACACCCCAGTGCTAAAAAATGTGGGCTTAGGTTTGCGCCTTGCGCCAAGTCGCGCCAATGCGGGTACCATGATCCACCTTGATATAGCCGCGCCGCTAAATAAATATGATGATGTTGACTCGGTACAATGGCTGCTCAGCGTCAAAAATTCTTTTTAAAATCACTACTGCGCGCCTACGTTAAACGTTACACTTTGCGCCTATCATTATTGTGAGAGTACATTTTGGAATTAATCACCCTTTTAGAGCTTTTGGGCACACAATATAAACTTATCGTGACCGTGATTGCCCTTTTGAGCTTTCCGCTACTATTAAAAGTAACTAAAAAATTACTCGAAAAAGCTATCAGAGGTAAAATCGATTTACACCGAAAGTACCGTGCAGAGCTACTACTAAAAATAATACTCGCCTTTGTGATGCTGTGTTTAGTATTAGTTTTTTGGGGAATAGAACTGCGTGGTTTACTGGTATTAGGCTCTTCTTTATTTGCCATGCTAGGCGTTGCACTCTTTGCGGCATGGTCATTGCTGAGTAACTTAACCGCGTTTTTACTGATGTTTATTCAAAATGACTGCCGTGTAGGTTATTGGGTAAGAATTGTGGATGGAGCCAACGCCATTGAAGGGCGTATTATTGAAATGGGGCTGATGAATGTCTTACTCGAACACGTTGATGGCCACAGAGTGATTTACCCTAATAACTTATTTGTTACCCGCCCGGTGTTAGTGCTTAATACGGAGCCTAAACCAACAAAAGCGCCTAAAATTAAACGCATTATTGGCCCTAAACCGCGTAGCTAAACAACACCTATTAAAAAACCGCGTTAGCTTAAAACTAAGGCGGTTTTTTATATCTACAGATAGAGTCATACCAATTCACTTAATTGAGCAAATTGGTATTAATTATTTAGTTCAGCCGTTTTCAGCTCATCATCTAAATCATTTATCTCATCAATAAACGTTTCTAACTGCTGCTCTACCAAACTATTTGCATGCGCAAAATAAGCAATATGGAATACGGCATCGCCTTCATTTACCAGTGGCATGGTCTGCTGGCCAATAATAATACCGCTTCGAGGAGCAAGGAGTTCAAGTTCTGAATCGCCAAGCGGACTGCTAATATAAGCAAGCACTTGGCCTTTCATTACTCGCTCACCTAACGATACTTGCGCTCTTACTATGCCGTCTACTTCAGCACGTACCCAACTAGTTGAACTTGCAATCACAGGATCAGGCAGTTTTTTAGGGCGTTTACCGCGTATCATTTTTAAATGTCGCATAACATAATCAACCCCTTGCACGCCTGCAGCAATCGCAATAGGGTCAAAGCGTAGTGCTTCACCCGCCTCATAAGTAATAACAGGTATACCTAAATTAGCGGCTTCACTACGCAGCGAGCCATTACGTAATGACGCATCTATAACCGCAGGCGTACCAAAGGCTTTAGCCATTTGCGCTGTTGCTTCATCGGCTAAATTAGCGCGAATTTGCGGTAAGTTAGTACGGTGAATCGCCCCCGTATGCAAATCAATAATATGCGTACAATGCACAGCTACTTGGTTAAAAAACATATACGCCATGCGACCTGCTAATGAACCACGCTCAGACCCCGGAAAACTCCGGTTCATATCGCGGCGATCGGGCAGATAACGCGATTTATGAATAAAACCAAATACATTCACAATCGGAACCGCAATTAATGTACCACGCAGCTGATTAGGGTCGATTTTAGCCAGTAACTGGCGCACAACCTCAACCCCATTTAGTTCGTCGCCGTGTATAGCCGCACACACCATCAATACAGGGCCTTCCATTACACCGTTAACCACTTCAATAGGAATATTAAGCGGTGAATGAGTGTAAAGCTTTGCAGCTTCTAGCGCGAGTGTTTTACGTTCACCTACACCAATACTTTCACCTAATAGGGTGAAAGGTCGGTTAATTTTAACCTTTGCCACGAGTTGCCGTTCCTTTACTTGCAGCATTTTTCTCGATGAAATCAATCACCATGCCCGCAATATCTTTACCTGTTGCCACTTCAATCCCTTCAAGGCCTGGCGATGAATTTACTTCCATAACCAAAGGACCACGAGATGAGCGAAGTAAGTCAACGCCAGCAACGTTTAAGCCCATTGCTTTTGCCGCTGCAACCGCTGTTTTACGCTCTTCTGGCGTAATACGCACCAGTGTAGCGCTACCACCACGGTGAAGGTTTGAGCGGAACTCGCCTTCCTGTGCTTGGCGTTTCATTGCAGCAATCACTTTATCTCCGAGTACAAAACAACGAATATCCGCACCACCCGCTTCTTTAATATATTCTTGTACCATGATATTGGCTTTTAAACCCATAAACGCTTCAATAACACTTTCAGCCGCTTTACGTGTTTCAGCAAGTACCACACCAATACCTTGAGTGCCCTCAAGTAGCTTAATAACGACCGGTGCGCCACCTACCATTTCGAGTAAGTCTTTTACGTCATCTGGCTTGCTAGCAAAGCCTGTTACTGGCATGCCTACGCCTTTGCGTGATAATAATTGTAGAGAACGTAATTTATCGCGCGAACGAGAAATAGCCACAGATTCATTAACCGGATAAACACCCATCATTTCAAACTGGCGTAATACAGAACAGCCATAAAAAGTAACTGATGCGCCAATACGCGGAACAATGGCATCAAAATCTTTTAGGTTTTCGCCGCGGTAATGGATTTCAGGTTGATCTGAGTTTATATTCATATAACAACGTAGCGCGTTAATCACTTTTACTTCATGACCACGTTGCTCAGCCGCTTCAATTAAACGACGCGTTGAATATAAATTTTTGTTGCGAGATAAAATACCAATTTTCATAGTTAAAACCTTAACTAAATTATGTTGAGCAAGCACATATAAGTATGTTTGCTACTCAAGTAATTCTTATAATAAATGTGATAAAGCCGGATCAACGACTATACGATTTTCCATAGCTGTGCGTCCTAATAACATTCTAAACTTCATTGACGCACGACTTGTTAATGTAATTTCTATTGGCCAACTAAATTCGCCAGCATGTAATGTAGTTTCAATAAAGTAACGCAATTCTTTTTGGCCACTAGAGCTGGTAACGTACTTCATTTTTTTAACTTTGGCATTGCAGGTAATTTGCGTTTGCTCGTCTTCTTGCAATGGTTGGGCTATAAATTTAACCCATTTTTCGCCTTCCACTTCATATTCTTCAATATTAATTGCATGAATACAGGAAGTACGCGCACCGGTATCTATTTTTGCTTTAATTTGCTCGATGCCCAGCTCGGGTAAACTCAACCACTCACGCCAACCAACTGTTATTTTTGTCGTCATAAATGTGCCCTTAGTAAAAAAAGTGTTTTATACGCTACAGCAAATAAAACACCAACAAAATAAATTAATCTACTCGATAAGCCGATTTGATTGACCTTTTAAGTTAACTCGTTTAACAATGCAGCTCTTACGTATGCATTTAACCATAAGCTAAAACATAAGTTTTTGTTGCTAAACTCAGTTTAACATATACAAAGTAAAGCTAAATTTTATTTATTTAACTAGGGTCTGTTGACCTTTACGAATTAATATTTGTTCAAACTAGGGGCAATTTAATCGCGGCGCGAGGTTTGTAACCTAGTGGGCTAAGTAAAAATCGAGCAACAAAGAGTTAACTGCCCCTAGGCAGAACCCTTCGGGCAGCGCCTATTTGGCATTGATGCTGTGTTATCGTCTATGTATGGGGAATAACCACACTCTGCCTTGCCTAAATACCAAATAGACTGCTGAAAATTTAACCTTGAAAGATAAACAGATCCTAAATACATTACAGTTAACTGTATTAAAAATATACTATCGATGAGAAATTATTATGATTAATGGCTTACTTCATGCGCTTATTCTTGATGAAAAAGGCGGTGCACGCCCCATAGAAAACAGCAAGCAATTACACCAATGGCAACCTACTGATGGAAAACTGTGGGTGCATATGGACTACAGCCAAACAGATGCGGTGGATTGGTTAAAAAACTGCGGGCTGTTAAACGACTATGAACTGGAATCACTCACTGCTGATGAAACGCGTCCACGAATAACGCCAACAACTAATGGCCATATGTTATTTTTACGCGGGATCAACTTAAACCCAGCACAAAGCCCTGAAGACATGGTATCTATTCGGTTATTTATAAATAACGATGTGGTGATCACCACGCGTAAGCGCCGATTATTATCAGTGCAAGATATTCTAGCCTCGTTGAATAATAATGAGGGACCATGCAGTATTTCTGAATTGGTGTGTACATTAGCGCACAAGCTCACTTCACGTATGCAAACAGTAATTGATGAGCTAGATGAAAGCTTAGATGATTTTGAAGAGGAAATTGATGAGCCCAGTAAAAAGTTTGATAACCAAGGCTTGTCGCAACTTCGCCGTCAAACCATCGCGCTAAAACGTTACTTAAAACCACAAAAAGAAGCACTCAGTAGCATGGTTAATAATCATTACCCATGGCTTTTTGACGATGATAAAGCCAAGCTAAATGAAACCACCAATTTACTTATTCGCTATTTAGAAGAGCTCGATAGTTCAATAGAGCGCGCACTTGTTATCCAACAAACCATTACAAATCAGGTCTCTGAGCAATTAAATCAGCGGATGTATGTAATGTCGGTGGTAGCTGCTTTATTTTTACCGCTGGGCTTTTTAACGGGATTATTGGGGGTCAATGTCGGCGGTATACCTGGAACAGAAAGCCCCTATGCATTCACTGCATTTGTGGTGTTTTTAATTGTTTTAACTGGTGGGATTGGTATTTACTTTAAAAATAAAAAGTGGCTGTAATTATAATACAGATCCAATAAGACACAAAAAGGCGAACATATTGTTCGCCTTTTGCATTGGTAATCCTTACTCTTGAAAGTAAGTGCCCCAACCGTCGTATTCAACATCGCATTCAACAGCAAGTTGCGCGAGTTTGTCAACGTCTTCCATTATCACGTCGACATCTAATTCGGCTTCAACAACAATGTCAAAACTCCAAATTTTTTCACCGTCTTCAAGCTCAAGTTCTGCTGGCTCTTCTACATCGTAACCTAGTTTAAACGCAGCCAATGCCGCTTGTTCTAACTTAGTAAAGTCTTCACATACAAAGTGGTGTTCTACTTCATAAAGAATTTCTGGATCGGAACCATCTTCAAGTAGTGAAGTTACGATGTCTTCACTTATTTCACGCCAGTTTTCCATTATTTCTCTCTCACTTGAGCATCTAATTCTGTTATTTTAGCAGCCATAATACTGTGCACACTTTTAGCATGTTCACGGGCACTGATACTGTTATCAAGTGCTATGGGGGCTAACATTTCAATGTAAATTGTACCATTATCCCAGCGATTTAGTTTAATGGTTTTATCGGTTGTGTTCATACATACTGGCACAACAGGCACCTCTGCACTCATTGCGGTATGAAATGCACCGGTTTTAAAGGGGAGTAAACCACGACCATAACTACGCGTCCCCTCAGGGAACATCCACACCGATAAGCCTTTTTGTTTTATTTTAGCCGCTGCTTTTGAGATTGTGCCAGCAGCTTTTGAACGATTTGAACGGTCGATTAAAATATTACCCGACAACCAATAAAGCTGCCCAAAAAATGGGATCCATTTAAGACTTTTTTTGCCAACGCTCACACAATTTTTTGGTACCATGGCTGGAATAGTAAATAAATCGTAGCTATTTTGATGATTCGCTACATACACAGCAGGCCCCACCTTAAGCGCATCGGGATGATATTTTAGTTCTAATTTAACCCCAAGCATTTTAGCCATTGAGCCAAACCAACTTGCAATAACATGCACATTATTAGGATGAAATGGTCTAAATATTGATAACAACAAACCAAAAAAACAACTTAATAATATAAACAACAGCATTATTAAAATACGTATAACAGCTAGCAAGTGCGCCTCTCCAATATAACCACAATCATGTATTGCTTTATTATAACGTTATTTTGTTGCGCAGACGAGAAAATAGCGCACAAGCGTTCGCTGAAATAAAACAGTCATAAAAAAACGGCTTACCTAAGTAAGCCGTTATCTAGTTTAGTCTAATTTTTCGAGTGTTTTAACTTTGCTCAGTATCTGAATTTGGCTCATCAACTTGCTGAGGTGTTAACTCTACCACGGCTTCATCAACGCGCTGTAAACCACGAGGTAACTTGTTCCCTCTGCGGCCTCGCTCGCCATGGTAATGCTCAAGGTCGCTTGGTTTAAGCGTCAATTTACGCTTACCTGCATGCAGCGTAACACTGCTGCCTTGCGGCACAACAGCTAATACTTTTACAAACTCTTCGCGCGCTTGTACTTTAGCGCCCGGAATAGAAATAATCTTATTGCCCTTCCCTTTACCTAGCTTAGGTAAATCACGCAGTGGGAATAACAACATTCGCCCCTCGTTAGAAATTGCCATACAGTAATCACTGGCAACGTCATTAACGCGAATTGGCGAAAGTAACACACCACCTTTTGGCACACTCACTAAGGCTTTACCGTTTTTGTTTTTACTGACTAAATCTTTAAAGTCAGTAATAAAGCCATAACCGGCATCAGAAGCCATTAGCAATACTTGAGCGTCTTCACCCATAACTACGTGCTCAAAGCTTGCGCCTGAGGTTAAGTTAAAGCGCCCTGTCATAGGCTCGCCTTGGCTTCTTGCAGAAGGTAGGCTGTGGGCATCGGTCGCAAATGCACGCCCTGCTGAATCTAAAAATACCGCAGGTTGATTACTTTTACCTCGCGCTGATGCTCTATAGCCATCACCGGCACGGTAATTTAATCCTTCTACATCTAAGTCATGACCCTTACCAACACGTGCCCAGCCTTTATCAGATAGAACAACAGTCACAGACTCTGAAGGGATTAAATCTTTTTCGCTCAGTGCTTTGGCTTCCACACGCTCAATAACAGGTGAGCGACGATCGTCACCATACATTTCTGCGGCTTCTTGAATTTCTTTTTTAAGCAACGTCGACATGCGACGGTCTGAGCCTAATGTTTGCTCTAATTTGTCACGCTCTTTGGCTAATTCGTCTTGCTCACCACGAATTTTAAACTCTTCTAGTTTTGCTAAATGGCGAAGTTTTAATTCTAAAATGGCTTCCGCTTGAATATCGGTTAACTCAAAGCGTTCCATTAATAATGGTTTAGGCTTATCTTCAGAGCGGATAATTTCTATAACTTCGTCAATATTTAAAAAGGCAGCAAGCAAGCCCTCTAAAATATGTAATCTTGCGAGTACTTTATCGAGTCGATATTGCAAACGACGACGCACTGTTTCACGTCTAAAAGTCAGCCATTCAGTTAAAATACTACGTAAGTCTTTAACTTGTGGACGGCCATCTAAGCCCAGCATATTTAAGTTTACGCGGTAATTTTTTTCAAGATCGGTTGTTGCAAATAAGTGCGCCATTAATGGCTCAGCTTTAATTCGGTTTGAACGCGGCACAATCACAATACGGGTTGGATTTTCGTGATCAGACTCATCACGTAAGTCAGCCACCATTGGTAACTTTTTAGCGTTCATTTGCGCTGCAATTTGCTCAAGTACTTTTGCACCCGAACATTGGTGCGGCAAAGCGGTAATGACGATATCGCCCTGCTCTTCACAATACACTGCACGCATTTTAATTGAGCCACGGCCGGTTTTATAAATTTTGTGAATATCAGCTTTAGGCGTAATTATTTCAGCATCGGTTGGGTAATCTGGCGCATGCACTAAATCCAGTAACTCTTCGAGCTCTGTTTTTGGCTTATCAAGTAATAAACAACAGGCACTGGCCACTTCACGCACATTATGCGGTGGTATATCGGTTGCCATACCCACAGCAATACCAGTTACCCCATTAAGTAATATATGCGGTAAGCGCGATGGCAACACTAAAGGCTCATCCATGGTGCCATCGAAGTTTGGCGTCCAATCAACGGTCCCTTGGCCTAATTCTTTGAGTAATACCTCAGAGAATTTAGATAAACGCGCTTCGGTATAACGCATTGCCGCAAATGACTTAGGATCATCAGCTGCACCCCAGTTACCTTGCCCATCCACCAAGGGGTAGCGATAAGAGAACGGCTGCGCCATCAGTACCATGGCTTCATAACAGGCACTATCACCATGAGGATGGTATTTACCTAATACGTCACCCACGGTACGGGCTGATTTTTTGTATTTTGCATTTGCCGATAATCCCAACTCACTCATCGCATAGATAATACGACGTTGCACTGGTTTTAGGCCGTCACCAACGTGCGGTAAGGCACGATCCATGATCACGTACATTGAATAATTTAAATAGGCGTCTTCGGTAAAACGCCCCATTGTTTGTTGTTCAATTCCTTGCATTAGCAAGGTATCTGTATCACTCATTAAAGCTTACCTAGTTTTTCTTATAGCTTACGCGGTAAATTACGTTTGCGTAATCATCGCTTACCAATAGACTGCCATCATTTAATTGTGCAAATGCAACAGGGCGTCCAAATGTCGTTTCGTCTTGCATAAAGCCGGTGATCAGTGGCGTATACTTTGTTACCTTGGCATTTTCTATAGTTGCCACTGCCACTTTATAACCGACCTTTTTAGAGCGGTTCCATGAACCGTGCTCTGCTACAAATAACTGTTGTTTATAGCTATCAGGGAACTGCTTGCCGGTATAAAAATGAATACCTAATGGCGCAACATGCGCACCTAATGCCAATGCAGGTTGAGTGTAGTCAGCAATGTTTTTGCCTTCACCAAACTCCGGATCAACAATAACGCCGCCATGCACGTATGGAAAACCAAAATGTTCTTCTTCTTTAGTGATGCGGTTTAGCTCATCGGGTGGAATATCATCCCCCATCATGTCTCGGCCATTATCGCTAAACCATAGCATTTGCGTGCTAGGGTGAAAGTCAAAGCCTACAGTATTGCGCACACCTTTGGCTAAAGTGGTTATTTCTTTGGTGTCCGTGTTTAACGAAAAAATACGACCAAACCGAGGTTCTTCTTCGCAAATATTACAGGGAACACCCACCGGAATAATCAGCTCGCCGTTTGGCGCAAAGCGTAAAAACTTCCAGCCATGGTGGCGCTCTGACGGTAAATCGCTATAAAACACTTCATACTCAGGGTTTTTGAGGTGCTTATCGATATTTTTAAAACGAATAATACGGTGCACTTCACCGACATATAAGTCACCGTCTTTAATCGCTAAACCCGAGGGCATATTCAGTCCCTCTGCAATCACTATTTTTTTATCTGCAACGCCGTCGCTGTTATGATCAATCAATGCATACACATTACCCGCATTACGCGAACCTGCATACACTATACCTCGGCTTGATACTGCAATTTGCCGAGCATTTTCAACATCATCAGCAAATAAGCTTATTTCAAACCCTGGGGCAGCCGTCAGCTTGTCGAGAATATTTTTCGCCATCACTGGCGATGACATAAAGCCGACTAACAACAGTGTGCTAAATAGTCTTTTCATTTGCCTCTCCTGTAGCCCAAAGGCTTATTAAACTTGTGCTTTGTTACCGTGATCTTCAAGCCATTGGCGGCGATCTGATGAACGCTTTTTAGCAAGTAACATATCCATCATTTCCATTGTTTGCTGCTCTTCATCAAGAGTAAGCTGCACTAAACGACGGGTATTTGGATCCATGGTTGTTTCACGCAATTGTAGCGGGTTCATTTCACCCAAGCCTTTAAAGCGTTGCACGTTTACCTTACCGCGTTTTTTCTCTGCTTCTATACGCGCTAAAATGCCCGTTTTTTCATCTTCATCAAGCGCGTAATAAACATCTTTACCAATATCAATTCTAAACAGCGGTGGCATAGCAACATACACATGCCCAGTTTTTACCAATTGTGGGAAGTGGCGCACAAATAAGGCACACAATAAAGTGGCAATGTGCAGTCCATCCGAGTCAGCATCCGCTAATATACATATTTTATTGTAACGCAGCCCTGATAAATCACTTGAATCGGGGTCAATACCCAATGCCACTGAAATATCATGCACTTCTTGAGAGGCCAAAATTTGCCCTGATTCTACTTCCCAAGTATTTAAAATTTTACCTCTTAGTGGCATGATTGCTTGGAACTCACGATCTCGCGCTTGTTTAGCTGAGCCACCCGCTGAATCACCCTCTACTAAAAACAATTCCGTGCGGTCATTATCAGCAGCACTACAATCGGTCAGTTTGCCTGGTAATGCAGGGCCTGAAGTAACACGTTTACGAACTACTTTTTTAGCCGCGCGTAAGCGACGCTGTGCATTTGAAATACACAATTCAGAAAGTAACTCTGCAGTGTCAGTGTGCTCATTTAGCCATAAGCTAAAGGCATCTTTTACGACACCCGATACAAACGCAGCACATGAACGTGATGAGAGTTTTTCTTTGGTTTGCCCTGCAAATTGTGGGTCTTGCATTTTTACCGACAATACATAACTACAACGTTCCCAAATATCATCTGGGGTGAGCTTTACACCACGTGGTAATAAGTTTCTAAATTCACAAAATTCACGCATCGCCTCTAAAAGCCCTTGGCGCAGGCCATTTACGTGGGTGCCACCTTGTGCGGTAGGAATTAAGTTTACATAACTTTCGGCTGTTGACTCACCGCCTTCAGGCATCCATACAACGGCCCAATCAGCGCCTTCAATAGAACTTGAAAACTCACCTACAAATGGGTCTTTAGGCAGTATCTCATAGCCTTTAACTGCTTCTACTAAGTAATCTTTTAAGCCGGTTTCATAAAACCACTCTTGGGTTTCTTTCGTTTGTTTATTTACAAACTTAATACGCAAACCTGGGCATAGTACCGCTTTGGCTTTTAATAAATGGTTAAGCTTAGTCAGTGAAAAGTTAGCAGAATCAAAATAGCTGGTATCTGGCCAAAAGCGCACGGTAGTACCGGTATTGCGTTTACCCACTGAGCCAATAACATTTAAATCTTCAACTTTATCGCCATGCTCAAAAGCCATTCTAAATTGCTGTGCGTCACGGCGAACCGTTACTTCCACACGGGTAGATAGCGCATTAACGACCGAGATACCTACCCCATGCAAACCACCAGAGAACTGGTAATTTTTATTTGAAAACTTACCACCTGCGTGTAATTTGGTGAATATTAGTTCAACCCCAGGAATACCTTCTTCAGGGTGAATATCTATCGGCATCCCCCGACCATCATCGCTCACTTCAAGTGAGTTATCTTCATGCAAAATGACATCAATACGCGTCGCATGCCCGGCCATTGCTTCATCAACACTGTTATCAATAACCTCTTGGCCTAAATGATTGGGGCGCGATGTGTCTGTATACATGCCTGGGCGGCGTTTTACCGGCTCTAATCCATTAAGTACTTCAATGGCTTCGGCGTTATAATTTTGTTGAGTCATAGTTTTTATCTTTATATACGCTAATATCTGATTTTAAGAAAATCGACAATGCTTGAAAAAGCTCGCTCAAAGCCATTAAAGCTATGATCGCCGCCAAATTCAATTAACTGTTTACATTGTGAGTAATACTTTATTGCGTGCTGAAAATTTAACACTTCATCCCCTGTTTGCTGTAATAAATACAACAGTTCAGGGTGTTTTAACTCTGTCACCGTTAATGCTTTTAACGCATCTATATGACGAGATTGTAATTGGTAATTATAATCTTGATACGGATTATAATTAGGCCCAAGTATAGGCTCTAATAATGTATATGGGGCAACGGCAGGATTAATTACCACCG
The DNA here is from genome assembly GCF_040937955.1 of Pseudoalteromonas sp. SD03. Taxonomy (NCBI): domain Bacteria; kingdom Pseudomonadati; phylum Pseudomonadota; class Gammaproteobacteria; order Alteromonadales; family Pseudoalteromonadaceae; genus Pseudoalteromonas; species Pseudoalteromonas sp. SD03. The sequence goes on from NZ_CP162514.1 coordinate 2,891,138, forward strand.
CAGGAATTTGATAACGCTGCGATAAATACGTGGCAAAAAAACCACCTAACGAGCTGCCCAATAATACGGTATTCGGTGTTAATAGTTGTTCAAGCGCTATAATCGCCTCTATAGGTTCATGATTTAAGCGTGGCACACAATAATCAACATCATAGTGTGCCATAAGCTCACCAAAGCGCACAGCTTTATATGATTTTTCAGAGCTATTAAAACCGTGAATATAGATTACTCGTTTAACCATACCACGTCCGTGCGTATATGCACCTTTTGTTGCTCAGCATTTAAGTGCAGCATACGATAAGCCGCCCCTTTATCTTCTTGCTGCCAAGTAGCACTGTGCTTTGTAAACTGCACGGAACTGGCCGGTGTCGCGTAAATATCAAGCTCTCTAAATTGCTGTTGGTAGTCATTGTGAACATGCCCATGAAACAGCGCATCAACGCGGCCATTATTAACTAATAAATTTAATAGCTGCGGCCCATTTTCTAGCATGTGTTTGTCTAGGTAGCCATTAATAGGCAGTGGGTTGTGATGACAAAATGCAATATGACGATTATCTGAATCGACTAAACACGCCATAATTTCCTCTAAATGCGAGGGCGTCACCCACCCAGCAGGGGTATTTCCTTTAGAATTAATTAATATCAGTTCAAACCCTTGCGCCACAATATGTTTAGCGCGTTGTATTTGCCCGCCACTAATTAAATTGAGCTGATCAATTTCATCATGATTGCCGGGAACCCAAAATACGGGGCAATCAAGGTCACTATTATGAATCAGTTCAGCAAATAATAAATAGGAATTAAAGCTGTGATCTTGGGTTAAATCGCCACCAAATATCAAGGCATCAGGCTGCTGTTTTGCTATATCTGTAAGTGCCCTAGTAAAATGTTCTGCGGTGTTAACCCCAAAATACTCGCCCTGCTTATCGCTAAAAAGGTGACAATCCGTTATATGGGCTATACGAAGCTGGGCTTGCTCAAAATAATACGTATCATCAAACCAAGCCATTATTTACATCCCAATTAAGTGTTGATTGACCTCGCTCTACACAGGCAACCAACCAATCATATAAAAAAGCATTCAACTGATACTTTTCATCTTTTTGATGCATCTTAGGATTAGGGTAGCCATAGGAAGGTTTGATTCGTTGGTGGTAATCATGGTGGACAATTTCGGCTACCTTAGCATCATTATATAAGCGCACTGTTAAATACAAAGGCGAAATACCACTTACCATTCCTGATAACTGTTTAATAGATACATCAAGGGTGTACTTGGCATTGTCATCTATGTTGATGGCAAATTCACTGTGGCCCAGTTTGATTTCTCTAACACTGCCAATCGCTCGTTCACTAGGTAGTAATTTTAAAAGGCGTACGTAATTATGCTCACAAAGTGTTAAATACTTTGGAAGGCTTTGAATGTATCGATTAGTCGTTAAAAGTGCTGTCAAAATACCGCCATTACTATTAAAAAATTAAAAACTATGCCCACTTCTTACGTATTCTGTCGCGATTTAGTGCTAACCATTGCAAGCAAATTACCGTAGCCGCATTATCTATCTCGCCACGATTGAGTCGCTCAAATGCTTCATCTAAATCCATAATATGCGTTTTAATATCTTCACCTTCGGTGTCTAAGCCATATATACCGGTATTAATTTGGCTTAAGTCGGCGTGAGCTAAATATAAATATAAACGCTCTGTAGTACCGCCGGGGCTTGAAAGGTAAGACAACATAAACTCAAGTTCTGTTAAATTAAGCCCGGCTTCTTCAAACGCTTCTTTTTTAACAACCGACTCGTAATCTTCACTGCCATCGGTCATGCCCGCTATACATTCTAACAGCCAAGGCGTGTGTTTGCTTTTAATTGCGCCAATTCGAATTTGTTCAATTAGCAGCACTTGCTCAGTTACTGGGTCATAAGGTAAAACTGCGACCGCATCTCCGCGTTCAAGAATTTCTCGACGAATTACCTCAGACTCTCCACCCGCAAATAAGGCATGCTTAAATTGATAAAGGTTTATTTTAAAAAAACCATCATACAAATTTTCAATTGGTTTTAATCTCACATCGTCATGGGTAAATTTAATACGACTTTTATTCGCCATCTATTCTTTCCTTTTTGAGGGTGCAAATACATCAACGTCATTTAGGTATATATTCTGTTACACTTGAGAACGCTGTTTTACTAATTTTTTTTTTAGTTATTAGTTAAAACAGGTTAACATGCTACTAGTACAAAAATTGTCTAAGGACCGAACATCACATGAAAAAGAACATCCTTGCTGCACTGGTTAGTTTATCATGCGCATTGGGCTCAACCGTAGCCAATGCAGAAGATTTACTTCAAGTTTTTGAAATCGCAACAGCCAACGATCCTACCGTTTTAAAAGCAAAAGCCCAAGCTGATGCACAATCATACCAAAGCGATCGTGCTATGAGCGCACTATTACCGCAAATTGGTTTAAGCATGAGTTATGAAAAAAGTGACTCGACCTCTTTTCAAAGCGTAGGCGATTTATCAAACCAAGTTAAAGTCGAAAGTGAAACGGACCAATTCAGACGTGGTATTAGCTTAAGCCAAACGCTATTTGATTTGGGCGCGTGGAATTCACTCGGCATTGCTGACAAACAAGCACTGCAAGCTAGTGGCCAGTACGATTTTGCTAAACAAGATTTAATAGTACGTGTGGCTGAAGGCTATTTTAACGTATTAAGCGCTATTGATAACCTTGAATTTGTACAAGCTGAAAAACGTGCCATTGAGCGCCAACTTGAACAAACTAAACAACGTTACGCTGTAGGTTTAACGGCTATTACCGATGTACATGAAGCACAAGCACAATTTGATAACTCAGTAGCGCAAGAAATCATTGCTAATAATGCGGTAGAAACAGCCCGTGAGCAACTACGTGAGATCACCGGTAAATACCATGCAAAGCTAGATATGTTAAACACCGAAACGTTTTCTACTGTTAAGCCAAGTACGCCTGCAACTGATTTAGTTAAAATAGCGAAAGACAAAAACTTAAATCTGCAAGTATCAAAAATAACGGTTGATATCGCTAAAGAGCAAATTGAACTTGCTAAAGCAGGGCATTATCCAAAACTAACTTTAAATGCTAGTTACGGCGACTCATTAACAGATAGCGAGTTAAATGGCGCTAGTTTTGACGACCAGCCTCGTTCAGATTCAACATCTGTTGGACTTAACTTTAGCGTACCACTTTACTCTGGTGGCGCAACGGTTGCTGCAACAGATCAAGCACGTGCATTTTACGTTGCTGCGAGCCAAGATTTTGAAACGGATTATCGCGCAGTAACTCGCTCTGTTATTACTTCTTATAACCAAGTGGTATCTGATATTGCGACCTATAAAGCGCTTGAACAAGCGGTTATTTCAGCACAAAGCGCATTAAAAGCCACGGAAGCGGGTTTTGAAGTGGGTACACGTACCATTGTTGATGTGCTCGTCAGTACGCAAAACTTATACAACGCAAAGCGTAATCTTGCTGATGTGCGTTATCGCTATGTTGTGTCAACGCTTCGTCTAAAACAAGCAACAGGCACATTAAGCCGCGAAGACTTAGTGGGTATAAACCAAGGTTTAAACACGGTTAACTAAACACTATATTTCATTATATAACCACTAAAGCCAGCTTTTTGCTGGCTTTTTGTATTTTTGAGCGCATAGCGTTAAACTAGCCTTTTATTTTTTAGAGAAATTTTTGTGGTCAACTCATCCCCTTTTAAAGCCTCTTTTTTAGGTCCTCGTTATTGGCTAACTTGGATTGGTGTCTTATTTTTATATCTCATTTCATGGTTACCGCAAAAAATACAATTAGCTATGGGTAAGCAGCTAGGACGCTTGGTTCATAAATATATGAAGCGCAGAAGGCATATTGCTGAAGTTAATATTAAACACTGTTTCCCCACGATGAGCGAAGTCGAGCAACAACAGCTGGTACTTAAAAATATGGAAAATACCGGTATTGCTATGGTTGAAACCGGTATGGCTTGGTGGTGGCCACAATGGCGGGTCAAAAAAGTATTGGGATCAATAAAAGGGCTTGAGCACTTTGAGCGCGTACAACAATCAGGAAAAGGCGTTTTATTACTTGTTCCACATATACTTCATCTTGAAATGACAAGTCGTGTAATGGGTTTGAAGTACCAAGGTATTGGCTTTTACCGCCCACATAATAATCCGCTTATGGAATACTTTACTACCAATGGGCGTCTTCGCTCTAATGAATACATGGTTGGAAAAAAAGACGTAAAAGGATTATTAAAATCATTAAAAAATAAAAAACTGTGTTATTACTTACCCGATCAGGATTATGGCCGTAACCGCTGTGAGTTTGTGCCTTTTTATGCAGTGCCTGATACAGCAACAACCACCGGAACACTAATGTTTGCAGGTAGTAAAAACTGCGAAACAATGAGCTTAATTGCTTATAGGGATAACAACGGAAAGTATCACTTAGAAATCGTGCCTGAGCTTGAAAACTTCCCAAGCGGCGATAATAAAGCCGATGTAACACGTGTTAATCAGCGCATGGAACAATCAATAAATGCCGCCCCTGAACAATATATGTGGTTGCATAGACGCTTTAAAACACGACCCGATAAAGACGCCCCCTCTTTTTATTAAAGATGGGTTATTAAAATAACAAAGATGAGTGACAGCCATGTGGTTTTGGATTAGATATATACTTTTAGCTTTATTGTTAATTGGTGCAGCCATTTACTTTTTACTAAATGGTACGTCGTCACTTAATTATCAACAAACCACCAACGCTGCTGCTGAAGGGTTATCGCGGTTTTATGCATCAATTCGAGATAGAATTACTGTCAATAAAGACAATGACAAATTTGTCATTCAACTCGAAAAACCCGATCTTAGCCTCGACAGAGCGCTAAACCAACGCTCTTTTGTAGTAGAGCCTATGCCTTTAAATTGGAATGGAGAAGTAGGCCCGCGCCGCTTTCAACGTGACTCAACCTTGCGTACTGTACTGACCCAATATGCTAATAACGAAGGTATTACTTTAATGTGGTACTTAGACAAAGATTACGTAATAAAAGATCACTTTCGTATAGATAGCAGTTTTAACTCCGCTTTATACCGCGTTAGCCGCTCTATTAATGATGACTTTTCAAATGAAGTGTATGCGTTTTTCTGCCCTAAACAACGTGCAGCGGTGATTACCGAGCTACCGTCTGAATTTGTACGCTCAAACTGTTTAAAGCTAAGCAATTAACTACATTCGGTTTAATTTTGTTGATATGCGCTCAAATATTGCTGAGCGCATAACATTAAATTGCTCAATCTAGCCCAAATATTGCCTTCCAAACCGTGCTAACATTATTGATATTTTCACTAAACTCTTCGCGTTTAACGCAGCGACCTTGCTGGTCTAAGCTCAATACATGATAGCGTGAGCGATAGTCTATATACGCTTGAATAAGCTGCTGTTTTTGAATATCGCTGATACAGCCAATTTTAGCCGCATCAGTTAAAATTCTCACATTGTCAGAATTATCGCATAAGTGGGTAAACTCATGGGCATGTTTTAATACCAAGTATTGCGTTATAAACTCAATATCGGTCATGGCACCCACATCTTGTTTTAAGTCAAATTGCTGCGCGTTGCCTTTAGCCAAATGGCCACGCATTTTTTCGCGCATTTTAATCACGTCTGCTTTTAAAGTATCTTCATCACGTTGTTGGCACAATATCTCGGCGCGAATTTGTGCAAATCGTGTTACTAATTCAGCTTGGCCTAAAATCAGCCTCGCTCTAACCAGCGCTTGATGCTCCCATGTCCATGCTTGCGTTTGCTGATAATGATTAAAGCTTTCTAGGTTAATAGCTAATAGCCCTGATGCACCTTCTGGACGCAGACGAGTATCTAACTCATATAAAATACCTGAGGCGGTACGGGTATTAAATAAATGCATTAATCGTTGTGCGAGTTTTAAATAAAACTGCCTTGAGTCAATCGCTTTATCACCATTGGTGTAACTTGTACCATCATGGTTATGCACAAAGACTAAATCGAGATCAGAGTCATAACCCACCTCAAAACCGCCAGTTTTACCATACGCAATAACCGCAAACCCCTTGTTTTCATCATCGGTGTTAGGTGGCATACCAAAGCGTTTTACGCAGTGGTACCACGCAATATTTACAGCCTGATCGACTATCGCTTCAGCCAATGCTGTTAAGTGATCGCTTACTTTCATTACATCAATAACGCCCGTCGCATCAGCTGCGGCAATGCGTAATTGATGGGTTTGCTTAAACTGACGCAGCGCTTCCATTTGCTGCTCTAAATCATCATGTTCAATGCGTAAAAAATACTGTCTTATTTCATCTTTATACGCAGTTAATGGGGTTGGCTTGTAAAGCACAGCAGGGTCGATAAGTTCATCGAGCAAAATTGGATACAGTGAAATATGCTCGCCAATCCATTTACTGTGACAACAAAGTAAAACCAATTGTTTTAGCGTTCCCGGATTTTCATACAGCAACTCTAGATAAGCGGTGCGCGAAATAATTTTATTTAATATTTGGCATACCGTTGCAAAGGCGCTAGCACTGGCATTAAAGTCGTTTAACTGTTTAAGTAATGCCGGCATTAATTTATCAAGAATATCGCGCCCACGATTGCCTACTTTAGCTTTAGAAAGTCGTTGTTTAAAGTCGTATAATGGTGTTTGCCATTCATCTCTGGGCTCATTTAAAAAGCTAACATCGCCGTGATCCCAAGCACTAATAAACGCCCCTTCACAGGTATCAAGTGGTTCAGTTTCTTCGCCTATAACCTGTGTAAATTCGTTATGTATTTGGCTCATCACATGTTCTATTTTCACAAGCGTAGCCGCAAAATCTGTCTGAGCGAGCAACACATTGAGTCGCTGTTGATTTAGCTCATCATCGGGCAGTGTTTGTGTTTGTTGATCATCAAATATTTGTAGGTATTGCTCTACTTTGCGTAAGTATAAGTAATTGCTTTTTAAATCTTTAGCTTCAAGCTCATCAATAACTTGGCTTAGTGTTAACTCTTTTAATGCAATTAATAAAGATTGCGTTTGTAAGTTTGCCTCTCTGCCACCTCGCACCATTTGCAAAGCCTGAACGATAAACTCCACTTCGCGAATGCCACCACCACCTAACTTAATATTATTGGTTAAGCGCTTACGACGCACCTCTTGGGCAATCATAAGCTTCATTTTTCTTAGCGACTCAATAACCGAGAAATCAATATAACGGCGATACACAAAAGGCTTTAATAACGTATTAAACTCCTGCCAATAAATGTTAGGCGTGCCAATTAAGCGCCCTTTTAACATCGCGTAGCGCTCCCAATCACGCCCTTGCTCTTGGTAGTAATCTTCAATGGCATTAAAGCTCATTACCAACGGACCACTTTCCCCAAATGGTCGCAAACGCATATCTACGCGAAAAACTTGGCCATCGACCGTACATTGATTAAGTGCTGTAATTAGCTTTTGGGCAACTTTAGTATAAAAGACAGATGCTTCAAGCGAGCGACGCCCACCTTGGGTTTTAACATTGCGAGGATATGCAAAAATAAGATCGATATCAGATGAGTAATTGAGTTCTTGTCCACCTAGTTTACCCATTCCTAATACCATTAACGGTAACGGGTTGTTGTGCTCATCTAATGGCTCACCATTGGTTTTAGCGACATTTTTATAGGCCCATTGATTAGCACTGTCGATCAGTTTATTAGCAAGTTCACTAATGTATTTAATACTATTTTCAATCGGGTTTTTGCAGCATAAATCTAAAAAAGCCACCTTTAACCAGTATTTTTCTCGGTATTGGCGCAGTAACTTATGGCACTCACTCTCTTCTATTTTAGTTATATCTAGCTGTGCAAAAGGGTCTAAAATTTCTCTATTTTTAATTTCGTGCTCACACAGTAACCAAGACAGTAGCGCAGGTTGAGAGCTTAAGCTGCGCCAAGCAAAATCACTTAACGCCAATAGCCGTATTATCTGCTGCTGGTTTTGTTGCTCTGGGTACAGCGCGGCAAAGCGTGTTTCACCGAGTTTTTGTAATTCAATAGGAAGCTGCGTGTCGTTACTCATCAATACCCTCTTTTATCTCACCAATAACCATACTAGAATGGTTAAAAACCTATCAAGGTAAATCTATTTAGGAACACCATGTCATATTTGTCATTATCTAACACTAGTTTAGTTGCGATTGCTATTAGTTTTGTGGTTATTTGTGTCATCATCATCAGTTTAAGAATTGTTACTCAAATAAAAGCAAAACAAGCACTTAAAGAAGAATTGGCGCAGCATGATAACTTTGCAATGGGGATTAGTTTTGCCTCTGAAATATCTGTTGTTATAGCCACCATGGCCTTTTTATTTGATGAAATTAGTATTAGCACCGCACAATCAAACCCATTAAAAGTGATTTTGTTAATTGTGCTGCTCTTTTCATTTATTAAAATGGGGCATTTAATCCATCGTAAATGGATATTACGCCGCTTTAATGAGGAAGCCGCAATACTAAAGCAAAACGTCTGTGCTGCGCTGGTTGACTCGGGGATGCTTATTGCCAATTGTATTTTAGCGCTGGGTTTATATACATGGACACATACTCAGGGGTTTAGTAATTTATTAATTGCCTCAGTAAGCTTTTTTGTGTTGCAAGGAATGTTTGCTTTGGACAGTAAAATACGTGAATACCGCTTTGCTAAAGCAAATCAAGGCGCCTCATTGCAAAGTAATTTTGGCTTAGAAAATACCTCTATTGGTATTCGCTATGCGGGTAAGTCAATTGGATTAGCACTTGCGGCGTATGCTGGTTTATCTAGTGCGGCCTTTCAAAATGGTAAAATGGTAGAAAACTTATTTACCTTGGTAATGCATTGCGGTGTGATGTGGCTGTTACTATACTGTTTAACGTATATTATAAAAATCATTTCAATGCCTAATATCGACACCGCACTTGAAGTCGATCATCAAGATAATATTGGTATTGCGTGTATTGAATTTGCTGTATTTTGTGCTATTGGTTACTTACTTATAAGTATGTTTTCAATTTAGTACCAAACTGGTTAAATTAAGCCGTTACTAAACGTCCCTATTTAATAGTCTGGTAAATTAACAGGGACTTTAGGCATATGGAAATAAAAACAGCGAGTTATCTCTTAATTGATATAGACAACGAGTTTAGCCATTCATTTATTAAACACTATATAAACTCAAATGATCCAGCTAAAAAAGACATCGTTATCGCCGGGGCTAATACCCAAAAGCTGGTTAAAATGATGTTTGATGAACTCGTTAAGGATTATTGCTATTGCGATATTGAAAACGAAATAAGCATTTCTGAGCTGGCCAGCTACCTACACGAACACCACAATATTCAGGGGGTACTGTTTAACCAAACAGATTACTTGCTCGCCGATGATACACAGCGCTTTATTTATAATTCACTGCATGAAAAACGCTATATGGTTATTCAAACAGAGCAAGGGTATGAAATTAAGCCCATAAAAGATGAATGCCATTCAAACCATTTATCGTGTGATACCGACATAGCTCAAACTGCACAAGAGTTAACAGAGCTTTTAACCCCCGAATATGAAAAATAAATAATTGCACCCAAGCCTTTGCTTACTTACCATAGAGAGATATAACTTCTATGTAAAAAAGTGATTTGCCATGCGAGTGCCCCATATTTATCAATCATCACCGATTGCTCTCAACACCCCTTTAAATCTTGACGATGACGCTGCAGGCCATGTAGGTCGTGTGCTACGAATGAAAGTGGGCGAGCAGGTTTCTATGTTTAATGGTGAAGGGGGTGAATTTCTCAGTGAAATTATTGAAGTGAGCAAAAAAACCGTGGTTGTTATGCCCCTTGAATTTAATCCTCATGACGTTGAATCGCCATTAAAGATTCATTTAGGCCAGTGTGTATCTCGTGGTGATAAAATGGATTTTACCATTCAAAAGTCGGTTGAATTAGGGATCACTGAAATAACACCTATTTTTAGCCAGCGATGCGGCGTAAAACTCAGTGGCGACCGCCTAGAAAAAAAACACCAGCAATGGCAAAAAATAGCCATTGCTGCTGCAGAGCAGTCTGGGCGCAACTTTGTACCAATCATTAATCCTCCCGTAGATTTAAAACACTGGCTTGAACAGCAAACCGATGCAATTAAATTAACCTTACACCCGCGCGCCGAGCACAGCATTAAAACCATTACTGTTCCTGATGGTGGCGTGCGATTTTTAGTGGGCCCTGAAGGGGGATTTACCGATGATGAAATGGCGCAAACTAAACAACAAGAATTTGTAGATATTCGCTTAGGTCCGCGAGTACTTCGCACAGAAACAGCAGCGTTAACCGTTTTAAGTGCACTGCAATTACAATTTGGCGATTTAGCTAATTGAAATAACTAAAAGCACCCACATATCAAGATTACAGTTGTAAAAAACACATAAATTAAGGCACAGCGCATGGCAATTAAGTTAGGTATTATTTCAGATCCTATTAGTGGATTTAATATTAAAAAAGACACCGGTTTTGCAATGATGATGCAAGCACAAACCCGTGGCTACGAAATTTACTACATGGAAATGGATGATTTATCGCTGCGTCAAGGCAATGCCTACGCCACTGCAGCCAAAGCTCAAGTTTTTGATAACGCTCAAAAGTGGTACCAACTTGAAGAAAAAGAAACCATAGCGCTGGCTGATTTAGACGTTATTTTAATGCGTAAAGATCCGCCTTTTGATACTGAATATATTTACGCAACGTATATTTTAGAGCGTGCAGAGCAAGCAGGCACATTAGTGATTAATAAACCACAAAGCTTGCGCGACGCCAATGAAAAACTCTTTACAGCTTGGTTTAGTGAACACACGCCAGATACATTAGTAACACGCAGCCAAAAACAAATCCGTGAGTTTTTAGCCCAGCATAAAGATATTATTTTAAAACCGCTTGATGGCATGGGTGGCGCCTCTATTTTTAGAGTAAAAGCCGATGATGCTAATATAGGCGTAATATGCGAAACCTTAACCGAGCATGGTAGCCGCTTTGCCATGGCGCAAAATTATATCCCAGAGATCACTCAAGGCGATAAGCGCGTATTGGTTGTTGATGGTGAAGTGATTCCTTATTGCTTAGCGCGTATTCCACAAAATGGCGAAACACGCGGTAATTTAGCCGCAGGCGGTCGTGGTGAAGCACGCCCAATTAGCGAATCAGATCTTAAAATTGCAAAGGCGGTCGCCCCTACTTTGAAAGAAAAAGGCTTAATATTTGTTGGTTTAGATATTATTGGTGATAAGTTAACTGAGATTAACGTAACAGCGCCAACCTGCGTAAAAGAAATTGAAGCCGCTTACGATATTTCAATTACCGGCATTTTATTTGACGCCATAGAGAAAAAGCTTAATAAATAAATTATCACTGAATCAGTTCAAAGATATAAAGCGATGACGCTTATCGTGTCATCGCTGAAAACTCGAATAAATTTTTAGTGTTAAAACATGGGACTATGCCATACTCAAGATTCAATAACTAAAAGGGTAAAACTTATGCAGTCATTAGAAAATCACTTTTTAATCGCAATGCCATCAATGCAAGACCCTTTTTTTAAACGTGCCGTCACTTATATTTGTGAACACAACGAAGAAGGCGCTATGGGATTGGTGATCAATCAGCCGATTGATGTCACCGTAGGTGAGTTACTCGACAAAATTGATATTGATAACGATAAATCTCAACATGCCGCGCAAGTGACTGTGTTTGCTGGCGGGCCGGTAAAAACAGACCGTGGTTTTGTACTACATTCACCTAAACCTGGGTACTCGGCAAGCCAAAAGTTGAGCAGTGATATTATGATCACCACCTCAAAAGATGTGTTAGCCACGTTAACCACAGCCCAAGCACCCGAGCAATTTATTATTACTTTAGGCTACTCCGGTTGGGAACAAGGCCAATTAGAGCAAGAGCTATTAGACAATAGCTGGCTGATCATTAAAGCCGATCCTAAAATAATTTTTGATACTCCAGTGGAAAAGCGCTGGGAAATGGCAGTCTCTATGCTTGGTTTTGATGTTAGCCAATTAAGCCCCGAAGCTGGACATGCCTAATAACATAAAAGATATACATGACTAAAAAAATAGTAAAGCCACAAGGTGAGCGCACCGTTATGGGATTTGACTTTGGTACCAAGAGTATTGGTATTGCTATTGGTCAAGAGCTCACTGGCAGTGCGACCAGCTTAAAAGCGGTGAAAGCCCAAGATGGCATCCCTAATTGGGATGACATTGCTGTGCAAGTAAAAGAATGGCAACCCGATTTAATGGTTGTCGGGTTACCGCTAAACATGGATGGCACCTCGCAAGAGGTTACCTTTAAAGCTAAAAAGTTTGCTAATCGTTTGCACAACCATTACGGCATTGCGGTTCATACTCAAGATGAGCGCTTAACGACTGCAGATGCAAAGGCACGGTTGTTTGAACGTGGTGGCTATAAAAATTTAGGTAAAGGTAACGTAGATAATATGTCTGCGGTGATCATTCTAGAGAGTTTTTTTGAAGCCAGTTATGGTGAGTAAAGTACTTAAACACACATAAAAAAAGCGCCTAAGGCGCTTTTTTTATGTGTGTTAAGACTAAGTCATATTGCCTTTGTCATCAAGGCCATCAATGGTCACACCTTGTAAGAAGCCTGCGCCTTGTTGCTCGTTATTACGTAGTTTAATCATCAAGCGTAAGTCATTTGGCGAATCCGCATGATGCAGCGCATCGGCATAATTAATACGTTGCTGTCTGTAAAGCTCAAACAGCGCTTGGTCAAAGGTTTGCATGCCCATCTCTGTTGATTTAGCCATGGTTTCTTTAATGCCACCAATATTACCGTTTTTAATTAGCTCACTGACCATTGGCGTATTAAGTAATACCTCAATGGCAGCAACACGCCCTTCCCCATCAGAGGTAGGAATAAGTTGCTGAGCAATGATAGCGCGTAAATTTAATGCTAAGTCATATTTAAGCTTATCGTGCTTTTCTTTTGGTACTAAGTGCATAATGCGGTCAATGGCTTGGTTAGCATTGTTAGCATGCAAGGTGGCAACACATAAATGACCCGTTTCTGCAAAGCTCAACGCATATTCCATGGTTTCTTGCGAACGAATTTCACCAATTAAAATAACATCAGGCGCTTGGCGCAAAGAGCTTTTAAGTGCCGATTCAAAGCTTTCAGTATCTAAACCCACTTCACGTTGAGTAATAATACTTTTTTGATGTTCATGCACAAATTCAATCGGATCTTCTATGGTTAAAATATGCCCACGTTGATTGCGATTTCTATAACCAATAAGTGCCGCCAAAGACGTTGATTTACCGGTTCCCGTACCACCTACAAATAACACAAGTCCGCGCTTTGACATAATCACATCGGTCAATGCAGAAGGTAATCCAAGCTCTTTAACGTCGGGAATCTTAGTGACGATTCGGCGAATAACCATGCCCGCTCTGTCGCGTTGCCAAAAAGCCGAAATACGAAAGCGCCCTTCGCTAGTTGCAATCGCAAAGTTACATTCTTTAGTGTTATGAAACTCTGCTTTTTGTTTTTCACTCATCGCTGATTCAACTAACTCTAGCGCTTGCTCATCTGTTAATTTATCGTCATTAAGAGGAGTTAGCTCGCCGTTAATTTTAGCGCTAATAGGAAGTTGGCTCGATACAAATAAATCAGAGCCTTTTTTGTCGATCATTATTTGTAAAAAGTGATTTAAAGATAAAGTCATAATAATTCCTTAAGCGCTAAACTGCGTCTTATCTTGCGCTTTTGTATACGCCGCTGAGTGAGTGATAATGCCACGGTTAACTAAGCTTGTTAAACATTGATCCATGGTTTGCATGCCTTGCGACGCACCTGTTTGAATTGATGAATACATTTGTGCAATTTTATCTTCACGGATTAAGTTACGAATAGCAGGCGTTGCCAACATAATTTCGTGTGCAGCCACTCGCCCTCCCCCTACTTTTTTTATCAGTGTTTGCGAAATAACTGCACGTAATGACTCAGAGAGCATAGAGCGGATCATATCTTTTTCTTCGCCAGGGAATACATCAATAATACGGTCAATGGTTTTAGGTGCAGAGGTCGTATGCAAAGTACCAAACACCAAGTGACCGGTTTCCGCAGCGGTCATAGCAAGGCGAATAGTTTCTAAATCTCGTAACTCACCCACTAAAATAACATCAGGGTCTTCACGGAGTGCGCTGCGTAGTGCGTTAGAAAAGCTATGTGTATCACGATGAACTTCCCGCTGATTAATTAAGCTGAGTTTATTATCGTGAACAAATTCGATAGGATCTTCAATAGTCAGCACATGATGATGCTTAGTTTGGTTAATGTAATCGACCATCGCCGCAAGCGTGGTCGACTTACCTGAACCTGTAGGGCCCGTGACTAACACTAGGCCTCGTGGGTTATCTGAAATTTGTTTAAATATTTCAGGTGCGCCTAAATCTTCAAGAGTGAGTACGTCACTCGGGATAGTACGAAACACAGCAGCAGGGCCACGATTAGAGTTAAAGGCATTTACACGAAAACGTGCTAAATTAGGGACTTCAAAAGAAAAATCCACTTCGAGATTTTGTTCATAGTCCTTACGCTGGTTATCGTTCATAATGTCATAAACCAGACTGCTGACTTCTTTATCTCCAAGTGCTGGTATATTAATACGTCGCACATCGCCATCAACACGTATCATAGGTGATACCCCTGATGATAAGTGCAAATCTGATGCTTTATGTTGCACACTAAATGCCAATAATTCGGTGATATCCATTTATGACTCCACAACTAACTGATAAATATATGGTTACAATAGCAGAACGACTCACATCCGCCTACGCTAGAATTGCAGAGGCAGCGCACAAAGCACAACGTAATAGTAACGATATTACGTTACTTGCAGTATCTAAAACCAAACCCGCTACTGATATTATGGCAGCTTATGAGCAAGGGCAACGTCAATTTGGTGAATCTTATGTTCAAGAGGCTGTAGATAAAATAGCGCAACTAGACACATTTAGCGATATTGTTTGGCATTTCATTGGCCCTATTCAGTCAAATAAAAGTGCTTTAGTCGCTGCCAATTTTGCTTGGGTGCAAAGTGTAGACAGACTTAAAATAGCCAAGCGATTAAACAGTCAACGCCCTGAGACAATGCCGCCACTGAATGTACTTATTCAAGTGAATATTAGCGAAGAAGAAGCAAAGTCTGGTTGTCACCTCAATGAAATCAATGAGCTGGCGCAATATATAGATCAATGTGCCCATTTACAGTTGCGCGGACTGATGGCTATTCCCGCTAAAAGTGACGATGCAAACACGCAAATTCAATATTTTGAGCAATTACAAACTTGCTTTGATAAACTACAGACCCAATATCCTCATATAGATACGTTGTCGATGGGGATGAGTAACGATGTAGAGGCTGCCATAGCGGCAGGTTCAACCATGGTGAGGATCGGCACAGATATTTTTGGAACACGAACTTAAAAGGTGATAACAGACATATGTCAGATAAAAAAATCGCATTTATAGGCACAGGTAATATGAGCTACGCCATCATTGGTGGCATGGTAAAAAACGGCTTTAACGCAAATAATATTATTGCGACTAACCGCAACCAAGAAAAACTAGCTAAGGTAGCTGCCGACTTTAAGGTGCAAACCACCAGTGACAATAACGAAGCTATGCGCGATGCCGATGTCATTGTTTTGTCTGTTAAACCACAAATGATGGGCGATTTATGCCAATCATTTCAAGATTCAGGTGTCGACTTTAGCGATAAATTATTTATCTCAGTCGCGGCAGGCTTAACCGTTAAGCGCTTACGTGAAATGCTTGGTCAAGATGTAAAAATGGTACGTTGTATGCCAAATACGCCATCATTACTTGGTCGTGGTGTATCTGGCTTATATGGTGCAGGCGAAACCCAAAGCGAGCATGAGTTTGTACAGCAAGTATTTGAATGTACAGGCATTGTTGTATGGGTTGAAAAAGAGTCGCAAATAAACGACGTGATTGCTGTTACCGGCTCTTCACCGGCTTACTTTTTCTTATTTATGGAAGCCATTGAAGAAAAAGCCAAAGCGCTTGGGTTTAGTGATGAAGACGCACGCCGCTTAGTGCAGCAGACCGCCCTTGGCGCAGCTGAAATGGCACTTAGCCAAACTGATATTAGCATTTCACAATTACGTTCAAATGTGACATCAAAAGGCGGTACCACGCATGCAGCCGTTGAGCATTTAAAAGCACAAGGTTTAACTAAAACCGTAGGCGATGCAATGGATGCGTGTATTGCGCGTGCAGTGCAAATGGAACAAGAACTTTAAAACCATTTTTTATTGAAGGTTATACTATGAATGCCATGCAATTTTTAATTAGCACCTTGTTTGATCTATTTTTAATGGTGGTACTACTGCGTTTTTGGCTACAGTGGGCAAAAGCCGACTTTTACAACCCAATGAGCCAATTTGTGGTCAAAGCCACTTCGTTTGCAGTTAACCCGCTGCGAAAAATCATTCCAGGGCTAGGCGGGCTTGATTTAGCCTCTTTGTTGCTGGCATTTATAGTGGCTGCGGCAAAAATAAGTACCCTAATGTGGCTTATTTATAGCTCTTGGGCTATTCAGCCTGTGCTTATACAGGCGCTAATAACTGTTTTAAAAGAAGGTTTAAATTTAGTCTTTTGGGTGTTAATCATCCGCGCTATTTTAAGCTGGGTAAGCCAAGGCTATAACCCAATTGAAGCGGTATTCCATCAGCTTACTGAGCCAATGTTAAAGCCCATCCGTAAAATTTTACCGCCATTAGGGGGATTAGATTTATCGGTACTGGTACTAATCATCGGCATTCAGTTTTTACAAATGCTGCTAATGGACCTTTTAGCTTAAGCATAACGTAATATAAAAGAGGCCTAGTGCCTCTTTTTTACATACTCAGGAGTTAACTATGCAACGTTTAATAAAGTTTTGTTTTATTGCTTGTCTCGTTTTAGCATTTAATGCGCACAGCGCACAAGAACAAGGCGCTCAATATAAAGAACTAGGCCCTTGGCAAGTTCATTATATAGCCTTTCCATCAACGTTTATTCAGCCACAAATAGCCAAAACATATGACTTGGAACGCAGTGGCTACAAAGGTATTGTTAATATTTCCATCTTAAAAAATGATACTGATAAAACAGCGCAAAAAGCGACATTACAAGGCACCGCTAGAAATTTATTAGGCAATAAACAAAGCCTCAACTTTAAAGAAGTCGTTGAAGGCGATTCTGTTTATTACCTAGCACAAGTAGATTACACCAACGAAGAAATTTTACGTTTTGAAATTGAAATCCAACAAGGTAACCAGTTCCAAACATTAAAGTTTCAGCAAAAATTTTACGTAGATTAAATATGACCAACACCTTAGTACTTGCAACCGGCAATCCCGGCAAAGTAAATGAGCTGGCTAACATGCTCAGCTCGCTTAATATTAATGTAGTACCACAAAGCGACTTTAATGTCAGTGACGTGGCCGAAACAGGCACCACGTTTGTAGAAAACGCGATAATTAAGGCGCGTCATGCAGCTAAAATAACTGGATTACCGGCTATTGCTGATGATTCGGGATTAGAAGTTGATAGCTTAAATGGCGCACCCGGTGTTTACTCTGCTCGCTTTGCAGGTAAAGGCGCAAGTGATCAAGATAATATCGATAAATTACTGGCTGATTTAGGCGATAACCCTAACCGACGCGCTCGTTTTTGGTGTGTGTTAGTACTGATGCGTCACGCGGACGACCCTACCCCACTTATTTGCAGTGCTAGCTGGGAGGGCGAAATTACCCTTAGCCAACACGGTGAAGGTGGCTTTGGCTACGATCCTATCTTTTTTGTGCCATCAGAAAATTGTACCAGTGCAGAGCTGACAAAAGCGCAAAAAAATGCACTGAGTCATCGTGGGCAAGCACTTAAAATGTTACTGCAAGAGCTACAACACAAAGGCGGCCTGTGAACCTTCCTCCACTGAGTTTATATGTGCATGTGCCATGGTGCGTGCAAAAATGCCCTTACTGCGACTTTAACAGCCACGGACAAAAAGGTGACATCCCTGAAGCTGAGTATGTGCAGCATTTAATCGACGATTTAAAAGCTGATTTACACTTAGTACAAGGGCGTAAGATTCACAGTATTTTTATAGGTGGCGGCACACCAAGCCTATTAACCGGCGCGGCATACACCCGTTTACTCAAGGAAGTAGATAGCCTAATTGGCTTAAGCGATAACTGTGAAATAACCCTTGAAGCAAATCCCGGCACAGTAGAAACTGGCCGTTTCAAAGATTATGTAAAAGCAGGCATTAACCGTATCTCTATCGGCGTGCAAAGCATGCAGGACGATAAGTTAAAAGCCCTAGGTCGAATTCATGGTGCCGATGAAGCCAGTTATGCTGCACAGCAAGCCAGTGAAGCAGGGTTAAATAGCTTTAACCTTGACTTAATGCATGGCTTACCAGGGCAGTCTCTTGATGATGCACTGAGTGATTTAAAACAAATTATTGCGCTCAATCCACCGCATATTTCTTGGTATCAGCTCACCATTGAGCCCAATACGCAATTTGCTTCAAAACCGCCGACTTTGCCACAAGATGAAACCTTATGGGATATTCAAGAGCAAGGCCAAGCATTATTAGCACAAGCTGGCTATCAGCAATATGAAATATCAGGGTATGCAAAACCTGGCTATCAATGCCAACATAACTTGAATTATTGGCGGTTTGGCGATTATCTTGGCATTGGCTGCGGCGCTCATGGTAAGGTTACTGATGCGAAAACGGGGGTGATAACACGCACTGAAAAGGTAAAACACCCTCGGGGCTATATGGATATTATTAAACCCTACTTGTACAAAAGCTGGCAAGTAGAGCAAGACGACTTAGCGTTTGAATTTTTTATGAATCGCTTTCGTTTAATAGAGCCATGCCCTATAAATGATTTTAATGCGCTGACGCAGCAACCACTGCAAAGCCAACAGCATGCACTAGATAAAGCCATTAATGCCGGTTTACTAACAAAAACAGACAGCCACTGGCACGTTACACTCCAAGGGCAACGTTTTTTAAATGATCTACTTGCGTTATTTGTTTAGTGACAATAATAGGTTTCTAACAACAAAAGGGAAACGAATGCGTAAACTTACTCTAATTGCTGCCACCATTAGTGTGGCACTGCTTGCAGGTTGCCAACAAGCAACACAACAATCAACGCCTGCACCTGCGGTTCAAGCTCAACCTGTTCAAAGTGAAATTGACAAAGCGAATGCTTTTTTTGAAGACACTTTTAATCGTGATGTAATGAGCAGCCCGGTTTATCAAACCTACATGGGCATCAAAAAAGATTACGATAAATGGGATGACAACAGCGAAGAAAAAGCCCTTAAAGACTTGGCACAAGCTAAAGCCGATTTGGTCACACTCAACAGCATTAATCGTGCGCAATTAGATACAGCAACCCAAGTAAGTTATGATTTAAAAAAACAAGATTTAGAAGCCAGCATTGCTGATTTCAAATGGCGTTACCATAACTACCCTGTAAACCAAATGTTTGGTACGCACTCTATGGTGCCAGCTTTTTTAATCAACCAGCATCAAATTAGCAACGTAAAAGAAGCTAACGATTACATTGCTCGTTTAAATGGGGTACCGGGTGTATTTGATCAGCTTATTACTGGCTTAGAAATTCGCGCCGATAAAAACATCATCGCGCCTAAATTTGTATTTCCACACGTCATTGATTCAAGCAAAAACATCATTAAAGGTGCGCCGTTTGAACAAGGTGAAGATTCTACGCTTTTAGCTGACTTTAAACGCAAAGTTAATGCCTTAGAAATAGACCAAGCTGAAAAAGATGCACTTATTAGTAAAGCGACTGAAGCATTAAAAACAGCGGTTAAACCTGCTTACTCTAAGTTAATTAACTACATTGCACAGTTAGAAAAACGTGCTGATGACCGTGACGGTGCTTGGAAATTCCCTGATGGCGAAGCGTTTTACAATAACGCACTGAAACGCACCACCACGACAGACCTTACAGCAAAAGAGATTCATGCCATTGGCCTTGCTGAAGTATCACGTATTCATGATGAAATGCGTGCCATTAAAGATAAAGTCGGTTTTGAGGGCGACTTAAACGCCTTTATGCAGTTTATGAAAACCGACAAGCAATTTTATTTAGCTAACACTGAAGCTGGTAAAGCACAGTACCTAAGTGAAGCTAAAGGCTTAATTGATAACATGAAAACACGCTTAGATGAGCTGTTTATTGTAAAACCAAAAGCCGACATGATTGTAAAACGTGTTGAAGCATTCCGTGAAAAAGCGGCAGGTAAAGCGTTTTATCAACAACCTGCGCCAGATGGTTCTCGCCCAGGTATTTACTACGCCAACCTATACGACATGGAAGCAATGCCTACTTACCAAATGGAAGCCTTGGCTTATCATGAGGGGATTCCGGGTCACCATATGCAAATTGCCATTTCACAAGAACTTGAAGGTGTACCTAAGTTCCGTAAATTTGGTGGTTACACAGCCTACATTGAAGGCTGGGGGTTATACTCAGAATTACTACCAAAAGAAATGGGCCTTTACGAAGACCCGTATTCAGATTTTGGTCGCTTAGCCATGGAATTATGGCGTGCATGTCGTTTAGTGGTTGATACCGGTATTCACGCAATGAAGTGGACGCGTCAAGAAGGTATTGATTACTACGTTAACAACACCCCTAACGCCACTTCTGACGGTGTGAAAATGGTTGAGCGTCACATTGTAATGCCATCTCAAGCAACGGCTTACAAAGTAGGTATGCTGAAGATTTTAGAACTACGTGAAGATGCTAAAATGCAACTTGGCGATAAGTTTGATATCCGCCAGTTCCACGATGTAGTGCTTAAAAATGGCCCTGTACCATTAAACGTACTAGAAAACTTCGTTAATGAGTGGATTGCCAGCAAACAAGCTTAATTTTTAAGTATTTACTTAAAGGTATAAAAGGTCGCAATTGCGGCCTTTTGTTTTATAAAGCAAAAAATTAAGCTAGGATAAAGTTGGAACTCAAGGAGAACAGAATGGATCTAAGCATACAGCTACTCAATGCGCGTATTAAACAACAGCAGTTTGATGAGCTAGATAACGATTTTAAAAAGCTCACTGAGGCACAGCAAGTAATACAGCTTAATTACCTGTTTGAAAGTGCGCTACGCATGAGTATTAAATACGATTTTATGCAAAACCTCGCCGTGCGTATTTTAACCACTAATACGCCACCAGCGCCGTTTATTGAAAAACTAACCAGTTTAGACGCGCTGAGCTTTTTTACGCCTGCACTTAAATTAAATAAGGGATTTATTAGTACAGACGACTCTGGCAATAACGCCCTGCATAATGTATTTAAGCAAGCAATGCCCACACAACTGCCTTTTAACTATGTTCGCTCGTTAATGTTATTTGAATCTAACGAAGAGTTACTACATGCATTAGCACATACAAATAAGCAAGGGCTCACTCCGGTTGCCAGTTACATCGCCTATGCACATAAGCCAAACATTCCGGTAAAACATGAATTTTCGGCCTTGCTCGCATTAATGGAAATAGAGCAAAAACAAAATCCTGCAGCAAAATTACAAATACTTGAGGCATTAAAAAATAATCCCCCAAGCGAGATAACCTTGCTACTGAGCGCCGCTTATTTACAGCGCTCTACTGAACAAGTGGCGGCTCTAATCTGATAAGTAATATTCTACGCTGGTAACAACACGTACGTTTTTAATTTGCGGCGTGTTTGAATCCCGATCGCTAATGCTAAACTGCCCTTGGCGAGCGGTTTTAATTTTACCTAAGCGTGAATTTGAATCTTTAGCAAACTTATCTGCCACTTCTCGGGCTTTTTCTGTGGCTTCTTGCACCATGGCTGGTTTTATATCGTTAAGCCCAGTAAAAATATACTCAATACGGGTTTGATAGTTGTCTTGCACAATAGCTATATTTTGTTTAGCTAGCTGACTCACTTTGCTCAGTGCGTTTTTAACTTTATCAGGAGCATTGGAGTAAACAATAATATTTGAGCTAATAACATACCTAAACTTTTGATTATCATTCGCGTATTCACGGGCTTGCTTATCTATAATAGATTGAGTGCCTGTCGATATTTCTTGATCATCAAAGCCGTGTAACTTTAAAAAGGCAATCACCGCATCGTTTTTTTGCTCAACTCGCTCAACAAGCTTTTCAAGATTGTTGTCGGCATCGTTAAACTGCAAAGGCCAAATAACGGTATCAGCCACAACTTCACGTTCAGCTAATCCTTTTACCTGCACCGTGCGCTCCATCCCTTTAATATCAAGCGCAGCCCCTTTTATAATAAAACCCAATGCAATTAGGCCAATGCTTAAACACGCTGCTGCCATAACAACGGTTACATTCGATATTTTATTCACCTTAGTCTCCTTGACCGATATCAATAATAAGCACGTTCACGCTCGAAAAAACACTATAAACAGGTTACATTGAGAAGGTATAGATAGCAAAACTTAATCAGCCAAGGAAACGCAATGAGTCTAAAACGTATTAGCCAGTTTTTTAATCCAAGCTCAGTCGCTGTTATTGGGGCATCAAACACCCCTACTCGGGCTGGTAATGTGGTAATGCGTAATTTATTACAAGGCGGGTTTAAAGGGCCCATCATGCCTGTTACACCCAATCATACTGCAGTGCATGGCGTATTGGCTTACTCAAGTATTGAAGCCCTCCCCAAAGTACCTGATTTAGCCGTTATCTGTACCAATAAAAACACCTTAATGAAAATTATTGAGCAGCTAGGTACGCTGGGGTGCCAAAGCGCTATTATTATTGCTGATGGCCTAACAGGTACCCAAAAACAAGAACTTAAAGATAACGCTGCAAAGCATAAAGTGACGCTGCTTGGCTCAAATTGCTTAGGGTTACTAATTCCGCATATAGGTTTAAACGCGAGTTTTTCGCACACTGTTGCCACGCCAGGTAAACTGGCTTTTGTGTCGCAATCAGCGGCTGTTTGTTCAACGATTCTTGATTGGGCTAAAAATAAAGAAATTGGCTTTTCATACTTTGTATCTATGGGAGATTGTTTAGATATTGAGTTTGACGAAATACTCGACTTTTTAGGCCGCGACGCTAAAACCAAAGCTATCCTACTTTACATAGATAACATTAATGATATTCGCAGCTTTATTTCTGCCGCGCGTGCGGCGGCATTTTCTAAGCCCGTGATCGCTATTAAAACAGGCAGAACCAGTGCAGGCGCTCTTGCCGCTGAAATACACACCGGCGGAAAACAAAGCTCAGATGCAGTATATGATGCCATGTTTCAACGTGCAGGGATGTTGAGAGTAAATGATTTACGCGAACTCTTTGCCGCCACTCAAACCTTGGCAATGCACCCCAAATTACTGCAAGTAGAGCAGCTAACTATATTAACTAATGGCGGCGGCCCTGGAGTGATGGCCGTTGATGAACTTATTCAAAGCTCAGGTAAACTTGCTCAGCTTAGTGATGAAACGCGCGAAGCACTCAATAAAGTGATCCCACATTCAGACACAACATCAAACCCTGTCGATATATTTGGCGATTCTGCGCCAGTGCGTTACAAACACGCATTAGAAATACTGCTTAATGCTAAAGAAGTTAAAAACTTACTGATCATTCATACTCCATCGGCATTGGCCCCGAGTGAAAATTACGCTCAGGTTATTGTTGAGGCACTGAACAAATTACCAAAAATGGCACGCCCGTATGTGATCACTAATTTCATGGGAGAAGATGCCGCCTTCGCAGCCAGACGCATCTGCGCAAATAACGCCATTCCGACCTATCGTACCCCAGAAGGCGCAGTAGGTGCCTTTATGCATTTAGTAAGCTATCGTCGTAACCAAAAACATTTAACCCAAACGCCAGAATCAAACACCGATGATGCGACTATTAATAAAGTAGCAGCGAAAGCAGCTATTAAAGAGTTTTTAAATGATGAGCAACATTACTTATCAACCCATCAAGCGAGTCAAATTTTAAGTAGCTACGGTATAGACTGTATCCAAACTGAAGTAGCCTACACCCCTACCGAGGCAAAAGAGCAAGCAATAGAGCTAGGTTTTCCGGTCGCATTAAAATTGATGAGCCCCAGTATTCCCTCTAAGTCTGAAGTCGGTGGCGTAGTACTCAACCTCAATGATGCACAAGAGGTCGAGCAAACGGCATTTGCCATGCTGTTAAGAATAAAAAACACCTACCCTGATGCTATTATTGATGGCTTTTCATTACAAAAAATGGCACCGAGAGCAGGCGCCAATGAGCTGCGCATAGCCATTAAAACAGAGCCTAATTTTGGGCCAGTTATTTTATTAGGTGAAGCTGGCACAGGGCTTGAGTACGCTCAAGCGGCGGTGGCCTTGCCACCACTGAATATGAACCTAGCTAAATATTTAATTGCCGCCGCCCATGATAAGGGAGTTCTTAAAGATCGCATTCTGCCAGAAAAAGTAGATAAATATCGTTTATGTGCGCTACTGACCCGAATTTCTCAACTCGTTGTCGATCAACCCGATATCACCTCATTAGAGCTAAATCCTATTTTAGCCAGTAATGGGCAGTTTTTAGTCCTTGATGCCACCATGAACTTAAATCAGTATCAGGTTCAGGCGCACCGAAAACGTTTATCAATCCGCCCTTATCCTATTGAGTTGGTTGAAACCGTGACCCTAAAAAATAAGACCTTAGCAACGCTCAGACCAATCAAACCAGAAGATGAGCAGGCACATCAAGAGTTTGACCGCTCCTTAAGCAAAGAAGATAGGTACAAGCGCTTTTTTGGTGAATTGCCACAATTTAACCATGATCAACTCGCTAAAATGACGCAAATTGATTACGACCGCGAAATGGCGTTTATTGTTACCCAAACACAAGACGAGCAACAACACACATTAGGGGTTTCGCGAGTGATTATGGATCCCGACAACTTACAAGCAGAGTTTGCCATTGTGGTACGTTCTGATTGCCAAGGACTTGGGTTAGGGCGTATTTTAATGAACGCGGCTATTTCTCACTGCAGACGCCAAGGCGTGAAAACGGTTGAAGGTATCACCCTGCCAGAAAATACCGGCATGATTGAGTTGGCTCGTAAACTCGGGTTTAAAATAAGTCGTGATTTTGAAGAAGGCAGTATCAATATGCTGCTCACATTGTAATAGGTACTATGCGTAAACTAAGACAAACCATAAACCAAGTATTTGAAGCGTCAGGTAAGTATCAGCGAGCGGGACACATTTTAGATGTCATACTGATCAGCATAATTATGATTAATGTGGTGGCGATTGTGCTTGAGTCGGTGCACAGCATCGCAACCGAGTACTATAGCGAGTTTTTAATCTTGGAGCTGGTATCAGTGGCTATATTTAGTGCTGAATACCTAATACGTGCTTGGACTTGTGTCGATCGCGTAAAGTACGCCTCCATGAATTGCTCAAACACACAAAAACGGATTCGATATATTTTATCACCTCTGGCAATTATCGATTTAATTGCCATTTTGCCTAGTTTATTAATGTTTTTCTTTGCTATCGATTTACGTTTTTTACGGGTACTGCGGTTGTTGCGGGTATTTAAGCTCACCCGTTACTCTCGAGCAATGCAATTGTTATTGCAGGCGTTTATTGATGAGTCGAGTTCATTACTGGCGGCATTTTTTATTATGTCTGTGGTACTTATTTTAGCCTCTTGCGGTATTTATTTATTAGAGCACGACATTCAACCAGACAAGTTCGGCTCTATTCCTGCAGCCATGTGGTGGGCAATGGCAACCCTAACTACGGTTGGTTATGGCGATGTTGTGCCTATAACGCCTATTGGTAAACTATTTGGTGGCGTAATCACTTTGGTGAGTATGGGGATGGTTGCCATACCAACCGGTTTATTAGCGTCGAGTTTCTCAGAGCAAATACGCAAACGTCGCCAGCTATTTGAAGATGCCACCCACGAGAAAATAACCGATGGTAAGCTCACTGATGAGCAGATGCATCACCTTGAGGAGTTACGCTACAAGCTAGGGCTAAGTAAGCTAGAGGCCAATAAAGCGATAAAAGCAGAGCTTAATAAACGCAGCTCACACTTATTTTGCCGTCACTGTGGTAAGCGTCCTTAATAAAATAATGTATTAAGCGGCGCTTTAAGCTTGTGAGAATACAGGGTGCCAATCGTGCTCAATAAGCTCAAGCACCTGCTCTTTTGGCACCGCTTTACTAAACAAGTAGCCTTGAAAGTAGCTGCAACCTTGCGCTTTTAAAAAGGCCAGCTGATGTGCGCTTTCAACCCCTTCAGCAATACACTCTTTACCTAAACTGCTTGCTAAAGTTAGTGTAGATTGAATAATCGCTTCGTTATCCAAATCAATACCAATATCTTGCACAAAGCTGCGATCTATTTTTAATACATCAATCGGAAAGCGCTTCAAATAGGTTAACGAGGCATACCCTGTTCCAAAATCATCCATGTACAACTTACAGCCTAGTTGTTTTAATAAGTCCATATTTTTAAGCGCATGTTCTGAGTCGCGCATTAAAATAGACTCTGTTATTTCAAATACAATAGCCTCGGGCGGCAGTGCTGCATTGTTTAGTGCTTGACGAATTTCAGGGACGAGTCCGATAAATTCAAAATCCAGTGCTGAGAGGTTAATTGATAGGTATAGATCAGGACACACTTTACGCCAACGAGCTAACTGCACCAAAGCACGCTTAAATGTTTGTAGCATTATTTTAGTGATTAAACCTATATTTTCAGCTACGTTTGCAAACTCTTGCGTACTCGCTAACTGATTATCAGGCCAGCGTAGTAACACCTCAAAGCCCACTGTTTTTTGCGTAGACGCATTAATAATGGGTTGATAATAATTACAAAATTCATGTTCATGATAAGCTTTGATCAACTGTGATTCTAAATGCATCGCTCTTTCAACACGTTGATTCATTTCTTGTTTGTAAAACTTATAACACCCTTCCAAGCCATCTTTAGCATAATAAAGCGCCACATTTGATGCTTTCAATAGTGCTTTATAATGCGCGGCATCATCAGGGAAAATAGCCACACCAATACTTAGGTGCACATTGACGCTTTGCTGATTCATAACAATGTCTTTACTCACGCAATCCATTAGTTTGGTGCATATAAGTAATACTTCTTCTATTTGCTGAATATCTTCAACTAGAATTACAAATTCATCACCGCCTAAACGCGCGACGCTATCACAAGGACGTAATGCTGTTTTCAAGCGGTTCGCCACCAGCTTTATTA
The DNA here is from genome assembly GCF_040937955.1 of Pseudoalteromonas sp. SD03. Lineage (NCBI taxonomy): Bacteria > Pseudomonadati > Pseudomonadota > Gammaproteobacteria > Alteromonadales > Pseudoalteromonadaceae > Pseudoalteromonas > Pseudoalteromonas sp. SD03. Next base: position 2,918,593 of record NZ_CP162514.1, read on the forward strand.
TCTCATCGGCGTTTTCTGTGCCAAATGAATCATTAAAATACTTAAACCGTTTTATATTAACGTGTAACAAAGCCACTTTACGCTGATGGCGGCGCGCCTGATCGATGGCATGTATAGCTCTGTCGTTAAACAAGGTTCTGTTTGGCAGCCCAGTAAGTGAATCGTAATTAGCCAGTATATGCAGTTCGCTCTCAGCTGACTTTTGTGCATGAATATCCGTTAAAATAATCACAAAACTACTCAGCCTTTGGCTTTCATCAGCCACGGCGCTTATTTTAACCAGTACATGGCGTTGCTCTTTGTTTGCCAGAACGACAGTGTCTTCACATGAAAAATGTTCGCCCACTTCAAGCTTTTGCATAATTCGTAAATAATCAAAATAGCTACTGCGGGACATTCCCAAATTAAGCGCACGGGTTGAACGAGGCTCTGCTGATAAGCCAAAAGCGCTTTGCAGTGATTTATTTGAGGCACGTATATTAAAGTTTTTATCTAAGATAAACACCCAATCTCGGGTTTGTTCAAACGCGGCGGTAAATAACCGTGCATGCTCTTCAAACACCCTTTCGCGTGTCATATTGGTATACGTACCGGCTACTTTTTGCGGCGTTTGTTTGTCCCACTCAACCACCTTGCCAAAATCTTTGTACCAGCGCCAATGACCTTTGGCGTGGCGTAATCGGTAGGTACAATTAAAATATCCTTTATCTGTTGATAAAAATTCTAACCACTCCAACCTAAAAATAGCACGCTCTTGAGGGTGAATCTTTTCTAGGTAGTCATCTAAACTCACCGAGTCATCCTCGTAGCCTAATTCGTTGACTAATCTAGGCTGATAAATATTTAACTGGCTCGCCTGCCAATCCCATACACCCGACTCACTTCCCTCTAGCGCAAGCTTTAAACGCGCCTCACTGTCTTGGCTTTCTTTGTGTGCTGCCAATAAGATACGCTGTATTTTGTTGCGCCTCATTACCCATGCAGTCACTATGGTGATCAATAAAACGGTATAAAGCGCTAAAAAGTAAGGGGCACGCCATAGCGGATATTTCACTTTAATATTTAACGTGGCTGGCGCAGTATAGTCGCCGGTCAGTGGATCTTTTGCCCAGACTTTTAACTGGTAACTGCCGGGGTTTAATTTAGGAAACACCACTCGATTATTTCGGGTATAACTTTTTTTGCCTTTATCAAGCTGATATTCGTAAATAATGCGCTCTTGGAAGCTGAATGACATCGCTGAAAATGCAATTTCAAGCCCGATATCATCATGATTTAAAGTGATATTTTTTAATGGCTGCTGTAAATTTATAGACAAATCTCGAGACATTAAGTTAATGCGCGTGATATTGACGTGATCTAATAAACCTTGGCTATTTTTATTGTCTTTAGGATCAAAGTAGGTAAAGCCCTTGAGGCTACCGAAGGCAATTCGGCCATCCGCTAACTTAGCCATAGCGCCATTATTAAACTCAGCAGAGAGCACCCCATCTGATGTTGTAAATTGCTGAAAATGAATTGTTTCAGGATTTAGTCGCCATATTCCTTTATGACTACTCATCCAAATCATTCCCTCTTCATCAAGAACCATATCGTACAACAAGGTGCCTAGTTTATTTTTATCTAAATCAATTGTGTGTACTAACTCATAGGTCGTTGCATCAATACCAATCAGCCCAAAATTAGATAACGATAGCCAAAGTATGCCTTGCCCATCTACCACGTAAGAAAGAATACTAACGGCTACATTATCATGGTGTTTAGGCACTTTATAAATAGTGTTTAAACTTAAATCATTGGGGTTAAATTGATATAAAACGCCACCACTAAAAAATAATGGCTTCTCGGGTTGGTTCGGTAATGGGGGTAAAAAGCCATGCGCTAAAAAAGGGTCAAATTGTGCTAATTCGCCTTTTAAGTGAACTAATTGTCGGCTATCAATATTATATTTAAACATGCCATGATCTGGGTGTACAAAATACAAATCTCCGTTTGGTAGCAATGTCAGGCCATGCATCCAATCATTTAAAAAAATCTGATTGGTAGGACTGTTAGTTCTTGGTTGGGTAAGTTGCTGAGTTTGCGGGTCAAAAATGAATAATCCTCGGTTTGAGTGCAACCAGAGTTTATCTTTGTAAGGCATTATTTTGAAAATAGTAAACTCTGTGGTCAGTAAATCGACTTTATAATCTTTTAAATACACCTTTGAGCGATTACTTTTTAAATCAACCGCAGTTAAACCATTGTGTGTGCCTAACCATAGCTTTTCTTGGAACTCCTTAATTGACCATACCGAATGATGTGATAAACCATCCCCAACCAGTGCATTCCCCTCTACATTATAAAACTTGTAATTGTCGCCCGATAAATAAAACGCACCATCGGTTTTAGTGGCTAGCCACATTCCGCCCGATTTATCTTTCACCATATCAATAATACTGTTATCGGCGAGGGTGTACTTACTCTGTTGGATACGTTTATTTTTAACCACTTTTTTAGTGGTTAAATTAAAACAAAGCAGGCCTTTATCTGTTGCTAAATCGAGCACTCCTTGCTGATTATCAATATCCCAAACATTCAAATCGGCCAGTAATTTTTGGCTTGTAAATGATTGCTCGCGGTTGTTAAACATTGCCTCTAAATTACTAATATCAACAGCGTATAAGCCCTTAACTGCACCTACAAGCAACTGATTGTTATTACCTAGCGCAAATGATTTCACATTATTTTGATAAATATGTACATCCGTTTCGCTCAAGTGCTCGAGTGGCCTTACCTGCTGTGTTGCGATGTTAAAAACATACGCGCCGTCTGTGCTACCGATAAAAATATAACCGTTATAATGAAACAAAGTACGCACAAACGCATTTTCAAATTGCTCAGGAAGTGTAAATAAGGAGGTAATAGAGCCGTTGTCTATATCGAGTTTTGCAAACTCTCGGCCTTGTCCAATCCATAAGATTTTATCATCGGTGGCTAACATAGTAAAAACGGACTGCTGTAGTATTTGCTCTTCTGTGACAGGTTTTTCTATGTATTGTTGGTAGGTATCCGTTTTCGGATCGTATCTAAACAAGCCTGCTAATAAGGAGGCAATCCAGATATGCCCTTGTTGGTCTTGATATATGCGATCGATGATCGCCTCTTCTAACTCACCATTTGGGCCATTGATTGGAATAACTTGATAGCCATCGTATCGGTTAAGACCTCCTTCAGTAGAGAGCCATAAATACCCATTGTTATCAATAAGCATGGTATTAACGTAACTTTGAGATAAGCCTTCGCTTGGGGATAATCGTTTTACTTGCGCTGTTACTTCAACGCTTATGAGCATAAACAGCACAAATATGGCTGTGATAAACCCATTAATACTCATACCCATGCTTGTCCTATTACTAATTTATGTTTTATTGATATTTCAATGCGGTAATATTTCGGTGCTTATAAGCATCAAATAGCGTTAATAATGCAGGAGTATATGTTAACACTTGGTTAAAACCAAGTGATTGATAAAAATCAGTAAGGCGTTGATAAGCAAAGGTGTAAACAGGTTCTGTTTGCGCATTTAAAAGGGCAACTAATAACTGGGTTGCCACCCCCTTTGAACGATAAGAAGGAGCCACGAACACCGTTGATAAAAATAAAAAAGTGGGCTTATTCTGTAACCGGCAGGCGGCAATAATCGTATTATTATCGTAAGCGACCCAGACTTGATCCTGTTTGTTAGCACGGCCGCGGACGTTATGTAACGTATAAAACTTATTAACTAAGGGCGTTTTAATTGATTCTAATTGTTTAATTACAAGCATAGTAGGCAAACCCTAGCTAAGCATAATTGCCAAATACTGCTCAAATTTTTGTTTTAAAACACCTTGCTCTGCAACAGGACGACTATGCAGAGTGTCGTACACTTGCTCACGCGTTTTTTTACCGCGCTTAATTTGATAAGCCCAAAATGAGGCCTCGTAATCTAACTGAATTTGATACTTTTGCTCTCGCGGCAAGTTACACAGATTAAAACTCATATTCACTCCAATTATTAGGGGCTATAAACTTATTGTTGCCTGCATGAATACAGGTAAGAGCCGTGAGCAGCACACGGAGGCTTTTACTAGCCCACTAGGTTAAACAACTCGCGCCGAGCGCCCCTAGTTTGAACAAATTTTCATCCGCAAAGGTCAACAGCCCCTAGCTCAATAAAACGTAGATTATACGTTTAAACTTATAAAAAACTAACTCTATAACTAATAAAAATAAGCGACTGTAAATAATTCAACGTAATCAATAATTGTTGGTGGTAACTTTTGCAAGATTACTAATGCAAACTGTGCAAAAGACAGACAATTTGTTACTATGGCTGCTTATTATCTTGCCGCAATTAATTGGAAATACTGACGTGCTTAAACGCTTTAACGGATTGCTGGTATTACTGTGCTTAGTTTTTAGTAATATGTCTTTTGCGCACAGTTATAGCTACACATTTAATCGCCCGCAAAACACTCAACAAGCAAACTATACCATTGAGCTATTACAATTGGCCTATGCAGATATGGGCTTTAAACTAAATATTGTCGATTTTAATCGTCAAAATGCATTATTTGCAGCGGATAATGGCATGTTAGATGGACAGCTTGCTCGCGATATCAGTATTGAAAGTGCCTATAAAAATTTAATTCGAGTTAACTATCCACTCTTTAAATTTAACCTTGAACTTTATAAACGCTGTGAGCCCAGCTCCACTAAAACCATAGATAGCGTTGCTATTATTTCCAGTTACCCTGTGCAACAGCGATATTTAGACAGTATTGATTTTCAAGGTAAGGTAATTGAAGTTAAAAATAATAATACGCAGCTTAACTTACTGATCCAGCAAAAAGTACAAGGAGCGTTACTTATTGATTTTGCGATGGCAAATAAAACCATTCCCCCCTCTTTAGGCTGCTATGAAAAACAAGTAGTTGCAACCTACCCGCTTTATCATTATTTACATAACAGTCATGCGGATATTGCTCCCCAGCTAGAAGCAACACTGGATAAGTTACACAATAACGGCACAGTTGCAAAACTCAGGTCAAAATACAACCTACATTTTTAAAAATCAAAACCTTGTTGATCTGCTTGCGGTGATGATTGTGCCACTTTATTTTTTTGCTGTAAGTAACGTTTATAGCGCTGCTGGCATAAACTCAATACTTTTTTCTTTTGGGAATTCGTTAACGAATTCCAAGAAAAACGTTCATCGCGACTGCGATAGCAGCCTTTGCAATAACCGCGATTATTAACTAAGCAAATACCTTTACAAGGGCTAGGAATATCAAATATTTCAATTTGTTGCATTTTACCCTCCGGTATTAAAAGCATAGCCTGAGTATAGCGCTATTTTTGTGCAAAAAAAAAGCAGCAAATAAATTGCTGCTTTGTTGTTAGCTTAAACTGTTAATTACTGCTCACAGCTTTGTTCATCTACTTGTGTTTTTCGATGAAATGGCTTGGCATACATAGCTAAAACCAAAGCCCTTAACTCTTCTGGCACCTTGGCCAAACGTTCTTCAAACTGTGCTGCGTCATTTTTATTGATCACCGCCTCAGTGCAGCCAGCAGCAATAAAGTTGCCTGGGTGTAAGTAAAACGAATCAATAATTTGCTTATCAATGGTTTTTGCCAGTTCATCGGCACTGTCACAACCTGACTCAATGGGCTGACCAAACGATAAATGCACATGCCCTTTGGCTGAACTAAACCCTTCAACAATGCTGGCAATATCTTCACCCGCCGATTTAACATACTTGCCATGATGTTGTTTATGATATAGCTCTTTTGCCTTGGCAATTGCACATGGTTCGTATTGGTAAGAGATTGCAACCGGCACCACTTTGAGCTCTTTAATGTATTCGCCAAATTCTTTCTTTTGTTTACGGCCATTAAGTTGCAACATTTTTAAAAGCGCAGGATCAGTTTGATCAACCCCATCTTTAGCGCGCCCTTCTTTTTGTGCAATCCAAATTGAGTGCCCGCTACTGAGTGAATCATAAATATAAGCCGATAACTGAGTAAGCGCTTTTAACATCTCTTTTGGGGCTTTCGCTGAGCGTTTCACAATAAAACTTTTATTTAAGCGCATAAGCTCAGTAATGTAAGGAATCTGCAGCAAGTTATCGCCAATCGCAATTCTCACTGTTTTCATTTTATGCTGGAATAAGCCCCAATTAACCAGTGCAGGATCAAGTACAATATCTCTGTGGTTTGAAACAAAAAGATAGGCTTGATTAGGGTCTAAGTCTTCTAAGCCAGAAAAAGTGACTTTTGAGGTGGTACGTTTTATTAATTTATTTAAGTAATGTGCCACTTCATTTTGTACATCTTCAACCGTTTTAACTTTGCCCCACTTTTTGCGCAACTGATGCTTTATTATAGCGCGTGCTAAAAACCCAACTGCGGATATAAAGCGTGGCAAATTGTATTTTGCAATTACATCAATAAACGCATTATCGTTAATTAATCGCGTTAATGAGGCGGCAACTTCATCGTCATTGTAAGGTCTTATATCTGCGTACTTATCTTCTAATTCAATCATTTACTGCATCTACAAAGTTAAAAACGGCGCGTTAAAACGCCCCGCTGTGTCTGATTTTGATTATAACTCAATCAAAAATACGAAACTAGCAATACTAAAGTTCGATTTACTGAGTTTTCATAGCGTTATAGTTTAACGCCGAGCCAAGCTGTCTTGCTAACAACGCATACGTATAAACTATGGCTATTAATTATTAATTTAAATGGGTAGACCCTACTAACAGCACTTTGTTCAAGTTAACTTAGCAAGGCAGTTGATCATAATAACATGCAAGTTAACCGTCAGTGGGCAGACCACATTTAAATATGGCTCTACAACTGCTAATGTAAACGCAACATGATAAACCCAATAACATTCAAATAGATGATACTCTTTTTATCACAAGCATTTTGCGTACAGGGGTTATTATTCCCTTAACACATACACTATTAGGACACACCGTGAACATAACAATTCTTGATAACGCTACACTGGCAAACACCTCACTTGATTGTATCTCAGCACTGGGAAAGCTTACCGTGCATCAGCTAACTAGCCCAGAGCAAGTGCTAGCACATAGCCAAAATGCAGAGGTGTTAATCACCAATAAAGTAGTGATTAATCGTGACACCATGGCACAATTAACATCACTCAAACTTATTTGTGTTAGTGCCACCGGCACCAATAATGTTGATTTAAATGCCGCGAAAGATTTAGGCATTGCGGTAACCAATGTTGCTGGTTATTCAACCCCCTCGGTTGTGCAGCATACCTTTTCGTTAATTACTAACTTATTAGGCAATACTCATCGCTACCAAGCGGACTGCCAACAAGGCGCATGGCAAAAAAGTGAAATGTTTTGTCGCCTTGATTACAGCTTTAATGACATTCAGGGTAAAACATTAGCCATTATTGGTGGGGGAACTCTGGGCAATGCTGTATCTAAAGTGGCTGAAGCCTTTGGTGCTCATGTCATTGTTGCAGAGCGCAAAGGTGCTGAGTGTCGCCAAGGACGCACGCCTTTTGAAACCGCAATAAAAACAGCGGATATTATCAGCGTACATTGCCCACTTAATGATGAAACGCGTGACTTAATTACGCTTAATGAATTAAAAATGATGAAACCAACTGCGCTTATTATTAACACCGCGCGCGGGGGGATCATTAACGAAGCCGACTTAGCACAAGCCTTAAAAACCAATGTGATTGCTGGTGCAGGTGTTGACGTACTAACCAAAGAGCCTGCTGAGCACAACAATCCACTGGCCAATTACACGGGAGATAACTTACTACTAACCCCACATATAGCGTGGGCCAGTACCGAATCTATTGTGCGCTTGGTTAAAGAAGTGAGTTTAAATATCGCTGCATTTAGTCAACAAGAGTCGCGTAATCGCTTGGTTTAATGCCGTTAAATTAAGTTAGTCAAAATAACTAAAAAGTGGCTTTTTAATTTTATTTCTTAAAAAAGCCACTAACTCAAAAATCACTTTAAAAATAAGCAATTGATTTTTAAGGATTAAAAAACTGGCCTAGTCTTTGCTCTAAAGTCTGTAATTAATCATCTAGGATAATAAAAAATGAAAAAAACACTTTTAATCGCCGCCCTCACCGCTCCTTTTTTAACTGGCTGTGTTATTGCTGTATCCGATGGCGAAGCGGAAGGTCATTGGGCTGGTAATAGTTCTTCTAGCTGGCAGGCAACACATAAGAATAATCGTGAAATTATTTCAGGCTTGGCAATGGATAGCTCTTATCAGTCGGTATTAAAAACCCTAAAAACACCTGACTTCACCGAATTACTCAAAAAAGAAGAGGATGTTTACCAAGTCTTATTTTATGCAACGCACAGCATCCATTCAGATGGTAAAATGACTAAAGATGAATGCACACCGTTGGTATTTAAAAATGATAAATTAGTTGGTATTGGTGCCTCAGCACTGCAAATGCTGACAAACTAAGTAACTACAGCATTTATTGGGCGCTAATTTGATTGCGCCCTAACTTTTTCGCGTTATACAAACCGGAATCAGCTTCTTCTAACAATGCTTTTTCAGTGTAAGCTTGGCTACTCTCACTAGAAGCAATACCAATGCTAATGGTGACGTGTGTAGCGTTTAAAGACGCATTATGTTCAATATTCAAATCATTAACGGCGTTACGTAACTTGTTGGCAAAAGCGATTGCACCTTGCTGATTGGTTTCTGGTAATACGGCCACAAATTCTTCACCGCCGTAACGCGCAACAAAATCACTGCCACGCTCACATTGCGCGGCTAACGTTTTTGCCACTGTTTTTAAACATTCGTCTCCAGCTCGGTGGCCATAGTAGTCGTTATAACGTTTAAAATGATCAATATCTATGAGTAAAACGCACAAAGGAGAGTAGTTACGCTTACTTCTACGCCACTCTCTTTCTAAGTTCTCATCTAAATAACGTCTATTGGGTATTTCTGTTAAGCCATCAATAGAGGCAAGCATTTCTAGCAAATCATTTTTTTGCTTAATTAATAACTGGTTCCGCACTCTAACTTTCACAATAGCGGCACTAAATGGCTTACCAATATAATCCATTGCGCCGAGCTCTAGCCCCTTTGCCTCATCTTCATGACGGTTGTTTGCAGAGATAAAAATAATAGGAATAGCCTGACTTATACTGTTCTCTTTTAGCTGTACGAGTACTTCATAACCATTCATACCAGGCATCATGATATCTAAAATGATTAAGTCTACTTGTGTGTGTTTAACAAACGCCAGCGCGTCTTCGCCGCTTGTCACTAAGTAAACATCATGCTCATCACTTAAGGTTTTTTCTAAAATGATTCGGTTAAGCGCATCGTCATCTACAATTAATATTTTTGCTTTATTTATCATTGCTTACATCTAAAATTTTTATATAAATATGAACTTGTTTTAACTGTATTATCAGCTCTTTAATTGCAGCATTGGCGCTCTTGTCGCCCACTTTTAATAATTGCTCAGTATGTTGAGCACATAATAACAATCGGTTAAACCCTAAGTTTCCTGCTATCCCTTTTAGACTATGCACTAAGCGTACCATTTCAATAGTAGGTATGTCTTTTTGAAGCTCAGCTGAATATGACTCACTTAACACCGCTAACTTAGTAAGCATGCTTTGCAATAGCTTCTCATCATCATTGAACTGTGTCAAAGCGAAGGTTTTATCAAAAAAGCAAGGCTTAGATATGCCTAAATCAGCTATCGATGCAAATAAAATAGGCGCAACCACGGGCTTAGTTAAATGTTTATTCATACCACTATTCAATGAACGTGCAATATCGGCAGGCTCACAATGTGCAGTTAATGCAAAAATAGGCAATTGCTGGGCGTCAAACTGTTGGCGTATTATTTGGGTTGCTTGATAGCCATCAATACCCGGCATTTGAATATCCATTAAAACTAAATCGGGGCGTAATATATTCACCCATTCAACTCCCTGTTTAGCATCACTAGCAGTCACAACATTCACTTCGGCTTTACACAATATACTGCTAATAATGTCGAGATTGAGCGGGTTATCATCTATGGCTAATACTAAGGTTCCCGCTATTTCTTCTTGTGGTTTATCCGCTTTATATTGAGTTACTTTCTTTAACTTTTCAGGGGTTAAACTAAGTAACCGCTGCGCCAATGCACTGCGCGGTAAATACTGGCTAATAAAAGAGTCATTTATTGAAAGTTGATTCGGTTGCGAGTGCTCTATAACGATGAGTGAAGTAGTACGAGTGTTTAATACTGCTTTTATTGCTGACGTGAGAAAGGCAGGTACGTCATCAGCATCGATTACAATGCTATGCGCTTGTTGCAAACAATCAGGATCAGTTACGACTATTTCAAGAGCTTGATTATTGAAAAAAGGATGCGCGGTAATAACCTGATTAAGCAACTGACTCTTCGCGCTGGTGATCAGTAATAGCCTATCTGTAAAGCTTGCTGATTTCTCGGTATCTGTCGCTAAATCAAGCGTGAAGTAAAAATGACAGCCATGGCCTTTATCACTACTGATTGCAATTTCACCTCCCATTAATGCCACACTATGCTTTACAATTGCCAGCCCTAAGCCAACCCCTTGATGCAAGCGAGTAGATGATTCATCACCTTGTGTAAAGGCATCAAATAAACGGCGTTGATCCGCTTGAGCAATCCCCACTCCCGTATCGATAACCTGAAAACAAATACGCTGCTCTGTATGGCTCTGGCTCGGCTGTAATGTCATTTTTAATGTCACACTGCCTTTATTGGTAAACTTAACGGCATTGGTAAGTAAGTTACCTAATACTTGTTGCAAACGAATTGTATCGCCGACTAAAAATGGAGAAATTTGCGAGTCTATGTCGATTTTTAGCTGTATCTGTTTTGTTTGGCATAAAGGTAAAATTAAACTTTCGCAGGTATCAATCAAATCAACTAAGCACAATGGCGCTAATTGCAGCGTTGCTTCTTTACTTTCAACACGGGCAAAATCAAGCATACTATTTAGCATCTGCAACAAATTATTGGCCGCATATTTTGCTTGGCTAGTTTGTTGAATTTGCCGCTGTGTTAACCCGTGCTCTGCGAGCATATCCAATAATCCCAACACGGCATTGAGGGGGGTGCGTATTTCGTGGCTTAAATTAGCAATAAAACGGCTTTTAGCTAACGTGGCACGCTCTGCATCATCTTTGGCTTTGGTAAGTTCTGTAACATCTTGAATATGAATAACATAATAAAGCGGCTGACTATTTTCATTCCAAATTAACGACATACTCAACTGTAACCAGGCATTTAATTGGGTATGAGCCAAGGTTAAGTGAAACACCCTTTTCTTATTATTTAATAATTGCTGTAGTAATGCTTCAAGCTCCTGCCATTGCGTATTATTAAAAAGCGCATAAAAAGGAGTATCGGTTAATTTATCATGCTTGGAAAATAATTTTCGTGCGGCTTTGTTTACCTGTAAAATAGCGTACTCAAGCGAGAGTAAAAACACCCCATTTGCGGCAAATTCAATTGCGCTTCTAAATATAGATTCAGACTCTTTTAATGCATACAAAGTATGTTGTTGTTCTGTAATATCACGACCAACCCCCATAGTTCCTAATAATTGTTGCTGTTCATTGTAAAAGGGAGCAATGGTTAACTGATAAGTTCGCTCAGCAACATCTATGCGCTGCTGAATTTGCATTCTATGCTGTAATACTTGATATTCCAGCAAACTAATTTGTTCATACTCGTTACTTATGTTGTGTATTTGCTGCCCAAGAAGTTCACCTTGAGTTTTTCCAATAAACAACTCAAACGCTTTATTACAGCCTAAAAAAATGCCTTCTGTATTTTTAAAATAAATAAAATCAGGCACGCTATTAAGTACTGTGTTTAATAACGCTAAATGACGCTCTTTTGCTTGGTCGCTATGTTTTAGCTTTTGCGATTGTTGCCGTACTTGATCATCTAACTTTTGATTAGCATTTTGCAAAGAAATAACTAAATGTTCATTTTTCGCAAAAATAGCTTTTACCCGAGCAAACCAAGGTTGCCAGTTTAACGGTATTTGGTAATTTAAATACCCGCTATTGTCATCGTTATGATGCTCTAAATAACGCATCAACTCGGTCATAGGTTTGATAAATATACGTTTGCTTAACCAAAAAAAGATGTAAAACATCAAACATAAAAATAAGGCTAACGAAATAAACTCTATCAATACTTCATACACAATACCGCTTGAGAGAGTGTGCTTGTCAGCAAGAAACGCCAGATGAATAGGGTTCTTTTTCGAAGGCTGAATTAAAAATAATGAGTCTGCTCGCGCATTACTCTTTTGTGAGGGGCTATTAATATTAGGCCAATAGGTCGATAACTTTATGGCTTGATTAATTGGCTGCTGTGAACTGGCAATAATTTCATTCTCTTGGTTGATAAAAACATACTCGCCTTGCTTTGAGGTTATTTTTTTCAACCAACTAGAAATAGCCTGTAAGTCATATATTAAAACAATATAATCTGAGGAGTTAAGCTCTCGCTGTCGGCCAACTGCAAAATATGCGTTATTGTCTACTTTAATAACGGCACTTGAAGTGAGTTTGTTCGCTGAAGGTAAAGGTTTAAAGTCGCCATTAAGTACCTGCGTTAAAATATAACTTTGTGTATTGTTACGCCGAGCTAAATAAGCAAAGCCGCGCTCATCAACATAGGCTACAGAATGCAGCGACGAAAGCAGCGCTAGAGCAGTATTGAAAGACGGAGCCAGCGACATGACTTTTTGCCAGCGTGATAATGCCTGTTCGGAATAGCTAAATTGGCCTTTTCCTACTATTTCGCCATTAAAATGTGCTATCTGGCTATAATAATAATGCGCGTATTGATTAATGTTTTTTGTGAAGGCCTGATTCGCTGGTTGTGGGGCATGTTTGTCATACATAATAAACATCGCATTAAGTAAATCGTCGATGGCTTGCATATCATGATCAAGCTGCGCCGATAACGCACTAAAATCGGTGGTCTTTTTTGTTATTGCACGGTCCATTTTTATATCATAAAAATGCAAACACAAAAAAGAGGCCACCAATAAAGGGATTGCTAACGCCACAAAAACAGAGCGATGATAATGTTTTAGCGGTAAAAAATTCAACGACCTACCTAATTATTAGCTCAAAAATCAAACTGTAGACTATAGAGCCAAGATGTTAAGCGCAAGTTATAAATTTTCCTCGGCGAACGAAGCCAGTCGACTGCGTACTACCCCATTAAGATTTACGGTAGCGCCACCTTCAAAGTGCTTAAACCGCTCTACAATATAGGTAAGCCCCGAAGTAACCGCCGTTAAATAATTACTGTCTATTTGTGCCAAATTCCCAGTACAAATTAGTTTTGTTCCTTCTCCGCAGCGGGTAATAATGGTTTTTAGCTGAGAAGCTGTTAAGTTTTGGCTTTCATCTAAAATCACCACCGCATTTTGAATACTGCGTCCGCGCATAAAGTTCACCGACTTAAACTGAATGTTGGCTTTTTCCATAATGTAATTACGGCTCGAAATTGGGTTTTCATCACCTTTATGCAGCACTTCTAAGGTATCTGTTATGGCAGCCAACCAAGGCGCCATTTTTTCTTCCTCGGTACCAGGCAAAAAGCCAATTGATTCTGCAATTTCAGGGGTATTACGGGTTACAATGACTTTGTCGTAAATACCTTTTTCAATCACCATCTCTAGCGCACACGCAAGTGCCAGTAAAGTTTTGAGGTATTCTATACTTAAAATAGACACACCGACCGACCGAGTGATAACATTATTTATCAAGCAATATTTCCAGCTCGATGTGAAAAATAAAGGTATACTTAAGTCAGACCATGAAAAATTATAAAAATAAGTGCATTCTTAACATCGACAACCCAATTTTCGAAAGCTTAGCCCCAAAAGGCAGCTTTTTACAACATTGTTTAATCAACTCAAAATGGGATGATGAAAATGAAAACACATCATCTCTAGCACATTACAATTTACGATTGGCGATATCAAAATTACTACAACTGATAGATGAAAATGAAGCAGAACATCAAGCCTTGGTCCATTTATTAGTAAGTAACCCAGTGACTATAACCATCAAAGATCTAATCAAAGGTTACAAGTCAATTGAGCTAGTGATAATTAATCACTTTCCTTTAAGCAGGGCCAAGAACTACAGCACATTAGTCAGAAGTTTTTTTAAGTCATTCAGTGACCCCATAGAAAATGGTTTTAATGCGACAGAATTGGCTTATCAAACACTATTATCAACAAATGTAGACTTTAAGAAAAACCCTAACATTGACCTTTTTACCATTGGTTTGAAAAACAAAATCAAGTTTACCATTATTGATCCCGATACCTTTCCAAATCTATTTGTAATGGATTCGGTTTTACACAATCTTTTAATCAACTTAGAAAGCACTTCAAAAGAAACTCCTTTTGAGTATTCTGTAATTGTTAGCTTTAAGAAATTGTTACGTGAAATTGACCAGTGGCCTAAAAATTCTCAAATAAAAACATTACTTAACTCTCCATTAAGCCAATTAACGCCAGATAACATTAACGAAGCGCTAATCGATTTTGAGAAAAATTTACATAAGGCATTGCCAAACAGAAAGTTGAATCAGCTAAGTACACTATTTAGACAGAAACTATTTGATCATGGACTAACTGCTCCTGAGCTAAAAAAAGCAAAAGACCTCTTCAAAACCAACTTCAACAGCTCAGGCCAATTAAAATTTAAGCCACAATATACCGTAAATTGTTCGGGCGTAGATCACAGAATTGACACTTTCATACTCGGATCTATTTTACCATCTGGAAGTGTTGGTGAATGCAGCCTAAACAAGCTTGAGACTGACTCAACTGTTATCCCTAATGATAGCGATATGATAAAAGAGCTAGTAGAAGTCCTAATGCTGATTCAAAAAGAAGGCTATAATCACGCTCGATTACTTATTGCTAAAAAGCCCGAAGACTTGATTACTTATAATGTTTCCAAGGGTTTAATAGAGCTAGAGTTATTGATCACCAATCACTTCCCTGACGAAAAGCACGAAAAACTAAAACTCATTCGCGATTTCCTGATCTTATGCGAAACCCCTACTCAAAATGGAAGGTTACTAAAAGATTTTGAGATTGATTCGACTATTAACCCAAGAGAAAAAATTAAAACAATGGCTTTTCAAGGTTATTCCAAAACTAACGGCAAAAAGAGTAATGTTACCGTTAAATTTAACCTGACTAAATTAAAGCCCTTATTAAAACTGAACAGCGTGCTAGTAACGGCGTTAAACAACCTACAAACTTACACAACAACCACGCCGATGCCTTCCACGTCTTTATCTGACATAGAGCGAACTTTAGGCTATATCGTTGATACATCATTTGAGGTGGCTCAAGTAAGGCATATCCTTACTAGCCCAATATCTGAATTAGAGCAAAGAGATTTCAGATTAGGTTTTGCTCAGCTTGAAGATATCATTGAGAAACAGGATATAAAACTAAAGGCAGCTAAAAGCCAAGCTATAAGAACATTCCTAAGTAAACATGCAGGAAAAATTAACAATCTAATCGAAATAAAAAACTGTGGATTTAAATCTCGGTTCAGTGCATCGGAAGAGCTGGATTCGCAAAAATTAATAGAACCTGTCGATGAAAATGGAGACGTCTTACCTAGCCCTATCCTTAACCAGCATCAGTCACTATCTGAGCTTCGTAAAAATGTACAGGAGCATTTTGAAAAGCCAATAAACCAGATACTGAATGCATGTAAGAAAGAGGTTGAATACTACAAGCAACTTATAGCCACTTTTGACAAATACACGGAAAAAGACGTAAACGGCTTCTATATCAAAGATATTCCAGAAACAGTTACAACGCTAGTTAAAGACAACCAAATTGAAGACGGTAGGAAAGCCCTAAAATCACGAGTAAGCGCGATTAAAAAGGAATTTACTAGTGAATTGGTAATGGGAGCCTACCTAAGGCATCAACTATCAATAGGGGTAATGAAAACCACTTACTGCCTACAAAAGTCAGAGTTAATTCCACCATATGTGCAGCATTGGTTTCGAAATACTGCTACTGGTATGAAAGAATTTTTCTGGTCAGGTTTATTTTTGCCTAAAAATATTCTGCTTGTGTGCTTTATAAGATTAGTGATCAGAACAACTTGGAATAAAGATGTAATAGCAACATTGACTCGTGCAAATTTTCCAGAGCAATTATCAGAAGGTGCTTTTGTTCTTGCAGGATTCAAAGGAAAAGTAGGTAAAGAGACTTCGCCTGTTACGATTGAATCGCATGAAAAAGAAATTCGTGAGGTGGTTAGTTTTCTTACTCAACATCATGCCAACATGGTACGAATGGGCTTTAAACCAGAAAGTATTTGGGATACTCCGGGTTCGACAAAATTAAATTTCCTGTCAGCAGATATTTTAGACAGATTACGTGAACACTACACCCTTCCATTTTTTCGCATGGAGTTGCTAGCTAAGCATCAGATAAATCTTCGGAAAGGTATCGACGGTAGCTTAGTTAACTCACAACGAGAACGGAATCATGCAACCAGTAAGGTAACTTCTGGTTATCTAACTCACCCTATAGCAGTGATTGAATATGAAGCCAATAATGCAGACTTCCAGCGAAAATTTGAGACAACGGTTCAGTTTAGACACAAAGAAGCATCAATAGAGAAGTACGGCCTAGATCGCAGCAATATTGACGAAGATTTAATCGTAGCACCAGCGAAGCATAAAGAGGATCTGCCAAATTGGTTCGTTTTAGCAGACGGCTCATCTTGTACAGATATCTTTGCTTCTGTTGACAAGTCTAAGCAAGATAGCCTCTGTAAAGGTCGAAAGTGCCATACAGGAGAAGGATGTGAGTTCAATCGCGTTGAACTGGGTGTTGATGAATTTGTACAAACACTGCGACATCAAGCTTATTACATTGCACGTGGAGAGGTGTTATTGGCAAAGCATGGTAGAGAATATTTTGAGGAGTATATTGCACCGGACATGCGATTTACGTTTGGATTAGTGAAATATGTAGAGTTATCCAATCCTCTAATGTTCAAAGATGCTAAAGGGAGATTAGAAAATGAACAGTAATCTTAAGTACCAATTCTTAAAAGATATAAAGCCAGAAGATATACTGGAAGAGCATGATGATCTACTTTTAGAAAATGCAAAACTGTTACAAGTTACAGATGAAAAACTCGCTATTGACGGTACTGTTTTACATTATCATGCGAAGATCACTGGAGCAAAAGCTAATGAAACGCTGCTGCAAAAAGGATCTGTAGATCTACGAGATATATGGGTTCCCGGTGCTGCGGGATGGCAGCACCCAGTGCCTATATTGGTTTATCCTGACTACGCCAAGGCGCTCATTGAAATCGTCGATATTTATGCAAACAGGGCCAAGCATACACCAACATTTGTAAAAACAGGGGTAATGTCACAACTCAACGTTGCAGCGCAATTCATTGAATATATGTGCTTACATGGTCATCTTGTTTTAAATGGAGTAAATCAAAAGCAAATTGATAAGATGAAGGTAACGCTCAAAGAAGGCGGTATCCCAACTACACTAGCCTTGCATGAACGAGTTAACTCATTTGTCGATTTGTTAATCGAGAATGACGAATTAGAGCCATTTTTAATCAAAGACGGTAATACCGAAAACTCTAAAGTAACGAGTATAAGAGTGCCTAAAATTGCCCAATGTATCGGGGCAGTCAGTCTTGAAAATCAAGTTCCAACTAGTGTTTACCAAAAAGTAACCGAACACCTAAAATCAAAGGGTGTTAAATTCGATATTCGTTTAGCATCCAAAGGAACTCCTGCCCCTTCGCAACCAGCCGTTAAATCATTAAATAATTGGTTTGGTACTTGGAACAGATTTGCAAAGTTAGACAACGAGGATAGATTGCAATTTATTCCTTTTACTAACCCTAATCAGCTTTCTAAGATGCTTGGTAAAGTTGCGGGTAGAACAAGGAACTTGGATCTGCAACATGTCATAAATTTATTGGGCGGCTCTCATCTGTGGGTATATGAATATTCATCTAAAATAATTTCATTGGTAAGTGAAATTACTAAATTAAAAAATAAGTGTATTAACGAAGGGGTGCGCCCAAGAACACTCACTGAGGGTAGATTTCCTGAATTTTTAGCAAGTTCTAGTAAGGTTAAGGAGCTAGAGAAACTAATCGGCATAGAAATTCACAAATCAAGTTTAACAACTTCAGACACTGATTCTGATGCGTCCTCTGTAACCGAGATAATAACGTTATTGATGACCTCTTGTTATGTCATATTGCAAACTTATAACGCAAGAAGACAAGCAGAAATCCAGCACCCACTGATTGGTATTACGGAAGAATTCTTCCGCTGCAAAGATAAAAAATTTAATTGGTATCAAGCGTGCTTTTATAACGAGAAAAATGGTGAACGCCGCTGGTACACAACCAATAATGGCAGCACTAAAGCAATCAAGTGCTTAATTAAACTGAAACAAGCATGGGGAGCTGTTGATGTTGACGGCTTGTTTAATGTACCAAGTTTTCGAATTGATGATCATGGAAACTTCAAACACTATAAATATCACTTTAACAAGGGCAAAGACTCAAAGGTCACTGGCAATGCATTCCTAAAAATGACTTTGGGTGAATCTGAAATACACTCTGATACCCACCCTTTCAGACGCATCTACGCAATAATTTATCACTATCAATATAAAAATGCAGACTTACTGGCCTTGTGTCATCAACTAGGTCATATCGATCCCGAACAAACAACGGTGTATGTGACAGAGCCAGCAGCAAGAGAAACACATGAGCAACTTCATCATAAAACTAAACTGACTCGAAATGAGAAAGCAGAATCTACTATTGCGATAAAAGAAGAAAATAACGCTCTAGATAAAATCATTGCTGAAGTAGGCGTTGAAACAACGGCAAAAGACATTCTGACTTTGCTCATGGGCACCGAAGAGATGGCTGGCAAATATACATCTTATTTGAAAAAGGTTTACCGGGTTTTACAAAAGAGTGTCAGGTTCAATAACTATACAAAAGATAAATATGGGAAAGACTTTAGCGAATTACCTGACGAAGAAAAAAGTAATGAAATTGCTCAAGTTCTTGATGCTAGAGGCCACAAACACAAACCTAAACCACACGCAACTTGCCATAAAAAAGAGAATGAAGCTAAAAAGCATAAGTCTCCTTGTGAGCCATCTGTTTGTAAGGGCTGTGCATACCAAGAAGTAAAACGAACTCAACTAAACATAATGAAAGAAGACTTAATTGCGCTAAAGGCTGTCCTAACTGATTTTTCAATGCTTCCTATTGAACGTATGCGAGCAAAGGAGCAAAGCGATAACTTATCTATTTTGATAGAAAGCCATGAACGCGCAATGGAAAGAAGTAAGAGTATTTTCAAAGGGGGGCAACCTAATGGCTAAGACAAATCAAAACCAAGATCCTCAACAAAAAGAAGCCTTTGAGCGTATTGAACGAAAAGTAGAAATACTTGAAAAGTGGGCAAACGAAGGCATCCCTTTTGTATTGGTTCAAGGTAATAAACAAGTTGATGACAAAGGAAAATATGTCCTTGAATTCTTTCCTACCAGCCCTACAGGACTTAGAAATTGGAACGGTAAACAAAATAGTAAGGAAGTTGTTAAGCAATATGATATTCCGCCATATACAACGTCTGCAAAGTCTTTAGATGCTATACCCACGAGCTTAAAATTAAAAATTTATGGCGATAAAAATAAACTTAACCTTTGGGAAAGGCTGAAGTTTAAGGCCAAGCTGCAAGCCAACACTAAAGAAAAGAACGCCCTACAAGAGCTAGAGGAAGAGCTGAAAATATCTAAAGCTAATCACCAAGGGCTGGCATACGAGTTAATTGAACTTCGAGTGACTAACAAACACTTGGAAGAAGAAAACTGCACGCTAGAGAACCAGATTGAAAGTGTACGTTTGTCTATAAAATCCCAGCTTGATCTGAAGAAAAAACAACTTAAGCAGTCTGATCTAAAGAGCAAGCAGCTTAGCATCGAAAATACAAAGCTGAAAAAGCTTTTAGACGAACATGGTATCGACTACGAAAATGCTGACGAAAGAACCTCTATTATTGATTTTCCGGGGAAGTAAATCATGGTGAATAAGCGCAGAAAATCTTCTCAGGATATCGGTAAACAGAATGCTAAAAAGATAGCAGATTGGGTAAATACTTCGCCTGTTATCCCTTTGTATCAAGGTCGGGTTAACAAGATTCAAATTTTCAAGATGCATAATGTGCCTAAATCAACACTTGATACAAATGAAGATCTACAAAAGATATTTGCGCCTGATGGTCCAATAGAAAAGCTAGTACAAGAACAAAAAGGGCTGGAGATTGAGCAACCTGATGATGTGGTAGAAGAAAATTCAGCAAAAGAAGATTTAGAAAACACGGTTTCCAATAATGAGCTTGAATTGAAAGTTAAGGCATTAGAGACTCAGCTTAACTCTATTCAACTAGATCTTGCTTCGGAACAGTTTTTGTTGGCAACAGGTCGGTATATTCCAAAGCTATACATGGATGTTGGTGACGTGTGATGCAAATAAATAATATATCGTTTAACGAAGAAGTTAAGCAATTAATAGGCGTAGTCACTTTAGTTCGGCACTATACACAAGATAAACGTGGTATCTCATCTATATTTTTATTAAAGGTTGCACGTGAAAAAATAGTCGTTAAGGCTGAATTCGGTGCGATTACGTCAATCCCGCAAACAGGAGAAATCTGGAGAGCGACTGGTGATTATTCCTTTGATAAGGAATATGGCTCACAGTTCATTGTAGATGAGGCTTTAAAGCTGCCCCCCAACGCAGAAATTTCAACTGAGGTACTTTGTGATTTCCTTATCTACAACGCCCATTTTGTCGGTATAAATAGCTATTGGACGAAGAAACTTAATCTCGCTTTTGGTGAAGATTTATTTGCAGTTTTACAAAGTTACTCAGCTAAAAAGTTATCTAACTGTAAAAAGCTAAAAATCTCACCAGTTATGGCTCAAAATCTTTGTGATGGTTGGGCTAAGGCTGTTGGTGAAAGTGAATTAAATCTATTTTTTGAACGACACAAATTACCAGTTGAGTATGTTGAAAGTACTCGTCAACTACTAGGCCGTGACGCAATTAGCTTGATAAAAAAGAATCCATATCTGCTCTATCCTATAACATCTGTAAATGCTGCAAAGCGGACATGGAAGTCACTAGACAAAAAAGTAAGAGCTAACTTTGATATCAATTTAAACGATAAGCGTAGAGCTATTTCATTTGTTGAATCACTACTTTATTCAGCACATAGCAATAACGGTGATATGGCGTTACCTGCTAATGAAGTCAAAGCTGAACTGATTGAAGCAGGCATTGGGCTTGAACTTAATGAAATTGAAGACTGTGCTTTTCAGACACTTTGTTTCAACAAACAAAATGACACTATACAAATCTTAGGTCATCAGGCGATTGAAAAGGCAATTAATGCATTACTTCACAGGCGTTTATCTAAGATAAAGCAGCTATTTGATACGAATTCGTTGGCGTTTGACGAAACGTTATCAATATTAGATCACCACAGTGTTGAACTAAATCCTCTTCAGTTACAGGCATTAGGTAATGCCTTTAATCGACCTGTTTCTTTTATTGTAGGAGAAGCTGGTACAGGAAAGTCTTTGCTATCCCAGATCATCATTGATGTATGCCTTAATAATGGTATTAACGTTTGGAGAGTTAATTCAGTTGTTTGTAATGGAGACAATATACTGCCTAATTTAAAGGGAGAATCTATTAATCGCTTCATTTCACAGGCAAAAAAGCGAAACCTAAAAGGCGCATTGTCAGGAGCACTTATACTGATAGAAAATTCAAATTCAGTTGATATGTTAACGTTATATAAACTATTAAAGGTTGTTCCTCTTAATGCTCACATTTGTTTTATTGGCGATAAATACAAATTGCCACCAATTGGTCCGGGAGCTTTTCTCAAACAGGCTGCTGACTTAAAACATGATGCGATTACAGGGCTTTTTGAAGTCTACGGTTCGACATCGAATTCAGATATCCAACGGATCTCTAACTCTTTATTTAATAATACTGCATCATCAGTATTCGATGCTATTACCGCATTTGACGTGTCAAAAGAACAAAGCCTAAGTATGTACCATACTAAAGATAAATCTCACGAGATGCTTAGTACCATTACAATCAATATTTGGTTCGAATTGACTTCAATGTTAAGTGATGTACCTAAGATCATTTGTTCGAATCCTCAGTTATGCGATGACATAAATTCTCAAGTTCAGCGGATTCGTTTTGACCGGAAAAAAGTAGCAAAGCTAGAAATTGGTGAATCTGTTTTCTACGCGGGGGAGCCAATTATTTTTGCCAAATCTAATAAGTTTATTGATGTATCGGTTGGTACGTTAGCAAACATAGTAGAAGTATACGAAAAGCCTGTCGTTGCATATGGGCGTGAGTGTTGGATGAAGATAGACATTGGTGGTGATTGTATTGATTTGTCATTAGATGATATTGAAAGTATTGCGCTTTGTTATGCAATTACGGTGCACAAAGTTCAGGGGAATCAATTTACTCATTCCTTAGTTATTTTGGATAATTTCTATTTGATTGATAAATCATGGCTTTACACATGTATAAACGCATCTAGAGAGTCGATGTTATTTATCGGTAATAGGAATCAACTAGTCAATACGGTTGATGCCGCAGAGTTTAGCGCTAATAGGCATCATGGTGTTCCACTAAAGTTGGAGGTTTCAGATGAGTAACGGTATTACTGAAACAAAAGTACACTATGATCGTCAAGACCACTATGTTTACCAAGATATCAACGGAGAGGTTCTTTGGGCACCTACAGATTTTATCATTGAGCTGGATAGAAACCCCAAAACTATACGCACTTATCGAAAGGCTATCAGACGATTATTTAAATTTTTGAACTCTGGTAAACATAAAATAAGCTGGCTTGAAATGAATGACTCTCGCATGAGGGAATTTAGGACGTTCTGCTTGAAAGAAACGACAACAGATTCACGATATCGAGGTGATGAAAACGTTGCTAAACAGACGGTCAATAGCGACTTTTTGATGCCAATCTATAACTTTTATCATTGGGTACAAAAGCAAGGTACATATCACCCAAATATTCTTGGTTTTGATCCGGCCAATAAGTTTTCATATCAGATAACATCATCATTACTTTTGAAGGAAATCGCCGTATCTAGAAATGAAAAGCCAAACAATAATTCACTATATCCAGAATTATTTAGAGATTGTGATACCAGAAGCCGAAACAGAAAAGATGCAAGTGAGTATGAGCTAGAAGAACTTAACAATTACATAATTAATGAATATGAGGGCTATGAGCGAGCGTCACTATTGCTAATTGCGCAGATCATGAATGAAACGGGTAGCCGCCCGATTTCTGTTAGTAGCTATCGTAGGCTTCAATTTTCTAAAGAAATCATCGAAAGAGAGTTCTTCCTCAACAAGCAAGATAGTTTATCAATTGTTCCAAAGCTGGCTAAGCAAGGAAATACTATGCCAGTGAGCTTTAGGTTCTCTACAGTGCTCGCTGTCAGGAATTTCATTGAGAATGATTTGGAAGAGTTTCTCACCAACATTGATACTGGCAACTATGAAGGTCATTTATTCTTAGACCCCAACAGCTTTCAACCATTAACCGCTGAGAATATCAGCAAGATCTTCAGTGAAATCACCACAGAACTTGGCTGGCCTAAAGGTAAATCGATTTATTCATTACGCCATAAATTTTCCGGAGATAGTCTTGATAAACATTTGGACGCTGCATTAGAGTTAGGCTTTAGTGCTAATGAAACTGCAATTGCACTTCAGATGGAAAGGGAAATGACCCACCGCAGCGCAGGCTCTCTAGAAGACTATATTTCGAGTCGTAAAAGAACTATGCAACAAACTGATTCATTTAAAAAGTCTTTAAAGATTAACGAACTAGAATCAGACAAAACTCGCCTTGAGCTAGAAAGGCAAAAAGCGATAGAAAGCGCAGAGCAAAAAGATGCAGAGAATCAGGCACTGTTATTAGAAATTCAAAAGCTACAAAGCCAACTAAAAGACGGCGATATTAATTAGTAAATATCTGAATCGGGGATCTCAAGATCTCCTAGATCACCAACCTGCGAATAAAAGGGATGAGTCTCAAATGTAATTTCATCATCATCAGACTCGTTACCTTCCGAAACGGCATAGTCAAAGCTTGTAGTATCGGATTCTAATGAGTCGAGAACGTCACTAAGTTTTGGGTACTTGAATGCAAGATTCTTATTCATCGTAAACCTCTATAGTTCGCCCTGAGTAGTTATAGTATAGAGTGAGGGTCATAGACTCTCCAGTTCAAATGCTAAGAAGTGGTGATTACGATTGAGTTTTTGAAAAAGTAACCTATGAGAGGTTACTTTTGATAGGAGTACAAAATAGTAACCGTTGAAAGGTTATTATTTGGCGGCAAACAAAACCTATAGTAGATTTCAATTCTAGTTTTGGAGTTTTTTTGAATACGCAAGCTTAAGGCCATAATTAGTGAAAATAAAAAATCCACACACGCTCAAGCAAGCTTTAGCAAATATGAAGCTCGAAAACTTGTCTCCATCTCCTGAAGTTAGTGTACTTCTGCAACAAGCATTAGTGGATGAGAACATTGACACAGAGGACATAATAAGCCTATTACGTGCTGCGCACCGTACTGATGAAGTACGTTAGTATACTGAATATTAATCGTCACGGTTAGCAATTACAAAACCGTGACCGATAACATCCAATAGATAACGTAATAATTGAGAAAATTATTTCTTCTACTTTAAGGTCAATTTTGAATATTACTATAATGGCACTTGTTGATTGAAGAGTATGTAAATGAAAACCATAGGTAAACTTGCTAAAGAACTTAACATTAGCATTGAAACAATCCGTTTCTATGAGCGCCAAGGTCTGATAGAGCAACCTTTAAAACCAGAGTCTGGTTACAGAATGTATGGCGATGCCCTTACCAGTCAACTCAAATTTATTCTGAAAGCTAAAGCATTAGGGTTTACGCTGAAAGAAATTGAATCGCTTATGTCACTAAGTGACAGTTGCGCTGATATTGAGTCGATGGGGTTGCAAAAACTTAATCTCATTCGTAATAAAATTGCTGATTTACAGCGATTAGAGAAAGTAATTCAAGATATGACAGATTCTTGCAAGGCCAATCAAGACCCTCAATCCTGCCCGGTAATAAATTCACTTAAATAGCTATTGACCCCGTACTTATGTACGGAGTTTATACTACCTTAAAAATTGAGGTAGATAGTTATGATCAATAAAATTCTAGATAAAGTAGGTTCTGGTGGCGTTTGGCTAGCCGCCCTTAGCTGCACAGCATGTTTTCCTGCACTCGGCTCATTGGCATCTGCTCTTGGGTTAGGTTTTCTTTCACATTTTGAAGGGATAGCGGTGAACACCTTATTGCCATTATTTGCTTCACTAGCGTTGTTAGTTAATTTCTATAATTGGTATCAACATCGAGATTCATTGAGAGGCGTTTTAAGTGTCATTGGCCCAATTGCAGTATTGCTGACCCTTTATCCTTTATGGCAATACGACTGGAGCACTTACTTATTTTACTTTGGGATCATTTGGATGGTCGTAATGTCTATTTTAGATATTGTTAAGCCCATTAAGGAACCAGTATGCAAGGTATAGAACTAGAATCTAAAATCACTTGCCCTGAATGTGGATTTAGCAAAGTTGAAACCATGCCTACAAACGCTTGCCAATGGTATTACGAATGCGAAAGCTGTAAAGCACTACTTAAACCGTTAAAAGGTGATTGTTGCGTTTATTGCTCTTATGGAACAGTTAAGTGTCCTCCTATTCAAGAAGGCAATGCATGTTGCTCAGGTAAGTAGCCTAGTATTCGGTGGTTCTGTGTCAACCAAGTAATATCTTAAATGCGATTGCGATTAACACTAAACCACCAAATAGTTCAGCTTTAGATTCCAGCCATACGCCACTTCTTTCGCCGATATTCACACCAATCCAGCTAAAGGCAAACGTCGTGACGCCTATTATCAAGCAAGCTACGGCTATATCTACCTCAAGCAATGTGATTGCATAACCTGCCGCCATTGCATCAATACTGGTGGCAATAGCAAGAACAAATAGCACACGATGAGTAACATTAGCAATATCTTCTTCAATTCCTTCAGATTGGGACTCATAAATCATTTTGCCACCGATAAATACTAGCAAAATAAAAGCTATCCAAGGTGCATAATCTTCAATCCAAGATGATAAACCTTTACCGCTGTAATAGCCTAAAAGAGGCATAAAGCCTTGGAAAAAACCAAAATAAGCAGCGGCTTTAATAAAGAGCTTTTCAGCATTTACTACTTTTTTAGAACCTAAGCCTATGGATACTGCAAACGCGTCCATACTGAGTGCTATAGCTAATACAAATACTTCAAACAAACCGATTAAACCTGAATAAAATTGTTATAAGATTACGTGACGTATAATTAGTTACTTGACTGATGTTAAACACCTAAGATTTACTGACAATTTTTCTATTATCAAAGCCTTATTTTTACACCAAATTTCAGCCAGATATTCAGTAACAGTGCCAACACTTGAAGGAAACAGAATATTCCCCGCCACTTTGGCGAAAGGTCCATCAGTTTCGAGTAGAACTCTATCTTGAGGTATCCACGATATTACTTTTTTAGCTCTGGCTGAAGTTAGCATGGCTGGCCCAATAGAGAAGAAACAGCCTAGCTCGACGGCTTCTAGAACTTGCTTCTTAGTACCTAAAAACCAATGAAGAATAGAAGTACCAGCATTGGGATGTAACTTAAGTTGTTCAAGAACTTCACCAGTCGCGTTAAGACTATGGATAGTTAGTATTTTGTCATCAAAGCCTTCACATTTTTTTAGAATATGCGTGAAAACCTCTAATTGATCATCAAAGTAATCAGCGTAACCTTTTGAGCCATCCAGTCCAATTTCTCCAATATATCTAGTTCTATCAACTAGCTTATCGAATAGTGCTAATTCATTTTTTCTTAGATGAGCAAGTTGAGGGTGAAGCCCCAAGGCCGTCTTACAGTGTTTTATGCCACTTGTTAACTGGACAGTACCTTCAAAAGCTGAAGGCACCGTAGTTACTGATAGCACGTAATAATTACTGCTTTTTATGTCGTTCAATACCTCTTGATGATCTGGATATAAATCAACGTGGCAATGAAGATCCATCATGACGATTTATCCGCTTGGAGAAATAATTCAACCTCTGCCAATCCTCGCTTAATAGTTGATTCTAATTTTTCTCGTATATCTTTTTCTTGTGGTATTGGCCCTGAACTTCGAAGCCAAGAACGATAGTTATCGGATTGTTTCAATCTAATAATGGCAGTTTGAACCGCTTGGAGATCATCGCGAGTATCTTTTTCTTTGATAAGATCTCTCAACCGCTTTGTCTTGTATGGCGCATCTTGTGTAAAACCAGCATGAAAAACTGACGCTCTTCGAATAAGGCAAGGTACACAATGCCCACACTGTTTATGTTCTCTGTGCCAATGACTGCATGAAACACTTAGGGGAACTGCTTTTCTAATTGCGTCTTGATCAACACATTCCGCTAACATTTCACCTTTAGTTTTGAATTGATAGGGGTTTACAAATTTGACATGAAACCCAGTGTCTCTAAGCAAAGATTCAAGCCTGCTTAGAAAATTAGGATGAGTAGTTCTAGTGCTATGGCTACCAATCCGTCTTCTGGTAAGCGGCGGATTTATAGAAATATAGCCATTCTCTGGGACGACAATAGTTTCAATACTGCTATCGCAATTAGCATTTCTTAAGGCTGATATACCAAGTACCGCCATAGCTAGGAAGTTAAAGCTTCTTCCCCTCATACTAATGTCAGTTTTACCTTCTAAGTGCTTAATAATATGGGGAGACATTGAATAGGACAATTCGCCGAATGGCGGGGATAATAATTGCTTAATGTCTTCTTGCTTAGCGCCATCACCACGATAAGCGTGACTAACCAAGAGAGGCTTTAAATCTGATTCTCCGTTCAAAATATCAATTGCACCAACTGCGCTATCAAGACCACCAGAAAAAAGGCAAACAGAGTTGAGTCCAATTAATGATTTTGCTTTTGCTTTCGCTTGCTCACTTGTTTTAGGAGTCGGCATCGGCATAGTTGTTTTTTCAAAAGTAAACAGCCATTGATCGCCTGTAAGAAAGTTGAGCAAAGAACTCAGTTCAGGTTCTACAAAATTCCACATATCCTCATCAGTTACAGGAACATGCAAATGCATTTTTCTAGCCCATGCATTTTCTGCATTATCCCTTAATTCAAATGTATCAGCAGCGGTAACGGCGGTAGCAATTGTTATCAGATCTATTGAATCAGCATCTACATTCAATCCTAAATCACGAACTGTTTGTAGTAGTTGTTTTGACACCAAGCTGTGCTTAGTGATGTCATTTTGATGCGTATGAAACATTTGGACAGGATGACAATCATCAGAAAAGTCAGGCAAGTTAGCAGGGTCATGGTTAAAGTAAAAATTAGTCATTAAAGCTCTCCCATTCATCAACCGTCATAGCAATAGCATCGGCTTGAATTTTAGTAATATTTTCTTTGCTAATAGTACTGGGGTTGCCATTAGTTACTTTGTCTAACTGCTCTTGTGTAATCACTTTTATTAGTTCCCTTAATTCAACTTCCATTTGATGATGCTTGCTTGCTGGCTCAACATGAAACCAAGCTCTGCCCATGCCTTCAACCACATCCTGAAAAATAAGGTCTGTTAAATAACAGCCTATGGCTTCTTGGATAACTTCGTCAGTAAAACTGTTTGGGTCAAATTCTTCTGTATCGGGGAGTGCTTCTTCTAGTGCGTAATCCAACGCAACTCTTACAGCATCCGAATCGGCATTATCAGGCGCTAAATGGCTAGCAATTTTGTCGATTGCTTGATCAGTCGATAGCCCAGTTAGATCACCTAATGATAAGCTTTGATTATTAACCGTTACGGTGTCGCCACGCATGACACCAAGCAATCCAGAACCAGCAGTTATGCCGCTTGATAGTCTCCTGCTTGTGCTTTTACCTCCGCCAGAGCCTTTTCTAGAGTAACTTTTTAATGAACGCCTTAGATCTGAGGTTGAGCCACCTGTTTGCGCATATTTACCAAATGCTCTTCTGGCACTGGCAAACCTATTTGGAGGCGGTGTTGCTGTAGGTGAACCACCGATTTCTTGTTGAACCTTGTCATTGTCAATATCATTGCTATTGTCATTCTGATCATCAGCTTGATTATTATCAGAGCCAGCTTGCTCATCCCCATCAGTACCTGATGCAGGTTCTATTGTGACAGGATCTCCTTGCTCTGCCCAAGATGGAATAAGTGGACTCTTATTATTTGGTCCTGTTGACGATGCGGACGTACCCATATTACTTAGTTCCCTCTAGTTCTTTTAAAATTGGATTAAGCCATCTTTGGCGGGGCAAGCTTTTTAAAAATGTAAGAAGACTTAAGCTACATTTATCATCCTGCTTGGCAAGTAACACAGCCCCATAAATGCCTGTTGGTCTTTCGGTCCAATCACCAATCAACTTAAAGTTTTCAATCAAACCATCCATGACTGACATGTATTCTTCCTTCGGAGTTGTGGTAATCGCAGTAGAGTTAACGCCACTGACCCTTACCTTTTGCTTCATTAATTCTTCTACGAGTTTTTGAGCGGCTCCAGACATTACCGAATTAACAGCCCCCATTGGAATGCTTTCTCTGCTCAGATATGCCGCTGGTGTCAAATCCATTTCAGTGAACATGGGAGGTAATTTCGACCATTTATCAATAAAAGCTAGGTCGAGTTTCCACTCTTCAGGTAAATTAATTTCGTCAAATTCGACTTCTGAATTTTCAAGATCCGCTAATACTTTTGGATATCCGTTTTCCTTATCAATTAATTCATAAAGCTTGTTGGTAGCCTGAGTGCCTAAGCACCTCTCAAAAATTACCAGCTTAGTGATAGTTTTTTCATCAAGCTGCATTCCTCTGCGATGAGCGGTTTTCTTTCTCATCTTAACCTGATTGAGTAATCGCTTAACTATGCGAGGGTTGCCGTTAATGTTTGTGGATTCAGCTAATAGTGGAGCTAACTGTTCAGCAACCACAAATTTACTTCTGAGTTCGGAATGCTTTTCAATCTCGTGATCTTGAAGTAGCTCGTCAACGGTAATTTGTGGTTGTTTCCACGACAGCCTTAATGACTCTTCAAGGGCACATCTTATCGTTTCTAATTGCGCATCGGTAACGCCGTGATCTTGAGCAGTAAGCATCATTAAATATGCCCTTATCTCCAGAACGCCGGGTCTTGGTACATGCACAGGAATTTGAATAAGCTTGTCTAAATAATCAGTTTGATGTCGTTGAGATGCACCTTTGTGATACTCAGGCACTGCCAAGCGGATCATGTCCTCATCGGCGGCAATAACAAATGCAGTATTGGGTAAAAATAGAAATAACCTGATCGCCTCAAGGGTCGAAATAGCATTAAATGGAGAGCAGCGATCTAAATTATCGACATAGACAATAAGTGGCTTATCAAACTCCTTTAACAGATCAGAATATGCTTTTCGGAATTCTTTAATTTCTTTAGGAGGTGAAAATGATTTATTATCTTTGATCAAACCTTTGTTTTTCTTCGCGACATCCTTAGCGCCATCGACAGCACCTTTTACATCATCAACATCCAGTTCACCATCGTCACCACCACTGAATAGTCCCATGATCTTCTGTATACCACCCATAGTTGGTATACCAGCTAATGCTGCACCACCATCCATTAGCAATCCCATCAGTCTGATCTTATCTATTCGTCCAGCAAACTCTTTTGCTTTTGCACTGAGATTTTTATCGTCTGCTGCTTTTTTAACTAAAGTAGATGCAATTGTTTCTAGTAACGCCGCTTTAGCGTCATCATACCCTTGGAAAGTCCATGCATCGAAATGTACTTGGATATATTCTTGTTCATCACTTTCCAGAGAAGCCTTAGTAAGTTCAAGAATCGTCGATTTTCCAGCGCCCCAATCACCAAAAACGCCTATACTAATAGGCATTAACTCCTTTTCTGTTATAAGATCTTTTATTGACTCAGCCGTTTCATTAAAATTTAAGAAATCAATTTTTGATTCTTTATCAGACCACATAACGTCTCCTTTTATTTATTATTTCTTTTGTTCCATTCTTTCAATAGTTCGGTGAACCGTGGGGCGGCTAACAGAATATTTCTTCGCTAATGCAGAGATCGATTCACCATTTAATTTATCTTTATATAATTCTTTCGCTTGTTTGTCTGATAAAGCAGGCAATCTGCCCATGTGTTTGCCTTTAGCTTTAGCCTCTTCACGACCTTCTGTGGTTCTGGCTTTTATAAGATCCCGCTCAAGTTGAGCGAATATGTGGCTACGCATAATGTTTGAGATTATTTCTCATCAAGCCAGATTGGGTGAGTACTAGGAAATCTTCGTCAGATTTGAGCCTGAAGCAGTCGTAAACGATGGTACAAAATTACTTCAGCTAAAATTCACTTTGATACGAAACCGGACATTAGGCTTAGCGTATCTCATGACAAGTGTTCCAACAATATAGTCGTTGCTCTTACTTTTAAATTTAAATCTTGTTTTAGATCCTCTGTACAATTAGTAACACACCAACGCGACTTTAATGTGGAATTAGGATCATCGGTTAATTTATTCTATCTAGATAGCTCTTCTATTTTTTATCTTTGATAAACATCGGTATAAAACGGGCAGTCCAAATAATGTTAGCAGTGTTTGCTGTCACTACCCCCCAACAATTATTTTCTTGGAATAGCTATTTGAGTTACTTCCCAAACTTTTCATATTGAATAATTTTTATTTGACTCTATAGCCACTATAGATTTTATACTTATTTTAATATTATTACGGAATGTTAAATATGTCAGAAAAATGTAGTGGTCAGTGTCAATCATCTTCTACCAATGAAGATGTAAAAATTGATACACAATTAGATAACTATAGTGGCGCGTTTGTCAGTACATTTAAAGTACCTCAAATGGACTGTCCTTCAGAAGAGAGATTGATTAGGTTAGCACTTGACTCAATTGAGCCTTCAGTTGGGTTGCAATTTGATATTCCTAGCCGTTTAGTCAAGGTTTTTCATGATGAAAATTTAGATGAGATAACAAAAAAATTACAACAACTCAATCTCGGTGCAGAGTTGGCATCAACTAAAGAAAGTTGCAGCACCGAAGCTGCAAAAGCAAAAGATCTAGCCCAAAAAAATGAGATGAAAGAAGCATCAACCCTAAAATGGTTGTTAGCCATTAATGGAGTCATGTTTTTTATAGAAGTAATTGCTGGGTTGATTGCACAGTCTGCTGGCCTAATTGCAGACTCATTAGATATGTTTGCTGATGCTGCTGTGTATGGTTTGGCTATTTATTCGGTAGGTAAAAGTATCAGCATGAAACTTAGAGCGGCACATATATCTGGTGTGCTTCAAGTTATTCTAGCGCTAAGTGCTTTGAGCGAAGTCGTAAGACGCTTTGTTTACGGTAGTGAACCGATCTCTTCTTTAATGATGATATTTGGTGGAATAGCACTAATCGCTAACATTGCTTGTCTATTTTTAATATTTGGTAATAAAGAAGACGGCGCTCATATGAAAGCAAGCTGGATTTTTTCCGCAAATGACGTTATTGCAAATGTTGGGGTAATCTTAGCTGGCTTTTTAGTTACAGTAACAAGCAGCCGTTATCCAGATTTAGTGATTGGTTTGATTATTGCTGTTGTAGTTTTAAACGGTGCTCGCCGTATCTTACAGCTAAAGTATTAAACAAATTCATCATGGCTATTTATTTAAATTTTAAAACCATTAATAGCATCTTTATAGCTAGTTTAAGTCTGCTTCAAACGGCTAAAGGGAAATGAAGTTATGAAAAACAATGCCTACATTCCGCCATTACGATTTCATTGGTTAACTAATTTTTATGACAGCCTCGTTGCTATCACCACGAGAGAAGCATTTTTTAAAAAACTGATTGTAGATAAAGTTGCCAACGTCAAAGGAAACAACCTACTTGATGTTGGATGTGGAACCGGAACGCTAACAAAATTAATAGCTGAAAAATCACCTAAATATACCGTAATAGGCTTAGGTGCAGACCAAACCGCTTTAGATATTTCACAGAAAAAAGTTATAGGCAAGGATCTTAATATTTCTTTTAGACAGGGCTTTGGACAAGAAATGCCTTTTAGTGATAATTCCTTTGATATCGTAGTTTCAAGTTTGTTTTTTCATCACTTAAGCCGTTCAACTAAGCGTGCGACATTAACTGAAATTCGTCGGGTACTTAAACCGGGTGGCATTTTATTAATTGCTGACTGGGGAAAGCCGACTTCAATATTTCAACGGATATTGTTCTTTGTCGTTCAGTTATTAGATGGTTTTGAAACTACAAAAGATAATGTAGATGGAGTCCTTCCTTCTTTAGAGGTTGAATCAGGGTTTACTCATGTTTCAGATTTAAACATAGTCCCAACGACTTTGGGAACTATCAGACTGATTGAAGCGAACTAGATAACAATGAACCTAATGCGTCCGTCATATTTTAAACCATATATATCATACGTGATAATGATTTTAATCGCGGTGCAATCTGTGTTTTTTTCGCTAGAAGAGCTTGAAGTAAACTTAATTGAAAGTTCTTTTAATACATCACTAACTGAGTCTATTACCCCGCTAGAATCTCCAGAAACCTCCAATTTATTTGAGGTGAGTAATAGCCAAACTTTAATTGATAATTGTAATTTTTGTTGCTGTTGTCACTTATTTTTAAATGCAGATTATTCTTGTAATATTTTACAAAAAATAGAATATTTCCTTACCTACGCCTTAGTTTCTCCTGAGCTAAAAGGCTATATGTCGGTGCCATTCCGCCCACCTAAATACGCCTAAATTTTATAGAAAATTAAGAAAGGTCAAATGTTAATGACCTAAATATCACATATAAATTTATAGGAAAGTATACATGGCACTTAATACCTGTGAGCATCGCAAGATAGCAATTTTGAGGTGTGTAACACCTCAGCTTAAATATATCGCGTTTCTCGCGTTGTCACTTTTTACATTTAATGTTTATGCCTTTGAAAAGCAGTTAAATCTTCAAGAGGCAATTCAGTGGACGCTTAAACAAAATCCTGAACTCAAAATATTTGATTTCAAACAAACCGCATTAACAGGACAAGAACAAACAGCAAGTTTAAATCCCGCTTATGAACTAGAAGTTGAAGCTGAGAACTTTGCAGGCTCAGGTGAATTTAATGCATTCGACAGTGCTGAATTAACAGTCGCTCTATCTTCGGTTATCGAAATGGGAGATAAACGCTCAGCGCGGATTGGACTTGTTTCAAAATCAAGAGCACTACTCAATGCTGAGAAAGAAGTCTCTGCGCTTAATTTAATGGCTCAAGTCACTGAGAAGTACGTGGAAGTACTTGCAGCCCAACAAAGAGTGATATTGGCAGATAATGCATTGAGCTTAGCACAAGAAACGTTAGAGATTGTATCTCAGCGTAACCGCGCAGGTGCTACTCCTGAGGCTGAAGTGAAACGTTCAAAAGCAGTTATTGCTCAGGCTAACCTCACCCTTCAATCTGAACAAAAGCGCTTGGAATATCTAAAGCTTTCTTTATCAGCTTACTGGGGAGAAACATCAGTGTCATTCTCTAGAGTAACTGGAGATCTGTTTCAGTTTGGCAATGATAGTGATTTTAGTAGTCTCTTTGCGAAATTAGAGAAAAACCCTGCTATTCAAGTTTATGCAAGTGAGCAGCGACTAAAAGAGGCCGAATTACAGTTGGCTAAAACAGAGTCAACGGCCAATATCAAATGGTCTGTTGGTGTTAGGCGCTCTCAAGAAGCCAATGATACGGCACTGGTCGCTGGCTTTAGCTTACCTTTGTTTGCTGAAAAGCGAAATTCTGGTGCAATCGCTAGTGCGCTAGCAGAGCGTGACCAAGTTGCCATAGAGAAAGAGGCGACTAAGTTGAGGTTTAGAAATCACTTACTACGAGCATACTCCAATAGAAAACAAGCCATATTAACAGCTAATTCATTAAAGCAGTCGGTTATCCCAATGCTTGAAGATGCACTGGAAGATACTCAAGACGCCTATCAAAAAGGTCGATATGGATATCTTGATTATGTATCGGCTAGACAAGAGCTGTTAAATGCTCGGCGAACCCTCATTGATGCGGCATCTGCTGCCCTAATTTATGGCGCAGAGATAGAAAAACTAACAAACGAAGCGCTGTCACTCTAAATAAACATCACTTTAAGTTTAATAACAATTTATTGATTCAGTTATTAACTGAATCGTTTAGGAATTCAAAATGAAAAACTATTTACTCGCACTATTGATTTTTATTGGGTATCTATCACCCATTCAAAGTGTTATCGCTAGTGAAGATGAACATGAAGGCGAAGAAGGCATTAGCAAAATAAACAATAACATGGCAAAAAGGCTTGGTGTTGAAACAGCCTATTTAGCTTCAAAAACGTTGAACCAAACTATCCCTGTATACGGCGCTACGACGATAGGCGCTGAACAATTATTTCAAGTTGGCGCTAGATATAACGGCGTTATAAAGACAATTAACTCCACTGTTGGTGATAAGGTAAAAAAAGGAGATCTATTAGCCGTTATTGAATCTAATGAAAGCTTAAATACCTATAAAATAACATCCCCTGTTTCTGGGACTGTTTTACAGCGAAATGGAAATATTGGCGGTATCACGCAAAACACTAGCTTGTTTGAAATCGTCAATTTTGACACCTTGTGGGCTGAATTTAAGGTGTTTACCAGCCAATATAATCAAATCAAAGTCGGTCAACCTGTTGATATTGAGCATGGTGAACAGGCATTCAACTCAACCATCACCAATATAATTCCAGCTAAAGATCAGTCTTATGTTTTAGCACGTGTACGTTTAAATAACACTGAGCTAAACCTAACCTCAGGCCAATTATTAATGGGCAGCGTAAAGATAAACCGATTTGAGGTGGATTTAGCCGTCGAGAAAGTTGCGATACAAGAACTGGGAGGACAATTTGGTGTCTTTGTAAAAGAAGATGAAGAGTACGAGTTTGCGCCACTTGTGCTCGGACGTTCAGACAAAAACTATATCGAGGTCATTGATGGCCTCAGTAAAGACGCTGAATATGTAAACAAAAACAGTTATCTGATAAAAGCGGATATTTTGAAATCTGAAGTAGAAGACGACGATTAGGAGACGCAATATGATTGAATCAATTTTGCGTCTTGCAATAAATAGACGCTATTTAGTATTAAGTCTGCTGATGGTAATCATCGGCGTTGGCATGTGGAGTTATCAAAAACTTCCCATTGATGCTGTTCCAGATATAACAAACGTGCAGGTACAAATAAACACTTCTGCCCCCGGTTATTCACCTTTGGAAGCGGAACAAAGGGTGACCTTTCCTGTAGAAACCGCCTTAGCCGGATTGCCAAAGCTGTCTCACACCCGCTCCCTGTCAAGATATGGATTATCTCAAGTAACCGTTATCTTTGAAGAGGGAACCGATATTTATTTTGCTCGCAACTTAATCAATGCAAGATTAGCTGCGATAAAAGGCGTTATTCCCTCTGGCTTAGAGCCAGAAATGGGTCCTATTTCGACAGGGCTTGGCGAAATATTTATGTATACCGTACAAGCTTCTCCTGACGCTAAAATGCCTAATGGAGAGCCTTATACCGCTATTGCCTTAAGAGAAATACAAGACTGGATCATTAAACCGCAATTGGCTCAAGTTAAAGGCGTCATTGAGGTCAACAGTATCGGCGGCTACAACAAGCAATATCACATAACGCCTAAACCCGAAAAATTACTTTTTCATCAGGTAACCTTTGAAGAAATATCTGATGCATTACGTAAAAACAATGACAACCGTGGCGCAGGTTATATCGAACAAAACGGACAGCAAGTTTTAGTACGCTCCATTGGGCAACTAGCGACAATAGATGAGATCCTCAATGTCATCATCAAAAAGAACGATGGTATTCCTGTAAAAATAAGTGATGTTGCCAATGTTGCTATAGGCAAAGAACTTAGAACAGGGGCTGCTACTCGTAATGGCATTGAGACAGTGCTTGGTACAACCATGATGCTGATTGGTGAGAATTCTCGCACCGTTGCTTTAGAAGTGGAACATAAGCTCAGCGAAATACAAAAATCTCTGCCAAAGGGCATTACCGCAGAGCCTGTTTACGACAGAACAACGTTAGTAGATAAAGCGATTGCAACCGTTACCAAAAACCTCGTTGAAGGTGCGCTTTTAGTTGTTGTTGTGTTATTTATTCTACTTGGAAATTTACGTGCAGCTCTCATTACCGCTGCTGTTATCCCTATTTCCATGTTAATGACAATCACAGGTATGGTGCAAGCAGGAGTATCTGCCAATTTAATGAGTCTCGGCGCATTGGACTTTGGCTTGATAGTGGACGGGGCTGTAATCATCGTTGAAAACTCTGTCCGTAGGTTAGCACAGGCCCAACACAACGGTCATAGGCAAGACTTAAGAGAACGCCTAAATACCGTTTTTGAAGCCACTTCAGAAGTGATACGTCCAAGCTTGTTTGGTGTGGCAATTATCACTGTTGTTTACATCCCCATTTTCACGCTAACTGGCGTTGAAGGGAAAATGTTCCACCCTATGGCGGCAACTGTCGTTATGGCGTTAATTTCCGCAATGATCCTTTCAGTTACACTGGTTCCTGCTGCTGTAGCTGTGTTTATGAAAGGTAAAATCAGCGAAAAAGAAAGTGTAGTTATTCGTTCAACCAAGTCTATTTATGAACCATTGTTAAAAATGGCGATGAAATTTCGTTGGATTATTGTTTCATTCTCAACGCTGTTAATGGGGTATAGCCTTTGGTTAGCAACTACGCTTGGGACAGAATTTGTTCCTCAATTAAATGAAGGTGATATTGCACTACAGGCATTAAGAATTCCATCGACTGGCCTAGAGCAATCAGTAGAAATGCAAGAAGTACTTGAGCAACGTATTAAAGCGTTTCCTGAAGTTGATAAAGTATTCTCGCGCATCGGCACACCAGAAGTAGCAACTGACCCAATGCCACCGAGTATTGCTGATATCTTTGTTATTTTAAAACCACGTAAAGATTGGGCCGAACCTTCAAAGCCAAAGAGTGAATTAGTTGAAGAAATGGAAGAGGTACTGAAAAACATTCCGGGCAACAACTATGAATTCACTCAGCCTATTCAAATGCGTTTCAATGAATTGATTTCTGGCGTTAGAGCTGATGTCGGCATCAAAATATTTGGTGATGATTTGGATCGGTTATTACTCACCGCAAAAGATATTCTAAATATAGTGAAAACCGTGGACGGTGCTGCTGATGCCCGAATGGAACAGGTCACAGGTGTTCCATCTTTATCAGTAATTCCTAAACGAGAAGCGCTTGGTAGGTATGGTTTGAGCGTTACCGAACTGCAAGACTGGGTTGCTACTGCAATTGGCGGTGAATCTGCGGGGATCATTTATGAAGGAGACAGACGATTTGAGTTAGTTGTTCGTCTACCGGAGCAAATAAGAACGGATATCGATAGCTTGAAGCATCTGCCGCTTCCACTTGAGAATGGTAACTATGTGCCACTTGAAGAAGTTGCAGAGCTTAAATCTGAGTCTTTACCTGCTCAAATTAGCCGTGAGAGAGGTAAAAGAAGAGTTGTGGTTACCGTCAATGTTCGTGGTAGAGATTTAGGCGGTTTTGTCAAAGAAGTGAAAGCTAAAATTAATCAGGAAGGAGAAATTCCAGCAGGATACTGGCTTGATTATGGCGGAACCTTTGAACAGCTAGAGTCAGCGAGTAAAAGATTAAGCTTAGTTGTGCCGATCACACTAATTGTTATCTTAGGTATTTTGGTTATTGCATTTGGTTCATTAAAAGATGCATTGATCATTTTCAGTGGTGTACCGTTAGCATTAACTGGGGGCGTAATTTCTCTTTATTTAAGAGACATGCCTTTATCTATTTCGGCAGGTGTCGGCTTCATAGCATTGTCAGGTGTTGCCGTATTAAATGGCTTGGTTATGTTGGCTTTTATTCGAGATCTTTGGCATGAAAAAGGCGACCTTTACGTAGCGATCATTGAAGGTGCCATCATTCGTTTAAGACCTATTTTAATGACGGCACTGGTCGCAAGTTTAGGTTTTATTCCAATGGCGTTAAACACTGGAATTGGTGCAGAAGTGCAACGACCACTAGCAACAGTTGTTATCGGCGGTATTGTATCTTCTACAATTTTAACTTTGTTTGTATTGCCTATTTTATATCAATGGGCGCATGGCGCTGAGAGTAGTAAACAGCAATCTGACGAAATTTAAAAACAAAAAAGCAGCTTAATTACTAGGTTATGCCTAATTAAGCTGCTTTTTATATTGTATGCCCAACATTTTATTGATAAAGCTTACTGCGCTTCATCCCGACAATTTTCATTTAAAAACTCAAACTCTATCGTTGTATGCGATAAATGATAGGAAGATAATTTAGCTGCAACTTCTTGTTTAAGCCTAATTAATTCTTTAACGTCAAAGTTGTCACTCAGCTCAAGGTGCGCTGTTAAAACGTGACTTTCACCATCTAGTGACCAAAAGTGCATGTGGTGGATACCATTAACTTCAGGAAATTCCATTAGTGATAGTTTAATACGCTTTTGAGTCTCTTTATCGGGTGCAGCTTGAAGAAATAAAACGAGTGTTGATTTCAGGTTTTTGAAAACATTAAACAAGATGAACAGCGTGAACCCTATTGATAAAAGGGGATCTAATATCGGCAGTTCAGCGAACAACAGTACGATAGAGACTATAAGAACGGCAACCCATCCAAGTACATCTTCAAGAAGGTGCCATGTCAGCACTTTCTCATTTAATGTTTCACCCGCTTTTAATTTTAATACAGCATATCCGTTAACGGCAACGCCGAGTATCGCTAGCCCTAACATCCCCTCGACTACAGGCATTTCAGGATTGGACAGCCTTGGAATTGCTTCAAATAAAATCCAAATTGAGCCAATGATTAAAACAATACTGTTTATCAATGCGCCAAAGAGAGTAAGTCTACGATAACCATAACTAAACCTATCTGATGCTTCTTTATTTGAAAAACGACTCAATAACCAAGCAAACCCTATAGACAGGCTATCACCCAAATCATGAACTGCATCTGCCATTATCGCCGTACTGTTAGTGAGCCAACCACCTATAAATTCGATAATAGTGAATGTCACATTAAGGAAAAATGCCCAACCAATACGGTCATCTTTACCATGTTGATGACTATGATTATGGTTGTGCATTTTGTACCTCTAGTACTTTTCTATTTCTTAGTTTTGATACATTCATATTAATCAAGTGACGTATCAAGCGTTGATATATCCAGCGTTTGAACCCCGACAAGTTAGTCCCTTTTTCGAGATAGAACTCATCAGGGGAATCATAAAGCCCAAAGTCATCATGAATACCTTCTTTTTGAATATAGGTATTTTCTCCACGCCAATCTGTATCTGGTGATGAAAAGCACTTTGTTGCAACACCATAACCACAAAAATCATCTTTTACTTGGTCAAATTTCTCCTGTAGAGAGCTTAAGTATTGCTCATCCAATATAAAGCCCTCTAAGTTTATCCAACGCCCTTCAAAGTAAACTTCTACCCAACTATGAATGATGTATTTAGGTGCTAACCAAAATACATAGCTTGGGATAGCACCTTTTTGTAGTTGCTGGTCTATGGTAAACCCATGAAATCGGCATTGAATGCCTAGTCCACGCAATAGTGCCATTAACAGATTACCCTTAGTATTACATTGTCCATAACCATCTGCTAGCACATCGCTTGCTGCAATATCATCGCTTTCATTATAACCAAAGAAAATCTCATCTTTTACAAACTGATAAGCGGCACCAATTTTGTTGAAGTTATCCAAGTTTTTCCACCTACGTTGATCGATCAAGGATTGGATATCTTTGTGTTCAAAATTAACGATATTCGTATTGTTTAAATATTTCTCAGTCATTTTTTATATATCCTTTTCGTTGCATACTTATACTATAGACTCTATAGTAACTATAGAGTCAAATGTCTGGGGGAAATTGATGAAAATAGGCGAATTGTCTAAAAAATCGGGCTGTTCAATACAAACGATTAGATATTATGAAAGAGAAGGATTACTGTTAAATCCAAACCGTTCAGAAGGTAATTTCAGGCTGTATGATAGTAAAGCACTTAAACAATTGGAGTTCGTAAAACATTGTCGCAGCCTAGATATATCACTCAATGATATTAAACGTCTTATCGAATTAAAAAATAAGCCAGAAGAAAGCTGCTCTAGCGTTAATGCATTAATTGATCAGCAACTTGCACTAGTGAATAAACGCATGAAAGAATTAAGGGCGCTTAAAGCTGAATTACAACAGATGGCTAGTGCTTGTGGTTCGAACAATACTATTGAAGCATGCGGGATCATTAAGTCACTAGATAAACTCTGTTAGAGGCATACGGGCAGAATATAGAACATTAATCGACTATTGCATGTCCTAAATGTGGACAGATAAAAACGGAAGAAATGCTGACAAATTCATGTCAGCGGTATCACAAGTATGAGTCACACAAGGTTTTGCCAAACTATTGAATGGTGACTGGTGTGTTTACTTCTCATATGGAACAGCAAAATTCCGCCAATTCTAGAACGACAAAATTAGTTGCAGCCGTTAATGCACTAGAGTGTTTAAATTGAAGTTTATTATTGACTCTTCAACGTCTGCTTTACACTCTGAATTTTCGTTAATAACTCAAAAGCTAACTTCCGCTTTTGGCTAAGTGAAATCATAAGGTATTCATTGATGCTAATGTCCGCAATGTCGGAGGAGCTGCCGTTAGCAAATAGCATCAAATTATCGTAATATAACTGATTGAGTCTCAGATATTATGATTAAAAAATCATACTTTCATAAAAAGAGAGATTGGCGGCATCCCTTTAAAACCTTTCAGTCTAAAATGAGATCAATCTCAATCATTATGCACAGTCACAAATACTCCACATAGGTTGATCATGGCAGTGGCAAACGGATTATCATTTTTGGTATTGAGAGAGCCGTCGATAATATTCAAACAAGCACCTTTCTTATGGATGCTTTCAATTGCCTCAAGAATAGATTTTAACGACCGTCCCAAACGGTCGAGGCGAGTAACAATAACTTCATCACCTTCCCTGATAAAGTCGATGAGTTCCTAAAGCTTTTCTTCATTTCGAATCGAAGCACCAGACTGTTTGCCTTGGAATATTTTTTCACAGCCCTGAGCGTCCAACTTGGACAGTTGAACATTTAAATCTTGTTCTTTAGTTGAAACTCTTGCAAAACCAACTTTCATATATACGAAACCTGTAACTTTCGCACACCTTAACAATTAAATGAACGAAAGTATATTAAATAAATTTCGTACATGAACGTAATAAAAAATAGAAATTCGTACACTACGGATAGAAAATGAATGACAATTCTAACTATAAAGTGACTTAATTATTTCACACGCTTCACTTGTACACGAGCTTGCCATTTGTTGAAGCTCAGCTTGTAGTGCTTTGAGTTCTCCCATTAGATTGTTAACTAAAGCCAATTTAGCCTGTGTCTAT
Organism: Pseudoalteromonas sp. SD03; assembly: GCF_040937955.1. Taxonomy (NCBI): domain Bacteria; kingdom Pseudomonadati; phylum Pseudomonadota; class Gammaproteobacteria; order Alteromonadales; family Pseudoalteromonadaceae; genus Pseudoalteromonas; species Pseudoalteromonas sp. SD03. The sequence continues at coordinate 2,961,549 of NZ_CP162514.1, forward strand.
CATAAGTTCAAAACTTAAACTTTAGATATAAGCTGAAATTGAGTCAATCGTATTACAAATACTCTTATTGATACTGGCTCATTACTTGCACTTTTTCGAGAACATGACCACATGTAGAGAATAATAGGCTAACAGTGGGAAATATTTACACTATCAATGTAAGGATTACTTATGAAATACTCAAGATTTGCTGCAATGATCATCACCTCAACCATTGCTATGTTTGTCATGATGTATCTCAACACTTACGCAGTATCACATATATGGTTTAGTGAAACGCGTATCTATATGGCGTTGTATATGGGAGCAGGTATGGCAATGATCATGCTGGCCTTTATGCTTGGCATGTACAGTAACAAGAAGCTCAACATGGCTATTTTTCTATTGGCGACAATACTGTTTGCCATATGTCTTTATCTTGTTCGCTCTCAAAGCACAATTTCTGACACTGCTTACATGAAAGCGATGATTCCTCATCACTCCATTGCTATTCTTACTAGTGAGCATTCAACTTTGGAGGATGTACGCGTGCGTGAATTGGCAAATGGTATTATTAAAGCCCAACGAAAAGAAATAAAAGAAATGGAATGGCTGATTAAAGATATTTCTGAAAATGGAAAGGTCAGCTCACAAGCTCAGGCTGAGCAACGACCGCTCCCAAAGTTTGAAGGCACACTGAACAAAGGAGACTAAGATGACTAAGACAGCTACCCTGTACAGAATGGTCACTGACGAACATATCTGCCCCTATGGTTTAAGGTCGAAAGATTTGCTGGAGAGGCAAGGGTATGATGTAGAAGATCATAAGCTCACGTCAAGACAACAAGCTGATGACTTCAAAGCTAAGCATGATGTCAAAACTACGCCACAAACCTTTATTGAAGGAAAGCGTGTCGGAGGATACGATGACTTAAGAGAGTATTTTGGTAAAGATGAAGCAGGTCAAACTGGCACAACCTACACGCCCGTTGTAGCCATTTTCTCGATAGCTGCACTTCTTGCTGTCGCATCTCAACATTTTGCTTCCGGCTCATTTATCTCCATCAGAACACTGATGCTATTTATAGCTTTTTCAATGACGCTCTTAGCGGTGCAAAAACTGAAAGACCTATACAGTTTCACAAATTCGTTTATTACTTATGATTTACTAGCGATGAGATGGATAAGATATGGTTATATTTATCCCTTCATTGAAGCATATGCAGGTATTGGTATGGTTGCCCAACTACAGCCTCTCGCAGTGGCACCATTTTCATTGTTTATCGGCACAGTTGGAGCAATTTCAGTTTTCAAAGCCGTTTACATCGACAAACGCCAGTTAAAGTGTGCCTGTGTAGGCGGCGATAGCAGTGTGCCACTTGGATTTGTATCGCTATCTGAAAACTTATTTATGATCGCGGGAGCATTGATTATGCTGCTGATGTAAAGGTATAGCTCTATTCGGCGGCCCCTTAACTGTTAATATTAGACCTAGGATGCCAGCCCACACCTTTCTAATTCATATGTAACATTTTTTCTGTCGTACTGGCATCAAGATAACCAGAACTGAGCAAACAATCTCAAAGGTTGTACAAAATAACACTAAAGTTTTTTCATTAAGTTTTATTGTTATGCTCTTGTGGTGGCTTTCGCCACCACTTTATTAGTTTTCAAGTTCCACCATATCTTTCGCTGCAATGTCACCAGACACTAGCTTTACAGTTGCGAAATGATCATTCACAATTTTAGTAATTTGTACCGTTCCTACCTTTTCGATAGTGTAGGGATCTTCACCTTCACTCAATACTATTCTTTCATGGAATCTAATAACACTGTATTTTTGCCCAACCTCTGCGCCATGCTTAGCACCAATACAGATTAGAGTTCGATTATCAGAACTTTCTACTACCTGACCTCTCATCATGTATTTATGATAAAAAGTGGTATTGGAACAACCCACTAAATATAAACCGAATGTAAGCAATAAAAGAGCTTTTATATAGGGTGTTTTCATCACTGTTACCTCATTTGACTAACTAATTATCTATACACTTTTTTATGAATTCATTTGTTTTTCCGGCCAGCCCCCGAAGGTGCTTGATGACAACTCCAAGGCTTATGAACAGAGTTATCTTTGATGTTCTGATCAACAAATTTATAGTAACTTTCTTTAGTATGTGTCCACCAATCATCATGAACATCTGCGCCATACTTACGGATTACCTCCTCAATCCCATCAAGGCTTACGTTTGCGGCATCATAGGCAAGGTGTATTTCACCTTCTTTGATGTTGTAACTAACTTCATCTATACCAAAAAGCTGATCTATTTCTTTTACTAACTCGTCACAGCTTTCTTCTGTGACATTGCTAAGCTTTAGGTTTCGAACAACTAAATTTTGCTCTTTAACGCCAACTCTATGATTTAAATCGCTCATAATTTTTCTCCTAATGTTTGTGTGAATGCTGTTGATTGCTATCTTTCATTTCTTCCATTTTACGGTTCATCTGCGGCATCATGTTCCCCATCATTTCTAAATGATGTTCAGCCATCTTGATTTGTTGATGCATTGGCATTTCTTCCATGTTTTTGTGCATGGATTGCATCATCTTCATCATTGAACGGTGATGTTCAACCATCATCTGCTGTTGCTTTTCAGGATCTTTTTCAGTTTTAATGGCATGGACTTCCTTTTTCATTTCCATCATCTTTTTGTGCATTTCTCCCATGTTCTCATGTGGTATTGCCATGCCTTGATGCATATCAGCTTTGTTCGCACCTTCATGCTTATGCTCATTGTTTTGGGCAAATGAGCTAGTGGTTATAAGTAGTGAACTAATAAATAAAATTGATTTAGTTAACGTTTTCATGATTTTTACCTTCTACACTTTTATTAAAATTTGGGATCCAACTTGGTGTCGATTCCATATACCTGTGGTACTCCGAACCAAACTCAGCAATCGCTTGTGCTTCTTCGCGTTTCGCTAGCTTGACGTAAACAACGACTAAGATCGGAAACATCGCAAGTGTTGGGATTGTCGGCCACTGCAATAAAAAGCCGAACATGATTAGAATGAAAGCTACATACTGTGGGTGGCGACACCTTGCATACCATCCAGTTGTAGCCAATTGATGATGTTTTTGCGCGTGATGCAATACATTCCATGCTGAAGACAACATAAAGAAACCTGCAACAATTAACACCATACTCACTATATGAAATGGGTCCCAATGGGCATCACCTTGAAATCCAAAGAAAGTATGTAATAAATGCCCATTTTCATGCGCAAAGAAATTTACTTCTGGATAGGTCTCCGTCAGCCACCCCGACAGAAAATAGATAGTTAAAGGAAAGCCATACATTTCAGTAAATAGGGCAACAATAAAGGCAGAGAACGCGCTTAGACTTCTCCAATCAGTTGATGTTTTTGGTTTGACAAAACTAAAGGCAAAAAAGATAAAAATTGCTGAGTTCAGTATCACCATTGACCATAAGCCATAATCATATGTTTCATTCATCACTGCTCTCCTTTTTATGTGATTCCTTACGTGCCTTTTCTAACCCTTGTATGTAGCCATCGCGATAGGCTGCATTTTTATCCGTGAGTTCTTGAAAGCTCTCTTCCTTTTTTTCATCAGGCGCATGTGAATGATCGTGACCATGTTTACCATGACTGCCATGCATAAATACGTGCATCAAGGGGCATAGCAATAAAATCAAGTAGGGAAGAAATTGCAGCATATGTTGACCATGCTCAAGCACTAAGAAGTAGGTCACTGCGGCAATAAGTGCCAGTGCAGCCCAGCCTGTAGGTGTTGACCAAAAATTAGGGTGTTGATTTTTCATATTGCCCTCCTAAACGACTTTTAAGACACCGCGATACATTTGCATCTGACAGTGAAACTCATGCTCTCCCGGTGATAAGTTCAATAGGGTAATTTGAGTAATTTCATTTAATTTAAGCTGTTCGCTTATATCCAATGAAGGAATAAGCATTGTTTCAGCGCAGGGGGATTGATCTTTGCGCATAAACTTCAGAGTGACAGGTTGGCTAGCAGACACCTGAATTGAGGATGGGGAATACACACCATCCCTCACTTCAATGAGTACTTCATTACCTTGAACGATTGTTTTATTGGGTTTATATAGCCAAAACCACCAAACAATCAGCGCGATTAACATTAAGCCTAATAAGTTAATAACCATCATTGTGATTCTCCTTAATGCTCTTTTGCTTTAAAAAAGCGAAGTCGATTTGCATTTGACACTACAGTCAATGACGAAAACGCCATTGCAGCACCTGCAATTACAGGGCTAAGCAGAATGCCAAAGAAGGGATATAGAACCCCCGCAGCAAAAGGAATCCCGGCTACGTTATAGACAAACGCGCCAAACAAGTTTTGTTTGATATTTCGTAAAGTAGCTTTGCTTACCGCTATGGCATCAGCAAGGCCATGAAGTGAACCACGCATTAGGGTAATGTCAGCACTTTCGATAGCTACATCAGTCCCTGTGCCTATGGCGAAGCCAACATCGGCTAACGCTAGCGCAGGAGCATCGTTGATGCCATCTCCTGTCATACCAACAATTTCGCCGCCTTCTTGTAGCTCTTTCACCTTGTTGGCTTTATCTTCTGGCAGCACTTCAGCAAGAAACTCACTAATACCCACTTTTTTAGCTACGGCGGCAGCGGTTTCCTTGTTATCACCCGTTAACATGATGACGCGTATACCATTAGCCTGAAGCCGTTTGATAGCAGAGATTGAGTCTGACTTGATAGGATCTGCAACAGCAATGATTGCTGCAAGTTCACCATCTACAGCAAAGTACATAGGTGTTTTGGCTTCTTTGGCTAAAGACTGTGCTTGTTCAACAAAGCCTGTGAGGTCTATGCCTTTTAACTTCATTAGTTTATCGTTTCCGAAAAGCAGGGCTTTGTTGTTGCAGCTTGCTTCTACACCAAAACCCGTAATGGCGTTAAAGGCTTCAATTTTTAGTAACTCAATATCCTGATCTAACGCACTTTCAACAATCGCTTGCGCTAAAGGATGCTCTGAGCCGCTTTCTAAACTTGCTGCAAGCTGTAGTACGTCTTTTTCGTCAGTAGCTTTTGCTAAAATAATATCGGTTACCTTAGGTGCCCCTTCAGTAATAGTGCCCGTTTTATCTAAAATCATGGCAGTGATTTTAGAGGCGGTTTGCAGTGCCTCACCGTTGCGAATAAGCACTCCGGCTTCTGCTGCTTTTCCTACTCCCACCATGACAGACATGGGTGTTGCCAAGCCTAAAGCACACGGGCAGGCAATAATAAGCACAGTAGTTGCTGAAACGATGGCAAAAGCAATGGCTGGCTCAGGTCCAAAGTTAAGCCATGCTAGCGCACTTAACACAGAGGTGATCATCACGACAGGTACGAAAAAAGCTGAAATAACATCGGCCAAACGGCCAATCGGCGGTTTCGAATTTTGTGCTCGTTTCACCATATTGATGATCTGTGCAAGCGCCGTGTCTTTACCAACGCGTGTGGCTCTAAATAAAATCATGCCTGATTTGTTCAAAGTACCTGCGACAACCTCATCTTCTTCAGCTTTTTCAGCAGGCATAGGTTCGCCTGTCAGCATGGACTCATCAATAGAGGTGTGTCCTTCCAATACCACGCCATCGACGGGAATTTTTTCACCCGGTTTTACCTTCACAATATCGTTAAATAAAACCTGCTCAATACCTATCTGAACTTCTTTGTTGTCACGAACCACGGTTGCTGTTTTGGCTTGCAAGCCGATAAGACGTTTAATGGCCTCAGAGGTTTTACCTCTGGCTTTGATTTCTAATGCTAAACCTAAATCAATTAAGCCAATGATCATGGCGGTAGCTTCAAAATAAACATGCCGTGCCATCAATGGAACAGCGTCAGGTGCAAACACGACAACCATCGAATACAACCAAGCCGTGCCTGTTCCTAAAGCAATTAGGGTGTCCATATTGGCTGAATGATTTTTGAAGCTCTTCCATGCTCCTACATAGAAATGCTTGCCTGAAAAATACATAACACCAAAAGTTAAAATGCCTACAACCAACCAAGAAATTCGTTCAAGGTTTGTTTCAACCGTCATTTCTCCAACTACAATGCTGTAGATCATCAAAGGAACGCCGAGTGAAAGGGCAATAAACGTATCGCGCATTAGCTTTTTGTAATATGCAAAATCCGCAGCCTCTTTCTCATCAAGCGCATCTGTTGCTGAGCTATCATCAATTGGCTTCGCGTTATACCCCACTGACTCAACAGCTTTGATCAACTCTTTTGTTTTAGCTGTCCCATAAACTGTTACTGTCCTATCAGCAAAATTCATTTCCGCACTGACGACTCCAAGAGTTGCCTTCAACGCCCCTTCAATTTTGCCTACACAGCTAGCACACCCAGCACCTTCAATGATAAGCTGTTGGTTATGTGATACTTTCTCCAACGTATTCTCCTTACTTTTACACGAAGAGGATTGAGCTTTTGCCTGACAGCAACAGCCTGATTCAGTTTTTATATTTGTGTTAGTAGCCACCCTTTTTCCTCCTATGCTTTTTTAATTTGCTCAAAGTTTTCGATGAGATGACAAACCATGTTTGCAGTCGGTGCTTTGTCTTCCATTTCTTCCCATCGAGAAAGCGCAGAAGACATTTTTCCTCGAAGTGCCAACATTGCTTGAAACTGCTTTTCTGTTTCTTCAAGCCGCTCTTTGATCAGGCTTCTGACTAATGGGCACGCACTTTTACCATCTTCAGATTCATTAATAATTTCCTTGATATCTGCAACGGAAAAACCAAGGTTTCTGGCACTTAAAATGAATTTAAGTCTCGATACTTCTTTATTCGAGTATGACTTGTAGCCGTTCACTGACTTAGCAGGTTTTAACAATCCTAATCTGGTGTAATAGCGCACCGTATCAGCAGTCGTTCCAAGGCTTTTTGCCAGCTCCGCAACTTTCATATTCACTCCTCAGTTTTTTAGCTAAGTTTGTACTCTCATCTTCAGCTTAGACCTGTGTCTAAGACACAGGTCAAGTACTAATTCTAGTGAATAAGCTAAAAACTAATTTTTTGGTAAAAGAGAAATCTCGGTCAAAATCGACAGCATTAAGTACTGTAAATAGCAATAGTTTGAGCATGTTCATCATGCCTCCAAAAAATATTGTGCTAATTGTTCAAAACGGTTGGTAATTTAAACCAATCAGTAAATCGTTTTATTTTTGATGGGACTGGCGAAAAAAAGGCGCACTGATCCCGTGATTAGCCAATAATTGGTGGACGATAAAGTAAGAGATGGATACCAGATTTTGGTAGGGGTATACGCTGTAGAATTAGCTCAGAATGAATATTGCAAATACCTTCGTCTTGCGCTTCCACAAGATAGGCATTTAAATGAAAGCTTGTACAAAAACCGCCTTCACAACAAACACAATCACCAGCTTTACATTTTTCACAGTCTTCATCACCATGACGGTTTTTAGAATCTTGCGAATTTTCAGTGTGATAGTGACTATTGTCATTCATTGATTGATGATGCATATTTTTGCTTGGTTGTATAATATGCGTGTCGGAAGATCCATTTTGATGTTCTTCACAATTCATTGGTTTAGCAATAGCAAAGCCATGCTGCGTAAGCAACAGAGTAATTACCACTATTTTAAACCACTTGAAAAGTCCAAACATTTTAATTCCTTATTTATCACCTACAATATTAGCCACTTTATAAAAATAATTTTATGATCTTGATCAACCTTTGAACTAAAACCTAAACTTTTTACTTTTTACTTTTTACTTTTTACTTTTTACTTTTTACTTTTTACTTTTTTAAACAGCTTTAACTTCACAAGTATAAAAGGGGTGTCTAATTTATACTCATGAGATTGAAGCCAAGCATGAGCACCATTAAAAGAAATAAAAACCCTACGCTCATAACTAGGTATTGAGTAATGGATCATTTTTCCAATTGTTCAGCTTTAAGCGCAGTACTTTGCAACAATCGGTTCTATCCCGGGCACATCCAATTCCCGTTCATCAAAAGTGATAAAATGGCCTATTGTACGTCTTTCAATGGCGATGTTTTTTGCCTTGACTCTTTAACCTTAACCATTCGCCAACTTTACTTCTTAGCTGATATTCCACCTTGATAGGTATACACCAGACTGGCACCGATTGAAAACAAGAAGTAGCTTACTATTACTGCTCTTAGTTCTTTCCAAAAAAACTATTAGCTAGGCCTTTCCTAACATAACTAAAATGGTTTAAATCCCAAAAAACGAAAGCTACCATCAATATAGTTGCGGTAGCTCTCATCAAGTCAATATAGTATTTCTTCACATCAGAGCCAGAACTTGATACCTGCAACAAAAGCAGTATCACGAGTACTTTGCCCATTTAACTTCGCAAAGTCGGCTGTATTACCAAATTTATTTGTCCACTCAACGCCAACATAGGGAGCAAACTGGCGGGTAAACTCATAACGAACCCGAAAACCAATAGTACTGCTCGATAAACCACTACCAAGGTTATTTTGGACGTCGTCCTTACCGTAAAGCGTTAACTCTGCACGTGGTTGAACAATTAACTTTTGTGTGAGTAATAGCTCATATTCCGCTCTAAGCGATAGTGCTGTATTGCCTTTTTCGCCCAAGTAGCCAGTCATGTCGAGATCAAACCAATATGGAGCAAGCCCCCTAAGGCCAAAAGCTAGCCACTGTCGGTTTTCACCGTCTTTATTGTAATCAAACCGAATCCCTGCTTGTGTATCCCAATATGTTGAAACAGCATGGCCCCATAAAATATCTGTTTGGTTCTCCTCTAGATTTCCTTTGCTAAAATCACCCTCGGTTTTTATGACTAACCTGTCAAAAGTAGTGCCATACCATGCCTGAAAGTCAAAAACACCTGCGTTTGTTTGCTCATTATATTCAAGACGATCCCCTAGTAGCGCGTAAAATGAATGCTCATCTGCCAAAGTCAGTCGTTTGTCGCTACTGAGTGCATAAGGACCTTCAGTCAAAGTTGTACCTGCTGCATAAGCATGGGGGTCTCTAGCATCTTTAGGTGCATCTCCACCTTGTGCTTGCATTTTAGAATCACCCATCTCAGTCATCTCATCTTTTGCAGATACAGATACACTTATAAGGGGCAAACCTATTAATAATAGTCTTAACGTATTGGTTAGTATTAATTTTTTCATGATACAACTACCTCTCTAAACATACCTGCATCCATGTGGAATAATAAATGGCAATGCCATGCCCAGCGACCTACGTCATGAGGTGTTGTTAAAAAACTAATTCTTTGCGCTGGTTGTACAGGGATAGTATGGCGACGAACCTGTACATCACCTTTTTCATTCTCCAAATCGCTCCACATACCATGCAGGTGCATGGGATGTGTCATCATTGTATCGTTTTGTAAAATAACTCTTAAACGTTGATTATGCTTCATGTGAACTGGCGTGCTTTTTCCAAATTCCAAGCCATCAAATGACCAGCTATAACGCTCCATGTTTCCAGTTAAATGTAATTCAATTTCAGCCTCTGGCTCTTGCTGGTTTGTAATTCCCTCAAGAGAATGTAAATCTGCAAGTGTTAAAACACGGCGTCCATTTTTACGTAAACCTATACCGGGATCATCAAGGTTTGTTCTAGGCATATCAACACGCATATCAACAGAAGCTCCATACTCTGTTTTTGCATGACGCACTTTAGTGCTAGCAACAGCTAATGGGTTTTTAGTCATTCCATGTTTACTATGATCCATTGCCATCGCTCCATGACCCATTGCACTATGATCCATTTTATTAGAATTCATGCCCGACATGTCTGCCATACCTGCCATCGCGGAATGCTCACCACCTTGGGCCATATTCCCCATCATATCTGTCATCGTTAACCATTCAACGGGATCTAGAGCAGGTACTGGTGCATCAATATTAGGTGCCATTGATAAAGTACCTTTAGCATAACCTGAGCGATCCATGCTTTGTGCAAAAATCGTATATGCATCATTTTTTGGCTCGACAAGTACATCATAAGTTTCACCGGGACCAAATCTAAATTCATCTACTGTCACAGGTTCAACATTTTGTCCATCAGCTTGTACAACTGTTAACTTCAGCTCAGGTATTCTTACATCAAAAAACGTATTGCTAGAACCGTTAATAAATCTAAGCCTAACCTTTTCGCCAGCTTTAAACATTCCACGCCAGTTTGTCAAAGGCGCACAACCATTCATTAAAAAAGTCATTGCAGATGCTGATAAGTCTGCAAGATCTGTAGGGTTCATTCTCATTTTATTCCACATTTCCCGGCGTTGTAGCGCATTTGAAACGCTGCTATTTGAAATGTCATCAAAAAACTCTGGAACAGTAGGTTGATTAAAGTTAAATACATCGCTTTGTACTTTTAACTTGCGGAACAAATCCATTGGGTCATCATCAGTCCAATCAGACAATTGGATAACATGCTCATTGTCAGCACTAATAATATCCTTTTCTCTTGGCTCAATAATTAATGCGCCGTACATACCTGTCATTTCTTGAAAGCCACTGTGTGAGTGATACCAATATGTGCCGCTTTGTTGCAGCTTAAATTTATAAACAAAGGTTTCACCCGGCATTATACCTTTAAAGCTAATACCCGGTACGCCATCCATTTGATACGGAAGAATGATCCCATGCCAATGAATTGAACTCGGCACTGATAATTTATTAGTTACCCTGATAGTAACGTCATCACCTTCTCTGAGGCGCAAGGTAGGAGCTGGTATTGAGCCATTGATTGTTGTAGCCATTCTTACAACACCTGTGAAGTTTACGGGTGACTCATCTATCACCAGATCTATTATTTCTCCACTTAGTTCGGGCACAGTACCTGTTATTGTTCCAGCCACTAAAGATGAAGCAGCATGAAGAATGCTTGGAAAAGCAGCTAATATACCGCCAGCAGCTAAACCTTGTACAAAGCGTCTACGCGGTGTAGAAATTTGATGTAATGGATCTTTAATTCTCATTTTACTCTCCGAGGTTTGACCAATAAATTAGTGTGACCAATGAATGTGCGTAATTTTCCATTCACCGTTTTGCTTTTCGAGAACCATTGTTTCCATCCCTTGATAATCACGTTCTTCACCATTGTAAGTACCTTTAGTTTGACTACGCGAGGCAGAGATAGCTGTATTTCCAAGTATCGTCACTTGATGTTCAAGTGTGTCGCTCTTCATCGCTGCTAAATACTTCATATCCGACAACATATGATGATGAGCATATTCATCAGCGCTCCTTTCAACGCGGCCTCCCTCGAAAATGGTGACATCATCCGCTAACTGCGCTCTAGCCTGTTTTTGATTGCCAGTTTCAAGTGCTTGATGAAATGCCAAAACAACTTTTGCGGCTGGTGTATCTACACCTTTAAACAATCCTTTGTCTTTATTCTTATCACCATGAGCGTTTGCTGCGAAACTAAACGTCATTAATAAAACGAGTAGGATATTTATTGTTTTCATTTTCTTTTTCTCTTTTAGGTTTTAATTTGCAGGACCAACAACACTAGTAAGCCCAGCAGTTACAGATAAAATGGCAAAAGCTACTACCATTTCTATCGAGATAGATTTAGATAAAGCCTCTCTGCCTTGACTATTTTTAAGTTGTGGAACGAGTATTAGTTTATGTTTAGCAGCAAGTGCCAAAATAGACACTACAAGGGCCAATTTAAACAACAGTGTTTGTCCGTAACTTGAGCTTATTAGTGCATCAAGACTTCCGACCAATTGAATCACGAGCCAGAGGCCTGCTACCAACAATAGGCTCAATGTAAAACTTGCTTGTTTGCCAAAGCTTTCCATCAGCAAATGAAGTTCTGCATAACTTAGCTGATGGCAAGCCTGTTTTAGTGGCAATAACGCCCCAAACCACCATGCCATAACGAGCACATGCAAAATAAGCAAGCCTTTTTCAATTGTGCCTAACTCAGAAATATGACCCAGTAACGTGAATGAGTATGCAAGGATTAATAAACTCAACATTAAAGCGCTTTGTTTTAAGTACGAGTTCACAGCGAGTTTGAACCTTAAAGCTAAAGCGATTATTGCGGTAACTAGCCCAAGCGCTCGAAGCAAAGCTCCAGTGCCGACAGAGGAGTCCCACATAATAGCCAATATATCAGCGTCTATCGCCCCCTGAATTCCCTCTTCTGCCATTGCACCAGTACTGGCAAAGAACCAAGTAATATTAGCGATCAAAGCCATAACTATATAAGTTCTTGTCCACGTTAAATTCGCTATTACAGTATTAGTATGAGATTCATTATTCTCAAATATTTGCCTGAAAAATGTATAACCTGCAATACAGGCAAAGCCGACGTAAAATACAATTTTTGACAGTACAATGACTGTATTCCAGATATACATTTCCATATCAATCACACCGCCTATTTTAGTGAACCATAAAGCCGAAGCTATGTTTCATTTTATGACCATCGTTACCTAAGAAGGTTACATCCACAGTATAGTTTGCAGGAGCTAATTTAGGTAGTTTCCATGTAAATTTGCTAGTAGCGACTTTAGAAGGCTCGAATCCAAATTTAAATTCTTCGCCTTGTTTATTGGCCAATGAAACTTTTACAACACGTACCTCTTTGGTGAACACCAAAGTTAACTCTTCTGGAGGATTCATTAGCATTGCATTATCAGCAGGCACACTTTTTTCAAGATGCACATGCGCAAATACCGCACTACTAAAAACGACACTGATTACGGTTAAAAATTTAATTAGTTTTTTCATATTTACCTCTATTTTAGTTTATTGAAATTGCTATTTATGGTTTCTTAACTTCGCTAAGCATTACTTTTTAGCTCCGCCTTAGAAAGCTCCTTGTTAAAGGCGTTTAATTCTGGCTTTTTAACGATTGAGTAAATTACTGGGAGCACAATAAGAGTGAGTAGCACAGCACTTGTCATTCCGCCTACCATAGGTGCAGCAATACGACTCATAATCTCCGAACCTGTTCCTGTACCATATAAAATGGGCATCAAGCCGATAATGATTGTTGCAACTGTCATCATTACTGGACGAACTCGTAAGCCTGCACCGTGCAATAATGCATCTTGATATGCATCATCAGAGATAGGTTCAGCTCGCTCTTCAGCTTTTTCCTTAAGCTCAGCAAGTGCCTGATTGAGATAGACCAACATTATCACACCAATCTCAACCGCTACCCCAGCTAGAGCAATAAAGCCCACGCCAACAGCCACAGAGAAGTTAAACCCTTCCAGATACATCAACCATAAGCCACCAATCATCGCCATCGGCAAGGTAACGATAATGATAGCCACCTCACTAAACGCTCTGAAGTTTAAGTAAAGTAGAATAACAATAATGGCGAGTGTTAAAGGCAATACATAGGTGAGCTTTTCTTTCGCTCTTTCCATATATTCGTATTGCCCAGCCCAAGTAATTGAATAACCTGCTGGTAGTTTTAGATTATTAGCCAAGTGTATTTTTGCACTTTCAACATAAGTACCTACGTCAACACCGTCTATATCGATAAACGTCCAGCCATTTAAACGAGCATTTTCACTCTTAATCCCCGGCGGACCGTTCTCAACTCGAATATCTGCGACATCACCTAGTGCAATGCGTTGACCACTTGGTGTTACAACAGGTAATCGTGATAGCTGCTCAGGAGAGTCTCGATAGTCTTGCGGATAGCGTAAGTTAACAGGGTAACGCTCTTGACCTTCTACCGTTTGGGTAACGTTCATACCACCAATAGCTGTAGAAACCACTTGTTGAACATCTTCGATGTTTAACCCAAAGCGACTTGCCTTATCGCGTGAAATATCAACCTTGATATATCGTCCACCTGCAACTCGCTCTGAGTAAACTGATGCTGTGCCTGTAACTTCGGGTAAAATTTGCTCTATTTGTTGGCCGATTTCCTGAATCACATCAAGCTCTGGTCCGGCGACTTTAATACCCACAGGCGTTTTTATGCCTGTTGCTAACATGTCGATTCGGGTCTTGATTGGCATAACCCAAGCATTCGTTAAGCCCGGAAACTTAACCAATTTATCAAACTCAGCTTTTAACGATTCAGTAGTCACACCCTCTCGCCACTGCTCTTGTGGCTTCAATTGAATAAAGGTTTCAATCATGGTTAAAGGTGCAGGATCGGTTGCAGTTTCAGCTCTTCCTACTTTACCAAATACAGTTTCAACTTCTGGCACAGTGCGAATAAGCTTGTCTGTTTGCTGCAATAACTCCCTTGCTTTACCAATTGAAATACCGGGATAGGTAGTAGGCATATACATGAGATCGCCTTCATCCAATGGCGGAATGAATTCACTACCAATTTTATCGACAGGCCAAAAGCCAACGATAGTCACTAATATTGCTGCTACTATTGTCGATTTTGGAAACTTCATGACTTGCTTTAAAACAGGCATGTAGATAGCAATCAATAATCGGTTTAACGGGTTTTTCTTTTCAGAAACAACTTTGCCTCGAATAAAGTAGCCCATCAAAACAGGCACCAATGTGATCGCCAAACCTGCTGATGCCGCCATTGCATAGGTTTTTGTATAGGCGAGCGGAGAGAACATTCTTCCTTCTTGCGCTTCCAAGATAAATACAGGTAAGAATGAGACTGTAATGATCAGTAAGCTAAAAAATAGTGCAGGGCCTACTTCACTCGCAGCCTTAGCAACAATTTGCCAGCGATTTTCATCTGTTAGTGGTGTTTTCTCCATATGCTTGTGCATATTTTCAATCATCACTATTGCACCATCAGTCATCGCACCAATCGCAATAGCGATACCGCCTAAAGACATAATGTTGGCATTGATGCCTTGCATATACATGATAATGAACGACACCAAGATACCTAATGGCAGAGTAATAACTGCCACAATAGATGAGCGAAGATGAAATAGGAAAGCCACACAGACAATAGCCACGACTGCAAGCTCCTCTAGCAACTTGCTCCAAAGGTTATCAACAGCACGATCTATTAACTTCGATCTGTCATAGACAGGGACAACCTCCACCCCCTCTGGTAAAGAAGATTTGAGCGACTCAAGCTTTTCTTTTACCCCATTTATGGTTTGTTGAGCATTTTCACCAAAGCGCATAACGACAACACCACCAACAACTTCGCCTTCGCCATTAAGTTCTGCGATACCACGGCGCATTTGAGGACCAAGGTTAACGTTGGCAACATCTCCAATACGCAACGGCGTGCCTTGTTCGTTAATACCAAGTGGAATTTTCTCTATATCACTAACTGATTGAATATACCCCGTTGCGGTAACCATATATTCAGCTTCAGCCATTTCCACAACGGATGCGCCAGTTTCTTTGTTCCCTTTTTGTAAGGCTATTTGTATTAAACTTAGAGGAATATCGTAAGCTCTCAATTTGTCAGGATCTACTTGCACCTGATATTGCTTAACCATACCGCCAACGGCGGAAACCTCAGACACGCCCGGAACAGTTTGTAGTTCATACTTTAAAAACCAGTCTTGAATACTTCTTAATTGGCTTAGATCATGGTTTCCTGACTTATCTGTTAAAGCGTAGATGTATACCCAACCCACTCCTGTCGCATCAGGTCCTAATTGTGGTTTTGCCGAATCAGGCAGGCTTGATGCTACTTGGCTTAAGTATTCAAGTACTCTGCTTCTAGCCCAATACAAATCAGTATCATCATCAAAAATGATATAGACGTAGGAATCACCAAAAAATGAGTAACCACGAACAGTTTGCGCCCCCGGCACTGATAACATCGCTGTAGTAAGGGGAAACGTCACTTGATCTTGCACTACTTGTGGTGCCTGTCCCGGATAGCTCGTCTTAATTATCACCTGCACATCAGAAAGATCGGGGAGTGCATCTACTGGTGTTTTTTGTAATGAATACAAACCACCAAACGCGATAATTAAGGTAATCAACAAAACAAAGAAACGATTGCCGATAGACCATCTAATAATTGATTCAATCATTATTTTTCTCCCACTTAATGATTAGAATGATCAACAGCAGCTTTATTTTCCTTGCCGTGTTGTTCATCTGATTCAAGAGAAATGTCAGTGATAACTAAGTCATCTCTAACCTCAAAAGTGAAAGTGACATTATCACCGACATTGAAATCAACCATTTCTATATTGTCCGCGACGATAAAATCCATCGTCGCAGCAGGTCTATCCCATTTCTCTATTGGGCCTCTGCTAATATTTAGAACACGCGTATCAACATTAATAGAATTAATTAGACCTGATACTGTTGCAAAAGATACTTCTTCACTCATATCACCAGGCTCACTCATGATATGAATTCCAGTAATTTCATATCCACCGTCTTCGGTTTTGCTCACTTCAAAGTGCAAAGATTGACCTGACTTTAATGAGTCAATATCGACTTTTTCAGCCACAGTAAAATCCATAACCATTTCAGGCCAATCCCAAGCTTCAGCAGGGCCATGTGAAATATTAACCATGCGGTGCCCTGCCATAACACTATTAACATCCCCTTGCATCCAAACAGAGTTAGGCACTTCATCATGAGTCATTCGTTTAAAGTCAGAGCTTTTACTTGATTCAGAATCAATCAAGAATTGGGCAGATGTCACCACAACGTCATCTTCATTTAAGCCGTCTAATATTTCGATGCTGTCGATATCAACCCGGCCAATAGTCACTTCAATAGATTTAAATTGCCCATCACCTAACGCAAGTACTACTCTGTCCTGTTTACCTGTTCTAATAACGGCTTCTTTAGGCACGAGGATGGTGCTATCAGCTTGATTAGCGTGAATAGAGACTTGTGCAAACATATTTGGTTTTAATTGATAGTCTGTGTTATCAAATTTCAATCTCACTCGGAGTGTGCGTGTTTTACTGTTCAATGTTGGATAAACATAATCAACGACACCAGCCCAGTCCTCACCGGGTAAATAATCCAGTGTCATTGATACAGGAAGTCCTTTTTTAATTAAGGCTGCGTCACGTTCAAACACTTCTGCTTCAACCCAAACTTGATCTAGCTGGCCAATGCTTAATAAGGTGTTTCCCGGCTTTACATAAAAACCTTCTCTAACCTTCAAACCATCGACAACACCTGCTTGTGGTGAATAAAAGGTAATTGTTTGCTGAACCTTTCGTGTCTTTTCTAGCTTTTGAACAAAGTCTGCTGAAAGCTGTAACGCTTTTAGGCGATCTTTGGCTGCTGAAATTAAAGAACTATTGTTGCGCTTTAACGCTATTAACAGCTCTTCCTGAGCATTAACTAACTGAGGAGAATATAGTGTATAAAGAGGCTGCCCTTTCTCTACAGGGTTACCTGCTGCTTTGATGTAAAGTTTATCAATCCAGCCATCAACCCGTGGGTGGATATGAATTAGCTTATCTTCATCATATTGAACATAACCTACCGTTGAGATTTCAGTATGCATATTTTTCAGTTCAACAGGTGCAGTGCGAACCCCAAGGTTATTCACTACATGAGGCGCAATTTTTACTGCTCCGGGGCCAAAGTCATCACCAGATGATTCTTCCTCATACACAGGTATTAAATCCATCCCCATAGGCGACTTACCGGGCTTGTCCCGGCGGTAATTAGAATCCATCGGTGCAACCCAATACAGAGGCTTTTTTTCTCCTGATGTTGCTTCATTACTATTACTGTTTGAGCCAGTACCTTGATATAAACTCAATGCTCCAGCACCAAGTGCTGCCCCAATGATGATGGCAATAATTGTTTTTGTATTCGTTGACATTATTTTTCTCCAAATTGCTGACTGGATAAGTGCTGATTAGTTTTGTGTGAAGTTTGCATCGACTTATGTTCAGCATTTGAGTTAGATTGAGAATGCGCAAAGAAATAGTTGATACGAGCAACTGTTTTAAGTGCGTCAACATCAATTCTTAAGGCTGATATTCTGGCATTTAATTCTGCGATTCTTGCTCGAACAACTTCGGCAAAATCGCCATCATCATTTGTATAGGCTGTCAATGACGCTTCTGCTTGGTCATGAGTTTGTTTAAGGAGTTGTTCTTGATAGATAGATTGTCTATCTGATAAGCGTTTAAGCTGTCTTAGTTCTTTTTCTAAAACACTGATCATTTGCTTTGTCAGTAATAGTTTCTCGGTTTTAATAGTCTCTGAATCTGCAATAGAAGCTGCAACTTGCTTATCTTGTCTGTTCTCGGTAAACAAGGGTAAATCAAACGTTACCCCAACAGAAAATAAATCAGCTCGGCTATCACCAGAGGGCATATTGTCGCGATAGGCATAACTAGCATTAACACCCCATTGCGGCTCATATTGCTGTTTGGCTAACTCAATTCCTTTTTCTGAAGCTTTGCGTTTTATATCAATTGCAAGTATGGCTGGGTGATTCGAAAGCTCCTGAGCCAATAGATTTCTTGAGTAATTAGATGCTGTTAGGACTGTTGGATTATTCAGAGTAATTGCAGGTAACTTTTTAGAAACCCTAAACTCTAATGGTTGCGCGTCAAAGTTGAATGATTCATTCAAACGATCCGCATCGTAAATATGAAGCCACTCATTGAGACGAGCGATTGTCGTTTCTAGTTTCTGCTTTTGCGAAGTTAATCTGTCATCTAACTGCACGATTTCCAACTGAGCACGAATAACATCTTGCTGTCTAGTTTTACCAACAACGTTTGAATAGCTAGCTTTAGCCACTTCCGCCATCTGCTCAAAGAGAGACCAATCATCTTCAATCAATTTAATAGTTTGTTGGGCTAAGTAAGCATCTAACCAAAGTTGTGACACTTGGCTTTTCAACTTAGCTTTACGATCCTCTCGTAACAGTGGAAATTTCGTGGACTCAATTTGTAACTGGTCTTTCTTGATCTCTAGACTGTCGCCTCTCGGAAACATTTGAGAGACGCCAACCTTTAGCTGAGTCATTCCTTCCTGATCTAAATCCCAAGTATCTGTTGGTAAATTCATTATCCCTAGCGATACTTTCGGATCAGGCAAAGTACCTGAAGCAATACTTCTATTTTCAACTGCACTTTGTTTCAATCGGCTACCATGAAGCCAAGGATCATTTTGCTGAGCTAAGGTGATAGCTTGTTCAAGCGACACTACTTTCTCAGCTTGAGCTGAGAATACAGATAAGCCGAGTATTAATGCAGTTGAAAGTGAAGTAAGGTTTGAAGAGTTCAATTTCATTAGAATTGCTCCTCGTATGTCTTAACTTTTGCATAGACTTTGCTCGTTCCATCTTTAAATAGAATTAACACGTTGTATGGCATAAAGCGGTCATCGACTTCCATACCGGGAGAGCCAACTGGCATTGCTGGAACTGAAAGCCCAATCGCATTGGGATGTTCTTCTGATAAGAACTGCTGAATAAATTTAGCAGGTATATGACCTTCAAAGGCAAATCCATTTCTACTCACTGCCGTGTGGCATGAACGGTAATTAGGTTTGATACCATACTTAGTTTTGATGTTGCCGATGTTTCGGAAATCTTTGGAATGCGCAACGATCCCTTTGTCTTCAATATGAGTTATCCATTTTTTACAACACCCACAAGTAGGGGTTTTATAAACGATTAACTCCAAAGGTGTTACGTCGTGATTGTCTGCATGGTTATGTTCGTTGGCGTTTGCAAACGCAGGTGAAAGCAGCATTACTACTGCTATTTTTAAATACTTATTGATCATTTTTGCCCCCAGACATCGCTGGAAAATATCTATAGCGCTACGACGCTATATTGACTAACAGAAAAATTAATTACATGTGCGAGAAATTTGGACGCACTAATCCTGTATTAGGCAAAAATTGGTGGACGATAAAGGGAAGTGGAAATTGAATGAGGTTGTTTAGATTGCAGAGCAGCTACAGATTCACTGAATATTTGAATATCTGTCGAATCAATACTGGAATTTAGGACTGTCGTAGATGAGCAAGCATTTGCAGGACAAATACATTCAACGTCACAACAATCTTCTGATTGACCATTACTGCTTTTATTCATATCACCATGATCCATGTTCATGTTCATGTTCATGTTCATGTGTGATTCGTGAGAACCTGATGACATTTCGCAAGGCATAGCAGAATACGCAAATGCTTGCCCTACAAAGGCAACCAGCATAAGCGTCATTACTAAGACTTTTGAAAATGCTTTAGACATAAAATTCTCTTACAAATATACATTTCTAATACTAATGCAAATTTTTGACTAAGTCAATTGATGCTGTATAAACATTTATGAATATTTGATTATCGTCAAATTTTTCAAAGAGGTAAGTGACAAATAATAATCTCATCAGACTTCTTATCTTCGCTATTCAATGGCTTTTATTTTGAGACTTAAGTTGCTCTCTCATTTCTAAAACTCGATCTGCCGAATAAGCTCCTGCTCTCATAACAACCAGTTCAACAAATGAAATATCAATTAACTTATGGTCAGCATCAATCACATAACAACTCCCACTATGTGTGTATATTTCTAACTTATCTTCATCAGCAGATTTGCTAACAATCTTTGAAGTCACGATTTGCTGAAATGGCCGAAACCTGAATGTTTCATCTTCAATAACCCCCCCTGATAAAAACTCGCCAAGAAATATTTTTTCAAATTCTTTATAGTCGTAAACAGATACTATGTAGGCATCCTTTAAATATATTCTATCCAACGTATTCCCTTACTAATAACTAGCCGGGAGCATATCTCGCAGCTCTAATAACTCATTAGGAGAATACATACACTCATGCATTAAATTAAACTCAAATGCATTTACATCAAACTCTTTAGATTCAGCATCTAAGATATAAAAGTCAACACCAAAGCACTTACTTTCTAGACCATTGATTTCCAAAACCTTTATCGTGAATAAAGCATCTCCTTCTTTACCATTTTCATTTTCGTCAGCAAATGTGCCGTAAAGCACCCGTTCAACTTTTTCCTCTGTATCAGATTGAATTGAGATAAGTTTTGCGTTGGTTAGTTTTACTCTAGGTCTCATGCTTGAACTCCTTTCATATCTTCTACAGAAAAAGGACGAAAAAAACTTAGATATTTAACCCCATCAACTTTAAGCAAATTGTTGTCAGCATCAAAATGTGACAGAACACTAGATTGATACAACGAAATGTATTTTTCATAATCGATTGTGTTAAAAAAGTTGGTATCAACGCGCCTCGCATAAAAAACAAGATCTTGCTGTTCGATACGAACAATGAACTTCTGATCGCCATCTAGATTTTTGACTCGTAGACATAAATCAGGTTTGTGCCAATCAGATACAAAGGAAGGAATCAATGGGAAGCCATATACCAAATAGCGCATACCTTCGATTTTGAAGGTTGTTGGATTGAACTGAGCCTTATTTACTTTGCCGCTACTGAATAATTCAAGTGTCAACACCAGCCAGTGCACATGCTTAGAAAATGTATTTCCTTCAGAAATACAGCCTTCAAACTCACCATTATGGTTTACATGATTGATGTACATGTATTTTCTAATGTCATCCAAGGAAAGCTTTTCAAACGGAAACTTGCAAGCGATTAGCCTGAAATAACAACCATGAACTTTTAAATCTGCATATTGAACTATCAACGGATCATCAAAGGCATCAAAGTATGGTCGCCACTCTAAGCGGAAGTCTGCACCTGTATTTACAATAAACTTGGCATTTTCAGGCAACCCTAAAACTTGGTATATCACTGAAACTAACTCTAATGTTTCGATATCTACCAGCATCAGGCTTTCAATACGGTTTGCCATTGACTCAATTTCTTTATGAAGCGATTCAATAATTTCTTGATCATCGTATTCGTTGATCATTAAATATTTCAGGGAATCGTGCTTTAGAATTGAGTCCAGCTTTTTCTTTTCAAATACTTCAGAGAGATATTTATGGGTATCAGAAAAATAAGGGCAGTTATAAACACCTCTAGCCCACAGGCCTTGGGCGTAAAGATCAGGAAACTCTAATAACTCAGCAAACTCTTTTGCTTGTTTATTGAGCTTATTCTTTAATTGATAAAGTGAGATCATTTAGTTCTCCAAACAACTTTCCAATAAACAATGGCCTACCAACACATTGCTTTATTTATTGTTCAAATAACCAAATTTTTACGGATGCTCCGCTTCACTGTTCACGTTTTTCAAGGCGAAAAACATGTGTAGGCGTAGGCTGTCCGTTCAGCCTTCATATTATAATATCGCCAAAAAACAAAATGACAACTTACGTATTTGTACAACTTTAGGTAGATATTTTGAGTTTGAACTCTGAAAAGCTAAGCCCAAACAGGGATACGACCATCTCTTCATTTATATTGGAGCCGGGAAATTTTTTTTCAAAATTTCCAATAATGCTATCTAGGTGGCTAGCTAATATTTTTACTAAAAATATTTCCGAGTTTGGTGAGAGTGCAGACAGTGCTATCAATGGGTTGTCAAAGGATTCAGCTTTTATTTTTACTAGTAAATCGCTGTAACTGTCACAGCCGTAAAGACAAATAGCTAGGGCTTCTTGGGCTTGTCCAAGGGGAATAGTTAATAATTTAGATAATCGTTTTGCCTGCCTTTTTATATTTACTAGCAGGTCTTCTTTATTAAAAGACATCAATACACCAAAAAACGGCAACGCTAGGCCACGCACCTATGTCACTCAGTTTTTGTGAATATTTAATCTTTTAGTTCAGAGTAAATCCATTTCGTCCTGTTTTCGTGGGAACGGGCTTCTCTGAAAAGCCACTGCAAAAAGCAGTGGCTATTGTCGCAATATTATAAGGAAATGTGAATTGTAGTTTGATGCCTACATGTTCTTTTCAGTGAATTCAGCCAAGCTACTACGCTCTACTTCATCAAATATCAATACTGAGCCTTTTTCATAGTTTCTATACACGTTAACAGCCGCGCTAGCACCTGAAGATGCGGGTGTGACAAACTTATCATCAATCTGGGCTAAGTTGCCCAACACGATTGTGCGACAATTTTTGCCACCACGGCTTAACATGCCCTTAATTTGCGCTCTAGTCATGTTTTGAGCTTCATCAATGATTAAAACAGCATCGTCTATTGAACGACCTCGGAAGTAAGCCATACTAGTAAATTCTATATTGGCTTTTTCGATCACATGCTCAACAGTTGCACTAATATTACCTTCATTGTTATCACCTGAATGCATTGATATAAGCGCATCTGTTATACCTGCTAATAACGGCATTGATTTCTCTGTCAGGTCACCGGGTAAAAACCCCGGATCATCGTCCATAAAGTCTCTGGAGCGCACCACAACGATTTTTTTGTACTTTTTTAACTCCAATACTTGATGCAGCGCCGAAGCAACTGCTAAAAAAGTTTTTCCGGAGCCAGCAGGGCCAAGGATGATATTTAAGTCATAATATGGATCTGTTAATTGGCTTAAAGCTACTGCCTGACGCTGATTTTTAGGCAAAATGCCCCATACTTTTTCTTGTTTACGAGGCAATAACTTTGTGAATACCTCAGTATCTGTTACTTCTGAAATTCGCCCAATGTGTCCAGCTTCATCGTACCAATACATGTTTGGCTGAACTTCATCATTAAATAGACTTATTGGGAAAGTATAAACTTCTCCTGAAACCTTGAAGTCTTTGTCTGATTTAATTCGATCAAAAAGATCTCCTTTAAAGGCTTGTACCCCTGTGTATAAAAGATCAATATCTGATATTTGATTATCTACGGCAACGTCTTCTGCCATGACCCCTACGGTTCGAGCTTTCAAGCGCATATTAATGTCACGGCTAACAATTACTACGTCTTTATCTAAGTCCTTCTGAAGATACAGTGCATAGTTAATTATTCTATTGTCAGCGTCACTTCCAATACCGTGCTTTAACTCTTTAGCCATATCGAGCTGGGTATCAATTCCAATAAACAGTTTTCCTCGTTTAGCTGTTTCAGTAGAAGGTAGTGGAATACCAGCTTCCATCTCTTCTGCACTGTGCCCATTTATTATATCTTCAAGCATACGAATACATACACGAGCATCAGCACTAACCGATTTGTTAGTTCTTTCTTTTAAGTTATCTAATTCTTCTAGAACTGTTAGACAGATGTATACGTCTTCACTGTACGCAAGAAGTGACTTTGGATCATGAACTAGTGCCGATGTATCCAATACTCTTGGGTTTTTGTTTTCACTTGGATTATTCATTTTAGTTCTCCTTTGAGAACGATTTTCATTAATTAGCATTTTAGATTTACCTTAGCTTTATTATTTTTGTTTGTGCCTCTTGCAGGTTAAATCCATTATTTATATTTATTGATGAATGGTTCTATTCTTTAAGTCACACTTAATGACATGTTAGAGAGATTAGATCTTAGCCTGTTATAAATACTCAATTTATTCAGTAAGAATAAGGTCTGTAGATAGGTCTGCACAAATATTGAAAAAAAGCTTGCAGTAATACCTGTTTTACCACATCCCGCTGGACCGGTTAAAATAACAAGCTCAATAGACGTGTCGAGCAAGGCATCAAGAGCCATTGCTTGGTAAATATTTTTTGGTTTTATTCCCCATGCACTTTGATGCATCAATCGCTCTGCACCAATATCTTTAATGGTAATATGCTCACCATCATACGATTTAACTCTAGCGGCAAACTGATCGCCATCATCAAGTAAATATTCATTACAAAACACATCAGGAATTAAATCTTTAGGGATATGATGAACTGTTTCACGTCCGTGTTGCTCAGTGCTACACTGACCGACATGCTGCCAAAAATCGCCCTCAATTTTTTTATAACCACTGGTGAGTAAATCAATATCGTCAATTAACTGATCAGTACGATAGTCTTCAACATATTTAAGCCCCGCCCCTTTGGCTTTTAAGCGCATGTTAATATCTTTAGTTACTAATATGACTTTTTTATCGCTGTGCTGGTTTTGTAAATGCACCGCACAATTAATAATACGGTGGTCGTTTTCATTGCCCGGCAAACCAGAAATAGAATCGGCAAATAAATGGTCGTTTACAATAATTAAGCTGCCTGTCGATCCGCCTTTTTTATTCCTTGGCAGCGCCACACCTTGTAACATTTGTTCGGGAGTTGCCTGACTCAACACCCCATCAAGGCCACGAATAGCCACTCGCGCATCGCGGCTCACATCGTGTTTTCTATCTTTTATATGATCAAGTTCTTCCAATACGGTCATTGGGATAACCACTTGGTGCTCTTGGAATGACAAATACGCGAGGGGTTCGTGAAGTAATACATTGGTATCTAGCACATACATTTTACTATCAAAATTTGAAGCTTTTCCCATAGTACTTTCCTTACGTTTTATGATTTTTATGCTATACCCAATAAACTAATCAGTGGTTACTAATAAACTTGATTAATTACTTAGGTATAATTTGAGTTTAGTCTATTTGTCATAAAAGTCTGTTTTATGACAAATATCATTTAGTTTGAATTTTCCACAAAATCGACGCACTAATGAGCGCTTAGGGTTGGTAATAATTCATACTTATAAAATTAATTAAAAGTCAGGCAAATAGCGCCTTGCAGTGGTGTTATCTAACAGGTAACATAGCCGCCTTTTTCTTCATAGACGAGACATACATGAATTTTTCCTTAGGTCAGCGTTGGATAAGTGACACAGAGTCAGATTTAGGATTGGGCACCGTTGTTGCCATTGATGGCCGCCAGGTCAGCATTTTATTTCCTGCCAGTGGTGAAAACCGTGTTTATTCTTCTGCAGAAGCTCCGGTAACCCGCGTAGCATTTAATCCTGGTGATGTGATCCGAAGCGTTGAGGAGTGGGAATTACAAGTTGAGTCAATTGAAGTACAAGGCGAATTACTGTGCTATCACGGTGAACGTGTTGATACCGGTGAAAAAGCACAATTAAAAGAAACTTTTTTAGATCACTTTATCAAGTTCAATAAACCGCAAGACCGCTTATTTGCAGGCCAAGTGGACCGTTTTGATCGGTATACTTTGCGCTATCAAACTTGGTTACATCAGTTTGAACGTCAGCAGTCACCTATTAAAGGCTTAATTGGTCAACGCGCTAATCTTATTCCGCATCAGCTTTATATTGCTCAAGAAGTCGGTAAACGTTTTGCACCGCGGGTATTACTGTCTGATGAAGTAGGCTTAGGTAAAACCATCGAAGCGGGCATGATTTTACATCAACAAATTATCACCGGTCGTGCCAGCCGTGTACTTATTGTTGTGCCTGAGAACTTACAACACCAA
This sequence comes from Pseudoalteromonas sp. SD03, assembly GCF_040937955.1. NCBI lineage: Bacteria > Pseudomonadati > Pseudomonadota > Gammaproteobacteria > Alteromonadales > Pseudoalteromonadaceae > Pseudoalteromonas > Pseudoalteromonas sp. SD03. The sequence goes on from NZ_CP162514.1 coordinate 2,987,785, forward strand.
TGGTTAGTAGAAATGCTACGCCGTTTTAATTTACGTTTTTCTATTTTTGATGAAGAACGCTGCGACGAAGCGTTTGCTGATTCACCTAATGTATTTGATACCGAGCAACTGGTACTTACTAGCCTTGAGTTTTTAACCAAGAAAAAACGCTGGTTTGAACAAGCTACGTTGGCCGACTGGGATTTATTAGTAATCGATGAAGCGCATCATTTAAGCATTAACAACAATAAACCCAGTGCCGAATACCAACGTATGGCTGAGCTGAGCCAAGATATTCCAGGGCTAATTCTTCTTACCGCTACGCCAGACCAACTGGGTCATCGTAGTCATTTTGCTCGTTTACAACTGCTCGACCCAGATCGTTTTTACGACTATGACGTGTTTAAAGAAGAAGAAGCAAACTACAAAGACGTTGCCGAAGCTGCTAATCAGTTATTACAAGAACAAGCACTGGATGACAGCGCAAAGGCCACATTAATTGAGCTATTAAAAGAAACAGATATCACCGATATCCTTGAAAAAGCCCAACAAGGCGACCTTGCTGCACGCAAAGAAATACTCAATATGTTACTGGATCGCCATGGCACTGGGCGCATATTATTTAGAAATAGCCGCAGTGGCATTGATGGCTACCCTAGCCGTAAATTACATGCCTACCCAATGGCATTACCTAAGCAATACAAAACAGCAATGACCGTACTGGGTAATATGAGTGGCATTCAAAATGCCGAGCTCAGTGCGCAACGTGCACTTTTCCCTGAAAAAATATTTCAAGAATTTGAAGGTGAAAGCGCAAGTTGGGGATTATTTGACCCTCGCGTAGATTGGTTAATTGAAACGCTAAAAACACTCAAGCGTGAAAAAGTACTGCTTATTTGTGCTAAAGCCGAAACAGCGATTAGCCTTGAGCAAATATTACGTGAACGCGAAGCAATTAAAGCGTCTGTGTTCCATGAAGGTATGTCGATTATTGAACGTGACCGCGCTGCGGCATTCTTTGCCGATGAATACGATAACGCACAAATATTACTGTGTTCAGAAATTGGTTCAGAAGGTCGTAACTTTCAGTTCTCACATCACTTAGTGTTATTTGATTTACCACTCAACCCCGATTTACTTGAGCAACGTATTGGTCGATTAGACCGTATAGGGCAAACACAAGATGTGAACATTCACGTGCCTTATTTTGAAAACACGGCACAAGAAGTACTACTGCGTTGGTATAACGAAGGCTTAGATGCGTTTGAAAGCACATCAACCACTGGGCAGTTGCTGTATAAAGAGTTTAGCGAAGATTTACTTGAGTACATTGCAGCTCATAATTGTGATGAAGATGAGCTAGATCCACTCCTTGAGCAAGTAGCACAAAAAAATGCAGTATTACGCAAGCAAATGGAAAGTGGCCGAGATCGCTTACTAGAGCTACATTCATCGGGACAAGGTGCTGCTGACTCACTTGTAGCTGACATTGAAAAGCTCGATAACCAGTTTGAACTGCCAAGCTACATGATCAACGTGTTCGACACCTTTGGTGTAAGCCAAGAAGATAAAGGTGAAAACACCATTATTTTAAAGCCCACTGAGCACATGTTAAACGCTTCGTTCCCATCGCTAAAAGACGATGGTATGACAGTAACCTTTGACCGCGATACCGCGCTTTCTCAGGAAGATGTGCACTTTATTAGTTGGGATCACCCTATGGTGCAAGGCACTATGGATATGATTTGTGATGATGATTTTGGTAGTTCATCGGTGGCGTTACTTAAAAACAAAAAGTTACCACCAGGCACCTTTTTTGTTGAGCTAATATTTGTTGCCGAAGCCATGGCACCAAAAGTCCTGCAAGTGGGTCGCTTTTTACCCCCTACGCCAATTCGTATTTTACTCGATAAGAGCAGTAATAACTTAGGTGAAAATGTTGGTTTTGATGGCTTTAATCAGCAACTATCTGCGGTAGGTCGTCAAACAGCAAGTAAATTAGCCGGTGCATTGCAAAGTGCGGTTCATCCAATGATCAATACCGCAAAAGACATGGCGCAACAAAAGCTGGATGTTATTCGTGCCGAGTCATTAGCAAAAATGCAAACATCGTTGAGCGAAGAGCAACAGCGATTAGTTGCACTGAAACAAATTAATCCAAACATTCGCCAAGAGGAAATTACCTTTTACGATAAACAACGCAATGAGCTCACCGCACATATTGAAAAAGCGCAGTTAAAACTCGATGCGATTCGTTTGATTGTGGTTTCGCACTAGAGAACCTAGCTGTCAGTCGTTAGTTAAAGATTACTAACGTGTGTGTATAAAAAGAAAGCGCGATATTTATATCGCGCTTTTTACTTGAGCCTTTGCCCTCGCTCCACTAAAATAGCGCACTTCAAAATCACTGAGGTCTGCCGTGTTAGTTAACTACAATCCCCCTATGAGCCCGTATTTAACTATACTGTTTCAAGATGATGATTTACTTATTGTAAATAAGCCTAGCGAATTACTCACCGTCCCAGGTAAAGACCCAAAACATGCCGATAGCTTAATAAATCGCGTCAACCGTGTTTTTCCTAGTGCTAAAATTGTTCACCGTTTAGATATGGCTACCTCAGGCATACTTTGCTTAGCAATGAACAAAGCCGCTCACCGCCATTTAAGTATGCAATTTCAAGAGCGCGAAACAGCAAAACGTTACATTGCACGAGTATACGGACAACTTGAAACTGAAACAGGCTCCGTTGACTTACCGCTTATTTGCGACTGGCCGAACCGTCCTAAGCAAATGGTTGATCATGACAATGGCAAACCTTCGCTCACTCATTTTAAAGTCCTTGAACGTGAAGCACAGGCAACCCGTGTAGAGCTTACTCCTATTACAGGGCGCTCACATCAGCTGCGCGTGCACATGCTAAGCTTAGGCCATCCTATTTTAGGCGATCGCCTCTACGCCCATAAAGACGCACTTGCTGCTGCTCCTCGGTTACAATTACATGCACAAATGCTACAACTCAAACACCCTGTAACGGAGCAAGTACTTACTTTTGAAGCTGAGCCCGAGTTTTAACACGGTTTAATCTTTTAGCTATTTACAGTAAATAGCTAAACTTTAAGAGCACTACGCCGATACATAAATAAGATTTAAATTAAAAGCTTATTATGTTTATTACGCAGATGTTTAAAGTCATTATTACTACTCTTGTGCTTGGCTGTACGTTAATCAGTTTTCAAGCGCTTAGTGCTGAGTATATTGCTCCCCCTCCTTTTTCAAAAAATATTGATGCGGATATCTCTCGCCTAGCCCAAAGTGATGAAGTAAAGCCTATTTTAGCTGGTGATACTGAGTTTTTAACTTTATACAGTGAATATATGAGTGCGGACTTTAGAGGTGTTGTAATACTTATTCCTGACTGGCAATCAACGCCAACAAACAATGCAGGCATGAACTTTTTACGTAAAGAACTGAATAACCACGGGTATACCTCTTATGCGATGACAGTGCCTGATATTGATTGGCAAGCAGCTCAAGATGATGCAGCAAAAACGATTAATGATCCTGTGGGCACAAATAATGAAACAGCCAACGCAAATACTAAGCCTGACACCAGCACACAAAAACAGCCCCATCATGCTGACTATGTTGAACAAGTAAATACTAAAGTGGTAGATAACTATAAATTAAAACTAGTCGCTCGCTACGAAGCTTTATACCAACAAGCTGCGATGGAGTCTGAGAATATTGTTGTTATTGCACAAGGCACCAGTGCTGGGGTGTTGTTGGAGCACTACGCTGAATTTTCAGACTCAAAAATAAGCGCCTTCATTAGTTTAAGTAGCTACCTTCCTAATACAAAACGTAATGCAAAGTTAAGCCAAATAACATCCTTGGTCACCCCCGCTTTGTTGGATATTTATTTTGCTACAGACAGTAATGATATCTTAATGAACCTTAAAAACCGTCAGCGTTGGGTTAATCGAAATGCAAAGTTTGATTATCGCCAACGTCAGTTGTTTGGATTACGCGATGCGCCGCAGCAACATGCACGGCTAAGCAAAGAAATAGACGGGTTTTTACGCCGCCTTTTTTAAATACTCGTATGCCGCTTGAATATCTTGGCTTTTTTTAACCGCGACTTCCATCATATGCTTAGGTAAACCTTGCGATACGAGCTTATCAGGATGGTGCTGAGCCATGAGCTTTCGGTAGGCTACTTTAATATCACGTTGCGATGCGTCTTTATTTAACCCTAATAAGGCCAATGCTTGCGAACGGTTCATATCATTACTTGGTGGTACATGATGTCCTGAACCTTCACGGTAGCTGCTACTTTGACTTTGCTGCTGTTTAAAACGCTGTTGTTGCTGCCTAAAGTTAAACTCTGCTTGATAACGTTTTAATACAAAGGCAAAGTGTGCTTTAGACACACCTAGCTGCTTACTAACTTCTTGCAGTAATTGCTTTTCTTGTGCAGCAAGTACCCCGTCAGAAAACGCCATTTGAATTTGAATTTCTAAAAATAACTGCAGTAAATCGTAACGTTTAGCAAAACGTTCTTTAAAATCATAAACCGTATCTTTGAGTGAAAAGTCGCTGTCTTTACCCGATTGAAACGCCTGCTGCGCTTCACGGCGCTCTTCGCCTTTTAAGCCCATTTCATCCATAAACAGCGTCGCTGCTTTAATGTGGGTTTCGCTAACACGGCCATTCGACTTGGCAATATGTCCCATTACCGCAAAGCAACTCGAAAAAAACAACGCTTGGCGTTCGTTAACATCATCGCCTTTAAAAAGGTTAGAAAAGCCGCCAGCTTTATCAAAGTCTTTTTTTAAGCTTTTATCAAACATATGGCCTAGGTATAAGCCTAAAATGGCACCAAATATTTTGCCAAACATAAAACCAAAACAGAAACCGAGAATTTTTCCCCACATTTTAAAACTTACCTCTAATGTTTTATATTTAGCTTATGGCGCTAGTTGTTGGTTAAGAGCCGATAAACGCTCTGGTGTGCCTATATCGTCCCATTGGCCAATATAGAGTTCAGTGGAGACTAAATGTTCATTTAATTTTTCACGTAGCAAAGGGCCTAATGGCCGAATGCCTGGGGCTAGCCCCTCAAAAAAGTCAGCTTGATAACGCCCTATCCCTGAAAAGGTATACCGCTGGCTATTTGTCGGTAAGTGGCTCAGTGCAAAATCGCCATCAGGATTATGCGCAGGGTTTTCAACCAATACAATGTGCGCCTCTTTAGGCTGTAAATGTAGCTGCATTAATGCACTGATATCGTAGTCGCTGTAAACATCCCCATTAATCACAATAAATGATTCATCAAGTAAAGGAAGCGCTTGAATAATACCGCCTGCGGTTTCAAGCCCGCCCGTCACTTCTTGGCTATAGGTTATAGTCACGCCCCACGCGCGCCCATCTGCAAAATAGGTTTTTATTTTATCTCCTTCCCACGCAAGGTTAATTATTATTTGAGTAATACCTGCAGCCTTTAGGCGCATAATATGATGCTCAATCAGTGGTTTTCCCGCTACACATAACATAGGCTTAGGTAACTCTGCGGTGAGCGGCATCATACGTTTACCGCGCCCAGCGGCTAATATCATCGCCTTCATGGTTGTTCCTCTTTTAACCGCTGTTGCACCTTTGGCACCACGCTAGTTTTTATCAAAGCCGATAAGTCGCTAAGCTCAGGGTATTGTGCCGCCACCTCTATTACGTATTCAAGTGTAGGGAGTATATTTGCTAAGTAACCTTGTTTACCATCACGCAAATATAAACGACAAAAAATACCCGCCGCTTTTAAATGGCGTTGCAAACCCGTTAAATCAAACCAATATTTAAATTCTGCAAATGACTCGTTAGTTATTAAACCTTGGCGTTTAAATTCGTCGTAACCAAACTCAAGTAAATGATTCAGCTCGTCTTTAGGCAATTTAAAGTAGCAGTCTCTTAAAAGTGAGACTAAGTCGTAACATAATGGGCCTTGTACCGCGTCTTGATAATCAATAATCGCCCATTGCTGCTCGCAGCGCATAATATTACGACTGTGATAATCCCGGTGCATTGTGACTGTGGGTTGCTCAAGCAGTGTATTTATTAGCAGCGCTGTGCTTGTTTGCCAAGTCTGTTGCTGCTCTGCACTGAGCTCTGCGCTAATAAAATCATTAACCAGCCAATTTTTAAAAATATCCAACTCTAATGCAATAAAGTCACGGTCATACGGATTCATTGACGGCGCGGCTGGAATTTTTGCCCACTTGGCACTTAAACTGATCAGTTGCTGGTAATACTCGCTGCGATTGGCATCATCAAGCAAGTCAGCTAAATGGGTGCTACCTAAATCACTTAGAATAAAAAAACCTTGCTGCTCGTCACTATGAATAATGGATGGTAATAAAAACCCCTGCTCAGAAAACACCTTGTTTAATGCAATATAAGGGACGTTGTTAACTTTTTTTGGATCTGAGTCCATCACAATAAAGTTTTTATTTTCAGCGTTTAACCTATAATAACGGCGAAAACTGGCATCTGCAGTTATTGCATTAAGCGCATAGGATTGCTCACCAAAGTGAGTATTAATAAACTGTTGTAAACTCTCAAAGCGTGTCATTTTATAAGCTATCTATTTTTCACTAATTACTTTGCCATTGTTTTCCTTTATTATGTATAGCTTGTAACTAATCACAGAGCATAAAGGTCGATAAATGAGCAAAACCTGGGGCATTTTGATGCTAAGCGTACTGAGCGCACCATCGCTTGCCGAAACTGAACTGACACACAACTTTTGTGGCACTTCAATGCAAACCAGAGCTTGGCAACCGCTTGCTGGCCTTGAGCTTGGAACGGTTGATATCAGCGCTGATGACGTTGAGCTTTTAGGCACACAAAGCGCTGAATTTACTGGCAATGTTGATATTAACACCGTTAACATGAGTTTGTCCGCACAATCAGCACTGATTGATAAACAACGTGGCCTGCTTAATGCCACTGGCCCAATTACCTATCGCGATTATGTAAGCCACGTACAAAGTTCGGGCTTAAATGCCGATTTAAATAACTCAGCATTTAGTTTATTAGGCGCACAATACAGCCTAACACAACAACAAGGTAAAGGCGGCGCGGAAAAGCTCACCATCGATAAGTCTGGCTTAATGCTGATGAATGCAAGCTTTACTGCGTGCCCAGGTAATACGCCTGTGTGGGCTATTGAAGCCGATGAAATAAACTTATCACGTGAAGAAGGCTGGGGCGAAACCTACAATGCCGTGCTACGTATTTTAGATACGCCGGTACTCTATTTACCTTATTTTACTTTCCCACTCGATGAGCGCCGTAAGTCAGGCTTATTAACGCCCAGCTTTTCAAGTTCAGATCGCTATGGGTTAGAAACGATTACGCCTTATTATTGGAACATTGCCCCTAATTATGATGCCACTATTACCCCGCGTTATATGTCACGTAAAGGGCTACAGTTACAAACTGAATTTAGATATTTAACCCCAGAGCACCAAGGTTTAGTGGCTGTAGAATATTTAAATAAAGATGACTCAGAGCCTGAACTTAACGAGCGCTTTTTGTTTCATTGGCAACAAAAAAGTTATATTGGTGAAGACTGGCGAGCCAGTATTGATATTACCAATGTTAGTGATGACAACTACCTAACTGATTTAAACTCCGCTTATGCCAGTAAAACCGATACGCAGCTTTATCGTACCGGCTCGCTAACCCATATGGGCGAAATGTGGCGTACTGATATAAAAGTGCAAAACTTTGAAGTACTAGGTGACCACTTAGAATCATACACGGCGTTACCACAAATTAGCTTTACCCAAACTACCCCATGGAAAATTGATTATTTCGATTTTAGTGTTTCAGGCGAGCTGAGCCATTTTACTAACAGCTCAGCGGTAATTGACCAAGCTACTCGCGTGCACATCGAACCTAAAGCACGCTTTGATTACAAAGAATATGCTTGGTCGTTTTTATCTGAAGTAAGCTTGCTTCAAACTAACTATAAACAAGACGGTGATTTACAGGGTACACAGTATAGCGATAATGTTTCGCGTACTTTGCCTAAAGTGCGCTTATATTCTCAGCTTAACTTTGAGCGCGACACCTCAATTTTTATTGACGATGGTATTCAAACTCTAGAGCCACAAATTCAGTATTTATATACGCCTAATAAAGATCAGTCTGACATTGGCTTATACGATACCACCAAGTTACAAGATGACTTTTTTGGTTTATTCAGGGATGCGCGTTTTTCAAGTGTTGACCGAATTGCCGCAGCTAATCAATTTACGCTCGGGGCTACAACGCGTTTATTTGATAAGAAAAATGAAGAAGTATTTAACTTCAGCGCAGGCCAAATATTTTATTTAAGTGATTCAGCCAAGCCTACAGAGCAAGGGCTTAATAGCGATAGTAACTACAATGCCTTGTTTGCAGCGCAAACCATGTTACATTGGCACCGCCGCTGGTATTTATCGGGTGGTATTCAGTACGACACGGATGGCAAGCAAATTATCCAGTCAAATTTAACCTTAGACTACAAAGGTGACGATAATCAGCTGGTTCAATTGAACCATCGCTATGCAAATGATGTCTCAGGAAATACAATCGAGCAAGCGGGCTTATTTACAAGCATCCCTATCAGTGACGAGTGGCAATTTATTGCAAGTTACCATCGCGATCTTGATAATAACCGCAGTATTGAAGTATTTAGTGGATTACAGTATGAATCGTGCTGTTGGGCGTTCCAAATTACTGGCCATCGCCAAATTGAAACTGATTTAAATCAGTCAATTGGGCAACCCCAAGCCACTTTTGATTCGAGTATTCGTTTGAATTTTGTATTAAAAGGGCTTGGTAGTAAAAGCCGTTACGATGCTCAAAAATTATTACAACAAGGTATTTTTGGTTATCGTAGGCCGTATTTTCTTAATGACTAAACTGCTTTATTTATAGTAAAAATTTACAAATAACTATATCAATTTAGCCGTATTTAGCATTACAACAGTACTATTAGTAAGAGTAGTAAAAAGAATATGAATTTAAAAAAATTATTAACATCAGCAGTTTTAACGTTCAGCTTATGCCAAAGTGCATTTGCCGCCCCTGTCGAAATAGATAAAGTAATTGGTATTGTAAACCAAGGCGTTATTTTAAAAAGTGAAGTAGACACCATTGTTGATCGCGTAAAAAAACAAGCAGAAGAACAAAACCAACAGCTGCCAAAAGACGAAACACTGCGTGTTCAGGCGATTGAGCGTTTAGTAAATCAAACCTTGATGATGCAGATGGCTGAGCGTATGGGCTTAGAAATTTCAGATAGCCAGCTTGACCAAACCCTTGCCAACATGGCTAAAGAGCAAGGCGGTACAATTGCTGATTTGCGTCGTACTATTGAAGCGTCGGGTGAGAGCTTTCAAGCTTACCGCGAAGAAATTCGTAAAGAGATAACCACGCAACAAGTTACGCGTGCAAACGTAGACCGCCGTATATATGTAAGCGATCAAGAAATTGATAACCTACTAAAAATTATGGATAGCCAAGGCCAAAATGCCGAAGAATATGATATTGGTCATATTCTTATCGATATTCCAAGTGGTGCAAGTGCAGACGACGTAAGCTCAGCAAAAACACGCGCAGACAAAGTTATTGAGCTGCTGCAAGACGGCCAAGAATTTAAGCGTATTGCCATTTCATCATCAAGTGGCTCAAAGGCCCTTGAGGGCGGCCAATTAGGCTGGATGGGCATTAACGAAATGCCATCGTTATTTGCAGAAGCTGTAAAAGGTAAAAAGAAAGATGCGATTATTGGTCCACTTCGTTCCGGTGCGGGTTTCCACATCATTAAAGTACAAGACGTACGTGGGCGTCAAGTAGTTGAAACCACCGAAGTTAAATCTCGTCATATTCTTATTAAGCCTTCAATCATTTTAAGTGAAGAAAAAGCACGCACTATGCTAGCTGGCTTTGTTAAAGATTTACGCGCCGGCGATGCTGACTTTGCAGAACTTGCTAAAGAATACTCACAAGACCCCGGTTCAGCACTTAAAGGTGGTCAATACGATTGGACTGATCCAACCACCTACGTGCCTGCGTTTAGAGATACGTTACTATCACTTGATAAAAACGAAATCAGCGAACCATTTAGAAGTCAGTTTGGCTGGCACATTGTGCAGTTACTAGATAAACGTGTTGCAGATAAGACCGAGCAAGCTAAACGTAATCGTGCACATGGCATGTTGTTTAATCGTAAATTTAAAGAGGAAAGCTTTAACTGGCAGCAAGAAATGCGCGAACAAGCCCATGTTGAAATTTTCCCAATAGACGAATAATTATGACCTTAAGAATTGCGGTAACCCCAGGTGAGCCTGCAGGCATTGGCCCAGACTTGCTATTAAAACTGGCACAGCATAGCTGGGATGCGCAACTAGTAGCGATTGCAGATGCATCGCTACTAAAACAGCGCGCTAAGCATTTAGGTTTAAACATTAAATTAATTGAATTTGATGAACAAGCCAAAGCAATGCCAACAGCAGCAGGTAGCTTATATATTAAGCAGATTGATTTAGCAGAGCCCGTTGAGCTTGGCGTTCTTAATGACGCCAATGGGCAATACGTTTTAGATACATTACGTATTGCCAGCGAGAAGAATATGGATGGCACATTTGATGCCATTGTTACGGGGCCTGTTCATAAAGGTATTATTAACCAAGCCGGCATTTCTTTTAGTGGCCATACTGAGTACTTTGCTCAGCAATCAGGTACAGCCGATGTGGTTATGTTATTAGCCACTGAAGGTTTGCGTGTTGCCCTAGTAACTACACATATTCCGCTTGCTTATGTCTCTCGTGCTATTACGCAAGAGCGACTAGTTAAAGTGGCTAATATTCTTAATCATGACTTAAAAACGAAATTTGGCATTGAGCAACCACGTATTTTAGTCTGTGGCTTAAACCCACATGCCGGTGAAGATGGCCATTTAGGCCGCGAAGAAATCGACACGATTACGCCTACGCTCGACCTACTAAGAGCTGAGGGGATGAACTTAATCGGACCTTTACCAGCCGATACGTTATTTCAAGATAAATACCTAAATGAAGCCGATGCAGTGCTGGCTATGTATCACGATCAGGGATTACCTGTGCTAAAATACAAAGGATTTGGTAAGTCAGTGAATATAACTCTCGGCCTTCCATTTATTCGCACCTCAGTCGATCACGGTACTGCGCTTGATTTAGCCGGTACAGGCGATGCTGATGTTGGCAGTTTTGAATTAGCGATCCGCGAAGCAATTAAGCTCGCCCATGAAAAAGCACAGAATCAATGACCGATAAAGTACACTTAGGACACCGCGCCCGTAAACGTTTTGGCCAAAACTTTTTATTCGATGAGTCAATCATCGACAAAATCGTCACCGCTATCGATCCTAAACCGCAAGATAATTTAGTAGAAATTGGCCCAGGTCTAGGCGCTATTACCGAGCCTGTTGCCGATTTAAGTGGCCATTTAACGGTTGTTGAGCTAGATAAAGATTTAGCCCAGCGTTTAATTGAACACCCATTTTTAGGGCCAAAATTAACCGTAAACCAAGGCGATGCAATGAAGTTTGATTTTGCAAGCCTGGTTAAAGATGACAAAAAGCTAAAAGTATTCGGCAACCTGCCGTACAACATTTCAACGCCTTTATTGTTTCACCTGTTTGAATTTGCCGATCATATTGAGCACATGCACTTTATGCTGCAAAAAGAAGTGGTAAAGCGCATGGTAGCAGGCCCTGGTAGTAAAACCTTTGGTCGCTTGAGTGTGATGACTCAGTATTATTGTCATGCGATGCCTGTGGTAGAGGTACCGCCTGAGTGCTTTAAACCGGCACCTAAAGTCGATTCTGCGGTTATTCGCTTAATTCCTAAAAAGGCACAGCAGCGCACCGCTAAAAGCGTTAAAATATTAAACACCGTTTGTTTAGAAGCGTTTAATCAGCGCCGTAAAACGTTGCGTAACAGCCTTGGCAACCTTCTAACCCCTGACGAATTAACCAGCATTGGCATTGATATTACTTTGCGAGCTGAGAGCCTGTCGTTACAACAATTTATTGATATAGCTAACTGGATTTATGACAACAAGCAGTAATATAGGATCACCTGTAAAGGTATCTGTTGAAACGTTTTATGTAGAAGAGCAATCGCAACCTGAACTAGATAAGTTTGTGTTCGCCTACTCCGTTACTATAAAAAACCACAGTTTATGCAGTGCAAAGCTACTTAGCCGTTATTGGCTAATTACTGATGCCAATGGCAAAGAAGTAGAAGTGCAAGGCGAAGGTGTGGTCGGTGAAACCCCAGATATAGCCCCAGGTGAAAGCTACAAATATACCAGTGGTGCAATAATAGATACACCGGTAGGCACCATGCAGGGACATTACACTTTACGTAACGAGTTTGGTGCTGAATTTAAAGCACCCATAAACGTATTCCGCTTAGCCTGCCCTAATATCCTACACTGATAAAAACAGGTAACAATGGCCGACTACGCAATAGGTGATTTACAAGGCTGCTTTGACGAATTTAGTTTATTGTTGAAGCAAGTCGACTTTAACCATAGCAAAGATCACCTATATTTAGTGGGTGATATTGTCGCTCGCGGCCCAGACTCTAAAGCGTGCCTTGATTATATTTATCAACATCAAGACAGCGTTAGCGTCACATTAGGCAATCATGACTTACACATGATTGCCTGTTATTTAAATAACGTTACACCTAACCCCAAAGACAAACTCACTGCACTGTTTAACAGTAGTAAACTGCCCCACTACATCGCGTTTTTACAAACTCAGCCTTTAGCGCTTTATTTAGAACAATATAATTGTTTTATTTCTCATGCAGGCCTTAACCCTGATTGGTCGTGCGAGCAAGCCATTAAGCACGCTCAATTTGCGCAGCAATGCTATGGTGCTGATAACGCTAAGTTCTTCTTAAAAAACATGTATCAGCCTCACCCGCTAAAATGGACTGAGCAACTTGATGATGCTGCTAAATTTCGTTACATCGTTAATTATTTCACTCGCATGCGCTTTATTACGCCTGATAATTTGCTCGATTTTAATGCAAAAGAAGCAACAACAAATTCATCATCACTAATTCCTTGGTTTTCTCATCCTGCCATTATGAACGCTCAACATGACCTAATTTTTGGACACTGGGCAGCACTTGAAGGCAAAACGCCCTACAACCACCTTTATGCTCTAGACACGGGTTGCGTATGGGGTGGCTCAATGACACTAATAGAACTGCAAAGTAAGCAAAAATTTTCAGAAAAATCACAACTTTTGTCTAAATAAACTGAAAAAAGTTAATACATCTGTTAAGTTTAAGAGTGGATGTTAAATTGTATAATTACAAAACATTCACAATAATGTGTAAAAAATAGCAATGCTCTTATAATTGAGTTAAACATAGACAGTAAACGAGTGTTATTGCCTACATTATTTTTTATCTTTAATAAAAGACTTAGTTTGTAATTAAGTTTTGCGGTAAATTTAGCAACTAACTATTAACAGTAAAAATTAATTATTTTTAATTACTTAACTTATTGTTGAAAGCGCCGATAAGTTTTAATAGACGTATTTTTGAATGGAAAACCATATGAATCTAACAGTGAGTCAACGTATTTGGGGTGGTTTTATATTTATCACTTTATTACTTTTAATTATTGGCGGTAACTCTTTAATAAAAATAGCAAATATAGATCGTTCAACTCAAAAAGTTAATCAGCTATCGCTTCCTGCATTAAACAAGAGCGCTCAGTTACAAGCAGAATTTATTTTGATGAGTAAAGCCGCTCAAGCTAGTTTCCATATAACATCGGCTCAAGAACTCGCCACGTTAAAAGCGCAAATAGAAGAGCAAAAACAAATATTTAATAAATTGCACCGCGAACTACAACAAGTTGTTAAAGACGATCCACAGTTAAACAAAAGCAGCCTTGAAGTTGAAAAAACCTACCAGAGCTTTTCAAATATCATAAACAGCCTGCTTAAAGATAAAAACACCCAGCTAGTGCTTAACAAAAAGCTCAAAGCTCAATTAGAAACCGTTGAGCTTGCGGCAGAAGATGCAAACTCTATGGTGCTTGATATTATTGATATTGATGGTTTAGAGGATAATCATCCACGCGCTTATCAAGCAGCTAATAATCTAGAAAATAACTTTATGTCCGTGGTTACCAGCAGCACCGACATGCTAACCGTTAAAACGCTTAACACGCTCGATATTATCAAAAACGAGCAAGTGTATTACTTTGAAGAAGTCGTTCGTACCGTTTCATTAATAAAGCCGGCGATAGAGCAAAGTCACAGCAGCTTGTTTAATGACTTAAAGGGTTATGTAGATACCCTAGAGAGCAATATTTTAGGTAACGATAGCCTTTCAGCTAATAAAAAACGCCTTATTGACGCAATAAGCACAACCGAGCGTGAATTAGCAGAGTCTGAAAAAGCGACTAAAACAGCGCTTAGCCAAATTGACGAATTAGTATTACAAGCCAGTGGCGTTGCATTTACATTACAAGAAGGCGTACGTAGTGACGTAAACTCAGCTAATTTATGGACATGGATAGGTATGATCATTGCGACTATTATCGCTGTGCTTGTAGCCATCATTACGGTTAACCGTATTACTAAGCCATTAGCGGAAGTAAATCGTATTCTAGATATTGTTGCCAGTGGTGATATGACTCAACGCTTAGATGACAGCGCAAAAGATGAATTTGGTGAGTTATCGAAAAGTTGTAATACCTTAATTGATAGCTTACGTAGCTTAATCACCGGTATTATTTCACGTTCAACACAACTTGCAGCCGCTTCTGAGCAAACCTCAACAATTACCGGTGAATCAAGCAAAGCAATCAGTAATCAGCAAGCGCAAGTAGAGCAAGCAGCAACCGCAACCACTGAAATGAGCAGCACATCACAAACAGTGAGTAATAGTGCGCAACAAGCACTGAGCGAAATTAAAAATGCCGATAAAGAAGCGGAGCGCGTTAAAGGTATTTCAAATCAAAATAAAGCAACCATTGAGCAACTCGCCTACGAAGTAGACGAAGCATCAAGTGTTATCAATAAACTACACAAAGATAGCGCATCAATTGGTAGTATTTTAGATGTTATTCGCGGTATTGCCGAGCAAACTAACTTACTCGCACTTAATGCAGCGATTGAAGCCGCTCGTGCCGGAGAGTACGGCAGAGGCTTTGCTGTGGTAGCTGATGAAGTAAGATCGCTTGCGAGTAAAACACAAGAGTCGACCCAAGAAATTCAATCTATGATTGAATCACTACAGTCGGGCGCTGAAGAAGCGGTTAAAGCTATGGAAAAAGGTAAAGAACGCGCGGTTTCGTGTGTTGAGCAAAGTGACTTAGCCAACAGTGCACTGGACTCAATTACCCTTGCAGTATCACAAGCGCATAATGTCAGTGAAGAGATATCAACAGCAGCACAAGAGCAACAACAAGTATCACAAGAGATCAGTGAGCGCTTAGAGTCTATTGTTGCTATTGCCGAGCAAACAGCAGAAGGCGCTGTACAAACGAATATTTCAAGTTCAGAAGTGGCTAAATTAGCCGAAGAACTAAGAATATCAGTAGAGAACTTTAAAGTATAAATATCGCGCTGTAAGTAGCCTTAGAGCTACTTACAGCTCATACCCTAGTAAGTCAGCGTAAAGCCCCCTTATTCCTCTTCAGGCATACTTAAACAGCTCATAACCGCACTCTAAATACACAACACCAAACGACTTAGCCCGTAAAGTCATTTAATGCTCATACTCTTTATGTTTTTTAGTTATAAACAACTGATGCCATTATCTACGGAATAATTCGTGGTGCTTAACAAAAGCCAATTAGCGATTTAATTCAATGGGTATCATTACGGTGATATGGTTTAGGTGGATGATAGAGCAGATTTTAAAAACAAAAAACCCAGCATAAGCTGGGTTTTTACATTTCTGAAAGAAAACTAAATTACTTGATTTTAGCTTCTTTGAAAATCACATGTTTACGAGCCTTAGGATCGAATTTTTTGATTTCCATTTTTTCAGGCATGTTACGCTTGTTCTTGTCGGTAGTGTAGAAAAAACCAGTACCAGCAGTTGAAACTAAACGGATCTTATCGCGCATAATTCAGTTCCTTAAACTTTTTCGCCACGAGCACGGATTTCAGTAAGAACCGTGTCAATGCCTTTTTTATCGATAATACGCATACCTTTAGTAGTAGTGCGTAATGTTACAAAACGTTTTTCACTTTCAACCCAAAAACGGTGTGTTTGTAGGTTAGGTAGGAAACGACGTTTAGTCGCGTTTCTCGCGTGTGAACGGTGGTTACCAACCGCTGGACGCTTACCTGTAACTTGACATACTTTAGACATGTCTATATATCTCCAATAACTTCGCTCGAGCTTAATTTTCCCTAAGGCCATGTATTTGTGCCCTAGAGATAAATCGAAGGGCGCTCTTTATACAGCTTTTACAGGCAAAGATCAAATACTGATCTTATCCAACCAGCTCATGTGTAAATTTGATAGCGGCTAATTATAAAGATCGAATGCCCTTAGGGAAAGTAAAAACTGCATTTAAATTAAACTAATTTGCCAAAACGCACTAAACCGCTCATTTTTAGCACATATCTGAAGCGATAAACTCAAATCAGTCCCCGTTCGGCAAACGAAACACTGCTTTCACCACCAATAATAATATGATCCAACACATTTATGTCGACTAATTGCAGTGCTTGGCACAACTTATTGGTAATGAGCTTATCGGCCTGACTCGGTTCTGCAATACCACTGGGGTGATTATGTGAAAAAATAACCGCCGCCGCATTATTTTTCAGTGCCGCCTTTACCACTTCACGCGGATATACACTGGCCGCATTAATTGTGCCGTAAAATAATATTTCATCTTTTAATAAACGATTTTGACTATCAAGGTACAACACCATAAATACCTCTTGCTGCAATCCACGCATTTGCAGCGTTAAGTAGTCATAAACGGCTTGTGGGGAGTTAAAAACGGCGTCGCGCACAAAGCCCTCTTGCATGTATCGCTGGCTTAGTTCAAGTACTGCTTGTAGCTGAACATATTTAGCCATTCCCAAGCCTTTTTGCGCACAAAATTCATCCATACTGGCATTAAACAAATTATGCAGGGTTTTATTTTCGTTGATCAGATGCTGCGCCAACTCTATGGCATTCATGCCGGGTAGGCCCGTGCGCAAAAATATAGCTAATAGTTCAGCATCAGAGAGTGCCTTTGCGCCCTTTTCTAGCAGTTTTTCTCGCGGGCGGAGCGAATTAGGCAGTGACGTTAATTGCATGATTCATCCTTGAAAGATTACTGTACTGTATAACTGTAATGCAAAATCAAAAATTAGCGCGATAAAACGCATTTTATCTTAGCTGTCACGCTCAAGATTTGTTATTTTAGCCACCATATTTTATAAAATTGATGAACAACCATGATTAATTTAACAAATAAAAAAATAGTGCTGGGTATTAGCGGTGGAATTGCAGCGTATAAATGTGCTGAACTCGTAAGACGCTTAAAAGACCATGGTTGTGACGTTAAAGTAGTAATGACCGAATCAGCAAAACATTTTATCACCCCGCTAACCATGCAAGCTGTGAGTGGTGAAATAGTGTCTGACTCATTACTAGACCCTTCAGCCGAAGCCGCTATGGGGCACATTGAATTTGCAAAATGGGCTGATTTAATTTTAGTTGCCCCTGCCACCAGCAATATTATTGCGAAAATGGCCGCAGGGATTGCTGACGACTTGCTCACGACTTTATTACTGGCGACCCCCGCAAAAGTTGCCATAGCGCCGGCAATGAATCAGCAAATGTACGCACACCTTGCAACGCAAACTAATATAGCCACTTTAAAGGCTCGTGGCGTTGCTGTTTGGGGACCAGGTAAGGGTGAGCAAGCTTGTGGTGATGTCGGTGCTGGTCGAATGCTTGAACCGCATGAATTAGTGAGTTTATGCACTGAACCTGCGCAACCACAACTCTTAGCAGGTAAAACAATTACAATTACTGCAGGTCCAACCCGTGAACCTCTCGATCCTGTTCGTTTTATATCAAATCATAGCTCTGGAAAAATGGGCTATGCACTGGCGCAAGCTGCGTTATCATTTGGCGCACACGTGAACTTAATTTCAGGCCCGGTAACTATTTCAGCACCGCAAGGCGTTAATTTAATTAATATAGAAAGTGCTGAACAGTTACTGAATGAGTCACTCAAATATGCGCCTCACTCAGATGCCTTTATTGGTTGTGCCGCTGTGGCCGATTATCGTGCAGCAAGTATCGCCACGCAAAAAATGAAAAAACAAGGCGATGAACTCACTCTTAGCTTAGTTAAAAACCCAGATGTAATAGCCGCGGTTGCAAACCTCACACAAAACCGCCCTTACACCGTCGGCTTCGCCGCAGAAACGCAGAACGTTGCTAATTACGCAAAGGGGAAACTAACCAATAAAAACCTCGATATGATTTGTGCCAACGATGTATCGCACAGTGATGTAGGCTTTAATTCTGAGCGCAACGCACTCACCCTGTATTGGCAAAATGAACAACTCGACTTACCTGAAACCAGTAAAATAGAAATAGCGGTTAAAGTGATCGAGCAGCTCGCCAAACGATTATAAAAAGGCTGGAAACAAACTGAATAAAACATTAACATGATGACGCCTTGTGACCTTTTAGTGTAATTTTACTGCGCTAAAATAGCTTAACGCTTGCGCATTACTAATGTATCGCTGTAATACGTGCAAAAACACCCCATTGAGTATTGCGCGCTGTAACACTTGGCAAAAAGCTGTGTTATCGCACATTTATGTTGAAAAAAAATAACTATTAAAAAGGAATGTTCATGCCTGCGACAAAAAAAAGTAATCGCAAAGAGCAAATACTGCAAGCACTCGCACAAATGTTAGAAACCAGCCCAGGCCAGCGTATTACAACAGCCAAACTTGCCGCAGAAGTTGGCGTATCTGAAGCCGCTCTTTATCGCCACTTTCCTAGTAAAGCGCGCATGTTTGAAGGGTTAATTGAATTTATTGAAGACACGCTGCTATCACGTATTAATCTTATTTTAGATAACGAGAAAGAAAGTAAAGCACGTGTATACAACACCCTATTACTGCTGCTAACGTTTGCCGAAAAAAACCCAGGCATAACCCGTATATTAACAGGCGATGCTCTACAGGGTGAACAAGAGCGACTTCGTGAGCGTGTACAAGGCTTGTTTGAAAAGCTAGAAACCCAATTCAAACAGATTCTTAGAGAGCGTAAATTACGTGAAGGTAAAAACTTTCAAAGTGATGAACTGACGCTAGCTAACTTTTTACTTGCCTACGTTGAGGGTAAAATGAACCAATTTGTGCGCAGTAATTTTAGTGCACGACCTAGCGAGCAATTTGAAAAACAATGGCCAGAGCTTCAAAAAATTTGGTTATAAGGTTTTAGTTAATTTTGCTAGCAAGGTTATTAAATTAAACTATTTAGCCATTTCTTATAATCTATTCCACATAAACTCTGTGTTCTTTTTATAAATTAGACTTAAAAATAAATTTGAACACAGAGCTGAAAGTAAAAAAATTGAAAACCACAATTAAACTTCCGCTTCCCTAACTTTTTACGGATACTTAGCACCTCGCATTCCGTAGCTGATACGACTCTATAAAAGTGGACACTTATTTAAGGAATAAGTGTTATGAAAATCAAAACTAGGCGTAGTCATTCAATTGAATTTAAAACAAAAGCAGTTGAACAATCGTTAGACTCTCCAGATACTGTTAATGTAATAGCTCATCGGCTGGGCATTAACCCTGTCTTATTATCTAAATGGAGACGAAAAATGACGTCAAAAAGTACATCTAACCCAATTAAAAACCAAGGCCCTGATAAGTCATATAAAGATTTGGAGCGCCAAGTGCGTAAGCTTGAAAAGCAATTGGAAGATGCGCAGTTGGAGAACGATGTGTTAAAAAAGGCGAAGGCCTACTTGGACAGCCGAAAAGAATAAGATTTGAGTATATTCACCAAGCTGCGACAGCTAAGAAAACGATAAAAAAATTATGCACATGGTTGTCAGTATCAAAAGCTGGATATTATAAATGGCTAAAGCAATCATTAAGTCAACGTGCGTCAGAAAACGACTCATTGCTTGAGTTTTTGAAAAAAGTAAGTAGTGATGAGCACTGTATTCCGGGCTACAGAAAGTTGTGGAAAGCCGCTATAGATAATGGGTATGAGTGTAGTAAAGGCCGTGTGCAGCGATTACTGCAGAGTATGGGTTACCGCTCAGCCGCGGGTAAACGCCGATATACCGGTAGCGGAAAAAAGCAGGGGCATATCACTGCAGAAAACTTATTGGGTCGTGAGTTTAGTGTTGATGAACCCAATACGGTATGGGTGTCAGACATAACGCAAGTTCGTTGCAGAGAGGGTTGGCAGTATTTATGTGTAATTTTAGATTTATACTCACGCAAAGTCGTTGGTTGGGCAACAAGTCGAGTTAACAGCGCAGACTTGGTGATTAGAGCGTTAAAAAAAACATGGGATGCACGTAAACCTGATGGAAGTCGCTTATTATTTCACTCAGACCAAGGCAGCCAGTATCGTGCAAAAGAAACAATATCGTGGTTGAACAACCGACAGGTAACAATTAGCATGTCGAGAAAAGGGAATTGCTGGGATAATGCCTGCTCAGAAAGCTTTTTTGCCCAGTATAAAAAAGAATGGATGAACAATTTAAATGAACTGAGTCGTAGTGAAATGACAGTACAAAGTCGCTTTTATATCGAAAACTACTACAACTCAGTAAGAATGCATGGCACGCTAGGAAATGTGAGTCCCATGCAATACGAGTTAATGAATTAAAAACCCGTGTCTACTTTATCGGGGTCGTATCAACCTTTTACCTTTTACCTTTTACCTTATATTTTTAACCTCTCATCTCTGCCCTGCTACCACTTATCGTATCTACTCGAATTGTTATTAAAACTCGTTACAATAAAATAATGTTAAAAAACGAGAACCTATAATGAAAACGCAACTCACTCTTGTAGGCTGTGCACTTATTACCAGCTTAACGAGCGCCAGTGCTTTAGCTAATAAGCCACTAGAATTTAAAGATGTATTTGATTTTAAATCTGCAAAAGGCACGCAGCTTTCTGAAAATGGTCAAATCCTTTCTTTAAGTGCAACCCCTTATCGCGGGAATGCTACAGGGAAAGTCTACTCACTCAATAGCAATAAGCTTATTGCTGAGGTGGAACGAGGAACCCGTCCTACCATTAGCAAAATGGCAAACTGGGTCGCATTTACGCAGGTGCCTACTCTGCTTGAAAAAGAAACCACTAAGAAAAAAAGTGACTTAAAAAATAACTTAGTATTAGTCAACACCCAAACCGGTGAGCAGCAAAGCTTTAATGATGTAAAAGATTACGTACTAGCTAATAACGGCCAGTGGCTGGCCTATCGCAAAAATGAAAACGCTGAAGAAGACGATAAAAAGCTCGACAACGATAGCGCTATCACTGCCGACAAAAAAGATAAAAGCTATCCGCTGGTTATCATCAACTTAAGTGATAAACGCACTCATACTCTTGAAAATGCCTTTACCTATGGCATCAGTGCCACCAGCGATCAGCTATTGGTGAGTCAAAGCTATGTGGATGGCGGCAATAATCAAATTACCTTATTTTCACTCGATAATTTTACCAGCACCGTATTAATTGATGAGCCTGGTGTGGTTGCTAGCAAAATAGCGTGGCACCCAATCGAAAAAACCGTTGCGTTTACCTTAGGCAACTATGTAAACGATGATAAGCGTCGTCGTCAGTACGAATTAACGCTATGGCAAAACGACACGCTAACCACTGTGCAGTCACCTAACCCAGAATGGTTAATGGGCAAAACCGCGACATTAACTTGGGCCGAAGATGGTACACGTTTATACTTTGAAAACCGCCCAAAACTCGCAGCAAAAATTAAACAAAAAGAATACACAGATGAGTCATCACTGTATGACTTTGAGGTAATTCGCGACCATAAAGGGTTAAATGTATGGCACAACAATGACGCGCAAATTAAACCTCGCGAAGAGCAGCAATGGAATGAAAATAATAAAAACCGTCATTACACGGCGGTATACCATGTAAACTCACAGCAAGTCGTTCAGTTAAGCACGCCAAATATGCCTGAGCTGTCGCTTAATACTGAGCGTGCCACTTCATTGTTAGGCTACTCAAATTTAGCGCATCTTGAAAAAGTAATGTATGGCGGTTTTTTTGCTGACTACTTTGCTGTTGATATAAACACGGGTAAACAGACTCCTATCATTAACGACTATCCATTTAGACCGAGCCTTGCGCCCAATGGGCAGTTTGCTGCTTACTTTGATAATAACCAAGTACAGCTTAAAAACTTAGGTAATAATAAAGTGAGCGTACTCAGCAAGGCGATTAACGCCACGTTTGCCGATGACAAACACGACTATCCATCCAAGCAGCCTGGTTATGGTTTTGCAGGCTGGCTGAACGATAGCAGCGAAATACTGGTTTACAGCAAATACGATATTTGGTCATTTAACGTCAATACCAAGCAAGCTAAACGCTTAACTAATGGTAAAAAAAGTAACACGCAATACAGAGTGATCAAACTTGATAAAAACCAAGTAGCCTTTAACAACAATGATACGCTCCTGCTTTCTGCAATTAATTTACAAAGCAAGCAAAGTGAAGTGGCAAAACTTAATTTAGCAACTCTTGAAGTCACTGAATTACTTACAGGTAATAAGCGCTTTGATGTAATTAAAAAGGCCAAACATGCCGATAAATACTTATTTACTGAGCAAACCTATCAGCAATTTCCAGACATTTATCAAACAGACTCTAACTTTAAACAACCACAACGCGTAACTAACCTTAACCCTCAGATAAGCAACTTTGCTTGGGGACAAGCACCTGAACTCATTAGCTATAAAGGCTTTGATGGTGAAGATTTACAAGGGGTATTAATCAAGCCTGCCGGCTACAAAAAAGGCGATAAAGTGCCTGTTGTGGTGTACTTTTACCGCTACATGAGCCAGCGCATGTATGACTTTCCAAAAATGGAATTAAATCATCGCCCTAATTTCCCGATGTTTACCTCAAATGGCTACGCCATTTTTTTACCTGACATTCGCTTTGAAATAGGACACCCTGGTAAATCCTCAACGCAAACCATGATCAACGCCACCCAAAAGCTGATTGATTTAGGCATTGCCGACCCAGATAAAATAGGTTTACAAGGCCACTCTTGGGCGGGTTATCAAAGTGCATTTATGATCACCCAAACTGATATGTTTAAAGCAGTGGTATCGGGCGCGCCAGTGTCTAACATGACCAGTGCTTACAGTGGCATTCGCTTAAAATCTGGACTTGCACGCCAATTTCAATACGAAACAGGGCAAAGCCGTATTGGTAAAAATTTATTTGAAGCACCTGAGCTTTATATTGAAAACTCACCGGTATTTTTTGCCGATAAAGTAAACACGCCTATTTTGATTATGTTTGGCGACAAAGATGATGCGGTGCCATGGCATGAAGGCGTGCAATATTACTTAGCGCTTCGCCGCGCAGGTAAAGACGCTACATTTTTACAATATGAAGGTGAACCGCATCACCTAAAGCAATTTCCGAATCAGGTCGATTTTTCAGTGCGTATGATGCAGTACTTTGATCATTATCTTAAAGGCAAACCGGCCGCTAAGTGGATGAAAGAAGGTGAAGCGTTTATCGAAGAGTAACCACTAGAAGTTAAAAACCCCGATTGCACTGCGTGATATCGGGGTTTTTAACTATGTAACTATCACCACTTAAAAGAGAGTGTCCAAAGTAATAATGTCCCCGCCATATCTCTAGCTGAAGATCTACTCGCAATCACTGCAATGCAGAACTGTATTTTGCATACAAAAATAGCGCAAGCTAGATAACCCTTTATTTTATAGTTATTTACTCGGTACTTTTATATGAGCGGGTTATGAGTAATAATCAGTCAATAAAAAGACACAGTCTAAGAGAAATAAAGCATGCTAGATTTTTGGTACAAAGGACTACCACAGTATCCAAAAGATCATAAAGACTTTTGGCGCACACGCTTAATTGCTCATTCATTATTAACGGCAACCTGCTACTTTTTAGTTTTAACCCTACTCAACCTGTTCTACTTTCACAGTTACGATATTGCCGCCATTGATGCATTAGGCTTAGTTATATCATTAGCTATTTATGGCTGGTTTAGTAAAACTGCAAATGTAAGTGCTGCGGCATGGGCGGTTACATTTATGGTTGTTAGTTTAATAATGACATTTGTTATCTCTGTCGGTGGCCTTGCTCACTCTTTATTTTGGGCAACACTTATTCCCCCTTTTGCGTTTTTTTTAGTGGGTAGAAATTGGGGAAGCATTTTTAGCGCCATTGCTTTTTGTATTTGTGCTTACCTAACTTATAAGCAACAACAGCTAACCGTCACTATCGGGCTGGGCTCTTTATTTAATATCATTGAGGTCAGCATTGCCCATATCTTAATTTTCAGATTTTATGAAAAAACACGTTTTTCTGCATATGCGCATTTAACAACCCGTAATATAGAGATTCAACATCTCGCTGAAACAGATAAACTCACAGGGCTTTATAATAGGCAAAAATTTGATTATGCATTGTCGCAAGTCATTACCAGCAGCAAAGAAACAAAAACCACAAACTGCTTATTCATTTGTGACATTGATCACTTTAAGAAAATAAACGACGCCTATGGTCATTTAGTCGGTGATAAAGTGTTAGCTGAGTTTGCTAAACTAATTAAAAGTAGCATGCCCAACCATTCATTAATTGCGCGTTGGGGGGGAGAAGAGTTTACTATTATTTTGCCAAATACCTCACTGACCAATGCATTAGCACAAGCAAACGCGTTAAAAGACTATATTTCGACACACCCTGTTGCCAACATTCAGCTAACCATAAGCATAGGGGTAGCTACCATCAGTTCTGATGATTCAGTTATTAGCGTGTTAGAACGTGCCGATGGCGCACTATACGAAGCTAAAAATAATGGTCGTAATTCAGTTTATTTTAGCGACAATAAACTAACAATAGTCGCTTCAGCTAGCCTCTTATAACTAAGGAAGGTACTCAATTAATGTATCGACACACACCAAACTAATTATAAAGAACCAATAACAGCACAAAAAACCAGACTAAAACCCCATTAAAACTGACTTTTAAACTCAGTTCGCGTATTCTTAACCCCCTGATTTGAATAACCCCTATACCAAAATGAGCAACGCCACTCCCCCCTTCTCTATTTCAGCTAGCATGACTCACAGTATGGTAAATATTAGTGAAGTTTTAGGTAAGATCAGTGCCTTATATTCTCCTGCAATGCTTGAGCACTATAAGCAACAAAAAACCGCCTCCCTGCAAATCAATAACCTTGATATTCAATCAATATCATCTGGCCTATCAACCCCAGATAGCTTATTAGCCTTGCATCGAAGCTTAATCAAAGATCTGAGTGAAAAATCGGGCAGTTATAGGCAGCAAAGTTTAGCGTTAAAAAGTGGTTTGCAAATGGCACCACAAGCAATGCGAGTACCACAAATGGTAGAGGAGTTATTTGCTTGGTTTAAAACAACCGCGCATCATCCTTTAATTAGTAGTGCAGTATGCCACTATGAATTACAGTTTATTCAACCTTTTACACAGGGTAATACTGAAATAGCGTGTACGTTGCAAACCCTGCAATTATCGCAGTGGCATTCGCTATTTTCACTAATAAACATTAACAATGTTATAGCGACAACTCGCCAACATTACTTTGAAAGCATTAACCTGAGTACCAAGTCCGGTGACTCATCCGTGTTTATTGAGTATATATTGGAAGCATTACTAGCGGCACTAAACTCATTAGAAAGTGATTTAAAATCAATAACAAAAACCAAAAAAACCCAACAACCCCCTCAAGTTAAACAGGCTGTAAATGTAGACTTACAAGCCCCCCAAGTCATCGCTTTAATTAATGTATTTACCCAAAGCGAAAAGCCATTAAACCGACAAGAGCTACAAAATAAGCTTGGATTAAAAGACCGTAAACATTTTAGAGAGCGCTACTTAAAGCCAGCCATTGATGCTGGAATTATAGAAATGACTATTCCCGAAAAACCAAATAGCAAAATGCAGCAGTATAAACTTACCCAGACGAGTTAAAAACTTAAGTTATAAACAGAGCAGGAATAAACGCCACCTCAAAGATGAAGTGGCGTGTTAATACGCTGTTTGCAGCGAAATTTTATAATTGATTAAAAACGACTACGCGTACTGCCCGGCGGCAAATCCACAGCTCCACGCATATTGGAAATTATAGCCTCCTAGCCAACCCGTTACATCGGTTACTTCGCCAATAAAGTATAAGCCTTTGGCTTTTTTAGCCTCAAATGTCTTTGAACTTAGCTCGTCGGTATCTACGCCGCCTAAAGTAACCTCTGCGGTTCTGTAACCCTCGGTACCATTTGGTTTAATTTGCCACGCATGAATATAATCAGCAAGCGCGTCTATTTGGCCATGCGTTAGTTGATTAATATTACAATCTGGAATGGCGTTACTGGCGTGGAGTATTTCTACAAAGCGTTTAGGTAGGATAGTCGCGAGGCTATTTTTCAACGATTTTTGCGCTTGTGTTTCTCGCCAATCAGCTAGCTGTTGCTTTAAATCAAGTTCAGGCAGTAAATTGATCGTTACCGCCTGACCTGCTCGCCAAAACGAGCTTATTTGCAATATAGCAGGCCCAGATAGCCCACGATGAGTAAATAAAATATTCTCTTTAAATACGGTGCCATCTTCGCTTGCAACTTCACAAGGGATACTAATACCCGAAAGCCCTTCAAAACGGTCTTTATCGTGCTGATGTAAGGTAAAGGGAACTAAAGCAGCCATAGTCGGCAATATCTTTAAGCCAAATTGCTCTGCTATTTTATAGCCGATTGGCGTAGCACCCAGTTTAGGCATGGTTAACCCACCCGATGCAACCACAAGCGACTCACAAGTAAGTGTTTCTTGTTCAGTGGTCACACTATAGCCGGTGGCTGTTTTAGCGACATTTAACACTTCGCTGCGCAGTTTAATAGTAACGCCCGCCCACTCACACTCGGTTAGTAAAATATCAACAATGTCTTGTGCGCTATTGTCACAAAATAATTGCCCGAGTGTCTTATGGTGATATGCCAAACCATGTCGGTCTACAAGCTCTACAAAGTCGTGCTGCGTGTAGCGACTTAAGCACGATTTTACAAAATGGGGGTTAGCGCATAAATAGTTGCTAGGGCTTGCATTTTCATTGGTAAAATTACAACGCCCACCGCCACTAATTAAAATTTTACGTCCTGGCTTTTTACCCATATCAAGTACTGTGACGCTTCGGCCGCGATACCCTGCTTGTGCCGCACACATTAAACCAGCGGCTCCGGCACCAATCACTATCACATCAACGTGAGTCATTTAGTTATCTCTTAAAAACTTTTGTGAATTATAACAAAGTTTCAATAATAACCAGATAGCCAGAGCGTGTTTATCTTGAGCGTAAACAGGACGAAGAAGCTTTGCTCGATTTTTACTTAGTCCACAAGGTTACAAATCGCGCGCCGCGGTTAACCTCTTCCTAGATTGAACTTATTTTAACCCGCAAAGGTCAACACGCCCTTTTGTATTGTTTTTAATTTATCAATAAAAGTTAATTAATGATAAAAAACACCAAAAAAATCTAATACATTAGGATCGTCAATAGCAATAAAACAAATACAAAACAACTGAAAGCGCACTAAATACGCGGTTATAACTAAATGAAATAGGTACATACGTATTTAATATTTCAAAATAGTTAACAGATCATTTACCTTTGTACCCGCTTTGTGGATTTTCACAAATAATAATAAAACTAAGGGTAATTATGACTTCTAATAATTCATTCAAAAAATGCGCTGTTGCGCTAACAATAAGTACACTCTTTGCTGCCAGCTCAAGCATGGCAAACCCAGCGCAAGCAATCGCACCTTCAATGGCAGAAACCTCAGCTAAGTTACAAAATCAAGGTGGTTTTGAGACTCAATTCATTATTAAATATAAGAATAACAACGATATGATGAGTACCTCAACCGCTGATGTATCACCAGCAATGATGAATAAAAAAGCGCAAAGCTTTGTAAAAAACTTCACCTCAAAAAAAGGCAAAGTTAAAGCCAAGTATGTCCGCGCAATGGCACTCAATAACCATCACGTAATGCGTGCCGATAAAAAACTCAACACCGAAGAAGCTCAGCAGTTCATGCAAGAAATGGTTAATTCGGGTAATGTTGAATATATTGAAGTCGATCAAATGTTAAAACCATTTGCGACACCAAATGACCCGCGTTTTGATGATCAATGGCATTACTATGAGCAAGCCGGTGGACTTAACTTACCAACAGCTTGGGATACGGCTACAGGCAGTGGTGTGGTTGTCGCTGTGCTTGATACGGGCTACCGCCCTCACGCTGATTTAAACGCTAATATTTTACCAGGCTACGATATGATCTCTAATCTATCAGTCGCCAATGATGGCAATGGCCGTGACAACGATGCTCGCGATCCAGGGGATGCGGTTGCAGCTGGTGAATGTGGTAATAACGGTGCACAAGGCTCTAGTTGGCATGGTACTCACGTTGCAGGCACTGTCGCTGCAGTAACGAATAACGGTGAAGGCGTTGCTGGTGTTGCTTATGACGCCAAAGTAGTACCAGTGCGTGTATTGGGTAAATGTGGCGGTTTAACCTCCGATATTGCTGACGGTATCATTTGGGCCTCAGGTGGTAATGTATCGGGTACATCAGCAAATGCTAATCCTGCTGATGTAATTAACATGAGTTTAGGTGGTGCGGGTGCATGTAGTTCAACCACGCAAAATGCCATTAATACCGCTCGTAACAACGGCACAGTTGTTGTTATTGCTGCAGGTAACGATAACGATAATTCTGCAAACTACAACCCAGGTAACTGTAATGGTGTTGTTAATGTTGCATCAGTTGGCCGTAATGGTGGCCGCGCTTATTACTCAAATTACGGAAGTAATATTGATGTGGCAGCACCGGGTGGCGCGCAAAGCTTTGCCAATGACTCTGAAGGTGTTTTATCAACTTACAATTCGGGTTCAACAACACCATCAAGCGACAGTTATGGCTTTTCGCAAGGCACCTCAATGGCGGCTCCTCATGTTGCGGGTGTTGCTGCACTGATCAAACAAGCAAAACCAAACGCAACTCCTGATGAAATAGAAAGTATTTTAAAAACAACCACTCGTCCATTCTCTGCTACGTGTACCAGCTGCGGTACAGGTATTGTTGATGCGGCCGCTGCGGTTGCTGCAGCATCTGGTGGTACACCGCCAACAACGGGTGATAACGAACTTTTTGATGGAGAAGTCAAAACCGGTTTAAGCGGTGCGGCAAGTGCACAAGACTTTTACACTATGACAGTACCAAGTGGTGCAACCAATGTTACTTTCACTATGAGTGCTGGCACAGGGGATGCTGACTTGTATGTACGTGCAGGTAGTAAACCAACCTCAACCACTTATGATTGTCGTCCATATAAAGGTGGAAACAGTGAAGAATGTTCTATTGATAATCCAACAGCCGGCACTTATCATGTAATGCTGCGTGGTTATTCAGCCTACAGTGGCGTGAGTTTAGTCGGTAACATTACGGGTGGTTCAACAGGTGGTGGTTCAGGCACACCTCAAGCAGGTGGTGGCACGGTGTCTGATATCACAGCAAATGCAGGTCAGTGGAAACATTACACGCTAGATGTACCGGCGGGTATGGCAAGCTTTACTGTTACAACGTCAGGCGGCACCGGTGATGCAGACTTATTTGTAAAATTTGGTAGCCAGCCAACAAGCTCAAGTTATGATTGTCGTCCATATAAAAATGGTAACGCCGAAACTTGTACTTTTAGTAATCCTCAAGCGGGAACATGGCACTTAAGTGTTAATGCGTATCAAACATTCTCTGGTTTAACGCTAAGCGGTCAATACCAGCCATAAAACATCCTCTCTTTAGATAAAAAAAGCCGATACACTGTATCGGCTTTTTATTCTCTGATTAAAGTCGTCAGTGTTAAAGCGTTGCTAAAACAGCTTCAGCACTGCTTATTACAAACTCTTTGTCTTGTTCTACAAATAGACCAGTAACAACACCATTATCAACAACCATCGCGTATCGTTTTGAGCGTATTCCACCAAAGCCTGCGGTATCTTTTTCAAGCCCTAAAGCACGGGTAAAACTAGCATCACCGTCTGCAAGCATATCTATATGCTCTGCATTTTGTGACTCACCCCACGCTTTCATCACAAATGCATCGTTTACCGATACACAATAGATAGCGTTAATACCTTTAGCCTTAATTTTATCGGCTAGCGCGATATATCCAGGTAAATGAGCATTCGAACACGTTGGTGTAAAAGCGCCTGGCACTGCAAATAACACGACTTTTTTATCTGCAAATAATTCATTGCTTGTCAGTGTTTGCATACCGTCATCGGTTAGCTTAGATAGACTAACTGCGGGTATTGTTTGACCTTGTTCAATCATGTTAAATCCTTTGGGTAATTACGTAGACTTTTAGCATACAGGTTAATATTTACGGTTTCGAGTTTATACCGCGATTAAACTGCATCACTGTCTAAACCCAATCCCTTTCTAATTGTTGCCATTTGCAGCTCTAGCTGCGAGCGAATATCAGACACCAACTCACTCGACTCATTTACTTGGCTTTTCATATTATGCATTGATTGGGTAAAGTCACTAAGGAAATTGCTTTGCTGTTTTGCAAGCTCCATTGCTTCAACTGCAACTGTGTTTGCCTGCTGAGCATTATTTGCGACCCCTTCAGAGTTTGCTTGAAGCTCTTGGGCATTTTCGGTTTGTAGCTGTGCATCCTCAGTTAACGCATTAATTTGTGAATAGACCATTTGAGAGTTCTCACTTAATAACGCCAGCTGATCGTTAATCTCTTTTAACGAACCTTGGGTTTGCATGGCTAATTGCCTTACTTCATCAGCAACCACCGCAAAACCTCGGCCTTGCTCACCGGCCCTTGCTGATTCTATTGCAGCGTTCAGTGCTAATAAATTGGTTTGTTCAGCTATGGTGCGAATAACCGTTATTATATTACTCACTCCTTGTACGCCGCTCAGTAACTCTTGCACACTGTGCATACCTTGTTCAATACGTTGCTGTGTATCAGAACTCGCATTAAGCATATTTTTAGCAAAACCAACACTTTGCTGCATTGCCTCATAAGTACTTTGAGCATTTTCAGCAGCTTGAGCGTTAATATGATTAACCTGCTCACCTATGTGTTGAATATTTACTAGTAAACTTTCATTTTTAACAACTTGTTCGTAGCTAGTCGCGCTTTTTGACCCTATTTTTTCTAAATGCTCACTCATTTGCTCCATGAAGTCACTAACGACACCAAGCATACTCGCTCTTTCTTGCGCCTCCAGACGCTGGCGCTCAATTAACTGGTTAAAATACTGCGCTATTTCACCAACCTCTGTTTTAGGATTATTCACTGTAATATTTTTTAACTCATTACTTTCGATTAAAAATGCAAACCCATCTCGCAGTTGCCGCAAAGGCTGTAAAACCTGTTTACGTTGCACCCAATAAACACCAAAAGCTAATATTACTAAACCACCTATTGCAATTCCAAACACCCAAAATACTTGTTGTTTAACGGTATCTTGCTGCGCTTTTAATGTTTGCTCTGCCTCAATCACTGTTTTTGATAACACGCTAATTTGTTTACGTAACTCATTCGTTCCAGAATTACGCTGCTTTGCTTGCGATAAAGTACTGCTTAAATCACGTAAATAGCGCTTAGGCCAACTAACCAACTCCGCTTTTATATCAGCAGCCAAATCCTCTGGCTCCTCATCTACAAATAAAGCAAATTCATCAACCTCAGTCATCACTCCTAAATTAGGCAACTGTGCAATTTTTGCAGCGAGTAAGTTTAAATTTTTTACGCTTTGTTGCAGGCTTTTTTCAATTTCAGGCTGGTAATCATTTAGCAGTTGATAGGTCGATAAAGATAAATTAACCACTTCACTATAATAATCACTCGCCAACTTATTGTAGCTTAGAGCATGACTACTTTGAGTTGATGCTTTTTGTACATAATTTATAAGCGATGACGCTGAGCCCGCCATTTGTCTCAGAGCATTGTCTAAAAGCGCAGTTTCGTTACCTGAGAGCTTTCCTAGTGCTCTGTATTTACCGTTAATGTCTTTATTTAGTGAAAATAGCTGTGTTGAAAGGCGCACTTCTAACTCAGAGGGAAGTACAGTTAGCTGCTGCGCTTTAAGTTGCTCAATTAAAGCTGAAGATTGCGTCAGGTATTGGCTATTGCCTCGTGCCAAGTAGTCTTCTAAAAGGCCAGCAAGATCGACCATTATGGTATTTTTTAATTGGCTATAAGCAATATCTTGTTGTTGAATTTTTAGTAATGTATGACTTGCCCATAACAAGGTAGCGGCGAGCAACACACTGGCTAACGTTAATAAAATAGCTAAAAGACGGGTAAAAAATGATACACGCATAAACATATCTCAAAAGTGACATTCATACAGAGTATTGAATTTTTATGACATTTTTATGTAAAAGACTTAATTAGGGTAATAGTCAGGTGTATTGAGAGATAGATAAAGACTCAATAGAAGGATGTTTTAAGTAACTAATAAAAAACCGCGTATAAACGCGGTTTTTTTAAATTAAGCTTTTAATTAAAGGCCTGCGCGGTCTTTAATAATAGGGATTAAAGCTGAACCAGCATGATTTGCCTCAGCCCAAGCGATATCTGCGCCATCTTCAAGTGAGCTTTTTGATAAGTTTTTAACAATGTACTCACCCGTATCAACCGCATTACTTGCAACAGCGTGACGCAATAAGTTGTTACCATTACAGAAAACTGCATCATAGATATTACGTACTTTCACACGTGAACTTTTTAGTTTGCTACGCAGACGATTTTTATCATCAGCGGCAATGTATTCACAGACTGAAACAGCTAACTGATCATCAGCGCTTACAGGCGCAGTATAAGCGAACGAACCCGCTGCAATAGCAGCAATTACAACTAGCTTTGGTAATTTAATCATTGATTGGACACCCTATATTAATACTTTTTTCGTACTCGACTGTTTAATATTGTACCAACACGCTCAGATTTTCGCAATAATGTTAAGAAACTTTATTCAAAGTTACGAACTTATAACTATATTTATTTTTATCATCGGGCGTCATCAACATTTCATCTTCAATTTGCCAGTTTGCAACACTTTTATAATCAGGAAATTGTGTATCCCCTTCAACATCTAAGTCTATAAAGGTTAAATACAAGCGCTGCGCCTGCGCTAAAAACTGCTGGTAGATGTTTCCGCCACCAATTATCATCACCTCTGCAACATCATTAACAAGCTCAAGTGCAGCTTCTGGTGTGGTTACTGTTTCAATTCCTGATGCGTGATAGTCTTTATTACGAGTAATAATAATATTACGTCGCCCAGGTAACGGTCGGCCTATTGATTCAAATGTTTTGCGCCCCATAATAACGGGTTTACCAGAGGTTACTTTTTTAAAGTGCTGAAGGTCACCAGGTAAATGCCATGGCATTTTATTATCTAAGCCAATGACACGGTTATTTGCCATTGCTGCAATCATTGAAATTATCACACTAAATACCCAATACTTTATTATTAATCAAAGAAAAAGGAGCGTTAGCTCCTTTTAAATATAAACAATTATTAACGCTCGTAGACAACTTCTACGTCGTAATCATCTTCATCCCAATCATCCCAGTCATCATCATCGCCTTTAGTGGCTTTTTGATGGTAGGTATCCCACTTAAATTCAACCTCTTCGTCTGCCACTTCAACAAACTTCTCTTTAGGCATGTTATCAAGTAGCGTCATGATGTCGTGAATTAATGGCTGCGTATTTAATTTATTAATTGCAGCAATACTGTAAATATTTTCAGACTCACCCAACTCTTCTGCAATTTGCTCACATAAGGCTTTGGCTTCATCTTCAGGCAATAAATCAATTTTATTAAATACTAACCAGCGTGGCTTTTCAGCAAGCTTAGGGCTGTACTGGTGTAGCTCGTTGATGATTGCAAATGCATTATCAACAGGGTTAGAGCCATCAACTGGCATTACATCTATAATATGTAAAAGCACACGACAACGCTCTAAATGCTTTAAGAAGCGAATACCTAATCCCGCACCCTCTGACGCGCCTTCAATCAAACCTGGAATATCAGCAATTACAAATGATTTGTTTGCTTCAGGACGAACAACCCCTAAGTTAGGAATCAGCGTAGTAAATGGATAATCAGCTACTTTAGGTTTTGCAGCTGACACACTGCGGATAAAGGTTGATTTACCTGCATTTGGTAAGCCTAGTAAGCCGACATCAGCCAGTAGCATTAGCTCTAACTTAAGGTTACGTACTTCACCCGGTGTGCCAAGTGTTTTTTGACGTGGAGCACGATTAGTACTTGATTTAAAACGCGCATTCCCCAAGCCATGGAAACCGCCTTTTGCAACCACAATTCGTTGACCATCTTGGGTTAAATCCCCTAATGATTCCTGTGTATCAACATCAATAATACGTGTACCAACAGGCACTTTAACGATCAGGTCTTCACCTTTCTTACCCGTACAATTACGGCTTTGACCGTTTGTACCGCGTTCTGCTCTGTGAAAACGCTCAAATTGATAGTCAATAAGGGTATTTAAGTTTTCATCAGCTTGTAGATAAACACTACCACCGTCTCCACCGTCACCGCCATCAGGTCCACCATCTGGAACATATTTCTCACGACGAAAAGACACGATGCCGCTGCCACCGTCACCAGCTTCTGCGCGAATTTCTACTTCATCTACAAACTTCATGATTACTCACTTTAGGGATTGGCTTGTTAATAACTCTATTATATACCTAAGTGGCCTATAGAGCACACTGAGCATAAAAACACTTGGGTATATATTTAAACATGCTTAAAACAAAAAACCCCGCAAAGGCGGGGTTTTTT
Source organism: Pseudoalteromonas sp. SD03 (assembly GCF_040937955.1). NCBI lineage: Bacteria > Pseudomonadati > Pseudomonadota > Gammaproteobacteria > Alteromonadales > Pseudoalteromonadaceae > Pseudoalteromonas > Pseudoalteromonas sp. SD03. The sequence continues at coordinate 3,023,016 of NZ_CP162514.1, forward strand.
AACTACCTTACTGATTACTCAGCTACGATAGTTACGTATTTACGGTTTAAAGGACCTTTTTGTTCAAACTGAACTTTACCATCTGCTTTTGCGAAGATAGTGTGGTCTTTACCGATACCTACGTTTGCGCCTGGGTGGAAACGAGTTCCACGCTGACGAACAATGATGCTACCCGCTAGAACTGATTCGCCACCAAAACGCTTAACACCTAGGCGTTTGCTTTCTGAATCGCGACCGTTACGAGTACTACCAGCTGCTTTTTTATGTGCCATTTCTAAGTACCTCTAATTAAGCGCTAATGCCAGTGATTTTAACTTCTGTGAACCATTGACGATGGCCCATTTGCTTACGAGAATGCTTACGGCGTCTAAATTTAACAACCTTAATCTTCTCACCGCGACCGTGTGAAACAACCTCAGCTGTTACTTTACCACCGTTTACGAACGGTACACCAATCTCGATCTTCTCACCATCAGCAACTAAAAGTACTGAATCAAATTCAACTGCTGCACCAGTTTCAACGTCTAATTTCTCAAGACGAATTGTTTGACCTTCAGTCACACGGTGCTGTTTACCACCACTTTGGAAAACCGCGTACATAATTAACTCCGTCTGTGCGCCCTCAAATCGACGCAACTAAAATATTCTTCAATAGGGCGCGAAGTTTACGCTAATGCGTAAAAACTAGCAAGCCTCTTTTTGTAATTAAATGAATAAAAAGTAGCTGCATTGAGAGCAATTCAATATTTCCCCTATTTTATATTAAAATCCCCCTTTGCCAAGCGCTTTTTAACGGTTACAGAAAATAAATTAGCAATAGCAAAGCGAGTCTATGTAGTTCAATTAACCGCCAAGGGTGATTCAAAATTAAACCAGGGTGTTTAATCAATTATTCACAAGGTTAATAGGTCATTTAACCTACTTAAGGGTGTTTTTTTAAGGAATCATCACAAAATATCGAGCTAATGCATTTTTTGTTGTACAATCTGCGCCGTTCACACATTAAAATTGGCTCGGAGATCAATGGATATAAAAGCTATCCAGGCGTTAATCGAAAGCGATATGAATGACGTCAATCAACTAATACATGCGCAAATGCGCTCAGATGTGGCGTTAGTTAATCAACTTGGTTTGTATATTGTTAACAGCGGTGGCAAACGTGTTCGCCCTATGTTGGCTATTTTGGCGGCTAAAGCGCTAGGTTACCAAGGCAAAGATCACATTACGCTAGCAACTATCATTGAATTTATTCATACCGCAACGCTTTTACATGATGATGTTGTAGATGAATCTAATTTGCGCCGTGGCACACCTACAGCAAATGCTGAGTTTGGTAATGCTGCTAGCGTACTGGTGGGTGATTTTATTTACACCCGCTCGTTTCAGCTAATGGTGGGTCTTGGTAAAATGCAAATAATGCAAGTACTGGCTGATGCAACCAACATTATTGCTGAAGGTGAAGTGCTGCAATTAATGAACTGCAACGACCCTGATACCACTGAAGCCAGTTATATGCAGGTTATTTATTCTAAAACCGCCAAGCTATTTGAAGCAGCGACGGGTCTTGCGGCCATTATTACTGATCAAGACGATAGTGTACTAGAAGCACTTAATTTGTATGGCATGCATTTAGGTACTGCTTTTCAGTTAGTGGATGATGTTTTAGATTACAACGCTAATGCCGACCAACTTGGTAAAAACATTGGCGACGATTTAGCTGAAGGTAAGCCGACGTTACCTCTTATATATGCAATGCAACACGGTAGTGAGCATCAAACACAGTTAATAAGAGACGCTATTGAGCACTGTAATGGTATGGAGCACCTTGACGAGATACTGGCTGCGCTCAAACATACCAATGCCCTTGAGTTCACAATGAAAAAAGCCGAGCAAGAAGCTAATAAAGCAATTGCCTGTTTAGATTGCTTAGCTGAGTCGAGTTACAAGCAAGCACTAATTAGCTTAGCTAGAATAGCGGTTGACCGCGACCACTAAGTAATACTGTGTAGATAATTCCGAGCAATAAAAAAGCCTGCAAATGCAGGCTTTTTTTATGGGTTAATTTTGGCTATTACGCCATAAAATCAACACCTTCTTTGATATCTTTTTTCAGCGTTTCAAGCATGTCATTTTTAGCTTGCTCTTCAAATGCGCTTAGAGTGCCGTAAGAAAGAATTTCTTCTACGCCATTTTTGCCTAAACGTACCGGGTGTGCAAAGTACTCTGCATCGCCATTTTCAACAGCAACGAATGCATAATCTACAACGTCTTCACCTTGTAAGCCTTTAACTAAAGACATACAAAAACGTGCTGCAGCAGCACCCATAGATAATGTTGCAGAACCACCGCCCGCTTTAGCATTAACTACTTCAGTACCTGCGTTTTGGATACGAGGAGTTAGTGTAGCTACTTCTTCATCAGTGAAAGTAACACCTTCAACTTGAGAAAGTAACGGTAGAATGGTTGTGCCTGAGTGGCCACCAATCACTGGTACTTTAACACTTGCTACGTCTAAGCCTTTAAGTTCAGCAATAAACGCTTCAGAACGGATCACATCTAAAGTTGTAATACCAAATACACGCTTAGCATCGTAAGTACCTGCTTTTTTGAATACTTCAGCAACAATAGGTACAGTTCCATTAACTGGATTAGTGATAATACCTACAAGCGCTTTAGGACAGTTAGCAACAATGCCTTCTGCTAATGTTTTAATGATACCAGCGTTAACATTAAATAAATCAGCACGATCCATACCTGGCTTACGTGGCATACCCGCTGGGATTAAAACAATATCACAACCTGTTAATGCTTTATCTAGTGCATCTGCACCAAAACCTTCAACTTTTACATCTGTTGGGATATGAGAAAGGTCAACAGCAACACCAGGAACTACTGGCGCAACATCATATAGTGATAATTCTGAACCAGCTGGTAAGCCTGTTTTTAATAATAAAGACAACGCTTGACCGATACCACCTGCAGCACCTAATACAGCAACTTTCATTGGAATTCTCCGTGATTTGAGGAAGGAAATATTTGTGGTTTATAAGATAAAGAAATTAGCGACTAAAAACAAATTTATCCTGCCTATTTTAGCTATATTTTCGACCATAGTTGTAAACTTTGCTGTTTAAACGCAGCAAAACCTAAACAACTGCTGCATAAATATGCATTTTTGTGTAGAATTTGCAGTATCGACAACATAACTAATTAGACACTATGCAACCACAAGACAAACAAGAAGCATTGGTAAAAGCCTTTAAAGCACTTTTAAAAGAAGAGAATTTTGGCTCACAAGGCGAAATAGTTGACGCATTAAAAGAACAAGGCTTTGATAATATTAGCCAAAGTAAAGTGTCGCGGATGTTAAGTAAGTTTGGCGCGGTACGCACCCGCAATGCAAAACAAGAAATGGTGTACTGTTTACCTGCCGAAATGGGTGTACCAACCGCTAAAAGCCCGTTACGCCAGTTAGTTATTGACATTATGCATAACGAAATGATGATTATTATTCGCACCAGTCCTGGGGCTGCTCAGCTAATTGCCCGTTTACTTGACTCATTAGGTAAAGCAGATGGCGTATTAGGAACAATTGCCGGCGATGACACTATTTTTATTGCGCCAGCGAAAGTATCAGAAATAGACCTCACATTAGAGCGTGTGCGTATTTTGTTTGATACGGTTTAAACTCGTTTGGTTATCACTGTTACGGCTATACTAATACGTAGCCGTTACTGGCTTGTTTTATAGCTGCTTTAGAAATCGCACTGAGGGTGCAAAAAACGCAGAGCCCATATCTGCTTGAGTAAAATCAAGCCAATGGTCGTAATACTCCCCCTGCCCTAATCGGCTATTGAGTACTTTCTCGAACGCATCCCCTTTAGCCGAGCACGTAATCATTAACATCCCCTGCTCATACACGTCGCCATAAGGCATACTTTGATTTAGTAATAATGCTTGCCCCTGTTCATCTTTTAATTCACTTCGGGTTGCATGGCTGCTTTCAAGTGCGGGGCTTATTAGGGTATTGTCGAGACGAGTACGCCCCATTATTTGTTCTTGTTCTTGCAACGACAAGTGCTGCCATAACGTTAAGTCATGCTTATAGCGCTGAACATGAATATAGCTGCCTTGATCTTCAAAGCTATCAGGCTTATTAACGAGGGCCGTTACCCGTTTTTGACGACCATGCGGAGTATCGCCCGCATAAATAAAACCATTAAAATCACGGCCATCTAGAAAACGAAAATTACGAATTTGCTCCACCAGCTCAACATCAGGGTTGAAAAGTTTTAATATTTGCAATGCAAACAGGTGGTTTACATCTTCTCTGTCTGAGCGGATTTGTACAAATAAATCGCATGGCCTTGCACTCATCACAAAATCGCTATGGGTGATATTAGGAAAGCTTTGCAGCTCACTTGGCATATAATCGGGCAGAATGTGTGGCCAATATTGCGCGCCAATGGCGACCATACAAGAAAGCATAGATTCAGAGAACTGATCACTAAACTCATCTTCAATATCGCTCACTTTTTTAAGCTTAGCGCGAAGTGATTCGTCGTGACCATCAAGTACATTAAAAAATAAGTGCAAACCGTGTAAGTTTGCTTCAGCACAAATCCCTGATTGCGCTTGCGCCATTGTTATTCCTTACTTTTTAGAGCAAAACACAGCGATTAATTACGATTCAAAAAAATTCACCGTGTGCGGTTTTATTTTTATTATAACCTGTTCATTAATTTCAAATGACTGGCCATACTGGGCTGCAACTTCTATTTCTTGCTCAGCAATAACCACAGTGTATACATAAGCAGAGCCAATAAAGCGACTACTTAATATACTAACCCGCTCAGATTGCTGTTGAGTATCGTTATTACTAGCAAGTTCAAGTTGATGCGGACGCACATAAATAACGCCCTTATCGGCCACGCCATACTGCTGTGGCTGTATTGATTCAACCACCCCAAACTGCGTTTGATATTCAGTGGCGGTTAATACGGTTGCGCTTAAGTATATGCCCTGACCCAGAAACTCTGCAACCTCCTTTGAACGTGGTTTAGCAAAAAGCTGTTCTGGCGTACCTTGCTGCGCAATTTTGCCTTGGTGCATAACCGCAAGTGTATCTGAAAAAGCAAACGCCTCTTCTTTTGAGTGAGTAACAAACACAGCCGATACTTGCTGCGCCTTAATAATGCGCCTAATGTCGGCAATTAACTCAAATCGTACTTGGGTATCAATATTAGAAAATGGCTCGTCAAGTAACAGTAAGCTAGGTTTATATGCTAATGCGCGTGCAATCGCTACTCGCTGCTGTTGCCCACCAGAGAGTTGATGAGGGAATCTATCGGCGCAGCCTACCAAGTGTACCAGCTTTAGCATTTCACTTACGCGTGCGTGTTTATCTGCTTTGCTCATGCCGCTTAGCCCAAACGCAATATTATTAGCCACCGTTAAATGCGGAAATAACGCATAGTCTTGAAACATCATGCCAATATTACGGTGCTCAGGTGAAACAAACGTATTAGCATCACTGACTAGCTTACCATCAATAAATACCTGCCCTTGTTTGGCTTCAATTAATCCTGCAATGGCTTTTAGTGTGGTGGTTTTACCGCAGCCACTGGCTCCGAGCAAACACACTATTTCGTCTTTACCTAAGGTTAAATCTAAATTATCTATCACCTTAGTCCCGTTATATGCATAGCTCACGCCTTGTAAAATCAAACTACTCATTTAGCTACGTTGCTCCATTGAACGGTTAATAAAATATAACGGAATAAACCCCACCACCACAATAAACAAAGCCGATATAGAGGCCAGCTCTAATTGTTCATCGCTTACATACTGAAACACATGAGTTGCTAAGCTTTCAAAATCAAAAGGCCTTAACAACAAAGCTGCGGGTAGCTCTTTCATACACTCGATAAAGACCAATAAACCGGCGGTTAATAAGCCTCGGCGTAATAAAGGTAAGTGCACTAAGCGTAATGTGCGCCCTTGGCTTTTTCCCATTGACTGGCTTGCCATATCAAGGGAGGGACTAATGCGTGAAAAGCTCGACTCAATAGCTCCGTGTGCAACGGCGTAAAACCGCACTATATAAGCAAAAATAATAGTGAGTAAGCTGCCAGTAAGTAATAAACCAATATCTAAATCATAAGGAACTAAAGTGCGGTTGATAGTATTTTCTAATAGGGTGAGTGGCAACAATACCGCTATCGCTAATACTGTGCCGGGTAACGCATAGCCCGTACTGGCCAAACGCCCGGGTATTAATGGATTTGTTTGTTTAGCAATGCGCTGATAAAACACCACTAAAACACTCAGTATAATAGTCACCACACTGACTACAGCCGCCACTTTTAAACTTTGCCATGCATAGCTAAAAAACTCACTATTCCACGCTTGATCAAAATACATAACTGCATATTTGAGCAATACAACCATCGGAATAATAAACGAAATAATTAAAATAAAGCTACAAAACCCCGTTGCTAGCCACGCAGACTTGCCTTTGAGGATATAAAGCGCCTCGCTGTTCACGCTCGATTGACGCTCAAATACCGCTTGGTTACGACGGCTAAAACGCTCGGTGATCAATGCTAAGAACAGCAATAACAACATCACCCCTGAAATTTTTGCTGCTGCAGTTAATGAATAATAGCCAAACCAGGTATCGTATACGGCAGTGGTTAATGTACTGACAGCAAAATAGCTTACGGTGGCAAAATCAGCCATGGTTTCCATGCTGATCAAAGCAAGTGCCGCTACAATGGCACCACGGGATAATACAAGGCTGACTTTAAAAAAGCTTTTCCATGCATTTAGCCCCATTAACTGACTGGCTTGGACTAACTTAAAAGATTGTTCTCGCAGTGCAGTTTTAAAAATTAAATATAAATACGGGTAGAGTACCAGCGCAATCATAACAATAGCCCCTGGTAAGGTGCGTATATCAAAAAACCAGTAATCACTTGGCGACTGCCAACCAAACCACTCTCTTAGAGTTATTTGTACCGGCCCCGCATAATCGAGTAAATCGGTGTACACATAAGCAATAATATAAGTAGGCATGGCAAGAGGCAGCATCAGTGCCCATTCAAATTGTTTTTTACCTGGAAAGCGACAATAAGCGGTGAGCCAACCCAGTGGTAACGCAATAAAGCAGCTAAGTAACCCTACACCTAAAACCAGTAATACGGTATTGCTTATATAGTCCCACAGTACGGTATTCCACAGGTGGGTAAATACCTCTGAGTCGCCTTGTAAAGATTCTAATAGTAGGAAAAACAACGGGGTCGACAGCAATAACCCAGTCGACCATGCAATAAGCTGCCATTTTGACAGCTGAAATTTATAAGTCATTAAAGATCGAACTTCACCTCATCAATTAGCTTAAGGGCTAACGGACGATATTTGCTAATTTCATCAAGCGGTAAGCTGTCTTCCTTAAAGCTTCCCCATGATGCAACCAAACTAGAAAGTTTCACACCTGGCTTAACCGGATACTCCATATTGAGCGAGGCATACATATTTTGCGCCTTATTGTCTGTCATATACTCTATGAGTTTCAAGGCATTTTCAGGATTTTTAGCATACTTAGTAATAACCGCACCCGATACATTTATATGTGATCCTCGGTCAGTTTGATTTGGAAAGTTAATATGAACGGCTTCAGCCCATGGTTTTTGTGCTTCGTCTTGCAGCATTTTTCCCAAGTAATAACTATTACCTAAGGCTAAATTACATAAACCTTCTTTAACCGCTTTAACTTGCGCTCGATCGTTACCTTGAGGTTTACGCGCTAAATTAGCTTTTACACCCTCAAGCCATGTTTTCGTCTGTGCTTCACCATGATGAGCAATCATAGAAGCCACAAGGCCTAAGTTATATGGGTGTTTGCCAGAGCGAGTACAAATTTGTCCTTTGTATTGCGGCTCAGCAAGCGCTTCGTAGGTAAGGTTAGGCAATGCGCCTAAACGCTCTTTTGAAGAGTAAACATTACGCACGCGCTTAGTGAGCGCTACCCACTGACCATCGCCATCACGAAATGCCGCCGGGACATTATTATTAACCAGCTCGCTTTCGATGGTTTGCGTAAGATTTAGCTCTTCTAATTGAATTAAAGCACTAAAGTTTGAGGTTAAAACTAAATCGGCTTTGCTGTGTTTACCTTCACGCTTAACACGTTCTATTAAGCCTTTTTTAGCAAACACCACATTGGTTTTAATGCCCGTTTGCTGTGTAAAATCGTCTAAAATAGGTTTAATTAAAAAAGGTTGTCGAAATGAGTAAATATTCACAACATCGGTTGCAACAGCCGGTGCTGAGGCAATTAACCCAACAACAAGCGCGAGTGTTTTTTTCATATTGTCTTACCTAACTAATAATTATTATCATTAATTTTACCGCGATGAACTAAAAAGTGCACACTTTATATAATCACTTCGTGATAAATACGCCCAAAAAAGAAAACCCTTGTAAGACATCTCTTACGCTTATGACAGCTAATGAGTAAAAACACTCTGTATAACACCACAAAAACATAGCAAGTCATTGTATTTTATATAATTTAAAAATATTTCATTTGTAAGAACCTAAACCATAAGCGGTTTTATCCTACATTTACTGCAAATCACTCTCTATAATTAACCCATAAATAAGCAACGACGCTTACCGAGTAAATAGAAACGGACTAACTACTCGAATACCAAGGTTTGGTTTTTAGGATAACAGGGATTTAAGGACAGGCTCAGGATGAGTATCGCAATGGAATGTTGCATAAGGGATAGCATCAGGATGATGCGTAATGGATAACAACACGAAAAAGTTGTTGCTAAAGGATAGGGAATAAAACGGACAGGCCTTAGGGCAACACAACGGAATGGTAGCAAAAGGAATGCACTCGGATGTGCAATAAGGATTGGTAATAGATTTTACCTTACAGGATGTTTTAGGGATTCATGGAGACAGGCCCGGATAGCCTATATTACATAGAACTAGAAAGTAATATTGTAATAACACGGATCGTAAAAATTGGAGTTGATTAGGTTCAATTGCAGGATGCAACAAAGTTAGAAGATTCCGCAAGCGCGACTAGAGATGGTTCGCGCTTTTCTTTTGCCTGAAAATCAGCGGTCAGCCAAGATTATATACATTCAAACTATGAACAAGCATTAAATCCAGCCTTTTCGTATCAACATCTTGCAGTTTATTCCGGCCTGCCTTTGTTGCGCTTACCGAGTAAATAGGCGTCGCGAAATTTGATAAAATGCTGTTCTAATTTAGTACTCGCATCAACCTCATTCGCTAATGCCAATACCATAATAGCCACTTCTGCCGTACCTAACTGGTGAGCATGGGGTGCTACACGTAATCGGTAATCTGAGAGCTTTTGTGCGGTAATAGAAAGCACGGGCAAATTATCTAGATAAGGACTTTTGCGGATCATTTTTTTAGCTTCACGCCATGTACCATCTAAAAATATAAATAAAGGCGTTTTACCTGCAACAGGCTCTACTTGCGTTACTACTCTATCTGTTTCAACATCTTCAGCAGGAAAAATCACAAAAGGCTGATATTTATCATTATTCAATAATGCTAATAAAGCAGGATCTGGGGAGGTTCTATCCCAGCGAAACGCATAATTGTCAGGGACTATTTCAGCAATTAAACGCCCTGTATTAGACGGTTTAAAACTTTCATTATGATACATCAGTAAACAAACCGCAGCGTCGCAACTTGCGTACTCAGCGCCCTCACAAATACAGTAATGCTTGGCAATTAAGCATTGCTCACAGCGGTCCATCTTACCGCCCCGGGCATTAAACTCGCGTCGAGATTCACTTATTTGCTGGGCACGTAACGCTAAAACTGAATTTTTGAAACCTTGAGTCACTGTGGTTTATTACCTATAAATTGATGGCTGCGCATTGTAGCTAAAATAAAAGGGAATAGATATCTGCGGGCTGCGGGCTGCGATAAAACATCGAGCTTTTTACAAGCATAATTTTTATATTGCAGGCGTGAATTTATCTCGCGCAGGTTTAATTTTGAGGCTTTAAGCCCGTTGCCCGGCACTCGCAGCTCGACATGCTTTAGTCTTTGTTTTTGCACCATAGAGACGCTGCGCTACACAGAACAATCTTTTGCTAAACCCTGAGGCTATAAAAACAAAAAACCCAAGCCGAGGCTTGGGTTTTTTATCGCGATTAACTAAAAGAAATTACTTCTTCTTTTTAACTGCTTTTTTGTTTGGTAAATCAGTGATTGAACCTTCAAAAATTTCAGCTGCAAGGCCGATTGATTCGTTCAATGTTGGGTGAGCATGAATTGTTAGCGCTAGGTCTTCACCATCTGCACCCATTTCAATACCTAGACCGATTTCGCCCAGCATTTCGCCTGCGTTAATACCAATCATAGCACCACCGATAATACGGCCGCTCTCTTTATCAAAAATAAGCTTAGTAGAACCTTCAGTACGTGAAGAAGCAATTGCACGACCCGATGCAGCCCAAGGGAATACTGCTGTTTCAATGCTTAAACCTTGCTCTTTCGCTTCTTTTTCAGTTACACCCGCCCATGCAATTTCAGGGTCAGTGTAAGCAATTGAAGGAATACACTTAGGATCAAAGTAATGTTTTTGACCAGAGATAACTTCAGCAGCAACATGACCTTCATGAACCGCTTTATGCGCAAGCATAGGCTGACCCACTAAGTCACCAATTGCAAAAATATGTTCTACGTTAGTACGTAATTGCTTATCAACGTTAATAAAACCACGCTCATCAACATTCACACCCGCTTTATCAGCGTCTAACATGTTACCGTTTGGTGTACGACCTACAGCAACAAGTACTTTGTCGTAACGTACTGGCTCTGCTGGTGCATTTTTGCCTTCAAACGTAACATATAAACCGTCGTCTTTTGCTTCAACGCCAGTTACTTTAGTTGAAAGCATCACGTTAAACTTGTCTTTAACATGCTTTTGGTAAATTTTTATGATGTCTTTATCAGCAGCAGGAACAAGTTGGTCTGCAAATTCTACAACATCAATTGCAGAACCTAGTGCACGGTAAACCGTACCCATTTCTAGACCAATAATACCACCACCTAAAACAAGTAGTTTTTCAGGAACATCTTTAAGCTCTAGCGCACCCGTTGAATCAATAACGCGATCATCTTCTGGGATGAAAGGTAAGTTTACAGGTTTAGAACCCGCAGCAATAATTGCGTTATCAAAGGTAATGGTTGTTTTACCGTCAGCGCCTTCAACGTCTAAAGTATTGCTACCAGTAAATTTACCGTAACCAGATACAACTTTTACTTTACGCATTTTAGCCATGCCGTCTAAGCCACCTGTAAGCTGGCCAACAACAGACTCTTTCCAAGAACGAACTTCATCTAAGTCAATTTTTGGTGCGCCAAAAGTAACGCCGTGAGATGACATTTCTGCAGCATCATCAATCACTTTAGCTACGTGTAAAAGTGCTTTAGAAGGAATACAACCAACATTAAGACATACACCGCCTAATGTCTCGCGAGATTCTACTAATGTAACTTCTAAGCCCAAGTCAGCAGCGCGAAAAGCCGCAGAGTAACCACCAGGACCACCGCCTAGTACAACAACTTGAGTTTTTAATTCGTTGCTCATGCTATTACCTTTATTGTTTGAACGGGACACAGCCCCAAAATTTAACTGCCATGTTTCTGCAAGGCAGAAAAGGGCATTTGTGCAAATATTGTATCATTGCAAATGATAAAAATCCCAGCTAAAAACAACTGGCTGGGATTTGATTTTACTCACTCTGTAGTGATCACATCACTAACTGGCGTATATCACTCATGTAACTTGCAAGAGTAACAGTAAAGCGTGCAGCAAGTGCACCGTCAATCACTCTATGGTCGTAAGACATTGAAAGTGGAACCATTAGCTTAGGCTTAAACTCTTTACCATTCCACTTAGGCTTCATTTCAGATTTAGACACACCTAAAATTGCCACCTCAGGTGCATTCACAATCGGCGTAAATGCCGTACCACCAATACCACCTAGGCTTGAAATAGTAAAACAACCACCTTGCATATCTGATGAACTTAACTTGCCATCACGTGCTTTAACAGATACTTCCATTAGTTCACGAGAGAGTTCAATAATGCCTTTTTTATCAACATCTTTAAATACTGGCACAACCAAGCCATTAGGCGTATCAACCGCTACACCAATATTGATGTACTTTTTAAGGATTAAGCTTTCACCATCCTCAGAAAGTGATGAGTTAAATGTTGGGAACTCAGCTAATGCTTTAGCTGCTGCTTTCATTACAAACACGAGTGGCGTAATTTTAACACCCAGCTTTTTCTTCTCGTTAAGCGCGTTTTGCTCTTTACGGAACTGCTCAAGGCTAGTGATATCCGCTTCATCAAACTGGGTAACATGTGGAATTTGTACCCAGTTACGGTGTAAGTTTTTACCTGATAGCTTTTGAATACGAGAGAGTTTTTTCTCTTCAATTTCACCAAACTTAGCAAAATCAACTTTTGGCCACGGAATTAATCCAAGCTCACCGCCACCGGCATTGCCTTTAGCTGCAGGTACTTGACCAGATTCAACTTGCTTAACCAGTTGCTTAACATAGTTTTGCACGTCTTCTTTAACAACACGGTTTTTACGACCTGTGCCTTTTACGTTCGCAAGGTTAATACCAAACTCACGTGCTAAACGACGAACCACTGGCGATGCATGAGCATAAGCGCTGTTGTTTTCAAAGCTCTCAGCACTTGCTTTTTCAGGCGCAGCAGTTGGTTTTGACTCTGCTTGAGCCGCTGGCTTAGATTCAGCCTTTGGCTCGTCTTGTTTTGCAGGCGCGTCACTTGGTGCACTACCCGCCACTTCAAATACAAAAATCAGGGAACCCGTTTTAACTTTATCGCCTGTTGCCACTTTAATTTCTTTTACAGTACCAGCAAACGGCGCAGGTACTTCCATAGCAGCTTTATCGCCCTCAACGTTTAAGATAGATTGCTCTTCTTCTACGCTATCGCCAACCGCAACCATGACTTCTGTTACTTCAACTTCGTCATCACCAATATCCGGTACGCTAACTTCTTTAGTGCTTGATTCTGACGCTTTAGATGAAGCAGCTTTTTCAGTAGGCTTCTCTTGCGTTTTTGAATCACTTGCAGGTGCAGTTTCGTTACCACCACCAGCGACTTCAAAAACAAACACTAATGAGCCCGTTTTCACTTTGTCACCAGTATTTACTTTAATTTCTTTTACAGTGCCAGCAAAGGGTGCAGGTACTTCCATGGCGGCTTTATCGCCCTCAACGTTTAAGATAGATTGCTCTTCTTCTACGCTATCGCCAACCGCAACCATCACTTCAGTCACTTCAACTTCATCATCGCCAATATCTGGCACAGTCACTTCTTTGGTTGACGAGCCCGATGACGCAGCCGGTGCTGCTTCCTCGGTTTTTTCAGCTTCTTTAGAGTCAGCAGCAGGGTTTTGCACTTCACCTTCAAAGATGAACACTAAACTGCCTGTGGTTACTGTATCGCCCACATTTACTTTAATTTCTTTTACCGTACCGGCTTGTTCAGCAGGTACTTCCATCGCAGCTTTATCGCCTTCAACACTTAATAGTGATTGGTCAACTTCAACTTTATCGCCAACGCTCACTAGTATTTCGGTTACTTCTACTTCATCGCCACCGATATCAGGTACTTTAATTTCAATACTCATTGCAAACCTCTTATGCGTACAGTGGATTTAGTTTGTTCGTGTCGATGTTGAACTTTTTAATTGCTTCAACAACCACTGACTTTTCAACTTCACCACGTTTAGCAAGTTCAGATAATGTCGCAACTACCACGTAGCTTGCGTTAACTTCAAAGTGACGACGTAGGTTTTCACGGCTGTCTGAACGACCGTAACCATCTGTACCCAATACTTTGTAGTTACTGCTTGGGATAAATGAACGTGCTTGCTCTGCGTAGTTTTTCATGTAATCCGTTGCAGCAACAGTGACTGAATCGTTTAATACGCTTGTAATGTAAGCTGTTTTTTGCTCGCTTTCTGGATTAAGCATGTTGAAACGCTCAACATCTTGTCCATCACGCGTAAGTTCATTAAATGAAGTTACAGAGTAAACATCAGATGCAATACCATAGTCTTCGCTTAAAATTGCCGCCGCTTTACGCACTTCAGTCATGATAGTACCTGAGCTTAATAGCTGTACGTTGGCTTTTTTGCCTTCGTAGCTTTCTAGCTTGTAGATACCTTTACGAATACCTTCTTCAGCACCTTCAGGCATTGCTGGCTGATGGTAGTTCTCGTTCATTAACGTTAGGTAGTAGTAAATGTTTTCTTGATCTTCACCGTACATACGACGAATACCGTCTTGCACAATAACCGCTACTTCAAATGCATAAGTAGGATCGTAAGAAATACAGTTAGGTACCGTGTTTGCAAGAATGTGGCTGTGGCCATCTTCGTGCTGTAAGCCTTCGCCATTTAGCGTTGTACGACCCGCCGTAGCACCTAATAAGAAGCCACGTGCTTGTTGATCCCCTGCCATCCACGCCATGTCACCAACACGTTGGAAACCAAACATAGAGTAGTAAATGTAGAATGGGATCATCGGTAAGTCGTTGGTGCTGTAAGATGTTGCAGCAGCAACCCATGACGACATTGCACCTAGCTCATTAATACCTTCTTGTAGTACTTGTCCTGACGTTGCTTCTTTGTAGTAAGAAACAATATCACGGTCTTGAGGCGTGTAGTTTTGGCCGTGTGGGTTGTAAATACCGATTTGACGGAATAAACCTTCCATACCAAAGGTACGTGCTTCATCGGCAATAATAGGCACGATGTTTTTACCAATGCCTTTATCTTTTAATAAGATATTAAGAGCACGAACAAAGCCCATAGTCGTTGAAATATCACGCTTTTGTTCTTCAAGTAATGGCTTGAATGCGTCAACTTCTGGCAACTGTAACTTTTCAGAGAACTTAGCAATACGTGTTGGTGTGTAACCTTGTAATGCATCACGACGAGCATGTAGATACTTGTACTCAGGTGAATCTTTTTCAAGCTCTAAGTAAGGTAGCTCTTTTAGTTGCTCTTCTGATACTAAGTCATCTAAGCCTAAACGTGAGCGTAAGTGAGCCACATGCGACATATCCATTTTCTTAACTTGGTGCGCAATGTTTTTACCTTCAGCTGCTTCACCCATGCCGTAACCTTTTACAGTTTTAGCTAGGATCACTGTTGGACGACCTTTCGTCTCTTCTGCCTTTTTAAATGCGGCATAAAGTTTTGAAGATTCGTGACCACCACGCTTAAGCGCAAAAATTTCGTCATCGGTCATATCAGCAACTAATGCTGCAGTTTCAGGGTAACGACCAAAGAAATGCTCACGTACGTACGCACCATCTTTTGCTTTATATGTTTGGTAATCGCCATCAACAGTTTCGTTCATTAGTTGCAGTAATTTACCTGTGGTGTCTTTAGCAAGGAGAATATCCCAACCGCTGCCCCAAACAAGTTTAATAACATTCCAGCCAGCGCCTTTAAATAGCCCTTCTAGCTCTTGAATGATTTTACCGTTACCCATTACTGGGCCGTCTAGGCGCTGTAAATTACAGTTAACTAAGTAACATAAGTTGTCCAGCTTTTCACGTGCAGCGAAAGAGATAGCACCACGTGATTCTGGCTCATCCATTTCACCGTCACCTAAAAACGCGTATACACGTTGGTTTTTAGTGTCTTTTAAGCCACGGCCATCTAAGTATTTTAAGAAACGTGCTTGGTAAATTGAAGAAATTGGACCTAAGCCCATAGATACCGTTGGGAACTGCCAAAACTCCGGCATTAATTTAGGGTGAGGGTAAGAAGGTAAGCCTTTACCATCTACTTCCTGACGGAAATTATCAAGCTGTTCGGCACTTAAACGCCCTTCAACAAATGCACGCGCATAAATACCCGGAGAAATATGACCTTGGTAATAAACTAAATCACCACCATCAACATCATTTGGCGCTTTAAAGAAATGGTTAAAACATACTTCATAAAATGCAGCAGACGATTGGTAAGACGCCATATGGCCGCCTAAGTCGAGATCTTTTTTCGATGCACGCAATACAATCATAATCGCGTTCCAACGAATAATTGAACGAATACGGCGCTCAAGATTTACATCACCAGGGTAGGCAGGTTCTTGATCAACCGGGATCGTATTAACGTAGTTTGTGTTAATGCCAGTTGGCATATCAACACCGTCTAAGCGGGCTTGCTCTAACACTTGCTCAAGTAAAAACTGAGCTCGTTCAACACCTTCTTCGCGCACAACTGATTCAAGAGCTTGTAACCACTCTTGTGTTTCTAGCGCGTCTACGTCAATTTTATTGACTTCAGACATATGGAGGTTTCCTTATGTTTAAAATACTAATTTTATGTATTGAATACTTCACTGTTGAATCAAGTTAACAGTGAATGTACTTGCTTAATTTTGTTTGGTGCGTCTCAAACTACGTTCAATTCGCGAGTGCTCTTTACCCGCTTCAAGCAATGCTTCTTCAATATAGGCTAAATGCGCATTACTCGCTAAGCGAGCTTGTTCAGGATTACCGTCAATCACTGCATCCATTAATAAGCGTCTATGCTCGGCTAATTGGCTGCTTATATCTGACTTTTTAAGTAACACCGTTAAATTTTGTAAAACATTCTGCTCAAGTAAGCTTTGCATCCCTCTTACTAAATGCAGTAACACTACGTTATGAGACGCCTCAGCGATGCAAAAATGAAAGTCATTAATCGCTTTGGCTTTTTGCTTTAATTCATCTTTAGCTAATGCAATCTGATCAAAGCTCTGTTTTACTTTTGCAAAATCGTTACTTGTTCCGCGAAGTGCTGCGTAATAAGCCGCAATTCCCTCTAGCGCATGACGAAATTCTAATAAATCAAATTGCGATTCGGGGTGTTTACTGATCAAATCAAACAACGGATCAGTCAGCCCCTCCTCCAATTGATTTTTTACATACGTTCCACCACCTTGACGACGGGTTACGAGCCCTTTTGCCTCAAGCTTTTGAATGGCTTCACGCAACGACGGACGCGACACTTCAAATTGCTTAGCGAGTTCACGCTCCGGTGGTAACTTTTCTCCTGGTGCTAACGACCCCTCAAGAATCATGTTCTCAAGTTGTTGTAAAATAACATCAGATAATTTTGCCGCTTTAATTTTTAAAGACATCAATCAACGTCCGCGTTGTATAAGTGCTAGCAGCCCATTAAAGAAGGCTTTTAACTGAATGACCTGACCAAAAGGTAAATTGGTCATACCAAATTTTGCCATACGTTATCAAAAACCGTAATTACTGTCAATTTACAGCAGTTTTAAAGCCCTAAGGCCAGCGTAACGTAATTTAAACAAAGTTCAAATAATACACAGAATGCAGAGGATAAAGAAAGGTTAATAAGATGAAAAACAAATGGTCAGACCAGTTAATTTGGGTTTTCGGGTTCGGGGTTCGGGGTTCGGGGTTCGGGGTTCGGGGTTCGGGGTTCGGCAATAGGATAAAACGTGGAGACTTTTGCAAACATGTTTTTACATTGCAGGCGAGAGTTTACCTCGCGCATGTTTAGACTCTAGGTTAAAGGTTTAAGCCCGCAGCTCTTAGCCCGCAAGAAAAAGCGTAAAGTGCGCAGCATAAAGCCCCGCCTACGATTAACCCAACACTATGCTTAGCTTAATCTCTGCCTAGAACCTAAAACCAGGCACCAAATATATTTATTTTTTGAACCGCAGAGGGCACAGAGACGCTTCGCGTTCCACAGAGGGAAAAACCATTCATTGTCACTTACTCTGTGTACTCTGCATTCTCTGTGGTAAATAAATTACTTAAAAACTATTACACAAAGAGAAGACAATGAGAGTAAATGAGAAGCAAAAGTAAACCCTAGTGCCTAGAATCTAAAGCCTAATCCCTGCTCTTTAACTTAAACCACCAAATAAAGTCATCAAGGCAATTAACACTAAGTAAAAAAGTACATTTCGCTTAACCAGTTTGATCATACAGGTGGCTTCAAAGGTGCAACCATAGTAGCGCTCTTCAACTTTTTCAGCCGCTAGCGCCGTATAAGTAACCACCTTGCGATTAGGACTTGAAAAGTCAAACACGTAATGTAACCAACAGCTAGTCCCTTTATTAAAGTTACCAATCACTAAATAGCCAAAACTGGTAATACGCGCAGGGAGCCAATCAAGCCAAAACAATAAACGGTGGAGGAGTTTAAAATGCTTAGCAATGACTTCATCGCGGTTGTCACTGACTAAGTCGGCAAAGGTACGTACTAATGCATAAAAAACAGCACCAGCAACGCCCAATACCACAAACCAAAATATAACCGCACAATAAAATCGAAAGTTAACCCAAGCCAGCGTTTGC
The DNA here is from genome assembly GCF_040937955.1 of Pseudoalteromonas sp. SD03. NCBI lineage: Bacteria > Pseudomonadati > Pseudomonadota > Gammaproteobacteria > Alteromonadales > Pseudoalteromonadaceae > Pseudoalteromonas > Pseudoalteromonas sp. SD03. Next base: position 3,041,467 of record NZ_CP162514.1, read on the forward strand.
CCTAAGGTTTCGCCGCCTTGTTGCTCTTGGGTGCGTTTTTGCCCTAATTGCAAAGCATACAAAGACGCAGCGGTTTGATCCCCTCGGGTCAGTGCATTTAAATACGACTTATACAAAGCGCGTTGCTTAGCACAACCAAAACAAACGAGTAACACCGCCACATTAAAAACAAGCTGCCAAAGTGCAAAGTCTGATAAAAAATACACACACCCAACAGCAATCACAGGCAGTAATAGCCAAATTAAAAAACCTGTTGCTGTGCCAAATAAACCTTTATTGGTCAATAAATTAACAGAGCGAGTTAAGTAGCCATTAGCGTAATAACTCATTTGCCAATGCGCAGAGCGAGCACCTAAACGCTCAAGTATCAGTGCAATTATTATTGAAACCAAAATCATGTTGTTACTCGCTTAATTTAGGGTCTGTTGACCTTTGCGGATTATAATTTGTTCAAACTAGGGGCGATTTAATCGCGGCGCGAGGTTTGTAACCTAGTGGGCTAAGTCAAAACCGAGCAACAAAGAGTAAATCGTCCCTAGGCAGAACCCTTCGGGCAGCGCCTGTTTGGCATTGATGCTACGTTATCGCCTATTTATGGGGAATAACCACACCACATAGGCGCTGCCTTGCCTAAATACCAAACAGACTGCTGCAAATTCAACCTTGAAAGGTCAACAGACCCTAGTTATTTAATTAGGTTAAAAAATTTACGCCAGTTAAAACTCTCTCCAGGGTCGGTTTTTCGCCCAGGGGCAATATCGCAGTGCCCTACTATATTACTGGCTGTTATTTTTGGGTAACGCTGCATAATAGCGTGCGCCAATGCAGCTAAACTTTGATATTGACCATCGGTATAATTAGTTGTATCTGTGCCCTCAAGTTCTATACCTATACTAAAATCATTACAATTTTGTTGTCCAGCAAAGCAGGAACGCCCCGCATGCCATGCACGTTTTTCAAAAGGCACATATTGTATAACTTCGCCACAGCGCTTAATAAAACAATGCGCTGATACCCTAAGTCCTGCTAAATCACTGAAGCTAGAATGTGCATTACAATCAATACACCCCATAAATAAATCATCAACGTACGGAGTGTTAAACTGCCCTGCGGGCAATGAAATATTATGAATAACCAACAGCGAAATATCGCACTGAGCAGGTCGCTCGTCAAAGTGGCTACACGCCCGCTGGCTAATATTAGTTATAACGCCTAAAGAATCTATTTTCATAACTAACCAAAATTGATGTATATCAAGATGCTAATAGATTTAACCCTATAAAGATAGCGTAATACTAAACGATAAAATATGATCAACGTGTAAATTAAGCGCTGGCTGATTAGTTTAGTTGTTAGCTGCTTCTATTTAGTAATTAAACAGAGTAAAATTTAGTTAATTTATTATCTATTATGAGCTTTTTCATGTCTATTTCGCATACCCTAATTAGTCAACTTGTTACCTTAGCACTTGATGAAGATCTAAATTACCAAAGCGCTGAACAAGGCGATATTACCGCACAGCTTATTCCTCAAGCAGAGCAAGCCAATGCGAAAGTGATCACCCGTGAAGACTGCATCTTTTGTGGTAAAGACCTAATCATTGAAGTGTTTAAACAAGTCGACCCAAGCGTGGTTGTAAATATATGCGTGAACGACGGCGACTTTGTCAGTGCCAATAGCACTTTATTTACTGCATCAGGTTCTGCTCGCGCTATTTTAACAGCCGAGCGCACCGCACTTAACTTTGTACAAACGCTTTCTGGCACAGCCACAACTACAGCGCATTATGTAAAAGAGTTAAGCGGTACTAGCACGCAACTGCTCGATACCCGTAAAACTATTCCAGGACTTAGAGCGCTACAAAAGTATGCAGTTAAATGTGGCGGCGGTGCAAACCACCGAATTGGTTTATTTGATGCGTTTTTAATTAAAGAAAACCACATAGCGGCCTGTGGAGGAATTAATAACGCGGTTACTCAAGCTAAGCTAAATCATGCCGATAAACCTATAGAGGTTGAAGTTGAATCGTTTGATGAGCTAGAGCAAGCCATTAACGCAGGCGCCGACATTATTATGTTAGATAATTTTAATCCAGAGCAAATACGCCAAGCAGTTAGCATTACAAATAAGCGCGCAAAACTTGAAGTGTCGGGCAATATGACCCTAGAAACACTAAAAGCATACTCGCAAGCAGGGGTCGACTTTATCTCAAGCGGCGCACTTACAAAAAATTTACAATCAATCGATTTATCGATGCGATTTGAGTAAATAATGTAAAATTTATTTATATATTCTTGCGCTAATTGATTGACAGCTTTTAAAAAAGGGCATTAAATAATTCAAATGGATTATTTGTAACAAGTTATTAAATTAATGCGTTTTTTATAAATTTTTTACATACAAAAGCGCAATAAACAGTGTTAGACTCGTTCATATTGACTAGTTTTAAATATTTAATTAGTTATAAAGAGTGAAAAGGTATTTATAAGGGACAGAGTAAAAATAAGCGATAGGGTTTATTTTTATAATTAGCTTGTAACTTACGCGGGTTATAACTAACTTTTAATAGATAAGTTTATGCTCAAGTAAGGGACAAATTAACGAATAACCGCCATGCAGTGTGTTTTAAAGGCCAATATTTTACCGCTTGAACATAGCACTAAATTTGGCAAAATGATTTTATTTTTGTAGTAACAGGTTAAGTGAACAACATAAGTTACAGTTTATAAACTTATACCCGTTTGGCTTACCACAACATTATCCTTTAGGAGAGGAAACATGCAAACAATGACACAACAAAACCAAAAGGGTTTCACCCTAATTGAATTAATGATTGTAGTAGCAATCATCGGGATTTTAGCAGCAGTAGCACTGCCGCAGTATCAAGACTACACAGCTAAATCACAAGTCGGGTCTGCTTATGCTGAGGTAACATCTTTAAAAACGCAATTTGAGGTTGCTGTAAATGAAGGTAAAGCCCCATCAATAACATCTACTGATGCTGGGTTTATCGGCCAAACAGCTAACGGCGGGACATATTGCACCATTGGCATTACAGGTTCTACTGCAATCGAGTGTACTATGAAGAACAGTAATGCAGGAAAAATTAATGGCAAAACCCTAACACTCAACAGATCAGTTGACGGTGTTTGGACTTGTGCAGCTGATGCAACTCTTGAAGCGAAGTTTGTTCCTGGTAATTGTACCCAGTAAACTAACGTGAGCCTTCACTAGGGTAATAGTAATACTATTACCCACTTTTTTAATCTATCCTTCATCCGAACCCGCTATAGCCTGCAACTAAATCAATAAAAAGCTATTTATTTATGAGTAATAAGAATGAAAAATCAAACGAAACCTTTCAATGGGTTGGTGTTAGTGCTAGAGGGAAAAGGCTGGAAGGTGAGCTCACGGGATCTAGCATTGCTTTAGTTAAAGCCCAATTACGCAAACAAGGCATTACCCCCTCAAAAGTAAAACGTAAAGCCAAACCACTATTTGGCATAAAAAGCGTACAAAAAATCACCCCAAAAGATATTGCTTTAGTGACAAGGCAAATTGCCACTATGCTAATGGCGGGTGTACCACTGATACAATCCATAGAAATGATAGGTTCAGGCTCTACCAATAAAAGTGTAAGCAAGCTCATGGGCGCTATTGGTGATGAAGTAAAAGCTGGGTTGCCGCTTTCAAACGCACTTAGAAAATATCCTCGTTACTTTGATGATTTATATTGCGATTTAGTGGCATCAGGCGAACAGTCGGGCTCGCTTGATAAAATATTTGACCGCGTTGCGCTTTATAAAGAAAAATCAGAGGCGCTAAAATCAAAAATTAAAAAAGCCATGTTTTACCCCATTGCAGTATTGGTTGTAGCACTGATTGTTACCTCTATTTTGCTGATATTTGTAGTACCGCAATTTCAGGATATTTTTGCCGGTTTTGGCGCTGAGCTGCCCGCTTTTACATTATTTGTAATTGCTATTTCTGAATTTATGCAAGCAAATTGGTGGATAGCGCTCATTGCAGTGGTTGCCTTTGGTTATATATTTAAAGAAGCACATTTAAGAAGTTTAAAACTGCGTGATGCTACCGACCGCGCCATACTTAAGCTCCCAGTTGTCGGCATGATTTTAAATAAAGCCGCCGTGGCGCGCTATGCGCGTACTTTATCGACCACCTTTGCTGCGGGTGTACCGCTGGTAGATGCGCTTGATTCTGCAGCTGGAGCCTCAGGTAACGCAGTTTACCGTTATGCTATTTTAGAAATAAAAGCCGAGGTAAGCTCAGGTAATCAAATGAACTGGGCGATGCGTAATTCAAAAATATTCCCTGATATGGTAATTCAAATGGTTGCCATTGGTGAAGAGTCAGGATCGCTTGATGGTATGCTGGCAAAAGTTGCCACAATTTATGAGCAAGAAGTAGATGACGCAGTAGATGGCCTATCGAGCTTACTTGAGCCGTTAATAATGGCGGTACTCGGTGTATTAGTCGGTGGCTTAATTATTGCCATGTACTTACCTATATTCCAACTAGGTTCAGTTGTTTAATCGCGTATTTTAAGTAATTTATTCACCACAGAGAATGCAGAGCACACAGAGAAAGTGACAATCAATGGTTTTCCTCTTTGTAGCGCGAAGCGCCTCTGCTCCCTCTGTGGTTCAAAATAGTTTTACAATCGGGCTTTATGCCGCGCACTTTAAGTTTTGGTTAGCGGGCTACGGGTAAAGAGCTGCGGGGTCACATCAACCTTGAACCTAACACCTTTAACCTTAACCTTAACCTTAACCTTAACCTTAACCTTAACCTTAACCTTAACCTTAACCTTAACCTTAACCTTAACCTTAACCTTAACCTTAACCTTAACCTTAACCTTAACCTTAACCTTAACCTTAACCTTAACCTAACATCCTAACCCTAACTTTGCACTTATATAAAACCACTGTATTATCAACACAGAATTTAGTTTTAGGTAAAATAAATGCAAAGTCTTTTTATTGATATCACCACCGCAATGCAAAGCCATTTATGGTTTTACTTAACCACGATTGGCCTAGTGAGTTTATGTATTGGTAGCTTTTTAAATGTGGTGATATATCGCTTGCCAGTGATGATGCAAAAAGAATGGCAAACTGAATGCCGCTTATTATTAGCCGATGAACTAACCAGCCCAAAGGCTAAACAGACCACTGAACACACTACTGACACGTTTAACTTAGTTAAACCCAATTCATGTTGCCCAAAGTGCAAAGCGGCGATTAAGCCATGGCAAAATATTCCCATTATTAGTTGGTTATTTTTAAAAGGTAAATGCGCAACCTGTGATAACCCAATTTCAATTCGTTATCCAAGCGTTGAGGCTATTACGGCTATTTTAAGTTTAGTGGTTGCCTACACCTTTGGCGCTACAGAGCAGGCTTTATTGTACATTGTAGTTACTTGGGCGTTGGTAGCACTGACTTTTATTGATATTGATCACATGCTACTGCCGGACCAGCTTACTTTGCCACTTTTATGGTTAGCACTAATCGCCTCAGTTATGGGTCATACCATTGCCCCTAGCGATGCCATTATTGGCGCAGCATGTGGCTATTTAAGCTTATGGAGTGTGTTTTGGTTGTTTAAATTAATAACCGGCAAAGAAGGCATGGGCTATGGCGACTTTAAATTACTTGCGGTGTTTGGCGCATTGCTAGGTTGGCAATCGTTATTGACCATTATTTTGCTCTCAAGCGTGGTTGGCGCAGTAATTGGCATTGCCCTACTGAGTATTCAAGGTAAAGACAAAGCAACCCCCATTCCTTTTGGTCCTTACTTAGCAATAGCCGGTTGGATCACTATGCTATGGGGAACGCAACTGCAAAACAGCTATTTTAATTTCATTGGCTACTAACTATGAGCAATACACAACATCATAAAAATAACTGGGTATTGGGACTAACTGGCGGAATTGGCTGTGGTAAAACCGCAGTTAGCGATATGTTGGCAGCACTAGGAATTACTATTGTGGATGCAGATATAGTGGCTCGCCAAGTGGTTGAACCCGGCACTGATGGCCTAAAAGCGATTATTGCGCATTTTGGCAATGATATACTCGATGAACATGGCGCTTTAAATCGTGGCGAGCTAAGAGCGCGCATTTTTAGTAACCCTGAGCAAAAAACATGGCTCAATGCCCTGCTGCACCCATTAATACGCACTCAGCTTATTATTGATTTAAAAAACGCGCAAAGCGACTACGTGGTGTTAGTTGCCCCACTATTATTTGAAAATGGGCTTGATGGCTACTGTCATCGTACTTTGCTAATAGATGTTCCCAAAGAGGTGCAAATTACACGTACTACACAGCGCGACAATATAAGCATTGAACAAGCAGAGCAAATTATTGACGCACAAATGTCTCGAGAGCATAAACAACAAAAAGCGGATGATATTTTAAATAATAACCGCGACCTAAGCGATGTAAAACAAGACTTACTTAAACTGCATAATTATTATTTACAGCAAGCTAAGTCTACAATATAAATAAATTAACCCAATCGCAGCGCAATTTACTGATATTTTTATCAGTAAATTGTCTGCTGCGTTGGTACGATTAATGTATTCCTTTCTTTTTTCTGATAAATTGCTGACTAAAGAAGGATTAAATCAGGTGCGCAATGAATATTAACTCACCGTTATTAAGAAAATTTATTACCCTCGGCCGGGTTGATACTGATACCGTAAAAACACGGCAGCAAGATTTTGCGTCAACTGCAGAGCTTATCTCTAAATGTGGAAAAATAGACAGCAAAGATTTAGCTGAGCAATGCATTGATTTATTTAGAGTGCCTTTTTTTGATTTAAAAGATTTTAATGTCGCACAAATATCAGCTGAGCTGGTTAAAGAAAAACTGATCCGCAAACACCATATTTTGCCTTTGGTACAAAAAGGCAGAAAAGTGTATATTGCCGCCTCAGATCCTACCGATTATGGTGCCTTCGAAAACTTTGAATTTAGCACGGGTTTATCGTGCGAAGTAGTTGTGGTTGACTACGTCCAGCTCGATAACAAAATTGAGCAATTACTCGATGCCACTGGCAGTTTAAATTTAAGTGAAGACGAATTTAAAGAGTTCGCTGAACTCGATTCTGAGCAGCACAAGGAACACACACCTAAAGACGATGACAAAGACGACGCCCCAATAATTGTCTACATTAATAAAATTTTAATGGATGCAATAAAAAAAGGCGCCTCAGATTTACACTTTGAACCTTATGAACACAAATACCGTATTCGCTTTCGCATTGATGGTATTTTGCACGAAGTAGCCAGCCCGCCAAATACATTGGCCAGTAAGCTATCGGCGCGAATAAAAGTAATGTCGCGACTGGATATTGCAGAAAAGCGTAAACCACAAGATGGCCGTATTAAGCTTAAGGTAACAGAGCGTAAAAGCATTGATTTTCGTGTTAGTACCATGCCAACTTTGTGGGGCGAAAAAATTGTAATGCGTATTCTTGATTCATCCAGTGCCATGCTAGGTATTGATGTATTAGGCTATGAACCCGAGCAGAAAAAACTATACCTCGATGCACTTGAGCAACCGCAAGGAATGATTTTGGTTACCGGCCCAACCGGTTCAGGTAAAACGGTTTCTTTGTATACGGGCTTAAATATACTCAATCAGCCGGAGCGGAATATTAGTACCGCCGAAGATCCGGTAGAAATTAACCTCGAAGGGGTTAACCAAGTACAAATAAATACTAAAGCAGATATGACCTTTGCTAATGCACTGCGGGCGTTTTTACGTCAAGATCCCGATGTGGTGATGGTGGGTGAAATACGTGATTTAGAAACTGCAGAAATATCAATTAAAGCGGCGCAAACAGGTCACTTGGTGCTGTCAACACTGCATACCAACTCAGCGCCAGAAACGATTACTCGTTTGTTAAATATGGGTGTACCCGCGTATAATGTGGCCAGTTCTATTAGTTTAATTATAGCTCAGCGTTTAGCCCGAAGATTATGCTCTAAATGTAAAACACCAGAGCAGTTACCTCGCGAAGAGCTTATACGCCAAGGCTTTAGTGAACAACAAATTCAAGACATGGTTTTATACGCACCTAAAGGCTGTGAAAACTGTACCGATGGCTACAAAGGCCGTGTTGGTATTTACGAAGTAATGAAAATTACGCCTGAAATTGCCCAAATTATAATGCGCGGCGGTAACTCATTAGAAATTGCTGAGGTATCACTTAAAGCAGGATATAACAATTTGCGTTTATCGGGTATTCGTAAAGCTGCAGAGGGTGTGACCTCACTTGCTGAGATTAATCGTGTCACTAGTTTTTAAATAGAAAGCTTAGCTGTTTATTATAAATTGAGTCGCAAAGCCTATATTAATGTGAGAGTAAATTATGCCAACAGTGGTTAACTGTCCAACCTGTAAAGCAAAAGTAGAATGGTCAGAACAAAGTCCGAATCGCCCTTTTTGTTCAAAACGTTGCCAACTTATTGATTTAGGTGAATGGTCGTTTGAAAATAATAAAATTTCAGCGCCGATTACATCTGCAGATGAGTTCAGCCAAGACATGATTGAAGACATCGAAGCAATGATGGCAAAAAACGAAGATGACTTTTTTAAGTAATAAAACGACTTAAAAACAAAAGCCAGCTAAAAGCTGGCTTTTTGCTTTACTTGAAAGCGCTATGCTCTTTGTTTGCGATGCTTTTTATCTTTACGTTGTTGCATTTTTTCAAGCTGTTCACGTTGCTCAGCATTTAAGACCTGCCAAATTTGATGTTGCGTTTTAAGTTTAATTAATCCCATTTGCTCAGCTTTTACTTGGCGCTCGCCAAGTAGCTCTTTGGCTGCGTTTTCATCAAATGTTGATGCTGATAATAACGCCTCTTTTTTTTCTTTATACGCTTCACGTATTGCTTTACGGGCTTCTTTATTAGCGCCTCTTAGTGCTTGGAGCTGTGTTTTTTGTGTTTCAAAAATCGCTTTTAGTTGTGTTTGTTGATCTTCAGTAAGTGCCAGTTTATCTGCTGCTCGCTCAGAGAGTAAAAAGCGTGCTTGAGAGTGGCCTTGTTTATGGCCATCATCTTTTGCAAGTGCGCTGCCCGCACTGAGCGTTGCTGCTGTTAAGCCACATATAAGTACTAATTTTGATAGCGTGTTTATCTTAGTCATAATCATCACCTTAATATTGAGTTGGTTGTTGGCTGCTAGCCAGTGTGTCCACTATAACCGGCTCAATGCAAAGTAACGCAAAGCAGTGTAAAGGTTATGTAAAGACTAACTTTTAGTACATTAAACGCGTAAAATAAAACCATAAAACAGCGCGTAAGGCTTAATGTATGAAACTATTAATGATTGATGATGACACCGGTTTATGTGAGCTATTAAGCGAGTATCTGAGCGCACAAGGCTTTAGCATACAAACCGCACATGATGGCCAACAAGGATTAGAGCTTGCTTTACAAAACGATTACGCGCTTATATTACTTGATGTTATGTTGCCCTCTATAGATGGCTTTGAAGTACTCAAACAACTCAGGCAAAGTAAATTAACGCCGGTGATTATGTTGACCGCTAAAGGTGAAGACTTTGACCGTATTTTTGGTTTAGAGCTCGGCGCTGATGACTATATTCCAAAACCGTTTAACCACCGCGAACTCCTTGCCCGCGTTAAAGCTATTACTCGCCGTATTGAACACATTAATAGTGTAAGCAATAACAATAATAAAAAGCTCTCTTTAAACGGTATTACTATTAACTTTGCCACGCGTGAAGCCAGTGTAAATAACACCACACTCACGCTTACGGGTACCGAATACGAAATATTGGCTTTATTAGTAAAACACGCCCCTGATGTTATAAGCAAAGAGCAAATAAGCGAAGAGGTACTAGGACGGCGTTTAGCGTCATTTGATCGCTCTATTGATATGCATGTGAGTAATATTCGAAAAAAAATAGCCGAGCATATCGCGGGTGAAAAAATTAAAACTATTCGAGGGACGGGTTATGTCTTTATCCAAGGAGAGTAAATTAACGCGTTTTAGTTGGTTAAGACACCCTCGACATTATTTGTTTTTTAAAGTCTTTGCTTGGTTTTGGCTAACGATCATTGGCACTTTTACTGCGCTATTTTTCTTAAGTAATATTTCACTAATAAACGCCATTAGCCATGATCCACTACAGGGGCCGATGCAAAAAAACCTAGAATATTTGGCACGAGGTATCGAGCGTAGCGCACATAAACACAAGCGCTCTATTCATGACATTATTACTCACCCACGTGTGAGTAAGCGCAAGTTACTTTATTTAAATTCACTAAGTAGCGATGAGTTTTTGATCAGTAAAAAAGTTGAGAATAATATTGATTTTAGCTTACTGAACTTTAGTGAAGGCATGCCACCTCAAATTATTTTTACTGAATATTACCAAGCTTTTGGCCCTGTGCGCATTCGAGTACCTGAAGGCGAATTTGAGTTATATGAAATCGATATAAATCAACAGCGACCGCTCTTTATTCGCTTAAGATTGTTGCCGGTTTGGTTAAAAATTTCTATCGCCATTATCGCCTCACTTACATTAAGCTTTTTATTTAGTCGTAACTTAATTGCCCCTATAAATAGTTTAAAACAAGCCGCAATTAGGCTCTCAAATGGCGATTTAAGTGCGCGCGCGGCAATAAATAGTCAACGAAAAGATGAGCTTGGAGTTTTAGGACGCGATTTTAACCGTATGGCTGATCAATTAGAGCAACTACTTAGCGCTCAAAAGCGTTTACTTGCCGATATATCCCATGAATTGCGCTCCCCACTAACACGCTTAAAAATGGCCACAGGGCTGGCGCAAATGCAAGCGAGTGAGGCCAGCCAATCGTATTTATTGCGTATTGAAAAAGAAGCAAATCAACTTGATAAAATGATAGCCGATGTATTGCAGGTATCGCGCTTAGAAGCCAATAGCCAACCTTTATCACTGCAGGCGCAGTCGTTACAAGTTATTGTTGACCATGTGATTAACGATGCTCAGTTTGAAGCAAAACAGCACAATAAAACGCTGCATATTCAAGGTGATGCTGAGGTAAATATAGAGTGCGACGAAATGCTGATTGCCAGTGCTCTAGAAAATATTTTACGTAATGCAATTAAATACGCACAACATACTATTAGCATCACCTTAAAACACAGTGATATCATCACTATACAAATATGTGATGACGGCCCAGGCGTTCCCGCAGCGCAACTTGATAAACTATGTGAGCCATTTTTTAGGCAATCAGACGCCCGCGACCGAGTCAGCGGCGGCACTGGGCTGGGTTTAGCCATTGCAAAAAATGCGGTGATTGCCCACGGCGGAAATTTAGCTTTATCAAATAAGGACGCTGGCGGATTATGCGTTGAGATAAGCTTACCAATACAAAAGAGAGACCATGTTTTATAGCAATGAAAGCGAGCTTGAAAATAACCTGCCTGCCATTAATGAGTTTTATACTAATACACTCAAAAAAGCCTATTTAAGCACGGCTGCCGGTAAATTATTTTATGCTTACGCTAAGCCTAAACAGGCTCACACTGCCATTGTTATTAGCTCTGGGCGCATTGAAGGACTCGATAAATACAAAGAGCTGCTTTGGGAGCTTTATTGTAATAATTATGCTGTTTTTATTGTTGATCACCAAGGCCAAGGGCGCTCTTATCGGTTATTAAAAAACCCCCATAAAGGCTATGTCAAACAATTTGAAGATTACAGTCACGATCTCAATCAATTCAATCTTGAGGTGGTAAAGCAGCATTGGCAAGGTAAAAAACTACTGCTTAGCCATTCAATGGGCGGCGCTATTGCGTTTGATTACTTAGCACGTTACTCACATGACTTTAGTGGGGCGTTTTTATCTGCGCCCATGTTTGATATTCATACCAAAGGAATACCAAAACCCGTAGCACAGTTTATCGCCGCCAGTGCTTCATTATTAGGGTTCTCAGGGTGTTATGCGTTAGGACAAAGCGATTATACACCTGAAGAGTTTGCGCTTAACACTTTAACCAGTAGCCAAATACGCTATGATCAATTTAGGGCAACTTATCAGCAAACGCCACTATTACAATTAGGCGGTGTTACCTATGGCTGGCTGCATACTGTTTTTTCATTTATTAAAGCGCTCGATAAACTATCCATAACAACCCCGTTATTTATAGCCAGCGCAGAAAATGACGAAGTGGTTGATAACCAAGCCCAGCATAAGCTTGCAAGCCGACATAAAAACACCCTAATAAAGCAGTTTAAAGGGGCTAAGCACGAGCTGTTTTTTGAGCGGGACGAAATTCGCCAACCATTGCTAACAAGCCTTTATAAATTTTGTGATTCAATAGGTTAACTACTAAGCGACAGCGGATCTAGGTGAATCAAAATATCAACTTCAGATTCAAATTGCTGAGTGATCATCAGCTCCACTTCATCTGCCACTTTATGGGCACGAATAAGCGGTAAATTGTCATCAAGCTCTAAATGCAGTTGAATAAACTTAACTTTACCGCCCTGTCGAGTGCGAATACCGTGCACCCCATAAACATCATTATGGTTACGCGCTATTTCAAAAATACTTTGCTTTTCTTCATCGGGTAGCTCTTTGTCCATTAAATGCGAGGCACTTTCGGTTGCTATATCCCAACTGTTATACAATAAATAACCTGCCACACCGATAGCAAACAATGGGTCGGCATACAGTACGCCATAGTAGGCGAGTAAAATAGCAAGCAATACCGCCGCATTTAAAATTAAATCGCCCTTGTAGTGAACGGAGTCGGCTTTGATGGCGATTGATTCTGTGTGCTTTACGACTTTATTTTGCACAAATACAATTACCAAGGTACAAGCAATGGCAAAAATACTCACCCATACACCTAATAATGAGTGCGAAAGCTCTACTGGGTTTATTAATCGCTCGATACCGTGAAACATTAATAAACAGCCCGAGCCCGCAATAAATGCAGCTTGGCCTAACCCTGCAAGCGCCTCCGCTTTACCGTGACCAAACCGGTGGTCATCATCCGCAGGACGCAGTGCATACGATAAAACTAAAAAGCTCATTAGCGTCGCGGTAATATCCATTAATGAATCAGTGAGTGAGCCAAGCATCGACGCCGAACCCGACGCCAGCCAAGCCCATACTTTGGTCGCAATCATTAGGCTCACCATGACCATGGTCACTATGCTTGAAGCTTTGACCCAAAATTCATAACTGCGATTATGCACGTATCTGTCCAAGTGTAAGATGTATTTAATGTTTGTAGTATATCATTTTTTATTCATTGTTCGTGTATACTGAGCCAGTCAAATTAAAGATTTTATAGGGCTTATTGTGCTAGATATTGTTTTATACCAACCTGAAATTCCGCCTAACACCGGGAATATCATTCGTTTATGTGCCAATACTGGCTATTCATTGCATTTAATTGAACCGTTAGGGTTTGAGTGGGATGACAAACGTGTAAAACGCGCTGGACTTGACTATCACGAATTTAGCCATGTACAACGCCATGCCTCATTTGATGCTTACTTAGAAAAGTGCCAACCTAAAAAAGTGTATGCTTGCACCACTAAAGGTAGCCAATTTCATCACCAAGCACAGTATGAAGCGGGTGATTGCTTAGTATTCGGACCAGAAACCCGAGGCTTACCTGATGACATGATTCAAGCACTGCCAAACGAGCAACGCGTGCGTATACCTATGCAAGCCGATAGTCGCAGTATGAATCTGTCTAATGCAGTAGCTGTGTTTGTGTATGAATCTTGGCGCCAGCTTGGCTTTGTAAACGCGCAGTAATTATTTACCAATAATAAAAAACCGACATTATGTCGGTTTTTTATTATTAAAGAATAGTGAAGCATTTATTCTGACTTTTGTTCACGACCTAATAGCGCCATAGCAGCTGCTTTCATGTCTTTATTTTCATAGAGTACTTTGTATATTTGCTCGGTAATTGGCATTTCAACACCAGCGCGTTGAGCTAGTAAGTACACTTCTTTGGTATTTCTAAAGCCTTCAACCACTTGGCCGATTGATGCAATGGCATCATCAACACTCTCACCTTTGCCTAAGGCTAAACCAAAACGGCGATTGCGCGATTGGTTATCGGTACAGGTCAGAATTAAATCACCTAACCCGGCCATACCCATAAAGGTTTCAGGTTTTGCACCCAGTGCACACCCTAAACGCGACAACTCTGCTAAACCACGAGTAATAAGCGCGGTACGAGCATTTGCACCAAACCCCACTCCATCAGAAATTCCCGCACCAATGGCAATCACGTTTTTAACCGCACCACCTAGCTGTATACCAATAAAATCATCATTGTTATACACCCTAAACGAGCGCCCGCAATGCAATAAATCGGCTATTTGTTTAGCAAATGCCGATGATGTTGATGACACCGAAATTGCAGTTGGTGATCCCATCGCCATTTCTTTGGCAAAGGTTGGCCCAGAAAGCACCGCTAATGGCACCTCTTCACCTAGCTCTTGCACTGCTACTTCTTGTAACAAACGCCCAGTATTTGGCTCTAGTCCTTTGGTGGCCCATGCTATTTTTGCATTTGGGCGCAAAGCAGGTTTGATTTGCTTTAATGTGTCAGCAAATGCGTGGCTTGGCACAACAACCAAAACAATATCGCTACTTTGCGTTGCACGCTGTAAATCTGCTTCAAGGATTAAGGTGTCAGGAAAAGGAATATCAGGTAAGTAACGTTGATTTTTTCGCTCAGCTGCAAGCGTCGCAACGTCTTGGCTATTGCGTCCCCATAAAGTCACTTTGTGACCATTTCGGGCTAAACAAATAGCAAGGGCGGTGCCATACGACCCCGCCCCTAAAACAGTAACAGCTGATGTGGCTGTATTCATAAATTAAGCGTCTGCTGTAGCCTGCTCAGCTTGCGCTGTGCGTTGCTGCATGTACTGTGCAAATAATGCGTCAAAGTTAACTGGCGCAAGATTAAGTTGTGGGAACGTACCACGATTTACTAAGTTAGATACCGCTTCACGTGCGTATGGGAATAACACGTTAGGGCAAAATGCACCTAGCATGTGCGCTAATTGCATTTCTTCAACGTCAGCAATCGTAAAGATACCTGCTTGTTGAATTTCACATAAAAACGCAGTTTCTTCACCGATAGATGCCGTTACAGTTAGTGCAAGCACAACTTCGTAAACACCTTCATCAAGCTTGTTAGAGCGCGTATCTAAATCTAATTTTACTTCTGGAGCCCACTCTTTTTGAAAAATAGCTGGCGAATTTGGCGTTTCAAACGATACATCTTTAGTATAAATACGTTGAATAGTAAACTGTGCACCTGCATCAGCTTCTGCTGCTGCGTTTTGATTTTGTTCGTTCATTGTTATTCCTAACCTGTTATTTATTATAATTAATTAAATTAAGCACTGAGCTTAGCATCAAGGTGACCTTGCGCTTCTAGTGCCATCATGTCGTCACAGCCACCGATGTGTTCATCGTTGATAAAAATTTGTGGAACCGTGCTTGCGCCACCGGCTTTGGCGATCATTTCATCGCGAAGCTCTGGCTGAACGCCAATATCAATATTTGTGTATTTTACACCTTTGCTGTCTAACAGCGCTAATGCGCGATGACAAAAAGGACAATATCCTTTGGTGTATAAAACAACGTTACTCATAATTAATCCTTAATCGGTTTAGCTAAGAGATATTAGCGACCGCTTGTTGTTGGCAGACTTGCTGATTGCCACGCACCCATACCGCCAGATAAAACATAAACCTGTTCATAGCCTGCTTTATGCATTGCGGTTGCAACACCTGAAGCAGTCATGCCTGCAGCACATACCACTATAATGGGTTTGCTCTTATACTTTTCAAGGGTCGAGAAATCAGATTCTTTAGCTTTTTCTGGGTTTAAGTGCACAGCACCGGCAATATGGCCGGTTTTAAACTCTTTTTGCCCACGCATATCAACAACCTGGCCGTCTTCGCGGTTAATAAGTAACGTTAACTGCTGAGGATTGATTTGACGAATTGCTGAAAATTTACTTTTTATTGCGCCACTAATAATAAGAAACGCAATCGCAACCCAAGCTAGGCTTAGAATTGGATGGTTTGAGACAAATTCAATATATTGATCCATTCGACTTCCACTATAAAGTTACATACTAAAACGGATGTTTTAGATATTTTAAATTCTTACCAATTGCACTTGCACAATGAGCAGTTACTCATTAGCAAATCAATAGAGCGCTGTTAGGCTACTCTGAATTTTCACCTACAAGATAGGCTTAACTTACCCCACAACCCTATTCAATACTTGAATAAAATAGAGATTAGCCGCGCAAGTATACCCAAATCAGCTAAAAATGCGAGTTTAAGCACGCTTGAAAGCCACAATGCCCTGCTCTTTTTAACTGAAAAATAACCTAGCCCTTTAAAGTTTTCGATTTAGCCAATCCTAATTGAAAATTTTTAATATCTTCTTTTCATTGCTGATCCTAGCTATAAAACGCGGTATGCTAAGACTTGGCATGTTGGCATTAATGTTAGCGTGTATTTTAGCAACGCTAATTTTTCAGGAGTGACTATGACAGAGCATAAAAAACCACTGGTATTAATGATTTTAGATGGCTGGGGATACAGAGAAGATGAGCAAAGCAATGCTATTTTAGCTGCTAACACCCCTGTATTAGATGAGCTTTGGGCCACACGTCCTCATACATTAATTTCAGCATCGGGTTTAGATGTCGGTCTTCCTGATGGCCAAATGGGTAATTCTGAGGTGGGCCATGTTAATTTAGGCGCAGGCCGTATTGTGTATCAAGATTTTACCCGTATCACCAAAGCCATTGATGATGGCGAATTTGATACAACTACTGCACTTGTTGAAAACATTGATAAAGCCGTTCATGCCAACAAAGCTGTACACATTATGGGACTGTTAAGTCCAGGTGGCGTGCATAGCCACGAAGATCATATTGTTGCCAGTATACAACTGGCTGCAAAACGCGGCGCTAAAGAGGTGTACTTTCATGCCTTTTTAGATGGACGCGACACACCACCGCGTAGTGCTAAAGCGTCTATTGAGCGTATTGAAGCCTTATTTAGCGAACTCAAATGTGGCCGTTTAGCCTCACTAATTGGCCGTTACTATGCCATGGACAGAGACAACCGCTGGAATCGTGTTGAAAAAGCCTATAATTTAATCACCTTAGGTGAAGGCGATTTTGATTATGAAGAAGGCGTAAGTGCACTAAATGCCGCTTATGAGCGCGATGAAAATGACGAATTTGTAGCAGCCAGCACGATCACTCCTAAAGGCAGCGAATCTGTAAAAGTAAATGATGGCGACACCATTATATTTGCAAACTTTAGAGCAGACCGCGCACGCGAAATCACTCGCGCCTTTGTAGAACCAGGCTTTGACGGCTTTAATAAGAAAAAATCGCCTGAGCTTAGCGGCTTTGTGATGATGACTGAATACGCAGCCGATATAGATGCGCCTGTTGCTTTTGGCCCCACGCCGCTTAATAACGTACTTGGCGAATGGTTTGAAAAACAAGGTAAAACTCAACTGCGCATTTCTGAAACTGAAAAATATGCTCATGTTACCTTTTTCTTCAGTGGTGGACGAGAGGATGAGTTTGACGGCGAAACCCGTGAACTTATTCCATCACCTCAGGTTGCAACTTATGATTTGCAGCCAGAAATGAACTCAAAAATGCTTACCGATAAGCTAGTAGAAGCAATAAAAAGTGGAAAATACGATGCCATTATTTGTAACTACCCTAATGGCGACATGGTCGGTCATTCAGGTGTATTTGAGGCTGCAGTTAAAGCCTGTGAGGCAGTAGATAACTGTATTGGCCGTGTAGTGGATGCATTGAAAGAATATGGCGGCGAAGCACTTATTACCGCCGATCATGGCAATGCAGAGCAAATGGCAAACCTTAAAACAGGCCAAGCGCACACAGCACATACCAGTGAGCCCGTGCCATTTATTTATGTAGGTCGCGATGCACAAGCTTATTCAGGCAAAGCCTTGAGCGATGTTGCCCCAACCATACTGCATTTAATGGGGTTAGAGCAACCTGCAGAAATGACAGGGTCGCCAATTATGGTGTTGAAATAACCTATGAAAAAAAGCGCATACCGCGTCATTGCGTGTATTTGTGTACTGCATTCATTAGTCACTGGCGTTGCCGTGGCTAATGAAGATCGTACTAAAAAAGACCTATCCCAAGTGCAAGTGGCTTTAGAGCAAAGCCAAGCTGAATATCAACAACAGCAAAAAGAAATAGCTAAACAGCAGCAAAAGCTAAAAGCACATGAACTCGCTATAGCGAAAAACGCTAAAGCACTCAATATGGCTGAGCAATCCGTTAAAAAAACACAACAACAGCAAGCAGAGCAACAACAACGCGCGGTAAAGCTTGAAAAACAACAAGCCCAATTTCAGCGTGTGTTAGCAGCACAGTTAAAAAGTGCTTATATGGCAGGTAGTGATGACTATTCAAAAATGCTGCTTAACCAAGAAGATACCGCTAAATTTGAACGTACGCTTAGCTATTACAACTACTTAAATAAAGCCCGCATAAAGCAGCTTGATGAACTTAAAGCGCTGCAAATAGAAATTGCGAAAAACCAAGCTGAGCTTGAAAAAACAAAAGAAAAGTTAGTTGCTTTATTTGATGAACAAAAAAGGCGACAAGCAGCGCTTCTTGACGCTAAAAATGAGCGCCAAGCCAGCCTAAAAAATCTAAAACAGCAGTTAAATAAAACAAAAAATTCAATTAGTTACTTAGAAGAGAACGAACAAACGCTGATCGCAACTATTAAAGAACTTGAAGAAGAAAAAACCACAAAAATTGAGCTATTGGGCCTAAATAAAAATAAAGGAAGATTAAGCTGGCCGAGTAAAGGCAAACTAACGCACAAGTTTGGCCAACGTAAGCACGGCGGAATTAATTGGAAAGGCGTGTTAATTTCTGCTGCAGAGGGCACTTCAGTAAATAGCATTCATAACGGTCAGGTGGTATTTGCAGATTGGTTAAAAGGTTACGGCTGGGTGATTGTTGTGGACCACGGTGAAGGCTTTATGAGCTTATACGGGCATGCACAAACCTTACTCAAAGATGTGGGTGATATGGTCAGAGAGGGTGAAAGCGTTGCTTTAGTTGGGCAAAGCGGTGGACAAGCCGATTCTGGTCTATACTTTGAAATACGCCACAAAGGGCGTGCTGTTAATCCCATAAAATGGTGCAGACGTATTTAATCTTAAAATAACTGCATCCTAGTAGAGGCAGTTATGATAAACACACACATTTGCCAAAAAAAAGTATCACAAAAAAAATCAATATTTTGGTTTTGTTTGCAGGTATTTTTTTTATTGGCACTTTTTGGCTTTATAAATAATGCTCATGCCAGTTCGGTCAAAGATTTAGAAAGCCAAAAAATAAATGAAATACTGTTTAATATTCATACCTACTACGTTGATGATTTAGCACTGCATAACAGTGAATACATTGAATACAACACCTCTCAATTTGAACGCTTATACTCTAAACTCGATCCCTACTCTAAATATTTAGATAAAAATGAGCTAAATGCGTTATTTGATAATACCAATGGTCGCTATACTGGCTTAGGCATTGAGGTCAAAAATATTGAGCAGCGCACCACGATTGTTAAAGTAATTAATAATTCGCCTGCTAAACAAGTCGGCCTGCGAGCTGGCGATATTATTACAGCAGTTAATAATCAGCAGATTAAAAATAGTCCTATTGATATAGTCGCGCAGCAAATTAAAGACAGCCCCAACAATAAAGTACAACTAAGTATTATCCGAAATAACAATCTAAAACCGCTCATATTTAACCTCAGCAGAAAACAAATAAAACTGGCCAGTGTAACTAAGCAACTACTTGATGCTGGTAGCGGTTATATTGCTATAAATACCTTTTCAAACCACACCTTGCATGAAGTTGCCTTACAAATAGCCGCTATGCAAAACCATTACGGCCACGCATTAAAAGGCCTGATTATTGATTTACGAGATAACCCTGGCGGGACTTTAAAAAGCGCGGTTGCTGTGGCAGATCTCTTTTTACAAGATGGTCTAATAGTAACAACCAAAGGACGTTTTTATGATTCTAATCAGTCGTTTTACGCTAAACGCGGCGATATTTTAAAAGGCGCACCTATTGTTGTACTGATTAACGAAAACTCAGCCTCTGCAGCAGAAATACTGGCTGCAGCACTAAAAGAAAATATGCGTGCAAAAATAGTGGGGAGTCAGTCATTTGGCAAAGGGTCGGTACAATCACTCATTCCATTAGGCGATGGTGATACCGCCTTAAAACTAACTACCGCACGCTACTTTACGCCATCAGGTGAATCGATTGAAGGTATTGGCGTGACCCCGAATGTGGCGATTAATCAAACAACGCTTCCACAAACAAATAAAGCCGTTATAATAAAAAATGAACAATTAGAACAAAACACCGTTTTTAGCACTGAAGATTTAGCCGATATCCAGTTAACCAAGGCAAAACAGCTACTCAACATGCACTAAATTCGGTAAATTATTTTAAACACGACAAAGATAATAAAAATTATAAAACGTGAAAACTATAAATTTAATGGTGTTAGCTGGGCTGTTTTTAGCCTTATTTGCAACATCGAGTGCTGTTAAAGCCAAGCAAATAGCCATAGTGATCGATGACATAGGTTATCATCAACGTGATTTAGAATTCCTGAGTTTACCTGGGCAGTTGTCCTATTCAATATTGCCCCACACCCCCTATTCTCAAATATTTGCAACCCTTGCTAGTCAGTCAAATAAAGAGCTCCTGTTGCATGTTCCTATGCAGGCTTTAAATGGTAAAAAACTCGGGCCTGGTGCGCTCACTTTAAATATGGATAAAGCACAACTTCAACAAACGCTCGGGAATGCGCTGGCCAGTTTACCGCAAGTTAAAGGAGTTAATAACCATATGGGCTCTGCGCTGACTCAACAAAGCCAAGCAATGAAATGGACCATGGAAGTACTCAAAAAACGCCAGCTGTATTTTCTTGATAGCCGTACAACTGAATTAAGCCAAGCTCAGAATGCAGCCAACTTTTTGGGAGTGGAAAACATTAGCCGACATGTATTTTTAGACAATATAACGACCACAGAGCAACTACAATTAAGATTAGAAGAGCTAAAATCAAAAGCAACTAAGTATCAATTTGCCATTGCAATAGCGCATCCCTATCCCGAAACCA
Organism: Pseudoalteromonas sp. SD03; assembly: GCF_040937955.1. Lineage (NCBI taxonomy): Bacteria > Pseudomonadati > Pseudomonadota > Gammaproteobacteria > Alteromonadales > Pseudoalteromonadaceae > Pseudoalteromonas > Pseudoalteromonas sp. SD03. The sequence goes on from NZ_CP162514.1 coordinate 3,062,748, forward strand.
TCGATTTTTTACGCCACGCTTTGCCGCAATTAAGTGAGCAAGGATTTGAACTTGTGCCAGTATCGCAACTGGTCGAACGTAAATATGTACAAATAGCTCAGCAAGAAGCTATTTCATTAAACTGATGGGGTAAGTAACCCCCCTAACCCATCAGTTAATTTAACTCACTTAAACGCATTATATTTATAAAATAAACGTCGCTACTTTGGCATTTAAATCTGTAGCTCTGTCTTTTAATACTTCAGCTTGGCTTAAATGCGCAGTTGCTGAGGTAGTAATTTCATCGGTTACATCTTTAATGGCGACCGTATTTCGAGTAATTTCATTAGTCACTTGCGTTTGCTCTTCTGCTGCAACCGCTATTTGACCCGCCATATCAGAAATTTCATTCACTGCTAAGGTGATTTCCTCTAGTGCATGAGCTGCTGCATTAACATCATCCACACTATTGTTAGCATACCCCTTACTGCTGTCCATCAAGCTCACTGCTTTTTTGGTCGTATTTTGTAAGGTTTCTATGGTGGTGTAAATTTCTGCTGTGGAGTTTTGCGTTCTTCTTGATAGTACACGCACCTCATCGGCAACCACTGCAAAGCCACGCCCTTGTTCACCAGCACGGGCAGCCTCTATTGCGGCATTGAGTGCTAAGAGATTTGTTTGCTCAGCAATTTCTTGAATGGTAGTCAAAATACTCGATATAGCCTGAGCATGTAAGCTTAGTTCGCCAATGACGGTGGTTGTTTGGTCTATTTCACCCGCAAGTGAATTAATCGTATTTCTGGTTTTATCAACTAACAGCTTACCTTCACGGCTACTTTGCGCTGACTGCTGTGATGCCGTCGCGGTATTTTCGGCATTAGCAGCAATCTCATGGGTTGCACTCGCCATTTCTGTGACCGCAGTGGCAACCATCGCCACTTCTTGCTGCTGACGCTGCAACTCACTGACACTGTTTTGATTGGTGATTAAGCTTTTCTCTGCATCAAAATCTAGATCAGTAGCTAACTGGCGAATATGGCTTATAAGCTCATGCTGGCTACTTACAAAGCGATTAAAACTATCAGCCAGTACCCCAACTTCATCTTGTGTATCAACACTAATACGCTGGGTCAAATCACCGTTACCATCAGCAATTGTTGATAACGCTTGTGATACTCGGCTTAACGGCGCAAGCAACACACTTAATAACCATGAAATAGCCAACACGCTCAACAAAAGTGCCACACTGACTAATACGAGTTGAGTTACTAATAAACTAATTAGCGGTGCCTCTAAGGTTTCTTTATCCAATACAAATAGCAACTGCCAATCGGTATTATTTATATTTTCACCCCAGATTAGCTTCTCTCGCCCTTCATCTTTAAAATAAAGGGGAGTAAATTCACCGTTTTGACTATTAGATAAAATGAATTGGTGATTTATTTTCGAGTCAATATGCGTAATATCTGCCATTACTTTTTTAGTGTCTTTATAGGCAATCACAGTGCCATCTTGATGCATCATGATGGCATAGCCATTTGCCGGTAAAGACATAGTATTAACATCATTAACTAAAGACTCAATCGATAAATCACCCGCTACCACGCCACTTTGTGTGGTTTTAGCAATAGAAACAACCAACTGATTAAACGCAGTATCTAAATAAGGTTTGGTAATTACGGTGCCATTTTTCAGCTGTGCTTGTTTATACCATGGACGAGTGCGCGGGTCGTAGCCGGTTCGATCAATACTTGGATCAGAGTCAGTCATTTTCCCGATACTATCTCCAAAGTAAGTTAATTGAAAACCACCAGACACTTGAGCTTGCTGTAATGCGCTGAGCGTATTGCCCTCAACCTTACTCGCAACTGACTCTATGATCTGCTGACGACTAGCTAGCCAATCTTCAATACTCGCAGCTTGTTGCTTACCAGATTGACTTACATTATCAATACTGCTTTTTAACAGTAACGCTTTTTGAGAGGTGTAGCTATTCCACGATAGCAATACAATAATAACGGCTAGGGCAAGAACCACCGATAGCAAGATCTTTTTCTTTAGTGAATATGAGTTCATATTGAGTGTAAATACTCGCGTTAAATGAAATTGAAAGGCAATAAGCACAGCAATTAATAATTTAATTTAGGCTACGGTTTGAACGACAAGTCGCTCAGGTGCGCGAATATTTTCATATACCCAAATTAAAAACAAACTAAAATCATGTATTTAAATTAAAACCAAACTTATTCATTAACTTTAACTAGGGTATATTTAATTAAAAGATATACAGATGTGACTAGAGGTAAGCAAAATAAGAAAAAAGATACTTTTTGTTAACCTCTTTTTTTAACTAAAAAAAAGCCCCGCATTTTCATGCAGGGCTTTATAACTTTTTAAGTACGATTAACTCATCGCGCTTTGTAATTTTTTCATTGCTGTTTTTTCCAGCTGGCGAACACGCTCTGCTGATACGCTGTATTTTTCAGCCAACTCTTGCAGTGTTGCTTTATCATCTGACAACCAGCGTGCGCTAACGATATCTTGAGAACGCTCATCGAGGGTTTTCAAAGCGCTAAATAATCGCGTATGCGACTGCTCTTGCCATTGTTGCTGTTCAATGTCGTCAGCTAAATCAGCAGAACCATCCGTTAAGTATTGCACTGGTGAGTAAGTACTCGTTGGCGCATCGTCGTTATCGTCGCCTGTTAAGTCAAAGCCCATGTCTTGGCCGCTCATACGCGACTCCATTTCACGAACTTCTTTTTCACTCACACCTAGCTCGCTCGCTACTGTGCTAACTTCGGCTTGGTTAAACCAGCCTAAACGTTTTTTGTTTTTACGAAGATTAAAAAACAGTTTACGTTGCGCTTTGGTTGTCGCAACTTTTACGATACGCCAGTTTTTAAGCACAAACTCATGAATTTCGGCTTTGATCCAATGAACCGCAAATGAAACCAAACGTACACCCACTGATGGGTCAAAACGTTTTACTGCCTTCATCAGTCCAATGTTACCCTCTTGAATTAAATCAGCTTGTGGTAACCCGTAACCCGAGTAGCTTTTAGCTATGTGCGCTACAAAGCGCAAATGCGACATAATGAGTTGCTTTGCAGCACTAAGATCGCCTTCTTCCTGAAGTTTTTTTGCAAGTTCCTGCTCTTGCTCAACTTTAAGCATAGGAATAGTACTAACAGCTTGAAGATAGCCATCCATACTTGCGCTTTGTTGCCCAACTGTAAGTGCCATTGCGTATAAATCTTTACTCATTTTTCACCTCGGTGATAAACATTTGAAACCATCTTAGCACTCTTTTAGTAAGAGTGCTAACTTGAATTTAAAACTTTTTTGAATCATAAATCAAGTGGTTTTTTTAGTGTTAAGTCAGTCTACACTAGGCGACTGAATAACCTATGAATTGATTTAGCCAAAGCAAAGATTAATCTTTTTGCTTTGGCTTTTTTATAATTTTAAACTTAAAACATGACAGTTTTAAGAATTATATTAGTGCCCTAAACCTTATCGGGTTCTATTTCTGAGATGTAACGGTTAACCGATAAGTAAGAACCAATAAAGCCTAAGCTAGTGGCCAACAATACCAACGCGCCAAATTCATTAAGGCTAAGCCCTATTAGCGTAAAGCTGGTTTGATATATCCCTGCAACACTGCTTACCGCAGCAGATAGCCACCACATCATTAATGCTACGCAAATAAAAGCAAACAATCCGCCAATCACGCCATACCAAATGCCAGTCCATAAAAAGGGGGCATGAATAAAGGTATTAGTTGCCCCTACGAGCTTCATTACCTGTATTTCTTCTTTTTTATCCATAATAGATAAACGAATTGTGTTGCCTATAATAAGCGTCACTGAGGTCAGTAATAATAGCGCAATCGTAATTACACTTTCTTTTAACAAACTGAGTAATGCATTTAAACGTTCAAGCCAAGCAATATCAAGCTTACCAAAATCAACTTCGCGTTCACCTTCAAGTTTTTTAAGCAATAGCTTAGCCGCATTAGGTTGGCTATGTCGCTGGGTTGGTGTAACTAAAACCACATTCGGTAATGGGTTACTATCTAGGTATTCTAAAGCTTGACCAAACCCAGACATTTCTTTGAATTCATCCAAAGCCTCAGTGCGAGAAATAAAAGTCACACTTTGTATTTCAGGATATAGCGCTAAGCGTTTAACTAAAGTTTGCGTTTCTTGCTCACTCATACCCTCTTTTACAAACAAGGATATTTCGCTGGCTTGCTCAAAACCACTGCTCACTTGCTGAACATTTTTAACCACTAAGTATAACGTTGCGGGCAAGGTTAAACTCAAACCCAGTACAGCAATGGTCATCATAGAGGCTAATGGCGTGCGCCACATTTCCCCAAGACTGTACACACCTTGGCGAAAAATATTAATAATGAAAAAGTAACCGCCAGAGAATACGGATTTTTTTTGTTTATCATTACTATTTTGACGGCTTTTGAACAGTAAACTCATAATACACCCTCAGCCAGTGGATCTTGGCTCATCCGCCCATCATGAAGCGTTAAGCTACGATACTTCATTCGTGATACTAACCCCAAGTCATGGGTGGCAATTAAAACCGTGGTGCCATGCTTATTAAAATCTTCGAACAGGCGTAATATTTCCATCGATAACTCAGGATCAAGATTACCGGTAGGTTCATCAGCTAATAGTATAGGAGGAGAATTAACAATGGCTCGTGCAATCCCTACACGTTGCTGCTCACCGCCAGAGAGTGTGGAGGGGTGACAGCGTACTTTATCTAACAAGCCCACTTTATCGAGCGCACCATGCACACGCTTGGCAATTTGCTTGTGGTGAGTCCCTTCAATAATTAAGGGCAAAGCAACGTTATCGAACACCGTGTATCGTTCTAATAGACGATGATTTTGAAAAATAATACCAATGTCGCGGCGTGCATACGGAATTTGTCGTGAATTTAACTTATTTAAATCCACGCCATTGATAAACACATTGCCCGCAGAAGGGCGTTCCATCAAGCTAATAAGCTTTAAAAGTGTACTTTTACCGGCACCACTGTGGCCCGTTAAAAAAGCCAGTTCGCCTGGTTTTATATGAAAACTCACTTTTTCAAGCGCGCGATGCCCACCGGCATAGGTTTTACTTACTTGCTGAAAATTTATCATTTTTTTATTATGCCAACCTCATTAAACGTCCTAACGCAATTGGTATTCCTTGCAATTAAAAAGGGAGCAGGCTCCCTTTTGGTAAATTAAACGTCGTCCTCATCTTGGCTAAATAGCGCGTCAATAAAGTCATCGCTCTTGAAGGTGCGTAAATCATCAATACTTTCACCTACACCAATGTAACGAATAGGAATATTAAACTTATCAGCAACGGCAAAAATAACCCCGCCTTTAGCGGTGCCATCAAGCTTTGATAGTGTGATACCCGTTAGACCTACACATTGGTTAAATAAGTTTACTTGGCTAATAGCATTTTGGCCTGTGCCAGCATCAATTGTCAGCATCACTTCATGCGGTGCATCTGGGTCTACTTTTTTCATCACACGGGCTATTTTTTCAAGCTCTTGCATTAAGTTATCTTTATTTTGCAAGCGCCCTGCTGTATCGGCAATTAACACATCAACATTACGCGCTTTAGCGGCTTGAAAGGCATCAAATACCACTGAGGCGCTATCAGCACCAGTGTGCTGAGCTATAACAGGAATACTATTACGCTCACCCCAAACTTGAAGCTGCTCTACTGCTGCGGCTCTAAATGTATCACCGGCAGCAAGCATTACCGATTTACCTTGGTTTTGAAATTGTTTCGCCATTTTACCAATGGTGGTGGTTTTACCTACGCCGTTTACACCTACCATAAGGATAACGAAAGGTTTTTTGTCTGCTGGTATTTCTAAAGGCTGCTCTGCTGTTTTCAGCATAGTTGCCATTTCTTGCTTCATTAATTCATAAAGCGCATCACCATCTTTAAGCTGCTTGCGATCAGCGGCGTCGGTCAGGCTATCGATTAGCTTCATTGTGGTATCAACACCAAGATCGGCAGTGAGTAACTGAGTCTCTAATTCTTCAAATAACTCATCGTCAATTTTTTTACCGCTGAAAATTGAGGCAAAGCCAGAACCAATATTAACGCGTGTTTTCAGTAAGCCTTTTTTGAGGCGAGAGAAAAAACCTTCTTTTTTAGGTTTTTCCGCTTTTATAGCTTCTTCCTTTGCAAGCTCTGCGGTCAGTCGCTGTTGCTCTAGGCGTTCAGACTCCTCTTCAGCAGCCAGACGCTGTTGTTCTAAACGCTCGTTCTCAGCTTGTTCTGCTGCAATGCGCTGTTGTTCTAAACGCTCATTTTCAGCTTGCTCTGCTGCAATGCGCTGTTGTTCTAAACGCTCGTTCTCAGCTTGTTCTGCTACAATGCGCTGTTGTTCTAAACGCTCATTTTCAGCTTGCTCTGCTGCAATGCGCTGTTGTTCTAAACGCTCGTTCTCAGCTTGCTCTGCTGCAATGCGCTGTTGTTCTAAACGCTCGTTCTCAGCTTGCTCTGCTGCAATGCGCTGTTGTTCTAAACGCTCGTTCTCAGCTTGCTCTGCTGCAATACGCTGTTGTTCTAGACGCTCGTTCTCAGCTTGTTCTGCTGCAATACGCTGTTGTTCTAAACGCTCGTTCTCAGCTTTTTCTGCTGCAATGCGCTCTTGCTCTAACTGCATTTGCGCTTCTTGTTCTGCTAAACGTTTGGCTTGCTCTTGTCTTTGTTGCTCTGCATCTGCCTGCTGTTTAGCTAATAGCTCTGCATTAGCGTGTTCAATCGCTTGTTTTTCTTCTGCCGCTGCGCGCTGTGCTTGCGCCTGTTTCTCTTGCTCTAAACGCTCGGCCTCTGCTTCAGCTTGTAAACGCTCTGCCGCAGCTTGCTCTGCAGCTAAACGTTCTTGCTCGGCTTTTTCTGCCTGCTCTTGTGCTAAACGATCTTGTTCAGCTGCAATTCGAGCTTGTTCTATACGCTCGGCTTCTGCTTCAGCCTGTAAACGCTCTGCCTCAGCTTGCTCTGCAGCTAAACGTTCTTGCTCGGCTTTTTCTGCCTGCTCTTTTGCTAATGCTTGTTGTTTATCAGCTTCTGCTTGTTTTTTATCTGACTTGCCAAAACCGAGCCACGACATGAATTTACTTTTTTTTGCCATACTTGCTAATAACCACTTATAAAAATCTGATAAACTAACGATAATGATAGCGTGCTTTTAAGCCTAAATAATTGCTTTTAGCAACACGTTATCCTCGAGGGTGCATAATAGTAACACTTTTAGCGCAGTTGAAAAATGACACGCCGTGATATGATTGCAATATTATCTGAGCTAGATCATAGATACCAATTTTTAGTGAGTTAAATGAGAAAAAAAACCACACAAAATAACACCACTCATAAATCAGCTGATGGGGTTATTAGAATCATTAGCGGCCAATTTCGCGGTCGAAAACTGCCAGTAAAAGATGTTCAAGGTCTGCGTCCTACAACCGACCGAATTAAAGAAACGGTGTTTAATTGGTTGATGCACGATACCCGCGATGCGCACACTCTCGATTGCTTTGCCGGTTCCGGTGGATTGGGATTTGAAGCATTGTCGCGTTTTGCAAAACACACCACATTCATAGAGCTTGATTCACAAGCAGCAAAACAATTAGAGCAAAACATTGCGACGCTTGATGCACAAAACGCGCAAGTCGTTAATACCAATACACTGACGTTTTTAGAGAGAAAAAACACCAGTGACACATTTAATTTGGTTTTTATTGACCCGCCATTTCGCAAAAATTTAGCTCAATCATGCTGTGATTTATTGGAAAATAATCAATGGCTCGACCCCGAAGCATTGATATATGTTGAAGTAGAAACTGAGCTAACCTCGTTTAAAGCACCAAATAACTGGTTGTTAATTAAAGAGAAAAAGGCAGGTCAGGTTTTTTGTAGGCTGTACCAACGCCATATAAATTAACACTGTTTTAGCTGCTGTGTTTCTGTTAATATTATCCTTTACATGTGGTGTTGCTTCGGATTACAATACCGCACCATTTTTGAACCACTTGATCAATGTTTGATCAACTTGAGCAACGCTCATAATTTAGGTAGGTGAATTTTTAATGCCAGTAATTAAAGTAAGAGAGAACGAACCGTTTGACGTAGCACTTCGTCGCTTCAAGCGTTCATGTGAAAAAGCAGGTATCCTTTCAGAAGTTCGTCGTCGCGAGCACTATGAAAAACCAACAGCTGAGCGTAAGCGTAAAAAAGCAGCTGCTGTTAAACGTCACATGAAAAAACTTTCTCGTGATAACGCTCGTCGCGTTAAATTATACTAATATATTAGGTCTTGTATAAATGAGCCTTTTAATAACGCTAAAAGATGCGCAAAAAGATGCGATGAGAGCTAAAGACAAACAACGTCTTAATCCTATTCGCATGGTACTTGCTGCAATCAAGCAACGTGAAATTGACGAGCAAATAACACTAGACGACGCAGGTATTACCTCCGTTATAGTGAAGCTTGTTAAACAACGTCGCGACTCTTACACTCAGTACAAAGATGCTGGGCGTGATGATTTAGCTGAAATTGAAGCCAATGAGATTACAGCACTTGAAGCTTTTTTACCTCAACAATTGAGTGAAGAAGAAATCATTGCTCTCATTGACGCGGCTATTGCTGATACTAATGCAGCAGGTATGCAAGACATGGGTAAAGTAATGGGTATAATCAAAAGCAAAGCCGAAGGTCGTGCCGATATGGGCAAAATCTCAGGTTTAATTAAGCAACGATTAACTGCCTAATACCCCCACATACATTTAGTATGATTGAAGTAAACCGAGCCTTGAGCTCGGTTTCTTCGTTTAGATATTTAGTACTTCAAAAAATTATGCATTTGTGTTCAAATCTTTGCGTATTATAATTCGTTTTCATCACTTTTCTATTTATCTTAGGGCTGTACTTTAAACAATGGCTGGAAAGATCCCACGCAACTTTATCGATGATTTATTGGCACGAACCGATATTGTCGACCTGATTGACTCAAAGGTAGGGTTGAAAAAAGCGGGCAAAGACTATCAAGCTTGCTGTCCTTTTCATAATGAGAAGTCGCCTTCATTTACCGTATCGCAAGATAAACAGTTTTATCATTGCTTTGGCTGTGGCGCTAACGGCAATGCTATTTCTTTTGTAATGGAGTATGACAAACTCGAGTTTGTTGATGCAATTGAGGAACTAGCCAGTTTACTTAACCTTGATGTTCCTCGCGAACAAGGGAGCAGTAATGGACCAGAGCGCACAGCGGCACAAAAACGTTCAGACTATGATCTAATGCTGCATGCAGCACGCTTTTATCAACATCAGTTAAAACATCACAGTAACTCTGAAGCGGTAATCGATTACGTTAAAGGTCGCGGCTTAAGCGGTGCAACCGTTAAAAAGTTTATGATAGGTTATGCGCCCAGCGAATGGGAAGGGCTCTGCCAACAACTTGGGCGAAACCAAGAACAAAAAGAACAATTAGTTGAGCTTAAACTCGCATCTGAGAAAACCCCAGGCAAACAGTTCGACTTTTTCCGTGATCGCTTAATGTTTCCAATTCGTGATAAACGCGGCCGCGTTATTGCTTTTGGTGGGCGAGTAATGCAAGCCGATCAAGGGCCTAAATATTTAAACTCTCCGGAGACGCGCATATTTCATAAGGGCTTTGAACTCTATGGGCTTTATGAAGCTAAACAAGCACACAAGAAGCTTGACCATGTACTGATTGTTGAAGGCTACATGGACGTAGTAGCGCTGGCAGAACAAGGTATTGAATATGCCGTAGCAGCCCTTGGTACAGCGACAACCAGCGAGCACATGCACACTTTATTTAGAACCACAGATAAAGTTATTTGTTGTTACGATGGTGACCGTGCAGGTAAAGATGCTGCGTGGCGCGCACTCGAAAATGCGTTGCCTTACTTAAACGATGGCAAAGCACTGCATTTTGTATTTTTACCCGATGGTGAAGACCCTGATTCACTCGTACAACAAGAAGGTAAAGCAGCTTTTGAGCAACGCCTTGAAAACGCAGATGACTTCACTAAAGTGCTGTTTAATAAACTAAGTAAAGAGATTGATTTAACACTAGATTCCGGTAAGGCTAAGTTACTCAGTGCGGCACTGCCCCTGATTGAAAAGATCCCAAGTGAGTTTTACCAAGAAAATATCCTAGAGCAACTTGGGCGATTGATTGGCCGCACCCGTGAGCAACTCAATAATCACTTAAAAACGCCAAAACAGCAGCAAGCAATTGAACGAAAATTTAAAATTACACCCATGCGCCAAGCAATAGGGATTTTAATTCAGCACCCTAACTTGGCTAAAAGTGTGCCCTATTTACCCGATTTAGCTCAAATGAATATTGCGGGTATTGGCTTATTATTGCGACTACAACATCAAGCATTACAAAAAGATGGCATTACCACCGCACAAATTCTTGAATCATTTCGGGACACCGATGACTACGAGCCATTAACTAAGTTAGCGACATGGCAACATCAAATAAATGAAGAGCGTTTAGAGACTGTTTTCCAAAATACTTTCAAATTTATTGAAGATCAGTGTTTAAATTATCGACTAGAGACCCTATTAATAAAAGACAAGACACAGGGCCTAAATAGCGACGAACGACTAGAATGTCATTTACTAATGACAGCGTTAAAAGCAACGAACAGCTAGTCAGATTTGATTTAGGCTGTTATACTGTGCTATTCACTGCGTCACATTATTCTGGTTAGCCTTTGAGCAAACTCCATGATGGCGCCTGTTGTATCAACTTATCAGAGTGGAAGAAACAATCTCTATGGATCCAACTCCTCAGTCACAATTAAAACTTCTGATTCAAAAAGGTAAAGAGCAAGGTTACTTAACTTTTGCAGAAGTTAATGATCACCTTCCACAAGATATTATCGACTCAGATCAAGTAGAAGATATCATTAGCATGATTAATGACATGGGTATCAAGGTTAGCGAAAACGCGCCTGATGCCGATGAATTAATGATGCAAGAAACCACGACAGACGAAGACGCAGCGGAAGCTGCCGCTGCAGCCCTTGCTACTGTAGAAAAAGAAATTGGCCGTACAACTGACCCTGTTCGCATGTATATGCGTGAAATGGGTACTGTTGAACTTCTTACCCGTGAAGGCGAAATTGTTATCGCTAAGCGTATTGAAGAAGGCATTAACCAAGTTCAAATTTCGGTTGCTGAATACCCAGAAGCGATCACTTACCTACTTGAACAGTGGGATAAGTTTGAAGCAGAAGAGATGCGTCTTAGCGATATTATCTCTGGCTTTTTCGATCCTGATGCAGAAGAAGCACCACCTATTGCTGCCACCAACATTGGTTCTGAATTAAGTGAAAAACAACTTGATGACAGCGACGATGATGACGATGACAGCGATGATGAAGACGAAGAAGAAGTAGATACAGGTCCAGATCCTGAAGAAGCGCGCATCCATTTCGAAAATTTACGTGATTTATACACCAAAGCACGTGAAACATTCGATAAGAAAGGTCGCTCTCATCCAGAGTCTCAAGCCGCTATTTTAGAAATCGGTGAGCTGTTCAGAACCTTTAAACTCGTACCTAAACAGTTTGATCGCATGGTTAATAACATGCGTGAAATGATGGACAGAGTTCGCGTTCAAGAACGTCTTATCATGAAGCATGCAGTTCAAGTTTCAAAGCTGCCAAAGAAAACCTTTGTTAAGCATTTTGCAAACAACGAAACTGACACAGCATGGCTTGATATTGAAATTGCAGCAAACGAAAAGCATTCAGCTAAACTTGAAGAAGTGAAGCCTGAAATACTTCGTTGTATTAGCAAACTTACTTCAATGGAAGAAAGCACTGGCTTAAGCATTGAACGTATTAAAGATATAAACCGTCGCATGAGTATTGGTGAAGCGAAAGCGCGCCGTGCTAAAAAAGAGATGGTAGAAGCAAACTTACGTCTTGTAATTTCAATCGCTAAAAAATACACCAACCGTGGTTTACAGTTCTTAGATTTAATCCAAGAAGGTAACATTGGTCTGATGAAAGCGGTTGATAAGTTTGAATACCGTCGTGGTTATAAGTTTTCAACTTATGCTACGTGGTGGATCCGTCAAGCAATTACGCGCTCTATTGCTGACCAAGCAAGAACAATCCGTATTCCAGTACATATGATTGAAACGATCAATAAATTGAACCGTATTTCACGTCAAATGTTACAAGAAATGGGTCGTGAGCCAAATCCAGAAGAATTAGCTGAACGCATGATGATGCCTGAGGATAAAATCCGTAAGGTACTTAAGATTGCAAAAGAGCCAATTTCAATGGAAACACCTATTGGTGATGATGAAGATTCGCACTTAGGCGACTTCATCGAAGATACCACTATTGATTCGCCAATCGATTCGGCAACAATGGAGTCTCTTCGTGGCGCAACTAACGACGTGCTTGCTGGCTTAACAGCCCGTGAAGCGAAAGTACTACGTATGCGTTTTGGTATTGATATGAATACCGACCACACGTTAGAAGAAGTAGGTAAACAGTTTGACGTAACACGTGAACGTATTCGTCAAATTGAGGCGAAGGCACTGCGTAAATTACGTCACCCTTCTCGCTCTGATTTACTGAAAAGCTTTTTAGACGCTAAATAATCTAGCGTTACATTATAAGTTAATTTAAAAGGCCGCTGTAGCGGCCTTTTTTCTATTTCAAGGAAATAAACATGGCTTGGATCCAAATCCGTATCAATGCCAATGCTGCAACCGCTGATGCAGTAAGTGACCTATTAATGGAAGCAGGCAGTGCTTCTGTTACTTTTATTGATGCTAAAGACACGCCTATCTATGAGCCTAAAATTGGCACTGTTGTATTTTGGGCTGACACCACAGTAATTGGCTTGTTCGAAGCTAATCACGATATGAACGCAGTGGTTGCGTTATTAAAACGCCATGATGAGCTAAAAGACAATTTAGTTTACAAAATTGAGCAACTCGAAGATAAAGACTGGGAACGTGAGTGGATGGATAATTTTCACCCTATTCAATTTGGCGAAAAACTCTGGATTTGTCCTAGCTGGCGCGACATTCCAGACCCAGACGCAGTCAATGTACTACTTGATCCAGGTCTTGCTTTTGGTACTGGCACACACGCCACCACGGCACTGTGTTTAAAATGGTTAGAAAGCCAAGACTTAACTGGTAAAACCGTGGTCGATTTTGGCTGTGGCTCAGGCATATTAGGCATTGCAGCAATAAAATTGGGTGCTGAGCGCATGATAGGGATAGACATTGACCCACAAGCGCTGGAAGCAAGCCTAGATAACGCTAATCGCAATGGTGTTGCTGACAAGCTTGAAGTGTACCTGCCAGAAAATCAACCTGAGTTTACTGCTGACATTGTAGTGGCAAATATTTTAGCGCAACCACTGCGTGAGCTTCATAGTGTTATTTTAGGCTTATTAAAGCCAGGCGGTAAAATTGCGATGTCGGGAATTTTAGAAGAACAAGCACAATCGGTTGCTGACATATACGCGCCCTTTATTGAGCTCGATGAAATTGCCATTGAAGGCGATTGGACCCGAGTAAGTGGCATTAAAAAAGCGTAATAGTGCGTTATTAAAAAATTTAGAGTATTAACTCAAAAGTCGTATCTAAAGCCTGTATTTAACAGGCTTTACTATTTTTTTACATAATAAAAAATAAAGATTTTTTATTATAAAAGTAACAGCCGTTCAAAATTCACACAAATAAACCGCTTCGTCATACGGTTATCAAATGTCAATACGAAAAGAGCAAAAAAAAGTCACTTTTGTTCAATTTATAGCCTTTGATTTTTGCGTAAAAAGCCGTAAACTTAGCGCCCCTTGAAAAGAGGCCTATTGAATATCGTGCGTATCGGTTCATACCAACTTGAGAATAATGTCATTGTCGCGCCTATGGCGGGCATAACGGACAGACCATTTAGACAGCTATGTCGTCGTTTAGGCGCTGGCCTTGCTGTGTCTGAAATGCTGTCGTCTAATCCGAAGGTTTGGAAAACCGAAAAGTCGATGAACCGGATGGATCATTCTGGTGAGTCGGGTATACGTGCGGTGCAAATTGCAGGAGCAGACCCTGAGCTTATGGCACAGGCCGCACAATTCAATGTTGCAAACGGTGCACAGATCATAGATATCAATATGGGGTGCCCAGCAAAAAAAGTGAACAAGAAACTTGCAGGCTCAGCCTTATTACAGTTTCCAGAACTCGTGGAAGAGATTATTGATGCCGTAGTAAACGCGGTTGATATACCTGTGACACTTAAAATCCGTACCGGATGGGATCAGGACAACCGTAATGGTGTAGAGATTGCAAGAATAGCTGAACGTTATGGCATTGCATCACTGGCTGTACATGGGCGCACGCGCGCATGTATGTATAAAGGTGATGCTGAGTACGCCACAATTAGGGATATAAAACGTTCAGTGTCGATACCTGTCGTTGCTAATGGTGATATTACATCACCTGAAAAAGCAAAGCAGGTTTTGGACTATACGGGTGCAGATGCCATTATGATTGGTCGAGCCGCCCAAGGTCGCCCTTGGATATTTAGGGAGATAGACCACTATTTGCGAACTGGTGAACATATGCAGCCACCTGCTATTGCAGAGGTGCGCAGTATTTTAATGGAGCATTTAACCAACCTCCATGTGTTTTACGGTGAGCCAATGGGAGCACGAATCGCTCGCAAACATGTATCTTGGTATTTGCAAACCCATGACAGTGACGGTCAGTTTAGGCGAGTATTTAATGCGCTCGACAATTCAGAGGCACAGGTCGTCGCATTAGAGCAATACTTTAAAACACTAGCAGCTAACTAAGAAAGAAAGAGACTTTATAATGTTCGAACAAAACGTGACTTCTCCATTTATCACTAACCCTCATGTTCAGTCACACGAGAAACCGCAGCCATTGCGTGATGCAGTGAAAAAAGCTGTTCACCACTACTTAAAGCAGCTTAACGGTCAAGATGTGCAAGACGTTTACGACCTTGTTCTTTCTGAGCTAGAAGCGCCATTGCTTGAAGAAGTAATGACTTACACACGTGGCAATCAAACTCGTGCGGCAATTTTACTAGGTATCAACCGTGGTACTTTACGTAAAAAGCTTAAAAAATACGGTATGAACTAATACCAGCTATATTGAAACCGTAATCATTCTAACGAGCTAAATAAGCCCCTAACTGCGTTAAAAATTTTTTATGTAGAATAACTACACAGCAAAATTTTTGCCTCGTTATTGACTTATTTCTTTGTCGTTATAATTGCTTACTAATCCAATACAGCTGGTATAAAGTATTTTGAGTAAAAAGCACCTTAGGGTGCTTTTTTTATTTGTAAAATTTATTAACGAAATTGCAAAATGCTCACGCTTTATGGGTCGTTATAAGTCGTTTTTTGAGTCGTAATCAGTTAAAATACGCGCTTCTAAGCTAGCTCATTAACTGAGGAAATCAAACTACAATGGATACACATCGTCCTATACGTCGCGCACTTTTGAGTGTGTCAGACAAAACCGGTATTGTTGAATTTGCCCGTGCACTAGAAGCACAAGGTGTTGAAATACTTTCAACTGGCGGCACGTGTAAACTACTTGCTGACAATGCAATTAAAGTAACTGAAGTATCAGATCACACCGGTCACCCTGAGATCATGGATGGTCGCGTAAAAACCCTACATCCAAAAATTCATGGCGGCATTCTTGCTCGTCGTGGCCAAGATGAAGACGTAATGGCAGATAACAATATCTCTGCTATCGACATCGTTGTAGTTAACTTATACCCCTTTGCGAATACTGTCGCTCAAGAAAACTGCAGCCTTGAAGATGCTATTGAAAACATTGATATTGGTGGCCCAACGATGGTACGTGCGGCAGCTAAAAATCACAAAGATGTGACGATCGTTGTTAACGCAAGCGACTACGACCGTGTTATTAGCGAAATGCAAAATAACAACGGCTCAACAACCTACAAAACACGCTTTGACTTAGCTATTGCAGCGTATGAGCATACAGCGCAGTACGATGGCATGATTGCTAACTACTTCGGTAAAATGGTTCCTGATTACACAGAAGAAGCCGCTATCGATACTAAGTTCCCGCGTACTATTAATATGCAATTCACTAAAAAGCAAGATATGCGCTACGGTGAAAATTCGCATCAAGATGCCGCGTTTTATGTTGAAAACGACATCACTGAAGCGTCAGTGGCAACAGCGACTCAACTGCAAGGTAAAGCATTATCGTTTAACAATATTGCCGACACCGATGCTGCACTTGAGTGTGTAAAAGAATTTGATGTACCTGCGTGTGTTATTGTAAAACACGCTAACCCATGTGGTGTTTCAATTGGTAATAATATCTTAGAAGCGTACGAGCGCGCCTTTAAAACTGACCCAACGTCAGCATTTGGCGGCATTATTGCTTTTAACCAAGAACTTGATGCTAAGACTGCACAAGCGATTGTTGAACGTCAATTTGTTGAAGTTATTATTGCACCAAGCGTAAGTGCAGAAGCCACTCAAATAGTATCAGCTAAACAAAACGTGCGTTTATTAGAGTGTGGTGAATTCTCAGCTAAAGGCACAGGTCACGACATTAAGCGTGTAAATGGCGGTGTACTTATTCAAGACCGTGATTTAGGCATGGTAACGCAAGGCGACTTAACGGTTGTGTCTAAGCGCCAACCTTCTGAGCAAGAGCTTAAAGATTTATTATTCTGCTGGAAAGTGGCTAAATTTGTTAAATCAAACGCCATTGTTTATGCCCGCGACGGTATGACTATAGGTGTAGGTGCGGGCCAAATGAGTCGCGTTTACTCAGCTAAAATTGCCGGTATTAAAGCCGCTGATGAAAGCCTTGAAGTAAAAGGTTCAGTGATGGCATCAGATGCATTCTTTCCATTCCGCGATGGTATTGATGCAGCTGCAGAGGCTGGCATTACTGCTGTTATCCAACCAGGTGGTTCAATGCGCGATGAAGAAGTGATTGCGGCCGCTGACGAAGCTGGAATGGCAATGGTGTTTACCGGTATGCGCCACTTCCGTCATTAATCGCATAAAGAGCTAACGGGTTCAGTTAGCTCTTTTTGTTTGCACCAAATTCACGTATTCTGCTTATTCTATAACCATGACTAACAATTATAATGTGAAGGATTAGACGATGAAATTTGCACTAAAATCTCTACTGGTTGCCACACTGTCATTAAGCTCAACAATGGCGTTGGCACATAACCATGGCCACGACTCAGCATTAACAAATGCAGTTAAAGCAAGCGAGCGTAGCAGTGAGCGCGATCAATACCGCAACCCTGTAGAAACACTCGAATTTTTTGGCTTTAAACCATCTATGACCGTGGTAGAAATTGCCCCAGGTGGTGGTTGGTACAGTGAGATTTTAGCGCCAGCGCTGAAAGAGCAAGGCACCTATTATGCTGCGCACTTCCCTGCTGATTCATCGGTTGGTTATTACCAACGTTCTCTTGCTGGCTTTAAGGCTAAAATCGCTGAAGATGCCCGCTTTAGTCACGTTAAACTCACTGAGTTTGCCCCATCTACACATTTAGATATTGCTCCTGCGGCTAGCGCCGATATGGTACTGACTTTTCGTAATGTCCATAACTGGTACATGAGCAAAGATAAAGAAGCTGCAAGCAATGCGTTTAAGTCTTTTTACAAAGCACTTAAACCAGGCGGCACTTTAGGTGTGGTTGAACACCGCCTACCAGAAGAGCAAGATGATGAGATGCAAAAATCATCAGGTTATATGAAGCAAAGTGTGGTTATTGCACTTGCTGAACAAGCTGGTTTTGAACTTGAAGCAAAAAGCGATATTAATGCAAACCCTCTTGATACAGCCGATCACCCTAAAGGGGTATGGACCCTTCCACCGAGCCTTAGACTTGGCGAGCAAGATGCCGCTAAATATAAAGCCATAGGTGAAAGCGACCGTATGACGCTGAAATTTAAAAAACCGCTTTAAATAGGATATTCGCCATGAATGTATTAGTCATTGGCAGCGGCGGCCGCGAACACGCACTTGCGTTTAAGGCCGCTCAAAATACAAAAGTTAACACTGTTTATGTTGCTCCAGGTAATGCGGGCACAGCTCTTGAGCCAAAACTTGAGAACGTAGCAATTAACGTTGAAGACCTTGATGGACTGCTAAGCTTTGCACAACAAAATAATGTTGAGCTAACCATTGTTGGCCCTGAAGTACCGCTAGTATTAGGGGTTGTTGATAAGTTCCGTGAACACGGCTTAGCTATTTTTGGCCCAACGGCGGGAGCGGCACAGCTTGAAGGTTCTAAATCGTTCACTAAAGACTTTTTAGCACGTCATGCTATTCCAACCGCTGATTACCAAACGTTTGAACAAATCGACCCTGCGCTTGCCTATTTAAAAGAAAAAGGCGCACCGATTGTTATTAAAGCCGATGGTTTAGCGGCTGGTAAAGGCGTGATTGTTGCTATGGACGAACGCGAGGCTGAAGAGGCTATTCGCGATATGCTTGCGGGTAATGCCTTTGGTGACGCCGGTAGCCGTGTGGTCATTGAAGAGTTTTTAGAAGGTGAAGAAGCGTCGTTTATTGTCATGGTTGATGGTAAAAACGTACTGCCGTTTGCAACCAGCCAAGACCATAAACGCGCTTACAATGGCGATCAAGGTCCTAACACTGGTGGTATGGGTGCATACTCACCAGCGCCTGTAGTAACCGATGAAATTCATCAGCGCATTATGAACGAAGTGATCTACCCAACGGTAGAAGGTATGGCTAGCGAAGGCCATCCGTACACTGGCTTTTTATATGCAGGCTTGATGATAGATGAGACAGGTACACCAAAGGTTATTGAATATAACTGTCGTTTTGGCGACCCTGAAACACAACCTATGATGCTACGCTTACAATCAGACTTAGTTGAATTGATTGAAGCTGCTAACCGTGTAGAGCTTGATAAAACCACCATTGAGTTTGATTCACGCGCTGCAGTAGGTGTTGTTTTAGCCGCTAAAGGCTACCCAGATAGCTACCCGAAAGGCGATGCTATTAGTGGCTTGAAAGTAACTTACCCTGAAGGCGAAAAAGTCTTCCATGCAGGGACTAAGCAAGACGGCGATAGCATAGTGACTGCCGGTGGTCGTGTACTGTGTGCTACTGCACTGGGTAATACAGTTACACAAGCGCAGCAGCGTGCCTATAAACTGGTTGATGAAATCAACTGGGATGGCATGGAATACCGTACTGACATTGCTTATCGCGCAATTGCTCGTGAACAATCATAACGATTGATAACTAACGAGTAAACTTTATAAAAGCGCAGATTATCTGCGCTTTTTACTGCTACACTATAAAAAAAAGTAATCTGGACATAGATTAATATTGGAATTTAAAACCTTGCGCTACCATGCGGTGGCAGTTGTAATACTTATTTTTATCTTTTTTATTATCAGCACATTGGCAACAAACTTTGTGATGCCATCACGCTATACCATAGATAAAATAACCCCTGTTTACCTCGATCATGCTTATTACATAGACAAAAGCAAAACACAAAGTTTTGCAGAAGTAATGACCAAGCAGGCGCTATTTACACAGCAAGAATTTAACGATATACCTTGGAGCTTTGAACAGCAAAATTATTGGTTACGCCTCGATTTAGAAAACAAAAGCAGCCAACAAGAAGATGTGGTTGCCCACTTTGATAACCCGATGGTAGATCATCTCACCATATATAGGCTCAATAGTAACAACCAACTACTCGACACTTATAAGCTTGGCGATAAAGAGCCACGTCTTACTTTATTTAAGTACAGCGTGCCCCACATTCGCTTTAACCTCGATGGCCAATCTACACAACGACTAATTATAAAAATAGATACCGTGGGGATCAGTAAAACCCCAATTCACTTGTATCGCCATAATGTATTTGTTGACTTAGTTCGCTCACAAACAGGCATTTGGGGAATTTTCGCGGGTGTCTTATTAATGGCCTCACTATATAACCTATTACTCTATTTTGGCATTAAAGACCGCGTGTACTTAGTTTATATTGGCTACATTATTAGTGCTATAGCATTAATGGGCACCGTTCTGGGGTTTGGTTTTTATTTATGGCCGCTAGAATGGCAGTTGTTTATTCACGAAAAAATAATTGTCGTTAATTACACTATTGCGTTTTTCACTCTCGCTTTTTGCACCATGTTTTTGCGATATCATAAAGACCGTTGCTGGCGTTATAAATTAAGTGTTGGTTTACTCTGGCTAATGCTAGTGCTCGGTACATTAAGCTTTTTTATTCCCGAAAATATAGCTGCCCCCATATTTTTTGTAATTTTGGGATTACTTTATATCGTCTGCTTTATTTTAATTTATAACAAATTAAAAAGTGGCTTTAGATGGGCTAAGTTTTACGTATTTTCATGGGTGCCATTGATTATTGGTGCAGCCATTCAGCCTTTAGAGCTTACAGGCGTTATCACTTATAGCTTTTCAATACGTCATGCTTTTTTAATGGCCATTTTGTGTGAAATTGTCTTAATGGCCATGGCACTTGCCGATCGGGTTCGTTATCAGCGTGAGCGCGCTTTATATCATGCCACGCATACCCAGCAAACAAAACTGCTCAATAGCGCAAAGTTAAAGTATGCCTTTATGGCACTCAAAGCCCAGCAACGTTCCACCACTTTATGTTTGGTTAAAATACGTCATTTTAACTCACTAAATACCATTATTACGCCCTCCCAAGGATATGAATTAATTAAGCATGTTGCGCACGAATTAGAATGCCAATTGAGCTTTGAGAGAGAATTTTTTAACTTAAGTAGTGGCATTAATCAACCCGCTAAAATTGCTGATTTAGGTAGCGGAGTTTTTGCCTGTATCTCGACTAAAAACCAAAGCCCACACACGCTCGAAGAGTTATTAAAAAGGGTAGTAAATAAGTTACCAAAAACTTATCAAATCAAAGGGCTAGACTTACAACTCAATTACAGCGTGGGGATTAGTGCCTTTGGTAAACGTGATGACTTTGAATTTTGGTTAAAACGAGGCTACTTGGCATTACATAACGCTAAACATAGTCTAAGTAAGGTAAGCTCATCATCTGCGAACAGCAGCTTAGCTATGGACGTTGCGCTTGCTGCTAAGCTTCAACAAGCGATAAGAACGGATCAGCTCGCTCTGTTTTATCAACCACAAATTAGTTTAAAAGATAACAGTGTCAATGGTGCCGAAGCTCTACTACGCTGGCCTAATACTGAGTTTAAAAACATTTCCATAGAAAAACTAATTCTACTTGCCGAACACACCGGTATTATTAATGAATTAACACTTTGGGTGATAGAGCAAGCCTGCAAAGACATTGCAAAACTGGCAAATGAGGGCGTAACTGAACATAGTATTAGCGTTAATTTAAGTGCAAAAAACCTAGCCATTGCCAATTTAACCGAAAAAGTAGAAAACCTTTTAATAAAGTATCAGGTTGCCCCTCATTTATTGAAGTTTGAGCTGACTGAATCAGCGTTTGTCGAAAATCAAGATGCGTTAGTCACCTTAGTTGGTGAACTTGCCACACTGGGCGTTAAGGTGGTGTTAGACGATTTTGGTACTGGTTATTCATCGCTTAGCTACTTAGTTAACTATCACTTTAGTGAACTTAAAGTAGATAAGTCGTTTGTGTATGATTTAACCGATAACCGGGCTCATCAGGTCATTGTGCAAACAGCTATAGATATGGCGCATAACTTGGGCCTTACTATCACGATTGAGGGCGTAGAAACTCAAGAAGTTCACCAGCTGCTCAACACCATGAAAGCCGACCGTACCCAAGGCTACTTGTACGCAAAAGCACTCTCTTATGATAATTATTTAGACTTCTTGAACAGCCAATACCGTCTAAAAATGTTAAGCTCCCCTTTTTAACATCTTTGGGGCCAAGTAAAGATGCAAGGTACACTGCGTAAATTAAAGTCGAGCTTAACAGAACCCGTTCAATATCATTTACCTGTAGGTGATGAACTGGTTGATTTAAATGCTTTAATAGGTAAACAATTGACTCTCACTTTTAGTGGCACAATTTTGTGTTCTAACTGTGGTAAAAAAACTAAAAAAAGCTATTCTCAAGGGCATTGCTTTGTATGTATGCGCAAGCTTGCAAGTTGCGACATGTGTATCATGAAACCTGAAACCTGCCATTACGATCAAGGCACCTGCCGCGAGCCACAGTGGGGCGAAGAAAACTGCATGATCCCGCATTATGTGTATCTAGCTAATACATCAGGTTTAAAAGTAGGCATTACTCGCCACACCCAAATACCTACCCGTTGGATTGACCAAGGGGCAACCCAAGCATTACCTATTTTTAAAGTACAAACTCGTTTACAGTCGGGCTTAGTGGAAGTGGCGCTCGCTCAGTTTATTGCTGATAAAACCAATTGGCGCAATATGCTCAAAGGACAAAACGACGTTCTTGATTTAAAAGCAGCGGCTGCTGAGCTTATTCCACAAATTAGCGAAAAACTAACAGAGCTGAGTGAATTATTTGGCGCAACCGCTATTGAACAGCTTGACCAAGACGTTGTGAATCTTGATTTTCCTGTAAGCGAATACCCAAGTAAAATTAGCTCATTTAACTTTGATAAAAACCCCGTTGTTAGCGGTATTTTACAAGGCATTAAAGGCCAATATTTAATTTTTGATAGCGGCGTTATTAATATTCGTAAGTTCACCTCTTATGAAGTGAGTGTAGGTACAGAGTAACCGTTAGTAGCTTGGTTATAAAATGCTATCCATTGCTGCTGCGTTAATGGATGGCAATAATAATAGCCCTGAATAACATTGCAGCCTATTTCGACTAAGTGTGCCTCTTGCGAGGCATGCTCAACGCCCTCAGCAACCACATCCAATCCTAAACTTGTCGCCATGGCTATAATGGCCGCCACAATTTGGCTATTGCCATACTCATCAGGAATCTTAGCAATAAAGCTCGCATCAATTTTTAATGTGTTAAACGGTAATTTGGTTAAATAACTGAGTGCAGAATACCCCGTACCAAAATCATCCAGCGCAATATGCACGCCCAGCGCTTTGAGCTGTTGTAGTTGCTCTTTTGCCTGTGAAAACGAGCTAATAAAGCTGCTTTCGGTCAGCTCAATTTCAAGTAAGCTGCCAGGTAATTGGTAACGAGTAAGCATCGCTTTAATATTATCAGCCAACTTACCTTGGCTTAAATGACACGCAGAGACATTAATCGCTAAACGTCCGGCATCAATCCCCTGCGCTTGCCAAAGGGTTAACTCTTTACCTGCTTGGTTTATAACCCATAAATCTAAACGCACCACTAAACCTAGCTCTTCAGCAAGCGGAATAAACTGCGCTGGTGAAATAGTGCCTAAATCAGGGTCATGCCAACGCAGTAGTGCTTCAGCTCCCATAATCAACCCTGTTTTTAAACATTGCTTAGGCTGAAAATAAAGCTCAAACTCATTATTTTCTAGCGCATGTTGAAAGCGACTCATCATCGCTAAACGCTCTAAAGATCGTGCATTCATTGAGGGTTGAAACAACTGAAACGAATTGCGACCGACATCTTTTGAGCGGTACATGGCAATATCAGCATGCTTTAATAATGTTTCACTGTCCAAGCCATCATCAGGGTAAACAGCCGCCCCTATAGACGCGGTAACACCAACCTCAAAGCCTTCAAGCTTAAACGGTGTATTTAAGTGATTTAAAATACTCTCAGCAAGGGTGATAGCGCCTTCGACATTGTTTATTTCGCACAATACAATAAACTCGTCCCCCCCTAATCGCGCCAGTGTATCTCCCTCATTGAGGGTGTTAATAATGCGCTCAGAGACTAATTTTAATAAGGTATCACCGGCATTATGGCCTAAGCTGTCATTCACCTCTTTAAAACGGTCAAGGTCAATAAACATTACCGCTAGCATCTGTTTATCTCTGTGCGCTGAGGCCAGTGCCATAGAGAGTCTATCGTTAAATAAACGCCGGTTAGGTAAGCCAGTTAGCTCATCAAAATACGCTAACTGCACCACTTTTTCTTCTGCGCTTTTTCGCTCAGTTATGTCACTAAAAATAGCGGCGTAAATCACATCACTATGACTTGGCTCTTTTATTTCTATAATACTGAGCCACTCAATATAAATATCGCCAGATTTTTTACGATTATGAATTTCCCCCTGCCATACCCCTGTTTTGGCAAGCGAATCCCACATTTTTATATAAAAGTTTTTATCATGACGCCCTGAACTCAACATATTGGGTCGCTTACCTATCACCTCATATTCTTTGTAACCGGTTAAATGGGTAAATGCGGGGTTTACTTGCATAATGACGCCGTTAGCATCAGTGATCATGATGCCATCCAAAGAGGAGTCGATAATTTTATTGGCTAAAAATAAGTTACGCTGCGAATGCTGCAATGCAATATCACGCTGCTGAAGTACTTTTTCAAGCTCACAACAATAAGCCGTTTCAATTTCATTAATTAAGTTTTCAAGCGATAATACACCGTTAATTTGATTATTTTCGCTTACTACTAAATGTCGAATGTTACTTTCAGACATCAACCTGTAAGCATCAAAAAGGCTGTCTTGGGGGCTTATCTGATAAAGGGGGCGACTGGCTAAATCCCAACAAACAAGATGATTGTGCTGCTCGGTGATGAGCTTAAGTAAGTCGCGCTGGGTAATAATGCCATGGGCATTTTCATCCTCATTAAACACCAAAATCACTTTCTCTGCATATTCACGCATCATGCTCACCGCGTCATTGATTGCCAATGAACTCGGTACTATCCGTATGTTTTTATTATATTGATCATTAATAGGTCTAAATTGTAAGTAATGCTCTAGCCCTTGATTGTTTACAATATCCGTAATGCTGATCACGCCGCTGGGAATGTCATTTGTATCGGTTACTAACAAATGCCTTACACCCTGCTTATTAAACACCATGGCCGTCTCGGTTAATAATTGTTGGCTGGGCACACTCAATACAGGGCTCGACATAACGCTTTCAATCGCTAACTGCCTAAGTGAGCGATTAGAAAAGTTAAGTGTTAAACAATCGGTTTCAGTCCATACGCCTATTATTTGTTGCTGTTGTTTTACAAAAATAGCGCTAACATTGTGCGCTCGCATTAGTTTCACCGCTTCAATTAAAGGGGTATCCTTAGCGCAGGCGATCACCTTATTGGTAAAAACATCGCATACTTTTTGATAGCGGCTAGTGTGAGGCATTGCTTCTACTTCCAAAATTAAACCAATTAATGATTATAAATTATTCAGTAAAAAAACAATTTGATTTAGGACAATAGATGAGCATCAGTTACCCACAAATTATTATTTATAATAATGAAATTGAGCTAATAGAGCACGCCAATGATTTACACGACTTTATTTACACTATGGAAGCAAGTGAACAGCAAAAAGTCATTATTTTAGATAAGGTTAGTGGCTATCAAAGCTTAAGCGGCCATTCGCTCACGGCGCTCAGTGCAAGCCAATTAGCAGAGCTAGTAAAAGAATATTTAGCAAAAGAAGGGCAATGCTGCTTAAGTAAAATAGAGCAGCTAACTCCAGATCAGGCATTCAGGTTACTCGCCGAAATCAACTAGCGCTTTAACGTGTGCAATCGCGCTGCGCCCGAGGGCCGACAGTGAGTATCCTCCCTCTAAATAAGAAATAATACCTAAACAATGATGCTGTTGGCTAAATTGCGCTAACTGCTCAGTAAGCCATATATAATCACTTTCAACAAACTTAAGACTGGCCATGTCATCTTCTAAATGTGCGTCAAATCCCGCGCTTATAAAAAGTAGCTCAGGCTTAAATTCTGTTAATTTTGGTAGCCATTGCTGCTCATAAAGTGCTTTTAAATCAGCACCATCACTAGCTATCGGTAAAGGTGAATTTACCAGTGTGGCGTTATTTTTAATGGCGGTATTAGGATAAAATGGATATTGAAATAACGAGCACAGCAACACATTTTCATCATCCATAAAAATATCTTGAGTCCCATTGCCATGGTGTACGTCAAAATCAACAATGGCAATGCGCTTTACCCCTTTGCTTTGTGCATATTTAACCGCAATCGCAAGGTTATTAAACACACAAAAACCAGAAGAGCTATCTCGGTTAGCGTGATGCCCTGGCGGGCGTACTGAACAAAACGCAGCGTCTAACTTACCCTCTAAAATCTCATCAACAGCGAGTAAGCCTGCTCCGACTGCACGCTCAATGGCCTTTAAAGAGTCGGGGCATAACCACGTATCTCCATCTAGATCGCTGAGCCCCTCAGAGGGGATCATGTCTTCTACATGCTTAATATGCTGCTCACTGTGCGCCAATAAATAATGTTCGCGCAGTGCTTTAGGGGCTTGTTTTTGCTCTATAGCCACATCCAGTCCACTAGCAAGTAAACGGTCATTAATCGCATCTAAACGCTCAGGGCATTCTGGATGATCTTCAATCATTTTATGTTTACGACAGTGAGGATGAGAAATAATCGCAGTGCGCATAGCTAACTCCAAAAATAAGTTGCTCATCAAGTATAACAAAGCCACCTTGTGGTGGCTTTGCGACTTTGGTTGATACTAAACGACTCTTTAACCAAAGTTATGGTTATTTAGCTTTTAAGTCGAGGTTTCTAAAATCAAAGCTAAAGTCGGTTACCTGCGTTGAAACTGCATTCATTTTCGCTGATTCTACGCGGTTATCGGCGCTCATAGAAAAGCGAATAAAGGCATCTGCCTCTAATAACTTTTCATCCCACTTCACAATAAAAGTATTACCTGTGTAATGCTTTAGCTCACCTTTAAGGCGTTTTGTATGGGTAAAATCAATGCGTAATTTACCATCTAGTTCTTCAACGATTACATCGCCATACCAATCATCATGTAATGTACCGGTGTAGTTTATATTAGGCAATTGCGGTTGAATATCTGTTGGCGCTTTTGGAGCGGCGTTAGCATAGACTTTTTCTTTACCTGCAAAATGCTTTTTAGCTAACTCTTCAACCCAATCTTTATCTTCAAGCTCGAGTACATCTTCAAGTACTTCATGAGTCACTGCCGATAATGCAGAAAATGCTTGTTGGTTGCTTAATATCACAATCCCCACGTTTTTTTCTGGTAATAAAGTCACCTGCGAGACCATACCTAAAATGCCGCCACCATGTGCCAGCTTTTTAACGCCGTGGTAATCTTCTATACTCCAACCTAATCCGTAGCCTCTAAATTGTTGATGATACGCTTCATAGGCACTTTTAGATGCCATTGATGTAATATGTGGATGCCACATTTGTGCTTGCTGCTTTTCACTAAATAGCTGCTCGCCATTAGGCATTTTGCCACCAGCAAGTTGAGTACGGAGCCATTGGCTCATATCATTTACGCTTGATGCAATGGCGCCTGCCCCTCGAAAGTCTTCAAGGTAATTAACAAAAAAAGGATGCAATTTGCCATCCATTGGGATGTGTCCGATCGCCCAGTTTTTGTTGTTTTTTGCGATACGCGAAAAGCCAGCGCGCGAGTTGGTCATATTTAGTGGCTGTAGAATATTTTTTTCAATGTAGTCGTTCCAGCTCATCCCCGATATACGCGCAACAACTTCACCAGCGGTAACAAACATTAGGTTGTTGTAAGCATATTGACTACGAAAACTGCTCGCAGGTTTTAAATATTTCAGCCCAGATAAAATATCGGCTACCGATTTATCTGTACTTGGCCAAATCATTAAATCGCCTTGACCAAGCCCTAAACCGCTACGATGACTAAGTAGATCGCGTATGCGCATTTCACGAGTAACGTAAGGGTCGTACAATCTAAACTCAGGAAGATGGTCAATTACGCGGTCATCCCAGCTTAACTTGCCTTCATCCACCAGCTTAGCCAATGCTGCACTGGTAAATGCCTTGGTATTTGAAGCAATACCAAATAAAGTGTCTTTATTCACCTTGCTATTCGTATCAAGGTTGGCAACACCAAAGCCTTTAGCGAATACAACTTTGTCATTTTCAACAATGGCAACGGCCATTCCGGGTACATCAAAACGTGTCATTGAGGCGTTGATCACCTCTGAAATTTTATCGGTATCAACCGCTGCAGAGCTCGTAAACGCCCAGCCAGCCAATAATGCGGCTGTGGCTAATTTTTTTAGTTTCATAGTGTTACCTTAGGTTATTATTTTTGTTTAGTCTTGATGAACCGCAAATTCTATTTCGGCGCGCGCTTTATTAGTATCTTGCTTACTCGGGTAAGCTAAAATGCGTTGACTGTAGTGTTCGGGTACGCCCGCCTCAAGTGCGCCGCGGTATACATGCTGCACGTACCAATCATAAGGTAGCAGTGTGTCGTCATGTGTGTTTGCTATGTAGCAGTGTACATTAATGTCATCGTCATCTAGAAGGCTCACGGTTAAATCAACACAGTCGTAATTAGGGCCTTCAATTTTATCTAAGATCTCTTTTTCGGCTTCATTAAGCTGATACACCACCCCATATACCACAGCATCGGGTTCATTGGTGGGCACAATAGTGCATTTACCTGAACCATCTGAAAAGGCCATATTAAAGGTTAACTTATAGCCCTTTAAAAGTGCCGTACCCACACGTTTTGCATTAGGTAAACGTGCCAATAAACGATTAGATGACATATTAGAGCCAAACGAAAAATTATATAACGCCATACTATTCCTTCTTTAAATAACAACTCGCACAGCCAGTGCGATTAAAATAATGCCAATGCCGCGGTCGAACCAATAACCACTTTGCTGAAAAAAATCACGTACACGCGCTTTTGATAACAATAGCGATAAAATAGAAAACCAAGCCCAGGTAGCAAGCGCCATATAAACGCCGTATCCCATTTGTATTATTACCGGTGTAGTTGGGCTAATCACCAAGGTAAACAACGACATAAAAAACAGTGTTGCCTTAGGGTTAAGTGCATTGGTAAAAAAGCCACGTCGAAACGCACGCCATGATGACTCAGCTGCAAGGCTGGGTTTTGCAGTCGGTTCTGATGAGGTATTTGTAGGTTTAGCAGCGCGCAGTGCCTGCACGCCTAAATACGCTAAATACGCGCCCGCTATATATTTAAGCGCCATAAACAACGCAGGTGATTGAGTTAACACCAGCGCAACTCCCAATACACAATAGGCTATGTGTAATAAAATAGCCGCACCAACACCTGCACTTGTCCATAAGGCATTGCGCCTGCCGTGTTGTACACTTTGTTTAAGGACTACCGCAAAGTCGGGCCCAGGGCTTGCTACCGCAAAAAAATGAGCCACCGCAATTAATAAAAATTCATCGATATAGTTCATACTTAACTGGCTTGCTCTGGCGAAAAAGCCAATAATAATGGGTTAGCCGATTGATTAACCAAGGCTTTTATTTCTTTTTGCGCTTTTTTAAATTGGCCTCGTAAATGCGGTTTTAAATGTTTTTTAGAGTGTTTATCTTGCTTAAAGTAGCTCACTAACGCATGCATAAATACGGTATGCGTTTCACTGAGCGCCGCTTCGCGATTTGCATACGGGTTATAACATGAGCCACAGCTACCTTTAAACTGGTACACGGTATTGCTCATCATTACCCCAAAGCCTAAAAAACATGCCAAGGCATCAGTGGCTTGCGGTAAATACTCTTTACCACCTGGGGGCAGCACCCCTACGTGATGAATTAATATGGTGGCAAGCGTACCGGCAAAACTCGCCACTAAGTCTTGCGGTTGATTAATTTGATTGGGATTAAACGACACATTAATAGTATGACTGGCTGGTACTATTAAATGACACTCTTCGCCACGTAAATGCTGACTAAATTCAAAGTGTGGAAACACCTGTGGTTGTAATTGTTGCGGTGCAACCAAGGTTACTGGCCATTCATTCATACCAGCGTATTGCTTAACACGCGCAAACACTTTGCTGGCCATTTCCTCAATACTTGAAACCGAGTCAGGAAAAAACTCAACCGTTGGCAAAATAACTTGGCTGTGTTTGGTAAAAAAATCCAAATCAAAGTTTTCTGCTGCCCATATAAAGGTATCAACCAGCCATTGTTGTTCTTGTTCTGCCAATAAGGGCTTTGATTTAAATAGAGTTAACATTAACTACTCTTGCCCCTTCGCCCATTGCCATGCTTGTGTATTGTATAAAGGCACCGTAGAGAGCGCATGATGATGACTGCCCGTAGACTCTTTCGTTGAGTATGATAAATATAATAATGTATGGGTTTTAGCATCATAAATACGGCGCACTTTTAATGACTTAAACAAAATACTCTTAGATGATTTAAACACGACTTCACCGGATTTACTGCGGTCGATAGACTGTAATTGGTCTGGCGTTATTGGCCCGGTTTGACGACAGGCAATCGACATATCTGATGGGTCTGAAAAATCTAAATTCGCCTCAATATGGCTAATATGACAGGTTACACCGGTCACTAGCGGGTCTTGCTGTGAATTAACCACCACATCTTTAGTGGTAAATAGCCCAAGACTCACTGAGGCAACATCATCAGAACACCCTGCAAGCCCTGCTAAGCATACAATTAAACCACCCATTTTGAGATACTTCATAGCAAGTCCTTCGTTCATATTAAAAATTAAGTTACGCCTTATACTAAACGCTTTCACCGCGATAAAACAAATTTTATCCACCAACTCAATACTGTAATGGTTTAAAGGGTATTTCGCAGCAAGATACACAATAAAAAAGGCACGCCCGAGGGAGTGCCTTTGCAAACAAATACAGCTAAAGGTTATTAAAAGCTATATTGTGCACCTAGATAAACATAACGACCGGCACCGCCGCCGTAGCCACTATAAAAGTTACCACGACCACTTGGGTAAAATGCCCCTTTGTCGTCAAATACATTGTTAATACCGCCAAATACACGTAAGTCACTTTTATCAGTCAGTGCCAGAGTGTAAGACGCTGATAAACTATGCTTTAAAAATGAGCCATAATCTTGATACGCAAGTGGCTCTGGGTTTGCAATACAACCGGCATCGCCCGCAGCACAGCGCTCATCGTTTGCAGCAACATACTCAAGGTAGTCTTTCTCATCTTCTTGGCTTGCTTTAAACGCGCCTACGTAATTTGTACGCCAGCGGATACGTAAATCATCTATTTTCCATACAATCGACATAGCGGCTTTATCTTTTGAGCGCCCATAACCTGCATACTGTGAAGTAACACTGTTACCATCTAACCCTTCATAGGTTTGCGAGTTTTCAATAATGTGATTGTAATCAAGCTTGAATGACAAGTTGCCATAGCTGCCGATGTCATATTTGTAAGTTGCAACCAC
This sequence comes from Pseudoalteromonas sp. SD03, assembly GCF_040937955.1. Taxonomy (NCBI): domain Bacteria; kingdom Pseudomonadati; phylum Pseudomonadota; class Gammaproteobacteria; order Alteromonadales; family Pseudoalteromonadaceae; genus Pseudoalteromonas; species Pseudoalteromonas sp. SD03. The sequence goes on from NZ_CP162514.1 coordinate 3,094,147, forward strand.
ATCGTAACCGCGCGCAGTTAACTCATCCAAGTTATATTCACGCTGTAGAATTTTTACAATGTTACCTTCGTCGTTACGGGTAATATCGTTACAGTATTCGTTATCACTGCCCCACGCAGCCTCTGAGTCATAACATTCGCGCATGATGTTTTCGTTACTTATTTCATCAATTGCATCAACAATGGCAATATCGTAGTAATCCACCGCTAAGTTAAAGCCATCTAAAAACTCAGGAGATACAGTAATACCAAAGGTATAGGTATCGGCTGTTTCTTCTTTTAAGTTTGGATTACCAGTATTTGGCGAGTAGTTATTGTCTTCACTTTCAAATTCAAAGTTAGGATCATCAGCTAGCTTTTGTGCCAAGGTTGGCTCTAAACGACAGTTATCGTGTCCTGGGTTTGTTGATGTTGCTGTTAGACCATCACAAATATCATCAAATGAATCAAAATCGCCGCGAGGGGGTGATAATAATTCCGTGATAGTCGGCGCACGCTGTGCTCGTGCATAATTGGCACGTAGCATGTATCCATCAATTGGTTGCCATAAAAGGCCTAGCTTATAGCTGGCAACAGTGCTGATATTATCAATGCTGTAATTTGCTAAACGCAGCGACGTTTCTGCCGACAAACTTTTAGCAAATGGCGCATCTTTAAGTAGTGGCACCGCAAGTTCAGCAAATGCCTCATACACTTCTACTTCACCGTAAAAAGAAGGCACAACGTTAAACGTAATACCGCCCGCTTTCATATCATCACTGGTATCTAGGCTTTGTGAATCTTTACGATACTCTGCACCAAATACTGCAGACACATTACCTGCTGGTAATTCGTATAGGTCGCCGGTGATATAACCCATTACCGTGTACTGTTGAATCTCAGTATCAATAATTGGGTTTGTACGGATCCAGTCAGCCATTTCAGAGGTAATAGAACCTTCACCAAATAGATTAAGCGGGACACATCCTTGCGCTCGCGCTTCGGCGTCTTTACATTGAATAGTGCCATCGGCTAGCTTTTCAGCTTGCAGTGCTTGATTGACACGTACCGTGTTTAACTCGTTACTACGGATTTGATGTTGTTTGAATTGCCCGTATCCAGCAGAGATATCCCAATCCCATGTATCATCAAACATCATACCTTGCAGGCCTGCCCAAGTTCGGATGGTCGTACGGTCGTTATCAGTGCTGATATTACCTACTTCACCAAAACGACGATCCCAATAAATGCGGTCTTTGTATGGGTTGCTGTCAATAATTTCTTGTGGCACGTATGGGTTATCAATAGGAATGTAACCTGGCGCAATATCATCGATAGGGTCGCCAGTCACTGGGTCGTAGCGAGGTACGTAAGCCCCTTCGTATTCATCTTCTGGTGACTTATCGTTGAACGAGCCACTCTTACTATATTGAATTAGGAAGTAACTCATAATGTCGTCTGTTACATCATAATCTACTTTTATCGCGGTCGAAAAGTTATCGCTAGGTACATCAAGCATGACGTATTGTGACGAATTTATACCATAAATTTCTTCATTACCTTTCCAGTCATCACGCAGCGTTTGCCCGTCGTACCAAAACTGAGTGTCGTTTCGGCTGCTTTCTAAAAATACACCGCCTAAGGTACCATCGCTTTTGCTTGCCCAATCAGCTTGTGTAATACCACTCATACACTGATAACCATCGGCAGTGTACATTTGATTACACATCAACTCATCATCGTAACTATGCGCGGCTTCTATTTTGGCGCGGTCACGGTCGTAAAAGGTCATGCCAAAATCACGATCCCAGTTTGAGCTGACAAATACATAACCGCGATCATCAGCAAATGACGTTCCGTAGTTTAAATCAAGCGTAAACTCACGACCGCCACCATCTGTTGTTTCACCGCCACGGGCTTGAAATTCAAAGCCTTCTTTTTTTGACTGGGTAATAATATTCACTACACCGGCTACCGCATCAGCTCCATAAGTGGCCGACGCACCACCACTAATAATTTCAACGCGCTCCACCATGCCACTAGGAATGGTATTTAAACTCACATAATTACCACCGTAACTATTTGATACTACACGACGACCATCAATCAATGTAAGCGTTCTATTAGCGCCTAAGTCGCGAAGCTGCACCGTTGATAAACCCGTACCCGAAATACTTGATTGGCTGGTTGTGTTACCAATACTTTCGCTCAGTGCAGGCATGTTATCGATTAATACATCTGAAAGATTGCCTAAACCTGTATCCTGAATTGACGCTCTGTCCATGGTTACCAGCGGGGTTGTTACCGAAAAACTATCACGCTTTAAACGCGAACCCGTTACGGTTATTTTTTCTGGTGCTTCTTGTACCACTTCTTCGCTTGCTTTAGCCGTTGATTGACGAGCAATAGCCTCGTCATTTGCTATTGCATGCCCAGATAAACTGGCTGTTATAGCCAATGCTAAAGCGCATTTTTTTGTTGATATATTACTCACAAACTTCCCTTATTATTTATTATTCCATTAGTACAAATCGTTTTTGATTAACTTTTTAGTTATTAAATTTGTTTTGTACCAATTGGTTTATTTTACTAATAACATGTTGTAAGTAATCGTGAATAAAAGCACAATGAGAGGTGTCTCGTTTATATCCCTATTTTATATCTATTTAATATCTATTTATTTATAATCATACACTTAAGGTTTTCGTGTTAGAATGATGTAAAATCGAATGTTAACCAACTATCGCTTTATTTTGCATTAAACACTGCCTAGTAACGTAATTAATCAAGAGGTTTAAATACACAAACTATGAATACTCAACAGACATTTTCAATTGGAAAATGCCAAATATCGGTGTTTGAAAATAAGCTGTTTTGTGCCGATAAAACCTGTGTATTACAACCTAAATTTATAGAACTACTTGTTTACTTGGTAGAGTGTTATCCAAACGCAGTAACGCGTGAGCAACTAATAGAGAATGTGTGGAGTGGTAATCAATATGTGGGCGAAAAAGCACTGACTAATGCCATATGGCATCTTCGTAAAAGCTTTAAAGAACTCGACCCCGACAATACCTATATAGAAACACTGCGTAAAACGGGTTACCGCTTAGTACAAAAACCAACAACGCCAGAGCCTGTTAATAGCATTAACAATACGCCGCTTCGCTCTGGGTATATTTACGCTACCGTACTTGCTATTGTTATATTATTAGGTAGCTATTGGGGTTATAGCGCCCTTTTTGAAAACGCAAAGCAGCCACTTGCTCAATCGCAACATGCAGCACGTTTGTACGATTACATTGAAACAATTACCACCAGCCCAGGAAGAGAGTTGTTTCCGGCTATTTCTAATGACAGTCATTTTTTAGCGTATTCGTGGCGCCGCCCTGGTCATAAAGCCAATTTATACTTACGTGATCTTCATTTACCAGAGCAAGCTGCAATAGCACTTACCGACACCCCATTCATTGAGGGCAGAGCGGTATTTAGTCCTGATTTAACGTTTATTTATTATTACCGCCGTATAGCAGCTCAAGGTTGTGAAGTCATTCAGCAAAATATCGCCTCGGGCAATATCACTGTTATAGGGCTGTGCGGAAGTAAAACCAGTACCGATATAGACATTAATGCCACAGGCACTAAGCTGGTTTATATAAGTGAAGATGAAAAAAATAATAATTTTACTCAGCTTAACCTTGTCGATTTAACCTCATCACCATACACAGTTACTCAAGTCCCTTGTACGTCAGCATGCCAATATACCGATGAGTCGGTTGTGTTTTCACCAGATGCGACACAGCTGGTGGTATCGCGTAATTTACCAACGGGTTTTGAAGAACTATTTTTAATCGACATAAAAACAGCTCATGCTAAGCAATTAACTTCAGGTTTTGTTGATATGAGAGGCGTTGATTGGCATCCCAATAAGCCACAACTCGTCTTTTCGGGTGTTAAAAAAGGCAAGCGCCAAGGTTATTTTTATAACCTCAAAACACAACAAATGATCAATGCGCACATTGATGGCTTAAGTTACCCAGAATATGCACATGATGGCAGTTTGTATTTTCATCAATGGAATATCGACTCTACATTAATGCGTGTAGAAACCAGTAATGCGGTTGCAAGTTCGCCTTTTCCGGTATTATCAAGCGACTTTAATACGCGCTTTCCTGATTACAGTAAAGCCAGAAAAAAATTAGTTTTTGTATCTAACGAATCGGGCTCAATGGAATTATGGACTGCAAATCAAGACGGTACCTCACGAAAACAGCTTACTAATCTCAGTGCAAATATTTACAACCCGGTGTGGTCACCTGATGGTAATTACATTGCCTTTGTCGCTTCTCATCTTGGTGAGCATGCGCTATACCTTTATGACTTTAACACCCAATCAAGTCAGTCATTACCCACAGGCTTTAGTTACCATGGAAAACCGAGTTGGGCTGCAGATAGTAAAAGCCTATTGGTAGCGAATGATCAACACGTTTATCGCTTCGACTTAAAGGGTAATAAACTCGCAAAGGCCATAGATTCACCAACACTATACGCTTATGAAAACAAGCAAGGCGCTTTAATTTTTGCCAACCAAGCAACTAATCAACTATGGATAAAAGACCCAGATAGCCAAACTGAGCAACCACTTATTAGCGAAATTAATTTATCGAATCATAATTCGTGGTATTTTTTTGAAGGCGACACCTTAGCGCAATCGCGTATTTACTATTTTAATGTAAAACAAGGTGATTACCGTTTGAGTTATTACGACTTCTCAACCAACAGCCATCATGACGTAATACGCCTTCCCGAACGCGCATTTAGTCGCACCTCTGGCTTAACCTTTATTACAAATACCAACTGGCTTGTGTACTCTTCGTATAAGTCACCACAAATTGACATAAAACGTATCAACCAAAAATATTTGCCATAATAAATCTAAAATTAAACACGCTACAGGTCTTGTAATTGCTTAAATAGTTTATTGCTAAAAATATGTTCAAGCCACATTTTTAAAAATTAAGCGTTATGGGGTTAGCGTGTACAAACCCGTTTGGTATAATTAAATAAACCAATCTAAAGAGGATACGTTAAATGCCACACATTATTATTGAACACTCAGAAGATCTGCCTTTACTACCTCAAGTTCTTGTGGAAAAAATCCATACAACAACGTTTGAAAGTGGCTTATTTGATTTAGAAACAATAAAAACTCGCGCTATTGCTTATCAGCATTATCAGTTAGGTGTGGGTAAAGAAGGGTTTATTCATATTGCGGTGCATATTATGGCTGGGCGTTCCATTGAGCAAAAGCAACTACTAAGTGAGCAATTACTAGCCTGCTTGCAAACGTATTGCAGAGCCTCTGACAGTTTAAGCGTAAATATTTACGAAATGGATCACGAGATTTACCGTAAAAACTAACCGCCATTACAGCATCATAGTTATAGGCGAGAGCTCTATAACTATGATGGTTTCCTCGCTCAACTGATTTTTTAATTAAATCGTGTTTAAAGCGTAAACTTACCTAGTAAATCCCTTAAAATATTCGATTCTTTATTTAAACCGTTACAAAGCTGCTCTGACTTTTTCATATTTTCTTTGGTTTGCTCTGCCGAATCGGAAATCATTACAATATTTTGGCTAATTTCTGAGGTTGCTAGTGTTTGCTCTCGCGTTGCAGTAGCCACTGAGTTGTTTAACTCGCTTAGTAGTACAATTTCCTGTGAAATACCATTTAATGTATGGCCGGTTTCTTTTAAGCGCTCGGCATTTTCTAGGGTGTTTTTGCTGCCCAATTCAATCGCTGTTACCGTGCTTGACGCTTTAGCATTTAACGAATCAATCATCTCATTAATTTGCTCCGTAGACTCCGCGGTACGTTGCGCAAGCGTTCTTACTTCGTCAGCAACTACCGCAAAGCCACGGCCCTGCTCACCCGCTCTAGCAGCCTCAATAGCCGCATTTAACGCCAATAAATTAGTTTGCTCAGAAATCCCTTTAATTACATCTAATACATGAGAAATTGATTTAATCTCTGTCGAAAGCTCTAACACCGAGGCCACAGAGTTGGCCATTGACGCTTCTAGTTGTTCCATTTGTTTAATCGTGCTTTGCACAAACTCAACCCCTTTGTGCGTCGTTTCTTCGGTTTTAGTAGCAATATCTGCTGCATTACTGGCACTACCAGAAATATCCTGAACCGTAACCTCCATCTCATTAACGGCTGCCGCCACCGTTTGCGTACTCGATGATTGCACTTCAGCTAAATTTGCCGCACCTTGCACTTGCTCAAGCACATCTTGGGAAATACCTTTAACATGAATTGCCGACTCAGAAACCTGTTTGAACATATAATGTAACTGCTCTAAAAACAGATTAAACTTAACCGCTAAGTCTGAAATTTCATTATTATCATCAGTAGGGAGTCGTGCTGTTAAATCGCCATCTTTTTCCGTTAATGCATTCACCGCTGCAGTAATGTTTTCGATTGGCCTAAATATTTGCCCTACTAACACGCGTGCTAACGCTAAACCTACAAGCGCAATAATTACACCAAAAATGATATTAGTATTAATAGCACTATTAATTGCGCCATATAATTGCTCTTGGGGAATTTCAGCGACTAGATGCCAACCTAATGAATTTACTGGCGTACTTGAGACAACATAGTCATCACCATCAATTACTTTACTTTGAATTGCCCCATTTTTAATCGGCGCCAAGTCAACAGATTGCCCTATTTTAGTTTTATTACCATGCAGCATAATCTCGCCACTACCAGAGACCAAATAAACAATGCCGCCCTCACCTATTCTATATTCACTTATGAGATCCACCATAGAATCGAGCGAACGGCCTATTCCGGCAATTCCTTGTCTTTGCCCATCAAGCTCAATGGCATAATTAATAAATACCATCACCTCAGAGCTGCCTTTATCTATGTCGAGCGCTACTTCAAATGGTCTATCCGATGCTAAAAAAGCATCAAACCAAGTATCGCTACTATCTATTTGCCTGGAAATACCTTCATCGGTGTAATAGTTATGGGAGTTTTTAGAAATAATATATGCGTTACTGGCTTGGTTTTTATTTTTTATATGTTTGAGGTAATCAATGAATTTACCTCGGCTTTGCGCATCTTCATTATTATTCATCCATTGCTGCACAAATAAGTTTTGCGCTATTTCTTTGCCTACAACAATAGGTGTAGAAAGTTCCAGCTCTATTTGGCTTTTCACCTCACTAAGCGCTGTTGGTAAATCTACTTTGGCTAGTTTGTCTTCTGTATTTGAGCGAATACTATTTGAAAATATTAGAGTAGATATTGCTAAAGGAGCAACAACAGCCAAAATAAGGCTGAGGTATACTTTTCGTTTTAATAACATAGAGCACCTAAGGGGTAACAAAGCGGTATTTTATATACTGCACACAATTAACAGTAGCGACATTAAAGGTCACAAAATAAAGATTTTTATAATAAAATCCCATAACACTTTAATAGTAGATTCAACTGTGTTTATTGCAATGTATTCTATAGAATTAATAAAAAAATCAGTGTACTGGTAAAAATACGATAGAAGTAATAGAAATGAAGTTTTATAAACTAGGAAGGTGAGTTTCTATTTACTTGGAAAGCTTTGAAAAGTGGTGGCCCCTCCCAGACTCGAACTGGGGACCTAACGATTATGAGTCGTGTGCTCTAACCAACTGAGCTAAGGGGCCATCTTTGTATAACTGTAAGCAGTTAATTTTTGAAGCGTTTAGCCACAGAGCGACTAAAGCGGGTTGCAGTATAAAAAGTTTTTAGGGGCTTGTCACTAGCAAAAAGCTTTATTTTAACAATCAAGGGGCTAACTGCTCAAATAGTAGGCTTTGAGGTTTTGTTAGTGATGAGTTTTGTAAAACAAATCCATTTATTAATAGCAGCCTGAGTAACTAATACACATACCTTTGGGAGCACTTAGCAACTCAGTATTAAATGTCCTGCTATGCTGCTACATTATTTTTTGGCAATAATGTAAATCGCATGAATTAATCCAGGGAAATAGCCGAGCAAAGTTAGCAAAATATTTAACCAAAAATGCATCCCTAGTCCTACCTGTAAAAACACACCCAGTGGTGGTAATAAAATAGAAAAAATAATTCTAATGATATCCATAATTTAATCCTTATAATGTTAGCAAAGCAAAAAGCCCAGCAGGGCTGGGCTTTAGTATAGTGTATTATTCTGCAATAACAGTTAATTCATCAACTACCTTGCGAACATCTTCAGCGTTTTTAGCAATTTCCATCGCTAATTGCTTTTCAGCATCAGACTCAACTGTACCTTTAAGAGTTACCACACCATTATCGGTATCAACATCAATGTCTGTACCACCTACTTCAGAATCAAATAAGTAACGTGTTGTGATCACTGTAGTGATTTTAGCATCTGTTAAATCACTTTCAGTGTCGTTACCCATCATTTCAGAATCATGCTTCTTCATGTCGGTGTTTTTTACCACAGTTAGACTGTTTTCAACGTCAGTTACACCATCTAGGCTTAGCACGAGTTCTTCAGCAAGCTCTTTATCTACTTCGCTGTTTACTTTACCTGTTAGCATTACCTTGCCGTTTTTTACGTCCGTGTTGATATCAAAGTTATTTAGATTGGTGTTCATAAGCAATACTGTTTCTGCTTTCCCATCAATCCAAGCATCTTTACTTTCGTTTTCCCAACTGCTTGCCTGAGCGCCCATTGCGGTTGTTCCTAATACTAGGGCTGCAATCATAGACTTATTAAATGTTTTCATAATCGTTCTCCTTTTGATTAAAGACACTTAAGCTAATGCGAGCATCGGGCCAACATTTTTTAACCTTTAATTTCAATAGGTTAATTTAAAATAGTAGATATTGGCTTAAACCTACTAAGTAAACATTTACAGACTATTGCGTAAAAGTTTCTCGAATAGCGAAACTTACTAAATAATTGTATATTTGGTTAATCTGTCGTTAATATAATAAAGAATCAAAAACCCAAAATCATAAACCACTGAATTTAAACAATTTAATATTTGGTATAAGGCTTGCTTTGAAATAACCAGCAATCATAAAAGGATAATTTAAATGTCTGTTAAAATTGAAGACCGCCCTATTGAGCAAGTTCGTGAGCAAGTGATTGATCAGCTCATTTATAACTACAGCCATGGTGTTATTTCTGTAGAAGCATTTGAAAGGCGCTTAGACGACGCCATGGCAGCGAGTGACAATAAAGCACTTATGGATCTCGTTGAAGATTTAACCTTAAATACTGACCAGCAATATAAGGCGCAAAAGCACTCTCAGTTTGCACCTAATTATAGCGCGCAGCATGAGACTGATGAAGAGCCACTTACATTAAGAAGCATTCTTGGTTCAAGTGAACGAAGCGGCCAATGGGTAGTTCCTCAAAACATTTATATAGAAAACTACATGGGGTCAATCAATCTTGATTTTACAGATGCGATTTTTACCCACCAACATGTCACTATTCACGTTAATTGTTATTTTGGCAGCGAAGAAATATATGTACCAGAGCACGTTAATGTAGTTTCTAAAATGTTTTGTATTTTAGGCAGTTTTGAAAATAAAACTGTTTCACTTAATAAGCGCCAAGGGCCAACGATTCACATTGAAGGAAAAACTGTTTTAGGCTCTGTGGAAGTTAAAGTTAAACGCACTATTAAAGAAAAATTTATTAGCTTTGCAAATGATCTAAAAACTCAACTTGGCATGAATGGTAAACATTATTAAATATGCTAAACATTGAATGAAGCCATAATCGTTGGCTTCATTCATATTATAAGTCGTTATTTCGCTCACTAGGTACATCACTCATGTACTCTACAAACTCAACTTCAAACCCTGCAGGGTCAATATAATAAATGTTTTTTCTAAATGGATTTACAGCACCTTCTTTACTTATTGCAAAGCCCGCATGTTTTAGGCGCGCTATTACTGCATTTAAGTTATTGGTTACATAGGCAAAGTGTGCCAAACCAATTTGATGTCCTGATAGGTCGCGGTTTTTCCCTTCACCGTGATCGCTTATAGCAATATATTGATCGTTATCACCAAAATGTACCCAGCGCCTTGCTTTACCATACCAAGTTCCTTCCCCCTCACTTCTAATTGACCAATAGGGAAACGCTGCTTGGTAAAACTTAAGCATGGCATTTATGTCACTAACAACTAAATTTACGTGTTCTAATTTCATAACTTTCTTCCTATTAATTGAATATAGAACATCATAAAACCTCAAGTTAACTTTAGGTAAAGCGCTAATTTACAAATTTATTGCTTGTTTTTATTTCAATAAATATATTGAAAGATCATGCCTGTACAAAAAACACTCACAAGTATTTAGGCTTTATGGTTTACTTTATGGCAAAAACCGCTAAAATACGCCGGCTTAAATATATAAACGTTCTTTTACAACCCAAAGGTAATACCATGCATCCAATGTTAAACATTGCGGTTCGCGCTGCGCGTAACGCAGGCAAGCTTATTCTTCGTGCAAGTGAAGACTTATCAAAAGTTGAAGTGCAACAAAAAGGCACTAATGATTTAGTTACGAACATTGATAAAGAAGCCGAAGCCGTAATTCGTGACACTATTTTACGTTCTTACCCTGATCACTGCATCGTTGGTGAAGAGTTAGGCGAACACAAAGGTAAGGATGCTGATTACCAATGGATTGTTGACCCACTTGATGGCACAACTAACTTCATCAAGGGTATCCCTCATTTCGCAGTATCTATTGCACTTAAAGTTAAAGGTCGTTTAGACCAAGCCGTAATTTACGATCCAATTCGTGGCGAACTTTTCACCGCTTCTCGTGGTCAAGGCGCACAGTTAAACAGCAAACGTTTACGTGTATCTAAAACGGTTGAACTTGCCGGTTCTGTTCTTGCAACAGGTTTCCCTTTCAAACAAAAACACCACTTAGATGCCTATTCTGAAGCGTTTAAAGCATTATTCGTACATACCGCTGATATTCGTCGTGCAGGTTCTGCAGCACTTGATATGGCGTATGTTGCAGCGGGTCGTGTTGATGGTTTCTTTGAAATTGGTTTAAAACCGTGGGATACAGCAGCAGGCGAGCTATTAGTTAAAGAAGCTGGCGGCATGGTTGTTGATTTTGCTGGCGGTAATAACTACAACGTGAGCGGTAACGTTATTTGTGGTGCACCTAAGCTAACACAAGCGATTGTTCGTGAAATGCGCCCAGTATTATCTGAGTCGTTATTACGTTAATCGTAATACCGCACTAAAAAAAGGAGCCGAGGCTCCTTTTTTGCTTTTTGTTAGCCACTTTTTTTACTATTGGATAAACGCACAACAGCGGGTGCAGGCCTTCTTCGATTACAAATAAATAAGTAGCTGTGACGATAACGTTTTGCTTCTTTTTTAGCATCTGTGGCTAATGCCGCTACTTGATGGCTATTTTTACACTGCTGCAGATCCGGCTCAACTAAACCTATCGATAATGTAAGTAAAGGTACAAACTGCTTTTCGCCCTCTCGATTAGTTGCCCAATACCCTTTTCCAGCAATATGCTCTGGCGTAAAAAATACGCGTGACTGCAATTCAAATTGCGTGATAATGGTATTACAAACCTCCACCGCATCTTTTTTTTCAAACACCACCATAAAGTCATCGCCACCAATATGCCCGACAAAGTTAGCGCTGTGCGCACACGCTTTTACAGTCACATCGGCCAGAAGTTTTATCACGCTGTCCCCACTGGCATAACCATACAGATCGTTAAATTGTTTAAAATGATTTAAATCGATATAAGCTAGTGAAAATGGCTGTTTATGTTGCAGACGCTGCTCTATTACTTTACTAATTGCCACATTACCCGGTAACATGGTTAGAGGGTTAGCATGTTGGGCGTGGCGGATTTTTTCAGCGGTAATGTGCTTTAATATGTCCCTGAGCGGTGCCAAACCTAAATATTTATTATTACTTGTGATAACAATATGGCGACGAATATCAAAGTCTTGCTCTGTTATTTGCTGAGAGACAATATCAAGCATTTGATTTTCATCAACCACCAAAGGCTGTTTATCCATTAACTCAGTGACTTCACATTTATCATAAAGTGCATGCCCGTATGGCGCGGCAAACACTTCTGTTAGCTGATCTTTGTGTAACAGCCCTATTGGCTGCTGATTGCTATTTAAAACGGGTAAGCTAATTATGCGCTTGTCTTGCTCAAAAAGCGCATGAGCCTCTTTACAACGCGTGTGACTGCTAATGGCAGGCTGAGCAACAGCAAGCACCCCGATAGCCATTGATTGTTCAAACTTTGACCCTGCTTGAGTCAATGTAAATGCTTGTAACTGCTTACAGTTATAGTCATAGCTTGGTTGTTGGCTGGGTCTTTCTAACAAAAATCCCTGAACATGACTTATGCCTATACTTTTAACTAAATCGAGTTCTTCAGTACGCTCAATTCCCTCTGCAATCACCGCTGTATTTGTTGCCCGTGCTAACACCACAATTGATTTTAGAAATTCTTTTTTAACTTCGCTTTGATCGCAATGATCAATAAAGTAACGATCAATTTTTACAATATCTGGGCATAACTGCGACCATTGCTTTAGACCGGAATAACCTGCACCAAGATCGTCAATAGCAATAGTAAAGCCTAGCTCTCGATAATGAGCAATGGTTTTTAACAGTAAAAAGCCATCATCTACTTTTTCTTGTTCGGTGACTTCAATCACCACACGATTAGCCGCAAGACCAAACTGTTCAATTAAATGTAAGGTTTCGCCTTTAGGGTGGCTCGGATCGAGTAGAATTTTTGGGCTGACATTTAAAAATAACTTCCCTTGTAGATTTAGTTTTACAAAGTTTTCTATGGCGCGAGAACGGCATAAAAGCTCAAGCTCTGAAATTAATTGATATTTATGAGCCGTTTCGAATAGCTTATTTGGCATCGCTAATGGGCTATTTTTAGGGCCTCGACTCAGCGCTTCATACCCAATAATAGATTGCTTAGTTATATCAAAAATAGGTTGGAACAAGGTTGTTATTGCTCCTTGTTGTAAGATTGACTCTAAGGCTTTACGTTGCTCAGTCACTACTAGCTCTGATCAAAATTAAATAAGAGTAATAAAATATCAAGCTCGTATGACAATTATATGTCTTACACGCTAAGCAATAAAAAACCGCTCACAAGGAGCGGTTTTTTAAAAAGGATAATTTAATCTCAATTAAGGCATTGAGTCTAAATCGGCACCTTCTTTTTCAATCACCTCTGGTATTAAATCTTCTTTACTTACGCCCATGGCAATAGCCACCGAGCTGGCAACGTAAACTGAAGAATAAGTACCAATAAATACACCAAATAATAGTGCAGTAGCAAAGCCATGAATAGTTTGGCCGCCCCATACAAAGAGTGCAATCAATACTAAAATAGTGGTAATTGATGTAACTAAAGTACGATTAAGTGTTTGCGTAAGTGACAGGTCAATAATTTCAATGGTGTCGTCAATACGTACTTTACGGAAGTTTTCACGGATACGGTCTGATACAACAATGGTATCGTTTAGTGAGTAACCTATCACGGCAAGTATTGCAGCCAAAATAGTTAGGTCAAACTCTAAACCAAGCACCGAGAATAAACCAATCGTAATGATTACATCGTGTAATAGTGCACCCACCGCACCTACAGCAAAGCGCCATTCAAAGCGAAATGCCACGTAAATTAAGATACATATAAGCGCAGTTAACATGGCAAGGCCACCCTGCTCTTTTAAGTCTTCACCTACGCTTGGGCCTACAAACTCAATACGGCGCATTACTACGCTATCATCAGCTTGTTTAAGGGCAGCAATTACTTGGTTACCAATCACTTCTGCTTTTACATCATCACCGCGAGGGGCTAAACGGACCAGTATTTCTTGGCTTGAGCCAAAAAGCTGTACCGATGCATCAGCAAAGTCGTTTTCAGCCAGTACATTACGTACTTTTTTCAGATCGGCAGGTTGTGAAAAACCTACCTCAACTGCTGTACCGCCGGTAAAATCTAAACCGAAATTTAAGCCTTTAACAAAAAGTGACGCCAGCGACGCTATGATTAATAACGTAGAAAAGCCCATTGCCACTTTTCGAAGAGACATGAAACGAAGGGTTTTTCCGCCCAATCTTAAAATTTGCATGTCTGCTCCTTAAATTGAAAGTTTATCAACACGTTTACCACCAATAAATAGGTTGATCACCGCACGGGTACCTACAATTGCTGTAAACATAGAGGTTAAAATACCAATTGCTAGGGTTACCGCAAAGCCTGCAACAGGACCGGTTCCAACAGCAAACAAGATAATCGCCGCAATTAATGTGGTGATATTGGCATCAAAAATAGTACTGAAGGCGCTATCGTAACCAAAATGAACCGCTTGTTGAGGGCTGCGGCCATCAGCGAGCTCTTCACGAATACGCTCAAATATAAGTACGTTCGCATCAACAGCCATACCAACGGTTAGTACAATACCTGCGATACCCGGCAGGGTAAGCGTTGCACCTGGAATTAACGACATTACACCAATAATAAGTACTAAGTTGGCAGCCAGTGCGATATTCGCAACAAGACCAAAACCTTTGTAGTAAATAAGCATAAAGGCCAGTACAAACGCAAAACCTAAGGCTACAGCGGTCATACCTGCTTCAATGTTTTCTTGACCTAGGCTTGGCCCAACCGTACGTTCTTCTACTATTTGAATAGGCGCAACCAGCGCACCCGCGCGAAGTAGTAAACTTAAGTTATGTGCTTCAGCGGGGTTATCAATACCGGTAATGCGGAATGAACGGTCAAGACGCGCTTGAATGGTTGCTACGTTAATCACTTCTTCCACTTTAATCGGTGGAAGTGCTTTACCTTCGCTATCTTTTTTACCCGATGGCTTGTACTCAATAAATACGGTAGCCATACGTTTACCAATAGCACGTTTGGTGAAGGCATTCATTTTTGCCCCACCTTTACTATCGAGTTTAATGCTTACTTGAGGACGCTGGTACTCATCTGCACCTGACTGCGCGCCAGTAATATGGCTACCTTCAAGAATAATGCGCTTTTTTAGTACCACAGGATAACCATCACGGCTCATGATCATTTCAGTACCCGGTGGGATACGACCTTGAGCAGCGGCGCTTATGTCAGCATTTTCGTCAACTTCACGAAACTCAAGCGTGGCCGTAGCACCTAAAATCTCTTTAGCGCGAGCGGTATCTTGAATCCCTGGTAATTGAACAATAATACGTTCAGCACCTTGGCGCTGAACGTTTGGCTCTGCAACCCCAATTTGGTTGATACGATTACGAATAATCGTTTCGTTTTGCTTGATAGCATAGTCACGAATTTCTTTTAGCTTTAGCTCACTCATAGTGGCAAAGAATGCGTTATCGTTACTGCTATCATCAATGTAAACGTTTAATGGGTAACGGCTTTCTAAAAAGCGCTCTGCGGCTTCTTTATCTTCTTCGTTACGCATTTCTACACGCATACGCTCTGAACCTGCTACGCGGCGCACACTACGATAACGTAGTTTTTCTTCGCGCAGGTCGCTACGAAAATCTTGCTCCATTTGCTCAAGCTGATTATCAACCGCAGTGACCATATCGATTTCCATGGTGAAATGTACACCACCACTTAAATCTAGGCCTAACTTCATTGGGTTACCGCCAAGCGACTTTAACCAAGCCGGTTGTGCCGGTGCCATATTGATAGCTGAGATATAATCGTCACTAAGTGAGTTACGCAGTAAGTCTTGCGCTTTAAGTTGGTCTTCAACGTTTTTAAAACGAACAAGAATTTGCCCGTCTTCGAGTTTCGTCGATTTAGCGCTGACGTTATCTTTTTTGAGGATTGCGTTTACTTTGTCTACAACACTGAGGTCGACATCGGTGCCTTTAGCGCCAGAAACTTGTATGGCCGGATCGCGGCCATACAAGTTTGGTGAAGCATATAAAAGGCCAATGGCTAACACAGCTAAAACAAGTAAATACTTCCAAATTGGAAACTTGTTTAACACGGGGCCGTCCTTATTATTTTTATAGCGACTTCATTGTGCCTTTAGGCAGTACAGCAGATACTGCTGATTTTTGAACAGTTACTTCTGCTTGCTCATTTAATGAGATCACGATGAAGTCTTTATCTTCAGCAATTTTTACGATTTTACCCACTAAACCACCTTGGGTTAGTACTTCATCGCCTTTTGCCATCGCGCTCATTAAGCTTTTATGCTCTTTTACGCGCTTTGCTTGCGGGCGGTAAATTAAAAAGTAAAAAACCAAACCAAAAATCGCTAACATAATTAGCATTTCCATACCGCCGCCTGCTGCAGGTGCGCCAGCGCTTGCATGTGCGTTTGAAATAAATAAACTCATAATACTTCCTCTTTAATTTTTAAATTTTAATTTGTTGTATCAGCCAGCTCTGGCACTTCTTGGCCTCGGCGAGCGTAAAAATCGTGTACAAATGTCTCTAGTTGACCTTCGCTAATAGCATTACGCAAACCTTCCATAACACGTTGATAGTATCGTAAGTTATGGATAGTGTTTAGTCGTGCGCCAAGAATTTCGTTACATTTGTCTAAATGATGCAAATAAGCACGCGAATAATTGTTACAGGTATGGCAATCACACTCTGGATCAAGTGGGCCAGTATCTGTTTTATGCACTGCGTTACGGATTTTTATGATGCCAGTAGTAATAAATAAGTGACCGTTACGTGCATTACGCGTTGGCATTACACAGTCAAACATATCTATACCACGGCGAACCGATTCAACTAGGTCTTCTGGCTTGCCAACACCCATTAGGTAACGCGGTTTGTTTTCTGGCATTTTATAAGCACAATGATCAAGAATATTAATCATTTCATGTTTAGGCTCACCCACCGATAAACCACCGAGTGCATAACCATCAAAACCAATCTCTTCAAGGCCTGCTTGTGATTGTGCACGAAGCTCAGGATACATACCGCCTTGAATAATACCAAACAATGCTGATGGGTTGTCGCCATGCCCTTCTTTTGAACGCTTAGCCCAACGAAGAGAAAGCTCCATAGAGTCTTTGGCTTCTTTTTCGGTGGCAGGATATGGCGTACATTCGTCAAATATCATCACGATATCTGAGCCAAGATCACGCTGCACTTCCATTGACTTTTCTGGCGACATCATAATTTGGTCACCATTTACAGGCGATTGGAACATCACGCCTTCTTCAGTGATTTTACGCATTGCACCAAGGCTAAATACTTGGAAACCGCCTGAGTCAGTTAAAATTGGGAAGTCCCAATTCATAAAGTCGTGTAAATCACCATGCTGTTTAATGATTTCAGTACCAGGGCGCAACATTAAGTGAAATGTATTGCCCAAACAAATTTGTGCACCCGTTGCTTTTACTTCATCAGGTGTCATACCCTTAACCGTGCCGTAAGTACCTACAGGCATAAACGCCGGTGTTTCTATTACACCTCGGTCAAAAATCAAGCGGCCGCGGCGCGCTTTACCATCAGTGCAGTCTAATTCAAATTTCATAATATCCTCTGTGTCGGAAAAACAGTCCAACAAGCTATAATTTAACCGCTCGATTCTACCCTTTTTACCACCCTATTACTATTAGCAGTGAGAAATTCACTATACCTAGGAGTAAATAAAAACCGATAACGCTGTAAATTATTTCCGGGTCAAAAACATCGCATCGCCATAGCTAAAAAAGCGATACTGTTGTTCAATCGCCGTATTGTAAGCGCCCATAATGTTGTCTTGCCCTGCAAAGGCACTAACTAACATGATCAGAGTTGATTCGGGTAAATGGAAGTTAGTTACCATGGCATCAACAACGTTAAATTGATAACCCGGAAAAATAAAGATATCGGTATCGCCAAAGTAAGTATCTAGCTTGCCGCCATGTATTTTTGCTGCAGACTCAAGTGAGCGTACTGAAGTTGTACCTATAGCAATCACACGTCCGCCTTTGGCTTTGGTGCTTGCAACCGCATCAACCACATCTTGTGGCACTTCAATATATTCAGAGTGCATGATGTGCTCATCAACACTCTCAACTCTTACAGGCTGAAAGGTGCCAGCACCAACGTGCAAGGTTACAAACGCCATTTGCACGCCTTTATCTTTGAGCGCAGCCATGAGTTTATCGTCAAAATGAAGACCTGCCGTAGGTGCAGCAACAGCGCCTGGCTTTTCGCCATATACCGTTTGGTAACGCTCACGGTCGGCTTCGTTATCTGGGCGGTCAATATAAGGAGGAAGCGGCATGTGACCCACATCATTTAAAATATCGAGCACATTTTCACTGCGGTCAAACTCAAGCTCAAATAAGGTATCATGGCGTGCCACCATAATAGCTTTTGCTTTGCCCTCTAAAATGAGTACATTACCTGGCTTTGGGGATTTACTCGCACGAATATGCGCAAGTACGCGGTGTTCGTCTAATACGCGTTCAACGAGTACCTCAACTTTACCACCAGACTCTTTTTGACCAAACATACGCGCAGGTATAACCTTGGTATTATTAAAAACCAGTAAATCGTTTTCGTTTACAAGCTCAAGTATGTCACTAAATATTTTATGCTCAATCTCACCAGTTGGCCCGTTTAGGCTCAATAAACGGCTACTCGTTCTATCTGCTTTAGGAAAACGAGCAATTAATTCATCAGGTAAGTCAAAGCTAAAATCAGCTACGCGCATTGTTAGAATTCCACATCATTTAAAATCGCGCCAAGTGTATACCCAAACCACCTCAAAATGCGAGTTTCAGTTGGAATTAAAAGCGATTTAGGCAAGGCATTGATTGCAAATAATAGTGGTTCTATTATTAATATCAATAACGCAGTATAAATCGCTTTTAAGCCAACCCGTGGGCGTTTCACAGGGGCATACTCTCATCGTTGCTACTTCTTGAAAGGGATTACCATTACTGCAAAGTATCGCCTTGATATTAAGCCCCTGTGAAGCGCTGAATTCTGCATTTTGAGGTGGTTTGGGTATTTAACTATTAGTAATGAAGCTCAAGATATCCCACATATTCTCCCTAATTAGCCACCAATGAACTACATTTAAAATAGCGGTTAAATACGCTTGTTCTTATCGCTAAATATCATTACTCTTACTGTTTTATGATCTGCATCTCTCGGAGTGGTACCTACGTGGCAAAACAGCTTAAATTGCTAATATTGAATGCAAGTAATGATGAGCGCCAGACTATTCGTGCCACGTTAGAGAGGCTTAATGTGTTTGAGTTCATTGAAGCATCAGACAGCCAAGACGCCCTAAAAATATTAAAAAATCAAAGCGTAAATATAATCATAACCGGCTTAGATGTAGGTAAAATTGATGGTTGGCGGTTTTCCCGTATGATCCGCTCTGGATTACTAAACACGCCTAAAAACACGCCTATTTTGCTAATTCCGCCGATTTATTGTGAGCGTATCGCCGAAACTACCGCACGTAGCTATGGCATAGATGCGGTACTGCCTTTTGAGCGCCAAGATATTCTGCCGCAAATACTCGCAAATGTGTTGTCGAGCCATTTAGAAAAAAGTAGTCGCTTAAACCTGTTGTTATTAGAACCCTTTGCCAGCAGAGCAAACGACATGAGTGAGCAATTAAAACTTAACTTTGCTATCACCCATGTTACAACTGAGAAAGCGGCGCTAAGTGCTTATAATCAGCAGCCTTTTGCTATCGTGCTACTGGATGCCACAGCGGCACAAGCAGAAAGCTCAAATCAATTAGTCGAAAAAATTCTGCAGCATAACCCTCAGCAAGCCATTGTTACTATTATTGACAAAAACGATGCCGATTACGCCGAGCAGTTATTACTTTCAGGCGTTACCGACTTTATTCGCGCCCCTTACGACCCCTCATTTTTAAATAAAGTCTGTGACCACGCCGCTCGTCGTGAAGACTTTATGGTCAGCTATGCTGAGTTTGCCAATAAAGTGCAGCAATTAAGTATTAGTGAAGTAAAGTATCGCGACCTGTTTTCAGCACATCAACGTATTTTATTGCACCTAAATACCGTGGTGCTTGAGCTAGACCAGCAAGGCAATATTCGCTTTATAAACCCTGCATGGGAGTCTTTGAGTGGTTTTGGGGTTAAATCGACCTTGAAACAACCATTAACTGCATTTTGTACCAAAGAGTATAAACAGTCGTTACAATCCACTATTGATGACATTTTACAAGGTGGCGCAAATAAACAAAAAATAGAAGTTAAACTGCAACAAAAAAATGGCAATTCGGTGTGGGTTGAATGCCGCCTCCAGCTAATAAAAAATAGCAGTAATAACGCGACCATTACCGCCACACTCGATAATATTCATGAACGTAAGCAAGCTGAGCTTCAATTACGCCATTTAGCATTGCATGACACGTTAACCGGCCTACATAATCGTTATTACTTTGACCAACAACTTAACTATATTTGCCAAAGCGAAAATACCTATGCAAATATTGAGCATGCGCTGATTTATATCGATCTTGATCACTTTAAAATAATCAACGACAGTAAAGGCCACCAACAAGGCGATATTGTTTTAAAAGAAGTGGCACAACTGTTTATTGCCAATATTAGTAATGAGCACCTGATCTGCCGTGTGGGTGGCGATGAGTTTGCGGTGATCCTTAAAAACACCAATTTATTAGATGCACATTTAATTGCAGAGGGGATTTGTAGTGCCATTGAGGGCAACCAATTTAAGTCAGAAGATCAAGTGTATTCAATTAGCTGCTCTATTGGCTTAACCCAAATTACTGCTGATAACTGCGATCCAAATGAATGTTTAAAGCAATCAGATATTGCGTTATATATTGCTAAAAATTTAGGCCGTAACTTAGTACATTGCTATTCAAAACAAGATGGTGAAAACAATGCGCTGCAAACGGGCTTAGAATGGGGTCATGGTGTACGCCAAGCTCTACAACAAGACAGTATAGAACTTCATTATCAACCCATTTGGGACTTTAAAACTAATCAGGTTGCTTACTTTGAAGTACTACTGAGATTAAAGCTCGACGACGAACTTATTTACCCAAATCAATTTATTCCCTCATTGGAAATGCTTAACGACACCTTTTTAATGGATCAATGTGTTATTCGTAACAGTATTGCGAGTGTTGCTGCGCACCCAGAGCTTCTTCAGGTTGCAATAAATTTATCGGCACAATCATTTTTAGATGAGCGTTTACTGCCGTTAATAGAGTCGAGCCTCGAAAAATATCAAGTGCCTCCGTCAAAAATTATTTTTGAAATAACCGAATCGGCTAGCATTAATAATTTGGCTGCCACCCGTAAAATGATTGAACGGTTAAATAATTTAGGCTGCCACTTTTCGATTGATGACTTTGGTACCGGATTTAGTACCTTTAATTATCTTAAACAATTACCAGCCCAACATGTAAAAATTGACGGCTCATTTGTCCGCGATATGCTTAACGATTCCATTGATTTAGCGCTAGTAAAAGCCATAAATGACATCAGTCGGTCACTAGATAAGCGCTCTGTGGCTGAATATGTGGAAACCGCTGAAGTATTTTTTGCACTCAAAGAAATAGGCGTAGACTACGGGCAAGGCTATTTTATTGCTCGCCCTGTCCCTATCGACAAGGTACTGATTGAATTAGAAAAAATAAAGAACAACCCTATTTTTTATCAAGATACCCTCACATCACTATAAACATTAATAAACAAATTTAAGCAATTTATTACTACCAAAATTGCCCATCTAACCTATACTTTGCTTATCGGCAGCACAATGTCATGAAAATTAAGTGATTACCTTAATTTTACATGACATCTTTATTTCTTATCGTCTAGATGTCTATACTCTTAAAGATGGACATTTGGTCATAAGGAGGATGTTTATGACGCAACTAATCACGTTATTATTGTTTATACACTTTGCTATTGCGCTTCAATGTTACAAGTATGCCCAGATTAAAGGCTACCCTGTAAAAACCTTTACAGTGCTTGGACTGGTGCCTTACTTCAATGTTGTTGTATGGGTTTACTTATTGTTTTTACCGCCTCTAGAGAGCTACCATGGCCAGCACAAGCAGCCACTTTAATTCCCTGTGTTATTGAGCGTATTATCTCTAATACGCTTTTTTTACGTTACTTAAAATCAACACTGCACTGCTTTTTCAAAAAGACCTCTAACTGTTGGCTAAACAATTTAAAGTCACGAATCCGCCCCGTTGTTTTGCGCCACAGTACACCAATATCACGATAGGCATCACCTTGTGATGGCGTAGCAAGCATGTTTTTGTTTTCTAAAATACCCGCGTTAATCGCCATTTGCGGTAAAAAAGTCACGCCAAGTTTATACTCAACCATACTCAATAAAGTATGTAAGCTAGCTGCCTCAAAGGGATTTATACAGCTAGAGCGGTTTAAATGGCACGCGCTGAGCGCATGCCCAGTCATACAGTGCTCTCGCTCAAGTAAAAATACACTCGCTTCTGGTAGTAAATTAAAGTCTTCAATGCCTTTAGCTGGTGTGTAGTCTTTATGGTGCACTAAGCTAAAATGATCTTGTGCAAGTACTTGTGTATGAAATTTATCGGTTTCGTAGGGCAGCGCTAATAGTGCCAAGTCAATTTGCCCATGCTCTAACTTATCAAGTAGCTTGTCGCTGGTATCCTCCACTAAAACTAACTCTAAGTCAGCAAACGTTTGCTGACAAAAGTGATAAAGAGGCGCTGCAATAAAGCTCGCAATCGTGGGAATAACACCTACCGTTAATGTGCCGCTAAGCGGCGTTAAAAAGCTTTTGGTAAGCTCTTTTAAGCTAATAGTGTCGTTAATGATTTTTCTTGAACGCTCAACAACCTCTTCACCAATAGTGGTAAACATAAGACTGCGATTTTCTCGTTCTATAAGCTGACACCCTAAGGTCTCTTCTAAATTTTGAATTGCAGTGCTCAGCGTTGACTGGCCAATAAAGCAGGCACTTGCTGCGCGGCCAAAATGTTGATGCTGATGCACAGCTAATAAATACTGTAGCTGCTTTATACTAGGGAGATTGGTCATTTTTCTTTCCACAAATAAAAAGACCCCAACACCAAGGGCGTTGAGATCTTTTCAAGCTAAAAGTCTTTTAAGTACTTTTTATTAAACCCCAAAAGCGGTTCTTAGTACGTAGAAAATAACAATAGCAAGGGCAGCACCAACTGGCAATGTAATTACCCAAGAAACTACAATATTTCTTATTACACCCATATTAAGTGCGGCAATACCACGTGCCATACCTACACCCAACACGGCACCCACTAGGGTTTGTGTGGTTGAGATAGGTAAGCCTGTGCCCGATGCAATAACAACGGTAGATGCAGCGGCTAATTCAGCAGCAAAACCACGGCTTGGTGTTAAATGTGTAATTCCTTCACCAATGGTTTTAATTACTTTTTTGCCTAAAATAGCAAGACCGGCAACAATACCTAAACCACCCAGTGGTAATATCCACCAAGCAATAGCCGCTTTCTTCGCGATTTCACCATTATTTTCAACAATGTTTACAACAGCAGCTAGTGGTCCAATTGCATTAGCAACATCATTAGAACCATGAGCAAATGCCATACAACAAGCTGTTAGCACCATAAGTACTGCAAACACTTTTTCTACATTGTTAAACTGCATTTCTCTATCCGCTTTAGGATCGATATTTAAACGAGAAATCGCAATTTTACCAATAACAGCAACTAGTACCGCTATACCTATAGAAATAGCAAAACCTTCAAAGGTACCTAAATTAATACCAATGTGCTTTAAGCCTTTTTTAATGGTCACAAGTGCCATAATAAAGCCAGCTAAACCCATGTATATTGGTACAAAGCGCTTGGCATTTTTAAGTGGAGCGTCTGTATCAAATATCAGCTTTTGCGCACTCATAAATATTAAGTACGCTATAAAACCTGATATCGCCGGCGTTACAATCCAGCTACCTACGATACCGGCAACCTTACCCCATTGAATAGCCTCTGTGCCTACTGCAACCAGAGCAAAGCCAATAATAGCGCCAATGATTGAATGAGTCGTCGATACCGGCCAGCCTAAAAACGAGGCCATTAATAACCAACTGCCCGCGGCAAATAAAGAGGCGATCATACCTAAAATCATCAATTCAGGAATGTCGGCAAATGGGGCCGCATCAATAATCCCTTTACGAATTGTTGATGTTACTTCACCACCGGCTAAATAAGCACCTGCAAACTCAAAAATCATCGCGATAAAAATCGCTTGTTTAATGGTAAGTGCTTTTGAACCTACTGATGTACCCATCGCGTTGGCAACGTCATTTGCGCCAATACCATAAGCCATAAAAAAGCCGACTGCTGCGGCAATTAAAATTAATACCGTGCCGTAAGATGCAATGATATCCATTGTGTAACCTTAATCTTTCGTGTTTGAACTGATTTTAAATTAACGAGCTAACATCAGCTCAAGACGTGATCCTACGCGCTCTGCAATATCTGCAAGCTCGCCAACCCATTCAATGATTTTGTATAAAAACATTACATCTACTGGATTTAGCTCACTTTCTACTTTACGTAGTTGGCGGCGTATTCTAATTTGCATTTCATCCGTGTCTTGTTCTATGGCATCCAATTCTACGAGCATTTTTTCAACCAGAGTAACTTCTCTGCCTTTAAAGCCCGTTTCTAACAATTCTTCTAATTCATTAATCGCTTTAGATGCTTGTTTTGTTGCATCAACACAACGAGTTACATACGCCAAAAAGTCTTCTTGAATCTCTTTTGGTATGATCATCTCACGACCAATTACACGCCCAGCAATGTCTTTTGCCTTATTAGCAATTTTGTCTTGTTGGGTTACTAATTCGAGAAGGTCTGTACGCTCTACCGGCATGAATAATCCGCCAGGTAGTTGTAAGCGTATAGTTCTTTTCATTTCATCGGCTTCACGTTCTAAATTACGAATAGTTAAACGTAGCTCTTCAGCTTGTTGCCATTCTTCTTTAAAAACATGATTAAAAAAAGGTATCAAACTTTCGCTTGCTTGATGCGCTTTTCTGATGTGTTCTTCTATTGGTTTTATAGGTGATTTTGCAAAAACACCTAAAAAATTTGTTGGCATAACTGACCCTTTAATCAATTCAATATGCTGTTCAGCGTGAATTTTACAGCATTAAGCTAGATTGTGAACGCTTTTTCTCATTCAATTATTTACAAAAAATAAAAAAGGCAGTGTATTACTGCCTTTCTTATTTTCTAGTTATTCGTATCACTACAGTGATTTTTCAATATCTTCTTGAGATGTATGACGAATATCTTTACCGTTTACAAAATAAATGACATATTCAGCGATGTTTTGACAACGATCACCGATACGCTCTAATGAGCGAACAGACCATACTAAATCCATAATTTTTGGAATTGAGCGCGGATCTTCCATCATGTACGTCATTATTTGACGGGTGATAGCTTCATATTCTCTATCTACTTTAGCATCCTCTTTATGCACTTCAAACGCACGTTGCACATCCATACGTGCAAATGCATCTAAAACGTCATGCAGCATTTTAGATACTTGGCGACCCATATTTTCAATATTTACTAACAAATCTTGTTGATCCTTAGTAAATGAGTCTAGTGCAACTTTAGCAATTCGCTTAGCTTCATCACCAATTCTTTCTAAATCAGCAATGGTTTTTGCTATTGCAATTACTAAACGTAAATCACTGGCTGCCGGTTGGCGCTTAGCAATAATACGGGTGCAATCTTCATCAATACTGACTTCCATTGCATTAACTTTGTAGTCGTTTTCACGTACTTTTTGTGCCAATACCGCATCGTTTTTGCTAACTGCATCAAGCGCGCTATTAAGTTGTTGCTCAACCAACCCACCCATACTCAGTACATGGTTTCGCACATCTTCTAACTCTTGGTTAAAACGACCAGAAATATGTTTATTAATGTTGTGTTCCATAATGACCTTCTTTAATAATTCATTGTTTTAGCGTTTTAACCCGACTAGCCGTAGCGTCCGGTAATATAATCTTCAGTTTTTTTCTTCGTTGGTGTGGTAAATAACGTATTGGTATCTGAATACTCAATGAGCTCACCCATATACATAAACGCGGTTTGATCAGATACCCGCGCTGCTTGTTGCATGTTATGAGTAACAATAACCACAGTAAATTTATTCTTTAAATCATTAATTAGTTCTTCAATCACTAAAGTTGAAATCGGGTCGAGTGCTGATGTTGGTTCATCAAGTAATAATACTTCTGGCTCTATCGCAATTGAGCGAGCAATAACTAAACGCTGCTGCTGACCGCCCGATAAACCAAATGCGCTATCGTGAAGTCTGTCTTTTACTTCATCCCAAAGAGCCGCACCACGCAATGATTGTTCGACCACTTCATCAAGCTTACGCTTTTCTTTGATCCCTTGCAGGCGAAGACCGTAAACCACATTCTCGTAGATTGATTTAGGAAACGGGTTTGGACGCTGAAACACCATGCCAACATTACGACGAAGCGCAGCAACATCTACGCTTTTGTCGTAAATATTTTGCCCGTGCAGCATTATTTCGCCTTCTATGCGACAAATATCAACCAAGTCATTCATACGGTTAATACAACGCAGCAAAGTTGACTTACCACAACCCGACGGACCGATAAATGCCGTTACTTGGCCTTTCGGAATGTTCATATTTACTTTACTCAGTGCTTGTTTATCACCGTAGTAAAGGTCGAGATCTTTAATTTCTAGCGCTTTTTGTTCGTCTGTTAAATTATTTAAATCTAACTTCAAGCTTGGCTTTGCTTGGTTTACTTTTGGAGCGACTGTAATCATGTTTGTTACCTATACTAAATTAATGCTCAAGCGATCTGAATTTTTCACGTAAATGGTTGCGTATACCAATGGCGGTGATGTTAAGGGTAATAATAACCGACACTAACAAAAAGGCCGTTGCATATACCAGCGGACGCGCCGCTTCAACGTTAGGGCTTTGAAAGCCAACATCGTAAATATGAAAACCTAAGTGCATGAACTTTCTATCTAAGTGTATGTAAGGGAAGTTACCATCAAGCGGCAACGTTGGTGCCATTTTTACCACACCCACCAGCATAAGCGGTGCAACTTCACCCGCAGCACGAGCAACCGCTAAAATTAACCCCGTCATAATAGCAGGACTGGCCATAGGAATAATGATTCGCCATAACGTTTCTACCTTAGTCGCGCCCAGTGCTAATGAACCATCACGTACTGTGCTTGGAATACGAGATAAACCTTCCTCGGTTGACACAATTACCACTGGCAGAGTTAATATAGCCAAGGTGAGTGCCGACCACATCACACCGGGTGTACCAAATACAGGCGTAGGCGATGACTCTGGGTAAAATAGTTGGTCAACACTGCCACCTACCATATACACAAAGAAACCTAGACCGAATACACCATATACAATTGACGGAACACCCGCTAAGTTAATAACCGCAATACGGATCATTTTAGTAATTGCGTTTTTAGCTGCATATTCATGCAAATAAATAGCGGCAACCACACCAAATGGCGTCACAATCACAGCCATTAACATCACCATGAATACCGTACCAAAGATAGCAGGAAATACACCGCCTTCGGTATTGGCTTCACGTGGGTCATCTGAAACAAACTTGCCTAACTGCACAAAGTAATGGCCTAGTTTAGCAAAAAAGCCCATATCGTTTGGAAACCATACATCCAACACTTGATAAAGCGGGATAGTAACAATCTCACCACGCATATCTTTCACAGTTACTTGGTCACGCTTAGCTTGGTTACGCAGTGCAAATAACTCTTTTTCAAGCTCACCATATTGCGCACGTAAATCAGCACGGGCTTGAGCAAGTTCAGCGACGCGCTCATCAGTTAGCTCGTTATCAAGCAAATAGGCTTTTTCCTGCAAACGTAAACGCTCTAACTCGTAGTTTATATGACCAATATCACCATTTTGTAAATCCAGTGCTTCGTCATTTAAGTCAACCGCACGCTCTACAAGATCATGTAATGTTTCAACTTTATCTGTAGTTATTGTTTCACCGTCTTTAATTACTGATTCTACATAACCGTAAAAGTTACCGTTTTTGCTACGCTCAAATACCGCGAGTGCTTTTGGTGCTGAGCTTTGTGTAATATCAGTTTCAAGTATCCAGCGAAAGTCTAAATCTACATACTCACGGTTACCGGTTTTAATTAGTAAACGCTCAACCTCGTCTTTTTCAAATTTAGAAACATCAATACCGGTTGCCGCTAAACGCGACTTAGGTACTAATTCACGGTCGTAAATTTCACCAATAACGGTTTGTTTAGTAATCGAGCCTTCAAGCTCATATTGCATAACTTGAGATGGCCAAAAAAAGCTTAATCCCTTCCATGCAATCATGGCGAGTAAACCAATTACTGAAATTAAACTGATGCTGACGGCACCACCGGTCATCCAAATCCAAGGAGAACCAGACCTAAACCACTGCTTTACCATGTCGTGTTTCTCCACTTACATTGAGCTGTATTTTTCACGCAGCTGCTGACGAACAAACTCAGCAACTGTGTTGAAAATAAAGGTGAATATGAATAATACAAAGGCGGCTAAGAATAGAATTCGGTAATGCGAACTCCCTACTTCCGACTCTGGCATTTCGACGGCGATATTAGCGGCTAAGGTACGCATGCCTTGGAAAATACTCCAATCCATAATTGGGGTATTACCGGTAGCCATAAGTACAATCATAGTTTCGCCTACGGCACGGCCTAATCCCATCATTACTGCAGAAAAAATACCTGGGCTGGCGGTTAATAACACCACACGAATTAGGGTTTGCCACTGCGTAGCACCTAATGCTAACGAGCCATTTGATAAATGTTTAGGCACACTAAATACCGCATCTTCGGCAATTGAGAAAATAGTTGGAATAACCGCAAAGCCCATCGCGATACCCACTACTAATGAATTACGCTGATCGAAGGTCATGCCTAATTCATTAGTTAGGTATTGACGCACATTGCCATCAAACATCCATAACTCAATACTTTCGCTCATCGCAAATGACAACCAACCAATAAATAACACCACAGGAATTAATAAAATTGAATGTGAGCCTTCAGGAATTTTATGGCGAATAGCTGCAGGTAATTTAGTCCAACCTAAAGCGGTTGCTAAAATACCTAATGGCAGTAATACGAGTAAGCCAACAATAGCCGGCAGGTGCTCTTCAATTAAAGGCGCTAACCACAAGCCAGCTAAAAAGCCGAGTATTACCGTTGGCAGAGCTTCCATTATTTCAACGGTCGGCTTAACCACGCGACGTAATTCGCTCGACATAAAGTAAGCGGTGTAAATAGCGGCTGAAATAGCAATAGGCACAGCAAATAACATTGCATACATAGCAGCCTTTAAAGTACCAAATGAAATTGGTACCAGTGAGAACTTAGATTCAAAATCATCACTTGCAGACGTTGATTGCCAAATATAACCCGGCTCAGGATAACCCTCGTACCATACTTCTTGCCAAAGCGCTGACCACGTTACTTCTGGGTGTTCGTTATGAATTTCTAATACCGTTAGCTTGTTATCAGCCAAAATCAACGCGGCATTTGAACGCGGAGCAATAGCAAACTGTTCAATTGCACCTTCACTGACTTTACCTTGCCACAACTTTGCTTCACTGGTTGTGTAATAAACACCTAGCTCACCATTTTGACCAGTTGTAAAAAAGGTACGGCGGTAGAATTCAGTAAAAACATTGAGCTTACTTTGCTTAGTGGTTTCAAACGAACGAATTTTTTGAAACTCGCGACCTGAGTCAGTGTTTACTTCAAACCACTGCGATATTTCACCATTATCATTGGCCAGCATGAGTGAGTTAGCACCAGCTAATAATTGTGATGACACAATATTAGCGTTTTCTTCGTTGGCAGATAATAATTGGATTTGCTCTACTTCACTTGGGTAGCGAGTATCGAATACGTAAATTTGATTAGCAGAGCGAACAAATGTGCGGGTGGTATCCGGCGACATTAATAACTCATCTACGCGACCATCAACGTTCAATTCGGTACGTTCAACTTGCCATTCGACTTCACCGGTAAACATATTTTCTTCGGCTACAAAGCTGCTAAATACCACTCGTTTATCGGCGGTAAGTGCCACAACGGCTGTTTTGTCCTCATAATGGCTAAAGGCAAAACGCTTAATAGCAGCACCTTGTTCATCAACTTCTAACGCCATCTCACCCAATGGATAACCTAAACGCGGGCTTAATTTACGTTCATTATTAGGGAAGGTGACTAAAAACTTAGGCGCAACAATAGTCACGGTGCCATTTTCTAAGCCATACGCATAATGACCTTGAAAAGGAGCACTATTTGCAAAGCTGGTTACCTTCGCAGGTAAAGTGGCATTAAGTGTTTTTAGTTTTTTACCAAAGTTTGCTTTATCAACACTATAGAAGTTAACTTGACCTTGATTATCAAGTAAGTAAGCAACCTCAGTTTGCTCTTCAACACCAAGCCCAACTATTTGCTCAGCATTAGCAACATTAAAGCTAGCGCGCTTTTCAACTTTAGCTGACTCGAAAATAGGCTGCACTACATAAAGAAGGTAAAAAAAGATCAATAGCAGTGCTATTAATACCATTATACCGCCTGCGGTTATGCCAAACTTAGCAAACCGGTCTTTAAATAGACGGCTTCGATCCGTATTAAAAGTCGGTTTATTCGGATTTGAAGTCATCAAAACACCCTTATATCTTAACGTTGGGCGCATTATATTTCATCAAAGTGACAGTAATGTTACAGTCGTAATAATTCTTTACTGGAACCACGAAATAATATTAAAGTATTGTTTTATTAAATAATTGTATTTATTTATGTGTTATTAATAAACTAAATCAATTATTAATTGGACAAACTATTTATCCAAGACAATACTCAATGGGCATCTAATATAACAATAATAAAGTAACCTATTAAGATATAACAATCCTTTTGTGGTTAGCTTTTACATACATTAAGAATCACATACATTAGATCGCATCACTTAATGCCTATGCATTTATTTTTTCATTTGGGCTTAAAAAGAGAACTATTATGAAGCAGTTGGTAATAACCATTTTAGGGGAAGATCGCCCCGGTTTAGTAGAAAGTATTTCATCGGTTATATTGGAAAACCACGGTAATTGGTTAAGCAGTAATTTAAGTCATTTGCTTGGCCACTTTGCTGGCATTATACAAGTTGAGGTGGCTGAAGAGCATTTACAGGCATTTCAAGATGCGCTTAATGGGCTTCCTAAATTAGATGTCCGTATTGAAAAAGGCAACACCGAAATTGAGCCTGTTGAACTCGAGCAGCTTAATTTTGTGATCACCGGGAACGATCGTCCCGGTATTGTCCAAGAGTTGGCAAGTGTTATTCGTCATAAAGGCGCTAATATTACGAACTTAAACTCAAGGCAGCAAAGTGCGCCAAACTGGGGGGTGCCAATTTTTAGTGCCGTTGCCACCGTTAGCCTGCCTAATGGGCTTAACAAAGACGAAGTAATTAACGCTCTTGAGTCAATTACGAGTGACTTAGTGGTTGATGTAGAGCAAAGTTAAATCAGTACTACTAGTATGAACACGAAAAAGGCGCTAATTACAGCGCCTTTTTTATGCATAACACCCAGTGCTACATATCTACATGACGGTTAATACTTTGCATCATCTGCTTCAGACCTTGCTCTTCGAGCTGTAAGATCTCCCCTAGCTTTTCTTGAGCCTCTGATGACTGCGCTTTATCTGCCAAATAACTATATGCATTTAATACTTTTTGATGCTGCTGAGATAAATACTCTTGAATTACTTGCTCATCTAACTGGTTACTGCGATCTAAATCAGTAAAGTTAATAATTTCTGAGTGCTCTGAAAAATATTCATAACAATACGTATCTAATGTGTTTATTTGCGTGATGGCTTTAAAGCCAATTAAATCCTCAGCGAGCTTTTTTTCATACTCAACACAATAATCAATTAGCTGTTTGTTATGCTCCCCGAGTAGGTCCTTTACACTAAAAAAATTAGCGGCCATTTGTGTGTGAAATTGAACGGTCCAATCGAACACTTCTTGGATTGTTTTAACTTGCATGTGCGTTCCTTACTATTTAACCCTAATGATTAAATAGATGCGTGAATCATGCCAATAAAAAACACAATAAAATCATCAGGTAAAGTAAAGCTGGGTAACTTGCACTGATTTTTTACAGTACAAGTTACACAACCAGTGTAAAAATTATAGGTTTCGCTTTCGCCATAATAAATACACAGCAGGCAATACCAGCAATGTTAAAACAATGGCGCTAAACATACCGCCAACCATGGGGGCGGCTATTCGACTCATTACTTCACTCCCCGTGCCTGTGCCATATAAAACAGGTAACAGGCCAATCACTATGGTTGCTACCGTCATCATTACCGGGCGAACGCGCAAACCGGCGCCTTCTAATATGGCATGCTTAAGCTGCTCAATACTCATGCTTTTTCCTAATTGAGAGGCGGCCTGTACCTGCGCTTTATAGGCTTGGTTTAAATACACCAACATAATAACGCCTATTTCTACGGCCACCCCAGCAAGGGCAATAAAGCCGACCCCCACAGCAACAGAGAAATTAAAGCCTTCTAAATACATGAGCCAAATACCCCCTATCATCGCCAGTGGTAATGTCGCCATAATAATAAATACTTCAGTGAAGCTTCTAAAATTCAGGTAAAGCAGTACCACAATAATGGCTAAGGTTAACGGCAACACATAACTCAGTTTCGCCTTAGCGCGCTCCATGTATTCATATTGCCCTGCCCAAGTTATAGAATACCCTGCGGGTAAAATTAGCTGCTCGTTTAGTAACTGCTGAGCACTTTCTACGTAGCTGCCAATGTCAGTATCTTTAATATCAATAAAGCTCCAACCATTTAAACGGGCATTTTCACTTTTTATGCCAGGAGGGCCATCGCTAATGTATACATCAGCCACGTCGGCAAGTGCAATGCGTTGCCCAGCAGGGGTTACAATAGGCAGCAGCATTAACTCCTCTGGTGAATCACGATACGCTTGCGGATAACGAATATTAACTGGGTATCGCTCTTGACCCTCAACCGTTTCAGTCACGTTCATTCCCCCAATGGCGGTTGCGACCACTTGCTGCACATCTGCAATATTTAAACTATAACGCGCTGCTTTTTCACGGTTAATATCGACCTTGATATAACGCCCACCCGCTACTCGCTCTGAGTAAACCGATGCGGTACCTGGAAGATCTTTAAGCAGTACTTCTATTTGTTGACCTATTTTTTGAATTTCACTCAAATTCGGCCCCGCGACTTTTATACCCACTGGGGTTTTAATCCCTGTAGCCAGCATATCTATTCGCGTTTTAATTGGCATTACCCAAGCGTTTGTGAGTCCTGGGAACTTTACTAAAGCATCCAGCTCTTGTTTGAGCTTTTCGGTGGTCATGCCCTCGCGCCACTGATCTTTAGGCTTAAACTGTATAAAGGTTTCAATCATGGTCAGTGGTGCCGGATCGGTTGCCGTTTCCGCTCGTCCAATTTTACCAAATACGGTTTTCACCTCGGGCACAGTGGCAATCAGCTTATCGGTTTGCTGTAATAGCTCGCGCGCTTTACCAATAGAAATCCCAGGGTAAGTGGTTGGCATATACATTAAATCCCCCTCATCAAGAGGTGGAATAAACTCACTGCCTATTTTATTAACCGGATAAAAGCCCACTAAAGTAATAATCAGTGCCACTAACAAGGTGCTTTTGGGGAATTTTAAGACTGTGTTTAACAGTGGCTTATAACTATTTACCAATAAACGGTTTACCGGATTTTTATTTTCAGATATCACCTTACCGCGAATAAAGTACCCCATCAGTACGGGTACTAAGGTAATTGCTAAGCCGGCAGATGCCGCCATTGCATAGGTTTTTGTGTAAGCTAATGGCGCAAACATTCGCCCTTCTTGAGCTTCTAAAATAAACACCGGCATAAAGCTAACTGTAATGATTAATAAGCTAAAAAATAATGCAGGCCCTACTTCACTGGCAGAATCAATCACCACTTGCCAACGATTTTCATCGGTCAGCGGTTTTTTCTCCATGTGTTTATGCATGTTTTCAATCATCACAATCGCACCATCGGTCATGGCACCTATCGCTATAGCAATGCCCCCTAACGACATAATGTTGGCATTAATCCCTTGCCAATACATAATAATAAAGGCGGTGAGTATGCCTAAGGGCAAGGTAATAATAGCCACCAGCGATGAGCGTACATGGAATAAAAACACCACACACACTAAAGCCACTACAATCAGCTCTTCCGTCAATTTAGAGGTGAGGTTATCAACTGCGTCTTTTATTAAGTGAGAGCGATCGTACACAGGTACAATTTCAACCCCCTCAGGCAGGCCTTTTTTAAGTGACTCCAATTTAGCTTTGACGAGCTCTATAGTTTTTTGCGCGTTTTCACCAAAGCGCATCACTACTACGCCACCAGCCACCTCGCCTTCGCCGTTAAGCTCGGCAACACCACGGCGCATTTGAGGACCTAAACGCACATTAGCAACATCACGTAACTGCAGTGCAGTACCGTTAGCGTTTATACCTAGAGGAATCGCTTCTAAATCAGCCACACTTTTTACATAGCCAGTGCTGGTAACCATGTATTCGGCTTCTGCCATTTCAACAACTGATGCCCCCATTTCTTGGTTGCCTTGCTTAATGGCAGTTTGAATAAGGCTTAGCGGAATACCATAGGCACGTAACTTATCGGGCTGTACGTTAACTTGGTATTGTTTCACCATGCCACCTACCGATGCTACTTCGGATACACCGGGCACAGTTTGCAGTTCAAACTTTAAAAACCAATCTTGTAAACTGCGTAGTTGGCTTATGTCATACTTACCTGTGGTATCAGTGAGTGCATATAAATACACCCAACCAACTCCTGTGGCATCGGGGCCTAGCTCTGCAATTGCCGTATTAGGTAAACGCGCAGATACTTGACTTAAATATTCTTGAACACGACTTCGCGCCCAGTATAAATCGGTGTCTTCGTCAAAAATAACGTACACGTAGGAGTCACCAAAAAACGAAAAACCGCGTACTGTTTGCGCCCCTGGTACCGATAACATCGCCGTGGTTATAGGAAATGTGACCTGATCTTGCACTACTTGCGGCGCTTGCCCAGGGTAAGATGTTTTAACAATAACCTGTACATCAGATAAATCGGGTAAGGCATCTACTGGGGTGTTTTTTACAGCATACAAGCCGCCACCAATCAATATAGCGGTCAGTAACAGTACAAAAAAACGATTAACAACAGACCAGCGAATAATTGCAGTAATCATAACCACTCCTACTCGTGCTGACTGTGCATAGCATGCACAGAAGTCATTGTATGGATCACAAACTCACCTTGCTCAATACTAAAGGTAAATGTAACTTCATCATTTAGCTTAAACGTCTCAATGGTTACATTTTTTGCTAACACAAAGTCCATAGTTGCAGGTCCGCGCCCCCACTTTTCAATCGCCTCACGGCTAATATTCATAACCCGCGTGCTAGGGTCTATGCTATTAATTACTCCATTCACAGTAGCCATACTTGGGGCACTATCACTCATTGTCATGGTGCTGTGCGAAGGTGCTTGCATACGCTTAAAGTCAGAGCTTTTACTCGACTCTGAATCAATTAAAAACTGCGCAGAAGTAACCACTTCATCTTCAGCCATAACACCCGATAAAATCTCAGTATGAGTCGCATCGCTTCGCCCTAAGGTTACTTCAACCGATTTAAAACGCCCCTCACCAAGCGCAATTACAATGCGGTTTTGGCTACCAGTGCGAATAACCGCCTCTTTAGGCACAATTAACTGCTTTTCAGCTTTTTGGCTATGAATACTCACTTGCGCAAACATATTTGGTTTTAACTGATGGCTTTCGTTATTAAAGCGCAAACGCACTCGTAAAGTACGATTTTTAGCATCTAAAGTAGGGTAAATATAATCCACTTGCCCTTGCCAACGTTGACCACTTAAATAATCGAGTGTCATGGTTACCGGTAAGCCAACACGAATAAGTTCTGCTTGGCGTTCAAATACCTCAGCCTCAACCCACACTTCGTCAAGCTGAGCAATACTCATCATTGATGTATCTGGTTTAACGTAAAACCCTTCACGAATATTAAGCTCATCAACAACGCCACCTTGGCGAGAATAAAAAGTAATATTTTGTAGCACTTGCTGACTTTTTTGTAAGCGTGAAATAAAACCCTCAGACACATTAAGCGATTTTAAACGTGCTTTAGCCGCCCGAATTAACACCGGATTATTGCGCTTTAACGCTAAAACAAACTCTTCTTGGGCATTGACTAATTGCGGTGAATACAAGGTATAAAGTGGCTCATCTTGTTTAACCTGATCGCCTGCGGCCTTCACATATAATGTCTCTACCCAGCCCTCTACCCGCGGATGAATATGAATGAGCTGGTCTTGGTTATACTGTACATAGCCTACCGTGTTGACTTCATTTTCCAGCGCTGCAAACTCCACCGGTGCCGTGCGTACACCTAAGTTATTGATCACGGTAGGTGAAATTTTAACACTGCCGGGGCCTTCATTTGCATCACTGTCTGACTCTTCATAAACAGGCACTAAATCCATACCCATAGGTGATAAACCCGGTTCATCACGACGATAATTACTGTCCATTGGTGCCACCCAATAAAGCGGCTCTTTTTTACTACTGGTTTTGTCATTGCTTGGCATAGTGTGCTCAGCTGGCAAGCTCAATAACACCCCGGCCGTCAGCGCTGCACTGCATATAGCCACCAATGACAATTTAAAATTAGTATTCATAGGTTAGCTCCTGCTGTGATAAGTTTTTTAAGCTGGCGTCATCAGCACTGGCGTAATAATTTAACCGTGCAATAATAATTTTTTGATCAACGTGAATATTAAGTGCGTCTATTTTGGCATTTAATTCGCTGATCCGCGCTTGCATCACATCCGAAAAATTACCATCATCGCGGGTATAAGCATTAAGGGTCGCTTGGGATTGCTCGGCCATTTGCGGCAATAATTTAGTTTTATAGAGCGCTGCTCGCTGACTTAATCGTGTTAGTTGGCTAACTTCCTTAAAGTACATTCCTTGTAGCTTTTTAAGAGCAATTAATTTTTGTGTTTTTGCCTCTTCGCTATCAGCAACAGCGGCATTAACGAGTTGGTCTTGGCGATTATCGGTAAATAGCGGTAAATCTATACTCACTCCTACAGAGAAAAGGTCGGCTCGCGAGCCCCCCATTGGCATATCATCGCGATAACCATATCCCATATTCACACCAATTTGCGGTTTATAGCCTTGCTCAGCCACACTTATTTGAGTTTGCTTTGCCTCTATTGCATTATCAATCGCCATAATAGCGGGGTGCTTTAATAGCAATGCCATTAATTGCTGAAACTCTAATTCCGTGTAGTTTTTTAACGCTGCAAGCGCTGAAAAGTCATCACCAACAGGCTGGCTTAGCATGTCGATGGGCAACCATTGTGTTAACCGCTTTTTAGCACCTTGTAGCTGTTGATCAAGTTGCATTAGTTTATCTTCAAGGCGGGTTAGCTCTAATTGCGCACGAATAATATCTTGTTGGCGTGTTTTACCCACCGAGCTTACATAACTTGATTCGGTAATATCGATTAACTGAGTAAACAAGGCTTTGTCCTGCTCAATAAGTGCAATAGTTCGCTGCGCTCTGTAAGCGTTGAGCCATGACTCGGTCACTGTGGTTTTTACCTGCGCGAGTCTATCTTTACGAAGCCAAGGCTCTGCCGCAGCCGACTGAGACAGTGCTTTTTGCTGCAATGCTAAACTATCGCCTCGGCTTAACGATTGGCTAATTCCTACTTTAAATTGGGTCATATTCTCTTGATCAAAAGCAAAACCATTGGTTGGTAAGTTCATTAACCCTAGCGTGAGTACCGGATCAGGTAAGGTACCTGCGGCAATACTTTTTGCTTCAATTGATGTTTGTTTTTGTTTGCTGGCTTTAAGCCAAGGCTCATGGTTTAAGGCATAGTTAATTGCCTCATTTAAACTCAGTTTAGCACTGTGTACAGAGAGACTAATGCTCAATAAGCTGCTCACAAAAACAGCTTTTAATACTGCGAAGTGATTCATCACTTGCTCCACTTAAAATTAAAAAATAAAAAACGATTAATTTTTTAAGCAGATAGATGACAAAAAGCTAAATGACTAGATTTTAAACACACCTATCCTGCGGTTATGCATGCATAGGAGGACGATAAAGAGATCGTGCAAAATTAGGTTGGCGCTGCATGACAGCAAGGTGCACTTTTTCAGAGGGTAATTTGGAAGCTATAAATAGCGAGTTTACATGCAAGGCCGAATGCGAATTACAAGCACTCATTGGGCAACTGCAATCTTGGGTTAACGTGCTTTGCTCACTACAGCAATCCATAGACATGGTTGTTGTATCAGCGTCGTCACTCATTGCCATTTCACTATGCTGCATCGATGCATGGGTTGCCATGTTCATATGCGGCACATCACATACCATAGATACAGACGCAACAGCTTGACCCACAAAAGTGAGTAACAAAGTTAGCGTGAGTAAAATACAGTAAATACGTTGCAATGAAATAACCTAAAAGTAAATAGACGCTAAAAGTTTATGGTAACTGGCTTTAAAACTCAATCATTAACTGGTTTTTACCATTGGCTTTATCAAGCTACTAGCCGCAATGGCGAACAGGCAATAGCCGGTAAAATACCAAAAACCAGTACCAAACTCAGCATGCATATTAAGTAAGTCTTCTGAGTTCGCGTTTGCATTACCAGCCATGTAAGCCACGATTAATGCAATAACAAACACATCCACCATACTCCATTTACTTAAGCCAATTATCACTTTACCAAGCTTGTACTTAAACGAAGTCTCCTTCAGTGCACAATAAAACAATTGAAGCAGCAGCTTAATTGTTGGGATCACTATTGAAAAAAACGCCACTAATATCGCCACTAAGTAGTTTTTGTTATCGGCCAGTTCGTTAACGGTGCCCCAAATACTACGCGTTTTTTGATAAGCGCTGATCTCGCCTTCAAGTTTGTCTAATCCCAACATACTCGAGATCATCATTAGCATATTACGGGTGTTTTGATTTCCTTCATCTGCCAGCATTTCAATACCGGCTTGAGCAAGTTTAGATTTATCAATTTTGCCTTCCATACTCAACACCGGCTGGGTCACCCCGGGGATCAATAAAGCTAAGGCAATTAAAATAGTCGTGATAGGTAAAAGTAAACGCATGGTGTAATACTAAGTAAAATCAATATGTGCCAATCATACCCAAACGTTTTGCGTTAGTCTTGTTCAATAATGGTGGCTAATAACTCATCCGCATATTGGCGCGCATCTAACATGGCTGTATACACCAGCTCTATATCTGATGCAGGGCGAATAGTCTCTAGCAACTTTTTAGCCAATTGCCAGTTATCTTCTTCTACTGCTTTTATTAAATGTAATGAGTTCCCCATCATGCCATCAAAACTTAAAAGTGCACCAGATAACTCAGCCCCTAAACTAAACTCTTTGGCAATAGCTTCCAGTTCCATATCTAAAATAGCATCAAGCACCGACATCAAGCCGACTAAATAGCCTTGCTCTGCAATAATCTTTCCGCCGGGCTCTAAAATCAATTGCATAAACTGCGCTCTACATAAACCTAAACGAGTAAGCTCACTAGGTTTGTCTGAGCCAAGTTCGCTCAGCGCCAGTACTCGTACAAACTTTCTAATAGAATCTTCCCCTAAATACACAACCGCTTGTGGAATTGACGTAATCACTAAATTTTTATTAGCAGAGCGGGCATTAACTAGTTTGAGAACACGTGCGGTTAAACCCACATCTTTAGAAATACGTTGATTAATTTCGTTAAAATCCAAGTCAGGACGAGATGTGCAGCGCAATAAATCAAAAACCGCCATTTTTAACGGCTCAACATTACCGTAACTGAGCATTTCTGGCCGTGCAAAAAAGAATCCTTGAAAGTAATCGCATCCAGCTTCTTTAAGCTGCCTAAATTCGTCATAGGTTTCAATTCGCTCTACCACTATTTTAACCTCAGGGTGATTGCGTTTGAGCTTTTTAAGTAGCATGGTGGTTTTTATTATAGGCTCTTCTACTTCAAGCTTTATATAATCAACCAAACTGAGCAAAGGTTGCCATTTTTCATGCGCGTCATAATCATCTAACGCAAATACATACCCTGCTTTTTTTAGCTCAGTTACTCGTTGAGTAACAAGCTCGATATTTTCAGTACGCTCAACAATTTCAATTACAGTATTTTCAGGCTGCAATAATGTAGGTAAATCCTCTAAAAGCCCTTCGCTAGATAGGTTTATAAACACGGTCTGATTAAGCGCCAGCTTTTCCACCCCAACCAGCATTAACGCATTAAAAAAAAGTCGCCCAGTGGCCTGCCCGTCGGTTGTTCCCGCAGGAAAGGCATTATTAACTGAATCGCGATAAAGTAACTCAAAGGCAAAAATGCTTCTATCAGCATGAAAAATGGGTTGCCTAGCAATATATTGAGTGACCAAAATAGATGAATTTTTTACGTCTGGATTATTTGGCATTACCCTTCCTGTTTTGCAGTGATGTAAGCGTTATTTTTATTGTTATACCTAACCAGTATAGTGAAACTTTAAAGACTTGCTGCAATTTTAATTCGAATAAAAAACAAGCAACTAAGCCTAAATTTATATTCTTAAAATAAAAACCTTTATTAACCTTATTTTTTATAAGGTTTTGCTGCTATCAGCCGCTCTGAGCATACCCAAAGGTTATGGTTATAAGGTATAATGCGATTATAAATTTTTTATAAACTCACAAGAGCCCCTAATATGAGCATTGAACAAGCCTTAATAGAGCGTAGCAACAACCAATGTGAACTCTGCGCAGCAACAGATAACTTAACTGTATACGAAGTACCTCCAGTTACCGAAGCTCATTCAGATAAATGCATTTACACCTGTCAAACATGTAAAGATCAAATTGAGGGCACCCGCGATTTAACTCCTACTCATTGGCATTGTTTAAATGACAGCATGTGGAGCCAAACACCGGCGGTACAAGTTGTTGCTTATCGCATGCTGACACGACTAGCAGCCGATAATGGCTGGGCACAAGACGCACTTGATATGATTTACCTTGAAGAAGACACATTAACATGGGCTCAGCAAGCGCTTGCTGAAGATGATGATATTAAACACATTGATAGTAATGGCGTAGTGCTACAAGCTGGCGACACCGTTACGTTAATAAAAGATCTAGATGTGAAAGGTAGTAGCTTAACAGCAAAACGCGGTACTGCTGTGCGTAATATTGGCTTAACCAGCAACCCAGAACATATTGAAGGGCGTGTTGATGGACAACGTATTGTAATTTTAACTAAATACGTTAAAAAATAAGTAACGAATCAAGGCGCCTAGCGTCTTTTTTTATATCTCAACTTTCTGTATTGGCTGTATTTACAAGTTAAGCGATGATTAAGTAACTTAGCCGTATGCTACTGTTTATATCCGTAATTATATCTAGGAACTGTTATGTTCTCACCAAAGCCAAACTCAATCTTAAAGTCGGTTGCAGGCCTATGTTTTTTAGCAAGTGGCACACTTATGCTTAGCGCATGTAACGATGACACCGCACAGCAAAATAGCGCTGTGAAACAAACAACAGCCTCTCTACCAGTACAAGTTAGCTACCTAGATCGCAGCCTATTAGCGCCTAATTCACAGCTAACCGTTACCTTGGTTGATGTGTCAAAAATGGATGTAGCAGCAACCGTTATTTCTGAGCAGGTAATTGATTTAGTAGGCGCACCTCCGTATAAAGTAGAGCTTGAATACAACCTTGAAAAAATTGATCCAGCCCATCGCTACAGCGTGCGCGCAACCATTAATAATCAAGGAAACTTACTATACACCAGCACAACAAGTAACTCGCCTTTTGCTAATACGGCCTCATCAAAGCCTTTAGAAATTATTGTTTCAAAAGTAGCGTCAAAGCCAGACGTTGACTTAGTAAATACCTACTTCAAAGCCGTTTTAATCGATGGCAATCCCGTTGAAGTGAATACTAAAGAGCCATTTATTCAATTTAATAGTGACAACACTGTGCACGGTTTTTTAGGGTGCAATAACTTTAATGGCGGTTATGAAGTATCGAAGCAAACGGTTACTTTTACGCAGTTAGCAACCACGCAAAAAATGTGTCATGAAAATATGGAACAAGAAAGCGCCATGGCGGGTGTGCTGCAAGCAGCAACGCAATGGCAAATTAACGGTGAAAAATTAGTATTACAAAATGAGGCAGGCAAGCAACTTGCAACCTTTAACGCTGTTTACTTTTAATTAAGCGTAACAATACTCCGCATCTAAGCATATCAGTATAAAGCCCAGTTAAACTAGGGTCTGTTGATCTTTCAAGGTTAAATTTGCAGCAGTCTGTTTGGTATTTAGGCAAGGCAGAGCCTATGTGGTGTGGTTATTCCCCATAAATAGGCGATAACGCAGCATCAATGCCAAACAGGCGCTGCCCGAAGGGTTCTGATTTACTCTTTGTTGCCTACATGGATGTAGGTAAGGGGCGTGAGCAGGACGCGGAAGCTTTGCTCGGTTTTTACTTAGCCCACTAGGTTACAAACCTCGCGCCGCGATTAAACCGCCCCTAGTTTGAACAAATTTTAATCCGCAAAGGTCAACAGACCCTAGGCTTATTTATTTTTATTCGGCAACTAACTGCTCGCTGCGATAAAAGCCACTTGGCTTACTCAACAAGCTTACTAGTTCAGGTAACACGTCATCCATAGTTTGTTTCAGCTTCCAGGGTGGATTTATCACTATCATTCCAGAGGCGGTCATACCATGTACTTCTGTATCTGCTTCAGTACCTAATTCAAATAATTGAATATTTTTAATGCCCGCGTCAATTAAACCCTGCTCCATATTATCAATACGTTCTCTGTCCACAACCGGATACCAGATCATGTAAGTCCCTGTTGCAAAGCGTTGATGTGCTTTAACAATGGTTTGTACTACCGTATTGTAATCGTCTTTTATTTCATAAGGTGGGTCTATTAACACACAGGCTCTGCGCGAAGCTGGCGGTAACAAACCAATTAAGCCTGCAAACCCATTTTCGCCGCGTACACGAATAGAGCGCTTACCTTGCATGTTTTCTTCAAGTAAGACTAAATCTCGCGGATGCAGCTCAAAAAACCAGCCCTTATCTTGACGGCGTAAAAAGTGCTCGGCTATTTTTGGTGAGCCTGGGTAAAACGCCAGCGATGCGCTCTCATTAAATGATTTTATTAGCTCAATATAGTCATTTAAGGCACTGTGTTGGCTAGTATGTTGCCACAGTTTTTCAATGCCATCTTGGTACTCTTGGGTTTTTTGCGCGTCAGGTGCAGCAAGCTCAAAAAAACCAGCCCCCGAATGCGTATCAATATAGTCAAGCGGCTTATCTTTAATTGTTTGATAACCCAGTACTTGCGCTAACACTAAATGTTTAAGTACATCGGCAGGGTTGCCCGCATGAAAGGAGTGTCTGTAACTAAGCATTATTTATTTTCACCATACGCTATTTAATAAAATCAGTGAACCATAAGCACACTACTTTGACAATCGATACCAGCAAAAGCGGGGGTTTACGTGAACCGCTTCTGAATGAAAAAGCCAATAGCGTGAATTATCCCTTAACATAGAATAAAAATCACCTAAAACCAGCGTAAATGCTGGCAAATAAACACACTTTGCTTTACATTTGCATGACATTAATTACAGTTATATGAGCGCATTTATGAACAACA
Source organism: Pseudoalteromonas sp. SD03 (assembly GCF_040937955.1). Lineage (NCBI taxonomy): Bacteria > Pseudomonadati > Pseudomonadota > Gammaproteobacteria > Alteromonadales > Pseudoalteromonadaceae > Pseudoalteromonas > Pseudoalteromonas sp. SD03. The sequence goes on from NZ_CP162514.1 coordinate 3,138,104, forward strand.
ACACTCTTCAACAACTCGAACAACTGATCGACCAACTAATTACCCGTAATAATCAGTTACAAACTGATATTTCAGAGCTTAAAGAGCAAAACAGCAAGCTACTTGATGAAAATGAGTTATTGCAGTTAGAAGCCCTTGAAAATGAAGAAAAACAAAAAGATGCAAGTACTACCTTGTCATCATTGTTAGATAAATTACAAAGCGCGCAACAGGCAAGCTAATGTCTGAGCTGCAAAACCAGCGAGTCACTGTTGAATTGCTTGGTAAAGAGCAGCAATTTGCTTGTCCTGCGGGGCAAGAAGAGGCACTAAAAGCGGCCGCCAAAAATCTGAATGATTTAGTTGAACAAATGAAACAACGTTCAACAGTCAGAAACGATCAAAAAGCATTACTTATGGCTGCCTTAAATTTAAGCCACGAATTGCTTGAAGCGAAAACTCAAAAATCAGTTGAGCTTGAATATCAAGATCAACTGATTGATAAATTGAGTCAGTACTTAAGCTCGAACTCTGAGCACACTAAATAAAAGCGCATTTTGCGCTTTTATTGTTTTTACCGTCAAAAATACAGCTAGAGATAAAGATGCAACTATTTTTAAGTAAAGCTCAAAAAATAGGTAAGTGCTTACTGCCTTTAATTTGCTTGTTTATGCAAACAAAAAGCGAGGCAGCAATTGAGTGGCAACCGTTGTCAGCTAATATTCAATTTCTTAAGCAACCTGAAAGGCTTCGTTTTTACGACTCTAACCAAGTATTAATTGAAGGCAGTGAATGTGCATTACTCGTTGATGCCAGTGGTAACTTTGCGGCAGTAGAACAACTGGTAACTGAGCTAAAACAACGTCTAAAGACGCCTTTGTGTTATTTAGTTGCAACCCACTTTCATGACGATCACTTACTGGGGATGGCGGTTATGCAGCATTACTTCCCAGACGCAAAACTTATTACTCACCAACAAGTCGCTAACGACTTTTCGCTTTACCAGCAAGCTTTAACAGACAAGCTAGAGGGATTCGAGAAAAGCATTGAGCTGAGCTATCAACGATTAGCCACCTTACCCGATGCTGAGCAAGTTCAATGGCGAGAAAAGCTTACCCGCGCTAAAAAGCGCTTATTTCGCTGGCAAGACTATCAATTAACACCACCAAAAATGAGTATTAGTGAATCTAAAACGTTAGATTTAGGTGGCTATACACTCACTATAAACCCGCATCAGGCACATACTAATGGCGATTTAACACTACTTGCCGACAAAGGTAAAACCTTAATTGGTGGTGATATCATCGATTGGTTACCTTACCCTGGGCATGGCGAGCTTAAGCAATGGCAACGCTTATTAAAAAAATATATAAATAATAATACGCTGTCACTTTTTATTCCTGGGCATGGCGGTTTAGTCGATAAAGTTAAACTAAAACAGTCACTCACGTTTTTAGAAGCGATTACGGAGCATGCTAAAAACAACCCTGAAGCCAGTATTGAGCAATTACAAAAAAACTTCCCTAGTGAGGCACTAAAACCTTATCAACAAGAACCACTTGATATAAAATCAAGTCACTTATTTTTGCAATCGGGATTACTTCGCGCTAAAAACAGTCAATAACTGAACACAATGGATTGTGTTAAAATATGGAAATATATTTTTTAAAAAGGAACAAAATGCGTCACTTGATCTTATGCTTTGCCATTGTATTGCTATGCAGCTGTAAAACCACTCAGCAAGAGATCATTGCGCCTGCAGTTCCCACACCTGTAGAGTCAAAACCGGCATTATCAAATACGCCGACCTCTAAAAACACTCACAAAGTCATTAATAAAAAAGCCACCCCCAAAGCCCCTGAAATAGCTCAACCCACAGAGTTATGGGCACATATTGCTGATAACTTACATTTACCGGTTGAGCAAAATCAGGCGTTAAAAAAACGCATTAACTGGTATTTAAAACAGCCTAATTATTTAAAAATAGTGTCTCGACGTGCAGAGCCTTTTTTATACCATATTGTAAAAAAAGTTGAGCAAAAGCGCTTGCCGATGGAGCTCGCCTTGTTACCGTTTGTAGAAAGTGGCTTTAGACCTACCGCACGCTCAAGCGAGCACGCTGTGGGAGTGTGGCAACTCGTTGCAGCAACCGCGCATCATTTTGGGGTTAAATCAGATCAATGGTACGACGGACGCCAGGATGTATTAGCCTCAACCGATGCGGCACTTGATTACTTGAGCTATTTACATAAACGTTTTGATGGTAATTGGCTACATGCACTTGCGGCCTATAATACCGGTGAAGGCCGAGTTAAGCGCGCTATAAAACGCAATCAAAAACGAGGTAAATCAACTGACTTTTGGGCACTAACACTGCCAAAAGAAACCGCTGACTATGTACCAAAACTATTAGCACTGAGCTATTTAGTGAAACACCCTAAGGCAAATTTTAAACGGCCAAAGCTTCCTTATAAAGCACTGACTACCTCGCTAAATGTGGCAAAACAGTTTGATTTTTCAGTTATGGCCAAGCTCTCTGGCATGGGCGCCAAACAACTGCATGCCCTTAATCGGGGTTATTTAAAAAATCAAAGCTCTCCCCATGGACCGCACACTCTGTTACTCCCTATTGAGCAACAAGCTTTATTAAAAAACCGCTTTTTTAAAGCCAATTTTGCAGGCGAATACATCGTTAAGAAAAATGACACGCTGTACGGTATTGCTAGGCATTTTGGCCTGCCTTTAGAAGTATTAAAACAGCTCAATAATAAGCAAAATAACTTTATTGGCGTTGGCGAAAAGCTTATTTTAGGGGAGCCGCAAACTTTGCCTGAGTCACTCACTATTAACTATAAAATAAGCCCTTATCTAGAACAAAAAGAGCAAATCATTCCAACCATCGAGGTAGATTACCACGTAAAACCCGGTGATAACCTTTGGAATATAAGTCAGTTATACGGCGTTGCTCATAGCGATTTAGCGCGTTGGAATAAATTATCTGCCTCAAGCGTATTAAAGCCTGGGACTCAGTTGGTTTTATTTATACCTCAAGCCGCGACACCAAAAACTACGCCGGCTAAAAAAGATCTGTTACTCGACTTACAAAATACATTAAATCATCCCCGTTAAGTTTCTAAAGCGCAGTATTTCGCGTAAAATTGCTTTTTAATTTATTTAAATCTTAAAGAGACATGCATGCAAATCAGTAAAAATTCTGCCGTTGAATTTCATTACACCCTAAGCGAAGCGGGTGAAAAAATCGAAAGCAGCCTAAACGACGCGCCATTAAGTTATATTCACGGCAGCGAAGGCATGCTTCCAGGTTTAGAAACCGCACTTGAAGGTAAAGCCGCTGGTGATAAATTTAGCGTTACGTTATCTCCAAGTGAATCATACGGTGAGCGTGTTGATGACTTAATTCAGCGCATTCCGCTTAAGCACCTTCAAGGTGATGTAAAAGTATGGAAACCAGGCATGACTGCTATGGTGCAATCAAACCAAGGTCGCCACCAAGTAACCATTGTAAAAGTAGGCCGCTTTAATGCTGATTGTGATTTAAACCACCCATTTGCTGGTAAAACGCTGACTTTTGATGTTGAGGTTGTCTCAGTTCGAGAAGCAACAAACGAAGAGATTTCTCACGGCCATGTTCATGCTGAAGGTGGTTGCGGCCACGCACATTAATTGCTAATTAAAGGAACAAGTATGTCAAAAGTTGCAATAGTAACCGGTGGCTCTAAAGGCATTGGCTTTGCTGTGGTTCAGCGATTATTAGCGAGCGGCTATCAGGTTCATAACCTAGATATTGAACCCAGTAAGAGTGGTGTTTTTCATCAATGTGATGTTAGTAATGTAACCGCCGTACGTCAGTGTATACAGGCTATTATTGAAAAAACACAACGCATTGATGTACTTGTTTCAAATGCTGGCAAGCACCTAAGTGCCACAATTGAGCAAACCGATGAAGCGACATTCGATGCGTTAATGGCACTGAATGTTAAAGGTGCGTACGCGGCTATACAAAGCGTATTACCAGCCATGAAAGCACAGCAAGATGGCGCTATTGTGTTAATTGCCTCAGATCAGGCCATTATTGGCAAACAAAACTCATTTGCTTATAACCTGACTAAACATGCATTGGCTTCGATGGCTAAAACCACCGCCTTAGATTACGCAAGCTTTAATATTCGCACTAATGCCGTGTGTCCTGGCACCATAGAAACGCCGTTATTTCATAATGCGATTGATGCATACTGCAAAAAAAGTGGCGCAAATAAGGCAGATATTGTTGCCGAAGAAGCAGCTTTACAACCACTTAATCGTTTAGGCCAAGCCGATGAAGTTGCAGCACTGGTAAACTTTTTAGTAAGTCCAGAAGCCAGCTTTATTACCGGCAGTTTGCAACGCATTGATGGCGGTTACACAGCGCAATGAGTACTAAAATTATTGACCCGCATGTGCATTTTTTTAATTTGCTGGAGGGTCAATACACCTGGCTGCAAGGTGCTAACCCACCCGCTTGGCCTAACTTAGATAAAATAAAACAACCGATTAGCGTTGCTGAACTAATCAAAAGTACGGACTTTGAACTCGTTGGTTTAGTGCATATAGAAGCTGGCTTTGATAATGAGCAACCTATTAATGAATTAAACTGGTTAGCAAAGCATATAAAAAGGCTACCTTACAAAGCGATTAGCTTTGCAACAATTAACCAGCCAAATAACGCATTTAAACTAGCACTTAAACATCTAAAACATTCATCCCTTGTCGGCATTAGAGATATCACTGAAGGTCATGATGCCACGCGCTTATTGAACCCTCATTGTCTCGATAACCTGCGCCACTTGTGCCACTTAAAACTGCATTTTGAAGCGCAATTTGAAATAGAAAACCTCAACATCACCGAGCAACTTATTTCTTATGCCAACCAAGTTAGTGACTTACAAATAATCGTTAATCACGCGGGGCTTGCACACAACCTTGCTAACTGGCAACGCGCCATTGAATTACTCGCACAACAGCCTAATGTTACGATGAAGTTTTCAGGCTTTGAATTGCTTATGCTTAATAGCGAGCAGCAAAGGCAGTGTTTAACACATATTTTAAAGCATTTTGGTATGCAAAGAGTGATGTTTGCCAGCAACTTCCCCGTGTGCCAAATTAACATTAACTACAATGAGTTATGGCATCATTATCGAAGCCTATGTAGCGATGATCTTACATGGCAACATTTGAGTTACAAAAATGCAGCGCGCCTCTATCAACTCTAAATAAAAACCGCTATATTTAGCTCAACAGTTTAAAAAACGAGCATGCGTATGGCCATTTTTAATTCATCTTCTCTCAAATACACATTACTCCCTTTTTCGCTAGCCGCTTTATTAACAGGTTGTGGCGGTGGAGGTAGCGACAATGCGACCAACCCAACAACAGACAATAGCGGCTGGACTTCTGGTGTATTTGCTAGCTCAGGGCAATTTAAAGGTCAATGCCAAGCAATTAATGAAAAAAACTGGCTACGCTCTTGGAGTAACGAAACCTACTTATGGTACGACGAAATTATTGATACTAATCCGGCATTAACGTCAGGCGTCATTGATTACTTTAATACTTTAAAAACGGAGCAACTGACTGAGTCGGGTGCGAAAAAAGATAACTTTCACTTTAGTTTGCCAACCGATGAGTGGCAAAGACAAAATCAATCAGGCCTAAGCTTTGGTTATGGCTTTAATATAAAAATAATCGCTGGTAGTGCGCCGCGCCAAGCAATTGTTAGCTATACCGAGCCAAATACCCCTGCTAGTAATCAAAATATTATTAGGGGCTTTGAGCTTTTAGAAGTTGATGGTGTTGATTTTATTAACGCGACCTCATCAAGCGAGGTAGCTATTATTAACGCAGGTTTATTCCCAGAACAAACAGGTAAAGTTACCGAATTTGTATTTAGGGATATCAGCACTAATGAAAATCGCATTGTTACGCTCACATCTCAAAATATCGAGTCGCAACCAGTAATGAACGTACGTACTGATTTAGCAAACGGCGATGTGGGTTACTTTCAATTTAATAGCCACAACGCGATAGCCGAAACGCAGCTTTACAACGCCTTTAACCAACTCGCTGCCAGCAGCATTAAAGATTTAGTCATTGATGTGCGCTATAACGGCGGTGGTTTGTTACAAATGGCCAGCCAAGTAGGCTATATGGTGGCAGGTAGCAATACCCAAGGCAAAATATTTGAACGCACTATTTTTAACGATAAATACCCCAATACCAACCCTATCACAGGGCAAACACTGACCCCCATGCCCTTTACAAATCGTTTTGTCGGGTTTGAAAATAACCCTGCAATAGCTGCAGGCACCCCATTACCAACGTTAAATTTAGATCGGGTATTTGTACTCACCACCAGCAGTACCTGCTCAGCCAGTGAGGCTATAATTAACGGGCTGCGCGGAGCCGATGTTGAAATCATTCAGATAGGGGCTGGCACCTGTGGTAAACCGTATGGCTTTTACCCAACCGATAACTGCGACACTACTTATTTTACCATTCAATTTACTGGCGAAAATAACAAAGGTTTTGGTGAATATTCAGATGGCTTTGCACCGCAAAATACCATTGATAATGCGCGCCAGCCCGTACTTATTGCAGGCTGTGCTGTTGCCGATGACTTTAGCAAACGCTTAGGTGATGCAAGTGAAGGCTTACTTAATACCGCACTTAGTTATAGAGCAACCGGCAGTTGCCCAGCCCCAAGCTCAATAAATAGTGTTCTCGGTTTTGCGCCCACTATCGCCACCGATATGCCTGAAGTAAAAGACGCGCGAATTCAGACTGTACTTAAACAGAATATTATTCTTAGCGATAACATGAGATAAGCAATGAAGATTTTATTAGCAATAACTGCAATTTCGCTATTTTTAAGTGGGTGCTTAGCACAAAGCTCAGAGCCCACACCTAAATTGCAACATGCGTTACTAATTGAGCCTAATAGCGCTAAAGTAGCCGACGCAATTGCGCAGCTGCTGCATAGCTCGCAGGTTCAATTAGCAGACGATGTTTTTGTCACCTCAAGCACGGTTACCCTTGAGCAACTTAATCATAAAGATCCTCAGGGCAACCCTATTATGGGCAAGCAACTTAATATGCCAGATCAATTTGAGCTCGTGACTAAGGGAGAGCACTGTTTTGTTCGCCACCTTGATAGCAAAGCAACCATTGAACTAAAACAAGTACTTTGTAAAATAAACCCACAGCGATAAAAAAGCCGGTAAGTGACAACTCACTTACCGGCTATTTCTCAACAGAGTAAACTATTTTATTTCTACGCGTTGTGAGCGCATTACAATTTCATCGTTAAGCTCAATCCCAAGACCTGGTTCTTCAGATACTTCAAAAAAACCATTTTTAGGTTGTGGATCTTGTAAGCATAGCTCTCTATTCCACTTTTTAATCGCGTAAGTATGATGCTCGTGAATTAAAAAGTTAGGGATCGCTGTTTCTAAGTGCAATGATGCCGCCGTTGCAACCGGCCCTCCACATACGTGTGCCTGAATACGCACATCAAAAATATCAGCGTAATCACATACTTTTTTAGTTTCGGTAAAGCCACCACATAAGCCGATATCTGGCTGTAGTACATCAATACTTTGATCTTCTAAATAAGGACGTACACCCCAGCGGTTATACAAGCGCTCGCCGCCTGCAATAGGCACAGCCACTTTGTCAGCCACTTTTGCATGTAATGAATGGTTTAAGTAATTCACCGGCTCTTCAAAATACATACAGTCAAATTCTTCTGCAATTTCACCAATTTGAATTGCCGATGTCGCCCCTGGTAAGCTATGACATTCAAAAATAATATCTACTTCGTCACCCACGGCCTCTCGAATAGCCTGCATACGTGCGCGGTATAGTTTCATTTCTGGACGAGAAATAATATTTGTGCGGTCGTAATAGGTGTTGCCGTCTTTATCGTATTGAATTGGATCGACCTTTACCGCATCGTAACCTTCCGCCACCGCTTTTAGTGCCGCTTCTGCATATTCTTGTGGCTGTACCAGCGCTTTAAATTCACTGTCCCAGTCAAACTGCAGCTGTGATGCATAAGTACGCAGCTTGTCGTTAACTTTACCGCCAAGCAACTGATAAACCGGTAAACCCAATGCTTTACCTTTTATATCCCAAAGCGCCGTATCAATCGCACTCATTGCTGCGTAAACCACCGGCCCACCACCTAGACCCCAAAAACTTTCACGCAACATGCGCGACCATAGTTTTTCAGTTTGAAACGGGTCATGGCCAATTAAAAAGGCATCGGCCATTTCTTTGATCATCGCAGCAGCGGCACTGTGGCCTAAATCGTATGCAAGACCTGCTTCACCCACACCGCTAATACCTTCATCGGTATGAATTCGAACAAATACCGGCGTCCATGCAGGACGATCAGGGCAATGAATATCAAAGACTTCAACGCGATTTACTTTCATAAAAATTCCTTATTAACCTTCAGTGGGTTATTTTGCAAAACTAGGATCAAGACGATACGCTTTTCGTAACATGGCAGGCCATGCTAGCTGGCCCCCTGTACTGCCGCTGTGAACGACGTTCGCTTGGTTATAAATGTTATCAATAATAGCTTGAGGCACAGCCACCGCTTCTTGCGCACTTGATTGAATGGCTAACTGTATTTCACAGGCACGCTGAAGGTCATAAAAGCGCATAAACGCATCGCCTACCGTTGGGCCTACTGTTAAACCGCCGTGGTTGACCAATAGCATATGATTGGTGGTGCCTAAATCTGTTTGCAGGCGTTTACGCTCATCGTCATTCACCGCTAAACCTTCATAGCCATGGTAAGACAGAGACGGCAATGAAAACATCGAATACTGACTTAGCGGTAACAGCCCTTCTTTTTGTGTTGCAACCGCAATCGTTTCTTTGGTGTGCAGGTGTATAACGCAATGGGCATCCTCACGTACTTCGTGAATGGCACTGTGAATAGTGAACCCCGCCGGGTTAATATTAAAGGGTGTATCGTCAATAATGCGGCCATTTAAATCTACTTTGACTAAGTTAGATGCAGTGATCTCATCAAACGTTAAGCCAAAGGCATTCACTAAATAATGATCAGTGCCCGGTAGGCGAGCAGAAAGGTGCGTATAAATTAAATCCCCCCAACGAAAATGGTCAACTAATCGATAACATGCGGCTAAATCAACACGTAGTTGCCACTCTTGTTCTGATACTTTATTTTTTAAATTGAGCTGGGGTAAATCAAACATAACAAGCCTTTTAAAACACAGCATAGCGCTAGTGATTGTAGATGTTTAGAAGTCTAAATGAGTATTAGCATGATGGCAATCACCAAATAAAAAAGCCACACATAGGTGTGGCTCTTTTTAATTAGCGTTAACGGTTATTGTACTTTTGATAGGTAATCGGCAATCGCTTCAAATTCTTCATCAGTCACAGTCGCAACCATCGCTTTCATCGCCATAGACATACCGTTGTTACGAGCGCCTGACTTGATGTCTTTCATTTGCGCTACTAAATATTCTTTGTTTTGACCATTTAGTTTAGGGTACATCGCCATAATAGGTGCTTTACCTTCTGCACCATGACATGTTTGACAATTTTTAGCTGTGTAAAGTGCAGCGCCATCTGCAGCGGCTGCTGAAAATGAAAAACTTGCGGCTAAACCAATACCCGCGCCTAATAAAAGTGTTTTTATCTTGCTCATTGTATTTACTCTTCTTTTTACGGTTAAAAAAAACGGTTGTGATTATTGTAGTCAATAAATCTTTAAAAAGCATACGTCCTTGGTAAGGTTTGACGATCAATCAGAACAAATACGTGTATCCCTCATAAAACACATACTAGCTTGCTGTAACTGAGCAGATACTTAATAGGCTTACCAAATAAGATCGTCTGGCACTTCAAAATCAGCATACGGATCGTCTTCATCTTTGGCTTTATTTTCAGGCTCAACATGAAACACAATATACTTTTCATCCACCTCAGCCACTTTACGCGCAGGCTCATCTTCTAATACGTAAAACTGACCTTCTAACACACAAATAGCTAAACGCCCGCCCGAGAGCGCCTTTTGCGTTTGCTCATTCACATCAAGCCCTTTCACTTTATTTTCATAAGTGAAGTTAAAGGTACGCTCACCGCGAATTGACTCTTGATTATGATGCTCTAAAATTTGCTTAACACGGGCGACTTGCTCGCGCTGCTTTAATTCTTCTTGGCGCGCTTTATTGAGCTCTTCAGCTTTTTGCTGCTGCTCCAACTTAGTTTGCTGAATATGCTTTTGTAAATCGTTCGGGTTGCTCGTCGCTCCCTTCTTTTGCTTTTTCTGTTGCTTGCGCTTTTCTGATTTAGCAACTTTAGCTTTATGTGATGTTGTTAAACCAGCTTGGAGCAATTGCTCTTGTAGTGACCCCATGGCGTGTTCCCACTAAAAACGAATATTAATGCTATTTTAATCACCAACGAGCGTAAATAACAGCGCTATTGGTATTAATCTAACAAACTACTGAAAACAAAGCATGATTTAGCGCAATAAAGGTTAATTTATGAAAACCCTAGCAGTTTTGTATATAATGCAGCTCAACTAATAAGCAATGTATATGGCAGTTAATGCGCTTACCTCACCTACTCATCTGTTCAGTTTTCATTTTTTTTGTTTTATACGCACCACAGCCATTATTAAGTTTATTTGCTACTGAATTTAATGTTGCTCCTGCTGTTGCAGGCAGCTTAATGACGGCCACTATGTTGCCTTTAGCTATTGCCCCTTTGGTGTATGGACTGTTTTTAGCTAAGCGAAACCCTTTATTGATATTACGCTTCGCTATGTTGTTACTGGGTGTGGGTTGTATCTTATTTATTTATGCCCCGAGTTTTGAATTACTTCTACTGGTAAGGTTTTTACAAGGACTGACTTTACCTGCCGCATTGACTGCCATGACCAGCTTTATTGGTATGAGCTATCAAGCCGATACATTACAAAAAAATATGACGCTATATATAGGTAGTACGATTGTCGGTGGTTATTTTGGTCGTGTATTGGCTGCGCTCTTTAGCGATGTTTGGTCGTGGCAGAGTTTTTATTACCTAATAGCAGCCATGCTGATTATTCTAGCGTTAAGTATTCCCCATAAACGTTTTAATCTCGTTAAATCAACCGAGGTTTTATCACCATTAGATTATATAAAACAACTTAAAGAGGGCTCTGCACTTAAGCTCTATGGTGCCATTTTTTGTATGTTTTTTTGCTTTGCAGCATTATTAAACTACTTGCCTTTTATTTTAAAAAATACCTTTTTAATTAATAACACGCGCGACATTGGCTTTGTTTATAGTGGCTATTTGGTGGGTGCTTTGGCTTCTATTTTCACTCCTTGGCTATTAAAAAAAATGACTTCAGCCTGGCGATTGTTGGCCGCGGTATTCGTGTTTTATAACCTCAGTATTGTGTTATTAATGAGTCATTCACTGTTGTTGTTTTTAATTGCATTCACACTCTTTTGCGGCGCTATGTTTGTGATTCATTCCACAGCGGCACCACTGGTTAATAAAATCAGTCACGCACCGCCAAGCGTTACCAACGGGTGCTATGTATCATTTTATTACAGCGGCGGCGCACTGGGCTCGTTATTACCTGGGGTGGTTTATCAAACTCATGGACAAACGGCGTTTATGGCAACATTACTCGCTGTGTGTTTGTGTGGACTGGGGCTTATTTTGTGGGCTCAGCGCGATGGCAAAAACATCACCCGCGGCTGATGCTCAGTAAAGTCAAAAAAACGCAGTAAATCAGGCTTAGTTAATAACCATGTTTGGGTATTTTCAAACGGGTGGCAATGAAATAAATCGCCAAACCAAATATCTTGGTCAAGCCAAAGCGTTACATCTCGTTGTTTGTCGTTCATTAAGCTGAGCATTGACACGCAACCGGGTGCAACCTTTAAGTACTTAGCCAAGCGCTCATTAGAGGCGAAGCCTAAGCGCGATAGCCCTTGCTGTTTAGCAAGTGACTTTAAATCCAACTGTTTATCATGCGCGGTGATCACTAAAAAATGACGCTTACCTTCGTTGTCTCGCAAAAATAGGTTTTTTAAGCGTGTTCCTGGGCGATTTACCATCAGTTTATCGGCATCTAAACTGCCATGTAGCGCTGGATGTTCTATTACGTCATATTCTATATTTAGTTGGGCTAACACTGCCGCTAGTTTTTGTTTATCCGCTAACATATTACAAACAACGCCCTCTTAATTGCACACTTAAATCACGCCATAGTACTTCGTTTATTTCATGCTTATCTGCACAATAGTTACGCTGTGCTAGTTCTTTATTAAGAAACTCTACCGCTTGATCTTCTAATTGTAATTTTAAAACACTCGACTCTTCAAAATGCTCTTGCTCAGCAAAACGCTGAACATCACTGCGGGTTAGTCTTTTATTGATATTAATTTGCTCACGACTTTTAGCCTTTACAGAAACCACATAAGCAAAAAGCTTGTTACCTTGCTCATCAAGGGTGTCATAAAATTGTTTATTATTAATTTCGTAGGGCGGTTCATCTACTGAACTGGCACAACCAAAAAGGAAAATCATGAAAACTAACGCGTATTTTTTCATTATGTATTGTCGTTTTAGTAAATATTGAGCTCGAGTTTAACAAAAATTAGTTAAAACGGAAAAATTTGTGAAAAAATACTTGACCAAAATCGTAAAAATATTTAAAGTTCACCTCGCTTGAGACTCAGCACTTAAGCATTTACAGTCTATGTAAATTAGGAATGTGGGGCTATAGCTCAGCTGGGAGAGCGCCTGCCTTGCACGCAGGAGGTCAGCAGTTCGATCCTGCTTAGCTCCACCACTTTCCTACTCTCTCCTTTAAGTAATATCCTTATTTTTATATTCTAAATAAATTTCTCTGTTAATAATTTTTTGCCCTGTTTTAATCTTTATGTTTGCTTAGTTGTTTGATTTTGCTAAATCGAGATCAAAAATGCCGAGCAAAAGCCCGGCATTTTTATCGTTTATTAGGTTGGGTAAGTTATTCGCGAACTTGACCAACACCATTAACTAAATATTTCTCAGTCGTTAGTGACTCAAGCCCCATTGGACCATAAGCATGCAACTTAGTCGTTGCAATACCAATCTCGGCGCCTAAACCTAGTTGTGAGCCATCAGAGAAACGTGATGACGCATTAACCATAACAACCGATGCATCCACACTACGTTGGAATAACTCTGCCGCAGCATCGTTTTTAGTACAGATAACTTCGGTATGATTTGAGCCAAATTGAGCAATGTGCTCAACGGCTGCATCAAAGCTTGGCACTATACGAATAGCAATTTCTAAATCTAAATATTCTTCACCAAATTCGTTATCTGCAAGCACAGTGGCATTATCAAAGTACTCAGCCGCTTTGGCATCAGCATTTATTTTTACGCCTTCTTGGCGAAGCACTACCGCGCAGAGGTTTAAAAACTCATCAGCAACATCTTGGTGTACTACTAACCCTTCTAAGGCATTACATACGCCAGTACGTTGAGTTTTACCGTTAAGTAGTAGATTAAGTGCCACTTCTAAGTCTGCATCTTTATCTACGTATAAATGACACACGCCTTTAAAGTGCTGAATAACAGGAATTGTACTGTTTTCTGTTACATAGTTAATAAGCCCTTCACCGCCACGTGGGATAATTAAATCAATACTGTCGCGTTGCTGCATTAATTCCATTAGTAAAGCACGGTCAGGATCTGGAATAACTGAAATTAGCGCCGTTGGCAAACCATGTTTAGTAAGCACGCTGTGCATTACACTAGCAATGGCTTGTGAGCTTTTAAGCGCTTCTTTACCACCGCGCAAAATAACACCATTACCCGACTTAAAGCACAATGCACCCGCGTCAGCCGTTACATTAGGTCGTGCTTCGTAAATCATACATACCACGCCCAGTGGTACACGCATTTTTCGAATTTTAATGCCATTTGGACGTTCAGTGATATCACGTAACTGGCCAACCGGATCATCAAGTGAAACAATCACTTCGATACCTTCAGCCATCGCTTCAATGCGCTCATCATTTAATGTTAAACGGTCTATCATTGACGCTGCTAAATTATTGTCACGCGCAGCGCTTAGGTCACTTTCGTTTTCTTTGATTATAAATTCTTTTTGATCTCTTAATGCCGCTGCCATATCGGTTAACACGTTGTTTTTAGTCTCGGTATCGAGTAAAGCAAGTGTATGTGCAGCTTTTGCTGCTTGGCGTGATATATCCGTAATTAAACTCATGACTTCTCCAATAATGCGATATCTTTTTCTGAAATAATTGGTCCAATTGAATCCTGCATTTTTTCGCTGAATTCACTCTGCTCGTTGTCTGCAATAAAGTTTAACAAACAGCTACTGTAATTTGCTGTGGCTTTAGCTAAACGCGTACCATCTTCACTGCGAACTAAGATAGTATCGCCCACAGCAAACTCGCCATGTACTTCCTTGATCTCATCGCCTCGTAAACAGCCGTCTTCGCCTTCTAGTGAATCATCAAATGACCCATCGACAACCACTTCACCTTGTTCATTTGCGGTATGTGTCATCCAGTGAATAGAGTCTTGCATTGGTTTTTCATAAGGCAAGAACACACTACCTGGATTTTCGCCCGCTAATAAACGAGTAAAGGTTTCTTCTTTAAAGCCATTAATAATATACGTTGCAATACCATGTGATGTGGCTTTTTCTGCCGCTTCAATCTTGGTTTTCATACCACCGGTGCCTACTGCACTGGTAGCACATCCTGCCATAGCATAAATAGAATCATCAATTGATTTTATTTCAGGCAATAATACGGCATCGTCATGCAGATTTGGGTTTTTGTCATACAGCCCATCTACATCTGAAAAAATCATTAATGCGTCAGCGTCAGCGGCAGCTGCCACCATAGCTGATAAGTTATCGTTATCACCCACTTTTAAATCATCTGTTGTCACCGCATCATTTTCATTAATGATAGGTAGCACGCCGTGTTCTAACAAGGTAAATACGGTTTCACGGATACTCTGATAGCGCTCACGGTCACGTAGGTCACCATGAGTTAATAGTAGCTGCGCCGAAGGAAAATCAAAGAAACGATCCCACATGGCCATCATTTCTGTTTGCCCTGCTGCTGCCATGGCTTTTTTCATAACAACTGAGCGCGGCTTCTCTGATGGAAATAAATGCGAGCCTGCCGCTACAGAGCCTGATGACACTAAAATAACCTCTATACCACGTGCGCGACAGTGAACGATAAACTGTGCGATGGTTAACAAGTAGCGTGAACGACAGCCATCTTGATCGGGTGCAATTAAGGCACTGCCCACTTTAAGTACGATACGTCGCCAATTTAACTTTTGCATAAATGCTCAACTTTCCATTTTATTTGTATTCATCACACTGATGAATGAAACCAGGTCGCTATGTTTAAAACATAACGTCGAATTTGTTTATCATTGCCCACACTTTTTTTACACACGCGTACACCGTCTCTAAAACCATTGTTTTAAATTGAGATGCAAAAAATAAATAGTATTAACCCAATAAAATTGGATTGTACTAACTAAAAAAATATAAAGTGTTGTTTATGTATCGCTGTAAAAAGCTGTGTGCGGCTTTTTTATTAACAACATACATAGAGCCTCTTAAGTCTGGTACACCAACAGATAGGGTGATGACTTAAGGACCGAGATTTAACCGCCACGATGGGGATTAAATATTGAAAGGTAATAATTCAACTCAAACTTTAATTTATATGCGTTACGCAGATAAACACCTTGAGCAAAACTATACCAAAGAGTTCGGTAAATGATATTTTACGTTCGAACATTATAAAACATCGCTGAAACAATCACTAAGAGAGTTAAGATGTTTATATCTAACACGTTTACTTACTTAAACAATAAACTTTATTAGATAACTAATTATTCGAACACGAAGTATAATACGTTAAAATAGCCGCTTAGATCAAGGCTAAAATTAAAGCTAAATAGGTCATAACAGACAAGGCATGCACATTTTGCAATAGATATCATAAAGTTAGACTACTATAAATAGTAATTATAGAGACTATAACTTTGATAACACTCTCACAAAAGACGTTAACACTAAATAAATAAACATTATTTATTAGCTAAATTTAATTTACACGTGTATACCCACTGTATTACTGGTTGGTAACCGTTATACTTTTAAACATTATTAAAATTAAGGAGTTTTTACTCTATGTCAGCAATTTATATAGCCGGTATTGCACTGTGTTCAGTGTTAGCCCAATGGGTCGCTTGGGCGTTTAGAGTACCCGCTATTCTGTTTTTATTGCTTACAGGGCTTTTATTAGGGCCATTTAGTGGCGTATTAGACCCTGATGCATTATTAGGTGATTTACTTTTTCCTGTGGTCTCTTTGAGTGTCGCTGTGATTTTATTTGAAGGGTCCTTAACTTTACATTTTCGAGAACTTAAAGGGATCAGTAAAGTCGTCAGAAACCTCTGCTCTATTGGTATGCTTACAACTTGTATTGTTATTAGTTTTAGCGCCTATTGGTTACTCGAGTTAAATTGGCGAGTTGCTGCAGTACTTGGCGCAGTGCTTGTTGTTACGGGGCCAACCGTTATTGCTCCATTACTTAACTCGATGCGACCTACCCAGGATATCGATCGTATTTTACGCTGGGAAGGCATAGTAATAGACCCCATTGGCGCTTTATTTGCAGTACTAGTGTTTGAAGCCGTAATGCTGGTTGGTCAGGGTGAAGTACTTAGCCATACTATCGTTGCACTGGTTAAAACCGTTGGCGTTGGTTTAAGCATTGGTGTGGTTTCGGGTTGGATCACGACGCAACTAATGCGCCGAGAATGGCTGCCATTTGAGCTACATAAGTTTGGTATTTTAGCGTTAGTGTTAATTAGCTTTTCTATTTCAAACCACATAAGCCATGAGTCAGGCTTACTGGCTGTGACGGTGTTTGGCATTTGGTTAGCTAATCAAGATGACTTGGAAATAGATTCGGTACTCGAGTTTAAAGAAGATTTGTCGATGATTTTAATCTCGACTTTATTTATTTTATTGGCCGCAAGACTACAACTCTCTGATTTAATGATGCTCGACAGCGACGTATTTATATTTTTAGCTATTGTGCTATTTATTGCGCGCCCATTGTGTATTGCTATTTCAACCTTTGGTACAGACTTACCGATGAAATCACGCCTAGTACTTGCTTGGATTGCACCTCGCGGTATTGTTGCAGCAGCCGTTGGTTCAGTATTTGCGCTGAGTATGATGGAAGCGGGAGTGGCCGATGCCGAAAAAATGGTGCCACTCATATTTACTGTTATTATTGTTACTGTGGTACTGCAAAGCTTAACGGCTATCCCTGTTGCGAAACTACTTGGAGTGCGTCAACCATCCCCTAATACTATTTTAATCATTGGTGCAAACCATGTATCGCGTGCAATTGCACGTGGCTTAAAAGAGCAAAATATTCCTGTTCATCTATCAGATCCTGCTTGGGAGAACTGTAGAATGGCGCGCATGGATGGCCTTCCTTGTTATTACGGTAACCCGCAATCGGAGCATGCTGAACGTTATTTACCTTTAACCACGATTCGCAGTGTTTTAGCGCTTTCACCTAATCGCCACCACAACGCATTAGGGGTGCAGTACTTCTCTCATTTATTAAATGAAAAAAATGTATTTTCACTACGTTCCTCTTCATCACATGCTAAAGCAAATAAAGACAGCGCGACGTTTTTATCACGACAAATTCTGTTTGGTGAAAACGGCGCATATGCACGCTTAAGCAGTGTTATTGCCAAAGGCGGTAAAGTGAGTGCAACACGTATATCTGAAGAGTTTAGCTGGCAGCAGTATTTAGAAATGAATCCTGAAGCGATCCCACTGTTTATTCTCAAAGGGGATAAAGACAGTGATGAAGACGCACCAGTGAAAATGAGGCCTTTTACCAGTGATATGGAAAAGCCACCACAAGAGGGTGAACGAGTAGTTGCATTGCAACCGCCTAAAATATCGCTATTAAAAGATCCGGCCAATAACAAAGCCAAAGACAATAAAAAAGACGAGTAATAACTAAAAAGCGAGAGTGCTAAAAAAGCACTCTCGCTTTTTTATTTACAAACCTAAACTCTGATTAAGAGATTTACTAACATATTAAATCATAGTCATAATTAGGTTTATTTTCTCTAGCTGGAGTTTAGGTTACATAGGTAAGCGCGCGCGGGTAACGACACTAGCTGGCATTTTTTCAGCAAGTTTAGTTAATGCTCGCTCTATTTTTTTATGTGTCGCTTTATCGGCTACCGTGGTGTTAAACAGCCAACGATAAGCATCTTCAAAGTCTCTTGGACTACCATAGCCTTGATTAAACAAGCCCACTAATCGTAATTGCGCTTTTAAGTTACCTTGCGCTGAGGCCTCACGGAGGTAGGTTATTGCCATGGCTTTGTCTTTTTGGACTAACTGCCCAACATCGTAGTAGCGACCTAGTTGCTCTAATGCTGCCGCTAAGCCCTGCTCAGCCGCTTTTTTCATGTAATACACACCTAGAGCTACATCACGCTCAACACACACCTTGTAGGCAAGCATATCACCGTATAAAAATTGATACGACGGCAATGCCATTTTATTGGCTCGCGCTTCTATATCTTGCACTAACTGGCAATTATCTGCCTTCACGCGGGCTAGATGAGTGTTCTCATTAATTAAAGCTATTAACTCAGATTCAGTATACAGCGGCACAGCTGCAGGGCTTTCTTCAGCTAAGCTATTGCTTATATTAAATAAAGAAAGTGTAAGTAGTGATAATGACCACACTGAGCAACGAGAAGATAAACGCATATTAACCACTTTAAAAATAAACTTACCAAATAATATACAAAGATCGTTCCACTATTAATAGGTATGCTTTTTTATAGACATAAAAAAAGCTGCACATGGCAGCTTCTTTTCAACATAAACCCAATTATGCAAATGGGCTACGAAGTATCATGGTTTCAACACGATCTGGACCTGTAGAGATAATATCAACAGGAACGCCAGTGATTTCTTCAATACGTTTAATGTAATCAATTGCTGCTTTAGGTAAACCTTCAATCGATGTTACACCCACGGTATTATCAGACCAACCAGGCATTTCTTCGTATACTGGTGTTACTTTATCGTAACCTTCAGCCGCTAATGGCGTAACGTTAGTCACAGTACCATCTTCAAGCTTATAACCAGTACAGATTTTAAGTGTTTCTAAACCGTCTAAAACGTCAAGTTTAGTTAAACAAAATCCTGAAATGCTGTTAATTTGAACTGCACGGCGCATAGCCACTGCATCTAACCAGCCAGTACGACGTAAACGACCAGTAGTAGCACCAAACTCATGACCTTTGTCACCTAAATGCTTACCTACTGGGTCTTGTTTTTCAAGGCCATCGTAAAGCTCTGTAGGAAAAGGACCTGAACCTACACGTGTTGTGTACGCTTTAATGATACCTAGTACATAATCAAGGTGTAATGGGCCAAAACCCGCACCTGTAGCAACGCCACCAGCAGTAGTGTTTGAAGATGTAACATAAGGGTAAGTACCGTGATCGATATCAAGTAATGTACCTTGTGCACCTTCAAATAAGATGTTGTCACCGGCGTTACGCGTTTGATCTAAAAGCTCAGTTACATCAACTACCATTGCTTTTAAGATGTCAGCAACAGCCATTGCGTCATCAAACGTTTTTTGAAAATCTACTGCATCTACTTTGTAGTAGTTCACTAATGTGAAGTTGTGGTATTCCAATACTTCTTTTAACTTAGTAGCAAATAATTCAGGATTGAATAAATCGCCAACACGTAAACCACGACGTGCTACTTTATCTTCATACGCTGGACCGATACCACGACCCGTTGTACCGATTGGTTTATCGCCACGCGCTGTTTCGCGAGCTACATCTAATGCAACATGGAAAGGCAATATTAGCGGACATGCTTCACTGATTAAAAGACGTTCGCGTACTGGTACGCCACGCTCTTCAAGCATGCCAATTTCTTTCATTAGCGCTTCTGGTGATAAAACAACACCATTACCAATCACACATTTAACATTGTCACGTAATACACCCGATGGAATAAGGTGTAGAACTGTCTTTTCACCGTCGATCACTAAGGTATGGCCAGCGTTATGACCACCTTGATAACGAACTACTAAAGATGCTTTATCTGTAAGGAGGTCAACTACCTTACCCTTACCTTCGTCACCCCATTGGGTGCCTAGTACAACAACGTTTTTACCCATTGCAAATTCACTTAGAGAAAATTAGGACGAGATTTTACCAGAAAACTAAAGCAAAGTTCACCCCGTTTAGCTTATTTTTTCCTCGTGCCCTTAGTAAACATCAGTGTTTAGCTAATAATCACATAAATAACAGTGATTTATAAGATTAAAATTCAGATAACAAAAAGCCCTGCAATTGCAGGGCTTTTTAAATTTAACTAAAGCTGTGATTACTGAGCTTTCGCGCCTTTCATGTATTGGAAGAAGTCGCTATCCGGTGATAACACCATCACGTCTTGCTTTCCTTTGAAAGTTTGCTTGTAAGCTTCTAAAGAGCGAACAAAGCTAAAGAACTCAGGGTCTTTATTATAAGCACTAGCGTAAATCGCAGCAGCATCAGCATCGCCTTGACCACGAACAGAACGCGCATTACGTTCTGCATCAGCAAGCATTACTGTTACTCGGCGGTCAACACCTGCACGAATCGTCTCTGCTTTTTCCTGACCTTCAGAACGGTGCTCTTTAGCAACGGCAGTACGCTCAGCACGCATACGTTGGTAAATAGAGCTACTCACCTCTTGAGGTAAGTTAATTTGCTTAACACGTACATCAAGTACTTCAATACCCAGCTCACTAGCACTTTCAGAGGCTTGTACTAACGCTTCTTCCATCAGCTCGCTACGTTCACCCGATACAATTTCACGAATAGTACGAGTACCAAAGTTAGTACGTAGGCCATTATTTACTTTTTGCTTAAGCAGTGTTTCAGCGTATTGCTTATCACCACGTGCACGCAGGTAAAAAGAGCTAAAGTCGTTAACACGCCATTTTACAAACGAATCAACAATTAAGTCTTTTTTCTCGCTAGTTACAAAGCGATCCGGTGTGCCATCTAGCGTTTGAATACGCGCATCAATGCGGCGCACTTGGCTAAAAAATGGCACTTTTAGATGTAGACCTGGACCATAAACTACCGCTTGATCATCACTGTCTTTTTGTACTTTACTAAATAAAAGTACAATCGCCTTTTGGCCTTCAGAAACCACAAATACTGACGAGAAACACATTACAATGGCAGCTAATAGGATTACTAAACTAAAGTTTTTCATTATGCTTATCTCCCGTCGTTGAAGCGATCATTGTTAAAGCGATCGTTACCACTATTAACAGTGCTGTTACGTGACGTATTTACCTTGTTACGTAAATCGTTAATATCGCTTGAGCTAGGTAAAGCAACGCGTGTTGATGAACCCTGTTTTTCCATGATTTTATCAAGTGGTAAATACATCATGTTGTTACCGCCCTTAACGTCAACCAATATTTTAGAGCTATTACCTAATACTTCTTGCATTGCGTCTATGTATAAACGCTCGCGTGTTACTTCTTTAGCTGCTTGGTATTCTGGAAGTAATTTCTCAAAACGAGCCACTTCACCTTGCGCTTCTAAAGTAATACGCTCTTGGTAACCTTCAGCCTCTTGCGTCATACGCGTTACTTGACCACGCGCACGCGGTTCAATTTCACGGGCATACGCTTCGGCTTCACGAATAAAGCGTTGTTCATCCTCTTGGGCTGCAATTGCATCATCAAACGCATCTTTAACTTCCATTGGCGGACGTGAATCCTTGAAGTTAACGTCAGTTACGATTAAACCTAAGTTATAAGGTTCGATGATTTGATTTAGCTCATCCCAGGTATTTTGACGCACAACTTCACGGCCGTTAGTCAGTACTTGGTCCATTTTTGAATGGCCAACAACATAACGAAGCGCACTATCTAATGCTTCTTCAAGGCTGCTGTCAGCGTTAGTGACACTAAACTTGTATAAGTATGGGTCGATTACTCGGTACTGTACTTCAAACTCAACGCTTACTACGTTTTCATCTTCAGTTAGCATAAAGCCTGATGCTGATAACGAACGAACAGCTTCGATATCGACTGGAATAACCGTCTCAACAAAGGTCATTTTCCAACGCAAGCCTGGATCTGCAATTCGGTCAAACTTACCAAATTGAAGAACGACACCGCGTTCAGCTTCTTTCACCGTATAAATACCGCTTAACGCCCACACAATGGCAGCGATAATAAGTACAAATGAAATACCGGCTCCGCCAAGTCCACCGCCGCTACCATTGCCGGATTTTTTACCGCCAAATAAGCCGTTAAACTTGTTACTGAATTTACGGAACACCTCGTCTAAATCAGGTGGGCCTTGATCACGTCCGCCTTTGTTATTCCACGGATCTTTGTCATTGCCATTATTACCCGGTTCATTCCAGGCCATAGCTATACTCCATTGTTATCTAAATAAATTCGGAAATTGTGTTAAATCTAACAAATCTTATGCATTTCTTATACTAAAACCGACATTAATCTTTCAGTTTTTAGTCGCAGCTAATAAAACTTTCAATCTCTGGGCCAAAATCTTTAATCAAACGATTCCACTCAATCATAGGTAATCGCACATCTAGCAACCAATTACCTTGCTCATCAAAACGTTCGTTATGTACTGCACTTAAGTTAAATAAAGATGCTCTTAAACGTCCATACTGAGGAGCCAGTATTAAAGTTTCACTCAACATCTTTTTAGCTAGTAGGTCACTAATAGCCTCACTTAGCAGCTCGCAACCTTCACCTGTTTTTGCTGATAACCATACCCTTATAGGTTGGCCTTCGTCATCGCGATCAATACGTGGGGTTACATCATCCAGCGCATCAATTTTGTTGTATACAAGTAATTGCGGTACATCATCAGCTTCAATTTCTTTGAGTACTTCTTGTACCTGTTCAATATTTTCTTTTCGACGAGGGTCGGCTACATCTATCACGTGTAATTGTAAATCAGCCTCTCGCGTTTCTGTCAGCGTTGCTTTAAATGCAGCCACTAAGTCATGCGGTAAGTGGCGAATAAACCCTACAGTATCCGCTAAAATAACCGAACCAACATCGCCAATATCTAATTTGCGTAAGGTTGGGTCTAGTGTTGCAAACAACTGATCAGCGGCATACACATCAGAATTTGTAATACGGTTAAATAAGGTTGATTTACCCGCATTAGTATAGCCCACTAAAGAAACCGTTGGGATCTCATTACGAGTACGTGCTCGTCTACCTTGCTCACGTTGTACGCCAACTTTAGCCAAACGGGCGCGTATATTTTTAATACGTGCACGTAATAAACGTCGATCGGTTTCTAACTGCGTTTCACCAGGACCACGTAAACCAATACCGCCTTTTTGGCGTTCAAGGTGGGTCCAACCTCGGATTAAACGAGTCGACATATGACGAAGCTGCGCTAACTCAACTTGAAGTTTACCTTCGTGAGTACGTGCGCGCTGAGCAAAAATATCAAGGATAAGTGTGGTTCTATCAAGCACCCGACATTGGCAAACACGCTCTAAATTACGTTCTTGAGACGGACTTAACTGATGGTTAAAAATGACAACATCGGCATTGTGGATTTTGACAATTTCAGCTATTTCTTCTGCTTTGCCGGTACCGACAAATAGCTTCGGATGTGGTGCTTGACGGCTGCCTTGCACAACCGCCAAACTACTAACACCAGCAGAAGATACCAACATTTCTAATTCGTGGAGATCTTCACGATCCCCCTCTTTAGGTAAGTCGATATGGACTAAAATTGCCTGTTCGCCAGATTCATAGCGGTCAAACAAGCATTACGCTCCTAATTTAAAAGTTTCCAGCTTCAGGTTCTTCAGTGTCTTCATTTCCCTGAACACCTTGGAAGTTGACTGCGCGTGCAGGTACAACTGTAGAAATTGCATGTTTATACACCATTTGGTTAACAGTGTTTTCCAGCAAAATTACAAATTGGTCAAATGACTGAATTTTACCTTGTAATTTTATGCCATTTACCAAAAAAATTGATACTGGAATGCGCTCACGGCGTAGTGCATTTAAAAATGGGTCTTGTAACGATTGGCCTTTTGCCATGTTATTATTCCTTCGTTCTAGGTGTTATTATAATTAAGTGGCTGAACTGATTTAACAAAGATAAATTTTGTTCAACTACTACTAGCTTAGCGAACTTACTACACGATGCAAGTTTTCTTCATCACCTGTTGTTAACCATGTAACATCAGGCCAGCTTCTTAACCACGTTAATTGACGTTTAGCCAATTGACGTGTGGCTGCAATGCCGCGAAAAATCATTTCATCATGATCAATTTCACCCGCAAGGTAATCCCACATCTGTCTATAACCTACACAACGAATAGAAGGCATATTGGGATGTAAATCCTCACGTAGATATAGGGTCGAAACTTCTTTTTCAAACCCCTGTTCAATCATTATTTTAAACCTTTCTTCAATTCGATGATGTAATTCACTGCGATCATCGGGTGCAATTGCAAATTGATGAAAAGTATAGGGTAATGCTGGCTGCTTTTGCTTTTGCAATTCAGTCATCGTTTTACCTGTTATACGGTAAACTTCCAAAGCACGATTAATTCGCTGCGAATCATTTTCACTCATCTTTTGTGCGGCTTGCGGATCAACTTTAACCAGCTCTTTGTATAAATAAGGCCAGCCATGCTCTTTAGCTTGTGTTTCTAGTTCGGCTCTAACGTTTGCATCGGCCTCAGGTAATGGCGACAACCCATCAATTAGCGCTTTGAAGTACATCATTGTACCTCCAACCAATACAGGCACTTTACCTTGTTGATGAAATTTATCAATTTTTTCTATAGCATCACGTCTAAAATCAGCAACCGAATACGTTTCACTCGGATCAAGTAAGTCAATTAAATGATGTGGGGCACGAGCTAATTCGTCGGCATCAGGCTTAGCCGTACCAATATCCATACCTTTATAAACAAGCGCAGAATCAACGCTAATAATCTCAGTATTTAAATACTCACACAGTGAAATTGCCAATGCTGTTTTACCAGCAGCGGTTGGGCCCATTAAAAATATGACCGGTAAATTACTCAACACGAATACCTTAATTAAATTGCGTTAGATAAGAGTTTAGATCTATTTTAACTGCTTTTTCTCGCAAGCGTTCAATTGTTTGCGGATTATTTTGTAAGCGCGCTTGCTGCTCTAAAAAGGCATTGCTCGCATAGAACCGTGCGGGAATTATATTTACCTGCCATTGTAGCCATTCATCAATACTTGCTAACTGAGCCTTACATCCCTCAAGCAATGCATCTATTGCAGCACTTACATCTAATAAGTACAGACTTGTAGGCAACTTCTTTACCATAACAAACTGCTTTTCTATTAATAACTCAAAACCTAGTAAGGTAAACCAAGACTGCTGAGCAGCAAGAAGCGCCGTGTCTTGTTTTGATACGTTGACACGCACAGGCAATAGGAGTGCTTTACCTTCAAGGCTGCCGTGCTCTTTTATTTGTGTATGCCAATCATCCGCTAATGCGTATTTAAAGTGTGAACAATAAAGTTGATTTTCATTATTGAACACGCAAACGCCCTTTTCAATGCTTATTATATCGACAGTGCGCAGTGCTGTATCTGATACTTGCGTCTCATTAGATTGTAGAAATGCTGACGCAGTATCAAAGTGCTGCGCTTGTTGCTCATTCACGCCCTGATAAAACGCATTCACATCATGGTAATTTTGGCTTTCAATACGCACCTGTCTACCCGCACCTTGACGACTGCCACTATAAGAGGCATTACTTGTAGATGGCGAATGACTTGGTTGTAATGACGACTTAGGATAATCAAAAAGTTCACTATTGGTCGTGTGTTCTTGGTTAAACGATGTAACCGGTGATTGATGCGTGTGAGCGGCTGGCGAATTAACAAACTCAGCTTGAAGTGGCACCACAACTTGTTTGATAGCTTGTAAAATAAAGTCATGTACCAAACGACCTTGATGAAAACGTACCTCATGCTTTGCCGGGTGCACGTTAACATCCACTTGGCGTGGGTCTATATCAATGTAAATCACAAATCCGGGAAGTTCTTGCTCGCCACTGACCTCTTCAAATGCTTGACGAATAGCATGCAGAATAAGTTTGTCGCGCATCATACGATTATTGACATAGGTATACTGAGTAGTATTAGCCGATCCAACTGGCAATACCCAACCGTGTAGTTGCAACCCAGCCTCACCCGATTGAATATGCAACCCTTGCTCAGCAAACGCTTTACCCGCCACTTGTGCGACTCGCGTAATCGCTTGAGCGGGATCAGTTTTAGCGCGATACTGGCGCACCACTTTTTCATTATGGGTTAATGTAATTGATACATCAAAACGGCTCAGCGCAATACGCTTAATAAGCTCATCAATATGACTAAATTCGGTTTTTTCAGTGCGTAAAAACTTACGTCTCGCTGGGGTGTTAAAAAATAAATCTTTAACTTCAATTGTGGTACCGCTAGGGTGAGCAACCGGCTTTACCTCTACGGCCATATCTCGGCCTTGTGCAAAGGCTTGCCACGCAGCTTCTTGATTTTCGGGTTTAGAGCTTAAGGTTAAGCGAGATACCGAACTAATAGATGCTAAGGCTTCCCCCCTAAAACCAAGAGAACAAATATTTTCTAGGTCGTCTAGGGACTTTAGTTTACTGGTTGCATGGCGAGAGAGCGCTAATGTGAGCTCATCCTTTGCAATACCCGCTCCATTGTCGCGAATACGAATTAACTTGTGGCCCCCGCGTTCAATATCTATTTGAATACGTGTCGCGCCTGCATCAAGGCTGTTTTCTACTAACTCTTTAACCACCGATGCGGGACGCTCAACAACTTCACCCGCCGCAATTTGGTTTGCTAAGCGCGCAGGTAATATTTCAATACTCATAACAACCTTAAATGTGTGCGCTTTTAAAATTAACTCTGAGGAATATCAAGTTCCTGACCAATAAATAGCGTATTTGAACTGAGCTTATTAACTTGTTTTATTTTACTGATACTCACGCCATATCGACCTGCCAACATGCTCAGTGACTCACCAGGACGTACTTTATGTTTTGTTGGATACTGAGACTTTAATGACGCAAACAGTGAGTCGTCAGGCGGGTTACGTAAATAGTAATTTTTAATTGAGGTAAACATGGCTTTAGCTAAGCGCTCTTGATGATTGGCACTTTTAAGCAGTCGCTCTTCAC
The DNA here is from genome assembly GCF_040937955.1 of Pseudoalteromonas sp. SD03. Classification (NCBI taxonomy): domain Bacteria; kingdom Pseudomonadati; phylum Pseudomonadota; class Gammaproteobacteria; order Alteromonadales; family Pseudoalteromonadaceae; genus Pseudoalteromonas; species Pseudoalteromonas sp. SD03. Next base: position 3,165,515 of record NZ_CP162514.1, read on the forward strand.
GTGGATTAGAGATAAACCCAGTTTCAACCAAAATAGACGGAATATCTGGCGACTTTAATACTGCAAGGCTGGCATGTTGCGGCTCTTTTTTATGAAGTTTAGCCACCTTTCGTAGCTCTTTAACTACTTCCTCAGCCACGTTTAAGCCGGTTTTCATGGAGTGATCCATCGACATATCAAGCAAGGCTTGCGCTAAGTACTTTTCATTTGCAGCATCTTTAATTACATCGGCAGCACCGCCAAGTAACTCAGAGTGTTTTTCTTTATCCTCAATCCATTTACCAATTTCTGAATTGGCACGTCGCAGCGACAACACCCATACAGAAGCACCATTTGGCCCAGGGCTGGTAAACGCATCTGCATGAATAGAAACAAAAAAGTCTGCTTTTTTCTGACGTGCGCGGTTGGTACGTGTATTGAGTTTTACAAAGTAATCGCCACTGCGAACCATACGCGAAATCATGCCTCGCTCAGCATCAATCATCCGCTCTAAACGCTTGGCAATTTGCAGTGTAATGTCTTTTTCGTAAGTGCCTGACGGGCCAATGGATCCAGGGTCTTCACCGCCATGCCCTGCATCAATAGCAATTACAATATCGCGCTCTTGGCTTAATTGGCGTTTTTTAGCCGCCGTTTGCGCAGGGGTAATTGCACCTTTAGCTTGGCTTTTATCGTATAAATCGACCACCAATCTATTTTTATAAGGGCCTGTGGGGGCTAGTGCAAATATAACCGGTTTAACTGGCCCATTTAATTCAAACACTAAACGCACGCTGTGTTTATTTTTAGGTTTCGAGTAACGTAACTTACTAACAATTTGGTGTTTTGGTGGCACACCTGGCAATGTTTTCAACTCATCAGTGTTTTCTAAATCAACCACTAAACGGCTTGGATTTTTTAGCATAAAGTAGCTGAAATCGGGTTTATCGTCGAGATCAAACACCACCCGGGTGCTATCAGGGGATGGCCAGACACGCACACTATTAATAGTGTTTTGCGCCCACAATGGCAAGCTCACTGTAAAAACCATGAGGTAAATAAAAAGTTTAACTAAACCACGACTCATTTTGATAATCACTGCCTTAACTATTTTATTATCTATTATTTAGTTTTTCGACAATTGCTACACCACGCTCACTAGCACTGTTAATAACAATTTTACGCTCATCACCTACATAACTTAGCGTAGCATTTAGATCGGGAACAGGAATAAATTCTCCGCCTTTTTCCGGCCACTCAACAATACAAGTTGCCGTTTCTGAAAAATAATCACGAATTCCCATAAATTCAAGCTCTTCTGGGTCACCTAATCGGTATAAGTCAAAATGATAGACATTGCCACGCACAAGCTCGTAAGGTTCAACAAGTGTATAAGTGGGACTTTTAACCTTACCTGTATGACCAAAACCTTGCACTATACCGCGAGTAAATGTCGTTTTACCGGCCCCCAAATCACCATGCAAATAAATAACTGCGCCCTGTTCTATTATGGCAGCTAATTTATTACCCATAGCAACAGTGGCATTTTCATCGACTAAATGAAAATCAAAACTACACGACATGATTACCTCAAAATTTACGAAAAGCGCATATTTGTTAATCATACCAGATTATTTATTTAAGGTGATACTGCCTCTTTTTTAAAGATAAAAAAACCGGCCTGAGCCGGTTTTTAATTAGCATAGACTTTACAGCCCTAATTTCTTCTCAAGGTAGTGGATATTTGTACCACCGTTTTTGAAGTTTTCATCTGCAAGAATGCGTTTATGCAATGGCGTATTCGTTTTAATACCGTCGATTACCAACTCATTCAATGCATTACGAGCGCGAGCAATAGCAACATCACGGTTTTCACCGTAAGTGATCAGCTTACCAATCATAGAATCGTAATGTGGCGGTACCGTGTAATCAGCATAAATATGGCTGTCCCAACGAATACCTAAACCACCAGCTGGATGAAAGCGAGTGATTTTACCTGGTGATGGAATAAAGGTTTCAGGGTCTTCAGCATTAATACGACACTCAATAGCGTGGCCACGAATAACAACGTCGTCTTGAGTGAATGATAATGGCTGACCAGCGGCAATTTTTAGCTGCTCTTTGATTAAATCCACACCGGTAACCATTTCAGTCACTGGGTGTTCAACCTGAATACGGGTATTCATTTCAATGAAGTAAAACTCGCCGTTTTCGTATAAAAACTCAAACGTACCTGCACCACGATAACCAATTTCGATACACGCACGTGTACAACGCTCACCAATGAACTTACGTACTTCTGCAGTAATCCCTGGTGCTGGCGCCTCTTCCACTACTTTTTGGTGGCGACGTTGCATTGAACAATCACGCTCACCTAGATGAACCGCGTTACCTTGACCATCGGCCAATACTTGCACTTCAATGTGGCGTGGGTTTTCAAGGAATTTTTCCATGTAAACCATGCTGTTGCCAAAGAACTGCTTAGCTTCTTGCTGCGTAAGCGCAATCGAGTTGATTAACTCAGCCTCGTTGCGTACAACACGCATACCACGACCACCGCCGCCGCCAGCTGCTTTAATAATTACCGGGTAACCAATACGCTTAGCAATTTGCATGTTGCGTTCTTTATCATCCGATACCGGACCATCAGAACCTGGCACACATGGAACACCGGCTTTACGCATCGCTTCGATAGCTGATACTTTGTCGCCCATTAGGCGAATAGTGTCGCCACGAGGACCAATAAATACAAAGCCACTTTGCTCAACTTGGTCGGCAAAGTCGGCATTTTCGGCAAGAAAACCATAACCTGGGTGAATAGCGACCGCATCAGTTATTTCAGCTGCGGCAATAATGCGTGGAATGTCTAAGTAACTTTCAGTTGCTGCTGGTTTACCAATACAGATGGTTTCATCTGCTAGTAATACGTGCTTAAGATCGCGATCCGCCGTTGAATGCACAGCAACCGTTTTGATCCCAAGCTCTTTGCAGGCGCGCAATATACGAAGTGCAATTTCACCTCGGTTTGCAATGACTACTTTATCTAACATGAGAGTTGGCCTTTTACGTTGCGCTATTATTCAATGATGAATAAAGGTTGATCAAATTCTACTGGCTCGCCGTTTTCTACTAAAATAGCTTTTACTGTACCGGCTTTATCTGACTCAATTTGGTTCATCATTTTCATTGCTTCAACGATACATAATGTGTCGCCAACTTTAACCTGTGAACCGACTTCAACATATGCTGGCGCTTCTGGAGAAGCTGCTGCGTAAAAAGAACCTACCATAGGTGATTTAACTTGGTGTCCTGTAGGACCTGCCGCTGGTGCTTCAGACTCTGCTACAGGTGCTGCTGGTGCAGCCGCAGGAGCGGGTGCTGGAGCATATTGCTGTGGAGCAAATTGCGCGTATGCAGGGCCGGCACTCATGTTGTTACGGTTAATACGTACTGATTCTTCACCTTCAGTGATTTCTAGTTCTGCAATACCTGATTCTTCTACTAATTCAATTAGTTTTTTGATCTTGCGAATATCCATAAACGACCCGCCTATTAGTTTGTTAGTTTAAATTTAGTTTGAGTTTTGCAATCGGCTCACCGCTGCATGTAAAGCAGCGTGATAGCCCATTGCACCTAATCCACAAATAACGCCTTGCGCCACATCAGAAAAATAAGAATGATGGCGAAACGTTTCACGTGCATGCACATTACTTAAATGCACTTCAAAAAACGGAATATCAACGCTTAGCAATGCATCACGTAATGCGACGCTTGTGTGCGTAAATGCTGCAGGGTTAATAATGATGTAATCAACCGCTTGCCAAGCATCATGAATGCGTTCAATGAGCGCTTGCTCACTATTACTTTGAAAATGCGTTAACGCCACATCTAAACTATTAGCAGCGCTGTTTAACTCGCTCATAATATGCTCTAAAGAGTGCGAACCGTACTTATCGGGCTCACGCTTTCCTAGCATGTTTAAATTTGGGCCATTTATAACTAAAATCTTTAATTTTGCAGCCATAATACGCGATATATCCTATAAGTAATGAGTTAAGCGGTTACTAACTAATTTTTCACTAAAAAGTAAGCTGAAAAAAGTAAGATAGCAACAATTTCTCACGTTAACCAACTATTATAGTGATTTCGAAGTAAATAGCAGCAAAATACTGGTCTAATCTCTATTTTGGGGACGTATCTTAAGGGGGAATAATGGCACAACATTAACAATCATGTTGTGCCATATAGAATGGTTATTCAGCGCTGGCACGCACTGCAGCAAGGTGCTTAGCGAAATCATCCGCATTTAAAAAGCCAGTGACACGTTGTGCACTTAGCTCTTCACCTTGAGTATTAAAGAATAAAATACTCGGTAAACCAAACACTGAATATGCTTCCATTAGCTCAATTGTTTCATTATCGCTTTGGGTTAAGTCAATTTGAATCAGTTGGTAATGGCTAAACTCACTTTGTACTTGCGGGTCGGGAAAGGTGTAATGCTCAAACTCTTTACACGCTACACACCAGTCAGCGTATAAGTCCACCATAACCATGCGCCCTTCGCTATTTGCTTGTGATACGGCTTGTTTAAGCTCGGCTAAATTGGCAACGTGTTTAAACTCATTGCTTTGCGAGGTTGTTTGTAAACTCACGGCTTGTGTTGGCCAAAAATAGTTTTGGGTTAAATTAAAGCCAGTAAGCATCAATAAAACAGCCATAAACCACAATAAGGTTTTTAATTTGCCTTGAGTTTGGGCGCTTTGCCAATAGTGGAAATAAAGCGCTGTGGCGATAGCTAATAAGCCTGCCATAAGCATAATAATTTCAATATCTATAATGCGCTCTAGCAAAATAAGTGGCACAACTAACATAATAAAACCAAATAAGGTTTTAACTTGTTCCATCCAGCCGCCAGCTTTCGGTAATAGCTTACCTCCCGATGTACCTAATAATAACAGCGGTAGCCCCATACCTAAACTCAGTACGTAAAGTGTTAGCCCGCCGACTAGGTAATCGCCGCTTTGTGCCACAAATAATAATGCGGCTGATAAAGGCGCTGTAGTGCAAGGAGATGCAATAAGCCCTGATAAAACCCCCATCAAGAACACCCCAATATAGTTACCGCCTTTTTGGTTGTTGCTCACTTGGGTTAGCTTGTTCATCATGCCGCTGGGTAACTTTATTTCGTACCAACCAAACATCGACATAGCCAGCAGTACAAATAATAAGCTAAAGCTAATTAATACATATGGATGCTGTAAATAGCCTTGCACTTGCCCGCCTAACGCAGCAACCACAAGCCCTAATGCTGCATAGGTAACCGCCATGCCTTGAATATAAACAAATGATAGGGCAAATGCTTTTTTGGTAGATAGGTTCTTTTGACCCGCAATTAAGCTAGATAAAATAGGGAACATCGGAAATACACACGGTGTAAATGCCAAACCCACACCCACGGCAAAGAAAATAGCTAAGTTAACCATTAAGCTTTGGCTGGCTAACTGCTCTGTAAATGTGAGCTCTTTATCAGGTGTTGATGCAGTTGCTGGTTTTTCTGCAGATTGGCTAAGTGCTGCAAATGCACTGCTTGCTGCGGTACTGTCATTAGTATTAGTTTCACTTGCCAGTACACTTAATGGAATGCTGATGATTTCAGGTGGATAACACAGCCCTGCTTTTGCACAGCCTTGATAACGCACCTTAACAACGCCATCTTCACTCACATTACTTAGTTTGCTGATAACGCTAAGAGAATTAAAAAACACCTCAGTTTTGCCAAAAAATTCATCTTCAATTATTTCACCAGCGCCCAACTCAGGCACGTCAATGCTGGCACCTTTGGCAATAATTTCTATTTTATCTTTATATAGGTAATAGTCATCAGCGATATCCCAACCAACAAATAACGTACTTCCTTGCTGGTCAAAATCAAATACAAACGCTTCATTTACCGGTAAAAATGTGTGCTGAGTCGGTTTTAGAAAATCATCAAGGGTATTTTGTGCCGCCCAAGCAGGCGCCATTAATACGCTTAATAAAAAAAATAAAATAAAGCGCATTAATGAAGCACCTCGTCCATCCAATTAAAGTAAGCCAAGTTACCCGTTGCTACATCAACAACTTGTATTTCTGGTACTTCGTAGCTGTGAAGATCTTTTAAGGTTAAAAATACATCGTTCATTTTGTCAGCCTTAGTTTTAATTAGCAGCTTTACTTCAGTTGCTTCAGCTACTTCACCTTCCCATATGTAAATAGAAGTCATGGCCGGTAAAATATTTACACAAGCAGCTAATTTCTTTTCAATTAGCGCCATAGCCAATAAACGGGCTTCATCGTTATCTTTGCAAGTGGTAAAAATAAGTTTAAATTGCGTTGTCATAGTGAACCTTTACTTGTTTACAGGGGTCTAGCCCCATAGTAGCTGATAGCGGGTATAATGTGTAGACACGAACTCTGTCTACATTTTGGGTCTTTGCAGTAAATTGATTTAAACCCGCTACCTATAACTTTACTAACATTAACGTTTATTACTTACTCTTATTAGCTTGAAAATAGACCCGACAACCCTCACTTATATTTCATTAGCACCTTAATAAGTGTCATTTTTTTTAGAGAGTCTTATGTTTAGAATTTTATTTTTGCTGTTTATCATCATCCCTATTATTGAAATTGCCTTACTAATTCAGGTTAGTGACGTGATAGGTGGCTTCGCAACAATCGCTTTAGTGGTACTAACCGCGATTGTGGGTGCGAAAATGGTGAAACAGCAAGGAATGGGCGCACTACAAAACGTACAAGTGCAAATGGCTCAAGGGCAAATGCCTGCTAAAGAATTGTTTACCGGTATTTGCGTAATTATTGCAGGGGTACTTTTATTAACACCCGGCATTATGACAGATGTATTTGGCTTACTACTCCTTACCCCTGCTATTCGTAACAAATTAGCTGCAGGACTTGCTAGTCAAGCAACTGTAAGAATGAGCGCTAGCATGCATCAAACTGGCACTTCAGGGTTTTCGCAAACTCATCAATCAATGCATCATGAGCAAGATGAAAACCGCCCTAAGACCATAGATGGTGAATACGAGCGAAAAGATTAAAAATTTATCATTTTTTCTCTTGGAATTTTTCACTCCACCCCCATTAATGAAAGCAAATTAGATACACTTTTTTCTGTACTGTTCAGAAACTGTTAGGAGAACTAAAAACATGAACATTCGTCCTTTACAAGATCGCGTAATCATCAAGCGTCTAGAAGAAGAAACCAAGTCTGCTGGCGGTATTGTATTAACTGGCTCTGCAGCTGAAAAATCAACTCGCGGAGAAGTTGTTGCCGTAGGTAATGGTCGCGTTTTAGAAAACGGTGACGTTCGAGCATTAGAAGTGAAAGCCGGTGACACTGTGTTATTTGGCTCATATGTTGAAAAAACAGAAAAGATCGAAGGTCAAGAGTACCTGATCATGCGTGAAGACAATATTTTAGGCATTGTAGGCTAAACCTACTTTTCGTTTAACACACATTTTAAGAATTTAGAGGAAATTAAACATGGCAGCAAAAGAAGTACTGTTTGCAGGCGACGCACGTGCAAAAATGCTAACTGGCGTAAATATTCTAGCAAATGCAGTAAAAGTAACATTAGGCCCTAAAGGTCGTAACGTTGTATTAGACAAATCATTTGGCTCTCCTGTGATCACCAAAGATGGTGTATCTGTAGCAAAAGAAATCGAACTTGAAGACAAGTTTGAAAATATGGGCGCACAAATGGTTAAAGAAGTAGCGTCTAAAGCAAATGATGCTGCTGGTGACGGTACCACTACCGCAACTGTGCTTGCTCAGTCTATTGTAAACGAAGGTCTTAAAGCGGTTGCTGCGGGTATGAACCCAATGGATCTTAAGCGCGGTATTGATAAAGCAATCATTGCTGCAGTTGCAGAACTTAAAGCGCTTTCTGTTCCATGTGCTGATACTAAAGCGATTGCACAAGTAGGTACTATTTCAGCTAACTCTGATAAAGAAATTGGTGAAATCATTGCTGATGCAATGGAAAAAGTAGGCCGTAACACAGGTGTTATTACGGTTGAAGAAGGGCAATCACTTGAAAACGAATTAGATGTTGTAGAAGGCATGCAGTTTGACCGTGGTTACTTATCTCCATACTTTATCAACAACGCTGAAAAAGGCGCGGTTGAGCTAGATAACCCATTTATCTTACTTGTAGATAAAAAAATATCTAACATCCGTGAATTATTACCAACATTAGAAGCGGTTGCTAAAGCAAGTAAACCTCTGCTCATCATCGCAGAAGACCTTGAAGGTGAAGCGTTAGCGACACTAGTAGTGAATAACATGCGTGGTATTGTAAAAGTATCAGCGGTTAAAGCACCTGGTTTTGGCGATCGCCGTAAAGCAATGCTACAAGATATCGCGGTATTAACTGGCGGTACTGTGATTTCTGAAGAAATCGGCCTTGAGCTTGAAAAAGCAACAGTTGAAGACTTAGGGACAGCTAAACGCGTAGTAATCACTAAAGACGACACAACAATCATTGATGGTGCTGGTGAAGAAGACGGTATTAACGGCCGTGTTGCACAAATCAAAGCACAAATTGAAGAAGCGACTTCAGACTACGATAAAGAAAAGCTACAAGAGCGCATGGCTAAATTAGCTGGCGGTGTTGCAGTAATCAAAGTAGGTGCCGCTACTGAAATTGAAATGAAAGAGAAAAAAGATCGTGTTGAAGATGCATTACATGCAACTCGCGCAGCGGTTGAAGAAGGTGTTGTACCAGGTGGCGGTGTTGCCTTAGTGCGTGCTGCTAGCAAATTAGCAGATTTACTAGGCGATAACGAAGACCAAAACCACGGTATTAAAGTGGCACTTCGCGCGATGGAAGCACCACTTCGTCAAATCGTTACAAACGCAGGCGACGAAGCATCTGTTGTTATTAACGCAGTGAAAGGCGGTGAAGGTAACTACGGTTACAACGCAGCCACTGGCGAATACAACGACATGATTGAAATGGGTATCCTAGATCCAACGAAAGTAACCCGTTCTGCATTACAATTTGCAGGATCGATTGCCGGTCTAATGATCACCACAGAAGCAATGGTCGCTGAAATTCCTAAAGAAGAAGCGGGCGCTCCTGATATGGGTGGCATGGGCGGAATGGGTGGTATGGGCGGCATGATGTAAATCATTCCCTCACACACCTAGCTCAAATAAAACCCAGCTTCGGCTGGGTTTTTAGCAATAGAGATAAAATAAATTCACTAAGACAACAATAAAATTATCTCAGTGTATTCCAATGCAACTGAGTTCCTGCAAGCTATACCCAGAGTAAATTTTATTTAACATGATTAAGGATATTAAGTTGAATACTAAACCTGAAATAATCATCTCATCACTGGATGCAGATCGATTGTATGCGCTAATGGAATCGTTACCTGCGAACAGTTTTGCGGGTGAAAAAGAACTTGAAGCAGAACTTGGTAGGGCTAACATCGTTGAGCCACACGAAGTTCCCTCAACCGTGGTAACCATGAATTCAACAGTGAACTTTGTTGTTGAATCTACAGGTGAGGAGTTTACTTTAACGCTTGTTTACCCGAAGAATATTGACTCAAGTGGCAACAAAATATCAATCTTAGCCCCTGTTGGTAGTGCATTACTTGGCCTTTCACAGGGAGATCAAATTGAATGGCCAAAGCCAGGCGGTGGGTTAATAACAGTAACTATTAAAGAGGTAACTTATCAACCAGAAAGAGCTGGCGAGCTTCATAGATAGACTTTTAAATCCTCATAATTTTAAATTAATAAACAAATTTATATAAAAAATCCAAGCAAGGCTTGGATTTTTTATATTGAGTTACTGCTGACTAATGTCGTATAGCCTTTGTGCTTGACTATTAGAGGCTTTACTTACTTCTCTAAAGTCTTCGGCATCGGCAGCATTTTGCCCTGATATTTCTCGGATCCGTTCCGCTAGTTTTTTAACATTGACGGTTACTTGAGCCTGCTCTTCTGTGGCTACGGCAATACTTGCTGAGCGCCCTTTAATGTCGTTAAATGCATCAACTATATTTTCATATTGCGTGCGTGTTGTATTTGAACGATCATTGACCACTTCTGAGAACTCTCGGCATTCTTGAATAACACTGACTCCTTTTGCAGCCGCTTGTTGTAACTGACTTATCATGGTTTCAATCTCACCAGCTGATTGTTGCGTTCTTTGTGCCAGTGTTCTAACTTCATCAGCAACGACCGCAAACCCCCTTCCAGAATCACCAGCACGAGCAGCCTCAATAGCAGCATTAAGCGCAAGCAAATTAGTTTGCTCAGAGATATTCATAATCACATCTAATACCGAACCAACCTGCTGTGAATCTTCAGAGATTTGTGATATTGCATTGGACGACTCAGTTAGTTTATTGAACAACAGCTGGATAGATTCTGCGTTTTGTTCAATAACATTAAATCCAGAGTTTACAAGATCTGATGACTTAGCGGTAATATCTGCAACGCCACCAATATCTTCTGATGCCGATGAAGCCGCTATCGACATTTCATTGATAGCCGTGGCTAACAGTTCATTTTCTTGCATTAGTTCATGTGCGCGTTGCTGACTATTACTACTCAAGTTATCAATAGATTCAGCATTGTTTTTTACTGAGGCCGCCTCTTCTTTAATCAGCCCAAGAATTTTAATAAGATGATCACCGTAATCATTAATAGCTTCGCAAAGATGACTCATTTCATCATCCCCTGATATTGGTAATTTAGAATCTGTTTGCCCTTGCATTAATGACCTAACTTGCGCCGAAGTCTGCTCTATTTGCTCAACTAATCGCTTACCAAAGACTAATAATGCCGATATAAATATAACAATGAGTACAATGAATGAACCATACAAATAATATGTCAGCGTATTAGCTGCTTTTTTTGCAATCGCTGTTGGAATTACCACGCCAGAGCGCCACTTTTGCTCCGGCAGTGAGAATGTCACTAGAATTGAGCTATCCCCCTTTATGACACCTGAACTAAACTCAGCTACGAGTCTATCTTCATTTTTCAAGGCGTTAACTAAAGGCTGTAAAGAGCTATCTTTACTTACAGCTTGTGAAAAATTTAGCATGGCTAAATTCGTATCTCTAAATGCAGGAATAGAAACAAACTGCTGCGCACTATCAATAATAAAACTGTAGGTACCGGTTGCTTGGTTTTCAGCAAGTAGTGACTTTTCAATATGAGAAAGCTCTATATCTAAAGTAGCGACTCCCCAAAACTGATTATTACGCTCAATTTTAACGGAACAAGTTACCATAGGCACATTCGAGACTGCATCAACATAAGCCTCAGACCAAACACATACGCCTGGTTGAGCGTTAGCAGCACTTGTATACCAGCTTTCTTGTTGATATGGACTGCTATCAGCTTGGTTGTAGTCATCTAATAAAGTGTATTGACCATTATCGCCCTTAGCCCAAAACAAAGATGCCCTTTGTGCTGATGCATCTAACATATTTGGCTCTGGCCATATTCCACCACCGGCAATACCTGTACCACTAGCAATTAACGGTGCCAAATTTTTAATAAATTGATCTTTATCAAGGGGAAGTGTTTGAGCAACAACAGATAAGCTTTTAGTTAATGCTGCACTTTTTCCTAAATCCTTAGCAAATGATTCTCCGATTACTTTAGCCTGTAACTTAGCTGCAGAAATAGCTTCATTTTTTATAATAGGCGTTATCACCCATTGCATAATTACGGTTAAAACGAGCAAAGAGAAAACGATAAGTAATAAGCTTCCCGCATACATTTTTTTCTGTATTAACATTTTTAACCTCAGTTACAACCAACAGCGTTAACTAAGTATAAGAAGGTTAATGGATTTATCAAAAAAAGAACAAAATTAATATGAATGCTTTTATCTTATGGTTTTATATTATTAATTAACCGCCTCACTATACAAAACAGATCGCTAGGTAGCATACCTCGCTCTCCATTTTTTTGCCCAGCAATATCACCCGCTTTAGCATGCAGTGTAACACCATAGCAAGTCGCCTCAGCACAATCTAACCCTTGAGCAAGTAATGCCCCTACAATACCAGTAAGAACATCACCGCTACCGCCAACAGCAAGCGCAGGGCTTCCTTCTTCACAAACCCAAGTATGCTTACCATCGGCTATTAAAGTTCCTGCGCCTTTTAAAACACAAACTGCTGAGTAACGTTTAGCACATTGTTGAACATAGCTGAACCGATCAGACTCTATCTCCCCAGTCGTCACCTTTAATAATCGAGAGGCTTCGCCCGGATGCGGGGTAAGTACACACCGCGTGGGCATTTTCGGTGAAGCTTGTTTAGCGAGTAAATTAAGTGCATCAGCATCAATAACTAAAGGCATATTATTACGTGTACAATACTCAATGACTTGATTAAAGTTATTTTGTGCCCATTCGTCTTGTCCAAGGCCTGGGCCAATAACAGCACAGCTTGCCCACTCCAATGCGTGTTGCAAGTTATTACTACTTACCATAAGCTCTGGTCGGCCAAAACTGACTGGCATAATTGAGCTTTCATGGGTATGCACTCTGACCATTCCAGCACCAGCTCTAAGCGCTGCCTCGCTTGTTAACCTGATAGCACCTGCAGTTCCTTGATTCCCACCAATACACAGTAATTTTCCATAACTACCTTTATGACTATTCAAAGCACGTGGGCCTAAGCCTTTAAAAGTATTGATATTAATAAGCTTACCCGAAGGGCTTGCTAATTCTACGAATGACTCGCCAATAGCCAAGTCATCAAAGATAAGTTCACCAACATACTGTTTACCCGCAGCCGTTGTTAACCCTTGTTTTACCCCTACAAAAGTAATTGTTTTAGTGGCTTTAATTGCAATACCTAAAGGTTGGCCTGTATCAGCATTTATACCTGATGGCACATCAATACTAAGTATTGGTTTAGTGCTTTCATTCGCCGCTTTAATTATAGTGGCAACATTATCGCGTACCGTATTTTCAAGACCAGTGCCCAGTAATGCATCAATGATTACATCACACTCATCGAGTGCATCAGCGCTAAAGTTACAAATTTCACCACCGGCATCAATCCAGCGCTTTTGTGCTTTTGCAGCATCGCCGGTTAATTCTTTATTTTCATCTACGGCACACACCACTACATGTCTATCGGCTTGCTTAATAAGGCTAGCCGCAATATAGCCATCTCCTGCGTTATTGCCACTCCCTACGAGTACTAGAGTCTGCTGTGCATTGAATGATTTCCAATTTAAAAATGCGGCATGCCCCGCTCGTTCCATTAGGGTAAACAGATCACAACCACTGGCTTTTGCAGCATTACCCTCATGCTCTCTTATTTGCTGTGCTAAATATACGAATTGCTTAACGCTGGAAGATGAAGGTAATAACGACATGATAGGCTCTATAAAAATAAGTGTTGATTAAGTAGACTTTGGGCTCATTGGTTTTTTTTCAAGTAAGATCAGAAATGTATCAATCAGAATAAGGGCGCAACCCCCTTATTTGAGTATTTATTACCAATTTATATGGATTTGCTACCTGATACCGATACGTTATTCTTAGCGACAACGCAGTAGCATGTTGTGGTACCTACAGCGGTAGAGTATGTATTAGGCTCTAAGGTGGTGGTCGTCGCGTTCTTTTACCCATAGGTTTCGAGATACTCAACCCATGATACAGTGGTCAAGTTAACGCTGTGCAGCTGATAGCTGACGGCTTATAACTAATATTTTCACTTTCCTACAGACGTAAAAAAGCTCGACTATTGCTAGTCCGGCTTTCTTTAATTTGGAGCCTGGTGATGTCGTAGTGCCCACAGCGGTAGAGAGCCACATAGCAAATGCGACACTATCTTTGTGTCGGGGCGGCCTTGTGTGAGGCTTGCCTTCGCGCTGTTTTGTTTGATGTATAGGAATACGAATGCCGTGAAGTACAGGATGTACGAGAGCGGCCACTACTGAGTTCGGCATGGGCTCTTGGTTTTTTTATTAAATCCCAAACAGCAAAAAACCCGCTACATTGCTGTAACGGGTTTCTTTAATTTGGAGCCTGGTAATGTCCTACTTTCACATAGCAAATGCTACACTATCATCGGCGCTGTTTCGTTTCACTACTGAGTTCGGCATGGGGTCAGGTGGGTCCAAAACGCTATTGTCACCAAGCAAATTTGGTGTAAGTTCGATTTAATCGAGCTTACTAAAATTTGGAATTTCTGATAATAAAGAGTCTTCAAGTAATCTACTTTAGTTATATTAACTTCTTCGCTTAAACTATCACATAAAACGCGTTTGGCGTTGTATGGTTAAGCCTCACGGGTAATTAGTACAAGTTAGCTTAATGGCTCACACCACTTCCACATCTTGCCTATCAACGTTGTAGTCTTCAACGGCCCTTCAGAGACTTTAAAAGTCTAGTGAGAACTCATCTCGAGGCCTGCTTCGCGCTTAGATGCTTTCAGCGCTTATCAGTTCCGAACGTAGCTACCGGGCAATGCCATTGGCATGACAACCCGAACACCAGCGGTTCGTTCACTCCGGTCCTCTCGTACTAGGAGCAACCCCTCTCAATTCTCAAACGCCCACGGCAGATAGGGACCGAACTGTCTCACGACGTTCTAAACCCAGCTCGCGTACCACTTTAAATGGCGAACAGCCATACCCTTGGGACCGACTTCAGCCCCAGGATGTGATGAGCCGACATCGAGGTGCCAAACACCGCCGTCGATATGAACTCTTGGGCGGTATCAGCCTGTTATCCCCGGAGTACCTTTTATCCGTTGAGCGATGGCCCTTCCATTCAGAACCACCGGATCACTATGACCTACTTTCGTACCTGCTCGACGTGTCTGTCTCGCAGTTAAGCTGGCTTCTACCATTACACTAACCGTACGATGTCCGACCGTACTTAGCCAACCTTCGTGCTCCTCCGTTACTCTTTGGGAGGAGACCGCCCCAGTCAAACTACCCACCAGGCACTGTCCGTAACCCCGATTCAGGGGCCAACGTTAGAACATCAAAACTACAAGGGTGGTATTTCAAGGACGACTCCACAAAAACTAGCGTCTCTGCTTCTAAGTCTCCCACCTATCCTACACATGTAGGTTCAATGTTCAGTGCCAAGCTGTAGTAAAGGTTCACGGGGTCTTTCCGTCTAGCCGCGGGTACACAGCATCTTCACTGCGATTTCAATTTCACTGAGTCTCGGGTGGAGACAGCGTGGCCATGGTTACACCATTCGTGCAGGTCGGAACTTACCCGACAAGGAATTTCGCTACCTTAGGACCGTTATAGTTACGGCCGCCGTTTACCGGGGCTTCGATCAAGAGCTTCTCCGAAGATAACCCCATCAATTAACCTTCCGGCACCGGGCAGGTGTCACACCGTATACGTCATCTTGCGATTTTGCACAGTGCTGTGTTTTTAATAAACAGTCCCAGCCACCTGGTCACTGCGGCTCCAATCAGCTTAAAGAGCAAGTCTCATCACCAATCGGAGCGTACCTTCTCCCGAAGTTACGGTACGATTTTGCCTAGTTCCTTCACCCGAGTTCTCTCAAGCGCCTTAGTATTCTCTACCTGACCACCTGTGTCGGTTTGGGGTACGATTCGGTATAATCTGAAGCTTAGAGGCTTTTCCTGGAAGTATGGCATCAGCAACTTCATCACCTTGGTGACTCGTCTCGTGTCTCAGCCTAACAGTAACCCGGATTTACCTAAGTCACTAGCCTACACACTTTCACATGGACTACCATCGCCATGCTTGCTTAGCCTGCTCCGTCCCCCCATCGCAATTATACCAAGTACGGAAATATTAATCCGTTTCCCATCGACTACGCCTTTCGGCCTCGCCTTAGGGGTCGACTTACCCTACCCTGATTAACATGGGATAGGAACCCTTGGTCTTCCGGCGTGCGGGTTTTTCACCCGCATTATCGTTACTCATGTCAGCATTCGCACTTCTGATACGTCCAGCATACCTCCCGGTACACCTTCAACCGCTTACAGAACGCTCCCCTACCACTCAAAATAAATTTTGAATCCGCAGCTTCGGTGCATAGTTTAGCCCCGTTACATCTTCCGCGCAGACCGACTCGACCAGTGAGCTATTACGCTTTCTTTAAAGGATGGCTGCTTCTAAGCCAACCTCCTGGCTGTCTGGGCCTTTCCACATCGTTTCCCACTTAACTATGACTTTGGGACCTTAGCTGGCGGTCTGGGTTGTTTCCCTCTTCACGACGGACGTTAGCACCCGCCGTGTGTCTCCCGGATATTACTTTACGGTATTCGGAGTTTGCAAAGGGTTGGTAAGTCGGGATGACCCCCTAGCCTTAACAGTGCTCTACCCCCGTAAGTATTCGTCCGAGGCTCTACCTAAATAGATTTCGGGGAGAACCAGCTATCTCCCGGTTTGATTAGCCTTTCACTCCTAACCACAGGTCATCCCCTAACTTTTCAACGTTAGTGGGTTCGGTCCTCCAGTTGATGTTACTCAACCTTCAACCTGCCCATGGCTAGATCACCGGGTTTCGGGTCTATACCTTGCAACTATTCGCCCAGTTAAGACTCGGTTTCCCTACGGCTACCCTAATCGGTTAACCTCGCTACAAAATATAAGTCGCTGACCCATTATACAAAAGGTACGCAGTCACCCAACAAGTGGGCTCCTACTGCTTGTACGTACACGGTTTCAGGTTCTATTTCACTCCCCTCACAGGGGTTCTTTTCGCCTTTCCCTCACGGTACTGGTTCACTATCGGTCAGTTGGGAGTATTTAGCCTTAGATGATGGTCCACCTATATTCAGTCAAAGTTTCACGTGCTCCGACCTACTCGATTTCACTTAAAATGCGTTTTCATGTACGGGACTATCACCCTGTATCGTGGCACTTTCCAGAGCCTTCCATTAACACATAATAAGCTTAAGGGCTGTTCCGATTTCGCTCGCCGCTACTATCGGAATCTCGGTTGATTTCTTTTCCTACGGGTACTTAGATGTTTCAGTTCTCCGCGTTCGCCTCGTTAACCTATGTATTCAGTTAACGATACCTGCAAGCAGGTGGGTTTCCCCATTCGGAAATCCTAGTCTCAAGTGCTTTTTACTAGCTTGACTAGGCTTATCGCAAGTTAATACGTCCTTCATCGCCTCCAACTGCCAAGGCATCCACCGTGTACGCTTAGTCACTTAACCATACAACCCAAACGGGTCTTTGTTTTGTGACAGTTTAACTTCGCCAGAAGTTAATATTGAATACTAAAGTAGATACCAATCAACAAACGTTAAACGTTTATTAAATGGCACTGAATGATACTGCTATCATTCTTTTTTACTTTTGAAAACTCTGTACAAATACAATGTATTCATACGAATTTTATTATCAGCTTTTCCAAATTTTTAAAGAGCATATTAATTAGTAAACCCAAAGGGTAAAACTAACTAACAATCATCTGTGTGGACACTACGAACAAATAAGTTCTAAATCGTATAAGGAGGTGATCCAGCCCCAGGTTCCCCTAGGGCTACCTTGTTACGACTTCACCCCAGTCATGAATCACTCCGTGGTAAACGTCCTCCCGAGGGTTAGACTATCTACTTCTGGAGCAACCCACTCCCATGGTGTGACGGGCGGTGTGTACAAGGCCCGGGAACGTATTCACCGCGTCATTCTGATACGCGATTACTAGCGATTCCGACTTCATGGAGTCGAGTTGCAGACTCCAATCCGGACTACGACGCACTTTAAGTGATTCGCTTACTCTCGCGAGTTCGCAGCACTCTGTATGCGCCATTGTAGCACGTGTGTAGCCCTACACGTAAGGGCCATGATGACTTGACGTCGTCCCCACCTTCCTCCGGTTTATCACCGGCAGTCTCCTTAGAGTTCTCAGCATTACCTGCTAGCAACTAAGGATAGGGGTTGCGCTCGTTGCGGGACTTAACCCAACATCTCACAACACGAGCTGACGACAGCCATGCAGCACCTGTATCAGAGTTCCCGAAGGCACCAAACTATCTCTAGTAAGTTCTCTGTATGTCAAGTGTAGGTAAGGTTCTTCGCGTTGCATCGAATTAAACCACATGCTCCACCGCTTGTGCGGGCCCCCGTCAATTCATTTGAGTTTTAACCTTGCGGCCGTACTCCCCAGGCGGTCTACTTAATGCGTTAGCTTTGAAAAACAGAACCGAGGTTCCGAGCTTCTAGTAGACATCGTTTACGGCGTGGACTACCAGGGTATCTAATCCTGTTTGCTCCCCACGCTTTCGTACATGAGCGTCAGTGTTGACCCAGGTGGCTGCCTTCGCCATCGGTATTCCTTCAGATCTCTACGCATTTCACCGCTACACCTGAAATTCTACCACCCTCTATCACACTCTAGTTTGCCAGTTCGAAATGCAGTTCCCAGGTTGAGCCCGGGGCTTTCACATCTCGCTTAACAAACCGCCTGCGTACGCTTTACGCCCAGTAATTCCGATTAACGCTCGCACCCTCCGTATTACCGCGGCTGCTGGCACGGAGTTAGCCGGTGCTTCTTCTGTCAGTAACGTCACAGCTAGCAGGTATTAACTACTAACCTTTCCTCCTGACTGAAAGTGCTTTACAACCCGAAGGCCTTCTTCACACACGCGGCATGGCTGCATCAGGCTTGCGCCCATTGTGCAATATTCCCCACTGCTGCCTCCCGTAGGAGTCTGGGCCGTGTCTCAGTCCCAGTGTGGCTGATCATCCTCTCAAACCAGCTAGGGATCGTCGCCTTGGTGAGCCATTACCTCACCAACTAGCTAATCCCACTTGGGCCAATCTAAAGGCGAGAGCCGAAGCCCCCTTTGGTCCGTAGACATTATGCGGTATTAGCAGTCGTTTCCAACTGTTGTCCCCCACCTCAAGGCATGTTCCCAAGCATTACTCACCCGTCCGCCGCTCGTCATCTTCTAGCAAGCTAGAAATGTTACCGCTCGACTTGCATGTGTTAGGCCTGCCGCCAGCGTTCAATCTGAGCCATGATCAAACTCTTCAATTAAAAAGTTTTATGTCTTTCGACAGCTCAATGAATTCTGAATTTATTTAATATCTTTCGATATTGAATTGACTGTGCAGAATAATTACCTAAGTAACTATTCTGTTGGTCACTCAGTTTAAATTGAGACTCTAAATTTGTTTGCCTCACTACCTAAGTAGCTTGGCTGTTAGAACTCAATCTGTACGAGTGCCCACACAGATGATTGCTTTATATTGTTAAAGAACGTTGCGATTAAAGAGCTTAACTTTATCTCGCTAGGGCTGCGCATGTTACGCTTTCCTATTTTTTTGTCAACACTTAATTTTGTTAAACTTGAAAGTTTTCGAAACTAAGTTTTACTCGACTCACTGAGTAGCTCGTGCCTCGCTATGCGTTGCGCTCTGCCGTCTCAGTGGGGTCGCATTATAGGGAGATCCGAAAACAGATCAACCCTTTTTTGAAGAAAACTTGAAATAAATGACTGTTCGCTGGATATTTGAACGATAGATACTAAAAACACAACATAACTATCAATTTATTAACAATAAACGCGGTATTTAAGCGTTTAACTGTGAGGTAGCCCTTAAATGTGTAAAGAATGATCATCATGATCACCAATAGGAGAGTAACCGCTGCAGATCTTATATCTTTAGCTTGATCCGATGGAACATTAATCTCTGTACTTATACGATCTGCTAATGCTTTTATGGCTATAGTTGGATTTAATCACTCGACTATGAGAATTAACTCGCTTTAACTATTCGTGCGAGTTCTGCTAAATTTTAAACAAAATAAAGCCCCGCTTTTGCGAGGCTCTTACTTATGCTACACCGTATTGATCTCGGTATGCTTTTACTGCCGCTAAATGCTCATCCATGGTTCCTTGATTTTCAAGGTAACTGATTAGATCAGCCAATTTAACAATAGAAGTTACTTGAGTATTAAAGTCACGCTCTACTTCTTGTATAGCTGAAAGCTCAGCTTTACCTTTTTCTTGGCGATCAAGTGCGATTAAAACACCACTTAAATCTGCGCCATTTTCAGCAATAATTTCCATAGATTCGCGAATTGCAGTACCTGCAGTGATCACATCATCAACTAGCATTATCTTACCTTTAAGATCCGAACCTACTAAGCTGCCACCTTCACCGTGTGCTTTTTTCTCTTTCCGGTTAAAGCAGTAAGGCACATCTTTGTTGTAATGATCAGCTAACGCAACTGCGGTAGTTGTTGCAATTGGAATACCTTTATAAGCGGGACCAAATAGTACATCAAATTCAATTGCTGCATCTTCAAGTGCCGCTGCATAAAAGCGACCTAAGCGAGCAAGATCACGACCGGTATTAAACAAACCTGCATTAAAAAAGTATGGACTTGTACGGCCAGATTTTAAGGTAAATTCACCAAACTTTAATACCTGCTTTTCTAAAGCAAATTCAATAAACTCTTTTTGATATTCTTTCATCGCTGATTACCTATTTATGCTAGTGCTTGTTTTTGTACATCAATAATTTCACGAATTGAGTGCTTAGCGAGTGTAAGTAGCTCATCAAGTTCGTCAAACGAGAAAGGCTCGCCTTCAGCAGTCCCTTGTACTTCAATAATTTTACCTGTTTCAGTTAAAATTACATTCATGTCGGTTTCAGCGTCAGAGTCTTCAAGGTATTCTAAATCGCTAATCGCTTGGCCTTTATATATACCAACTGAAATAGCCGCGATCATATGCTTAAGTGGATTTGAATTAATCATCCCTTTTGCACGCATGTAAGTAAGTGCATCAACGAGTGCGACACATGCACCACTAATTGATGCAGTACGTGTACCACCATCAGCTTGAATTACATCACAATCAATAGTAATTGTGTTTTCACCGAGTGCTTTTAGATCTATTGCTGCACGTAAAGAGCGAGCAATCAGACGCTGTATTTCCATTGTACGACCGCCTTGTTTACCTCGCGTCGCCTCACGACTATTACGTGTGTGTGTTGCGCGCGGTAACATGCCATATTCTGCGTTTACCCAACCTTTACCTTGGCCTTTCATAAAGCGTGGCACGCCAGCTTCAACTGTCGCGGTACAAAGTACCTTAGTGTTACCAAACTCTACTAATACTGAGCCTTCAGCATGCAAAGTATAGTTACGTGTAAACGTAACCGGTCTAATTTGATTAGGTGTTCTTTCGCTTGGACGCATTGACGATCCCCTTAATTCTGAATTTGCCACATTATATGTGGATGTGAATACAGATGCCATGTTGATTTAGATTAAAGTGTGTTTAAAAAACACTCAGTAGGCTAAATTTTCTTTAGAGCTTAAGCAGTGTTACGGTATAATCATTACACTATTGTATTTAAAAATGTAGGAAATCATCCATGATCCACAGTATGACAGCTTATGCGCGTCGCGAAATAAAAGGCGAATGGGGCACTGGCACGTGGGAAGTTCGTTCAGTGAACCAACGTTACCTTGAAACATTTATTCGTGCACCAGAGCAATTTCGTGGCATGGAGCCCGTTATTCGCGAGCGTCTGCGTAAGCACTTACAGCGTGGTAAGGTAGAAGTCTTCTTAAAATTTGTCGCAAATCCCGCACATGTTGGTGAATTATCAATTAATCAGTCGCTGGCGGAGCAGTTAATTAATAGTGCTAAGTGGGTTCAGCAACAAAGCAGTGGTGACATTAACCCTGTGGATATTTTACGTTGGCCTGGTGTTATGGAAGCACAAGAAATTGATATGGATAGTGTAAATACAGCTCTTATTAGTGGTCTTGACCAAGTAATTGAAGACTTTAAATCTGCGCGTGGCGATGAAGGTGCAAACCTTGAAGAAATGATAACTACACGATTAACCGCCATTTTAGAGCAAGTTGATATTGTTGAAGCACATATGCCAGAAATTACTAAGTGGCAACGTGAAAAGTTAGTACAAAAGCTTGAAGATTTAACAACAAATATTGATGAGTCACGCCTTGAGCAAGAACTGATTTATCTTGCACAAAAGCAAGATGTTGCCGAAGAGCTAGACCGTTTAAAGTCGCACGTTAAAGAAACTCGCAAAATCCTGAGTAAAGGTGGTGCTTGTGGTCGTCGTTTAGATTTTATGATGCAAGAGTTTAATCGTGAAGCAAACACGTTAGCATCTAAATCTATCAATAGTGACATCACCAACGCAGCTGTAGAGCTAAAAGTCCTGATTGAGCAAATGCGTGAGCAGATCCAAAACATAGAATAGTATTTTCAGCTGCTCTCAGCTGTTCACAACCCCCTAATAAACCTAGCTTTTGCTAGGTTTTTTGTTTTCCATGGTTCATAATAGTTTCTTATTGTTTGCATCCAAGTGGTTACCAAAACGGTTACTAAACGTTTTGGTAACCACTTAATCAAACTTCTAGTAACCACTTTCCGGTGATTGAATGAACCAAAAAGAGCTAAAGTCTGCCATTAAGAATACAACATCTGTAAGAGTACGTGTTGTTACAGGACTATATGTAAAGCCCAATAAAGAAAGGACTGGTGGAGCATGGGAAGTTAGATACACAATAAATAAAAAGCGATCATTTATGACGCTAACTGAAGGCCGCTTTCCTGAGCTGTCATTGGCGGATGCAAAACTGCTCGCCAATAATGTTCTACAAATGGTAAAGCAAGGAAAAGACCCTTTACAAAAGCGCATAGAAAACAATAAGAAAACCATTATTACTGTTACAGATTTATTTGATAACTGGTACGAGGGAGCAAGTAAAAAGCTTAAACATCCTAATGTAGCCTTACGTTACTTCACTAATGATATAAAGCCTGAATTAGGGCGATTAAGAATCGAGGATGTAAATGCTAAACATATACAAGATTTAATAAATAAGATTTTAAATAGTGGACGGCCTTCCATCGCAAACAAGGTTTTACTTCAATGTAAGCAGCTATTTAAACACGCTCAAAAACTAGACTGCACTGATAGAAACCCTGCGGCAGCTTTTGACGCAGCCGACGCTGGTGGTGCGGGTAACAGTCGCAGCCGAATACTAAGCACTGAAGAGATAAAAATTATATTTAGTTCTTTTGAAGAGAATAGCCATATTTTTACAAGAGATAATTACATAGCATCTATCTTACTTCTTGCTTTAGGAGTTAGAAAAGGTGAGCTCATCGCTGCAAAATGGAGTGAGTTTGATTTCTCAAAAAATAGTTGGTCTTTGCCTGAATCAAGAAGTAAGACAAGTGTAGCTATAAAAATACCTATAGCATCTGCATTACTACCATTATTTGAAGAGCTAAAAGTACGTTCTTGCGGATCTGATTATTTATTCCCTTCGAGGCGAGCAAGTAAAAGAAGAGCTTATATCTCCGATGATACCCTCAACCATGCTTTGGCTAAAATATTTGGTAAAAAAGTCGATGGCAATAAAAAACCATACCCAAACATCTTAGGTAATAAAGGTATTGAATACTTTGTAATTCACGACCTAAGACGCTCATGCCGTAGTCTACTTGCTCAGCTGGGTGTTCCAGACAATATAGCTGAGCGCTGCTTAAATCACAAAATTAAAGGTGTAGAAGGGGTTTATAACCGATATGACTACTTCGACGAGCGCCAAAAAGCACTAACAGCACTAGCTGAACTTTTAATCCCGTTAACACAAAAATAGTTAAGAAATCCAAAATGGCTAAATCAAAAATAATATCTATTACTGGTGTAACAAGTAATGAAGCTAAGCAACAATTTGAAAACCTTAAGAAGATGGTATTACCTGAAATGCTGCTTGATAGATTAAACAGCGATACTCTAAAACAAGATAATAAATTGAAAACGGCATTAGAGTCTTTCTTCTCTGGTATTGAACTCCTTAATTTATTAGGCCATAGAGTTAAAAAGCTAAAAGTTAATAAAGAGTTATTTCCCGACAATGAGCAATCTATGCTTAAAGAGGTAGATAACGAACTAAAAATTATGGCGAAAACACTAACGGCATCCTATACCTCAAAAGAAAAGCAATTTAGTGATGCATTAACCAGTGCTCTTCTTATTGGTTACCATACTGGCGCCCATGATATGAGAGTTAACTTGGAAAGACATGCTAATAAGGGGTTTCAAAAGAATGTCCTTGATCCTCAAAAAGGTGGTAAAACTAAAACGGAAAAAATTACTCCTTTAAGAGATATAATTAAGGAAATGGCCTCATTTCTTTATGAAAATAATAGTATAGGCAAATTCAGTAAGGAAAGTGCGACGGCTGCAATCTTTCAATTACTTTATCAATTTAACCTCACTAACAAAGCATTAGAGTGTTTCAGCACTTTTAGTAACAATGAAATTAAAGAGCAATTTGTAAGGCGTCAAATAAAGCATATACAAAAAAGCTCTTCATTACGGCAGCCATCAGTAAATAAGCTGGTGGAAGTTCTTAAGTCAGAGTATAAACCAACGAAAATAAAGAAAAAATTAAAAATAATTTAATTATAAATTTCAATAACTAACATCAAAAAAAAAGCCCTATGCTTAGCACATAGGGTTTTATCAAATCAATATTCCATCAAAATTCTCCCATCAACAACGATGAACCGGAGAATACATATATGAACAAACTAACTAAACCAACAACGCAATTTACTGATCGTCTCGTAAGAGAAGCTGAGCGTGTAAAAATCACATCAGTTTCACGGACCAGTGCATGGAATCTAGAGAAAAAGGGCTTATTTCCTAAACGTCGTAAATTGCATGCCGATAGCGATAGAGTTTGCTGGCTTTTAAGCGAGCTTCAAGAGTTTGTTCAATCTCGTGAAGTTATAAACATGAGCTCCACTTTATGAACAATAACACCCTACCAGATCTTGCTATGTATATTGACGATGCTCGGATGATAAAGAAGCCTGAGTTGCAAAAGCTTCTTAACATCAGCAGGTCAACACTTGGAAGGTGGGTAAAGGCAGGCCACTTCCCCCCACCAGCTCATGTAATTAACGGGCGCTATATGTG
Organism: Pseudoalteromonas sp. SD03; assembly: GCF_040937955.1. Taxonomy (NCBI): domain Bacteria; kingdom Pseudomonadati; phylum Pseudomonadota; class Gammaproteobacteria; order Alteromonadales; family Pseudoalteromonadaceae; genus Pseudoalteromonas; species Pseudoalteromonas sp. SD03. The sequence continues at coordinate 3,190,497 of NZ_CP162514.1, forward strand.
GCACTTTCAAGATTATAAGAATTGGCTAGCTAATAAGAACCCCAAAAGCAGGTAAATAATCTGCTTTTTTTTGCCTACTGATGACGCACTTTGAAGCAAATTGATCAGTAAAAATACGCTTAGTCACAATCAATAAATACATCTTACTTATTATATTTAAAGAGCTTTTACTGATAGAGCGCTTATCTCCTCGCAGCGGATATTAAATAATATAAGAAAGATACCTATTAATAACTAAACTAAATAGATATGACAATGACCTTTAAAATAACAGCAACTAACTCGTTAGAATTCATATACAAAAATCATAGCTACCGAGTATTTAAACCAAAAACTAAAGGGCAAAATTTAAAAGCATTAACTAAAGTCTTTCAGCACTGTGAATGTATGCTTTCCCATTATTCTAAAGTTTTAGTAGCAAGAATAGATTTAAGTACTCAGTCTTATTCTATTAATAATCAGATGTTCTTAAAGTTTATTAAAAAACAGTTGTCGGTACTTACAAAACAATATAACTGCAAAGTAAGTTACATATGCACTAGAGAGAGAAATACATCTTCAAATCATCATTATCATTTAGCTGTGTTATTGAGTGGCCACAAAATAAAGCATAGTAGCAAGCTCACCTATCAATTAAAGCATGCTTGGGAGTCTGAAGGGTTAGGCTCGGCTTCATTCGTTAAACATCCATACTACCTAATGCACAGGGGTAATAAATTCAGTATAGAACCGGCTCTATACCGCTTAAGTTATTTTACTAAACGTGCCACAAAAGAAGCTAACATTAAGGGTCATAGCTACTTATTTAGTAAACTTGAATACTCAACAGAGCACGTTGATAGACGCTTTAACGATATGCTGCTCGTAAATCCAGCTATTACATACCAGCAAAATAAAGAAGCGGCTCTAATAAACCCAGATAACTCAGAGGCTGGTGGTATCAAGTTACTAAAAAGACTATCAGGTATAAGCATTACACAGCTAAAACGACCTAAACTTCATCACTTATTAATGTGCAACGATCACCTTAATCAAGCTAGTAGCGATCACCTATCCGTTCAGCACTCTATGCACCGAAGTATATATACGCAAAGTGATCGATCACCCTATGTGAATTTACAGCAAAAAACTTCATAAAGTGATCGCATTGAATGGCACCAAAACTATATAAGCAATTGATTTATATAACCCCGCCATGGTGATAAACACATAAAACTTTAATTTTTAGAAACTTTAAAGAAAATAAATTTTCAAAAAACAAACCCCTTGAACCGAAGGTTAACCGAACATGATCGATCATAAAAAGGCAAAAATGAGTAAGTTTAATTTAAACAGTTTACCCAAGTGCGGCGCTAAAACACGTTCAGGTAGTCCCTGTAAACGCTTAGGCAACAAGCGTAATGGTCGATGTAAATTGCATGGTGGTCGCTCTACAGGTGCAAAAACAGCTGAAGGCAAACTTGCCGTACGAACTAACCCTATCAAAAATGGAGCTGGTTGGAACGTCATACAAGGCTATGATCCAGAGTTAAATGAATACTCTATCGATGCATACCTCCAGTTGTTCGATATGGTTAAACTAAACAATACAGATAGCAGCGAGTTAAACGCATTAATAGCGCAACACAGAGTTGCATTAGAATGCTTTAAATATCGGGTTCTTGAGTACTATGGCGTGGATAGCTTTATCATTATCCAATCGGCACTTGATGCATATTACAAAGATACTGATAGTCAACATCTCCATTTTCATATCCACACGAAGATAGTAAAAGCACCGTACTTCCACCAGCATATGAGTGAAGCAAGAAAGCAATTCTTACTTATTAATAAAGGCTTTAAGTTTAATTGGTAGTCACCCGTCAACGGTTGACGGGTGACTTTTGAGGGTAAGATAATAACTAATTTTCAATGACTAACAAGTAAGTTGTGTGCTTATACATCAGTTATATAGCTAGCTTTTGGTTAATAGATATATAGTGATTACTGTACTAAAATTAACTTTACATGATCATTGATTGTTATTATCTCTTGTTGTAATGTCCAGTCAACAACTTACCCTTCTTCCACGCAGACGATACACAGACCTCTGGAGTTGGGCGTTCTAACCGACCTTAGCGTCGGTTTTTTCATTTCTGGGCTACTAAAACGTGAACACAAGAATTTATATTGACGGATACAATCTTTATTTTGACTGCCTTAAGGGTGGTCCTTTTATATGGTTAAACCCTGTTTCTTTGTCTGAATGGCTTTTAAAGCGTTGCGGAGTGAGTGCGTCTTTTTTTGATGGTCTAGCTGTAAAATTTTTTACCGCAGAAATATCCCAAAGGGCTGCATCTGGTAAAGCTCACTTAACGAACAACTTTCTTACCATCTTGCCTTACACAATTATTGTGGTTCTAAGCTAAAAACCATCAAAAGTAGCTATGCCATCGATAAGACCAAATTTCCTATAGTTGAAAAGGATAACCTAGGTAAAGAAAAAGAACTTAGCGAGTCTGAACGTGTAAAAATATGAAAAATGAAGGAAAAGCAAAGTGATATAAATGTAGCACTCGAAGCCGTCTATGATGCAATTACTGACTTATTTATAGAACAAGCTGTTTTCGTAACTACTAACAAAGACATTGTTCCAGCACTAGAAAAAATTAAATACCACAATACATTAAAAGTAAGATCGCCTATCAAGATTAGCTTAATAATCCCTAGAAAAGTAGAAGGAATACTTGATACTCTAACTGACTCTCAAGTTGAAAAAAGCTTATCTAGACTTGAAAGTGAATTAATAGACCACTACATAAGGCCAATAATTTACCATACTTAGAAGGATCACCAGCTAATAACATGGACGATGAAGAAGTACTTGCAATCATAGAGCAGCATTTGAGTGCTTACGCCATTCATAAGTACAACCTAAATAATAGAAATAGACAGCAAGCATAGTCATTGACCTTATTGACAGATTAAAACACTAAACTGGCGGCTAGTTATACTTTATCGCTCAAACTGACTTAATAAACTAACTTGTACTACTCATATTTAATCTTACAGTTTTAACGAATAGCTTAGCAATGAGCAAGAAATAAAGAGTTAGGTTAATTCTTTACAAATCATCTATGTCAATTTCGATTTCTTTTTCATGCTCTCGCTCTCGAATCAGCTCAATCAACTCGTCGTCTTCTTCAATTACTGATGAAAAAGGTATTTCATCATCAATCGCATCGATCACTTTAACCGATTTTAATATACCATTTGCATTGTGATCTTTATTCATGGACTAACACCTCAGAGCCTAATAATTATTGTAACTATAGCTACTAAGGACAGCTTTTAGAAGATATGCAGCTGTCATATTTAATTGAATATGGCAGTTTAAATTCAAGTTAACTCACCTAAATTAAGAAAAATAACTCATAGAGAGTACTTAAGAGCTATTTCCTCATTTTCCCAAAAAATAAAATATGAGTTTCTAGGTAATAACTCATACCCTTCCACTTCCTGTGCGCCAACTCACACGCCTACAACTTGTGAAGAAAAAATCATCTGCCATTTATTATTAAGCTTAACAAATGTCATTCCGTTAACATCTTTTATCCCAGCTCTCGTAGAGTAAGTGACGGATATTTATCGACGTTTTGATTACCTAAATCCATATTAAAATTATTTAACTAACTATCATAAACAACTACTTTTGAAAGTATTCTAGTTGGCATCACTGGAAAAGAGTCTCTCTTAGTCCATGGTTTACCTAGTTTGAACCTTGAACCTCTTCTAAAGCGCGCATGCTCATCATCTAAATAAGTCTTTGTAAACTCAACTCCAAATACGTTCGGAAACCATGAGTGCAACGTCCTCTTTTATACGTTATTAATAAGCCGTCAACAGTTGACGGTTTACATAAAGCACGACTACAGCCCTTTAAAACCCTGTTATAAACGTATCTAAAAAACGTTTAAATTTATCGGTAATAATGAGCAGTACTTTTTTGCGTTGTAATAAGCTAGGTTTAGTTTCGAGTTCGTCTGCGAAGTCATCCTTCATAGCATTGCATCACTAAGTGCATAGCGAGTTGTCAGCGTCCTCACTTATACATTCTTAACAAGCCGTCAACCGTTGACGGTTTACACAAAACACGACTACAGCCCTTTAAAACCCTGTCATAAGCTTATCTACAAAACGTTTAAATTAATCGGTAATAATAGGCAGTACTCTTTTGCATTGTAATAAGCTGGGTTTGGTTTTGTAGATACTAAGAAATTAACCTTTAGGCTATATTTAATCCTCAATAATCCAACTATCTATAATATCAGTCAATAAATCTTGCTTTAGTTTACCTAAGGCATGATGCTCTGGATAATTAGAAACTATCGCTTTTATCAATTCTTTTTGAAGCTGCTCCGTATCATCTTCAATTAAGTTAGCAATCGACTCAATTGCACTTTGAGGATAATACTTTACCAAATCTAAAGTTCGCTCAATGTCTCTGGAATGTTTTGCGTAATAGCCTTGCATATTTGGGGATGGATGTTGAAATCTTGCTAACTTATATAAAGCTAAAGAGTTTTTGATTTTTTTATTTTGCAATGCTGAATCAGTTAATTTAATTTTTTGATACATTGTTGAATCATTACTCATGAAATAATCGGTTAAATCACCGGGTTGTACTGATTCGAATATCGTAATATGTTCTACATTATCTTCAGGTATGTGCGGATGCAGTAAACTAAAATCCAATATTCCTTGCTCCAAATCAAGTACACTTTCATCCGACTTACTATGATTACAGCTATGACAAACAGGGATTAAATTAAATAGAGATACAGCAAAAAAAGGAAATATAGACTTAGGTAAAAAATGATCTAACTCAGGGCGACCTTTAAATTCATTACCCTCAAAAACAGTGTGTGTATAATTACGATTGCAATAAGGACAGAGCGTATTCTCTGTACTTTTAGTAATTTCATAGGCTCCCCAACCATCAAAACTTCCAATAAGCTTGTCATATTTAAACTTATCCATACAAAAATATAGAAATGTTTTAAACTCGATGTCTATTCCTATACAAGCAAGATCTAACTCCATTCTGGGATTAGCTCGGTGAGCAGCTGGACCATCGGCAACGAAGTGCTTACGTAGCAAACTGTAATTCAATTCACCATTAATTAGGTAAAAATCCAGCAGCCCCAGCTCTTCTAGTTTTTCAGATAGAGCATCTCTATTAACCTCAACTCTCTTATTTTTACTAATAAAACTTGTTAGCTGATTTATAGCAGAGCTCTTAAATAATAAAGACACCTTCTTTATTGTTCCACTTTTTTTAACTGTTTTCCAAAAGTAAAATGCATCATGAAACAAAGAGTGGAAAACGACTGGAACCTGTTGTTTCATTAAATCAGTTAACTCAACTAACATCTCAAGTTGTTGTGGTGGAGAACTTAAAAACAGACGATTACCTTTGGTAAATAACCAAGCCATATATTGATTGTCAGGTAAAGGGTTTCCCTCAGAGAATATATCTAACTGCTCTATACACCAATCAAAATGTTTTCTGTTTACATTTTCTGAAGCTCTAAAGGTAATAGAAAACATTTATTCCTCATCCACTATGAAAAGAGCCTGCAAATCTTCTAATTTGTTTTTTAAATCAGGGTTTGACTGACTGTATCTGACTAATTTAGTGATCATTGCAGAATCAACATTACTTTTCTGACTAAAAGAAACTAACCGTTTTTTTAATTCTTTCCTTAATAACCTATCACCAATATGTGAAACCAATAATTCCGCACCTAAAAGTTTATCTTCAAATGATGCATCAGGTAAAAAAGATTCAGACTTATGATCGTTAATAAAACCAACTAAACGTTCTATTTCAATTTTAGCAGCTTCACCAATCGTGCTCTCTAAAAAGAAGCTATCAGCTAACATTTCATGAATATTAGCTGCAAAACTATCATTAAGACTCCGATTATTCCCTAAAGCTAAAGCTTTTCCATCTAAAATGTCAGATAAAACAAAAGGGCTATGTGACGAAATAATTACTTGTGGCTCAACCTTTAATTCAAGGAAAAGAGAGCTCAGTAAATAAACTAAACACCTTTGCCATTCAGGATGAAAGGAGTTCTCGGGCTCATCCAATATAACCACGCTGTTAGGCTCTTGAATAAGGGCTAGTTTTATTTCATTAAAGAAATGTACTGCGGTTACTTCCCCCGAACTCAATCCATCTATTTTTATAGGTAGCCCAGGGGCCTGAAATGCTCGTTTCAAATTAGGTAAATCGACCCAACCAGTTCCACAAATGAAGTCTATTCCATTACCATCGTCCACATTGGCTAATTCAATAAACAGATGGGATCCATGTACATCATTAAATCCAGCCTCAAAGGAATCTATACTTAACTCAAATCCCTTAAGATGTAAGCTTAATTTATCGACCAATTTATCCCAGCCCTGTCTTTCAATATATTTATTGATATCTTTTTCGAAAGGCTGAAATACCTTAAATCGTGTTAATAGTATTTTTAAACAAATCATCAAACCATCTAAGTGAGGAACGATTGACTTTTTTATATCAGACTGAACCGCACTTACTGAAATTAAGAATAAGTAAATTAAAATAAAGTCATCTTTTATTAAATCATTTTTCCTTGATATATACAGAATAAATTCATTATAAAGTTTCACATAAGAAGTGTTTTTACTGAACCCTTCAAACTCATAATGCAAATCAACATTTTCGGTAATATTTTCTTTAAAATCACTATAAAGAAATAACAATCGTGAAAACTGATTTTCTGAAATATATGCAAGCTTTGAGATATCTGTCATATCTTTTGCACTATCAGAAAATCTTTTGGCAAGTTCACTGTCACTTACACCTGTAATAAGCTTTTTAAAAGGGTTTGAAGATATTTTTAAGCTTGTTAGACCTGTAGAAGATGACGTACCAGCGGCAACATCACTCAGTGGATGATATAGAACAGTTTGACCAAAAGACTTTGCCAGCTCTCGGGGTATAAAAGCCAGATCCTGTATTCCATTATTTTTAAGGGAATAGCTCGTATAACTGGGTGATAATAAGTAAAATTGGCTTCCTTGATTAGTCATTTGTTCTAAAATACAAAAACTATTTGCACCTACCTGACCCATTTCTTTTGGAAAAAAACCTGTCGTATAGATATAACTAATTAATTCGATTAAGTTTGACTTACCCGTACCATTTTTACCTATTAGGGCAGTAAAAAAATCTAAATGCCTAACAGGATTTTTTAATTGAGTACTGTATTGAAAAAAATCAGTACGCTCAATGCTTATTTCTTTATCATTTCTTTTAACATCATAATTTAGTGAGAAGTGCAGGCTTTTATCTATAATGTTTTTATATTCTTCAACCCATAAATAAACGAGTTTAAATTGTCCGTCAGCTATTAACTCCATCACATACCACCATAAAACGTATTAACAAAGCCTTTTAGCTTCTCAGCTAGCCTTGGTATTACTTTCTTGCGTTGCAGCACGCTTGGGGGCTTTTCCATTGTTGCTACTATGTCTTCACGCAATGGTTCTTGGTTGCTGAATATCATGCGTTCAACAAGCTCTTTTACATTTTCAGATATCAAGTGTTCTTCTTCAGCCATTACTTGGGTGGCTTTTTCTTTTTCAACTTCCCAATAGGCGGCAAAGGCATCATCAACTTCTTCGGCTGATTGTACATTTGGCAGGTTTTCTTGAATGAATTTATCAATCAGCTCTTGCTTACTCCGCAGTTCAGGATCACCACCAATGGTTTGCATTAGTGCTTTATACTGCTGCTGGTACTCTTCATCAGAGTCAGATTGTTTAAGTTTGCTAAGTAGCTTTAAGATGTAAGCAACATTCACTTCATCCATCGCTAACAGTTCAAGTTCAAAGTCAATCTCTTCTAATATAGACTCTTTTTCAGGGGCGGTATTGGTTTTAACCTTGTCGTATAAATCTAAGTACTTACTTTTATAGTCTTCATATTCTTGTTCTTGAATAAAAACATCATCAAATTTAAAGTCAGCAAACGTTGAAAGCACATTGCGTAAACGCATTAACTCCCTGAACGCTTTAATAAACTCAAGTTCTGCGTTTTCATCTTCAAGGCTATCAACACTCGCCGTATCAGGTGCAATGGTTTGCATTTGGTCTAACGCTTGATTAAACATTTTAATGAATTCTTCATACGGCGGCATGATCACCGTATCTTTAGCATCCTTGTTTGAAAACAGCGCTAAGGCATCATCTGTGCGCTTTTTCAGGTTACGGAAGCTAATGATGTTACCTTGCGACTTTTGCTCGTTTAAAATGCGATTGGTGCGTGAATAGGCTTGAATTAGCCCGTGATACCTAAGGTTCTTATCAACATAGAGGGTATTCAAGGTTTTACTATCAAACCCTGTTAAAAACATATTTACCACAAGCAAAATATCAACTTTTCGCTCACGAACTTTCTTCGAAATATCATTGTAGTAATTGTAGTAAGACTCACTATCTCTAGTAGTATAACTACTGCCAAACATTTTGTTGTAGTCGCCAATAAACTCTTCTAGTCTGTCTCGACTATGGCTGGCTATACCTTCATACTGGGCTTTAGGCTCTGCAACTTTATCCAATACAACTTCGTCTAAGCCATCAGCATCTGGGTCTTCTTCGTTAGCGGCATACGAAAAAATAGTGGCTATTTTAAGGTTATGTTTACCTTCCGCTTTTTTCTGTGCAAATAGCTCGTAATACTTAATTAATGCAGGCACGCTTGAAACACAAAACATGCCGGTAAAGGCTTTGCTATGAGTTTTACGATTATGCTGAGCAATAATGTAATCGGTAATTTTTTCTAATCTAACGTCAGATTCCATTAGCTCTTTGGTGTCGATACCTTCAACGTCTATATCAACTTCATTGGCGCTGTCTTTTTTCTTGTAACGGCCAACATACTCAACGTTAAATTTAAGTACGTTTTCGTCTTTAATCGCATCAACAATAGTGTATTTGTGTAGTGGCTTGTGGAATAAGTCACTGGTAGTGTATTTACGAGAAAACTTAGACACCGCATTTTCAGCAAAAATAGGCGTTCCAGTAAAACCAAACATTTGATGATTAGTAAAAAACTGACTAATTCGCTGGTGAGTATCCCCAAACTGACTACGGTGACATTCATCAAAAATAAATATCACGTTTTTGTCTTTTATCGGCTCCATTCGGCTTGAATAACGTTTATTACTAATGGCGTTATTAAGCTTCTGGATGGTGGTTACAATCAGTTTTTCATTGCGGCGAGTATTAACCTTGCCACCTTTAGCTTTAGTTGATAACTGCTTCTCACCGCCTTTCTCAAGATAATAAACATCTTTACCGGTAAACTGGTCAACTAACACTTTGGTTTTGTCTGTACCGTCTACACAGCCTTTGATGAAACTATTAAATTCCTTGGCTGTTTGATAATCCAAGTCTTTTCGGTCAACCACAAACACTACTTTATGAATGGTGCTATTACCCGTAAGTAACTGGGCAGTTTTAAATGAGGTAAGCGTTTTACCAGAGCCAGTAGTATGCCAAATATAACCATTTTGTTTTTTTATTGATTGATTACTGGCTTTTAGGGCTTCACGTTCAGCTACTCGGTCAATAATCGCTTCGGTGGCGTATATTTGATATGGGCGCATCACCATTAATATGCGGTCTGTTTCGTTCAGTACCACGTATTTAGTGATCATATCGATTAAGTGCTTAGGCGTTAAAAACACCTTAGCGAATTGGTCTAACTCGGTATAACGATCGTTATTTTCTTTTGCCCAAAAGAAGGTTTGTTTAAAGCTTTGCTTGCGATTATTAGCGTAATATTTGGTATTTACGCCATTGGAGATAACAAACACTTGTACATATTGGAACAAGGCATCCTCAGCCCAATAAGAATGGCGCTGATAACGATTGATTTGATTAAACGCTTCTTTAAGCTCTAAGCCACGGCGCTTCAATTCTATTTGAACAAGCGGTAAACCGTTAACCAAAATGGTTACGTCATAGCGGTTTTTATAACGGCCTTCTACGGTAACTTGTTGCGTTACCTGAAAATGGTTTTTACTAACATCGTCATCAATAAAACGAATGTAACCTGCGGTGCCATCGTCTTTATTTATTTGCAGCCTATCACGCAGTATTTTCGCTTTATCAAACACATTACCTTTAGCTAAAGCATTACGAATCTGCTTCAGTTCATTTTCACTTATTTCAAAGCCATTAAGCTTTGAAAGCTGCTTCTTTAAGTTCGCTCTAAGTGAGTTAATATCGGTGATACTGACCTTTTCAAATTGCTGCTTACCATCAACCTTTTTAGCAAGCTGAGCAACTAAGTTATCTTCTAATTGTTGTTCTGACTGATAGGCCATATTAACTTCCTTTTCTTATAGGCATAATCAATTTCTTCCTAGACAAACATCTGTAGTAACAAACCTTTCTTAAAGGTTTGAGTTAGCTCTATTTGCTCATTTATTGCTTGAAGCTTGTTATCTAAAGTATCCAGAAAATCAGCTATTTTTTCTTGCTCTTTAACCGAAGGTAATTCCCACTTAAGTTTTAAGAACTCTGACTTACTTAACACCCTGTTTCGACCAGCACCACCGGGGGAAATCAAATCCAACATGTATTTAAAGCGCTTCAACTGAATAATGTGTTTGAAATATCGATGTGTTGCTTCATTCTTTTTAAAGGTATATGTCGGGAAACGGTGAGATACAAGACCTCCATCATCTTCAGTTTTGGCAATAGCAATCGCCCCTTCCCAAGCGAAAGTGATATTAACAACCAAGTCATTTGGACGGACAACAAATAACTTTTCCATCACAATGGCTTCAGGATCAGAGTCAGGCTTTTGAAAAGTACCTTTCATATGGCTTCTAATCCCTAACGCTAAATATTTCTTACTAGGCTTTGGTATCTCCCTAACTTCAGGACTAAGCACTTGGTTCATTGTTTTTTCTTGCCAATCAGGGAAGGCTTTACCGCTTTCATCTTTAAAGCGAATTTCTTGCTTGAATAGCTGTTGCATTACACCTTTTTTGTATTGAGCTAACAAGATATGTTTTTCTTTTAGAAGACTACTTTTTCTATCTATTGAAGAAAGGAAGTCTGCAATTTTTTGTTGCTCTTCAATTGTTGGCAATGCAAGCTTTAATTTAGATAATGACTCTTGGTTGATATTAGTATTTGCACTCGTAGTACTCATTCTTAGCAATGAATTTCTAAATTTTGGAGTCCAAAAACAAAAACGTTTAAATCCATGTTCAATATTGTCATTGCTGCGAAAGCGAATAAGAAATCCACTATAGACAGCATCTTCAATATCATGCTCACAAACTGCTGTTTCACCAACACCTTGCCTCTTAACTGAAGAGCGTATGAATAAGGTATCCCCTTTTTTGAGGGAGTAGAGTCCTCGTTCTTTTTCTGTTGAATTGACCAGATCAAGTTCTGGCAAGCCTATAGAGTTTTGACCAAAAACATCCATTAAGTTAACAAATGGCATGCCATGCCCAAAATCTTCAGCAGTTTTATTAACTCCGTTTTTAAACTCACCTAAATCAGATAAATTATATTTTTCCCAACTAGAGTCAAACTCAACAAATCTTAATGGTGGTTTTAATGACAAACTCATTATCTAACTCCCTTGATGCCTAGTTCCTTATAAAACACCTCTAATTTAGAGTCTATAGAGTCAAGTTCAACATTTACGTTTTCTATGTCCGTTAATAAACTTGCTAGATTGATATCTTCTTCTTCTTCAAAAGTGTCTACATATCTAGGAATATTGAGATTGAAATCATGTTTCTCAATTGTTTCGTAATTTGAAGTCTTTTGAATTGGTGCAACATAAGCAAATTTATCTTGGGCTTGACGGCTATCAACTGCTGATAAAATTGCTTCTAGATCTTCACTACGTAAATAGTTTTGATTACTTGCTTTTCCATAGTTTTTGCTGGCATCTATAAATAATATATTATCGCTGTGCTGTCGGTTCTTTTTAAGTACTAAAATACATGTTGGAATGGGTGTGCCGTAGAATATATTAACTGGTAGCCCTATTACTGCATCTAGGTAATTTTTATCTTTAATCAGATGTTTACGAATATGACCTTCAGCAGCACCACGAAATAACACACCGTGCGGCAATACAACTGCCATAGTGCCATTTTCATCGAGCTGATGAACCATGTGCTGAACAAAGGCAAAATCAGCCTTACTTTTAGGTGCTAATTTACCGTAATCTTGAAAGCGTTCATCTGTTAAAAAGCCTGCTGAAGCACTCCAATCAGCTGAAAATGGAGGGTTTGCCACTACTGCTTCAAAGCGCTTCTCAAGGTGCTGTGGCTGTTCAAGAGTATCGTCTTGTTGAATATCAAAGTTACGGTAATGCATACCGTGTAAAATCATATTCATACGAGCTAAGTTATATGTAGTCGGATTTGATTCTTGCCCGTATACTTTTATGTCTTTATAAGACTCTTGATCTTTATATTCATTTATGACTTTTAAAAGCAAGGAACCAGAACCACAAGTTGGATCGTACACGCTACCAATTTTTTCTTTGCCTAACGTAACAATTTTTGCAAGCAACTTAGATACCGCAGGTGGCGTGAAAATAATGTCGCTTACGAAAAATAGAAAATCGTTACCACCTTATATTTAAAGACTTTTTGAGTGGTAACAGTTTTATCGAAATATTTTCTGAAAAGGCAATCGAATAAGTAGGAGGTGTAAAATATTGTTACCTATTTGGAGAGGTTGAATTTTTAAATATTATTTTATATCTAGAATTTGCTTTTGAGTATATTGATGAAATGGACAATCAAGAAGAAGCTTAAAACTGTTTTTCGACGTATAAACCTGGTGTGCCATTGGCGCCACCAGATTTTATAACAGAGCATTTAGTACGACAGTTCCCAAGCACTTAAGAGAGTTTTAAATATTATCGGCATTTCTGTTTCGAATTGCTCTTTTGTAATTTCATCACCTACACGCTTTGCAAGCTTCGTTTTTTTCTTGCCATTCATTTCTGATACTTGCTCTTCCGAGCGCTTCCAGTCTTCATAAGCTGGGTAGCACTCCTCAAGAGAGCCATACTCTAAAACCTGTATTTGACCTCTATCGTTAAAGGCTTTGAAACTTTTTATAAAATCGTCAAATCCTGCCTTTGCTTTGTCTGTTGGGGCATCACATAGTATTACCATTTTCTCTTCAAAGATCGATTTCTCTAAAGGTTTGAAAGCTTTCTTAATCGCATTAATTGAGCGTTTTGCTTGGTGAGTATCACCTTCAGCGGAAATAATTTGAATAGTTGGCTTATCCGAGTAGAAGCGACGAATAACTCTAGTTAAAAGTTCGACTTCACTGGGACCTTCAACAATGACGAAGTTACGAGGCAACAGTAAATCTGCTGGGCTACCCCCTAGTAATTCAAAAACTACGTATGGTTTGTCAAAAGTGTCTACTGATTTAAAGTTAGTAATACTGTCTTCTTTTTCTACTTTGAATATTTTTTGAGATGGATGTTCGTCTGCTACAAATACTGAGGAGTGAGTATTTATAAAAACTTGGTCTAGGTCCTCACAAAGCTCCAGTAATACATTTTTCAACTTTCTCTGCGCTGTTGGATGAAGATGTAATTCAGCTTCATCTATAAAGAAAAGAAATGACTTTCCTGCATCATCGCGATTTTTTCTATACTCTGCATAAGCCTGAATTATTGCTAGCATCAAAGCTCGTTGCATACCGTCGCCTTTTTCTGAGGCGTAAGTTTCAACACCATCATCGACCCTAGTTTGAAAGTTTTTCAGTAAATCGTCAAATTCAGGGCTAGTTACCTCAAAACTAACCTTAGTACATTCTGCGAATTGTTTTTCAAGGTGCGTTTTGACACTATTTCCGAGCTTGTCAAACTCTACTTTCACGGCTGAATCCTCATTATCGAATAGCTCGTCAAACTTGCTTCTAAAGGCTCGATACTGGGGGTCATCTTGAAGAATTTCTTCAAGAACAGATGAAAGCATTATCCCTACAGGAGTTTTAGATGAATACTTTGCTACTTCATCAAAATATTGTTTAGTGTGGATATATTCAAACTTAGGTAAGAAATCGTTAAGAGCTTTATCAAAACCGGCGGGGTTTTTGGCTAGCTCCACGCCCCTGATAGTCAGCGTTCTTTTACTAGGCTCACCGCTCGTTCGTTTTACAGAAAGCGTATTACTACCATCTAAAACGTTTAAAATTTTCGTTTTGTTGGTCTCATTTCGCATATTCTCAGCACCATGCTGAGCTCCTTCAAACTCAATTTCAACTGAAATTTCTTTAGAGGTATTTCTGTTGGGATATAAATCGATTAGAGACTTACCCTTTGGTAAACCTTTGAAGAACCACTCTACAGCTTCAAAAAGATTTGTCTTACCGGCATTGTTTTGTCCTACAAAGACATTGAAATCGTTAAAGTCGAAAACCGCACTTTCGATTGACCTAAAATTATTTATAGTTACTTTTGTTATCTTCATCTTCCCTGATCCTAATTTTAAATTGAAAAAAGTATTAGCTTACTTTCAAAAAAAGCCTCAAGAAGTACATACGCACCGCTAAAGCTAATAAAATCCTAGTAGATAATACTGTAAAGTAAAATATGCTTTTTACTGAATATCTTTGTTTGGCTTTTAAGATTACTCAATTTTAGCCTAGGTGCTTAAGCCTTTCTGCAAAGTTATTTCGCTCAGCTAGTACTTCATCGTACATGTTATAAATTTGCTGAATATGTTCCCACAACGACTCATACTTAACTTTGTACTCATCAGCTAATGCTTTGTGTTGACTGTTTAAAATTTTCAATGACTTAATTTCTTTCTTAAGCTTTTCATTTTCTGTGCCTAACGTAATCGACTCGGCTTTATGTTTCTGACGCTTTTGCGCAGTCTTAATATCTGGGATTTTTTCAGGGTTAAACTTGTAGATTGCAGAGTTTGAAACACCTAATCTTTTCGCTACTTGGCTAACATTAATTTTTTCTTTATTGGCTGCCATTTCCGACAAGGCCTTATCAATTTTGTCAGCCATTGTGATCTCAACTGATTCACTCATATTAGGCTTCCTTCACTTTTATCGTTAACTGGTCAATGATGATATTAGCGGCTTCAAGGTTGTCATTTAATGCAGTACTAAAAGCGTTAAATCTTTGCTTTATTTCTACCGGAAACTTCTCAAATGTAGCTAGTTGGGATTCACATCGCTTTTTAACAACCAGCCAATGCGGCAAGTGTCTAGGTGTTGCTATGTAGCTATCACAATTTACACAGTGACTCGGATCTGCGGCATTACGAACCTTGCACTCCCCACCCTTAGTGCAATAGCCATGTGATACACCCCTGAAATTATTGGTATGCTTAGCAGCAAATGTTATCAACTCTTCCATATTTTTAAAATGTGGCGCGTTCCCAGTGGTTAGGTCATCAGCAAGAATTTCTGATAACTTGGCTATAAAATTTTGGCCGCCTTTTCCTGCTAATCTGCCATCATTGGCTGCGATAACCATATCTTCCATCGCTTGTGAAATCATGAATTCTGAGAAACTATCAGTTAGTCCAATCAATTCCTCCATAGACTCATAGCCCCGCTGGCTATAAACCAATGTCATCATATTTTCTAGGTGTTTATATTGATACTTAATGTCATCTAGATCCCCGAGACGATTAGCAACTATAAACCAAGCGAATGTATGTCTAAATTGATGAGCGGTGAAATTAAACAAGTCACCCACTGCATAAGGCTTTTTGAAATTTCTATGGTTTGAGCCAACTGATTGATAATTACAGTCCATACGCTCCAGCTCTGAAACATCTTGTTGACTAAGGCGTATACTAAAAAGCTTATTAAAATTATTGAATGAGCTTTTCCCAGGTTTAGTATTTAAAGAAAATTCACACGCTTTTTTGTGAGGTATTGTTCCAAATAGAGTTTTAGACTTGAGTCCAAACTCTAGGTTAATAGCTCTTTTGGTTGGTAACACATCGCTATGATGCCTTAGAAGTAATTCTGCTCTTTGGCGAAAGATAGAGCAAACCTTTGAGAGTAGATTTACAGCGCGGTAGGTAACTTCATTGGTTATCCACTCTACACATTGTATTTCATCAGTAGTTTTAGATAAAAAGGACTTTATGAAATATTTGCCATTACGCTCAATAGCTGCATCATCGTTAAGTGCCAAAGCTTCGTTATAACGCATTCCTGTATAACTAATTACTAAAACAAACGTATATTTACGAAGATTTTTTATTGCTTCGTGATTTTCGTTTAGCCACGATGACCCATAATTACTCAGACCATCTATATGAGTCGAATTTTTAAAACCTGTTTTTGGTAGCGTAGAAATAGAATTATTGAGTTGTGTCTGAAGCAAGTACCAATCATCTATAATTTGCTCAGCGGCATTAAGATGCACTTCACATAGTTTTAGCGCTTGCTTCATGACTTGTATTGGGATGATTGAATGCTTGTTTCTGCGCTGTTTTTTAAGCAAAGTATATGGTATAAGATATTCATTGGTTAGGTCAAAAAACAGCCCATTTTTAACCACAGAATATCGTTTCAACCAGTAAAGAGCTGTTAGCAAGGATTGAGCAAACGAAGGGTGCTTCTGCAAGTTAGAGACTCGTACGAGTTCAATAATTATGTTCCGTAAACGAAGTTCTGGTAGGGAGCCCAATACAGAAAAACTCTTAATACCATACCCCTCAAGCCATTTAGCAAGTCGTTTCAAATTACTGATATTTCTTCGAATAGTCTCCCAGCTAAGGGGGTCCATTCCTTGCCCTGTTCCTTGAGTATACATACCAAGTGTTAAAGCTTTCAGTTGATATTGAAATTCTGCCCCGACGCCATTAAAGGTAACCGATAGTTTATTACCTTCAGAAAGCCAAGAGTCGTCACCAAAAAGTGTTTTTTGTTCCTTATTTAGGCGTATAAAACTCCATAGCAATATTGAAGAAAGTAATTCTACCCGCTTCTCATCATAAGGGAGTAAGTGGATGAGACCGTCAACTTTCAAACAATGATTTATAGCGGTGAAAGTGTCAGACATTTATCCCCCTCAAGCTGTTAGCTGATGTAATTGCAAACTCCCAAAACGGGTGCATACCTTTATTCATCAGTAGCTCCTCACCTTTATTCAGTGCACTCTGACTTCTTTTAGCTACTTGAACTAGAATGTCGTCAACTCTTTGTTGTAATGCGTTTATTGCTTCTTGCTGAAATTCGTTGTTATCAATATCAGAAATACTGGCGGACATCTCCGAAAGCACATATTTTTTATAACTTAATAGCTGCCATACATGCTCAGGATCAGCAACTGTTCTAAAGTGTTTGCACCAAATGCAAGCTAGAAAGTCGCTACACCATGCGTTGCTTTTTGACTGTTGAAGATGTCGGTGCGTTTTATTATATTGCTTAGCTTCTTCATCATTACCACGCGATGAGCACTGTCCAGAAGGTGTTTTTTGTGTGCTACCATCATCTACCATTAGTACTCGGATCTCAGAATCTATTTCTCTGCCAGTAAAGTAACGTTGCATCACATCAACTGCTGTGTGTAACGTTTCTTGAGACTTTTGCTCACTAATTCGCTGATAATGTTTGATGAAAGTATCAAACGTATGCAAATTCACTGCCTCATAAGCTCGCATTTGCTTAGCCACATCGCGATAAATATGGTTAGCACCACTTTTTCGAATCCGCATAGAGTTATATGCAACGCGGCATCCTAACCTTTTCAATAACGTCTTGATGTATGAAACAATGGTTCCACTTTTGATTCGGCTCACATTTGTTTTATCTTTGGTAATGAATAAGAACGGTTGCACAGCAGGAGTTGCGAGATGTCGGTAATCTTTAGTAATAGTATCTCTAACAAATAAAATATCACGCATTACGCTATTTACAGCTCGTCCATCCAAAGAGTAAGTATCAATGTCATACCCTTTTCTTGGCTTTTGCAGCAGTAAGGTTATACTTTTTTGAGCAGTCGGTAGGGCTACATCGGTAATATCACTCAATTCAATATCAACCATTGGTGATGTGTTCCAGCAGCTTTTAATTTGAATTCGAGCGAAGTATAAGGCCAGTAACTGCTTGGAGTTCTGAGCCTCATTAATCCCTTTCTCAATAAAGAATATGAGTTCTCTCAACTCACTGTCGCTGTATAAGTCTTCAATTCTTAACCTTCTTGCGTGACGCTGATGCTTTTTGTAAGATATTTTAAAAGCTTCTATCGTCTCTTGGCCTGTAATAGTCATAAGCCATCGCATTGTTTCCGTATATGATGCACCACTACGAATACTTATAGATTTACTTTTAACTGCACTTTGTAGTTGCTCAAATATAGATTTTTGGATAGAGCTCTGGTTCATGCCTAAACATAGAAACCCATGCTCTAAAACTTCTTTTTTATAATTTGGAATCAGATAATTAACTATCAGGCGCTTGAGTTTAGAAAATCTAGTATGGAGAGTTTCGATGTTATAATTTTTTTCAGGCAATAACGCTATTTCTGATCGGTGCAACTGCTCAATTTCGAGCATCAAACTAGGACAAGTTAAAGCAACCTCACTATAGTCGATGCATCGGAAACTTTCGTATCGTTTAAAATAAAATGGCAATAAATGAGCGATATAGTCATGACGGTGTATCTTCTCGCCTAAATGTTGCTCTAGCAATAGTAAAAGCTCTGAAAACTGGTCTTTTCTTAAGGCAGCTTTAGCTTCTTTCAATAGCGAAAAATTATTTGCCTTAAAGTTATCGAGTCCATGCTCTTTGAATGCATAAGGTTTTTCCTCAGAAAACCGACGGATACTAGTAACAATAGCTAAAAACCGTCTGGTCATAGCCTCAATGCTATGCTCTAAGTCACCCTTAAACTTTTCAGAATCTGCAACGGCCTGAAGTTGTTTGATTAAAACCGGTTCTGACTGTGCTAAATCAGTTACGTCAATAGACTTTCTGTTGATTGCAATTTTGACTGTTGAAAAGCGCTTTGGGTAATTTACTCTAAGCACTGAAAGTAAAGCTGATTGAAGAACTTTGTTCCGATCTTCTATTGGGTGTTCATGAAAGACATTTTTAAAGTGCTGACTAGATTTAAACCAACTTAAACCATGCCTTGATATTAAATCAGCTAGTTTCGGTGCTTTATCAAACAACAGATGTAAGCACATTAGCGCTTTCTGTGCATTGAACCTAGTTGTACTACCAGCTAAACCAGACTCCAAGTTCCAGTTAGTTAAAGCCTCATGTAAGTCACTTCCTAACTCGAAGTTTTTTCGATACCAATTTAATAGATCAATGTTAGTATCAAAAACAAATACACTGCTGGGTCTGGATTTTACTTCACTTATCGTACTGGCAAAATGAAATAAGCAACGTCTAAATAGGACGTCATCTTTAGGCTCAAGATAACCTGCCTTTACCTCTAACTTGAGCCAATAATCCCTATCGATTAACGAGTTAATGTCCTCAACCAGCCTATGACAATGACTATGTAAAATTTCATATCGCATCAGTATTCGTTTAAAAAATTGGATATGTAATTTTACGCGCTTACTGCTTTCAGCAGTCACATTGTCACTCAACTGAGTTTCTAAGCGAGAGAATTTTAGAGCACCATTAAGCATTTACTTCTCCTGAAAAATCAGGGTTAAATGCCACTTCTTGTAAAGGCTCAACAAGTTCTCCAAATAACTTATCTACCCAACTTGCCATTTGCTTATCAAACGTTAATGAACGTGCGAAATTGATGTACTTTTGAGTCGTTGAAAAATCTGCATGGCCCATCAACTGCATTAACTTGTATTGCACAAAGCCAATGGGCAGATTCTTATGAATTAGGAAACCAGCAAGGTTTGTTGCAAAAGTTGAACGTAAGTCATGAAAATCACGTTTTAGTGTTTTCCCGAATGGCGCTAATTCCTTACGCACTTTTGAGATCACATTGCCTATAGATTTACGAGACATGAAATCACCAGAACGGTTAATAAACAGTGGTGCATCATCACAGTTACCATGTTCAAGCTGCCACTTAGCTAATCTATCTTGATGTTCTTTGCCGTTACGATATTGCCAAAGTGATGTCATCAAGCCTTTTGACACCATTATCGTGCGCTCCTTATCGTACTTGCCGATTATGGTTAAGTAATAAATTGCTTTATTACCCAAGGCAGGGTCAACAACATGACTAGCACTAAAAGTGGCTATTTCTTCTGCACGTAAGCCGCATTGCACTGCTAAATCCACTCGCAATTTAGCACCTTGCTTTGCGAGCTCTCTGCTAGCATAGAGCAGCTTAAGTTCCTCTTGGCTATAAGGCGATAAACCCGCATCACCTAGTTTCTTTTGCTTGTACTTTTTAGGGATAAGTAAGTCAGTGGTGGTAATGGTAAATCCTTTTTCATCGCTACCGTAATCGGTGAATAGCAAGTCTAAAACGCCGTCCTTACGCTTTTTCTTAATAATCTTGGTTTTGTATTTGAATGGCACTTTATCAATTCTTTTTTGCTTTCTTGCCCACTCGTAAAACTGCCTCACATGGTTGATGTACAGGTTTGCAGTATCTCGCTCAATACCCTTTGCAATCACTTGTTCTATAAGATGCTTGCGATACCGATAAACAGGCAACCAGTATTTTGCTTTATCGCTGTCACTCACAGCATAAACCTCTTGCCAGTCCACATTATTCTTCTCAACCCATTGCAAGAATAAACTCATAGAATTCGCTAACGACTGCACGGTTACAAGTGACACACCACCAAGTGGATTCTTGTTTCCGCCTCGCTTAGGGGGCATGAATAAACCTTTATACCTGTGCTCAAGGAACAAATTTATTTCAAGAGCATCCTGTAGCCTATTAAGCGATAACACTCTTGGAAAACGCTCAATAAAACGGTCCTCGTGAAACATAACTTCGCGATAACCTTGCTCATTAACATCAGAAATGTAAGGCAGACTACCTAGATTAACGGTTCGATTAACAATATTAGGGTAGATTACACTCAAATAGACTGCTCCATTGAAATACTGCAAAAAATATAGCGACAAGTTTTGTTTTAGTCAAACACAAAATTGCAGTATGTCGTTACTGCAAAAATAAATTGACGTATGCTTTAAGATAATCCACCATTGCAAGATGAATGAAGCTTCCATCAGAGACAAAAAGTTGCGCAACTTAGAGCAATCAAGCCGCGCGTTTTTGAAAGCTTTTAGAAGATGAAAAAGTGTTGGTAAAGGTAAAACTGAGACCTTATGAAAGCGCAAACAAAGCACGTTGCACAGAGCTTACTACTCCATGAACTCGCTGATATTCGCTTGGGGCATCCATTCAGAGGCTCAATCAAGCAATACGCGGATGGGACAGTCAATGTCATCCAGGTTAGGGATACTGAAATAACGGGCGAAATTAACCACGATAGTATTGTTAAAACTCACTTAAAAACGAAAAAGCAACCCGACTGGTTACAAAACGGAGATGTGCTATTTGTAGCAAAAGGTGCAAAACACCACTGTGTTCTAGTTGAAAATATAAAAGAGCAAACGGTCTGCTCGCCTCACTTTTTTCTAGTGCGATTGAAGCCTGAATATCGTGCTTTAATTTCACCTAACTTTCTGTGTTGGCAATTAAATCAACAACCTGCACAGCGCTATTTTAAAACAACCGCTGAAGGTTCTATGTATTTGAGTATTCGAAGGCAGGTTTTAGAAAGCGTACCAATTAAGCTACTAGAGATTGAAAAGCAAAACCGGCTCACTGCACTACATCAATGTGGCGTAAAAGAGCAAAAGACACTGAAAAAGTTAATACAAAATCGGCAACAACAATTAGAAGCCATTGCATTGCAAGAGCTAGGCATTTGATTACTGAATAGCCGAAGAAAAATTAAATAAAATTTGGGAATAGAAACACATGATAAACAATGTTCAAATCAATCAGGACGATATCAACAAAGCAGTATGGGCCGCTTGTGACACCTTCCGTGGCGTTATCAGTGCCGATACCTATAAAGACTTCATCCTCACCATGCTGTTCTTAAAGTACATCTCTGATGTATACAAAGATGAATACAACAAGCTCATTGCTCAGTATGGTGATAACCCAGACTTAATTCATGCCATGATGTCGAAGCAGCGTTTTGTATTACCTGAGGGCGCGAGCTTTTGGGACTTATACGAAAAACGCTATGAAGCAGGCAATGGTGAGCGAATCGATAAAGCCCTTCATGCTATTGAAGAAGCCAACGGCAGCAAGCTTAAAAACGTATTCCAGGACATCAGCTTTAACACTGACCGCCTAGGCCAAGAAAAACAAAAGAACGACTTACTTCGTCACCTACTTGAAGATTTTGGTAAAGACATTTTAGATTTAAGCTCAGAACGTGTGGGTAGCTTAGATATCATCGGCAATGCCTATGAATACCTTATCAAACACTTTGCGGCTGGTAGTGGTGCTACCGCTGGTGAATATTATACCCCACCCGAAGTTTCGACTCTTTTAGCAACGGTTTTAGAGCCAGTTGAAGGCGACCAAATATGCGACCCATGTACAGGAAGTGGCTCACTACTTCTTAAATGTGGCGCTATGGTGCGTAAAAACTCTGGCTCAAAAAAATACGCCTTATTTGGACAAGAAGCGATTGGTTCAACATGGGCATTAGCCAAAATGAACATGTTCCTACACGGTGAAGATAACCACCGCATTGAATGGGGCGACACCATTCGAAACCCACTACTAAAAGAGAAAGACGGTAACGGCTTACTGCACTTTGATGTAGTGACGGCAAATCCGCCATTTTCATTAGATAAGTGGGGACATGATGATGCCAGCAACGACCCTTATGGGCGATTTAGACGAGGTATTCCACCAAAAACCAAAGGTGACTATGCATTCATCAGCCACATGATTGAAACCCTTAAGCCTGAAAGTGGCCGTATGGGTGTAGTCGTGCCTCATGGTGTGTTATTTAGAGCATCGAGCGAAGGCAAAATTCGCCAACAACTGATCGAAGAAAACTTGCTTGATACCGTAATCGGTTTGCCAGAAAAACTGTTCTTTGGTACAGGCATTCCAGCAGCGATTTTGATATTCAAAAAACACAAGACCGACAAAAACGTATTGTTTATTGATGCGAGCCGTGAGTTCAAGTCAGGTAAAAACCAAAACCAATTAACTGAAGAAAACATTCAAAAAATCATCGACACCTACAAGGCTCGTGAAAGCGTTGATAAATACGCCTACCTAGCCAGTTTTGAAGAAATCAAAGAGAACGACTTTAACCTCAACATCCCTCGTTACGTTGATACCTTTGAAGAAGAAGCTGAGATTGATTTAGTAGCAGTGCGCACTCAGCGTGTACAGCTTAAAAATGAGCTGCAAACCCTTGAAGCAGAGATGGAACGTTACTTAAAGGAGTTGGGTTATGGTGCCTAATGGATGGACATTAACAAGCTTAGGAAAGTTATGCGATATCAATCCTAAAAAGATAAAGAAGCCTGAAAATGGCAAAGTTTCTTTTATTGCCATGAACCAGTTATCAGAAGAAGGCCAGTTAATTTCTCATTTACCGAGAGAGTATGAAGAAGTATCTAAGGGATTTACCTCGTTTAAGGATGGTGATGTATTGGTTGCTAAGATCACGCCCTGTTTTGAAAATGGAAAAGGGGCGCTAGTTCATGGACTTACTAACGGTGTGGGCTTTGGGAGCACTGAATTTCATGTGCTGAGAGCTAAGGAAAACACATCCCCTGAATTTATATATTACCTTACCAGAACTAAGGAACTTAGAGTCAGAGGTGAAAATAATATGCAAGGCTCAGCAGGTCATAGGCGTGTCACTTCTGATTATTTCAATGCATATAAAGTGCTAACACCACCACTCCCAGAACAACGCAAAATCGCAAAAATCCTATCCATTTGGGACAAAGCGATTAGCACCACCGAGCGCCTAATCGACAACAGCAAAAAGCAGAAAAAAGCTCTAATGCAGCAACTGCTCACTGGCAAAAAACGCCTACTTGATGATTCAGGTAAACCGTTTGAGGGTGAGTGGGAAGAAAAACGTCTTTCAGATTTAGGGAATATTTCCTCTGGTGGAACACCGAGTACAACAAAGCCTGAATATTGGGATGGTGATATAAACTGGGTAACACCTACCGATATTACTAAGCAAGATAGTATCTACATTGAGTCAACTGCTCGACTAGTTTCTATGGACGGTATTAAAAACAGCTCTGCAAAACTTCTCCCTAAGGGCACACTGCTTGTTTGTACTCGTGCAACGATAGGTGAAATGGCAATTGCAAGTCATGAAATGAGCACCAACCAAGGTTTTAAAAACATCGTTCCAAATGAGAATACTAATATTGAGTTTGTGTATTACCTTTTAAATTTCTATAAGCATAAACTAATTAGCAAAGCGAGTGGTTCAACTTTCTTAGAGCTTTCTAAGAGTGCTTTTGAAGGACTCCACTTTCATATTCCTAAATTTCAGGAGCAGCAAAAGATTTCGGCAGTATTACTGAACGCTGACCAAGAAATAGAATTATTAGAACAACAGCTTGCTGACCTCAAACAAGAGAAAAAAGCGCTGATGCAGCAACTGTTAACAGGCAAGCGCAGAGTTAAATTGGATGACAAGGAGGTCGCATAATGGACTGTTTAGAACAACGTAGATTAGAGCAAAATAAAAGACCTGATGATGTCAGAGATGAGTTTGATAGGGATGAAGCAAGGCTAATTCACTCAGCAGCTTTCAGACGTTTACAGTCAAAAACTCAAGTTTTAGGGCTAGGTGAGAGTGATTTTTATAGAACTCGACTGACGCACTCAATGGAAGTAGCTCAAATAGGGAGAGGTATTGTTCAGTACCTTAGTAAAAACAAGCAATTTGCGGATTATCATGAGCACTTACCTAACACTTCATTAATAACGGCTATTTGCTTAGCTCACGACATTGGTCACCCTCCTTTTGGTCATGGAGGTGAAGTAGCTTTAAATTATTGTATGCGTAAGCATGGTGGCTTTGAGGGGAATGGTCAAACGTTAAGAATCCTCGGAAAGCTTGACAAGTATACTGGTGAACACGGATTAAACCCTACGAGAAGGATGCTGCTCGGCATCCTGAAATATCCAGTTGCGTACTCTGAACTTGTTAATGAAAAAGCTTACGAACAAGTCTCTGATAAGAATGCTCCTTACTGGTTATTCGAGGCCCGATTGCAGAAGCCACCTAAGTGTTATCACGATTGCGACCAAGAAATCGTTGATTTCATTTTTGATGGATTTGCTAGGGAAGATCTCGCGAAGTTTACTCAAACAGAGCAACCGATAGATAAGGATGAGCCAGAGAAACCTTTGCATAAGAAAAGTTTATACAAATCTTTGGACTGCACAATTATGAATTTAGCAGACAACATTTCATATAGTTTGCATGATTTTGAAGACGCTTTGTCACTTGGGATGATCACTCAAAGGCACTGGCGAGAGCACTTTGAAGGCAAAGAAGCTTTATTTAATGATTTAGCAAAGCAGCTTGTTAGAAACGATTTAAATTTTGATTTAATTACTGCCGACTTATTTCATAAGGAAAGTCACTGTAGAAAAGAAGCTATCGGTAGCTTGGTTAACTTAATGATTACCAATGCAATTATCGAAAAAAACCAGTCAGGTTGTGAAAATCCGTTGCTTAGCTTGGAGGTTAAATTAGCACCTCAAATAGAAAAGCTTAGGCAGCACATTTTTGACTTAGTATGCGAACAAGTTATTTTTGATGAAAATGTTCAACAACTTGAATTTAAGGGACAAAAGCTAGTTATTGAGCTTTTTCAAACGTTAGCTAAAGATCCCAATAGGTTCTTGCCAAAACCAACTAGAGAAAGATTGAAAAAAGCTGGTGAAGGTTTAGAAGGTGAACATAAAAAGTCAGCTCAGCTTCGAGTTATATGTGACTTTGTGTCTGGTATGACTGATGATTACGCGACCAAGTTCTATGAAAAACTCTTTACTCCAAGTAAAGGTTCAATTTTTGATCGGCTTTAGGAGTTAGAAATGGAAATTCAAAACCTAAAATTCGAAGATAGAGATGAATTTAAGCGTAAAAGCATTGCTGAAAAAGTGATTTCAGTATTACAAGCTAACATCGATATTTCCCCTATGGTAATCGATGGTAGTTGGGGTACAGGTAAAACAGAGTTTTGCCATAAACTCATAAACCTAATGCACGTTAGTGATACGCACCATTTAATCTATGTCGATGCATTCAAAGCGGATCATGCTGATGAGCCATTAATGACTGTTCTCGCTGAAGTAATTAAAGTTTTACCTGATGATGATAGTAAGCAGAGCTTTATGAAAAAAGCTCTGCCTGCTGTGCGGTATGGTCTAAAAACAATTGCTAAAGCGGGAGTTTCACACCTTTTAAGGCAAGATGTAGCTGATGTTGCAGATGATTTCGATAAACAAATTCAAGGGGCCGCAGATAAAGCTATAGATGCGACAGTTGAGTCAGTATTAAAAGATCATGTAAAAGCAGATAAAAATTTAAAAGCGTTACAAGTTGCACTGGCGGACATTGCGGCTATTAAACCGATAATTTTATTTGTCGATGAGCTAGATCGATGCAGACCAAACTTTGCTGTTGATATGCTTGAAATTATAAAACATACCTTTGATGTAGAGGGTGTGAAATTTGTTTTGATTACCAATACTCAACAACTCAAGGCGTCAATAAATCATTGTTATGGGCAGTCAGTAGACGCTCAACGGTATTTGGATAAATTTGTTAAATTCACTATCGCTCTTCCTGAAACAGTCGATACCAATGCTCACCGCGAAAGCATTGCAGCAATTGAGCACTATAAAAATTTAGTTAGATCAAGCCATGTATTGGGTGGTATGAAGCTGTATGAATGTGGCTCAATTAGAACAATAGAACAAATTATTATTGCAAATAGATTGTCATTGCGAGAAGTAGAGACTGTTGTTCGCCATATAGAAATTTATGTAACTCTAGCTCAATCAAATAACCTTCAGAGCAACACAATTTTTGGATATAAAGTGCTTACCATATTGGCTATAGCAATTTATAGCATTCAGCCCGAAGTAGCTTTGTCGATACTACAAAAAAGAATTGATGCGAAAGATATTGGTAACTGTTTTGGTATATCAAGTCTGTCAAATGACATTCAAGGTCGTCCTGATGAGCAGGAACTAATCTGTTATATGCTTGGGTATACTGCTTTGCATAATAAAGAGCATTTTACACCAACAGAAGATGCCGATATATGGAAGCAAGAAAGTGCCCGATACTTTCAAGGTGGATACTGGCGAACAGATGACTTTGCATCTATTTGCGCTGAAGCGATTCAAACGCTGACAATGTGCTAAAGGATTAGAAATGACTACGACAGTTAAATTTCAAGAAGAATTCAGCGCCAAAGTACCAGCTCTTACGCTGTTAACAAACCTTGGCTACACCTTCATTCCACCAAGCGAATGCGAAGCGCTACGAGGGAATACCCTAGCAAGGGAAAAGAAAAGTACTCATCAGGTTATTTTATTGCCTCTAATGCGTGCTTTTTTAGCAAAGCAAACGTTCTCGTTTGCGGGTAAGCAACACACATTATCAGAAGCAGCTATTGATAAAGTCTTGCATGAGCTAAACCCTGCCATGAACTTAGGGTTAAAAGCGGCTAATGAGAAAATTTACAATGCTTTAATGTATGGCGTGAGTGTTACCGAATTCATTGATGGAAAAAAAGCCTCCCCCACCATTAAGCTTATTGATTGGCACAATCTTGATAATAACCAATTCCATTTTACTGAAGAGTTAGTGGTTCAAAATGCCGAAGGCACTGGTAATCGAATTCCAGATATTGTCTGTTTTGTGAATGGTTTGCCACTAGTCGTGATTGAGGCGAAACGCCCGGATTCAAATAAAGAAGGTAAATCGACCAACGCTGAGGCGATTTCTCAGCATATTCGGAATCAAGGTCAGGCTGAAATTCCTCATTTGTATGCCTATAGCCAACTTCTATTAGCAGTAAATGGGCATGAAGGTTTATATGCTACTTGCGGCACTCCTGAAAAGTTTTGGGCGAAGTGGAAGGAAGAACAAATCCCAGAAGCGGAATTTGTTAGGTTAAAAAATCATAAACTGAGCGATGAACAATTAAATGGGCTATTTAAGCATCGTCCTGCCAAAGCGAAAGATGACTATCTATCTTTGGTTTCAGCAGGAGACTTAACTGTTACCGACCAAGATAGGCTTATTGTCAGCTTGTTGCGCCCTGAGCGCCTGCTTGATATGACTCGCCTGTTTACCTTGTTTGATAAAAAAGCTGGCAAGATTGTCGCTCGATACCAGCAGGTATTTGGCATAAAAGCACTTATTGAGCGAATTAACACCTTTGATGACTCAGGTGCTCGTGAAGGTGGTGTTATTTGGCACACCACAGGTAGCGGCAAGTCATTTACTATGGTGTTTTTATCAAAAGCGCTTATTTGGCTTGAAGAGCTGGCTCAATGCCGTGTGATCATAGTTACAGACCGTGTGGACTTGGAAGATCAGCTAAGCCGTACCTTTGCATCTGGTGGTGTATTAACTGACCGAGATAAAAAAGATGCAATGGCGACCACTGGTAAGCGTTTAGCCGAACAAATTGGTAAGGGAAATGAGCGAGTTATCTTCTCGATCATTAATAAGTTTGGCTCTGCGATTAAATACAAAGAATGCTACAACGACAGCCCAAACATTATTGTACTAGTGGATGAAGGCCACCGTAGCCAGAACGGCGAAAATAATATCCGTATGCAGCAGACGCTGCCTAAAGCGGCCTATATTGCTTTTACGGGTACGCCACTGTTGAAGGACGACAAGACCGAAAACAAATTCGGTAAGATCATCCACTCCTATACTATGCAGCAAGCGGTTGAAGATAAAACTGTGACCCCTCTGTTGTATGAAGAGCGTATTCCAGAGCTGAACGTTAACGACAAAGCCATTGATGCATGGTTTGAACGCAGCACTAGTAAACTTACAGATAAACAAAAAACCGATCTGAAGAAGAAGTTTTCTCAAAAAGGGCAGATTTACCAAACAGAAGGTCGTATTGAGTTAATTGCTTACGATATTGCCGACCACTTCCAGAACTTTAAACAGCAAGGTTTAAAGGGCCAATTAGCATGTGACTCCAAAGCCTCTGCTATTCGTTATAAGAAGGCATTGGATAAAATAGGCACAGTTACATCGGTGGTTGCGATGTCGGCTCCAGATACTCGTGAGGGTCACGAGGCGGTTGATCAGGAAAGTAAGGACATTGTGCAAAATTGGTGGAAGGCAAACGTTAATAAAATGGACGAAAAAGCCTACACCAAAGCCATTATTGAAGACTTTGGTAGAGATGATGGCCCTGACATTATGATAGTGGTAGATAAGCTGCTGACAGGCTTTGACGAGCCAAAGAACACTGTACTTTATATCGATAAGCCTCTAAAAGAGCACAACCTAATACAAGCAATTGCCCGTGTTAACCGATTGCATAGCAAAAAGCAGTTTGGTTACTTAATTGATTACCGAGGCATATTAAAAGAGCTTGATACCACGATAGAAAAGTACCAAGACCTTGCAGAACGCACCCAAGGCGGCTTTGATATTGATGATCTGAAAGGTTTGTATAACCGCATGGATACGGAATACAAAAAGCTTCCGGGACTACACAGTGATTTATGGGCAATATTTGATGGTGTTAAAAACAAGCAAGATGGCCCAGCGCTTCGCCAAGCCTTAGCGCCAAAGGTGCAAGAAGTCGATGGTAAGCTTGTCGATACTAATCTTAAAAAACGTGATGACTTTTATTCTGCTCTAACCGCTTTTTCAAACTGTATGAAAGTAGCATTGCAATCAGCAACCTACTTTGAAGATAAGTCTTTTGATAATAAGCGTGACTTGTACAAACGTGATCTAAAAGCCTTTGTCGATTTGCGTAAACAAGTTCGTGAAGATGCTGACGAAACCATTAATTATGATGAATACGCAGAAGATATTCGCAGCCTTCTAGACAAGCACATTGCTGGTATTGAAGTAAAAGAGCCTGATGGTGCGTACTTGGTAGGTAATTTAGGGAAGGACGTTAAGCCACAGGATATGAGCGATGACGAGGCTCGTAACCAGACTGATAAAATCACAGGCCGAATCACTAAGATGATTGAACAAGACTTAGCAGATGATCCTTATGCACAGGAGTATTTCTCTAAGATGCTGAAAAAGGCAATTGAAGATGCCAAAGCGATGTTTGATGCGCCTGTTAAGCAATACATCCTTTTTGCCGATTTTGAACAGGAAGTAAAAGAGCGACAGATAGTAGATATGCCTGATGAGTTTGTGGATGACTCAGGCAAGTTGAATAAACATGCCCAAGCTTACTTTGGCTTATTCAAGCACCTATTTGATGCTGACTTCTTGAATGAAAAATCATTAGACAATGATAAGTTGGTTGCCTTGGCATTTAGTATTGATGACGTAGTCAATACGGCTGTTGCTGAGTATTCCATTAATCATGCGGAAATTGAAAATGCAATCCACATGAAGTTATTACCTATGTTATTTGCTGAACTTGGGCTTGATAACGCGCAAAAGCTAATTGAAGAAGTACTCAAGATCACTCGACTCGGCTTATCAAGAGGCTAATGAAAGTGAATAAGCAAGCTGTTTCTGCCGCAATTTGTGGAAAAGAAAGCCGACCAACAACCAATGAGCCTGGTGTTTTTACCTATGGTAACGACACCATTCACTATGATGTTATTCGTAACACCAAGCCTGCTGATGATGCTAAAAAAACAGCGCGCAAGGTAACTATTAAGGTTCACCCTGATCAACGTGTTGTAGTTACTGTGCCTCATGATGCCTGTGATGAGGCTATTCAGGAAGCCGTTTATAAGCGTGCCAGATGGGTTTGGCAAAGCATTGATGAATTTGCTAAACAAAAAGATACGGTTTTACCTAAGCGTTATGTGAGTGGCGAAACTCAGTTTTACCTAGGTAAGCGCTATGTCTTAAAGATCATCAATGATGCTGAGCAAGTACCTAACGTAAAACTAAGCCGTGGCAAATTGAACGTTACAATCAAGCATGAAGCTAGTAAAGATATTGATGATCGGTTGGTGAAAGTTAAACCACTAATCGACAAGTGGTATCAACACAAAGCAAAAGGAATTTTTCATGAGCGATTAGCCGCGTTACTTCCAAAAGCTACTTGGGTAACAGGCATTCCTTCATTTCGAGTAATGGCAATGAAAAAGCAATGGGGAAGTTGCTCAACCAAAGGCAACTTGATGCTCAATACGCACCTTGTAAAAGCGCCTAAAGAATGCATTGATTACGTCATATTACATGAGCTTTGCCATATAGCTGAGCACAATCACAGCGAAAGATTCTGGCGTTTGTTAACCCAAGTAATGCCGAATTGGAAAGAAGTAAAAGCCAAATTAGATGATATGGCGGAAATGTATTTGAATGAGTGATGCGCGGCTACTGCTAAACTAGATTAGACTTTGAGTCAATTTCTTCATTCATTATTGCAAGGATCTTATCTCTTTTTTCTTTTGGTAATTGATGCAACATAACCACAAAGTTGGCCATTTCTTCCGTTTCGCAAAAGAAATAATTAAGCGGCACATCCAGCTCTTCAGCTATTCGTTTTAAAGTTTGTAAATCCGGAGTATGCCTACCTTTTTCATAATGGTTCATACGCCCACTCGCCGAACTGGGCTCCAGACCAATCTTAATTCCCAGCGACTTCTGAGAAAGTTTTGATCGTACCCGAGCTTCTTTAAGCCGGTATGGCAATGGGTTGATGAATTCCAATGAATATTCATAAGTAAATTTATAATACTTAGATTCTCTAAGTTTTATCCTATCATGTATACTTAGGAATACTAAGTTTAATGATGAGTAACACTCTGTGAATAAGCCATATGCGCAAGATACAAAAGATCTGGCGATTAAAAAAATATTGAACAGTGAAAAACGAGTTCCTGAAGTAGCTAGTGAGCTGGGTATTTCCTCAAGTACTCTGTATCGGTGGATAAAGTTAAAAAGGGAGGAGAAAAACAACTCAAAGAGTAAGTTCTTAATGAAAAAGCTGGAATCTAGGTTGGAAGAAATATCTGAGGAGCGAGAAGTATTGTTAAAGGCAGCTTCAATTTTAGCAAGAGAGATCCGCTAATTCTTCAACGTACTCAAAAAGTGGTTTATTGAGATGATATTAGAGTAAGTTCTTAGCTAAATATAGGTAACAGTTTACGCGGCGGTTTTTAGGTGGCATTTGCTCGATAAAAACGTAGATGACATTATGTAGAATTCCCCCGCCCCTTTGCCGGCTCCAGAAGCAAACTGACCAATAAGATACTCGTAGGCATCTCCGAGTACATCAATGTCAGTTTCATGATGTAAAAAGTCAATATCATCAAGTCGCACCAGAATTTTAGTAACTAGTTCATTTTTCGCTTTTTCTGTTTTCCCTAGCTTATTTGACGTTAAGTCTAGATCATCGAAGAGCCCTGTAAAATCATCTTCAGAAGCAGTCCCCATAGTACTTTGTTCTATATGATTCAGAACTTGAGTTAACCTCTCTATGATGAACTCCCCATTCGAACCCTTTTCAGCTAAGACATGAAAGAGCTCACTCGGTTTCAAAAAGTAGCCAAGATGATCAATAGCTTCCTCTTTAACTGCATCGAGGTACTCTTTCCCTTCGTCTGTATCTTCATCAATTGCGTCAAACTTGATACTATCTTCTTTTAAAATATCATCTGCATACAAGTCCATACGTTCAGACAAATATTTATAAAAAATAAATCCTAAGATAAAGTCCCTAAAGTCATCTGCACTCATATTGCCTCTTAATTGATTAGCAATATTCCATAGTTGTTTTTCCAGCTCTTTTTTATGTTGTTCAACCATTTACTCTATTCTCTTAATTTTTTAGTTAGAGGTAAAACCTCTTTATTGCGATAGTAATGTATTCGCGCTATCTAATCTTCTAAAAAGTAATCGCTATCAAGCGTTTTACTTCAAATACGTGTTTGGTACTAACGCCTAAATTATGACTAAGCATTGCTCTGTAAGTTGTGCACCATCTATAAGCACTATTCGTTTGTCTATTCTACCAATGTAGTCAAAGGCGTCTTTACTAAAACTGCTGGTGGTAATGAATACGCCTTTTTTAGCGCGGTGCATATCAAGCGCCCCCGCAAAAGCTTGTATATCTGGTCTACCCACTGTTTTATTGGTGTAGCGTTTGGCCTGTAAATATATCATTTCGAGGCCGAGTTTATCTTCTTTTATTATGCCATCAATGCCACCGTCTTGAGTATATTGCGTAGCTTGGCCTGCATCTTTGCGTGATCCGCCGTAACCCATGGCGAGCATTAAATCGACTACAAGGTTTTCAAAGAATACGGGGGATGCTGCTAGTATCGCTTTTAGTACTTCGTCACTTAAATTGGTATTGAGCGTATCGACTGCAGCTTCGATAAGCTCTTCAGGGGTTTTATCTGAATTGTTACTGACTATGCTGGTGGCATTCACTTGTGCAGATTCACTTTCGTCTTTAGAACGTGTTTTAAAATCAATGAATGCATCAAATTTGCTTAAGTATTGGTTATTGATTGGCTCGCCAGACTCAATTGCAGCTAGCCCTTTTGGGGTGATTTTACAAAAAGCTCTTTTAGGTTGCTCAATTAAACCCGCTTGCACTAAGTAAGTTTTGGCCCAGCCTAAACGATGATAAGCATAAGTTTGCTTTCCACTGGGAATACGCAGTTTAAGCTGCTCAGCCGATAAGCTTAGGCTTTGGTAAACGCTTGCTTCAATATCTTTGAGCTTTACGGTTTTACCGCTAGCTAAACATTCTAAAAGAGGAGTCATGAAAGATTGGTAATCGGGTAACGACATTGTATTCCCTTGCCAAGCCATATTAGTAGATAACTAAACAGCTAATCCATTGTTCTTATTAGTTGAGATAATATACAAATTATGATTATGGGGCAAAGGTTATGTAAGCAGCTTTACTATGCTTTATAAACAATTAACCCCTCGCAGGGCGCTGAGCTTACGGGTAGCGGGAGGGGTGTTGTTACGCGTAATTATAGAGCTTAAAAGTATAATTTCAAGATATTTGTATATACCTAAGAAGTATACTTGAGTGATAAATACACTTTATAAGTATAAAATCAAACAAACGGATCTAGTAAATCTTCGTCAAACACTAAGCCTTTAAGATTGTTACTGTGGATGATGTTTTTAAACTCATCAGTACAATAAACTTTTTGAGCACCTTCCAGCTTAGACTTAAATAATAACTTGCTTTGTATGTCGTCTTGCTCAAAGGTAAGTAACTCTAAACCGTCTTCAAAGCCATCTTCGTATTTGGTTAAACACATGTCTTTTTGCTCTTGTCCGAAGGTAAGCAAATTAAACAACATCATGTTATTGCCTTCAGCTTTAACGGGTAAAAACTCTCCAAAACTTGCTAAACGCTCTTTCAATAACTCATATACTGGCATCTTCATTATTAGAAATTTGCCTAGCAGCGATATGTCATAGTCTTGCTTTTTAGCTTTACCAAAATAATCAAAATTTAACCCCTCGGGCCATAGATGACTAAATTCGATATTATTTAGTGAGGCTGACATAAACATCTTTAATACAGTATCTGGTTCAAGGTCACTGTGCTTTGAAAGTATTTTTGATAGTTCAACAATATTAAAGTCGATTACGTCGTATGTGTAAGCTTCGTTTTTGATTTGATATACAGTCACTATAAAGCCTTCCAGTTTTCGTCTTTTGGTGCAAGTAAACCTGCGGGTACAGTACCCGTTTTTATTTTAACTTTAACAGTTTTTAGCCTGTTCAAAAATAAAGCTTTAGGCGTAGCCGCATTACCAAAGTTAGTATTTATCCATGTCTCATAATTATATCTGTGTAGCTTTCGATGAGGCGGCGAAGCTGGACTATCCCAATTTTGTTCTTTATTTTTTTCAAAATTAATTAACCATACGCCGTTGATAGGATCGTTAATACCGACTCCATGTAGATGAAGGTTAAGCCTTGTTTGTAACATGTTCGCTGATTGGTACTGCCCTTTGCCACAAATAATATGATGAGCTTCGTGCAGCTTAGTTGGTTTAGGTTCCCCTATTGCAGCCAAGTGACGAGCAAGCTTTTTTGTTGGATGATGCTTTTCTTGTTTTAATTGCGTAACTGAAGAACTCGCACTCAGCTCACGATATTCTTTTAAATCTGTTTGTAAGCGAGCATGAGCTGTAATTCTCTCTTTCTCTTTTTGCAAATGATTAAAGTCACGAGCCATCTTATTTTTAAGCTCTTCGCTCGCCTGCCCCTTTTGAGCTATTCGCTTATTATGAAAATCTTTAGCTTTTAATTCATAATTATAAATAGCCATTTCTAAGGGTGAAGGGTTCTGAGGCCTTTCAGGGTGAGGGTACTGCTGTAATTGTTTCATAAAAACGCTCTTCCTTGATTATTTGATTACGATTGGGTGTATAATACAAAAACTGAACAGTTTATCAATTTTTATGTATGTTTTTCGGTACTGACTTAAGCTCACTTCCTCTTTAGTAAAATAATCTCTATGCACCAGAAACCGACTCCAAGTGGTTACCATAGCGGTTACCAAACACAGTTAAAACAATCTAAATCAATATTAACCCATTGATAAATAAAAAGTTTTAAACACCACCCCATATTCAGATCCAGAATATTGAGTAACTTTTTTTGGCTTTACCACTCACTTGAGCATAATTAGCTAAATAAAGTACAATATAATAATTGAAGGCTTGAGCTGTTTATAGTTCGAGCCTGTTTATTTTTAGATAGAGAAAATAATGGCACACTCTCGCGGAAACTTATTTATTTTATCTGCGCCTTCTGGGGCGGGTAAATCGAGCTTAATAAATGCATTACTGAAAAAACATGCTGATATGAAAGTATCGGTATCACACACCACCCGCGCACCGCGCCCTGGTGAAAACGATGCGGAACATTATCATTTTGTATCGGTTGATGAGTTTAAGGCACTAATTGCCAAAGATGACTTTTTTGAATGGGCACAAGTATTTGACAATTATTACGGTACTTCTAAGCAAGCTATTGAAGAGCAACTCGCCGCTGGCATTGATGTGTTTTTAGATATTGATTGGCAAGGCGCTCGCCAAGTTCGAGAAATAATGGATGACGTAAAAACTATCTTTATTTTACCGCCGTCAAAGCAAGAGTTAGAGCAACGTTTAAATAACCGTGGCCAAGACTCAGCTGAAATTATTGCCGGGCGTATGGCACAAGCTCAATCAGAAACCTCTCATTACGATGAGTATGACTTTGTTGTTGTGAATGATGATTTTGATACTGCTTTAAGTGAGATAGAAAGTATTGTTATTGCACAGCGATTAACGCTAAAAGCGCAAACAACACGTCATCAAACTTTAATTAATGAGCTACTCAAATAATCTAAATTAAGATAAATTAGGTGTTCATGCCCTAAAACAGATAAAAATTAACCACTGGCTATTGGCGAAACCTGCTGCGTGCAGTAAACTACGCCTTTGCTTTTAAATTATTTTGGAGTGCTAAGATGGCTCGCGTAACAGTTGAAGATGCAGTAGATGCAATTGGTAATCGTTTTGACTTAATTTTAGTTGCGGCCCGTCGTGCCCGCCAAATTGCTGTTGGTGGTAAAGATCCACTAGTAGATCCTGAGAACGATAAGCCAACAGTTGTTGCTTTACGTGAAATCGAACTTGGTTTAGTTGATAATTCTTCAATGGATGTTATTGACCGTGAAGAACAACAACACCAAGAAGCGGCAGAACTAGCTGCTGTTGCTGCCATTGTTGGTGGCAACCAATAATCAACCGCCCGGTTTGATTTAGCTAACGGCATAGTATTTCAACTATAGCCGTTGGCAATCCTTTGTTTTCATCGTATATTCGTAACTTATCCTAACTTATTTGCTTCACGAGAACATTGGAGTGTGAATGTATCTTTTTGAAGGTCTTAAAAAGAAAATCTCAAAATACTTGCCAGCAGACGATGTTGAGCTAGTTCAAAAAGCCTATGTGGTAGCCCGAGAGGCCCATGAAGGTCAAACTCGCTCAAGTGGCGAGCCTTACATTACTCACCCCGTTGAAGTAACTCAGATACTAGCTAGCATGCACCTTGACCATGAAACGCTCATGGCAGCATTGATGCACGATGTGATTGAAGATACCGATTTTAGCCAACAAGATTTAGCTGAAATATTTGGTGAAACGGTGGCTGAACTCGTTGAAGGTGTGAGCAAGCTTGATAAGTTAAGCTTTAAAGATAAAAAAGAGTTTCAAGCTGAAAACTATCGAAAAATGATTATGGCAATGACCCAAGATATTCGGGTTATTTTAATCAAGTTGGCTGATAGAACGCATAACATGCGAACATTAGGCGCACTTCGTCCTGATAAACGCCGCCGTATTGCTCGCGAAACTCTAGAAATTTATGCGCCGATTGCTAATCGTTTAGGTATTCACGATATAAAAAATGAGCTAGAAGACTTAGGTTTTCAAGCGCTGTATCCAATGCGTCATCGTGCACTTAAATCTGAAGTGGCTAAAGCGCGTGGAAATCGCAAAGAAGTTATTTCAAATATTCAAACAGAAATTGAAGCACGCCTTGAGGAGTCTGGCATAAAGGCCACCGTATCAGGCCGTGAAAAGCATCTATACAGTATTTATAAAAAAATGCTCAACAAAGAGTTACTATTTAACGAAGTCATGGATATTTACGCTTTTCGTATTGCGGTAGATTCTATGGACACCTGTTATCGCGTACTCGGCGTTGCTCATAACTTATATAAGCCAATTGAAACCCGCTTTAAAGACTATATTGCCGTGCCAAAAACTAATGGCTATCAATCACTTCATACTTCTTTGGTTGGCCCGCATGGTATTCCTGTTGAAATTCAAATCCGTACTCACGATATGGATCACATGGCAGACAAAGGAGTCGCGGCTCACTGGATGTATAAAAAGTCTGGTGACAATGCGGGTCACACTGCGCAGCAGCGTGCTCGCCAATGGATGCAAAGCTTACTAGAGTTACAGCAAAGTGCGGGATCATCATTTGAGTTTGTTGAAAACGTTAAAACCGAACTCTTCCCTGAAGAAATTTATGTCTTTACCCCAGATGGTCGCATCGTTGAACTGCCAATGGGCGCGACTGCGGTCGATTTTGCTTATGCCGTTCATACTGATGTTGGTAATACTTGTGTAGGCGCACGCGTTAATCGTAAACCTTATCCTTTAAGTAAAGCCATTGATACTGGGCAAACAATAGAAATTATTACTAGCTCAGGCGCTCATCCTAACGCAACATGGCTTAACTTTATTGTTACTGGTAAAGCGCGACTGGGCGTACGTAACTACCTTAAAAGCCAACAGCATGAAGAAGCATTATTATTAGGTCGTCGCTTACTTGATTCAGCCCTAGGTGAAAACAAGTTTGATAACCTGCCAGCTGAAAATATTACGCGAGTGCTTGAGGAGCATGAACTCTCTTCAACCTTAGAGCTACTGGTAGAAATTGGCTCAGGTAATTTAATGAGCATGCTGATTGCCAAACGCTTATTACAAAACGATAACGATGATTTAAACGATATTGCTAAACGTGCAAAAGCGACCATTATTGGTACTGAAGGTATGTTAGTTAATTATTCAAAATGTTGTCGTCCAGTGCCTGGAGACGCTATTACAGCTCACGTAAGCCAGGGTAAAGGTTTAACGGTTCATCGCCAAGAGTGTAAGAACATTCGTGGCTGGGAAAATGATCGTTCAAAATACCTAGTCGTAAAATGGGATGATAATCCAGAAAAAGAATACATTGCGGCTTTACGAGTAGAAATTATTAACCACCAAGGTGCGCTGGCTAAATTAACCAATGTGGTCGCAACGACACAGGCCAATATTGTAGAAATAGCTACCGATGAAAAAGAAAGTAATTTATACGTGATAGACTTAGGGATCACAGTTAAAAACCGTATCCATGTCGCTAATATCATGCGTCGTATACGTGTGATGCCGGATGTACAAAAAGTCTATCGTAAAAAATAAAATAGGAACATCATGAATAAAGCATTTATATCAACGGATAAAGCACCTGCAGCGATTGGCACATACAGCCAAGCAGTAAAAGTGGGCACAGCGGTTTATTTATCTGGGCAAATTCCACTTGTCCCTGAAACAATGGACGTTATATCTGAAGACTTTAGCGAGCAAACACACCAAGTATTTAAAAATATTTGTGCGGTTTGTGAAGAAGCTGGCGGCACCATTCAAGATTTAGTAAAAGTAAATATTTACCTTACTGATCTTTCAAATTTTGCCATTGTTAACGAAGTAATGAGCCAATATTTTAAACAGCCTTATCCTGCTCGCGCTGCTATTGGCGTTCGTGCACTACCTAAAGGTGTACAAGTAGAAATAGACGGCATTATGGAACTTCCTTCAACAAACTAACCTCTATAAGCTATGAGCGCCGCTCATAGCTTTTATTCCAATCTGTAACTACACTTTGATGAATTCTTGACTCAAAACTAAAATTCTAGCACTCTGTAATCACGTTATTTTATTAAACCTTACTTTAGTAGTAGAAAAGGATAACTTGTGTTTAAGCTTGCTCATAATGGCAATGTATTGCTCGATACGAGTAAATCTGCACCCGCCAGTGCTGCTTTTATCATTGAAGCAATTGAACAATCGCCTTACAGCGAGTGTGAAATCAATCATGACGCCATAAATAACTATTTCAGCAGTGCAACACCTGAACGTATATTAGTTGTTGCAACACGTCA
This sequence comes from Pseudoalteromonas sp. SD03, assembly GCF_040937955.1. Lineage (NCBI taxonomy): Bacteria > Pseudomonadati > Pseudomonadota > Gammaproteobacteria > Alteromonadales > Pseudoalteromonadaceae > Pseudoalteromonas > Pseudoalteromonas sp. SD03. The sequence goes on from NZ_CP162514.1 coordinate 3,230,484, forward strand.
TGATGCCACCTTAAGCGTGGAGATAAGTGATGATAAAATGCTAGCCACGGGCACGCTCACTCTTGCTAAAGGGGGAGCAACACTGAGTTTTGATGAAGCTAAAAAAGAATTAGTTAAAGCGCACGTCGCAAGAGGTTATAAACAAGCATTTTTAGAGCAACTTTTACAAAAGCAATCTGAACTCCCACCTGGCTCCGTAGTCAGTGGTCCACTCGCCAAAGGGCGCTTACCTATAGACGGTAAACCAACTAAATTTAACGCAATGGTTCAAACACTTAAAGATCGTCTCAAAGCCCCTAAATTAAAAGAAGATGGCAGTGTAGATATGCGTGACTTTGGTAAGTTAGCAAGTGTAAAACCAGGTGAATTACTAGTACAGCAACAACCCGCTACACCAGGCCAAGAAGGGTTTACCGTGTTAGGCGATGTATTACCTGCAAAACCCGGAGAGGTTCATACTCTAATTGCAGGTGAGGGCACTGAAATCTCAAAAAATAATCCGATGGAATTACTCTCTACGATTGCTGGCGTGCCGGTTGAAATAAATAATGGCATGCGTGTTGACGATATTTTTACTGTCAACGATGTGTCGGTAAAAACAGGGCATATCGACTTTGAAGGCAGTGTGATAGTGAGTAAAAATGTAGAGCCAGGAATGCGTATTAATGCAACGGGCGACATTACCGTTTTTGGTACGGTTGAATCTGGCGAATTAACCGCAGGAGGCGATATAACTGTAAAACAAGGGGTAATTGGCCATCAAAAGCCTGAAGATAAATCACTGTCTTGTAGAATAATATGCGCAGGCGATGTCCATGCCTCACACTCTCAATATTGTTACATTGAAGCTAATAACATTCTGCTTGAACGTCAAGCTAGCCACAGCTCAATGAAAGCAAAGAGTACAATACAAATTGGTCAATCAGAGTTACCTAAAGGAAAGCTATTTGGGGGTGAAATTCTAGATGCCACTAAACTGATTGCCGGCGAGATAGGTAATGAATCTGGTGCTAAAATGGTAATTAATTTAGCGGCTTCAGCCACTGAAATGACCAAAGAGATTGATAAATCTTTTAGTGAACTAACAGCAACAAATGAACAAGTTGATAGTTTACAAGCGGCTTTAGAAAAAGCAGATTTAATTAAAGATGCAGATAAAAAAAATGAACTCATAAATAAAATTGGCACCACGCAGCTACACCATAGTCAGCAAGCAGAACAATTAGAAAAGCAGGTAGCAGGTTTAGAGCAAAAACTGAATACGTTACTCGATGAAGCCATGTTGACTGTGAATAGCGTTTTACATTCGGGTGTAGAGATCCATATCTTCAATAAACTGCTTAAAACGACCCGTAACTTCCCACCGAGTAGTGTTAAGTTAGAAAATAATAAAATAGAAATTGAATTTAAAACTTAATAATAAGGGGCTGTTAGTAACAGCCCCAACTTTTTATAGTAAACCGTCTACACTTGTATAGGTTTGCGCTGGCCACACACCTACCTGCACTTGCCCTATATGTTGTTTTTGTAATAACAGCATCGCTAAACGAGATTGACCAATACCACCGCCAATTGTCTGTGGAAGCTTACTTTCTAGCAATGCCTTATGCCAGTCAAACTCTAAACGGTCTTCGTCTCCCGTAATACTTAATTGAGTTTGCAATACTTCAGGGCTTACACGAATTCCCATCGATGAGATTTCGAAAGCGTCTTCAAGCACTGGGTTCCATACTAAAATATCACCATTTAATCCCATGTACTGCTCGCATGTCGGGGTTGACCAATCGTCGTAATCTGGCGCTCTCACATCATGAATTTTGCCATCACTCAATGCTCCCCCAATACCAATTAAAAATACAGCGCCATATTCTTGAGTAATCGCCTTTTCACGCTGCTTGGCTGTAAAATCTGGGTACATTTTACGTAATGCTTCACTATGTACAAAAGTAATCTCTGTGGGTAAAAATGGTGTTAAACCAAAGCTGTCACTAACATATTTCTCAGTAGCTTTAATACCTTGGTAAATAGTTTCAACCGTTTGCTTCAAAGTAGATAAAGAACGCTGCGTACTTTCACAAATAACTTGTTCCCAATCCCACTGATCAACATACACAGAATGGATTGGACTTAATGAATCTTCATCAGGTCGCAACGCTTTCATTTGCGTGTAAATTCCTTCACCTTTAGAGAAACCATACTCGCCCAAAGTTTTACGTTTCCACTTTGCTAACGAATGCACGACTTCATAACGGCTATCTGTAATGGCTTTAACATTCACCGCAACAGCGTTCTCGTGTCCACTTAAGTTATCCTGAGTACCGTCACCTACTTTAGCTAAAATAGGTGCCTGTACTTCAATTAAGCCTAACTTTTGCTCTAATTGCTGTGAAAAAAACTGTTTAACTTTACTTATTTGCTGCTGCTGCTGCACATAGTGTGAACTCATAATAATTGGCCTCATTCCCAGTTATTGTATTGTCGACTCAGCGCTTAGTAGCGCTTCAATATGGTTATCGTAACAATTAAACGGTTTAATTCAATAACCCATAACAAAAATAGCTTTAAGATATTAAAATCATTAAAAAAATGGTATAAAAACATTAAATACAACAATACAAAGCAACTAAACCTATGGAAAATTATCAAATCGATAATCTAGACAAACAGATTCTGCATGCATTAATGGATAATGCACGTACACCCTATGCTGAATTAGCAAAGCGTTTCGGTGTCAGTGCAGGAACAATTCATGTGCGGATTGAAAAAATGAAACAAGCGGGGATCATTACAGGTACCCAATTAACCATTAATACCAAACAGCTTGGCTACGATGTATGTTGTTTTATCGGCATTAATTTAAATAATGCCAGAGACTACCCACAAACTCTGATTAAGCTTGAATCATTAGAAGAGGTTGTTGAAGCATATTACACCACCGGTAATTACAGTATTTTTATTAAAGTAATGACTCGCTCGATCGATCATCTACAAGATGTGTTGATCAATAAAATACAAGCAATAGAAGCTATTCAGTCAACCGAAACCCTTATCTCATTACAAAACCCGATTAGCCGAACAGTGGTGCCTTAAGGTGAAAAATCTCGTATAATTTGCCGAAAAAGAGGACTCCCATGCAGAAAACTCGTTATCAAAGAATTGAAAGTGTACTTTCACGTCGTCAAACCGATCTTACCGTGTGTTTAGAAGACGTACATAAACACCATAACTTATCTGCCATAGTCAGAACGGCCGATGCTGTTGGTTGCCATCATGTGCATGCAGTCTGGCCAGAAAAGCAAAAGTGGCTAACCAATAATACCTCAGGTGGCAGTAAGAACTGGTTAGACACACACCTTCACAAAAATATAGATGATGCCGCAGCCAGTATCCGTGCTCATAACCCTGATGTACAAATTTTGGCAACTCATTTAAGTGAAGATGCCGTCGATTTTAGAGAAATTGATTACACTAAACCCACTGCAATTATTGTCGGCCAAGAAAAAACGGGGATCTCAGAAAAAGCGCTCGAATATGCAGATCAAAACATTATTATTCCAATGCAAGGCATGGTGCAATCGTTAAATGTATCCGTTGCAGCAGCATTAATCTTATTCGAAGCACAACGTCAACGTGAGTTAGCTGGGTTATATAATAGAAATATGCTGAGTGAACAAATAAAACACCCAATGTATTTTGAAGGCTGCCACCCAATTATTGCAAGGCAGTGTAAGCAAAAGAACTTACCTTATCCCGCACTTAATGAGCATGGCGAAATCGTTGCGGATGAACAATTTTGGCAGGCATTAAAACATACTTGATGCATATACAGTGTATAAGTACACTTAACTCACTAAATAACAATAATTGAGCCTACTTTGTCTAAACCTAGCTTAAGCCAATACCCAATCACAGAACTTAAAGGCGTAGGCCCTAAAATGGCTGAACGACTTTTAAAGCTAGGCATCACCACAGTGCAAGATATGCTTTTTCATTTACCGCTAAGGTATGAAGACAGAACGCGTATTTATGCTATTAGTGAGCTTACGGCACATAGCCATGTAACGGTTCAAGCAACCATTGAAACAAGCCAAATTACCTTTGGTAAAAGGCGTATGCTGGTTTGCCAAATAAATGATGGGACAGGTAGGTTAACACTACGATTTTTTAATTTTACCGCAGCACAAAAAAACGCATTTAGCGCGGGTAAAATAATTCGCTGTTTTGGCGAAATACGTCGCGGACGTGTTGGCTTTGAAATGAGTCATCCTGAATACAGTATTAGCGACACTTTTGAACAGCAACCAACATCATCAACACTTACGCCAGTCTATTCAACAACCGAGGGGTTAAAGCAACTCTCTATCAGGGCGTTGAGTGAACAGGCAATAGAATTGCTTCAAAAATACGCAGTAGAAGAGCTACTACCTCAACAATGGCAACCATCGCAACTACCGTTAAGTGATGCGTTATTGCTACTGCATCGCCCCCCTAATGATGTTGATATAATTGCGCTTGAACAAGGGACTCACCCAGCACAACAACGGCTCGTTTTTGAAGAGTTGTTGGCTCAAAATCTCAGCCTCTTAAAAGTAAGAGAGCAAGGACAACAAGTTAAAGCTATTGCCCTTGAGCCCACTAATCCATTAGAAGCGCAATTTCTAGCACAATTACCCTTTGCGCCAACCAATGCACAAAGCCGTGTAGTATCAGAAATTAAAACAGACATGCAACACGCTTACCCTATGATGCGACTTGTCCAAGGGGATGTAGGCTCTGGTAAAACATTAGTCGCAGCCCTGAGCGCTTTAACTGCGATAGCACAAGGCTATCAGGTCGCATTAATGGCGCCAACAGAGATATTATCAGAGCAACACGGAATTAACTTTTCCAGCTGGTTTGAAAACCTTGGAATATCGGTTGCTTGGCTAGGCGGTAAAACAAAAGGAAAAGAGCGAGTTAATACCCTTGCAATGATCGCCTCTGGTGAAGCGCAGATGATTGTGGGTACCCATGCTTTATTTCAAGATGAAGTAAAATTTAACAATCTCGTACTTATCATTATTGATGAGCAACATCGATTTGGGGTTCATCAACGTTTATCACTGCGTGAAAAAGGGCGCTTTGGTGATTGTTATCCACATCAACTAGTAATGACAGCAACACCTATACCACGTACGCTTGCGATGACTGCTTATGCAGATTTAGAAACCTCAGTGATCGACGAATTACCACCAGGAAGAACACCAATTACCACTGTTGCCATCCCTGATACCCGCAGAGATGACATCATTAGTCGGGTGAAACTTGCCTGTAATGAACAAGGTCGACAAGTTTACTGGGTATGTACTCTTATAGACGAGTCTGAAGTATTACAATGCCAAGCAGCGGAAGACAGTGCTTTACAATTAAAAGAAGCCTTACCTGAACTTAATATTGGTTTAGTCCATGGGAGAATGAAAGCCACTGAAAAGCAAGCCATTATGAGTGAGTTTAAAACGGGGAACATTCATGTACTTGTCGCAACAACCGTGATCGAGGTCGGTGTTGATGTCCCCAATGCGAGCCTAATTATTATTGAAAACCCAGAGCGCTTAGGTTTAGCACAGCTTCACCAATTACGAGGCCGTGTAGGACGTGGGGCAACCGCATCGCATTGCGTTCTTTTATACCATGCGCCACTTTCTCATACTGCACAGAAGCGATTAGGAGTACTGCGCGATAGTAACGATGGATTTGTTATCGCAGAACGTGATTTAGAAATACGCGGCCCAGGTGAAGTACTTGGAACTAAACAAACAGGTTTAGCCGAATTCAAAATCGCTGATTTAACACGCGATAAACAAACACTCAATCAAGTAAGACCCATCGCACAACAAATGCTTAAGCAATATCCTCAGCATATAGACCCACTTATTCACCGCTGGTTAGGTAATAAATCAAACTACGCACAAGCATAGTCGGTTTTTAAACTTTACTTTTCACTTCATCATCCAGACTTATACCAATTCGCTTAATTAAGCGGTCTATTTTGAGGCAGGAAAAACGGGTTGATAGCTAGGCAAAAAATTCGCTATTTAGTTGTTCTAAATGAGAATTTTTTAACACAGATAGCGACACGTTTAGCCCCGCAAAATGATTGAGTATTATTGCGGATTGGTATTACCCCAAACGGATATATTTTCATAATGCCTTTATCCTCAGGTCTTTTATTGCAAGATGTCGTGGTGTCGTCCACAGCGTTAGAGTAGTCTTTAGGCGCTTATTCTTTTACTTTTACCTGATGCCTTTTACCTTTCACCTACGTTTTTACTTTTCTGCAGACGTAAAAAAGCCCGACTATTTCTAGTCGGGCTTTCTCAATTTGGAGCCTGGTGATGTCGTAGTGCCCACAGCGGTAGAGAGCCATATAGCAAATGTATAGAGTCGGCATTAGGCGCTTATTCTTTTACTTTTACCTGATGCCTTTTACCTTTCACCTCGAACCTGCATTTTCACTTTCCTACAGACGTAAAAAAGCCCGACTATTGCTAGTCGGGCTTTCTTTAATTTGGAGCCTGGTAATGTCCTACTTTCACATAGCAAATGCTACACTATCATCGGCGCTGTTTCGTTTCACTACTGAGTTCGGCATGGGGTCAGGTGGGTCCAAAACGCTATTGTCACCAAGCAAATTTGGTGTAAGGTCGATTTAATCGACCTTACTAAAATTTGGAATCTCTGATAATAAAGTCTTCAAGTAATCTACTTTAGTTATATTAACTTCTTCGCTTAAACTATCACATAAAACGCGTTTGGCGTTGTATGGTTAAGCCTCACGGGTAATTAGTACAAGTTAGCTTAATGGCTCACACCACTTCCACATCTTGCCTATCAACGTTGTAGTCTTCAACGGCCCTTCAGAGACTTTAAAAGTCTAGTGAGAACTCATCTCGAGGCCTGCTTCGCGCTTAGATGCTTTCAGCGCTTATCAGTTCCGAACGTAGCTACCGGGCAATGCCATTGGCATGACAACCCGAACACCAGCGGTTCGTTCACTCCGGTCCTCTCGTACTAGGAGCAACCCCTCTCAATTCTCAAACGCCCACGGCAGATAGGGACCGAACTGTCTCACGACGTTCTAAACCCAGCTCGCGTACCACTTTAAATGGCGAACAGCCATACCCTTGGGACCGACTTCAGCCCCAGGATGTGATGAGCCGACATCGAGGTGCCAAACACCGCCGTCGATATGAACTCTTGGGCGGTATCAGCCTGTTATCCCCGGAGTACCTTTTATCCGTTGAGCGATGGCCCTTCCATTCAGAACCACCGGATCACTATGACCTACTTTCGTACCTGCTCGACGTGTCTGTCTCGCAGTTAAGCTGGCTTCTACCATTACACTAACCGTACGATGTCCGACCGTACTTAGCCAACCTTCGTGCTCCTCCGTTACTCTTTGGGAGGAGACCGCCCCAGTCAAACTACCCACCAGGCACTGTCCGTAACCCCGATTCAGGGGCCAACGTTAGAACATCAAAACTACAAGGGTGGTATTTCAAGGACGACTCCACAAAAACTAGCGTCTCTGCTTCTAAGTCTCCCACCTATCCTACACATGTAGGTTCAATGTTCAGTGCCAAGCTGTAGTAAAGGTTCACGGGGTCTTTCCGTCTAGCCGCGGGTACACAGCATCTTCACTGCGATTTCAATTTCACTGAGTCTCGGGTGGAGACAGCGTGGCCATGGTTACACCATTCGTGCAGGTCGGAACTTACCCGACAAGGAATTTCGCTACCTTAGGACCGTTATAGTTACGGCCGCCGTTTACCGGGGCTTCGATCAAGAGCTTCTCCGAAGATAACCCCATCAATTAACCTTCCGGCACCGGGCAGGTGTCACACCGTATACGTCATCTTGCGATTTTGCACAGTGCTGTGTTTTTAATAAACAGTCCCAGCCACCTGGTCACTGCGGCTCCAATCAGCTTAAAGAGCAAGTCTCATCACCAATCGGAGCGTACCTTCTCCCGAAGTTACGGTACGATTTTGCCTAGTTCCTTCACCCGAGTTCTCTCAAGCGCCTTAGTATTCTCTACCTGACCACCTGTGTCGGTTTGGGGTACGATTCGGTATAATCTGAAGCTTAGAGGCTTTTCCTGGAAGTATGGCATCAGCAACTTCATCACCTTGGTGACTCGTCTCGTGTCTCAGCCTAACAGTAACCCGGATTTACCTAAGTCACTAGCCTACACACTTTCACATGGACTACCATCGCCATGCTTGCTTAGCCTGCTCCGTCCCCCCATCGCAATTATACCAAGTACGGAAATATTAATCCGTTTCCCATCGACTACGCCTTTCGGCCTCGCCTTAGGGGTCGACTTACCCTACCCTGATTAACATGGGATAGGAACCCTTGGTCTTCCGGCGTGCGGGTTTTTCACCCGCATTATCGTTACTCATGTCAGCATTCGCACTTCTGATACGTCCAGCATACCTCCCGGTACACCTTCAACCGCTTACAGAACGCTCCCCTACCACTCAAAATAAATTTTGAATCCGCAGCTTCGGTGCATAGTTTAGCCCCGTTACATCTTCCGCGCAGACCGACTCGACCAGTGAGCTATTACGCTTTCTTTAAAGGATGGCTGCTTCTAAGCCAACCTCCTGGCTGTCTGGGCCTTTCCACATCGTTTCCCACTTAACTATGACTTTGGGACCTTAGCTGGCGGTCTGGGTTGTTTCCCTCTTCACGACGGACGTTAGCACCCGCCGTGTGTCTCCCGGATATTACTTTACGGTATTCGGAGTTTGCAAAGGGTTGGTAAGTCGGGATGACCCCCTAGCCTTAACAGTGCTCTACCCCCGTAAGTATTCGTCCGAGGCTCTACCTAAATAGATTTCGGGGAGAACCAGCTATCTCCCGGTTTGATTAGCCTTTCACTCCTAACCACAGGTCATCCCCTAACTTTTCAACGTTAGTGGGTTCGGTCCTCCAGTTGATGTTACTCAACCTTCAACCTGCCCATGGCTAGATCACCGGGTTTCGGGTCTATACCTTGCAACTATTCGCCCAGTTAAGACTCGGTTTCCCTACGGCTACCCTAATCGGTTAACCTCGCTACAAAATATAAGTCGCTGACCCATTATACAAAAGGTACGCAGTCACCCAACAAGTGGGCTCCTACTGCTTGTACGTACACGGTTTCAGGTTCTATTTCACTCCCCTCACAGGGGTTCTTTTCGCCTTTCCCTCACGGTACTGGTTCACTATCGGTCAGTTGGGAGTATTTAGCCTTAGATGATGGTCCACCTATATTCAGTCAAAGTTTCACGTGCTCCGACCTACTCGATTTCACTTAAAATGCGTTTTCATGTACGGGACTATCACCCTGTATCGTGGCACTTTCCAGAGCCTTCCATTAACACATAATAAGCTTAAGGGCTGTTCCGATTTCGCTCGCCGCTACTATCGGAATCTCGGTTGATTTCTTTTCCTACGGGTACTTAGATGTTTCAGTTCTCCGCGTTCGCCTCGTTAACCTATGTATTCAGTTAACGATACCTGCAAGCAGGTGGGTTTCCCCATTCGGAAATCCTAGTCTCAAGTGCTTTTTACTAGCTTGACTAGGCTTATCGCAAGTTAATACGTCCTTCATCGCCTCCAACTGCCAAGGCATCCACCGTGTACGCTTAGTCACTTAACCATACAACCCAAACGGGTCTTTGTTTTGTGACAGTTTAACTTCGCCAGAAGTTAATATTGAATACTAAAGTAGATACCAATCAACAAACGTAAACGTTTATTAAATGGCACTGAATGATACTGCTATCATTCTTTTTTACTTTTGAAAACTCTGTACAAATACAATGTATTCATACGAATTTTATTATCAGCTTTTCCAAATTTTTAAAGAGCAGAGAATCAAAAACTTCTCAAAATTAAACACACTCTATTCTCAGGTGATTGTGCTACCCGATAAAAGAATATTTATTTTTAAGAAGTAAAGTGGTGGAGCTAAGCAGGATCGAACTGCTGACCTCCTGCGTGCAAGGCAGGCGCTCTCCCAGCTGAGCTATAGCCCCACATATGCTGGTCTTACTGTTTGTATACCGACTTCTTTTTAAGACAAGGCGTAAGTTGAGGCCGTTTAGTTTACTAAACAACGAAGCTTACAACGAAGTATTAAGAAGAAGTGGTGGGTCTGAGTAGATTTGAACTACCGACCTCACCCTTATCAGGGGTGCGCTCTAACCAGCTGAGCTACAGACCCAAACAATAAGTGTTGTTCTCTTTACAATTAACAATCATCTGTGTGGACACTACGAACAAATAAGTTCTAAATCGTATAAGGAGGTGATCCAGCCCCAGGTTCCCCTAGGGCTACCTTGTTACGACTTCACCCCAGTCATGAATCACTCCGTGGTAAACGTCCTCCCGAGGGTTAGACTATCTACTTCTGGAGCAACCCACTCCCATGGTGTGACGGGCGGTGTGTACAAGGCCCGGGAACGTATTCACCGCGTCATTCTGATACGCGATTACTAGCGATTCCGACTTCATGGAGTCGAGTTGCAGACTCCAATCCGGACTACGACGCACTTTAAGTGATTCGCTTACTCTCGCGAGTTCGCAGCACTCTGTATGCGCCATTGTAGCACGTGTGTAGCCCTACACGTAAGGGCCATGATGACTTGACGTCGTCCCCACCTTCCTCCGGTTTATCACCGGCAGTCTCCTTAGAGTTCTCAGCATTACCTGCTAGCAACTAAGGATAGGGGTTGCGCTCGTTGCGGGACTTAACCCAACATCTCACAACACGAGCTGACGACAGCCATGCAGCACCTGTATCAGAGTTCCCGAAGGCACCAAACTATCTCTAGTAAGTTCTCTGTATGTCAAGTGTAGGTAAGGTTCTTCGCGTTGCATCGAATTAAACCACATGCTCCACCGCTTGTGCGGGCCCCCGTCAATTCATTTGAGTTTTAACCTTGCGGCCGTACTCCCCAGGCGGTCTACTTAATGCGTTAGCTTTGAAAAACAGAACCGAGGTTCCGAGCTTCTAGTAGACATCGTTTACGGCGTGGACTACCAGGGTATCTAATCCTGTTTGCTCCCCACGCTTTCGTACATGAGCGTCAGTGTTGACCCAGGTGGCTGCCTTCGCCATCGGTATTCCTTCAGATCTCTACGCATTTCACCGCTACACCTGAAATTCTACCACCCTCTATCACACTCTAGTTTGCCAGTTCGAAATGCAGTTCCCAGGTTGAGCCCGGGGCTTTCACATCTCGCTTAACAAACCGCCTGCGTACGCTTTACGCCCAGTAATTCCGATTAACGCTCGCACCCTCCGTATTACCGCGGCTGCTGGCACGGAGTTAGCCGGTGCTTCTTCTGTCAGTAACGTCACAGCTAGCAGGTATTAACTACTAACCTTTCCTCCTGACTGAAAGTGCTTTACAACCCGAAGGCCTTCTTCACACACGCGGCATGGCTGCATCAGGCTTGCGCCCATTGTGCAATATTCCCCACTGCTGCCTCCCGTAGGAGTCTGGGCCGTGTCTCAGTCCCAGTGTGGCTGATCATCCTCTCAAACCAGCTAGGGATCGTCGCCTTGGTGAGCCATTACCTCACCAACTAGCTAATCCCACTTGGGCCAATCTAAAGGCGAGAGCCGAAGCCCCCTTTGGTCCGTAGACATTATGCGGTATTAGCAGTCGTTTCCAACTGTTGTCCCCCACCTCAAGGCATGTTCCCAAGCATTACTCACCCGTCCGCCGCTCGTCATCTTCTAGCAAGCTAGAAATGTTACCGCTCGACTTGCATGTGTTAGGCCTGCCGCCAGCGTTCAATCTGAGCCATGATCAAACTCTTCAATTAAAAAGTTTTATGTCTTTCGACAGCTCAATGAATTCTGAATTTATTTAATATCTTTCGATATTGAATTGACTGTGCAGAATAATTACCTAAGTAACTATTCTGTTGGTCACTCAGTTTAAATTGAGACTCTAAATTTGTTTGCCTCACTACCTAAGTAGCTTGGCTGTTAGAACTCAATCTGTACGAGTGCCCACACAGATGATTGCTTTATATTGTTAAAGAACGTTGCGACGTTGTCGCTAGGGATGCGTATAATACATCCTTTATCTTTCGAGTCAACACTTAATTTTAAACTTTCTTGCGATGATTTAAACTTAAGTTTTACTTAACTCTCTGAGTAGCTCATGCCTCGCTATGCGTTGGCGTTCCCCGTCTCAGTGGGGTCGCATTATAGGGAGATCCGAAAACAGATCAACCTTTTTTTTAGATCTTTTTACCGTTTGCTCAAGTTTCAAACAAACGAGGCTAAAATAGTACTGAAACGCCTTACTATCGGTTGTTTTTTACACTCTTATTAACTATTTGCTATAAATTTCATTGCTATGTTCAATTAAGACGTTAAGATAGCAAGTTCACAATGTTAAATTAATGTTTATTTCCTGTTTATTGGTAGATCAAAAATGAAATTACCCGATCAAAAATCTTTTATCTTCGCAGTTATTCTTGCTGTTGTTGGTTTTGTTATCGTTAAGTTTGCGCTTGCAAGCCTAGCATTAGACCCTGCACTTCTATTCGGTGCCGGTTTATTAATTGGTGGACTTGTTATTGCTGCAATGTCATCAGTAAGTACAGAAGAAGCCGAAGTAAAAACAAAAACACTTTATGTTGGCAATCTTCCTTATCGTGCAAATGAAGGTGTAGTTCGTACTTTATTTGAAGAGCAAGGCAAAGTATTTAACGTTCGTTTGTTAAAAGATAAGAATACTGGCAAGCGTCGCGGTTTTGGCTTTGTTGAAATGGCACAAGCAGATGCTGATAATGCAATTGCTAAGCTAAACGATAGTGAGTTCCAACAACGTACTTTGAAAGTACGTGAAGCAAAACAAAAACAAGAAGATGATTCTAACTCTTATCGTTCAGAGTCGGATCAAACAGTGTAACTTGCTTAACCGCTAGTTTATCACTACATACATCAGCCGTTGCATAATAGTGCAGCGGCTTTTTTATGCCTGCTTGATTATCACTTAATTTGAGTAAAGAACTAACTCGCTTAGCAATGGCCGCACCAGAGTCTAATAACTGTACTTGCGTATTAAAGTAATCACTGATTGGTTTAGCTAAAATAGGAAAGTGAGTACAGCCTAATACCAGTACATCGATATCTTTATTAATATTTAATCGGTCTAACTCAGTGTGCAACTTATCGATATCTAAGTGCTGGGTAAAAAAGAGAGTCTCTGCCAAAGTAACCAGTTCAACACTACTATATAAACTTGTGGTTATCGATGAGGCATGTTCTTTTATAAGTGCATCAGTATACGGGCTTGATACCGTTGCGGGAGTTGCCAATAAACCTATATGCTTTGATTGCGTTAATTGCGCTGCGGGTTTAATTGCAGGTACTACCCCAACAATAGGAATATCGGTAATTTGACGTACCGAACTTAACGCTGATGTTGAGGCGGTATTGCAGGCTATAACAATTAAGTCGACATTTAGTGACTCATCTTCAATAAATTGAATCAATCCACATAGGCGATGAATGATGGTTTGTTGCGACTGTGCGCCATATGGCAATAATGCATTATCCATAAAATAGCTGTATTGAGCATGAGGAATGCTTTGCTGAATATGCTCAAGCACGGTGGTTCCACCTATACCTGAATCAAATACCATGATGTGCGCTGACAAACTACCATTCCTACTCTTTACTAAGAACGGCAGTTTGCCATGTGGCTTTTGTAAAAGAAAGTAGTTTTACTCAGTGCCTAGCTTTGCAGTAGCGGCGTTTAATTTATCTAAGTTTTCAAACATGGTGTTAGTGTAATCAACCAGTTTATCTATTTCTTGTTGATCTTGATTTAGCCATTGAATGATACCTGATAGCTGACTTTCTAATCCTAGGGTTTGCGCTTTAGAGTAAGCCGATTTTAGATCATCATTAAAAGGGGCAACAGTTTCGGCAATGGCTTTTTCTGATGCTGGCTTAATTTGTTCATACTCTTTAATGGCAGCAACGGTTTTGCTTTGACGTAAGTCCATTGAGAATGCCACCAGCTGTTCATTCCCTAAACTGAGTTCTTGGGCTTGTTCAAATGCTTTATCTAAATCGCCACTGAAAAAGGTTTTACTGACATCTTGTAACTCTGCCATTAAATCATTTATGGCTTGCTGCTCGTCTTCATTAAGCTCACCGTTTACTGACATCAAGAAAGAGAGCTCACGGGATTCAGAAAATTGCGTACTAAATGATTGTGAATCATCTGTTTTTTGATAGCGACTAGATGATTGCGATTGGTAAGCATCTGCAAAGCTAATACTCACCTCATCACCTTCTGCTGTGGTAAATGTATAATCAGCACTATTGCTTAAACTTACATATTGCGCCTGGCTAACAGTAACGCTTGCAGGTTGTGGGTTAAATAAGTTCTGCTCAAATTTATCGAGGCCACTAAAAATACCCTCTTTTGATTTATCAATACCCTCTTCAAGGTCTTGATTGAATACCCCCATGCCTTTTAGTTCATCCACAGCCTCATCAACACCCGTCTGCACTCCTTTACGTGCCTGGCTAAGTATATCTTGTAGTTTCTCATCATTAGCACCATTGGCTTTGGCTTTATTTACCGAGCTTGTTACAAAGTCTAAAACATTTTTAACGACTTCATTAAAATCAAACAGTGGTTTGTCCTTTTTGGTTTCAGCGACCGGCAAACCTAGTTCTTTTGCCATTTTGTCACCTAATACGGCAGCAGCCAGTTCTTTTCCTCGTTGCTGATAACTAGTTAGTGGCGAGTCTATTTTAGGCTGTGGCATTGCTTGATTAGTATTGTATTTATTAGCATTACTGTTTGGAACAAAACTAAAGTTACCTATTTTCATGAGAAGACTCCTATTTAGACTTACTCTTATATCGGCCAAGTAAGCCTATACTGTAGTAAAATGCTCAAAAAAAGCTCACTATATTTGATCAAAACTAGACAAATACGCTTCGCTCCCTACAATAGCGCCGATAAACAGATCTCAACGATAAGGTTATACCGTTAATGGCAGTTATAAATATAGATACCACGCAGTACGATGCACAATTAAATGAAAAAGAGCAGCGTATTACAGAGCAATTTCAACGTTTCGGTGTAAAACAGTTAGAAGTATTTAGCTCTGAGCCCATTAACTACCGCCAACGTGCAGAATTTAGAGTATGGCACGATGGTGACGATCTGTTTCATATTATGTTTGATCAACAAACAAAAGATAAAATACGTGTTGATACCTTTGACCCTGCAGCTCCTTTAGTAGGTGAAATTATGCAGGTGATGATTGATAATTTAAAAGGCTGCGAAGTACTACGTCGTAAATTATTTCAAATAGATTATTTATCAACCCTCAGTGGTGAAATTTTAGTGAGCTTGCTATATCACAAGCCACTTGATGAACACTGGTTAACTGAGATCAATGCCTTAAAGGAAAAGCTAAGTAGCCAGTACAAAATTGACTTTATTGGCCGTGCACGTAAGCAAAAAGAAAAATTGGGCGATGACTTTGTTACTGAGCGCTTAATGGTGAATGGCCAAGAGCTAATCTATCAACAGGTAGAAAATAGCTTTACTCAGCCTAATGCGAAGGTGAATATTAAAATGTTAGAGTGGGCACAAGAGTTATGTAAACCACTAAACAATGATTTACTAGAGCTGTATTGTGGTAATGGAAACTTTTCTATTGCACTTGCTGGTTCATTTAATAAAGTGCTGGCGACGGAAATATCAAAATCGTCGGTGCATTCAGCGCAATATAATATTGCTCAAAACCAAGTAACTAACTTAGATATTATTCGCATGTCGAGCGAAGAGTTTACTCAGGCAATGAAAGGCGAGCGTACTTTCTCTCGCTTAGATGGCATTGACTTGAGTAGTTACAACTGCCAAACCATCTTAGTCGACCCGCCTAGAGCAGGCATGGACACGCTTACGTGTGACTTAGTGGCTAATTATGAAAATATTATTTATATCTCATGTAACCCAGACACATTAGAGCGTGACCTTGAACACTTAACGCAAACCCATGAGGTTAAGCGCTTTGCAATATTTGATCAGTTCCCTTACACACACCATATTGAATCTGGTGTATTTTTACAGAAAAAATAAAATCTAATACTATAATACCAGCGCCTTGATAAGTGCTGGTATTTGCTCTTCACTAAATACTTTAACTTGATTCTTTACCAATAACTTAGCGGTCAGCCCCATGCCTTTTACTTTCACCCCACTATGGCTTCCATCATAAATTGTATTACGGCCACACGAAGGACTAGACTCTTTTAGTAAAGCAAAGCGAATATTATGCTTATTACAAAGGGCTAATGCTTTATTAGCGCCAGCTTCAAATGCACTTGTTACATCCTCAGCAGTATTTGTAATAACTCGATTTTGCTTTATCTCAGCGGGCGCTCTAGGCACGAGTAAACCACCAGCAATCTCAGGACAAAATACAATTAATCTATTTTGCTTTTGCCACAAATTAAGTTGAGGGTGCAATATTGTTTGTCCTTTACCATCATAACGAACTGGCAAACCTAACAAACAACTTGAGATTAAAATTTTTTCCATAATGAATTTTCTTCTCCAAATAAAAAAGCTCCTTTCGGAGCTTTTTTATTTCACTAAACTACTTATTTATTTGCTAAGTAGTTAATAAGTGCGCTTACATCTTCTGGCGATGAAATGCCTGACTCGCCACCTAAGTTAAGCTTGTATTTACCATTAACGATAAACGTAGGAACGCCACGAAGTGCTCCTTTGCCTTTAAAGTAATCTTGGTCGCGTTTCATTTTAGAGCTAAGTGTACGTACCGAGAAGCTTTCAAATAATTTATCAAACTTGTCGCCATCTACGCCTTGCGCTAAAAATACATCTTTTACATCTGCCAACTCATTAAATCGTGCACGCTTTGCATGGATATGATCAAACATCGCTGAAATAATTTTATCTTTTTGAGGTAGTACTTCAGCTGTAGCTAATGCTTGGCTGATCATGGTTTGATGTTCTGGGTCACGTACACCCACAAAATCTACATGGCTTTTCTTAAACTTTACGTTTTTATCTAGCTTAGGTTTGATCTCGGCCAGCAGTGGTTCCATGTTATTACATGCAGGACAGTAAAAAGAGAAAAACTCTTTTACTTCTGGTTTTCTGGTTGCACGATCAGAGACGACATCGTAATGCACGCCCTCTTCGTAAGTGGCAGCAAAACTGGTTGCAGCTAAAGGGAGTAATACAGCAAGTAACCCTGCTTTAACTAATTTGATCATTATTGTGGTGCTCCAAAAATTATAGTTTTAGTAAAAAGCTAATTAACTCATCAAGTTCTTGTTGGCTCTTGATTGTATTAATATTGATTTTGTATTTGTCATTTACGATAAATGTAGGCACGCCAGTTAATGCACCAAGTTCAGAATATTTATTCTGTTTATCTTGCATGGCACGTTCAGCTGCTATGATAGGCAAACTGGCGATGTCGTTATCAAATGTCGTGTTATCAATTGCATTAAGCTCTAATAACTTTTTAACGTCTTTAATTTCAGTTAATGGCGCACGTTGTATATGAATGCTTTTAAAAATTTGCGCTGTTACCGCTTCAGCTTGACCGTGTTTCTTTGCGATTAAGTAAGCAAAGCTTAAATTACTTTGGGCTTGTGGTGAAACGCCTCCCAAAAAGTTGACATGATTTTTTACAAATTCAGCCCCTTCAGGTAAGTTTTCTGCAATCCCTTTGGCTACCGGCTCAAATTTAAAACAATGTGGGCAATAGAAAGAGAAAAACTCGGTTACATTCGGGGTTTTACTTTTTTCAACATCAATTACAGTGTATTGATTACCCGCTTCAAAGTTAGCAGCTAATGCTGCAAAAGGTAAACATAGGATCAGTAAACTTAGTTTTAATTTTTTAAGCATGAATATCTCGTTATACTTCTTTTTAAATAAAAATATTATGGCAATAATTTTAACGGGGCTTCTTGCAAAGCTGCAAACTGCTCTTTAAGCGCTAAAATTTGTTGCTCCCAGTATTTGTCATCTGCAAACCATGAAAAGTTCCGTACAAAAGCAGGATCACTCCAACGTTTTGCAACCCACCCCATGTAATGAATCATACGCATAGCCCGAAGCGGTTCGATCAGCTTAAGTTGTGAGTGATCAAAATCGCAAAACTCTTCATATGCATTCACTAAAGTGTCTAACTGTAACAGCTGTGTTTGTCGATCGCCACTGAGCATCATCCATAAATCTTGAATTGCAGGACCTTGACGGCTATCGTCTAAATCAACAAACATTAATGCATCTCCTGCCCATAGGATATTACCAGCATGGCAGTCACCATGTAAGCGAATGCCTTCTACATTTTTATATTGCTGTTGAGTTTGAGCAATGACTAAATCTAAAATAGTGTAAAAGGAAGTCTCTAATCCCATAGGGACTAACTTACTTTTTTGTAAATGAACTTTAGCTGTATCTAAATATTCATCACAGGTAACGGTCGGTCTTTGGGTAAAGGGTTTCGTTTTGGCTACTTGATGCATACGACCGATTAAACGCCCGAGCACATCGAGTTGATCTAAATTGTCCACCTCAAATAAACGCCCGCCTACACTTGGGAACAAAGTAAACAAATACCCTTGATGTTCAAACAAGCTTTGCCCATTGTGTTTTATTGGCGCCACCACCGGTACTTCAGCGGCGGCTAGTTCAAAAGCAAAGTCATGCTCTTCTTGAATTTGCGCTTTGCTCCAGCGCTCAGGGCGATAAAACTTAACGACGTAACGCTTTGCACCCTCGGCTACAAATTGATATACCCGATTCTCGTAGCTATTTAGCGCTAACAACCCTGACTCAGCATAAATATCCACGCTTTCTATGGCATCCAAAATAAGATCTGGAGTTAAGTCAATAAAGCTAAATTTACTCATATACTTCTTATATAAAAGAAAAGCGGGAATATCCCGCTTTTTTGTTAATAACAGTGCTCGTTTGCCTTTAATAAAGCGACTTATCGTGCCTTAAAAAAGTTGCTTGGCTGCGATATTTTATTATCGGGCTCGTTTATTGGCGACAACACAAAGTTAAACTCGGTCATTGGCGCTTTTAAATCATAAGGATCCATTACCAGTGATAGCGGTACATTATGCGATTCACCAGCGTTTACTGTAAAGGTAGTATCACCTAAGTATTTATAATTATCTAACCCTGTTACATCAATAGAGAATGTTTGCTCGTATTGTGCTTTGTTAATTACTTTTAAGGTGTAGGTGTTTTCAACTAAACCATTAAAATCGACACGATACAACTGATTACGGTCGCGAATAATATCAAAGTCCATGGTTTTACGCATGGCGATATTAGCAACCAGCGCACCGGTAAGTAAGATTAAAATAACACTGTAACCAATCAGCTTTGGACGCAGCGGATGGGTTTTATTCTCCGGTGTTTCTAAATTACGCTCGGTGGTGTAAGAGATAAGGCCTCGAGGGTAATTCATTTTATCCATTACGCCGTCACAGGCATCAATACAAGCGCCACAGTTTATGCACTCATATTGCAAACCATTACGAATATCAATCCCGGTTGGGCAAACCTGCACACACAAGTTACAGTCAATACAGTCACCTAAACCTAACTCTTTAGGGTCTTGTTTACGAGAACGTGGCCCTCGGTTTTCACCACGAGTTTCATCATAGCTTACAGTAAAGGTGTCTTTATCAAACATTGCTGACTGAAAACGTGAATACGGGCATATATGTAAACACATAATTTCTCGCATCCACCCAGCGTTACCATAAGTACAAATAGTAAATACAATGATACTAACTAAGGCATAACCGCCTACATTAAAGGTAACAAATTCAGGCAGTAGTTCGCGAATAGGCGTGAAGTAACCAACAAACGTTAACGCAGTATATAAAGAAAATAATACCCAACTAGTGTGCTTAGCTGTTTTACGCCAGAACTTGTCAAAATCCATCGGCCGTTGATCTAACTTTTTACGTTGGTTAGCGCTGCCCTCAAACTTTTCTTCAAACCAAATAAAAATGAAGGTCCATACTGTTTGCGGACATGTATAGCCACACCACACTCGACCATAAAAAGTGGTAACCAGAAATAAGGCAAACGCTGCTAGCATAAATATAAATGCAAGAATGGTGAAATCTTGTGGCCACAGGGTTAAGCCAAAAATATTAAATTTTTGCTCCATTAGCTCAAATAAAACAGCTTGTTGACCGTTAAAGTTGATCCATGGCAATAACATAAACGCCAGCATGCCTAAAAAGCCAATACGTTGTCTTAGTAATTGATGGAGTCCTGAAACAGCACGCACATAAATACGGTTGCGTGGGTTAAATCTATCTTCTTGACGGCTCAGATCGGGTTTTTGGATCTTAACCTCTGTTGGTATGTTTTTTACTTTAATTTGCTTATCCATTGAAGTTCCTCAACGCCGCTAGGAAATAAAAATTCAGCAATCTTTTTGTACTTTTCGCCTAAGTGTAGCAACTTACATGCTAAACATAATACGCTTTAGGTCGCACTTGTATACTTTCAGATATTTCAGAAATATCTAATTACTCCTCTTATTATACGCATATTGGCTAAAATTACTGACTAGATTGCTAATAATTTATTCAACTTGTGACTTGCTTTTAAGGTGTATTTTATTACACTTGCCGGCTACTAACGTGTTGTTTGGATCAAGGTTTGTGTATTTATGAAGAAATTTTTTATACTAGTGGTTGTGATCCTAGCATTTTTTACCATTGATCACCCCTTGGTAAAAGAGCCTCGTGAGCGCTTACTCGGTGATGGTATAGGCTTGTTAAGCAGCACAACTAAAGTCGATCGTTTTCCTGTCGCAACCATGACAAGAAACAAAATTAATAAACAGTTAGCACTTTCAAGATCCGAAGAAGACTATATTGATAAAACCTTTACCAATGATGAGTCAGTAAAGTTGTTTGAACTACGCTATTGTCGTCAAGGCGATCTAAACCTTTACTTTTATTCAGAACGTTTAACAACGGTATGTCGCATTATCAAAGAGTCATTAGCGCAAGCGAGAGTGAAATAATGGATTTTTCTGGATTAAATAAAAAAGCAAGTAACTCATTTCACAAGCACCGCACTATGCTTAAGCAGTTGGCACAAGGTAAAACACTTAAATGTGAGCATTGCCAGGGTGTATTAACGTTAAATTTAGCCACCAGCGAACCTGGTAAGGGAGTAATACAGTGCAAACAAGGTTGCACTGATATTGAATTAGAGATTGGCGCTTAAGGCTTTACCTACTTATTCATCCCACCCTTCATCGGTATACAAACCACTATTAAGCGCGACAATTTCTATAAGTTCAGCAAAACCTAACGCAAAGTCGCCCATTAATTCATACTGCTGCGCACACAAATGTAATTCATCGATATTATTTTGCTGTGCAATCTTTGCAATCGTTGGTTTATCTAATGCAAAAAAGCTAAGAGTCGCCTGTGCACTTTCAAGCGCTTGCTTGTATTGAATATCTAGTTGCTCACTCTGGAGTAACTTATGAGTATACGTTTGGCTTGCAGTTAAAAAACCTGCAGACCACTGCTGACAAAACTCACGGTCAAACTCAGCGGGTAACTTATAACCAAGTTCAAATACTTGTTCACTTACTTGATGATGTAATGCCATAAACAAAAACAACATGTCTTCATCAAGGTCATTGGCGGTATTAGGTAGAATTTGCTCTAACCATTGATGTACTTCTAATGGCTCAGGTGAACAAATAGTGCCAAATAAATAACCTTGGCTTTGAATAAGGCTCATAGCGCCGGGCTGGGTAGTTAAAAACTCGCTGAGCAGTTTGGCGTGCTGCTCAGTAAACTGAGGTATTTGCATTAAAACTCTTTTTTATAAAATATTAAAATTTAAGTGGATACCGACCTTGGTTATCTGGTCTACCTAAAAACTTCACCGCGTCATGAACTTCTTTCGGTAAAGTGAGATCAGGTTTAACATATCCCGCTACTTTAAAATCAAAATTGGCTTTTAGTGTAGCATCAGCCTCTAACCCTAATCTATTATTTGGCTCAATAAGTATGGCTACATCGCCCGACTTACAACTTAACTTACCGCTTAAATCGCCTATATTAAACCAGCCAGTTAGCCCTTGCACATCAATATCAGGGCTGGCTATTTCACCTTGTAATGATTGGCAATAAGGAGCGCCTGAAACGTATTCATCGAGCTCTAAAATAACGCGTCCTTTAGCAGTAACCGGTAACGGTAAATCAATGCGCTGCATAGCGCGCTCAACCGTTGAACGCACTACAGTATCAGTTATTCTAAGTTCATCATTTGTGAGAGAATAACTAATATCTGCATACCCAGAAATGTCATCACGTTCGCGAGGATTACCAAAACGTAAGTTAGTATTTACTTGAGCTTTAAAGATTGACCAGCCTGATATATCCCAACGTACATTGTTCAACTGTTCACCTTGAAAGCGAAGCTGCATTATTTGACCTTGCCATAGCGTACCAAAAGTTTGCCCTACCTCTAACTGCGCAGGTAAGTAAGGTTTAGCAAAATTTAAAGCCACTGCAGCGGGCAATTTAATAACGCTAAAAACAAGAAAGCTAATTACAAAAACGATGGATAAAATTATTATTTTTTTCATTAACTACTTCTCTAATACTAAACGGCTAACGCGTACATAACCGGATTTATCATTTTGGCTTAAATCTAAATTTTCTACGCTTAAACCATGCTGATTAACCAGCTCGTCAATCCATTGGATTAATTGATTAAACTCCACTGAGTCGAGTGTTAAACGAAGTGAATTATCATTTGGCTGCATTTTACTAATATTAATGCTGTAACGACCGCGCGTATTATTCACTATTTGGCTGAGGTTTTGATTGCTCACCGCTTGCGCTTTACCTGCTGCTTTAAGTTTAACGATACTGTCGTCTACCCATGCTAGCAATTCTTGTTGTTTTATTTGTGATTGTTGCGCATTTTCTATTGCCGTATTTAAGGGTCTAAATATACCCATTACCAAAACAAAAATAATAAATACACCACCCGCAACCATTATTAACTGCTGCTCTTGTTCTTTTAATGAACCCCAATATTTCATGAACTGCTGTTTCATTGTGCACCTCGCAGTCTAATTTCGCCGACGATATAATCACCATCATTATTTAACGACCCCTGCTCAACAGTCACACCTTGCTGCTCAAGAATGGCTTTAACCTTACCAAAGGTTTGAAAGTCTTTTGCACGAGCACGAATACGTAATTCATTACGGCGCTTATCAAAACGTAAGGTTTGCGGTGTAAATTCGCTCACTTGTGAAAATACACTCACCAGCTTGCTGGTTAAATCTAAAAAGCCAGCATCGCTCGTACCTTGCACTTTATCCAGTGCTCCCTGTATTTGATTTTTAATTAAGTGAGGGCGCACCCGCGTGCCTGGAAAGGCTTTTTGAAATCGCTCTACTACTTGTGATTTAGCTACCTCAAGCTGCGAATTAAGCTGATGTAATTCAACCGCTTTAATAGCCACACTCGATAGCAAAGCAATAACACTAATTATGGTGGCACTTTTCCAGTAACCCCACCATAAAGCCGTTTTCTTTTTAATCGTGTAAGGCCCTTGACGCAAATTAAATTTAAGCTGATCTAACTGCTTAGCAAATAATGCTAACGGCAGCTCATAATCACTGGTTTGCGGATGCAAGGTAAGCGTTTCAGGAAATTGCTCTGCAGGGCTGTAATGTTTTATATCAGGGTTACCTAAAGCCGTTAGATATTCCTTTAACCAGCTGCTTTCAACCGCACCGATATGCCAGTCACCTTTTTTAAATAGCCATTGCTTGTTGAGCTCAATTGCCGCTACACAAGGCTCTTCTGCACTGGGCAATAACAAGCCATCCGGCACTATTTTATGAGCAGTGAGCTGGTGTTGCTCAAACACCTCTAACCAGTGCTCAAACCAATCGCGATTCATTAGCGCAACCCTAATTGCATGCTGCGCTTCAACCATTGTCGGCTCCCCTAGCGCTATATAGATATCGTCTATATCACAGGCAATATCCTCTTCGAGCATATAAGGCAGTGCTTGCTCTAGCTTACGGTTCCATTTAGTTGGCAGTATCACCGTTTTTAATTGCACTTGGTCACATGGTAAAAGTACCACGAGCTCTCGGGTTGATGCTTTTTCAGTTAGTTCACTTAACTGGCTGGCATTTTGTAACTCGCCACTGGCTATTATTTCTTGTTCTTGTGGTGAGTATATTAACCAGTTAAGCAAGTCTTGTTCGGTTTGACCCGTGCGGATCAACAGTATCTCTGTCACTGTACGCCTCCAAATTTTCGCGCCAGTATCGTTACCTCGCCATTGCTGGCATACAGTAATGTGGTCATCGAAAAACGCAAATCAACAAATTTTGCCTGCGTTTGTAATTTAAAATATTCACTTTTTAAACTAAAAAGCTTTTCTACTGCTTTGATATTTTTGCCGCCTTGTTGTTTAACAGACTCAAAAAACTCTTCAATATTATCAAAGCCATTTTCAGGTCGCGCTGCAATTACCGCTTGAGCACCCGAAACACTCAGTTCGTCTATTAGGCCACTGAGCAATAAAGCTTGCTCTTCAGTGACTGTATTAACATTAATTGAAAGTAACGTACTACCTGGGATCACACAGACAAAAGGCAGCACTTTTTCCATAACCAAAGGATTAAACCCTTTAATTAAACGCAGTTCAGACACCGATGCAAATAAGCTATTAGCCGTCATATATGGAAACTGACGAGATAAATACTCCCCCTCTTCGGCACCAGAGCGATAGGTTATACTGTTCTCATCAAGCCAATCAAACACACTGTCGGCCATCCCTTCTTCTGATTCATCACTGGGTAAATCATCTATATTTTCTAAAATAGCAAACAACGCTTTATGTGCTGGGTTAGTTTTATTACCGCTATTTGGGTCTGGCTCAACCCCAAGCGCGTTTAAATTTAAACACGCTTGTAAATCAGTCAACTGGCCGCTTAAAGTGCCGTTCTCAACAGGGTACTTTACATCGCCTTGCTTTGCCCAGGGCTGCGCTAATGTGGTTTTTTCAGGATCGTCTTTTTTACTTTGAATTAAACCTTTAATTGCTAGCTCTTCAGCACCATAGGCATACCATTTCGCTTGTTGCTGACTTTGTAAATTGGTACTTCTTTGTACTTGCACCATTAAATTAGCACTCATTTCAACGGCTAAAATAGCTGCAAGCGCTACAATAAATAACACAATAACCAAAGCCGCGCCGCGCGAAGATTGTTGGTTCATCAAGGCGTACCCCGGCCATTAGGTTGCGACGGGTTAGTCCCCTCAGTTACTGGTTTAGGTAGCTCTTTACCGAGTCCTGGCACTAAAAACACACGCCTGATAGGCTCCGCATCCATTTGCTTTATAGTTACCGCAACGGCTTTAGGTAATGCCTTAATTTGCCAGTCTTCTTGCCACTTACCGCTACCATCTAAAAACTCAAATTTAAGCTCTTCGACTGCGGCTAAAATAACTTGGCTACGAGGCTCCATATTATCGAGTTGATCGACATAAATGCGATATACGCGTTCTAACTTGTCATCAATGACGCGATAACCAACAGCTTGTAACTCTGAGCGAGGGAGTAAGTTAATGGGATTCATCCAACCATCACGTACAAAGGCAATACCATCAAGCTGGCTTTCTAAAATGTAGCGTCCAGCAAGTAAGTATCCCTCTTGAAAATCTCCAGCTTCATTACGCACTTGGCGTTTAGTCATTTGGCTAAAGTCTTGATCCATTAGCCTGAAGGCTGTTTGTAACCCATTTAGTTCAGCAATTTTTTCATCTGATGCTTGTTTAGCTCGCGTTGTGGTATCAAGTATTTGGTGGGTGGCCATAATCACAAACGCCAACACACCTAGTGCCACCATCACTTCTAATAATGTAAAACCGCGCTGCTTCACTTAAAGCTTACCTTTATTTAAGTAAGTGCTTAACTCATAAATTGAATTTTCGTACTTATCATCCGTAAACACATTAATAGTGACTTTTACAAAGCTCTTGTCGGCAGTGGGCACAACATCTTGGCGCCAAAACCATTCAATACCCGCCATCATCTCACTGCCGCGGGTACCATTTTTACCTTGCCATTTTTCGCCTTTCGTTCGTTGTTCTACCAATACATTCTCAGCGACCCATGAGCCATACGTTTGTTCTTCAATACTTGATAAGTGATGAATATGCTCACCGGTTGCTTGCATTGCCGCAATACCCGCCATGGCACAAATACTCAGTGCAACTAAGACTTCTAATAATGTAAACCCGTGGTATTTTTTCATTATTGGGGCTCTCGACGAAAATCGACTGGGGCTGCAAATTTACCTTCAATAAAGTACACCGGCTCTGGCTGATCTTTTAATTCAAGCATGAGCTGAAACGCACTTACATCGGCAGAGGATAAAATAAGCACTTGCGGTACTTTTAACTTTTTAAGCTCTAATAAACTGTCTTCATTGTTACCACTCATTAGCTCACGCCAATTTGACTGCTCTAGTAAGTTATCTTGTGCCCAAGGTAGGTCTTCAAGATTAAGTGTTAATTTAAATTGGGGTTCGATCTCAATTGGCTTAAATAAAGCTTCACGATCAAAGCTAATCCATTTTTCGCCATCAAACACTAAAAATTCAAGCGTATTTTGCTCAACTAAAAGGCCTAATTCTATTTGATTAAGCACCGCAAATTCCGATGCGGCATTAATGGTGGTATGCAGCCTATTTGCTTGCTTGTCTAACGCTTCTTCAGCGCCGCCATCTAAGCTGTATACCACCATTTTGGTGGCAAAGGCGATGATCACCAATACCACTAAAATTTCTATTAAACTAAAACCATAATGCTTTGCACTCAGGTGCTTAGGGCTTACCTGCATGGCAAGCCCCAATGTATTATGTTTAAGTGCATGGTAAAGTTATTGGTCATTACTGCTTATCTTCATCCCAATTACCAATGTCATCTTCGGTGGCTGGTTCGCCATCTGGACCCATCGAAAAGATATCAAATTTACCTATTTCTCCAGGGCTGATTAATTGATAATTATTACCCCATGGATCTTCCGGTAACTTGCTAATAAAGCCACCATCAGGAAAACGCTTTGGAATGGGCTCAATACTGGTTTTAGTAACTAATGCCTCTAAACCTTGCTCTGTACTTGGGTAGCTTTTATTTTTAAGCTTGTACAAACTCATAGCATCTTCTAACTGCTGAATATCTAAATGCGCTTTATCAATAGCCGCTTCTTCTTGCTGGCCCATAATATTAGGTGCCACAATCGACATGATCATCCCGATGATAACCAGTACCACCATGACTTCTAATAAAGAAAAACCTGATTGTTTATTCACGTTATTACCTCGTTATTCTAAAAACACTAAGCAAAAATGATTTGTTTAAATCATTAATATAAAAAATACTTAAAGACCTACGGCCTTGTTCATTGCCATAATTGGCTGCAAAATTGCCATTACTATGAAAAGCACAATCACTGCCATAGAGGCAATCATTGCCGGTTCCAATAATTTTAATGACACATTAACCATACTTTCAAACTCGCGATCTTGATTGTTAGCAGCACGCTCTAACATTTGCTCAAGTTCACCGGACTTTTCACCACTGGCTATCATATGTAGCATCATTGGTGGAAACAACTTAGTTTGCTGTAGTGAAGCACGAAGACTCGCCCCTTCACTGACTCTTTCTGCGGCATCTGCCACTGCTTGCTTTATTTTTTCGTTAACCAACACCCCACCTGAAATACGCATTCCTTCAAGTAGCGGCACTGAGCTTGACGATAAAATACTTAATGTACGGGCAAAGCGCGCCGTGTTAATACCTCTAGCAACCTTACCTATGCCTGGCATATGTAATACTTTTGCATCCCACCAAAACCGTACTTTAGGTTTTTTAAGTGCGTATTTAATTCCAATAGCAATCGCCGTGATCGCTAATAAACTAACAAACCAATAATTTTGTACAAAATGACTACCCGCCATGACCCATTCGGTTGTCCAAGGTAATACTTGTTTGGTTTTTTCAAACGTTTTTAGTATTTTAGGCACCACAGTACCTAATAATACTGAAACAATACCAATAGCGAACACGACCAAAATAATGGGATACACCATCGCTTGCGTAATTTGGCTACGCATGTGTTGGCGTTGCTCGGTGTAATCAGCCAATCTGTTAAGTACTTGATCTAAGTGACCTGACTTTTCACCTGCGGCCACCATTGCACGGTATAAATCGTCAAATACATGCGGAAATTCACTCATCCCATCAGCAAGCGTATACCCTTCCACCACTTTAGAGCGCACAGACATTAACATACGTTTTAGCCGTGGTTTTTCACACTGCTCAGCAACCGCCATCACGGCACCCTCAACGGGTAAGGCTGACTGAATTAGGGTCGCAAGTTGACGTGTAATCAAAGCAAGATCTGACGTTGATATTGTCGGCTTAAATAAAGAGCCTAATAATGGCGCTTTTTGACCTCGAACTTGTTTATCATCTTGAGCAGCTGGCACCACCTCGAGGGGGGTTAGCTTTTGATCGCGTAAAAGTTGGCGAACTTGCTTTGCTGTATCCGCTTCTAAAATTCCTTTTTTTTCTTTTCCCCGGCCATCTAATGCACGGTATTCAAACGCCGCCATTGTTAGCCTTCCTCACGGGTTACGCGTAATACTTCTTCAAGCGTTGTTTTACCCGCAAGTACGCGGCTGCAGCCATCTTGACGAATACTTGGGCTGCGTTTACGAATATATTTCTCTACGCTTTGCTCACCTTTACCGCTGTGGATCATTTCACGAATAGTTTCATCAACGACTAATAATTCGTGAATACCTGTACGACCACGATAACCGTTAAAGTTACACTCTTCACACCCTACCGCGCGGTAAATCGTCGGAGCATTATCAAACGGTACGCCGAGTAATTCACATTCACGCTCATCTGCAATATGCCCTTCTTTACAGCTATTGCATAAGGTACGTACTAAGCGCTGTGACAATACGCCGAGTAATGATGACGATAATAAGAATGGCTCAACACCCATATCTTCCATACGGGTAATTGCACCTGAGGCGGTATTGGTATGCAATGTAGACATAACTAAGTGACCAGTCAGCGATGCTTGTACACCAATTTGAGCGGTTTCTAAGTCACGTATTTCACCAACCATAACCACATCAGGATCTTGACGTAAAATAGCGCGTAGGCCACGGGCAAAAGTCATATCAACCTTGGTATTAACCTGTGTTTGGCCAATACCTGGGATTTCATACTCAATGGGATCTTCAACCGTTAAAATATTGCGATCCCGCGAGTTAATTTGGCTCATACCGGCATATAAAGTAGTACTTTTACCAGAGCCTGTAGGGCCTGTAACTAAGATTATACCGTGAGGCTTACTAATTAAATCAGCAAATAGCTCTCGGTTTTTCGCGGTCATGCCTAAATCTTCAAGGTTTAAACGCGCATTGTTTTTATCAAGCAAACGCAATACGACTCGCTCACCAAAGCTCGATGGCATAGTCGATACACGCACATCTACTGCACGCCCTGCAATACGTAAACTAATACGGCCATCTTGCGGTATACGTTTTTCTGCAATATCGAGTTTGGCCATTACTTTAATACGCGATACCAGCAAAGAGGCTAATTTACGATTAGGTTTTAAAACTTCTTTGAGTACGCCATCCACTCGAAAACGAATAACCAGTTCTTGTTCAAACGTTTCAATGTGGATATCAGATGCGCCTTCCTTAATGGCCTCACTCAACATGGCATTAATGAGTTTGATAATAGGCGCGTCGTCATCACCAGCAAGTAAATCTTCAGTTTGAGGAAGCTCATCAGCCAGCGAGAATAAATCAACCTCGTTACCAATGTCTTCCATCATTTGCTGAGTTTCTGAGCTGTCACGTTGATACGATGCTTCTAGTAATAACTCAAATTTATCATCTTCTAGTTGCTCAAGTGTGAAGCCATGTCCTGCAATGCGGCGCACTTCTAGCAATACATCAATATCCAACTCGCCACGGTAGTAAACAACTCGGTTATCCTTATGTTTACTAAGTAACGCACCCACCCGCCTTGCATATGAAAACGGCAAACGCTTTGCAGGCAGCTCAATTAAATCCTCTTGTTCAAGCATTTCATCGTTGTTATGTGCAGCTGGATGAACAACGTCTTGATTAATATCTTCTATCGCATTAGTCATTGTTACGCTCTTGTGCATTTTGTTTGCGTAAATGCTCTTCGTACGTAGGTGGTAACACTAATTCGTCATTCCACTCAGGTAAAATAGGCGTATCAGACATTGGCATTAAGTTAATGCCATCTTCACGCTTTTTAAATTGCTCACCGCGAATAAAGTTATATTTACTAAAGCTGAGCTTATTCATACTAATGCCATCGCGAATAATGGTCGGTCTAATAAACACGATTAGATTACGTTTTCGCTTTGTTGTATTAGTTGACTTAAACAAGTGGCCTAAAATAGGAATGTCGCCTAATAGTGGCACTTTTGAAACGCTCTCTTGTACATCTTCATCAATCAAGCCACCCAATACCACCATACCGCCATCATCGGCCATTACAGTAGTTTTAATTGCGCGCTTGTTCACCGAAATATCGACTGCTGTTGCGCCACTAACACTTGAAACTTCTTGCTCTATGGTCAACTGCACCGCTGAACCATCATTAATTTGAGGGGTTACTTTAAGTTTAATACCCACCTCTTGACGCTCAACCGTTTGAAATGGATTTTCGTTGTTACTACCTGTTTGCGAACCAGTAATGATTGGCACTTCTTGACCAACTAAAATAGATGCTTCTTCGTTATCCATTGTAGTAATAGATGGAGTCGCTAGAATATTCGAATTAGTGTCGGTTGAAACAGCTTGAACAATTGCGCCCCAGTCATTTTTAATTACCCCCATGGCTAAGCCATTAATACCACCGAGTAATGATGCTAGTGGGCCGTAGTCACCTTCAGTTGTTTCATCATATTTGGTGACAGTACCTGATTCAGTACCAATGATATTTTTAGTTACCGTTTTATCACGGGCTTGTTCTGCCGCTACGGCTAACGAACCAACAGGTACTGTTGTACCATTATTAAATTGTAGCATCCCACCTTGCTCTGAAATCCATTGCAGGCCAAAGTTAACGCCATCACCTTCCATGACTTCAATAATAATGGCTTCTACTAATACTTGTGCGCGGCGAATATCTAAACGCTCAATAACCGATTCAAGTGAACGCATCGTATCTGGCTGAGCGGTAATGACGAGTGAGTTAGAATCAGGATGTGCTTCAATACTCGTGTCGTTTCTATTACTACTACGCGCATTGTTGGTTGCTCCGCCTTTTGAATCCTCTGCCAGCGATTTACTCACACCTTGAAGTACTTTGACTAAATCTTCTGCCTTTGCGTAGTTTAGGTAAAATACTTTGGTATTACCTTGGCTTTCAAGTTCGCCGTCGAGACGTTTAATAAGATCAATGGCGCGGGTACGAGCTTGACCTTCACCACTCACAATCACGCTATTAGTTCGGCCATCAGCCACAACTTTAGGAATTAAAAACTCAGGAACGCTGCCCTTGCCACTGTCTTTATAAATATTATCAACTACCGATACCACATCATCAGCTGTTGCATATTTAAGTTTTACAATATCAACGCGCTTATCACCCGCTTGGTCAACAGAGCGAATAATTTCTACCAAACGATTAACAGAGGCTGCGTGTCCTGTTAGCATCATCACGTTAGCGGCATTAAAGTTAGCAACATGACCGCCATCTTTTTGGTCACTAAACTGGCGAACCAAAGGGCCTAACTCTTGTACGCTGACATTTTTAACTCGTACAACCCGAGTGATCATCATATCGCCAGCTGCATCGCTGTCCGTTGTAATTAACGGTACATTGGATTTTTTAGCATCTGAACTTTTTTCTATTTTTATAATGTTGTTATCCATTTCAACAGCTGAATAGCCGTAAACTTCTAATACATTTAAAAAGAATTGATAATAAAGTGCCTCATCCATTAACTCATAACTGCGCACATTAACTTTGCCACGCACGTTAGGATCAATAATGATGGTTTTATTAAGGTTTTTGCCCACAATATTAATAAACTCATTAATATCTGTGCCCTTAAAGTTAGCAGCATATTCAACAGCAGCAACCGACATAGAAAGACTTGCCGCTAAAAAAAGTGCCGCATACTTAGCTAACCCTTTTTTAATTTTTTTGAGGTGTAGCACCTGAACCATTATGTTAAAACTCCAAAGCTAAGTTATTGCAGACTAAAAAGCACATCGATTTGCTCACCATCACGCTCTATGGTGATAGTTGCATCGGTACTATTTCGCAGCTCATTCATTGCTGCCATAGCCTGTTTTAAATCAGTTAATTGATAGCCGTTAATTGCCACGGCCAAATCGTTATTTTGTAATCCCATTTGTTTAAATAATTCAGGCTCTTTACCTGGACTCAAACGGTAACCTATAAGTTCCCCATCATTCATAGCTTGGGCAACACGTATGTAATCAAATAATTTACCAGGCTCTTCTAAAAGCTCTTCGCGGGTTTCTATTAATGCTTCTTTTACTTCAAGGTTGGCAGTCGCATCTATCTGCTCTTCACTTTGCGATGAAGGTGCTAACGGCCCCATCTCAGGCTCATCTCGCGCGGCTAGTACCGGCATAGACACCGTTTTGGTAAAGTCGAGCCCATCAAGCATTAAGGTTTCAAAGCGGCCGCTTACATCTAAAATGACACGGTCTGGGAGTATTTGCGATACCTTTGCACGTGTACCTTGAATAACATCTTCAACTAAGTAACTCGCCTGGCGACCTTGCGATTCAATAATGGCCATCCCCGCTTTATCATCATTACTCACAGCAACAATACCGGTTAAATTTATACTTAAGCGCGTTTCAGGGGCATTATTAATAACTTTGGCTTGGGGGGCAGTATTGGTGTTTTTTGTTACATTTACTTTACCAAATAAAAATTGCCCAATAATCGAATCGACAGACTGGTTATTGCCGCCCGTGACTTGACTAGAGTAGCTACTGGGAGCAAGAGGAGTTGTTACTGGGTGCGGCCATAAAAGCCAAACGAGCTTTGATGACAAAAATGCAATATAAACAATAACTAAAACCATAACTAACACGCTTAATTTAGCGTGTGGCAAACGGTTTAATAGCAGTTTAAATTGTTGAACGTGCTGTTCCATAAGTAGTGTTCTTATTTTAATTTATAGCGAAATCACCCAGCCATAGTACCTTTTCATTTTTCATTCAACAAGCACGCTAATATTAAACTTTGTAAACAGATTAATTTATCTTCCTCATTAGTTACAGAATCAAGCTATAACTTCATGGCATACCTATTTCATGGTAATTTAGCTAATAACCGAATTTACTAGAGATGTTCCATGACAAAGAAAGCTAAACTCAACGACAACTCAGAAAACTCGAGCGAACTTAAAGTCAGGTTAGATAAATGGTTATGGGCTGCTCGATTTTATAAGACGCGAGCAATAGCACGCGAAATGGTACAAGGCGGCAAAGTACATTATAATGGTCAACGTAGTAAGGCCAGCAAAATTGTAGAAATTGGCGCAGTTATAAAGCTAGCCCAAGGCGTTGATGAAAAAACTGTCACAGTATTAAATATACTTGAAAAGCGCCAAAGCGCCCCCATTGCACAGACCTTGTATCAAGAATCTGATGCAAGTATTGCTAAGCGTGAAGAAAATACTATCGCACGCAAAAATAACAGCTTCTTTGCACCTCATCCGGTTAAAAAGCCTGATAAAAAGCAAAGACGCGAACTTTTAAAAATGAAATCAAGTTAGGTATAGCCGCTCATGCAACAAGATTTACTTCATCGCTATTTATTCGACAATCTCGATGTTCGTGGCGAACTCGTACAAATAGACAACGCTTACAATGAAATGATTGCTAAACACAATTACCCAGAGCCCGTTAAAGCATTACTAGGTGAGCTGCTTGTTGCAACCTGTTTATTAACAGCAACATTAAAGTTTGAAGGCGAAATTGCCGTTCAACTACAAGGTGATGGGCCGGTAAAATATGCCGTTATTAACGGTGACGACCAACAAAATATGCGTGGCATAGCACGACTTCAAAGTGAAGTGACAGGGTCAACAGTTAGAGAGCTTATAGGCCAAGGTTACATGGTTATCACTATTACTCCGACGCAAGGGGAGCGTTACCAAGGTATAGTGCCTTTAGAGCATGATACCTTAAGTGAATGTATAGAAAGCTATTTTGAGCAATCTGAACAATTAAAAACGCGCCTTTGGTTTGCAACCGACACCACAGAGGGAAGCGCCAAAGCATGTGGGCTATTTTTACAAGTGCTACCTGTTGATAAACAAAAGTCGATTGAAGATTTTGCTCACTTAGAAGCACTCAGCAATACCATTAAAGATGAAGAGCTATTAGAGCTCGATGCCAATACTATTTTAACGCGTCTTTATCATGAAGATAATCCGCGAGTATTTGATCCTCAACCAATTCAATTTAAATGTGGCTGTAACCGCGAAAAAACGATGACGGCTTTAGTTAATGTTGGCCAACAAGCGCTTTTGGACGATGTTGAAAAAAATGGTGAGATTAAAATTAGCTGCCATTACTGTTTAAAAGATTATGTGTTTAACGAGCAAGATATAAAAAGTATATTTAACTAATCTACTTTTATAAAACACAGCACAAAATAGCCATAATTTTTTATGGCTTTTTTGTGCCTAAAAAATGACACCGGTATCACAAGCTGAGCATTTTTCATGA
Source organism: Pseudoalteromonas sp. SD03 (assembly GCF_040937955.1). Lineage (NCBI taxonomy): Bacteria > Pseudomonadati > Pseudomonadota > Gammaproteobacteria > Alteromonadales > Pseudoalteromonadaceae > Pseudoalteromonas > Pseudoalteromonas sp. SD03. The sequence goes on from NZ_CP162514.1 coordinate 3,265,455, forward strand.
CACCGGTATCATTGAAATTATTCATGTTTTTTCCTTAATTTATATGTTTTTACGGCGTTTATAAGCTCGAATATCCTTAATCCATCTGTTACTATAATTGCAGCTTAAAGGTTACTAAGACCCAGAGCTATCCCGTTCAATCTCACACAATTTAGGTATAAACATGACTTCAAGCGCTACCCGTTTTGTCGATCTAACTGCAGCTGAACTTGTCGAACACGCTATCAGCCGTGGCGAAGGGACTTTAGCCGCCAATGGTGCTTTTGTAGCTAACACTGGTCGTCGTACCGGTCGTTCTCCAAAAGATCGTTTTATTGTTCAAGAATCAAGTACTGAAAATGAAATCCAATGGGGTAATGTAAATCGCCCATTCGATGCAGATAAGTTTGACGCGTTATGGGCACGTGTAGAAGCACATGTGCAAAGCAATGACCACTTTATCTCTCACCTTGAAGTTGGCGCTGATCCAGAGCACTATCTTCCAGTGGTTGTAACAACAGAAACTGCTTGGCACCATATCTTCGCTAAAAACATGTTCATCCAACCAGAATCATACAACAAAGCAGACTTCCCTCAGTGGCAAGTAATGAATGTACCTTCGTTTGTATGTGATCCAGAACGCGATGGTACCAATAGCGATGGCACAGTTATTATTAACTTTGCACAACGTAAGGTGTTACTTGCTGGCATGCGCTACGCGGGTGAAATGAAAAAATCGATGTTCTCTGTGCAAAACTTCCTACTACCAGCGAAAGGTGTATTACCAATGCACTGTTCTGCTAACGTAGGCGAAGCAGGCGATACTGCGTTATTCTTTGGTTTATCTGGTACAGGTAAAACAACGTTATCAGCCGATCCAACTCGCTTCTTAATCGGTGATGACGAGCACGGCTGGGCACCAGGTAGTGTATTTAATATCGAAGGTGGTTGTTACGCTAAATGTATCGACCTTTCTCAGAAAAACGAACCTGTTATCTGGGACGCTATTCGATTCGGTACAATTTTAGAAAATGTCGTACTTGATGAAAATCGCGTTCCTGATTTTAATGATACCAGCCTAACTCAAAATAGCCGTGCAGCTTATCCACTGGAGCATGTTGAAAAACGCAAAGTTGAAAACCGTGCAGGCGAGCCTAAAGCGGTTGTATTCTTAACATGTGATGTAAGTGGTGTCCTTCCTCCAGTATCTGTACTAACCGAAGAAGCTGCAGCATTCCACTTCTTAAGTGGTTACACTGCAAAAGTAGGCTCTACAGAAATTGGCTCTACCAGTGATATCGAATCTACATTTTCAACCTGTTTTGGCGCACCTTTCTTCCCACGTCCTGCAGGTGTCTACGCAGAACTTCTAATGAAGCGTGTACGCGAGTTCGGCGCTAAAGTTTACCTAGTTAATACAGGCTGGACAGGGGGTCCGTACGGTATTGGTAAGCGTTTCGATATTCCAACAACACGTGCTGTTGTTGACGCAATCGTATCTGGAAAATTAGCTGGTGTTGAAACTCAACACATTGACGTGCTAAATCTAGACGTACCAGTTGCAGTACCAGGCGTTGATAGCAAGCTGCTTAACCCAATTAACACATGGGAAGACAAAGCAAAGTATGCTGAATATGCAGCTAAACTAGCCGCTGATTTCACAGAAAACTTCGCAAAATACGACGTATCTGAAGAAATTAAAAATGCAGGCCCTAAGGTTTAATAATTACCTTTAACCTCATAATTGAAACGCCAACCTTGAGTTGGCGTTTTTGATCCTACTTGGTTTATTCCACAAATATCATTTCTTTAATATATTCTGCAAAATCATCTAATAGCTAAAATAAAGACCATAGTCACTTTTCAGCCCAACTTAAATGAGTTTTTCTATATGCATACAGCGATCTTATAAGGCCTTAAAAAAGCTGTAGCTGATTCGTTTAAACATTATATATTTAGGCTAGCAATATATGCGTACATTAGACTTGATAGCGATGTGAAGTACACGCTTCCCCTTCTATATTCAAGGTCACACACGACTATGACTTCACCAACAAAGTAGATTAGTATTGTACACAGTCCTAAGTAATCACGTTGGGCTTAATCGCTGAACTCCCTTAGCATTTTACTCACCACAGGCCTTTAGTGTGTCATTCCTGCGTACGTAAAAAGCCCGACGATTGCTGATCGGGCTTTCTAAATTTGGAGCCATGGTGTGCTACTTCGTAGCAACAACACAATAGAATATCGTGGTGTCAGCTCTGATCAACTCTCTTCCTTTAACCTATTACCTTTTACCTTGACCTGCATTTTCACTTTCCTACAGACGTAAAAAAGCCCGACGATTGCTAGACGGGCTTTCTCAATTTGGAGCCTGGTAATGTCGTAGTGCCCACAGCGGTAGAGTATGTATTAGGCTCTAAGGTGCTCGTCGCATTCTTTTACCCATAGCTTTCGAGATACTCAACCCACGCTACAAAGTACAGGTTGACACTGTGCAACTGATAGCTGATAGCTGACGGCTGACGGCTGATAGCTAATATTTTTACTTTCCTGCAGACGTAAAAAAGCCCGACTATTTCTAGTCGGGCTTTCTTTAATTTGGAGCCTGGTAATGTCCTACTTTCACATAGCAAATGCTACACTATCATCGGCGCTGTTTCGTTTCACTACTGAGTTCGGCATGGGGTCAGGTGGGTCCAAAACGCTATTGTCACCAAGCAAATTTGGTGTAAGTTCGATTTAATCGAGCTTACTAAAATTTGGAATTCTGATAATAAAAGTCTTCAAGTATCTACTTTAGTCTATTAACTTCTTGCTTAAACTGTCGCATAAAACGCGTTTGGCGTTGTATGGTTAAGCCTCACGGGTAATTAGTACAAGTTAGCTTAATGGCTCACACCACTTCCACATCTTGCCTATCAACGTTGTAGTCTTCAACGGCCCTTCAGAGACTTTAAAAGTCTAGTGAGAACTCATCTCGAGGCCTGCTTCGCGCTTAGATGCTTTCAGCGCTTATCAGTTCCGAACGTAGCTACCGGGCAATGCCATTGGCATGACAACCCGAACACCAGCGGTTCGTTCACTCCGGTCCTCTCGTACTAGGAGCAACCCCTCTCAATTCTCAAACGCCCACGGCAGATAGGGACCGAACTGTCTCACGACGTTCTAAACCCAGCTCGCGTACCACTTTAAATGGCGAACAGCCATACCCTTGGGACCGACTTCAGCCCCAGGATGTGATGAGCCGACATCGAGGTGCCAAACACCGCCGTCGATATGAACTCTTGGGCGGTATCAGCCTGTTATCCCCGGAGTACCTTTTATCCGTTGAGCGATGGCCCTTCCATTCAGAACCACCGGATCACTATGACCTACTTTCGTACCTGCTCGACGTGTCTGTCTCGCAGTTAAGCTGGCTTCTACCATTACACTAACCGTACGATGTCCGACCGTACTTAGCCAACCTTCGTGCTCCTCCGTTACTCTTTGGGAGGAGACCGCCCCAGTCAAACTACCCACCAGGCACTGTCCGTAACCCCGATTCAGGGGCCAACGTTAGAACATCAAAACTACAAGGGTGGTATTTCAAGGACGACTCCACAAAAACTAGCGTCTCTGCTTCTAAGTCTCCCACCTATCCTACACATGTAGGTTCAATGTTCAGTGCCAAGCTGTAGTAAAGGTTCACGGGGTCTTTCCGTCTAGCCGCGGGTACACAGCATCTTCACTGCGATTTCAATTTCACTGAGTCTCGGGTGGAGACAGCGTGGCCATGGTTACACCATTCGTGCAGGTCGGAACTTACCCGACAAGGAATTTCGCTACCTTAGGACCGTTATAGTTACGGCCGCCGTTTACCGGGGCTTCGATCAAGAGCTTCTCCGAAGATAACCCCATCAATTAACCTTCCGGCACCGGGCAGGTGTCACACCGTATACGTCATCTTGCGATTTTGCACAGTGCTGTGTTTTTAATAAACAGTCCCAGCCACCTGGTCACTGCGGCTCCAATCAGCTTAAAGAGCAAGTCTCATCACCAATCGGAGCGTACCTTCTCCCGAAGTTACGGTACGATTTTGCCTAGTTCCTTCACCCGAGTTCTCTCAAGCGCCTTAGTATTCTCTACCTGACCACCTGTGTCGGTTTGGGGTACGATTCGGTATAATCTGAAGCTTAGAGGCTTTTCCTGGAAGTATGGCATCAGCAACTTCATCACCTTGGTGACTCGTCTCGTGTCTCAGCCTAACAGCAACCCGGATTTACCTAAGTCGCTAGCCTACACACTTTCACATGGACTACCATCGCCATGCTTGCTTAGCCTGCTCCGTCCCCCCATCGCAATTATACCAAGTACGGAAATATTAATCCGTTTCCCATCGACTACGCCTTTCGGCCTCGCCTTAGGGGTCGACTTACCCTACCCTGATTAACATGGGATAGGAACCCTTGGTCTTCCGGCGTGCGGGTTTTTCACCCGCATTATCGTTACTCATGTCAGCATTCGCACTTCTGATACGTCCAGCATACCTCCCGGTACACCTTCAACCGCTTACAGAACGCTCCCCTACCACTCAAAATAAATTTTGAATCCGCAGCTTCGGTGCATAGTTTAGCCCCGTTACATCTTCCGCGCAGACCGACTCGACCAGTGAGCTATTACGCTTTCTTTAAAGGATGGCTGCTTCTAAGCCAACCTCCTGGCTGTCTGGGCCTTTCCACATCGTTTCCCACTTAACTATGACTTTGGGACCTTAGCTGGCGGTCTGGGTTGTTTCCCTCTTCACGACGGACGTTAGCACCCGCCGTGTGTCTCCCGGATATTACTTTACGGTATTCGGAGTTTGCAAAGGGTTGGTAAGTCGGGATGACCCCCTAGCCTTAACAGTGCTCTACCCCCGTAAGTATTCGTCCGAGGCTCTACCTAAATAGATTTCGGGGAGAACCAGCTATCTCCCGGTTTGATTAGCCTTTCACTCCTAACCACAGGTCATCCCCTAACTTTTCAACGTTAGTGGGTTCGGTCCTCCAGTTGATGTTACTCAACCTTCAACCTGCCCATGGCTAGATCACCGGGTTTCGGGTCTATACCTTGCAACTATTCGCCCAGTTAAGACTCGGTTTCCCTACGGCTACCCTAATCGGTTAACCTCGCTACAAAATATAAGTCGCTGACCCATTATACAAAAGGTACGCAGTCACCCAACAAGTGGGCTCCTACTGCTTGTACGTACACGGTTTCAGGTTCTATTTCACTCCCCTCACAGGGGTTCTTTTCGCCTTTCCCTCACGGTACTGGTTCACTATCGGTCAGTTGGGAGTATTTAGCCTTAGATGATGGTCCACCTATATTCAGTCAAAGTTTCACGTGCTCCGACCTACTCGATTTCACTTAAAATGCGTTTTCATGTACGGGACTATCACCCTGTATCGTGGCACTTTCCAGAGCCTTCCATTAACACATAATAAGCTTAAGGGCTGTTCCGATTTCGCTCGCCGCTACTATCGGAATCTCGGTTGATTTCTTTTCCTACGGGTACTTAGATGTTTCAGTTCTCCGCGTTCGCCTCGTTAACCTATGTATTCAGTTAACGATACCTGCAAGCAGGTGGGTTTCCCCATTCGGAAATCCTAGTCTCAAGTGCTTTTTACTAGCTTGACTAGGCTTATCGCAAGTTAATACGTCCTTCATCGCCTCCAACTGCCAAGGCATCCACCGTGTACGCTTAGTCACTTAACCATACAACCCAAACGGGTCTTTGTTTTGTGACAGTTTAACTTCGCCAGAAGTTAATATTGAATACTAAAGTAGATACCAATCAACAAACGAAACGTTCATTAAATGGCACTGAATGATACTGCTATCATTCTTTTTTACTTTTGAAAACTCTGTACAAATACACTGTATTCATACGAATTTTATTATCAGCTTTTCCAAATTTTTAAAGAGCATATTAATTAGTCAACTCAAAGAGCAAACTAACTAACAATCATCTGTGTGGACACTACGAACAAATAAGTTCTAAATCGTATAAGGAGGTGATCCAGCCCCAGGTTCCCCTAGGGCTACCTTGTTACGACTTCACCCCAGTCATGAATCACTCCGTGGTAAACGTCCTCCCGAGGGTTAGACTATCTACTTCTGGAGCAACCCACTCCCATGGTGTGACGGGCGGTGTGTACAAGGCCCGGGAACGTATTCACCGCGTCATTCTGATACGCGATTACTAGCGATTCCGACTTCATGGAGTCGAGTTGCAGACTCCAATCCGGACTACGACGCACTTTAAGTGATTCGCTTACTCTCGCGAGTTCGCAGCACTCTGTATGCGCCATTGTAGCACGTGTGTAGCCCTACACGTAAGGGCCATGATGACTTGACGTCGTCCCCACCTTCCTCCGGTTTATCACCGGCAGTCTCCTTAGAGTTCTCAGCATTACCTGCTAGCAACTAAGGATAGGGGTTGCGCTCGTTGCGGGACTTAACCCAACATCTCACAACACGAGCTGACGACAGCCATGCAGCACCTGTATCAGAGTTCCCGAAGGCACCAAACTATCTCTAGTAAGTTCTCTGTATGTCAAGTGTAGGTAAGGTTCTTCGCGTTGCATCGAATTAAACCACATGCTCCACCGCTTGTGCGGGCCCCCGTCAATTCATTTGAGTTTTAACCTTGCGGCCGTACTCCCCAGGCGGTCTACTTAATGCGTTAGCTTTGAAAAACAGAACCGAGGTTCCGAGCTTCTAGTAGACATCGTTTACGGCGTGGACTACCAGGGTATCTAATCCTGTTTGCTCCCCACGCTTTCGTACATGAGCGTCAGTGTTGACCCAGGTGGCTGCCTTCGCCATCGGTATTCCTTCAGATCTCTACGCATTTCACCGCTACACCTGAAATTCTACCACCCTCTATCACACTCTAGTTTGCCAGTTCGAAATGCAGTTCCCAGGTTGAGCCCGGGGCTTTCACATCTCGCTTAACAAACCGCCTGCGTACGCTTTACGCCCAGTAATTCCGATTAACGCTCGCACCCTCCGTATTACCGCGGCTGCTGGCACGGAGTTAGCCGGTGCTTCTTCTGTCAGTAACGTCACAGCTAGCAGGTATTAACTACTAACCTTTCCTCCTGACTGAAAGTGCTTTACAACCCGAAGGCCTTCTTCACACACGCGGCATGGCTGCATCAGGCTTGCGCCCATTGTGCAATATTCCCCACTGCTGCCTCCCGTAGGAGTCTGGGCCGTGTCTCAGTCCCAGTGTGGCTGATCATCCTCTCAAACCAGCTAGGGATCGTCGCCTTGGTGAGCCATTACCTCACCAACTAGCTAATCCCACTTGGGCCAATCTAAAGGCGAGAGCCGAAGCCCCCTTTGGTCCGTAGACATTATGCGGTATTAGCAGTCGTTTCCAACTGTTGTCCCCCACCTCAAGGCATGTTCCCAAGCATTACTCACCCGTCCGCCGCTCGTCATCTTCTAGCAAGCTAGAAATGTTACCGCTCGACTTGCATGTGTTAGGCCTGCCGCCAGCGTTCAATCTGAGCCATGATCAAACTCTTCAATTAAAAAGTTTTATGTCTTTCGACAGCTCAATGAATTCTGAATTTATTTAATATCTTTCGATATTGAATTGACTGTGCTGAATAACTACCTAAGTAATTATTCTGTTGGTCACTCAGTTTCGATTGAGACTCTAAATTTGTTTGCCTCACTACCTAAGTAGCTTGGCTGTTAGAACTCAATCTGTACGAGTGCCCACACAGATGATTGCTTTATATTGTTAAAGAACGTTGCGATTAAAGCGTTTAACTTTATCTCGCTAGGGCTGCGCATATTACGCTTTCCTATTTTTTTGTCAACACTTAATTTCTCTAAACTTGAAAGTTTTCGAAACTAAGTTTTACTCGACTCACTGAGTAGCTCGTGCCTCGCTATGCGTTGCGCTCTGCCGTCTCAGTGGGGTCGCATTATAGGGAGATCCGAAAACAGATCAACCCTTTTTTGAAGAAAACTTGAAATAAATGACTGTTCGAACAAAATTACAACTAAACGCTTAAAAAGACAACTAAACTCAAGCATATTTAGCTTCAAATGAGGTTATAAGTTATTTTTTAATGATAACGTGTTGATGTTGATGTTGAAATCGCTTGCAAATAGCATCCGATTTCTTGCTATAACTATTTTAGCTAGTAGAACACTAAGGGCATTTGGCAAAAAACATAGCATATAGGTAAGGCTTTCTTTACTTATGTATTTACTGTTTCAACCTATGACGTTAATCACAACCTTAAGTTATATAATTAGCTTATTTTTACCAATCATAGCTAAATAGCATATATAGGTCAGGGGTAACATGAAGAAAGTATTTAAATAAGCGAACTATTTTTCTGTTAGTAGCAAATAGACTGCCTTTATTGATATGGGGCTGTTGTTTATTATTGATAAAAAAATTGGGGAGGACTTGTCGCGACCCTATTACCGTGTGATAAATTTTAGGTATTAAAAAGCCGAGCATAAGCTCGGCTTTTTGGTGTCTCTTTAAAGACTTACTCTGCAGACTGTGCGTCTTCTTGAACTTCTTCGCTCGCCGCTGGGCGACCAACTAGTTCAATATAAGCCATTGGTGCATTATCACCAGCACGGAAGCCACACTTAAGAATACGAGTGTAACCACCTGGACGGTCTGTATTACGAGGACCGATTTCGCTGAACAATTTACCAACTACTTCATTATCACGCGTGCGGGCAAATGCTAAACGGCGATTTGCTACGCTGTCAGTCTTAGCCAGTGTGATTAAAGGTTCAATTACACGGCGTAACTCTTTCGCTTTAGGCAAAGTAGTTTTGATGATTTCATGTTTCACCAAAGAACCTGCCATATTGCTGAACATCGCTTTACGATGGCTACTGTTACGGTTTAATTGACGACCACTCTTACGATGGCGCATGACCCTATCCTTCTAACTAAACTAATATAGTGATTTAGATTATTCAGCTAGGCTTGCAGGCGGCCAATTTTCTAGGCGCATACCTAGAGAAAGACCACGTGAAGCTAGCACGTCTTTTATTTCAGTTAGAGACTTCTTACCTAAATTAGGCGTTTTAAGAAGCTCAACTTCAGTGCGCTGAACTAAATCACCGATATATTGAATTTGCTCGGCTTTCAAACAGTTTGCTGAACGTACTGTTAGTTCAAGATCATCAACTGGACGAAGTAGAATAGGATCGAATTCTGGCTTCTCTTCTTTCTCTTCTGGCTCAGTTACATCGCGTAAATCTACGAATGCATCTAGTTGCTCAGCTAAGATAGTAGACGCACGGCGGATCGCTTCTTCAGGATCTAAAGTGCCGTTTGTTTCCATATCAATGATTAACTTGTCTAAGTCTGTACGTTGCTCAACACGGGCTGATTCAACCGAGTACGCAATACGTTCAACTGGGCTGAATGATGCATCAAGCAGCAATCGACCAATTGGACGCTCATCGTCATCAGAGGATAAACGACTAGATGCCGGCACATAACCACGACCACGCTCAACACGAATACGCATGCTGATCTCGCTGTTATTTGTAGTTAAATTACAAATAACATGATCTGGGTTAGCAATTGTTACATCGCCATCGTGCTGAATATCTGCCGCAGTCACAGGGCCTACACCAGATTTAGTCAGGGTCAGAAAAACTTCATCTTTGCCTTCTAACGTTACCGCTAGACCTTTAAGGTTTAGTAGTATTTCAATGATGTCTTCTTGTACGCCTTCTTTCGCGCTGTACTCATGCAATACACCGTCGATTTCAACTTCAGTTACTGCACATCCAGGCATAGATGATAACAGTATACGGCGTAAGGCATTACCCAAAGTGTGACCAAAGCCACGCTCGAGTGGTTCTAAAACTACTTTAGAACGCGTTGGGTTTATAGCGTCGATATCGACTAACCTTGGTTTTAGAAATTCTGTAACAGAACCCTGCATTTTATCCTCTCTTAACTCTTAACTTTACTTAGAGTAAAGTTCGACGATTAGTTGTTCATTAATGTCCGCAGACAGATCTGAACGCTCAGGTAGGCGCTTGAAGCTACCTTCCAATTTCTTACCGTCAACTTCAACCCAAGTCGGCTTTTCACGTTGCTCAGCCAACTCTAGAGCAGCGATGATACGTGCTTGTGTCTTAGACTTCTCACGGATTACAACAGTATCTTCTGGAGTAATTACGTATGAAGGAATGTTCACAACACGACCATTAACTAGAATCGCTTTGTGGCTTACTAACTGACGTGCTTCAGCGCGTGTGCTAGCAAAACCCATGCGATATACAACATTGTCTAAACGTTGCTCTAAAAGCTGTAACAAGTTTTCACCTGTATTACCTTTAAGGCGAGCAGCTTCTTTGTAGTAGTTACGGAATTGCTTTTCTAATACACCGTAGATACGACGTACTTTTTGCTTTTCACGTAATTGTAAACCGTAATCAGATAAGCGTCCTTTACGAGCGCCGTGCTGACCAGGTGCAGTCTCAAGTTTACACTTAGAGTCGATAGCTCTTACGCCGCTCTTAAGGAACAGGTCAGTACCTTCACGACGACTCAGCTTGAGCTTAGGGCCCAAATATCTTGCCATGTTATTTCTCCTAACCTATTGTTAAACGCGACGTTTCTTCGGTGGACGACAACCATTGTGTGGTATTGGCGTCACGTCAGTAATGTTGGTGATACGGTAACCAGCAGCATTCAAAGCACGTACAGCAGATTCACGACCTGGACCTGGACCTTTGATGAAAACTTCTAGATTTTTTAAACCGTATTCTTGAGCAGCAGTACCTGCACGCTCTGCAGCAACCTGAGCAGCAAATGGAGTAGATTTACGTGAACCACGGAAACCTGAACCACCGGCAGTAGCCCATGATAGTGCATTACCTTGACGGTCGGTAATCGTTACAATAGTGTTGTTGAAAGACGCATGAACATGAGCCATACCATCAGCAACTTGCTTTTTAACCTTTTTACGACGAATTGGTGTCTTAGCCATTTTACTATCCCCTTATCGCTTAATAGGCTTACGAGGACCCTTACGGGTACGCGCGTTAGTCTTTGTTCTTTGACCACGAAGTGGTAAAGAGCGACGGTGACGTAGGCCACGGAAACAACCAAGGTCCATAAGGCGCTTGATATTCAAAGTAACTTCACGACGAAGGTCACCTTCTACAGTGTACTTGCCAACTGCTTCACGCAATACGTCAAGTGTTTCGTCTGAAAGTTCACCGATTTTTGTGGTCTCGGCGATACCAGTCGCTTCTAAGATAGCCTTAGAGCGAGTCTTACCTATGCCATAAATAGCTGTTAAACCAATAACTGCATGTTTATGATCAGGGACGTTAATGCCAGCGATACGGGCCACTAACACATCTCCTATATTTGAATTTGGTAATCATCTGTTTGAAAAGCCCGTAAGGATACTCAAACGAAGACCAAATCACAACTAAAAACACAGGCCGAGAAACCTCAGCCTGCACGACTGTTTACTTAGCCTTGCCTTTGCTTATGCTTAGGCTCACTGCAAATTACGCGTACTACACCAGCACGTTTAATAACTTTACAGTTACGGCATATTTTCTTAACGGAAGCACGTACTTTCATTGCTCAACTCCGTAAACTGACCTTATCGACCGTAGCCTTTAAGGTTCGCTTTTTTCAGCACAGAATCATACTGATGTGACATCAGATGCGTCTGTACTTGTGCCATAAAGTCCATGATTACTACAACGATAATCAAAATTGATGTACCGCCGAAATAGAATGGCGTTTGCCATGCCATAGTCATGAATTCGGGCACCAGACAGATAAAGGTTATATACAAAGCACCTGCCAATGTCAGGCGTGTCATCACTTTATCAATGTATTTAGATGTCTGCTCACCTGGACGAATACCTGGGATAAATGCGCCAGATTTTTTCAGGTTGTCTGCCGTTTCACGCGGGTTAAAAACCAACGCTGTGTAGAAAAAGCAGAAGAAGATGATAGCCGCAGCTAAAACCATTGCATACAAAGGCTGACCTGGAGTCAACGTTGTAGCAATTGCTTGTAGCACATCAGCAACCGGACCTTCACCCTGGCCGAACCAGCTTGCAATTGTACCAGGGAACAGAATTATACTGCTAGCGAAGATTGGTGGAATAACACCCGCCATATTTACTTTCAGAGGTAAATGCGTGCTTTGAGCAGCAAATACTTGACGACCTTGTTGACGTTTGGCGTAGTTAACAACGATACGTCGTTGTCCACGTTCAAAGAATACAACAAGATAAGTAACAGCGAATACTATAACCGCAACCATCAACAGTACAAAAACATTCAAATCACCTTGGCGCGCCATTTCGGCTGTCGAACCAATAGCAGACGGCAGGTTAGCTACAATACCAACAAATATTAGAACTGAGATACCGTTACCGATACCACGTTCTGTTATCTGTTCGCCCAACCACATAAGGAACATAGTACCGGTTACTAAACTCACCACTGCGGTGAAATAGAATCCCATACCTGGGTTAACAACTAACCCGTTCATCATGCCCGGTAAGCTTGTGGCAATACCGATTGATTGGATAGTAGCAAGCACAAGCGTGCCGTAGCGTGTGTACTGGCTTATCTTTTTACGCCCTTGCTCACCTTCTTTCTTAAGCTCTATAAACGGCGGATACATATGCGTTAATAGTTGCGTAATAATCGAAGCCGAGATATACGGCATGATACCCAGTGCTAACACTGAAGCTCGCTCAAGCGCACCACCGCTAAACATGTTGAACATCTCAACAATGGTGCCCTTTTGTTGCTCGAAGAAATCGGCAAGTACAGCGGCGTCAATCCCAGGGATCGGCACAAATGAACCTAGACGGTAAATTATGATAGCACCCAATACGAAGAGTAATCGGCGCTTCAATTCCGAAAGTCCACCTTGTGCACTTTGTGTATCTTGACCTGGTTTAGCCATTAGTACTTCCTTAGTCTTCTACCTTGCCTCCGGCAGCTTCGATAGCTTCGCGTGCACCTTTAGTAGCCTTAAGGCCTTTAACGGTAACAGCGCGTGAAACTTCGCCAGATTTAACAACTTTAACGAACTGAACGTTCTTTTTAACTAGACCAGCTGCTTGTAACGCGCTTAGGTCTACCACATCGCCTTCAACTTTAGCGATTTCGTATAGGTTAATTTCTGCAGATACTAATGATTTGCGAGAAGTGAAACCGAACTTAGGTAGACGACGTTGCATAGGCATTTGACCGCCTTCGAAACCAACGCGTACTTTACCGCCAGAACGTGATTTTTGACCTTTGTGACCACGGCCACCAGTCTTACCAAGACCAGAACCGATACCACGACCAACACGTTTTGGAGCAGTTTTTGAACCTGCAGCAGGTGAAAGTGTATTCAAATGCATCGAATTACCCCTCTACCTTAACCATGTAATAAACCTGGTTAATCATACCACGTACACATGCTGTGTCTTCTAACTCAACAGTGTGATTGATACGACGTAAACCAAGACCGCGTAATGTAGCTTTATGCTTCGGTAAACGACCGATAGAGCTTTTTACTTGTGTTACTTTTACAGTTTTATTAGCCATGGTTTACCCCAAAATCTCATCTACTCGAAGACCACGTTTTGCAGCGATCGACTGAGGAGAATTCATGTTCTCAAGAGCTGAGATCGTTGCACGTACAACGTTGATCGGGTTAGTAGAACCGTAACATTTAGAAAGTACGTTCTGCACACCAGTCACTTCAAGTACTGCACGCATAGCACCACCTGCAATGATACCAGTACCTTCAGATGCTGGTTTCATAAACACTTGTGAGCCAGCATGACGTCCTTTAACAGGATGCTGTAATGTGTTGCCATTTAGGTCTACGTTGATCATGTTACGACGTGCTTTTTCCATTGCTTTTTGAATAGCAGCTGGAACTTCACGTGCTTTACCATAACCGAAACCTACTTTACCTGCGCCATCACCAACTACAGTTAGTGCAGTAAAGCTAAAGATACGACCACCTTTAACTACTTTAGACACACGGTTCACCGCGATTAGCTTTTCAGCTAAATCAGGCTGTTGTTGCTTTGCTTCTACGTTAGCCATTGTCTACTCCTAGAATTGCAAACCGGCTTCACGCGCAGCATCAGCTAGCGCCTTCACACGGCCGTGATATTTAAAGCCACTGCGATCAAAAGCAATCTTTTCGATGCCTTTGTCAGCCGCACGTTCAGCAACCGCTTTACCAACTGCTTGTGCAGCTGCAACGTTGCCTGTGCCTTTAACTGTTTCGCTAATAGCTTTCTCAACAGTAGAAGCAGCAGCCAGTACATTACCCTCAGCGTTTACAACTTGAGCGTAAATGTGACGTGGCGTGCGGTGGATAACAAGACGCGTTGTGCCTTGTTCAATATAATTTCTACGAGTGCGTTTAGCACGACGTAGACGAGCTGTTTTTTTATCCATCGTCTTACCTTACTTCTTCTTAGCCTCTTTACGGCGTACATTCTCATCTGAATAACGAACACCTTTACCTTTATAAGGCTCAGGTTTACGGTATGCACGAATGTTAGCAGCTGTTTGACCAACTAACTGCTTATCTACGCCCTTAACTAGAACTTCTGTTTGGCTTGGAGTTTCAATCGTAATTCCTTCAGGAACTGCGAAATTAACTGGGTGCGAGAAACCAAGAGTTAAGTCTAAAACTTTGCCCTTAGCTGCAGCACGGTAACCAACACCTACTAACTGAAGTTTCTTCTCGTAACCTTCATGCGTACCAACAACCATGTTGTTGATTAGAGCGCGAGCAGTACCTGCTTGTGCCCATGCATTGGCTACGCCTTCACGAGGTAAAGTTGTAATAACGTTGTCGTTAACTTGTACTTCAACTGCATCGTTGATAGTACGAGTAAGTTCACCGTTTTTGCCTTTAACTGTGATTTCCTGGCCTTTTAATGTAACTTCTACACCGGCAGGAACGTTTATTGGTGCCTTTGCTATGCGAGACATAGTTCCCCTCCGATTAAGCTACAAAACCAATGATTTCACCACCAACGCCTGCACTACGTGCTGCGCGGTCTGTCATTAGGCCTTTAGAAGTTGATACGATAGCGATACCTAAACCACCCATTACCTTTGGTAATTCGTCACGTCTCTTATAGATACGTAGACCAGGGCGACTTACACGCTGGATATTTTCAATAACAGCTTTGCCTTCGAAGTACTTTAACTCGATAGAAAGCTCAGGTTTTACATCACCACTTACTGAGAAGTCTGCGATGTAACCTTCATTTTTTAATACATTAGCTACTGCTACTTTCAGTTTCGAATTAGGCATCGTTACAGATACTTTCTTCGCTGACTGACCGTTACGGATTCGTGTAAATAAATCCGCGATAGGATCTTGCAAGCTCATAGTCTTACTCCCATGATTCTATTACCAGCTAGCCTTTTTAAGGCCAGGAATTTCACCGCGCATAGCTGCTTCGCGAACTTTAATACGGCTCATGCCGAATTTGCGAAGGAAACCATGTGGGCGGCCCGTAATGTTACAACGATTACGTTGACGTGCAGGGCTAGAATCACGAGGTAAAGCTTGTAGCTTAAGTACCGCGTCCCAACGATCATCTTCAGATGTATTAACATCACTGATGATAGCTTTTAGTGCTGCACGCTTTTCAGCGTACTGAGCAACTAGTTTAGTGCGCTTTGCTTCGCGCGCTTTCATAGAATTCTTTGCCATAACCCTACCCTTATTTCTTGAATGGGAAGTTAAACGCTTCTAACAACGCACGGCCTTCCTCATCTGATTTCGCAGATGTAGTGATTGTGATATCCATACCGCGTACACGGTCTACTTTATCATAATCAATTTCTGGGAAGATGATTTGTTCACGTACGCCCATGCTGTAGTTACCGCGTCCATCAAAAGACTTAGCACTCACACCACGGAAGTCACGGATACGTGGGATAGCGATTGAAACCAAACGCTCAAAAAAGTCCCACATACGCTCGCCGCGTAGGGTTACTTTACAACCAATCGGGTAACCTTCACGCACTTTGAAGCCAGCAACAGATTTGCGTGCTTTAGTGATTAAAGGTTTCTGACCAGAGATAGCTTCTAGATCCGCAACAGCGTTATCTAAAATCTTCTTGTCAGCTAAGGCTTCGCCCACACCCATATTTAATGTGATCTTCTCGATCTGAGGGACTTGCATGACAGAGCTGAAACCAAACTTCTCTTGAAGTTCAGCAACTACTTTGTCTTTATATACTTCATGCAGTTTCGCCATCATTCTACTCCAACTATTAGATAGTTTTACCAGTAGATTTAAAGATACGTAATTTCTTACCATCTTCAATCTTGAAACCTACACGATCTGCTTTGCTCGTTTCCGAGTTGTAGATCGCAACGTTTGATACGTCGATAGACGCCTCTTTCTCAACAATACCGCCAGCTTGGTTCAACTGTGGAACCGGCTTTTGGTGTTTCTTGATTAAGTTAATGCCTTCGACAAATACTCGACCAGACTCGGTTACAACTGAAAGCACTTTGCCGCGCTTACCTTTGTCTTTACCTGCTAGTACGATTACTTCGTCATCACGACGGATTTTTGCTGCCATGATAGACTCCTTACAGTACTTCTGGGGCTAGTGAAACGATTTTCATGAACTTTTCATTACGAAGTTCGCGAGTCACAGGGCCGAAAATACGAGTACCAATAGGCTGCAAGTTATCATTTAAGATAACAGCCGCATTGCTGTCGAAACGGATCAATGAACCGTCTGGACGACGAACGCCTTTTTTGGTACGCACAACTACCGCGTTTTTAACATCACCTTTCTTCACTTTACCGCGAGGAATCGCTTCTTTTACAGAAACTTTAATGATATCGCCAATCGCTGCATAGCGACGGTGTGAACCACCAAGGACTTTTATACACTGCACTTTGCGAGCGCCGCTGTTATCAGCAACTTCCAGCTGAGTTTGCATTTGGATCATGTTAATGACCTCCGGTGTAGTAATTACAACTTGTCTTAAATTTGTTTAAAATCAAGACATTTCGATTGAATTCCACTCAAAAAACATACTAGATGTCTCTTAAGGGCGGGCAATTGTATCAGCATTGAGGGGGGAGTGGTAGGTTATTTTTTAATTAATTTAATAGGGATGCTAAATTAAAACGAGGTTTTCTATGCTATTTATCTAATTTACAGGTGGTTATAAAACAAACAAGGCATCTTGTTGATGCCTTGTTTTATATCAGTAATTAAAATTAGCCAAACAAACCTTTTAATTTGTCTTTAATTTTATCTTTAGCTTTGTCTTTTGCATCATCAAGCTTTTGCTTAGCTTCATCTTTTAAAGCATTGCTTACATCAAGCTTTATATTCACGTCATGAAACGGGCCTTTTATGCGTAAAGGAACTTTAAAGCCAGTACTGTCATCGGTTGTACCTTGACCTTCAATAGAGTCCACGACGCCTGTTACTAGTCGATAGTTAACCAGCGTTTGCGGTAAATCAACGTCTCCTTCACCTGAAATGCGTATTAAAGGGCTGATCAACGATAAATCAGTATTTTTGCCTACGCCATTGGTAAAGTTAAAACTACCAGAAAGTGCAGAGAAATCGGTTTTCTCAGATTCTTCAAATCCTGTATCTAATCCCTCAGACACGGCATTAAAGTTGCCTTTAACTAGCTCTTTACCCTTACGCACCATTTCCGCTACGTTTGCTCCCTTAACGGCACCATCCGCGAACTTGAACCCTAGCTTACCATTAAGCGCGTTAATGAATGTTTTTTGGCTTTGCCCTGCCGTGGTTAGATTCCAACTTAAAGAGCCCTTGCCCATTAGCTTATCAAAGCCTGCAGCATCGCTAAGTAATGGCTGTGCGTCTATTTTATCTAAATCGAAGTTGGTTGCTATTTTATAAGGGGTATTTTGAGCATTGATAGTCACCACCCCTTTACCTGTTCCTTCATAAGCCGCAAAGCTGTCTAAACTTAATTTAGCAATGCTATTTTTAAGTGCCATAGTAAACTGATTAGCGCCTAGTTTAATGTCGTTAGCTTTTAAACCACTTGAACGAACAATCACATTTGCATCTAATGCACTTAAGCCACTTAAATCAATTTTAGTATCATCCCACACTATTGGCTCTGCAGGCTTAGACTCGTCTTTTACTGGGGCTTCTTTTTTAGCTACGGTTTCTGGTAAGTAAGGATTTAAATCAAGCATCCCTAGGTCAATATCAGCATTAACCGCTAAACGGCTGCCTAGATTCACCTTACTTTTACCTTTAATCTCGAGAGCATCGAGCGTTGCAACTAATTCTGTTAGGTTAAACTCCTCACTGAGCAAGTGCATTTGGGTATTGATACTAAAGGCATTAAACGCATTGTCTTTAGCGTTTAAGTCAACCCCTTGCCAGTTAGCAATATTTTTAACTGAATCACCGTTAAGTGCTAATAATCCTTTAATATCTTGGCCTTGTTTGGCTATGCTGCCATCAAACGTTAAATCGACTAAACGTGAGTTAAGCGTTTGCTTTACATTAAATGGGGCACCTTCAATCGCTTTTGCTGGAGTATCAAGTTTTACATCAAGCTCAAATCGCTCTTGCATATAAGTAATAGCCCCTTTGACTTCGAGCTGTTTGCGCAGTGAAGGCAGTAATATAGCCAGTTCTAAATCGCTAATTTGTTGTTTAGCACCCGTTTGACCATCTAAATATGTAAACGACCCGCCATAAATAGCGACTTCACCTAATTGAATATCAAAGTTTTCAGGTAGTTTGACTGCCTCACCCGATTGAGTTTGCTGCTCAGGTTGCTTGGCCACTGCATCAAATAACTGCCAGTTAGCTTTACCGTTTTTATCGGTTTCTAGCAAAATATCAGGCTCATTAATGACAAACTTTTCTAGCTTTAACTCGCCACCGAGTAATGAAAGCCAAGGAATATGAACGGCAAGTTGCTGCATACTTGCCATATCAGCGCGAGAGCCGCTAGGCATATTGGCAAAATGCACATCATTAAGCTCTAATTTTAATGCAGGGAATACACTGAGGGTTTTATCGCCCTTTATGGTTAATGTGCGCCCGGTTGTTTTTTCAACCTGCTCAGACACTTTATTAAAAATGGTATCAGTAGGAATTAAAAAAGGTGCAGCAACAATTAACGCTATGCATAGCAATAATATGACACCAATAACTTTAAATAAGGTCTTCATGATCATCCTTTCAAACGTGCAAATAATGTTCTTATCATAGCGGGAGTTAACACTAAAAGCATTGTTAAATAAATAAAAAACATATCAATTAGGGCATCCCTTTTTAAAATCAGGTTTTCAAAACTCATTTTAATAAATTTAAAGATTCATGCCCCTGATTACATTGCTGCAATTGTTCGGTATGATGCGCGCCCCTGTTGTATTTAGCCTAAATAAGCTAAAATGTAGCGACTAAAAAATATATCTAACCGGAGAGTCTACAAGGCATGAAGAAACTGCTAATTTCACCGTCAAAAATGGCATTAGGCGAACAAGAAAGTCAAATTTATCAAAACATTCTGAAGCAATCTTCAGAGCTAAGCCTAAACCTGATGGCCGTGAAAGTGGAAAACCATCCAGAAGATTTTTTAGGTTGGTGTTACGAGCTATTAAGTGCAAGCCGCGACCGCATTAATTACGACTTACTCGAAACCTCACAATTACCATTATTAAAAAAACTGCACGACCAACTTATTTCAGCGATTAGCTTTTTACAGTTAAAAACATTACGGGTAGCACCTTGGCCGGTAGTGAGTATGTTTGTAGAACAACATAAAGAACTGGTGGCACTTGATGAGCAATTACGTTTAACTGCTTATATCTCAGGCCTGCGTGAAAAGCCGTTAAAAGATATGATCCCTGAAGACTTACTCGCTTTTAGCGGTAAGCATATGGCATCACTCGATCCGAGTACTTATAACTTTGATGTAGAATGGTTTGCCTCTACCAAAAGCGCCAAAGGTTTTCACCTGATGCTGGCTGATTTGCCAGGTGCATTCGACGATGCACTCAGCAACATTCCACTTGAGGGTGATGTAGCGCTAGGTAATTACCAACAATTTGTAATTGCTTATTTGAGTGCATTTAATGGTAGTGATGAAAAACCAACTCTGGCGCCTGCCACCCGTTTATTAGCAATGCGCCGCCCTGATGTATTTACACCGATTAGTAACAGTCGCTTAGATGCACTTTGCTCCGCACTTGGTATCACCAAATTAAATAACCGTGACTTTGAGCGTTACTGGCAAGATGTAGTACAAAGCATTCACGCTATGTCATGGTTTAAAATGGCCAATGCAGGTAATGAACTAGAAACTCAGTTAGTGGATATAAAAGCGCTAATACCTTGCTTTTTTTATTATGCAGATACGAATACTGCAGATAACTCTAACTACATTAAGCTACTAAATAAACCTACACGTAGCACTTCGAGCAGCAGTAAAGCGCCACGCCGAGGTAAAGAATCTGCTGAGATTTTAGTGGATCGCGCTCTTGCTGCTGATGATATCCCAGAACATATTCGTGCTAAACGTGACTCTATTATTAGCGAAGTACAAAAAGGCCGTAGTGTAAACGAAACAATTACACTTATGCGTACCATTTTTGGTTAAAACGTATATCAAACGCAATTAGCTTTAATAAACTAGCTTAACGTTAGGGTCTGTAGACCTTTCAAGGTTAAATTTTCAAAGGTCAATAGATCCTAATATAGATAGCCTGGTAGCGCTCTAATGGTGCAGCCAGGCTTTTTTTTGCACCAGCAGTGTGTTCTTTCCTTACATACTTTTCACTAAGCGTCTTTGCGCATAACTTCAACACCTTGTTTTATAGTATAAAATTTATTTTTTATTAAATAAATGGAAGCTGGCACATACAGTGCAATTCCCCCTGCAGTAACGTAATAATACGCCGCCGTTCAAAAGGTTGTAGTCGTTTATAATAAAAAACCTTGGCGTGCAAAATCATACAATGGGAAATGAAACATGCTAAAACTACAAAAAACAATACTCATCGGTGCATTGGCATTAACAGGAATGACATCAACTACTGCATTTGCCGAAGTAACAGCCAATGCAGCCGCTACTTCTAACTACTTATGGCGCGGACAAGAGCAAACTGGGGGCGATGCAGCTGTATCTGGCGGTATTGATTACGCTAATGAATCTGGATTTTATGCAGGTACGTGGGCGTCAAATGCGTCTTGGGCCGATGAAATGACCTACGAACTAAACTTATACGCCGGTTTTGGCGGCGCTATTAATGAAAACGTAAGTTATGACGTAGGTTATATTTATTACGCTTACCCAGATGCGGCATCAGGTGCCGATGCAGATTTTTCAGAAGTTTACGGTAGCATTAGTGTGCAAGGTTTTACATTTGGTGCAGCCGTACTTGCAACATCTGCTGCCAGTGGTGATGGTACTGATTTTGGTGATTCACTGTATTTAAACGCCGATTACAGCTTCGCTGTTGGTAGCAATGGCACTGAAATGGCGCTACACATAGGGCATTACTCAGGCGATTTCATCGGTGATGACAATATTATTGATTATGGTGTATCAGTGTCTAAAGATGGTTTTACCTTTGGCCTATCTGATAACGACATGGACGGCTCAGATGTTAAAGCTTATGTAGCCTACGCTGTCGACTTTAGCCTATAAAAAGAATGTGTTACTTGCTGCAACACTAAGGGCCGAAAGGCCCTTTCTCGTTTTAAATAACTTAACTAGATCTAATCACGCCACACCTTGTTAACAAACCGTTACAATTAATAAATCAACTTACCTCGCTTTTACCTTAGTATATGACTGATAACTATATAGTTCACTATTGAGAAAATCATAAAGGAATAATCATGAAGTCATCTAACGCGCTATCTGCTTGTATCGACATTTTTATCAGCCCAAGCAAGGCTTTTAATGGGCTAAAAGAAGCTAAAGGCTGGTCTTGGCTTGCTTTTGCACTTCTCGCTCTAACCCTTGCAGCCTCTGCTTATACATTTTATACCACTGCAGACTCACAATTTATTTTAGACCAGCAGGTTGCTGCAGCGAGTGTGGATGCCACAATCGGCGAGAAAAAAATGATCCGTCAAAGTATGGAGCAAAGCCTCGATAACCAAGTGTGGTTTGCAATTGGCGGGGGTATTTTCGGCCTTCTTTTTATAAATGCACTCCTATCTGGGTATTACATGTTGATATCTAAGCAAGACCCTGATGCTAATTATAGCTATGGTGCGTGGTATGGTTTTGGTGTTTGGAGCATGATGCCCATGGTTATTTCAAGTTTAGGTGTTGTTGCGCTAGTTCTTACAGCCAGTAACAATGAATTACCTATTAGTTTATTCAATTACGCGTCTATAAATCAGTTATTTCTGGGATTAGAGCTTGGAGATAGCTTCTATAATATGATGGAGAGTTTAAGTATTTTTAGTCTTTGGAGCATAGCTTTGGTTGCTATTGGGTTAAAGTGTTGGACTAATTTCAGCTTTAATAAAGCACTTCTTTTTGCTGCGCTACCGACCATTATCATTTACAGCATCTGGACAATTATTATTGTTGCTTAAAGGAATGTAGGCAAACTTTTCTGCCTACTCATAAATACGGAAATAAAAATGAAAAAAGCGATTATCATTACCCTTGCAATTGCAGCTTTTATTGCTCTTATCGTATCAAAGCAAATTACTGGCGATGAAAAAGCACCAGAGGTAAATGTTGCACAGGTTGAGCAAGGTAGTATTGCAGACTCCATTATGGCCTCTGGCAATTTAGTCTTTAATACTCAAGTGCAGTTACGTTCAGAGGTAACCGGACGAGTCGACAAGGTGTTTGTTGAAGAAGGGCAAAGTGTAAAACAAGGCGACATTTTAATGCGCTTAGATACCACTGCTTTTGAGTCAGAAGTAACACGTAATAAAGCGGTATTGCGAGCTAGCGAAATAGAAATTAAACACAGTAAAACACGCCTTTTGAACTTTGAACGTCAGCTTAAACGTCAAAAAGAGCTTTATGACGTAGGCCTAGCAGGGCAAGAAGTATACGAGAACTTACAAAATGCACGCGACCTTGCCAAAATAGATATTGAAGCCAGAGTAGAGTCTTATAATCAAGCCAAAGCCTCTCTTTCAATCGCTGAAGATAGACTTAGCAAAAGTGTATTTCGTGCTCCAATGAGTGGTTTGCTCGCCTCAGTAAATATTAAAGAAGGCGAAACCGTTATTGCCGGCACCACTAATATTATTGGCTCAGATTTAATGCTGGTTGCCGACCCAAGCGCTATTTTAGCTGAGCTCAGAGTTGATGAAACTGATATTGCTGGCATTAAATTGGACCAGCATGCAGATATTTATGCTGCTGCGTACCCCAATCAACCCTTCACTGGCAAGGTCATTAACATTGGAACCTCAGCAAAAAACCAAGCAGGTTCACAAGGTTTATCATTTCGAGTGAAAGTGTTACTTGATAATACCGATAGGCAACTATATGCAGGTATGAGCTGCCGTGCAGAAATCGCAACAAGCCTTGCTGTGAATGGCTTAAAGCTCCCTATCGAAGCCGTACAAAAAGAAGATGACAAAACGTTTGTATGGCGTTTAAACGACGATAACACTGTAAGCAAAGCCTATGTAGAAGTGGGTATTTCTTCAGATATAGAGCAAGCAATTACCCAAGGTTTAAATAAAGGGGAGCGAATTGTTATTGGCCCTGCACGTCCTATCAGTAAACTAAAAGAAAATGATACGGTAAAAGTTAAGCAAACAACTGCCAAGGATGCGCAATAATGTCGGCGGTAATCAAGCTTGAGCATATTAACAAGCAATACAAAATGGGTGAGCAAATATTTAAGGCCCTAGATGATGTAAACGTGGTCATTAATGAAAACGAGTATGTCGCTATAATCGGTCCTTCAGGTTCAGGTAAGTCAACTTTAATGAACTTATTGGGTTGCTTAGATACTCCAACTACTGGGGATTACTTTTTAAAAGATAAACTTGTAAAAAGTATGACAGAAACCGAGCTCGCTCATCAGCGTAACGAAAGTGTTGGCTTTATTTTTCAGAGCTTTAACTTACTTCCGCGTGCGTCGGCACTTGAAAATGTGATGCAGCCTTTGGTTTATAGGTTTATACCCGCAAAACAACGTAAACAAAAAGCCCTCGATGCACTCAAACGTGTAGGACTCGGTGATAAAGTGGATCATCTATCAAGCCAGTTGTCTGGTGGGCAACGCCAGCGTGTTGCCATTGCACGAGCGCTAGTGACTAAACCGCATATTTTACTCGGTGACGAACCAACCGGGAATCTAGACAGCAAAACTACCACTGAAATTATGGCGCTATTTGATGAGCTACATAATGAAGGCCACACCATTATTTTGGTAACTCACGAACAAGATATTGCAGATCATTGCCAGCGAGTTATTCGCTTAGTTGATGGCAAGGTAGTGAGCGATGTGCGTAAAGGTGAAGGAGACAAACAGCATGTTTAAATCTGCTATTGCAATTATGGAAGGAACAAAAGCAGCACTAATGGCCATTAAAGCCAATGCCATGCGAAGCGCACTCACTTGTTTAGGGATTATAATTGGGGTTGCCGCGGTTATTACAGTGGTAGCCGTTATGCAAGGCTTTACTAAGCAAATTAACGATCAACTCGCAGATATGGCACCTGATGTAACCACAATTAAACCCTTTACCAGCATTGAACAAGAAATGGTGGGCAAAAATGCTAAACTCACTTACAACGATTTTTTAGTCTTAAAAGCCCGAGTAAAAGAGGCTGAAACACTCACTGCACTGATGTTTACTTGGCGTTTTTCTGGTGGCGCTGAATATGGAAATAAAAGCCACTCATCACGAGTAATGGGTACAGAGCAAGATTACCAAAAAGCGTATAGAACCTTTCCAGAACTTGGGCGCTTTATTCGCGCAGAGGATGATGAAAAGCGCCGTCGAGTCGCTTTTATTGGTCCATCCATTATTGAAAAGCTAAACCTGCCAAAAAACCCTGTAGGCGAATATATTAAACTTGGCGGCGAGTGGTTTAGAATTATTGGCGTGGCTGAAAAACAAGGTAGTTTATTGGGGTTCGATCAAGACGATTATATTAATATTCCCATCAGTACCATGAGCGCATTAGAGGGTCCAAGTAGCAGCAGCAATGTACAAATTATGTTTAGACTCAAAGAAGACAGTGATGAAGAATTGGTACTTGCTAAAATCACTCGCATTTTACGCCAATTACATAAACTAAAAGACAATCAAGAAAACGACTTTGAATTTGAAACAGCTGAAAAAGCACGCGCTAACGTTGATAAATTTACAGGTAGCGCTACAGCAATTACCGCAGGGATTGTAGGTATCAGTCTTGTTGTTGGCGGTATTGGTGTAATGAACATTATGCTTGTATCTGTCACCGAACGCACCCGTGTGATAGGCACATTAAAAGCACTGGGGGCGACTCCTGGTTTTATCATGCTGCAATTTTTAGTTGAAGCCGTGGTGCTGTCATTATTTGGAGGCTTAATTGGCTTAGTCATTGGCTATGGTGCTGCCGAGCTCATTTCGCTCTCTGTACCAAGCATGCCCGACGCTTATATACCAGGCTGGGCTATTATGCTGTCGTTTGGTTTTACCTCTTTAATCGGTATTGTATTTGGTTTAGCTCCCGCAATAAAAGCAGCTAGGCTTAATCCCATTGATGCCTTACGTTATGAATAAACACTCAAAATAGCGACCTGTTTGCTTAAAATAGTATCCTAAAATAGCTGACTTTTACTGTTTTAGGATACCTAATAGGCTCTTATCTATTGGCTAAGCCTTGTAATATGATATAAATATTTTATGCGTAGCGCGGGTTTTATAAACCTTAGCAGATAAAGCCTTTGCTGCTATTTTAAACCACACACTCTAAAAATAAGAAGCGAACAGCCATGCAAAATCATAAAAGCCAACCATTAGCCGATTTTATAGAATACCCTCAAGAGGAAATGCTGACGCGTGCGAATGAGTTTTTACAAACGAGTCAACGCCGTCATAGTATTCGCAGCTTTAGTAACCGCCCAGTGCCAAAAGAAATCATCGAAACCTGTATAAAAGCGGCAGGTACAGCGCCTAGTGGCGCAAACCACCAGCCTTGGCATTTTGTAGCCATTAATAGTGCAGATGTTAAAAAACAAATACGAGAGGCCGCTGAAAAGCTAGAGCGCTCATTTTATGAAGGTCGCGCAGGCGAAGAATGGCTTGATGCATTAAAACCCTTAGGCACTGATGCTAACAAACCCTATTTAGAGCACGCGCCATGGTTAATCGCGGTGTTTAGTCAAAAAAAGGGGGGTGTAAATACGGACGATAAAAACACGAATTACTATGTGCATGAATCGGTAGGCCTTGCCACTGGCTTTTTAATTCAAGCCTTGCACCGCGCAGGCCTTGCAACACTTACCCACACACCAAAACCGATGAGTTTTCTAACCGATATTTGTGGACGTGATAAAGACAACGAACGCCCTTATATGTTACTTATTACTGGTTACCCAGATGAGCATGCAACAGTGCCGCTGCACGCCCTAGATAAAAAGTCGATTGATGAAATTGCGAGTTTTATTTAATCGCTTTGACTTGGCATGTAATCAACAGCAAGTACATCACCCTCTTTTAGGCCTGCTATTACGTGTTGCTGGTTATTTATAATACTGCCTAAACGCACGAAACGTTTAACCAGCGTTTCGTTTTCAAGTACATACACCATATTGAGCTGACCAAACTCATGCACCCAACGTGGATCAATTAATACACCTTGGGTACTTTTTATTGGTAACTGTAGTTGAGCATAAAGGCCTGGCATTAAACCAAGTTGCGCATCGGCTTCTAAACGAATAAGCAAGCTGCGCGCCGCGTTATCTGCCACTGGTACAATTTCGCTCACCGTTGCGGGTGTTGTTATATCTAGAGAAGGTAATACCACATTTAAACTGTCCCCGACTCTTAATTTTACTGCTTGTTGTTCACGTACATTAAATTCAAGCTGTAACTGTAATGGGTTATACAAAGTAATCAGCGGTTTACCGGGTGTTGCAGTATCGCCAGGTTCAGTTAGGCGCTCAACGACCACGCCCGAAATAGGGGCAGTAATACGCGTATAATTAAGCGATACCTGAGCTTGCGTTTGCTGTTGCTTAGCAACCGCTAAATTAGCGGTTAAGTTTTCAAACTTTGCTTTGGCGTCATCTAATTCACTAACAGATACTAATCCTTGCGCATTTAAATCAATCATTCTGGCTAGTTGCTTTTTAGCTTGCGTTAACGACGCTTGCACCGCATTAATATTTGCGCTGCTTTGCGCTAACGCCGCTTTAAAATCATCTTGCTTGAGCATAATAAGTAAATCGCCCTTAGCGACTTTATCGCCAGCACGTACTTTTAACTGCTCAACCTGCGCCATAACATGCGATGAAATTTGCGTATTTTGTTTTGCTATTACACTACCTGGTACCTGCTCAGTGCCTGCAATACTTTGCAGCGTTACCGTTACTCGCTCACCTTGATAGCTCGTTATTTGTGATTCTTTTAAGCCAGCAGCTTGCTTGTCAGAAAAGCTGCCTGCCATATAAAACACAGCCATAATAATGACAAATAACGCGGCAAATGTGCCTATAAGTTTTGATTTACCCTGCATGCGCTTCATCCTCTGTGCTTGCAAACACTAAATAATAAACAAGCGGTACTACAAATAATGAAAATAATGTAGACGCCACAATGCCAAAAATAATCGCAATCGCGAGCCCGCTAAATACCGGATCGAGTGTGATCACTAAGTTACCTAATAAAGTGGTACCTGCGGTTAGGAGCACAGGGCGCATTCGCACCGTACCCGCTGCAACAAGCGCCTCTTTAATTGCCATGCCTTGGCCACGAGCTTGATTAATAAACTCAACCAAAATAAGTGAGTTACGCACCACGATACCTGCAAGGGCAATCATGCCTATCATCGCTGTGGCAGTAAATAATACCGGCTCTGGGGCACTTGCTATGGAGCGCTCACCAAACTGATTTAACAGCCAAAAACCTGGCATTATACCTATCACTGTTAACGGAATAGCCGACATGATAATCAGCGATAAACTCGCCGACTGTGTTTGTACCCGTAAAATTATAAATATGGCACTGAGCGCAAACGCAAAGGCAATGCCCATATCTCTAAATACATCAATGGTTATGCGCCATTCCCCCTCGCCGCTAAAGCTGACATGGGTTCCTTGTGGTAGTTGCCATGGGGCTGTTCCGCCATTATTAAAAAAGTGACGACCTACCCACGATGTTTTAACAAACTCATCGTTTGATACATTTAAATCAGCATTCACATCAGCAATCACTTCCGCTGGTGTGCGCCCATTAAGCTCAGCCATAACATAAATCACGTCGCGCTGATCTTTACGAACAATCGTTTTAGCAACATGATGTTGTGTAAATTCACCGAGTTCTGAAAGTGATACTAACGGCCTTGGCGCACTGCTTAAACCAAACTCGTTGCTAGTTTTAGCTAAATCTCTGTCGCCCCTAACCTGAAGTGCAAGTAATTGCGATAGTTGATTTCGCTCGCTATAAGGTAGCTGTAATTTAATATCAACGGGCTCTGTTTCATTGCTCACATAAAGTACACCCACGTTTTCACCTTGAGAGGCAATACTGAGTGTTTGTGCAATATTTTGAGTTGAAACCGCACTGAGTGAGGCCTTGGTTTTATTGGTAACAAAGCGCTGTAATGGCGAGGGTGCCACCATTGAGGTATCGACTTCAACTACATGAGGCTCTTGTTGTAAACGCGCAGCTAACTGCAAGGCAGCGTGAGAATGTGTTTGCTCATCAACAAAAGCATCTCGGTAAACCTCAGCAACTAAGGTACTCAGTACCGGCGGCCCTGGTGGTACTTCAACCACTTTTATTACAATGCCATCGGTTGCTAGCATCGCGAGCTGTTCGCGAAGGCGCATAACTACTCCATGCGATTGATGATCGCGCTTAGACTTATCCACTAACAATACCCTCAGCTCGGCGAGATTCGCTGCATCACGGCGATAATAACCGCGCACCATACCGTTAAAGTCCATACTTGAAGGTTGACCAACATAGGCCGCTATTTCACTTACTTCGTTTAATTGCCATGTGAGTGTTTGGATTTGTTTAGTAAATGCAGCTGTGCGCTCCAGATTAGTCCCCTCTGGCATATCTATCAGCACTTGCAGCTCATTTTTATTATCAAAAGGGAGTAGCTTTAAAGGCACCAAACGCATCACGGGTAACATGGCACTAATGATAAATAATGCTAGGGTTAGCCACAAAACAAGTTTTGCTCGCCCCTTAGAAACCAATAATGGGCTTAATATTCTTTGATATGCACCAACTTTAGGAGCAAGCTCGGAGGGTTGTTCGTTATCAGGCTTGAGTAACTTCATCGCAAGCCAAGGGGTTACAAAAAATGCAACAATGGTAGAAACCATCACGCTAACCGGCACATTAAATGCCATAGGTGCCATGTACGGCCCCATCATTCCGGTAATAAACGCCAGTGGAATAAACGCCACCATAATAGTGAGCGTAGACATAAGTAAGGCACTTCTAATTTCGCTCATTGCGCCAACAATCTGCTGTTTTTTATCGCCTTTTTTATTCAAAAAGCGGCTAATATTATCAATACCTGTGATTGGGTCATCTACCAGTAAACCCAAAGATAAAATAAGCGCAAACAAGGTCACCCGGTTAATGGTATAGCCAAATGCAAAATCCAGAGCCAATGTAATGCCATAACAAATAGGCACAGCCAGCCCTACCACAACCGCCGGACGCCAACCTAAAAACACCCCCACAAATATCACCACAGTAAAGACCGCAAAGACTAAACTTGAAGTGAGGTTATTTACTTTTTCATCGGCAGTTTCGCCATAATCTCTTAATACCGCATAGCTCACCTCAGGGGGTAATAGCGTGCGTGTTAGCTGCGCCATCATTTGATGAACATCGTTGGCAACTGCAACAGCGTTCGTGCCTGTTTGTTTTGCAACGCTTAGTGTTACCATTGGTAAATGCTGCTGGTTTGCCGATTGGGCAAGCCATTGGTAATGCTTAGCTTCACTTGGGCCATCAATAACGTTTGCAACATCAAGCAAGTAAACACTTTTGCCATTAACAACATTCACTACCAGCTGTTCTACAGCAGATTGACTTCGTAGAACATCACCTGCTTGCAATTCAATTTGCTGCTGACCATCAACCACACTGCCTACTTGCGTTAGTTGATTAGACACGCTTAATGCATAAAAAACGTCATTTACGGTTGTTTGGTGGGCAGCCAATGCGCTGGCATTTAAATTAATGGTGAGGGTTCGTTTACGACCAGCAATGACTTTTACTTCACTGGTGTGTTCAATACGCTGTAAACTGTTGGCTATTTCGTTAGCAAAGCGGTTTAACTCGTAATCACCATAAAGTTGTGGGTCTTTACTGTATAGCCCCAGCATAACAATAGGTACATCATCCACTTCAACGGGCCGTATTTGCCAACTTTTGATAACAGAAGCCATAGTATGTTGATAACTGTTAAGTTTTGCATAGGTATCTAAAATAGCTTGTTCGCGGTCATGGCCAACCTCAAAGCGAAGTGTAACCACTGCGGCATTCGTTTGTGTAGTGGAATAAATATGTTCCACACCGCCAAGTTGGGCAAGTAGCTTTTCAAGTGGCTGGGTAACCAATCTGGCTACCTCTGGAGCTTCTACGTTGGGCGCCGATACGTATATATCGAGCATAGGCACCACTATTTGTGGTTCTTCTTCTCGCGCTGTTTGTTGTAAAGCAAATAAGCCAAACAAAATCGACAACACAAAAATAATAACCGGAATACGGCCACTTAAGCTGCTTTTTACTGCGTTATCAATCATGCTCATAACTTTTAGCCCTTGCAAAACAGTCCATATAATGTGCCTAACAAATGCACGGCATTTTGATCAATCACGCGGTAATAAATAGTTTGGCTTTCGCGGCGAGTAGCCACTACATTGGCTTTGCGCAGTGCCGCTAGGTGCTGTGATAACGCAGACTGCGCTAGCGGTACGGCTTCGTTAAGCTGCGACACACTCATTTCGGTATCTTGTAATGAGCATAAAATCATTAGTCGATTTTTATTCGCTAATATTTTTAATAGCTGCTCAGCTTGATCCACATTAGTCGCCATCGCTGTAAAGTCAATTTTCATACTATGCTCTTATTCTAAATTATGCACTTAGTATAAATTGCTAGATAAGAAATGTCTAATATTAGAATTTACTAATTTAATAATATCTAATATAGTAGCTCTGTACTCAATCAAATAAGTGACCTACTATTATGAAACTCAATAACGCACTTCGTCTTATCGCTGGCATCATGATTGTTGTATCAATCCTTTTGCAAACGTATCACGATCCGAAGTGGATATACTTTACCGCTTTTATCGCTGTAAACTTAATCCAATCAGCTTTTACTAGCTGGTGCCCAATGATCACTCTATTACGCAAACTTGGCTTTAAGGAATAATCACCATGCTTACATCTATCCCCGATTTACTAAAAATTATTACGCCTAATCAACGTCGTATCGACGCCGAACAAGCTAAACAGGAGATCAGTGAAAACAAAGGATTACTCATTGATGTGCGTGAACCGGCTGAACATGCAACCAAAGCCGCTACCGGCGCAATTAATATTCCGCGCGGCTTACTTGAAATGAAGTTAATGGAAATAGAAAAAGACGCAGCACGCCCTATTTACTTACATTGCGCTAGTGGTGCGCGTGCAACATTAAGTGCTGAAGCACTGACACGCGTAGGTTATGAAAACGTCACAGTTATTACCTGTAAAGCAGAAGCTGTTTGTCAGGCATTTTAAAGGCCAAAAATTAAATCTCTCGGCGATCAACCGATCGCCGAAAATTAATGTATACCTGCGCCTTACTTCCTCTCATCCAACAAGTTGACTAACATTTGCTCGATATTTTTTACGCTATAGGTAAGCGAGCGGATGAGCTCTACTTGGCTTTGTGGTTCATCGTTATTAGATTGGGCTGGCTGATCTGAAGTGAGGTTATCTTTTTGAGTTAAAATGGCTTCACGAAATTCACTGGCATTAACTACCCCAAGTAACGATACTAATGCACCGTGACCAGACTGCCCTGCAGTTTCAAAGCTTAAGCGGTATAAACCAAATAGTCGCATTAATGGCCCCTGACTTAATCCCACATCAGTGATTTTTTCAAGCGGAATCGATTTTTCTTCTTTAAACAAAATACCGCGTTTAACCACTAGCTTGCGCTCTAGTAAATCGGCCGACATAGCTGCTAATACTCGCCCTGCGACTAGCCACACCAAAAGCAATACAACGGGTAAAAACACAATAGTTACAACTGGAAAAAGGCTAAATATTGCAGCTAAACACATCCAGTACTGTTTGACTTTGTTATCAAAAGTGGCACTTTTTAAAATTATATTAGACATCGTTTTATCACTTTTAAATTATAGTTTTTTTAAGTTACATTAATTACCAACTGTACGCAATTCAATCACTTTGATAGTTAAAATCCTATTACCACTTTGATCGCAAGCGCAATAAATACCATACCTAATAGTCTATCTAACCACACATTTTGCTTGGTAAAGCCAAAGCGCTTTTTAGACACATCAGTAAGTAAAGCCACCAATAAATACCACCCAGTATCTATTACAAAAACGGTTAAGCACATAATAATACCGATGTTTAATGTAAGGTTTTCTGGATCGATAATCTGCGAAAATAGCGCCAAAAAGAAAATTGCCAACTTAGGGTTTAAAAATGCAATCGCAAAACCATCTTGTAACGCCTTAGAACTGCTCACTGCACTTTTTTGAACTTGCAGCTCGCTGTCGTTAGGTTTTGAAAATAGTATTTTCAAACCTAAATACGCTAAATAGGCTGCCCCTAAGTACACTAAAAATTGATACACAGTAGGAAACTGCAACATCAATGCGCCTAATCCCAATAATGAGGCCGCTGCATATAATCCAACCCCAAAACCATGGCTTAACGCTGCCAGCATGCCATTTTTCATCCCGCCATTTAAGCTATGCTTTAATACCACAGCTAAACTAGGCCCTGGCGACATTGCGCCCATCATGCATACCAGTGCTAAGCTAAACCATAATGATAATGCCATTAGTAACCCTTATATTTCTTCATTTTCAATAAGTAATGCATAACCATGCACTTGCCCATAAAAGCCTGTCAATGGCACTGCGTTTATTACTTTCCAGCCGTCTTGGTTTAATTCCTGTATGCGATCATTTAGTGCGACTATATCTACCCCACCCAAAAAACGGGCCTTTCTGAATTCGATTACTTTTTGCATTTTAATCCTTGTTGAACTTATAACATGTATTCAAAATCGTAATGGTGAATCCCTTGCTCAATCCGTATTTTCATACTGCCTGTTAGTCCTGCGAGCTCATCAGTGCCTGAGTCGGGTACCACTTTTAAAATCAAGCTATCTTGGCCTTTATCCATGGTGCCAAAATGCTGCAGTACAAAACCACCTTGCAAACCATCAAGTTCGCCTATTACTTGTTCAATAGCCACATAACCGGCACTGCCTTGGGTGGGGGTCATGGCGCTGAGCATTTCACCTTGGCTAGTTGCGGTTAGGCCACCAGTAAATTGTTTATCAATCGCCATACGACCTAAGTTAACGCCTTGCTGCCCGTGTGCATACCCCTCTATAGGCGCTAATGTAACGGTAAACTCGCCAGTTACCTGTTTAGTTGTCATAACTTTTCCTTATTGATGATTTTTAATACTATTGATTTTTAATCTATTGATGCCATATCTATACCTTAATCATCAATAAGAATCTACTATGCCTACAGACAAGCCTGCTTCAGATAAAGCCGCCTTTAGCGCTTTATTCCCTATATTCAATTTTATTAAGCCTTATAAATGGGTAGTTTTAGGGGCTTTAGTGGCGTTACTTGCCACCGCAGGAGTTAACTTATCGCTAGGGCAAGGCGTTAAATTTGTGATTGATCATGGCTTTATTGCCGGCTCGCAAGCGCAATTACAACAAGCTGTGTTGGTATTAATTGGTTTGATCAGTTTATTGGCAGTGGGTACATTCAGCCGATTTTATTTAATGTCGTGGATTGGCGAACGAGTCAGTAACGACATTCGAAAAGCCGTGTTTAATCGTATTGTTACCTTGCACCCGAGTTACTTTGAAGAAAATCGTAGCGGCGAGCTGATGTCGCGTTTAACCACCGACACCACATTATTACAATCTATTATTGGCTCGTCATTTTCTATGGCACTGCGAAGCGCGCTAATGTTAGTCGGTGGTTTAATTATGCTGCTTGTTACTAATTTAAAGCTTACCTTGGTCGTTGTGGCCTGCGTCCCTTTAGTACTGGTGCCTATGATAGTGTTTGGTAAAAAGGTGCGCAAACTCGCCAGTTCTAGCCAAGATGCTATTGCCGATATAAGCACCTACGCGGGTGAGATCATTCAAAACATAAAAGTGGTACAAAGTTATAGCCACGAACAACAAGAACAATCTGCTTTTGCGCTTGAAACCGAAAAGGCCTTTAATGTGGCTAAAAGCCGAATTAAACAACGTTCGTTTTTAATTGCAGCTGTTATTTTTCTTACCTTTAGTGCTATTAGTGCCATGCTCTGGGTAGGCGGTAGTGATGTGTTAGCAGGCACTATGACGGGCGGTGAACTCGGTGCTTTTGTGTTTTATGCCATTATGGTGGCCATGTCGGTAGCGACCGTTGCAGAGGTTTATGGTGAACTACAGCGCGCCGCAGGAGCCGCAGCAAGATTGCTCGAACTGCTCGCCGTTGAAAGTAAAATACAAAACCCCGAAATTCCACAAGATGATGAGTTACATGCAACAACCAGCAACAGTGCAATTTCACTTGAAGGTATTAGTTTTAATTACCCTTCTCGCCCAGATGTAAGCGCATTAAATAATATCAGCTTAAATATTGAAACAGGTAAAACTGTGGCTATTGTTGGCCCTTCCGGTGCGGGTAAAACTACCTTATTTGAACTATTGCAGCGCTTTTACGATCCAGCCAGCGGA
Source organism: Pseudoalteromonas sp. SD03 (assembly GCF_040937955.1). Classification (NCBI taxonomy): domain Bacteria; kingdom Pseudomonadati; phylum Pseudomonadota; class Gammaproteobacteria; order Alteromonadales; family Pseudoalteromonadaceae; genus Pseudoalteromonas; species Pseudoalteromonas sp. SD03. Next base: position 3,300,649 of record NZ_CP162514.1, read on the forward strand.
GCGATTAAGTTTCATAATATAGATATTAAAGAGTTGTCGTTAAACACCTTACGCAACAAAATGGGCATGGTGGCACAAAACCCAATTTTATTTAGCTCTGATGTCATGCATAACATTCGCTATGGCAACCCAAGCGCCAGTGACGAGCAAGTTTATGCGGCCGCCAAACATGCACATGCTGATGAATTTATAAAACAGTTACCACAAGGCTATAACAGCTTTTTAGGTGAGCAAGGTGTTAGGCTTTCGGGTGGGCAAAAGCAGCGTATTGTACTTGCCCGCGCCATTTTAAAAGATCCCGAAATACTGCTACTCGATGAAGCTACCAGCGCACTTGATGCGCAAAGTGAGCATCATGTTCAGGCCGCACTTGAGCACTTAATGCAAAATAGAACAACGCTGATTATTGCTCATAGACTAGCCACGGTAAAACACGCCGATATGATTGTGGTAATGGAAAATGGCGAAATAAAAGCCACAGGCACTCATCAGCAATTAATGGCAAGTAACCCTTTGTATCAAAAGCTATGTGAATTACAGTTTAATCTAGATTGATTGCAATTTAGTCGCTACTTTTTATCAAGCCATTTATTCATTGCGGTATCGTAAGCCTCAGTTAGCTTGGTTTTATCGCACTTTGCACCAACAATATAACTATCTGGCAAGTCATTTTTTGGCATAACTCCAGCACCAACGGATACCTTTTTAAAACAGCTATCACCTCGTCGGTAAGTGGTAAATTGCATATTTTGCTGCTCTATTTTTAATAGCGACTTCACCTTCCCTGCATGCTCTTTTGGGACGGTAATGCGCTTTTTCTGAGGGTCATTCTTTGCAGTATCAGAATAGCCAGTTTGTTGCTGTAAAATACTATTGAGCCCTTTTTTCAGGTCGATCTTTTTATAAGACGTTGCGGTTACAGGGTGGGTGTTTATGGAGGTGGTACTTACCGGCTCAGTCGTCTCCTTTGTTTTTTTATTAGTCGCATTTAGTGGTTTTGATTGGGTTGCATTAACAGGCTTGGTTGGGGTTATTTCTGTATTAACATTTTTATTAGCGCTTTGCTGAGTGGCTTGTTGCGTTACTTTAGTTTTGGCAGGCACATTCACCATATACGCTTTAATTGGCGTTAATTGCGGCTGTTTAATTTTAGGGGCTTTTAAGGTAGTTAAAAAAAACAAAACTAACCCATGTAAACATACCGATAAAATAATTGCTGTACGCCAATTTGTCATAAACATGTCCCTATGAAGAACTCCTTATGACAACTAACTTATTTAAAAGTGCCCTTTAAATAAGTACACAAACCGCGCGCAAACGCGGTTTGTAACTACAAAAGCTAACCTTGAGTGTTTGGTACAATTTGAATTTCTACTCGGCGATTTTGCGCACGACCATTCGCTGTGTCGTTAGTCGCTATTGGGCGTGATTCGCCATAGCCACTCGTGCTTACTCGTGCCGCCATAATTTGCTGGTTCACTAAGTAGTTTTTTACACTTTGTGCACGCTGCTCTGAAAGAGTCATGTTGTAACTGTCTTTGCCCGTGCTGTCGGTGTGACCTTCAACACTTAAGTAGGTTTTTTCGTATTTATTCATTACACTTGCTATCGCATTTAGAGTGTCATGAAAGCCCGATGAAATATAAGATTGATCAGTCGCAAACGTAATATTAGAGGGCATCACTAAGCGTAAGTTATCGCCTTCACGAACCACTTCAACTCCCGAACCCGCTAACTCATCACGAAAAGCAGCTTCTTGTTTATCCATGTAATCACCTACAGCAGCACCCGCTAGCGCACCAATAGCTGCACCAATAAAAATACGCTTATCTTTATGATTACCTGTAGCTTTACCTAAAATACCACCCGCGGCTGCACCAATAGCGGCACCTTTACCTGTGTTATTCATTTCACAGCCAGAAAGTAATACAGCAACGACAGTGACACTTAAAAGTGATTTAGTTAACATCATGGTAATTTCCTATTCATTTAGAATTTATTATTGCGATTATGCAAATATATGTATGAACCAACAATGAAGAATAACGTATAAGCGTTGATATTGCCTATCAAATAAGGAAGTAGTGATAGCGTTTCATAATAATGTCATACTTGTTTGTGACAATTTTATGATTTATCAAAAGGCGATGGACACTATGTTAATTGCGATTTTTAGGCAGTTTTTTTTGCTTGGCTGCATGAGCTTTGGCGGCCCTGCCGCGCATTTAGGTTACTTTAAGCACCACTTTGTTGATTCGCTTCGCTGGTTAAGTACAGCGCGTTACGCGCAGCTAATTAGCTTAAGTCAAGCTCTGCCAGGCCCTGGTTCAAGTCAGGTTAGCTTTGCTATTGGCGTAGAACGTGCGGGTGTACTCGGTGGTATCGCTGCGTTTATAGGCTTTACCCTGCCTTCGTTTTTGATCATGGTGCTAATTGCAATAAGTGCACATCAGTTTGATGCTGTTTATTTTGCTATTATTGCAGGTTTGAAACTATTTGCCGTGGTTATTGTTGCTGATGCGACCCTTAGTATGGCGAAGAGCTTTTGCACCAGTGCGGTACTTAAACTTCTGGCAATAATGAGTACTTTAGCACTGATTTTATTTCCTATGTTGGGCACTCAAATCGCCATTTTAGTAACCGCTGCCATTATCGGTGCTTTATGGCCTTTACTTAACTTAGCTAAATCTACAGAAAATGTTAGCAGAGAAAAAACCAACATCAATTGGATTGCTCTTGGCTTATTTGCACTACTACTTGCCATCAGCTTTATCCCACTTGGCGAAAACGCTGCGTTATTCGCGCCTTTTTACCAAGCAGGTGCCATGGTATTTGGTGGTGGACACGTTGTATTACCTGTTTTGCAAGCGGGAGTTCCAACGCTGAGTAATGATCAATTCTTAACTGCGTACGCCAGTGCCCAAGCCGTTCCTGGCCCAATGTTTACTATAGCCACCTACTTGGGGGCACAATTGAACTCTGCACAACCATTAGTGGGTGCGCTAATCGCAACATTATTGATATTTTCACCCGGTTTTTTACTGATGCTGGCGTTTCAAAAAAGCTGGATAAACTTGGCCAGTAATCCTCGCTTTGCCAGCTCAATTGCAGCGCTTAATGCTGCTGTAGTTGGCTTTTTGGCAGCTGCATTATATTCGCCCATTTGGACTTCTGCCGTAAGCAATATTTGGCAAATTGCATTAGTGATTGCTGCGTTTGCATGGTTACGTATTAAAAAGCCACCTATTTGGTGGCTATTGTTATTGTTTATTGGTGTTGGCCTTGGACAGCATTATTGGGCACTTTAATGCTGGGTTTACCTGCCATATTGGCTCCGTCAGCTGGGCTTAATTGCCCACTGACACTTTGATAAGCGCGCAGCCCAAACACAGGTAATACGGCCAGTAAATGGTCCATAATTTCAGCTTGTAAGTGCTCGTACGATATCCAACGTTTGTCTTCACTGAAGCAGTAAAACTCAATCGGTAAGCCATGATTAAGCGGTTGTAGTTCACGCACCATAAGTGTGAGCGAGGTATTGATTTTACTGTGTTGTTTTAAGTAACCCTCTGCATAGCGACGAAATAGCCCTAAGTTCGACACCGGATCGGGAAGTGTGCCTAGTCGAATATATTCTTGCAGTGGTATAGCCGCTTCTATTTGCGCTTTAAAATCGTCATCAACTAAAAAGATGCTGTTCATATCAATGTTTAAAGAACGCTTGATGCGTCGCCCACCAGATTCTTGCATACCGCGCCAATTTTTAAATGAACCGGCCACCAGCATATAAGTAGGGATGGTCGTTATGGTGTTATCCCAGTTACGCACTTTTACAGTATTAAGTCCTAAATCAATTACTTCGCCATCGGCGCCGTAGTTATCTACTTGGATCCAATCTCCATAGGTCACCAAACGATTAGCGGCAATTTGAATGCTGGCGACAAAACCTAATATGGTGTCTTTAAATACTAATAAAGTAACAGCGGCAATAGCACCAAAACCAGAGAGAATATAAGTCGGCGATTTTTCAAGCACAATACTAACAATTAATATTGAACACACAATAAAGGTGATCAGCTTAACCACTTGAATTAAGCCTTGAATAGGTACTTCGCGAGCAAAATCTAATTGGTTATAAATAGCGCCAGCAATGCTCACTATGCTGCTAATAATAAAACCTATATAAATAATTAATAATGCTTGGCCAATGGTTTTAAGGATCTCTTGAGCAATTGCATTAACCGGATAAACACTATCAAATGTGGCTAAAAAAAGTACACAACATAACAAGCAAGCAATTCGTTTATTCAGCTTAGTTAACATAGGTGACAATGAACCAATACGCTCAGGAGAGAGTTTAGTCACCACCTTTTGAATACCCGGTAACATCAAGCGACGAGTAAATAAGTAAACAAATAATAATGAAAGAATGCCAATTGATGAGGCGGTGATTGCGCTGAGAAAAAAAGCATCGGGGACTTTTTCAAACCAAGGAGTAATTAGCTCCTGTAGGTGTGTTTTGCTCATGGTATTTCAATTTCCTTACTGGGTGTTAATTCAGTACTAGCTTGCTGAATATGAATAGCGCTTAATTGCTTATCTTTTACTGTCCATAAGTTATTTAAGTATTGCTGAAACTGGGCCCTGAATGCCTTATCGGTTTGGTAACTGCCAATCATCTGCGTATTTATTGGCATAACCTCAATAGTAATATGAATAGACTCCAACTCGCCTTTTAAAATATTACGACACACATGATCTGACTGACCGCTATACACTAAACTGGTGTTAAGCATAGCGTCAAACTGCTCGTTTAAAACCTCTAAGGCAAAAGCAGTTCCACCAGCCTTAGGTTTTAATAAATGCTGAAAAGGACTTTGTTGATGCTGGTGCTTTTGCGCAGTAAAACGCGTACCTTCTACAAAGTTAACTATGGTTGTAGGATGATGACGAAAGTTACGGCAACTGCGCTTAGTACGCTCGACATCTAAGCCTTTTAAATTCGGATTTTTAGCCAATTGCGCTTTGGTCACTCGTTTCATAAAGGGCATACCCATCGCCCACGCACCAGTGCCAATAAATGGCACGTATTTAAGCTCATCTTTTAAAAAAAACTTAGGGGCTGGCAATGCATCCAACGAGCTCAATACCGCAATATCAAGCCAGCTAATATGATTACTGATTAGCAAATACCAACTGTTGGCGTTTACCTCCCCACTAATATTAACTTTAATATTATTACAGCCTAACCACAGCCCTAAGCGGTTACCTTTGCACCACCCTTTATACGCACTGTGTAATAATTTACTCACTACAGGTATGGGCAGCACTAATTTAACTAACCCTAGGGTAAGCACTAATGCGCCAAATATTATTAAATTAGCAAATAAAACACAGCCAACAATTAAGCCATTTAACCAATTAGGTAACCATTTTTTTAGCATAACTGTCAGCTCATTTTGTTATTTTTGTTTGAGATTAACCAACGTCTGGTTTTTTTCTTCCCACACGCGGTTTAATTCACTTTGAAAGCGTACTCTAAAGTCAGGATCATTAGTGTAATCACCAATTAAGTCGTCACTAACGCCTTTTACTTCAACATGTACATCAATGTGTTTTACTTTACCGGCTGCAAAATCCATAAAGGTAGGAATGCCCTCAGGGTAATGAATAGTGACATTTACCACTTTAGAAATTTGCTCACCCATGGCTTGCATTACAAACGCCACACCACCCGCTTTCGGTTTAAGTAAGTGAGGAAACGGGCTATTTTGACGCGCATGCTTTTGCGCTGTAAACCGCGTCCCTTCAACAAAGTTAACCACACTGACTGGCATTTCTTTAAATTTTTCACAGGCTTTACGGGTGGTTTCTAAATCTTTACCACGCAATTTAGGATTCTTTTTTAATTGGCTTTTACTGGTACGGGTCATAAAAGGAAAGTCGAGTGCCCACCAACACAAACCTAAAACAGGTACGTAAATAAGCTCTTTTTTCAAAAAGAAGTTCAAAAAAGGTATTTTTCGGTTAAACACCCGCTGTAACACTAAAATATCCACCCAGCTTTGATGGTTCGCAATAACTAGGTACCAATCTTTTAATTTAAGCTCTTCAAGGCCAATAACATTAAGTTTAGTTGGCGTTAATAACGTTTGATTTAACGTGTTGAAGGTCACCCAAATAGAGGCACATTGCTTGGCCGTCCAGCTCATTAATTTTTGTAGTGGTTTGATTGGGATTAACTTAACGATGCCACAAATAAAAATAGGCACAAACCAAAAAAGAGTGTTTATTGTATAAAAGAAAATACTAAATACACTGCGAATAACTGACATTACTTCTATTCCTTTAAACATCGCGCAGCCACTAAGACCGCGCTTAACTATGCAACTAAATTAATCTTCAAAATAGGTGTAGCCCTCAAGCCCTGCATTGAGCTCGGCTAGGTACCCTTCTTTACAGTGTTCTGATACATCAAGTTTATTAATTTGAGTGGCAAAGTTATCAGCTAATAACTCGCTATCATAATCAACAAATTTTAATACATCCTTAACGCTGTCTCCTTTAATGGCATTGGTTAATACATATCCCTGCTCATTAAGCTCAACATGGACTGAGTCGGTATCACCAAATAGGTTATGTAAGTCACCTAAAATCTCTTGGTATGCCCCCACCATAAACATGGCAATATGATACTGCTGACCTTGTGTATATTCAGGGATAGGTAAACTAGTTTCAATACCTGCACCTTCAACGTACTCACGTATTTGCCCGTCAGAATCACAAGTAATGTCTTGGATAATCGCGCGCTGAGTAAGCGGCTGCGTTAGATTTTCGATGGGCATGACCGGAAATAACTGCTGAATACCCCATACATCAGGTAATGACTGAAACAATGAAAAATTCACAAACAGTTTATCGGCTAGCTTTTCGTTTAAATCATCCAGCACTTCGCGATGAGCGCGTGCGTTAACGCTTAACGATGCACGAACTCGGTGTAAAATCGTAAAGTAAAGCTGCTCTATTTTCGCCCACTCTAGCATGCTCACTAAACCATGCACGTATTGATCGTGTGCTTCGCTAAATAAGTGCATAGCATCATGATATATTTCAAGTGCCATACGTGGGTTCAAACGTTGTAAGCATTGCCACATTTCATCTAGCACTAATGCGCTGTTTTCCAATGGCGGTTCTGGGTTTAAATGATTCGGTGCTTTTTCTACATCAATGACATCGGTGATCAACACTGCATGATGAGCCGTTAATGCACGGCCAGATTCTGTAATAATAGCAGGGTGCGTTAAGTTATGCTGATCGCACACATCGGCAAATGCATTCACTACATTACGCGCGTACTCTTCGACTGTGTAGTTCATTGAGCAGGCACTGCGTGAGCCTGAGCCTTCGTAGTCAACGCCAAGCCCGCCACCCACATCAACCGTATTTAGCGGTACACCGTATTGAGTTAATTCAGCAAAATGGCGAGCACATTCGCGCAAGGCACGATGGATATCACGAATATTGGCGATTTGAGAACCAATATGAAAATGCACCATTTGCATTAAATGCAACTTGCTATGTTGCTTAAGTACTTCCACTGCACTGAGTACTTGTCCTGCGGTTAAACCAAACTTACCTTTTTCACCACCGGTATTTTGCCATTTACCTTTGCCAACCGAATTTAAGCGAATACGAATTCCAATAGCCGGTTCAATGCCTAAATTATCAATTTCTTCAAGCAATGTGGTTAGCTCTGAGAGTTTTTCAACCACAATTTTAACGCTGTGTCCCATTGCTTGACCAATACAGGCTAAACGTAAAAACTCGCTGTCTTTGTAGCCGTTACATACAATAGTAATAGGCTCTTTCGCCACCCCTAAAATGGCCATTAGTTCAGGTTTAGAACCAGCTTCAAGTCCCACTAGGCCACTTGGGTGAGCTAATAACTTACTCACAACAGAGCGCTGTTGGTTTACTTTGATAGGATAAACACAGGTGTATTTGCCGTTATATTCGCGGTTAGTGCGCGCTTGAGTAAAGGCATTGGTGAGCGTATCTACACGATTTTTTAAAATATCAGTAAAGCGCACCAGTACGGGCAATGTTAACCCTTGCTGCTTAAATTGCTCAGTAAGCTGACTTAAAGAAATGGCAGGTTTTGTTTGGTCGCCATCAGGATAGGCTATCAACTCACCTTGTGCGTTAATATCAAAATAACCATCGCTCCAATGAGCAACATTGTATGTAGCACGTGCTGTTTCTAAACCCCAAGTCATGGCAACTCTTCTTTATTAAATTAGGTGTAAAGGGGCATTTTAATACGTCACTATCTGCTAAGCTAACAAAAATTGAACTTTCCCCTCTTTATAGCTAACTTTATTCGCTAAAGAGAGTAAAATTTGATTGAGCAATAGGCCAAGCACTGGCAGAATTGCCTCCTTTTTTTCATACTCAACCAAAAGTGTAACAACAACTATGGCAAATTTAGATCAAAGTAAGTGGTTTACTGAAATTAGCGACCGCGATGGCAGCGCATTTTCATTACGTATTAACAAAAAGTTAGATGAAAAACAGTCTCCTTTTCAAAAAGTAGAAATGTTTGAAACCACAGACTTTGGTAATTTAATGATCATTGATGGTTGTACTATGGTAAGTAGCCGTGAAAACTTTTTTTACCACGAAATGATCAGCCACCCAGCATTACTGGCGCATCCAAACCCAAAAAACGTAGTTATTATTGGTGGCGGCGATTGCGGTACGTTACGTGAAGTGCTCAAGCACCCAAGCGTAGAAACTGTAACTCAAATAGATATTGACGAAGTGGTTACCCAAATGTCGTTAAAGTACTTCCCAGAGTTATGTGAATCAAATAATGACCCACGTGCTACTGTGATGTTTGACGATGGCATTAAATACATGCGCGAAGCAGCTGGTGAGTCTATTGATGTAGTGATTGTTGATGGTACTGATCCGGTAGGCCCAGGTGAAGGTTTATTTAACCATGCGTTTTATACTAGCTGTTTAAACGCACTTCGCCCTGGTGGAATACTGGTACAACAAAGTGAATCGCCATTAATGCATATGCCACTGTTGGTTGAAATGCGCGAAGCTATGCTAAGTGTTGGTTTTAACGATTTACAAACACTCCCATTCCCACAACCTATTTACCCAAGTGGGTTATGGTCAGTGACGCTAGCTCGCAAATCTGAGGCATTTAATGGCTTTAGAGAAGACGGCGCAGCAACAATTGCACAGCATAGTGAATACTACAATGGCGGCATTCATCACGGTGCACTCGCAACACCTAATTACATGAAACGCGCTTTTGATAAAAAATAATAAGTTATAAATATAAAACAGGGCTCGCTAGAGCCCTTTTTTATGTGTTTAATTACACTGAATACGTTTGCAGTCATCTCGTAATAACCCCACCTTCACTTTATGCTCATAGTCTACAATTTGACATAAAGGACACACAATGAGATTACCTTTACTGCTAGTTGCTTTACTTTCAAGCAGCGCTTTTGCAAAAGAAGCCATGCTGGAATCGCCTGATCAAAAAATTAAAATCACCATATCTGATCAATCTTCATCTCCTTACTATTCTATTAGCTTTAACGGTAAACCTGTTATTACGCAGTCACATTTAGGTTTTAGATTTAAAAGCCAAGCGCCATTTGATGAAGGTTTTGTTATTAGTGAAGTAACTCGCTCACAAACAGATAGTCAATGGCAGCAACCTTGGGGAGAGCGTCAAACCGTTGTCGACAAGCACAATGAAATTGCCGTTACCTTTAATAAACCCGCACCCCACGGTGGCACATACACAGTGCGATTTAAAGCCTTTGATAGCGGTGTGGGATTTCGCTATGAAGTCCCTAAACAAGCCGGTTTTGAAAAAACAGAAATTACTAAAGAGCTGACCGAGTTTGCCATCGCCGGTGCCGATAAAGCCACTGCATGGTGGATACCTGCTCGCGGTTGGAATCGTTACGAATATGTCTACAACACCACAGCCTTACAAGATGCTGCACTCGCTCACACCCCTTTTACTTTTAAAAATGGCAACGGCGTGCATGTCAGTATTCATGAAGCAGCCCTAGTCGATTATGCGGGCATGGTGCTTAACCAACGTCGCCCAGGCACTTTTAGCGCCGATTTAACGCCATGGTCAGATGGTATAGCAGTCAAAAAGCACGGTGCATTTAATACGCCTTGGCGCACCATTCAAATTGGCGAACATGCGGTAGACTTAGTTAATTCAGATATTATTTTAAATCTAAATGAGCCAAATAAGCTCGGTGATGTGTCCTGGGTTAAACCAGGCAAATACGTAGGTATTTGGTGGGGCATGCACATCAATGAGAATACTTGGGGTAGTGGCGAAAAACACGGTGCTACCACAAAAAATACTAAATACTACATGGACTTTGCCGCAAAATACGGCTTTGATGGTGTATTAGTTGAAGGTTGGAACACTGGTTGGGATGGCGACTGGTTTTTTAATGGCGATGTATTTAGCTTTACCCAAGCATATGATGACTTTGATATTGAGGAGCTTACCCGCTACGGTAAGCAAAAAGGGGTGCAGTTAATTGGCCACCATGAAACTTCAGGTAACGTAACAAATTATCGTAATCAAATGGAAGACGCTTTTGCGCTTTACGAGCAATCAAATGTAAGCCAAATTAAAACCGGTTATGTGGCCGATGGTGGCAATATTAAACGCATTGATGAAAACGGCATTGCCCGTTTTGAGTGGCATGACGGCCAATTTATGGTTAATGAGTACTTATACAACGTTAAGCTAGCTGCAAAACATAAAATAAGTATTAATACTCATGAGCCAATAAAAGACACCGGCCTTCGCCGTACTTACCCTAATTGGATTGCTCGTGAAGGCGCTCGCGGCCAAGAATTTAACGCATGGGGCACGCCACCCAATCCACCAGAGCACATTCCAATGCTTGCTTTTACGCGTATGCTGGCAGGCCCAATGGACTTTACGCCAGGTATTTTTGATATGAGCTTTAATGGCTTAGGTGGCGATACAAATCGCCCGCAAACAACACTTGCAAAGCAATTAGCACTTTATGTTGTAATGTACAGCCCAATTCAAATGGCGGCTGATTTACCTAAAAATTATTTAGCTAAGCCCGATGCTTTTCAATTTATTCAAGACGTACCGACCGATTGGCAACAAAGTATTGCGCTTGATGGAGAAGTAGGCGACTTTATTGTATTTGCACGAAAAGAACGTAAACGCGATCATTACACTGGTAATGACTGGTACTTAGGCGCTGTAACTGATGAAAACGCCCGCACCATTGAGGTTAAACTCGACTTCTTAGATAAAGATAAACAGTTTGAAGCGCAAATCTACAAAGATGGTGATAAGGCAGAGTGGAAGAACAACCCTTACGATTTAAAAATCGAAAAACGCACTGTTACCGCAAATGATAAACTCACACTAAAATTGGCCACCAGTGGTGGTACAGCCATTCGTTTTAAAGCACTATAAAATGGTTAAAGCTATCCGCATATAACGGCGGATAGCTTTATTTAGTTTTGATTAACCACTTTAACCGGTAAATATATTTGCGCACTTAAACCACCTTCAGGGCGATTAGAGAGCACAACCTTGCCATTATGCATGTCTATAATGCGTTTAATAATAGCTAAGCCTAAACCACTGCCTTCACTGCCTCGTGCAGCGTCACCTTGCTTAAATGGTTCGAACACTGATTCTAATTCACTCTCAGGAATACCTGGGCCATTATCGTTAACCGCAATAATGACGTACTTTTTATTGCTATTAAAATAACTTTGCACCTCAATATCCCCTTGCGAGTAACGCAGTGCATTTTCAATCATATTCGTCACTACTCGCTTAATAGCCACTGAGCTTATGGGAATATTACCTAGGTTAGGATTGCTTTCAAACGTAATAACACGTTGATGCTTTAATTCACTTTGTACGACTTCGGCTACTAACGCATTGATATCTTCATAGCTTTGTTCTTCACGTTTATGATGGCGTAAATATTCAATAAACTGATCAATAATGCCATTCATATCTTCAATATCGTAAATAATACCTTCGCGTAAATAATCATCTTCATCAACCATCATTTCTGTGGCTAACCGAATACGGGTAAGCGGTGTGCGTAAGTCGTGAGAGACACCGGCCATGAGTAATCGACGATCATTTTCAAGGGCTGCTATACCTCGCGACATTTGGTTAAAAGCGCGCGTTACCTCAATAACTTCGCTTGAGCCTTGTTCTTGTAACTTAGTACTAAAATCACCAACGCCTACTTTTATTGCCGCTTGTTGCAGTGCTTTTAATGGTCGGTTCAAATGCCTTGCAAATAACCACCCGCCTAATACACTTAAAAAGCCTATACTGGATAAGTAAAAAGTTAAAAATTCAAGATTACTTTCTTTAAATCCGGTTAAGGGGACTTTAACCCAATAGCCCGGTGCTTGCGGGGCTTCCACCCAATAAATAAGTGGATCGGTTTGACTAATGCGTACCCGAGAAAACCCATTCAACTGCTCTGACATACTTCGCGATAGCCCTGAATACTCACGACTTTGCCCTAAGCCATTGCGCATCGCTTCACGCTGAGTCATCACCTCAATACCGGTTATTGCAAAAAACTTTTCTGAAACTTCATCGGTTACTTCAACACCATCTTCCCAGTCAATAAATACAGTTTTAATTTGCTTAGCAAGCATCAAATTAACTTGCTCAATGGTGGGTTTAACAACATATAAACTTACTGTGACGTAGGATACAATTTGGTTAATCAGCAACAAAGCTGCTACTAAAAAAACAGTTTGCCCAAACGCACTACGTGGAAACATCCCCATAATTATTACTTTTCACCATCAGGAACAAACACATAACCTAATCCCCATACAGTTTGAATATAACGCGGGTTAGCCGCATCCACTTCAATCATACGGCGAAGGCGTGACACTTGCACATCAATACTACGCTCTAGCGCACTGTAATCACGACCTCTTGCCAAGTTCATTAATTTATCACGACTTAACGGCTCTCGAGGGTGAGATACCAACGCTTTTAATACGGCAAATTCACCACTTGTGAGCGATACGGTATTATCCCCCTCGCTCATTTCTCGTGTGGCTAAATTTAAAGTAAATTTACCAAACTCAATTAAATTCTCTTCTGCTGAAGGTGCCCCTGGCACTTCTTTTGATTGGCGACGTAAAATTGCTTTTATGCGGGCAAGTAACTCACGTGGATTAAACGGTTTAGGAATATAATCGTCAGCACCGAGCTCCAAACCAATAATGCGGTCTACTTCATCACCTTTAGCGGTCAACATCACAATTGGGATTTGGTTTTCTTTTTGACGTAACCGTCTGCAAATAGAGAGCCCGTCTTCTCCGGGCAGCATTAAATCAAGCACCATTAAGTGAAAGTTTTCACGCTCAATAAGCCTATCCATTTGCTGTGAATCTGCGGCTGTTCTAACAATAAATCCTTGCTCTACTAAATAGCGCTCAAGCAAACTGCGCAAACGTTTATCGTCATCAACCACTAATACTTTTACTGTCTCTTGTCCCATAATCTGTTGCTTATTTTTATAATTTATTAATAGTTAATATAAATGAAAAACTTAATAATAAAAAACTAATTAAGTGCTTAGATTGTTACTGAACATTTCAAACCCATTGGTGGCTATTTTATCTCGACAAGCTGCCTTTATTTTAATACCGTGCCACACATGAAAATTAAACAAGAACACGGCGTGAAAACAAACTTAATTACTCGCGAAGGTTATTTACAACTTCAGCAAGAACATGACCATCTTTGGAATGTAAAACGCCCAGAAGTCACTAAAATTGTGAGTTGGGCTGCAAGCCTTGGTGACCGCTCTGAAAATGCAGACTATCAGTATAACAAGCGTCTATTACGCCAAATAGACCGCCGAGTGCGCTATCTACGTAAGCGCATCCCCGATTTAAAAATTGTTGATTACTCACCCGTGCAAGACGGCAAAGTTTTTTTTGGTGCTTGGGTTGAAATAGAAAACGAGGCTGGGGAGTGTAAGAAGTTTAGAATTGTCGGTCCCGATGAAATTTATGATCGCAACGATTACATTTCTATTGACTCACCGATGGCGCGAGCATTATTAAAAAAACAAGTAGACGATGATTTTGAGGTCATGACCCCTCAAGGTGCTAAGCAATGGTATGTAAATAATATTTCCTACCAAAAATAAAACGGCTTAGTTTTGATTCAGATCATATTAACTTTTTATTGTTTATATTATCTGAGTAAGCTATAACTAAAGTAACTCAAGTTATGATGTATTAATTTGAGAGTAGTTAATTAAGGTCGTCACTATGTCAAACATTACAGCGCGCATATTACAAAATGCCCTATTGTTTACACTCTTTATGAGTGTAAGTTTGACATTGCATGCAACACCCAAAAATACGCAAATTGATGCTGGTTTTACACCTGCAGAATTTATTGTTTGCGACTCTCCTGACCAAGCAAACCTCGACACCGATATAGATTCTCATGTCGGTGTTATTGCGCTTAGAGAAATTCAACCACTTCCTTTAGCGTTTTACTTTCATTATGAAAGCAGCCTTTTAGTCACACCTTACAGCCATGCACACCCGCGAGCGCCACCCGTTATTTAGTTTAATAACTTGCTTTTAAACATTATTAAATTTTATAACTAATTAGGTGGATATTATGTCTAACTTTAAAGAACTCCGTACCCAAGATATTTCGCATGGCACTATTGCGAATACATTTACTAATGAAGCTGTCATTGATTTAACTTCACCTGCTACACAAGTGGTGACTAGTTTTACTGATACAAGCCCGATGCGTGCATCGTTTGATACAACAATTGAACAAGCGTCAAAACAGTTAACGACTCAACGCTCTGATTTTATTTTGGTAACTGATGAGCAGCAAAAGCTAGTAGGTATAGTGGCGAGTGCTGATTTACAAAGCTCAAAAATCATGATTTTAGCACAGCGTTTAGGCTTGCCTCGTAGTGAAATTAGCTTGCGCTATTTAATGACACCGCTAAGTAATTTAATGGGTGTAAGTATGAAAAGCTTAAGCTACTCATGCATTGGTGATGCACTGCAAACTATGGAACATCATGGCGCTATGTTTTTATTAGTCACTGCGGCTAATAATGAAATAAGTGGTTTAATTTCAGCACGCGATATAGCACGTAAGCTGCAAATTCCTGTTCATATTAGTCCAATAGCGCACACATTTAGTGAAGTACTCGAAAGTATAGAGCACCCTCACTAAATCAGCTTTTTATTAGTATAGTTCCAACCCCAGTAATGGCATCTTAAAGCAAGTAAAATAGCTTGCTTTAAGAGCTTTTTATTACCTTCCCCTGTGATATTATTCAAGACATTGACGCATCAGTTAACTTCTTAGCTGGTCTTATTTTTTGTATTAAAAGGTTTTTGCATGAGCGATATCTCTGCACGTTTAGCAACTGAGCTAAATGCACAGCAGCAACAAGTGGTTGCAGCAACAAAGTTACTTGATGAAGGCGCAACCGTCCCCTTTATTGCCCGTTACAGAAAAGAAGTGACCGGTGGATTAGATGACACCCAACTACGCCTTCTAGAACAACGTTTATCTTATTTACGTGAACTTGAAGAGCGTCGTGGCTTTATTCTATCGACGATAGAATCTCAAAATAAGCTTACCGGGGAATTAGCAGCTGATATAAAAGCAGCGCAAAGTAAAACCGAGCTTGAAGATTTATACTTGCCTTATAAGGCAAAGCGTCGCACTAAAGGTCAAATCGCTATTGAGGCCGGTTTAGAACCTCTTGCTAATGCGTTATTTAACGACCCAATGCTCGACCCAGAAGCTGAAGCTGCTCACTATATTAATGCCGATAAAGCCATTATTGATACAAAATCAGCCCTTGATGGTGCCAAATTTATTCTAATGGAGCGTTTTGCTGAAGACGCTAAATTACTCGCTAAGTTTAGAAGCCATATTAGTCAAAATGGGGCGATTGAGAGTAAGTTAATTGACGGGCAAGAACAAGCAGGTGCTAAATACAGAGACTACTTTGAACATCAAGAGCCGTTAAAAAAAGTGCCCTCGCACCGTGCATTAGCCATGCTAAGAGCACGTAATGAAGGCATTTTACAGTTAACGATTAACCCTGAGCCAAGTGCTGAAAATCCAGCCCAGTTATGTGCCCAAATGATCAGTGATCATTACCGCCTAGATATTAAAAACAAACCTGCTAGTGCATGGTTATTAACTGTGGTGCAGTGGGCATGGAAAATTAAGCTTGGGCTACACTTAGAAAACGAGTTTTTAGCCGCAATGCGTGAAAAAGCCGAAACCGGTGCCATTGACGTATTTGCTAAAAATTTAAAAGATTTATTAATGGCAGCGCCTGCAGGCCCTCGCACAACACTTGGTTTAGATCCTGGCTTGCGTACTGGTTGTAAAATTGCGGTAGTCGATAGCACAGGAAAACTGCTCGCTACACAAACAATCTTCCCACATGCACCGCAAAATCATTGGGATAAATCACTGCGTACGCTCGAGCAATTATGCCGCCAACATAAAGTTGAGCTTATTGCGATTGGTAACGGCACTGCTTCTCGCGAATCAGATAAACTGGTTGGCGAACTTATCAAAGCCAATGCCGAGCTTAAACTGAATAAAATTATGGTCAGTGAAGCCGGCGCTTCGGTGTATTCTGCGTCTGAATTTGCCGCTAATGAGTTCCCAGATTTAGATGTATCTTTACGCGGTGCAGTATCTATTGCACGTCGCCTCCAAGATCCATTAGCTGAACTAGTTAAAATAGAGCCTAAGTCTATCGGTGTAGGCCAATATCAACACGATGTATCACAAAGCCAACTTGGGCAAAGCCTAATTTCTGTAGTAGAAGACTGTGTAAACAGTGTTGGGGTTGATTTAAATATGGCCTCAGTGCCTTTGCTTGCACGTGTTTCTGGCTTAAACAAAACGTTGGCTCAAAACATTGTAAACTACCGTGACACGAATGGGTCATTTACAAAACGTAGTCAATTGAAAAAAGTAGAACGCTTAGGGCCAAAAGCATTCGAACAAGCGGCCGGGTTTTTACGCATTAATAATGGCAGCGATCCGCTAGATAACTCATCAGTTCACCCTGAAGCATACCCAATCGTTAAGCGTATTTGTGAACATAATCAGGTAGACGTAAATAACTTAATTGGTAACAGTGAATTTTTAAGTAAACTCGCTGCAAACGACTATATTGACGATAAATTTGGCTTACCAACCGTGACTGACATTATTAGCGAGCTTGATAAACCAGGTCGCGATCCACGTCCTGAATTCAAAACCGCGGAGTTTAAAGCCGGTGTTGAAAAAATTAGTGACCTTAAGCCTGGTATGATTTTAGAAGGTGTGGTTTCTAACGTTGCTAATTTTGGTGCATTTGTTGATGTGGGTGTTCATCAAGATGGACTCGTACATATTTCAGCTATTACTAACAAGTTTATTTCAGACCCACGCGAAGTGGTTAAAGCAGGTGACATTGTTAAAGTAAAAGTGGTTGAAGTCGATGCTGCCCGTAAACGCATTAGTTTTACTATGCGCCTAGATGACGACATAGACACCAGCAATAAAGCAGCTGCTGCGGCACAGCAAAAGCCTCGCAGCAATAATACCAACCAAGCACGAGCGCCTAAGCCTAAACGCGATACAGGCAATGCGATGATGGGGAATGCCTTTGCTGACGCCTTTGCTAACGCAAAAGTGAAAAAGTAATTTAAACGATATATTTAAAAATAAAAAAAACCGCCTAGGCGGTTTTTTTTATGCATTTTAAATAAGCTAAATTTGCGCTGAAAATTCGCTCTGAATCGCGGGTGATGTCGCCAGTTGATAAAAGCTAGCAATGCGTCCTGCACGCGCTTCAACTTCAATATCACGCGATTGTTCTTCGCTTTTAGCGGTTTTTACTTCTGAACTTTCACTATTAGAAAACGACGCACTGACTCTACTTTTATCTTCGCTGCTGTCTTCGTCATCAGCTGAAGCTAACTCAGCTTGTGCGGCAGCCATTTTCTGTGTGGCGTCTGCCGCAATCGCTCTGTCGGCACCTGAGGGTTCTGCTGGTGCTAGTGCAGCAGCACGTACCGTTTGCATTTTATCGATGGTTGCTTGCGGATCGCCATTGATAACCCCAACATCAATCGGTACTTCACCACCTACGGCATAATTAGTGCCATCGGGGCCTCTTTGGTATTCGTAACTGGGTGAACCGGCATATTGTCCACCAACAGCCGCATGCGCTTGCTCGTGGGTTCGCACTTCGGTATCGCGAGCTTTGAGCTCTTTAATTTGTTGCTGTTCTTGCTCAAGTTGAAGCTCTTCTTGCTCACTAACTTCTTCGGCAGCTTGCTGTTTTTCTTGCTCGGCATCATCTTGATCACTATCAGCATTGCCTTCGCGTTGTTCAATAATTTTGTTGTCTGCAATTTTGCCGCTTGCAGTATAAGTTGAACTATCGCTGTTACCAGGTAGTTTGGCTTTTTCTGCATCACTTTGAGCTTTGTTTTCAGTACTACCGGCGGTGTTTGCAGCGGCTGGGGGAATGACTTCACGTAACTGATTGTCACGCCGAGCAGTCTCCGTATAAACATTTGCAGTGTTTATATTGATAGACGGAAACGGCGTGACGATATTCATGAGGAATTACACTTTAATATCAACTAAAGTGCCTAGTACATCATCTGCAGTTTGAATTGATTGCGTGTTAGCCTTGGCATTAAACTCTTCAACTTTTAAGTTTACTAATGCATCATCAATTCGTGCAGGTTGGGATACCGGCGCGGTTACGGCTTCTTCAGGGCGAGCAGCCGTTAATTGACGTTGCTGCGCTAATTGAGAATCATCTTGCTGCTCTATGCTGGCACGGTTAATCTCAGCGCTGGCCTTTTCAATACCTTGGCTGGCTCTATTAAACCCTTCAACACCGCTATTAAATACAGATCCAATCGGCATAATAATAAACCTCCAGCAAATAAATATTGTTTAATTATCGCTCAAAAATCACGCAAAATAAAGCTTTAAACCGCTGTATTCATGGCTTTGCTTCAAAGCATTGATTTAACGGCAGATAAAAATTCGTTTTTATGAGAAATAAATGGCGCATGTGATGCTTTGTCTATTACTTCGTACTCAAAGTCAGAATTAAGTGCGACCATTTTTTCAATTGCTCGATAAGGAACGAGAGAGTCTAAACGCCCAAAAATTCCACTAATCGCGACGGGACAGTGAGAAAATAATTCACGTAAGTCTTCACTTTGCAGTATATCTAACCCCACACTTAATGCTTGATTACTCGGCGGCGGTGACTGACTCAATAGTTGTTTTAGCTGTTTTACATCATCTCGCGCCGACTCACTGCCCATCGCTTGAATCGCCAAAAAGCGCTCTATCGTTTTTGAACGCTCTTGCAATAGCTGTTCTTTAAACTGTGTGAGCACTTTAGGTTTAATACCTTCCCAGGGCAATTGCTCTACAAAAAAAGGAGTGGAGGCAACTAAAATAACTTTTGACACTTTTTCTGGCCAATGTTTGGCAATATAAATGGCAAACAAACCGCCTAAAGACCATCCCATCAAAACAGATTGTGGTTTTAATTGCTGACTCACCAGCTGAGCTGCATCATGTAAAGTATACGGTTCCAAAGAGACATCATGAGCACCGTAACCAGGTAAGTCTAAACTACGTACCTTACCAGAATATAAAAATTCTAATTCTGGTTTTATTAACTGCCACACGCCTTGGTTCATTCCCCAACCATGCAACAACACAAATTCATTTTGCATATTTGCCTAACCTTAACCAAACTTAAATCTATGATAGCGTTTTAGGGGGAGTTTGTAATGAGGAGAATCAGCGAATGAAACTTAGCCTAACTGATTGGCTTTTTCCCTCGTATTGCGTGTTGTGCCAGAATCAGATACACAGCTCACTGGGACTATGTCAGTTTTGTTTAGATGACCTGCCTTTGCTAGATTTGTCTGAGTATGACAATTTATTTTACCGCCCAGATATTGTAGAAATGTTTCCTAACTGCAGCTTTGAGAAACTATTTGCCTGCGCTTTTTATCAACCCCCTTTTGATTTATGGCTAAAACAACTCAAATTTAATAATCAAATTCATTACAAAAAAGCACTGCAGCAAGTCATCAAAAAACAACTTACTATTTTTACTAATAAACAGCATTTAGCTGCTGCTGTATTTATTATTTTACCTTTGCACAAGTCGCGTTTTTTTAGTCGAGGATTTAATCAGGTTACCCAAGTATGGCAGCCTTGTTTGTCATCCTTTAAGGTCTTGAATAATGTTTTAATACGCAATAAAAACACCTCGGCACAGTCACAACTGAGCAAAACAAAGCGGATAAAAAATTTACAGCAGGCTTTTTCATGTACTGCCAATTTAGAGGGTAAAACGGTGGTCATTATTGATGATATTATGACCACCGGTGCAACACTCAATGCAGCCACCTTGTCGCTAAAAGAAGCGGGCGCTAAACAAGTCTGGGCATTTACGACCTGTTTAACGCCACTTTAGATTTAGTTACCACTGACGCGAAAGGTATGCCCGAAAAATAAAGCGTTACTTAATAATCGGCTGGTGCCATACCAGTAACCTCTAAATACAGGGTTGTCTGTCATCGCAATCACACTACCTCGACCATAAGAGTGAGCCATTAGCGCAGCACCGCCGGCCACTTGCTCTACATTAACTGCATCAGTAAAACCAGCAAGTAACGGCTGTTGTGTATAGGTGAGTATATTTACAAACGGCGCTTGCGAGGCTTCAAGTAACCAGGTACTGTTTTTAAATACTGGCAGAGTGTCACGCTTAAATGAAAACGTCAGTGGGTGCGTAGTATCTACATCAGTATTAAATATAGCGCCTGCAATACGCTGGCGACCCGCTAGATGGTCTTTGTCTGCATATTTTAAACCTTGAGTATCAAATGCGCTGGCAACATCTTTACGTGATAAGTAGTTTGCTTTTAATAACTGCTGATCAGCTAAGAACTTTGCCCCGCCTTTATGACCCCAAATAACGCCGCCTTTTCTCACCCAGCTTTTAATTGCCACTTTGTCGGTATCAGATAACGTCGAATAATCGCCATGCGCCAAAACAATATGGCTGTAATTACTGAGCTCTAAAGACGCTAAACGGTTCATTTCAACAATGGTAGGCGC
Source organism: Pseudoalteromonas sp. SD03 (assembly GCF_040937955.1). Lineage (NCBI taxonomy): Bacteria > Pseudomonadati > Pseudomonadota > Gammaproteobacteria > Alteromonadales > Pseudoalteromonadaceae > Pseudoalteromonas > Pseudoalteromonas sp. SD03. Next base: position 3,321,932 of record NZ_CP162514.1, read on the forward strand.
TACGCCTACAAAGCGATCTAGGTAATACCACACTTCACCTGCTTCATATTGGCTAACCCCTTTACCGCCAACTAATAACACCTTAGGCGCAGAAACAACCGCCATAGAGCGCGAGCCTAAGTCGGCACCTTTACTGGTTAAGCCTGTGGTAATTGGCTTAATTTCAATATCAAATTGGCTTTGTGCTTGATTTAGCTTTGCCACCCAATCAGTCTCTGTTTGCAGTCCTGCAGGGATAATAATACTGCCAGCATCAAAATTTATCTCATTACTCGTTGATGTTGCGGTTAATGGCTTTAATGCAACACGCGCTTTAATGCCTTGCTGTAATAAACTATTGAGCATTTTTGGGGCAAGCATGTCGTCCCAAGCAAATCCGTAGGCATAGTTTTTAGTTAGCGGCGTTAAAACAGGCTGTTTTGCTTTTTGCCAAGCCGTAGTATCAACCTCTAATCCCCAGCGGCTTTTTACTTTAGCAAATGGTAAATTAAACGCATGCGCTAATGTCCAACCTGATACATCGTAAAAAGTGTTATCGGCAAAGTTTTGTTGTTCACTAAAAATAGCTTTAACTAATCGGTATTGTGGTTGCGCAAGCGGCACAAAATAGCTATTAGCGGTAAAGTTTTTACCTTCAGCTTTTAGTCCCTCTTTAACTGGATAAGCATTAATTTGGTGCTGTTTAAGTATGCTTAAAAAGTCGTTAGTACGTGTTTTGTCTTCACCACCTTGAACAATATAGCCTTGATAGTCTTCATCTTTGGCAAGCTCAACCGCTTTGTTATAAAAGTTAGCCTGATACTCAAGTAAAGCTTGGCGGTTATCAATCGCTGCTTTAAACGTAGATAAGCTGGTTAATAACTGATTCTTAATAGTGAATGCAAACGTCAATGGGCCATTAATAGTGTCTTGAATATGACCGCGAGAACTTGCTTGTTCAAATAAAATACCGACACCACCATTTACATCAGGGTAAGTTGAACCTTTGCCATAATAAAAGTCATCAAAGCTTTCTTCTGTAAAATACAGTGCGTTGTTTTCATCTAAAGTTTTTGCATGATAATTTGCAATTGCTTTGGTTAGGCTCACATTTTCTTCAGGGGTAATGGGGTGTTTACGACTAGGGATCCCTGGCTGGAAAAAATAGCTATTGTTTGGTCCCATTTCATGAAAGTCAGTTAAAATATTAGGTTTCCAATAATGAAACTTGGCTATACGCGCTCGCGACTCAGGGTGCTGCAGTAAAAGCCAATCACGATTTAAATCAAACCAGTAATGATTAGTACGGCTACTTGGCCAGCTCTCTACATGCTCACGCGTTTGCGGGTCTGACGATAAGTTCATTCCACGATTACTATTAGCCCAATTAGCAAAACGTGCTAAGCCGTCTGGGTTAAGTGCTGGGTCGAGTAAAATAACGGTGTTATTTAGTAAGTTATTCATTTCATCACCTTGCGCGGCTGCTAAATAATAAGCCACTAGCAAGGCAGCATTACTCCCTGACGATTCGTTACCATGAACGCTATACCCCATCCACACAACGCTTGGCTGCTCTGCTACTTTATTATTTGAGTTATTTAGGCGAGCTAAATGTGCTTGGCGAGTTTGCTCTATATTTTTTAGTTTGTTAGCTGCGGTAATAGTGAGCATAACTAGTGGGCGCTGCTCGTGGGTACGACCTATTACTTCAAAATTAACTCGATCGCTTTTTTGAGCTAAAATTTCCATATAGCGTACAAGCTGATCATGCCTTACATGCCATTCACCCACTTGATAACCAAGTACTTTTTCAGGTGTTGGAATGCTGGGATCAAATTCAACCTGTTGCTCAAAATAATACGACAGGGGCTTTGCCACACTTGAAAAACTGGCTAGTATCACCATTACTGTTAATATAAACCGCATATAAATCACTCTAAAAATGTTTGTTAATTGCACGCTACCATTGCTTAAAATAGATGCCAACTTTTTACGTTCAACACTAGCCGCAACACGATGAGCGGAGTATGATATGCAGTATCCGAGTAATTTAGTCAAGTATAGACGGTTTTATGATTTCAATTTCCGAAACAGCGCAAGCGCATTTTGCTAAGCTATTAGCAGATCAATCTCAACAAACGAATATTCGTGTGTTTGTTGTTAATCCTGGTACATCACAAGCTGAATGTGGTGTTTCTTATTGTCCAGAAGACGCGGTAGAAGAGAGCGATATTCGCCTAAACTTTAACGGTTTTGACGCTGTTGTTGATGCCGAAAGCGCGCCTTTTTTAGCCGAAGCTGAAATTGATTTTGTTACTGACAAAATGGGCACGCAGCTAACTCTAAAAGCGCCTAATGCTAAAGCACGTAAGCTAGGTGAAGACGCAAGCCTAAATGAACGCGTTCAACACATGTTAGAAACAGAAGTTAACCCACAACTTGCAAATCATGGCGGCCAAGTAAGCTTAGTAGAGATCACCGCTGCTGGTATTGCTGTGCTTCAATTTGGTGGTGGTTGTAATGGTTGCTCTATGATTGATGTCACACTAAAAGAAGGCATTGAAAAAGAAATGATTGCTAAGTTTGATGAGATCACCGGTGTGGCTGACATAACCGATCACGAAGCTGGCGAGCACTCTTATTACTAAGTATTAACCCACTATGCTAAAGCCACTCATTTACCGCTTAGGGAGCGACCCTAAGTTGAGTCTAAAGCGCTTTTTTCGCGGCCTAGCACTGTTTGTGCTGGCCGTGATATTTATCACTTTGGGTTATTACAGTCATTATAGTTTACAAGTCATTGGCATAGTAATTTTAGCGCCGGCATTGTTTTTTGCATTCTGGGGCTACGCGGGTATTTTTGCCAATCGTTTTTCGCAAGTATTGAAAAACATCCCTGCCAAAAATAACGACCCCGATCTGTGGAAATAACGGTTTAATCAAGTAATTGATTATTAGTTTTTAGCTGCTGATATTTAATTATAAGTGTTACACCCCGCATTAGCATAAAGCAACTCATTGCCAACCATAAGCCATTATTTTGCCATTCCTTAAATAGCCAAAACACCCCAAAAAAACCTATTGTCGCCGATAACAGCATACTATTTCGCATTGCTTTAGCACGTGTTAAACCAACGAATATACCATCAAACAAAAAACAACTCATCGCTAAAATTGGCAGCACAATTACCCACGGTAAGTAATGAGTAGCTTCTTCAATAACCTCAGGTACATTAGTCAACAGCTTTATAATAGAGCTGCCAAATAATATAAAAAATACACTATACAAAATGCCAAACAACATGCCCCAAAATACGCTTATTTTTACCCATAGCCTTATCTTTTCAACACTTTTTTGACCTTTCGCTTGGCCTACTTTGGCCTCGCTCGCATAAGCAATTCCATCAAGCGCAAAGCTGACCAACATTAAAAAGTTGAGTAGTACCGCATTGGCTGCCAATGTAGTTTCACCTATACGTGCAGCATAAAAGGTCATAAAGCTAAAACATAACTGCAATACTAAAGAGCGAATAAAAATATCGCGATTTAAACTTAATAATCCTGCCATTTTTTCTATGCTAAACCAATTTGCAACCGCTAAACTTATGCCCTGTTTTTTAGCTAGCTGAACCACTAACAGCAAAGCAAAAATTAAAGCCGTGTAATCCGCTATTAATGATGCCCAAGCCGCCCCTGCAACCGCCCAATCAAGATAAACTACAAAATAAATGTCGAGTACAATATTGGTAATATTAGTGACTAACAATAAATAAAATGGCCCTCGCCCATAATGAACGCCGAGCATCCAGCCTAATAAAACTAAGTTACATAGAGCAGCAGGGGCACTAAAAATACGAATACTAAAATACCGATAGGCCTCATTGAGCACATCACTATTGGCAGCAGATAAATAAGCAATGGCGTGTTTTATAAGGGGGGATAATAAAATCAGAATTAAAGCTACGCTGCTGGCCAATAACAAACTGCGTTTGAGTAAAGCTGCCAACTGAGTTAAATCATTTTTACCGTAAGCCTGTGCCACCAGCCCAGTGGTGCTCATTCTTAAAAAACCAGCAAGCCAAAATAAAATGGAGATCACGGTAGAACCTAAGGCAATTCCCGCTAAATAATGCGCACTCCCCAGGTGACCAATCACTGCCGTATCAACAATTCCTAACAACGGCACAGTAATATTTGATAATATCATTGGACCGGCTAACAACAACAAGCTTTTATGGTGTGCTTTATTATGTATAAGAAATTGTTTCATTTAGTATTATTGTTCCTGATTTGTGGTTCTTTACGTGCGCAAGCAGCTGTTATTCTACAGTATCATCACGTCAGTGAAACCCTTCCCGCGGTGACCAGTGTAAGCGCCAACACTTTTACTAAACACTTAAATTATTTAAAAGAGCATAACTTTAACGTTATTCCACTAAATGAGCTGATTAGCGCATTAAAACAAGGTAAGGCTTTAGACGATAAAACGCTCGCGATTACTTTTGATGATGGATATAACAATAACTACGAACAAGCTGCGCCTATTCTTGAGAAATTTGGCTATCCGTACACTATTTTTGTAAACCCAAAACTCATTGATGAACAAGCGGGTTATGTGATGGGATGGGATAAGCTCAGAGAGCTTGCAAAAAAAGGCGCCCTTATTGCCAACCATAGTGCCGAGCATAACTATCTGCATAAAAAGCGCGAAAATGAAACACAAAGCCAATGGCGTGAACGCACTAAAAACGACATTCTTAGTTCACAGCAGCGTATTAAAGAAGAAATAGGCCACGATTATAAATACCTTGCCTATCCATACGGAGAGTTTAACAATCAGTTACAAGCTCTCGTTACTGAACTAGGCTTTATTGGCATTGGTCAGCACTCTGGTGCAGTTAATCAACATTCTAATTTTAGCCGTTTACCACGTTTTCCCGCATCTGGTTTTTATAGCAAATTAGATACGTTAATTACCAAGCTCAATTCAACTGCTTTTACTATTAATAAACTAACCTATAAAGATAGTGTAACCACACAAAATCCACCGTCGTTAACTATAAATCTAGAGACTGATGACTTTCATAAAAGCCAATTTGCCTGTTATGTATCAAGCATTGGACAAGCTAATTTAAATTGGTTAAACGATAATACGGTTGAGGTGACCTCGCCAAAGCAGCTTAATAAAGGACGCTCTCGCTTTAACTGCACCGCCCCATCAATAAAAAAAGCAGGCAGTTATTATTGGTTTTCACAGCCTTGGGTGATCAATTAAATTCTATTTTTTAATCACTTGATTTAATAACCGCTGGGTCATTTTATCCAGCGGTACGACCTCATTTGCAGCCCCGATATCAATAGCAGCCTTGGGCATTCCCCATACCACAGACGAAAACTCATCTTGTGCCAATGTATAAGCCCCTTGTTGTTTTAACGCCAGTAAACCTTTCGCGCCATCACTTCCCATACCGGTTAATAGTGTGGCAACAATATACTTAGCACCAATTTCAAGTAATGAGTTAAACAGTACATCTACTGCGGGCTTATGCCTATTTACAGGTTCACCATCATCAAGCTGACAATATAATGCACTACCTTGTTTGCTAATGCGTAAATGTAGCCCGCCGGGAGCTATATAAGCGCATCCTGCTACCAGCTTATCGCCTTGTTGTGCCTCTTTTACGTTAATGGTACAAGTGCGCTGCATTCGCTCTGCAAATGAGGTACTAAATACAGGAGGAATATGCTGCGTTATTACAATGGGTGGGCAGTTTTTTGGCATGCGTATAAGTACTTCTTTTATCGCCTCCGTGCCTCCGGTTGACGCACCAATCGCAATCACTTTATTTACTAAAAATTCGGCATTAGTGGGGATGGGTTCTGCTACAGCACTATTTTTTTTATAGCCTCGAACCCGTGCACTGGCTGCCACTCTGACTTTTTGCTGAACAATATCAGCATATTGACTCATTTGCTCCTTAACATTAACTGTTGGCTTAGCAATAAAGTCAACTGCACCAATCTCAAGCGCTTCAAGCGTAATGGGTGAACCTTTTTGTGTGAGTGTAGAAATCATCACAACCGGCATAGGACGTAAGCGCATCAGGTTTTTTAAAAAACTAATGCCGTCCATTTTTGGCATTTCAACATCCAACGTTAGTACATCCGGATTATATTTTTTGATCATCTCTCGGGCTTCGTATGGGTCTTGTGCCCCCCCTACTACCACAATATCTTTTGCCTGTTGCAGTATCTCTGTCAGCAATTGTCTGATCAGTGCCGAGTCATCAATTATTAATACTTTAATCATAGCCATCCTTAAAACAGCTCTATATCAGTGGCTTTTGTTTGTTGTTCAAGATTATGTAAGTAACGCACTTCACGTTTTTCAATCGTATTATTGTGTAAGTTACGTAGCTTTTTAACTTGTACTTTTCCATTATGAGGATTAAAAAATATTTTTCGTGGCCAAGGCCCGCCCATATCATGCGCCACTAAATTTAGCGCTTCTTCTGCTATATATGCATTGGCAAAACTGATATTGCCAATACCAATATCTGTCATGGCGCTAATTATTTTGCCTCCCCCAAACAGTTTTACTTTTAAGTTTGCCCGGGATGCGCCATTTTTAAGCACTTCATTAATTAAATATTCCATAGCCCAATTACCGTAACGACAACTTAAACTATGCGCTTGCTCAATTCGCTCACCTTTTTGAATTGGTAGCATAAAGTGGTTAATCCCGCCTATGCCTAGCTTATCGTCGTAAATACAGGCAGCAATACACGATCCTAGGACGGTGGTGATTAGCTCATCATTTTTAGAAACATAAAACTCACCTGGTAATACCTTAGCGACCACACGATCTCGCGAGGCGTCCCAATAGCGTTTAATATGCTCAAAACCCGCTAATACTGGCTTAAATTGCGTGTGCATGGGCTACTTTTTGATACATGGTTTTCCCTAAGTTTTTAAATAAAACATGCTCTTTACCCATGGTTTCTGAGTGCCCTAAAAATAAATAACCTTGGTCATTAAGAATATCGGCATAACGGTTAAAAAGCTGATCCTTTGTCTCTTTATCAAAGTAAATCACTACATTTCGGCACAAAATCAGGTCAAACGAGCCTTTCATTGGCCAGTCTTGTAATAAGTTTAAACGCTTAAATGAAATACATTGCTGCAGCTTAGGTTTAACCTTATAACTTTGCCCATCTTTACTGGTTAAAAACCAGCGTTTTAGTAAAGCATCATCAAGACCATTTACGTTCGCTGCGGTATAAATACCACTTTGCGCCTTCGCCAGTACATTAGAGTCAAGATCAGTGGCTAATATCTTCACATCCCAATCACTTGGAAAAGCTCCTTGCAGCGTCATTGCTAAACTATAGGGCTCTTCACCGGTAGAGCAGCCTGCAGACCAAATTCGAATGCGCTTAGTCTGTTTATTTGTCTTTAACAGGGTTGGTATTAACTGATCTTTTATAAACTCAAAGTGATGCATTTCACGAAAAAAAGAGGTTAGATTAGTGGTAATGGCATTGATAAATGCATCAAACTCCTGATCTTTATGATTTTTTAAGTAATCGAGGTAGCTTGAAAAGTTTGTTAATTTTCGCTCACGAATTCGTCTTGCCAAGCGTGAGTAGACCATCTCTCGCTTATGCTCTCCTAGTACAATACCGCAGGCGTTATAAACTAAATGAGCCACTTCCTTAAAATCACTATCCGTTAATAAAAACTCTTTCATTATTTGCTCTCATTTAAAAATAAAGCGAGGTTCACGCATACATTGCAGGTGAACCTAACTAAAGTGAGTTTAAAACTCCTCCCACTCTTCAGCCGAGTCTACAAAATTTTCACCTTTGCTTTTATTACTAACGAAGCTATTTTGTTGCTGATGAGATATTTCAGGTGTGCGAATAACAGGCGATACCACTGCCATATCTTGCTGGCCTAATGAGAAAAAGTGCAGTAAATGGCGCATTTCATTGGCTTGTTCCGCCATTGATTCACCTGCAGCCGATGCTTGTTCAACTAATGCCGCATTTTGCTGGGTCATTTCATCCATTTGCGATACAGCTTTATTTACTTGCTCAATACCTGCACTTTGCTCTTCAGAGGCTTGGGTAATATCGGCTATCATTTGCGTTACGCGTTTCACCGATACCACAATCTCTTGTAACGTCACACCTGACTCATTCACAAGCGCGCTACCGTCAGCAACTTTGCCAACACTGTCTCTAATTAGCTCTTTAATTTCTTTCGCTGCACCTGCCGAGCGCTGCGCTAAGTTACGTACTTCACCTGCAACAACCGCAAAACCTCGGCCTTGCTCACCGGCTCTAGCAGCCTCTACGGCAGCATTAAGTGCAAGCAAATTGGTTTGGAATGCTATTTCGTCTATCACTCCAATGATGTCGGCAATTTTCTTACTCGATTCATTAATCGCAGACATGCTGGTTACCGCTTTATTAACCACTTCTCCACCCTGAATCGCCTTATCACAGGTTTCTTCAGCTAAGTCATTTGCCACTTTAGCATTATCGGCGTTTTGGCGAACTGTACTGGTCATTTCTTCCATGCTAGAGGCCGTTTCCTCTAACGATGACGCTTGCTCTTCTGTGCGCTGGCTTAAATCAGCATTGCCTTGTGAAATTTCTTCAGCTCCACTGGCCACCAAAGTGGCTGATGTATTAATTCGGTTAATAACCTCAGTTAGTTTATCTGCTGTCGCATTTGCATCTGTTTTAAGTTTTTCAAACGAGCCTTGGTATTCTTTTTCAATCCGTTTAGATAAATCACCAGTGGCCATGGCATCGAGCATATTGCCAGTATCAGTTACCGCATCGTCAACCACTTTAACTAAACTATTAAGACCCTGAGCTAAACGTAAGAAAAAGCCATCTTTACCTTGCTCAGCTACTCGTGCATTTAAATCACCTTTGCTTGCTGCGCCGACTAATTGAGCAATTTCTTTTTCAATAGCAACTTCTGCGGTTCTGTCTTCCCACTCAACTACCGTCCCAATACGCTCATTGTCTGTGGTGATTATAGGGTTTGCCACTAAACCAAAGGTTCTGCCGCCCACTTTAATTTCTGTACTGTAAGTATCCGTTAACTTAGCCAACATATTTTGCTGATGGGCTGGATTTTTATGAAATATATCAATACTTTGATTAAGTAAGTTCTTGCTATCAAAGTTAGGTAAGTCAGTGCGTATATCATTTTGCGCAACACTCATCATATTTCTCACTGCGCTATTCATATACACAATGACATTCGAGGCATCAGCAATCATGGTATTGGTTGCCACGGTATCTAATGCTTGGCGAACACGTAAGTTTTCTTGCGCTCTAGCACGTTCAGCATCCGCTTTAGACACCTCATCAGTAATATCTTGCCATTCAACAATAGTACCTAAGCACTTGCCATCTTGATTAGTCCAAGGAGAAGCAATGATGTCAAAAATAAGACCAGCTAAATTCAACGTAGTTTTATAAGGAGCATCTAAGTTTTTTAGTCGCTCTTGCTGATTAGCTAGTTCCTGATGAAACTCATCAACACGGATATCCATTAACCCAGCGACTGAAAAACTAGGTAAAACAGTTTGCAACTCTTTTTCACGTGCTTTAAACATTTGCTTGATGCAGTCATTCACAAAAATAATGTTTAAATTTTTATCAGCAATCATCACACTTGCTTGGCATACTTTTAATGCGTTAGCCAAGTCGGCCGCTTTTTTAGAGGTTTTTTCTAGCTCTTTTTGCGCTGTGATATCGGTGGCGTACTTAATCACTTTAAATGGCTTACCATTCATATCGTAAATAGGATTATAAGAGGCATATATCCAAATTTCCTCGCCTTGTTTACCTATTCTTAAATACTCACCACTGTCATACTCGCCACGCCCAAGTTTATCCCAAAACGCTTGATATTCTTGGCTATTTGCATATTCAGAAGTAACAAACAATCTATGATGCTGCCCTTGTATTTCATTTGCCTGATAACCAAATGTTTTTAAAAAATTATCATTAGCGCCAATAATGGTTCCATCTAAATTAAACTCAATAACCGCTTGTGACTTACTGATTGCGGTAATTTGGCCTGCAGCTTCAACCGCTTTTAACTTTTGCTCAGTAATGTCTGTTGCAAATTTAACGACTTTAAGTACTTGCCCTTGCGAGTCTATAACAGGATTGTATGTTGCTTGGATCCAGACTTCTTTGCCATTTTTTCCAATACGCTTAAATTCATCTGAAATAAATTCACCCGCGTTCAAACGCTGCCAAAATTGACGATATTCATCACTTTGCGTTTCGCTAGGGCTTACAAATAAAGAATGGTGCTGGCCTTGAATCTCAGCGAGTGAGTAGCCCATTACACGAAGAAAATTAACATTGGCAGTAATGATTCTTCCATTAGGCTCAAATTCAATTATTGCTAATGATTTATGCAATGCATTTATAATCAAATCATTGCTTGATTTAGACTGTTTTGAATTACTAAACCATCCCATGCTTATCACCACCTTTAAGTTATTTGCTTTATTTAGTTACTATTACCGCTAAATATTCATGGTTGCCTGCAGGTTAATTAGCGCGACCATTTTATCACCCACATTCACTAGCCCTGCGACATATTCACTTTCATTTGTTTGGGTTAAACTTGGCACTGCTTTAGCGTCTTGCTCAGCAATACTGTAAACATCCGCTACGGCGTCTACCGTGATCCCCATCACTTTACTTTCTTGCTCAAACTCAACTTTTACAATAATGACTACCGTTAACGGTCCATACTCAATGGTGGGTAAACCAAAGCGCAATCGTAAATCAATAATTGGCACAATGGTGCCGCGTAAATTAATCACGCCTTTTACGTACTCAGGGGCATTTGGCAGTGCGGTTATATCTTCCCAGCTACGAATTTCTTGCACCGTTAATATATCTACTCCGTACTCTTCTTCAGCCATAATAAAGGTGAGAAACTGCTTAATGCCCTCTTTGCGCTGTAGTTCAATATTGCTATTTAATGCTATTGATTCAGAGAACATGAATCCTCCAAGATGGTCGATGGCTCAATACTCAATGCTTGGCTACCTGGCTTTTTTAACCCTGAAAGCTTTATCAAGCCGCTAATATCTAAAATTAACGAAACACGCCCATCACCTAAAATCGTTGCCCCCGACACACCATCCACTTTGTGGTAATTAGCCTCTAAGCTTTTTATAACCACCTGCTGTTGTGAAAGTAAATCGTCGACAAGTAACCCTACTTTTTGATTATCGTTTTCCACGACAACTAGTAAGGTTTTATCTAACGATTCAATGGCATTTTGGTGATTAAAAATGTCGTATAAACGTAAAATAGGAATGTATTCATCACGTAATCTGAGTACATCTAGGTCTTTACCAACACGGCTTACTTTTGCAATATCAATTTGCAACGATTCTACAATCGAGATCAGTGGAATAATGTAAGTATGCTTGGCTACTTTGACTAATTGCCCATCTAAAATAGCTAAAGTGAGCGGTAGCCGAATAGTAAAAGTAGAACCAATTCCAGCAGCAGATGTCACTTCTACCGAGCCATTTAATGATTGAATATTACGCTTAACCACATCCATACCCACACCACGGCCAGATAAGTCACTGACCTCATCAGCGGTAGAAAATCCTGGCATAAAAATGAGTTCGTTAATTTCATCATCTGTTAGCTCACTGTCAGCGGCGATCACTTCATTGGTAATCGCTTTTTCTTTGATCTTTTGAGTGTTAAGACCTTGGCCATCATCCATAATTTCAATGACGATATTGCCGCCCTGATGAAAGGCATTTAATGTAACCTTACCCACAGGATCTTTTCCTGCTGCAATACGTTTTTCTACCGTTTCAATACCATGATCCAATGAGTTTCTTACTAAATGCACCATAGGATCGGATATTTTTTCCATAACGGTTTTATCTAATTCTGTTTGTTCTCCTATCAGCTTTAACTCCACCTCTTTATTAAGCTTTTGGGCAATATCACGTACTAAACGTGGAAAACGACTGAACACAAAGTTAATTGGCAGCATGCGAATACGCATCACGTTTTCTTGTAAGTCGCGGGTGTTATGCGCTAATTGCGCAAGCCCCTCTTGAAGCGAGGTCACCGTGGTAGGCGTCATTTCTTGTTCGCTAAGCTGATTTAGCATCGCTTGGGTAATGACCAACTCTCCAACCATATTAATCAGTGAGTCGACCTTATCAATGCCAACACGAATGGAAGTTGACTCAGGCGCTGCTTTTGCACTGGTTGGTGCTTTTGGTTTATTGGTTTTGGGTTCAACAACCGTTTTTGGTGTTTCAATAACAGGTTCGTTGACCACTGCAGCTTCTGCTGCTTTACCATCATTAAATAAGCCACCGCAAAGCTCAATTTTAATATCGGCATCGTCCTCAACCCACTCAAAAATTTCTCTAATTGCTTGATCGTCACGGTCAGTGTTTAAGAAAAATCGCCAATATAAAAAGCATTCATCGGTCGTTAAATCTTTAATATCAGGTATGACATCTGTAAACGCTTGTACTTCCAATTCACCAAGTTCAGCTAATTCACTGATCATAAACAGCGGTTCGTTACCCGTTTTAAACAAATGAAAATGCGGTTTAAAATCAATTTGATAAGTATTAATAATGACCTGTTCAACACTGGCTTCTGCCACTACGGCTTCACTTTCAGGCATGCCAAGTAATCTTTCAAACTGCTCTCGTAATGAGTCAGCTTGGCTTAAATCAGGCTCTTCCTGTACTTTAAGCGAATGCAACAAGGCTCTTAAACAATCTACTGATTTAAGTAATAAGTTAATATGTTCACTGCTTATATTTCGCTGACCTTCACGTATTTGATCCAGTAATGTTTCTAGAACATGAGTGAAGTTTGCGATTGAATTAAACCCAAAGGTAGCACTGCCTCCTTTAATAGAATGGGCAGCCCTAAAAATAGTATTAATGGTTTCTAAGTCTTCTTCGCCCGGCACTAAGTTGAGTAATTCAGTCTCCATAACATCGAGGCCTTCAAAACTCTCTTCAAAGAACACTTCAAAAAACTGGCTTAAATCAATACTCACAGTGCACTCCTAGGTTAGCGGATTACTTTTTTTAGCACGGCTAATAGTTGATCTGGATTGAAGGGCTTTACAATCCACCCTGTTGCCCCAGCAGCTTTCCCTTCTACCTTTTTATCCATACCCGATTCTGTGGTTAACATAAGTAGCGGTGTAAACTTGTAATTCGGAAGCCCTCTTAACTCTCTAATAAGCGTGATCCCATCCATAACAGGCATATTTACATCAGAAATAACTGCATCAAAACCTTGCTGCTTGGCAATCGCTAATGCCTCACTACCGTCTTTGGCTTCGGTAACATCAAACCCTGCTGTTTTTAACGTAAAACTCACCATTTGACGCATTGATGCAGAATCATCTACAGCTAATATTCTTTTCATATAGACCTCTAATTAGTACTTTCTGGTGCTAGGTATTCACTTAAACCGAGTTGATCAATGGCATTGGTTAATGCATCACTACTGCCAACCCAGGCAATTTTTTGATTAATAGTAAGGAGATGTTTTTGTAGGGCACATAAAAGTTGAACCGAGGCCGTATCAGCAGACATTACATCGCTAATATCTAAGCAAATATCTCGGCTATTATTAAGTTCGCTTAATAAATCTTGATGTAAAACTTCAACATGAACAATTGAAAGTTCGTTTGGTAGTTTAAGCATTTTTTAAGCTTTTCCTTATCAACTCAATCCATAACAAAAGCTTAGACCGAGATAATGAAAACGCCATAAAAACGACTAAAAAATAACTAATTAATTAAAAACCGTTAATAAAAAACGCGAAAAGGGGCATAAAGCCCCTTTAAAATCGTAAAACCTTTAAAAGCTAGTTTTTGTAGTATTCGGCTATTTTAATAAATTCTGCGGTTAATTTTGTAGTATTAACCAAAGGCACATCTCCTTGTTTAAATTCAGGCTTAAAAATAGCTCTTAGTGCGCCACTGCCATCAACAAGGGCAACAGATGCACTATGATCCACCGCATAGTCGGATTCATTACTATCACTAATTGCGTAAATTAATCCAAGCTCGCGGACAAATGGAAATAAGTCTTTATGTTCACCTGATACAGCTAAAAAATCTGGATTAAAGTAATCTATGTACTCTTTACGTTTTTGAGCAATATCACGTTTAGGATCAACAGATATAAACCATACTTGTAGTGGATACTCAGCCTGCAAATTTTTATAGGCATTGTTGAGCTTAGCTAGCGTCATCGGGCAAATATCAGGGCAACTTGTGTAACCTAAAAACACTAAATTCCACTGGCCTAAAAACTGCTGTTTGGTTACTAACTTCCCTTGTTGATCACTCAACGAAAAGTCAGATAACGGTTTTGCGGTTTCATAAACTAACGCATCAAGATCTTGTAAATTTTTTTTATCACTACAGGCCGATAAAAAGAGTACTGAAAAAACAACTAAACCACACCATAACTGCTTCATATAACTAGCCATTTATCTATAAATAAGATGATAAATAGTATCATCAAATGAATAATCGAAAAACGAAATAAATCCATCGCAGTGTCTTCTTTGGCGGCAAACTTTAAGTTAATTGCTTTGTATATAAATACAATATTGAGAAGACATGCCCCGCTTAGATAAATAAGCCCTGACATGCCAATCAAATAAGGAAACACACATACAATGGCGAGTAATACCGAATATGCAAGCACGCATGTTTTACAAAAATCGATACCATGGGTGACCGGTAACATGGGGATTTTAGCCCGCTCATAATCACTTTTACGCGCGATGGCGAGCGCCCAAAAATGAGGTGGGGTCCAGGTAAATATAATCATCACCAGCAACCAAGGGGCTGCCGCCATTTGATTTGTTTCAGACACCCAACCGAGTAATGGAGGCATTGCACCGGCTAATCCCCCTATAACTATATTTTGTGGTGTGGCACGTTTTAAAAATGACGTATAAATAAACGCATAACCAACAAGTGCAAATAAGGTCAGTATGGCTGTGAGCGTATTTGCCCACAACATCAGCATAATAAAGCCCGCAACGCCAATCACAGCAGCAAAGCTCAGTGCATGTAATTTACTTAAACGCCCTTTAGCAACAGGGCGATGGCGGGTGCGTGCCATTTTGCTATCAATTTCGCTATCAACCACATGATTGATGACTGCGGCGGCCGCAGAGAGTAATCCAATCCCTAATAAACTGATGAACTGAACCCCAACACCTCTGCCAACATCAGGGGCTAGCGCTAAGCCAACCCATGCTGTTAACACTAGCATAGCCACTACTTTAAATTTACTTATTGCCAAATAATCTTGGATTAAGTGGTAACTTTTAGTCAATAACGATGCGCTGTAAACGGGCTGCATTGCTTTTTTATTAATTGTAAGTGCCATAATCATTCCCCTCTAAGTACGTACTTTTAGGTAATAACATAACCTAACCATAGTTAATAACAGTATGGCAGCCATTAAGTTATGCGCCAGTGCCACGCCTAACGGAAAATGAAAATGCACCACGGCTAACCCTAAAGCTATCTGGCAGAATAACGCCACTAACACACTCACCGTACAGCTTTTAATTTTTTGCGAATAGGCATGACTGTATATACGCCACATCACCAAGGCTAAAACAATGCAAGTAACTAAGGCCCATATTCGATGCAGTAAATGAATAGACATACGCGCCTGTTGCGACAACACACCAAATTCATAATTACTGTGCTCAAGGGGGAGCTGAAAGACACTACTGAATGAAAAAGGCTGAGCGTAACTACACAGCGGTAAGCCATTACAATGTGGAGCCGCATAATTAGCCGCTAACCAACCACCAAGGGCGATTTGTAAAATCAGTACCGTTAATGCCACGAGGCTTAATTTAAAGTGAGGTTTTGCGCCCGCATCACCACCCGTAATAGGTTGGCTGGTCAGACGCAAATACAATAGCGTTAATAACGCTAAAATACTAAATCCTCCGAGCAAATGCCCCATAACTATAAGCGGCTGTAGGTTCATAGTAACCGTCCACATACCTAATGCGGCCTGAAAAATAACAAGCAGCAGCAATATCATAGGCAACCTTACAGGCGTGGTTGGGTACTGACGCTTTAGAAAAGCTAAAATAAACAACACTAAAATTAATACCCCAAGCGTGCCTGCAAAGTAGCGATGGATCATTTCTTTCCATGCTTTTGCTTTTTCAAATATCATATCGGGATAACTTTGAATCGCTTGTGCAATCTCTGCTTCGTGTTTAGGCACGGTTAAAAAGCCATAACAACCAGGCCAATCGGGACAACCAAGCCCTGCGTCACTTAAACGCGTGTATGCGCCCAGAGCCACCACAATTAATGCGAATAAACTCGTTGCTAATACCAAATTTTTATAGTTTTTATACATAGCATCCTCTACTTAGCTCGAACGAGAGTAATTGAGTAATTTTTTTAGATCTTTTAATAACCCTTTTTGGATCAAACGGTTTTCTTGTGGTTGAGAACTAAATGGATACTCCAGTACAATTAGCCCCATATGATCGATTAAATACAAACTGGCAGGTTTTAACTGCTGTTGCTCATCAATAACATGCCAACGCGTTGTAACTAGCTCAGGCTGTCCCATAATAGCCATATCAACTTTGTGTTGGTTTTTGCCAAGGGCAACATATAAATTGTCTAAAGCGGCTAATTGCTCTGTGCAAGACGCTTTGCATTGTGCTGAATAATTTAAAGCGATGGTCCATTGCTTAGGATTATGCTGCGCCCAATTGTCTAGCTTAATTTCACGCTCTAAAAATTCACCATGGTTAGTAATTGCTGTAGGTAGCCAATCAAGTTTTAACGCGCTGTAAGCCAGCACTAAGGGAATAGCGCAGCACACAGCAAAGAGTAACAGGGGTTTATTTTTCATTATCTATCCTCTTCCTGCTTGCAAAAATAGCGACCACCACACAGGCAACCGCAATTAAAAACCACTGTACTGAGTAGGCATAATGTTTTTCTGGACTCATAACAACGGCTTCATAATGAGGGGCAGCAATTTCATCAGCTTGACCTTGGCGGTAAGCCATAAAATTCACTAAAGGGCGATTAGATTGGCTACTCAATGCTTGTAAATCAATGATTTGAATTCGTTTGGCTAAATCCGACTGAGTATTGTTATTGGCTAAGGTAAAGCCACTTAAATTATCTTCTTTAATTTGTGCCGTTAACGTAAATTTACCACTAGGTATTGTTACGTTTGGTAGGATTTCTCTTGAACGTTCTGCTTTTACCCAGCCTAAGTTCACTAACAAAAAGCGTGATTCATCAGACAGTTTTAATAATGCCAGTAAGTCGTAACCAACCTGACCATTATAGATTTGATTATCAAGCAACCAATAATTATTAGTGTCAAAATAACCATTTAACGAAACCAATACACCGGTTTTGTTCCACTCTTTTGGCAGCTGTTGTAACTCTGCCCAGCTCATTACGCCATGTTGTTGTATATTTTCAATGGCACTAAGCTGCTGTTGCTTTTGTTCTGCTCGCTGTAATTGCCAAAACCCTAGTCGCACACAAACCAATACCACAATAACAACCAAGCAAATTGTTATTATTGAGCTAAGCTTTTGTTTGTTAAATACAACTAACTGCATAAGGGTATAATCCAGTGATTATTAAAATTATTATTGTTCTACTGTTATTATTTATATTATTTAATTTATTTCGTGCTTTATTAATTATGGTGTCAGGGAAAACCAATGGACGCCCTATGTCTCACTTTTTAGGGCGTCGGGTGTTATTTTCTGTTGTGGTATTAGTGATGGTGATTGCCGCACTAAAACTTGGTTTTATTAAGGCAAATCAGTCTCCCTTAATCACTAAAGCACATACACAAATACAAACAAACACAGCCAAACAACATCAACAAAATGCCAGTACCAAGCTGCAGCTTGAAAGGCAAAGTGCTTATCTTTAGTGAAATGTCCTTTCATAATGCGTAAAAACACCACCAATAAAATAATTGTTCCTAAGGTGACGTGCATGCCGTGAAAGCCGGTTAACAAAAAGAAGGTATTGCCATAAATGCCCGCATCAAGGGTTAAGTTAAGATCGTTATAAGCATATATATACTCTTCTACCTGCAGCCCTAAAAAGCACACTCCGAGTAAAATGGTCGCTCCCAAGCATACTTTGAGTGGGGTACGTTTATTATTTTCCATCGCCACATGGGCAAAATGTAAAGTTACCGACGAGGCCAGCAAAATAAGGGTGTTGATAAGCGGCAACCCTTGCCAGCCCATCGCTTGGGTCGAAGTGCCTCCTGGGGTATTTAGCAATGGCCACATGGCTTCAAACGTCGGCCACAATACTTCATTTGTCATGGCGTTGTTATCCGCACCTCCAAGCCAAGGCACAGAAAACATGCGAGCATAAAAAAGCGCCCCAAAAAATGCCATGAAGAACATCACTTCTGAAAAAATAAACCAGCTCATACCTTGCCTAAAAGAACGGTCCATTTGTGCAGAATAAAGCCCTTGATCAGACTCGTGTATGACATTTTTAAACCAGCTAAACAGCATGTAAAGGAGTACAGCTATACCTACGTATAACAAGTAAACGCCATTACCACCCTCTTTGCCCATATCCATTACGGTTAAGGCTGCGCCTACCGCAATAAAAAATAACGCAACTGCCCCAACTATTGGCCATGGACTTTGCTCTGGTACATAATAATGTTCATATTTTTGATTCATTTTATTTGCTCCTAGTTTTTCACTAGTTTTATAAGCTAGTTATTACTGGCTACTAGCCGCTCGCTAATATCAAATACGGTATAAGACAGGGTTAACTCTTCTACATCACTGGGTAATTCAGTATCTACATAAAACAATAATGTAAACTCCAGCTCTTCACCTGCCTTTAACGGTTGCTGATCAAAGCAAAAACACGCTATTTTGTGTAAATACTTGGCCGCTTTTCCTGGTGCTACCGACGGTATAGCCTGCATTACTTTATCTTCATTACTGTTATTTTTAGCGCTAAACTTAACTTCACGCATAGCCCCAGGCTTTACATCTACACTGTACTCTTTAGATTTAACTTCAAAAGGCGCACCACTTTGCGCATGCGTAGTGAAACTAACGCTGACTTCTCTATTTTCAGTGACCAAGGTACTTTGCTGTGCCTGCTCTAACGAGGGCTTACCATTAAGCCCCGTTATATCGCAAAACACGTCATACAAAGGGACCATGGCAAATGCAAATGCAAACATTGCAATGCAAATCACCACCAGCTTTTTTAATAACGGCAAGTGAGTCATTATTTAATGTCCGGCGGCGTTGAGAACGTATGATAAGGCGCAGGTGAATCAACTTCCCATTCAAGCCCCTCAGCTCCATCCCAAACTTTTGCAGGCACTTTGTCGCCCCCTTTTGCACATTTATACACAACCACCACAAATAATAATTGCGATAAACCAAAGGCAAACCCACCTATACTAATAATGGCGTTAAAATCAGCAAACTGTAGCGCATAATCTGGAATACGGCGTGGCATACCGGCTAACCCCACAAAATGCATTGGGAAAAACAGCACATTTACACTTATTAACGACAACCAAAAATGCCATTTTGCTAAGGTAATATTGAACATGTTTCCGGTCCATTTTGGCAGCCAATAATAAGCCCCCGCCATAATAGAAAACACCGCGCCCGTTACGAGTACATAATGAAAGTGTGCAACCACAAAATAGGTATCATGATATTGGAAATCGGCAGGTGTAATCGCTAGCATCAACCCCGAAAAACCACCTAAAGTAAACAACACAATAAATGCGATACTAAACAGCATTGGCACTTCAAAGCTAATAGACCCGCGCCACATAGTCGCTACCCAGTTAAATACTTTTACGCCGGTAGGTACCGATATCAGCATAGTCGCGTACATAAAAAACAACTCACCCGCCACGGGCATACCAGTGGTAAACATATGATGCGCCCACACAATAAAGCTCAACAAGGCAATGGAGGAGGTGGCATACACCATAGAGGCATAACCAAATAGTTTTTTACGTGAAAAGGTGGGAACAATCGTAGAAATAATGCCAAAGGCAGGCAAAATCATAATATAAACTTCAGGGTGACCAAAAAACCAAAAAATATGTTGGAACATCACCGGATCGCCACCACCAGCGGCATCAAAGAAACTGGTCGCGAAGTATTTATCGGTGAGCACCATAGTAACTGCACCAGCAAGTACCGGCATAACTGCAATAAGTAAAAACGCCGTGATCAACCATGTCCACACAAATAACGGCAGCTTCATCCACGTCATACCCGGAGCACGCATATTTACTATGGTGACCACCACATTAATGGCCCCCATAATCGAACTAATACCCATAATATGCACAGCAAATACAAACATTGCTGTGTTGTCGTTACTATAAGTGGTGGAAAGCGGCGCGTAAAAGGTCCAACCAAATGCAGGGCCACCACCAGGCATAAATAATGAAGCTAATAGGATTAAAAACGCAAACGGTAAAATCCAAAAGCTCCAGTTATTCATTCTCGGTAAGGCCATATCTGGCGCACCAATCATTAGCGGGATCATCCAGTTTGCCAAGCCGGTAAAGGCTGGCATAACCGCACCAAACACCATTATTAAACCATGCACTGTGGTCATTTGATTAAAAAAGTGAGGATCAACCAGTTGTAGGCCCGGCTGAAATAACTCAGCTCGAATAACCATCGCCATTGCCCCACCAATTAAAAACATGGTGAGTGAAAAAACTAAATATAAGCTACCTATATCTTTATGGTTGGTTGTAAATAACCAGCGCTTAAAGCCTGTGGCAGGTTGATGGGCATGATGAGCCTCATTGGTATTAGGTTGTTCTGCAATGCTACTCATTATTTAGCCTCCCCATCAGCATCCAGTGCCGCTTGTATCTCGCTCGGTTGAATTACATCACCAGTGTCATTACCCCACGCGTTGCGTTTATAGGTAATAACAGCTGCTATTTGCTTGATTGAT
The DNA here is from genome assembly GCF_040937955.1 of Pseudoalteromonas sp. SD03. Classification (NCBI taxonomy): domain Bacteria; kingdom Pseudomonadati; phylum Pseudomonadota; class Gammaproteobacteria; order Alteromonadales; family Pseudoalteromonadaceae; genus Pseudoalteromonas; species Pseudoalteromonas sp. SD03. The sequence continues at coordinate 3,343,007 of NZ_CP162514.1, forward strand.
AATTGCTTTGCGAAAGACTGCATAGCCGTACCTGGTTTACCGTGGAGCAAAATATCTATATGCCCTTTGATATCACCTATGACTATTGGGCTGCCTTTAAGAGCCGGAAAAACACCCGGCAAGCCTAATCCTGTTGGCTGATGGCACGCCGCGCAGCTCGCCATATAAACCTGCTCACCAAGCGCCATCAGCTCTTCTTTTGGTACAACTTGGTCTAATAACGCAGCGTCTGCTGCAGCTGCTTTTTGCTTGGCTTGTTTAGCCTCTGCTAACCACGTTTTGAAGTCTTCTTCAGTTTTAGCTTCTACCACAACAGGCATAAAACCATGATCTTTACCGCAAAGCTCTGCACACTGCCCACGGTAAGTACCAACCTCATTAATATTGGTCCATGTTTCATTAATAAACCCAGGGTTTGCATCTTTTTTAACGGCAAAGTCAGGCACCCACCATGAGTGAATAACATCATCTGAAGTCATTAAAAAACGTACTTTTTGATTAATTGGTAGTACCAGCGGTTTATCGACCTCGAGTAAATAATTCGGGTTTTTATCAGCAAGGTTGGTTATTTCATTTTGAGGTGTAGCTAGCATGGAATAAAACTCAACGTCCTCCCCCATATACTCGTAATGCCACTTCCACTGTGAGCCTGTAATTTTAATGGTGAGATCAGCTTTGCTGGCATCCTCCATGGCAATTAAGGTTTTAGTCGCAGGAATGGCCATAACAATTAATATGACAAAAGGGATCGCAGTCCACAGTATTTCTACTTTGGTGCTTTCATGGAATTGGGCAGGGACAGCCCCTTTAGATTTGCGATGATGAATGAGTGCCCAAAACATAATGGCAAACACGATCACCCCAATCACACAACATATTAAAAAAATAGTCATGTGCAGTTGGTATACATTATTACTTATATCGGTTACGCCTTTACGCATATTATATTGGCTATTAGCAAGCACATTCTGCGAAAAAACAAACAATATAAGCCACAAGGAAGAACTCAGCTTACCCATGTGACGGCTCCTTTGATGCTATTGCTGACGCAAAGCGAAGAGGCATACGGCTTAAACGCCTATTCGTTATTTTTATTTTTTATAAGGGTGCTGGATTTAGTAAATGTGTGTTCTCAAAACGACTAAGCTGTGAGTTATTTTTATTCCAGCTCTTTAATAACTAGTTAAAAAATAAACAATAAGCAAGGTGAGTATGAAAAATAAACAAGGTGTATTTTTTAAAATGCGCAGCTAAAAAAATAGCAACTAGTCAGGCAATTAATCTAAGAGTCAGGTTTAGTAAGGGGTGTATTGAAATTACAGGATAGAAATATAAAAAATTGTTAACTTAAAAAAGCAGAGTAAATTTGTTTATTTATAAAGTATTTAGTGATTTTATTTATGATAGGAGAAGCACTTAACAACATATAGTCATACATTTGATAAGTTAGACATTGTGCTGCTAACAAACCCAGCGCCTAATCACTATTAAGCGCTAAATTATGCTTTAATACTACATCCAGTCAGCGTTACGAATAACACCTACCGCTAAGCCTTCAATATTGAACGACTCATTTTCTAAATCGACCTCAATAGCTGAAAACTCATCATTTTCAGCATGTAAGAGTACTTTTCTGCCCGCTTTTTCTAAACGCTTCACGGTTACATCGTCGTCAACACGGGCAACAATAACTTGTCCATTTTCGGCAACTTGGGTTTTATGCACAGCAAGTAAATCACCATCCATAATACCAATGTCTTTCATACTCATACCGTTAACACGCAATAAAAAATCGGCCGCAGGTTTAAACATTAAAGGGTCAATTTTACAGTGGCTTTCTACATGCTGTTGCGCCAATATAGGCTCACCGGCAGCCACCCTGCCAATTAAAGGTAAGCCTAACTGCTCTGGCTCCTCTTCTTCAACAAGCTGAATGCCCCGACTCGCGCCTGGCTTCATTTTAATCACACCTTTTTTGGCCAGTGCTTTTAAGTGTTCTTCTGCAGCATTCGCACTTTTAAAACCCAGTGTTTGTGCAATTTCGGCACGTGTAGGAGGCATACCAGTGTCTTTAATAAACACTTTAATGAGTTCGAGTATTTGCGCTTGGCGTTTCGTTAATGGTCGCATACAACTGGTTTTCCATACAGTACAATTAACTGTGAGTATATACAGTTATTTAAAAATCGCAAATATAAATTAATGCCTTATATGCCGTTATCATCAAACAATAACCTACTTTAAAAGCAGGGTGATAAATGTAATTATTAGCAACGCATTATCATATTAATAAATTTTAATTCTCAATTACTTATCCAAGGAGCTAGCATGAGTATTTGGCATCAACCGATTACATTAGAGTTTTGTAAGCAATTAGATCAAGGTATTACAGGCCAAGGGACACTCATGAAAACCATGGGAATAGAAATCAGTGAAATTGGTGATGACTACTTAGTGGCAACTATGCCGGCAATTCCAGAGCATCATAACCCTATGGGTATCGTTCATGGTGGTGCAAATGTGGTGCTTGCTGAAACAGTAGCAAGTTATGCCGCTAATTTTGTGGTTGATTTCAATCGGTTTTATTGTGTTGGCCAAGAGATCAGTGCAAGTCATTTAAAGGCATCACGCAATGGCACATTAACGGCCACAGCGAGAGCTTATCATATCGGCAAGCGCAGCTCGGTTTGGGATATTAAAATAACCAATAGCCGCAATGAGCTTTGCTGCGTATCACGTATGACCGCAGCCGTAGTAGAGCGAAAAGGCTAGTAAGTCAATTAACCAAGGTTGAAATTAAATTACTTTTCGAAAGGGTAAATAGTAATTTCTACGCCTGCACCAATTGCAGATATACGTAACAAGGTATCTGCATGTAAGGCTTGGTTAAAGCATTTTGGCGAAGTGCCAGACTCAAACCCAATATCGAAAGTTCTGCGTGAACAACTCAACCATTGCTTTAATGCATTGCGTGAACACGACTCGATTAACTCACACAAGTGATTAATCGCTTTATCTGGCGTGGTTATTTCACCTGCAACCTCAATGCGAGCAAGTTGACGGTATTCGTCTTTATCATAATGTAAAATAGTTGCGACCTTTTTTAAATCAGCAACTAATACGCTAATATCTTGCTTTGACTCAAGCTCTAGATCTACATTTAAAAATTGAATTTCCGACATTATCTCGTTTTTACCCTCTATTAATCTCATTGCAAACTTTAACGCAGTTTTACCGTTATACCAAATCAACAACGCAGGAATCACTGCATTAACGCGTTTTTAGCGTTAGCCTCTGAATATTGCCCACTATTTACTCCTAAAAAACGCCCTACACAAAATACGCAAATTAAAATTAAAGCATGCCGGCGGCAGTTTACTTTTTTATTCTAGGCCTTAAACTAGCCGCTCCTGTAGTTCACGTATGTGATGGATATGATTCGGTTTATTTTAGCTTTGTTGGCTTGCTGTGCTTGTTTTTCAGCAATGGGCGAACAATTTACGCGGTTTTCGAGTGCCAAAAAGCACTTAATTAATACCCTTCCCGAAAACGCTAAAAGTATTTATTGTGGTTGCGATATAAAAAAACAAGGCAAAAAGTTGGTACCCGACCCTACCCATTGTGGCTACGTGCCTCGCAACACACTAACCCGCTCAGGCAAAGTAAATCAACGTGCCCTGCGAATTGAATGGGAACATATTGTCCCTGCATGGGAATTTGGTCACCAGTTACAATGTTGGCAAGATGGTGGGCGTAAAAACTGCCGCAAAGTTAGCGCTAAGTTTCGCTTGATGGAAGCCGATATAAACAATTTAGCCCCTGCAATTGGTGAAATTAACGCCGATCGCTCAAACTACCGCTTTGGCATGTTAGCCCAAAACGCGACGCAATATGGTCGCTGTGAGGTTAAAGTTAATTTTAAACAACGTGTTGTTGAACCGCCTGTTCATGCACGTAAACGCATTGCCGATGCGTACGCTTACATGCAAAAAACGTATGGTTTAAAAATTTCAGCTAAACAACAAAAGCTATTTAATGCTTGGCAACAACAAGCTTATGCTGCTAACACAAATAGTAAAAAGCTGTAAGTTTAAATTAAAAGCGTGTAACACACGCTTTTAATTAACCTATAACGCTTGGTGTGGTCCAAATATTTCGTAGTGAATGTTTGAGCTTTGCACACCTAAATCAAGTAGCTGGCCTTTTACGTAAGCCATAAATGATGCTGGTCCACACAAATAAAATGCCCCTTCGCTAATAGGTAATGATGCCTCAAGCACCGATAAATCCATTAGCCCAGTGAAATCACACTCCTCGCCACCTTGATTAAACCAAGTAAATGTTTTTAGCTGTGGATGCATTGCCGTTTGCTGCGCTAAATACCCTTTAAATGAAAATTCGCGGCTGTTTTCACACGCGTGCAAATAACTAATCGCTTGATTTTTATCACCACTAAGTAGCGTTTGCAGCATCGCCATCATCGGGGTTTGGCCAACGCCTGCTGAAATAAGTACCACTGGAGTTGCCTCATTTTTTAAAATGAAATCTCCCGCTGGCGGGTATAACTCTACTCGTGCGCCTTGCTCTAGTGAGTGTAAATAATTAGACACCACGCCAGGCTTTGGTTGGCACTCTTTTTTAACGCTAATACGATAGTTTTTAGCATTGCTCTTTTGCGAAATAGAATACTGGCGGATCTCTTCATATTCTGCGCCCTCAGGCTTAACTTTAATGCCAATGTACTGTCCTGGCTTGTAGGTAATAACTGCTTTACCATCCACAGGTGTCAGCGTAAAACTAGTTACGAATTCAGATTCAATATGTTTATCAGTAATTTCAAACTGGCGCGTGCCTGCCCAGCCACCATGGTTGTTTTTACTGTGCGCATACAATGCCGCTTCTTCGGTAATACAAATATCAGCAAGTACACCGTAGGCTTCGCGCCACGCATATTCAACATCGGCAGTAAACTGCTCAGGAATAAGCTCTTTTAACGTACCGATTAAATGTGCGCCCACAATAGGATAATGCTCAGGTAAAATATTTAAGCTGGTATGCTTATGATTAATTCGCGCTAGCGCCTCTTTTAACACGGCTAAATTATCAATATTTTGCGCGTACGCAGCCAACGCATTAAATAATGCAAATTGCTGACGACCCGTTTCTTGATTAGTCATATTAAAAATATGTTTAAGCTCGGGATTATGACTAAACATGCGCTTGTAAAAATGATCGGTTACGACCGTACCTGCCTCTGCAAGCAATGGCACCGTGCTTTTAACTATTTGTATGGTTTTATCGGATAACATGTTTATTTCCTATGTAATAACTAACTGCTTGCATTTAGCATTACACAGAGTGTGCCAACCAATTAAACCTATAATATTCAAAAGGTTAAATTAACTCGCTTTACAAGATGGGTCTTTATGACCTACTATAAAACCTGTAAAAATACACTAAAAGGTCATTTTGACATGAACCAACAATTCAACCTGACGCAAGTTGCATTAGAACTTGCGCAAAGTACGTTACATGCTCACAGTTTTGAGCAACTTTTAGCCACGGTTGAACGTGTTATTCCCAGCGATGCCAGTGCATTATTAATTCGCCAAGGTGAGCAATTAAAACCCTTAGCCATTAAAGGGCTTATGCCCGATAGCCTAGGACGACGTTTTGATATTGCGGAGCATCCTCGCCTTAAAGCCATCTGCAGTAGTCGTTTGGCTCTGCAATTTGCACATGACTGTCCACTACCTGATCCATACGACGGGCTACTACTGGCTAAAACCGGTGATATTCCAGTGCATGCCTGCTTAGGGTTACCCCTTTATGATAAAAACGCACTACTTGGCATTCTGACCTTTGATAGCCTTAACGCCAATGCGTTTGACGGTATTACCACTGATACACTCAACACCTTACAAACCTTGTGCAGTGCGCACTTTAAAACAGCCCTAGAGCTTGCCCATTACAAACAACATGCGCAGCACTCTAGTGAATTAGTACAAGCGTTAAACCGTGAGGCGCTCAAACGTGATGGTGGTGAAATTATTGGCCAAAGCTCAGCAATACAAACGCTTAAAAATGAGATAAAACTGGTTGCGGCATCAAACTTTAGTGTCCTTATTTTAGGTGATACTGGGGTCGGCAAAGAGTTGGTGGCACGTAATATTCACTTACACTCCGCACGTAAAGATCAGCCATTAATTCATTTAAATTGTGCATCACTGCCTGAAAACCTCGCAGAAAGTGAATTTTTTGGCCATGCAAAAGGCGCTTTTACCGGCGCCCAAAATGCCCGCCAAGGTAAATTTCAGTTAGCCGATGGCGGCACCTTATTTTTAGATGAAATCGGCGAGCTGCCTCTGGCTATGCAAAGTAAATTATTACGCGTACTGCAAAGTGGCGAAGTACAAACCGTTGGCGAAGATGAACTTAAATATGTCGATGTTAGAGTGATTGCAGCAACCAATCGCGACCTAAAACACGAAGTAACACAAGGACGGTTTCGCGCCGATTTGTACCATCGATTAAGTGTTTATCCACTCACAGTCGCTCCATTGAAAGCCCGTGATGAAGATGTTATTTTATTAGCCGGTTATTTTGCAGAAAAAACAGCCCGCAAGCTCGCTATTAAACAGCTAAAACTCAGTATTGAAACGCAACTGCTGCTTAAAAAATATGACTGGCCAGGCAATGTGAGGGAGCTTGAGCATGTGATTAATCGGGCTGCATTAAAGGCTAAACAACATCAGTGGCAGCAACCAATTATTACTATTGAACCTGCGCATTGTGAGCTAAATTTAAGCGATGTTAACACCTTAGCTCTTGAACACTCAAACCAGCTTGTAATCCCACCTTTAGCAAACAACATTTCGTTAAAGCAAGCCACAGATACCTATACTCAGCAACTTATAATACAGCAACTTAAACAACATAATTATAACTGGGCAAGCACAGCGCGTAGTTTACAGGTCGACCGCGCTAACTTAACGCGGCTAGCCAAGCGCTTAGGTGTTTCAATAAAAAAATCGTTGTAGCCTTTTTAACTTAACTTTCGCTGCTTAAAATAATTTTTTAATAGCTGACTAAACGCTTGAACTTTTGCCGTTCGATGCACTAAATGATGCGTAACCAGCCACAAATCGGTTGGCCAACTCAGTTCATTAGGCAGTACAGGGACTAAATCAGAGTATTGCGCTGCAACATCATGCTGTAATCCGCCAATACCGAGTCCTTTAACGATGGCGCGGGTCGCTTCTGAGGTTTCTGACACTCTTAGCTTAACTTGCGACGGGGGAATATTTTCATCAACCCATGCAAAGTAAGGCACTTTGGCATTATACCCTGCTACACCTGACACAAAGCTATGCAGCGATAGTTGCGCTAATGTTTGTGGCAACCCATAACGGCTAATGTAATGCTTTGATGCATAAAATCCTGACGAGAGCGCCGCTAAATGCTGAGCAATATAATCACCCTCATCCGGTCTGGGTCCAGCTCTTACTGCGATATGTGCTTGGCCATGATCTAAACGTAAGCGTTTTTGATCCATAATCACTTGTAATTGCACTTGCGGATGCAAGGTTTGAAACTGCTCACACACCTCACTTAATACATCAATAAAGCCACTAACTGTGGTGAGTAACAAGCTACCTTGCAAGGTGCTATCTGCAGCAATAATGTCATTATGTAGGCGCTCTAGTTCACCATTAATCGCTTGTGCTGTGGTAAATAACTTAGCGCCAATTTCTGTGACTTTGTAGCCGCGAGCATGGCGATGAAATAGTCGCGCATTTAAGCTTTTTTCTAAGTTATTTATTCGCCTGAGCACCGTACTATGGTGAACATCTAACACTTCGGCCGCGGCAGTTAAAGTACCTAAGCGCGCTACCTCGTAAGCAACCTTCAGGTCTTGCCAATCATTAAATTGAATTGCCATGATAACTACTCTTTAATCTGTGCATATACGCACACAAGTTTTGCGTTTATTTGGCTTTTCTGCAAGTGATTATTTGTTAAAGTCACATTATACAAACTCATTATCAGGAGCAGCTCATGACAACACCAAAAATTATTGCCCTAGCAGGTAGCTTACGTAAAGATAGCTTTCATCAAAAACTCATTAACGAAGCGGCACGCTTTGCTTTAGAAAGTGGCGCTGAAGTAGAAGTGATTAAACTCGCAGACTTAGCCATTCCTATGTTTGATGAAGATCTCGAGGCACAAGGCACACCAGCCGGTGTACAACAACTTAAAGACAAACTTCGCGCAGCCGATGGCATTTTGCTGGCCAGCCCAGAATATAATGGCTCTATTACCGCCGTGTTAAAAAATGCTATTGATTGGGCATCGCGCACCGAACAAGGCGCAGAGCCTGCATTTGCAAATAAAGTAACCGCGTTATATGCAGCCTCACCAGGTGGGTTGGGCGGTTTACGGGGCTTAAATCATGTGCGTGATATATTATCAGGCATTGGCAGCTTAGTATTAGCGAACCAACTGGCAGTACCGGCTATTCATACTTTATTAGATGACAACGGTCGAATTAGCGACCCCGCTACCGCTGAAAAAGTGGCTGGTCTTGCACAGCAGTTAGTTAGCGTAGCAAGTAAGCTTAAATAAGCAGCCACTATAACTTTGTTGCTGCAAGCTTTGCAGCAATAAAGTCTTCATGGGTAACATACAATAAATTAGCAACACGACGAATAACGTATTCTTCTTGTGGATCAAGTTCTCCATCGGAGTACGCTAAACGCCAAAGTAATTCAACTATATCAATGCGTTGCTGTGCACTACATTGATTGTTAATTTGCTTAGAAAATTGAAAATAATCAATGGCGTCATCTAAGCTTGCACTTGCTTGCTCGGTTAACTCATCTACTGCTTCATCCGTTAAATCAAAATATTTTTTTAATGTTAGACTTAGCGTATGTTGCTCATCAGCCTGTAAATCGTTATCCGCTCGCATTACCTCAATTAATAATGCGGCAACCGCTGTTTTTAAATCATGTTGTTCAATATCATAATCTTGCTGATCAATACTCGAAAAAAGCTGTTTAATTTGCTTGAACATCACATTTCCCCTTTTTGGGTGTTAGACTTATATCATAACGGGTTTAATAGATATGCTGATCACACTACCCAAAATCAAGATGGAGTTAAAGGTTTATGAGTATAAAAGCCAATCATTACATACATGGAATTATTAGCTGGTGTTTATTAACGGGGTGTTTGAGTGTGTCGGCAGAGCAAAGTGAAATGCAGCGACTTTATGATTTTGATGAAAAGGTGCATTATAAGCAAACTCAAATAGACACTAACAATTACCACCTAGAAATACAGTCTGACGACTACCCACATTTTAGAAACCAAAGTGTGTTTTTGTTGCGCCACGCAAATCGTTTATGTCACGATAATCCTTTTATGTTAAAAGTGACTGAGGGCGTGCAGGAGTACCAACGCTTTCCAACTAAACCGCGTGCTTATCAGCCACCGCTCAGTGTATTTGTGCAGTGTGAAATGCCTGCAGAAAAAACCTCAAAAAAATAACACCTCGTTATTTTCAGTAAAACCACTGAGTATTAAAATAGCCTGTGGTTTTACTGTAGTTAACCTGAACTAAGTTAGTTAACGCCATATCCCCACGGCGCAGCCGGTGGTGTGATAGGTTTAGTTAAATCAAAATCAACACGGAATTCGCGACCTTGGCGAATAAGTCGATAAGTGAACTGTTCAGGGTAAATATACATTTGCCATGTATTGCCTACCGATTGCGGTATGCCTTGGCTAACAAATAACTCTTTTGAATACTGATCTGCAGGGAATGACTGCATATTAGCAAAACCCGCATCCACAGTATGACCGCCATACATAGTAGACACATCATCGCTGCCATCTTTATGGCGATGATCGTGCTTTAGGCTCAAACCACTACCTGTTTTAGTAATGATCCACGTACGTGAAGCATCATCACCGACATGAAACGGCACCTGTAACTCACGGTCATTACACTTACGCACATGCATAATTAACTTTTTATCGGCAAATGAACTCGGCCCTGTTGCATTATCAACCGTTACTTTACCCTCGAAAGCTTTACCGCAGTGAGCAGCAATACTATTGAAAAAGCTATCATGACTTGGAATTGATACCAAAGGCGCTGGACGTGCTAATGCAGCAGTGGATGCCAGCATAAACGCTGCAGCTGTTAATAATTTCATAATGTGTCCCTAAACATGTAAAAAATCAGCTTAGCGTTTAAGCAAACACAAAGAAAATAATCACGATGAACAGCAATAAAAATTAACAGAACAATAGGGTTTTACTTTAATTAATTAGTAAAAAAATATCGCTTGAAAGAAGATAAGAAATTAAATATTGTTGTTTGATAAAGGGGAAATAACTAATACCAATTCGCTTAATTAAGCGGTCTATTTTGAGGCAGGAAAAACGGGGTGATAGCTAGGCAAAAAATTCGCTATTTAGTTGTTCGAAATTAGAATTTTTTAACACAGATAGCGACACGTTTAGCCCCGCAAAATGATTGAGTATTATTGCGGATTGGTATAAACGTAAAGCCAGTTTTAGCGCGGAGCACATATTTAAATGGAAAAATATATCGGCTTAATAATCATCGTATTACTATTAATTATTCAAAATCGCTACACTCTGCACATATATCAACACCTTGCTGAGCAGCACCCAGAACAATGGAAAAAATTATCACAAAATTCATTAGATGGGACACCCTATGCCAATCTTGCTGAGTCATTTAAAGATGGTTTTTTTTCGACTATCAACGACCCAAAGGTAGTCCGCTACCAGAAATTTAAAACTCTCAATTTATTACTAATGGCAATGATTACATTAGCAAGCTTATTGCGTGGTTTTTTAATATAAGCGATTAAAAAAGCGCAACCTAAGTTGCGCTCCAGTTTCATATGTAAAAGGTTACTGCCACGGTCTCTCTGCGGCTAACTGCTTTTCAAACGCATCAATTTGCGGATTGAGGGTTTCGGTTACACCAATAAAGTCTAAGCCACTTAATAAACGCTCTTTCACGTCTTTGCGAATATCAAAGCGAATTGGCGCAAACTTATTGCTGGTAAGTAACTGGTTTTCAAGATCCACATCAATGTGAATATCGTCGTGCTGCTCACTTAACACAAATAACTCTTCCAGCGTTTGCGCTGGCAATGTAATAGCAAGCATTTGATTGTTACCACAGTTATTAAAGAAAATATCAGCAAAGCTTTCAGCTAAAATCACTTCAAACCCATATTGCTTTAATGCCCATGGTGCGTGCTCGCGTGATGAGCCACAGCCAAAATTATCGCGGGTTAATAATATTTGCGCACCTTGGTAACAAGGACGATTTAAAATAAATTCAGGGTTTGGCTCGCCATTATCTAAATAACGCCAATCGTAAAACAGTGCTGCATCAAAACCATCACGGCTGGTTGAAGTTAAAAACTGCTTAGGAATAATTTGGTCGGTATCGACGTTGTTTTTATCAAGTGGGGCCATTAAGCCGCTAAAATAGATGCTCATTAAGCTTCTCCTCTAATATCAACAAAGTGACCATGTATTGCAGCTGCTGCCGCCATTGCAGGGCTCACTAAGTGTGTACGCCCGCCGCGCCCTTGGCGACCTTCAAAATTACGATTCGAGGTGGAAGCACAGCGTTTACCAGCTCCTAAACGGTCATCGTTCATAGCTAAACACATCGAACAACCCGGCTCGCGCCACTCAAACCCTGCAGCTTTAAAAATATCGGCTAAGCCTTCATCTTCAGCTTGCTGCTTAACTAAGCCTGAGCCTGGAACAATCAGCGCTTCAATACCAGCTAAAACCTGTTTACCTTCAACAATTTTTGCTGCAGCGCGTAAATCTTCAATGCGGCTGTTGGTGCATGAGCCAATAAATACCGTGTCTACTTTGGCGCTTGATAGTTTATCGCCCGCTTTTAAGCCCATGTATTTAAGCGCACTGCGAATTGCATCGGCTTTAATTAAATCGGTTTCTTTATCTGGATCTGGAATACATTCATCAACGCCAATCACTTGCTCTGGATTAGTCCCCCAAGTAACTTGCGGTTGAATACTGCCTGCATCTAACTCTACTTCTAAATCAAAATGAGCACCATCATCCGTTTTTAAAGTTTCCCAGTAGGCAACAGCGGCATCAAAATCAGCACCTTTAGGTGCAAACGGGCGCCCTTTTAAGTACTCGTAAGTGATTTTATCTGGGGCAATTAAACCTGCCTTGGCACCCATTTCAATGCTCATGTTACACAATGTCATACGGGCTTCCATTGATAGAGCTTCTATGCCTTCACCACAAAATTCCGCCACATAGCCAGTGCCACCAGCAGTGCCTAGCTTACCAATAACCGCCATAATTAAATCTTTAGCTGTTACTGTAGGGCGTAATACACCGTTAATTTGAATTTTTAACGACTTCGCCTTTTTTTGCTGTAGCGTTTGCGTAGCTAATACATGCTCAACCTCTGAGGTACCAATACCATGTGCCAAGGCACCAAACGCACCATGCGTTGAAGTATGACTATCGCCGCAGACTATAGTGGTACCTGGTAAAGTAATCCCCTGCTCAGGGCCAATAACATGCACTATGCCTTGGTTTACTGAATTTAAGTCGTACAGCAAAATGCCAAATTCTTTACAGTTTGCATCCAGTGCCATTAATTGATTTTTAGAGACTTCGCTGGCTGCATCCAGTGAACGACTTTTAGTTGAAACATTATGATCCATGGTGGCAATGGTTTTTTCTGGACAACGCACTTTACGATTTTTTTCACGTAAGCCTGCAAATGCTTGTGGTGACGTCACTTCGTGTACTAAATGACGGTCAATATAAAGTAAATCGGTTTGCTCATTAATACTGGCAACGGTATGTGCTTGCCAAATTTTATTGTATAAGGTTTGGGCCACTTGCTAACTCCCTGATCTGATTGAGCCACAGCCTGACGGTGCTGTGGCTTTAATAATTAAATGCGTGAAACGATGGCCGCTGCTACATCGGTGGTGGTATAGCCGCCCTGCGGATAAATATCTGGCGTTCCCACACCGGCTTCAACCGCCTCTGCGACTGCTTTTTCAATCGTACGAGCCGCTTCGTCTTGGCCTAATGAGTAACGTAGCATTAATGCGGCACTTAAAATTTGTGCGATTGGGTTTGCCACCCCTTTCCCGGCGATATCAGGCGCTGAACCACCCGCGGGTTCATACAAGCCAAAGCCTGATTGATTCAAACTTGCCGACGGTAATAACCCCATCGAACCGGTGATCATGGCGCACTCGTCCGATAAAATATCACCAAATAAATTATCGCAAAGTAATACATCAAACTGGCTAGGTTGCTTAACCAGTTGCATCGCTGCGTTATCTACATAAATGTAATCTAAGCTCACTTCTGGAAAGTCTTTACTCACTTCGGTTACCACTTCGCGCCATAAAACGCTTGATGCTAAAACATTGGCTTTATCAACCGAGGTCACATGATTGCTGCGCAACTTAGCGGCCTCAAAAGCAAAACGTGCAATGCGCTCTATCTCTTTACGTGAATAAGTTTGCGTATCAAATGCAGTTTCTTCTGCCCCTTCGCCACTGCGGCCTTTCTCACCAAAATAAATACCACCCGTTAGCTCGCGCACACATAAAATATCAAACCCTTTTTCGCTAATATCAGCACGTAGTGGTGATGCAGCGCTTAATGCGGGTAACAACTGAGCAGGGCGTAAGTTACAAAACAAACCAAAGTGCTTGCGCAGTGGTAACAGTGACGCGCGCTCCGGTTGGTCATTAGGTGGTAAATGTTCCCACTTAGGGCCACCCACGGAACCAAATAAAATAGCATCGGCGTTTTCACACGCTTTTAAGGTCGTATCAGGAAGTGCTTTGCCAAATTCATCAATGGCAGCACCACCAATAGCATGGTGTTCACGGTTCAGAGTAAAGCCAAACTTATCACTGACTGCATCAAGCACTTGCTCTGCAGCTGCCATAACTTCTGGGCCAATACCGTCGCCCGCTAATACGGCAACGCTGTAATGTGTTTTACTCATCCTGCTTTCCTTTGTTGTTTTAAATCAGACACTTTTTGTGCTCGATAAATTAAGTTATAAACCCGAACCATAGCGCGTACTGAGGCTTCGACCACATCGGCCGCAATACCGGCACCGTGATAAGGACGGCCATCATATTTAGCAATAATATTCACTTGTCCTAATGAGCTTGCACCTTGGCCGGTGGCCTCTAAATTGTATTCAATCATTTCAACGCTCATACCAGTTAAGCGCTCAATGGCTGCAAATGAGGCTTCTACCGGGCCATTACCTGTGGCCGCTTCTTGTTTTGCTTCGCCAACAATCAACAAACCTATCGTTGAGCTGGCTACCGATTGAGAGTTCGACGTAGAGTGAACAAACTCTAATTGATATTTTTCATCTTTGTCGCTGATTTGATTAAAGTAAATCATTGCTTCTAGGTCGTAGTCATATACTGTGCCTTTTTGGTCAGCTAACGCAACGAAACTTTGGTATAAGCTATCCATGTCGTAATCAGATTTTTGATAACCTAATTCTTCTAAGCGATGCTCTATAACATGACGCCCTGAACGCGAGGTCATATTTAATTGATTACTTGGCACACCCACACTTTCAGGTGACATAATTTCATAGGTATTTTGCGCTTTTAATACACCATCTTGGTGAATACCTGAACTGTGGGCAAACGCATTTTCGCCAACAATCGCTTTATTTGGCTGTACCGGCATATTACAAATTTTGGCTACTTGGCGAGAGGCGCGGTAAATTTCTTCGCTTTTTATATCGGTATATACGTTTAAATAGTCTTTGCGCATTTTCATGATCATCGCCACTTCTTCAAGTGAACAATTACCCGCGCGCTCCCCTATACCATTAATGGTGCATTCGATTTGGCGCGCACCGGCTTGAACGGCAGCAACAGAGTTAGCAACGGCTAAGCCTAAGTCGTTATGGCAATGCACACTTAAACGGGCTTTATCAATATTTGGCACGTTGTTCATTAAATGACGGATCATTGCTGCGTATTCATCTGGCGTTACAAAACCGACGGTATCTGGCAAGTTAATCGTGGATGCACCGGCATTAATAGCTTGCTCAACAATTTTGCATAAATCCCAATGTGGTGTACGTCCTGCGTCTTCACATGAAAATTCCACATCATCAGTGTAATTACGGGCAAGCTTGATTGATTTAACCGCCATCGCGGTTGCATCATCTAAGCTCATACGTAGTTTATGCTCAAGGTGTAAAGGGCTGGTTGCAATAAAAGTGTGAATACGGCTTTGCTGTGCACTGCGAAGTGCCTCGCCACAGGCTTCAATATCTTTGGCAACCGAGCGTGCTAAGCCACAAATAATAGGGCCTTTTACTTCAGTGGCAATTCGCTGCACTGAGCGAAAGTCAGCGGGGCTCGAAACCGGAAAGCCCACTTCCATGACATCCACATTTAAGCGGCTAATGGTATGCGCTAGTTGAATTTTATCATCTTCAGTCAGGCTTGCTTTAAGTGCCTGTTCGCCATCGCGTAAGGTGGTATCAAAAATCCATACTTTATCTTGCTCTTGCATAACTGCCCCTCATTCCTGTGTTACCCAAATTTCGATTTATCCCTGCAGCGAGATAAAAAAAACCCCGCAATTGCGGGGTTTTGTTGTTTAGCTCAATGCAAACACACTAATCCCCGCTCACTTGCCACAGCAGTAAGAGGTTTAGTTTTAGTGTAATTAAACGATTAGTTTGCATTTGTTTTCTTGTGTGTGTGTCCAATGAGGCTTATTTTTATCATTGCAGCGCAATAGGTGCAAGCATAAAAATGCCATAAAAATAATTGCACAAGACTTTTAAGGGATTTAAAATTCAACAAATAGATAAAAAAGAGATAAAGAATTCAATCTTGGAGGACGTGGCGTTTAAATTAACAAGCACCGTAAAGTACAGTGCTTATTTTAACTTTTTTTAATATTTACTCTTTCTTTTCTGCGCGTACGTAATTTGACGCACCACGAGTAATATAGCGTAACTGCCAAATAACTCGCTCAATTAATTCATCGCGTTGCTGACCTTCAATATCTAGCGCTTCGGCGCCAGCATTAAATACCAACGTAACCATAGCCTCTGCCTGAATATACGCATGAATCGCATCACAGGGCGTTTCACTTTCTAAATAATGAGCAAGCTCTAAAATAAAGTGTTTCACTTCACGTGCTACAGCCGCTCTAAATGCTTTTGAGGTACCCGAGCGCTCACGCAGCAATAACCTAAATTGATTACTAGAGTTATCAATAAACTCCATAAAAGTAACCACAGACGTATTTATTACACTGCCGCCACTGGCTATTCGCCTACGAGCTTGACGCATCAGCTGACGCAGCGTTAAACCCGCTTCATCAACCATGGTTAAACCTAGCTCGTTCATATCTTTAAAGTGACGGTAAAAAGAGGTGGGCGCAATACCCGCTTCGCGCGCTACTTCACGCAAGCTCAAATTTGAAAAGCTATGATCAGCACTAAGCTGATTAAAAGCAGCTTCAATTAATGCTTGTCGTGTTTTTTGTTTCTGTTGTGCTCTAACGCCCGACATCAACAGCTCCCTGAATGAATTTGTAATAAATTTTTAATTAAAAAAATAGCTAATAGTACAGTCTAATACTTGACGGCAGCAGATTGAAATATTATTTTAGCGTACAGTTGTACGCTGAGAAATGAGAAAGATGAAAAAACCACCACTTATATGGACCAACGTCCTGTTCTTTAGCCTGACGTTTTTGGCTGCTGTTACACTTGTACCTTGGTATGGGTTTAACTATGGCTTTACAGGCACACAATGGGCTGCTTTTGTAGCTTGCATGTTTTTTGCTGGATTATCGATCACTGCGGGTTACCATCGTTTATGGGCGCACAAAACCTACAACGCACACCCGGTCGTTGAATTTATTTTTGCCTTAGGCGGCGCGTTTGCTTTGCAAAACAGTGCGCTGCATTGGAGCAGCGATCATCGTATTCACCACGGTCAAGTTGATGACCCTGTAAAAGACCCTTATGCCGCTACCAACGGCTTTTGGTATAGTCACATAGGCTGGATGCTGCGCGACTACCAAGGCGATAGCTACGGTGATTACAGCAATTGCCGCGACCTACAACGCAATAAAATAGTGATGTGGCAACATAAACATTACTTAAAGCTGGTAGTTGCCATGAATGTTGGTTTACCACTGGTATTAGGTTTAATGTTAGGTGATGTGTGGGGCATGTTATTACTAACGGGACTACTTCGTTTAGTACTGAGCCAGCATTTTACCTTTTTTATTAACTCTGTTGCGCACATTTGGGGTTCTCGCCCTTACACAGAAAAAAATACCGCACGCGATAATGGCTTTTTAGCCTTATTTACTTATGGCGAGGGTTATCATAACTTTCATCATATTTTTGCTAGCGATTACCGCAACGGCATTAAGTGGTTTCATTACGACCCAACTAAATGGATGATCCGCTCGTTAGCTGCACTTGGTTTAGCGAGTAAATTAAAGCGCACACCGGTTGAGCGCATAGAAAAAGCTAAAGCAGAAACCTTGATGAGCAAAACACAAGGTCGCCTCGCAAAATTGCCTTTAGCGCAAGATAAGCTTACATTATTACAACAAGAGTACGATTTGTTGCTTAAAAAACTGCAAAATTATTGCTCATTACAAAAACAAGTGTTGGAAGCTAAAAAAAATAATATGGCAAAGCAGTGTGAAAAGTCGGCATTAATGGCACAATATCACGAGCTTGAGGCCGCCTGGGAAACACAAAAACAGGCATGGCTAGCACTTAATGCGAGGTTATTAAAAGCCTCTTTTAGTTAAAATAGGAGTGGCTGTGGCCAAACAACCAGAAAAGAAAAAAGTACCCGTGACATACCAATATGATGCAATCATTATTGGCACGGGTCCTGGCGGTGAAGGGACCGCTATGAACCTCTCTAAAAGTAACAAAAAAGTAGCGGTTATTGAACGCCAAACAGCCGTGGGTGGTGGCTGTGTACATTGGGGTACCATTCCTTCAAAGGCACTTCGTCATTCTGTTAGTCGCTACATTGAATACAAAGCAAATCCTTTATTTAACGTAGGCGAGCGTCCGGTAAGACTTACCTTTCCTGATATTTTACGCCATGCCAGTTCGGTAATTTCAAAGCAGTCAAACTTACGCAGCAGTTTTTACGATCGTAACCGCATTCATATGTTTCAAGGCGATGCTAGCTTTGTTGATAAGCACACTATTGAAATTAGACGTAATGACGGTTCTACTGAGCGCCTTACTGCACAAACGATTGTTATTGCTACCGGCTCACGACCTTATCGCCCACCAGGGGTGGATTTCACCCACTCACGAATTTACGAAAGTGACACTATTTTAGGCCTTGAACACGACCCGCATCGCGTACTTATATACGGCGCGGGTGTAATTGGTTGTGAATATGCGTCTATCTTTAAAGGGCTAGGTGCCAAAGTCGACTTAGTGAATACTCGCGATCGCTTATTGGCGTTCATGGATGCTGAAATATCTGATGCATTAAGCTATCACTTTTGGAATAGCGGTATTGTAATTCGTCATAACGAAGAGTTTGATCGCATTGAAACCCGTGATGACTGCGTTGTTATGCATTTAAAATCGGGCAAACGTGTTAAAGCTGACTGTATTTTATTTGCCAATGGCCGAACAGGTAACACTGATACCCTTAATTTAGAAGCCATTGGCTTAAAAGCAGATAGCCGCGGACAGATAAAAGTAAACGAAACCTACCAAACAGAAGTAGACAATGTATACGCGGTAGGTGATGTTATTGGCTATCCAAGCCTTGCGAGTGCTGCCTTTGATCAAGGTCGAATTGCCGCAGATGCCATCGCGTGTGGTAATTGTGATGAAAAGCTGATTATTGATATTCCAGCCGGTATTTATACTATTCCTGAAATGAGTTCTGTCGGTAAAACAGAGCAGCAATTAACTGCTGCAAAAGTACCGTATGAAGTGGGACGTGCGCAATTTAAACATTTAGCCCGCGCGCAAATTGCAGGCACCGATGTGGGCAGTTTAAAAATATTATTTCATACAGAAACCAAAGAAGTACTCGGCGTGCACTGCTTTGGTGAGCGTGCCTCTGAAATTGTGCATATTGGCCAAGCTATTATGGAACAAAAAAATGGTGGCAACACCATCGACTACTTTGTAAATACCACGTTTAACTACCCAACGATGGCAGAAGCCTACCGAGTTGCGGCGTTAAATGGTTTAAATCGCTTGTTTAAGTAATATTAAGCACTAGGTAACAAAAAGCCCGCTTGAATCAAGCGGGCTTTTTTAATAACTCATCGTTATTTAGAAACTATTTATGATATTGCGCACTTAATTCATGCACGGCGTTAATGAATACACCGGCATTTTCTGGGTCAACATCTGGTGTAATACCGTGGCCTAAATTAAATACATGGCCATTGCCAGTACCAAAGTCTTCTAAAATAGTACCAACCTCTTGGCGAATACGATCAGGCGTACCATGAAGCATTGATGGGTCCATATTACCTTGCAGTGCAACTTTATCGCCAACACGACGTTTAGCATCACCAATGTTAATAGTCCAATCTAAACCTACTGCGTCACAGCCCGTTGCGGCAATCGCTTCAATCCACTGACCACCATTTTTGGTAAATAAAGTAACCGGTACTTTACGGCCATCGTATTCACGAATTAAGCCATCAACAATTTTATGCATGTATTGCAATGAAAACTCATTGTAATCACGCGGGCTTAGTACACCGCCCCATGAGTCAAATACCATTAGCGATTGCGCACCCGCTTTAACTTGCGCGTTTAAGTAATCTATCACCGAATCAGCTAGTTTATCGAGTAATAAATGCAGTGTTTGCGGCTCAGCAAACGCCATTTTTTTGATTTTACCAAATACTTTACTGCTACCACCTTCAACCATGTAAGTTGCAAGTGTCCAAGGCGAACCAGAAAAACCAATTAATGGCACTTCGCCTTTAAGTTCACGACGAATAGTGCTCACTGCGTTCATTACATAGCCAAGCTCATCGGTAGGATCAAGTTTAGGAATTTTTTTAACATCAGCTAGTGACGAAATTGGGCGTTCAAACTTAGGGCCTTCGCCTGTTTCGAAGTACAAGCCTAATCCCATTGCATCGGGAATAGTTAAAATATCACTAAACAAAATAGCTGCATCTAATGGGTAACGGCGCAAAGGCTGTAATGTTACTTCACAGGCTAACTCAGCATTTCTACACAGGCTCATAAAATCGCCCGCTTGTGCACGTGTAGCACGGTATTCAGGTAAATAACGTCCTGCTTGACGCATCATCCATACCGGCGTGACATCAACAGGTTGCTTGGTAAGGGCACGTAAATAACGGTCGTTTTTTAATTCGCTCATAGCGTATAGAGTCCTAGGGCTTTTAGAAATTGTGCAAGATTGTACCACCATATTCACGCCCCCTCTATCGCTAAGCGATTAAATCGCTACAGAGTAGCGCTAGATCAAGTAATTTTTAATTTTCATGTTACTTTGTACATAAAACAACCAAACGTTAATAATAAAAACTTTTCATTAAACTATTTGCAACATCTAAAAAAGCTTGATATTGTATCTCCCGCGTTAACAAAACAATAACAAAAATTGTTAATATAAAAATAATAAAAATCTCTAATAAAAATAAGAATGCTTGTTTAAACAAGTCTAATAAAGAAATTAAACCACCGTAATAGGTGGTTTTTTCTTGCCTGGAATAAATTACTTACAACTTATACCCTTAAACAAAATTCCCTCTGGTATTACATCTATTTTACTTGTTGATATACACGCCAATTAAATATATCTTGGATAACATAAGTTTTATTTTTAATTTAAAAAATCCAACCCAGCTTAGGAGAAGAATTATGCTGAAGCGTGTAGAAAAAGCTCAACAAAAGTGGGGGGGTAGCCATACGGTCATCGATAATTGGTTAAACGAACGCCAAGAGTTGATTGTGCTTTACTGTAAAATTGCAGGCTTTTCACCTTATGAGAAAAAAGATCAGTCTTTGCCTGAACCATCACAAATTCAGGCATTTTGCCAAATTTTAATGGATTATTTATCTGCCGGCCACTTTGAAGTGTACGACGATATTGCTAAAGCCTGCGAAAAGAAAGGCCTAGAAAGCCAGCAACTCGCTAATACGATATACCCACGTATTTCAGATACCACTGACATCGCTCTGGATTTCAACGATAAGTACGCTGAGGTAGACGCTGAAGATTTACTAGAAGGCTTTGATAACGATCTTTCAGTAATGGGTGAAGCACTCGAAGCGCGCTTTGCACTTGAAGATGAGCTGATTGATAACTTATTTTCTAATCACACTGACTAATTAGTTATTCAACGTAATAAAAAAGGGACCTAAGGTCCCTTTTTTATTATCTATAACGCTTATTCTGCAGCGGCAGCTGCTGCATCATTTTGAATTTCTAATAATTCAACTTCAAAAATGAGTGTTGAATTAGCAGGAATTTTACCTAAGTCACGATCGCCGTAAGCAAGGTCTGAAGGAATAGTAAATTTGTACTTAGACCCTACAGGCATAAGTTGTAAACCTTCAGTCCAACCAGGAATTACACGGTTTAGTGGGAACGTTGTCGGCTCGTTACGTGAGTAAGAGCTATCGAACTCAGTACCGTCTAACAATGTGCCTTTATAATGTACTTTAACCACATCAGTTGCTACTGGTTTTGCGCCTTCGCCTTCGCTCATTACTTCGTACTGTAAACCAGACTCAGTAACCATCACGCCTTCTTTTTTAGCGTTATCAGCTAGGTATTTTTCACCTTCAGCTTTGCTTTTTTCAGACTCTACTTTTGCTTTTTCTTCTTGTTTAGTACGCACTGATTCGTCTAATGCTGTTAGTACTTCACGAATTTTCTCTTCGTCAATTTTTGCATTACCCGCAAGTGCATCTTCAAAGCCTCGCATTAATAAAGCTTGGTCTAATTCAATACCAATTTCTTTTTTATCCGCTAGGTCTTTATTTAAAAAGTTACCCACAGATGCACCAATACCGTACGCTTGTTGCTGTGCTACAGTATCTAGCTTAACGTCTGCTTGCTCTTTTTTTGCTTCTTGATTACAAGCTGTAAGCGCTAAAACTGACGCTGCAATCAATGACAATTTAATCGTCTTTCTCATTTTAAATCTCCGACACACTTTGCAGTTGCCATTTATTGTAATATTACTAGTTAAAGATTAACGGCCTACATGGTAGGCTGCTTGTTTAATAGCTAAACTAAAAACATATCCAGTGATTAGACAAACAACCTAGGCGTTTAACGAGACCTAGTCTAACCTCTCAGTCACTAAGAGTTAAGAGGAAATACCTGTAATATGTCGTTATTTCGTACTTTTTTAGTCGCCACTTGCTGTTTATTAACAATTGCATGTAGTGATGAAAAACAACAAGCAGTGGCCAGTTTTGAGCACACTGCACAGGGCGCCTTTTCATCTGCGTTATCGCACGATGGTCAATACAGCTTAGTGTCTTCTATCCATCATGGGGTCGCCCTTTGGGATAATCAACAGCAAGCGCTTAAATACCAATGGTTTCAACAGCAGGCTGAAGATAGCTTAGTTTATGCCGTAGCCATTGCTTTTGATAATAGCGTGGCTGTTACCGCCGAAAAAACCACCTTTGCGGTCTGGGATATTGCCACCGGCAAAAATAAAGGCTTTTATAAAATACAAAAAGCCAGCATTCGCGATATTGCCATTAGCAACCAAGGCCAAAGTGTTGTTTACGGGCGCAGCGATGGCGTTGTGGTATTTATAAACCTTAACACAGGTAGGCGCATTGAATTTTTAGGCCATCAAGAAAAAGTAAATACCGTTGACCTATCACCCAACGGGCGCTATGCACTAAGCGGCTCTAACGATTATGTTGCCTACTTATGGGATACTCAAAGTGGGCAAGTAGTTCATCGCTTTAATCACCCAACCCGAGTAACGCAGGTCGCTTTAGATCCTCAAGGGCGCTATGCTTTTACCGCCGACAGTATGGCACAAGCAAATGTATGGAAGCTGACTACAGGTGACCTTGTTAGTAAACTAAAGTATATTGCGCGTCAGAAAATTTTTACCGCAGTGCGCTTTAACGATCAAGGCACTTTATTAGCAACCGGTTCACCCAATAAACGGGTTGATTTATGGCAGCTAACCAGCGGTGAAAAAATTCAAACATGGCAAGTCACTCCGCGAGAAGGCAGTAAGCCCAAATCGGCAGTGGTACTTGATGTGGCATTTACAGATAACGGTAAATCATTGTTAACTGAAAGCTCGAGCGGAATCGCTGAGCGCTTTATTATACGAGAACCAAATGAACACAATTGAACATCGGCTAATGGAACTTGAGGCTAAAGTGGCTTTTCAAGACGAAACAATTGAAATTTTGAATGATGAAATAAAAGTTCACCAGCAACAGTTGGCAAAAATAAAGCGCCAAACCGAATTGCTGGCTGAAAAACTTAAAGAGTCACAAGCATCGCAACCTATGATGTCGAATATGCCGGAGCCTCCGCCACCGCATTACTAAACTGTTTAGGTTTAGTCGCCTGGATTAAACACGCCAATGATCTGTTCAAATTGGCGTGTTGATGCCTGCACAGCCTGCTCTGGTTGAGCCATTTTATGACCACACTGCATACATTCAACTTTTTCTACGTCATGCTCTTTGTAGAGCATTAACATATCCATGGTTTTACACTCAGGACACGTTGCTCCAGCAATAAATCGTTTTTTATGTTTCACTTCGTTTTTCCTACCATTTTAACTGACGTTATTTTATCGCAATATTTGCCTACTTGATACGATTGATATAGCTAATAAGATCCGTGTTATAATGGCTGCAATTCAATCAAGGCACAGTAAAGTAACGTATTTATGATCCAAATCTCAGAAATAGAACTGCTTCGCGGTGGCAAAGCTTTATTAAAAAATGCATCGGCTACATTATTTCCAGAGCACAAAGTAGGCCTTGTTGGTGCTAATGGCTGTGGTAAGTCAACGCTATTTAGTTTATTAAAGTCTGAGCTTTCATTAGATGGCGGTAATTGCAGTATTCCTAAAGATTGGTCACTGGCCTCAGTAAAACAAGAAACCCCCGCCCTTGAAATAAGCGCTATAGATTACGTACTGCAAGGCCACCCTGAATATTATGCGCTACGAATTGCTTTGCGTGAAGCTGAGCAAACCAATGATGGCGACACTCAAGCTAAAGTGCATATTCAGCTAGAAAATATTAAAGGCTATAGCATAGAAGCCAAGGCAGGAGAGCTATTACATGGTTTAGGGTTTGCTAATAACCAAATAGAAAATCCGGTAAGTGCATTTTCGGGTGGTTGGCGTATGCGTTTAAACTTAGCCCAAGCGCTTATTCGCGATGCCGACTTGCTGTTACTGGATGAGCCTACAAACCACCTTGATTTAGATGCTGTGTATTGGCTTGAGCGTTTTTTACGTGCATACACTGGTACACTGGTACTGATATCTCATGATCGAGAGTTTTTAGATGCGGTGGTTGATCAAATTTGGCATATAGATAAACAACTTATCAATGTATATAAAGGCAATTACTCGCAGTTTGAACGCCAAAAAGCTGAGCGTTTATTACAGCAGCAAGCCATGTTTGAAAAACAACAAGATCAAATTGCCCACTTAGAGCAATTTATTACTCGTTTTAAAGCTAAAGCCAGTAAAGCCAAACAGGCACAAAGCCGCGTTAAAGCGCTAGAACGCATGGAAAAACTTGCCCCTGCACATGCTGACTCGCCATTTGATTTTGAATTTGCCGAGCCAACCGCTCTGCCTAACCCGCTAATGACGCTCGACAAAGCAAAAGCTGGTTATGGCGATGTGACCATTTTAAACAGTATTAAGCTGAACTTAGTGCCAGGCAGCCGTATTGCACTACTTGGTAGAAATGGCGCAGGTAAATCAACACTTATTAAGCTGCTCTCTGGTGACTTACAACCTCAAGCAGGTGAAGTGTTTCAGCATCAGGGGTTAAACATTGGCTACTTTGCGCAGCATCAATTGGAATCACTTGATTTAAAAGCCAGTGCCGTCACTCACCTGCAACGTTTAAACCCTAAAGCCAGCGAACAATCACTGCGTGACTTTTTAGGCGGCTTTGCCTTTGTAGGCGATAAAGCACTCGACCCTGTTGCCCCTTTTTCAGGCGGCGAAAAAGCGCGCTTAGTGCTAGCTATGTTAGTCTATCAAAAGCCAAACTTACTGTTACTCGATGAGCCAACCAACCACCTTGATTTAGAAATGCGCCACGCATTGGTTATGGCATTACAAGGCTTTGAAGGCGCTATGGTCACGGTATCGCATGATCGCCACATGCTTAAAAACACCGCTGATGAATTTTACTTAGTTGATAACGGCGAAGTTACTCAGTTTGGTTACGACCTAGACGCGTATTATCAGTGGCTGCTTAATGCTAATAAAGAAGCCGCTAAAAGCGACACCGATGACGAGCCAAAAGCCCACTCACAAGTAAACCGAAAAGAGCAAAAGCGCTTAGAGGCCGAGTTTAGAAAAGCGATTCAACCGCTTAAAAAGCAAATTGAAAAGCTTGAAAAACAATTGGATAAATTTGCTGCAGAATTAGCTGACGTTGAAGAGGCGCTCGGCGATAACACACTTTATAACGATGAAAATAAAGCTAAGCTCAAAGAGCTAATTACCAAGCAAGCCACACTTACGCCTAAGCTTAATAATGTTGAAGAAGAGTTATTAATGGCCCTTGAAGAGATGGAACAAAAAGAACAGGCATTCGCCGATGAACTTGCTTAACAGCAACGATTTTTGGCAGTTTGCATGTCAGCTTTATAGCGAAGATGGCATGCAAGCGCGCCTGTTAGATTACCAAAACCTGCAAGGTAAAAACGTCAACCTATGCTTGTTGCTGTATTACTTAGATTCTCTCAATCTAGCTATTAACCAAACACAGCTGAGCAAGCTTGAACAATCTATTAGTGAATTTGAGCAGCAGGTATTAAAGCCTCTACGTACTACCCGCGCCTATTTAAAAACAATTCAAACCGAGATTACCGATTACGCCGCAATTCGAAAAGCACTTCTCGGCGCCGAGTTGAAGTTAGAAAAGCAGCAACAAATAATATTGATTGATGTAGTTAATAGTATGGATTTAACAGCCTGTTCAACGCCCAATAACAGCGATAAATATTTGGCATGATTTTTCACCATTATTTTCATCATATCACTTATATTATGAATATTAGCTCGTAATATACGTGGTTACTTTGGTTTGTTTTATAAACCAAGCTGCATATCTTTGGCTTTGTATTGAAACACCTCTTCTAATGGCAAGTTAAAAACTATAGAAATTTTAAAAGCCACTTCTAGAGAGGGTGAATATTTATTTGCCTCAATTGCCATTACCGTTTGCCGAGTTACACCAATAGCATCTGCTAATTGCTTTTGCGTCATTTCATCGCGTAAAAAGCGTAATGTTCGAATAGAGTTAGTTATTACATACTCACTCATAAATATTACCCGTTCTACCTTTATAAAGCTGCGCTATATAGTTGACTATTTCGGCAATCAAAAAAGCACCTACCATGACGTGCATTGGTAAGTATGGAATATTATATTCAATGGCTGGGCCCCAGTTATTAGCTTCAATTTGATACTGAACAATAGCAACACAAATTCCCGTCTGTAATATTATGGCCTTATATTTATAACCCACTAAATTTATTTGCTTTTCTCTCACATCAGGTGGCTGATTTAATTCATTATCACTGATAAATGAAAGTAATAAATAGCTCAATACTATAAGTATCACAGAATAAATTAACACCTGTAGCAATAAACCAGATAACCAAGAAACAGAACTAAGCTGCTGCGTACTCGTATTCATTAGGCTGTTTACATAAAAGTAAGATATGTACACGCTTACTAGTAAATCGATACTCAGCGTCAGTTCTCTAAAACTTATGCTTTGTAAAAATTCTTTAAAGTGCTCTGAACGAGTCATATAAAGCTAACCCCAAGTAAAATATTTTTGACTTTAAAACTATAAGTTCACTCTTTAGCCATGTCAAATATATTTAACACTAGGTTTATTTTATTTAACCTAAAACAAAGCAACGGTTATTCAAAGCTGAACTTTGCTGACCATCTTTATTATAAAAGTGATTAAAAAATCGCAGATAATTTACTAAAAAGTGCAAAATCGACTTAACTTTATTGATCAAAATCAACATCTGCATTGCCCATTTTATAATCTTTTAAATAGCTTGATCTGGATCATATCAAGCCCTGCCAAGCCAGCCTATGATTAACCCATAGACATCAGGAGGCCATTATGGACGTATTCTTTAGAGATTTTTTTAGCGACCCAGTACTATTTTTATCATTTGGATTTTTAGGCGTCGTTATTAGTTTATGCCTCTTCTTTGTGTATTTTTTCATGAAAAAAGTACACGATGCAGATATTAAAGAACAGCATTAAGCACGACGCACAAAGCGCCTTATTAGTTTACTGATTAGGCGCTTTTTATTTTTAAATATAAAAAATTTGCTACACTAGCGCTTCGTTTATTGCAAAGTGCGTAGTACAGACATGATCCCTAAGTTCAAACCCGCATGGTGGATGACCAACCGACACGTTCAAACCATAATGCCGCGTTTTTTTCGCCCTTTTCACCATACTCGCTACGAACTTGCGCAACTTGATACACCCGATGGTGACTTTATTGAGCTTGCTTGGTCACTCCCGCATAACGAAACGGCGCCGCTCGCAGTGGTACTTCATGGACTTGAAGGCAACATAAATAGTTTTTATGCCAAAGGCATGATGAAAGCATTAAAAAAGCAAGGGTTTGCAGTGGTGCTAATGCACTTTAGAAACTGCTCAACCGAAGTCAATCGCCTGCCAAGAGCCTACCATAGTGGCGACACTGCCGATTTAGCTTTTTTTATAAACCATTTAAAACAGCAATTTCCAAAGCGCCCGATTGTGGCGGTTGGCTTTTCATTGGGTGGTAATGTGCTGGCTAAATACTTAGGGGAAGAACACATTCACTGCCCGCTTAGTGCAGCCGCCGTGATATCTGCGCCCTATGATTTGTCATCATCTAGTGATGTTATTCGTAAAAGCTTAGGTAAAATTTACCAAAAATATTTGCTCGATCGGATGAAAAAGTCGATGCAACGCAAACTACCACAAATTAAACAGCAAATACCGATCACCACCGATCAGTTAATGGAAATTGACGATTTATTAGAGTTCGATAACCAGCTTACAGCACCGCTACATGGCTTTGAAAATGCGCACGACTACTACAAAAAAGCCAGTGCCATGCCGTATTTAAAAGATATTGCGACACCCACACTAATTATTCATGCCAAAGACGACCCTATGCTGTCGATTAAAGCAGTTCCAAGTAGTCAGAATGTGAGTGAGCATGTTACGCTGCGTATCTCAGAGAAGGGCGGCCACGTAGGTTTTATTAGCGGTAACAACCCATTTAAACCCGTGTTTTGGTTAGAGCAAGTGGTGCCTGATTATTTTAAGCAATGTGTATTTAATAACACCGATAAAGAGTGGCTATGATTATTCCTTTTGAACAACTTGATAAAGACACACTGTACAACCTAATTGAAAGCTACGTTTTGCGCGAAGGCACTGACTATGGCGAACAAGAGTTCAGTATTGAAAGTAAAGTAGCGCAAGTAAATCAGCAATTAAAAAGCGGCGAAGCTATGGTATTTTTCTCTGAGCTACATGAGTCGGTCACCATAATTTCTAAAAGTGAATTCAAAGCACTACAAAGTGAAGCGCAATTCGACGAGTAAACTTGTCAGACACGGCGTAAAAATAGACAATGGCTTTTTTAACTTAAAGAGCCATTATAAATGATAAAACTAAGCTCAATAGTTATTGCAATGTCGATTGCATTAACAGGTGCAGTACACGCAGAAATTAATCCCTCGGATAAAGCAATTAAGCTTGCACACGATACCATTTTAATCGATACCCACATTGATGTACCTTACCGTATTCACGCAAAATGGGCTGATGTAACTAAAGCTACTGATGGCGGCGATTTTGATTACCCTCGTGCAGTAAAAGGCGGTTTAAACGCGCCATTTATGTCGATTTATATTCCTGCTCATTTAGAGTTTGAAGGCAAAGGCAAAAGCTTTCAATTAGCGAATCAATTGATTGATGGTATGGAAGCAATTGCACAACGTGCACCTGACAAGTTTGCCATTGCCAGCTCAACAAGCGATATCGAAGCACAATTTAAGCAAGGTAAAATGTCGATTGCTATGGGCATGGAAAACGGCTCACCCATTGAAGGCGATTTAAACAACCTACAGCATTTTTTTGACCGTGGTGTGCGCTATATCACCCTTGCTCACTCGCAAAGCAACCATATTTCTGACTCATCATACGATATTCGTCGCAAGTGGAAAGGCCTAAGCCCATTTGGTAAAGAACTAGTAAAAGAGATGAATAATATCGGCATGCTGATTGATGTGTCTCATATCTCGGACGATGCGTTTTATCAAGTGATGGAACTGTCTAACACCCCTGTGATTGCATCACACTCATCACTACGTAAATACACACCAGGTTTTGAGCGTAATATGAATGACGACATGTTATTAGCTCTTAAAAAGAACGGTGGTGTTATTCAAATTAACTTTGGTTCAAGCTTTGTTACTGCTAAAGCAGGTACGTGGGGCAAACAGTTAAAAAGTAAAAAAGAAGCGGTAAAAAAAGATGGTACTAAGTTAAGTAAAGATTTTGATGCGATGTACCGCGCTAAAAACCCTTACCCATTTGCAAGCTTAGAGCAAGTGCTTGATCATATTGATCACGTTGTGAAGTTAATTGGTATCGAGCATGTTGGTATTGGCTCTGATTACGACGGCGTAGGTGACTCACTGCCTATCGGTTTAAAAGATGTGTCTAGCTACCCCAATCTAGTTCAAGGTTTAATGGACAGAGACTACAGCGATAGCGATATTAAAAAGATTTTAAGCGGCAATACGCTAAGAGTGTGGAAGCAAGCTGAGCAATACGCAAAATCTCATTAAGCTTTACGCGCTAGGCTTAGGTCTAGCGCTTATAGCCACTTTAAACACCGTATTTCGCCACTCACGCCCCGCATTCTTAATTAACCCGTATATTTAACCCTCATTTAACACACTTTTTAACAGACTTATATTTCGAAAACAGATAAATTACCCATTTTAGAGGCTGATTATTTTATGACTATAAACAAAGGAACTATTGCGATTGCTATAGCAACACTTGCCTTGGTAATTTCATGCTACGGAACATTTTTTAAAGATCAGGCCAGTTCGCTTAATAAACCCAACCAGCAACAGCTAAGCTCCACAGTTTCTATTAGTACTCCTGCAGAATACCAGCAATCAAATGAAGCCCTAATTGACGAACTAAGCAAGAAAGTAAGTTCGCTACAACGCAAAATAGCAAACTTAAAACTGCACGCTAATGACTCTTATCAAGAACAAGATACCGACGAATTTAAGGAGCTTGTTCTTGACGTACTAGAGGAAAAACAGCAGCAAGAAGATGAAAAACGACGTGAGCAAAATCCTCTTTATAGCTTTTATGCAGATTTACCAGAAGACTATGATTTAAGGATCAAATCAGAACCTGATTATGCTAAACAAATAAACTCTCAATTAAGAGAGCAAACTTTAGATCCAAGCATCTCTGATTTAAATAGGTTAGCTGCACTGAGCCAACTGCAAATGAATATGTATATTCTAAATAAATCTACTATGCCTGAGTATGACTATGAAGTAGTGGGTAACATTTTAAATTTAGCGAACAACAGTAGTGACGAAAAGTTTAAAATTCAAGCTGTTGAGTTATCAACTCAAACACCGGTACTTGATTACCGCCTTGCAGAGCAGTTTACAAACTTGTTAGAGCAAGACTCGAATGATTATATCCGTCGCTTAGCTGCACAAGGGTTGATGGCGCAATACTACCAAGCTCAAAATAAACAAGGTGGTTATACGAAGCAAATGGCGCAACATCTACTTTCAGTTTATGACAATACCTCTGACAATGCAGTCAGGGCAACGCTTGACGAAATGATGGGTAACCAAGATATGCTTGATGAATTACGTAAGAATGCTGGTTACTAACTAATTAAGTCCATACTCCTACTTTGTTACAGCGATAACATTAATAATTACATTTTACCTCAGGCATAAAAAAACCGAGACTGAGCTCGGGTTTTATTAATGCTTAATGCATTACAACTAATGATTACTCTACGATAGTTGCTACAAAGCACCGATGCCTAAGTAAGTGCGCCACCTTCATGCTTTATCCTCTGAGTTCGATAAAACTCAACCCATGCTACGATGATCAAATTAATACCGCTTTGCTCTGCCTGAAGCCTCGCACCTAATACCTGAAACCTGTATTTTTCTTGAGACATTAAAAAGCCCGACGCTAAGCTCGGTTTTTTTCGTATTAATTAGCTAGGCTAATTATTACTCGTTGAACGTTGCGACAAAGCACCTACCCCTAAGGTAAGAGCGCCACCTTCACATGAAGTAAATTGCAGACATTAAAAAACCCGAGGCTAAGCTCGGGTTTTTTCGTATTAATTAGCTAGGCTAATTATTACTCGTTGAACGTTGCTACAAAGCACCTACGCCTAAGGTAACTGCGCCACCTTCACATGATGTAAATCGCAGCCATTAAAAAAGGCCACCTAAGTGACCTTTTTCTAACAATTAACTTAAACGTTAATTATTACTCTACGATAGTTGCTACAACACCAGCACCTACAGTACGGCCACCTTCACGGATAGCGAAACGAAGACCTTCGTCCATCGCGATTGGCGCGATTAGCGTTACAGTCATCTTAACGTTATCACCAGGCATTACCATTTCTACGCCTTCTGGTAACTGTACGTCACCTGTTACGTCAGTTGTACGGAAGTAGAACTGTGGACGGTAACCTTTGAAGAATGGAGTATGACGACCACCTTCATCTTTCGAAAGTACGTATACTTCTGAAGTGAATGTAGTGTGTGGCTTGATTGAACCAGGCTTAGCTAGTACTTGACCACGTTCAACGTCTTCACGCTTAGTACCACGTAAAAGTGCACCAATGTTCTCACCAGCACGACCTTCGTCAAGAAGCTTACGGAACATCTCAACACCAGTACAAGTAGACTTAGTCGTCTCTTTGATACCAACGATTTCAACTTCGTCGTTCACGTTGATGATACCAGCTTCAACACGGCCAGTTACAACAGTACCACGACCTTGGATTGAGAAAACGTCTTCGATAGGCATGATGAATGGCTTATCGATGTCACGCTCTGGCTCTGGAATGTAAGTATCTAGTGCTTCTGCAAGCTCTACGATTTTAGCTTCCCATTGCTCTTCGCCTTCAAGTGCTTTAAGTGCAGAACCTTGAATTAGTGGTAAGTCATCACCTGGGAAGTCGTATTCAGAAAGAAGTTCACGAACTTCCATTTCTACTAGCTCAAGTAGCTCTTCATCATCAACCATGTCACATTTGTTCATGAACACAACGATGTAAGGAACACCAACTTGGCGAGAAAGTAGGATGTGCTCACGAGTTTGTGGCATAGGGCCATCAGTCGCAGCTACTACTAAGATAGCGCCATCCATTTGAGCAGCACCAGTGATCATGTTTTTAACATAATCGGCGTGACCAGGACAATCTACGTGTGCGTAGTGACGAGTAGGAGTATCGTACTCAACGTGTGAAGTTGAGATTGTGATACCACGCTCGCGCTCTTCTGGAGCGTTATCGATTGATGCGAAATCTTTAGCAACACCGCCGTATACTTTTGCAAGTACGTTAGTGATTGCTGCAGTTAGTGTAGTTTTACCGTGGTCAACGTGGCCGATTGTACCAACGTTTACGTGCGGTTTTACGCGTTCAAACTTTTCTTTTGCCATGACGGAACCTATCAGTTTTGTGTATCTAGATTACATATGAAAATAATCCACCATAGGTAGATTAAGTTAATTTTTTCAAATTTCAAATAGTTTTTTCTGACAGATAAAGGAAGTGTTTAAGGCGATTCGATTGACTGGTGCTGATAGGCAGATTTGAACTGCCGACCTCACCCTTACCAAGGGTGCGCTCTACCAACTGAGCTATATCAGCATCATCAAATTGGAGCGGGCAGCGGGAATCGAACCCGCATCATCAGCTTGGAAGGCTGAGGTAATAGCCATTATACGATGCCCGCTTTAAGGAACCTGTTCTTAAACTACCTCTAACCGTCTAGAATAAAGTGGTGGAGGGAGCTGGATTCGAACCAGCGAAGGCTGAGCCGTCAGATTTACAGTCTGATCCCTTTGGCCGCTCGGGAACCCCTCCACGATAATTCTTTACTAAGCACTTCCGGTAAAAGGAAAGTGGTGCCGACTAACCGAGTCGAACGGTTGACCTACTGATTACAAGTCAGTTGCTCTACCAGCTGAGCTAAGTCGGCACTGCTTTAGTACGGGGCGAGATTCTAGAGTAAGGTTTATTGGGATGCAACCAAAAAATTAAAAAAAATGTGATTTAATGCTTCAAATGCTCACTATTCGCGCAAAAAGCTGTTTTTTTGTTGTTTTTAACTCTTTTTAGCTAACTCATACCAGTAATTTAAGCCTTTCATTACTAGCATTGGGTCGAAAATACTCTGTGAAAAATGCCCTTGTAACAGCTGACCATAACCACCCGCAAAAATTAAGAGGCTATTTTTTGTCTTTAAATGCAATCTTGCTTGCTCAATGGCACCCATAGTTGCCACTAAGGCTCCGTTTTTTAACCCATTAGGGGTGTTTTTTCCAAGCTCATTAGCAAATGGCGTGTTTGCATCATTAAATACCCTCTGAGTATTTTGAGTGAGTGATGAGGTCATTAAATCAAGCCCAGGTAATATCCAGCCTCCTAGATGCTGCCCATCATTATTGAGAACGTCTATAGTAGTAGCCGTGCCAGCATCAACAACAATAGCAGCCGTATTAGGGTAAAGCGTATAACCGCTAATAAGCGCCAACCATCTATCTATACCCAAATTACCTACTTGCTGATACGCGCAGCGCAACCCACCAAGCTCACTACTAACCGTAGCCTCAAAACAATCAATATTATGCGTTTTGGCTTGCGCTAATAATTGTTTAAGTAACTCGCTACGACCAACACAAGCGTAAATAACAACCGTAATTTGCTGCCATGAAATATTATTAATATCACATGGCTGTATTTGCCCGTTTTCCCACAATACGGCTTTGAGTGAAGTATTACCTACATCAATTAACAATCTCATGCTTGCGCCTTTCTTAATGAAATCTCGCCGCCATAATAACTTTTTACTTCGCCGTCTTGGCGAATACGTACACCACCGTGCGCATCTATACCTTCACAAATGCCACGCCAACTACGATGCCCAGTATTAAGCTCTACCTGCTCGCCTGCAAACGCATTTAATGCATTCCATTGTTGATACATAGTTTGTAAGCCGTTCTCGCGATATTGCGCTAAGCGCTGCTCTAACCAATAAGTTAATGAAGCTACTAATTGATTTTTATCTAGCTGCTGGGTGTGCTGACTTAAATCTGTCCATGCTTGGTCAATGTGCTGACTTGCACTTTGTGGCATATTTAAATTAATACCAATTCCTATCACCAACTGACAGGGCCCTTGTGGTTGCCCGTCTAATTCAACTAATACGCCAGCGAGCTTTTGTTTGTTTATGTAAATGTCGTTTGGCCACTTTAACTCTACATCAATACCATAAAGTGCTTTTATCGCATCATACACCGCTAAACCAACCGCAATCGATACACCCATAGCGGCTTGTAAACCATCATCTAATCGCCAAAAATAGCTGTAGTATAAGTTGGCACCAAATGGCGATTGCCATACACGCCCTCGACGCCCCCGACCTGCTTGCTGCATTTCGGCAACGATTACCGTGCCCGACTGAAGTGGTGTTTTAGCCTGAATGCGGCGCATTAGTTCGCTGTTGGTTGAATCAATGAGCGGCTGCACTTCAATATTAGCGGTATTTTGCCCTAACTCAGCATAAAGCTGTTGTATTTTTTCCTGATTAAGTAATCCTACTTGGTTATTTAAGCAATAGCCTTTACCTGTAACTTTAAATACATCTAAGCCCATAGCTTGTAGGCTTTGAATGTGTTTACTAACAGCGGCACGACTAATTCCTAATTCCTCTCCTAAAGCTTGCCCAGAGACAAACCCGCCTTTATTAAGCGCATTTAAAATAGCCAGCTTGTTTCCATCAGGTGCTTTCATGCTGATTGCTCCAAAGAGATATGGCATTCATTGTGTTGATCAATTAACCGCACTTCGTGTTCTAAGTTTATGTTATAGCGCGCTAAAACAGTGTTTTGAATATGGGTGATCATGCTGATCAAATCATCCCCTGTACTGTGACCATGGTTAACGAGCACCAAAGCTTGCTGCTGATGCACTTCAATACCGGCAATCTTATATCCCTTTAATCCCGCTTGCTCTATTAACCACCCCGCTGCAACTTTATGATGACCGGCTCCGTGTGGGTAATGAGGTAACTCAGGAAACTGCGCAAGTAACGGCACTAACGCAGCATTCGTAATAATGGGGTTTTTAAAAAAACTCCCAGCATTAGCTAGTTTATAAGGGTCTGGGAGTTTGCTATTGCGTGTTTGTATCACCTGCTCACATACTTGCTGTGGCGTCGGGTTTTTTAGTTGTTGTAGCGGTCCATAACTGAGTACTGGTTGCCATATTTTTGGCAGTTTAAAGTGCACTTGGGTGATCACCGCTTTATTTTTTAACGCGTGTTTAAAAACCGATTCACGATAAGCAAAGTGGCATTGCTGATTAGTTAAAGATTTGAAGCAGTTGCTATTAATATCAAAATAGTCAACAGCTTCTATAAATTGTGCTATTTCTAAACCGTAGGCACCAATATTTTGCACTGGCGCAGCACCGACTGTGCCAGGTATGAGTGCTAAATTTTCAAACCCTGCTATGCTTTGCTCAAGCAAGTAAGTCACTAATTGATGCCAATTTTCACCGGCAGCCGCACTGACTAAAAAATCATTTTCCCGTTCAGTAATATTAATTCCTTGGGTCGCCATTTTAATAACCGTGCCAGCATAATCATTTAAAAAAATGGTATTACTGCCCTCCCCTAACAGACAAAAAGGCGCGTTAAAGCTCTGAGTTTGAAGCTGCGCTGAGTCGGTGATCTCAATAAAATTTTGGCATTGGCTACTTAATGCAAATGTATGTAGGGGTTGTAATGAGTGCGCCACAAGGGTCCTAAAGGTACCAGTAATTAATCGCTCTAGTTTAACTCATCGTCGCAAATTGCGCATCAGCTTGTAAAAATTGTTCAACCCACTGTGGCAATCATGTTATAAAACGGGTACTTTTTTATTTGTACTCAAGGTAATTATGAAAATCAAACCTCTTTTTTTAAGCCTCGCTATGGCCGGTATGTGCTCGCAAGTAATGGCTAGCGCTATTGATCAAAATTCCTACGCCAACCTTGATGATGTTATCACCACGCATTTAAACCTTGATTTAGACATCGACTTTGCCGACAAGCAATTAGAAGGTTTTGTTGAGCATACGCTACAATGGCAAAACGCGAAAAGCACAAAGCTAGTACTTGATACCCGCGATCTTGATATTGATAAAGTGATGTATCAAACAGCCAATGGCAATTGGCATAAAGCCAGTTTTAACCTTGCTAATCGCGACGATGTTAAAGGCTCAAAACTAACCATTACATTTAAAAGCCAAGCTGAAAAAGTCCGTATTTACTACAACAGTCGCCCAGAAGCGTCGGGCTTACAGTGGTTAACGCCAGAGCAAACAGCCAGTAAAACGCACCCGTTTATGTATAGTCAATCGCAAGCGATACATGCACGTAGTTGGATCCCTGTGCAAGATACCCCAGCAATGCGTGTGACTTATTCTGCACGTATTCATACCCCTGAAGATGTGCGTGCGGTAATGAGTGCCGATAATAAAGATGCCCTTTATAAAGACGGTGATTACCACTTCAATATGCCACAAGCAATTTCGCCTTACCTAATTGCGATTGGTGCTGGTAACTTAGAATTTAAAGCGATGTCTAAACAAACCGGTATTTTTGCTGAACCGACTATTTTGGATGCCTCAGTTGCTGAGTTTAATGACACCCAAGCGATGATCGACAAAACCAATGCGATGTATGGTGAATATGCTTGGGGTCGCTATGACTTACTTATGCTACCGCCTAGCTTCCCATTTGGTGGCATGGAAAACCCGCGTCTATCATTTATTACCCCAACCGTTGTTGCTGGCGATAAAAGCCTAGTTAACCTGATTGCACATGAGCTTGCTCACTCTTGGTCTGGTAACTTAGTAACCAATGCCACATGGGAAGACTTATGGTTAAACGAAGGATTTACCTCTTACGTTGAAAACCGCATTATGGAAGAAGTATTTGGTCGCGACCGTGCAGTAATGGAGCAAGCGCTTGATGCTGCTGGTCTGCGTGCGCAACTTAAAACCATTGATGCACCAGACACTCGCCTTAATTTAAAACTTAATGGCCGCGATCCGGATGATGCGTTTAGCTCAGTGCCTTACACAAAGGGTCAGCTATTTTTAATCTACCTAGAAGAAAAATATGGCCGTGATAAGTTTGATGACTTTGTTAAAACTTACTTTAATGAATTTGCGTTTAAATCGCTAACCACTGCGCAATTTGTGACTTACATCAAAGCTAACTTAATTGAAAAGTACCCTGGTGTAGTGAGCATGGATAAAGTGAACGAGTGGATTTTTGAGCCAGGTTTACCAAGTGATGCACCTAACCCTACCTCTGATGCGTTCGATAAAGTAGATGCTGCAACACAAGCATGGTTAAAGGGGGATACAACTGCCGCACAATTACCTACTGCAAATTGGACAGTGCATGAGTGGCTGCACTTTTTAAATAACCTACCGCGCGATTTAAGCATTGAAAAAATGACTGAATTAGACGGCGAGTTTAACTTAACCCAATCAACTAACGCAGAACGCGCATTTGCATGGTACATGCTAGCAGTGGGTAACGGTTACCAACCGATTTACCCTGCGCTTGATAAACACTTATCGGGTATTGGTCGTCGTAAGCTAATAGTGCCACTTTACAAAGCACTTATTACACATGGTAAAAAAGGCTGGGCACAAAGCGTGTACTTAAAAGCACGTCCGGGTTATCACCCACTTGCACAAGGTACCATTGACGCGTTATTTGAATAAATAATAGCGTTACCAATAAACTAAAAAGGGCCAATTTGGCCCTTTTTTAATGCTTAATTATTTTGTTACTTTATCTAAAAAAGCCTGCCTTTCAGCGAGCGTTGCTTGTTGCCACCAAAAGTCGAGCATATTTGCCGCACTTGGCATGCCTTTTCCATTAATTGGCGTAATCGGTTTAATGGGACGACTCGGTTTTTGCGGGCCCGCTGGGGTTGCTGTTGTTTGCTGGTTAAACTGTGCGCTTTGAACTTGTCGTTCGGCAATAATATTTAATGGCTTAGCTAAGGTGCTGCCTTTTGCTTTTAAACTCACTTGCGGTGCCTCAGCAAATACTTTTGCCGCTACCGCATTTTCAGCACGATTAAATACTAAGGTGTAATCTTTACCCGCTTCAATGGTTACATTCACCCAAAAAGGTTCTGACTCAATCACTTCATGATCGTCATAACCTAAGTCATATAAATCTGTGTATTTAAGTTTTAGCTGATAAGTACCCGGTGCTAATTCAACATCATCAACACGACTAAAAAGCGAACTTTCAATTATTCGTTCACCCACTTGCAAAGGAACAAATTCCTCAGGAAAGTGAATATTTTCTGCCAAACTCGATGCACTCACTAAGAGCGCCGCTACACTGCCTAATAATATTGATTTACGCATAATTACTCCTTTAGTTGATTTCAGTTTGACACTGCTAGCAAAATTTGTCATTAGTGACACATATATTAATCAAATAAATTAGAGTCATCATTATGAGCCAAGAGACTATTTTTACTAAAATTATTAATCGCGAAATTCCAGCAGATATTATTTACGAAGACGATGACACGCTAGCGTTTAAAGACATTAATCCTCAAGCGCCATTTCATGTATTAATTATTCCCAAGCAACCAATTGCCACTATAAATGATATAAATAATGAAAACTCACATTTAGTTGGTAATTTATACACGGTCGCCGCAAAACTGGCCAAGCAACACAACTTTAGCGATGACGGCTACCGCGTTGTGATGAACTGTAATGAACATGGTGGCCAAACTGTGTATCACATACATTTACATATGCTCGCAGGTAAAGAAATGGGCTGGCCTCCATACCAAGAAACTAAAAAAACGGCGCTATAGTGCTTAGTTAAATCTTAGATTAGTTTAAAAAAATCAAAAATACGGCGTTTTTCTTACTACACGAAAAAAAACAATTACTTATTTGCAACATTTTATGTTTAAATAATCGGAAATCGCACCTTTTCTCCAGTGAAATAATGATTTTCTAATACAAAAGGTGTGTAGGGATTGTGGTAAAATTAATTAGCCAGCTTTATAAAAGAGTAAAAAAACATGAGCAGTTCAGCCTTTTTGTTGTTAGATGAAGAACCAATTAACACTATTGGTATTAACGTTTTAGAGCCATTGTTAAAAACGCAAGGCCTTGACGTAACTACGGGTACAAATATTTTAGATGTTCCGGTAGGTACTCGCTTATTGTTCATTGAAACATCAAGTAAAGACGCATGGACAAAGCTAAAAGAGCAACTCGTTAATTTACGCATCAAGTGCGATATTGTGTTGTTCAATTTAGATGAAAACCCAGAGCTTGCTAATCGCGCATTACTTAGCGGTATTCGTGGTGTATTTTACACCACAGATAATGCCGATGTACTCATGAAAGGGATTCGTTTATTACTCGAAGATCAGCTTTGGTATCGTCGTGACATTATGTGTAATGCGCTTAACCGCATGCTGCAATTTAATAAAGATGCCCTGCATAAGCTAACTGATGGTGATATTGAACCAATAAAGCTAACGAAGCGTGAAAAAGCAATTATCTCGTTAATGAGTAATGGTTCTAAAAATAAAGAAATTGCTGAAGAGTTAAGTATTAGCCCGCATACGGTTAAAACTCATTTATACAGTGCATTTAGAAAAACTAAATGTCGTAACCGTATTGAATTACTTTCTTGGGCACAACAAAACATTCCTGACGAAATTCGTTAACGTTTGTTTGAATAAATACCATACAGGCACTTTAAGTGCCTGTTTTTATATCTTCTTTAAAAAACGCTGTTGGGGTCTTAATGCTCGACTCATTTACGCTTTATTTTGCCAGTATCGCCGTTATGACAGTGATGACGCTACTGAACTTTTTAACCTGGCGTACCAATAAGCATGTTCCCGGCACGTTACTTTATATTTTCTATCCTTTACTGCTATTAGCTGCCATTGTTAGTTTTGCGCTAATAGGCAAAATTCCTGATCAGATTGCCATTACCCTTGCTAATAACATGATGTTTTTAGCCTCTATTGTGCATTGTTTGTCACTGAGTCAATTTTTAAATTATCATGGTCGTGGCCTTAAGTTTGTTTGCCTATTTACAGCGCTCAGCGCTTTGCTGCTTGTTTATTTCACATTTTTACAGCCCTCAATGCGCTCACGGGTATATATTTCTGATTTGCAGCATATTGTAGAGGCCACTTTTTTATTATTTATATTTATAAAATATGCGCGAAAACCCTACCCTAACGCCAGTATTGTTTACATTATTATTTTAACTTTAGTTGCAGCAAGTTTTATTACCCGAAGCCTATTTATGGATGACATTGCACAACAGGATGCCATTTTAAATTCATGGTTTAACTCACTGTTATTTTTAAATAGTGTTATTGCCCCCATGTTCTATGCTGCAGGTATGGCGTTGTTATGTAATGAGCGCAGGGAATTACGACTTAATAAACTCACCGAAAAAGCTCATAAAGATTTAGAAATTCGCGGACTGTTTTTATCCACCATCAGCCATGAAATACGCACACCACTAAACGGCATATTAGGCAGTGCACAACTGGTATTAAATCAAACCAGCGACAGCCGTAACAAAGCCTATTGTGAGGCCATTATCAACTCAGCTGAGTCACTCAACTTACTGGTAGATAAAGTGCTGGAATATGCAAGCTTAGATCAGCACGACG
This sequence comes from Pseudoalteromonas sp. SD03, assembly GCF_040937955.1. Classification (NCBI taxonomy): domain Bacteria; kingdom Pseudomonadati; phylum Pseudomonadota; class Gammaproteobacteria; order Alteromonadales; family Pseudoalteromonadaceae; genus Pseudoalteromonas; species Pseudoalteromonas sp. SD03. The sequence goes on from NZ_CP162514.1 coordinate 3,384,432, forward strand.
AAGCCCTGTACGAAGAAGACATAGAGTTTAAAACGTGGCTGCAAAACTTATGTTTGCTGTTAAGCCCTCTGGCCGAACAAAAACAACTTAAATTTGAGCTCGCCTGTAATATCCCCGACAAAGCCTGTTACTACTGCGACCAACAAAAACTCAGACAAATTATTATTAACCTTGTCGGTAATGCGATTAAATTTACCGATACGGGGATGGTAAAAGTACAAATAGACTTAATTAATGAAACCCAGCTAGATCATACCCTTAAAGTAAGCGTACTCGATTCAGGCCCTGGTATTGAAAAAGATGAAATTGATTATTTAACTGAGCCCTACATTCAAAGCAGTGCCGGTAAAGAAAAAGGCGGAACAGGTCTAGGACTAGCTATAACCAGTCGCCTTCTCGATAAAATTAATAGCCAGCTAGAAATTACCAGTGAGCTGGGAGTAGGCAGTGTATTTAGCTTTAACATGACGTTAGCTATTGGTGAGCTTAGTCTCGTAGAGCAACGCCATCAAAGTAAGGACTATTTAACCGGACTCGATGTATTACTTGTTGAAGATTTAGATCTGAACCAAAAAATTGCCGTTGAATTTATGGCTGACGACGAGCATAAAATTAAGCTCGCTAAAGATGGCAAAAGTGCGATTGAGTTGATGAAAAAATACCACTTTGATGTGGTGCTACTTGATATGAACTTACCCGATTTAACAGGGCAACAGGTACTAAAAACTCTCAAACGGGTGGAGCATAAAAATCAGCGAACGCCGGTGCTGGCCTTTACTGCCAGTTTGAGCCCTGATGAAATAAAAGAATACTTAGCACTGGGTATTAAAGACATTGTTGGCAAGCCATTAAAGCAAGAGAAACTACGCCAAGCATTGAGTGATTCACAGTCAACACAAACAGCTAATATTGCTGTCGAGCTGATTGATACGTTATACGATGAAACCGCAACAGACACCCTGACAAGCTCTTTTAGTATTGATGAAGTATCTTCTATCTATAATGAATTTATTCTTTCTGCTCGTAATAAGCTGAGCCGTTGCCAAGCTTTATTAGAGCAAGACACCGAGCAATGCATTAAGTTATTACATCGCCAAGCTAGCACCGCTATGCAACTTGGTTTTAATAGCTATGGACTAGCTCTAAAAAAAATTGAGCGACGCTTACTAGATAAAAAACCATTAAATAACTCGTTAAATGAAGCCAGCACACTGTGGCAACACAGTTTAGAGGCGTATTTAAAGTATGTACGGCAAGGACTAGGGTAAAAACGGGCTACGGGCTACGGGCTACGGGCTACGGGCTACGGGCTACCAAGTTTTACTGCAGTGACAAATAATCAAGCATTTTCACTATTTATACTGTTATTTTCTGCCGTATATATCGTCAAATCGCTCTATATCGCTTTCATCTAAAATGGCACCCGTTTGCACTTCAATAACAACTAAGGGCTCGGGCTGATTATTCGCTAAACTGTGCAGCTGTTTTGCAGCAATATAACAAGACTGGTCATGGGTCAGCGTTAAGCTTTGCTGGTCAATACATATATCTGCAGTGCCCGACACCACAACCCAATGCTCAGCGCGATGCTGATGACGCTGCGTTGAGAGCCTAGCCCCACTATTAACGGTTATTTTTTTTACTTTAAAACCGATACTTTCTACCAGCGTACGATAATTTCCCCAAGGGCGGTAAACCACCTGATGGTGTGTCAGTTTGTTATTATGTGTTGTTGTCAATTGCTTGAGTAATAACGGGAGGGCATCAAGCGCATTTTGATCAGCAATTAAAGTGGCGTCGTGGGTATGAATAACCGCTAAATCGCTTACCCCTAACGTCGCTATTGTGTGTCCATCTTCGCTAATAACTAAGTTGTTACTACTGTTTTGGGCGATATGTTCTTGGTGTGGGCTATTACCCTGTGGATCTTTTTTACTCAACGCTGCGAGTGCAGAAAAACTACCCACATCGCTCCAATTTAATGCAACGGGCATTACCACCACATTATTACTACGCTCTAAAATAGCATAATCAATCGAGTCACTTGGGCAAGATTCAAGTGCATGAGTATTTGCTCTTGTAAACGCTAAGTCTTGTTTAAAATCAGTGGCACTAGCAACACTTTTAGCTATTTTTGGCGCAAAGCGTTCCAGCTCTTTTAGATATGCAGCGGGAGTAAATAAAAACATTCCACTGTTCCAACTATAACCGCCCTCAGTTAAATAGGTTGATGCAGTTGCTAAATCAGGTTTTTCTTTAAACTGGTCTACCTCAAAGCAAGCAGTACCTATAATTGCTGTGCCCTGTTTGATATAGCCATAACCGGTATGCGGCTCTGTTGGCGTAATTGAAAATGTAACTAATTTACCTTGCTCAGCCAGTGTCACCGCATCAGATAACTGAGCAGTTAATGGCGTAAAATCTTCAATATAATGATCGGCAGGCATCACCAACAAAGGACCTGTAATATTATTTTTTAATGCATAGTGCGCGGCAAGGGCAATGGCTGGTGCGGTATTTTTGCCTTCTGGCTCAAGTACTATGGCATGGGGCTTTGCAAATGCTGCCTGCTGCGCGGCAATAAATCGATGCTGCTCATTACAGACCAAAATAGCGGGATTAAAGTCCTCAGTTGCAACACGCACTAACGTGCTTTGCAATAACGACTGCTGGTTTTTATTATCAAGCAAAGATAAAAACTGCTTTGGCATTGCTTGGCGCGACAGCGGCCAAAGCCGTGTGCCAATGCCGCCAGCTAAAATTACCGGTGTAATAAGGGTTGTATTCATAAAGCCGCCAATAAAAATATCAGCGGCTATTTTAGCACTTTATCGGCTGGGCGCTAATTTATACCAATGTAAAAGCATCAGCATCTAAATGTGCCGGAAATTTAGCTCTAAACTCATCAAGCGGCGCTTTATTTAACATGATTGTTAGTAGTGCTTGCTGGTCGTCATTCGCTTTAATCAGTGGCTCACCTTTAAAGTCATACACTGCAGTTCCACCACTGTGGTCAATACCATTGCCATCTTCACCAACCCGGTTTACGCCAACCACGTAGCATAGGTTTTCCATTGCTCGTGCCATTAATAAAGTGTCCCATACATTGCGCCTTGCTGCTGGCCAATTGGCAATATTTATCATCACGTCGTAGTCATTGTTATTGCGCTGAAACACCGGAAACCGTAAGTCGTAGCATACTTGTGGCAATATTTTAAACCCATTGAGTTCAAACACTTCACGCGTTTGTCCTGCCACTACAAACTCGCCTTCGTTACCTAAACAAAATAAGTGCCGTTTATCGTAATAGCTCACTTCTCCATTTGGTTGTACCCAGTAAAACCGATTCGCTTTTTTACTTCCTTGGGTTACCAATACCGAGCCTGCAATTACCGCATTATAGTGCTTCGCCTGTGCCTTGAGCCAACTCAGTACTGAGCCATTTTCAGCTTCGCCACAGTCAAGGTTAACCGCAAATCCAGTGGCAAAGGTTTCAGGAAGTACAATTAAATCAGGTTGATTGGTGATATTAGCAAGCTGTTTTTCAAACATAGCTAAATTGGCTTTTTTATCGAGCCAATGCAGCGAGCTTTGTAATAATGCGAAGGTTAAAGTTGACATAAAATATGTGCCGCCTCTATTAAGGTTTGATCATTTTTAGCAAAACATAAACGAATAACTTTATCATTGCTTGGTTGCTGATAAAACACGCTCAGTGGAATGGCTGCAACGCCTGCTTGTTCTGCTAACCATTGGCAAAATTCTACGTCATTTAAATCCGATACATCACTGTAATCAAGCAGTAAAAAGTAGGTGCCTTCACTTGGTAAAATGCTAAAGCGGCTATCTTGTAGAGCATTACTGAGCACATCGCGTTTTTGTTGATAAAACTCACTTAGCGCATCCACATGCTCACCTTGCTGTTCTAACATATCGGCGAGTGCATGTTGCGCAGGCGTGAAGCTTGAAAAAGTCACATATTGGTGAATTTTACGAAACTCGACCGCAAGTGTAGCGGGTGCGATGCAGTAACCCATTTTCCAACCAGTGCTATGAAAAGTCTTGCCAAAGCTTGAGATCACAAAGCTGCGAGCAAACAATTCCTCATCTCGTAACACACTTAAATGTGGTTGCTTATCAAAAGTAATATGCTCGTATACTTCATCACTTATCAGGTATAAATCATGCTCGATGACTAAGGCTTTTAGGGCATTAATATCGTGCTGTTTTAACGTTTTACCACTTGGGTTATGTGGAGTGTTGATAATAATAGCCCGCGTTTTGCTATTAATAGCCGCAGCCACCGTTTGCCAGTCAATTACATAACTCGGAGCATGCAGAGCAATATTAACTGACTTACCACCGGCCAATTCAATCGCTGGCTGGTAAGAGTCATAAGCAGGGTCAAATACAATGACTTCATCACCTTCGCGCACTAGCGCTTGAATGGCAACAAACAGCGCCTCGGTTGCCCCTGAGGTTACCGTTACTTGCTGCGCGGCATCTATTTCAACCGCATATTTTCGTTTTGCTAACTGGGCAATTTGTTGCTGCAGGCGCGGTACACCAGATGAAGGTGAATATTGATTAACTCCTTCAAGCACATAATGATTAAGCTGTTTTTTAAGTAGCTCAGGCGCATCAAACTCAGGAAAACCCTGCGATAAATTAATCGCTTCGAATTGATTTGCTAAAGCAGTCATTTGACTAAAAATACTGGTGCCTAAATTTGGCAATTTACTTTCAAACACTGGTTACCCTTAATGATGGTTTTACGCCCAAAGCGATGCTATCATTGCTTAAAACAGAAGTATAGCCGTCTAAAACAAATAGCTTTATGCTCATTAGTGAGGAATGTATGCAAAACAATACCGCTATTTCAGAACTTATTGAAGCCGGAAAATGGGTCAGTCAAAAAGGTTGGGTACCCGCAACAGGTGGAAACTTTTCAGCTCGCACCAGTACGGGCTTTGTAGTCACAGCCAGTGGCCACGACAAAGGCGCGTTAATGCCTGAGCATTTTCTACAATTAAATCATTTAGGTGAGCGTGTTGCAGGGGCAATAAAACCCTCAGCCGAAACACAACTGCATTTGAGCTTGTATCAACTTATTCCTGACGCGCAATATGTTTTGCATACTCACTCGGTAGCGGCAACTGTACTTTCAAATATTATTCAACGCCATCAGCTTGAACTAACCGGCTACGAGATGCAAAAAGCGCTCAGCGGTATTACATCGCACTTAGAATCACTGGCCATCCCTATTTTCGATAACGATCAAGATATAGACCGTTTAAGCCTACTTGTGAGCGACCATCACTTACACTCACCAATTAAGCATGCCGTATTGATCAGAGGTCATGGTTTATATGCTGTTGGCCGTAACATTGATGAAGTTCGCCGCCATTTAGAGGCATTAGAGTTTTTATTTAGTTGCGAGCTAGAACGCTTAAAAATAACAGGAACCGCACTATGATCAAAGCATTGCTAACTGATATTGAAGGCACTATTACGCGTATTTCGTTTGTAAAAGATGTGCTATTTCCTTATGCCGCACAACAACTGCCTGCATTTGTGCGCGGTCACACAGAACAGCCTGAAGTAGCAGAACAAATTAGCGCTGTAAAAGCTGAAATTAACGAGCCTAATGCCGATATCGACACCGTTATTAGCACTTTACTTACTTGGATTGAAGAAGATAAAAAAATAACGCCACTTAAACAATTACAAGGTTTAATTTGGCAAACAGGCTATGAAAACGGTGATTTTACTGGTCACTTATACCCAGATGCTTATCAATTTTTACAACAACAAAAGCAAGCTGGCCAACAGTTATACGTTTATTCGTCGGGCTCTGTGAAAGCACAGCATTTAATTTTTCAGTATTCTGACTTTGGCGATATTCGCTCACTATTTAGTGATTACTTTGATACCAAAGTAGGCGCTAAACAAGCGCCAAGCGCCTATGAAAACATAATAACGCAATTGCCTTTTAACCCAGACGAAGTATTGTTTTTAAGTGATGTAGTTGCAGAGCTTGATGCTGCAAAAACCGCTGGGCTTAAAACTTTACATTTAATTCGCGATGGGCAAGAAAGCTCATCAAAGCACAGCTACATTAACGATTTTAGCCAATTTAAAGCGGAGCATTTAGCATGAGCCAACTCACTATTTTTGCAGATTCTGACGCCACTAATGCACTGCTGACCAGTAGCGACGTTCAACGTATTACCGCTGAACTTGCTAAGGTTAATGTGCGTTTTGAGCAATGGCAGGCAAATACCGAGATCACTGAAAGCACCAGCAATGATGATATTTTAACTGCCTACAGCGGCGATATTGAACACTTAAAACAGCAAGGCGGCTATCAAACTGTTGACGTTATATCGCTGGCTAAAGGCAACCCTGATGTTTCAGAATTGCGCAAAAAATTTTTATTTGAACACACTCACAGCGAAGACGAAGTACGCTTTTTTGTCAAAGGCCAAGGGTTATTTTGCTTACACATTGGCAGTAAAGTGTACCAAGTACTTTGCCAACAAGGCGATTTGATCTCAGTACCTGAACTGACACCTCATTGGTTTGATATGGGTAGCGACCCAGAATTTACCGCTATTCGTCTATTTAACAATACACAAGGTTGGGTAGCACAAAGCACGGAATCACCGATTGCAGAGCACTTTCCATTATTACCGTAAGTTAATCATTCAAAACCCTGGTCCACACAAATAAACATAACGTGGACCAAACGCATCGCAAAATTACTTCAGCTGTAAGAGCACGCCATTTTCTACCTGACTCTGGTTATAAACACCGGTATCTAACACCCACCCAGTAACCAAGTTTGCGGGTGTTACGTCAAATGCGGGGTTATATACATTAGCATTAGTGGGAGCCCACAATGCCTCGCCAAAACTACCACTAACACCACGCACTTCTTGTGGATTACGTTGCTCTATTTCTATATCGCTACCTTGGGCAGTATTTACGTCAAGCGTAGTAACCGGTGCCACCACATAAAATGGAATATTATGAAAATGCGCAAGCACCGCTAAATTATAAGTACCGACTTTATTGGCAAAGTCGCCATTAGCAGCAATACGATCAGCCCCTACAACAATTTTATCTACCTTACCTGCAGCCATTAAACTGGCCGCCATGTTATCGCAAATTAGCGTGTAAGGTATTTGCCAACGCTCCAATTCAAACGCAGTTAAACGTCCACCTTGTAGTAAGGGGCGCGTTTCATCCACCCACACATGGACATCGCCATGGGCTTGTTGTGCTTTATAAATAACACCCAATGCAGTACCTATGCCAGCAGTGGCTAAAGCGCCTGTATTACAGTGAGTTAATATATTGTCGCCGCTATTTATTAGCTCGGCACCACGTGTTGCCATACGCTCACATAGCTCAATGTCTTCAATAAATAACTGCTCAGCCGTTGCAACAATACTGGCAACATAATCAGTTTGTTTAAGCGCTTGGCGCAACGCCGCCATACAATGCATTAAGTTAACCGCTGTTGGGCGAGTGGCTTCTAGCTCATTTATGGCGGTTGCAAGCGCGTCTCTAGTCATACCTTGCTCAGCTAAATAAGCAATTAATAAACTGGCCCCTAAGCCTATAAGTGGCGCACCACGCACTTTTAAGCTGATGATCAGCTCTTTCATGGTCTCTACAGTGTGGCATTCATGCCACACTTGTTGATGAGGAAGCAAATATTGATCAAGTACGCTCAGCGTACTATTTTCATATTTTAAACTGCTTGCGATTAAATTTTGCATAAGGCTCAAAAGATTAGAAGTGCGTAGGGTTATTTTACACCACTTTGAAGAACTCTCAAGTTAGACTTATAGACATCTAAACATTTAAAGGTATAGAATGCTTAAATGCATCTTTATTGAGAATAAAACCATGACTAACTATGTTGCTTTTAATGCACAGCACGCTATTAATTACATCAATTCGTTAATTGAATCTAATCAATACGACTTTTTTAAGCCGGGGCAAGCGCTTACCGCTTATGAATTTGGTGACGGTAATCTCAACTTAGTATTTAGAATTACGGATGAGCAAAACAACAGTATTATATTAAAGCAAGCTTTACCGTATGCGCGTTGTGTAGGTGAGTCGTGGCCATTAACACTTGATAGAGCACGCATTGAGGCAGAAGTTTTACTTAATCATGGGGCTATTTGCCCTGCGCATACGGTTACTGTTTTACATTACAATAAAGACTTAGCCCTGACCATTTTAGAAGATTTAGGTGATATGCAAATTTTGCGAACAGCGCAAAATAATGCTGAACAATTTTCAAACCTTGCTCACCACGTAGCTGTGTATTTAAGCCAAACGGGCTTTTATAACTCTGACTTTTATTTATTAGCGCAAGATAAAAAAGCACGTATTAGCCAATTTACTAACCCTGAATTGTGCCAAATTACTGAAGATTTATTTTTTAGCGATCCGTACACAGAGCATGAACGCAACAACTATCCGGCACAATTACAAACTGAAGTTGAGGCTATTCGTAAAAACGGGGCATTAAAACTTGAAGTAGCAAAGCTAAAAGCTAACTTTTTATCGAACCCACAAACCTTGTTGCATGGCGATATGCACAGCGGAAGTATTTTTGTTAATCAAACTACCACTAAAATGATCGACCCTGAGTTTGGCTTTTTTGGCCCTATTGGCTTTGATATTGGATCTTTTATCGGTAACTTACTACTAAATTACTGTGCTCAGCACGGTCGCATTGACGACTTTGTAGCACGTCGTAATTATCAAACCCATTTATTAAGTACATTGGTTGAATGCTACGCCACATTTGAACAACAGTGGTTTGAGCTCATAAATAAGCAAACAACTGATGAGACACTTAAAGCTTCAGGCTACGCAGAGTATTTTATGAAACATGTTTTACAAGATGCTATTGGCTACTGTGGCATAGAGCTAATTAGACGCACTATAGGCCTTGCTAATGTAATTGATATAGAAGGCATTACCGATGAGGCCGCACGGTTAAACGTACAAAAACAAACATTAGCACTGGGTGAGCAATTGATTTTAAATGCCCACACTTGCGATACTAAAGACGCGTTTTTCAGCTTGCTAATAAGCCATTTAAATTAGGGTCTGTTTGACCCTAAACTAAGTCTTTATTTTATTAAAAAAGGCGCTTTAAGCGCCTTTTAAGCTATATTTAATGATAGTGCTCGTACATTTTATCTAGTGGCTCAGAAAGACCGCTCTCTTGCACTATACGCACATGTTTGCGTTTTAATTCGCGAGCACTGGTAACGCCACAAGAATGTGCAATAAGCCCCGCACCGTAATGAATGTATTTATTATAATTTGCGACCCGCTGCGCTTTATCCTCAACATTTAAACCACGCTGTAAACGTTCATTATGCGTAGTAATTCCTGTGGGGCAGGTATCTTTATTACATTGCATAGCCTGAATGCAGCCTAGTGCAAACATATGTCCACGTGCAGACACAACAAAGTCGGCACCTAGTGCTAATGCCCACGCAACTTTTGAGGGCACAATTAATTTGCCAGAGACAATAATTTTAACTCGCTCTCTAAGGCCATGCTTTTTTAGTAACTGAATAACTAAAGGAAGACTTTCTTTTAGCGGTAACCCCACCGAATCGAGTAAAGACTGAGGCGCAGCGCCGGTACCACCATCAGCACTATCTATGGTAATGAAGTCGGGTGCAGACTCAATACCACGATGATTTATCTCGGCAAATAAACTTTCTAACCAAGCATGTTCACCAATTACCGCTTTAAAGCCTGTCGGTTTACCGGTTGTACTTCTTATCGTGGTGAGCATGTCTAAAATATCGTTTGGATTTTTTATTTCTGGGTGCCCATTTGGGCTAATTGAATCCTGCCCCTCAGGTATGCCTCTTATTTTAGCAATTTCAGCATTCACTTTTCGCCCAGGTAACATACCGCCTTTACCTGGCTTGGCACCTTGGCTCATTTTCAGCTCAAACATTTTAACTGCTGGGTGTGCAGCAACGGCTTTTAGTTTTTCTGTGCTTAAATTTCCCTGCTCGTCGCGTACACCATATTTAGCCGTACCAATTTGAAACACGATATCGGCACCACCTTCTAAGTGATACGGACTAAGTCCGCCTTCTCCCGTGTTCATCCAACAACCGGCTAATTTTGCCCCCTTTGAGAGTGCACGTACAGCAGGACTGGATAACGCGCCAAAGCTCATGCCCGATATATTAAATAACGAATTTGTGGTGTAAGGAAATTTACAATAAGGCCCAAGCGTTACGTTGCTAGGCGCTAGGGCTTCTTCATCTAAGGTAGGAAATGCGCAGTTCATAAACATTACGGTGCCTGTCGTTTCTAAGCTTTGGGTTGAACCAAAAGCAGCCGTATGATCAACATCTTTAGCAGCCCGATATACCCAACTGCGTTCGGCGCGATTAAAGGGCATTTCTTCACGGTCGAGAGCAAAAAAATACTGACGAAAAAACTCACCTTGGCGTTCAAAAAAGTACCGAAAACGTCCAATTACTGGATAATTACGCCGAATAGCATGCTTTGTTTGGGTAACATCTCGAACATAAAAAATAGCAATTAATATAACCAGCAATCCAAATACAACAATAAATAAGCTGGCAAACACATCGATACTGAACATTATAAATTGACTCATTACTTATCCTTAAATGCTAAAAAAGCGTGATGTCATTAAATAACACCACGCTTTTATAGTTTCAAAATAATGCGCTATTAGCTATCTGTTTTTGCTAATTCTGCTTGTATATACAAACGTATTTGCTGCTCAAGCACCGACAAAGGCACTGAACCATGGCGCAATATTTGATGATGAAACTCACGAATATCAAACTGCTGACCTAATGATTGCTCGGCCTCTGCACGCAGACGTTTAATTGTTAACTCACCAATTTTGTATGACAACGCTTGAGCTGGCCATGAAATATAACGATCGGTTTCTGTTTTTACATTATGTAATGAAAGCGCCGTATTATCGGCCATAAAATTCATTGCACGCTCACGACTCCAGCCGTACATGTGCATACCCGTATCAACCACTAAACGTGCAGCACGCCACATTTCGTAGGTTAAACGACCAAAGTTGCTGTACGGGTCTTGATAAAAACCCGCTTCAACGCCTAAGTACTCTGAATACAGTCCCCAGCCCTCACCAAACGCTGATAAATACGCATCACGGCGATAGCTAGGTAAACTTTCAAGTTCTGCATTGAGTGATATTTGTAAATGATGACCCGGAACAGCTTCGTGCAAAGTTAATGCTTCTAAAGCATAGAGTGGTCGTTTATCTAAAGCGTAGGTATTCACCCAATAAAAGCCGGCTTGATCATCACGGCTCGAACCTGAATAGCGCCCAGTAGTGTACTTAGGAGCAATATTGGCAGGCACCGGCGCTACGCCATAAGGTTTGCGCGGTAAGGTATGAAATAATTTAGGCAACTGCGCATCCATTTTTTTTGCAATATACGCGGCCTCTTTTAATAATTGCTCAGGCGTTGTGGCGTAAAACTGCGGATCTGTTCGTAAAAAGTGGATAAATTCTGCAAACGTGCCTTTAAAACCTACTTCTTTAATAACCGCTTCCATTTCACTACGAATGCGCGCAACCTCCGCTAAACCCAGCTCATGTATTTCTTTTGGGGTCATTTGTGTGGTGGTGTAATATTTAGCACGATTTGCATAAAAGGCCTCACCATTCGGTGTTGACGAAATACCAATATCACTACGTGCGCCTGGTAAGTATTCGTTATTAAAAAAAGTTAAGTAGTCTTTGTAGGCATTAATAACTTGGCTACTGATAATTGCTTTAGCTTGTTGTTGCAAATCTGCAAATTCACTATCACTTAAACCCGCGGTATTGTTTAAAAATGGCTTATAAAATTCAGATTGTGTGACGTCATCAACAATGTAAGCAGTAATCGAGTCTTGATAACCAATTAACACCGCTTTGGGTTGAGTTAAACCAACCTCTAATCCTTTGCGCATCCAACCTATGTTTTGCTCAAAAAAGCGCGGCACTTGCTGTAATCGCTTTAAATAGTGTTGATAATCTTGTGCAGTTTTATAATCAGAGCTATTAACAATAAACGATAGGCTTGAATGAAAGCCATACTCTGACGTTAAAGGCATGTAATGTGCGTTAAATACATATTCATCAACACTATTTTGCACTTGCGCTCGAATAATACTGTAGTTAATTTGGTTTTCATCACTGAGCTTACTTATATCTATGGCATCTAAATCTGCTAATAGCTGCGTGTTTTTTTGATATTGCTGCGCTAAAAATTCAGCTGACAAATTAGGTAATAAGTAGCCATCAACTCCTTCGGGGTTACTATACGGGCTAACATTTTGGCGATGCTGTACTATATTTTCAGCCGCTTGCGTAAATTGTTGATCCGCATTAATTGCGGTGAGCTGACACGCGCTTAGTGAGCACATTAAAGTGACACTTAATAGGGAAAGACGCATTTGTTTTGAAAGAGATAAATTCATAGTGATTGATCTTAGTAATATTACAGATGTGATAAACCTATCGTAGCCTAGATAAATAGCAAATAGATATACGACCAACTGCGCAAAATATACGCCCGTGAGACATTGTATTAACTTAAGTTAATACTTAACAATTAGAGTAATTGCTCAGAAAAACAACGGTTATTGAAATTATAGTGCTATTTTAGCCAACTACGACTCATTTTACTTTTAAATAACGGATATAATGATTATTGTATCGTTGCTTGGAAGCAAATTGCCTCATTGGACGAGTTTTATAAATCAGCATTTATGCGTATTTGGTTGGTAATTGCAAATGATGTTCCATGATTCCATGGCTTTAGCACAAGAAAAAATGACAAAAGTATGTATGTTTTTAGAGCATCATGTTTTGCCTCCTACCCCCTTAAATTTTCAAGTTGTGTATACATACATTAGTAAAATCCATTTTGCGCTTAATAATGCCATTGATGATGCCATAGATGCCCATCAAAATATTGATGAGCTGTTTATTGAACAACTCTATTTTGAATATTTAAATCAAGGGCATAAAACCGAAGTAGCAATGATTGAAAACGTCAATGGCGTGATCAATTCACTATCGCAAAATGCTCAACAGACCGAAAAAAAGCTAAATGACTTTGCAGGTCATGTTAATGACTGTATGCACTCTCTAGATGAAAATAATATTGGCAACAGCCGTATTGCTTTAGAAAGGCTTAATGAACAAACTCAGCTTTTATTAACGCAACAAGCACAATTTAAACACCAACTAAGTCAGGCCAAAAAACTACACGAAGCAACTAAAAAACAACTTAATACCTTACGCAAACAACATGTGATTGACCCACAAACTGGCTTATACAAACGCCATTATTTAACCAAACAAACACAGTTATGGTTAAAACAAGACAAATCAATCTCAGCTATTGCCATTCAAATTGATAATTTAGAGCATTTTATTAATAATTTTGGCGATGCCATTGGCGAAGTGATTTTAAATAAAGTGGCTAAGCAAGTGCAAAAATATGTTTCGCAAAGTGGCTTAGCTGGGCGCTCTGCAAAAGATCAATTCATCGTTTTACTTGCTAACATAGAACCCGAAACCGCTAACCTTATTGCACAAAAAGTGATAAGCGGAGTTGAAAAGCTACGTTTTATTAGTTCAAAAAGCGATCTAAAACTACCCCCCATTTCTCTCTCACTAGGGATCACTGAGCAACAACAAGGCGACTTTAACCAGCTGGTTAAAAGTGCCTCAAACGCCGCTTTTAAGTCACGCTCTTCTCAATAACCCAGTACACTGTTCAAACAATAAAATTAACTGATAAATCATATTCAAATTGCACCCTTGGTGCACAATCAAGTACACTAGTCTTTATTACCACGATAGAGATTAATCATGAACGAGAACCCTGAAAAGACCACGCATTTTGGCTATAAAACTGTTGCCGAAACCGAAAAAGCTTCTATGGTTGCTGATGTATTTCATTCTGTTGCGACAAAGTACGATGTTATGAATGATCTCATGTCTTTTGGTATTCATCGTTTATGGAAACGTCAAACAATTGCCAGCTCAGGTATTCGTAAAGGTCATCATGTATTAGATTTAGCCGGTGGTACTGGCGATTTAACTGCAAAGTTTAGCCAGCTTGTTGGCGAAACCGGTCAGGTTGTTTTAGGTGATATAAACTCTTCAATGTTAAAAGTAGGCCGCGAAAAGCTGCATAACTTAGGCCTTGTAGGCAACATTGATTACGTACAAATGAATGCCGAAGCCTTGCCTTTCCCTGATAATAGCTTTGATTTAATTACGATTGCTTTTGGTTTACGTAATGTGACGGATCAAAATAAAGCGCTGCGCTCTATGTATCGTATTTTAAAGCCAGGTGGTCGTTTACTCATTCTTGAGTTTTCAAAACCAGAGCAAGAATTGTTGAGCAAAGCGTATGATTTTTACTCTTTCAACATTTTACCTACTATGGGTAAGTTGGTTGCTAACGACAGTGAATCATACCAATATTTAGCTGAGTCAATTCGTATGCATCCAGATCAAGAAACGCTAAAAGCGATGATGGTCGAAGCAGGATTTGAACAAGCAACTTATCAAAACCTTACAGGCGGCATTGTTGCACTTCACCGTGGGTTTAAATACTAAGGTTAGTAATTTATGGCGCTTGAAGAAAACAATAAAGAACAATCGGCTGAAAGCAGTTTTTTTATGCTACCGAGCTTTGTGCTTTCGCTTATTGAACAAGTATTAAATCAAGCGCTTAAACTCGACCCGAGCTTAGTCGATAAGCTAAAAGCGGTAGAACATCAGCGTTTATTAGTTGAAGTTAGAGATTGGCAGCAAAAAATAGCCATTACTTATGCCAATCAGCAGCTACATCTTTACACTGCATTAGCACATGCTGACGCTGAGTGTATGATCAGTGCCAATATAAACACCTTGTTAGCTCTTAAAAATCCAGCCATGCTTACCCAGCTTATACGTCAAGACAAACTTGATTTGCAAGGGGATTTAAACATAGCTCAAAATTATAGTTCCGCCTTTTCAAGTTTAGACATTGATTGGCCAGAGCAACTAGCAAAGTATGTTGGAGATGCACCTGCACAGCAACTTTATTTGCACTTTCAGTCGTTTAAGCAGCAAGGTAAAAAAGCAAAATCACAGCTCGATAGCATCTTGATTAGCCTGTTCCAAGATGAATTGGCAATTACAATTCACCCATTAGAGCTTGCGCAATTTAAACAACAAAATAGAGCACTAAAAAGCCAAGTTGCTGCCATTGAGCAACGCATTAACGCCCTAATTAAAGCACTTTAACGCGCTAAGGATTTTTTGTGTCAACTGCCCGACTGTATTACATAACTAAAACCCTGCTTAGCTACGGACTTGATGAGCTTGTACCCAAACATAAAGTACCTTGGTTTGCTAAACTTGCTCGTGGCAGTTTGTTTTGGTTGCGCAACCAACACAAAAATAAACCTCCTGGCTTAAGACTTCGTTTAGCACTACAACAACTTGGCCCTGTGTGGATAAAGTTTGGCCAAATGCTTTCAACTCGGCGCGATTTACTGCCTCATGATATCGCCTTAGAATTAGCCTTTTTACAAGATCAGGTAGAACCGTTCGAAGGTGAACTAGCCCAGAGAATCATCGAAAAAGCATTAGAAATAGATGATATTAGCCAGCTATTTAGTGAATTTTCACAAATACCTTTGGCATCGGCCTCAATTGCTCAAGTGCATACTGCTACCCTTGTTGATCCTCAAGGTGAATCGCAAGATGTTGTTATTAAAGTTATTCGCCCTAATATTGAGCAACAAATCAACGCTGACTTAGCACTAATGGAAAAATTGGCTAAGGTTGTCGGTAAGTTAATTAACGAAGCCAAGCGATTACGCCCAGTGGAAGTGGTTAAAGAGTATAAAAAAACATTGCTCGATGAGCTCGACTTAATGCGTGAGGGCGCTAATGGTATTCAATTAAAGCGTAACTTTGAAGGTTCAGAATCGTTATACATTCCAACAGTATATAGTGATTATAGCCGCAGTAATGTACTGGTTATGGAGCGTATTTACGGTATTCCGGTTTCGGACACTGAAGCGTTGATGGCACAAAACACCAACATGAAGTTATTAGCAGAACGCGGAGTAGAAGTGTTTTTTACTCAAGTATTCCGCGACAGTTTTTTTCATGCTGACATGCACCCGGGTAATATTTTTGTGTCACGCGAAAACCCGCATAATCCTAAATATATTGGTATAGATTGCGGTATTGTTGGAACTCTTAACAAAGAAGATAAACGCTATTTAGCTGAAAATTTCATTGCCTTTTTTAACCGCGACTACCGCCAAGTAGCACAGCTACATGTTGATTCAGGCTGGGTACCACCTGATACCAGCATTGAAGAGTTTGAATTTGCTATTCGCACCGTGTGCGAGCCTATTTTTAATAAACCACTAGCTGAAATATCATTTGGTCATGTATTGGTTAACTTATTTAATACCGCACGTCGTTTTAATATGCAGGTTCAACCGCAACTCGTATTATTACAAAAAACCTTGTTGTATGTTGAGGGCTTAGGTCGTCAGCTATACCCACAACTGGACTTGTGGAAAACAGCAAAACCATTTTTAGAAGACTGGGTTAAACAACAAGTGGGCCCGCTGTCTGTGCTAAAGCAAATGTATGCAAACTTACCGTTTTGGGCAGAAAAAATGCCTGAACTACCCGATTTAATTTATCAAAATTTAAAGCGAGCACCACACTCTCACGCACCTGAAATTAAGGTTTCACATAAACCATTGGTTTTAGGACTGTTTAGTAGTGCTGCGATGATTGTTTCAGCTTTATTTTATTTACAACACAACTTAATCGCTGCTGGCGTTGTCTTAAGCTGTGCTGTTATTGGCTTTATAGCGGCTTGGCGCCGCTCATAAACTAAGTGCTATTTGCCACTTTGGGCGTATAATCAGCACTTAACCTTATTATTTTATGGCTTAAAAGCAGGAGAAAACCATGGGTTTTGGTGGTATTAGTATTTGGCAATTATTAATTGTACTTGCAATCATTGTACTTTTATTTGGTACAAAAAAACTACGCGGTATGGGTGGTGATTTAGGTGGCGCAGTTAAAGGCTTTAAAAAAGCTATGTCTGATGACCAAAATGCTGAAAAACAAGCTAGCGAAGATAAAACTGAACAGATCCAAAAATCATCAGAATCAACACCAATCGATTCAAGTACAACTAGCAAAACTAAAGATAACGACAAGGTTTAACTAGCATGGGAATGTGGGAGCTTGTTGTGGTATTTATTGTCGGCTTGGTAGTACTAGGGCCGGAACGCTTACCTGTTGCTATTAGAACCGTAAGCCGCTGGGTTAAAACAGCCAAAGCAATGGCTAACTCAGTAAAAGCTGAAGTGAGTGAGGAGCTTCGTGTGCATGAACTACACGAAAATCTAAAAAAAGCAGAGCAACAAGGTCTTAAAGATTTAAGCCCTGACCTACAACACTCTGTTTCTGAGCTACAACAAGCGGCGCAATCAGTCACCCATAGCTATAAAAAAAGTCAAACGCCAGCATCAAATAGCCAACAAACAGATGACTCAAAGTGAACATAGCACTCTCTTTTTTTCATGCACTTAATACACGGTATAAAACACAATGACTGAGGAAGTAAAATCAGGGTTTGTCGCTCATTTAATTGAATTGCGTGACCGGCTAATTAAATCGTTATTAAGTATTTTAGTGATTTTTATTGGCTTAATTTACTTTGCAAACGATATTTATACCTTTGTAGCCGCTCCGTTAGTTGCTCATTTACCTAGTACAGCCACTATGATTGCAACGGATGTTACTGCACCGTTTTTTGCCCCTTTTAAGCTTACGTTGTTTGTTGCTTTATTTGCTGCCATTCCTTGGATTTTGCATCAAATTTGGGGGTTTATAGCCCCGGGTTTATATCAACATGAAAAGAAAATGCTGATGCCCATATTGGCTTCCAGTATTATCTTATTTTATAGTGGCATTGCTTTTTGTTACTTTGTGGTGCTACCTATAATTTTAGGGTTTTTCACCAGTGTAGGGCCGCAAATGATGACACTTGCGCCCGATATAAGTAGTTATTTAGGCTTTGTGCTCAAGCTGTTTTTCGCTTTTGGCATTGCATTTGAAATCCCAGTTGCAATTATGTTGCTCTGCTGGAGCGGTGCAACAACCACACAAAGTCTAAAAGAAAAGCGTCCCTATATAGTGGTTGGCGTATTTGTAGTGGCAATGTTTTTAACGCCACCTGATGTGCTCTCACAAACCCTATTGGCACTACCTATGCTGCTTTTATTTGAGCTTGGTTTAATTTTAGCTAAATTTTATACCGCAAAACCACAACAAGAATCTGAGGAATAATATGAACAAGCATTTACTTTCTTTACTCGCTTTAGTCAGCGTACCGGTTTTAGCCGCTACTCCTATTAATGAGCAAGCTTTGCAAGCCTGTAGTTTTATTGAAAACGACTTTAATCGTTTACTCTGCTACGACAACACCATTGCCGGAAAGTCATTAACACAACCAGCACAAAGCCAGCTAAGCAAATCGGCGCAAACAAATGTAAAAGCTGAAACTCCCGCTGCAACAGCCCCTGTGGCCACTAAAGCAAAAGAGTTTGGTTTAGAGCATAAAGAAATTGCGGAAAATGGTGAAGAGTCTATTACATCAATGATTTCATCTGTTAAAAAAGCACCTTATGGTGAGCTAATCATTACCTTAGAAAATAACCAGCAATGGCGTCAAATTGGTTCAGATAGCTTAAGATTAGACGAAGGCGATACTGTTATTATTAGCCGTGGCGTATTCAACTCTTTTTTACTTAAAAAAGCAGATCAAAACCGTTCAATTCGTGTAAAACGTACTCAGTAATGCAATACACGTTAATTGATGCTGGCGTAAATTTAACTAATCATCAATTTGATGGTCAGCATCAAGAGGTGCTCGCCAGAGCAAAAGATGCGGGCGTAAACCAGATGCTGATTATTGGCTGTGATATAACCTCCAGTGAAGAATCATTAGCACTTGCTGCGCACTATAATCAATATGCTACCGCTGGTATTCACCCTCATGACGCTAAAACAGCAACCCCTGAGCTTGAGCAACAACTTACTCAGCTCGCTCAAAATGAGCAGGTTATTGCCATAGGTGAATGCGGACTAGATTACAATCGCGACTTTTCCCCAAGAGATATACAACGTGCTGTTTTGCGTCGTCAGCTTGCATTAGCTGAAAAACTCAACTTGCCTGTTTATTTGCATGAACGTGATGCCAGTGAGGATATGCTCACTATTTTAAAAGAATTTACTGTTCGCGGTGTACTGCACTGCTTTACAGGTAATGCACAAGCACTCTCAGGTTACTTAAACTTAGGACTTTATATTGGTATTACCGGCTGGGTATGTGACGAAAGACGTGGCGAGGAGTTACAACAACTTATACCGAGTATTCCTATTGAACGTTTATTAATAGAAACCGATTCGCCTTTTTTAATTCCTCGTACAGTTAAACCAAAGCCTAAATCAAGACGAAACGAGCCAGCACTGCTGCATTATGTGTGTGACACGCTTGCTCAGCTTTATGGCATTCCGGCATCTGAAGTGGCAAAGCATACTCGTGAAAACTTTAATCGCTTATTTGGATTAGAGAAAAAATAATGCGCATCTTTAGCACCTTGCTGGCATTCATCATGGTGTTTTTTACATCCTGTTTCCCTGCAAGTGCAATCGATATAAATAGCGAATTTAGTTCAAAAAAAATAGAGTCTATTCATTATTCATTTACCCCAAATTCATTAGAAGATGCACAACAAAGCAACTTACAACAATGGCAGTTACTTAATAACAAACCGCTTAATTTAGGTCTTGAAACTCGCCCTGTGTGGATTCAATTTCAACTAAATAATTATCTTAATAAGCCAACAGAGCCAATTTTATCGTTAGATAACCCACTTCTAAACAATGTATACCTGTACCACTTTATGGGTGAGAAGCAACTAAAATCGGAACATCTTGGTGATGCTCTTCCTTTATCTAATAGAGCGATTAAAAGTGAGTCTTTGTTGGTTAAATTAACACTTCCTGCTAACAGCGAAACCACCGTTTATCTTAACGTTAATAATAATGCGGGAATCGGGCTTCGCGTCCCCCTCACCTTATGGCAACAAGATGCATTATTAGCCCATAAAAGTATGCTTAACTTGCACTATGGATTACTGATTGGATTTATTTTTTCTTTGGCTATCAGTAGTCTGGTTTTATTTGCCTTTACACGTAAACATTATTTTGCCTATGCCGGTGTTATTACACTGATGCTTAGCCTATTTTTAGCGTATTTAGGCGGGTTTGGGTTTCGTTATGCCCCCCCAAGCATAGCAGCCTTGCAACAGTTAATGCTGCCTATTTTGCTAATGCTGATCACGGTATTGTTTCTTCCTTTACAGCGCCATGTTTGCATACCCATTAAATCCAACTTAGTTAAAGGGCAAACAATAATTACCACCTTATATGCATTGGTTATTGTACTTATAGGGTTGCTGCCTACTCCAAGCGTGGCTTTGTTTGCTATTTTAAGCATTCCTGTCATTTTAAGTTATCATGTTGTCACAACATTATTTTACCTACGAAAAAACCCCACGAGCCCCAATAAATCTCTATTTATGGCACTCGGGTTCTTTTTAATTGTAGTCATTCATTTTTCCGTTGCGTTAACAGGCCTGTATACAGTCACTAGATCCAGCTTAATACTCACCTTCGCAGCCTCATTAAGCTGCTCATTTTGTTTAAGCTACACCGTCATAAAATTATTTATATTACAACGCGATGAGCAAGTCACAACACAACAGGCATTGATTGCAAAAAGTGCAGCGCAAGACGCGTTGTTAAATGAGCGGATTGAATTACAAGAGCGCACTCGTCATGAACTTGAAAACCAAGTTGATGAGCGCACCTTTGAGTTACAAGTCACGCTTAGGGAACTTGAAGATAAAAACCGTGAGCTTGAACAACTCAATATGGAAGATGCTCTAACAGGGGTAAAAAACAGACGCTTCTTTGATAAAAAAATAATCATGGAAATTCGCCGTTCACGCCGTGAGCAAACACCCTTGAGCATCATTATGCTTGATATAGATAAGTTTAAAGTAATCAACGATACGTATGGCCACTTAACCGGCGATCAGGTAATTCGAGCAGTCTGTGATGTTATTAAACAACAATTAAAACGTCCTCTTGATGAAGTGGCGCGTTATGGTGGTGAAGAATTTGTCGTCCTACTACCCAATACTAATAATCAAGGTGCGTTAGCTATTGCCGAGCAAATACGGTGCGCAATAGAAAAAAACACTGTCAGTGTTGCAGGTACTACGATTAAATACACCATTAGTGCCGGTGTTTATACTCATATTGCCGATGATGTTCATAACCCTGAAATATTTACTGAGCGTGCCGATAAGGCACTCTATCTAGCAAAACAACATGGCCGCAATCAAGTGGTTAATTTTCCAATCTCACAGTAGGAGCGTATAACTTATGGCCCAATCTGGACTAGACCTTTTCCCATATACTCGCATGCGTAGAATGCGCCGTAATGATTTCTCTCGTCGCCTTATGGCTGAAAACCAGCTGAGTGTTAATGATCTTATTTATCCTGTTTTTGTGCTTGAAGGTAAAAACCGTCGTGAAAGCATTGAATCGATGCCCGGCATTGAACGTTTATCAATTGATTTACTGCTAGAAGAAGCTAAAGAATTAGTTGATTTAGGCGTCCCTGCGCTCGCTATTTTCCCTGTTACGCCTGCAGATAAAAAGTCTCTACTCGCTGAAGAAGCGTATAACGATGATGGCTTAGCACAAAGAACTGTTCGCGCATTAAAAGAAACCTTTCCAGAGCTTGGCGTGATCACCGATGTTGCACTTGACCCATTTACTGTGCATGGTCAAGACGGCATTATTGATGATGCAGGTTATGTAATTAATGACGTCACTACCGAAATTTTAGTTAAGCAGGCGCTATCACACGCACATGCAGGTGCTGATGTTGTTGCCCCATCAGACATGATGGATGGGCGTATTGGTGCAATTCGTGAAGCCCTTGAAGCCGATGGCTTTATTCACACTCGCATTATGGCCTATTCAGCAAAGTATGCATCAAGCTACTATGGCCCATTTAGAGATGCTGTCGGTTCAGCAGGAAACTTAAAAGGCGCTGATAAAAAAACTTACCAAATGGATCCTGCCAACTCTGATGAAGCTATTCGTGAAGTAGCTCTTGATTTGCAAGAAGGCGCCGATATGGTAATGGTTAAGCCAGGTATGCCTTATTTAGACATTGTACGCCGCGTTAAAGATGAATTTGGTGTACCAACATTTGCTTATCAGGTAAGTGGTGAGTACGCGATGCATAAAGCCGCTATTGATAACGGCTGGCTGAGTGAGGAAGCCACTATTATGGAATCTTTATTAGCATTTAAACGTGCAGGTGCTGATGGCATTCTGACTTACTTTGCAAAGCAGGCAGCCCGCTATTTAAATAAGTAATAAAAGCATATTGATATAAAGGGCTTTATTGCCCTTTTTTTATGTTTAAGAACAACACATAGTTGGCATTTATGCAGCGTTACCCCCTATTTTTATAGATAGTAATCACACTACACAGGCTCTGTCTTACCTAAAACCAAACACACAACTGTACGTTCTACCTCAAAAAATAACAAAACTTAATATTGTTAACATTCTGTATTCTATTTGTAATCATTTTTCATTACACTAAGCGTCCCATTTGGGGAAACAAAAACACGGGAAAAAATAATAATGTTGAAAACAAAAATAACGCCATTGGCGCTTGTGTTAGCAAGCCTCAGTGCACCCGCTACCGCTAACCTCGTTATATCAGAATACGTAGAGGGCAGTAGCTATAATAAAGCAGTAGAACTATTTAATAATTCGACAACCCCACTGTCATTGGATGGCTACACCCTAAGTCTCTATTCAAATGGCAATACAGAGGCAAACAATACGCTCGATTTAACCGGTGAACTTGCTGCTAATAGCACGTATGTCATTGTTAATGGTAATGCTTCAGTTGAATTAAAAGAAAAAGCAGATCAACTCAGCGCCGTCACTAACTTTAATGGTGATGACGCACTGGTACTTACGCAAGGCTCAACCGTTATTGACAGCTTTGGTCAACGCGGTGTAGATCCAGGTTCATTTTGGTCTGAAGGTGGCGTACAAACGCAAAATAAAACACTGCGTCGTAAAGAAACTCAATTAAACGGACGCACTGATGCCGATGGCGCTTTTAATCCAAGTGAGCTATGGCTGCAATTTGATCAAGATGATTTTAGTGATCTAGGTATCTTTGCAGGGAATTCGTCACCTAATCCAGATCCTGAGCCAGAACCTGAAGATCCTTTACTATGTGGCGCTGATAAAACATTAATTAGCAGTATTCAAGGTGAAGGCGCAAGCAGTCCACTGGTTAACACTGTGGTTGAATTTGAAGGCGTTGTGACGGCTGATTTCCAAGCAGATGATCAGCTCAAAGGCTTTTTTGTAAATTCACTTAATAGTGATGAAGATGCAAATCCCCTTACTTCTGAAGGTGTATTTGTTTACTTTACCAATACTGATGTTAATGTTGGCGACCATGTTCGCGTACAAGGTACTGTTGAAGAGTACTTTGATGCCACCCAAATTGGTAATGTTAGCCAAGTTGCTATTTGTGATACCGGCCTTTCAGCTTATCCGACTAAAATCACTTTACCCGTTATCGATCAAAGTGAGTTAGAAGCATTTGAAGGTATGTTGGTGACCCTAGAGCAGCCATTAGTTGTCACGAATAACTATGGTTTAGGTCGTTACGGTGAATTAGAGCTTGCCACCGAACGTTTATATCAAGGGACACAAGTTGCACTTCCTGGTGCGGCAGCAAATGCGGTTGAAGCGCAAAATCTAACTAAAAAAATACTCGTAGATGATGGCTCAACTCGTCAAAATCGCGACCCTATTGCTTACCCTGTACCTGGATTATCAGCAGAGAATACGCTGCGTACTGGCGATACAGTAAATACCGTTACTGGCGCCCTAGCGTACAGTTTTAGCACTTACCGTATTCACCCAACGGTCACACCTCAGTTTATAGCAACGAATCCGCGTACCGATGCACCAGAGTTAAACCCTGACGCTGATTTACGTGTTGCCAGCTTTAACGTACTTAACTACTTTAATGGCGACGGCCAAGGCGGCGGTTTCCCAACTAGCCGAGGCGCTGACTCAGAAGTAGAATTAATTCGTCAGCAGGCCAAACTAGTTAGTGCTATCAGTGCTATGCAAGCTGATGTGATTGGCTTAATGGAAATTGAAAATGACGGCTTTGGCGAATTTAGCGCAGTTGCAAGCTTAGTAAATGCACTTAATGATGCCGACAGTCAAAATCAATATGCATTTGTGGACTTTGGCGTTGATAAAATCGGCACCGACGCTATTACTACCGCGCTTATTTATCGTGCTGATAAAGTACAGCAAGTAGGAACAGCAGCGATTACAACTGACGCGCCTTTTGACTACAGCAATCGCGCACCTATTGCGCAAAGCTTTAAGTCTTTAGAGACAGAAGAAGTCTTTACTGTTGCCGTTGCTCACTTAAAATCTAAAGGTGGTTGTGGAAGTGCAACTGGTGGAAACGCTGATCAAAATGACGGCCAAGCATGTTGGAACGAAATTCGAACTGCTGGCGCCAATGCATTTGCTGATTGGTTAAATAGCAAACCAACAGGGGTTGATGATGAAGATATCATTCTTGTTGGCGACATGAACGCCTATGCAATGGAAGATCCTATCCGTGCATTTGCTGATAAAGGCCTTAAAAATGTGGTTGCTGAGCTAGATGGCAACACTTTAGGTTACTCTTATAGCTTTTCTGGCCGAGCGGGTAGTTTAGATCACGCCCTAGTTAGTCCAAGCTTATTAAATAAAGTAGTCAGTGCAACCGATTGGCACATTAATGCCGATGAGCCTATCTCGCTTGATTATAACGTTGAGTTTAAATCTGACGCACAACAATCAACCTTATATGCTCAAGGTCCTTACAGAGCGTCAGATCATGACCCTGTTATTGTCGATATTCGCTCGACCATTATCGCGCCACCTGAGCCAGAACCTGAAGTAATTATTGGCGAAATTAATAATATTGGCGGGTGGTTTTGGTGGAAAAGCTACAGCTTTGAAATCCCACAAGGTTATGACGAGCTAACGGTTAGCCTTGACGGTGGCTGGGGTGATGCAAACTTATTTGTACGCCATAAAAGAAACCCGACTCTTTTCAGAAAAGATTGCGCCTCAATAAGCTTCGGTAATAGCGAAAGCTGTTCATTTACCAACCCTAAAGAAGGTAAGTGGCGAGTGCGTGTAAACGGCGCCATTCCTTTTGGTAATGTTAAATTAACGTACAAAGCAACAAAGTATGCTGATTAAGCTTAATTAGTCGGTTAACAATTAGGTATTGTGACCTAAAATATCTATATAGTTACTCAAAAGCCGCTTTCGCGGCTTTTTTATTTTTTATACAAATGTAATTCAGACAAGCTTCAGCAAACATTGCTTACTATCTATGCAAACCTTGATATGGCCTTTATCAAATTTCACACCTTTCATTTATTGTTTAATAAATACAAAGTGTGAAGCTGCGTTACTACACCTGCGCTAAAACGATAATTGCCCAGTCCTGCTAACCCATATAAAAACCATTGAGATAGACGTTACTCTCGCTGTAAATATATTTTTATAAAGGATTCAAAATGAAAGAACGCATTCACCTTATATCAACTTGTCAAAGGGCTTTTAAACCTTTGGTAGGGATGTTGATAGTTTTTTCACTGTGGGGAACGAACAACGCCATTGCAGCAACCTCATTAGAAGCGGCAATACCACAAGGCAGCTTATTTGATGTGATAAGTGCGCGTGCTAAAAAGCTTGCTGAGCAAGATTACATTGCACCTAAAAACATACAAATAGAGGCGCTTAATAGTATTGATTATCAAGACTACCGCTCAATCCGCTTCAAACACGATCAATCGGTATGGAAAGATGAAGGGCTTTATGAGCTGCAACTATTTCACCCAGGTTTTTTATATAAAACCCCAGTCAAAATCAATATCGTTGATCAAGATGCCAAGCTTAGCCGTCTCCCATTTAGCACAGACTTTTATCAATATGATGGAACAGCAGCACACCTAAAAGATGAAATAGCGAAAAGTGTTGAAGGTACACAGTTAGGGCATGCTGGTTTTAGATTGCACTACCCACTAAATAACGATGACTATAAAGATGAAATTATGGTGTTTCAGGGCGCTTCTTATTTTCGCCTAGTTGGACCTAATCAAGTTTATGGCTTATCAGCACGCGGATTGGCAATTGATACCGCACAAACATCTGGTGAAGAGTTTCCTTCATTCAAAGAGTTTTGGTTAGTAAAACCAACACCAGAGCAAACTAATATTACTATTTTTGCTTTACTCGATAGCCCATCGGTAGCGGGAGCCTACAAGTTTGAAATAGACCCAAACACACAGACACGAGTTAACGTCGACATGCAAATTTTTGCGCGTAAAGATGTTAAAAAGCTAGGTATAGCGCCATTAACGAGCATGTTTTATCACGGTGAAAATAGCACTAAGTTTTTTGATGATTACCGCCCTGAAGTACATGATTCAGATGGTTTGCTCACGCAGTCACAAGAGAGTAATTGGGTGTGGCGTCCGCTTAATAATCCATCCCAACTCAGTGTAACCTCTTTTTCATATGAGAATCCAAAAGGCTTTGGCCTTGTGCAGCGTGACCGTGACTTTAATAACTACTTTGATATAGAAGCGCATTACCATGACCGCCCTAGCCTTTGGATAGAACCACAAGGTGAATGGGGTAATGGCCGTGTTGAGCTAGTAGAAATTCCAACAGATACTGAAACAAACGATAATATTGTAAGTTATTGGGTTCCTGAAAAGCCGTTCAAAGCAGGAGAGGCATTAAAGTTTAGCTATAAGATGACGACGTTTAATGATTATCTAAGCCAAAATAATTTGGCCAATGTAGCTAGAACGCGTATTGGTAGTGCCGCATTACCTGGTGAAGATAATCCACCGCCAAAAAGCCATCGTCAATTTACTGTTGACTTTACCGGCCCTGATATCAATCAGTTATCAGCAAAATTAGCACTTAGCGCAGATCTTCAGCTGACTACCGGTGAAGCCCGCGATATTACAGTGCAAAAATTACCAAAATCATTAGGTTGGCGTGTTGCTTTTAAAGTCGCTCCCCAAGGTAGTGATCCTGTAGATATGCGTTTATCGCTAAAGCTACGTAATAAAGAAGTGAGCGAGGTATGGAGCTATGTTTGGTATCCAAATGACATCAAGTAAACAAAGCGCAGGCACGCCGATGCCTTTTAAAACACTCCGTGTGTGGTTATTTGCTATCGCTGCTATTGGTCTTTCAGGCTATGGCATTTCAATTATGTTTGAAATTTTAAACTCAAATGGCATGACCTTGCTTGAGTATGCACTTCTTGCTTTATTTTCTATTACTTTTGCGTGGATAGTCACCGCATTTTGTAGTGGTTGTATTGGTTTTATATTGCAGCTATTTCGGATAGATCCACTCACACTTAAAAAAATAAAGCCGGTCTCTATTAACAGTGAAGCACTATCACAGCAAAAAACAGCTGTGGTTATGCCTATATATAACGAAGATACGCACAGAGTGATTGCAGGCTTTGAAGTCAGTTTACAATCATTAAAAGCAACCGGGCAATTAAAACACTTTGATTTTTATTTACTAAGCGATACACAAGACGCAACTATTGCTAGTAATGAATTAAGTGCATGGCATGCGTTATGTGAGCGCTTAGGTGATACTGCAAAGCAGGTATTTTATCGTCGCCGTGAAGATAACAAACATCGTAAAGTAGGTAACTTAACCGACTTTTGTGAGCGCTGGGGTAGCCAATACGAGCATATGATTGTATTGGATGCCGATAGTGTGATGACGGGTCAATGCATGCTAGAACTCACTACCAGTATGCTAAATAATCCACAAGCGGGATTGATTCAGACTATCCCTATTCCTGTGCGCCAAGATACCTTTTTTGGACGCTTTTTACAGTTCGCTTCAATTCTTTATAGTCCAATGTTAGCTACCGGCTCTGCTTTTTGGCAAACCGATAAAGCCAATTACTGGGGCCATAATGCCATTATTCGCGTCAAAGCATTTATTGATTGCTGTGGCTTGCCAACACTAAAAGGTAAAGCGCCTTTTGGTGGTGAAATTTTAAGTCATGATTTTGTGGAAGCCTCTTTATTACATAGCGCGAATTGGGACGTATTATTACTTGCCGATATTGAAGGCAGTTACGAGGAAGTTCCGAGCAACATATTAGATTATGCTGTACGCGATAGACGCTGGGTTCAAGGTAATATTCAACACCTTGGCTTATTATCATCAGCAAAATTAAAGCTAATGAGTAAGCTGCATTTTTTACTGGGTGCAACCGCGTATATATCATCACTCATTTGGTTATCTATGCTGGCGTTAAGTACCATAGATGCGGTAACACGCGCTTTAAATAGCGATGTCTATTTTAATCGCGCCTATCAACTATTTCCAACTTGGCAAATAGCCAAAACAGAACTCATTGACTCATTACTTTACCTAACTATCATTATTTTATTATTGCCTAAACTCATGGGCGTGATTGTTACCTTAGTACACCGTAAGCAGCGCTTTGGTGGTGCATTAAAACTTACTTTAGGGTCTATAATTGAAACCGTATTTGCCATTATTGTGGCACCATTAATGATGGTTTTTCATGCATATTTTGTAGTCTGTGTATTTTTAGGTAAAAAAGTAAAATGGGACGCTCAACCGCGTGAAGGCAGAATGGTGCCATGGAAAGAAGCGTTTAGTTATACATTGCTTTCTTCGCTGATTGCCATTGTATGGGGTAGCGTTGCTTATTACTTTACGCCAGTCTTTTTTTGGTGGTTATCTCCTATTTTATTAGGGCTCATACTCGCTGCACCTATTGTGCGCTATTCAAGTAGTATCAAGCTAGGCGTTAAGCTCAGACAATGGGGGATTTTTCTCTGCCCGAGTGAAGTCGATAATGATGTAACATTAGCGGCACTTAAAGTACACCTCAAAGAGATAACCGTTCCACCTGCAGGGCGTTATTCAACAGCAATACCGCTGTTACCACAAGAACATAAAGTAACCATGCCTATTCAGAGCTTTAGTAGTGAATCACATCGTAAGAAGTTTAAAGCACTCATTACAAAAACAGCTAATAAGCTAAATTAATACCAATTCGCTTAATTAAGTCAGCTATTTTGAAGATTGGTATAGTCATAATAAATAAAAAAGGAGCAACTAACTGTTGCTCCTTTTTTATGACCGCACGCTTTAATTTTCGAGCTTAATAACCTTCAGACAATAAAAAACCCGCAACAAGTGCGGGTTTTTTTAAAGAGTTAAAGTGCTAATTACTTAGCTGCTTTTTTCTCTTTTTCTGCAGCGATTACTGTGTCAGCTACGTTTTGTGGACATGGTGCGTAGTGTGAGAACTCCATAGAGAACTGACCACGACCTGATGTCATTGTACGTAGTGAACCGATGTAACCGAACATTTCTGATAACGGTACGTCTGCTTTAATGCGAACGCCAGTTAAACCAGCTTCTTGGTCGCTTAACATACCACGACGACGGTTAAGGTCACCGATTACGTCACCTACGTGATCTTCTGGCGTGAACACGTCAACTTTCATGATTGGCTCAAGAAGTTGTGCACCCGCTTTAGGGATAGACTGACGGAAAGCGCCTTTAGCTGCGATTTCGAATGCGATTGCTGATGAATCCACGGCGTGGAAGCCACCGTCGAAAAGTTCAACTTCAACGTCAAGTACTGGGAAGCCAGCTAGAACACCTTCGTTCATCATTGACTTAAAGCCTTTCTCAACTGCAGGCCAGAATTCTTTAGGTACGTTACCACCAACAACTGAAGATGTGAACGTGAAACCAGAACCCACTTCGCCAGGCTTGATACGGTAATCGATTTTACCGAATTGACCAGAACCACCAGATTGTTTCTTATGCGTGTAGCTATCTTCGATTTCACGAGTGATAGTTTCACGGTAAGCAACCTGTGGTTGACCAACGATAAGGTCTACACCGTAAGTACGCTTAAGGATATCTACTTTGATATCTAAGTGAAGCTCACCCATACCTTTAAGGATAGTTTCACCTGAATCTTCATCAGTTTCAACTTGGAAAGATGGATCTTCTGCAACCATTTTACCGATAGCAACACCCATTTTCTCATTACCGCCTTTATCTTTAGGCTGTACAGCAATCGAGATTACTGGAGTTGGGAATACCATTGGCTCAAGTGTTACTGGGTGCTTAGGATCACAAAGAGTGTGACCAGTTTGCACGTTCTTCATACCAACGATAGCGATGATATCGCCCGCTTGCGCTGAAGTAAGCTCTTTACGCTCATCTGCTTGCATCTCAACCATACGGCCAACACGCTCAGTTTTACCAGTAAATGCATTAAGGATAGTGTCACCCTTGTTAAGCACACCAGAGTAGATACGTACGAATGTTAATGCACCGAAACGGTCATCCATGATCTTAAATGCTAACGCTTTGAAAGGTTCGTCAGCAGATACGATTGCATGCTCGCCGTTTTCGTTACCTTCTTCATCCATAAGAGGTTGAGGATCAACTTCTGTAGGAGCAGGTAGGTAATCTACTACTGCGTCAAGTACAAGTTGCATACCTTTGTTTTTGAATGCAGAACCACAGAATGTAGGGAAGAACGCAAGGTCACGAGTACCTTTACGGATACAACGCTTGATGTCTTCGATTGAAGGGATTTCACCTTCCATGTACGCTTCCATTAGGTCATCGTCTTGCTCTACAGCAGTTTCGATAAGCATTTCATGGTATTCATCAGTTTTCTCTACCATGTCTGCAGGAACGTCTTCAATAGTGTAGTTTTCTGGAAGACCTGTCTCATCCCAGATGTATGCTTTTTTGTTTAAAACATCAACAACACCACAGAACTCATCTTCGATACCGATTGGTAAAGTCATGATAAGTGGAGTAGCACCAAGTACTTTTTGTACTTGCGCTGTTACACGGAAAAAATCAGCACCCATACGGTCTAATTTGTTTACGAAGATGATACGTGCAACACCTGACTCATTCGCGTAGCGCCAGTTAGTTTCTGATTGTGGCTCAACACCACCAGAACCACAGAATACACCCACACCGCCATCTAATACTTTAAGTGAACGGTAAACTTCAACGGTGAAGTCAACGTGTCCAGGAGTATCGATAACGTTAAAACGGTGATCTTTCCAGAAACAGCTTACTGCCGCAGACTGGATAGTAATACCGCGCTCAGCTTCTTGATCCATGAAATCGGTAGTCGATTCACCATCATGAACCTCACCTGTTTTGTGGATAGTACCTGTAAGCTTTAGGATACGCTCAGTAGTTGTGGTTTTACCCGCATCAACGTGCGCGAAAATACCAATGTTTCTGTACTTCGATAAATCTGCCATTAATTTTACTCTTAATAAAGTCGATAAATTATTCGGCGGGAGTATAGCATTACTTAAAGCGAACATCACCATAGAAGTCGCTTAAAATGCAATCAATTTATAAAAAACTTGCTTTAAAGATATTTTGAGGTATGAGATGGGCTTAAAAGAGGCATATTATAAACTGTATTTAAACGACTTAAGTCTTTATTAGCGTCATTGTTGAACATCAAAAGCGCAACTGAGTAATGGCATGAAGCAAATACAATTATTTTGCCCCATGCAAATCGTTAGTAAAATCACTCAAAACTCATAGTTTTGACTTTGTCGCTAATAACTAAATTACCCGCAGTTTTGGCTTTGATTTCATCAATAGTCACACCGGGTGCACATTCTAATAAATGAAAAGCGCCATCTTTTATTTCTAATAGAGCCAAATCAGTAATTACTTTATTGATACAACCAACACCGGTTAACGGTAGGTTGCATTTATTCAGTAGCTTTGATTCACCGTGTTTATTAGCATGGGTCATAGTGCAAATAATGTTTTTTGCCCCCGCCACTAAATCCATCGCCCCGCCCATACCTTTGACCAATTTATTAGGGATCATCCAACTGGCAATGTTACCGCTTTGGTCCACTTCAAACGCACCCAGCACGGTTAAATCAACATGCCCACCGCGGATCATGGCAAAGCTTTCAGCAGAATTAAAAATAGCGGCACCCGTAGCTGCGGTTACTGTTTCTTTTCCTGCGTTGATCATATCGGCATCTACATTTTCAGCGCTAGGATAGGGCCCCATGCCCAGTAACCCATTTTCTGATTGCAGCATTACCTCAATGCCCTTAGGCACATAATTGGCCACCAATGTAGGTATCCCTATTCCTAAGTTAACGTAGTAGCCATCTTGTAATTCCATTGCCACGCGTTTTGCTATTTGCTCTCGTGTTAATGCCATTATGTGCTCCTTAGGACTTTGCCGCTCGAGTGGTGGTTTTTTCAATACGCTTTTCAAACTCACCTTTAATAACGCGATCGATATAAATACCTGGTGTATGAATTTGGCTTGGCTCAAGCTCTCCGGGCTCGACAATTTCTTCAACCTCTAATACGGTAATTTTACCAGCGGTGGCTGCCATAGGATTAAAGTTCATCGCTGTATGACGATAAATACAGTTACCATAGCGATCTGCCTTCCATGCTTTAACAATGGCAAAGTCACCGATTATACTGGGCTCTAATAAATATTCGCGCCCCTTGATTGAACGGGTTTCTCTACCTTCAGCCACAGGCGTACCGACACCCGTTGCGGTATAAAACGCTGGAATTCCGGCGCCGCCTGCGCGCATTTTTTCGGCTAGCGTCCCTTGTGGCGTTAGTTCAACATCTAACTCGCCACTAAGTAATTGTTGCTCGAAAAGTGCGTTTTCACCGACGTAAGAAGCGACCATTTTACTAATTTGTTTATCTTCAAGTAGTAATCCAAGCCCAAAACCATCAACACCACAATTATTAGATACTACGGTTAAATTACGTGTCCCTTGACGTTTAATTTGTGCAATCAAGCCTTCAGGAATACCACACAAACCAAAACCACCAGCAATCACGGTCATGCCATCTTCAAGCCCTGTCATAGCGTCACTGTAGCTTTTTACTACTTTATCAAAACCTGCCATTGGCTCCTCCTATTGTGCAGTCCAACCGCCATCAATAGCGATTGCTTGAGCGGTAATGTTGCGTGCAACATCTGCCATTAAAAAACTCACGGTATGCAAGATTTCGTCTAAGCCGATAAATGCCTTTTTCGGCATGGGTGCCAGCATAATGGTGTCAATTACTTGTTGCTCAGAAATACCATGCTCTTTGGCTTGTGCGGCAATTTGCTGCTCCACTAATGGCGTTTTTACATACGCTGGGCACACTGTATTAATAGTAATATTGGCATCCCCTGTTTCTAATGCCATGGTTTTAGCAAAGCCAATTAAGCCATGCTTCGCGGCGATATAAGCAGATTTATACTTAGAGGCCACCATGGCGTGAATAGAACCTATATTAATGATGCGGCCAAAATCTTGCTCACGCATGCGTGGCAGTACCGCTTTACTCATCATTGCGGGACCTACCAACATCACTTGCTGTAAAAGCAGCCACTTATCTGCAGGAAAGTCTTCTAATTTCGCTACATGCTGTATTCCTGCATTATTAATTAATACATCCACAGGTAGCGTAAAGGTGCTAAAAAAATCTTCAATCGCTTGGCTATCTGCCACATTCAATGCATAGCCCTGAGCGTTACCGCCCTGATTAACTATTTTTTGCGCGGCTTGTTGAGCTACCTGTTCATTAAGGTCGGTCACAATAATGCTATGCCCAGCTCGGGCTAGCTGCTCAGCAATGTGTAGCCCTATACCACTAGCCGCGCCGGTGATTAATACGTTTTTACTCATACTGCTACTCCTCTAAAAATTCACTGATCAGCTGCGCTTTAGGCGAGATTGAAAAAATTCCATCGAGATGCCCCCAGCCGCCTTCAATTTCAGAAAGCTGAACCTCTTTCCCCAGCGACTTCATTGACTCATATACAGTGCGCATATTTTCAGGGCGTAGCAGTAAATCATTGGTTGCAGGCAATAACAGTGTTTTAGCGCTAATTTTTTTAAGTGCTGCGCTTAAGTTGCCTTCCATACCGGCAGTAAACAGTTGTGATGCCCGTACCAAATACAATACATGATTTGCATCTTGGGTTTTTGCACGCGCCATTGCACGCTGTGCTAGTACTTGGTTTAACTTAGGCAAGGTACGAATGTCTTTTAACGCGCCTTCATCAAGTACGTTAAAGTCAGGGAAGCTAGCGTTATAAATAATTGGATGCATCGCATCTTGAGTAATATTTAGCATGGTTGCGGCAAGTCCATCTAATGGGCGCTCCTTGTCGTAGTAATTACCTTGCTGCCAGTTTTTATCTAAACGAATGGGGAGTGCCCATTTTTCAAGCGCAGCGACAGTCCATGCATCCATGGTTGCTGCACCAATAACATGGATTAGGCGTTCAACCTGATCTGGATAACGCGTTGCCCACTCTAGCGCCTGAAAAGAGCCCATAGATGCGCCCATCACGGCATGTAATTTAGTAATACCCAAACTCTCTAATAAGCGTTTTTGTACGTTAACAAAATCAGTAATAGTAACCACTGGAAAATCCAAGCCATAAGGTTTACCTGTCGCAGGGTTAATTGATGCAGGCCCCGTAGTGATTACGTGTGGGTCATGCCAATTAGCATTGACTAAGGTGTCAGAGCTGATCACAAAATACTTGTTAGTATCTATGGCTTTTCCTGGGCCAATTAACGCATCCCAGTATCCTGCTACGGCGTCGTCGGCTGAATATTTACCTGCTGCATGAGAGGTTCCTGAAAAATAATGAGTGATCAAGATTACATTATCTTTGGCTTTGTTAAGCTCACCATAACTTTCCCAACCAATATCAACCTGTGGCAACGTTGTGCCAGAAACCGTTGTGAAGTTTTCTGTGCTGAAATGTTGCTTTTCTACTAGTAACGGCTCAGCTTTATCAGCGCCAGACACCGTACTACTAAATAAAAACAGCAACCCTATTATTAATATTGTTTTCATTGCAATTCCTTAAAAAGTGATGAATAAGCTCAGCGCAAGAGCCACCCCAACCAATGGGATAACCACCGTCAATGCGGCTAATGGCCAATAAGCGCGTTGATGTGTTTCTTTACAAATGGCACGTATAGTTGTGACCACGTAACCATTATGTGGCAAGCTGTCTAATGCACCAGAACTAATAGCAACCACTCTGTGTAATTGCTCTGGATTAACCCCCATATCCAAATATCCAGGAGCTACAAGCGGTAGTGCAATCGCTTGCCCGCCGGATGCTGAACCCGTTAATCCGGCTATTACGCTCACGGCAACAGCAGCCCCCACTAACTCATTACCAGGCATATGAGTCATAGCATCAACAGCAGCAATAAACGCCGGTGATACTTTAGCCACTGCGCCAAACCCTACTACAGCAGCAGTGTTACCTATAGCAACTAAGGCGCCAGTGGTACCCATATTGATGGCATTTGCCATGTTATGAAAATACTTATAATTGATGACCACAATACTTAAAACACCACCAAGCAACGCCACAATTAGTGCGGTTTGTTGTAAAACATCATGCAACATAAATGATAAGAGTAGCACCACCAGCAAAGGAATTACGCCGGTGATTGGATGAGGGCGTTCACGCTCTAAAATAATTGGGTCATCGTCTCTTGCAGCAAAACGCTCACCTTTGGCAACCGCCTTTTTAATCATTTTATTTAGCCAAAAGTAACCGACTGTTGCCATAAAAATGGCCACCACTAAGCTTACCTCCCATGCCGCATAGGGTGAGGTACCTAAATGCTTTACGGGTATCCAATTTTGAATTTCAGGCGAGCCCGCAGAGGTCATAGTAAACGTCACTGAGCCAAACGCTAACGTTGCAGGTATAAAGCGCCGCGGCAAATCGGCATCTTTAAATAAACTGAGCGCCATCGGGTAAACCGAAAACGCCACAATAAATACACTGACTCCGCCATAAGTCAGCACGGCACAAGCAATCACCACCGCCAGCACCGCATGCTTCATACCTAACTTGCCAACAATGTAACTGGCTACGCTGTCTGCTGCACCAGTATCTTCCATAAATTTACCGAACAACGAGCCCAGTAAAAACATAAAAAACCATGCACTTAAAAATCCAGCAAAGCCATCCATGTACGCGTTAATAAAATTACTGTCGGCAGTCACCGGGAATATAGCCATCCCGCTTGTTAGTGCCACCAACAATGCACATATTGGCGCGGCAATAAATAAATTGACCCCGCGCAAAGTTAAAATTATCAGCAGTATTAAACCGCCTAACAGCCCTATCATGCTCAGCATAGACATTCCTATAATTATTGTTATTACCCAGATGAGGTGACATCGCAGTAACTGTCGTTAGTTTTATCGCTCAGCGCAAATAAAGACATAGCACTAAGGTACTATACGTTATAAAACTTACACAAAAACCATATAAGTCAAGGTGTTAAGCTTTTATAGCACTATGGTACTAATTCATTTTTTAACACTATCTTCTACATTAAGTGCAGGTGACATGAGCAAACAAATAATCAACTAATAACAACAGGAACACACCAATGATAAAGCTCAAACAAAATATCACACCCGTTACACTCGCTGTTTCACTCGCCTTATTAAGTGCAACAAGTGTGGCAGCTGAACAAGCGCCTAAAGTAAAAAAAGCAGAGTTAGAGCGAATAGAAGTAACCGCTCGCAAAACCGTTGAAAACTTACAAGAAGTTCCGGTTGCCGTAACCTCAATTGGCGCACAAGAATTAGCAGAAAACGGCATCAGCGTAATGACTGAAGTACAGCAGTTTTCACCCAACACTACGCTACAATCAAGCCGAGGCACTAACTCTACCATCACTGCGTTTATTCGCGGTGTAGGTCAGCAAGACCCGCTTTGGGGCTATGAACCTGGCGTAGGTATTTACATTGATGATGTATACATCGCCCGCCCGCAAGGTGCCGTGCTCGACTTACTTGATGTACAACAAATTGAGGTGTTACGTGGCCCACAAGGTACGCTATATGGCAAAAACACTATTGGTGGTGCAGTTAAGTATGTCACCAAAGAAATGAGCGGAGATGCAACGCTAAATATTCAAGGCACCGTAGGCAGCTACAGCCAAAAAGATTTAAAAGTCACTGGGCAGCTCCCGCTTATTGACGAAAAACTCTATGTTGGTTTTGGTTTTGCCACATTGAACCGTGATGGCTATGGTGAATTTTTAACGTCAGCGCTTGATAATCAAGACCGCGAAAACTATAACAAAGATGTTACCGCAGCACGGGTTACGTTAGAGTACACCCCTACAGATGACTTATTCTTTCGTTTAGCGTGGGATAAAACCGATGATGACTCTAACGCGAAAGGCGGGTATCGCTTACTTCCAAGCTTGTTAACGAATGCGCCTGTACCCGATAGCGTGTATGACTCTTATACTAGTTTACCTACATGGAACAAAGTAGAGCTTGAAGGTATGAGCTTAACTGCTCGTTGGGATATGAGTGCAAACACGAGTATTAAATACGTTGCAGCAACAAGAGAGAGCTATTCACCAACTAACATCGACTTTGATAATACCTCTTTACCTATTTTTGATGTTCCAGCCATTTATGACGATGAACAAACCACGCATGAGTTGCAGCTAAATCACAGTGGCGATAACTATAAAATGGTCTCAGGGCTTTATTACTATGATGGCGAATCGTGTGGCCAGTTTGAAGCAATATTAGGTGTGCTTGGTCAAAGTTTAGGTGCCCCAGGACTTACGCGTGAAGTAAGCGGTTGCAGCAATTCCACCAGTAAAGCGGCTTATATACAAGGAAGCTACGACTTTGATGAAAAATGGTCAATGACACTTGGCGCGCGCTATACCAAAGACAGCAAAGAAGCGATTGTAAATAATGGTCTTATTTTTGACATTGTTTACCCTGAATCAGGTTGGATCCCGGGTTATGTTCGCCCAGAAGGACAACTCGTGCCTACGGTACTAGATGACAGCGAAGATTGGTCACGCTTTACACCTCGTGCGGGTGTTGAATATCAATATAATAACGACATCATGTTTTTTGCTAGTTACTCGCAAGGGTTTAAGTCAGGGACATTTAATCCACGAGCTACAACAGCAGAACCTGCAGCAAGGCCCGAAGTGGTTGACTCTATTGAGTTAGGCATGAAAAGCGAATGGAATGATAATTTACGCGCAAATTTAACTGTATTCACACTTGATCATAAAGACCGTCAGTACATATCGGTATTACCCGGTGACAGCGCCGCCGATTTAAACCAGCGCTTAGGTAATATTGGCGAGTCTAAGTCTGATGGCGTTGAATTAGAACTTAGCTATGTTGCAAACGATGCACTAACTTTCGACGCGTCAATAGGTTACATCGACAGTAGTTTTGAAAATGTAATTGATACCAATCCTGATACCGGTGAAACATTTGATAAATCAGACCGTTTTAGTGTTTCAAACACCCCAGATCTAACTTTCAACTTAGGTGCTACCTATCGTTTATACACTGATATGGGCGACTTTGTTATAAACGGTAATTACTATCACCGAGGTGATTACGCACTGTTCGAAGAAGATAGCCTCTTAACACAAGACGCCTACGGATTATTAAATATTGGTGTTACTTGGTATAGCGCAGATGGCCATTGGACTGCGGGTATTTATGGTAAAAATCTAACCGATGAAGAATACATGATTGGTGGTTATCAGTTCGTGGCTCCTGACCCATCAGATCCAACTGATACCAGCAAATACACACCGGGTCTTGGTGGCGATAATACCTTAATTGGTTATTACGGTGACCCCCGCACAATATCACTCACTGTGGGCTATCGTTTTTAAAATTTAATTTAAGCGTTAAGGTTTGTCTGTATATCCCCACAGACAAACCTTGTTTCACATCGCAAAATCACATATAACTTAATGCATTGGAGACTATTTGAAATGGCTTGTGCTGTGAATACCATAATTGCTGATGACCACCCTTTATTCAGAAGTGCGCTACGTCAAG
Organism: Pseudoalteromonas sp. SD03; assembly: GCF_040937955.1. Classification (NCBI taxonomy): domain Bacteria; kingdom Pseudomonadati; phylum Pseudomonadota; class Gammaproteobacteria; order Alteromonadales; family Pseudoalteromonadaceae; genus Pseudoalteromonas; species Pseudoalteromonas sp. SD03. The sequence continues at coordinate 3,423,790 of NZ_CP162514.1, forward strand.
CAGCAGCGACTTCTGTACCAGAACAATATATAAAAGAAACCAGCGATATCGATGGGTTATTTAGCTTATTAAAATCACACCCCGAGATAGAGCTGATATTTTTAGATTTAACAATTCCTGGCGCCAATGGTTTACAAGCGCTCTCGCAACTAAGAAATCAATACCCTGATATATTAATTATTATGGTATCGGCTAACGAAACTCCCACTATCATAAAACAAGCCATGAGCTTAGGTGCTGCAGGCTATATTCCAAAGTCATCATCCCTTGATGTGATCAGTGAAGCCATTGAACATGTACTCAATGGAGATTCTTGGTTGCCAACAGATATTGACTTAACTGATGTGGTTGTTAATGACGAACAGAGCAATTTTGCCCGCAACCTAGAAAAACTCACTCCACAGCAATACCGTGTACTCGCGATGATAGCCGACGGGCTCTTGAACAAACAAATTGCCTTTGAAATGTCGATTCAAGAAACCACCATAAAACAACATGTATCGGCCATTTTGCGAAAGCTGAATGTGTATAACCGTACCCAAGCAGGCATTTTGTTTAATCAGCTATCTCAAGTTGGTAAGTTAGAGGCGAGCTAATATAAATTAATACACTTTAAGTATTTCTTTATAATCTTTTTTAAGGCTGTCTAACTGAAATTATTAATACATACATTAGCACTGGCAACTAGCTGGCTCATACGCGGACTGTACTGCCCACCAAACGCGCCAACCAAAAAGTTAACAAATGATGTAAAATTGCAAAAAACAAACCAAATTTAAAAAATTTCATGTTGATATTTTTATTCAATAAAAAACTAAAAAACACCGAAAAAAACCTTTTTAATGAATAACCTCCCTATATTAATGAATATTGATTTTAAAGCCACACCCACCACGCTTGATTACACCTCATTAACATGCTTTCTTGATATAAAACAATAATCAAACAAACATTCACAGGGTCAAAATGAAAAAGTTTAAAAGAAAAATTCTTGCTTGCGCAATTACAACTCAATTAATCACCTCTTATCATGCCTCAGCAGAAGAAAAGCCTAAAGTTGATAAAGAAATTGAACAGATTGAGGTTACTGCTACACGTCGCTCAGGTTCAATTCAAGAGGCTCCTATAAATATTACAGCGCTTAATAGTGATGTCATAAAGGATCAAAACATTGGTGATTTAGAAGATGTAGCTCGTTGGGTCCCAGGCCTAACAGTTTCAGATCAAGGTGGTCGTGAAGGTTCTCCAATTATTGTTCGAGGTTTAAATACTAACTCGTCAGATCGTGGCTCTGATGGGGGCACTGTAGCTACTTATGTTGGTGAAATACCGCTTAATATTAATCTTCGCTTGACTGATATTGATCGAGTCGAAGTATTAATTGGCCCGCAAGGTACCTTATATGGTGCTGGTACTTTAGGTGGTGCTATACGCTATTTATTAAAGCAACCACAATTAGACATTACTGAAGGTAGCGTGAGTGGCGATTTATTCGCAATTAATGAAAGCGATGATACTGGGGGTGAGTTTGGCCTGGTATTTAATACCCCGCTTATCGATGACGTATTAGCCGTTCGTGCCAGCGTTAATCATTATGACAGACCTGGTTATATTGATTATAAATACGTAGTACGAAACCCAGGGGTCTCAAACCCTAATCCAGATTTTACAAACCAAGATGATATTGATGAAAACTTACAACGCGTTAATGACGTTAACGATGAGCAAATCACTACGGGACGCTTTTCTGTTCGTTGGCAGCCAAACTCATCAATTGATGCAACACTCAATTACTTTTATCAAAAACAAGAAAATGGCGGCAACTCAACGTCACAATATGGCGCATTAGCAAATAGCAGCGCACTTCAAGGTACTGTAGGTAAATATGAAAACGCAGCTCGCGTGCTTGAACCGGGCGAGCAAGAAAACGATTTACTTAGCTTAGAAATCAAAGCTGATTTAGGCTTTGCTGAACTTGTATCAGCCTCTGGTTGGTCAAGCTATGAGCAGTCTGGGCAGCGAGATCAAACCGACTTACTTTATGATATTTGGACTGGTTACGCTGATTTTCCTGCATTTGTTGGTCAAACTTTAGATACTTCAGATCAAGATAACTTCACTCAAGAATTGCGTTTAGTATCGGCTTCAGAGGGCCCATTAAGTTGGATTGTAGGCGGCTACTATAATAAGCAAGAAAACTTATCAGATGACCGCGAATATACCCCAGGCTTAACTGACTTTTGGGGCGGTGGTATTGCGAACGTACAAAAAGATCTAGAATATATCGCCCTTAGTAATTCAGAAATAACAGAAAAAGCATTATTTGGTGAGGCTGGCTATAGCTTTACTGATCAGTTTGATATCACTTTGGGCGCGCGTTTATATGAATATGATATATCCACCAATGCAGGGTCAGCTACACCACTTTATTCTGGCGATTTCTCGTCTCTTGACCAAATTGAGATGGAAAATGTTAGCGCCAATGATAACGGTAATCTATTTAAGTTTAATGCAAACTATACGTTTGATTCTGGTGTACTCGCTTACTTTACTGTCAGTGAAGGGTTTCGAATTGGTGGCGGTAATGGTATTGCGCCGTGTCCAGATGTGTTACCAGAACAGCAAATTGTTTGTGCTCTTCCAAGTGAAGAAGACTATAAGGCTGATACCACGGTAAACTATGAACTTGGCTTTAAATCAACCTGGCTCAGAAATCGATTGCACTTTAATGCTGCACTCTTTAATGTTGACTGGAATGACGCCCAAGTGGGTAGCTCTACTGTTAATGGCCAAGAGCTTATTACATCAAATGCAGGCTCAGCAAACTCAAAAGGCGTAGAAATTTCATCTCGTGCAATCATTGGCGATCACTGGACAGCTTATGCGACTTACGCTTATGCAAAAGCAGAACTAACTGAAGATGCACCAGATTTATTTGGTATTGGCATTGGCGCTATGAATGGGGATCGATTACCCGGCGCCCCTGAGCATCAGTTTTCATTCGGCCTTCGTTATGAGCAAGATGTGCTAGACGATAAACTACTGAGCGTTAACTACGGTATGACTGCACAAAGCGATATGATTACCAAAGTGGGCTTAAGAGACGATGGTGAGACATTAGCTGGCTATTCATTAAGCAACTTATCAGCTAAGTTAACAGGTGATATGTGGTCAGCTACATTATATATCGACAACCTGTTCGATAAGTATGCTTTTACTTCGGTACGCCGTGATAAGTCATGGGCTGGTATGTCGACCTCTGGCGCTAATAAAGCGTTACCTGAATTACAACGCGTATACGCTCACTATACAACAACGCCTCGCACTATTGGTATGAAGTTTACTTATAACTTTGAACTATAAAACTGAGCGATAGTTAAAAGCCTTGTTGATAATCAGCAAGGCTTTATTATTACCTCTCGTTAAGGTTATTTATGCTAACAGCACATCAACATCAGTTAAAAAAACAGGTATTTACAGCAATAAACAATAACCAGTTATCCGCCGCTCACCAACTGCTAGTTAAGCAATTACAGTACGATGCGACAGACCATTTTTGCTATTACCTACTAGCCGAAGTGAATATTGCTGCAGGCGACAACTACAAAGCCATACAACTGATAGAAAAAGCCTTAACAATCAATAACCATCCCTTATATGTGCTGCATTTATCTAAGCTAATGATACTAAAGGGTGACGTAACATTGGCGACCAGTTACTATCAGGAAGCTATCAAGTATCAAGGTTATGGGCCTCTAGAGTGGGATACCTTAGCTAATATAGCGACTCGACTTGGTGACTATAAACATGCTTTAGCATGGCAAAAAATAGCTTATGAAGCCGCACCTACACACCCCAAAATTAATTACAACTTAGCCATTGCCTATAAAATAAATGGCCAATTAGATCACGCAAAAACGCTATTATTAGCGCTTATAAAACGCGAGCCAAGTTACTTACAAGCACATTACTCTCTTGCAGAACTAAATACTTCAACTGAAGCAAAAACACACATTACCGAGCTAAAAAAACGACTTAGTAGTAGCTTAACTGCAACAGAACAGCAAATGATTTATCACAGTTTGGCACTAAATCACGAACATATTGGTGATTATGAACAAGCTTTTAGTTACTTTCGTGATAGTAAATTGGCTATAAAACATCAGATAAACTATGAAGCCAGCAAACACCAAATATTTTGCCAACAATTAATAGCATTAAGTGAAAAGATTCAATTAACAGCAAAAAACGCTGACTTCTCACCCATATTTGTCATGGGTATGCCTCGCTCTGGTACCACATTAGTAGAAAAAATTATTAATCAAAGTACCGAGGTGACCGGCCTTGGGGAGCTAAATGACATTGCACAGTTACTACAAAGCACTGCGGCGTCAAAACATGTTTTAGATATCCGTATGATTGAGCAGGCATTTCAAAAGTTTACGCTTGATAATCCCTTAAATGGCTACCAATCGCGCTGCGAAGGCATGATGACTTCATCTAGGAGCTGTGACAAGCAACCCTTTAATTTTTACTTTATTGATTTTATTTTAGCTGCGTTTCCAGAGGCAAAAATAGTCTGTATGCTGCGCGATCCTGTGGATAGCTGCATTGCAAATTACAGGCAGCTATATAGCCCGCACAGTGCATTTCATCATTACAGCTATGACTTACAAGATATTGCTCATTTTTATCAAGATTATAAGTTACTTATCAACCACTTTCAGAAAAAGTATCCTAATAATGTAATGATTCAACACTATGAAGAGCTAGTAACAGATGCCACCTTGCAAACTCAAACATTATTTAATTTTTGTAATTTACAATGGCAGCCCAGCTGCTTAGCGTTTTATAAAAGCAACAGCGCCTCGGCTACTGCTAGCAAAGTGCAAATTCGCCAACCACTCAATAGTAAGAGTATTGGCTACTGGCAACATTATCAGCAAGCCTGTGATATGTTATCGAGTAAGTTTAATTAATCGATAATAATTAGCAAGTCATGCCTTTCACCCGCAATTAGTGATTCAAACATAGCTAAAAATCATGAAAAACAAGGCTCTGGTGTGTTATTAACCCACTTACCTTAAAGTAAAGTCAGTCGTTTTATCATTCTTTTTAATGCCGGTGCTTTAAGTGGTTTGTACAATAAAGGATAACCTGCATCGAGTACGCGCTCGCGTATTTGCTCATCGTGGTTTGCAGTATTAACAATGGCAGGCAGCGTCATTAATCCTGCTTGTTCAATCACCTCAAGTCCCGTTACACCATCATCCAATTGATAATCAACAATAAGTAGTTGTGGTAGTGTATTTTCTGCTTTGAGTTGCTCAAGTTCAATTAAGTTAGTGGCGGTGGCAATTTCACAGCCCCAGTTTTCTAGCAACTGTTTTAGCGCTTCAAGTACATTACGATCGTTATCCACAAGCCAAATACATAAACGACCCAATTCAGTTTCTGAATTGGCAGGTACATGCGCAGTGGCTGGTGTTTTTAAACTAGGTTTGCATGGCATGGTTAAAGTAAATTGAGTGCCTTTATTAAGCTGAGAGCCCATTACCAAAGGAATATTTAATAAATCACAAATACGTTTGGTGATAGAAAGCCCCAATCCTAATCCCTCGGCGTTAGGTTTATCGCCCAGCTGCTTAAATTCTTGATAAATACTCTGCTGATCACTGGTAGCAATGCCTATGCCTGTATCTTCAATCACAAACGATACATGATGTTCATCAAGTAAAACTTTTAAACGTACTTCACCATACTCTGTGTAGCGTATAGCATTACTAAGTAAGTTTCTTAGTACACGCTTAAGTAATGCTTTGTCGGTATAAATTCGCGCATCGCACGACTCAACGATAAAACCGAGGCCTTTTTCTTGAGCTAGTGCTAAATAATCATTACGCAGTGGCTCTATTAAACTACTCACATTAAATTCCGTTAACTGCACTTTAAACGAACCTGAATCGAGTTTAGTTAACTCTAAAATACTCGAAAGTAGCTCTTCTGCACTTGCTAAGGAATTTTTAATATTCATAGCTAGATCTTTAAGCTCAGTATCTTGGGCTTTTTCGTTCATTAGCGAACAAAATAAACTTGCAGCATTAAATGGCTGCAATAAATCGTGACTCGCTGCGGCAAAAAAACGTGTTTTACTTACTGTTGCCTGCTCTGCTACTTGCTTAGCTTTAGAAAGCGCTTGGTTAGCCTGTGTTAATGCGGCAGTGCGCGTAGCCACTTTTTCTTCAAGACTAACATTCGCTTCGGTGAGTGCTTTTTGTTGTTTTACAAACTCACTTATGTCGGTGTAGGTCGTTACAAACCCACCGCCAGGTAAAGGGTTACCTTGCATTTCAAATACTCGGCCATCACTATGTGCGCGTTGATATTTATACGCACTGCCTTGTTTTAAATAAGCTAAACGCTTATCGACTTCTGTATTAATATCCTCACCACGAAATAAGCCTCGCTCAGCGTTAAAGCGAATAATATCGGCAACGGGTCGGCCTATATATAAAGCACTATCGGGGTAATTAAACATGTGCTTATAGCCCTGATTCCAAGCGACCAAACGCAACTCACTATCTACTACGCTAATACCTTGTTGAATGTTTTCAATGGTAGATTGCAGTAAATCACGATTAAATTTAAGCACTTGGCTAGCTTCATCGACAAACTCAGCAACTTGCTCTAAAGGCTGGCGCTGCTCATTTTTCGCTACATCTAAAATTAGCCGTGCTGATGCACCACCAATAACCGCTGACATTTCACGCTCAACTAATAACTCAAGCTCAACATTAGCAATCCGTTTCCATTGGCTTTTGTCATGCGGAAAATACTGCTGCACTAAAGAATGGCTCGCGTCTTTTTCAGCAAAACGCTGTAATAATGCCCCTAAATCTTCATAATTGAGTGGCTGTAATGTGGTGTTTAATCGCGAGTCGTTTAATTGAGATATGAACTTATTGCTTTGCAACCGCTCAGCAAGCGTTGCACGACTAAATAGTGGTACAAGCAAATACACTAACGTATTAACCCCTAACGACAACAGTAATGATTGGCTAATACTTTCTAAATTCAATGAAAGTAAATTAGTGGGCGCTAACCAAGCAACTTGCCATGGCCCTTCTATTAACCAACTACTTTGGCTGCCAAAACCACTGGCTAAATTAGGTAGCAGTAAAGTGTAACCCCAAATTACAAAGCCACTTAAAATACCGAGCTGTGCACCACGACACGATGCGTGGCGCCACCATAAACCAATAATCATCGCAGGAGCAAATTGCGCAACTAAGGTAAACGACATAAGCCCAACGGTTGCAAGAGTGGTGGTTTCTGCCAGCACTCTATGAGTGAAATAGCTGAGTAATAAAATAAGTACAATTACAATTTTACGCGCATGCAATAAGTTGTTTTTATCCAATCCTCGGCTGCTTGACGTTAACTGTGAGCGACGCAAAATAAACTGATTAATAAAATCATTAGTGATCATCACCGACAGCACAATTGCCGACACAATCACCATACTTGTGGCCGCTGAAAAGCCACCTAAAAAGGCCAGTAAGGTTACCCCGCTATTATCTGTCGCCATAGGCAGCGCTAATACGAAGGTATCTTGACCAACGCTACTATCACTAAAATAAACCAGTCCAGCGTAAGCTATAGGTAAAATAAATAAGTTGATCAGTAATAAATACAACGGAAATAACCAGCGAGCGGTTGCCAGCTCATTATTATTATTGTTTTCAATAAAGCTCATATGAAACTGACGCGGCAAACATAACGTTGCCAGTATCCCCAACAAGGTATGTGCAACATAAACATAAACGGGGCTTTGAGTCGCGGCAACGTGTGTTGGTATGTTTAGCGCTTGCGCCTGTTCATACAGAGCTATAGGGCTATCAAATATAGAAAAACACACATACAAGCCCACCGCAATAAAGGCAAGTAACTTAACAATTGATTCAAAGGCGATACTGGCAATTAACCCGGGGTTATGCTCACTGGGCTTAAGCCTGCGAGCGCCAAATAAAATAGCAAATAAAGCCAGCAATAACGTAATATAAAACGTACTGTCTGCCCATACTTGGTTACTTTGAGTGGGGGCTCGGTCGGTGAGTAAATTAATACTTTGTGCGGTCGCACTAAGTTGTAAAGAAATATACGGTACAATTGCTATCACTGAAATAAGTGAGATAAGCCCTGACAAACTCGACGACTGCCCATAACGAGTGGCAATAAAGTCAGCCATAGAGGTAAGCTTTTGCTGTCGACAAATATGCGCAATACGACAATACAGCTGCCAACCAAAAATAAATAATATAATCGTGCCCGCATAGGTAGGCGCCAACCACCAGCCATTACTAGCCGCTTGTGCTGTGGTGCCGTAAAAAGCCCATGAGGTACAATAAACACCCAATGACAGCCCGTAGGTTAAACCTTTGAAAGGAAGTACCTTACGCCTATCCGCCCAGCCCGCAACTGCAAATAATATCCCTAGATACACCACAGCAATAAGGCTAATAAACCAAATTGAAAACATATTTTTGTTCTTGTTATTATTTTTATAATACTTAACTTAGCATAAGGGGATGTGTAGCAAAAAGCAGCCCTTACTTTAGTGCTATAAATGAACAAAAAGGTAAAATAAGAATTATTTGCATTTAGGTGTTGACAGTTATTTAAATCTAATTGATAATCACTATCAACAAGACGAAGCATACTTCTTGTGACGGAAAAGTTCATTTGTTTCTCGACCCTGAAACAACGTGTGGCGCACGTTAACAGCTATGGAAACCTGTTATAAACCACAACGCCCCTTGCTGTTTATGACCTGTTTCCGCCCTACTCATTTACTTGCTACATTGCTCATATCGGTGACGGTAGATATGAAACTAAAAAAGCCCTTACGGGCTTTTTTTATGTCTGTAATTTAGTGCGTAAGGCCTTAACCTGCGCTTTTATAAATTAACGACGGTTTTTTCGTGCACGTGCTCGGCGTTGTTTTTTCTCTTCTTCTTTGGCTTGCTTTTTCGCCTCTGCTGCCGCGCGCAATCCAGCCACCATTATTTCTTCTTCTTCACGCATGGCAGGTGTTTCCATGGTAATACGACCGATAATGCCATCTCGTAATTCATTAATTAGAATTTCCGACATTTTATACGTATCGATTTGGTTACCACCGCGAATACAGCCGCGCTTTTTACCCGCCATTTCAACAAACTCCCAATCGCTTTCTGGCAGTTCATCTAATTTATAGCGCGCTTTTAAAAGCTCAGGATAAGCATGCAATAAATACTCAGCGGTGTAACTTGCCACTTCTTCGTACTCAATAGCGGTATCACGTATCGCACCGGTTGCGCCTAAACGATAACCTGAGTTTTCGTTCTCTACTTTTGGCCACAGCATCCCTGGCGTATCGTAAAGCATAATGCCATCATCAAGTTTAATACGTTGCTGCGCCTTAGTAACTGCAGGCTCGTTACCCGTTTTAGCCACTATACGCCCAGCAAGCACATTTATGAGCGTCGATTTACCTACGTTAGGAATACCCATGATCATGGCTTTAATTTGCTTATCGGCACCGACTTTATGTGGCACTAACTTTTTACATAGCTCATTAATTCGATGCACTTCTGCGGCTTTATCGTTACCAAATGCAATGGCTTTTACGCCATTTTCTTGCTCAAAATAGTCTTTCCAGGTTTGCGTCATTTTAGGATCAGCTAAATCGGCTTTATTGAGAATTTTGATGACCGGCTTACCTTCACGCAGGGTAGCCACCATCGGGTTTTCGCTACTGTAAGGAATGCGCGCATCTAGCACTTCAATGATCACATCCATTTGTGGCATTATTTCTTTAATTTCATTTCGGGCTTTATTCATGTGCCCAGGGAACCACTGGATAGCCATTTTTAACTCCTAACATATAATTTGTAGCTATTTTAACTGGCAATTCATTTAATTGCGCTATACTGACGCAAATTTTTTCATATAAGACACTATGGCTCTCAAATCTACCATCATGAAGGCGCAGTTATCGCTTAGCGATATGGACCGTCACGTATACCAAGACTTTCACCTGACCTTGGCACAACACCCATCAGAAACAGATCAGCGGTTGATGATCCGCTTACTCGCTTTTGCACTTAATAGCTGTGATGGTTTAGAGTTTACCAAAGGGTTAAGCGCTGATGATGAGCCGGAGCTTTGGCATGTCAATTACAGTAAAGAAATAGAGCTGTGGATTGAGCTGGGGTTACCAGATGAAAAGCGCCTTAAAAAAGCCTGTAATAAAGCTAAAAAAGTAATTTTATATACCTATGGCGAGAATAACCAAGCTATTTGGTGGCAAAAGCATCAGCCTAAATTATATGAGTTTAAAAACTTAAGCATCTTTAGTCTTGATTATGCTGCTACTCAGCTATTAGCTGCGTTGGTTGATCGTAATATTAAATTGGCAATTACCATTCAAGATGGTGAAGTTTGGGTTAATACCGACACCACTAACATTGAGATAAAACCTCAGCAATTAATGTAACTAGAATAGGTTATACCAATTGCATTAAATTAGTTATCTATTATAGCGACAAGTAAATAAGTCGGTAACAAGGCGAAAATTGTGACATATAGTTGTTCTATATAAATAATTTTTAACGTAGGTAGCGGATTATTTAATACGCTAGAATGATCATGTTTTTAATAAAATTGGTATTAGGGGGCATATGAAAGTTAAACACGTTATTGTTTTACATGGCTTATATATGTCTGGCTTGGTGATGCGCCCGTTGTGCTCACGCTTGGAGGAGTCGGGGGTGAAAGTTTTAAACCTTACCTACAATACGCGTGACCCTAATCGGGATGCTATTTTTTCGCAAATAGATGAATTTATTGGCAACGAGCCTTCTGCTTTAGTGTGTCACTCTATGGGGGGCTTAGTTGCTCGCGCCTATTTAGAGGCAAACTCAGCGCCAAGTCATCATGTTGAAAAGGTAATCACCTTAGGAACGCCACATACTGGCAGCCATATTGCTGAAAAAATGCAGCAAAAAGGGTTCGAGCTATTATTAAAAAATAGCGTTGAGTTTTTACTCTCTAAGAATGGTGATTGGCCTTTTAAAGCCAAGCTATATAGCATTGCCGGCGACTTACCGATTGGCTTAATGCCACTCATTGTAAAAGGCAGCCGCTCTGATGGCACCGTATTATTAGATGAAACCAAGCTAAAGGGTATGGCCGAACATAAGGTATTTCACTTAAGCCATACCAGTATGATTTACTCACGCCAAGTCGTTAATTATATTCTTGAGCGCTTGAATGAGGACATTTAGTCCTCGGCTGCAGCCGCCACTTTGTAGCTGATCAAAAATATAATACCTAGCACTAAGGGCATTGGTGCAGCAATATAGCCAAAGGCATCAGAGTTTGCAAAACTTGCACCCGCTAAGTGCGCAACTAACCCTAATACAAACCCTAGCAAAGCAATACCAATAACGATGAGTTCAGCTTTATTTTCTTTACGTGTTTTAGCTTCCATAATTTCTCTCCGCATCTAATCAAGTAGCCCCTTAACTCAATAAAGTGATCTCTATCAAGTTGGGTTATAGTGATTATGCGCTTTACTTATGAGCGTTTTTTGACCTACATCAATAAATAAAATAAGTGTGCGCTGCGCCTGTCAAAAGCTTGTTTTAGATCATATTTTGTACTCACAAAATAAACAATTTCGCTGCTCAAGGTAGTATTTTTATAAACACAACCCATATCTATTGAACAGCGTTAGCTAACTTATTTAAAAAGTCGAGCTACGGTGATAGCTTTTAGCTATGACACCAATATGTATAAACGATTTTATTAATACACCATCTTAGGTAATACTGACTGTATTGAACAAGGTGTAAACAAATTCATAAAACGGTTATTTAAGGAGCAAAGTATGTCGCAAGTAAATGCAATTGGTTTAAACAGTACAAAAAGTGAAGATATTATTAAGTCACTGAATACGCTTTTAAGCAGCTATCAAATTCAATATATGAATGCGCGCGGTTTTCACTGGAATATTAAAGGCCGAAACTTTTTTGAATTACATTTAAAGTTTGAAGAAATTTATAACTTACTACTGTTAAAAGTAGATGAAATCGCAGAACGTATTTTAACGCTTGATGGTGCACCGCTGCATGCATTTTCAGATTACTTAGAAGTAAGTAAAATTAAAGAGGCAAAAGGGATCAGCGATGGCGTAACCGCAGTAGAGAACTTACTTGCCGGATACAGCAGCTTAATTAAAATGCAGCGCGATATTCTTGCACAAGCCGCTGAAGCTGATGATGAAGGTACCGCGTCATTAATGAGTGACTACATTAAAGAGCAAGAAAAACTAGTGTGGATGCTAAAAGCCTACTTAGATTAATTTTTAAAATAGAAAGCCTCAGTCATTACTGAGGCTTTTTTGTAACGATCATTTACGGGCTATGACAAAGCGATAAAAAAGGCCATCTCTAGCGCTTTTTCTTCTAAGCTTTTAAAGCGACCCGATGCCCCTCCATGCCCTGCATCCATGTCGGTTTTAAACACTAAAATATTATCATCGGTTTTATATTCACGCATTTTAGCCACCCATTTCATTGGTTCCCAATACTGTACTTGTGAGTCGTGCAAGCCAGTTGTCACCAATATATTGGGGTAGTGTTGCGCACTAATATTGTCGTACGGTGAATACGCTTCAATAATGTCGTAAAAATGGGGGTCATTTGGGTTACCCCATTCATCATACTCATTTGTTGTAAGCGGAATGCTTTCATCTAACATTGTGGTGAGCACATCTAAAAATGGCACATGGCAGCCCACTCCACAGTAAAGCTCAGGCGCTTGATTTACCACAGCTCCCATTAATAACCCCCCGGCACTGCCACCCGAGGCAAATACTTTACTTTTGTTGCCGTATCCTTGCTCAGTGAGCGCTCTGGTTACATCTATAAAGTCATTAAAGCTATTTTGTTTATGCTGTTTTTTACCGTGTTCGTACCATGATCGCCCTAGCATTTCGCTTCCACGCACATGCGCAATCGCATAGACAAAACCACGGTCGAGTAAGCTAAGTGATGTACTCGAAAAACTAGGATCTATGGTGATCCCATACGCGCCATAACCATATTGAAACAACGGATTTGAACCATCTTTTTTAAAGCTATCTTTACGATATACCAACGACACGGGTACTTTTACTCCATCTCGAGCGCTTACCATAAGCCGCTCTGACTGGTAGTCTTCTGCGTTAAAATCACCGAGTACTTTTTGTTGTTTAAGTAAGGTTTTTTCGCCTGTGGTTAAATCAACATTATAGAGCGAACCTGGCGTTGTTAAGCTTGAATAGTAAATGCGTGCATGGGTTACACTTGGCTCTGGGTTCATCGCAATAGCGGCGTAGTAACAAGGATCATCAAACTCAAGGTTCATTCGCTCGCCGTTTTTGTTAACCACAACAAAGCGTGCTTGGCCTTGTTCGCGCTCGCTAAGCACTAAAAAGTCGTTAAATAGTTCAACGCCTTCTAATAATACAGTTTCACGATGAGGGGTATGTGTTTGCCACTGGTTTTTATCAGCAATGGTGTCGCTTGTTGCGGTCATTAATCTAAAGTTTTTGGCCTGCCAGTTAGTTACTATATAAAAAATATCACCAAGCTTATCGATATCAAATTCATGCCCCTCTTCGCGCGGCATTAAAGCGGTAAACTCACCTTGCGGTTGATTGGCATCAAGCACCCACATGTCGTTAGTTTCTGTGCTCGCCAAATCAATAATAATTAAGCTTTCATCACGGCTTTTACCTAAGCCCATAAAAAAGCTGCTGTCTTGCTCTTCGTATACCAGTACATCTTGGTGTTGCTCAGTCCCTAGTTCATGTCTAAAAACTTGATAACCCAATAAGGTTTTTAAATCCTTTTTTACATAAAATACGGTTTTATTGTCGTTCGCCCAAACAACTTGCCCCTCGGTAATCTCAAGTACATCGTCGAGCATTTTATTGCTGCTTAAATCTTTAAACCGTACTGTGTATATCCGTCTGCCGTCGGTATCTTCAGAGTAAGCCATTAATTGCTCGTTGGGGCTCAGTGCCACTTCCCCTAACTCATAAAATTCATAGCCATTGGCAAGTTCATTAACATCAAGTAGTAGTTCTTTATCAGCCATTGCCATACTGCGGCTGCGATAATGACGCGCATATTCATCATCTCCGCGAACCTCTGAGTGATACCAATACTGGCCGTCTTTTACCGGTACAGTGTTATCGTCTTTTACAATACGACCTTTAAGCTCCTCAAATAATGTATTTTGTAGTGGCTTAATGGCAGCTAATTGTGCATCACAATAGGCATTTTCTTGCGCTAAATGTGCGAGTATATCGGCATTTTGTCGCTCATCATCGCGCATCCAATAATAATCATCACTGCGTGTTTTAGCATGAGTAGTCAGCGCATGAGCTTGCTTTTTAGCAACAGGGAAATTAGGTAATAAGCTTAAAGAATAATCAGAAGAAGACACAAAAAAACCGCTTAAAAAATAACAATGGCGGTCAGTTTATCATAAAAATAAAAAAGCCCACTCATAGTTGAGTGGGCTAAAGCGGTATAAATTCGATAACTAAAAACTACGAGAATTTTTATTGTTGTCGTTATACCTAAGGGAAGTTGATTTACTGTATTTGCTGCCAAGCCATCGCCCAGCTTTCACCAACGCCTGGCTCAAACATAGCGCTATTCTCATTCACACGGCAAAACTCACTAAATGGCCATGCCTTACACTGGTATATATGCCCTGTTTTTGGCTGTAATACTTTGGTGCCCGCACTGTACATATCGCCATTTTGAGGATAAACCGCATCGTATCCAAGGCTATTGACTGTGATTAATTTTTTATTTTTTTCAGCGCGATTAAAGTGAACCACCGCGCTACAAATACCACTGCTTTCAAGTGCAAATATTTTGTTATGTCGGTACGCAACCACCAATCCTTGCTCTGTCATTCTGCCAGCGCACACAAGCGGAATATGCATATTAATATGCTCAACCACCAGCAAACTCCAAGCATGCGGTTCGCCCTGCTCTGGAGAGAGTATTTCATAATCAAACGCTAGCTGAGTTAATTCGCCATGCTCATCGTAAAAGCTCACACTAACCGTATCACCAACAAAGAGCTGGCTATACTGATCGAGCCCAAGACAACCAATAGTTAACCATTCTCCACATGTTAATGATGAATGTATAAACACTGCAAAACCTTAAAGAGTCAAACGTCGCCCATAACATATGGCTTTCAACAGGCAAACTAGCTCATGAGCTAATATGCGTTAACTAAAGTATTAGGTTAAAAACCATTGTGTAATACCAATACCGACTGATTGTAATTCGCAATGTTGCAATAATCAAACAAAAGAATGTAACCAGAGTTTAAAAACAATACTAAAGTTTGCACTAATGAGCATAAAACAAAAAAGCCAACCGCTTTATAAACGGTTGGCTTTTTTCAGCTACATGATCTGGGTGATGTTAACTTACGCTCGCTTTTTTACTTGCGAACGGGCGCTTAAATAGCGCGCCTATGTCGGTTAAAATAATATACAAACACGGCACCAAAATAAGGGTGATCAGTGTTGCAAACATAACCGCAAAGCCCAGAGCTACCGCCATAGGTATTACAAATTTGGCTTGTAAACTGGTTTCAAACATAATCGGCAATACCCCTGCAAAGGTCGTAATTGAGGTAAGTAATATGGGCCTAAAACGTGCACAGCCTGCTTCAATAACCGCATCTTTTATACTGATACCAGCTCGACGCGCCTGATTAATAAAATCAGTCATCACTAAGGAGTCATTAATAACCACCCCTGCAGCAGCAATTAAACCAAAGCCCGACATTAAGCTAATATCTAAACCAAACCAAAAATGACCCCATATTGCCCCCGTTAAACTAAATGGAATAACCGACATTACAATGAGAGGTTGTGAGTAACTTTTTAACGGCACGGCAAGTAATATATAAACTAAAATCATACCACCAGCAAAAAATAACAATTGCTCATTAGCTTGCGCTTGTTGCTCTTCAATTGCGCCACCTAGTTCTGACTTAACACTTGGGTATTCGTCCAACAGTTGTGGTAGTAAATTTTCTTTTACTTGCTTAACCACTTCGCCTGGCTCAATCACTTCCTCATCAATGTTGCCATACACATAAACAGTACGATAACCACCTTCACGACGAATATAACTAATACCAGGGGTTTCAGTTAGCTCAACCACATCTCCTAGCAATACTTCTTTGCCTTGGGGCGTGGTGATAACCGCGTGTTTAAGCGATGAAAACGCTTCGCGAGTAAGCTTAGGGTAACGTACCATCACCCGTACTTCTTCACCGCGACGAATAACACGTTGCGCCTCGCCACCATAAAAACTGGCACCGACTTGATTTGCAATTGAGGCCAAATCTAACCCTAAGTCAAAGGCGACTGGTTTTAAGCTCATTTGTACTTCTTTGCTAGCAGGGTCAATGGTAGAGCTTATATCAAATAAGCCTTCTTGCTGCTGCAATAATCCAATAAAGCGACGCCCTGCTTCATTCAATGTATCGATATCAGAGCCATACAGTAAGTAACCAAACTCACCGTTACCGCCGCCACCTCCACCGCCAACATCATCCTGAATAGTTAACGATTTAACGCCCGCAATATTAGGCATCGCTTCACGCCAGCGGCGCGAAAGCTCAAAGGCATTATAAGGGCGTAAATCTTCATCAACCAATGGCGCTAATAACTGCGCCTCTGTACGACCTTGGTTAAATACCAATACATCGCGAATCATCTTTTGCCCTTCTTCGCGCTCGGTTTGCTTATCTATTTCAAGCACCATGGCTTCGATTTGGCGAATAGCATTAATAGTTTGAATGTCTGATACGTTATCGTTCATCTCAACATTAATTTGCGGGAAGTCATGCGGCACTTTAGGCGATGGGATCATTCTCACCTGATTAGACGATATTAACGCAAAGGTGAAAATTAGTAGCGCAATAAAACTAAACAGCACCGTCCAACGCCACTTTATACAATTAACAATAAACTGCCTATACGGTCCATTTACAAAGCCAAAAAAGCGCTTATTAAAGCGTGCTCGCCAACCGTCAGGGTTAATAGGTGAAAAGTGAGTATGCGCAATGTGTGCCGGTAATATCAGCTTAGATTCAATCAAGCTAAATATTAAACATAAAATCACCACCACTGAAATACCTATAAAAAAGGAACTTTCAGGGCCGCTTGAAAGCGTAAACGGCGCAAATACCGCAATGGTTGTTAGTACACCAAAGGTGGCGGGGGTTGCCACTCGTTTAGCGCCATTAACCACATTAACAACACCGCCGCCTTTTTTTTCTATTTCGGTGTAGGCACTTTCACCTATGACAATGGCATCGTCCACCACAATCCCCAGCACCATAATAAAGGCAAATAAAGACACAATATTAATTGTGATACCAAATAACGGCATCAGCATCATCGCACCTAAAAAGCACACTGGTAAACCAATCATTACCCACAGGGCGAGCTTAAAACGTAAAAATAACGAAAGCATAATAGCGACTAAAATTGCACCTTGCAGCAAATTAGCTTTCATCATGTCTAAGCGTGCATTTAGATAGTAAGTAAAGTCCATTAGCGGCTCTATACGTACACCCAATGGCAGTTCTTTATTTTTTTGATCAATATACGCTTTAACCGAATCGGCCACCGGAATAATGTTTTGATCTTCGGTGGCTTTTACCGATAAATAAACCGCGTTTTCGCCATTAAATTTAAAGTAACGCTCACCTTCAACGAACTGATCTTTGATTATTGCAATATCTTGTAGCAATACTTTGGCACCATTGGCGCCAATTTTTACCGGAATTTGCCTAAACTCTTCACCAGAGTAAAACTGATTTTCTACTCGAACCGAAATAACACCCGCATCAGTTTTTAATTGTCCGGCTGAAAAGTTAGCCGAATAACGACGTACCGCGTTCGCTACATCCGATAAGGTTAAATTATATTGGCGCAGTGTGTCGGGCTCTATTTCTATGGCAATTTCATCCAGTGGCACATCGTTTACCACTAAAGATACATTCGATAACTGCAAGAGTTCATCTTCAACCTGATTTGCGATTGGCTTAAGCTCATTTAGCGGTAGGTCGGCAACGAGCGTCATACCAATTACATCTTGGCGAAACTCTATTTGACTAATGGTAACCGGCTCCATTCCTGCAGGAAAAGTCGCGATACCATCTACTCGCAGTTTTACCTTATCGAGAACGTCGGTAAGCTCTGCGTCAGTATTAATTTCAAGGCTGGCAGAACCCCCATTACGAAAAGCGCGATATACCCCTTTTTTTATCTCAGTTATATCTTTTAGCGACTCTTCAATTTTTATTAAGATACTTTCTTCAATTTCTTGTGGCGACGCCCCCGGGTAGTTTGCATTTACAGTAATATAGTTAACTTCTATATTAGGGAACATTTGTCGCTGAATGGTAAAGTAGCTTATAAGCCCCATTACAATAATAAAAAACATCATTAAATTGGCAGCAACAGAGTTGTTAGCAAAATAAGCAATTAACCCTGTTTGTTTGGTTGTATTGGGCTGTTCTGTGTTATTCATAACTCACCCTACCTTAAAGTTTTTCAGTGGATACATTTTCTGCTGCATCTGTATTTTTAGTCTCTGTTAAACCGGCTATTTTTACTGCCATGCCTTTTTGAGGGTATTCCGGTAAGGTGGTAACGAGCTTATCGTTGGCCTGTAAGCCATCGCTAATATAAAAATATTCGCCTTCTTCACGAATCACTTTTACTTTACGCGGCTCTAACTGTTGCTCATCATTAACTATCCACACGGTTTGGTTATTTACTAACTCTTGCGGTAAACGATAAATATTATTGAGCATAGTGCCGGCAAAGTTTACTTGTACATAAGTGCCAAATTTAATTGCAGGCTGCTGATTAGTCAGTCCGTAAGGATCTTCAATTCTTATTACTAAACTGCTCATGCGAGTCGCGTTATCAACAATCCCTAAATCGCGGTCTATTACTGCTTGGCGAGTAAACCCATTGAATCCTGTTTTAATAACGGTTGCCATTACCCCTTTAACGCGCTCAGGTAAAAACACACTGTCAAAACCTGCGATCGGAATAATCACTTCAGCGGTTTCAATATTATTCAGCTCGGCAACTTGAGCGCCCATACTAACAAACTGGCCAACCCCCACATTCCGACTAACCACTAATGCATCGTAAGGTGCGGTGATTTCACAATTGTCTAAATCGCGTTGGGCTCTTTTTAATGCTGCTTGCGCCGACTTAACTGATGCTTGCGCACTCAGCACTTGTGGTTTGCGTAAAAATAAATCTGTACGTGCTTTATTTGGGAAACGTTTTGCTTCGTCTTCTGCGACTTTGGCTTGCGCTTGCTCTTCAATTAACATCGCTTGAGCGCGGGCAAGTTCAGCTTCAGCTTGCAATACCGCAGCCTCGTAGTTATCTTTTTCAATAGTAAATAAGGTTTCGCCGCGACCCACAACACCACCCGCCACAAAGCTTGGATGCCAGCTGACGACTTCACCTGACACTTGCGCTGAAAGTTGGGTATTTTCTAGTGGCTGCACTTCACCATAACTATTAATGATAACTTGATGATCGTTAGCGGAAACGGCTTCAACTTGCACCGTTGGTCGAGTGTCTATGACTTCTTTTTTGTCTGACTCTTTTGCAATCGCATTAATTGCAACAAAACCAGCAACACCTAATGCCAGTGCTACAAATGGAAAAGCCCATCTAAGTACATTACCTTGCATCTGTTTATTTCTCCCAAATTACTATTAGCACTATGATACCAAAGCTTAATGAAACATTAACGTGACATTTGTAAGCAACTGTTACAAAAAGGTATAAATAAGGTCTTCTTCAGCAAATAAAAGGTAAGTCAAAAGCACTGTTAAGCCGCTTTATAAATGTATTGTTACAATCTTTTACCATTATAAATCATAAAGCTAATCACTTTAGGTTAGTATTTATTAATCATACTGTGCGAAAAAGCATGACACACCGTACAGTAAAATTACATTAACAACTAAAAAAGACTAAACGATGAAATTAACCACACTTACCTTGGCGCTGAGTATAGCGCTTAGTGGCAGCTATGCTGTTGCAGCAGAAAAAAAAGAAGAAAAGAAACCACAAACATTAACTGAAATGATTAAAGGGCAAACCGAATTTGCGGGTATTTTTAATCTTTACCAAGATGAAAAAACCGGCGATCACTTAATGGTGATAAACGAATCACAACTCGATACGCCCTTTGTGTACTTTGCGCATACCATTGATGGTGTAACTGATGCGGGTCATTTTCGTGGGTCGTATCGTGAAACAAAGCTGATTGAATTTAGAAAATACTTTGATCGTATTGATATTATTAGTAAAACCCCTCGCTACTTATTTAACGAAAATAGCGCACTTGCCAAAGCCAGTGAAGCTAATATCAGCGAAGCCGTGCTTGCAAGTATAAAAATAGAAAAACAAGAAGAAGGTAAAATAGCCTTTAATGTAAATAAGCTTTTTTTAAGTGAAGCGCTACATAAAGTATCTCCTACGCCTAACCCGAACGATAAAAATGCTAAAAAGCGTTTTAAAGTAGGTAAATTAGACGATAAAAAATCACGCATCATCAAACAGCGTCCTTACCCTAACAATCTAGATGTGGTGGTTGACTATGTATTTACTAATAGTAGCCCAACTGTTCGAGGCTCAGGTGCGATAAGCGATCCACGAAGCGTGTCAGTAAAAGTTCAGCACTCATTTGTAGCTTTACCTGATAATAGCTACCAACCTCGTTTTGATGATGCGCGCATTGGTTATTTCACTAATCAGTTTGATAAAATGACATCAACTGACTGGGCACCATACCAAGATGTAATAAAGCGCTGGGACCTACAAAAGAAAGATCCAAACGCAGCACTTTCAGAGCCAGTAAAGCCGATTACCTGGTGGATAGAAAATACTACGCCTGTTGAGTGGCGAGATACAGTTCGTGACGCCGTACTTGCGTGGAATAGCTCATTTGAAAAGGCAGGCTTTAAAAATGCAATAGAAGTAAAAGTACAACCTGATGATGCCGATTGGGATGCCGGCGATATTAACTATAATGTACTGCGTTGGACTTCATCGCCTAAGCCACCTTTTGGTGGATATGGACCAGCATTAGCTAACCCGCTAACAGGTGAAATTTTAGGCTCAGACATTATGCTTGAGTTTGTATTTATGAAAAACCGCTGGATATACGATACGCTTTATACTCAAGGCACTATGAGCCATACACAACCAGGAAGCAACACTGAGCTTAATTGTTCTTTAGGTCATGAGTTACAACAAAACCTAATACTTGCAAAAGGCTTAGCAAATGGTGCTGATATTGAAGATACTGAAATGTTACGCCAAGGCTTAACTCAGTTGGTTTTACATGAAGTAGGGCATACTTTAGGTCTTAATCACAACATGAAATCTTCTATTTTGTGGGATGAGAAAGAAGTTCACGACAAAAGTAAAACTCAAGGTATAGTGACCGGCTCAGTAATGGACTATGCGCCAGCAAATATAGCGCCAACGGGTGTAACTCAAGGCGATATCTTCCAAACTAAACCCGGTCCATACGATGATTGGGCAATAAACTACGGCTACAGCGCAGCTCTTAAAGATGAAGCAGCAGAACAAGCTCGTCTTGATAAAATACTCGCTCGCTCAAGCGAACATGCACTTTCCTTTGGTAACGATGCCGACGACATGCGTGCCCCTGGCCGCCATATAGACCCTCGCGTGATGATAGGTGACTTGTCGTCTAACCCTGCAGCTTACGGCGCAGATAGAATGGCACTGATCAATACACTATTTTCTGAACTTAAAGACAAAGCTACAGTAAAAGGCGAGTCTTACCAACAGCTTGTTACTTCTGCTAACAGCCTATTTGGCCAATACCGTGCGCAGGCAGGTGTGGTATCTCGTCAAATTGGAGGGGTTTATGTAGAGCGTGCCGTAGTGGGCGATGAAAATGCAGCAAAGCCTTTTACACCGGTGCCACTTGAGCGTCAAACTCAAGCAATGGCTATTTTAGCTGAGTATGTGTTTGCTCCAAATGTACTGCAAAGTATGCAGCCTTTGTATAACTTTATGCAGCAACAGCGTCGTGGGTTTAATCATTACGGTAAAAACGAAGACCCTAAACCGCATAAAATGATTTTAGGCATGCAAAAAGGTGTATTAGCGCAACTACTGCATCCTGCTGTGTTACTGCGTATTTCAGATACCGCTTTATATGGTAATGAATACAGCCTTACGCAATTTATGGGGGATTTAACTGCAAGTATTTTTGTTGATAGTAAAAATGCTAATTCGATCAGTCATAATTTACAGATTGAATACGCAAATCAGCTTATTGCAATTGCAGGCTTAAAAAAAGCAAGTAAATACGATAACTTAGCAAAAACAGCTGCGCTATATCAGCTAACTCAAATAGCCGATCAAGATGTTGCATGGGGTGCAGACACCGCAACCAAAGCACATAAAAAGTATATCGATCGCTTAATTAGCAAAGCGCTAGAAGCATAAATAACACTGAGTAAACCAAGGCCACGTTTTACGTGGCCTTTTTTACATTAACTCAAAGGTAAATAGTACCTTTTAGGTACCTTACGGCATGACCCGTCAAAGTTACTGTTGTATCACCCACTTCACAGTAAAGCTTCCCGCCTCGTTGTGAGGCCTGATAAGCAATTAAAGAGTTTTTGCCAAATTGTTCTGCCCAATAAGGGGCAAGCCCGGTATGAATTGAGCCGGTCACAAAGTCTTCATCACCACCACTGGCAGGCCAAAAATAACGAGAAATAAAGTCATACTCAACACTCGGTGCTGTTGCAACCACATCTAATGGGGCTAATTTTTTTAGTTGTTCATTGGTTGTTTTCAGATCTACAACCTGCTGCTCATTATCATAAATAGCAAAATAAGCTTGGCGGTTTTGCAGCACTTTAACAGGTTGTATAGACAGGCCAGCTAATAAAGCATCAGGGATGAGCTGAACCTCTTCAGGGGCTTGTTTAGGAAAGGTCATGGCAAAGCTGCCATCGTTATTTTTATTAACAATCAGTTCGCCCACCGCCTCTGTGCTGAAGCGCACCTGCGTTATACTCTGTTGCTCACAAAGCACATAGGCCGCAGCCAATGTAGCATGGCCGCAAAAATCAATTTCCATTAACGGCGAAAACCAACGTATCGCAAAGCTTCCATCTGCCGACTGACAAGTAAAAGCGGTTTCAGACACGTTGTTTTCCGAAGCTATATTCAGCATAAGATCATCACTAAGCCAAGACTCTAGTAGGATCACGGCAGCATAATTACCTTTAAACAGTTCACTGCTGAACGCATCGATTTGATGGATAGTTAATTTCATAGTGGGCACTTTTTATTTATTGGTCACTCAAAGTGCCACAAATGAAATTAACGGTCACTATAATTTTATGCCAACACAGGACGTACGCGATAATACTGCATACACGCAAATTGCAGCGCATTAGTTAGCAATATCATAATAAACATTAATATATGCGAAGTACTTTGCACTGGCATGGCTAGCTCTGCAAACAAACCACAGATACCTGCTATAAATTGCAAACTAAAATAGCGCGCACTAAGGTTACTAATATTCCCTGTTCGCAGTGTTTTATAGGTTTGTGGCATAACCCGTACTGAACTCATAATTAAGCCCACATAAGTTAAGCCATTTAGTACAGTGGCAGTATCTAGGTTAGGGTTTAACAGCAACAAAAAAGGTAATAACGAAAAGCTAAGCATGCCAAGTAACTGCAGCTTCTGACGTTTAGCGGCATTATAACGTGCAAAAAAGTATAAAATTAAACCACTTAATAAACCTGTCGCAAAAAACGGCAAGGCAATATAAAAACGAGCAAAATAAAGATTGTAGCTAATAAAGTACACACTTTGCGCTAAACCAAATGTCATCATTAGCAGTGATACACCCGATACACTGCGGTTTTTAATAATTTTATTAAGTAACGGTAAAAAACTAAAAACCAAAATAAACACTGACAAAATAGGCAAATAATACGCCAAAGCAAACCTCGCTCGTTACATTGTTGTTAATAAAAAGGAAGAAATAAAACATTTTTTAAACATTTGTTTTTAAAGGCTTTATTTTTGTGCGCGCATTGTAGAGCTGGCTAGGTTTTATACAAGCTTCACACCTACTTTAGTTTCCTCCTGTGGCAACTTGAGTATACAAAAACCGTTGCTATAACTTCACAGTCTCACTATTTTATAATTGCAACACAAATGATAACTGTTATCATGCGCATATCTAAAAATTAACATGCAAGCTTAAGTAATGAGAAAAACACTGTTTAAAGTTCATAGTTGGTTGGCGCTAATTGCCATTATTCCGTTAATTGTTATTAGCATTACCGGCAGTGTTTTAGTGTTTAAAAGTGAAATTGATGGCTTACTGATGCCTGACAAACACTTTGTGGTACAGCAGCAAGCTGCTCGCTTACCTATGGACTCATTAATAGATAAAGCCGAAGCAGCCTTTCCTGAGTATGTAGTTGGAAGCTGGGAGCTTTTTAATAACACCACCGCCGACCGGCTTTATTTGGTTAAGCGTGGCACTGACGATTGGTATAAGTTGCATTTAGACCAATACACCGGAGAGGTTTTATCAGAACCAGTAAGCACAACTCATTATTTTACCGACTGGTTTCTAGAACTCCATTACACCTTTTTACTTAACGACTTAAAAAGCTTACCTGGGCAAACAGGTACCGTATTAGGGTTCTTTTTTGCTTTATTTTTATTAACTCTGGGCATTACAGGCTTAATTATTTACCGTAAATTTTGGCAGCGACTATTTAGCGTACGCTGGCGCGCAACTTTACAAATAGTACTCAGTGACATTCATAAGATGACCGGTGTTTTAGGCTCACCTATCCTTATCGTTTTAGCAATTACCGGTGGCTATTTTAATGGCGCAGTGTGGTATCACGAAGTAATAGAACACGCAGAAGAAGAGCACCACACTATTACAAATAAATTATATAGTGACGACATCTCTTTTGAGCGGATTCTTAATGATAGCAAACTGCAAATACCCACTTTTAATACAACTTTTTTAGTTTTTCCACGAGAGCCCGATGAAAATATTACTCTTTATGGCGAAGTAAATACCAGTAACCCACTAACCAGTGAATACGCCAATACCATAACCTATGATAAGCAAACAGGTGAACACATGGCTAACTGGGATATTCGAGAGGCTGGTGCTGGTTGGCAAGTAATAGACAGTTTTAGAAAACTACACTTTGGTTATTTTGCTGGGCTTATCAGTAAAATACTATGGTGTATTGTTGGCCTTAGCCCTGTATGGCTCGCTGGTACAGGCTTTTATTTATGGCTCACACGCCGTAAACGTAAAAAGCAATCACACAAAAATCGCTTAACTCAACAACGAAGCGCGAATGCTTGATAAAACAATCACTCCCTTGTAAAGTGAAACCAACGAGGGAGTGAGTTAATGAATATGTTCAAGGTAATAATAAGTTTAACTTTTTTATTTGTTGTGGGGTGCAGCAGCAAAATCAATACGCAAACTCAGCGCGTACAATTAAGTTCATTAATTAATCACACATTATTTGTACAACAAACCACACCTTCTGAAAAGGTTATATTTGAACTTCCCGAGGCAGAAAAAGCACGCTTTTTAGCCTTCGTAACAAAACAACAAACAGCTAATATTCGTAGTGACCGTATTATTTATAACTACCTTGAAAATCAGCTCTCTAATTTTAAGTATCATGGCGATACGCTTACATCATCTCAATCTCTCAACCTTGCACAAGGTAACTGTATCAGCCTTGCTGTTCTTACCCAAAGTTATGCACAAACATTAGGGCTTAAAACCAGCTTTCAAGAAATGACTAGCGAGCCAGTTTACGCACAGGAAGATAACTTGGTTTATGTAGCAAACCATTTTAGAACTAAAGTTTATGCCCCAGAAGAGGAACTGCCTGAAAAAGAAGAAAATGTGATCACTTTTTTTCGCCCAGGAACCTTAATAGACTACTTCCCAACCAGAGGTAGTGTGTATTCTGATAGTGCTAATTATAATGATTTAATCTCTAAATTTTATAGTAACTTAGCTGCTGACGCGCTTTTAGATAAGCAGCTTGATCAAGCGTACTCTCTTATTTTACAAGCAAATAAATACACCCCTTATGATCCTGAACTATTTAATATGGCTGGAATTTTACATCGACGAGCTGGCGATTTAAAAAGTGCACAGCTTATTTACCAAACTGCTTTAGATAATAAGCTGATAAATATAAATTTACTTAGTAATTATCAAGTTTTAGCCAAACAAATTGGTGACCAGCAACTTGTTGAACAATTAGCAAGCCGACTTGCTGAAGTAGAAAAAGATCCTTATGAACTTTTAGTTATTGCAAAAAATGATCTAGAAACAGGACGAATTAATACCGCTACAGAGCATATTGAACAAGCCATAACAAAAGCGCCGTATATTGCAGAACTTTATTTAGAGCTTGCTAAAATTCGCTATCAACAAGGAAAAAATCACCAAACACAAAAATTACTTGAGAAAGCGATAGAGCTCGAAAAAGACAAGCAAAAGTTAAATGTATATCAAGCTAAGTTACTGTCCTTAAAAGCGAGTAAGTAACTTAGCTAAATAGGCTTTTACAATGAATAGTAAAAGCTTAACCACGCGCGCATTTCATCTTCAAAGCTGTCACCTTCTACTCGCGACAACCCCATATCAAAGGTTAAGTCATTAACGCCCGCAGGCCCCATCCCGAAGCTAAAGTCACCTTGGTATTTTAAGCCGTAACTTTGTGCATAAACGTTGCTATCTAATTGATGTTGCTTGTAATAAAGCCAAGGCATTCCCTCTTTAAAGCTAATGCCACCACCATACCCTTGGTAGCGCTCAGTGGTTGCACTATAAAAAGGCAGTTCAGCAGCAAGCACAAATTCACTACTTTGCTGCTGATTAATTAAATTAGAACTAAAGCCGCCTAATGTCAGGCTACTGTCATCTCTTTGCTTTTGCTCAAAGTTAACAAAAAGTGGTATATCAAACGCTTTACCAAAAATTTTTGCTGCCAAGTCATAACCTTGCCAATGACTACTGTGATTCTGCCCATCATAAATGCTGGCATAAATACTCTGCCCAATAGCAAATGCTTGGCGGTCATGTTGCCAGCTTTGAGCAATACTCAACCGTGTCCAATTTTTATGGCTATTTTTATAATCTGTATAGTTATAGGCCAATTCTGGGGTTAAATGTAACTGGCCAAACTTCAATGGGTGGCTTACTGCAGCATAACCACCTCGGGCTTCAATATCAGCGTTTAAGCTAGGTTGATATTGATGTGATGTATCCAAATTATAATCAAATAGCGCAAGCTTAAACTTTGTATTTAACGCATTGTATTTTGCTTGTATAAAGCCGCCATGTAATGCACCGTCATGCAAATCAATGTTATAACCCGCTTGTAAATCAAGTTGTTTTAATAGGTCGCTACTTTTTATACCTACACTTAGCAAACTGGTTGACGCTGAATAATACTGAGATCCCAAGGCAAACGTCGCTTGCTGATCAAGTACTGCGTAATCGCTTTGTTCTGCTATCTCATCGGTATATATTTTTGCCGGTGGCAGAGTATGCTTATTTACCATCAACAATGGAGCTTCACTGTTTACAGCGAAATCAGTCACGGCTGTGCGGTTTTTTGTTGTAAGCGTTTTTACATCAGGGCCATCGGCATTAATAGAGAAATAAAGTAGTGAGCCATCTTCAGCCTCAATCGGGTATGCGAGCGCTTCTTGCCCGTTAGTTAAGCGGGTGAGGGTGTTATTTTTTATATGATAATTATAAATATCAGTTTTATTATTTAGGCCAGCAACAAAATAGATAGATTCCCCATCTTGACTGAAACTCGGCTGACTTAAATACTGATACCCGTTAGGCATTGGGATTGACCGCCTGGCATCACCGTTTAAGCCTTGTATATACAACTGCCAATTTTCGTTTAATGATGCTGATAAGTAAGCTAATTTTGTTTCATCGGGGTTCAGTGTCGGGTAATCATAACTTGTTTTTAAGCTCTTAGTAAAAAATGGCGTGATTGTTTGTGTATTAAGATCGACTTTTACTAATTCAGAATACCCAGCTCTTATTTGCTCACCGTAAAGTGTTTCACCATCACGGGTAACACTAAAACGACGAATACCGGCCAGCTCTGTAAGTTGCTCTATGTTGCCAGTGTCGGTGTTGTAGCTAAAAATGTCAGACACTTTGTTATAAGTTCCCGATCCTTCACTACTGTAGGCATTAAAATAAAGTGTGTTGTTATTTACCCATTGCGGGTTAGCAATACCTGCGCGATTAATTTGATTTAGTACTTGTTTTTGTTCGCGCTTAAACACGATTGGCGGGGTATCAGGAACATCTTGCTTATCGTTCTCTAGGAGCTCCTTTTGCACCTTAGTAAACTTATCTCGTGCTTTGGTGTTGTCTTCTGTACTGTAAATTATTAGTTTTGTTTTACTCTTTTCATCACGTTCAACTATCGCAATTTTGCTACCATCATTTGAAAGAGCTGGATTGCTAGCGTATAAATCAAGTTCTAACCAAAGCTTGCTATTAAGTGATGATTCGGTTTGCTCTTGTTGCATCGCTTTATAGGTATACTCTGCAATAAATCGACGATATAACCTTGCAGCGCTTTGCCCAAATACACCAGAAAATGCGTCGTCAAAATCTCGTGATTTCACTGCTCGCATACGAACCCATACATTATCGAGTAGCTGCTCTGAGTAATTTTGCTCTAACCAATATAAAAAACGACTTCCCATTAAATATGCCATAGAGCCCGCCATAAAGCCCTCATCGCTATTTAGTTGCCCATAGGTGGGAAGCGCTCCCTGCTGAGCAAACTCTCTAAGTATTGCCTCAGCATAGTTATCAAATAAGCGCCCTCGACCTGTCATTTTTGATTCAATTAAAGTGGCGTACCCTTCGGCTACCCAGCGCGGTGTATCACCATAGGTTAAATCGTATATATCCCATACACCGCGAATCTTTTGCTGCCAGTCGTTACGGGTTGGCTGCGCTAAATGGACTAAATGAATGTATTCGTGCAGCACCAACAATTGCTGCCAACCCGATGAATTTGATATCACGGTATCCGACTGCGGTGGCGTAGTAAAAAGCGCCATAACAGGATTATTAGAGGTTGGTAAGGCAAAGCCATTCGCTGCATTTAGAGGGTCAAACACCACCACATCGACGATTTTATCAAGCGCCCGATTTTGTTGCTCAAGCACTTTAGTGCGAACAATTTCCAGCTCCACAGCAGTCGATTTAGCAAAATCAGTATGCTCACTACTAAAGTGAACATTAAAATGCTCGGTATGAATGGTTTGCCAATTAGCAGCAAAGCTAGGTGCAGCCAATAATAAGGCTGATGCAATGAGTGACTTTTTCACAATAATCCCTTAAATAGTACATTTGATAATGTTTAGAGTATTATCAAATGGAAAAAACGGGCAGTAAAAAAGTGTAATAAAGCATGTGCAAATGTGTATTTACACCCGCTTTATTATTTAATCTGAGTTTTGAACAAAGGAAGTTACATCCAACTGCGAGGGTCTGACTCAGCCTGCATAAGTGTAAAATCTATAATGAAGTCAGCATCTTGCTGTTTTAAATATGGGACGTACGCACCGCCTGCAGCAAGTTGTATATACAGGCTTTTTAAGCCAGAACGACGCATAAAAAAGGTGCTCACACTGCGAGCGCTTTGTGCTTTGTACAGCTCAAATACCCGGTAATGCACACCAATCATACCTTTGCGTACCACCAAATAAAAACGCCCATCTTGTTGATGAAGGTAATACCCATAACGTTTATAAGATAAAAACACTAACGCGGCTAATACCAAGAATAATGCTAATGCAATTAATATATTAAGTTGCATAAAGCTAATAAAAAAACCAGAAGCAACGCTCGGTAGCAAAGCATAAAACACCGTGTTTTTATATAACAACGCCCTTTCTACCGCATTGAATGCCAGCTTTTTACTGTCAAACCACGGATAAATCCACTGACACACATTATCAACTTGCTCCTGCGTGAGCACAGGCAGCACTAAGGTTTGTTTATTCTTTTTCGCCATGCTTGCAGCACCGCCGCTACTGGCTTGCAAACACTCCACAGTAAAGCGTTTTAATAGCCTAGCAACTAGGTTTTGCTTAATAACGATTGACTGTACTTTGTCTAAACTAATTGATAGTTGATGACGCTCTAACAGCCCTGCAATACGTTTGAATTTATTATTTTTAAAGTAAAGCTGATAGTTATAAAAACGAATGAGCGACATAGTTACCGATAAAAGTACCGCTATAAATATCAAAATAATGATCAGAGTAATTATTGCAAACACAGCTGCATTAGCCATCAAACCGAGCTCTTGTTGATAATAACTCTCTATTTTTGTTATAAATTGCTGCTCTAAAAAGTCGATGGCCACATTCATAAAAGGGGCAATTGCCGCAAGTGCCAAAATAGCCATATTCGACATTAAACCAAACTTAGCTATTTCTTTATTTGAGATGAGTAAGCTATTTTCGCTCAGCTCTTCAATATGAGATTGCGCTGAATCAGCCACCTCAGCTGATGGTTGCTGCTGCGCTTTATAGTCAAACACTCGTTTACGCATTTGTTGCGCGTAATCTTTAGTTACCCCTGGCAAAACAGCTTCTTGAGCCACACTGCCTGCCGCATCAAAAATACAATTAACTAACCCTATGGGGGTGAAGTAAAATGGCTCCGCTATATTTACGTTTTGCACTCGAGAAAATTTTAAGGTAAGTCGCTCTTTTTTAAATACGCCTTTATTAAGTAAAATTTCATGCTCGTCAGTAATACAAAAACGAAAACTACGGTAATACAAAAAACAATAGGCAAGCAATGAGGTCAAAGCAACCGCGAGCCCAACCTGCCCCCAAAAGAGTTTATTTTCTACTTGGGTAACAAATACCACCAACACGGGCAGTAAATTAAATAAGCCGTCTTTTATGAAGCGCACACTAAAATGCATCACAAAATAAGCCAGCGCCCAGGGCGACACTTTTTGCCAATTAAGTGAAGGTGACGTTATTTGCGCAGCATCAACACTCAATGGCAGCTACCTCGCTTGCGGTTTCATCGTGGCGATAGCTTTGTACAAACTGACGAATATTTTTGCATTTTTCGTGGGTCAGGCCGCTAATTTGTAAATCGGCACTCATACCGCCGGCGCTATAAAGTCTTAAACTGGCTAAACCAAGCTTTCGCTCTATGGGCCCACGGTGTATTTCAATATGCTGCACACGCGCTAACGGTAAAATTGTCACCTGCTGCCAAATAATGCCTTTTTTAAAAGCAATATCGTGGGTACGCAACGCGCTGCCCTGTAATTTTATGCTGAACACGCTATATAACATACACAGTAAAATTAATAGCGGAACAGCAACCAATAAGTAACCTTGCGCCATAGCAGCAAAGTCTGTATTAAAATAGCAAACAGCCGCTAGTACTAAGCAAAAAGGAATGAAAAATAACAACCAATTCAATTGTGCATGCAACAATGCTTTGTCCGCAAGCGGCTCAAACACTATGCTTTTATGTTGCGGTAGGTCGGTTATTTGTTGATTAGTAAACACACTATGCTCCATTACGCTTATGGTAGGCTTAGCCAAGCCACTTAATTGTTGTTACTAGGGTATGACTTTGTTTTGGCTCAAGCGTAACCGCATCTTCAAGTACATTCGCAGCCTCTAGGCATAACATGCTTTTATAATCATCATCGGCAAAATTTGATAGTCGCTTTGATTTTTCAATCCATGGATTCCATAACACGCACGAGCGCGAGTTTTCTCTGCTAACGCTGATCATCCCTTGAGGAGTTTCAATGGTTTGCACAGCCGCGGCTTGGGTATAAACCATATCGGTTTCACGGGTAAAACCAACCACATCACTTTGCTGATAAGGCCCTTGGCCAAATTCTATGTATTGCGCTCCTTGCAGCCCTGTTACGCGAGTATTATTAATATCATCAGTTGGAAAGTAAGTATGCAGCGCCTGTGTATAACTAAATGGGGTGTTACCTAAATTACAGGTGGTTAAACGCACCTCTAACTTCTCAGATAAAATAAACTCAACCCTTAAAGAAGATTGATGAGGCCAAAAGGTAGAATCTATCTGCTTCATTGGTAATTTAAGACTAACAGTAATCTCGTTCTCGGTTTCATGCACTTCATCGGCTTGCCATACGTGCGTGCGCGCAAAACCATGTGCTGGAAAGTCTTTATTTTCATGTTGACCAAACCAAGGCCAGCAAATAGGAATACCGCCACGAATGCCCTTCCCTTCGCTAAAGGTTTCATCCCCAGACACCCACAATAGTGGCAATTTACCTTTGGGTGTAAACTCAGTTATTTGCCCACCTTGTAAAAATATCTTCGCCTTACATTGGCGACTATTAATACTAATAAATTCCAAACCGCTATGTGTACGCTCAATACATACTGAGGGTGATAATTGCATTTTATTTCCTTTAACACTGAGACTAATTTTTTAGTACTTAACCTGAGTTCAGGTTACTGTACACAAACAATAATGCATGCTTAAAGCATAAGCTACATAGAATAGTTATTTAAATTGAGTTAGTTACTATATTGTTATGCCACATCAACGGCTCAATTACGACTAAAGTTTTAAACCTGTGGCTTGCGTATCGCTTTTAACTTACGTAAGGTGCGCAGCCTTAGCAAACAGAGTGTTATTAACTTTTAATAAAATAAAGATAATAAATACCATTTTAATTACTGCTCAAATTAATAAAAACCATTAAAAACTAATAATAGCGGCGTTAAATGATATATATCATTTGAATTCAATTTATTTGATGTGTAACATTTCGTGATTACGGCAACTGATTCGCCTTTCATGAGACAAACAAATGCAAAAATATGACGAGTTACTAGTTTCTTTACGCAAGGTGATCCGTGCGATTGACTTACATTCAAAACAACTTAATAAAACAGCGGGTTTAACTGGACCACAACTGCTTATTATGCAAGAAGTGTCTCAAACTGATGGTATTACCGCCAGTCGTATTGCGCAAAACGTCAATTTAAGTCCGGCAACGGTCACAAATATTCTTGACCGAATAGAAAGCAAGAATTTGGTAACACGCGTTCGTAGTCAAATGGACAAACGCCGGGTCAGCTTATACCTTACTGAACAAGGTAAAGAATTACTCGAAAAAGCGCCTCAGCCCTTGCAAGAACACTTTATCGAAAAATTTTCAGCGCTTGCTGAATGGGAACAGAGCCTACTACTTTCATCAATGCAACGTATTGCCGCAATGATGGATGCAGATAAGCTAGATGCCTCTCCTCTTTTAGAAGTAGGCGCACTGTTTCAAACTTCTAAAGAATAAAACGCAGTATAAAAACAATAAACTAAATTAGTCTGCCATTTTCTCCTTTTTCCACACTAAGAGGCGCATCGTTGCGCCTTTATTTTTTTAATCACAATCAAAACGGCTATTATGACTAAACTCTCAAAACTAACACTCGCATTAATTTTAAGTGGTGTTGCTAGCAATTCTTATGCATCAAATCTTCAACCTCTCCAAAGCCAATTAACGCAGTTAAAGCAACAAGTAGATAAACTTGAAAGCAAACTCGCTGAAAAAAAGTCTCAGCAAGTAGAACAAGTTAGTAAACAGTTGCAAGCTACTTCTACAGACACTGCACAGCAAGAAAAGCAATCACCTGGAATAAAGGTAGGAGGTGCTATTCGCGCTAACTACGGTATAAACTCTTACGATGAAGACAATGAAGATCGCGGTGGTGACTTTGATTTTGATATTTTCCGGTTAAATGTCTCTGGCGAAATTAATGATATTTCAGTCAATGGTGAAATACGCTTTTACGATTATATGACTGTCGTAAAGTACGCTTACTTAGGGTACGAATTTATTGATGGCTGGGAAGCTCAGGCAGGCATAACAGCCGTGCCGTTTGGTAACGATCCTTATAATTCTCACAGCTACTTTTTTAGCACTAACTACTATGTGGGCCTAGAAGATGATTTTGATTTAGGTGTGGTTGCTAAGCGTAAACTTAAAGACAACTGGACACTTGATTTAGGCTTTTTCAAAAATGATGAACTGGGTGGAGTTGATGGCTCAGCATCAGACAAAAATCATCGTTACTCTTATGATATTGTTGGTAGTCGTCCTGCAGATGAAGGCATCTATGCTGAACCAGCAAAACAGCTTGGTGAATACAACACCTTTGCTGGTCGCGCTACTTATCAGCTTGAGCATAGTAAAAATATCACCACTGACATCGGGGTATCGTTACTCAGTGGCGGACTTCACGACGGTGAAGACCGCGCTGGTAATTACAGTGCTTGGGCTGTTCACTTAAACAGCAACATTAATAACTGGAATATTCAATTGCAACACGGTGAATATGACTACGACTTAGACGATGGTAATAACCGCTTTGCGGTGGGTGCTTTTGACTATTATGACAGTGTATCGAGCCAAGCCACAATGACCAACTTTAATATTGCCTATGACTACGCACTAGAATGGGGCCCAGTTACCAACCTGCAGTTTTATAACGACTATGGGATCATCTACAACAAGTCAGATAATAGCGCCAATACTTGGATGAATGTAACCGGTATGAGCATTACTGCTGGCGGATTCTTTAGTTATGTTGATTTCGTACAAGCCCGCAATCAACCCTTTATTGGCGGTACCATTATTGGTGATGGCGATACCGAGCGCCGTTTTAATATTAATTTAGGCTATTACTTTTAATAGGTAGTGCAATCAGGAAATTCTTTTCCTTTGCTAACCCTAAATGGCTTAGTTAATAACATGCAACTAAGCCATTTTCTCTTCATTTTACCTTTTAATTAGCTTACCCTTTTACCGTTTAATTAATTAAAAAAGAGCTAAAGTGAGCATAAAAAACGTTTTTATTTATTATAAAAATTTCGGCTTTAAATTGCTGGGGCTACTGTGTGTATTACTGGGCATTATTGGTGTTGCCCTACCGGTTATGCCAACCACGCCGTTTTTAATTTTAGCCTTAGCCTGTTTTGCTCGCTCATCCGCAGCGCTTGAGTCTTGGCTATTAAACCACCCTCGCTTTGGCACAACATTACAACATTGGCGCGCCCATCAAGTGGTTCCTGTAAAGGCAAAGTATGCTGCGGGTATAGGTATGCTAATAGGCTTTATATTTTTATTATACAACAGCCCTCCAGCTTGGATTATTGCCCTAGTAGCGGTTGTTGAAGTGCTGGTTATGGCTTACTTAATTTCTAAGCCCTCAGCTCCTCCTAAAAAATAAAGTGTAAAGTTTGGTAAATAAATTTGTAACAGCTAATGCAAATCATTATCATCCGTATAAATTAAATAACCCAGCTCCTTTTATGCCCTTTGTTAATAAACGCACTTTATATAGTACAAGTCGTACTCTACATATCTATATTTCCACCGCTTTGTTTTTTTTACTTATTCTATTTTGTGTAAGCGGTATAGTGCTAAACCATGTTGACTGGTTAAAAAACGATAAAAACAATGGCCAAATTACGGTCCAAATCCCCCAAGATCTGCTTACTCAAGCAAATACACAATTAAATAGCCTGCCTGCTATTTATCCCCAAATAGAAGCTTATTTAGCCAAACACTATGGGCTTAATAAAGTGAAAAGCATTGAATGGGAAAAGCAAGATTCACTGGTTATGCTCGACTACCCATTACCAGCAGGCTATGCCTATGCAGAGTTTGATTTTATCAGTGGCGAAATGTTGCTCGATTATCAAACCGGTGGTTTTTTAAGTGTTATCAGCGATTTACACAAAGGTCGTCACTCAGGAGAAGTATGGAGCTGGGTTATTGATATATCAGCGGTGCTGATGATTCTATTTGCCATCACCGGCATGATTATTTTATTTCAAAACAGAAAAAAACGCTTAGCAGGAATATGGATAACCGTATTAGGAATCGCAACACCATTGGTTATTTATTTATGCTGGGTTCCACAAATTAAAGGAGTGTTTTAATGTTCAAGTTTAAATCTTTAATTAGCACCGTATTGCTGTTAATTGCCGTGTGTTTTCACACTTCGGTGGCAGCGCAATCACCCCAATTAGAAATCGAATTAACTTTACCTGAGTTAGATGTGCAGCCCTATCATCGACCTTATGTTGCTGTTTGGCTCGAAACACCAGAGCGTAAACATGTCACAACTTTAGCGCTTTGGGTACAAAAAGCGGAATGGTTTAAAGACCTACGCCAATGGTGGCGTAAAGCAGGTAAAAGTGATGCAAACTTCGATGGGGTTAGTAGCGCAACCAAACGCGCAGGCACTTATACCATTAATTGGGACGGAAACGATCTTAATGGCAAATCAGTTATCGCAGGAAAATACCTGTTAAATGTTGAAGTTGTTCGTGAAGAAGGCGGGCGTGATTACAGCCGTATTGAGCTTGATTTAACCCAATCAGGAAAAATAACCATTGATGGCAAAAACGAATTTTCAACCAGCTTTGTCACTGTATCCGCTAGGTAGTCCCTACTTATCATTCAAATTTAAAGGAAAAATAATGAACGTTAATTTATTAAAAACAGCACTCATTGGCGCACTGAGTTTATCAGCGCTGGTATCAACAGCTGCAAGTGCACATGGCCGCTGGTTACTACCTTCGCATACCTCGCTATCAGGGGATAAAGCCCATTATGTAATGATTGATGCGAGTATTTCTAACGAAATTTTTGCACCTGATAAAGCATTTCGTCCAAGCACAAAAGGCGCTGAATACGACGATACTCTGCTTATGGCACTTGCCCCAAATGGCGAGCAAGTTACCGATACCATTCGTGCCTATTACCTACAACGCAAAAGCTCTGCTGCAGTAAAACTTCAGCAACAAGGCACCTATCATATTGCGATGACGCAAAAACCTATGTACATGACATTCTACAAAAATACAGCAGGTGAGCGAAACCGTGTATTCGCCAAAAAAGCAGATGCCAATCTACCTAAAGACGCCAGCGACATCACTACAATTAAAACCATCTCTACTGTTGATACCTTTGTTAGTCATAATGGTACCTCTAAACCGGCACTATTAGGTCAAGGCTTAGAGCTAAGCGGCCCAACCCATCCAAACGATCTATTTGTTGGTGAGCAAGCACGCTTTCAACTACTAAGCGATGGAAAGCCGGTTGGCGAAGGGATTGAAATAAGTATTTTAAAAGGTGATACACGTTACCGTAACGAACGTGGTGAAATAAAAGTAACGACCGACAAAAACGGCATGTTTAGCACAACGTGGAAAGAGCCAGGCCTATACCTAATCGAAACCTCTCAAAAAGTGACAGTAAACGAAAAAGGTGTAGACGCCAGCCGCTATGTATTATTTACCACCCTTGAAATAGCACCTGAATAACTTTTTAATTCCCTACAGGCCACATTAATCGTTTGGCCTGTAGCTTCTTTATAATTAAACCCCTTTAGCAAAGCTTTAAACCAAGTTAGTCATTTTCGCTGCCTAAATAAGCATAATCCTATATTTTAGCCTCCTTGTCTGTTCCTATTTCAATCTATTATTCCGATCACTTATTTTTATGAAAATAGTTGAATAACTTAGTCAATTTAGATCTTTGCGATGCATTAGCCGCTTATATATGATGCGCCCTTTTCAAAATCTTCAAGGCACGCTCAATGACTTTTCAGCATTTATTAGCTAATAAAAAATTAGCACTTAGCTTGGCTATTACCACCGCACTTAGCGCCTCTTTTTCAGCTGCTAATGCGGCTGAGCAAACTAACCAAGTCGAAGAAAATATCGAAGTAATTTCAGTAACAGGCACGCGCCGCAGTTTGCGTAGTATTGCGCAAAGTACTGTGCCTGTAGATATTATTAGCAGTGACAA
The DNA here is from genome assembly GCF_040937955.1 of Pseudoalteromonas sp. SD03. Lineage (NCBI taxonomy): Bacteria > Pseudomonadati > Pseudomonadota > Gammaproteobacteria > Alteromonadales > Pseudoalteromonadaceae > Pseudoalteromonas > Pseudoalteromonas sp. SD03. Next base: position 3,461,953 of record NZ_CP162514.1, read on the forward strand.
TATGGCAAGTACGGGGCAACTTGAAATTAGCCAAGTGCTCGCTAACCAAGTCCCGAGCTTTAACTACCCAAGTGCCACACTCTCTGATGGCACCGATCATGCTCGCCCAGCGGTTTTAAGAGGCCTTGCACCCGATCACACCTTAGTCCTTATTAACGGTAAGCGTCGCCACTCTGGTGCGTTATTAAACTTAGGGGGCACGGTTGGTCGCGGCTCTACCGCGGTTGATTTAAACATGATCCCAACCTCTGCAATTAAGCGTGTTGAAGTACTGCGCGATGGGGCTGCAGCACAATATGGCTCTGACGCCATTGCGGGAGTAATCAATATTGTTTTAAAAGATGCCACCGAAGGCGGCAGTGTTAGCGTAACTTATGGCCAATACGACAGCCAAATGGCCGGTGTACCGCAACTAAATAGCACTTATGCGGATGATAACGGCAACCTTGCATTTAATTTAGGCGACGATCGTCACGTTAACGACGGTAGTACCCGCACAATTAGCGCAAACTCAGGTTTTTCATTAACAGACAATGGTTTTGTAAATGTATCAATTGAATACCGTGATAACGACTCAACTCAACGCTCTGGTTTTGATCCACGCGAACAATACAACCGCCTAGATGATGGCAGCCTAGACCCACGCGAATTTACAATTGATCGCTACAATCACCGTTTTGGTAAAGCAGCGTTGGAAGACTACGCTTTGTTTTACAATATGGGATACGATTTAGAGAATGGCTTTAATGTTTATTCGTTTGGTAGCTATTCAGAGCGTGAAGGTAACTCGGGCGGATTTTACCGTCGTGCAAAAGACAGCCGCAATGTTTTAGAGCTATACCCTAATGGCTTTTTGCCACAAATTGCTACCAACGTAAAAGATTACTCGCTGGCACTTGGTTTACAAGGCGATAGTGGCGACTGGACTTGGGATGTAAGCACCAACTACGGCCGAAATGACTTTGGTTTAGGGGTTGTAAATAGCCTCAATACTTCGTTAGGTACTAATAGCCAAACTGAGTTTGATAACGGCGCCATGGTTTACGATCAATTTTTAGTTAATTTTGATGCCAATACCAGCGTTGATTTTGGTCTACCCGATGATGTGTTTTTCACTATTGGTGCTGAATACCGCCGTGAAAGCTATAAAATAGAGCAAGGCGAAGAAGCCTCTTATATTACTGCGCTTGATAACAACGGTAACCCAATTGCTGCTGGCGGTGCGCAAGTGCTTCCTGGGTTTGGGCCGCAAAGCGCAACCAATGAAAGTCGTCATAATGTTGCTGTATTTGCTGAACTTGATACTTACTTAACTGATAAATGGAATGTTGTTTTAGCCAGTCGCTATGAAGATTACAGCGATTTTGGTAACACATTTACTTCAAAATTAGCCACGCGTTACAGTATTAACGACAACCTATCGTTACGTGGTGCGGCAAGTACTGGCTTTCGTGCGCCGTCACTTGCACAAAGCTCGTACCGTCAAATATCGACTATTCTCGAAAATAACCAGCCTTTTGAAGTTGGCCTATTTCCAAGCTCTGCTCCTGCAGCGCAAGCGTTAGGTGCAAAACAGCTCGATGCAGAAGACTCAGTTAACGTTACCGCTGGATTTGTTTACACTCAAGGTGGCTTTAGCTTAACAGTTGATGCGTACCGCATTGATATTGATGACCGGATTGTACTCTCTGAAAACTTAAGCGGTGACGCTGTGCAGCAAATTCTAGCGAATGCTGGCGAGCTAAATACCGAAAGTGTTCGTTACTTTACCAACGCCATCAATTCGCGCACGCAAGGTGTTGATATTGTGGCAACGTACACACTTGATTTAAATACATTGGGTGATGTGCGCTTAAATGCGGCGGCAAACATTAACGATACCGAAGTGACTCATGTAGATGCAAACCCAAGTGAGCTAAATTCTTTAGACGATGACTACGTGGTATTTGCCCGTCGTGAAGTAGGCCGTTTTGAGCAAGGCACACCCGATAACAAACTAAACCTCTCGGCTGTTTGGAGCTTTAACCAATGGCAAACAACCTTGCGTGCAACTCGCTATGGGGAAGTGGCAGATATTTCAACCACCAGCGAGGGTGATGAATATTTAGATGCTAAATGGATTGCTGATTTAGAAGTCGCTTATCGTCCTAACGAAGCGTGGAAGTTTGCAGTGGGTGCAAATAACTTGTTCGATCAGTACCCTCAAGCAACGGTAGATAATATTGGCTACTCTAACTTTGGCCAAATATTTCCGTACACGCCTTACACACCCTACAGTTTAGATGGGCGCTTTTTATACGGTAACATTACTTACAATTTTTAAGTAAAATGCTCATTAACAATAGAGTAATTACAAAAGGATGCAGTGTGCATCCTTTTTATTAACATTTAGTATTTTTAACCATATTTTGGCATTTTAACTTTTTAATTACTGCTGCCACCTCATATAAAACAACAACTTACATTTCGGCCTCAATTTTGCTCTATACTTTGTATATTAACTAAAATAATCAATATCAAAGGACTAAACATGAGCGCATCAACTCTATTCAACTTCACTAAGCCCGTTTCATTAATTAGTGGCATTTTATTACTCAGCGGTTGTGTATTTCACATATCGCCCAGTGTCGCATCAGTTAAACAAACCCAGCAGCTTTCACTACCAAGCAATAACCTTGAGTACTTAACGATATTAAGTGGTGCCGGTTCGCTCGATATTCAGGGCTCTAATACTGCAACCAATATTAGCGTTGATGCCATCATTTACACCGCCGACATTGACGATGAATACGAACTCACCCTTGAGAAAAGCGGTACACAAGCAAAACTTGTTGCACAAAATAAAAGTAATAATGGGATTAGCTTTTACAGCGGGCAATCACCAAGTATCAATTTAGTTGTTACCGTACCTAACACCCTAAATTTAGATATTAACGACGGCTCAGGCGATATTGTTATTAACGAGATGCAAAGCAATATTGATGTAAAAGATGGTTCTGGCAGCTTATCTATCAATAGTGCTAAAAACCTAAATATTGATGATGGCTCGGGCAGTATTTACGTAAAAAATGTGGTCGGCGACTTAGTATTAAATGACGGCTCAGGCAGCATTGATATTGATAATGTCAGTGGTAATGTCGCTATTGAAGATGGCTCGGGCGAAATGCAAGTGACTAACGTAACAGGCGTATTAAATGTTGAAGATGGCTCGGGCGGCATAACTATTAAACATATTAAAGGCGCAGTCACCGTAGACGATAACTCAGGAGATATGTTGATTGAACATATTGGCTCAAGCGTGACGATTGAAGATGGCTCTGGCGATATTCGCGTTAATTACGCTAAAGGGCTAACAATTACAGAAGCAGGCTCTGGCGATGTTAGTATCGATAATATCTCTGGTTCAGTAAAGCTAGACTAATAATCTAATCTTACTTTTAAATCATATAAAACGGTCAATTAATTGACCGTTTTTGGTTTTGTATAATCAATGGTGTGGTCACAACTGCCATCGTTTTCACAATCATTTATTCCATCGCCATCGCTATCCCAGCTTGGGTGCATAGTTTTTACAGGCACGGCTACACCTGCATGTTTAATGATGGTTAACTTATAATCACTTGTTTCACCACGTCTCGCTGCATTACGCATTAAATAAACTCGCACAATATAATCTCCATCTGTGCTGAGTTGATATTTAGCTTCATGCCCTTCTATTGAGCCAATAAATACGGCTTCATTACTGTCTAAGGGCAAAATATTAAAGTAGTTACTTAAATTTGAAGGAGTCAGAGTCACATTCAGGATATCACCTGCTTTTGCACTAACTAAATAGTCATTAAATTCATCACCAGTAATTTGCTGTTCAAGCTCAGCTCGCTGTGGTTCAAACTCAACCTTGTACTGTTGAGCTTGCACCGTTTGTGTAAATACCGCAGCAAACACAGTGGTCAGCATAATTTTTAAAAGCAGCTTAATACTCATTTTAGTTCCTATAAAAAACATATTATTAAATTTAATGGTACACAATAAAGTAATACCAATTCGCTTAATTAAGTGAGCTATTTTGAGGGAAGGCAATCGTGTCGATAGCAAGGTAAAACTTTGTTATTTAGTTGTTCTAAAAGAGAAGTTTTTAACGCAACTAACATCTGGTTTACCCGTTCAAAATGATTAAATAGTATTGCGGATTAGTATGCGTTAATAATGTTTCTTTCACAATTAACTCAAACTTAATTTATAGTAGTATCAAAATATAAATAACTCCTAACCTCAAGAGAGCACCCCATGCTAGAAATTGCTTTAATTTATTTAGCCGCCGCCATTGTGGCTGTTCCTATTGCCAAACGACTTGGCTTAGGATCAGTACTGGGTTATTTAATTGCTGGCATTTTGATAGGCCCATATGCATTAGGAGTCGTAGGGGATCAAACCGATGTAATGCATTTTGCCGAATTTGGCGTAGTGATGATGCTATTTTTGGTCGGACTTGAACTACAACCCTCACGACTATGGAAGCTTCGGCACTCTATTTTAGGGCTTGGTGGCTTACAGGTGGTGCTAACTGCGGCGGTTATTTTTGCCTTTTGTTATTGGTTTTTTACCATGCATTGGCAAACCGCATTGGCCATTGGTTTAATGCTGGCACTTTCTTCTACCGCGATTGTATTGCAAAGCCTCGAAGAAAAAGGCTGGTTAAAGCAAGAAGCTGGGCAAAATGCATTTTCGGTTTTATTATTTCAAGATATTGCCATTATTCCTATTTTAGCGCTACTCCCCTTACTCGCGTTTGCTGCACCAAGTAGCTCAAAACAAATTAGCGATTCAATCATTGCAGGCTGGCCTGTTTGGCAACAAGTAGGCGTTTCTGTAGCTGTTATTGCCGCTATTATTGCCGGCGGTAAATATGTTTCTGCGCCACTGTTTAGATACATCGCACAAACTCACATGCGTGAAATATTCACTATTTTTGCATTGTTTTTAGTCGTGGCTATTTCGCTTGTAATGCACAGTATTGGCCTATCACCTGCTTTAGGTACTTTTTTAGCCGGTGTAGTATTGGCCGAAAGTGAATTTAGACACGAATTAGAAGCCGACATAGAGCCCTTTAAAGGCCTATTGCTAGGACTATTTTTTATCACTGTAGGGGCTTCAATTAATTTTGAGCTATTATTTAATCAATTTAGTACCGTGGTTGCTTTAGTTGCCTTATTAATTGTCATTAAAGCCTGCATTTTGTTTGCCCTTGCTGTCACATTTAAAATTAGCTCAAAGCAAAAACTATTGTTTACATTGGCACTAGCACAAGGTGGTGAATTTGCTTTTGTACTTTTAAGCGTGACCACCACATTAAGTATTTTAACCCCAGAACAAACCAGTCTAGTGACCTTAGTGGTTGCGGTATCTATGTTGATAGCTCCTTTATTACTGATGCTGTATGAGCAAATACAAAAACGCAGTAGTAGCACTAAGCCTGAGTTTGATAAACCAGAACAAATAAATACCGCTAAACATGTAATTATTGCGGGCTATGGCCGCTTTGGGCAAATTATGGGACGTTTATTACATGCACAAGGCTACGAAATTACCGTACTTGATCACAGCCCAAGCCAAATAGAACTGCTGCGCCGCTTTGGTAACACCGTATTTTACGGTGATGCTGCTCGCCAGGAACTGCTTGAAGCCGCAGGCGCGCATACAGCACAAATGCTGGTTGTTGCAATTGATAACCCAGATAAAACCATTGAAATTATTAAGCTGGCACATAAAAACTACCCACAATTAAAAATAGTGGCGCGCGCAATCGATCGTCGCCATGCGTATCAACTACTGAATCTAAAAGTGGATGCGTTTAACCGCGAAACCGTCGACTCAGCCATTAACTTAGCCATAGAATCACTGCAGCTACTTGGCAATAGCAAAGAAGACGCTGAGCGTGCTGGTAAATTATTTAGGGATCATGACCGTGCATCTGTGTTACAACTTTCTGAGCTTTGGGGAGATGATGCCAGCTACGGCGTTGCAGTACGCCAACGTATGGAAGATTTAAAACAGGTATTACAGCAAGATAAGCAAGCACAGCAAAATTTAAATACCTGTGATGCCAACGATTATGAAAATGGCTTAACAGAAGACTCTGCTAAGCCCAAAAAACGACCTAATGATGATGTCCACCTTGAATAGCCTCACCATGAGGATTATAAAAACCGGTGGCGCCGTGCTCTATAAAACCTAGGTTAATCATTTTTGCTAAAAATGGGTCGCTTTCGTTATCGCCAATGTCGGCATAGTCGGTGGTTTGAAAGTTATCCCATTTTGCAAACTGAGCCTTAATAGCTGGTGTGTCATTTTGCACCGCGTCTAAGCTGAGTGACGTGCTTGCTTTATTCGCTAGGTTACTAATACTAAATGTTTTTACCAGTTTTGAATGGGTAAAAAATGCCAAGTTATACTGAGAGTTATTTTCTTCTAAGCTGTAATTTTTTATTTCGTTGCAGCCTTCGCCTTCGGTGCTCACTAATGTCATTTTTTCAATAAGATGATTATCTACCAGCTGTACTTTTGCACTCCAGTTTTGCACTCCTTGCACCTCTGAGGGCTGATATTCAATACCGCGCTGCTGCGCATTAAAATAACGAATAGGCCGTATTTGATTGTTGCTCGTATGCTGCCAAAGCTCTGTTATAACTTGGCTTTGGTGCGCCACTTGTTGCTCATTTCGCCAAAGGGTGAGAGTTTGGCTGTTTGCCTTATTATTTTTAAGCGTTTGTGGAGTCTTATTAATAATAGTGTAAGTGGCTTTTAATACCTGTGGATTTATATCGCACTGCTCAGCAAAGCTGCTTGCGCTAAACAATGCGCTCATTATTAAAAATACTTTTTTCATTGGGCTATCTCTTTAGTTAATCGCTTTTAGCTTAATTGCCTTTAACATAACCAAAAATAATGGCAGTTTAATGACATAAAAAAACCCGCACAGTGTGCGGGTTGTTTTATATCGCAAGGTTTATTGCGCTACTTTTTCATCCGCGGCTTTTACAAAGTCAGCGGCAAAGTCCATAACATGGAATAAAAAGCTTTGCTCATTAGTACCTGTTACTAAATGCGCCCCAGGGCCTATTGCATACACACCTACATCTTCGCCTGCGTGAGTTTCTGATGATAGTGGCACAAGTGCCTCTTGGTGAAAACCTGGCGTTGTAGTATCAACATTACTTAAATCAACACGCCCTGTAACGGGTGCTGCTAAGTAAGATGCATCAGCATCGGTTTCTGCACCTAGGTCTCTGTAGCCTAAACCATTAGTGTAACCAACTGTAGTATAAGGCATATCGTCGGCAGCAAGGCTGGGCTCTGTTTGCCCTACACCAACCACTTTACCTAAAATTGGGTTACCGCGTTTAGGGTAGCCCGCAATGGTAAATACGTGACTGTGATCGGCTGTTACTACAATTAGCGTCTCTTCTGGGTTGGTGTTTTCCATCGCTACTTTTACTGCTTTAGCCAGCTCTACAGTATCGTTCAGTGCGTTGTATGCATTACCCGCATGATGCGCGTGGTCAATACGTCCCGACTCAACCGTTAAGAAAAAGCCTTTATCGTTGTTATCAAGCACATCAATCGCTTTTTCGGTCATTTGTGATAATGAAGGCTCGCCTGCAATATCATTGCCACGGTCGGCTTCGTACTGCATGTGAGATTCATTAAATAAACCAAATACACGCTCAGTTGTGGTTGCATCAATAGCAGCAAAACCCGCTTGATCCATCACATAAACACCATTTGGATATTGCGTTTTCCACTCTGCGGTTAAGTCGCGATTATCTGTACGATCGCCCTCTACAGCACTAACAGCATCAGCTGAGTTAAACGCGGCATCTTTTGGTAAAAAATGACGACGCCCGCCACCCATAACCACTTCAATTCCGTCTACATCAATACCACTAAAACGTGCTTCTAGGTTCTTTTCAAAGTTAACCAGCTGTGAGGCAATATCTTCACAATTAGCTGACTCAGAAGCAGGCATATCTGAAATATCTTCCCAGTTACGGTCTGCCGATTTAGCGTAGGTTGCCGCAGGTGTTGCATGGGTAATACGTGCAGTAGAAACAATACCCGTAGACTTACCGGCAATCTCAGCCAGTTCTAATGATGTAACAAGCTCATGTCCTTTGCCTGATGCACAACTACCACGTTCAACCGCTTCGTCTATACCAATTACACCCACATCGGTTTTTACACCTGAGGCCATTGCCGTCATTGTACCGGCAGAATCTGGCGTTTGTGCATCCACGTTATAGGTTTTTACAAACCCAGAGTACGGCATGGTTTCAAAGCTTAATTGGTGATCTTCACCCATTTCACCCTGTAATTGCCCCGCTAAAATACGGGCAGCTGTCACAGTAGAAATACCCATTCCATCGCCAACAAACAAGATCACATTTTTAGCTTTACCCGATTCAGTTACCACTTTACTTGCAGCATCTTGCGCGCCGGCGAGCTTAGTTTGTGCATCACTAAACCATACGTTATTGCTAAGAGACGCCAGCTGCTCACTCGTTAATGAGGTGGCTGGGTCGTTACAGACTAAGTTAGTGTGCGTTACTTCGTTGCTCTCTAATTGCCCGTTTGTATTGGTATCAACACCGCTTTGTGTTTCTACGCCGCCATTGATACATTGCGCAGATCCCACTGCAATTGGGAGATCGACCGCTAAAATATTATTGCTGTTTTTGTCGTCATCACTCGAACACCCCGTTAATGCGACCATTACTGCTAAAGAAAGTACTGTTAATTTATTCATGTGAGCCGCCATTATTGCTGAGTTAGTTCAAGAGCTTGATTAATTAAATGAAATACAACGTTTTGCTCAATAACACCTTGAGCTAGGTGAGCACCCGGTCCGGTTGCATGCAGTGAAATATCTTCACCTGCGTGTGTTTCAGAGCTCAGTGGTACCGTGGTTTCTTGGTGAAAACCTGGCGTTGTTGTATCAACACCATTTAGCTCAACACGTCCTGCAACCGCAGCTGTTTCATAGCTTGCGTCTGCATCCGTTTCATCGATTAAGTTTCTAAAACCGAGGCCATTTGCATAACCTACTGTGGTGTATGGCATGTTATCAGCAGCTAGCGTTGGTGTAGTTTGCCCTACAGCAACCACCTTACCTAAAATTGGGTTACCACGTTTAGGGTAACCTGCAATAGTAAATACATGGCTGTGATCAGCTGTAACTAAAATAAGGGTTTCTTCTGGATTGGTGTTATCAACGGCAGCTTGTACTGCTTTTGCAAATTCAATGGTGTCATTAAGTGCATTATATGCGTTACCCGCATGGTGAGCATGGTCAATACGCCCCGACTCAACCGTTAAGAAAAACCCTTTTTCGTTTTTACCCAGTACATCAATGGCTTTGGTGGTCATCTCGGTAAGTGAAGGCTCGCCTGCTATATCGTTGGCACGGTCAGCTTCGTATTGCATGTGCGATTCATTAAATAAACCAAATACTTTAGTGGCGTCATCGGCAATGCTATTAAAACCGGCTTCATCCATCACATAAGTGCCATTTGGATACTGTGTTTGCCACTCAGTAACAAGGTTACGCTCATCGGTACGATCGCCTTCTACGGCGCTCATAGCGTCAGTAGAATTAGCCGCGGCCTCTTTTGGTAAAAAGTGACGACGGCCGCCACCCATCACAAAATCTAAGCCATCAACATCGGTTCCGACAAAGCGTGCTTCTAGGTTTTTTTCAAAATTAACCAGCTGTGAGGCAATATCTTCACAGCCAGCATTAACAGCCTCTTCGGGCATGTCTGAGATATCTTCCCAGTTGCGATCAGCCGATTTAGCATAGGTTGCCGCAGGCGTTGCATGGGTAATGCGGGCAGTAGAGATAATTCCTGTTGCTAGGCCTTTAATTTCAGCAAGCTCAGTGGCTGTAAGTAACTCATTACCAGCCACCGTTGAGCACTCACCGCGCTCAATATCTTCATCAACACCAATAACACCCACATCGGTTTTTACACCTGAGATCATGGCCGTCATGGTGCCTGCAGAGTCTGGCGTTTGTGCATCCACATTATAGGTTTTAACTTGCGCAGAGTAAGGGAACTGCTCAAAGCTTAAATAGCCTTCTTCGCCAAGCTGATTATTGCGTTGACCTTGTAAAATACGCGCTGCCGTTAAGGTAGAAATACCCATGCCATCGCCTACAAATAAAATAACATTTTTAGCTTTAGTGTTTTTAATTGCCTGCGCTTGCGTTGTTTTTGTTGTTAGTTTTGCTTGGGCAGCGCTGTACCAGCTGCTGTCTTTTTGACTTTGCGGTAAAACATTGGCATGACTAACGGCACTAAACGCACAGGTTAGTGCGATTGCCGCAGCAACTTTTTTAATTTTCATCCGTAATTCCCATTATGTAGTGGTTATTTTTAAAAGTGTGAACACAAAAAACATCAACCGCTGTACTCTAAAAAAGAGATATGACTAATAAAGGTAATTTTGATGAAGAAAAAATGACGGTGGCAATAAAACGCAGAAAAAGTGAAAGGGGATGGGATTTAAAAAAGCTTAAATCCCATTAAAAAGTTAATGGGTAATATTTATAGCCTTTGCATACGTTGCAGGAGCAAATCGGATTGTCATAAACAGCATTGCAATTAGCGTTATCACCAACATAAACCAAGATGCTTGATAGCGTGCAGTAACATCGAGTAAAACACCTGCTATATAAGGCACGATAGCGGTAATAATAAAGCCAACACCTTGGACAAACGCAGTGAGTACACCTGCCAATTTTGGATTAGACAAGTGATCGAGCGCCACGGTGAGTGTTAGCGAAAAACAAGCACCTAAACCACACCCTATCATCCCCACCCAAACGTTCATCATAGAATCGGGCATCAATATTAATCCTATAAAACCTATTAGCTGAATCGCAACAGCAAAAAATAACCAAGGTCGCCTGTCTAAGCGGTGTGCTGAAAGTACCGGTGCACCCAATGCACCAATTACCTGAAAAACAGTCATAACGCCAATAAGCTCCCCACTATTTTGTGCACTCCATCCTAAATCCTGAGCGTAACTAGGTAACCAAGCAATCATGCACGCGTAACCGCCATTAGCGAGTCCAAAATAGGCAGCAAGTAACCATGCTCGCTGGTTAAAAAATAAATTAAGCTTAATACTGTTATGCTTTGCGTCCATCGGCTCCTGCGGCCTTAACCACCAAAGCAACAGAGCAATAACAGGAATAATAAGCCACACTCCAAGCCCTGCTTGCCAACTGCCATAGTGCACCGCCACCCGCGGCGTTAATATTGCAGCTATACCACCGCCTGCCATAAGTGAGGCAGAATATACCCCCATAGCTAAAGGAACTCGCTGTGGATACCAACGTTTAACCACTCCTGGAGCCATCGCTTGCACTATTGCAATGCCTGTACCGCCTAATAGCGCACTGATTATTAACGCCCAACCACTGCCAAGCCACAAACGCCAAAAACCAGCTAATGCAATTGCAAACAATCCACCAGCAATCCACGCATTTTCACTTAAATAACGCCCAAGCCAAGGAAGTAATAATGGAAACACACCCATACAAAACATAGGGAGTACAGTTAACAAAGACGCCCCTTGTAAACCAAGCCCAGTGCTTAAACGAATTTCTTCAAGTAATGGGCCGGTAGAGGTAAGCGTGGGTCGTAAGGTCATTGCGAGCACAGCAATAATTAACATTGGCCAAAAAAGCGAAAGTGCCGATGCATAAGAAGAAGTAGAAGTGCTGTGATTACTCATCAATAAAAACCATCCTTAATAACCAAAAAAAGCCGGCGCTTAGCGCCGACTGTTTATTTACAAAATATTATAAAGCGTTTAGAAAGGCTTGTAAGGTAAGAACTTACCATCAAGCGTAATTACAGCACGTGAGCCACCTTCAGGATCTTCAACTTTTTTCATATCTACTTTAAAGTTAATTGCACTAATAATACCGTCGCCAAACTGCTCATGAACTAATGCCTTAAACGTTGTACCGTATACTTGCATCATTTCATAAAAACGGTAAATAGTCGGATCGGTTGGCATATTGTTTTCGACACTACCGCGTAGTGGAATAGCTTTAAGTAACTCAACCGCACTTGCATCAAGGCCCAGCGTTTGTGCCACTTTTTCAGCGACCTCTGCAGGCAATGGGTGCTGGCCTAATAAAGCCGCCGTCACGTAAACGTCGCTTAAACCTGTGCCCTCTGCAATTTGTTCAAACGACAGATTTTTTTCTGCTTTTGCAGCAATAATTATATCGGTTAATGCTAGGCGCGCCGTGTTGCTCACTTGAGATTGGATCATAATAGTACCTCTTACAATGGTTGGTTAAACAGCTACAGGAAGCTGAATTGGATATGCACGAACATCGGTATGTTCGGCAAGGGAAACAAACGTATTCGTTGCGCCATTTAAAGCTTCAATGCCGCCAGATTCGATATCATAAACCCAGCCATGTAATGCCAAGCGACCTTCGCCAAGCGCAAGACGCACCGATGGGTGAGTTTTAATGTTTTCTAGTTGTGCAATCACATTTTCGCGTACCATAGCTTCAATGCGATCACGTTCATTTGCGTGATTGCGCGCTTCATTAACAATACGAGCTGAGTCTGCATAGCGCAGCCAACTGCCAACAGCAGGCATGTGATCCATGCACTTACAGGTTGCTATTGCCGTCATTGCTCCGCAATCAGAATGGCCGCAAATAACCACATCGGTTACTTGCAGTGCAGTAACTGCATATTCAACTGATGCAGAAACCCCGCCAGGCTCAGGCCCATAAGATGGGACGATGTTTCCGGCATTGCGAATAACAAATAATCCACCAGGTTCACGTTGTGTTACGAGCTCAGGCACTAAACGACTGTCAGAACATGAAATAAACAAAGTCCGTGGATTTTGCTTAGTAGCCAAATTTTTAAATAAATCGGCACGCTCTGGGTATGCATCACTTTGAAACTTTAAAAAACCTTCAATGATATCTTTCATAACGGGTGTCTCTATATTGTCGATGAGATGAATATTACGCCCGCTTTTTAATAAGGTAAAAGACTGGTATATTATGATACCGATAAGAAATACTTATAGTTAGCTATGATACTTCGCCACATCAATTACTTTTTGGCCGTTGCCAAACACAAAAACTTTACCAAAGCAGCAGCATCCTTATATGTGTCTCAACCTGCGTTGTCGCAACAAATTAAACAGCTTGAAGAAACCCTCGGTGCACCTTTATTTGACCGCTCAGGGCGCAGCGTAAAATTAACTGATGCAGGTGAGGTATATGCTCGTTATGCACACAGAGCCTTGCAGGATTTAGAAGAAGGTAAGCGGGCGATTCATGATGTACAAAACCTCAGCCGGGGGTCATTGCGAGTGACTATTACGCCGACGTTTACTACTTATTTTATTGGGCCATTAGTCAACGCATTTCATCAGCACTACCCCAACATCACCTTAAGCATGGAAGAAATGTCGCAAGAACGCATGGAAAATCGTTTGTTAGATGATGAGTTTGATGTAGGTATAGCCTTTGAAGGCAACCATAGTGCAGACATACACGCCCAAACTTTATTACAAGAGACACTCGCTTTAGTAGTAAATAAACACCATGCTTTAGCTAGCAAACACCGTATTGACCTGAGCACTTTAAATGAACAATCACTGGTGCTGCTCAGTAATGAGTTTGCAACTCGCGAACAAATTGAACGTCATTGTCGCCAACACAAGGTGCAGCCTAATGTACTTATGGAAGCCAATTCACTCAGTGCCGTTATTGAAATAGTGCGCCATACACAACTAGCTACTTTGCTTCCCTCTAACATAGCGAGTAAACACGAAGAGTTAGTTGCCATTACTCTTGCACCTTCATTATTAAAACGTACCGCTGTGTTATTACAGCGACAAGATGCTTACCAAAGTGCCGCAACAGCCGCTTTTATAGAGCTGGCTCACAGCACCGCTGAGGCAATAAGCTCAAACATATAACGATAAAACTAAAAGCCGCTCAGTTTATGAATGTCGTGCTTGAGCATAAGCCAGCTATTGCCTACAATAGCGCATAATTAATTCAACGCAGATCACCAATATGACTGATACAAACAAACCAGAATTACCAAATCAACTGTCTATCAACCCACGTAGCAAATTTTATGTAGAAGAAGTATTTGAGCATGAAATCGGTATTACACTTAACGGTAAAGAGCGTTTTGACGTTGAAGAATACTGCATCAGCGAAGGTTGGATTAAAGTAGCAGCGCCTAAAGCGCTAGACCGTCGTGGTCAGCCATTACTTATGAAAGTAAAAGGCACTGTAGAAGCCTTTTATAAGTAAGCTAAGCCTTATTAAAACAAAGCGACACCTTTGGGTAGTCGCTTTTTTTGTGCCTTTTAAAAACAGCTTTAACATGTTGAACTTTTTTCATACTCAACCTGATGAAGTTTCATTATGAATTTTCAAAAAGTATGTTTGAATAGCTTTAATTATTTAGACGTATAGAAGTCCATTATGAGCAAGTTAATAATATTAGATGGCGGTATGGGGCGTGAACTTAAACGCATGGGCGCGCCATTTTCACAGCCACTTTGGAGTGCACAAGCTTTAATAGAAGCACCACAATGCGTAACTCAAGCGCATCAAGCTTTTATAAATGCGGGGGCTGAAATAATTACCGTTAACAGCTATGCCTGTGTACCTTTTCACTTAGGTGAAACGCTTTACCAAGCACAAGGTGCTGCGCTTGCTGAGCAGGCAGCGGTTATTGCAAAAAAGGTGGCTCAAAACGCAAAGCAAACGGTACTCGTTGCCGGCTCACTGCCTCCTGCCTTTAGCTCGTATCGTGCTGATTTTTTCCAAAGTGATCGCGCATTTACTATTTTAAATACCCTGTATAAAGCACAAGACGAATATGTCGATGTTTGGATTGGTGAAACCATATCAAACATTGAAGAAGCGCGGGTTATGGCAAGGGTGCTTAAGAATTCAAACAAACCATGTTATTACGCATTTACCTTAAATGATGAAGTAAGCGAACAAGCGACATTGCGCTCTGGTGAATTAGTATCCGACGCTATCTTAGCATTACTCGAACATAATATAGCGGGCATATTCTTTAACTGCTCTATCCCTGAGGTTATTGAACAAGCGCTACGCGACACTAATCGCGTACTAAAACAGCAGAATAAAAATGTTGATTTAGGAGCCTTTGCGAATGGCTTTACCCCTATTGCCAGCGATTATAAAGCCAATGAAGGCTCGCAAGGTTACCGCGACTTATCACCCGCTGAGTATGTAGCGTTTGCAAAGCAATGGCATAGCCTAGGCGCAACAATTATTGGCGGCTGCTGTGGTATTGGCCCCGAATTCATAGCAGCGCTGGTAAAGTGGAAAAGCGATATTGAAGCGCTTTAATATCATTTATTTAATTACAAAAGTATCGAGAATCCCTTTCGAGCTTATTGACTGGTTCCCAATACCCAATCGAGCCCTTGTATTGCTGTGGTTGGGAATGCGGTTGCATGCTGCGCTCCCTCAATAACAACACTTTTTAATTTTATATTATCACTATTAAGCGCGTTAATTTTTTGCACAAGTTGCGCTGCGCCTTCAACCATATTTTGCCCTTCACCAAAGGCTCGAGTTTCCTTTGCCCCAACAGATACATAAACCTTTATTGGCATTTGGGGCTTATTCACTTTTAACGCTAGCAGTGCATTGTTATCAAACCAAACTGACGGGCTGCCAATAATATAATTGCTAAATAAATCAGGTGCTATAAATAAAATAGTCGCGCCAAATAAGCCGCCTAGCGAGTTACCTATATACGTTCTTTGCGTATTGCTTGCTCGGTAATTTTTTTCGATAAAAGTAAATACTGTGCTTTGCAAAAACGTAACGTGCCCTTTGGCATTACCCGTTTGCTTCTTCCAATTTTGAGCCTGAGTCGGTGTGTAATCCCTAATTCGACTATTAGATCCTCTCGAGTCTTTTTCATAGCCAATCGCCACAATAATAGCCTGTTGCATTTTGCCGCTATTCATAGGAAACCGTGTAGCCCCTGCCACTATAGGAAACGTGTACGGCGCATCGGTTAAGTAAATAACTGGATATGTTTTATTAGGCTCCTTTGCATATGACTTAGGTAGCTGAATAAAAGTAGGGTACACCCGCTTGGTAGCAGGATCGGTGAGTTCAATAACACTGCTTCTAGGGATTTCGTAAGGGGTATTTGCGCTTAATTTAAAACAGATGAAAACACAAAGTAACAGCAAAAGCTTTAAAGCAGTATTCACTAAATTAGTTTACCTAAAAAACGATATTTATAATTACAATGCCACATAGTCGCTATGTTTAACACTGGCAGTGTTAAACAAGTTGGTCTGATTTATCACCTGAACAGCGGCATTTTTCGTTATTTTTTTTAAAACACTGTTGGTAGTTAAACCAATGGGCTAATGCGATAAAAGCGGAGCCAATTAAAGTGAGTGCTTTTTCGGCCTCTTCTTGACCTAGCAATACTGCAATTATCAAAAAAGCTAAACCAACAACTCCACACGCCATATAACGTGTACGTTTGTGCTTTTTACAGCCTAAGCTCAAAGCTAATAAGCTTGTTGGTAATACTGCAGCAAGAACCCATAAGTGAAACTGTTCACCATTTATTTGTAGTACAGCAAAGCTTGGCAACAGCGCTAAAATAACCGGTGTTGCAAAACAATGCACCGTGCACATTAACGAAAGCCCAATGGCAAACTTGTCTGCTGTCGTTTGAGTCAGCTTCATTATTTATCCTTCTTTTTAATTGTGTTAGCGGTACTTTGCTGGCACCCAAAACAAACACCTGAGATTTCTAATTGCGAAGTTGCTGGCGTAAACCCTTTCATTTTCAGTTCCCTAAACAAAGATTTAACCGAATTGTTAAGGTCATTCACCTCACTTGCTTTATTACAAGAGCTACAAATTAAAAACATCGATAGTTGATGCTCTCTATCAGCATTAACGTGACTGCACGGTATAAACTTATTTTCTAACTTTAATCTATGTACCAGACCTACCGACTCTAAAAAACCTAATATCCGATAAACGGACATTGCCAAAATCGGTGTATTTATTTGCTTATTAAATTGATCTGTTAACTCATAAGCAGACAAAGGTTTATTTGCTTTCAATAGAATTTCAAATACCTGCTGACGTTTTGGCGTTAATTTTTTTTCAAAGGCTTCACATCTTTTTATCGCAAAACCCATCATCTCTTTAAATTGCTGCTTATTCATATTACCCACTCTAATGTAGTGGGCTGATGTTTTAACTTTGCCATCCTTGTTGCTCAATGCCTCCGCTGTGGTTTTACCTAAAAATTTATTAACTAGAGCTAAATAAATGTAACAACTAACTTTTGCTTTACAGCAAACAGATCCCCCACGAACAACACCTAAACAATGACAGAAACACTTAAAGCACTGAATTTAAATAAATTTAATTTAAATTATGTAGATGAAGCAGCCAAATTATATATCCTGAGTGATTTTTAGTTAATTAACTATTGATACAATATAACATTTCAAGCACAATTGATACAATATAACATTCGCAAAGGAATTCAAATGACACGAAAATCTCAATTAGCTTTGTTTATAGCAGCCCTACTACCAACAAATGCGCTTGCAAATACCATCGAAGGTGTTGTTCTAAACAACCAAGGTAAAGTTGTGACCAACGCAACTGTAGAAGTTGAAGGCTCAGATATAACAGCAGTAACAGATGCAAGCGGTAAGTTCGTAATAACTGATTTAAAAAGTGGTTTAAAAGAACTTCATATTACCGCCCCTGGTTATGCCCATCTGCATCGAGATATCACATTTAGTGATGATAAAAGCCAATCAATTACCTTTAACTTAGAACGTTCACCCATTGAAGTAATTGATATTGAAGCGACGCCTATTCACATGTCGGCAATGGAATCCGCGTCTCCCGTTAGCGTGTTATCTGGCGAACAATTAAGACGGCAGCAAGCTGCAACCCTTGGCGATAGCCTTGAAAAACTCCCGGGGGTTAATACTAACTTTCATGCAAAAGTAGCCAGTACACCTATTATTCGTGGCTTAAGTGGGCCGCGTGTTCTAATTACTCAAAATGGTCTTGATGTCAGTGATGTTTCGCGCGTTGGCCCTGATCACTCCGTTGCATCAGAGGCATCAACCGCAAAACAAATCGAAGTATTACGTGGCCCTGCCACATTATTTTATGGCAGCGGCGCCATTGGTGGTGTGGTTAATGTAGTTGATAATCGGGTGCCTACCGACAGCACAACTCGCGGCGAATGGAACCTTGAGCACAACTCTGTTGATAATCAAAAAGTAGCCTCGTTTAACGCCACTACAGGAACTGATTCTTTTGCATTTTATGCCGACGCCTTTTGGCGTGAAGCCGATGACTATGAAATACCCGTGGCCGCTGAATTAGCCCATGATGACCATAACCATGAAGAACATAGTGGCGATTACACCGTTGCAAATAGTAATGAAGAGTCTGACGGCTTTACCTTAGGTACTAGCTATCTATTTGACCAAGGTTTTGTAGGTATAGCTATTGAGCAATTTAATCGTCAATACGGCATTCCAGGCCACACCCATGGTGGCGAAGATGTTAATAGCGCTGAGGAAAGCGTATATGCCGACTTAGAGCAAACTAAAGTGCAGTTGCTAGGTGAATATAACCTTGATAACAAATGGCTTAATAGAGTAAACCTGCGCGCAGGTTTTACAGATTACAAACATGCTGAAATTGAACATGGCGCAGTGGGTACCACGTTTGAAAATGAAACCAATGAGTTACGCGTAGACTTAATGCATAACCCGTTTGCGCAGTGGAATGGTGGTTTGAGCTTTCATTACAAACACAGTGATGTTGAAGCGCAAGGCTCTGAGGCCTTCACACCACCGTCACAAACACAAAGCTTTGCTATAGCACTGATGGAAGAAAAACACTTTGGTGACTTTTTAGTGCAATTAGGTGGCCGAGTTGAACGGGTAACCATCGATGCTGATAACGTGTTACTACCTAACATTGATGCACACGCACACAATGACACAGGTGTTCATGACGATCATGCTCATGAAGAACATGCCGGCAATACTCGCGTATTTGACGTAGAACAAGAATTCACTCCTGTAAGTTTATCAACAGGTGTCGTGTGGGATTTTGCACCTAGTTACAACTTGGGTTTATCGGTATCTCGTTCTGAGCGCGCTCCTTCGGTGTCTGAGCTATTATCATTCGGCCCTCACATTGGAACTGGTACTTATGAAGTAGGCGCACTATTTGATATTCATGAAGACGGACATTTTGGTTTATCTGAGCAAGCGCTTGACCTAGAAACAGCAAACAATATTGATTTAACGTTTCGTAAAACCCAAGGTGATATCGGTTTCATTCTTAATGCTTTCTACAACCAAGTCGACAATTATTATTACCAAATCGACACAGGCCTATACGCCGAAAGCGGCCACGACCATGGTGATGAGCATAATCATGACCACGGTGACGAGCATGATCACTCATCTGAACTCCCAGTTTATTTATTTAAAACAGATGACGTAATTTTGCATGGCTTTGAAGCCCAATTTGCATGGCAGTTAACCGATGAGTTTAAAGTTGATTTATTCTCAGATTACGTTCGCGCCCGCCTTAAAGACGGTGGCGATTTACCACGCACACCACCGCTACGTTTTGGTACTGAGTTTAGCTACCAAACAAATAAGCTGAGTGCGCACCTTCACGTAACTCGTTATCAAGAACAAGACCGTACCGCGCCAGAAGAAACAACCACAAACGGCTACACAATACTTGATGCCAGCGTTTCATATGACTTATCAGTGCTAAATCAAGATGTGTCTGTGTACCTACGAGGCACTAACTTAACAGACACAGAAGCGCGCGTGCATAGCTCATTTTTAAAGAATATAGCGCCACGTCCAGGTCGTAGCTTTGCACTAGGTATTCGCGGTTACTTTTAAGCACTAAAAAATTATAAATAAAGGAAATTATCATGACTAAACTATTCAAATTAAAATTAATTGCACTGGCAATAAGCAGCACATTAATCACCGCTTGTGGTGATGCAGAAACAAACATTGTTGAAAAAGACCCAATAGAAGTACCTGATGACGGCCACGATCATGGCGATGGTGGCGACCACGGTGATGAATACACTATTGATTCATTAGGTAGGCTTGCGATACTTGCTGGCGATAGCAACGAAGCGAACTTTTTCGACTTAGACGACAATGAGCTTCTTGATACATTTACTCTTACTAATGATTCAAACACGCTATCGTCGTCGCCTGACTTTCGTTATGCCGTGATTGCTAGCCGCGCTCAAGATTACCTCGGCTTTATAGACGGTGGCTTATGGCGTGAAGATCACGGCGCACACCTTCATGATTACGAACAAAGCCCTGAGTTTAGCAGTTATGAGCTAACTAGCGGCAGTCGCCCTACTCACTTGGTAAAGCACGATGGTAAATTAGCGGTATTTTACGATGGTGATGCAGCATCAGGCACAACTGCGTCTGTTAAAGTATTAACAGATAACGACATAACAAACGCAACAGCGACCTTACCTGGTATTAGTTACGACATTAATATGCATGGTGTAGCAGAACCTCGTGGAGAGCATTTATTAGCGACCATTCGTCGCGATGATGCACAGAGCTCATCAATCGCTAAAGTTCTACCGGATCAAGTGGGGGTTTATCACTTTCATGATGGCGAATACGAACTTGAACAAACGTTAGAGTTAACATGCCCTGATTTGCACGGCGCAGCACAAAATTATGATTACGTAGCGTTCGGCTGTAGTGACGGTGTGCTATTAGCCCACCAGCATGATGACGAATACCACGCTGAAAAAGTAGCAAATATTGATGCCGTCGGCGACTTACGCATTGGTAGTATATACGGCCATGAGGGCAGCGAAACCTTTATTGGTGTTGCATCTGGTCACGGCGGCGGCCCTGCTGTGATTGTGAGTATAAATCCTGCGAAAGCTGAAATGGAAGAATTTGAATGGCAACTAGCCGATGGCGCAAGCGCTGTTTCTTACTCTTTCTCAGCGAATGGCGAGCACTTTTTAGTTTTAGACAGCCTAGGCTTTTTAAATGTGCTTGAGGCGCATGCGCACGACGATCACATACACTGGGAGCTAGCAGGTCAAGTTGATATCACGCAAGAAGACGTAACAACTATGCCTGAAGGCATGAAGTTTAGTATGACAGTAGCGCAAAATGGTCAGTTTGCTTACGTAGCCGACCCAATAGCCCAACACGTTGTGCAAGTACACTTAGAAGACTTAGAGATTGAAGGCGAGTTAGAACTTACATTCCCACCAGCGGCTATCACTTGGTTAGGTATTGCAGAAAAAGAACACGAACATTAATTTCATATCCGTATTTACTTAAAGGTTGGCGCTTTTTGCCAACCTTTTTTATTCACATTTTGTAACAGACCTTTTATCGTAAGTGCATCGCTATTTTGCACCTTATTGTTATGATGGGATAGCTATTAATATAGGACGTAATTCCATGAAAAAACTAACAACATTGGCTCTTGCCTTGGCTGCAGCAATCGCGCCGGGTGTATCGGCCTATGAGACTAAAGACACTCGTTTACTCCGATTTCCTGATATCCATAACCAAACCGTTACCTTTGTCTACAGTGGCGATATTTATATTGCGAATACGCAAACAGGCGAAAGCAAACGCTTAACCGACCATATTGGCTTTGAAACATTTCCTAAGTTTTCCCCTGACGGTAAGCGCATTGCATTTTCAGCCGAGTATAACGGTAGCCGACAAATTTATGTGATCAACAGTGACGGTTCAAACCTAAAGCAACTTACTTATTATAATGACGTTGGCCCAATGCCACCGCGTGGAGGTTTTGATTACCGCGTTTTAGATTGGACCGCCGATGGTAAAAATGTGGTATTTAGAGCTAACCGCACACCATGGGGGAAACGTATGGGCCGCCCTTACATGGTTCCTGCAGATGGCGGACTTGAACAGCCATTAGCGATTCCAGAAACTGGTGGCGGCATGCTATCTCCAGATGGCAGCAAGTATGTTTATACGCCAATTGACCGAGAGTTTCGTACGTGGAAACGTACTCGTGGTGGTCGTGCGCAAGATGTATGGATTTATGATTTAGAAAAAAACACCTCAGAACAACTAACTACAAACCGTGCAACCGACCAGCAACCAACTTGGGTCGGTGACGATATTTACTTTGTGTCTGACCGTGATTACACGCTAAACCTTTACCAGTACCGTAAAGGCAGCGAACCAAAAAAACTTACCAACTATAAAAACTTTGACGTACTTTGGCCTTCAGCTGGCCCAAATGCGATTGTTTATGAAAACGGCGGTTATTTATATCGCTTTGACGCAAAAACACAAAAAAGCGCTAAGCTAAGCATTAACATTGCTGGCGTGCGCCAATACGCAATGCCGTATAGCAAAAATGTTAGCGATTTTATTGATTCTATGTCGCTCTCTCACGATGGTAAACGCGCTGTATTTACT
Source organism: Pseudoalteromonas sp. SD03 (assembly GCF_040937955.1). Taxonomy (NCBI): domain Bacteria; kingdom Pseudomonadati; phylum Pseudomonadota; class Gammaproteobacteria; order Alteromonadales; family Pseudoalteromonadaceae; genus Pseudoalteromonas; species Pseudoalteromonas sp. SD03. Next base: position 3,484,576 of record NZ_CP162514.1, read on the forward strand.
GCCCGTGGTGAGCTGTTTAGTGTACCAATTAAACAAGGGCCTACACGCAACTTATCTTACACAGATAAAAGCCGCGAAATAGATGCAAGCTGGTCACCAAATGGGCGCTACATAGCCTACATGAGCGATGAAAGCGGCGAGTACGAAATTTACTTAAAAGATCGCAGTAAAAATAATGCTATTAAGCAACTCACTAGCAATGGCACTATTTGGCGCTTTACGCCCATTTGGTCACCAGATAGCTCTAAATTGTTGTTTTCAGATAAAAACAACACACTTTGGTGGTTAGATGCAAAATCGGGCAAGCAACACAAAATTGATACCGGTATTTACGACGAAGATGGCATTACTCAATATACTTGGTCGCCTAACAGCCAAGACATTGTATTTGTTAAAAATAACGAAAACCGTTATGCCTCGCTATGGCACTACAACCTTAAAAAGAAAAAGGTAACGCGCTTAACAGACGAAATGAGTAATGAGCAAAACCCTACTTTTTCGCCTGATGGTCAATACCTTTACTTTAGCTCAGAGCGCGACTTTAATCTGGCATTTAGTAGCTACGAGTTTGATTACATGTTTAATCGTGCAACTCGTATTTATGCAGCTGCAGTAAACGATAGTGTTAAACCGCTTATTGCCTTACAAAGTGACGAAGCCACGATTGTCCAAGATAAAGAAGATGAAAAAGAAGACGACAAAAAAGTTAAAAATGCACTGCAAAGCAATGACTTTATGCAACGTGTTACCGCACTTAATGCCCCAGCGGGCGATTACCGTAGCTTAACCGCAGTAAAAGACGGCGTACTGACTCTTGCTAATGGCGGTTTACAGCTAATAGGCACCGATCACAACAGTGAGCTAGAAACAGTCGCCAAAGGCGTTAGTAATTACACTATTTCAAGCAATAGCGAACACCTACTTGTACATACAGGTGGCGGTTACAGCTTAATTGAACCTAAGCCAAAACAAGACCTAGACGCAAATAAGCTCGATTTAAGCAAAATGACGCTTAAAATTAATCCGCAAGCAGAGTGGCAACAAATGTATGTTGAGGGTTGGCGTACACTGCGTGACTGGTTCTACGATGAAAACCACCACGGTCAAGATTGGGATGCTATTTTAGCAAAGTACCAACCTATGGCTGATGCCATTAGCCATCGTAGCGACCTTGATTATGTTCTTAGCGAAATTGCCGGTGAAATTAACTCTGGCCATATTTATGTGCAGTCGGGTGATATGCCTAAAGCAGAGCGTAAAAACCATGGTTTATTAGGCGCTAAGCTTGCAAGCGACCCATCTGGTTATGTAAAAATAGAACAAATCTTTAAAGGTGAAAACTGGCATGACGATTTCCGTTCACCGCTTGGCACTACAGGCGTAAAAGCACATAACGGCGATTACATTATTGCGGTAAATGGCCGCTCGGTAAAAGACGTTGCTAACTTTTACGAACTACTTGAAAACACCCAAGGTGAGCAAGTAGAGTTAGTGCTAAACAACAAGCCGCGTAGCAAAGGCGCATGGCAAATAACTGTAAAACCGATAGCAAGTGAGCAAGGCCTACGTTATTTAGACTGGGTTAATTCGCGTGCAGCCTACGTTGATAAGCTATCAAGTGGGCGTATTGGCTATGTGCACCTGCCAAATACAGCCTATGAGGGTAACCGCGCCATGTTTAAAAACTACATGCCGCAAACAACCAAAGACGCCATGATTATTGATGACCGTTACAATGGCGGCGGTTTTATTCCTGAGCATATGATCACCTGGCTTGCGCGTAAACCGCTTAACTATTGGAAACGCCGTGGTGTAGAGCCAACTAAAACACCGCAGTTTGCACACAATGGTCCTAAAGCCATGCTAATAAATGGCTATTCAAGTTCTGGTGGTGACGCAATTCCTTACTACTTCCGCCAAGCTGGTCTAGGTAAGCTAATTGGTACCCGTACATGGGGTGGTTTAATTGGTATTTCTGGTAACCCAAGCCTTGTAGACGGCGGGCAAGTAATTGCTGCTACATTCCGTATTTTAGATACAAAAGGTAACTGGATCATAGAAAACGAAGGTGTTGCACCAGATATTAAAGTAATCGATCGTCCTGAGCTTATTTATAAAGGCCAAGACCCATCAATAGAGCGTGCTGTACAAGAGTTATTAAAGGAGCTTAAAGAAAACCCTAAGCAACCTTTAGTGGTGCCACCAGCACCTTCTAAGTTTTAATTTGCTGCTTAGCAATATTAGCTAATAAAAAAACCCTGCAAATTTGCAGGGTTTTTAATAATTCGAGTTTAATGACTTATATGTATTAAGGCTTATCTTTTTCTCCAGCCGCTCCATACGTCATCTTCTTGGTTGGCTTTGTTTTTCTTCTTTTTCTTACCGGTACCTTCAGGCTTTGCCATTGGCTTATCATTTTTAAGTGCTTGTGCGGCATCAAGGTTGGCTTGATTTACTGCAAAGCCTGTAACCTCTTCGCGCTCTAAACGTAGTTTGTTTTTCTTTTCAATAATTCTAAAGTGATGAAAGTCTTCATAATCAATTAACGATAACGCTAGGCCTACTTCACCGGCACGGCCGCTTCGGCCAATACGATGCATGTAATCAGCAGGGCTACGCGGTAAGTTAAAGTTAATCACTACTGGCAGTTTGGCAATGTCTAAACCACGGGCGGCAATATCCGTGGCTATTAGTACTTCTATTTCGCCATTTTTAAACTTTTCTATTACGCGAGTACGCTCACTTTGGCCTTTATCACCATGGAATACTTGTGCATTCACGCCGCGCTTTTCAAGCTTGCTGGCTAAGTGCTCACAGTCTTTTTTAGCGTTGACAAAAATCAGCGCTTGGCGCCATTTATGCTGCTTAATTAAATGCGCCAAAACCGTGGTTTTTTCACCTTTATTAACCGTAAATACACGCTGTACTAAAGTGCTTTCGTCTTTGCTTTGAACTTGTATTTCAACAGGATTGGTTAACAGCTTTTGTGTTAATTGTGTGACTTGCTCTGGGAACGTCGCTGAAAACAACATGGTTTGCTTTTTAGCTGGCATTAATGCCAACAGCTCTGCAAGCTCTTCGGTAAAGCCAAGGCTTAACATGCGATCAGCTTCATCAAGCACTAAGGTTGAAACTTTATCAAGCTTAATAGCATTGCTTGATATTAAGTCGAGTAAACGCCCTGGGGTTGCCACGATAATATCGGCACCACCACGTAGTGCCTGCATTTGGGTATTAACCGACACACCACCAAATACCGCCACCGTTTTAATGGCGCCATTAAAGTTAGCAGAATACGATTTAACACTATCGGCTACCTGCACTGCCAGCTCGCGAGTAGGTACCAAAATAAGCCCTGTTACAAAGTTGCCTTTGCTCGGCGCTTTATTAGCACCTTGCGCTAAAAATAGCGTTTGTAGCATAGGCAAAGCAAAGGTTGCTGTTTTACCTGAGCCGGTATTTGCCCCCGCAATTAAGTCACTCCCCGCCAAGATACTTGGAATTGCTTTTGTCTGAATCGGCGTAGGTTGCGAGTATTCAAGATCAGACAAACGAGCTTGTAGCTCTGGAATAAGGCCAAGATCGTTAAAAGTACTAGGGCTTGCGGCTGAGGTCATATTTATTCGGGCTTATTGTTAAAAAGTAGCCTGTAATTTTAGCGTATTTAGCAGCTATTAAGTAGAGGTTAGTGATCTAAATAAAATGCATCTTGTTTTATTAAACGATGATTCACTGAATATCACTTTGCATTAATACTATTTTTCACATACATCAATCATTACAAATAATAGCTGAACACGCTGTATTATTGATTTCAACATTTCAAGTGTGTTATTTTTGCGGCCTGATGGATTAATTTTAGATACAAGGAAATGTCATGTCTCAATTTGATTTATGTTTCAATACGAAAAGTCGAGCAAGTTTACCTTTTAACAGTAATGACTTAGAGCAATTAAAGCGATTTAGAGAGGATAACCCTCATATTATAGGTAACTTTATACCTCAAGGAACCCCGTTCATTTTAAGAACTCCACAATCTGGGGATATGAGTGATTTCAGGCGCTCTCGTCCTGACATAGCTTGTGCACTTGATAATACGGTGTCTTGGCCTGAGCATACAAAGAGAAATGTCAGTACTATAGTAAACAACTTCGGTGATGAAGATGCTTTGGCTATTGCCGCGCTATACGATGCGGAAATATCTCCATATGTTGATAAAGTAAGAGGTTTAACGAGTCAACAAGTTCTTGGAAGAAATCTTGATACCTTGACTGCCACTGGCGCAGCACTTACTTCATTAGAGTCAAGCCAAGTGAGATTAAGTACATTTGGAAAAGCGATTCTAAAATACCAAACTAGCTTAATTGAAATTAGAAAAGCATCGCAGAACAAGCAACCTAAATTAGAATTAATCAAACTAGGTAACAAAGCTAAGCAAGCCCATCTAGAGTTAAACACTGAATTTAAAAGAGAAATGGTTAAATTCAAAGGCAAAGTGAAAGCATCTGCACGGGGTAATATCTGGTCTAATGCGCAACGAGGCATAGATACAGCAAGAAGCGCAAGAAGTTCAGCTCCCTTGCAATTAACTTCTTTAGCTAACATACAGCACTTACGTAAATTAGAGCAAGGATCCAACATTGCAGGAAAGTTTGTTATTGCGATTGATGCTGGTCTTCGAGCTGATAGCGTTTATGACGATTACAAAGCAGGTAAAGACTGGCAGCGCAGTGCAGTAAGGGAAGCTACAGGTTTTGGTTTAGGGACAGCTGCAGGAGCCTATGTTGGCGGTACGACTATAACCGCAGGGGTAGGAATAGCAATTGCAATGGGTCCAGTTGGCTGGGTAATTCTTATAGGTGTAGGCTTGGGGGCTGGTTATGCTGCAGGTAAAGTTGGTGATGCTGTTGGAAAGGGTTTCTCAGGTCTAGTTTATGACCTTAGCTCTAATATAAGCTGGTTTTAAGCTATGTATCTTATGCCTGAAACTTTTTACTGGATAATAACTGGGCCATTTATAATTGCTTTTCTTATTTCAGCTTTGTGCTTCACTCGTATTTCAATGAAACACATAGAGAAGAAAATGCGTGAGGAAGGGATACATGAGCCACTTTGGGATAAAGGACTGGGCATAAGAGTGAGCATGTATGGCAAAGTAATAAGGCGGCAAAAACCCGCAAAGGCGACGGTTGTTAATGACGAAGCAATTTTACGACACGCCAGACCTATCGATTTAATTTTAGCTCGCACAATGCATTACTCTTTCGTAATTATGATGACCCTAGCTGTATATGGTTATTTTGCATATGACTTAGGTGAGCGCGCTTATTAATTTTGTGCCTAAATTATAATCGTTAGGTGTTATGTTGATAAATCATCTTGCACCTTAATATATGCTTACTTCTCTGATATGAATTGGTTTTAATCATGTACATAATTCCCGAAATCATTTATTTTATAGTGTCGCTTCCAGCATTGATATTTTTCCTCATTTCAACCTTATGCTTTACGCGTATTTCAATGAAGCATATTGAGAAAAAAATGCGTGAGGAAGGGATACATGAACCACTTTGGGATAAAGGGCTGGGCATAAGAGTGAGCATGTATGGCAAAGTAATAAGGCGGCAAAAACCCGCAAAGGCGACGGTTGTTAATGACGAAGCAATTTTACGACACGCCAGACCTATCGATTTAATTTTAGCTCGCACAATGCATATATCATTTATTGGTTTGATGTTCGTAATTGCCTATAGCTACTTTGCCTATGATTTAGGTAATCGCGCAGACTAAAAAGGCGCACAAAGCGCCTTTTATATCAAACCTGTCGCCTATTGATTTTAAAATTTTTAGCCGACTTTGCCTAATTGCATGGTTCGTCAACATCTGTGCTTTAATTACCGCTTTATAGTGTGACAGTAACTGTAGTGGAATTGTATATACAATAGAGGCAATCACATGGTTTACACGCATGGTCATCTGACTCACAGTATGAGTATTTACCAGTAAACTCTTCTTAGTCTGCAATATCATCAGCAAGTAATATTGCTTCTTCTAATTTGTTTGGTAAAAAAAATCACCTTAAAAAGCACTCTTTGAATCTTAAGCCCTACTCTTGTAATTAATTTGACTGTCAGCGTAAGCACTCCAAAATTAAAGGGCTTTCATAAAAAGCCGACAACTAAGTTAGCAATATTATTAGTTCTTGCTAAGTTCTGCTTGTAACCTAGCTTTTGTTTCTCTTAAATAATTTATATAAGGATATGAGTCATCTGCAATGGCTAAAGCAGACTCCATCTGTTCAAGTGCTTGGCGAGTATCACCTTGCATTTCATAGCCATAAGATAGGGCAGAAAGCGCATCAACTGATTTTGGGTAGTTTTTTATATTGTACTTAAACACCTCTATAGCACGGGTAAACTGCTTGCTGCCCGTTAAGTTATAACCAAGTAATCTAACAGCGCGATCTGGTGGAGATATTTGCTCACCCCATTGCTGAGATAAGTTTTGATAATAAGTATCAATAGAGGCTACATCGTCAGTTAAAGCACTTATAGGCATTTGTTTAGGCAGAAATAGATTGTAATAGGCATTAAATACGCCAGCAGCAGCGGTTAAGTTATGCGAGATACCATCAAACGCATCACTAGAGAAGCGTAACCCTCGCACTTTATGCGATTGTATAGTTTGCTGCAATTCATCGTACCTTTCACGCATTATGCCGGCTTCTTCGCCAATATTAATGTAAACGTAATTGTTAAGTTCTTTCGTTTTAGTTATAAACGATTTTGTGCTTTTTACCGATGCGCCATAATTCCACCAAACCGCAGGGCTATATGCAATATGCGCTTGAAATAGTTCGGGCTTTGCCTGCAAAGCATATAGCGCAAATACACCGCCCGCAGAGGCGCCAGATATAACCTTATAGTCATGCGTGCGATAGTTCTTATTTACTAAAGGAATGAGCTCTTGCTCAAAGAACGCTAAAAACGTTGCAGCACCGCCCCCTTCACCAACTGGGCCCTGTGGCTCTTTATTCACTGTAGGGTAAAAATCTCTAAGTCGATTAGTGTTTTCAATAGCGACAATAATAACCTCAGGCGCACGATTATCATTTTGTAAACGCTCAATAACAGCACTAGCAAGCGGTATATTACCCGCGCCATCTAAGCGATATATAACAGGATATACCTTATTTGGCTCAGCTTGATAACTCTTTGGTAACTGCACAACAACTGTGCGTTCTTCATTTAAAACAGTAGATTTAATAGTGTGCGTGTGCACAGAGTAATCTGTACTTTGCTGTTTAATGCCAGCTTGTGCAAAGGCATTTTGTGAACTAAAAGCAAAAAAGCTAACAAAACAAATAACGGTTAATAAACGCATGACTAATCCCTTAGAGAATAATAAGTTACTTAAGCTAACAGAGTTTCAGGCACAAAAAAAGCGCCTTAAGCGCTTTTTTAACATTAATCAAAACCTATAACCTGTTGATTTTACTCAACTGTAACCGATTTTGCTAAGTTACGTGGCTGGTCAACGTCAGTGCCTTTAATGACCGCTACATAGTACGACAGCAACTGTAGTGGAATTGTATATACAACAGGGGCAATTACGTCATCTACGTGGTTTACGTTGATTACACGCATTGTGTCGTCTGACTCAAAGTGTGAGTCTTTATCAGCGAATACATAGATGATGCCACCACGTGCACGTACTTCTTCTACGTTTGATTTAAGCTTTTCAAGCAATTCGTTGTTTGGTGCTACAACAATAATTGGCATGTCTGCATCAATAAGTGCTAATGGACCGTGTTTAAGCTCACCTGCTGCATAGGCTTCAGCGTGGATGTATGAAATCTCTTTAAGCTTAAGCGCGCCTTCCATTGCGATTGGGTATTGTGAACCGCGACCTAAAAACAGTGAGTGGTGCTTATCAGCAAACTCTTCTGCAAGGTCTGCAATACCATCAGCCAACAATAGCGTTTCCTCTAATTTAGCTGGTAGCAGTTTAATAGCGTTAACAATCGTGCTTTGATCTAAGCCTTTTTCCTGCGCAATAGACGCAGTAAGCATTAACAAACCAACAAGCTGCGTAGTAAATGCTTTAGTAGAGGCTACACCAATTTCAGCACCAGCTTTGGTCATAAAGGCAAGGTCTGATTCTCGTACAAGCGATGAGCCTGGTACGTTACAAATAGTCATTGACCCCATATAGCCTTGCTCTTTAGCTAAACGCAGTGCAGCTAAAGTATCAGCCGTTTCACCTGACTGTGAAATCGTTACTAGCAGGCTATTTTCGTGTACAAACGATTGACGGTAACGGAACTCAGAGGCAATTTCTACGTTACAGCTAACACCTGCAAATTGCTCAAGCCAGTAACGAGCAACCATACCTGAGTGATATGACGTTCCACAGGCAATAATTTGTACGTGTTTTACGTCTTTAAATATTTGCTGTGCACTGTCGCCAAAGGCATCAATCGCTACGCGATCGTCGTTTAAACGTCCTTCAAGGGTGTTACGTACTGCAAGTGGCTGCTCATAAATTTCTTTTAGCATGTAGTGACGGTAATCACCTTTACCTGATGCATCTTGTGTGATGTTTGATTCAACAACTTCACGCTCAACCGCGTTGCCATCTGCATCAAAAATCTCTACCGTGTCGCGAGTAATACGCGCTACATCACCTTCTTCTAAGAAGATAAAGCTGCGAGTTACCGGTAATAATGCAAGCTGATCAGAAGCAATAAAGTTTTCACCAAGGCCTAAACCAATAACTAACGGGCTGCCTGAGCGCGCTACAATAATTTCGTTATCATTCGCTTTATCAAACACAACGGTACCAAATGCGCCTTCAAACTGTTTAACAGCTGCTTGAACTGACGCTAATAAAGTCGTGTGCTGCTGACGTAACTGATGAATTAAATGCACCATGACTTCAGTGTCGGTGTCTGATAAAAACTCGTAACCGTCGCCTTTAAGTGCTGCACGCAAGCTTGCGTGGTTTTCAATGATTCCATTATGTACAAGCGCTAATTGATTGCTTGAAACATGTGGGTGAGCATTGGCTTCAGTTACACCGCCATGAGTTGCCCAACGAGTGTGTGCAATACCTGTGTGACCGCTAACACCAGCTTGTTCAAGTGCTGACTCTAAGTTTACAACCTTACCTACTGCTTTAACTGTATTAAGAGTATTGCCTTCAAGTAAAGCTACACCTGCTGAGTCATAACCACGGTACTCAAGACGCTTAAGGCCTTCAACTAAGATTTTATTTACTGGACGTTCTGCAACAGCCCCAACGATTCCACACATAGTGTCTCCATTAATTTTTTAATTCTAGCAACTCACGATGTAGTTGCTATTCCATAATCTCTGCGCAAATTAGTTTTACACCACACGCCTCTATGGCTGCACGCTTATCACTTGCTAAGCCACTGTCGGTTATTAATGTGGTTACTGTTTGCCACGGTAATTCTAAATTTGGTATTTTTCGACCAATCTTTTCTGACTCAACCAGCACAATAACTTCGCGCGCCGCTTTAGCCATCACTTGGCTTAGCCCAACAAGTTCATTAAACGTGGTTGTTCCACGCGCTACATCAATGCCATCGGCACCTATAAATAGCTGATCAAAATCATATGAGCATAGAACATTTTCAGCTACTTGCCCTTGAAACGATTCTGAATGCGGATCCCACGTGCCACCTGTCATCAAAAGGGTAGGCTCGTTTTCAAGTGCTAATAAACGTGTTGCCACTTTAATTGCGTTAGTCATAACAACTAACCCCTGCTTGGTAGCCAACTCAGGGATCATCGCTGCAGTAGTGCGGCCGCTGTCAATAATAATGCGGTTATGATCTTTTATAAGCGCCGCTGCTGCCTTAGCAATTGCTACTTTGCGCTTAGAATCGATCTCATCGCTTACTATCTCTTTTGGTAGCGCAATAGCCCCACCATAACGGCGCAGCAACAAGCCACTTTTTTCAAGCGCGGTTAGGTCTTTTCGAATGGTTACTTCTGATGTTTGAAACTGTTCAGCAAGAGTCTCAACAGCCACTTCACCAAGCTCATTTACTTGGCTAAGGATCAGATGACGGCGTTGCTGGGTGTTTCGTTTGGTCATTAAGTAACTGCTATTAAGTTTCGTTTCGAAAGTTAGGGGATTTTAAACGAAACATAATAAATGGCAAGTGAATGCATAAAAAAAGCGCAGTTTTATTCAAATTATCATCATGCTCAAAGTAGGTTAAGCTAGACACCATTATTTAAGTTAAACAAAATTGATATGCAGTCATTTAATAATATTAGTAAAGAGAATCTAGCGCAGCGAAAAGCTGTGCACGAAATTTGCCGCTTATTTAATAAAAGCCCCAGTAAAGGTAATTTAAAGCGAATAAAAGAATTATGCTCACACTGTGGTGATGGAGTAATTATTAAAGCGGGCTTTCATTGTGACTATGGCAGTCAAATACAAATAGGTGATCGTACTTTTATAAACATTAACTGCACTATGTTGGATGCCCCTATTAGTGAGGGTGTAATTACCATTGGCAGTGATTGTTTAATTGGCCCGAACGTTCAACTATTAGCCGTATCTCATGCAGTTAATCCCATGGCGCGGCTCAATAAAGAAAACTTTGCAGCACCGATAACCATTGGCAATAACGTATGGATAGGCGCGGGGGTTATTGTGTTAGCTGGCGTTACCATTGGTGATAACGCTGTAGTAGGCGCAGGGTCGGTAGTAACCAAAGATGTGGCTGCGAACACTGTTGTTGCCGGTAACCCCGCGATAAAGCTCAAGGATATTTAACACGCTAAAGCCCGCCCTAAAGGTCGCCGTTTACGGCGATATTTAATTTATATTGAGCTAGCCTTTAATTCCTAATTCAACCCTTAATTGCTCAATATCTTTATGTTGCTCAAAATACTTCACAACAGCTTGAATCTGCTGTTGCTTTATGCCTTCAAAATTATCGGTTAGGTAATCTTTAATCTCACTAAAGTTCCACGTTAAGTCCGTCGCTGTTGGGATTTTGGTTAAGGCAGTAAACACCTCCTCAATCGTTTTATCGTTAAGTAAAAAACGAATAAACTGCATCACAGCTAAGTACTGTGGGTTATCTGAGTATTTTTCTGCTTGTGCAACACGAGTAAGAACCTGTTCTGGCGTTTCATAAAGTAAAGCCTGTTCAGCTATATTTGTTCTTGAGTTAGCTATAGTTTTTTGAATCTCTTCATTCGATGAGCCTTTGAACTGCTCAATCAAGGTTATAAAGCTGTTTAGTGCATCATCAAACTTCCCTTGCTGACCATAAGTAACGCCTTGGTTATACATCGCTCTAGCCACTTGAATTTGAAGCTCTTCATTCGATGAACCTTTGAACTGTTCAATCAAGGTTACGTAGCTGTTGAGCTCTTCATTTGGCTTACCTAGCCTCCCATAAGTAACGCCTTGGTTACCCATTGTAATGGCATAAAGCTTTGGCTCTTGTTCGCTGTCAACTAGCCCTAATACCTTATTCCAGGCATTGAGAGCCTCATTATATTCACTATTAGCGAACGCATTTATACCAGCTTTAAACCATTCTTGAGCTGTTTGATATACTTTCGGTTTATTATGTTTGGTAGCTGTATTGTCTTCTTTATTTCTTTTCGAGGTAACAACATCTTTGTTTTCTGCTAAGAGGGCGTCCCAAGCTTGTTGCTGTTCTTGCTTGACTTTTTCCAGCGCAGCCCTTGCCTCTGCTTCTAATTTCTCAGCTCGATCTTTTAGCTCAAGGCTCACCTCTTCAAGCTCAGTTTTGGTATTTGCGATTAATGTATCTTTATTCTCTAATAACCACTTTTCCATATGACTTTCTGAGGCTATATTAGCAGCCTGCTTGGCTTCGTATACCGCTCTGTTTTTTGCACTAAAACCGAGAGCGATTGCAGCAACCGTGATAATCAAACCAAAAATAGTCAATGCCAAGCCCCACATATTAGTATTACTTGCTATGTCAGAAATCCGCCCATCAACCCCATTCAACTGATTAGTTTGCAGCTTTTCTTGCGCTTCGAGTTTAGTTTGTAAGTTAGCAAGTTGAACTTTGAGTGTTTGCTGCGCCGCTTCTAAGGTCTTAATATCATTACCGAGTGATTTTTGTTGCTGTAGCTTTTCATCTAGTCGAACAAGCTGGCTTTGCATACTAAACAGTTGCTGATACATCAAATCTTGGCTATTGTGCGTATTAGCAATAATAGGAGCAGAATTTACAGGCGTTGAATTAGGTGTTGTTGTAGCAAAAGCTGCGTTAGTCAAACACCATAAAAATACAAATAGTAAGAAAAAACGCATCAATCATCCCTAAAATAAGTTTGCTTTGCCAAAGTTGTAGTTATAACCACATAGTAGCCTTTTAATCTAACCGAGTTTTGTAGCACATACCACTTAAAACCAAGTATTTATAAAATATTCTAAGCTATTTTTTTGATGCTAAATCAACCTAAATATCAGCGGGCTTACCAATATTAGTCCGCAACCAAAGCCCACTTTAACTTGCCATGCTTTATATTTACCTGTGACTTTAATCCCTAACATCGGGCTTAATAAGTCGATACGGCGCGCAGCAAGAAACACCAGCCAACAAATAATGAAAGTGAGGCTGAGTATAAGTAATGGCTCCACAAAACCACCTAATTGCAGCTTCGACAAATAAAAGGCAAGGCCAATAATCACACTTTGATGTAATAGATAAAAAGGGAATACTGCACAGTTTAATAAAGCCAGTTTAGGGTGATCGTGATTCAAAAAACGTTGTGCTAGTGCCAGCATTAACAACACGCCCATTAACCGTTGCGCAGTATACAGCATATCCATGTTGGTAATTTGCCATTGGCTAGCAGCAGGGTTTTGCCAAATCGTGTGATAACCCAGCACGACAACTAAATAACCTAAAATAAATACCACGAATAGCACTCGCCAATGGCGAAGTAGCTGGCTATAAAATGTAGGCTGCCAAGCAAATAAGTAACCATAAAGTAAGAACAGCGCGCCCATGGGGTATCTAAATGTGTCGCTCGGCCAGCTCAGTTTTAAAATACACAGCGGCAATAGCAATACAATAAAAATAGTAAATAACGAGCGCCCACATAAACGCGTGATTATTGTATGCACAGTAGCGTGATGAAGCAGCGGCATCGCTAGCACTAGCAATAAAGTAAATTGCCATAACGAACGCAAGTACCAAAGATGGTTTACATCGACATGAGGCCAAATCCCTGCTTGATAGTGATTAAATAAAGGGTTAGTTAAATTAAAGAACTGCTGGTAGAACTGCCAAAAGCTCATAGCTAAACCAACCTCTTGGCTCATTTGCGCATAAAGCTGAATAGGCACTATAAACCAAATGCCAAACAATAAAGGCAGTAATATTTTTACACTTCGCGTAGTTAAAAACATACCTAGACTAAAGCGCGCAACAATAAAGCGCAGCGCCACACCTGAAATAAACCAAATTAATCCCATCCGCCATGGCGACAATAAAAGCATGACGTTTTCAATACCGCTGGATAAGTACTGACTTTTAAAATGAAAGCCCCAATTTTCACTGTATAACATGCCGGCGTGGTAAAAAATTAATAAGCCAAAGGCAAGTACTCTCAGCCAATCTAAATCATAACGGCGAGATGGTAACTCTTCACCTTGATTAAATACATTTAACCATGGCTGCAATAGCTTACGTGTTGTGTTTTTAATTACTATTTTAAGTTTCATGATAGATTTAGCTTACGACTAATTAATAACAACTATGAACAACACTCTGCGTTAAGCAATCACAAAAGGCTGATAAAACAGTCAGTGGGGATAAGCGGTGGATATCAGGGATGATAAGTTTGGTGATCTATCACTATCTTGCTAGTCTAATGATGGTCTTTTAAGAGTTACAATAATAATGATCACTTTATCGCACTTTCAGCGCTACCAGAGATGGTATGCGGCATTATTTTTATCTAGTTATATTTTTATAAACAACACGATTAATGCCAGCTCAAATATTATGGAAGCCCAACGTGATGGCGCACTTCCTTTTATGATCTGGGAGCCCTTTGTGTGGGAATACTCGAGTGCTATTAGCACTTTATTATTGTTTCCGGCTTTAGTTTGGTTATTAAAAGCTAAGCCCTTTAATTGGCAAAAAATCTCTCATTCAATATTACTGTACTTAGTAGCGAGCATTGCTTTTTCGTTATTACATATTGGTATTATGGTCGCTATCCGCAAACTCATTTACACCGTGCAGGGTATGCAATATGACTTTGGGTTAGTATGGTTTGAGTTACTTTATGAATACCGCAAAGATTTGTGGGGATTCTTATTTTTGATTGTTGTTATTAAAACCTATCAATATGTCGTGAGCCAATTAACAGGTGAAGCAGCCCCGATCAGTCAAGGCGAAGATACTGCTGAACATGTAAACTTAGACAGGCTACTGGTAAAAAAGCTGGGAAAAGAATTTATTGTTCGCGTAGCAGAAGTAGATTGGCTTGAATCAAATGGCAATTATGTAAATCTACATATTGGCGCTCGAATTTACCCTTTTCGTGCAACCATGACACAACTTATAACTCAGTTAGAACCACAAGGATTTTGCCGCATTCACCGTTCTCATGCGGTTAGGTTAGACGCGGTTGAATCAATCACGCCATTAGCAAGTGGAGATAGTGAAGTAAAACTTACAACAGGAAAAATACTTAACTTATCGCGTCGCTATAAAGATCAATTTAAGGAACTGTTAAATTCAACTACAAGTCATTCTTAACTCACGCTATGTTAAGCTAACCTGCTTTAGGTTAGCCACATTCATTTTTTCGGAGTAGTTTAGTACGTGCCTTTAAATCGATTTATCCGCATTTTGCCATTAGTGTTAATTTTATCCGGTTGTGAAACCACACCCGAACAGCCATCTTCACAACCTGATATTAAAGCTAACCCGAATATTGTTGTTAAAGAACAAAACGAAAATATTGAGCAAATAGCTCCCTTAAGTCCTCAGAAACTCGATGATGTGTGGCAACGCATCCAAACGCAGCTTACATTTGCCAATTCTAGCCACCCAGATGTACAGCAACGTATTGCATGGTATTTATCGCACCCAAATTACATGGATGAAATTAGTCGCCGTGTTGAGCCTTATCTTTATTATATAGTCACAGAGGTTGAAAAGCGGAACTTACCCATAGAATTAGCATTAATGCCGCTAATTGAAAGTGACTTTGATGCCAGTGCCTATTCGCACAAGCATGCATCTGGACTTTGGCAATTAACGCCTGCCATTGCTAAATATTTTAAAGTGCAAATATCCTCTTGGTATGACGGACGTCAGGACGTAATAGACAGTACCCGAGCAGCGTTGGATTTTATGGAATATTTACACAGGCGCTTTGATGGTGATTGGTATCACGCTATAGCAGCCTATAACTTAGGTGAAGGTCGTGTACTTAGAGCAATTAGTAATAATAAAAAACAAGGCAAACCCACTGATTTTTTCAACTTAAAACTGCCCAAACAAACCAGTCAGTACGTGCCAAAATTACTAGCTGCGGCACAATTATTAAAAAGCCAAAAAATGGCTTTTCCTACAATTTCAAACAGCCCAACAATTGCAGTATTGCCTATTGATGACGCTGTTATTTTAGATAACCAAAAGCAATGGCAGCAACTTGAATTTTTAAACCATGGTGTGATCCGCTTTCCAGCAATTATTGATGCGCCCCACATTGTTGTTCCAGTTGCTGAACAAACACAATTTAAAGACATGCTCGCTAATCTTGATTCCAATGATTATAGTAAGTGGCAACACTACACAGTAAAACGTGGCGATAGCTTAAGTGTTATAGCGAAACGCTACAAAGTGGGTATTAGCCAACTCAAAGCGTTTAACGATCTAAAAAGTAACACCATTAGAATTGGCCAAAAGCTTGTGCTCCCTCAATTAGCCGATACCCAAATTGAACATCAGGTTAAATCGGGTGATAGCTTATGGAAAATTTCCAGTCACTACAAAGTCAGTATTACTAAACTAAAACAATGGAATAACCTTTCGAGCGACCATTTAAAAATAGGTAAAAAGCTTACTGTATTCTTATCTAATCGCTAACGACCTCGCTGATTATTAAATATATGGACTGATGAATTTATCAGCCCATATACCCTTCAAAAGACCTAATACCAACCCGCAATAATACTCAATCATTTTGCGGGGCTAAACGTGTCGCTATCTGTGTTAAAAAATTCTCATTTAGAACAACTAAATAGCGAATTTATTGCCTAGCTATCAACCCGTTTTTCCTGCCTCAAAATAGACCGCTTAATTAAGCGAATTGGTATAAATTTAGATTCGAGCTTGCACATATTTGGCGTCGGCGCGTTCCTTCGTAGTGACCACGCAGTAGAATATCGTAGTGCCCACAGCGGTAGAGAGCCACATAGCAAATACGACACTATCTTTGTGCCGATGCGGCCTTGTGTGAGGCTTGCCTTCGCGCTGTTTTGTTTGATGTATAGGAATACGAATGCCGTGAAGTACAGGATGTACGAGAGCGGCCACTAATGAGTTCGGCATGGGCTCTTGGTTTTTTTATTAAATCCCAAACAGCAAAAAACCCGCTACATCGCTGTAACGGGTTTCTCTTATTTGGAGCCTGGTAATGTCCTACTTTCACATAGCAAATGCTACACTATCATCGGCGCTGTTTCGTTTCACTACTGAGTTCGGCATGGGGTCAGGTGGGTCCAAAACGCTATTGTCACCAAGCAAATTTGGTGTAAGTTCGATTTAATCAAGCTTACTAAAATTTGGAATTCTGATAATAAAGAGTAATCAAGTAATCTACTTTAGTTATATTAACTTCTTCGCTTAAACTATCACATAAAACGCGTTTGGCGTTGTATGGTTAAGCCTCACGGGTAATTAGTACAAGTTAGCTTAATGGCTCACACCACTTCCACATCTTGCCTATCAACGTTGTAGTCTTCAACGGCCCTTCAGAGACTTTAAAAGTCTAGTGAGAACTCATCTCGAGGCCTGCTTCGCGCTTAGATGCTTTCAGCGCTTATCAGTTCCGAACGTAGCTACCGGGCAATGCCATTGGCATGACAACCCGAACACCAGCGGTTCGTTCACTCCGGTCCTCTCGTACTAGGAGCAACCCCTCTCAATTCTCAAACGCCCACGGCAGATAGGGACCGAACTGTCTCACGACGTTCTAAACCCAGCTCGCGTACCACTTTAAATGGCGAACAGCCATACCCTTGGGACCGACTTCAGCCCCAGGATGTGATGAGCCGACATCGAGGTGCCAAACACCGCCGTCGATATGAACTCTTGGGCGGTATCAGCCTGTTATCCCCGGAGTACCTTTTATCCGTTGAGCGATGGCCCTTCCATTCAGAACCACCGGATCACTATGACCTACTTTCGTACCTGCTCGACGTGTCTGTCTCGCAGTTAAGCTGGCTTCTACCATTACACTAACCGTACGATGTCCGACCGTACTTAGCCAACCTTCGTGCTCCTCCGTTACTCTTTGGGAGGAGACCGCCCCAGTCAAACTACCCACCAGGCACTGTCCGTAACCCCGATTCAGGGGCCAACGTTAGAACATCAAAACTACAAGGGTGGTATTTCAAGGACGACTCCACAAAAACTAGCGTCTCTGCTTCTAAGTCTCCCACCTATCCTACACATGTAGGTTCAATGTTCAGTGCCAAGCTGTAGTAAAGGTTCACGGGGTCTTTCCGTCTAGCCGCGGGTACACAGCATCTTCACTGCGATTTCAATTTCACTGAGTCTCGGGTGGAGACAGCGTGGCCATGGTTACACCATTCGTGCAGGTCGGAACTTACCCGACAAGGAATTTCGCTACCTTAGGACCGTTATAGTTACGGCCGCCGTTTACCGGGGCTTCGATCAAGAGCTTCTCCGAAGATAACCCCATCAATTAACCTTCCGGCACCGGGCAGGTGTCACACCGTATACGTCATCTTGCGATTTTGCACAGTGCTGTGTTTTTAATAAACAGTCCCAGCCACCTGGTCACTGCGGCTCCAATCAGCTTAAAGAGCAAGTCTCATCACCAATCGGAGCGTACCTTCTCCCGAAGTTACGGTACGATTTTGCCTAGTTCCTTCACCCGAGTTCTCTCAAGCGCCTTAGTATTCTCTACCTGACCACCTGTGTCGGTTTGGGGTACGATTCGGTATAATCTGAAGCTTAGAGGCTTTTCCTGGAAGTATGGCATCAGCAACTTCATCACCTTGGTGACTCGTCTCGTGTCTCAGCCTAACAGCAACCCGGATTTACCTAAGTCACTAGCCTACACACTTTCACATGGACTACCATCGCCATGCTTGCTTAGCCTGCTCCGTCCCCCCATCGCAATTATACCAAGTACGGAAATATTAATCCGTTTCCCATCGACTACGCCTTTCGGCCTCGCCTTAGGGGTCGACTTACCCTACCCTGATTAACATGGGATAGGAACCCTTGGTCTTCCGGCGTGCGGGTTTTTCACCCGCATTATCGTTACTCATGTCAGCATTCGCACTTCTGATACGTCCAGCATACCTCCCGGTACACCTTCAACCGCTTACAGAACGCTCCCCTACCACTCAAAATAAATTTTGAATCCGCAGCTTCGGTGCATAGTTTAGCCCCGTTACATCTTCCGCGCAGACCGACTCGACCAGTGAGCTATTACGCTTTCTTTAAAGGATGGCTGCTTCTAAGCCAACCTCCTGGCTGTCTGGGCCTTTCCACATCGTTTCCCACTTAACTATGACTTTGGGACCTTAGCTGGCGGTCTGGGTTGTTTCCCTCTTCACGACGGACGTTAGCACCCGCCGTGTGTCTCCCGGATATTACTTTACGGTATTCGGAGTTTGCAAAGGGTTGGTAAGTCGGGATGACCCCCTAGCCTTAACAGTGCTCTACCCCCGTAAGTATTCGTCCGAGGCTCTACCTAAATAGATTTCGGGGAGAACCAGCTATCTCCCGGTTTGATTAGCCTTTCACTCCTAACCACAGGTCATCCCCTAACTTTTCAACGTTAGTGGGTTCGGTCCTCCAGTTGATGTTACTCAACCTTCAACCTGCCCATGGCTAGATCACCGGGTTTCGGGTCTATACCTTGCAACTATTCGCCCAGTTAAGACTCGGTTTCCCTACGGCTACCCTAATCGGTTAACCTCGCTACAAAATATAAGTCGCTGACCCATTATACAAAAGGTACGCAGTCACCCAACAAGTGGGCTCCTACTGCTTGTACGTACACGGTTTCAGGTTCTATTTCACTCCCCTCACAGGGGTTCTTTTCGCCTTTCCCTCACGGTACTGGTTCACTATCGGTCAGTTGGGAGTATTTAGCCTTAGATGATGGTCCACCTATATTCAGTCAAAGTTTCACGTGCTCCGACCTACTCGATTTCACTTAAAATGCGTTTTCATGTACGGGACTATCACCCTGTATCGTGGCACTTTCCAGAGCCTTCCATTAACACATAATAAGCTTAAGGGCTGTTCCGATTTCGCTCGCCGCTACTATCGGAATCTCGGTTGATTTCTTTTCCTACGGGTACTTAGATGTTTCAGTTCTCCGCGTTCGCCTCGTTAACCTATGTATTCAGTTAACGATACCTGCAAGCAGGTGGGTTTCCCCATTCGGAAATCCTAGTCTCAAGTGCTTTTTACTAGCTTGACTAGGCTTATCGCAAGTTAATACGTCCTTCATCGCCTCCAACTGCCAAGGCATCCACCGTGTACGCTTAGTCACTTAACCATACAACCCAAACGGGTCTTTGTTTTGTGACAGTTTAACTTCGCCAGAAGTTAATATTGAATACTAAAGTAGATACCAATCAACAAACGTTAAACGTTTATTAAATGGCACTGAATGATACTGCTATCATTCTTTTTTACTTTTGAAAACTCTGTACAAATACAATGTATTCATACGAATTTTATTATCAGCTTTTCCAAATTTTTAAAGAGCATATTAATTAGTAAACCCAAAGGGTAAAACTAACTAACAATCATCTGTGTGGACACTACGAACAAATAAGTTCTAAATCGTATAAGGAGGTGATCCAGCCCCAGGTTCCCCTAGGGCTACCTTGTTACGACTTCACCCCAGTCATGAATCACTCCGTGGTAAACGTCCTCCCGAGGGTTAGACTATCTACTTCTGGAGCAACCCACTCCCATGGTGTGACGGGCGGTGTGTACAAGGCCCGGGAACGTATTCACCGCGTCATTCTGATACGCGATTACTAGCGATTCCGACTTCATGGAGTCGAGTTGCAGACTCCAATCCGGACTACGACGCACTTTAAGTGATTCGCTTACTCTCGCGAGTTCGCAGCACTCTGTATGCGCCATTGTAGCACGTGTGTAGCCCTACACGTAAGGGCCATGATGACTTGACGTCGTCCCCACCTTCCTCCGGTTTATCACCGGCAGTCTCCTTAGAGTTC
This sequence comes from Pseudoalteromonas sp. SD03, assembly GCF_040937955.1. Taxonomy (NCBI): domain Bacteria; kingdom Pseudomonadati; phylum Pseudomonadota; class Gammaproteobacteria; order Alteromonadales; family Pseudoalteromonadaceae; genus Pseudoalteromonas; species Pseudoalteromonas sp. SD03. The sequence goes on from NZ_CP162514.1 coordinate 3,505,093, forward strand.
TCAGCATTACCTGCTAGCAACTAAGGATAGGGGTTGCGCTCGTTGCGGGACTTAACCCAACATCTCACAACACGAGCTGACGACAGCCATGCAGCACCTGTATCAGAGTTCCCGAAGGCACCAAACTATCTCTAGTAAGTTCTCTGTATGTCAAGTGTAGGTAAGGTTCTTCGCGTTGCATCGAATTAAACCACATGCTCCACCGCTTGTGCGGGCCCCCGTCAATTCATTTGAGTTTTAACCTTGCGGCCGTACTCCCCAGGCGGTCTACTTAATGCGTTAGCTTTGAAAAACAGAACCGAGGTTCCGAGCTTCTAGTAGACATCGTTTACGGCGTGGACTACCAGGGTATCTAATCCTGTTTGCTCCCCACGCTTTCGTACATGAGCGTCAGTGTTGACCCAGGTGGCTGCCTTCGCCATCGGTATTCCTTCAGATCTCTACGCATTTCACCGCTACACCTGAAATTCTACCACCCTCTATCACACTCTAGTTTGCCAGTTCGAAATGCAGTTCCCAGGTTGAGCCCGGGGCTTTCACATCTCGCTTAACAAACCGCCTGCGTACGCTTTACGCCCAGTAATTCCGATTAACGCTCGCACCCTCCGTATTACCGCGGCTGCTGGCACGGAGTTAGCCGGTGCTTCTTCTGTCAGTAACGTCACAGCTAGCAGGTATTAACTACTAACCTTTCCTCCTGACTGAAAGTGCTTTACAACCCGAAGGCCTTCTTCACACACGCGGCATGGCTGCATCAGGCTTGCGCCCATTGTGCAATATTCCCCACTGCTGCCTCCCGTAGGAGTCTGGGCCGTGTCTCAGTCCCAGTGTGGCTGATCATCCTCTCAAACCAGCTAGGGATCGTCGCCTTGGTGAGCCATTACCTCACCAACTAGCTAATCCCACTTGGGCCAATCTAAAGGCGAGAGCCGAAGCCCCCTTTGGTCCGTAGACATTATGCGGTATTAGCAGTCGTTTCCAACTGTTGTCCCCCACCTCAAGGCATGTTCCCAAGCATTACTCACCCGTCCGCCGCTCGTCATCTTCTAGCAAGCTAGAAATGTTACCGCTCGACTTGCATGTGTTAGGCCTGCCGCCAGCGTTCAATCTGAGCCATGATCAAACTCTTCAATTAAAAAGTTTTATGTCTTTCGACAGCTCAATGAATTCTGAATTTATTTAATATCTTTCGATATTGAATTGACTGTGCTGAATAACTACCTAAGTAATTATTCTGTTGGTCACTCAGTTTCGATTGAGACTCTAAATTTGTTTGCCTCACTACCTAAGTAGCTTGGCTGTTAGAACTCAATCTGTACGAGTGCCCACACAGATGATTGCTTTATATTGTTAAAGAACGTTGCGATTAAAGCGTTTAACTTTATCTCGCCAGGGCTGCGCATATTACGCCTTCCTATTTTTTTGTCAACACTTAATTTTTAGTTTCTTTTAAAAGATTTAAAAGCTAAGTTTTACTCGACTCACTTACCGTTTGTTCAGCGCTTTTCATTGCTGCCTGCCGGGTCAGTGGATGCGCATTATAGGGATATTCTGGAGAGGGTCAATGCTTTATTTCAGTTTTATTAAATTAATTTCAATTTAGTACAATAACCATACAAAAAAAGGGCTACAGGGCTGTTTTTGATTAAAAAGCATTCACATAAGGCATGATTATTGAGAGGGGAGGAAGTAAAAGCGATTTATAGATAACCGCTACATCGCTTTTACTTAAAACTTTACTAATTACTGAGTTGTTATTTCCCATACGGCAATTGAGCCTGAGATTTCATTACCGACTATAAGCAGTGCTTCGTTTGTTGCACTTTGCGCTGCAGGAACAAATGTAATTCCTTCAGGAGCAAGGTCGCCACTTATATCTGCACTTGGTTCTAAACCACGATTATAGAAGTAATCTTGAAATTTCACATTGTAAGGTTGGTTATATCAAACACCATTATTGCGCCCATACGCTCTAAGCCAACAAAAGCAAACAACCTATCGCCAACCTTACCTAATGTTAGCGCTTCGGGTTCCGCCCCTTTATCATCTGAGCGAGTATCGCCTTTGTTTTCATCTTCGTTATTATTGAATGCATTGCCATGAGCAGAAGCGGTTACTCGTGCAATTTGATCGCCTGAGTCAAACACCACCAGCCCATTGCTATCCCAAATGGTAAATGAGCGTGCGCCATAGACATAAAGCGATTCGTATTGGCCGTCGTTATTCGAGTTGTAGCTAGGCAATAAAAAAGCGAGTTATAAAACTCGCTTTAATAGGGCTTGGCCTGTTACTCATTAAAACGGACTGGCCGCTACATATTATTTATATAATCATCGCGCATTTTTCGAGTTATTTTTATAAACTCTTTTAACTCATCAACGGAAGGTTCAATACCTTGTTGGTTTTTCTGTTCAAACCAATCGGTAACATCACTGATTATGACGGAACCACCCTGTAGGCATAATTCATCATTTTTTAGCCAAACATCGGGACCTCTTAATGATGGACTGGTATACCAATTACAAAAGCTATATCCCTCGAGTGTTAATTTAGACTCAATATAAAAACTATTAGCAATAGATAAAATTATATATAAAGGTATTGCGCGCAGCATAAGCTTTACCATTAACCTTATTGTTTTTTCATTGCGGAAGTTCAATACTTTTTGTAAACCTGCAATTGTCATTAAAACAGGAAATGGAGCCATTACTATTATCGGAGCCAACAAGCCGCTTTCTCGAATATAATAAAGCGACTCATCAAAATAAACATTTTCAACAAACCCATAATAAGAGAAATAAAATAAAGCAATTGTAAATAATATAAAAGCAAACAGGCCTATCACAACAGTTAATTTATGCTCGAAGCTTTGTTCTGTAAAACGTTCCTCGGATTTTTCCCATTCTAAAATAGGCATTGTTTATAGCTCATTTTTATTAGGGTGAAATTTACCTCTGGAAGCCAGAAGAATCCTTTTATAAAATTATTTAGCTTATCTGGTTATTTTAAATAAAAATGACAGCAGCAATTTTGAGTTAATTTTAACGATTATACTCTGCTCTAGTTTCTTGTATAAAAACTTCAAGTTCATTAAGTGTTGGCTCAATTCTTTTTTCATTATGCATTTCAAACCAATCATAAATATCACTAGTGATTACAGAACCATCTTGTAAGCATAACTCATCGTTTTTCAACCAAACATCAGGGGCACGAACTGAAGGTTGTGTATACCAATTACAATAAGTATAGCCATTGCTTTTTATATATGACTCTACATACAAGTTAAAGGGGATTACTAGCAAAAAAAATAAAGATAATGCAATAAACAACCCTTTAACAAAACCTGCCATTAAGTATTCAGATTTATAATTTAATAACTTCTGAATAGAAGCTAAAAAAAATAAAGAAAAAGGGAAAAAGAAAAAAAGTAAAAGAACCTTTCCACTTTTTTCTTTAATAAAAGAACTAGACCCAACATCTTCCAGTAAACTAATTTCTGATATGACGGTATAAATTAGAGCAAAGCAAAGAATGCAAATTACGATAGGCCCTAACAAATTTATACATAATTCTTTAAAAGCGAAGTTTCTATCACTCTCACTTACTTTTTCCCATTTAAATATTTTCATAATATTTTTATGCTCGGAACCCCAAATAATGTACCGAATACTCCATAAGAATCTTCACTCAGTGCTTTATTAAAATCTTCTCTTTTACTATTAATAAAAATAGACTTTTCTTTTAATTTGTTTTCAATCTTAACAAGCTGGAGAGCTAAAAACTCCGAGTACTCAGATGTATCTGAAAAAAGTACGTAAAAAGAAGTCCAACCGTCACAACTATAGCTAAAGGTAAAATAGTTGAGTTTATTTGAATTAAAATAAGACTATTACTGATAGAACACTTCTTAACTGGCTTTCGAGTTGTCTTTCAACAATTGCCCGGCGAGCATAAGCTGACATGTAGCACCCTCCTTGAGTTATATTTTAATCCGTCATTGAATAATCTAATTAATTAAGAATATTTAGGCAATAAAAAAGCGAGTTATAAAACTCGCTTTAAATATTTAATAAGTAATGGTCATTACTATTTTTTAACTGGGCGTTTCCAACCATCTAAATTGCGTTGCTTGCCACGTGCTACGGCTAACTGATCATCCGCGACGGTATTGGTAATAACAGAACCTGCACCTACAGTTGCTGTAGCACCAATATTTACAGGAGCAACCAGTGATGAGTTAGAGCCAATAAAGGCATTATCGCCAATAATGGTTTTCGCTTTATTCACACCATCGTAGTTACAGGTAATCGTGCCTGCGCCAATATTCACTTTCTCGCCAATTTCAGCATCACCTAAGTAACTTAAGTGGTTTGCTTTAGAGCCTTTACCTAAACGGGTTTTTTTCATTTCGACAAAGTTGCCAATGTGAGAGTCTTCTTCCATTATTGCACCTGGGCGAAGGCGGGCGTATGGACCGAGTGTACATTTAGCCGCAACTGATGCATCTTCAATCAATGTATTGGCTTTAATAACAACATTATCGCCGATGCTACAGTTTTTAAGTACGCAGTTAGGGCCAATTTGTACGTTATTACCTAAGGTTACTGTACCTTCAAAAATAACGTTGATATCTATGAGGACATCTTCACCTGTTTTAACGTCGCCACGTACATCTATGCGAGCAGGGTCGGCAAGAGTTGCACCATTTAGCATCAGCTCTTCTGCTTGCCATGCTTGATAAGCACGCTCTAATCCTGCAAGTTGTACGCGGTTATTTGCACCTTCAACTTCCATTGGGTGATCTGGTTGTGCTGATGTAATTTCTACACCTTCACTGTGCGCCATAGCGACTATATCTGTTAGGTAGTATTCGCCTTGGGCATTATTGTTAGACAAATTACCTAACCATGTTTTTAAAAGCTTACCATTTACCGCCATAATGCCGGTGTTTACTTCGTTAATAAGTAACTGCTCTGCATTGGCATCTTTTTGTTCAACAATACCCACTAGCTTGCCATCAACACGTAGCATACGCCCATAACCATTTGGGTTTGCTAGATTAACGGTTAATACTGCTAAGCCATTTTTAGGTGTTGCTGCTAATAAACGTTCAAGTGTCGATTGCTTAGTTAAAGGTACGTCACCGTATAAAACCAGTACGGTATCGTCGTCGTTAATATGAGGGTTTGCTTGTGCCACTGCGTGGCCTGTACCTAGCTGCTCAGCTTGCAGTACCCAATTTACGTTATTATCGGCTAATTGTTGTTGTAATAGTTCGCCGCCATGACCATAAACTAAGTTAGTCGATGTAGCACCTAGCGCGTTGGCATTATCGATAACGTGTTGCACCATAGGTTTACCTGCCACTTTATGCAGTACCTTAGGAAGAGCAGAGCGCATACGAGTACCTTTACCCGCTGCAAGAATAACCGTTGTTAAAGACATTAAAACAATTTCCTTTTTCCGTTGTTTTAGCTTAATAGAATAAGTGTGCTGCATAGTAGATTACGTAAGTCACATCATGTGCAAATACTCAGTAGGCTAAGCAATGACTACTGAATCTTAACTTAAGCAAAGTAACACCTAATAGAATAGGGTTATTGTAGCGAGGATCGCGTGCAGATATAAGTAATAATGATGAGATATTAGCCATAACGATCAATTTATTTACAGATAGGCTGAAGTAGTTAGTTAGTGGCACAAAAAAGCCCACATAAAGTGGGCTTTTAAAAACCAGATAGGCTTACTTTTTACGTAATTGCTGAATAATGCGTAGCTGAGCAATTGCTTCAGCTAGTTGCATTGCTGCTTGATTGTAATCAAGTTCAGCAGATGCGCCTTTTGCCATTTGGGCTTCAGCGTCACGCTTAGCTTGCTCTGCAGCTTTCTCGTCCAGGTCTTCACCACGAACAGCTGTATCAGCAAGTACGGTCACTATGTTCGGTTGAACTTCTAGTGTACCGCCAGCAATATAGATGAGTTCTTCTTCACCAAATTGCTTAACTAAACGTACCATACCAGGTTTAAGGGCAGTTAGTAGTGGGGCGTGACCGGCGTTAACACCTAACTCACCTTCACTACCAGATACTTGAATAGATTCTACTAAACCAGAAAATAATTTCTCTTCAGCACTTACTACATCAAGATGTACAGTCATAGCTGCCATACTACCCTCCTAATTACATGCTTTTGGCTTTTTCTTGAGCTTCTTCGATAGAGCCAACCATGTAGAACGCTTGCTCTGGCATATCATCAAACTCACCGTTTAAGATACCTTTGAAGCCTGCAATTGTGTCTTTAAGTGAAACGTATTTACCTGGCGCACCTGTAAATACCTCTGCCACGAAGAATGGCTGAGATAGGAAACGCTGGATTTTACGTGCACGAGATACAAGTTGCTTATCTTCGTCAGAAAGCTCGTCCATACCTAGAATCGCGATGATGTCTTTAAGCTCTTTGTAACGCTGAAGAACTGTTTGAACGCCGCGCGCTATACCGTAGTGCTCTTCACCGATTACTTGTGGATCAAGCTGACGTGAAGATGAATCAAGAGGGTCTACCGCTGGGTAGATACCTAGTGATGCGATATCACGTGAAAGTACCACTGTTGCATCTAAGTGAGCAAACGTTGTTGCTGGAGATGGATCCGTTAAATCATCCGCAGGTACGTATACCGCTTGGATTGAAGTAATTGAACCCGTCTTAGTAGATGCGATACGCTCTTGAAGTACACCCATTTCTTCAGCAAGTGTAGGCTGGTAACCTACCGCTGATGGCATACGACCAAGAAGTGCTGATACTTCTGTACCCGCAAGTGTGTAACGGTAGATGTTATCTACGAAGAAAAGTACGTCACGACCTTCGTCACGGAACTTCTCAGCCATAGTAAGACCTGTTAACGCTACGCGTAAACGGTTACCCGGTGGCTCGTTCATCTGACCGTATACAAGCGATACTTTATCAAGTACGTTTGAATCGTTCATTTCATGGTAGAAATCGTTACCCTCACGAGTACGCTCACCAACACCTGCGAATACTGAGTAACCGCTGTGCTCGATTGCGATGTTACGGATAAGTTCCATCATGTTTACGGTTTTACCAACACCGGCACCACCGAATAAACCAACTTTACCACCTTTAGCGAATGGACATACAAGGTCGATTACCTTGATACCCGTTTCTAAAAGTTCTACTGAGCTTGATTGCTCTTCGTAAGTAGGTGCTGCACGGTGGATAGACATACGCTCGTCTTCACCGATTGGACCTGCTTCATCAATTGGCTCACCAAGTACGTTCATGATACGACCTAGGGTCTTAGTACCAACTGGAACTTGAATTGCTTCGCCTGTGTTTGCTACTGCAGCACCACGACGTAAACCGTCTGTAGTACCTAGTGCGATAGTACGTACCACACCGCCACCTAGCTGCTGTTGAACTTCTAAAGTCAAACCAGCTAAATCGCCATCTGTTACTTTTAGCGCGTCATATACGGCTGGCACGCTGTCTTGTGGAAATTCGATATCCACAACGGCGCCGATAATTTGGACGACCTTACCTAAACTCATGTCTATTCCTCTCGTTAATCTTTGCCTGAAGCATTAAACTGCTGCTGAACCAGAACAAATCTCACTAATTTCTTGTGTGATTGCTGCTTGGCGAGCTTTGTTATATACAAGCTGTAACTCATCCATAAGGTCACCGGCATTATCAGTTGCAGCTTTCATTGCAACCATGCGGGCAGCCTGTTCAGAGGCAGCGTTTTCAACTACACCTTGGTATACTTGAGACTCAATGAAACGTACTAACAAAGACTCTAAAATAGCCTCTGGGTTTGGTTCATATAAGTAATCCCACGCATGTGTAGATACTTCTTCTTCAGCTTTTGGCAAAGGGAGTAACTGATCTACTATTGGCTCTTGCTTCATGGTATTAACAAAGTTGTTATATACCAGGAATAAACGGTCAATTTTACCTTCAGAGAATGCATCTAGCATTATTTTTACTGGACCAATTACGTCCTGTACTGAAGGCTTATCTCCAAGACCTGCTTTTTTAGCAAGTACTTGACCACCAAAACGTTGAAAGAAGCCAGCTGCTTTACTACCTAAAGTAGCAAAATCAGCATCTACGCCTTTTTCTTTCCACGCTTTAATCTCTAATGCGACTTTTTTAAACTCGTTTGAGTTTAAACCGCCACACAGACCACGGTCAGTAGAGATAACAATATAACCAACTCGTTTTACTTCACGTTCTTCTAAGAACGGGTGAGTAAAATCAAGATTTGCTTGAGCAACACGACCAATCACTTTACGTAATTTTTCAGCGTATGGACGGCTTGAAGCCACTCGTTCTTGCGCCTTTTTCATTTTAGACGCAGCAACCATTTCCATTGCGCTAGTGATCTTTTGAGTATTTTTAATACTGCCGATCTTGCTTTTAATCTCTTTTCCGCTGGCCATGACTCTCTCTCCGAATCAAGGTGTGCTTTAAGATATAAAGCACACCATTAATAACTAAATTACCAAGTTTGCGTAGACTTGAACTTCTCTAGAAGTTCTTTAAGCTGCGCTTCGATCTCGGCGTTGTAGTTACCAGTTTCATTGATTTGAGCCATAAGCTCTGCGTATGTGCTATTTGCGTAAGAAAGTAAAGCCGCTTCGAAATCCATAATTTTAGCGATTTCGATGTCTTTTAAGTAACCTTTCTCAGCTGCGAATAACGACAAAGACATTTCAGCAACAGACATTGGCGCGTACTGTTTCTGCTTCATTAGCTCTGTTACACGCTCACCATGCTCAAGTTGAGCACGAGTAGCATCATCAAGGTCAGACGCGAACTGCGAGAACGCAGCTAATTCACGGTACTGAGCTAGGGCTAGACGGATACCGCCACCTAGTTTCTTAACGATTTTAGTTTGTGCAGCACCACCAACACGCGATACCGAGATACCAGCATTTACTGCCGGACGGATACCTGAGTTGAATAAGTCAGTTTCTAAGAAGATCTGACCATCGGTGATAGAGATAACGTTTGTCGGTACGAACGCAGAAACGTCGCCGCCTTGAGTTTCAATGATAGGCAATGCCGTCAATGAACCTGTTTTACCTTTCACTTCACCGTTAGTGAATTTTTCAACGTAATCAGTGTTTACACGTGATGCACGCTCTAAAAGACGCGAGTGAAGGTAGAATACGTCACCTGGGTATGCTTCACGGCCTGGTGGACGCTTAAGTAGCAATGAGATTTGACGGTAAGCAACAGCTTGCTTAGATAAATCATCATATACGATTAATGCGTTTTCACCACGGTCACGGAAGTATTCACCCATAGTACAGCCCGAGAACGGTGCTAAGTACTGAAGTGCCGCAGATTCAGAAGCAGATGCTACAACTACGATAGTATTTGCAAGTGCACCGTGCTCTTCTAATTTACGTACTACGTTAGCAATAGTAGATGCTTTTTGACCAACCGCTACGTACACACACTTAACGCCTGTGTCTTTTTGGTTGATGATTGCATCGATTGCTAGTGCAGTTTTACCTGTTTGGCGGTCACCGATAACAAGCTCACGCTGACCACGACCAACTGGGATCATAGCATCGATAGATTTGTAACCAGTTTGCACTGGCTCATCTACTGATTGACGCTCGATTACACCTGGTGCAATTTTTTCTACAGGTTCATAACCGTCGTTATCTAAAGCGCCTTTACCATCGATAGGAGCACCTAGTGTGTTAACAACACGACCAAGTAGACCCGCACCAACAGGCACTTCTAAAATACGACCAGTTGTGTATACTTTTACGCCTTCTGTAAGGTCAGCGTAAGGACCCATTACTACTGCACCAATTGAGTCGCGCTCAAGGTTTAGTGCGATAGCATAACGGTTGCCAGGAAGCTCAATCATCTCACCTTGCATACAGTCAGCTAGACCGTGGATGCGAATGATACCGTCAGTAACAGATACAATTGTACCTTCGTTACGAGCTTCACTTACAACTTCGAACTTCTCAATACGTTGTTTGATCAGATCTGAAATTTCAGTGGAATTAAGTTGCATGCTCTTTTTCCCAATTACGATTGTAGTGTTGTGGCTAAGCGATTTAATTTACCGCGTAAAGAGCCGTCAATTACAGTGTCGCCTGCCTTGATAATAAGGCCGCCAACAACTGTAGCGTCTTCACTACAATTCAGCTTAACTTTGCGTGCGAAACGTTTTTCAAGTGCCGCTACCAATGATTCTTGCTGCGCTGCAGCAAGAGGCGTTGCCGAAATCACGTCAATATCGATTTCTTTGTCATAGTCTGCTTTTAAAGCATAAAATAAATGAGCAACTTCAGGTAGTGCAATCAAACGTCCATTTTCAGCCATCACCTTAACTAGGTTCTGACCTTGTTCGTTGAGCTGCTCACCACATAAGTTAATAAATAACTCAGCTTGTGCAGTAGCAGTAGGCAATCCAGCTAAAATGGTTGATGCCTGTTCATTGCTGGCAACGTGGCCAGCAAAGAACAACATGTCATTCCAACTTTCAATGGTGCCTTTTTCAACGGCAAGTTCAAAAGCCGCTTTAGCGTATGGGCGAGCGATAGTAGTCAATTCAGACATGCTCATACCCTCCTAATTACAGCTCAGCGACAAGTTTTTCAACGATGTCACTATGTGCGGCTTGATTGATTTCGCGCTCTAAAATTCTTTCTGCGCCAACCACAGCCAGAGTTGCTACTTTCTTACGTAGCTCTTCTGTCACACGGTTACGCTCTGATTCAATTTCAGAGTGCCCTTGAGCAATAATTTTTTCACGCTCTTGCTGACCACGAACAGTTTCTTCGTCAACAATTAGCACGGCACGCTTTTTAGCTTGTTCAATGATATCAGCCGCTTGAGCCTTTGCATCTTTAAGCTGTTCTGCAGCTTTGTGTTGCGCAAGTTCTAAGTCTTTTTCGGCTCTATCAGAGGCAGCTAAACCATCTTCGATTTTCTTCTGGCGAGCTTCAATTGCACCGTTTAGTGGTGGCCATACGTATTTCATACAAAATAATACGAACACCGTAAACGCAATTAATTCACCGATAAGAGTGGCGTTTAAGTTCACAACCGCTCCTCCTTAAATAGTAAGCTGTTCAAAAAATAAAATTAAAGTACGAACAACAATACCATCGCGATACCAACACCAATCATTGCTACAGCATCGATTAGACCAGCAAGGATAAACATTTTAACTTGTAGCGATGGTGCAAGCTCAGGTTGACGCGCACATGCTTCAAGGAATTTACCGCCCATGTTACCAAAACCGATTGCTGTACCGATTGCACCGAAGCCGATAAGTAAAGCTACTGCGATGTACTTAAGACCTAATACTAGTTCCATTTTTTTCTCCAAAGTTTCAATTGTAATTAAAAGTAAAAATTAAAAGTTATAAATTAGTGATTATCCGAACTTGCCATGCTTAGGTATACGATTGTAAGCATCATAAATACGAATGCTTGCAATACAATTACCAAGATATGGAATACAGCCCATACAAAGTGCAACGGTAGTTGCATTAAACCTATTGCACCGATAAGGATGAAGATTAACTCACCTGCATATAAGTTACCGAACAAACGCAGTGCCAGTGAAAACGGCTTAGAAACCAATGCGATAAGCTCTAGTAATAGGTTAAATGGGATTAAAAGAATCTGCATAGCTGTATTGTTTGAACTAAACGGATGAAGTGTTAGTTCTTTAATAAAACCGCCGATACCCTTTATTTTTATTGAGTAACCAATCATTAGAATGAACACGCCCAGCGCAAGTGCTGCTGTCATGTTGATATCTGTAGTTGGTACAATTTTCATGTATACGTCGTGTGAATCCATACCAAACGCAGTTTCGCCAACAAAGCCGGCAAATGCTGGTAGGAAGTCAACTGGGATTAAATCCATTAAGTTCATTAAGAATATCCACACGAATATTGTTAATGCTAATGGTGCAATTAGCTTACTTTTACCGTGGAAGGTATCGCGTACGTTGTCGCCAACGAACTCAACAACCATTTCAATGAAACACTGAAATTTCCCAGGTACACCCAGAGTTGATTTTTTTGCGGCACTACGGAAGATCCATAAAAATATTAGACCTAGTCCGATAGACCATGCGAGGGTATCTACATGCCATGTCCAGAAGCCACTATCCGTACATGCTTTATTGAAGGCAAGACCAGCGTCGGTCGAGCACATCTTAGCATTGGTTAAGTGGTGCTGAATATGGCTAGATAGAGTAACTTCTTCTGCAGCCATGTTATATCCCAAAAGTTAATGTTTAAAAAAAACGGGTGTAAACAATCCTGTAAACAACACCAACACATAAGCACAAAAGAAAGGTAATAAAACTACCGGATAAAGCTTTAGCATTAGTGCAAACAAAACGATTGTTAGCATAAATTTTAATCCGTTGCCGCGTTTCAACGAGGCATACGCTTGATTTGCTCGACTTGCACCCATATATCTGAATGCATAAAGCGCAAATACAAAGTTAGGAAGTACTGCGACAGCGCCACCAGCTAATGCTGAAAGTGCGGCATTGGTTTCCCAACCTATAAAAATTATTAGTGCAGCTAAAAGGGCTACAAATCCCTGAAGGCAAATTAATTTTAATGCGGCAAGCCTATACGGGCCTGCTAACTTATTAGTCACTTTTAATTAACCTTTATGACGCTCTAATTGTCAGGGTATGAAAACTGGCGAAATTATACTTAATCCTGCCAGTTTTGCAACTTGAGTAGGTGCTTTGTAACACAAAATCGCTGTAAATGTCCCTTTTTAGACATCCAATGAATTAATGGTGGGAATAGTCTTGATTGATACGGTTTAAAATACCGTCTAACTCGTCAAGATTAGTGTAAGAAATAACCAACTTCCCTTTGCCTTTTTTGTTGTAATTTATTTCTACTTTTGCCCCTAAGTTATCAGCAAGCTGTTGCTCTAACTGTTTAACATCTGGGTCTTTTTCTATTACTTCTTTTGCTGGAACAGGCTCTAAAATAGAACGTACTAGCTTTTCAGTTTCGCGAACGGTCAATGCTTTTGCAACAGCTAAACGGGCTGCATCTGATTGCACTTCACCTTCAAGTGCTAATAAGCAACGTGCGTGACCCATTTCAATGTCACCATGCTCTAACAAAATCTTTACATCGTTATTAAGATTATTTAAGCGTAATAAGTTAGTCACAGTCGTACGCGATTTACCAACTGCATCCGCCACTTGTTGATGCGTTAACTCAAACTCATTAAGCAAGCGATTAAGCGCTATCGCTTCTTCCATGGCGTTTAAGTCTTCACGCTGAATATTTTCAATTAGGGCAATAGCAACGGCCGCTTCATCGGGTACATCTTTAATAATACACGGTACAAACTCAAGCTTGGCAATTTGAGCCGCGCGCCAACGACGTTCACCGGCAATAATTTCATAACTGTTATGCGCAACTGGGCGCACAACAATCGGTTGAATTATCCCTTGTGAACGAATTGAACTGGCGAGTTCTTCAAGTGCCTCTTCAGACATGTCTTTACGAGGTTGGTATTTCCCTGAGTGTAAAAACTCGATGGGTAGTTTTTGTAATTCACTGTTGCTAGGCTGTGCCGCATTTTCAACTGCGTTTGTTACATTGGCGCTGTCGTGTTCCTTGCTTTCGCTTGGTGCAGGTTTAGATGAACTTAAAAGTGCATCGAGTCCTCGGCCTAAACCTCGTTTTTTAGCAGACATGTTATTTTTTTACCTCAAAGTTAGGCGACAACGGGAGTTGTTTTTTCTTTTCTGCGTAGCATTTCACCCGCGAGAGCTAAATACGCTTTCGCACCACTTGATGCTCGATCGTAGTACATTGCCGGTGCGCCAAAACTTGGGGCTTCTGCAAGTCGAACATTACGTGGGATCACCGTACGGTATACTTTATCGCCAAAATGTTGTTTTAATTGTTCTGATACATCATTTGCTAATCGATTACGCGGATCGTACATAGTACGAAGTATGCCTTCAATCTGTAAGTTAGGATTAACTAACTTAGCAAGTTGCGTAATCGTATCCATTAATGCAGTTAATCCTTCCAATGCATAATATTCACATTGCATAGGGACTAAAATAGAATCGGCAGCGGCCATGGCATTAACGGTTAACATATTTAAAGAAGGTGGGCAGTCTATAAAAATAAACTCGTACTGATCCTGAATTTTTTCAAGTGCATTGCGTAAGCGTACTTCGCGAGCAAATAATTCCATCAATTTAACTTCTGCAGCGGTCACATCGCCGTTTGCAGCAATCATATGATACTCGCCTGAGGTTTCTTTAATAATCACCTCATCAATAGGCTTATCTTCTATGAGTAAATCATAGATAGTAGGGACGTCACCATATTTGTCGACGCCACTGCCCATGGTCGCATTGCCTTGCGGATCGAGATCTATTAACAGCACTTTACGTTTCGTTGCAGCCATAGATGCAGCGAGATTAACGGCAGTGGTCGTTTTACCTACTCCGCCTTTTTGATTTGCTAATGCGATGACTTTTGCCACAGTGTCTCTGATCCCTAGTCTTTAGAAAGAATTATTAAATGTCGTTGTGCATCTAAATCGGGTACTTCTAATGCAATTTTTTGCTCAAACTTAACACCAGCAGGGAGTGAGTCTAATTCCTCACTTGGAAATACCCCTTTAAGTGCAATGAACTTACCTGAATGATCGATTAAGTGCGAACACCAGTCAATCATATCTTGTAACGATGCAAATGCACGACTTAGTACGCCATCTAATTTAACACTTGGTTGATATTCTTCAACTCTTGACTGCACAGGGGTCACATTATCAAGGCCAAGCTCATGTTTAACATGCATTAAAAAACGTACACGTTTACCTAAACTATCTAATAATACAAACTGCGTATCGGGTAAGGCAATAGCTAACACTATGCCCGGTAAACCAGGACCTGTGCCAACATCAATATAATGATGACCGGTCAAGTGAGGCGCAACAACTAAGCTATCCATTATATGTTTAACCATCATTTCTTGAGGTAAACGTACTGAGGTTAAATTATAGGCTTTATTCCACTTATCGAGTAATTCGACATAGCGAACAAGTTGTTGCTGTTGTTTTTGTGTTAGCGCAATATCAGTTTGCGCTAACAAAGTTGTTAATTGTTGCTGTAACACAATGTACCTTTACCGTTACGCAGTTTTGCGCAACAAGCCTTGCTTCTTCAGATACACTAATAATAGCGAAATCGCCGCTGGGGTGATACCAGAAATACGCGAAGCTTGACCAATAGTGTCTGGACGAGCATCAATTAGCTTAGCAACAACCTCATTTGATAAACCAGAGACGGTTTTATAATCAAACTCTTTTGGTAAAATTGTTTCTTCATGACGAAGCTGCTTATTGATCTCATCTTGCTGGCGTGCAATGTAACCTGCGTACTTAGTATGAATTTCAACCTGCTCTAAGGCGGCCTTATTGGTAAACTCAGATCCGAGTCCTTCAATGGCCATCAAGTCGTTATAACGCACTTCAGGTCGGCGTAATAATTCTTCTAAGCTGGCTTCACGCACAAGTGGCGTTTTAAGTAATTCATTTACTTGATCAACAACCGCATGATCTTTATGGATCCAGGTGTCTTTAATACGCTGTTTCTCTTTAGCGATCACTTCCATTTTTTCGTTGAATGCTTGCCAACGTTCATCATTAACTAAACCTAATTCACGGCCTTTTTCAGTTAAACGTATATCAGCGTTGTCTTCACGTAGTAACAAACGGTATTCAGCACGGCTAGTAAACATGCGGTATGGTTCTTTTGTACCCAGTGTTGCTAGGTCGTCAATTAGTACGCCAACATAGGCTTCATCACGACGTGGTGTCCACGATTCTTTGCCTTGCACTTGTAATGCCGCATTCATACCTGCGATCAGACCTTGTGCGCCCGCTTCTTCGTAACCGGTCGTACCATTAATCTGACCAGCAAAAAATAAACCATCAATAAATTTAGTTTCTAATGATTGTTTTAAGTCGCGCGGATCAAAAAAGTCATATTCAATAGCGTAGCCAGGACGACAAATATGTGCATTTTCAAATCCGGTGATCGATTGCACAATTTCTAACTGCACATCGAACGGTAAGCTGGTTGAAATACCGTTAGGATATAACTCGTATGACGTTAAGCCTTCTGGCTCTACAAATATCTGGTGCTTATCTTTATCAGCAAAACGGACAATTTTATCTTCAATAGACGGACAGTAACGTGGGCCTATTCCTTCGATAACACCTGAGTACATAGGTGAGCGATGTAAGTTTTTGCGAATAACATCATGTGTTTTTTCATTTGTGTAAGTGATGTAACACGGAATTTGTTGTGGGTGATCACTTTGTTTACCCATAAATGAGAATACCGGTGTTGGTGCATCACCTGGTTGTTCTTGCATTCTAGAAAAATCAACAGTGCGTGCATCAATACGTGGTGGTGTGCCTGTTTTTAAACGATCCACTCTAAATGGAAGTTCGCGTAAACGATCAGCCAATGCAATTGAAGGTGGATCGCCTGCACGGCCACCTTTAAAGTTTTCAAGACCGATATGAATTTGGCCACCTAAGAATGTGCCTACGGTTAGTACTACACTAGGAGCACTGAAACGCAGACCCATTTGGGTAACGACACCTGTTACACGGTTGTTTTCAACGATAAGATCATCACATGATTGTTGAAAAATCTTTAAGTTTTCTTGGTTTTGAAGTGTGTTCTGAATAGCCGCTTTGTACAAAGCACGATCCGCTTGAGCACGAGTAGCTCGTACAGCAGGGCCTTTAGAAGAATTAAGCGTACGGAATTGGATCCCGCCTTTGTCAATAGCCTGAGCCATTGCGCCACCAAGAGCATCAATTTCTTTAACTAAGTGGCCTTTGCCAATGCCACCAATCGCTGGGTTACAAGACATTTGACCAAGGGTATCCATATTGTGAGTCAGCAGCAGGGTATTCATCCCCATACGGGCAGCTGCCAATGCGGCTTCAGTGCCAGCATGTCCACCACCTACTACGATAACGTCAAAATTTTCGTGAAAAATCATTAATGGGATCCTACTTAAATCAAACCAGTAAACTTCAAAAGGGAGCGTATTCTACCTAGAAATTAGCAGAAGATAAATGATTAAACAGTGCTCAAGATCTAAGTAAGTGATCTCTAATAATATAAAGGATCTTTTAAAGAGATCTTTTAATACTATTACTACTACTGATCAGCTTTTCTGTTGATAAGCTTTAGATCATGATTAAAAACATATAATTAGATCGGATCTAAAGGTGTTAATATGATCGGATCTTCAGGCAAATAAGCTCTGATCAAAACAGGCTGTTATGCACAGGCCGATCAAGTCTCGATCTTATCCCATGGATAAGCATGGTTAAAAAAGCAGTTTAATCAGTGTTTATCCACAAAATATTTTAAATTATTAGTAAATTGTGGGTAACTTTATTTATAACTTTTTACTTGATCTTTCTATTTTAGACCTGTTTTTGCTATCCACGAGTCTAACCAAGCTAAGGCCGTATCTTCTGGAAGTGCTTCATCAAGAATATTCAGTTCTAACCGCGGTGCTAACTGTATCGCGCCTTTTTGGCTTAAAAGCGTATCTATATTACGCCCTGCAAGGTTATACGTGTCATAACTAGTATCACCTAAAGCAATGACCGTGTACTTTAAGTGCGATAAATCATCAACTTGAGATAACTCATCAACAAAGTTAATAAGGTTTTCTGGGTAATCACCCGCACCATAGGTTGATGTACAAATTAACCAAATGGTATTTTGCTGATCTATTTCACTAAATTCAGGTTGATCATGTAGTTGGGTATTAATACCTTGGCTATTAAGCGCATCGCTTAGTTGCTCGGCAACGTATTCTGCGGATCCCATTTGACTACCAACGATAAGATTTACTGAACTCATGAATATTTGTGATCACTATTAGTTTTAATTGCCGCCTATGATAGCCCAGTGAGTATAACAGTAAAGTTAAGAGTGCCATTTTGTATAACTATTTTTGTACTTATTTAAGCCTTCACTTAAATGTACTGCTTAACTACCTGATAATTAAAGGTTTAACAAAATATCTTTAAATGTAATCTTCTGATCAAGTTGTTGATAAGGTTGGGGAAAGCTCTGCTTAACTATCAATTAAAGTTGCAATTTTATTGCTAACTCATTGATTTTATATTTAGTATTTGCCACCAGCGATTGAAAATAAACGTATAGATGCTTGTTGATCTTAATGTGGATATAAAGCTTGTTGATAACCTTAAATTGGGATCGAAAATAATTTTAAAAAATGATCTATTTAGTCAGATCAGGCTAAATAACCATTATTATTTTTTATAAACAGCCCTTTTTTAATTAAATACAGCTTATTTCCCCATTTTAAAGACGTTTAATTCCTCGCTGAAGCAAAAAAACACGCAATTGTGGATAACTGATCTGCAAAAAAAATAAATTTGAGTGATCTAAAGTGAATATTTAACTGAATTTTGCTGGTGGTGTAGACGAACAAAACGTATTTTTTAGCTACGTTTTGTTTTTATGACTTGATCATTCCCCCTATTCAAACATGGATAACCAATGCTATAGCTTCACTTTTAGAGTGTTTAATAGGCATAACTACGGCTATTTTTTCTATAAATTAAGGCGTTCTAGCCGCTATTTGCTGTGATTATTAGCGTTGTTACATCTTTTATGTACATTATTAAAGGCAATTGAGGCTGATATAAGTGCAGCTTAAACTGTATTTGTAGTCTGTTTGGTTTTTAAAGTGGATTATTAAAGCACAGCTTGGTGAGTTGTTATTGTAAGATTAGGCATTAAAAAGGGCGCCTAAGCACCCTTAATAAATTATATCGTTACTTATTAATTCGACTATTTGCCGATACAGAACGAGCTAAATATTTTGCCAAGTAGATCATCTGAGGTAAATTCACCAGTTATTTCGTTAAGATACTGCTGCGTTAAACGCAGTTCTTCAGCCAAAATTTCACCGGCCACATGCATTTCTAATTGTGTTTTACCGGTATCTAAGTGGTAGGCTGCATGCTCAAGGGCATCTAAGTGACGACGACGCGCCATAAAGCCACCCTCTGTGGCCCCATCAAAACCAATACAGGCTTTTAAGTGCTCACGCACTAGTTCTATGCCGTCAGCATTTTTAGCACTTAAACTGATGACCGGATATTGTTGCTCTTGATCCATACCGACTACATCACCTGATAAATCGGCTTTGTTTCTGATCACGGTCACGCCCATACCTTGGGGTAACTTAGCCATAAATTCTGGCCAAATAGCATGAGGGTCGGTATCGGCTGTATCTGTACCATCAAGCATAAATAACACGCGATCGGCTTGGTTTATTTCATCCCATGCACGCTCAATACCTATTTGTTCAACGCGATCTGGGCTTTCACGCAGGCCTGCGGTGTCGATTATATGTAGTGGCATACCATCTATATGTATGTGCTCACGAAGTACATCGCGGGTGGTGCCGGCTATTTCTGTTACGATTGCCGCTTCTCGTCCTGCTAATGCATTAAGTAAGCTTGATTTACCTGCATTAGGACGACCTGCAATAACGACACGCATACCTTCGCGCATTATGCTGCCTTGTTTGGCTTGATTAGTAACCGCATTGAGTTGCTCAATAATGGCATTCAAATCCCCGCCGACTTTTCCGTCTGATAAAAAATCGATTTCTTCGTCAGGAAAATCAATAGCTGCTTCCACATACATACGTAAGTGAATGACTTTTTCTACTAGGGTTTCTATGTGCTTAGAGAATTGACCTTGAAGTGACTGTAGGGCGCTTTTAGCCGCTTGCTCACTGGTTGCGTTAATTAAATCTGCAATAGCTTCAGCTTGAGTTAAATCAAGCTTGTCGTTCATAAAGGCACGCTCAGAGAATTCACCAGGCTTTGCTAAACGTACACCGTCTATTTTACTTATTTCTTTAAGTAGCATATCAAGGACAACAGGGCCACCATGGCCTTGAAGTTCGAGTACGTCTTCACCGGTAAATGAGTGTGGGCCGGCAAAGTAAATTGCAATACCTTGATCAAGCTGATCCCCTGCAAGGTTATTAAAAGGCACGTAGTCGGCAAAGCGAACTTTAGGTATTTTGCCTACTATTTTCTCAGCGACTTGCTTTGCTAGGCTGCCTGAAACACGAATAATACCAACCCCACCACGTCCTGGTGCGGTTGCTTGTGCTGCGATAGTGTCTTGATTAATCATGCGTTTGAAATTGCCAATATGAAAGTGAATGCTGGTTTGTATTGTAACCTATGGCTTTATTTCATGCGAATAGCTGTATGTAAAAATGCGTCAGCAGATACATTTTAAGCATTTCATTATTTAGTTTTAATTAATAATCAGTTATTGAAAATGATAACTATATTCATTAGCATATGCGTATTATTTTTCTACGTACTTAAACTTTATGCGCTATTCTCCAGTTTTATTGGCTGTTCTAGTCAGTTTTTCAGGTTCTTCACTAGCTGAAAATCAAAATATTGAAAATGAAATAGAAACTATTGATGTTGTTGGCCGTGCTTTTTCTTTATACAGACCAACAGAATCCAGTTTTGGGACTCGCACAAATACCCCAATTGAGAAAATCCCGCAGTCCATTCAAATTCTTCCCCAAGCGTTAATTAACGATCAGGCTGCACGTCAAATTACCGATTTATATAGCAATATTGCAGGGGTTAACGCATTTAGTTATTCCGGGGTGACGTTTCGTGGTTTTCGCCAAGATGAGATCTTATACGATGGTGTAAAAGGCGACCCATTTAATGGTTTTGCTGTCCCACAGTTATTTAATATTGAACAAGTTGCCGTATTAAAAGGCCCTGCGGGCGCTATTTATGGTAGCGGAAACCCTGGCGGCATTATTAATTATGTAACTAAAAAGCCAAAGTTTACCGATGAGCACAGCATTGAAGTTGAAGTAGGTAATGATGACTTTTTCAGTGGGGCAATACAAAGTACTGGTACGCTAAGTGAATCGCTCGATAACCATGCGTACCGTGTTGGTTTATATCGTGATTCAGAAAATCCATTTCGTACTAATACCAGTAGCGATAACACCATTGTTGATCTTGGTTATACTTGGTTAATTAATAGTGCGACAGAGCTGACTACGCAATACACTTTTATTGAGCAAGAATTAGGTGGTGCACGTTTACGCGGTGTCCCCGCTGATGATAATGGCCAATTTATTACAGATATTAGCTGGAATCATAATGAAGCGACTGACTTTCAAAATGTTGAAGCCCATGTTTATCAAGCTACTTTAAAGCACGATATTAATGATATTTGGCGAACGGATATTACGGCTCGTTATTTCGATAATAAAGAAGTGCAAAACTATCATGAACCGAAAGGACTCGATGATACAGATGGCGATGGTGTGCTTGATTGGAGTGATCGAGAGTTTCGTGATCAAGTTCGTGAGAATGAAGGTTTTAGTTTAACGGCTAATGCGGTTGCGGAGTTTGTATTGGCTGATATGCAACATCAAGTATTACTGGGTAGTGATTGGTATGAGCATAGCTTTGAAAGTGTTTATCGTACGGCAAAGCAACAGAGTCAAGGTGGGCCTGTACCCGGGCTTGATCTTTACAACCCTGAGTATGGTCTTACAGCGGCTGATGATTATAATTTAGATAGCATAACACCACGGTTAGGTCGAACGAATAGCACTCGTTTTGGTGCTTATGTTCAAGATCAGCTCGATATTACCACTAATTGGAGTATCACCGCAGGGTTAAGATATGATCGCTTTGAAGATAAAGACGAGTTAAATCAAACTGAGTTTTCAGATAGTGATGTGACTTATCGTGTGGGTACAACTTACAACATTAACGATACTTTCTACCCCTATGCTTTATACGGTACGGGCTTTGTTCCACAAAGTGCAAGTGATCAAGAAACGGCAAAGGGTGGGCCATTTTCTCCAGAAACAAGCCGTATCAATGAAGTTGGTTTAAAAAGTAAACTGCTTGATGATAGCTTGGCAGTTAATTTGGCTGCTTACAATATTGTTCGTGAAAATATCCTCCAAGCAAGCTTATTAGGTGATGTGGCTGGCGATGGTGTTGACGATCTGGTGGCTGTAGGTGAAGTAGAAAGTAAAGGATTTGAAATTGAAGTGGTTGGTGATATTACCGAGCGATGGGTTGTGACCGCTAACTATGCCTATAATGATACCCGTATCACTAAAGCGAATGAAAGCATTCGTAATCAAATCCCTGATAGTGATAAGTTTGCTAATGCCCCACAAAATACAGTGGGCATTTGGACACGCTACGAGCTTCCTCGCTTATCTTCCTCTATTTCTGCCGGTTTAGACTATGTTGACGAACAGCTAAGCTTAGGTGGTCAACAAGTTAAGCCTTACACTATTTATAATATGGCATGGCAAACCACAGTAGATAATTGGCAGTGGCAATTGTCGGTTAAAAATTTGTTTGATAAAGAATATGCTAGTAGTGGCTTTATTGAACGTACAGGGCACTTCCCAGGTGAACCTCGCCGTATTTATCTTAGTGCTAAATACAGCTTTTAAAGGTGGCGTGTGAACGCTAAACAATGGTTTAATCTGCATTCATGGGCAGGGCTCTTTGTTGGTGTCCTGCTTTTTGTTGTTTGTTTATCTGGTACACTTGCGACGCTAAGTCATGAAATTGAATACCTGACAGACAGTAAGTATCGTGCGTTAACGTCCTCTTCAATCACCAACTATCAAGCCATTGAAAATACCCTCAACAAGCATTATTCAGGTGCACAAGTGTTGTATCTTCAGCGCCATAAGCAAGAGTACTTGGCTTTGGAAGTTGCACTAAAAATAGATGACGCATTTCGGTTTATTTATTTAGATGCAGCCACAGGGCATGTGTTAGGTGAGGGTGAATGGGCACGTGCTTCACGGTTTTTACGTAACTGGCACATGTATTTATCCATGGGCTGGATAGGTAAGCTAATTGTTACAAGCTTAAGTATTTTATTGGTTATTCTGCTGGTTTCGAGTTTTTATGTGTATCGTCGCTGGTGGCAGGGCTTTTTTAAAAAGCCTGCCCAGCTGGTTTTAGATAAACGTAATGGCTGGTCTGATTGGCATAAGTTTCTTGGGTTATGGAGTATGTGGTTTATGGCTATCATAGCCATAACAGGTCTGTGGTACCTTATTGAACATGGTTTGCAAACAGCGAAAATAAAGCATTATATTGCACCACCAGTCGCTGTTAGTGAATTTAAAAAACAAACACCCACTGTTAATGCAAAACCAATAAGCTTAACTCAGGCTTATAACGCTGCGCAGCAGGCATTTCCGACGCTTGATATTCGCTATATACGTTATGGTAATAAAAAGAATCAACCTATTGAAGTACGTGGCTATAACGATGATATTTTACTTCGCTTACGCGCCAATCGCGTGTATTTAAAGCCAACGACAGGCACAGTATTAGCAGTACAAAAAGGAGAGGATTTACCGCTTATTCCTCGTATTAAAGATACTGCCGATCCTTTGCATTTTGGTAACTTTGCAGGCCTCGGCACTAAACTTATTTGAGCGCTATTCGGCGGTTTTATGAGTTTTGTTAGTGCTGCTGGCATATATATGAGTTGGCTCAGAGTAAAGCGTAAAAAAACTGTTTTTGAGTGGTTAGGCATATCAGGTTACGTGGCGATAGGTTTAGCTATTTTCTCTCTGACAATAACGGGTGTGAGCTTTAGTGAGCGCAGTGTACCAAAGTCGCTTTATTCGCCTATTCTTAGTGAGTAAATTTCAGATATTAAAAAAGGCGACCGAGGTCGCCTTTTTTGTAGGTAAGGGGAGTTAGCCCCTTACTTTAATACCTTTCTTTTCCATGCCACGGTAGATGATTAACATCTGGACAATAGAGATAAGGTTAGACACTAACCAGTAAAGTACTAAACCAGATGGGAACCATAAGAAGAACACAGAAAAGATAACCGGCATAAAGGTCATCATTTTTTGCTGCATTGGATCGGTAACCGTCATAGGTTGTAGTTTTTGCGTTATAAACATACTCGCACCAAATAAGATTGGTAATACGTAGTATGGGTCTTTCGCAGAAAGGTCAGTTAGCCAAAGTACAAATTCAGCGTGACGAAGTTCTGTAGACTCTAAGAATACATAGAACAAGGCTAAGAAGATTGGCATTTGCAGTAAAATAGGGAAACAGCCACCCATAGGGTTTACTTTTTCTTTACGGTACATTTCCATGGTCGCTTGGCCGAATTTTTGACGATCATCGCCATACTTTTCTTTTAGCGCCTTCATCTTAGGCTGTAACGCACGCATTTTAGCCATTGAGGTGTACTGTGCTTTAGTCAGTGGATACATTAATGTTTTAACGATAATAGTGATGGCAATAATTGCTACACCCCAGTTACCTAAAATGCTGTGTAACCATTTTAATAGCACAAATAACGGCTGAGAGATAAACCATAACCAACCGTAATCAACGGTTAAGTCTAGGTCAGTGTGAATCGCTTCAAGTTTATCTGACTCTTTAGGGCCCATGTAATAAGTTGCAGTAAGTACTTGCTCACTACCAGCTTGAACATTTACCGCTTCGTCTTTAACACCAATAATAGCTGCGTTACTTTTAGTGATTAAACTATAAAGTGTATTCGCTTGATCTTGCATTGGTACCCAAGCACTTACAAAGTAATGCTGAATAAAGGCAACGTAACCACCTTGGGTATTAATGTTTAGGTTTTTATCGGCCATATCTGAAAAACTATACTTTTCGTATGGTTCCTCATCTGTACCGTATGCAGCCCCTAAATAGTTTTGATCAACCATGCTGCCTTTTTCTTGTACGGTACGCTTTATTTGTGTGTAAAGCTGTACTTGTACAGGCGCGCTGGTGGTGTTGTTAACTTTATATTCTAAGCCAACATCATACTGACCCTTTTTGAATACATAAGTCTTAGTAAAGCTTACACCGTTGCTGTCGGTAAATTGCAGTGGAACGCGAAGCTCATCACCTGTTAAGGTGTAAGAGGTTTGCTCTGATTGGTAAGTAGGACGACCATTTGCAGATGCATCTGGGCCATTTAAACCTATTAAACCACTTTGTGAAAAGTATTGTTTACCATCAAACTCACCAAGTAGCATGTAAGGAACATCACTGCCTTTGGTTTCTTTATAATTAATTAAGTCTGTTTCAACAATGTCACCGCCTTTGGTGTCAATTTTAACTTTGAACACGTCAGTTGTAATATCAATGACTGAGCGTTTAGATAAAGTAGTTGAAGCAGGTAAACCAGAGTCTGATGAAGCTGGAACATAATCATCTGATTCCGGTGAGTTTGCTTTTAGTGTTTGTGTAGTGGCACTAGGATCGGCTTTTGGCGTGTTGTAGTCATTATTCCATTCTTGAAATAATAAAAACGACACTAGCATTAGGCCGATGAATAAAAACGTGCGTTGCGATTCCATAACAGCTCTTATTTCTCGTGTTGGTGGTTAATACGGGTTAATTTTTCAGGAACGGGGTCGTCTCCACCTGAATGTAAAGGATGGCATTTTAATATGCGTTTAACTGCGAGCCAACTGCCTTTTACTGCACCATGCAAATTAATTGCTTGAATAGCGTAGCTAGAACAGGTTGGATTAAAACGACAATGCGGACCCAATAGCGGGCTAATCCACTTTTGATAACCGCGGATAAATAAAACTAAACAACGTGTTGGTAACGCAGCAAGTGGTTTAAGTAACCTCATGTTGTACATGCCCCTACGTTATGTTTAGTGAATAGATACCATGTATTTAAAGACTTACTTTAAGATTTTAAACGCATGATTAAAAGGTGAGCTAAAGATACCTTAATTAACCCTGTAATTCTATTGCTATTGAGTTTGTTTAGTCGATTTAGCTGATTTGTTTGGGCGTTTTTTAAATGGTGGCGGTTTAGGGGCACCGGGTTTGCAGCGTTCATTAATTTTACGCCACAACTTTGTTAGTTGTTTGGTTAATTCTTCATTGGACTGTTCATCAATGCCACTTTTTACCATCAACACAATATCTATATTATCGAGAGTATGTTGGTTTAAACGAAAACTTTCGCGAGCAAGACGTTTAATACGGTTTCGTTGACATGCCTTTTTTACACGTTTTTTAGCAACAGTAAGGCCTAACCTAGGTTTTGACTGGTCACTTGGTTTTGCTAATAAAGTAAAGAAAGGAGTTGCAGCCCGAGCGGGTTCATTAAATATGCGAGAGTAATGCGAGGGAGTTAACAGACGTAACTCCCTGCCAAAGCTAAAGTCTTCCACTTATAAATTAAGCAGAAAGAACTTTGCGGCCTTTAGCACGGCGACGAGCTAATACTTTACGGCCATTTACAGTTGCCATACGAGCACGGAAACCGTGTGTACGTTTGCGTTTTAAAACGCTAGGTTGAAAAGTTCTTTTCATAACAATCTCATCCGATCGGTTAAAGTTAAAACATCCTATGCAGGTCGCGATCCTGGCACAGGTGCCATTGCGAGCGCGAGATATTATAGATGAAGTGACGAAAAGTCAATCATAATAGAGCGCGTAAAGCATGTTTATTTATGATCAATTTTCATGATCCGATAGGATCATCATAAATAAGAAGTTTTCCACAGCCCCTGTATAAAAAGTGAATAAAAGCATGGGAAAAGTAAATTAGATCATAAATTATAGTCGCGATCTGCTGCCAGTTTTGTTATGATCTCTAATCAGGCTTTAAAATAAAAAGCTATTTAAATCAGTCTGTTATTATATTTATACATCGATATCAACAATTTTATAAAAATCAATCTTTTACTTGTGGATAAAGTGCATTCATAATAGTCGGTCTTGGGCTGCTTGTTGAGCCATTTAAACGCAATACAGGTGTGATTTTTGAATCATTATTGATGTGCGGGAATAAAAATTATATCTCTGGGAGTTTTACT